>NZ_JAPPRM010000001.1:0-3318354 GCF_026672635.1 Microbacterium sp. SL62
CCGGCGGTGTCCTACTCTCCCACAGGGTCCCCCTTGCAGTACCATCGGGGCTGAGAGGCTTAGCTTCGGGGTTCGGAATGTAACCGGGCGTTTCCCTCTCGCTATGGCCGCCGAAACACTATTGATGTTTCAAAACCAACAACGACATGATCATTGTTGAGTTCCCGACCGTACATCGAGAACCACCAGTGGACGCAAGCACCAAAAACAGGTGTGTTATCAAGTCATCGGCTTATTAGTACCGGTCAGCTTCACGTATTACTACGCTTCCACATCCGGCCTATCAACCCAGTAGTCTGGCTGGGAGCCTCTCACCATAAATGGTATGGAAGTCTCATCTTGAGGCCGGCTTCCCGCTTAGATGCTTTCAGCGGTTATCCATCCCGAACGTAGCTAATCAGCGGTGCTCCTGGCGGAACAACTGACACACCAGAGGTTCGTCCAACCCGGTCCTCTCGTACTAGGGTCAGATCCTCTCAAACTTCCTACGCGCGCAGCGGATAGGGACCGAACTGTCTCACGACGTTCTAAACCCAGCTCGCGTACCGCTTTAATGGGCGAACAGCCCAACCCTTGGGACCTACTCCAGCCCCAGGATGCGACGAGCCGACATCGAGGTGCCAAACCATGCCGTCGATATGGACTCTTGGGCAAGATCAGCCTGTTATCCCCGAGGTACCTTTTATCCGTTGAGCGACAGCGCTTCCACAAGCCACTGCCGGATCACTAGTCCCGACTTTCGTCCCTGCTCGACCTGTCAGTCTCACAGTCAAGCTCCCTTGTGCACTTACACTCGCCACCTGATTGCCAACCAGGTTGAGGGAACCTTTGGGCGCCTCCGTTACATTTTGGGAGGCAACCGCCCCAGTTAAACTACCCACCAGGCACTGTCCCTGAACCGGATCACGGTCCTAAGTTAGATATCCAGAGTGACCAGAGTGGTATTTCAACAATGACTCCACACTCACTGGCGTGAATGCTTCACCGTCTCCCACCTATCCTACACAAGCCACACCGAACACCAATACCAAGCTGTAGTAAAGGTCACGGGGTCTTTCCGTCCTGCTGCGCGTAACGAGCATCTTTACTCGTAATGCAATTTCGCCGAGTTCGCGGTTGAGACAGTTGGGAAGTCGTTACGCCATTCGTGCAGGTCGGAACTTACCCGACAAGGAATTTCGCTACCTTAGGATGGTTATAGTTACCACCGCCGTTTACTGGGGCTTAAATTCTCAGCTTCGCCTTGCGGCTAACCGGTCCTCTTAACCTTCCAGCACCGGGCAGGCGTCAGTCCGTATACATCGTCTTGCGACTTGGCACGGACCTGTGTTTTTAGTAAACAGTCGCTACCCACTAGTCTCTGCGGCCACCACACCCTTTCGGAGCAAGTCCTAATAAGTGGATGGCCCCCCCTTCTACCGAAGTTACGGGGGCATTTTGCCGAGTTCCTTAACCACGATTCTCTCGATCTCCTTGGTATTCTCTACCTGACCACCTGAGTCGGTTTGGGGTACGGGCGGCTAGAACCTCGCGTCGATGCTTTTCTCGGCAGCATAGGATCACCCACTTTTTATCCGCATCGTGTCTCAGCCTGTATGAGTGACGGATTTGCCTATCACTCGGCCTACGCACTTGCACCAGGACTACCATCGCCTGGCTTGGGCTACCTTCCTGCGTCACACCTGTTAATACGCTAGCCGCACCAGCATGGGGTCGAGCGTTCACACGGACGCGTCTCACCCCGAAGGGATCAACAACATTCCGAGCTAGGACTCTTAGCACCACTGGATTAGCTTGGGCGGTTCTTCGCCGGTACGGGAATATCAACCCGTTGTCCATCGACTACGCCTGTCGGCCTCGCCTTAGGTCCCGACTTACCCAGGGAAGATTAGCTTGACCCTGGAACCCTTGGTCTTTCGGAGGACGTGTTTCTCACACGTCTTTCGCTACTCATGCCTGCATTCTCACTCGTGTAGCGTCCACGGCTGGGTCACCCCGCCGCTTCACTCGCCACACGACGCTCTCCTACCCATCAACACGGCTGGACCACGAAGGCCTACCAAAAATGTCAATGCCACAACTTCGGTGGCGTGCTTGAGCCCCGTTACATTGTCGGCGCGGAATCACTTGACCAGTGAGCTATTACGCACTCTTTCAAGGGTGGCTGCTTCTAAGCCAACCTCCTGGTTGTCAAAGCAACTCCACATCCTTTCCCACTTAGCACGCGCTTAGGGACCTTAGTTGGTGGTCTGGGTTGTTTCCCTCTCGACTATGAAGCTTATCCCCCACAGTCTCACTGCTGCGCTCTCACTTACCGGCATTCGGAGTTTGGCTGACGTCAGTAACCTTGTAGGGCCCATCGGCCATCCAGTAGCTCTACCTCCGGCAAGAAACACGCAACGCTGCACCTAAATGCATTTCGGAGAGAACCAGCTATCACGAAGTTTGATTGGCCTTTCACCCCTATCCACAGCTCATCCCCTCAGTTTTCAACCTAAGTGGGTTCGGTCCTCCACGACGTCTTACCGTCGCTTCAACCTGGCCATGGATAGATCACTTCGCTTCGGGTCTAGGACACGCGACTGAATCGCCCTATTCAGACTCGCTTTCGCTACGGCTACCCCACTCGGGTTAACCTCGCCACGTATCGCTAACTCGCAGGCTCATTCTTCAAAAGGCACGCTGTCACCCCTACTAAGGAGGCTCCAACGGTTTGTAAGCAAACGGTTTCAGGTACTATTTCACTCCCCTCCCGGGGTACTTTTCACCTTTCCCTCACGGTACTTGTCCGCTATCGGTCACCTGGGAGTATTTAGGCTTATCAGGTGGTCCTGACAGATTCACACGGGATTTCTCGGGCCCCGTGCTACTTGGGATACTCTTCACGCCAAGAACAGGCATTTCGACTACGGGGTTCGCACCCTCTATGACCGGCCATTCAAAACCGTTCGTCTATACCCTCTTGTCACGTCGATCATTCGGCAGAACAATCAGAAAAGTCCCACAACCCCCAACATGCAACGCCTGCCGGCTATCACACACGCTAGGTTTAGCCTCTTCCGGTTTCGCTCGCCACTACTTACGGAATCGCTTTTGCTTTCTCTTCCTGTGGGTACTGAGATGTTTCACTTCCCCACGTTCCCTCTACCCGCCCTATATATTCAGGCGGGAGTCACCAGGTACGCACGCGCCCTGGCGGGGTTTCCCCATTCGGACACCCTCGGATCAAAACTCGCTTATCAGTTCCCCGAGGCTTATCGCAGATTGCTACGTCCTTCTTCGGCTCCAGATGCCAAGGCATCCACCGTTTGCTCTTAAAGACTTGAAATCACATGAGTTGAATCGTCAAAAAATTGACTAATGATCTTTAAGATCATCTTCACGACACAAACCAAAAGGCTCATGTCGAAGATGCTCGCGTCCACTGTGTAGTTCTCAAAGTACGGGCGGTACCCACCCCAGCCACCGGAACACCGGTACCGAAGCAGGCCCTCGAGGAACAGCCACCAACCACCACCAGCCATACGACTGACGCGATCAGCGCCCGGCCCCTCAGGACCCAACAGCGTGCATGTATCGACAACTCCGAACCAGATCGTTCCAGTGGCAAGCCACGTACTAAACCCGAGAACCTCGTCCCCGACACCAAGTCAAATGTTCCACCCATGAGCTAACCGGCAGACACATTCGGTCTGATCCGGCGCCTGAACAACCCCATTACAGGGCGTCAGATGCTCCTTAGAAAGGAGGTGATCCAGCCGCACCTTCCGGTACGGCTACCTTGTTACGACTTAGTCCTAATTACCGATCCCACCTTCGACGGCTCCCTCCACAAGGGTTGGGCCACCGGCTTCAGGTGTTACCGACTTTCATGACTTGACGGGCGGTGTGTACAAGACCCGGGAACGTATTCACCGCAGCGTTGCTGATCTGCGATTACTAGCGACTCCGACTTCATGAGGTCGAGTTGCAGACCTCAATCCGAACTGGGACCGGCTTTTGGGATTCGCTCCACCTCACGGTATTGCAGCCCTTTGTACCGGCCATTGTAGCATGCGTGAAGCCCAAGACATAAGGGGCATGATGATTTGACGTCATCCCCACCTTCCTCCGAGTTGACCCCGGCAGTATCCCATGAGTTCCCACCATTACGTGCTGGCAACATAGAACGAGGGTTGCGCTCGTTGCGGGACTTAACCCAACATCTCACGACACGAGCTGACGACAACCATGCACCACCTGTTTACGAGTGTCCAAAGAGTTGACCATTTCTGGCCCGTTCTCGTATATGTCAAGCCTTGGTAAGGTTCTTCGCGTTGCATCGAATTAATCCGCATGCTCCGCCGCTTGTGCGGGTCCCCGTCAATTCCTTTGAGTTTTAGCCTTGCGGCCGTACTCCCCAGGCGGGGAACTTAATGCGTTAGCTGCGTCACGGAAACCGTGGAATGGTCCCCACAACTAGTTCCCAACGTTTACGGGGTGGACTACCAGGGTATCTAAGCCTGTTTGCTCCCCACCCTTTCGCTCCTCAGCGTCAGTTACGGCCCAGAGATCTGCCTTCGCCATCGGTGTTCCTCCTGATATCTGCGCATTCCACCGCTACACCAGGAATTCCAATCTCCCCTACCGCACTCTAGTCTGCCCGTACCCACTGCAGGCCCGAGGTTGAGCCTCGGGATTTCACAGCAGACGCGACAAACCGCCTACGAGCTCTTTACGCCCAATAATTCCGGATAACGCTTGCGCCCTACGTATTACCGCGGCTGCTGGCACGTAGTTAGCCGGCGCTTTTTCTGCAGGTACCGTCACTTTCGCTTCTTCCCTGCTAAAAGAGGTTTACAACCCGAAGGCCGTCATCCCTCACGCGGCGTTGCTGCATCAGGCTTTCGCCCATTGTGCAATATTCCCCACTGCTGCCTCCCGTAGGAGTCTGGGCCGTGTCTCAGTCCCAGTGTGGCCGGTCACCCTCTCAGGCCGGCTACCCGTCGACGCCTTGGTGAGCCATTACCTCACCAACAAGCTGATAGGCCGCGAGCCCATCCCAGACCGAAAAATCTTTCCAAACACGACCATGCGATCACGTCTCATATCCAGTATTAGACGCCGTTTCCAGCGCTTATCCCAGAGTCCAGGGCAGGTTGCTCACGTGTTACTCACCCGTTCGCCACTGATCCACCAAGCAAGCTTGGCTTCACCGTTCGACTTGCATGTGTTAAGCACGCCGCCAGCGTTCATCCTGAGCCAGGATCAAACTCTCCGTAAAAAAGAAATGCATACAACCACCGGGAAAACGGGGCCGCAGCGAGTTTGAAACTGACCAAAGAAAAACATCATTACTGACGAATTTCACGCCAACCCCCGAAAGGGTTGGACTTTGATCCAAAGGAATTTCTCGCGATCCGAAGACCGACGAGGAATAAATTGGCATTTGACAAGTGCACGCTGTTGAGTTCTCAAGGAACGGACGCACCCACAGAAACGATCTCTCGACCTACCCGTGAGGCAGTTCACTTCAATATGTCCACCATGACGACACGCCGATCACGTCTCGCAAAGACCAAGAAAGGACTTCGCTGCAGTGAGGAGGTGTGCCGATTGGCAGGATCCCAACTGTACACCAAAGAGTCGAAACTCTCAAGTGCTGGTGTTGGGGGGCGGTTCGCTACTTGAGAGGACGCGGGGCCTTTTGGCCGCTCCGCTCTCCCCTGTGGGGCGAACAAGTAATAAGTTACGCGGGAACGACCGACCCGTCGAATCCAGGCACGTCCCGGGCGTGTCGCGCTCGTTCGCGAGGGCTCGACGCGGGTCAGAGATACCTGTCTGGCCCTCCCCACGCGCCGACCCAGGCTTCGAGGTGCGGGCGCGCGCCGACGATGTGCGCGCCCTCCACGCGAACCCTCACGGTGTCGAGCGCGTCATCCGTACCCCAGCGCTTCGCGCGACGACGCGCCCGTCGATTCGCCGCGCGGCCCACGGTCTCACCCTCGCCGGTGACGAACACGACTCCTCCGACCTCGGCACTCGACAGCAGGGCGAGAGCCCTCGCGAAGGGGGCGGCATCCAGGACCACGATCGGCTGCTCGAGTTCGACCGTCACCCGGGGATCGACACCCCCCGCGGGGGTCACCCGCGGGTCGGCCGCGAGCAGGGGTTGGTCGGCGGCATCCGTCACGACGCGCAGATGAGGAAGGGCCGCGAGCAGGGAGTCCACGGAGAGGAAGGCGGCATCGGCGGGGATCCCCGTGGGGAGATGTACTTCCACGTCGATGGCTCGTGACAGCAATCCACGGGGCCGCGACCCTTCGATCGGGATCTTCTCGGCCAGGCTGAGGGTCTGCCTGTTGCCCTGCGCGGCGTGCTCCTCGGGGCGGCCGGCCCAATCGGGACCGTCGTGCCAGGCCACGGCATCCGGAACGTGAGCGAGCACTCCCCCCGCCTGCCACGCGCGGTGCGCCCACTCCCAGTCTTCTCCGCCGTAGGTGGAGAACGTCTCGTCGAACCCGCCCACCTCTTCGAAGAAGGCCCGGGAACACGCGAGTACCGCGCTGATGACGTGGCGGTACGACCGGTCGTCGGCGTCCAGCAGATTTCGACTCGCGGCATAGGCGTCGCGGAGCCAGGCCGGCTCGGTCAACTCGCGAACCGGGCCGAGCGCGGCGATCGGCGCGTCGACGCTCGCTCCCGCCAGGTCGGCGTGACGCCGTCGCCCCACGGTCACCGCCTCGAGGAGCAACGCGGGCAGGCGCGTGAGCCGGCGAACGTAATCCGGCTCCGGCGTCGTGTCGGCATCGAGGAAACACAGCACGTCACCGGATGCCGCCGCTGCTCCGAGGTTCCGCGCCGCGGCGGCACGGAAGCCGCGGTCTTCCTGGCGGACCAGACGCACCCCCGCGGGCACGACCGGCGTCTCGGCCGAACCGTCGTCGGCCACGATGACCTCGAGACGGTCAGCCGGGTGGTCCTGGCGAGCGAGCGCGATGAGGGTGCGCTGCAGCTCGGTCGGCTGGGCGTAGTGCGTGACGATCACACTCACGCGCGGAGGCTCGGGCTCGCGGTGAGCGAGCAGGTCCCAGCGGTTGCCGGGGACCCACGGCATCCGGTCGTTCCAGGTGTCGCTCATGCGGTGAGGGCTCCCCACCAGTCCAGGTAGGCGCGAGCGGCGTCGCTTCGCCCGAAGGGCACGGGATGGATGCCGTGCCACGTGCTGTCACCGGTGGCGCGCGCGAACGCGATGGCGTCGGCGAGGCCCGCCTCGTCGACCGTGCTCACCGTGCCGGGGCGGAGAGCGGCCATCTCGTCCACGTACCGGTTGCGCACGGCGAGAGGGCGACGCCCCCAGCCGATCCACGAGGCGAGAGAGCCGGAAGCGGAGACATGGCGGTGCGCGATCACGGGGACGGCGACGCGGCGGACACGGGAGGCCATGTCGGCCTCGTCGAGCCAACCGGTGACCTCGACAGCGACCCCGGCTGCCGCGGCCCGCCCGACGAAGGCGGAGAGGTCGTCGGCATGTCCGTCCGAGGCGCGACCGAGCACGGTCAGCCTCTTCACACCCGCTTCTGCAGCGGCAGCGAGCGCCTCGTCGTGCCCCTTGCCGGGGTAAAAGTAGCCGAGCACGCCGACGGACTCGTCGGGAACGGGGCGCTCTCCGACCGGCGAGGACTCCACCGGCAGGGGAACGACCTCGACGGGGCCGGTCCAGACTCCTTCTTCGCGGAGAAGGCTGCGCTCATGGGCGCTGTTCACGGCGACGCCCACGGCCGCCTCCGTCACCCCGCGGTAGAACGCCCGGCGACGCGGGAGGTTGCGCGGTCCGTCGGAGGACTGGGGCACGTCGTGGAGGGTGACGGTGAGCGGGTGGCGCCGCGCCAGCTCTCGGACGCGCTCCGTGGCCTCCTCGGGAGAGGCACCCCACAGGCGATCCGTGACGTGAGCGTGCACGGGGGTTCCGGGGACGAGCTCGGCGATCGCGTCGGGGGTCACGACGCGAGTCCCGGGGCTCTCGCGCTGCACCTCGACCGCGATCTCTCGGGCGTAGACGGCGACCCCGTGCGGCCCGGACTGGGCGAGGAGCACGGGGGTGGCATCCATCCCCGGTGTCGGAGCGGTCACGCCGCGGCCGCCCAGGTGCGCAGGAGCGGTGTCATGCGCTCGACGACGGCGGCGAGCAGGGCGGGCCGTTCGCGGTAGTAGGCGAGGTGCGCCTCGCGCACGACAGCCGCGGCGAGCGTTTCGCCGGCGACGATCCAGTCCTCTCGAGGGGCCTCATCGAGCGCCCACGCGTCGACGACCCAGGATTCGAGCGGCGCACGCACCGAAGCGAGGATGGGGCGGCCGGGATCGGCACCCCCGCCAGGGTTTCCCAGAGCCGCGGCGATGCGCTCGCCGAGCGGCAGGAAGACGGCGTTGCCCGGATGATTGACGGTTCGCATCAGGTCGGCGACGACGGGGACGAAGAGGTCGGATGCCACGATGTCGAGGCCCATCCCCTCGCGGCGCCGCAGTTCGGCGGCGGAGGCGTCGGCGATCGAGCGGACGGCGGCCGGGGGAAGCATCGCGGGAACGGAGAGCCCCGCTGCCTCGGCGACGGTGCGCACGTCGTGATAGGCGACCAGCGGCGGGTCCTCGGGGAACGCGGGAAGGCGCAGGACGGCTTGGAAGGGATGCAGGCCCGCGTACCGGATGGCGGGAACGGTCACCGACCGCGCGCCGGCGGAAAGCGACCCGCGCAACTGCGCGGTGCCCAGGGGCAGGCCGCGGTAGTCGTCGCGAATGGGCTGGGCGACCAGGAACGCCGCCTTCGAGAGCAACGCGTGCAGTCGAGCGGTGTCGGCGGCGTCGAGCTCGTGCACGGCGGGCACCCGGATCGCGGGCAGCGCATCGGACGAGACCACGAGGCGCAGCGACTCGGCCTGGCAATTGCCGACGACGATGCCGAAGCCCGCGGGCGGTGTCTCATCGCCGAAGAAGGCGGCATAGTGCGCTCGTCGCGCTATCACCGCGTCACCGTGGTCCGCAAGGCTGTTCAGCCCCGCTCTCTTGCCACCCATGATGAGGAACGTATCCGTCGGTGCCATCGTCGTCACAACCGCCCCGTTGCATTGCGATGTGCCTGGTGATGCGGTACGCGCATCCCTACGCACGCAACGCTTCGAGGAGGACAAGATCGTCGCCACCACCGTCCCCCCGGTCCAGGTCGCGGCCGTTCCCTCGGCCCATCCGTACGTCACCGCCGTCGCGGACCCTGCCCGCGTGCGGCTTCTCGCCGACCCGCCCCCGCCCGGCGCACCCGCCGGTCAGTGGTGGCCGCCCCAGGTCCTGCTCCCCGAATGGCTTGAAGCGCACGCCGCGGAGTTCGACCTCGTGCACGTCCACTTCGGAATCGAGTCCTACACCGCGGACGAGCTCGCGCTCACCGTCGCCGCACTCGAGCGTCTGGGCAAGCCGCTGGTCTACACGGTGCACGACCTCGAGAATCCGCAGCTGTCGTCGCAGGACGCCCACCGGGCCGGTCTCGCGGTGCTGGCGCATGCCGCCGACGAGCTGATCACCTTGACGGCTTCCGCTGCCGACGAGGTGGCCGCGATCACCGGGCGCACCGCCACCGTGGTCGCCCACCCCACACTGCTGGGGGAGGCGGAGCGACCGGTGGGCACCGCCCACGACACCGTGCGCGTCGGAGTCCATCTGCGAGACCTCCGGCCCAACATCGACGGCGTCGCGACAACGGCGACACTCGTGCGCGCGATCGCGGACCTGCGGGCGCAGGGCGCGCGGATCGAAGGCGTCGTGCGCATGAACGAGCGCGTCCGCGACGAGGAGGCCGCGGCATCCATCGTCCTCCTCGCCGAGGGATGCGACGGCGTACGTATCGAGAGAGGGCCGCGGCAGGACGACGACGAGCTCGCCGCCTGGCTCGCGGATCTCGACGCGTGCCTGCTCCCCTATCGCCACGGCACCCAGTCGGGCTGGGCCGAGCTCTGCTACGACCTGGCCGTGCCGGTCGTCGGGACCCGCGTGGGGCACATGGCGGCTCAGCACCCGACCGACTTCCACACCTTCGACCTCGGCGAACCGCTTTCGCTCGAGCGCGCCGTCATCGACGCCACGAGTCCCGCCTGGTCGGTGCCCGGCTCGCGCCGACGCGCCGCCGAGATCGAGCGCCGACGAACCGAACGGCTCCGCGAGCTCGAACACGTGCGCCACGCGCACGTCGAGGTGTACCGCAGAGTCCTCGCACGGGAGCTCGCGGCATGATCCGCGACCAACGCCCCCTGCGCGTTCTCGTCGTGGCCCCCTCGCGCTACGCGCTTCGCCAGCCGCACGCCGGCGGCCTCGAAGCGGCCGTCTGGGACCGCGTGCGCTGGCTGCGGGCCCGCGGTCACGATGTGACCCTGTGCGCCGCCGACGGCTCGGACTTCCTCGGCAACACGGACGAGTTCCGCCTGCCGACGCCCGAGTGGACCCGCCCCGAGGATGCCTCGGACACCGACTACCCGTCGGGGTACGCCGCCGCCGTCGACGCCGCCTTCGACGCCGCGCGCGACCGCTTGGTCGCCGACCGCCACCTCTTCGACGTCGTCGACAACCACAGCCTGCACCCGGCACCCATCCGGTGGAGTCTCGAGGCCGACATCCCCGTCGTCACGACCCTTCACACCCCTCCGCTCGAGCCGCTGCTCGAAGCGGCCGCGGAGGTGCGCGACAGCTCCCACCGCTTCGTCGCGGTGAGCCAGGCCACTGCCCGCGCCTGGTCGGTCGAGGGCGTCGACGCGTTCGTCTTCCCCAACGGCGTCGACACCGAACAGTGGACCCGCGGCGACGGCGGACGATCGTGGGTGTGGTCGGGGCGCGTCGTGCCCGAGAAGGCCCCGCACCTCGCCATCGAGGCCGCCCGCGAGGCGGGCGCGCACATCGTTCTGGCCGGCCGTATCGGCGACGTGGACTATTTCGAGCAGGAGATCGTGCCGCGCCTCGGCGCGCACGCGCGGTACGTCGGCCCTCTGCGACAGCCCGACCTGTGCCGCCTCGTGGGATCGTCGGCGGTTGCTCTCGTCACCCCGATGTGGGAGGAGCCGTTCGGCCTCGTCATCGTCGAGGCCCTCGCCACCGGAACGCCCGTCGCCGCGTTCGACATCGGCGGGGTATCCGAGGTGGTGGCCGGGATCCCGGGAACCACCACGGTCATGCCCGGAGACGTCGTCGCTCTCGCCAAGGCCGCCACGCAGCTGGCCGAGACGGGTGCGCGCGACCCCCTCACCCGCGTGTGGACGCGGCGCGCGACCATCCGCCAGCACTCGCTCGTTCAGCGATACCGCGAGGTCGAACGCGTTCTCGCCCACAGCGCGCAGCCGGTTCCCGCCCGCCGGATGCCGGCGGTGTCGTGGTGATCGGCTGGTACATCCACCACCACGGCTTCGGCCACCTCTCGCGGTTCCTCGCCGTGGCGCCGCACCTGCGGGAGCCGGTCGTGGCGTTCTCGTCGATGCCGCGGCCCGCGGGGCTGCCCGCCGACATCGAATGGATCGATCTGCCCCCGGACGCCGATCCCTTCGAATCCGCGGACGGCACCACCGTCGACCCGCGTGACGCAGAGCCAACCGCGCGGGGCGCCCTGCACTGGGCCCCGCACGAACACCCCGGGCACCGCGCCCGCCTGGCGGCCATCGCCACCGCTGCCGCCGCGCGGGATCTGCGGGCGTTCGTCGTCGACGTCAGCGCCGAGGTGGTCGCGTTCGCGCGCCTCCTGGGGCTGCGCACGATCGCCGTGACCCAGCCGGGCGCGCGCACCGATGCCCCGCACGCCCTCTCCTACTCCCTCGCCGATCGCATCGTCGCTCCGTGGGCGCACGGGGCCGTGGCGACCCCGGCACTGTCGGAGCACTCCGACCGCGTCATGTGGACGGGCGGGATCTCGCGCTTCGACGGGCGCGACGTCGACGGCCCGCGCGACGAGCGGAGCGTGCTGCTGCTCGGCCGGATGCTTGACGACGACGCCCGTCACGAGGTCGTCTCGCTCCTGCGCGATCGCGGATGGGAGGTCACCGCCGTCGGTCACGACGCCGCGTCGCGCATCGACGATCCGTGGCCGCTCCTGACCCGCAGCACGGTCGTGGTCAGCGCCGCGGGGCAGAACAGCGTCGCCGATCTCGCGGCATCCGGCGCCCGCACCGTCGTGATCTCGCAGGAGCGCCCCTTCGACGAGCAGCACCACACGGCCGAGGCCCTCGAACGCTGGGGTCTCGCTCGGCGGGCGGCGGCGGGAATCTCCCCCGCCGACCTCGTCGACCTCGTCGAACGAGCCGCCCGGGACGAGCCGGACTGGTCGCGGTGGCAAGTCGCAGGCGGCGCGCGCCGCATGGCTGCGGCGGTCGAGGCGATCCTCCCGTGAGGACCGCCGTCATCACGGTCGCCTCGGCCGCACGCCGAGAGCACCTCGAGCGGCAGCGCCGCATCCTCGCGGAGGTCGCCGGCGAGATCGTGCGCGTCGAGGCGTGGCTCGACGAGACGCCCCCTGAGGACGCCCCGGATGCTGAGACCCTCACGCTCCATGTGCCGCCGGGGCCGCACGGTCTGCGCGTGGGCGAGGGGCGGAACCGCGCCGCTGCCGCCGCCCTCGGAGCGGGAGCGGAACTGCTGGTTTTCCTCGACGTCGACTGCCTTCCCGGCGCGGGGCTGCTCCCCGCCTACCGGGCAGCCGCGCTGGCGCACCCCGACGCCGTGCTCTGCGGAGCGGTGACGTACCTCTCGAGCGTGCAGCGCCCGGAAACGGCATCCGATCTGCCCTTCCTCGTCCGACCGCACCGCGCCCGCCCCGCCCTTCCCGCGGGTGGGACCCGCGCCGCGTCGCGCGACGAATACGACCTGTTCTGGTCGCTGTCGTTCGCTGTCACCGCCCCGACCTGGAACCGCATCGGCGGCTTCCACCCCGGCTACGAGGGATACGGCGCCGAAGACACCGACCTCGCCTGGACCGCGCGCGAAGCCGACGTCGAGATGCGCTGGGTGGGGGGTGCGGACGCCTTCCACCAGTGGCATCCGGTGTCTTCTCCGCCCTGGCGGCACCTCGACGACATCCTGCGCAACGGGGCGACCTTCCACGAACGGTGGGGTTCGTGGCCGATGGGCGGGTGGCTCGACGCGTTCGCGGCGGCCGGGGCGATCGAGCGGCGCGGCGACGGCTGGGTGCGGGTGCGCTGAGCGGTCGGCTCAGCCCACCACGCTCCGCAACGCATCCACGATCCGCGTCGCGCGCGGGTCATCGGCCTCCATCCAGTTGGTGACGAACGCGAATCCGACCCGGGAATCGAGGTCGGCGAAGGCAACCTGGCCTCCGGCGCCGTCGTGGCCGAAGCTCGAGGGGCCGAGGTAGCGGCGGGCCTCGGAATCGAGCTGGAACCCGGCGGCCCAGCGCGGCCACGGCGCGGGCGCCGCGAAGACCGGTGCACCCGCCGTGCGTTCGCGCGTGACGACCTCGAGGGTGTCGTCCTGGAGCAGACGGACGCCATCGGTCTCGGCCACCGTGGCCGACCACATCGCCGCCAGCGCGCGCGCAGTCGCGACCGCCCCCGCACCGGGGATGACGGCTTCGCGCAC
Organism: Microbacterium sp. SL62; assembly: GCF_026672635.1. Classification (NCBI taxonomy): domain Bacteria; kingdom Bacillati; phylum Actinomycetota; class Actinomycetes; order Micrococcales; family Microbacteriaceae; genus Microbacterium; species Microbacterium sp. SL62. Next base: position 13,597 of record NZ_JAPPRM010000001.1, read on the forward strand.
GTCGTCGGCGTTGAAGCCGTCATCGGCGGTGACGAGCGTCGCCGGCAACGCTCCGCCGAGGGTCATCGCGCGGTCCAGCCAGTCCATCGTCGCCGGATCGCGTTCGGCCGCCTGCCGGGCCACGAGGGCGTCGAGCGTCGGACCGACGCGCAGATGAGCGGCGGATGCCGCGACCTCGGCCGGCATCCCGAGCCACGCCCCGCCGCCCACGGCCTTGGCCATCGCCGCGAACGCGTCGCCGGGCGCGACACCGCCCGCGCGCCGCACGATTTCGCCCGACAGCCACCCGTGGGTGAGCGCGTGATAGGCCCACCCGTCACCCGGCGACCAAAGGGGCTCCTGGTCGGCGACGATCTGCGCCATCGCCGCGAAATCGAGCAGCTGCTCGCGCGTGACGTCGACGCGCGGAGCGGAGACCCCGGCCCGGTGCGCCAAGACGTCGCCGACGCTCACCCGGCCTTTGCCGTGCGCGGCGAACGCGGGCCAGATGTCGGCGAGAGGGCGGTCCAGATCGAGCAGGCCGGTCTCGACGAGCCGCGCCGCCAGGATCGACATGAGCCCCTTCGTGCACGAGAAGACCACCGTCGGGGTATCGCGCTCCCAGGGCCGGCCGTCGCGACTGTCGGCGGTTCCACCCCAGAGGTCGACCACCGCGCGTCCGTCGACCCGCACCGCGAGAGCCCCGCCCATCTCGGGCAGCCCCTCGAACGCCGCGGCGAAGGCCTCACCGACCACTTCGAAACCGGTCGAGACGGTCCCCTGCACCGCGGTCATCGTCCCGCCTCCGCCACGACGAGGCGATCGTCGTCCCACCGCAGCGGCAGCGGATCGGAGAGGGTTCCGACGAAGACCCCGTCGGTCGTGACGTTCTCGAACGCGAGCATCACGGCTCGGCCCTCGGCGTCAGCGGCGACACGGCCGCTGTACAGGCGCTCGTCGGCGACGAGACGTGCGCGCTCGACCGGATACGGCCCGCGCGGATCATCGAGCGCGACGGCCCAGATCCCGCCGGGCTGCCCCTCGCGCTCCCCCGCCAGGTGCGCGGCGTCGCACGAGAACACCAGCGCCCACCGGCCCGCGATCTGCACGACCTGCGGCACCTCGAGGTGCGCGAAACCCGCACCGGGGGCGCTCCGCGGGGGACGGACCTCCCAGTGGTGCAGGTCAGCGGACCACGCGTGGCCGATGACCCCCCGATCACGCTCGCGGCCCTCGCGGGAGCGGGCGGTCACGAGCATGTGCCACCCGTCGCCGTCGGGATCGGCGAACACCCACGGGTCGCGCCACGCCTCTTCGTGCCAGGTTCCCGCGTCGAGGGTCTCGTACCAGCGAGGATCGGCAGCCACCACGACCTCGGGATCCTTGACCCACGTAGCGAGGTCGGTCGAGGCCGCGGCGAGCACCGTCTCGACGTTGGTGATCTCGCCGTCGCGGAGGAATCGCGAGCCCGTGTAGAACATGCGCCAGTCGGCATTCGCCCCCACGATGCTCCCGGTCCAGGTGGCCGTGGCATCCGGAGCATCGCCGCCCGAGGGCTCGAGCACCGTTCCGTGCACGGTCCACGAACGCAGGTCATCGCTCGTGGCGTAGCCGACGCTGGCGTTTCGGTGACGCAGGTCGGGGTCACCGAGGCTCATCGGTGCCTGCAGGAACATCATGTGGTGGGTGTCGCCGTCGCGGGCGAGCCAGAAATCCCAGACCCAGTGGTCGGGCAGCGTGAACGTCATGAGATCCGTTTCGAGAGGAGGAGGGGCGATCAGCCCTTGACGGCGCCCTGCACGAGCGCGCGGATGAACTGCCGCTGGAAGACGAGGAACAGCAGCACCGCCGGGGTGATGATGATGAGTGCGCCGGCGTTGAGCAGGGGAATACTCAGGGAGTACTGACCCTGGAAGAACGTCAGCGCGCCCGCCACGGTGCGCTGCAGCGGGTCGGCGATGAGCACGACAGGCAACAGGAACTGGTTCCACGTCCAGATGAACAGCAGGATGGCCAGCGCCGAGAGGGCGGGAGCGGCCAGCGGCAGCTGGATGCTGCGGAACTCGCGCCAGATCGAGGCGCCGTCGACCCGCGCGGCCTCGGAGAGCTCGCGCGGCACGTTGATGAAGTGCGCGCGCATCCAGAAGACGCCGAACGGCATGTACAGCCCGATCAGCGGGAAGATCACGGCCCACGGGGTGTTCACGGTGCCCATCGACTGCGCCTGGTAGTACAGCGGGATGATCAGCGCCTCGAACGGGATCGTGAGGCCCAGGACGAAGAAGACCAGGATGCCGCGGCCGAAGCGCACCTGCAGCGACCCCAGCGCGAAGCCGGCGAGGGTGGCCGCGATGAGGCTCGCCGGCACGACACCCAGCACGATGACCAGGCTCGAGCCCATGAGCTGCCAGACGTGACCCGTCTCGAACGCGGTGGCGAAGTTGCCCCACTGCGGATCGGTGGGCCAGGTCAGACCGGTGGGATTGCGTTCGGCCGGCTGCAGGGCGGCGGAGAACATGCTGATCAGGGGCAGCAGCGTCACGATCGCGGCGACGCTGAGAAGGACGATGCCGAGCAGGCGCTCGGTGCGGCTGGCGATCACGAGTCGCTCGCTCTCGAGAGGCGTTGGATGGGGAGCACGACCACCAGCACCAGCACCATCAGCACGATGCCGAAGGCCGAGGCCAGGCCCACGTCGCTCTGGGTGAACCCGATGCGGAAGATCGACAGACCCGGCACGAGCGTCGCGCGCCCGGGTCCGCCCTGGGTGGAGGTGTAGATGATGTCGAAGCTCGACAGGGCGGCGATCACCGTGACGGTGACCAGCACCGCGATCTCCTGACGGAGCCCGGGCAGGGTGATGGTGAAGAACTCTCGCCACCAGCCCGCGCCGTCGAGGCGGATCGCCTCGTACAGCGACACGTCGATCTTGCCGAGACCGGTCAGCAACAGCACGGTGCACAGGCCCGTGAGCACCCACGAACCGATGAGTCCCACCGCCGGCAGGGCCGTGCCGTAGTCGGCGAGCCACGGGCGGGTGATCCAGCCGAGGCCGAGCCACCCGAGGATCTGATTGACCGCGCCGGTCTGGGCGTACATCCACGACCAGGCGATGCCGGCGGCGGCGAGGGGGATGATCTGCGGCAGGAACAGAACCGTCTGGGCGGTGGCCGCGAAGGCTTTGTTCCGGATGCCGCGGATCAGGGTCGACAGCACGAGACCCAGCCCCACCGGGATGAAGGTGAAGAAGGCGATCAGGATGAAGGCGTTGCGGATGGCGCCGAGCAGGTCGGGGTCGGTGAAGACGGTGAGGTAGTTGTCGACGCCGACCCAGCGGGCGACGCCGATGCCGTTCCAGTCGTAGAACGAGTACTGCACGCCTTGGATGAGGGGCCACACCACGAACGCGACGTAGAAGCCCAGGGCAGGAATCAGCAGGAGCCACCCGACGAGGGCCGCCCGCCGGGCCACCGCGCGTGCGGCGGCCCGGCGAGGGGGTGCGGTCGTCGTCGCCGCATCGGCGTCGGCGGTTCGGGGGGCCGCCGCGACGGCGACCGCACGATCGGTCATTACTTGCCGACCTCGCTCTCGTAGAACTTCTGCACCCGGTCGACGAAGTCCTGGCCGGTGATCTGGCTGGTCACGAGCAGCTGCGACTCGGGGATGATCGAGCCGGCGTAGATGCCCGCCGTGGTGTTGGCCATGAAGTCGACCTGTCCGTTCTCGGCACCGATCTGCGCCGACATCTTCAGCGCGTTCTCGATGAGCGAGCCGGACTCGACCTTCGGCAGCTCCTGGGCCGGGTCGCCGCCGGGAGAGGCGCCCGTGACGTCGACGATGATCTGACGCGCAGTGGGGTCGGTGTGCACCCAGTTGAGGAAGTACACGATCTCGTTGATGTGCGGGGACTTCGCCGCGACCGAGAACGAGTTCGCCGCACCCATCGCGACGTGGTCGGCGCCCTTTTCCGCCGGCGGGACGAGGAAGAACTCGACATTGGACCCGAGGGCTTTCTGGTAGTTCGCCGCCTCCCAGTTGCCGTTGAACGTGAACAGCCCCTCGCCCGCCGAGAAGCGGCTGGTGAAGGTGAAATAGTCGATCGCGTTGATGTCGGAGGGGAAGTAACCGGCATCCGCCCACTTGCGCACGAGCTCGGCACCCTGCACGTTGCCGGATTCGTCGTAACGCGCGCCGGGCTCATTGAACATCCACGACAAGAACTGGTCCTTGTCGACGTACTGGTTCATCGCGGCCTGCACCACGAAGTTGACGACGCCGTCCTTGTCGCCGGCCATGATCGGCAGGACTCCCCCGGCCTTCGCCTTCGCCATGTCGTCTTCGAGCTCAGCGAGGGTCTGCGGCGGGGAGTCGATGCCCAACTGGTCCGCGAGGGTCGTGTTCATGTAGATGCCGGTGATGCTGTAACCGAGGCCGAGCTGGTACAGCGAGCCGGATCCGCGTACGCCGTCCGCGCTCATGCGCAGCGGCGCGAGCTGGGACGCCGGCCAGGTGCTCCAGCCGTACGCGTCGAAGTACGGGTCGAGGTTGGCCACGAGGCCGTCACGCACCGTGTCGCCCAGGGTGGGGAGGCGGATGAGGTCGGGCGGGGTGGAGCTGGCGAGCAGCTTCGGCGCGTTCGCGGTGAGGTTCTGGAACGTGTCGCGGTTGATCGTGAACGTCACATTGGGGTGCTGCTTGGTGAATTCCTCGGTCAGCTTGTCGGTGACCGGGAATCCCGTCTCATCGGCGATCGTGAGCTGAACGGGGTCGCTGGTGAGTTCTGTACTCACCTGGGCATCGGTCTGTGCGGCGGGAGCGGAGCTGCCGGGTGCGCATCCGGTCAGCGCGGCGCCGGTCAGACCCGCGATGGTCAGCAGCGCCAGGGATGCCCCTCTGCGACGGCGCGGGGAACGGGGGTTCATGTCGACTCCTTCGTCAATGCTGCGTAGCCGGCGCTCGGGTGGTTCCGGCGTCGGACTTTCTGGTGCGCTACCCTTTGCTGAAAGGATTTAGCAGCATCATTTACGCAGACGTCCGTGACGCTGTCAAGATCACTGCGAAGATCGTTACCGCGGCACCGGCGCCGCAGAACGGGGAGCATCGATGGGCAAGAGGGTCACGCTGGCTGACGTCGCCCGCCTCGCCGGGCTCTCCCCGGCCGCGGCCTCGATGATCCTGAACGGTCGGCCCGACACCCGCCTGTCGAAGGACGCGCACGAGCGCGTCCACGCCGCTGCGGCGGAGCTGGGATACCGACCCAACATGGCGGCACGGGCCCTTCGGACCGACACGTCGCACACCGTGGGATTCGTCTCCGACCTCGTCGCCACGACGCGCTTCGCGAGCGGCCTGATCAAGGGCGCGCTGGGTGCCGCCGAGGCAGCCGGGCAGGTGGTGCTCGTGGCGGAGACCGGCGGAGAGCCCGAGCGAGAGGCCGAAGCGGTCTCGGCCCTGTTGGATCGTCAAGTCGACGGGATCATCTTCGCCTCGATGCGCGCTCGAGAGACGTTCGTCCCGCCCCTGCCGACGGGGCTGCGCACGGTCATGCTCAACGCGACCAATGAACTGCACGGATGCAGCGTCCTGCCGGACGAGGAGACCGGTGGACGCCGCGCGATCGAACTCCTGGTGGAGGCGGGCATCCGCGACGGCATCCTCCTTCTCGGGTACGACGCGGACGCAGAACGCGACCTCTTCCGCTCCGACACCGTCGCTGCGCGCGTTCGGGGAATCTCAGCGGCGATGTCCGACGCCGGAGCGAGCTTTCTGCACGAAGAGTCGATCTGGCTGTGGGAGCCCGCCCCTGGTTACGAGTTCACCGCGCGCCTGCTCAACGACGGAATGCGCCCTCGGGCGATCGTGTGCCTGAACGACCGGCTCGCTTTCGGCGCACTCCAGGCTCTCGGCGATGCGGGACTCCGCGTCCCCGAGGACGTCTCGCTCGTGTCGTTCGACAATGACGAGCTCGCCGCCTACCTCCGCCCGGGCCTCACGACCATCGGCTTGCCACACGAGGAGATGGGGCGCCGTGCGGTCGAGCTGCTGCTCACGCCGGGCGGTCCCCCCGTCGGTCGTCACCTCGTGGACATGCCGGTGGTGGTTCGGGAGTCGATCCAACCGAGGTGATCCGCGCGGCGAGCCCGAAGTCGCGGGCGCGGGCCCCATCATCGACGCCGCGATCGCCGCCCTGCCGCGGGCCCTCGACCTCCCCGCCCCCGAGGTCGTCGCCTCGGGCCTCGGCGCCGACATCGTCTCGATCGGCGCGGTCGCCGCCGCCGTCGAGGCGGCGCGCGAGAACGCCCTCGACCTGCCCGTCTTCGCGCTGCCCGAGGATCGTGCGCGGGCGTGAGCCACGGCATCCGGAGCGACAGGACAACCCCCGCGGCGCGAATCGCGCGGACGGATAGCGTCGAGGGGTCCGGTCCGATCCCCGGACAGGTGGAGGCCCCATGGCTGGGTGGCCCGAACACGTCATGTGGTGGCACGTCTACCCGCTCGGCTTCGTCGGCGCACCGATCCGCGACGGCGAGGGGCCGGATGCCGAGATCGAACACCGCCTCGACCGCCTCGAGCCCTGGCTCGACCACGTCATCGAGCTCGGCCTGAACGGGCTGCTGCTCGGGCCGGTGTTCGCGTCGGAGACCCACGGCTACGACACCGTCGACCACCTGCGCATCGACCCGCGCCTCGGCGACGACGGAGGTTTCGACCGCCTGCTCGCGGGGGCGCGGGAGCGCGGCATCCGGGTGCTGCTCGACGGGGTGTTCAACCACGTCGGGCGGGCGCACCCCGCCTTCCGCGACGCGTCGGAGGACGGACCGCAGTTGTTCCGCGGCCGCTGGGTCGACGGAACCTTCGAGGCCGGGGTGTTCGAGGGGCACGGCGCGCTCGTCGCCCTCGACCACTCGTCGCCAGCGGTCGCCGACCTCTTGGTCGACGTCATGTGCCACTGGCTCGAGCGCGGGATCGACGGGTGGAGGCTGGATGCCGCGTACGCGGTGCCGACCGAGTTCTGGGCCGAGGTGCTGCCGCGCGTGCGCGAGAGGTTCCCGGAGGCGTGGTTCGTCGGCGAGGTCATCCACGGGGACGGACCCGCGATCGTGCGCGCCTCGACGATGGACTCGCTGACGCAGTACGAGCTGTGGCAGGGCATCTGGCACGGCATCGCCGACGGCAACCTCTTCGAGCTGAGCCACGCGATCGAGCGGCACGACGAACTGCTCGCGACCTTCGCCCCGCAGACCTTCGTCGGCAACCACGACGTCACCCGCATCGCCTCGGCCATCGGACCCGACCTCGTGCCGCACGCCCTCGCCGTGCTCTTCACCGTCGCGGGGACCCCGTCGGTCTACGCCGGCGACGAGTTCGGGTGGACCGGGGTGAAGGAAGAGCGCGAGGGCGGCGACGACGCGGTGCGGCCGGAGTTCCCGGCATCCGCCGCGGAGGCCGGCGAGGTGGACGAGCGGATCCTCGAAGCGCACCGGGCGCTCATCGCGCTGCGCCGCCGCAAGCCGTGGCTGTGGCGGGCGCACACCGACGTGGTCGAGGTGGCCAACGCCGCGATCGTGCTGCGTACCGCCGTGGGAGACGACGCGGTGGTGGTCGCGCTGAACATCGGCGACGAGCCGACGTCGGTGCCGGCCGCCGACGCGCGCACGATCGCCACCGGTGACGGCACCCTCGCCGACGGGCGGGTCGAGCTCGGCCCGCGCGGGTGGGCGGTGCTGGAGGGCTGAGCGTCAGGCGCCGGCGCGAAAGCGGTGCTCCGGGCGACCGGTCGACCCGTACCGCAGGCTCACTTGCACGAGCCCGCGCTCGGCGAGAGCGGTGAGGTGGCGCTGCGCCGTGGCACGCGACACCCCGATGCGCTCGGCCACCTCGGTCGCCGACGCCTCGTCGGCGCCGAGGGCGGCGAGGACGGTCTGCTCGGTCGCCGAGCGCGCGAGCGAGGGTCCGTCGCGCTCGCCCCGCATCGCCGCGGCCGCTCGGTCGATGTCGTCCTGCGACAGCGGGCGCGAACTCGACAGCAGATTGCGGTATCGGGCGAAGCGGTCGAGGCGCTCGGCGAGCACCCGCGTATCGAACGGCTTGACGAGATAGGCCAGCGCGCCGGCCGAGAACGCGCGGCGCACGGTCGCGGCATCCGTCGCCGCCGACAGCACGAACGCGTCGACGTCGAGCGAGCGCACGAGCTCGATGCCGTCACCGTCGGGCAGGTACACGTCGGCCAGCACGAGGTCGGGCGCGTGCGCGGCGACCGCGGCGCGCGCCTCACCCACCGTGCGCGCGGGCTCGAGCGCGACGAAGCCCGGCCGCGCCGCCACCGCGTCGCGGTGCAGTCCCGCCACGCGGAAGTCGTCGTCGACGACCAGAACCCGGATGCCGTTCACTCGCTCGTTCCCTCTCGCTCGCTCGTCCCGCCTCGCACGCCCGGCAGTCGCGCCGCCACCACCGCGCCGTGGTCACCGCCGCCCGCGTCGACCACCCACACCTCGCCGCCCCGGCGCCGGGCGAACTCGCGCGAGAGCGGGAGTCCGATGCCGAGTCCGTGCACGGCATCCGGATCATCTCCGCGCTCGCGCGGCGCGAAGATCGCCTCGACGTCGGCGATGCCGGGACCCGTGTCGGCCACCGTCAGCACGACCGCGTCGGCGTCGTCGAGCACGCTCACCTCGACCCCGCGGGGTTCGGGAGCGGACGCCGCGGCCGTCACGGCATTGTCGATGAGGTTGCCGAGCACGGCGACCACGTCTTCGACGTCGTCGATCGAGGCGGTCGAGAACGTGTCGTCGGCCACGCGCAGGGCGACGCCGCGCTCACGCGCCGACAGCGCCTTGGCGCCGAGGAACGACTGCAGCATGGGGTCGCCGACGAGTTCGATGCCGGGCACGGCCCAGTCCACCGACCCGCGGTCGACGAGGTCGGCGAGAAACGCTCGCGCTTCGTCGGTGCGGCCGGCGTCGAGAAGACCCACCGCGGCGTGCAGGCGGTTGGCGTTCTCGTGGCGCTGCACCCGCAGGGCATCGCCCATGGCGCGGACGCTGTCGAGACGGCCGGACAGGGCGATGACGTCGGTGCGGTCACGCAGCGTCGCCACCCGGCCGAGCGTGCGCGTTCCGCGTCGCACCGGACGCACGTCGAGGAAGACCACGCGATCACCCAGCGGGAGGCCGCTCGATGAACCCGATCCCGACAGAGCGCCGACGACGGCCGTCGGGAGGCCCAGCTCGTCGAGGCGGTGGCCCACGGCATCCGTGATCCCGAGGAGCCGCTCGGCGGAGGGCGTGCACACCCGCACGACACCCGCGTCGTCGAGGGCGAGCACTCCCTCGTCGGCGCTCTCGAGAACGGCGGTCTGCGTCTGCACGAGCGACACCAGCTCTTCGGGCTGGACGCCGAGGGTCAGTCGCTCGAGTCGGCGGCGCATCAGCAGGGCGACCACGGCCCCGATCGCCACGGCGAGCGCCACGGCGACCGCGATCCCACCGATGAGGGCCGGGAGGTCGTCGAACACGCTCGCGCGCTCGAAACCGACGCTCACCTCACCCACGGGCGCTCCCCCGCCGGGCGGATAGACCGGCACCTTCGCACGGGCCGATTCGCCCAGCGTCCCCGTCTCCCACGTCACGACTTCGCGCCCGGCGAGCGCGTCGGCGAAGCTCGTGCTGACGACCTCGCCCAACCGGTCCGGATCGGGGTGCGCGAGACGGATGCCGTGGTCGTCGGTGATCACGACGAACAGGCCCTGTGTGCGGGCGGTCACGTCGGCCGCGTACTGCTGAAGCTCGCCGCCGCGGAGGCCCGCGGCATCCGGAGTGCCGGGATCGGCCGAGTATTGCGCCACGCGCTCGCGCACCTCGGGCGCTTCGGCCACGGAGCGGGCGATGTTGAGGGCCGAGGAATCCGCCTCGGCCTTGAGCTGCTGCACGCCGAGCCACGCGAAGACGGCGGTGCAGACGGCCACGACCACGAGCTGGGTGGCGATCTGCACGAGAAGCATGCGCGTGGCGAACCTCATGTGCACCTCCTCCGCTCCGCGACCTCATCGTGCGCGAAATGCGCAGAACACACGGTACGCGCATAAGGCCCCGCAATGCGAGCAAGCGCGCGGCCGAGCACCCCGCATCCGTAGTGTCACCGAATCGACGGCGCGCCCCGTGCCGGCATCCACGACGAAGGAGTCGCGATGACCCCCCTGATCCTTGCGGCCGAAGCCGAAGAGTACGCGGTGGCCTACACGCCCGCCGACGGTGTGCTCGTCGCCCTCGGCTTCCTCATGGTCCTGTCGTTCATGGCGCTGATCATGACGCGACGAATGACCCCGATGGTCGCCCTCATCATCGTGCCCACCGTGTTCGGCCTCATCGCGGGCGCCGGCTTCGGCCTGGGCGACATGGTGATCGACGCGATCGGCAAGATGGCCCCCACGGCGGCGCTGCTGCTGTTCGCCATCATGTACTTCGGCATCATGATCGACGTCGGGCTGTTCGACCCGCTGATCCGTGTGATCACGCGCTTCCTCGGGAACGACCCGGCCAAGATCGTGCTCGGTACGGCGATCCTCGCGGGCGCGGTCTCGCTCGACGGCGACGGCTCGACCACCTTCATCATCACCACCTCGGCGATGCTGCCGCTCTACCTGCGCCTGGGTATGAGCCCCGTCGTGCTCACCTGCGTCGCGGGCCTCATGAACGGCACGCTGAACATCGTGCCGTGGGGTGGCCCGACCGTTCGCGCCGCCACCGCCCTGGGGCTCCAGCCCACCGACGTCTTCGTGCCGATGATCCCCTCGCTGCTCGCGGGCCTGGTCGTCTCGCTCGCCTTCGCCTGGTTCCTCGGTCTGTCGGAGCGCAAGCGCCTGGCCGGCTCGATCGACACCGCCAAGATCGACGGCACCGGAGGCTTCGGTCGCCTCGGCGCCCCGAAGATCTTCCGCGGAGCCGAGCACAAGCCCGGCGCCCTCGCGTCGCTGCGCACCGGCAACATCGTCACCGTCCGCGGTGGACAGGGAGCCGTCGCCGCCCCGCAGCTCGTCGAGGCCGCCGACACGGCGATGGCCGACACGATGCTCGACCCCAACCGTGCGACGCTGCGGCCCAAGCTCATCTGGTTCAACCTCGCGCTGACCGTGGCGGTCATGGTGCTGCTGGTGATGGATCTGTTCCCGCTGGCCTTCGTGTTCATGGTCGGCGCCGCGATCGCGCTCGTGGTCAACTTCCCGAAGCTGCGCTCGCAGGCTGACGAGATCGTCGCCCACGCGCCCAGCATCGTCGGGGTCGTGTCGATGGTGCTCGCGGCCGGTGTGCTGGTCGGCGTGCTCAACGGCACGGGCATGGTCACCGCCATGGCCGACTGGATCACCCAGGTCATCCCCTCGTCGATGGGGCCGTTCCTCGCCGTCATCACGGGCGTACTGTCGATTCCGTTCACGTTCTTCATGTCGAACGACGCGTTCTACTTCGGCATCCTCCCGGTGCTCGCCGAGAGCGCCGCGAACTACGGCATCGCCCCGGTCGAGATGGCCCGCGCCTCGATCACCGGCCAGCCGGTGCACCTGCAGAGCCCGCTGGTCCCCGCGATCCTGCTGCTGGTCTCGCTCGCCGGTGTCAACCTCGGCGACCACCACAAGAAGGTGCTGTGGCGCGCGACCGTCGTCTCGCTCGTCATGCTCGCGGTAGGCGTGCTCGTGGGCGCGGTGCCGCTGCTGGGCTGACACCGAACGCAGAAGGACCCCGGATGCCATGGCATCCGGGGTCCTTCTCGTTTCAGGGTCCGAGTCTTACGCCCGGGCGCCTCGCGGCCGACGCGTCGCCCAGACCGCCGCTCCCGCGACCAGCAGGAACGTCGCCAGCAGCGCTCCCCCGAGCGGGCCCTGCGCACCGGTGGCGGCGAGCTGACCCTTCGGCACGACCGTGATCGGCAGGCGCTGGATGATCGAGCCATCCGCTGCGAAGACGACGATCGTGTGCGCGCCCGCTTCGAGGTCCGCGGGGATGCGGACGTCGAAGACGACCCGACCTGCCGCGTCGGCGACGGGGATGCCGGCGATGCGGATCGGCGTGCTGCGCAGTTCGGCGGTGACCTGCTCACCGGCCTTCAGGCCCGTCACGGTCACCCGCACCGTGCCGCCGCGCTCGACGGTCGACGTCGACACCGAGGCCGAGGGCCCAGCCGGAGACGCCGTCGGCTGCGCCGTGGGCTGCCCCGTCGGGGCGACGGTCGGGGACGGGGTCCCGGTGGGCGCGTCGCTCGGCGAGGGCGACGGGCTGCCGGTCGAGGAACCGCTGGGCGACGGCGACGGGCTCGGCTCCGGGTTCGTCTCCGTGGGGACCTCGCGCGGGGCGACGCTGGTGAGCGTCGGCTTCACGGTCTGGAAGAGCCCATCGGAGCCGATCTGGATCCGGTCGATCGTCGTCTCGCGGTTGGTCCCGCCACCGCCGGGGATCGCGAAGCGGTGGTACGCGATGTACCACTCATCGGTGCCGGGCACGTTGATGATCGAGCTGTGCGCCGGTCCGAGGATGCCCTGCGACGGATCCTTCTGCAGCAGGATGCCGCGGTAGGTCCAGGGCCCGTCGATGCTCGTCGACGTGGCGTAGCCGACGCGGTAGTCGGGAGATCCGGTGTCGTCGATCGAGTACGTCAGGTGGTACGTCCCGTCTCGGAAGTTCATGAACAGCCCCTCACGGAAGTCCGGCAGACCGGTGATCGGCTTGATCGTGCCCGCCTTGATGCTCTTCATGTCGTCGGACAGCTCGCCGTAGACGGGCTTGCCGTTGCCCCAGAACAGGTAGTACTTGCCGGTCTGAGGATCCCGGAACGCGGCCGGGTCGATCGCCTGCCCGCTATTGACGCTCTCGCCGTTGGTGATCATCGGCTGCGCCTCGGCGGTGAACGGGCCCTCGGGGCTGTTTGCGACGGCCACACCGATCATCTTGCGGTTGGCGTTCGGCTCGTGCCCGCTGAAGTAGAAGTAGTACTTCCCGCCTTTCTCGATGATCGTCGGGGCCCACGCGTTGCCGGTGGCCCAGGGGACGTTGCCCTTGGCGCCGTCGAGCGTGAGGAACGGCTTGTCCGACCGCGTCCAGTCCACGAGGTTCTTGGACTTCCAGACGTAGAAGGTGTTGCCGCCCCAGCCCGGGGTGCCGTCGGTCGTGGCGTAGATGTAGTACGTGTCGCCGAACACCGCGATGTTCGGATCGGCGTACAGCCCCGGCAGGACCGGGCTCTTCATCTCGACTGCCGTCAGCGTCCAGACCGTGTCATCCTGCCCCGCCGTCTTGAGCGTGACCGTCACCGGGGAGCTCAGGTTGCGCAGCGTCCCCGAGGCCGGGGTCGCCGTCGTCCCCGACGCGGTCGTGAAGGTCGGACGGAGCTTCGTCAGGTCGGTGCCCGGCCTCACCGGGAACGTGACCGTTCGCGTCGCCGAGTCGATGATCGGCGCGACCTTCAGGACACTGGGGTCCTGCAGGCTGACCTTCGACAGCACGCCGGGGTTCGCGGAGGCGACCTCGTCCGCACTCAGGGCCCGGTTGTAGAGCGCGAACTCGCGAACCTGCCCACGGAGCAGGTTGTCGGCGTTGTAGACCGACTTGCCGATGTAGTTGGCGAGGGTACGACCGCCGCCGATGTCGCCGGGCCGCACCGTGACGTTGGTGTTCTCCGCCACCTGCTGCCCGTCGAGGTACAGGCGTGCCGTCGACCCGCTGAGCGTGTAGGTGACGTTCACCCACCGGTCGCGCGGAAGGGCGGCCGAGGACTGCGCGTTCTGCTCGCCCGACCAGTTGCCCGTGGTGAGCGCCCCGCGCAGCTGATTGTTCCCCGTCGCGAAGAGGTAGCCGTTGCCGGTGCCGTCCTGCGCGGTGTTTCCGAACGCGTACAGGAAGTACGGGTTCTTCTGCGCGGCGTCCACGCGCATCTCGGCCTGGACCGTGATGTCGGTCGTGCCCGCGAGCACGTTGTCGGGCAGGTCGACGTAGTCGTCGGTGCCGTCGAAGGTGAGGGCGTCGGCGTTCCACACGGCGTTGCCCTTGATCTGCGCATCGCGCCCCGCACCGGAGCGGTCGTGCAGGGTCGACCCTGACCCGTCGGTGAAGTCGTACCGCAGGAGCTCGCCCTTCTCGTTGGCCGCGAGCGGCTGCGGAAGGTTCGCACGCAGGGCCGTGAGTTCGGCCTGTGTGACGGGCATGACGGTTCCGTGCCGCGGGCTGCCGGGCAGGCGGTACGAGGCCGGGACCTTCCAGTCCGGGTTGGCGATGTCGGTGGTCGCGAGGGGGATGTACCCGCGTCCGCCGTACTCGTCGACGAAGAGGTAGTACTTGTCTCCGTTGACGTCGCCGGGGTTCGACTTGAAGATGCTCGGTCCCTCGACGGCTTGCGTGCCGGCCTTCTTGCCGATGCACGAGGTGACGAGCTTCCACTGGTCGAGCGGTGCCGTCAGCACGGCCGAGCTCTCCTGGATGATGTCGCTGCACCCGGTGGTGCCGGCGCCCTCGTCCTTGGTGAAGCGCTGGTAGACGCCGTTCGCCTTGATGACGGTGGAGTCGATGCGCGACATGCCGCCCTGCCAGACCTTGGTGTCGCTGAAGGTCACGAAGTCGCGCGTGGTGGCGTACAGCATGCTGTTGGCGACGTTCGAGGTGTGGTTGGGGTCGTTCTCGGGGTAGAGCTTCGAGGCCCAGAAGACGACGTACTGGCCGAGGGACTCGTCCCAGTAGGCCTCGGGGGCCCAGGTGTTGCCCGCCGTGTCCGGCGACACCTTGACGTGGCGCTGAGCGCTCCAGGTGACGAGGTCGTGCGACTCCCACACCTCGAGGTACTTCGATCCCGTGCGCTGCGCGCGGTCCCAGTTGCCGTCGCGACCGATCGAGAGATCCGTGGCGATGAGGTAGAACGTGTCGCCCTCAGGGGAGCGGATGAGGAACGGGTCGCGAAGGCCCTTCTCACCGAAGGTCGAGGTGAGCGTCGGCTGCCCGCTGTTGAGCTCCGTCCACGACAGCGCGTTGTTACCGTTGCTCGCCGCGAAGGAGATGTTCTCTCCCGCGACGGAGTTGCCCGTGAAGTAGGCGAACGTGTACCCCTCGAAGGGCCCGATCTGCGCGGCCTTTCGGACGGTCGCGGTGAACGCTCGCGTCGAGGTGACGGCATTCTTCGTGATGGATGCCGTGAGGGTCACCGTCGCATCCGCGCTCGGTCGCGTGACGACGCCGTCGGCGGTGACCACCGAGGCATTCGAGGTCGTCCAGGTGACGGGGAGCCCCTGCGAGGTGCCCGGAAGCGTGAGGTTACCGCGGACGTCGTCGATGTTCGTGACCGCCAGCGCGCTGAGCGCGGACTGCACCGCGGCACTGTCCTCGGGGGTCTTGACCAGGCCCTTCACCTCGGTTGCGGTGAGCGCGCGGTCGTAGATGCGGAAGTCGCGGAGGCTTCCGGCCAGGCGCTTGTCGGGGGTGTAGTTGGACCGGCCGAGGTAGTTCGCCGTTGTGGTTCCGCCGCCGATCATGCTCGGCAGGGAGGTCGTGTTGGTGTTCTCGGCGATCTGGACGCCGTCGATGTACATGCGCGATGTCTTCGACGCCGCATCGAGCGTGTAGGTCAACTTCTTCCAGACCCCGCGCTCGAGGGCGGTGGTGCTCTCGGCCTTCTGCTCGGTGGTCCAGTTGCCGAGGGCGATGCCGGTGCGCGCCGGGTTGCCCGTCGAGAAGAGGTAGCCGTTTCCGTCCGGCGCCTTGGTGTTGCCGAGACCCCAGATGAAGTAGTTGCCGCTCTGCTCGGAGCGCACGATGACGTCGGTGCTGACGGTGATGGAGTCGAGGCCCTTGAGGATGTCGTTGGGCAGCTTGACGTCGTCGTCGTTTCCGTCGAGGCGGACGCCGTCAGCGCCCGTCAGGGTCGGGCCGCCTTCGAATGTGGCGTTGCGGCCGTTGCCGGAGGTGTCGCGCGCGACCGTTCCGGAGGTCTCGTCGAGGGGGTAGGAGGCGACGAGGCCCGCGTCGGCGGCGACGGCGCCGGCGATCACGGGGGCGGTGAGGGGTGCCGCGACGAGGGCGGCGATGACCGGGACGGCGAGCGTCCAGCGAGAACGGCGTCGTGGCGGCGCCGAGCGATCGTAAGGGGTCACGGGGGTGGGGTCCTCTCGTGGGTGCGTCATTGCAGGAACCGTCGTCTTCGACGGTCCTCGCATGTTAGCGCTCACACGTCCAGATCACCAGCATGGTTACGTCAACAGCCGTGGGCCCGGTTGCCCGACGGCATGTCATCACATCGCGTTTCCCGGCCAGCGCGGCATCCCGCTCCGCTGACGCTCTCGGCGCGCGGGCGGTGGGGTCTCGGGGCCGCCCCGATCACCCTAGTGCGCCGGTGGCGAGCTCGAGGTCAGCGGGAGCGGCGTGACCCGACGGGCCGTTCGACCGGCGCCGAGTCGCGCACGATGAGGCGCGTGGGCAGGGGCGTGCTCTCGCTCACCGTGTCGGGTTCTTCGACGGCCAGCAGCACCTTCTGCATGAGGATCTCGCCCAGAGCCGCGAAGTCCTGCCGCACGGTCGTCAGCGACGGGTAGAGGAACGCCGCCTCGGGGACGTCGTCGACCCCGACGACACCGACGTCCTCGGGCACCCGCAGTCCGCGTTCGCGCAGGGCCGAGAGCACACCGATCGCCATGTGGTCGTTGGCGACGAAGATGCCCTCGCCGGGGGCGATGTCGGCCTCGCTCGCGATGCGGTAACCGCTCTCGGCCGACCAGTCGCCGTGGACGAGGGCGGTCGATTCGCTGCGCGAGGACGCGAGCTCCTCGCGCCATCCGCGGATGCGCTCCACCGCGTCGGGGTTGCGAGCGGGACCGGCGATATGACGGATCGGACCGTACCCCGCCTCGCGCAGGTGCCGCACGGCGCTGCGGCCCGCGCGATACTGATCGATCGCGACGAGCCGAGGGTGCGGACGACTGGTCGTGGCCGAGGCGACGATGGGGATGTCCAGGTCGAGGGCCTGGACGGATGCCAGCACCTCGGTGTCGACGACGATGAGCACGATGGCATCCACGCGCTGTTTGAGAAGACCGTCGATCGCGGCGCGCACAGCGACCGCGTCGCTCTGCGGGGAGCTGATGGCATCCACGTTGTACCGCGCCGCGCGCGCGGCGAAGTTGAAGTTCATGGCGATCGACGAGGGACCGTAGTCGACGTTGCCCGGGGTGACCAGACCGATCGTACGGGTGCGCCGCGTCACGAGGGCGCGCGCCGCCGGCGAGGGGCTGTACCGCAGCTGGGCGATGGCCTGCTCGACGCGCGCGCGGGTGGCGGGACGCACGTTCGGCATGTTGTTGAGCACGCGCGAGACCGTCTGGTGCGAGACGCCCGCCAACCGGGCGACATCGAAGATGTTCGCCGTGCGCGCCGCTTTGTCGTCAGCCATTCGCCGCCTCACCGGGACTCTCGGGCTTGGCCACGAGAGCCAGGAGGGCATCGGGGGTGAGGTCGGCGGCGGGGACGATCTGCGCCAGGACGCCGTCGCGCATGACGGCCACCAGGTGAGCGACGCGCAGCACCTCGTCGAGCTCTGCCGAGATGTAGATGATCGAGAGTCCGTTGTCGGACAGCTCTCCCACGAGGCGCTGGATCTCGGCCTTGGCGCCGACATCGATGCCGCGCGTGGGCTCGTCGAGCACGATCACGCGGGGAGAGAGCGCGAGAAGCCGCGCGAGGAGCACCTTCTGCTGATTGCCCCCGGACAGCGTCGAGACGGGGCGATCGATGTCCGCGGGGCGGATGTGCAGCGCCTCGACCCAGCTGGTGGCGAGCTCGCGACGTCGCGCGGTGCTCATCCGGCGCAGGACGCCGCGCTGCGCCTGGAGGGCGAGGCTGATGTTGTCGAGCACGCTGAGGTCGCCGATGACCCCCTCGGTGCGCCGGTTCTCGGACGAATAGGCGATGCGACGGCTCATCGCCTCGCGCGGCGAGCCGAAGCGCACGGGAGCACCGTCGACGAACACCTCGCCCGATCCCGGGCGGTCGACCCCGGTCAGCGCTCGTGCGAGTTCACTGCGACCCGATCCGAGCAGGCCCGCGACCCCGATGACCTCACCCTCGGCGAGGTCGAGGTCGGCCTCACGTAGCCGCGGTCCGGCGGTGAGTCCGCGCGCGCTGACCACGGCCGGCCCCTCGCTGTCGTCGACGGTACGCTGCCCGAGCGGGGCGAGGACCCCCGCGGCGGCGCCCAGCATCTTCTCGACGAGATCGATCCGCAGGAGCTCGCGCGTGGCGTACTCGCCGACCAGATGGCCGCCGCGCAGCACGGTGACGCGATCGCAGATCTCGTAGACCTGATCGAGGAAGTGCGAGACGAACACCACCGCGATACCGGTGTCCTTGAGCTCGCGGATGACACGGAAGAGCTCGGCGACCTCGTCGGCGTCGAGACTCGAGGTCGGCTCGTCGAGGACGAGCACCTTCACCTCGACCGACACCGCGCGGGCGATCGCGACGAGCTGCTGCACCGCGAGCGGGTGGGACGACAGGACCGACGCCGGGTCGACGTCGACGCCGAGAGCCGCCAGGGCCGACGAGGCACGGCGGCGCATCTCGGCGTGGTCGATCATCCCCCACCGGCGGGGCTCACGTCCGAGGGAGATGTTCTCGGCCACCGTGAGGTTGGGCAGCAGATCGATCTCTTGGTAGACCGTCGAGATGCCGGCGGCCTGGGCTTCGGCCGGAGACGCCAGCCGCACCGATCGTCCCTCGATGAGGATCGCGCCGTCGTCGAGACGCAACGCCCCGGTGATCGCCTTGATCAGCGTCGACTTGCCGGCCCCGTTCTCGCCCATCAGCGAGTGGACCTCGCCGGCTCGCAGACGGAAGTCCACCCCGGACAGGGCCGCCTCGACCCCGAAACGCACCGACGCCCCGCGCACCTCGAGGAGGGGCGGGGCGACGGCGGCGGGCATGGGGTCCATCATGCCCGCGACGGAGCGAGAGCGCTAACACCGCCGCGGAGCATGTTTCGCGCCGCCGCGGGTGAAGGCCTCACCTGCTGAGGGCGGAGCGCGAGACGATCACGCGCTGCACGACGACGAACAGCAGCAGCAGGGCGCCGACGGTGATGCGCGTCCACGACTGCTCCGCACCCGAGAACGAGATGATCGTGCGGATGAGTCCGTACACGAAGACGCCGATCATCGATCCGATGACGAATCCGCTGCCGCCGGTCAGGAGGGTGCCGCCGATGACCACCGCGGCGATCGTGTCGAGCTCGGTGCCCACACCGTTCAGCGGGTAGCCGGCGCCGGAGTACGCGGTCAGGACGATCCCTGCCAGACCCGCGCACACCCCGCTGATGACGTAGACCGACAGCTTCGCGCGGACGACGGGGAGTCCCATGAGGCGAGCCGACTGCTCGTTGCCGCCGACGGCGTAGACCGTGCGGCCGAAGCGCGTGTAGCGCAGCACGAACGCGGCGAGAGCGACGGTCAGCAGAGCGATGATCCCGGTGGGCGTGATGTACCACCCCGCGAACGAGAAGCGCGTCGACTGGAGCCACAGCAGACCCTCGTTGTCGACCTTGATCGATTCGAGGCTGACGACGAAGGCGAGACCGCGAGCGAGGAACATGCCGATCAGCGAGGCGATGAACGGCTGCACGTCGAAGAACTGCACCAGGATGCCGATGAGCAGGCCGATCGCCGCGCCGATGAGCACCATCGCGGGGATCGCCACCGCGACCGGCACGCCGTCGCCGAGCATCTTCGCGCAGAGGATGCCGGTGAAGGCCATGACCGCACCGACCGAGAGGTCGATGCCGCCGGTGAGGATGACGAACGTCATTCCCACCGCGAGGACGAGCAGGTACGCGTTGTCGAGCAGGATCGACGACATGATGCGGTTCAGCTGGAAGTTCGGGAAGTACCACATCGCTCCCGCGATCATCACGACCAGGATGATCACCGCGGCGAAGACCGGTACCCACGAGATGTGACGGCTGAGGAAGCGGCGGTACGAGACCGCGGACGACGACGTCGAGCGTCGTTCTTCAGTGAGAGTGGCCATCAGGACAGCACCTTTGCGTCAGGACGTCGGGTGATCGGACGGAGAGCACTGCGCCCCGCCGTGTGGAAGTACGCGCGGAAGCGACGCGACTGCAGCAGCACGACGATGAGCACGGCCGCGGCCATGAACACCGGGCTGACCGCCGGGGGGACGCCGAGGAACGTGATGGTGCTCTTCAGCGTCTGGATCGTGAAGACGCCCACGACCGTGCCGGCGAGACTGAACTTGCCGCCCGCGAGGGAGGTTCCGCCCAGAACGACCGCGAGGATGGCATCCAATTCGATGTACAGACCCGCCGCGTTGGCGTCGGCGGCCATGATGTTCGAGCTGTAGAGGATGCCCGCGATACCGGCGAGAGCGCCGCTGGCGATGTAGGCGCCCCAGATGATGCCGCGCGAACGGACCCCCGCGAGTCGGCTGGCCTCAGGATTGATGCCCACCGCCTCGGTCAGCATGCCGAGGGCCGTTCGACGCTCGAGCACGCCGACCACGATCACCGCGAAGATCGCGACGAAGAACGCGAAGGGGAGCCCCAGGACGTATCCGCCGGCGATGAACTTGTAGGGATCGCTGTTGATGGTGGTGATGAAGCCGCCCGTGATGAGCAGGGCGACGCCGCGACCGGCGAGCATCAGCACGAGCGTGGCGATGATCGGTTGGATGCCGAGCACCGACACGAGGAAGCCGTTCCAAACTCCGAGGAGCAGGGCCACGCCGACGGCCGCGGCGATCGCCGTGAATACGACGCCGAGGTTGCCGGGGTCGGGCGAGGCCTCGATGACCGTGAGGGCGACGGCACCCGAGACAGCCATGATCGCGCCGACCGAGAGGTCGATGCCCCGGGTGGCGATGACCAGGGTCATGCCGAGGGCGACGAGCATGAGCGGCGCGCTGTTGCGCAGGATGTCGATCAGCGACCCGTAGAACTGACCGTTCTGCATGGTGATGCTGAGGAAGGACGGCCGCGAGATCGTGTTGATGGCGATGAGCGCGAGCAGAGCCGCGATCGGCCACACGAGGCGGTGGGTGAGGAATTTCTTCATGCGATCTTCTCCCGATCGGACGACAGTGTCTCGGGTGCGGTGTGCGACGCGGCTGCGGCCGATTCGGGCTGCCCCTCGGCGATGTAGGCCACGAGCGCGTCGAGGTCGACGTCGCGGGTGGCCAATTCGCCGATCTTACGACGGTCGCGCAGAACGGCCACGCGCTGCGCGAGGCGCAGCACTTCTTCGAGCTCGGACGAGATGAAGATGACCGCGAGGCCCTTCTCGGCGAGCTCGGCGACCTTGCGCTGGATGTCGGCCTTCGCGCCGACGTCGATGCCACGCGTGGGCTCGTCGAGGATGAGCAGCTCGGGAGCGGTCGCCAGCCAGCGCGCCAGGAGCACCTTCTGCTGATTGCCGCCCGAGAGGTTGCGGATGAGGGCGTTGGGGTCGGCGGGGCGCACGCCGAGGGCCGTGATGTACTCCTCGACGACGGCCTGCTTCTCTGCGGCGCTGATCTTGCGCAGGGCGCCGCGGCGCGCCTGGATGCCGAGCACGATGTTCTCGGCGACGGTCAGGTCGCCCACGATGCCCTCGGCGCGACGGTCCTCCGACGAGAACGCGATGCCGCGGTCGAGAGCGTGCCGCGGCGACCCGGTGCGCGCCCCGGAGCCCGACACCTGGACGGTGCCGTCGTCGGGACGATCCGCACCGGCGATGAGGCGGGCGAGCTCGGTGCGGCCGGAACCCAGGAGCCCGGCCAACCCCACGACCTCGCCCGGGTAGACGTCGAGGTCCACGGGCTCGAGGGCGTTCTTCCGCCCGAGCGAGAGGGTGCGCAGCACCGGTGTTCCCGTGCGGTCGATCGAGCGTTCGGCGCTGGCCGAGATGGCATCCAGCTCTCCGAGCTCGCGGCCGATCATCTTCGCCACGAGTTGTTCGCGGCCCAGTTCCGCGACGGGGTACTCCCCCACCAGGGTGCCGTTGCGCAGCACCGTAAGGCGGTCGGAGATCTCGTAGATCTGGTCGAGGAAGTGCGAGACGAAGAGAATGGCCACGCCGCGGTCGCGCAGATCGCGGACCACGCCGAACAGCTGCTCGACCTCGCCGCGGTCGAGGCTCGAGGTGGGTTCGTCGAGCACGAGCACCTTCGTGTCGACCACCATGGCACGGCTGATCGCGACCAACTGCTGCACGGCGATCGAGTGGCTGGCGAGGATCGATCGGGTGTCGATGTGCACGCCCAGCTCGGCGAGGTAGGTGGCGGCCGCGGCGTGCGTGGCCTTCCAGTCGACCATGCCGGCGCGTCGGATCTCGTTGCCGAGCATGACGTTCTCACCGACGGTGAGGTTCTGGCAGAGGTTGACCTCTTGATAGACGGTGGCGATTCCCGCGGCCTGGGCATCGGCGGTGGCCCGGAACTGTCGCTCGGTCCCTTCGACGCGGATGACGCCGTCGTCGATCCCGTAGACGCCGGTCAGGGCCTTGATGAGAGTGGACTTTCCGGCGCCGTTCTCTCCCATGAGGGAGTGGACTTCGCCGGCGTAGAGGGTGAAGTCGACGCCGTCGAGCGCCTTCACACCGGGGAACTGGATGCTGATGCCGCGCATCTCCACCACGGCTGCCCGTTCGGAGGTCGTCGCGGCGGCCCGTTCGGATGTCATTGTCGATCGCTTTCTCGGATCGGGAGCGTGCGGGGCCGGTGAGTACCGACCCCGCACGCCGGGGAGGATGTTCCGTCGATGCCGGGGCGATCGGACGGGGTGTCGCCGAGGGGAGTCGGCGACGGATCCCTGCGGATCAGTAGGGGCGGCTGTCCAGGACCTTCTTGGCCTGCTCCTGGTCGAACGCCTGGTCCTCGACGATGTAGCTCTTGTCGACGGATTCGCCGGCGACGACCTTCTTGACGACCTCGGCGGTCTTCTCACCGAGGAGCGGGTTGCACTCGACGATGTAGTTGAACTCGCCGTTCGAGAGGGCGGTCATGCCGTCCTTCACCGCGTCGATCGTGACGATCTTGATGTCGGTGCCGGGCTTGAGGCCGGCGGCCTTGATCGCCTCGAGGGCGCCGAGGCCCATGTCGTCGTTGTGGGCGAAGAGCAGGTTGATCTGCGAGCCGTACTTCTGGAGGAAGCCCTCCATGACCGTCTTGCCATCGGCGCGGGTGAAGTTGCCGGTCTGCGAGTCGAGGACCTTGATGTCGGTGCCCTTGATCGCGTCGTTGAAGCCGGTGGCGCGGTCGGTGGCAGCGGACGAACCGGTGGTGCCCTCGAGGACGACCATGTTGGTGGGCGTGGTGCCGAAGTTGTCGGCGACCCACTTGCCGGCGGTCTCGCCCTCCTTCTTGAAGTCGAGGCCGATCCAGCTGGCGTAGAGGTCCTCGGATGCCGAGACCGTGCGGTCCTCGAGGATGACGGGGATGTTGGCGTCCTTGGCTTCCTTGAGGACGTCGTCCCAGCCGTCGCTCACGATGGGTGCGAGGACGATCGCGTCGACGCCCTGGTTGATGAAGCTGCGGACGGCGGCGATCTGCGCCTCGGGCTTGTTGTCGGCCGCGTTGAAGACGAGGTTGAAGCCGTTGGCCTCGCTGAACGCCTCCTTCATCGACTCGGTGTTGGCGCTGCGCCATCCGCTCTCGGAACCGGTCTGGGCGAAGCCGACCGTGATCTTGTCGCCGCTGCCGCCGCCGGCGTTTCCGCCGCCGCCCGCTCCGGCGCAGCCGGTGGCCGTGAACGCGATCGCGCCGACGAGCGCGATGCCCGCGATGATCTTGTTCGCCTTCATGATGAAACCTCCTCGTTTCGCCGGCTCCGATGCCGGTCATGTGATGCAGCCCCTCGGGTGAGCCGTGTGTGAATGTTAGCGCTCACAGACCACGCCATGTCAAGCAATTCGGGGCCGCAAAAGATCACGGATTGATAAATGTGAAGCCTCACACAGAGAAGATCGCCACGGACGTGATCGCTTAGAGCGTTTCGCCGTGTTGCGCCCACGGGGCCTTCGCACCGCGCGAGCGCCTACCGTCGTATTCATGACTTCGCTTCCGCACGGCGCCCCCGAGAGCACCCCCGCCATCGGCACCTCCGTCTCGGCGGACGACTTCAAGAGGGCCTTCCGCGGCCACCCCGGCGGCATCGCCGTCATCACCGCGTTCGGCGAGAACGGCCCCGTCGCGCTCACCGCCTCGTCGGTGTCGTCGGTGAGCGCCGACCCGCCGCTGCTGATCTTCTCGGTGTCGGCGCTGTCGTCGGCGACGCCCACGATCATCGCGGCGGACACGATCGTGGTGCACCTGCTCGACGCGGAGGACATCTCGCTCGCTCGCGCGGGGGCCACCAGCGGCCTCGATCGCTTCGCGGACACCTCGACGTGGTCGCGGCTGCCCACCGGCGAGCCGGTCTACCACGGCGTGCGCGCGTGGCTCCGGTGCAAGGTCGTCAGCAGAATGGATGCCGGCGGCTCGACGGTCATCGCCGCTCAAGCCCTGCAGGTCGACGTCGAACGCGACCTCGAGCCCGGCGAATCCGGTGCCGCGCTGGTCTACCACAACCGCGCCTGGCACCGCCTCGGCGAGCACTCGCGCCTCGACGACTGACGCACGGGGTCACGCGCCCAGATCACCCGCGAGGCGCGAGCCGATCCGCGATTCGCCGTCGTCTCGCGCAGCGCCCGTCATCTCGACGGCGCGCTACACGGCCCTCAGCTCGTGACGATCTCCACCACGGCGGAGCCGCCGTCCCGTGCGACGACGCGCGAGACGCAGCAGCACATCTTCGAGCGGGCGTCCTTCTGGCGCTCGCTGTAGAACACGTCCCGGTGGTCGATGTCGCCCGCGAGGCCGACGACGCGGACCTCGCAGAGACCGCACTCCCCCTTGCGGCAGTCCCACATCATGTCGGCGCCGGCACCTTCGAGAGCCTCGAGCATCGACTGATTCGGACGGACGCGCGCCTCGATGCCGCTCGCCGGCACGCGGACGACGAACTCCTGCGCCTCGAACCAGCCGCTGTTGCCGAAGGTCTCCATGCGAAGATCCGCGATGGGGCGCCCCTGCGTCATCCACTCCCGCCGGATGGCATCCATCAGGCGGATCGGCCCGCAGACGTACACCTCCGTCCCCACCGCGATGCCGTCGACGAGGTCGGGGATCGACAGCGACGTGCCCTCGTCGCGCACATGCAGCCGCAGTCGCTCGCCGTGCGCCTCGCGCAGGTCGTCGACGTAGGCCATGAGCGGTCGACTACGACCGGCGTAGAGCAGCCGGTAGTCGGCCCGCCGGTCGCGCAGACGCGCGGCCATGCCCACCATCGCGGTGATGCCCACGCCGCCGGCGATCAGCACGTAGCGGTCGGCGCCGGGCCGGAGGGGGAAGTCGTTCAGCGGCTGGGTCAGCTCCAGCCGGTCCCCCGGCGCGAGGGCGTTCATCACCGCCGCGCCTCCGCGGCTCACCGGCGACGTGTAGACGCTCAGGGCGATGCGGCGGCCGCCGTCGGTGGCATCCACGATCGAATACGACCGGCGGTCCTGCTCACCCGCGATGGTCAGACGCACGTCGACGTGTGCGCCGGGACTCACCGGCGCGGGCTGGTCGACGTCGATCTCGATGCGGCGGATCTCGGGCGTGAGGGCACGGGATGCCGCGACGGTGCCGTACTGCCAGACCTCGGTGCGCGAGACCGCCACCTCAGCGCACCACCTGCGCGCCCGCACGCGGTGCCGGGGCGTGATCGCGACCCTCGGCGAGCAGCATCCGCTCGAGGATCCGGCGCACCCACATGCCGCCCGCGTCGATGTTCAGGCTGTAGAACTCGTAATCGGGATTGGCGTCGATCGCGGCCTGCTGGGCGGCGAGCATCGCCTCGTCTTCTCCGAACACGCCGTGCACGCCGTCGCGCAGTTGCGTCGTGATGAGTTGGCTGTCGAGTCGGTAGTTGCGCTGGAACGACCAGAAGTAGTGGCTCGAGCGCGCGGTCTCGGGCGTGATGGTGTTCATCACGTAGCCGTTGACCCCCTGCGACCGGTCGCCCTCGGGCGCACCCGTGCCGGCCTTGGCGACGCCGACGTCGATGCAGATGGTCGACGGCGCCTCGAAGTGGATGATCTGCCAGCGGTCGACGCGCCCCTCGAAGCCGGGGAACTTGTCCCTCATGTTCTTCAGCCAGAAGGGCGGGGCCTCGATGTCGTGCATCCAGCGCTCGACCGTCACCGTGGTGTCGGTGTGGCTGGTGACGAACTCGCTCTCACTGAGCTCCTTCTGGCCGATGCTGCTCGAGTGCACGAACTCCTCGTGGGTGAGGTCCATCAGGTTGTCGAGGACGAGCTGGTAGTTGCACGGGGCGTGGATCGTCAGGCCGTCGCCGGTCCAGGCGGCATCCGTCATCTGGTGCATGTCGGGGATGAGGTCGGGGTCGGCCAGCGCCGGGTCGCCCACCCACACCCACACGTAGCGATATCGGTCGACGACCGGGAACGAGGGGACGAGGGCGCTCGGGTTGATCGTCTCCTGCGCGGGCATCGAGGTGCAGCGGCCCCGGGCGTCGTAGGTGATGCCGTGGTACGGGCAGCGGATGTCTTCGGGGCCGACCAGAGCGCCCTGCGACAGCGGTGCGAGGCGATGCCAGCACGCATCGGCGAGGGCGACGGCTCGACCGTCCTCGGTCCGATAGAGCGCCAAGGGCCGGCCCGCGACCGTGCGCGCGAGGATCTTCTTGCGTCCGACCTCGTGATCCCACGCGGCGACGTACCAGGCGTTGCGCGGGTGGTCGAGCAGCTTGGCGGCCACGGTCTGTTGCATCGGAACTCCCTCGTCCACTCACTATCGGGATAGTTATAGCCGAGAAGATACGGTGGATGCCGAGCATCCGCAAGCACCCCGAGGAGTCGCCCATGAGCCTGCGGTACGCCCTGCTGGCCCTCTTGACCGCGCACCCCATGACCGGTTACGACCTGGCCAAGGCCTTCCACGTGTCGGTCGGGCACGTCTGGCACGCGCCCGACTCGCAGATCTACCCCGAGCTCAAGCGCATGGTCGCCGACGGGCTGCTGCGCGACGAGTCGGTCCCGTGGGGGGCGAGCTCCACGAAGACGCAGTACACCGTCACCGACGAGGGGGTCGACGCCTTCCGGGCGTGGATGGACGGACCCATCGAATACGCGAGGGAACGCGACCCCGCGCACCTGCGCGCCGCGTACTTCGAGTGGGCCGATCCCGACGTCGCCCGCCGACACCTGCACGAGCACATCGCCCAGTACGAGCTGCGCCGCGCACAATGGCAGTCCCAGCTGGATGCCATCCGGAGGCGCTCGCACCCGATCCTCGCGCGCCGGCTCCAAACCGACGCCCGCCACGACCCCGACGCGGTGGTGGCGTTCAAGGTGTTCACCTACGAGGGATTCCTCGACCGTGCCGAGGGCGAGATCGCCTGGGCGCGCCACGGCCTCGACCTGCTCGACCGTCTGCACCCGCGCGACTGAGCGTCGGGCATGGCGTCGCCCCGGGGCGCGGGGCGGCTCGGATGCGTCGCAAGTGGCGTCGTCACTCCCCGCCGGGGAAGGCGACCACCCGCAGCAGGCGCGCCAACTCGGCGCGGTCGGCGCTCGAGAGCCCCGCGTGAGCGCGACGTTCGCCCGCCTCGACGTCGGCCTGCGCGCGCCGGTAGAGCGAACGCCCGGCGAGCGTGGCGGCCACGACGTTGGCCCGCCGATCCCGCGGGTCGGGCTCGCGCGTGACGAGACCGCGACGCTCGAGATCGTCGATGAGGGCGACCACCTGACTCGGATCCAGGCGCAGGAAGGCGGCGAGCTCACGCTGCGAGGGCCGACCGCCGGTCACCGCGAGCGCGAGGACGGAGTAGGAGCGCACCTTGAGTTCGTGCGCGGCGAGGGCCTCGTTGGCCGCCGCCTGCGAGACGGCCGAGGCCCGCGCGAGGAGGAAGCCGAGGTCGTCGGCGAGGGGCGAGTGCTCCAGGCGCGACGAGCCCGAGGGATCGTCGGGGGCCACGGAGGTCATGCCGCAAGTGTAGCGAAGAGCAATCATTGACATTTTCAACGATTGGATGCCACGATGTCACCGATCGAAGGAGTCACCATGACGCTCACCGGCAAAGTCGCCATCGTCACCGGTTCGGGCCGCGGCCTAGGCCTCGCCTACGCCCAGGAGCTCGCCCGCCAGGGGGCGGCCGTCGTCATCAACGACGTGGACGCCGCCACCGCCGACGCCGCGGTGAAGACCATCGTCGATGCGGGCGGCCAGGCGGTCGCAGTGGTCGCGCCGGTCGGACCCACCGAGACCGCCGACGCCCTCGTCGCCGCCGCCGTCGACGCCTACGGCCGACTCGACATCCTCGTCACCAACGCCGGCGTCCTGCGCGACACCGTGCTGTGGAAGATGAGCGACGACGACTTCGACACGGTGATCGGCGTGCACCTGCGAGGGACCTTCACCACGGTGCGCGCCGCGGCGACCTACATGCGGCAGAACGAGATCGCCGGGCGGATCATCTGCATCGGCTCGCCCACCGGTCAGCGCGGCAACTTCGGCCAGACGAACTACGCGGCGGCCAAGGCCGGAATCGTCGGCATGGTGCGCACCTGGGCCCTCGAACTCAAGAAGGCCGGGATCGCCGTCAACGCGGTCATCCCCGTCGCCGCCACCGCCATGACCGCGACGGTGCCCTACTTCGCCGCGGCCGTCGAGGCGGAGGCAGCGGGAGAGCCCATGCCCGCCTTCTTCCGACGCGACCTGGGTTTCGGCACCTCGGACGATGTCGCGGGGCTCATCGCCTTCCTCGCCTCCGACGCGGCAGCCGGGGTGAGCGGCCAGGCGATCGGCATCGGCGGTGACCGCCTGCAGCTGTGGTCGCACCCCGAGCCCGTCGCCACCGTCTATCGCGACGGCGGCTGGACCGCCGAAGCCCTCGCCGCGGGCTTCGCCGAGGCCGTCGGCGACCTGCAGAGCGTGGGCGAGCGCTTCCCGGCCCTCCCCGTCGAGCTCCAGCGCCCGGCTGCCACCGCGTGACGACCGTGGCCCACTACGAACCCGCCATCGACGTCGGGGCACTGACGGCGATCGACGTGCACGTGCACGTCGAGGTCGACGGGCACGGGCACACCTCGCTTCCCGATGATCTCGCCGCGGCCGCGAGTCGCTACTTCGCGACCGACGCCGCGCGACCCGACCTCGACAGCATCGCGGCGTACTACCGCGAGCGCTCGATGGCGGCAGTGGTCTTCACGGTCGATGCCGAGGGCAATCTCGACCACCCGCCCCTCTCGAGCGCCGACATCGCCGCGGGCGCGGCTCGCCACAACGACGTGCTCATCCCGTTCGGCTCCGTCGACCCGAACCGCGCGGATGCCGTGGAGCGCGCTCGGCGCCTCATCGAGGAGTCCGGCGTGCGGGGGTTCAAGTTCCACCCCACCGTGCAGAGATTCGACCCGAGCAACGAGCGGCACTACCCGCTGTACGAGACGCTGCAGACGGCGGGGGTCGTCGCCCTGTTCCACACGGGACAGACGGGCATCGGCGCGGGAATGAAGGGCGGCCGGGGTCTGCGCCTGGGACTGTCGAACCCCATGCTGCTCGACGGCGTCGCAGCCGACTTCGGCGACCTGCAGATCATCATGGCCCACCCCTCGGTGCCGTGGCAGGACGAAGCGATCTCGGTGGCCACGCACAAGCACAACACCTGGATCGACCTGTCGGGATGGAGCCCGAAGTACTTTCCCGCGCAGCTCGTTCGCGCCGCGAACTCCTTCCTGCGGGACCGCGTCCTCTTCGGATCCGACTTCCCGCTGCTCACGCCCGACCGCTGGCTGCGCGACGTCGGGCAGACCACCCTCAAGCCCGAGGTCATGCCCGGCATCGTCCGCGACAACGCCGCGCGCCTGCTCGGCCTGACCACCCCCTTCAAGGAGCACTCATGAGCACCACCGTCTCGTACGACGACATCGCCGGTCTCGCCGGCACCGATCTCGGCTGGTCGGAGTGGCTCGAGGTCACGCAGGACCGCGTGGACCTCTTCGCCGACGCCACCGACGACCACCAGTGGATCCACACCGACCCCGAGCGCGCGATGGACGGCCCCTTCGGCGGCGCCATCGCCCACGGATTCTTGAGTCTTTCGCTCGCGGTGACGTTCTGGACCGAGCTGCTCGACGTCGCCGGCGTGACCACGAAGGTCAATTACGGCCTCGACAAGGTGCGGTTCATCTCACCGGTGAAGGTCGGAGCCCGCGTGCGCATGAACGCCGTCATCGCCGAGGTCACCGAGATCGCCGGGGGCTACCAGCTCGCCGTCGACCAGACGATCCAGGTCGACGGCGGCGGCAAGCCCGCCGTGGTCGCGCGCGGCCTCTACCGCTTCTACGCCTGAGGGGAGGGGCCCGGCCCCTCCCCCCCCCTCCATCCCGCACCCTCGACGAAGAGATCGCGCATGAGAACCCAAGGTCTCGGAGCCTGGCTCCCCCGCCGGCGTCTCCGCTCCCCTGACAAGCCCGCCGTCGTCTACGGCGAGAACCAGCACCTGACCTACGCCCAGCTCGCGGATGCCGCGGAGGCGTTCTCGGCCGTCCTCGCCTCGCGGGGGATCGGCGCCGGAGACGCCGTCGCGTACCTCGGCGAGAACAGCCCCGACTTCTTGATCGCGCTGTTCGGCGCGACGCGGATCGGCGCGGTCTTCGTGCCGGTCAATACCCGACTCGCGGGTCCTGAGATCGCTCACGTCCTCCGTGACAGCGGCGCGCGCGCCCTCGTGCACGATCCCGCGTTCGACGATCGCCTCGACGCGTTGCCGTCGCCCGAGCAGACGCCGCCGCGCATTCGCACCGGCGCGTCCGGTCGGAACGGAGAGCCGGGCCTGTCCCGCCTCCTGGATGCCGCGGGCCCGGCGCCCGCGCTCGTGGTCGCCGACCCCGCCACCCCGGCGGCGATCGTCTACACCTCGGGGACCACCGGGCGGCCGAAGGGTGCCGTGCTGACGCACGACAACCTCACCTCGGTCGCGGTCAACACCGTCATCGACTACGACGTGGTCTCCGAGGACGTCGCCCTGATGATCTCGCCCCTGTTCCACGTGGCGTCCCTGGGGATGGGAGCCCTCCCGGTGGTCTTGAAAGGCGCGACCCTCGTGCTCGAGAAGGGCTTCGAAGCGGGGCGCGCTCTCGACCTCGTCGAGCGCCACCGGGTGACGATGATCTCGGGCGTCCCCACGACCTTCCAGCTGATGGCCGACCATCCCGCGTGGAGCGACTCGGACGTCTCGAGTCTGCGCACCCTCACCTGCGGCGGCTCCGCCGTTCCCGACCGCATCCTGAGCGCGTGGGAGGCCCGCGGATTGTCGTTCTCGCAGGGATACGGCATGACCGAGACCTCCCCCGGCGCCACCTCTCTGGGCTCGCACATGACGAGGTCGAAGCAGGGCAGCGTCGGGCTGCCGCACTTCTTCACCGAGGTGCGCGTGGTCGACGAGCAGGGGCTGCCGGTCCCGTCCGGAGAGGTCGGCGAGATCCAAATCAGCGGGCCGAACGTGTTCGCCGGGTACCACGGGCTCGACGACGCCACCCGCGCGGCCACGACCGACGACGGCTGGTTCCGCTCCGGCGACCTCGGCTACCTCGACGCCGACGGTTACCTGTACGTGTGCGGTCGGTCGAAGGACATGATCATCTCGGGTGGCGAGAACATCTACCCCGCCGAGGTCGAGTCGCTCATCGCGGACCTCCCGGGCATCACGGGGGTCGCGGTCATCGGCATCCCGGACGATCGCTGGGGAGAGGTGCCCCTCGCGGTGGTCACCGTCGCCCCCGGAGCGCAGGTCGACACCGCCGCCGTCCGCGCCCACCTCGACGGCCAGGTGGCCCGCTACAAGCTGCCGAAAGAGGTCGTGATCGTCGATGCCCTCCCCCGCACGGCATCGGGCAAGGTGATCAAGGCCGAGCTGCGCGAGCGCTTCTCGACCGCCCCCGCGTGAGCGTCAGTGCGCGGCCGCGCCGCGGCGCGTTACTCGCGAGATGCCCGTCACCACGCTCACGATGATCAGCCCCAGGATCAGCCCGAACACCGCCGACATCGCCGTCTCGACGATCCACTCGACGACCGGTCCCGCGGCCTCGATCGCGTGGGTCACGACGTGCACGAGATCGAACGGGCCCGACCAGAGGGTGTCGGCGAGGTTCTGCAGCACCAGGTGCCCTCCGACCCACAGCATGGCGACCGTGCCGATCACGCTGATCACGCGGAAGACGGCGGGCATGGATGCCACGACCCGGGCCCCGAAGCGGCGGACGCCCCGCGACTCGCTCTTCATGAAGCGCAGGCCGATGTCGTCGATTTTGACCAGGAGCGCGACCGCGCCGTAGACGACCACCGTCATGGCCAGACCGATGATGAGCAGCGCCCCCAGCGTCATCCAGATTCCGAAGTTCGGGTCGAGGCTCGAGAGGGCGATGAGCATGATCTCGGTGCTGAGGATGAGGTCGGTGCGCACGGCCCCCAGCACGAGCTTCTTCTCGTCGCGCGGCTCGTCGGACTCGGCGTCTTCGTGGTGCACGCCGAACCACTCGAGCACCTTCTCGGCCCCCTCGAAGCACAGGAACCCGCCGCCGATGATGAGCAGGTAGGGAAGCACCCACGGGGCGAACGTCGTGAGCAGCAACGCGATCGGGATGATGATCACGTACTTGTTGATGATGCTGCCCAGCGCGATCTTCCAGACCACGGGCAGCTCGCGCGCGGGCGTCAGCCCCTGCACGTACTGCGGAGTGACGGCGGCGTCGTCGATCACGACACCGGCCGTCTTGGCACTCGCGCGCATCGCGGCGCTGAGGATGTCATCGACGACGGCGAGGAGTCCGACGGACATGCGATTCTCCCGGGGTGCGAGGGCGCGCGAGGTGCGCACCGCAGGCACGACCCTATCGGGGCGCGGGGCCGTGGCCGACGGGGTGGCGCCGGGCCGGATGGCCATGGGAGGTGTTCCGGCGACGAGAGGTCCCCTCGCGCACGCGTCGTCCTGCGTCGCCAGACCCCGGCGCGCGGCGCCCTGTCGCCGCCACGCGACCGTGGCTAGGGTGAAGCCACCGCCACCGCAGAGGAGACCCATGTCGTTCATCACACGCGGATTCTCGGGACGACGACGCGAGCGCGACCCCCGACTCCCTCCCGGTCAGACGCTCGTCGGGGACTGGCCCGTGCTGTCGGCCGGCCCGACACCCCGCGTCGACGACGACGGCTGGGAGTTCGCGATCGGCACCGAGAACGGCGTGCACCGCTGGACGCGGGCAGAGCTCGAGGCCCTCGGGGTCGAGGACGTCTCCGTCGACATCCACTGCGTCACGCACTGGACGAAGCTCGACATGCCCTGGCGCGGCGTCTCTCTCGATCGTCTCTTCGCCGAGGTCGACACCTCCCACCGCTTCGCGATGGTGCACTCGTTCGGCGGGTACACGACCAACATCGCCCTCGACGATCTGCTCGGTGGCAAGAGCTGGATCGCCTTCGAGGCCGACGGGGCGCCTCTCACGCCCGAGCACGGGGGACCTGCCCGCCTGCTGGTGCCGCACCTGTACTTCTGGAAGAGCGCGAAGTGGGTGCAGGGGCTCATCACGATGCCCGCCGACAAGCCCGGATTCTGGGAGCAGAACGGCTACCACCTGCACGGCGACCCCTGGCGCGAGGAACGGTACGGGTGACCGCGCGCACCGCGGCCTGGCACACCGCGATCGTCGTCGCCTCGCGCCCCGAGACCGCGACCGCCCGATGCATCGAGCTCGACGTGCCCACGTGGCCGGGCAACGAGGCGGGTTCGCACCTCGACGTGCGCCTCACCGCACCCGACGGCTACCAGGCGAGCCGGTCGTACTCGATCGCATCGGCGGGCCCGGGCACGCGCATCGTGCTCGCCGTCGACGAGGTGCCCGACGGGGAGGTCTCGCCGTTCCTCGTTCACGATCTGCGCGAAGGCGATCGGATCGAGGTGCACGGGCCGCTCGGGGCGTTCTTCGTGTGGACGCCGTCCGACGACCCCGCTCCGGTGCAGCTGATCGCGGGTGGCTCCGGGGTCGTCCCGCTCTTCGCCATGGCCTCCGCGCACGCGGCCAGCGCCGATCCGAGCACGTTCCGACTGCTGTACTCCGTCCGTTCCCCCGACGACGTGTTCTTCGCCGATGAGCTCGCCGCGCTGGTCGACGATCGCTTCGCCCTCGACCTCGTCTACACGCGCCGGGCGCCGGCCGACGCGGAACGGGCTCCCGCACGACTGACCGCCGAAGGTCTGCGCGCCGCGGTCATCCCCGCCGATCAGCAGCCGCGCGTCTTCGTCTGCGGACCGACTCCGTTCGTCGAGGCGGTCGCAGGCTGGCTCATCGAGGCGGGTCACTCATCCGCCCGCATCCGCACCGAGCGATTCGGAGGCTCCTGATGACGCTTCTCGACGGCAATGCCCTCGCCGGTCGCCTCGACGATCTACTCGGCTGGGACGCCACGGCATCCGGAGTTCGATGCACGCACTGCGGGCTGACGGGACTGCTCGCGACGGCGGCCGTCTACGCCTCGGCGATGGGGGCCGTCGCGCGGTGCCGCGGGTGCGAGGCCGTGCTCCTCACCGTGGTCGACGGTCCCGACGGCCGCTCCTGGTTGGGGCTCTCGGGCGTGAGTGCGGTGGAGATGCACCGCGCCTGACCCCGCGCGTTGCAGCGGAGCAGCAGGCTCCGAGATACTCGAGCCCAGCGGCACCCGGCCGTGGGGTCCGGAGCGACGAACAGGGGGCGGGCGATGAGCGACGCACAGGCAGGGTGGTACGACGACGGTTCCGGGCGCATGCGCTGGTGGGACGGGCAGCGGTGGAGTGAGCAGTTCCAGGAGCCGGCCGCCCCGCAACCGGGCGTCGCGGGCTTCATCGAACGGGCGCAGGCCGATGCCGTGTCGGGCGCGCAGCCGCGTCCCGCCCAGGACGGGTTCAGTTACGTCGTGCTCCAGGTGGTGCTGAGGGAGAAGTTCTTCGGCACAGGCTCGGGCAACCTGACCGAACTCGAGAACGTCATCAACCGCCAAGCCGCGCTCGGTTTCCGCCTGCACACGATCACGACCGCCTCGTCGGGGAGCACCGGCTTCGGCGGCGGCGACCGGATCCAGGCCACGATGGTGTTCGAGCGGCAGGGCTGACCACCCGGCCGGTGACGACCATCCCGCGGCGGCGTGACCGATGATCCGGTCACCACTCGCGTGCCTTTCAGATGCATCGCGGCTGAACACTTCGCACTCGTGCTGGACACGGGGCGACGAGGAGGGTTTCATGCTGTTGTGTGAGCGCTCCCAGAGGCGCTCGCTCCACTTACCGCCGAGCAGCAGAACACGAAAGGTTCACTCATGGGGTACGTCACGACGGACGACGGCGCGGAGATCTTCTTCAAGGACTGGGGCGATCACGACGCTCAGCCCATCGTGTTCCATCACGGGTGGCCTCTGTCATCCGACGACTGGGACGCGCAACTGCTCTACTTCCTGAACGAGGGCTATCGCGTGATCGCGACCGACCGACGCGGCCACGGTCGCTCGTCGCAGATCGACACCGGTCACGACATGGATCACTACGCGAGCGACGTGAACGCTGTCGTCGAGCACCTCGACCTGCGCAACGCCGTCCACGTCGGCCACTCCACCGGTGGCGGACAGGTCGCCCGCTACGTCGCGAAGTACGGCGAGCCCCAGGGCCGTGTCGCCAAGGCCGTGCTCGTCGCGGCCGTTCCGCCCCTGATGCTGCAGACCGATGACAACCCCGAGGGTCTCCCGATCTCGGTGTTCGACGGATTCCGCGACGCCCTCGCCGCCAACCGCGCGCAGTTCTTCGAGGATGTGGCATCCGGCCCCTTCTACGGGTTCAACCGCGAAGGCGTCGAGGTGCAACAGCGAGTGATCGACAACTGGTGGCGCCAGGGCATGGCCGGCAGCGCCCTCGCCCACTACGCCGGCATCAAGGCGTTCTCCGAGACCGACCAGACCGAGGATCTGAAAGCGATCTCGGTGCCCGTGCTCGTTCTGCAGGGGGACGACGACCAGGTCGTGCCCTACCAGGCCGCCGCCCTCAAGCAGGCCGAGCTGCTGTCGAACGCGACGTTGAAGATCTACGAGGGCTACCCCCACGGCATGCTGACCACGCACGCCGACGTGATCAACCCCGACATCCTGGCGTTCATCCGCTCCTGACGTCCACCCGACGGCGCTCGCGACACCCCGCGGGCACCGTCGGGTGAAACCAGAAAAGCCCCGGCGAACCGGGGCTTTTTCTGCGGAGACGGAGGGATTTGAACCCTCGGTCCCCTTACGGGGACTCCACCTTAGCAGGGTGGTGCACTAGGCCTGACTATGCGACGTCTCCAGGTGATCGACGCCCTGCGGCGCGAACACACCGGTCCATACTAACCGGATGCCGCCCGGCATTCGAACCACGTCCGACATGCCGGGCGGCGAGGGTCAACCGCGGACGTTTCCGTTCGAGCAGGTCGCCTGCGCGGCGGTCTGCCCGGCGATGCCGCTCGGCAGCTGGATCGCGTCCGACGTCGGGGCCGGCGAGGCCTGGGCCGTCTGAGTGGGCGCGGGGCTGGCGGTGTCGACCGGCGCGGGAGCCTGCGTGGGCGCCGGGGTGGCGTTCTGGTCGACGACCACGCCGTTACCGTCGCTGAGGTTGCCCGAGAGCTCCAGCGGCTGGTTCGCGGCGAGGGCCGCCCACAGCGTGTCGGCATCGGTGCGGTCGGGCACGACGCGGTTGGGGTTCGAGGGATCGGTGTACGTCGGGTACTGGATGAACACGATCTCGTTGAACGGCACGTCCTTGACCGCGGAGGCGATCTGCACCAGCGTCAGCGGGTTCGTCAGCGAGGTCGACGGGTCGACGTTGCGCAGAGCGGTGGAGGCGAGCTTGTAGAGCGTCGCGGGGTTCGACAGCACGTCCTGGCTCTTCAGCTTGTTGGCCAGACGCGACATGTACTGCTGCTGGTTCGAGATGCGCCCCAGGTCGCCGCCGTCGCCGACGCCGTGACGGGTACGGAGGAACTGCAGGGCGTCGAGACCCTGCACCGTGCGCATGCCGGCGGGCCAGTCGATGCCGGTGTAGCGGTCCTTGATCCCGTTCGCGATGCAGACGTCGACACCGCCGATCGCGTCGGTGATGTTGATCACCCCGCCGAAGCTGACCTTGGCGGCGAAGGGGATCTCGAGGCCGCTGAGCTCCGAGACCGTCTGAACGACGCACGAGAGGCCACCGTACGAGAACGCGGAGTTGATCTGCTGCTTGCTCATCGCCGAGGTCTCGTTGCCGTCCTTATCGGTGCACGAGGGGATCGGCACCATCAGGTCGCGCGGGAACGAGATGACCGTGACCCGGCGGGGCGCGTCGGAGATGTGGACGAGCATGTTGACGTCGTTGAGGCTGCCCTCCGAGTCGGCACCGGTGCAGCGATCGCCGAAGAGCTGGGCGAAGCTGGGCTCGCACTCGTCGGTGCCGACGAGGAGCATGTTGACGCCGCCCTTGAGCTCGCCGAGATCCGGCGGGACCGCCGGCTGACCCTTGAGCTCGACCGCGTCCGCGGTGAAGCTCTGAGTGAGGTCGACCGCGGCGTACGCGAGGACCGCACCACCCGACACGAGGAGGACGGCGAGGGCGATCGCCACGCCGCGGAACAGCTGCGCGAGGGGCCCCGGCGAGGTGAGTCGCCCGTGGCGCGCGACGGTCCGCTGACCGCGCGGGGTGGAGGTCTTGCTCACTCGGGTCCTTTCGAGACGGATGCCACCGGCCCGGCAGCACGTCGACCCGCGGCACGGCCGGAGGTCGCAGTAATACTAGGGATCAGGATCTGTGAATCCCGTGAAGATCGGGCGTTTCGCCGAGGGTCAGGTGCGGGAGGCGTCCCGACGGTGCATGATCGAGACGACCAGCGTCGACGAGTCGCGCGGCGTGGACCCGACGACGTTCTCATCCCGCTCAGCCGGCGATAACGACGAAGCGGACCCCTGCGGGGCCCGCTTCGTCGTTGCGGAGGGTGTGGGATTCGAACCCACGGGACATTGCTGCCCACTGGTTTTCAAGACCAGGTCCATCGGCCGCTCGGACAACCCTCCCGAACGACCCGAGTCTACCGAGCCGCGAACTCGCGGTCGCACGACAGGACCCGCGTGAGGCGACCCCGGGCGAGCGAGCACCCGGGACCGCCTCGTCGCTCAGCCCAGCGGGCCGTAGGCCGCGGGCGTCGTGCGGGCGTGGGTCGCCTGCTCGAAGCCGTAGGCGAGGCCCAGAAGGGGACCCTCGGCGAAGTCGCGGCCGAGGAACTCGAGGTTCACTCCCCCGGTCGACGCCTCGGTCGAGAGCCCCTGACCCATGGGCACCGTGACGGCGGGCAGGCCCGTGTTCGGGCTCAGACGCATGTTCGTGCCGATGGTGCCGTAGGGGTTGCCGGTCGGGTAGACGACGGCATCCAGCTTCTGGTCGTCCATGAACGCGGTCATGATCTGCTTGCCCTTCGCGAGCTGCAGGGTGTGCGAGCCCTGCGGACCGGCCCACGCCTGATAGGTCGACTCGGTGACGGCGGCGCGCTGGCCGTACGGGTTGCTCGCGCGTCCCGGCACGATGTTCGGCGACTGCGAGATGGCGAGCAGACTGCGCGCGCTCACCGTCGGGTCGAGGTAGGCGGTGATGTAGTTCTGCAGGTCGTGGTTGAACTCGGGGCCACTGCCGCTCCCCTCACCCACGATCGCCGAGAACCCGTCGGGTGCGGTGACGGCGACCACCGTCGCACCCCGTGCCTCCATGGCCGCCTTCGCCTGCGCGAAGAGACGCTGGGTGGTGGGGTTCGTTCCGAGCATCGACGCGATGTAGCCGACCTTCTTGCCCTTCAGCGACTCCCCGTCGAGGTACGACGTGTACGTCTCGGGGACCTTTCCGGCCTGGCGTGCGGTGATCGGGTCACCCGCGTCTTCGCCGACGACCGCGTCGAGGGCGATCGCGGCATCCTGGACCGAACGGGCGATCGGACCACCGGTGTCCTGCGAGAGGGCGAGGGGCACGATGCCGTCGCGACTGGCGAGACCGACCGTCGGGCGCACGCCCACGAGCTGGTTGTAGGTCGAGGGGATGCGGATCGACCCCCCGGTGTCGGTGCCGAAGCCGATGCCGGCGAGGTTCGCCGCGATCGCGGCTCCCGTGCCGCCGCTCGATCCGCCCGAGGTCTGGGTCGTGTCGTACGGGCTCGACACGGTCAGCGCGGTGCCGTCGGGCTGGAACGCCGACCACTGCGAGCTCAGGTTGATCGCGAACTCATCCATCGAGGCCTTCGCCACGATCACGGCTCCGTCCGCGCGGAGCCCCGTGACCATCGTCGCGTCGGTCGAGGTCTGGTTGCCGCTCCAGCAGCCGCAGCCGGCGGTGGTGGGCATGTCGGCGGTGTTGTAGTTGTCTTTCAACGCCACCGGGATGCCGAGAAGCATGCCGGTCATGCCCTTCTCGGCGCGGATGGCGTCTGCTGTCGCCGCGGCGGCGAGCGCGACCTTGCTCGTCGTGATGATGGAGTTGAGCGGTCGCACACCGGTCGGGCGCACGACCTTGTCGTACGCGGCGATGCGGTCGAGGTACTGCTGGGTGAGCGACACCGAGGTGATCACGCCCGCGTTCATCGCCGCCTGCATCGCCACGGCATCGGCCTCGACGATCTGGAAGGGACCGTCGTCGTAGATGATGCGCTCCGACAGCAGGGCGAGATCGGATGCCGTCACGGCACCGTCGTCGTCGAGGTCGAAGCCCGCGGCATCCGCCCATCCGGCATCGCTCGAGGTCATCCCCAGGTGGGGGGCGAGGGCCTCGAGGTCGGCCGTCGTCACCTGGGCATCGCCGGTGACGTCGAGCTCGGCGTAGTACGGGGCGAGGAACGGCGCGACCGACGGTGCGGGCGCGGGGGCGGCGAGCGCCGTGGTGGGGGCGACGACGGCCCCGGCGACGACGACACCGATCGAGGCGGACACGGCCAGAACACGGCGGGCCAGGGGGGTCATGACGGATCCTTCGCGGAAGAAGACGGACGAACGGGACGCGGTCATTCCTGCACCGCCTGACGGCGGCGGAGGACGAACAGGGCGCCTCCGGCGATGAGAGCGACACCGAGAGCACCGGCGACCCACCACGGCGTCGCATCGACACCTGTCGTGGCCAGGTCGCCCGGGCCCTTCGCCGCGGGTGCGGGAGTCGCCGACGCAGACGCGGACGCCTCGAGCGAGGGCGCGGGTGACGACGTGGACGGCTGCGGAACGGAGACGGGTACCGGCGCGATGACGACGGTTCCGGAGGCCACTGCTGCAGCCGTCACGACGTCACCGGTCGACGACACGAGACGCACCGACGACAGCTCGACGACGGCCGACCCGGCCGCGAGCGACCGGAGGGGGATGGATGCCAGGACGACCCCACTCGCGCCGCTCACACCGGGAGACGTACCGAGGCGCGTGTGCGAGACGGTCAGGGAGCCGGGGCCCGTGACGGTCGAGGTGAACCCACCGGCGGGACCGGTCGGGGCATCGGCCGCGGGAGCGAGCAGCGTCGGGTCGAACGTGATCTCGAGGTCATAGGAGTAGAGATCGCTCACACCGGATCCGGTGATGGTGGCGACGAGCGCGTCACCGGCGGTGACGCTCATAGGGCTCATCGACAGCGACAGGATCGCCGCGGGAGGGGCGGCGTGCGCCGCGGGCGCGGCGAGCACGGGCCCGAACAAGGCCAGGGCCGCCACGAGGACGGCGCCGAGGCGGCGTGACACTCTCGGGCGTGATGCGGGGCTGTGTGCAGACATGCGTGGGTCAGGCTCCTCGGGTGATGGAACGAGCACGACCGGGATCCGCGTGGGCCTCTCGGCATCCGACGATCGTTGGGTGACCCGACCTTGTCAGCACGGCATGTCCGACAAGTTGCCCCACATTTCCATCGCATATCCGTAGGCGAATGAGGGCGCGTTTTCAGGCGAGTCCCTCCCTCGTCCAGCCCCCGGGTTCGCGGGGGCGCGCCGGATAACGTCGCGTCCATGGCGACGATGACCCGAAGCCCGCTGGCATCCTTCTTCCTCCGGCTCGGACGGCAGGTGTGGGTGCGCGCGGCGCTCTTCACCGCGATCTCGATCGCGGTGGCGCTCGCCGCGCGGTTCGTGGGGCCTCTGCTGCCCTTCTCGTTCAGCGTCGATCTCGCGGCCGGCTCCGTCGACGAGCTGCTGCAGATCATCGCCACGGCGATGCTCACCGTGAGCACTTTCTCGGTCACGGCGATGGTCACGGCCTTCTCGTCGGCGACCACGACCGCCACCCCACGATCGACGCAGCTCTTGATCGCCGACCCGACCTCGCAGAATGCCGTATCGACGTTCGTCGGCGCCTTCGCGTTCTCGCTCGTCGGAATCGTCGCCCTCTCCACCGGGTATTACGAAAGCCAGGGGCGCACGATCCTCTTCGTGGCGACCCTCGTCATCATCGCCATCGTCGTCGTAACGCTCCTGCGATGGATCGCCCACCTGTCGACCTTCGGACGGATGGCAGACGTCATCGATCGGGTCGAGAAGGCGGCCACGACCTCACTCGAGTGGCATGCAGCGCGGCCGACGCTGGGCGCGCGATCCGCCATGACACCACCAGCGGGGGCGGTGCCCGTACACGCGGACGGCGTCGGATACGTCACCCATGTCGACGTCGCGGGGCTCGACCGACTCGCACGCCAGCACCAGATCGATGTGCACGTCCGCGCCGTCCCCGGCAGGATCGCCGATGCACGGGTCCCCCTCGCCCTCGTCGACGGTCCCGTCGATGCCGACGTCGCCGCGGGGGTGCGGCGAGCCTTCCGGATCGAGAACCACCGCACGTACGAGCAGGATCCGCGATTCGGAGTGATCGCCCTCACCGAGATCGGCAGCCTCGCCCTTTCGTCCGCGACGAACGACCCCGGTACGGCGATCGAGGTGATCGCGGCGCTCCACCGCGTCTTCTCGCGGGCCTTCGCCGTCCCCATCGATTCCACCGTGGATTTCGAGCGGGTGT
This sequence comes from Microbacterium sp. SL62, assembly GCF_026672635.1. Lineage (NCBI taxonomy): Bacteria > Bacillati > Actinomycetota > Actinomycetes > Micrococcales > Microbacteriaceae > Microbacterium > Microbacterium sp. SL62. Next base: position 55,653 of record NZ_JAPPRM010000001.1, read on the forward strand.
TCGTCCCGGCGCCACGCCTCATCGATCTCGTCGACGACGCCTTCCGACCGTTGGCGCGCGACGGCGCCGCCGTGATCGAGGTGCAGGTGCGCCTGCAGAAGTGCCTTGCATCGCTCGCTGCATCCTCCCCCGACCGCGCCCCTCTCTTCCGGGAGGCCGCGCGCGCCGCGTTCGACCGCAGCCGTCGGGAGCTCGATCGCTCCGACACACGCACCCTGCGTGCGGCCGTGCGGCAGGCCTGGGCGCGCGAAGGGGTCTGAGCGTCGGCTACGCCCCCGCTATGGACTTCCTGCGCTCCACTGCGGAGGGATTGCCGCGCGCTCGCGCCCGGCGTAGACCGAGAACATCACCCCACGACCCGTCGGGCCGTCCGAGTTGAGGAGGTCACCATGCTCGTCACCACGCTGTCAGCGCAGATCGTTCTCGCCGTCTTCGCGCTCGTCTACGCGGCATCCGTCTTCACCGCGATCGTCGCCGTCCGCGATCCGCAGGCGTCCCCCGGCCTCAAGGCGACGTGGGTCGCCGCGCTGCTCCTGTTGCCGCCGATCGGACTCCTCGCGTGGGAAGCGGCCCGCCTGGCCGATAGCCGCGCCGCCCGTCGCCCGATGACCGTCGTGGATCGCACCGCGTTCCGCGCCGACCGTGCCGCGCACGTGGCCGGCGAGTCCGCGCGGGTCTGACGCCCTCGGGCCGCCGATCCTGCAGCGGGTCAGAGCGCGCGCAGGATCGCGGCCACGCCGCCCTCGGTCACCGAAAGGCCGACCTCGCCTGCGGCGGCATGCACTTCGGGAGGGCCCTGGTGCATCGCGATCGCCCGCCCGCCATTGCGGACGGCCCACTGCATCATCTCGATGTCGTTGCGACCGTCGCCCATGACCAGGACGCGCTCGGGGGCAATGCCCAGCCACCCGCGCACGAGCTCGAGCGCGGTCGACTTGTCGACACCTTGCGGCGCGATGTCGAGCCACGCCGTCCACCCGATGGCGTACGACACCTGCGTCAGCCCGATCCGCTCGACGAGTTCGAGGAAGTCCTGGTCGGTCTGCTCGGGCGCGACGACCACCACACGGCACACCGGCTCGGCGGACAGCTCGGCGAAGGTCACCTTGTGCGCCTTCTCGAGATTCCAGTCGTCGAGGTAGTCGGTGAACTTGCGCGTGCCGTCGGGCAGCTCCACCAGGAAGTGCGCACCCGACAGGTGCTCGCCCAACAGCGTCAGCACCTCGCTGGGGTCGAACGTCTCGACATGCGCGCGCTCGTACTCGGTGGCATCCGGTCCCCCCACCCGGCGCATCACGACGGCACCGTTCGAGCAGACGGCGTACTCGGGACGGATGCCGAGGCGGTCCATGATCGTGTGGGTGCTGTCCCAGCTGCGTCCCGTGGCGAGCATGACCTCGTGACCCGCGCGGTGCGCGTGCGCGACCGCCTCGACGACCCCGGGGCTCAGGGTGTCGTCCTCGAGGAGCACCGTCCCGTCGATGTCGAGAGCGATGAGCAGACGCCCGAGCTGAGGAGCGTCGGCGAGATCGGCGACCAGATGGGCCGCCTCCTGCTTCGGCGCGCTCTCAACGGCACCGGTGTCGGGGAGAGCGGCCTCGTCGCTCACGCGATGGGCTCCATGACCTCGAGCCCGCCGAGGTACGGCCGCAAGACCTCGGGGACGGTGACCGATCCGTCGGCGCGCTGGTGCGTCTCGAGCAGTGCCACGATCCACCGCGTGGTGGCGAGCGTGCCGTTGAGGGTCGCGACCGGCTGGGTCTTGCTGCCGTCGGCGGGACGGAAGCGGGTCTCGAGGCGGCGCGCCTGGTACGTCGTGCAGTTCGAGGTGCTCGTCAGCTCGCGGTAGGCATCCTGCGTGGGCACCCAGGCCTCGATGTCGAACTTGCGCGCGGCGCTCGATCCCAGGTCGCCGGCGGCCACATCGATCACGCGGTAGGCGAGGCCGAGGTCCTGCAGCATCTGCTCCTGCATCGCGACGAGACGGTCGTGCTCGGCCTCGGCATCGGCCGGGTCGGTGTAGACGAACATCTCGAGCTTGTTGAACTGGTGCACGCGGATGATGCCGCGGGTGTCCTTGCCGTAGGAGCCCGCCTCGCTGCGGTAGCAGGTGGACCACCCGGCATAGCGCTTGGCGCCGCGCTCGAAGTCGAGGATCTCGTCCATGTGGTAGCCGGCGAGGGGCACCTCGCTCGTGCCGACCAGGTAGAGGTCTTCCTTCGGCAGGTGGTAGACCTCGTCGGCGTGCTGGCCGAGGAACCCGGTGCCGCGCATAACCTCGGGGCGCACGAGCGTCGGCGGGATCATCGGGGTGAAGCCCGCCTGCAGCGCGCGGTCGAGGGCGAGGGTCATGAGCGCGAGCTCGAGGCGCGCGCCGATGCCGGTGAGGAAGTAGAAGCGGCTGCCCGAGACCTTCGTGCCGCGTTCCATGTCGATCGCCCCGAGCAGCTCGCCGATCTCGAGGTGGTCGCGCGGGGTGAAGTCGTAGGTCGGGACGTCGCCGTGGGTACGCAGCGTGACGAAGTTCTCTTCGCCACCCGACGGGACACCGTCGATGACGATGTTCTCGATCTTCGCCAGGGCCGCCTCGGCTGCCGCCTCGGCCTCGGTCGCGGCGTGCTGCGCGGCCTTGACCTGCTCGCTGAGCTGCTTCGCCTCGGCGACGAGGGCGGCCTTCTCTTCTTTCGGTGCCTGCGCGACGCGCTTGCCGTGCGCGTTCTGCGCGGCACGGAGCTCTTCGAAGGCGGTGATGGCCGCGCGGCGGTCGCGGTCGGCGGCGAGGGCGTCGTCCACCGAATCCGGCGACTCCCCGCGGGCGATCTGGGAGCGCTTCACGAGCTCGGGATCTTCACGCAGCAGAGTCAGGTCGATCACGCGTCCATCCTACGGTCGAGGCGGCACGTGTCCTGCGCTGTCGCGAGCACGCGCGGCGTGCGCCGGAACGCGAAAGGACGGGCTCCTCTCACGGCGAGTGCGGCTTCGGCATCCCTCCGTCAAGCCCGCCTCGATGACGGGTGACGGGATCGACCGCGGTCCTATGGTGGATGCCATGGCCGCCCCTGACGAGCCGCGTGACGACGCGGACGCTCCCGAAACCGTCCCCGCCGATGCTCCCGCCGAGGTGAGGGCGGATGCCGCCGCGGCCGGGGGCTCTGACGACCACTTCCACGCGGCACGGCTGGGCGACGACGTGGGCGACCGCCCGCGCAAGGACGTCCCTCACCCGAAGGATGCCGCGGAACCCGACGACACCATTCACCAGCCCGAGGACGTCGAGCCGGACTCATCGGCGGAGATGCCCGGCAAGACGCAGCGCGTCGACGCCGAGGGCGAAGAAGCGCCGATCGACGCCGAAACGACCCAGAAGAAGAGGGCCGCCCTCGTCTACAACCCCGTCAAGGTCGACCCCGACACGCTGCGCGCCCGCGTGGCCGAACTCTCGGCCGCGGCCGACTGGGCCGAGCCGTTGTTCTACGAGACGACGGTCGACGACCTGGGCGACGACGCCACCCGCGCAGCCCTCGACGAGAAGGTCGACGCCGTGCTCGTGGCGGGCGGCGACGGCACCGTCCGCGCCGTCGCCGAGGCTCTGACTTCGACGGGTGTGCCCCTGACGATCATCCCGAGCGGGACGGGCAACCTGCTCGCTCGTAACCTCAACCTGCCCCTCGCCGACAGCGACGCGATGATCCGCTCGACCTTCGAGGGCGACGTCCTCTCCATCGACACCGGGATCGCGCGCATCCGCCGCGCCAGCGGCGAGATCGAAGAACACGGATTCTCGGTCATGGCGGGCATCGGTCTGGACGCCGCGATGATCCAGAACACCCGCGACGATCTGAAGAAGCAGGTCGGCTGGGTCGCCTACGTCGATGGAGCGGCGAGGTCGCTCGTCTCGGCCAAACCCTTCCGCGTCATGTATCAGCTGGACGGGCACCGCCTGCACTCGGCGAAGGTGCACAGCGTGCTGTTCGCGAACTGCGGCGCTCTGCAGGGCGGCGTCGCGCTGATCCCCGACGCCTCGATCGCCGACGGCAGCCTCGACGTGGCCGTGCTGCAGCCCAGCGGCGTGCTCGGCTGGTTGGGCGTCTGGCGCAAGATCGTGTGGGACAACTCGGTGCTGCGGCGCTTCCGCGCCGGTCGACGCGTGCTCGAGCGCCGTAAGGACTCGTCGGTGCGCTACCTGCGGGGCACGGGCATCGAGTTGGCGACCGCGCCCGCGCAGCCGATCGAGCTGGACGGCGACGAGTTCGGCGAAGCGACGCGCGTGTACACGCGCATCGTTCCCGGTGGGCTCTCGGTCGCGCTGCCGAAGGGGCACGACACCTCGTCGCTCTGACGTTCACCAGGCGGTGCCGGCCGCACGGGTGTCAAGCCCGAAGCACCGGATGCCGCGGTGGATAGCGTCGGAGAATGGCTTCACCCTCGATCGTCTGGTTCCGCGACGACCTGCGCCTGACCGACAACCCGGCGCTGCGCGCAGCGCTCGACCGCGACGAACCGATCGTCGCGCTGTACCTGCTGGACGAGGAGTCGGACGGCGTCCGCGAGATCGGCGGGGCGGCGCGGTGGTGGCTGCACGGGTCGCTGACCTCGCTCGGCGAGCGCCTGAGCGAGCGTGGAGGGTCGCTGGTGCTGCGGCGCGGCAAGGCGGCCGAGGTCGTCCCCTCCCTGGTCGATGAGATCAGCGCCGGAGCCGTGTTCTGGAACCGGCGCTACGGCGGTGCGGAGCGCGACATCGACGCCGGCATCAAGGAGAAGCTACGTGACGACGGCGTGACCGTCGCGTCGTTCGCCGCCAACCTGCTTTACGAACCGTGGACGGTGCGCACGCAGAGCGACAAGCCGTACGGCGTGTACAGCCCCTTCGCCCGGGCCGTTCAGAAGCTCCCGGCCCCGCGCCCGCCGATGCCGGAAGCACGGAAGATCCCCGGATTCGACGGCAGAGTCGGCGGTGACGACCTCGGCTCGTGGGGCCTTCTCCCCACGAAGCCCGACTGGGCCGGAGGCCTGCGCGAGACGTGGGAGCCCGGAGAGCCCGCCGCGAAGGCACGTTTGAAGGAGTTCCTCGACGACGACCTGGGCGACTACTCCAAGTACCGCGACGAGTTCGCCGGCGGTGCCACCTCGAACCTGTCACCCCGCCTGCGCTGGGGCGAGCTCAGCCCCTACCAGGTGTGGCACGACACCCTCGAGCACCGGGGATCGGGCCAGCACGCGCAGAGCGCGAGCGGCTTCCTCTCGGAGCTCGTATGGCGGGAGTTCGCCTGGCACGTGACCTACCACTCCCCCGACATCGCGACGGTGAACTGGCGCCGCACATTCGACGCCTTCCCCTGGCCGAAGCTGAACCGGTCGCACCTCGAGACCTGGCAGCAGGGCAAGACGGGCGTGGCCGTGGTCGACGCCGGCATGCGCCAGCTCTGGCACACCGGCGTCATGCACAACCGCGTGCGCATGGTCACGGCATCGTTCCTCATCAAGAATTTGCTCATCGACTGGCGTCATGGCGAGCGGTGGTTCTGGGACTGCCTCGTCGACGCGGATGCCGCGAGCAACCCCTTCAACTGGCAGTGGGTCGCGGGAAGCGGCGCGGATGCCGCTCCCTACTTCCGCGTCTTCAACCCCGACACGCAGCGCAAGAAGTTCGACCCGCACGACGCCTACATCAGGGAGTGGGCGCCCGAGTACCTCGGCGAGAACCCGCCCGAGCCGATGGTCGACCTCGGCGAGACGCGCAAGCGCGCGCTCGACGCGTACTCCCACGTGCGCCACGGGGGCTGAGCCGACCTCGACAGCTTCCGTGTGACGGCCACCGCGGAGGCCACCTCGCCCTCGATCGTGCCGGGATCGGGGAGGTGGAGCCAGGGGGCGATGGCCTCGTCGATGCGGGAACGGATGCTGTCGAACGCCGCGCCGAATTCCTCGTCCTTGCCGCCGCCGACGAAGATGTCGGCGATGAAGTTGTCGCTCGACCAGTCTCCGCCGCCTCCCCGTCCGGCCCGGGCCGGGTGACCGTGTAGTGCGCGCTCGACGAGTCGATCTCGTAGGAGTCGCCGTTGATCTCCCATCCGGACGGGCTGGTGCGCATGTAGGCGTCGATGGCCGCGCGCTTGAATCGCGGAATGAGAGCGGAGACGTCCGTCGAGCTCATCGTTGCGCACCCGCCGAATCGCGCGCACCGTCGCCCTCGGGCAGCGCGGCTCGTCGTCGTGCCGCCAGCAGGGTCAGGCCGGTGCCGAACACCGCGACCAGACCGATCCACGTCATCCGAGACTGCCGCGCCTCGCCGCAGAGCCCCTGCGCCGTCGCGTCCGCCCGCGCCGCCAGCTCGACGCTCGGGTTCTCTCCCTCATCGATGTAGCCGACGCTCTCGAGCCAGCGCTCGGTCACATCGGACTGATCGCCCGCGCGGTCGCCGACGAGACTGGCCCCCGACACGGATGACAGCAGGGGTCGGCACTGCAGGTCGCCGACCCCGTTGCTCAACCCCACGGAGGTCGGGGCGAAACCCAGGAACCCCGCTCCAACGATGGTCGCACCCGCCACGACCGGACTGATCCAGCGCATTCATCCCCCCTGAATCCACGTCGCCCTCCAACCTATGCGCGAGCATTGCGTGGCGGAAGGCCCACCGCCCAGGCGAAAGGGGCGCCACCTCGCGGTGACGCCCCTTATCGACGGGTGTCAGTTGACGCGCTGCTCGTCGGCGTCGTCCTCGTCGTCACCCGGGATGAAGACGTCGACCACGGTCACGTTGATCTCGGCGACCTTCATGCCGACGAGCTCGGTGATGGCCTGGTGCACGGCCGCGCGGACGTTGGACGCCACGCGCTGCAGCTGCTCGGGGTAGTCGACCTGGATGGCGATGTCGGCGGCCACCTCGGTCTCGCCGACCTCGACGCTCACGCCCTGGGCGTGGTCCTTCGCGCCGACGGCCTGACGGATGTTGCCGATCACGCGCGCGGCGCCGCCACCGAGTGCGTGGACGCCGGGGACCTCGGCCGCGGCGATGCCGGCGACCTTGGCGACGACGGCGTCGACGATGACGGTCGAGCCGCCGTCCTTCGTGGTGGGGGTGGCGGTGGTGGTGGTGTTCTCAGCCATGTTCGCTTCCTTCCGTCGTTCCGGGACCGTGTGTCCCGCGATGTCACAGGTGAGACGCGGTGGGCCGCGCTTTCGTCACGCGGTTTTCCTGAGAGAACGCTGAAGATGGATGCCGCATCGCCCTGCACCCCTCGTGGCCCGCCGCGACGCCCGGAGAGGAATAGCGGGGATCGATCGGGCGTTCTTCTCGGGGTGAACGACGCCATGCCCTCCCTCTCTGTTCTCGATCTCGTCCCCGTCCGCAGCGGACAGAACAGCGCACAGGCGGTGAGCGCCGCCCTCGACCTCGTCGAGCGCGCCGACCGCCTCGGGTACCGCCGGTACTGGTTCGCCGAGCACCACAACATGCCGTCGGTCGCGTCGACCACGCCCCCCGTGCTGATCGCCGCCGCGGCCGCCCGCACCTCGCGTATCCGCGTCGGATCGGGCGGCGTGATGCTGCCGAACCACTCCCCCCTCATCGTCGCCGAGCAGTTCGCCGCCCTCGAGGCCCTGGCCCCCGGCCGCATCGACCTCGGCATCGGCCGTGCCCCCGGCAGCGACCCGGTCATCACCCAGCTGCTGAACCGCTCGGGCACCACGAGCGATGTCTCCCGCTTCCCCGATCACGTGACCGACATCATGGCGCTCACCTCGCCGGAGGGTGCCACCGTGCGCTTCACCTCGGGCACCGAGTACCAGGTGAAGGCGACGCCCGCGGCATCCGGGATGCCCCAGGTCTGGCTTCTCGGCTCGAGCGACTACTCGGCGCAGCTCGCGGCCAGCTTCGGCCTGCCCTACGTCTTCGCGAACCACTTCTCGGGCGAGGGGCTCACCCACGCACTCGGGGTGTACCGCGACCAGTTCGTTCCCAACGAGTCGGGTGAGGGCCCGCGCACCTTCGTCACCGCCAACGTCGTCGCCGCGCCGACCGCCGAAGAGGCCGAGGACCGCGCGCTGCCGCAGCTGCGCATGATGGCGCGGCTGCGGACGAACCGCCCCATGGTTCCGCTCGAGACGGTCGAGCAGGCGAAGGCGGAGCCGTTCGACGCGATGGCCGAATCGATCATGGCCTCGACCCGGCAGAAGTGGTTCGTGGGCACCGGCGATGACGTGCGCGCGCAGTTGAGTGCGTTCGCCGCGCAGCACGGCGTCGACGAGATCATGGTGTCGCCGGTGGCGGGAGCCTACGACGGCGAGACCTCCGAGGGCCGCGTGCAGACCCTCGAGCTGATCGCGGCTCCGGCGACCGTCGCGGCCTGACGCTGCAGGCGTCGCCGCCGCGGGTGAGACGGCTGAGCCTCTCGCGGCCGCCGATACCGACGCGGGCTCCAGGCCCGTCGACGAGCTCGGGGACCGGGGCGCGCGGGGCGGCTAGGCCTTTCGAGGCCACCGGTCAGCGACGCGGGCTCTAGGCCCGTCGACGAGCACAGGGGCCTGGCGGCGGGTCAGGCCTCGGGCTCACCACTCAGCAGGCCGCGCAGCCAGTCCCGCGCCTCGACGAACACGTCGTCGCTGTAGCGCTGCGGGTACCGGACGATCGCGCGATCGGCGCGGGCGTACGACCCCAAGAAGATGACCTTCGGGCTGAACCGGCGGAGCCCCAGCAGGGCGTCGGCCATGCGCTCGTCGAGCACGTGACCGTCGGCGTCGATCACGAAGCGGTACCGGCCGAGGGCGTCGCCGATGGGGCGGGATGCCAACAGGCTCAGGTTGATCCCGCGCGTGGCGAACTGCTCGAGCAGTTCGAGCAGGGCACCCGGGTGGTCCTCGGGCAGCTCGACGATGAGCGAGGTCTTGTCGGCACCGGTGGGCGGAGCCGGAGCGACCGTGCGGCTGACGAGAACGAAACGCGTCACCGCGTTGGGGTTGTCGCCGATGTTCTCGGCCAGCACCGAGAGGTCGTGGTGGGCGACGATGCCGGGGGCCGCCACCGCGGCATCCGCCGCACTCGTCCCATCGAGCACGCCCAGCGCGCTCGCGACATTGCTCTCGGCGGGGAGGTGCGCGTGGGCGGGGAGGTTCTTGCTGAGCCATCCGAGGCACTGCCCGTAGGCGACCGGGTGCGCGGCGACGAGCGAGACGTCGGCGAGGGTGGCTCCGGGGCGACCGACGAGCACGAAGTTCACCGGCACGAGGTACTCGCCCACGATGCGCAGGCCCGGCACGGTCGCCAGGGCATCCTGCGCGGTCGAGACGCCGCCGTCGACGGAGTTCTCGATGGCGATCATCGCGGCATCCGACCGCCCCTCAACGACGTCGGCGAGCGCTTCGCCGACGTTGCGCACGGGACGCCAGATCTGATCGCGCGCCTCGGGCACCTGCGCCAAGGCCGCCTCGGTGAACGTGCCGGCCGGGCCCAGGTAGCTGTAGGTACGGCGGGCGGGCACGGTCTCTGTGTCGGGCAGCACGGCGTCCAGCCTAGACCTGGGGGAAGATTCCGGATGCCGCGACAGCGGGCCCACGCCACCGTTGCGGACCGCATCGAGCGGCGACCGCCCGCGACGCGACCACGGATTCTCTCAGAATGCGTCACAGCGTGTGCGCATGTCGGAGGGAGCGGGCAGACTGGGCGCATGAGCAGTCGCGCAGGGCAGCCCGCAGAGGCATCCGATCTCATCGACATCGACGAACTGATCGCGGCGTATTACGACCGCAAGCCGGATGCCGCGGTGCCCGAGCAGCGCGTCGCCTTCGGCACCAGCGGTCACCGCGGTTCGTCGCTGAGCACCAGCTTCAACGAAGACCACATCCTCGCCACGACCCAGGCGATCGTCGACTACCGCGCAGCGCAAGGGATCACCGGTCCGCTGTTCCTCGGTCGCGACACCCACGGGCTGTCGCTGCCGGCCGAGCGCAGCGCGATCGAGGTGCTGGTCGCCAACGGCGTCGACGTGCGCGTCGACTCCCGCGACGCGTGGGTGCCGACCCCCGCGCTCAGCCACGCGATCCTCACGTACAACCGCGACCTCGCGGCCGACGACCCGGGTCGCTCCGACGGCATCGTCGTCACTCCCTCGCACAACCCTCCGCGCGACGGCGGCTTCAAGTACAACCCCCCGCACGGCGGACCCGCCGACACCGACGCGACGGGCTGGATCGCCGACCGCGCGAACGAGCTCATCGCCGCGGGGCTCGAGGGCGTGCATCGCACGCCGCACGCCGACATCGACCTCGACGGCCTGGGCCAGTACGACTTCCGCGACGCGTACGTCAGGGATCTGGCATCCATCATCGACGTCGACGCCATCAAGAGCGCCGGCGTCCGCATCGGCGCCGACCCGCTGGGCGGGGCATCGGTGGAGTACTGGGCGCTCATCGCCGAGGTCTACGGCCTCGATCTCACCGTCGTGAACCCCGAGGTCGACCCGACGTGGAAGTTCATGACGCTCGACTGGGACGAGAAGATCCGCATGGATCCCTCCTCGCCCTCGGCCATGGCCTCGCTGGTCGCCGCGCGCGACGAGTACGACATCCTCACCGGCAACGACGCCGATGCCGACCGCCACGGCATCGTCACCCCCGACGCGGGGCTGATGAACCCCAACCACTACCTCGCGGTCGCCATCGACTACCTGTTCTCGCACCGTCCGGGCTGGCCCGCCGACGCCGCGATCGGCAAGACCCTCGTGTCGTCGATGATCATCGACCGCGTGGCCGACGCCCTCGGCAAGACGCTGCTCGAAGTGCCCGTCGGGTTCAAGTGGTTCGTCCCCGGCCTGCTCGACGGCTCCGTCGCGTTCGGCGGCGAGGAATCGGCCGGTGCGTCGTTCCTGCGCAAGGACGGCACCGTGTGGACCACCGACAAGGACGGCATCCTGCTCTGCCTGCTGGCCGCCGAGATCCTCGCCGTCACCGGCAAGACCCCGTCGCAGCGCTACGCCGAGCTCGAGCAGCAATTCGGCGCCTCGGCATACCAGCGCGTCGACGCGGCGGCGTCGCCCGCGCAGAAGTCGGCTCTGTCGAAGCTCTCTCCGGATGCCGTGTCGGCCACCGAACTCGCCGGTGAGCCCATCACCGCGAAGCTCTCGCACGCGCCGGGCAACGGCGCCGCGATCGGCGGGCTGAAGGTGCAGACGGAGTCGGCGTGGTTCGCCGCACGCCCCTCGGGCACCGAGGACGTCTACAAGCTCTACGCCGAGTCGCTCCGCGGCGAGGACCACCTGCGCGAGGTGCAGGAAGAGGCGCGGGCGGTCGTCTCGGCGGCGCTCGGCCAGTAAGACCCGCCAGAAGCGGCGTCGTCCTTCGGGGCGGCGCCGCTTTCGCGTGCGCCGGCCTTGCGAGCGGCGCGGTCGGTTGCTCGAGCGAGAGGTCGGTTGCTCGAGCGCGCGGTCGGTTGCTCGGGCGGGCGGTCGATTGATCGGGCGGGCGGTCGGCACTGATAAACGCCATTCCTGGCGAAACACGCGGCGAGGCTGCGTTTCTGAGAACGAACAGCGTTTATCGGTGACAGGGGCCAGGGGATACCGCCGCCCCGGCACTCCGAGGGGGTGACGGAGCGGGGATGCGGCGGCGGGACCCGCGGCATCCGCCCACCCGTTCCATCCGCCCACCACGCCGATAAACGCCGATCCGTGCGAGACACGCGGCGAGGCCGCGTTTCTGAGCGGGAACAGCGTTTATCGGCGACGGGGGCAGCGGGATGCCGCGGCCGGATCAGGCTGGGGCGAAGGTCTTCGCGTCGATCACGAAGCGGTAGCGCACGTCGCTCTTCAGCACGCGCTCGTACGCCTCGTTGATCTGGTCGGCCGAGATGAGCTCGGTCTCGGGCGCGATGCCGTTCTCGGCGCAGAAGTCGAGCATCTCCTGGGTCTCGCGAATGCCGCCGATCGACGAACCCGCGAAGGAACGACGGTTGGTGAACAGCGTGAAGACCTGGATGGGCAGGGGCTCCGGCGGAGCGCCGACGTTGACCATCGTGCCGTTCAGGGCGAGAAGGCCCAGGTACTGCTTGAGGTCGAGCGGAGCGCTGACGGTGTTGATGATGAGGTCGAAGTTCTTCTTGAGCTTCTCGAAGGTCTCGTCATCCTTCGTCGCGTAGTAGTGGTCGGCGCCCATCTTCAGGCCGTCGTCCTTCTTGCTGAGCGTCTGCGAGAGCACGGTGACCTCGGCGCCCATGGCGTGGGCGATCTTGACGGCCATGTGACCGAGCCCGCCGAGGCCGACCACGGCGACCTTCTTGCCGGGGCCGGCGTTCCAGTGGTTCAGCGGCGAGTAGGTCGTGATGCCCGCGCACAGCAGCGGAGCGGCCTTCTCGTAGGGGATCGACTCGGGAACGCGCAGCACGAAGTGCTCGTCGACGACGATCTTCTCGCTGTAGCCGCCCTGGGTGATCGTGCCGTCGACGTCCTTCGCGCCGTACGTGCCGATGTTGCCCTTCTCGCAGTACTGCTCCTCGCCCGCGAGGCAGTTCTCGCACTCGCGGCACGAGTTGACCATGCAGCCGACGCCGACGCGGTCGCCGACCTTGTGGCTGGTCACCTCGGAGCCGACCTCGGCGACCGTACCGACGATCTCGTGGCCGACGGTCAGGGGGTAGGGGACGTCGCCCCACTCGCCGCGGATGGTGTGGATGTCGGAGTGGCAGATGCCGGCGTAGGCGATGTCGATCAGGACGTCCTTCGGGCCGACCTCGCGGCGCTCGATGGTCGTGGGTTCGAGGGGTGAGGTCGCGGACGACGCCGCGTAGGCGTTGACGTGCATGGGTCTCCTCAGTGGGGATCGTTGCGGACGGTCAATCTTCTCCCGCCCGCGGGTGAAGAAGGTCGGGGTTGCACGGATGTGCGACGAGGGGGTGGGATGCCGCCACCCCCGCCACCCGGGAACGCCGAAGGCCGTGACGGTCGCGGGGAGGCGGCCGTCACGGCCTTCGGGTTCAGAGGGTCACGCGCGAGAGCGGCGCCGCAGCACCACCGCAGCGGCTCCCAGCAGGAGCAGCAGGAGGGCACCGACGGTCAACCCGGCCACCCCCTCGGTGTTCTGACCGGTGGTCGCCAGGTCGCGACCGTTCGCCGTCGAGGACCCTGCGGCGTTGTTCGCGGAGCCCGCCGGCGACCCGGCACCGGCACCGGCACCCGATCCTCCCGATCCGGAGCCCGCTCCCGCGCCCGGAGTGCCCGACCCGCCGTCGGTGCCGGGGTCCGTGACGGCCGCAGCGGGAACGACCGCCGTGGACACGGCACGGCCCTCGGTGAAGCCGGCCGCCGTCGCCGTCACCTGGACGGTGATCTGTCGCCCCTCGTCGGTTGCGGTCAGCGCGTACCCGTCGGCGGTGGCGCCGTCGATGGCGACCCCGTCGCGCATCCACACGAACGTTGTTCCGGCATCGGCCGGGTCGGTCACGGCGGCCGCCCGCAGGGTGGAGCCCACGCGGGCCTCACCCGTCAGAGCGACAGAGGTCACGCCGACGACGCGATCCACGGTCACCGAGTAGGTGCGCGAGGTGCCGTCGGGGGCCGTGACCTGCACGGTCCCGACGTTGTCCGCCGCGGCGACGGCTGCCGCACGGGCGGTGGCGGCGCCCGCGGAGGCGCCGGGCTGGGTCACGACGACGCTCGCGTCCTCGTCGACCGCCAGAGCGTGCAGCGTCGGCCACGCCGCGCCGGTCGAGCTGACGGTGTAGTCGAGCGTGTCCGCGGCGAACCCTGAGACCGGCTCATCGCCCACCGTCAAGCGGGCGAGGTCGGCGATGCCGGCTGGAGCCGGGGCCGCGGCGAAGATCTCGACCTCGGACACGATCATGTGGGTCTGCGATCGAGCGTTCATGACCACGCGGACCTCGTCGGCGGCACCGACGACCGGAACATCGACCCGGGGCGCTCCGCTCGAGGGCGTGGGGACCGGAACCAGGTCGCCCTCGATCCACGCGCCGCCGCTGACCCGACGGTCCACGCGCATCGTCGTGGGCCAGCTCAGCGTGTTGCCGTCACGGTAGAACTGCACCGCGACGTGCGTCAGCGTCTCGCGTTGCTTCAGCACGTAGCTGAGGGTGTCCTGGCCGTTCTTCGTCCCCGAGCGCCAGTTCGACCAGCCCTTGTCGGTGGAGCTGCCGTTGATCGTGTTGGCGACGCCGTACTGCGAACTCTCGGTGAAGGTCGCCGACGGCTGACTCTGCGGGGCGACGTTGCGCTCCGACGCCGCGGTGACGATGACCGTCAGGCGCGCGTCGAGCTTCTCTCCGCTCGGTCCCGTCGCGACGCCCGTGACGGCGACGGTTCCGGTCGCGGCGAACGACGCATCGGTCAGCCCGTCCCAGGCCCACTGCACGGGCACCCAGAATCCGGAGCCCGAGGGGCTGAGCTCTGCCTGGACGCTGCCGTCGGCTTGGCTCTTCACCACGTCGAGTGCGCTGCCGGCGGGAACGGTGACGGATGCCGGGCGCGTGGCCGTGTACGGCCCCACCTCGACCGTCGCGGTCGCCTCGAAAGGCGCCCCGAACAGGTCGGTACCCGTACCGCGCACCTGGACGGTGCCCAGGCGCGAGAAGTCCACGCCGTCGGTCTGCCAGGTCACTGCGGCGCTGCGGAGGGTCCGCCCGGCGTAACGCAGGGTGACGGTACCGGGCAGGGTGGGGCTCACGCCCACGGCCGTCGCCGCCGAGACCGGCTCGGCACCGAGGACCGCGGTGCCGACGATGCGCCACTGCTGGTTCCCGCCGCCGTTGGAGGTCCACAGGCCCACGGACGCGCCGGGGGTGGTGCTCCCCCCGTTGACGTCGAGCACGCGTTCGCTCGCGACGTTCAACAGGGAGTAGTAAGTGCCGTCGGTCGTCGACGCCATCCATTGCAGCGCCGGATTCGTCGCGGCCGCGGCCGGGTCGGCATCCACCAGAGCGGTGTTGGTGCCGTTCGAGGCGAGGAACTTCCCCGACCCGTTCTGAAGGGTGAAGCGGTGGCGGTTCGTGCCTGCGCCGTCGATCGTGCGCACGGTCCACGACTGGGCGCGGGCCGCGTCGGTGGTCGTCGCGGCGGTGCGCACGGCGAGCGTCGAGGCGCCGTCGAGCGCGAGTCCGCTCTGCAGGCCCGAGAGCTGCACCGTCTGGCCGTCGCGGAAGGCCGCTGCGTCGGGGGAGACTCCCGATACGCCGTCGATCTCGAAGGTCACGACGGATTTGGCCGGGATGGTGAGCGTCGCGGTTCGGGATGCCGCGTCCACCGCGACCGGCTGTCCCTTCGCGAGCGCGTTGAGCGTCGGCGCATCGGCCGTCGACTGGGTCGTGACGATCGGGGTCACGGTCGCCCCCGGTGCCACGGTGCCGAAGTCGCGCAGGTCGATCTGCACGGTGCGGGCCGAGGCCTCGGAGTTGACGTGCACGATCGTGGCGCCCTGACCGTCGGCGTCGATCGCCGCGGTCGATTGGGCGTTGTCGGTCGCCATGAGGTGGTCGCCGGGCGCGATGTAGTGGGTGAAGTTGCGCACCGTGTTGAACTTCTCGTTCGTCAGCACCTGGCACGAGGGGTCGGCGTCACCGTCCTTCAGGCGTCGCTCGGACATCCCCTGGGCGTTGCAGTCGAAGTCGATGAAGACGCTCCCCCAGTTGAGCTTCTCGACCTTCTCCATGTTGTAGAGGTCTTCGACCGGCTGCCAGAACACCCACGCGTCGGGCTCGAGCTCGCGCAGGTCGCCCACGATGTGCTGGGCCATGCCGAGGCCATTCTCGATGTCGTCGGTGACGAAGCCCTTGTTCTGGGCGGTCCAGTTGCCCTCGACCTCGCTCATCCACAGCGGCTTGTCCGCGGCCTTGGAGATGTCGCGCACGACCTGCCGGCCGTCGGTGCCGTAGGTGTGGACGTTCAGCTGGTCGACCGAGCTCTTGGACTGAGCCGACCACGCGTTCCAGTTGGTGGCGAAGATGCCGGGGTTGGTCTCGTCCATCGCCGAGATGACGGCGTCGGTGGTGGTGCTCGGCTGCGCGAGGCGGGCCGCGAGCGCCTTGACCATGGCGTCCTGCGCCTGGGGCCCGATGTGCGCGCCCTCCTGGCGACCGCCCGTCGGCCAGGTCGCGCCGTTGGGGATCTGGGTCTGCCAGTAGTTCGTGTTCGGCTCGTTGAACGGGTCGATCGTGTCGAAGGTGATGCCGTGCTTCTTCTCGAGCTCGTCGACGACGTTCACGAGGTACCCGGCGAACTTGTCCATGTCGGTGGGCGCGAGCTGCTCGCTCGTGGCGTTGTTGATGCCTCCGGAGGCGTACCCGCTCTGGGTGAGGAAGTACGGCGGGGAGTTGCTGAAGGCCTCCCAGTGGGTGACCTTGCCCTTGAGGGCGTCGAGCCACCAGCGCTGGGCGGAGTCTTTCGAGAAGTCGTACGCGTTCGGGTCGTCGGGGTTCCAGGCCGCCTTGTAGCGTGCGCGGTCGGCGTAGTTCGAGGTGATCGCGCCGTTGGCGTCGGTCGCCTGCAGGTCGGGGTTCCAGAAGCCGGGGACCGCTCCGCCGGGGCGCAGGTACGACGGCACGTCGGAGGCGTTGCCGCCGCCGATGTTGTACCGCGCGATGTTGAGGTTGAGCCCGTCTTCGCCGAACACGGCGTCGAAGAGCTTCTGTCGGACGTCGGCGGGGTAATTGCCCGTCGCGTTGGCGAACCAGACGAGGCTCGTCCCCCACCCCTCGAACGGCTTCTCGGAGGCGGTGGCGGGGTTGGGAGTGATGCGCACGGGAGCGGCGGTCGCCGCCTCGGCGGGCGCGGGGGCCACGGCGGCCGTGGCGGTGATCGCGCCGGCGGCGAGGGCCACGGCGCAGGTCATCGACAACAGTCGAGCTGACTTCATCGTCATTCCGATCCGGCCGCAGCGGTGCGACCTCAGGTGGGGATGTTGACGTCAACATGTTGACGTCAACATCGAGCCTAAGGGAGCACTATGGATTGCCGCAACGTTTCCCCAGAATGTGTCGCCTTCGCGCGTCTCACGAGCGGAGCGCCTCCTCTGAGGCACGGCGCAGAGCCGGCGCCGACGATCGGTGAGCGCGGCACCACGGTGCGGGCTCGCCCGCGCGGCACGCGACCCGCGCGCGGCTCAGAAGCACGGCTCAGGTGCGCGACTCAGAGGCGCGACGCGGAGCTGGCGCGAACCACCAGGGAGGTCGGAACGAGGGTACGGGCGTGCTCGCCGCCCTCGCCCTCGATGTCGGCGATCAGGGCGCTCATCGCCTCTTCGCCGACGCGCTCGAAGCGCTGGCGCACGGTGGTGAGCGGCGGCCAGAAGTTCGCCGCCTCGGGCATGTCGTCGAAGCCCACGACGCTGACGTCGCGGGGCACGACGCGACCCGCCTCGTGCAGCGCCCGGATCACCCCGAGGGCCATCTGGTCGTTCGCGGCGAAGACCGCGGTCACGGCCGGATCCTGGGCGAGCGCCTGACCGATCCGGTGCCCGGAGTCGGCGGTCCAGTCGCCGATCTGCACCTCGGGCACACGGCATCCGCGGTCCTCGAGCGCCGAGCGCCACGCGTCGCGCCGCCGCTCCGCGGCGAACGACTCGGGCGGACCCGACAGGTGCCACACGGTCTCGTGGCCGAGGTCGAGGAGGTGCTCCGTGACCAGACGCGCCCCCTGGGCCTGGTCGTTGTCGACGACGGCGTAGGGGTAGTCGGCACTCGAGTCCACGACGACGACCGGCAGCCCCGTCGGCAGAGAGAGTTCGTTCTCGCCGAGTCGATGCGTCTCGATGAGGATGACGATCCCGTCGACCGCGTGCTCGTGAAGGCGCAGGAATGCGCCCGACACGTCGGATTGAGAGGCCGACTGCACGGTGATGAGGGTGATGGAGTATCCGGATGCCGCGGCCACCGACGCGAGCGCGTCGAGGGTGCGCGTGTTGCCGTACGAGCTCAGCGAGAACATGATGACGCCGATGCTGCGGAAGCGCCCCGACCGCAGCGCCCGAGCGGCACTGTTCGGGCGGTACCCCAGCGTGGACATCGCGTCGAGCACCCGCTGGCGAGTGTCGGGGTCGACGTTCGTGCGACCATTGGCGACGCGCGAGACGGTCTGTCCCGACACCCCCGCGGCCGCGGCCACGTCGGCCATCGACACCTCGCGTCGACGCTCGCGCGTCGGAATCGCGGTCGACGTCGTCGTCGTCTCGCTCATGCATGCCCCCTTGGGATGTTGACGTTGACACACTAGCGGGGTCGAGTTATGTTTACGTCAACATCTCGGCCAACCCGACCGAAATGCGCACCAACGAAGAGGCACCGGACGATGACGACCACTGCGGCACCCCCGCCCGCCCTGCGCACCCCCCAGCGCAAGCGGCGCTCCCGAATCGAAGACCGCGGCTGGCTGTTCGTCGCCCCGTTCGCCCTCGTCTTCGCCCTCGTGTTCCTGGCGCCGCTGGCGTACTCGGTCTACCTGAGCCTGTTCCGCGACCAGCTCATCGGCGGCAACGCCTTCGTCGGTCTCGACAACTACATCGCGGCCTTCGGCGACGCGAAGTTCTGGGACGGCTTCGGGCGCGTCCTGATCTTCCTCGTCGTGCAGGTGCCGATCATGCTGCTGCTGGCCCTCGGCGCCGCCCTCGCGATCGACAGCGCACGGCTTCACGCGGCCGGTTTCTACCGCATGGTGATCTTCCTCCCCTACGCGGTGCCCGCCGTCGTGGCCGTGCTGATGTGGGGCTACATCTACGGCGACCAGTTCGGCCTGACGCGCAACCTGAACGACTTGTTGGGCGGACAGTTCGTGCAGCCCTTCCTGCCCGAATGGATGCTGCTGTCGATCGGCAACATCGTCACGTGGCAGTTCGTGGGCTACAACATGCTGATCTTCTACTCCTCGTTGAAGACCATCCCCAACGAGCTGTACGAAGCGGCATCCATCGACGGAGCGGGCGCCTGGCGCACGATCTTCTCGATCAAGATCCCCGCCGTGCGCGGCGCGGTCGTCATCGCGACCATCTTCTCGATCATCGGCAGCTTCCAGCTCTTCAACGAGCCGAACATCCTCAAGCCGCTCGCGCCCAACGTGATCTCGACGTTCTTCACGCCGAACATGTACGCGTACAACCTCTCGTTCGCCGGCCAGCAGTACAACTACGCGGCCACGATCGCCATCATCATGGGCGTCATCACCGCCGTCATCGCTTACGTCGTGCAGCTGCGCGGCTCCCGTCAGGAGGCGCGATGACCACCGCGACCGCACCCCGTACCGACACCGTCGCCGTGACCACCGAACGACAGGGCGCCCGCCGCCGCTTCGCGCGCACCTCGCCCACGCACAGCAAGAAATCGGTCGTCCTCACCATCGTGATGGCGCTGTACCTGCTGTACACGCTCGTGCCCCTCGCGTGGCTGGTCATCAACGCCACCAAGACCCAGCCCGACCTGTTCAGCACCTTCGGCCTCGGGCCGGGCAACAGCTTCGCGCTGTTCGACAACATCGCGCAGACCCTGACCTACCGCGACGGGATCTTCCTGCGCTGGCTCGGCAACACGCTGCTCTACGTCGTCGTCGGCGCCGGCGGAGCGACGCTCCTCGCCACGCTCGCGGGCTACGGCCTGGCGAAGTACAACTTCCGCGGCCGTAAGGCGGTGTTCGCCGTCGTGCTCGGTGCGATCGCCGTCCCCGGTACCGCCCTCGCCGTGCCGACCTTCCTGCTGTTCAGCCAGCTCGGGATCACCAACACCCCCTGGGCGATCATCATCCCGTCGCTCATCAGCCCGTTCGGCCTCTACCTGATCTGGGTCTACGCGACCGACGCCATCCCCACCGAGCTGCTCGAGGCCGCCCGCATGGACGGGGCCGGAGAATTCCGCACCTTCTTCACCATCTCGATCCGCCTGCTCACGCCCGGCATCGTCACGGTGCTGCTGTTCGCGGTGGTGGCGACCTGGAACAACTACTTCCTCCCGCTGATCATGCTGAGCGACCCCGCGTGGTACCCGCTCACCGTCGGCCTCAACCAGTGGAACGCGCAGGCGACCGGTGTCGCCGCGCAGCCCATCTACAACCTCGTGATCACCGGATCGCTGCTCTCGATCATCCCGATCGTCGCCGCGTTCCTGCTGCTCCAGCGCTTCTGGCAGTCGGGTCTGACCGCCGGCAGCGTCAAGGAGTGATCCACCCGAGCTCCCCCTGACCGGGGCATCGCCCCGGAAACCCGCAACACCGCACAACCGGAGCGTCCTGCCCCGGAAACCACAACACCCCGGGGCTCCCGCCCCGACTCCACAACAACGAAGTGAAGGAACCGATGACATTCATGCGCAAGAGCACCGCCGCTCGGCGGGCCGTCTTCGCCGTCGCCGCCACCGCCCTGACGGTGGGCGCCCTGACCGCGTGCTCCGGAGGTAACGCCGGCGGCGCCGCCGGCGGATCGGCCGACGACATCGAGAAGGCCCTCGAGGCCGGCGGCGAGATCACCTACTGGTCCTGGACCCCCTCGGCCGAGGCCCAGGTCAAGGCCTTCGAGGCGAAGTACCCCAAGGTCAAGGTCAACTACGTCAACGCCGGCACCAACACCGAGGAGTACACCAAGCTCCAGAACGCCATCAAGGCGGGCTCGGGTGCCCCCGACGTCGTCCAGATCGAGTACTACGCCTTCCCGCAGTTCGCCCTCTCGGACTCGCTGCTCGACCTGTCGTCGTACGGCTTCGCCGATCTCAAGGGCGACTACGCGACCGGCCCCTGGGGCTCGGTCAACTTCGACGGCAAGCTGTACGGCCTGCCGCAGGACTCGGGCCCCATGGCCCTGTTCTACAACAAGTCGGTCTTCGACCAGTTCGGCATCGCCGTCCCGACCACGTGGGACGAGTACGTCGCCGCGGCCGAGAAGCTGCACGCCGCCGACCCGACCAAGTACATCACCGCCGACACCGGCGACTCCGGCTTCACCACCAGCATGATCTGGCAGGCCGGCGGCACCCCGTTCAAGACCTCGGGCACCGACGTCACCATCGACCTGCAGGACAGCGGGTCGAAGAAGTTCGCCGACAACTGGAACCGTCTCATCGAGGGCGGCCTGCTCTCGGACACCCCCAGCTGGAGCGACGAGTGGTTCAAGGGCCTCGGTGACGGCTCGATCGCCTCGCTCGTCATCGGCGCCTGGATGCCCGGCGTGCTGGAGTCCTCGGTGAAGGACGGCTCGGGCAAGTGGGCCGTGGCCCCCATCCCCACCTACGACGGCAAGGCCGTGACGGCCGAGAACGGCGGCGGTGGCCAGGCCGTGACCAAGCAGAGCAAGAACCCCGCCCTCGCGGCCGGCTTCCTCAAGTGGCTCAACAACGACGATGAGAGCCTGAAGATCTTCGCCGAGTCGGGTGGATTCCCCTCCACCACCGCTCAGCTGAGCGACCCCGCCTTCGTCGACAAGAAGTCGGACTACTTCGGCGGCCAGCAGATCAACCAGGTCCTCACGCAGGCCTCGAGCGAGGTCCGCGAGGGCTGGAGCTACCTGCCGTTCCAGGTGTACGCCAACAGCATCTACGGCGACACCGTGGGCCAGGCCTATTCGAAGAAGAGCGACCTCAACGCGGGCCTGACCGCGTGGCAGGACCAGCTCGTCCAGTACGGCAACGACCAGGGCTTCTCGGTCAACAAGTAAGCAGTTCCCGGGGCGGGTCGCGTGCACGCATGCGGCCCGCCCCTTCCATTCCCTCGCCAGGAGAGACCCGAATGACCTCCCCCACCCGCATCGTCGTCGACCGCACCACGGTCGGAGCCGCCGTCCCCCGCCGCCTGTTCGGCTCGTTCGTCGAGCACATGGGCCGTTGCGTGTACGACGGCATCCACTCCCCCGGCCACGACACCGCGGACACCGAGGGTTTCCGCGCCGACGTGCTCGAGCTCGTACGCGAGCTGGGCGCCACCGTCGTGCGCTATCCCGGCGGCAACTTCGTGTCGGGCTACCGCTGGGAGGACGGCGTGGGCGCTCGCTCACAGCGTCCGGTCCGGTTGGATGCCGCCTGGCACAGCACCGAGACCAACCAGGTGGGTCTGCACGAGTTCGCCGAATGGGCGGATGCCGCGGGCCTCGAGGTCATGGAGGCCGTGAACCTCGGCACGCGCGGCGTCGCCGAGGCGGCCGACCTGCTCGAGTACGCGAACCACCCCTCGGGCACCGCCCTGAGCGATCGCCGGCGCGAGAACGGCCGGGAAGACCCCTTCGGCATCCGCCTGTGGTGCCTGGGCAACGAGATGGACGGTCCCTGGCAGATCGGCCACAAGACCGCCGACGAGTACGGTCGCCTCTCGGCCGAGACGGCGCGCATGATGCGCTTCATCGACCCGACGGTCGAGCTCGTGGCCGCGGGCAGCTCGAACCACGAGATGCCGACCTTCGGCGCGTGGGAGCGCACGGTGCTCCGTCACACCGCCGGTCTCATCGACCACATCTCCGTGCACGCGTACTACGAGGAAGACCCTGCCGACCCCGCGAGCTTCCTCGCCAGCGGCGCGGCCCTCGATCGCTACATCGGCGAGGTCGCCGACATCATCGACGAGGTCGGGGCGACAACCCCGGACGGGCGTCCGATCGGCATCAGCGTCGACGAGTGGAACGTCTGGAACCAGACGCGGTGGAACGAGGTCGACAAGCCGCGCGTCTTCACGGGCGACTGGCCCATCGCGCCGCGCCTGATCGAGGACGACTACACCGTCACCGACGCGGTCGTCGTCGGATCCCTCCTCATCACGCTCATCCGCCGCTCCGACCGCGTGTCGATGGCCAACCTCGCTCAGCTGGTGAACGTCATCGCCCCGATCCGCACCGAGCCCGGTGGCGGGGTCGCCTGGCGCCAGACCACCTTCCATCCCTTCGCCCTCACCGCGAAGGCGGCATCCGGTCGCGTCGTCGTCCCCCGCGTCGAGGGTGCCACGATCGACACCGCTCGCCACGGCCGCGTCGACGCCGTCGACACGGTCGCGACCGTGGACGGCGACATCGTCTCGGTGTTCCTCGCCCACCGCGACCTCGAGTCGGCGACCCCGGTCGAGCTGGACCTCGGCCGCGTCTCCGACGTCGAGGCCGTGATCGTCACCGTCCCCGAGGGCGGAGATCGACACACCACCAACTCCGCCGACGGCGAGCCCGTCGCACCGGCTCCCCTCGCGGTCGAGGCCGGCTCCGACGGCATCCTGCGCTTCACCCTCCCCGCCCTCGCCTGGGTGCGCCTGACCGCGCACCTCAACGACTGATACCGAAAGACATCGTGACGACTTTCTCCATCGGCGAGACCGACTTCCTGCTCGACGGGAAGCCCCACCAGGTCATCTCCGGCACCCTGCACTACTTCCGCATCCACCCCGAGCACTGGGCCGACCGCATCCGCACGGCGAAGGCGATGGGCCTCAACACCATCGAGACCTACGTCGCGTGGAACGCGCACGAGCCGGTGCACGGTGAGTGGGATGCCACGGGCTGGAACGACCTGGGCCGCTTCCTCGACCTCATCGCCGCCGAGGGCCTGCACGCGATCGTGCGACCCGGCCCCTACATCTGCGCGGAGTGGCACAACGGCGGACTGCCGGTGTGGCTGACCTCGACGCCGGGCATCGGCATCCGTCGCTCAGAGCCCCAGTTCGTCGAGGCGGTGTCGGAGTACCTCCGCCGCGTGTACGAGATCGTGGCCCCGCGCCAGATCGATCGCGGCGGCAACGTCGTGCTCGTGCAGATCGAGAACGAGTACGGCGCGTACGGCTCCGACAAGACCTACCTGCGCGAGCTCGTCCGCGTGACCGAGGAGGCCGGCATCACGGTGCCGCTGACCACCGTCGACCAGCCGATGCCGTGGATGCTCGAGGCCGGCAGCCTTCCCGGGCTGCACCTCACCGGCTCGTTCGGTTCGCGCTCCGAGGAACGGCTCGCCACCCTCCGCGAGCACCAGCCCACCGGACCGCTGATGTGCAGCGAGTTCTGGGACGGCTGGTTCGACTGGTGGGGCAGCATCCACCACACGACCGACCCCGCGGCATCCGCCCACGACCTCGACGTGCTGCTGGCCGCCGGGGCCTCGGTGAACATCTACATGGTGCACGGCGGCACGAACTTCGGCACGACGAACGGGGCGAACGACAAGGGCCGCTACGACCCCATCGTCACCTCGTACGACTACGACGCCCCGATCGACGAGTCGGGACACCCCACGGCGAAGTTCCACGCGTTCCGCGAGGTCATCGCCAAGTACGCGCCCGTCCCCGAGCAGGTCCCCGGCCCCCGGCCGGACGCCCCCGCCCTTGAGGTCGCCCTCTCGGGCGAGGGCGATTGGATGCCGCCCCTCAACGCGGCCGCCATCGCCGACGACCCGCCGAGCTTCGAGCAGATCGCCCACCTCGGTCCCCTCGTCCGCTACGACGTCGACCTCCCCGCGTTCGCCGGGCCCGCGGCCCTCGTCTTCGACGAGATCCGCGACCTCGCGTGGGTGCACGTGGACGGGACGCCGGTGGGTCGACTGTCGCGGGCTCTGCACGAGCGCGCACTCACGATCCCCGCGGGCGCACGGCTCACCGTCCTCGTCGAGGACCAGGGTCGGGTGAACTACGCCGACCGCCTCGGCGAGGCGAAGGGGCTCGTCGGCTCCGTGACGCTGAACGGCGAGGCGCTCACCGGGTGGACCGCGACCCCGGTCGCCCTCGAGGCCGCCGCGGGAAGCGGCACGGGCACTGTTGGACGCGCTCTGCTGCGCGGGTCGTTCGAGCTCGACGCCCCCGTCGACCTGTTCCTCGACACCACCTCGTGGGGCAAGGGATACGCCTTCGTCAACGGCTTCTTCCTCGGCCGCTACTGGAACAACGTCCCTCAGAACACGCTGTACGTGCCGGGTCCCGCGACGCACGCCGGGGCGAACGAGATCGTCGTCCTCGAGCTGGAGCACGCCGTCGATCCGGTCGCGCGCTTCGTCGCGGAGCCGTCGCTCGGTCAGCTCGAGGAGTAACGCGTCACGAGAACAGGCGCGTGCGCCGAGAACAGGCCGGTCCCGCGCGGATCGGCCTGTTCTCGTTGCATCCCCTGTTCTGGTGACGCCGCGCGCCCGCCCGCCCGCGCCGCACCCCGCTCTCCCCGCGCGTGAGGCGCCGAGATGTGTCGCTCGGCGGCACCCGTGGGCGACACTTCTTGGCGCCTCACGCGAAAGAAGAGGGAGCAGGATGGGGGCATGACGATGGCCACGTGGCTCCGCTCGCTCCCCTCCCTCACCGGCGCCCCACCGACCCCGGATGCCGAGCCCCTTCCCGACCAGCCGGAGGAGCTCTTCGAGCGGTGGATCCGGCAGGCCGTCGACGCCGGCGTGGCCGAGGCGCACGGTGCCACGCTCTCGACGGTCGACGCCCACGGCGCCCCGGACGCCCGCACGCTGATCCTCAAAGACCTCGGGCCCGACGGGTGGGCTTTCGCCGGGCCACGGGCCTCCGCGAAAGCGGCGCAGCTGGCCGCACATCCCGCCGCGGCGCTGACCTTCTGGTGGCCGGCGGTGCTGCGCAGCGTTCGCGTGCGCGGGCGCGTGGTGGAGGCCTCGGCCGAGGAGTCGGTGGCGGATCTCGCCGCGCGCTCGGCCGCCGCTCGCGACGGCATCGGCCCGGGCGAGTGGGTGCTGTGGCGCCTGGTCGCCGACCGCGTGGAGTTCTGGCAGGGCTCCCCCGACCGTAAGCACCTGCGCACGATCTACCGCCGCACCGACGACGGCTGGAAGCTGACCGACCCCGAGAGCGAGACCCGATGAGCGACTACGAGATCACCGAGATCGGCGGGCTCGACGCCTGGCGCGACCACTTCGGCGGCTTCGCCCCCGCCCGCTCACGCGACGGACGCCGCGTGGTCGACCACGAGCTGACGATGCAGTTCATCGGCATGACCGCGAACGCCCTCGCCCCCGGCGAGGAGGCCGGATACTGGCACACGCACACCCGCGTCGAGGAGCTGTACGTGTTCCTCGAGGGGCGCGGTCAGATGGGCCTCGACGATGACGTGGTCGACGTCGGCCCCGGCAGCGTCGTGCGGGTCGGGCAGAACGTGTGGCGCACGTGGCGCGCGGTCCCGGACAGCGACCGCGAACTGCGCTGGCTCTGCATCCGCGCGGGCGGCGAGGCCCTCCCCCACATCCCCGACGACAGCTCGCGCGACCCCGAGCGTCCGATGCCCTGGGGTCCCTCGGCGTAGAAGATTCCGGATGCCGCGGCGCACGGCATCCGCGGGGCACGAACGATCTGCCCGGCTGACGGGGCCGGTCACCCAGAATGCCGCCACCCTCGCATTATGAGTACGTTGTTTACTCAGAACGAAGGCTCGAGCGATTATGAGTAACGAGGACGCCGCCACGGCACCGCCGCAGGACGGCCCGTGGCCTGCGATCGGCAGCGAGGAGCTGTCGTGGACGCCCTCCGTCTCGCCGCTCACGTCGCTCGGGCCGAGGCTCTACACCGCTGCAGTGCCGCCCTTCATCGCTTCGCTCGATCCGCGATGCGACCGCGACACGACGGCCCTGGCCGACGAGGCGGCGGGAGAACTCGCACGATTCGATGGCGAACTGGGGCACCGCGTCTCGGCGTTCGCCCCCGTTCTTCTGCGCTCGGAGTCGGTCTCGTCGTCGCAGATCGAGAACCTGACCGCGAGCGCGCGCGCGATCTTCAGCGCGGAACTCGGCGCGCGCGGGAGCCGGAACGCGCTCGAGATCGCCGCGAACACCCGCGCGATGGCCACCGCTCTCGAGGTGGCCGACGACCTCTCCGCTGAATCGATCCTCGCCATGCACGCGGCCCTTCTGCACGACCAGCCGCGGCACACGCCCGGCCGGTTCCGCACCGAGGCCGTCTGGATCGGAACCCGGTCCGACTCGCCCGTCGGCGCAGAGTTCGTCGCTCCCGCCTTCGCCCGCGTCCCCGACCTCGTCGATGACGTCGTGCGCTTCGCGCGCCGGACGGACATCGCCGCACTCACGGCGGTGGCCGTCGCGCATGCGCAGTTCGAGACGATCCACCCCTTCACGGACGGCAACGGCCGCATGGGGCGCGCCCTGGCGCAGGCTCTGCTCCGGTTCCGGGGGACGACCCGCAATGTCGCGATCCCCGTCTCGGCGGGCCTGCTCGCAGATGTCGACGGATACCACCGAGCGTTGATGGCCTATCGAGCGGGCGAGGTCTCGCCCATCGTCCACGCCTTCGCCATGGCATCGCTGCGCGCGGTCGAGAACGCCCGCCGACTCGTCGCCGACATCGACGCGATCAGAACGGCCTGGAACGATCGGTTGACGGTTCGCCGATCGAGCAACGCGTGGCGACTGCTCGATGTGATCGCGACCCGCCCCGTCATCGACGCGGCGACGGCTGCGCGCGAACTCGGTTCGCTGCAGCCGAACGTCTATCCCCCGCTGCAGGCGCTCGTAGACAGTGGAATCCTGAAATCCAAGGCCGAACACGGCCTCGGTCCGTTCTGGCGCAACGACGAGATCCTCGATGCCATCGACCGGTTCGCCGACCGGGCCGGACTGCGGCAGAGAGCGACGTGAGATCGACCGGATGCCGCGGCCTCAGCGCACGGCATCCGGAATCACCCCCGCTCGGGAGCGTCACTCCGACGCGAGCACGGGCTCCGCGGCATCCGGAGTCTTCGTCCGCAGCGAGGGACTGGTGAAGCGCGCCCGGCCGATGACGACGGCAGCGGCGACCATGAGCACGGCTCCCAGCACGTACGGCGCGGCGTGGGCCACGTGGGCGTAGAGCAGGCCCGCCACCAGCGGGGCGACCGTTCCGACCGCGGCGTTGAGGGATTGCGCGGCCCCGGCGATCCAGCCCTGCTCGTCGTCTCCGACGGCATTGGAGAGCAGACCGTCCATGGTCGCCTGAGCCGCACCCTGGCCCGCCGCGAGCGTCAGGGCGCCGACGATGAACAGCCACGGCTGGGCGAGCAGCGACGCCACCCCGGCGAGGGCGACCAGCCCGACCGCCTGGGTGACGATGCCGCTGACCACGACGCCCCGCTCGCCGATGCGCGGCAGCAGGAAGCCGAGCAGCACGCCCTGGATCGCGATGTCGATGATGCCGACGCACGCGGTGAGCAGGCCGATCGCGGTGGGGGTCCACGAGATCGCGTCGAGCGCGAGCACGCTGAAGTTGTTGACGAAGAAGCCGAACGGCAGCCCCACGAGGATCAGGCCGATCATGAGCCCGCGCAGCTCGGGCCGGCGGAACACCCCGCGGAACACCGCGAACGGGTGCACCGCCCGCAGGTCGAGCGAGGTGATGCGCTTGCTGGGCGCGAGGCTCTCGGGCAGCAGGAAGATGCTGAGGATCGCGACCGTCAGCGCGAGGCCCGCGGTGACGAAGACGGGCAGATCGACGTCGATCGCGGCGAGGGTGCCGCCGAGGGCGGGGCCGACCATCGTGCCGATACCCGCGGTCGCGCCGAGCACGCCGAAGCGACGCGCGCGCTTGTCGGGCGGGGTGATGTCGGCGAGGTAGGCGAAGAGGGCGGGGAGGTCGCCGGCGGTGACGCCCTGGACGATGCGGCCGAGCAGCAGCACCCAGATCGCCCCGCCGACGCCGAAGAGCAGGAACCCGAGGGCGGCGCCGAACCCGGCGACGATGATCACCGGTCGGCGACCGAAGCGGTCGGAGATGCGGCCGAGGAAGGGGGCGACGAGGAACGCGCAGAGCGCATTGACCGTCTCGAGGATGCCGACCCAGACGGCCAGATCGGCCGGGTTCGACACGTAGCGGAGCACGACGAAGGGCAGGACGGGGAGCACGACGGTCATGCCGGCGGTGGTCAGCGTCGTGATGACGACGAGCATGACCCAGGCGCGGCGGCCCGACTGAGGAGAGAGCGAAGGTGAAGTCACGCCGTAACTGTACTCGTACCAGTTTTGTTGTCAACACGATTTCGGAGTCGTCCCGGTATTGTGGGGCTATGAGCGAGACGATCGGCCGCCGCGAGCGCAAGAAAGCGGCAACCCGCAAGGCCATCTCGGACGCGGCGACGATCCTGTTCGTGGAGCGCGGCTTCGACGAGGTCAGCATCCGCGAGGTCGCCGAGGCCGCCGACGTGTCACCGACGACGGTGTTCACGCACTTCCCGCAGAAGGAGGCTCTCGTCTTCGACGAGGACGACGCCCAGCGCGACCTGCTCGTCGGCGCGGTGCGCGACCGCACCCCGGGAACCACGGTGTCGGACGCCCTGCGCGAGCTCTACCGGCGCGAGCTCATCGGCTTGGCCTTCGACCCCACGGGCGAGCATCGCCGGCAGTTCATGAAGCTCATCACCGAGACGCCCGCCCTGCACGATTACGCCTCGCGCATGTGGCTCCGCCACGAAGACGCGCTCGCCCAGGCGATCGCCGAGACGACCGGGCAGAGCGCGCCGGATGCCGAGACCCGCGTCTACGCCCGCATGGTGCTGCAGCTGCAGATCCTGGCATTCGAGCACGACGACGCCGCGGAGACGATCGAAGCGGGCTTCCGCATCCTCGAGCGAGGGTGGCGCGAGCCGCGCTGACGCCGGAGGGCGGTTTGGGGCGCATTCCGTCGCTCGGGGCGGGACATTCACGCCCCGACCTGCAGATGTCGCCCCACATCTCAGACGTCGACCGACGCGTGACACCGCGGCGTTTGGGGCGGATTCCGTCGCTCGGGGCGGGAAATTCACGCCCCGAGCGCAGAATCTCGCCCCAAACCCGATAATCGGGGCCGGGGACGGCGGGGCGAGCCGGCGCGGCTAGACCGAGGCGCGCCAGACGATCGGGGCGTCGAGCAGGATGCCGCCGGCATCGGCCACCCCGCCCGAGAGCTGCAGCAGCACGGCCTCGGCGGCCGCGGCACCCAGTCCCTCGGCGGGCTGGTCGATCGTAGTGAGCGGCGGGTCGGTGCGCACCGCCCACGCGCTGTCGTCGAAGCCGACCACGCCGACGTCGTCGGGCACGCGGCGACCGGCCGCGCGAAGGGCCTGCACGGCGCCGGCGGCCACGGCATCCGACGCTCCGAACACCGCGTCGATGTCGGGAGCGCGCTCGAGCAGGCGTCGCATCCCCGCCTCGCCGTCGGCGAAGGCGTAGAGTGGCACGGGCTCGACCAGCGACTCGTCGAAGTCCTCGCCGAGCGCCTCACGGAAGCCCGCGAGCCGGTCGCTGCCGGAGTCGCGGTCGAGGGCCGCGGCGATCATGCCGATGCGACGGCGTCCCGATGCGCGCACGCGTTCGGTGATGGCCCGAGCGGCGCCGAGGTTGTCGATGCCGACCCAGGGGCGACGGATGCCGGGAGGGTGGCCCACGTAGGCGACGGGGAGCCCGAGTCGTTCGACGACGTCGGTGATCGGGTCGTGGTGTCTCGCCGAGACGATGACCGCCCCGTCGACGAAGCCACCGCTGAGGTAGCGCGCGACCCTTTCGGTGTCGCGGTCCGTATCGACCACGACGCACACCATCTGGTAGTCGGCGTTCGACAGGGCGGTGTTGGCCCCGAGCATGATTCCGCCGATGTTGGGGTCTTCGAGGAACAGCGAGTGCGGCTCGTGCACGATGAATCCGACCGCCTGCGTGCGCTGGCGCACGAGATTCCGGGCGGCGTTGTTGGGCACGTAGCCCACCTCGCGAATGGCCGCCTGGATGGCCTCGCGGGCGTGGTCCGAGACGTAGCCGCCGTTGAGGACGCGGCTCACGGTGCCCCGCGAGACCCCCGCGACCTTGGCGACGTCGTGCACGGTGCTGCGCCGGCGCCCGGGCGGAGGAGGCGTCATGCTCCTCACCCTATCGGGCCGCGGAAGTTGACGATCGCGCGACGCCGTGTCAGTATGTGCACGTTCACACATTCTGTCGGGAAGAACCGGCGGGCAAATGTGTGCACGTTCACAGAAACCCGCAAAGGAGCGCCTCCCGGATGCTTGCCGTCGACCATCTGGCCCCGCTCGATCGCGAAAGCGATCGTCCGGCCGATCTGACCCGCACGGGCGACGCTCTGTCGGCCCTGACCCGCGAAGGTCTCGTCTTCGGCTGCGACTACAACCCCGAGCAGTGGGACCGCGCCGTGTGGGACGACGACATGCGGCTCATGGTCGACGCGGGCGTCGGACTCGTCGCCGTCAACATCTTCGGGTGGTCGTGGATCAACCCCGCCCCCGGCGTCTGGACCTTCGACGAGCTCGACGAGGTCATGGACCTCGCCCACGCGCACGGCATCCGGGTCAACCTGGGAACCGCGACCGCCTCCCCCGCGCCCTGGGTGACCACGCGGCATCCCGAGATCCTCCCCGTGGCCGAGGACGGCACACGCCGCTTCCCGGGCGGTCGACAAGCGTACTGCCCCAGCTCCCCCGTCTTTCGCGGGTACGCCGCGGAGCTCAGCCGCCGCGTCGTCGAGCGCTACGCCGATCACCCCGCCCTGGCCATGTGGCACGTCTCGAACGAACTCGGATGCCACAACGCCCTCTGCTACTGCGACGCCAGCGCCGTCGCGTTCCGCGAGTGGCTCGAGGCCCGCTACGGCACGGTGGCCGCCCTCAACACGGCCTGGGGCACCTCGTTCTGGAGCCAGCGCTACAGCGCGTGGGACCAGATCCTCCCGCCGATGGCCGCGCTGTCGCTGCGCAACCCCGCACAGCTGCTCGACTTCCAGCGCTTCTCGTCCGACCAGCAGCTCGAGCTGTACCGCGCCGAGGCGCGCGTGATCCGCGAGCGCAGCACCGCCCCCGTCACCACCAACTTCATGGTGACGGCGCACATCCGCGCTCTCGACTACTTCTCGTGGGCCGGCGAGATGGACGTCATCGCCAACGACCACTACCTCGACCGGCGCCTGGCCGACCCGATCGCCGAGCTGTCGTTCGCGGCCGACCTCACCCGCGGCCTGGCGAGCGGCACACCCTGGCTGCTCATGGAGACCTCGACCGGCGCGGTCAACTGGCAGCCGCACAACCTCGCCAAGGGCGAGGGCGAGCTGCTGCGCAACGTCGTCTCGCACGTCGCGCGCGGAGCCGACGGGATCTGCTTCTTCCAGTGGCGCGCGTCGGCACAGGGCGCCGAGAAGTTCCACTCGGCCCTGCTCCCCCACGCGGGCACCGACACCGCCCAGTGGCGGAGCGTGCTCGAGGTCGGCCGGACGCTGCGTTCCTTGCAGCCGATCGCCGGAACGCGCGTGGCGTCGGACGCCGCCGTCCTGTTCGACTGGGAGAGCTGGTGGTCGCTCGAGAACGAGGGGCGCC
The DNA here is from genome assembly GCF_026672635.1 of Microbacterium sp. SL62. Lineage (NCBI taxonomy): Bacteria > Bacillati > Actinomycetota > Actinomycetes > Micrococcales > Microbacteriaceae > Microbacterium > Microbacterium sp. SL62. Next base: position 87,846 of record NZ_JAPPRM010000001.1, read on the forward strand.
CCAGCGAAGACCTGCGCTACCTCGACCAGGTGCACGCCGCTCACGCCGCCCTGGTCGCGGCCGGCATCTCGACCGACGTCGTCTCGGCCTCCGCCGACCTCTCGGACTACCGCCTCGTCATCGTGCCCGCGCTGCACCTCGTGCGCGACGCCGACGCCGCCGCGATCGCGCGCTTCGTCGAGGACGGCGGCACCGCCGTGATCACCTTCGCCAGCGGCATCGTCGACCAGGACGACCGCGTCCGTCTCGGCGGGTACCCCGGCGCGTTCCGCGACCTGCTCGGCATCGTGTCGGAGGAGTTCTCGCCCCTCGGCCCGGCGCAGTCGGTCACCCTCGACGACGGCTCGACCGGCACCGTGTGGTCGGAGCGCCTGCGCGCCGTCGACGCCGAGGTCGACGCCCGCTTCAGCGACGGCCCGGCCGCGGGACTCCCCGCCCGCACCCGCCGCACGGTGGGCGACGGCCAGGCCTGGTACCTCGCGACCCTCCCGGAACCGTCGGCCTACCGCGCACTGCTCGCCCGTGCGGCCGAGGCCGCCGGCATCCGCACCGTCGACACCCGCCCCGGGGTCGAGGTGGTCCGCCGCGCCGACGCCGAGCGCGCGTTCCTGTTCGTCATCAACCACACCACCGACACCGTCGAGATCGCAGCGCACGGCCGCGACGCGATCAGCGGCGAAGCCATCGACGGCTCGGTCGCCGTCGCCGGCGGTGCCGTCCGCATCATCGAGGAGGCCTCGTGACCACCACCGCCCCCGCCCCGACGGGCACGACGCGCGCCAGCGCGACCGGGGCCGCGCGCCCCCGCCGCCGCCCGCGCGTCCTGCACAAGGGCTCCATCGCGATCCTGCTCGCCCCTTTCGGCATCCTGTTCGCCCTCTTCTACGTGCTGCCGATCATCTTCGCCATCGGTCAGTCGCTGCTCGTGGTGCGCCGCGAAGGAACGTTCGGCAAAGCCGAGCTCGTCTTCGGCGGGCTCTCGCAGTACGCGCTCGTGTTCCAGAACGAGGCGTTCTGGGCCTCGATGCTGCGCATGCTCGCCTTCGGCGTCGTGCAGGTGCCGATCATGCTCGGACTCGCTCTGCTGTTCGCCCTGCTGCTGGATTCGCCGCTGCTGAAGGGCAAGCGCTTCTTCCGGCTCGCCTTCTTCGTCCCGTACGCCGTTCCGGGCGTCATCGCCGCGATCATGTGGGGCTCGCTGTTCTCGCCCAACCTCTCGCCCTTCACCGCCCTCACCGAGAAGGTCGACTTCCTCGGCGCCGACCTCGTGCTGTGGTCGATCGCGAACGTGGTGACGTGGGTCTACGTCGGCTACAACATGCTGATCATCTACTCGTCGCTGCTGTCGATCCCCAGTGAGATCTACGAGGCGGCCCGCCTCGACGGCGCGGGGCAGTTCCGCATCGCGTGGTCCATCAAGATCCCCCTCGTGCGGCCCGCGATCGTCATGACCGCGATCTTCTCGATCATCGGCACCCTGCAGCTGCTCGCCGAACCCCAGGTGTTCCGCTCGTTCAGCTCGGCCGTCACCAGCACCTTCACACCGAACATGACCGTCTACGCCACGGCATCCATCCCCAACTCCAACCTCGCCGCGGCCTTCTCCGTGGTGCTCGCCGTCACCACCTTCGTGCTGTCGTTCGGGTTCATGAAGTGGATGCAGAAGAAGGGCAACGCATGAGCGCCGTCACCACCTCCCGCCGACGCTCCGGCGCCCCCCGCTCGGACTCGCCGCGCTCGCGCGCCATCCGCGAGCCCCTGGTCTCGCGCACCTCGGCGATGCTCATCATGGCCGTGTTCACGGTCTACTTCCTGCTGCCGCTGTGGTGGCTGCTGGTCGCTTCGAGCAAGAGCACCGGCGACATCCTCACGACGAACCCGCTGTGGTTCGCCGACATGCGACTGTTCTCGAACATCGGCGACCTGTTCGCCTACCGTGACGGGATCTTCCTGCGCTGGCTGGGCAACTCGCTGCTCTACGCCGGTCTCGGCGGCGCGGTCGCGACGCTGCTGGCCGCCATGGCCGGATACGCGCTGGCGAAGTACCGCTTCCCGGGCCGCGAGATCATCTTCGACGTCGTGCTCGGCGGCGTCCTCGTCCCCGCGACCGCCCTGGCCCTGCCGCTGTTCCTCATCTTCAGCCAGGTGCAGCTCACCAACACCTTCTGGGCCGTGTTCCTGCCCTCGTTGGTCAGCCCGTTCGGGGTGTACCTGGCGCGCATCTTCGCCGCCTCGTCGGTGCCCGACGAGTTGCTCGAGGCCAGCCGCCTCGATGGCGCGGGCGAGATCCGCACCTTCTTCACCGTGAGCCTGCGCCTCATGAGCCCCGCCCTGGTGACGATGTTCCTCTTCCAGTTCGTCGCGATCTGGAACAACTTCTTCCTGCCGCTGATCATGCTGCGCAGCGAAGAGCTCTTCCCGGTGGTGTTCGGTCTCTACGGCTGGAACAACCAGCTGAACCAGATCCCGGAGCTCCGCGGTCTCGTGCTGATCGGCGCCCTGCTGTCGGTCATCCCCCTCATCGTCATCTTCCTGCTCCTCCAGCGCTTCTGGCGCAACGGTCTCGGCACCGGCGCCCTGAAGTAAACCCTCGGCGGCTCCGGCCGCCCCTCACCCCGGGCGGAATGGCCCGCCCGGGCACCCAGAGAAAGGCATTCCATGAAGAACAGAATCCTCACGGCGACCGCGGGCGTCGCCCTGTCGGCTCTCCTGCTGGCCGGTTGCGCCGGCGGCGGAAGCGGCGACAGCGCCGGCGCGGGCGCCGCGGCCGCGGCCGACTGCGCCCCCTCGGACGGACCCGTCACGCTCGAGTTCACCTCGTGGATCCCGGGCATCGAGAAGGTCGTCGACATGTGGAACTCGGCGAACCCCGACATCCAGGTGAAGGTGCAGACCGGCCCCAACGGCAACAACGGCACCTACCAGAACTTCTTCAACCAGATCGCGGCCGGCAACGCGCCCGACCTCGGCCAGATCGAGTACGACGCCCTCCCCAACTTCCTCGTGCAGGACGGCGTCGAGAACATCGCGGGCTGCGCCGACGTGATGGCCGCGAAGGACCAGTTCGTCGGGTGGGCGTGGAATCAGGCCACTCTCGGCCAGGACAACGCCGTCTACGGCATCCCGCAGGACATCGGCCCGATGGCGCTGTTCTACCGCAAGGACCTGTTCGAGAAGAACGGGATCGCGATCCCCACCACGTGGGACGAGTACACCGAGGCGGCCAAGAAGGTCCGCGCACTCGGCGGGTACATCACGAACTTCTCGCAGTCCGACATCAACCAGTTCGCCGGCTTCGTCTGGCAGGCCGGTGGACAGTGGTTCGGCAACGACTCCGACGGCTGGACGGTCTCGCTGACCGACCCCGCTTCGAAGAAGGTCGCCGACTACTGGCAGTCGCTCATCGACCAGGACCTCGTCTCGACGTACCCGGCGTGGACCGACGAGTGGAACAACGCCTACAACTCCAGCAAGGTGTGGACGTGGAACTCCGCCGTCTGGGGTGCCAACTCGATCTCGAGCGGCGCTCCCGACACCGCCGGCGGCTGGGCCGTCGCCGACCTCCCGCAGTGGAAGGCCGGGGACGCGGTCTCGGGCAACTGGGGCGGCTCGTCGATCGCCGTCCTCAAGGGCAGCAAGCACGCCTACGAGGCCACGAAGTTCGCGCTGTGGCTGAACACGTCGCAGGAGGCACTCACCGCCCTGAACGAAGAGGCCAACATCTACCCGGCCACGACCGAGGGTCTCAAGCTCCCCTCGCTCGCGAAGGGCGTCGACTTCTACGGTGGCCAGAAGATCTACGACGTCTTCGCGAAGGCGGCCACCGAGGTCACCCCTGACTTCACCTGGGGTCCGACCATGACCAAGACCTACGCCGATGTCTCGGACGGCTTCAAGGCCGCCGTCAGCGGGAGCGGCACCCTCGCCGACGCCCTTCAGAAGGGTCAGGACGCCACGATCGGCGCGCTCGAGTCGCAGTCGATCCCCGTGAAGAAGTAACAGACTCTCCCCACGAGAGGCGCCCGCGGATGCTCCGGCATCCGCGGGCGTTCTTCGTTTCCGGATGCCGATCGGTTCGGGGCAGCGGGCGAGGGCGGGGCCGCGGTGCGGTGGGCAGGAGCCTGCCCCGGGCATGACGAGCGGGACGGAAGAGGCCTGCGGGGCCGTCAGTCGACGTCGGGCACGGCAAACCGAAGCGACATCGCCTCGGCCACGGTGCCGAGACGCGCATCGAAGGTCGCGACGGGAGCGTGCACGTGGACCGCCGCCGCGAGGACGCACGTGTCGGGCATTTTCAGCGCGTGCGTCGCTCGCAGACGCGCGAGCAGGAAGGGCTCGTCGGAGGGCATCGGTGCGACCTCCACCCCGAGGTCGCGGAGGGCACCCCAGAGTTCTGCGTCGCGCCCGACGCGCGCGGCCGCGACCAGTGTCTCCGCCACCGTCAGCGAGTGCATGAGAAAGGGCCCGGGGTGTTCCGCGAGCAGCGCTTTCGCCCGACCGTGGTGCGCGTCGTCGGGGCTGAACAGGGCGATGACGACACCGGCGTCGAGGACGATCACTCGGGCCAGTCTTCGCGAAGCTCGCGGAGATACCCCTCGGGGTAGATCCCCGCGAATCTCTCGACCATCGCATCCACGGTGCCCCGACGGGCGCGTACGTGCCGCGCCTGCTCGTCTCGAATCGCCTGGCCACCCCTCACGACGAGGTGCATGAGGAGAGCGCTCGGCGACTCGTCTGGCCAGCGCGAGCGCGCGATCTCGAGGGCGTCCTCGACGTCGGGTGTGTGCGTCACCTGCGTGCGCGGTCGGACCGTCGGCATACACCGAGTGTACCACCGAGGGATTTGGTGCACCACCGCATCCCGGTCAGGGCGCGGCGCTGCTCGCGCGCACCACCAGCGCCGCGGGGACCGACTCGACGATCGGCTCCCCGCCCTCGATCGCCGCGACGAGGGCGGCCACGGCGCGACGACCGAGCGCGTCGAAGTCCTGGCGCACGGTGGTCAACGGCGGGCGGAACTCCGCGGCATCCACGATGTCGTCGAAGCCCACCACGGCGACGTCTTCGGGCACCCGCCGACCCGCGTCGGCGAGGGCCCGCAAGGCCCCGAGCGCCATCTGGTCGTTCGCCACGAAGATCGCGCCGGCGCCGCCGAGACCGCTGACGGCCGAGTGACCGGATGCCGAGGTCCAATCCCCCGGACCGGCTCGGGCACCACGGCTCCGGCGCGGGCGAGGGCCTCGCGCCAGCCGCGTTCGCGCTCGGTCGCCGCGAAGGAGCGCGCGGGCCCGGCGATGTGGTGCACCGTCGAGTGCCCGAGGGAGAGGAGATACTCCGTCGCGGCGCGCGCTCCCCCGGCGTGGTCGGTCTGCACGATCGAGAAGCGCTCGTCGGGCGGAGAGTCCACGACGACCAGGTGCAGATCGGCGGGAGGCGCCGCGTCGCGCGCGAGCTCGGTCGCCTCGTTCAGCACGACGGCGCCGTCGACGCCCTGCGAGCGGAGCCGGGCGAAGGCGTCGCGGATGCCGCGTTCTCCGACGGTCACCACGGCGAGCGCGTAGTCGCGGGCGGCGGCGGCCTCGGAGATCGCCTGCAGCATGCGGGAATTGCCGACCGAGGCGAGGGTCGACACGACCAGGCCGATCGTGGAGGTCTGCCCCGTGCGCAGGGCCCGGGCGGCCCGGTGCATGCGGTAGCCGAGGTCGGCCATGGCCTTCTCGACGCGCGCCCGGGTGGCGGGGTCGACGCGGGGGCTTCCGTTCGCGACGCGCGACACCGTCTGCGCCGAAACGCCGGCCTTCTCGGCCACATCGGCCATGGATACGCGCATCACGCCCCCTCCGTGTTGACGATATCACGCCCCAGATGTAGCGTGTTATCGTGAACACGGACAGCTCCTCCGTCGTGCCCCTCGGCGCCGGCGTCGTCAAGCGGACGACGCACCTGGCCGACGGCCGCGAACTGATGTACTTCGACGACCCCGGCACGACGCTCGGCGCCGAGCGCGCGATCGACGCCCGCACGCTCGACCCGCGTCCCGCCACCGCCACCATGCGTCAGGACGTGCTGACCGGCGACTGGATCACCGTGGCATCCAATCGTCAGAACCGCGCGTTCCTGCCGCCGGCGCACCTCGACCCGCTCTCGCCGCAGACGCCGACGAACCCGTCCGAGATCCCCTCGCTCTACGACGTGGCGGTCTTCGAGAACAAGTCACCCTCGTTCGGACCCGCCCTCGACGCGGCGATCGGCGACGCCCCGGCCGCCGTCGACCCACCCCGCAGCGACGACGACCTCGAGCACCTCGGCCTCGGCCGCACCCGCACCTCGGTGGGCCGCTGCGAGGTCGTGTGCTTCAGCCCCCAGCACGAGGGGTCGTTCGGCTCGCTCTCGCGCACGCGCGCCCGCACCGTCATCGAAGCCTGGGCCGATCGCACCGCGGCACTGTCGGTTCTTCCCGGCATCCGCCAGGTGTTCCCCTTCGAGAACCGGGGGCAGGAGATCGGTGTCACCCTCCCCCACCCGCACGGGCAGATCTACGCCTACCCGTACGTGACCCCGCGCACGCACCGCCTGCTCGACACGATCGCGCGCAGCTCGAACGACCTGTTCCAGCGCATCCTCGAGTTCGAACAGGCCGGCGAGCGCGTCGTCCTGCGGGGCGAGCACTGGACGGCGTTCGTCCCGTTCGCCGCCCGCTGGCCCGTCGAGGTGCACGTGCTGCCGCACCGTCACGTCGCCGACCTCGCCGAGACGACCGACGCCGAGCGCGACGAGCTCGCCCCGTTCTACCTGCGCCTGCTGCGCGGCATCGACGCGCTGTACGACACCCCCACCCCCTACATCGCCGCGTGGCACCAGGCGCCGGTCGGACGGGGACGGGATGCCGTGCGCCTCAACCTGCAGATCACCTCTCCGCGTCGCGCCGCCGACAAGCTGAAGTACCTCGCCGGATCCGAGGCCGCCATGGGCGCCTGGATCGGCGACGTGACCCCCGAGTCGCAGGCCGAACGCCTGCGCGCCGCCCTCGACACCGTTCCGGAGGTGACGGCATGACCGCCGTCGACGACGCCCGCGCCCTTCTCGCCACCCTCACCGACGCCCCCGAGGTCGGAGTCTGGTCGGCTCCCGGCCGCGCCAACCTCATCGGCGAACACACCGACTACAACGAGGGCTTCGTCTTCCCCTTCGCGATCGCCCAGCGCACCGCGGCCGCCGTGGCCGTCCGCTCCGACGACGTGATCCGCGTGCGCTCGACGTTCGCCGACGCCGCGGTCGAGGTCCCGCTCTCGGAGCTCGACGCGCGGATCGCCGCCGGCGGCCTCGACTGGGCGGGCTACCCCCTGGGTGTGGCGTGGGCGCTGCGTCGGGCGGCTCCGGATGCCGTGACCCGCGGCGTCGACATCGCCCTGGCCTCCGACGTGCCGGTGGGTGCCGGCCTGTCGTCGTCCGCCGCGATCGAGGGGGCCGTGGCCTCCGCCCTGAACGACGTGTGGGCCGCCGGCCTCGACAAGGTCGCTCTCGCGCGGGTCGGCCGCGTCGCCGAGAACGACGCCGTGGGCGCTCCCACCGGGATCATGGACCAGATGGCGTCGATGCTGGGCGTGGCGGACGCCGCGACCTTCCTCGACTGCCGCACCCTCGAGACGCGCGCGGTGGCCCTCGGCTTCGCCGACGCGGGGCTCTCGATCCTCGTGACCGACACCCTCGTCGAGCACGCCCACTCCACCGGCGGCTATCGCGAGCGTCGCGAGGCCTGCGAGCGGGGAGCGGCGGCGTTCGGCGTCGGATCGCTGCGCGACCTCACCGTCGACGACCTGCCGCGCGCCGCGGAGATCCTCGACGACGTGACCTTCCGCCGCGTCCGTCACGTCATCACCGAGAACCAGCGCGTGCTCGACACCGTGGCCGCCCTCGACGCCGACGGCCCCTCCGCGATCGGCGACCTGCTGGTCGCCTCGCACGCCTCGATGCGCGACGACTTCGAGATCTCGGTGCCCGAGCTCGATCTCGCCGTCGAGACGACGCTCGCGAACGGCGCCCTCGGTGCTCGCATGACGGGCGGCGGTTTCGGCGGAGCGGCCATCGCACTGATCCCCACCGGACTCGTCCCGGCGGCGACGGCGGCCGTGCGCGCCGCGTTCGCGGCATCCGATTTCCTCGCCCCGAACATCTTCACGGTGACCCCCTCGGAGGGCGCGCGCCGCGACGCGTGATCGCTTCGGCCCGCGGGCGCGGGGCGGGCTGAAACCGGGCTGGTGTGACGTCGTACCTGACCCCGGGGCGTTGTATGTGGCCCCGGGGCCACGCACGCACAGAGCTCGAGCCCGGAACCCACGCAGGCTCCCGACCCGGCGCGTGGATCGGGCTGGTGGGGCGTCGGTCGTGGCCCCGGGGCGTCGTACGTGACCGCGGGGCCACGAACACACGGGCCTCGCGGGCAAGAACCGTCGCCCCTCGCGCGGGTGGCGCGGCAGGATGAGGGGATGGATGCCACTCCCCTCGCCGTGACCTCCCAGGGCGTCGTCCGCGGATTCCGGCGGGGTCCCGCCGCCGTGTTCCTCGGCATCCCGTTCGCTCAGGCTCCGGTCGGGGCGCTGCGCTTCGCCGCTCCCGTGCCGGTGGAGGCGTGGGAGGGCGAGCGCGATGCCACCGCGTACGGCGCCACGGCGCAGCGGGGCGACGCGGGGATCACCCTCATCCCCGAGCCGAGCGTGCCGGGAGACGCCACGCTGAACGTCAACGTGTTCGCCCCGGTGGACATCGGTCCGGATGCCGCTCTGCCGGTGCTCGTGTGGATCCACGGGGGTGGTTTTACCTCGGGCTCGCCCGCGAGCCGCTGGTACGACGGCGATGCGTTCGCGCGGGACGGGGTGATCACCGTGGTGATCTCGTACCGGATCGGCTTCGACGGCTTCGGTCTCATCGACGGAACTCCCGCCAACCGGGGTCTGCGCGACCAGATCGCGGCGCTGGAGTGGGTGCGCGACGAGATCCGCGCGTTCGGCGGCGACCCGACCCGAGTGACGGTGGCCGGGCAGTCGGCGGGCGGAGGGTCGGTGCTCGCGCTGTTGTCGAGCCCCGCGGCCTCCGGACTCTTCCACGCCGCGATGGCGATCTCGCCCGCGATCGGCGCGGTCCCGCTCGAGGCGGCCAGGCGTTTCGCCGACCGGGTCGCAGCCCGCATCGGGGTCCGCGCCGACCGCGACGGCTTCGCGTCGGTGCCCGAGGAGCGGATTCTCGCGGCGCAGAAGAGCACCCTCACGCCGCACCTGGTCCGGGCGCTGTCGTCGCTCGCGACGCTGCTCGACGGCGGCTTGCCGCTGGGGCCGGTGATCGACACGGAGGTGCTGCCCCGGCATCCGCTCGAGGCTCTCGCCGACGGTGTCGGGGCCGGCATCCCCCTCGTCATCGGGTCGACGGACGACGAATTCACGGCCCTGACCGCCCGGTTCGCGGGCGTCCTCCGAGTGGTGCCGGTCCCTCTCGCCCTGGCCGTGCTCGGTCTGCGGCGATCGCGGCGACGCGCGTATCTCGAGCGCACCCGACGGCGCGGGGCCGCGGCCCTGCTCGGCGGATACGTCACCGATCGGGTCATCCGCGCGACGGTGCGTGGGACCGCCCGGGCGCGCGGCGACGCCGCGACCTGGCTCTACCGTTTCGCGTGGGCATCGCCCGTGCCCTCGATCGGCGTCGCCTGCCACTGCCTCGACGTGCCGTTCTGGTTCGACCACCTCGACGCCGAGGGCGTCGACCGCATCGCGGGCGAGACTCCCCCACCCGCTCTGGCCGCCGAGATGCACGCCGCGGCGGTCGCGTTCGCGCGCGACGGTGATCCGGGGTGGCCGACGTGGGATGCCACGACCCGGCGCGCGCGGGTGTTCGGCGCCGCGGCATCCGCCCCCGCCGTTGAGACCGACGCCTACGCCGACGTCGCGCCTCTGGTCTGAACCTGGCACCCGCCCGCGCACGCGCGTGAGTCGCCAAGAATTGTCGCTTCACCTGCGGGAGAAGCGACACATTCTGGCGACTCACGCGCGAGGCGCGCGGGGCCGCCGCGCCGCCGATCAGAGGTGCGGGATGACCTCGCGCTCGAAGAGGGAGATTCCCGAGGTGTCGTAGGCGGCCTCGGGGAAGTAGTGGATCGCGTAGCCGAGGCCGTGGTCGGCGCGCTCGCGCAGGCGCTCGACGATCTGCTCGGGGGTGCCGAACGCGTCGGAGGAGCGATAGTCGGCCTCGATGGCATCCGCCCGCTCATCTCCGACGTGCGGACGCAGGCGCGCGACAACGGCGGCCAGGCGATCGGAGGCCTCGGCCTCGGTCTCGGCGACGATCGTGTTGAAGTTCGTCGAGCGGGTGATCTCGGACGCGTCGCGGCCGAGGGTCTCGCAATGCCCGCGCAGCACCTCGGACTTGTGGTCGAACTCCTCGAGCGAGCCGCCGAAGTTCGTGTACGAGGCGTACTTCGCCGCGATCTTGAGCGTGACCTTCTCGCCGCCGCCGGCGATCCAGAGCGGGATGCCGCCGGGCTGCAGGGGCTTGGGCTGCACGATCGCACCGTCGACCTCGTAGTACTTCCCCGACAGGGTGGCCTCGCCCGTGGTCCAGGCCTGGTGCATGATCTCGACGCCCTCGCGCAGGCGCCCGAGTCGCTCGGCGATGGGCGGGAACCCGTAGCCGTAGGCCTTCCACTCGTGCTCGTACCAGCCACCGCCGATGCCCATCTCGGCGCGACCGCCCGAGATCGCATCGACCGTGGCCGCGACCTTCGCGAGGTAGGCGGGGTTGCGGTAGCCCATGCACGTGCACATCTGGCCGAGGCGCACGCGGTCGGTCGCGGCGGCGAAGGCGGCCATGAGCGTCCACGCCTCATGCGTGGCCTCGGCGCTCGGCACGGGAGTGGTGTGGAAGTGGTCGTAGACCCACAGCGACTGCCAGGGTCCGTCGTCGGCGCTCTGGGCGAGCGAGTTCATCACCCTCCAGTGCTCGGAGGGGTCGATCCCCACGAGGTCGAAGCGCCAGCCCTGCGGAACGAAGATGCCGAAGTCCATGGCTTCACCCTAGGTGCGGACCGCCGACATCTGGGCAGGCTTCTCACGGAGCCGGATGCGGGCCGGGGGTTCGGGGCGGGATTTTGCGCTCTGGGCGGGAAAACACCGCCCCACACCCCCGAACGCGCCAGCCGCGTCGCGCTCAGTCCGCGTACGGCTCGAGGCGCGTGTGCATCACGGCCACCGCGTCGGCGTTGTCGTCGATGAGCACCGAGTTCCGTCCCAGAGGGGCGGCGACGGCGCCGAGCGTGCCACTGCCGGCGAACATGTCGAGAACCCGATCGCCGGGGCGCGAGGACGCCTGCACCATGCGACGCAGCACCCCTTCGGGCTTCTGCGTCGGATAACCGGTCTTCTCGCGGCCCGTGGTCGGCACGATCGTGTGCCACCAGACGTCGGTGGGCATCTTGCCGCGCGCGGCCTTCTCGGCAGTGACCAACCCCGGGGCCATGTAGGGCTCGCGGTCCACGGCATCCGAGTCGAAGAAGTACGCCGACGGGTTCTTGACGTACACGAGGATCGTCTCGTGCTTGGTGGGCCAGCGGCGCTTGGTCTTGGCGCCGTAGTCGTAGGCCCAGATCAGCTCGTTCAAGAAGTGGTCGCGACCGAACAGCGCATCGCACATGACCTTGGCGTAGTGCACCTCGCGGTAATCGAGGTGCAGGTAGAGCGTGCCGTCGTCGGCGAGCAGGCGCCAGGCCTCGACGAGCCGCGGCTCGAGGAAGCCCCAGTAGTCGTCGAACCGGTCGTCGTAGGTGCGCAGGTCGCCGCGCAGGCGCGCGTACTCCCGGCCGTGGAAGCCGCGCTGCACCACGGGAGGCGGGGGCGGCTCCTCTTCGGGGAAGTCGAGCATGTTCGGATCGTCGACGGATTCCGCGGCATCGGGCGCGGCGGCATCCGGAGTCTCGTCCACCGGCGCCTTGCGCGTCGCGGACTCCACGGCCTTCGAGCGGGTGCGCCCCGTGTTGAAGGGCGGGTCGAGGTAGACGAGAGCGAAAGAGCCGTCGGGGTAGCGCGGCGTGACGGTGAGATTATCGGCGTGGTGGATCTCGACGCCACCCGGTGCGGGAGCGTCGGCGAGGTTCTCGGCGCTCACGGGACGCGCTGCAGCCACGCGTCGGTGGCGAACTTCGAGTCGACCAGGGCTTGGGCCTCGGCGTACTCCTCGTCGCTGATGTGCCCGGGCGTCGCCCCGTAGAGCGTGGTGAAGGTCTGGATGAACCGTTCGATGACCTCGGCGCGAGGCAGACCGGTCTGGCTCCGCAGGGGGTCGACGCGCTTGGCGGCCGACACGGTCCCCTTGTCGCTGAGCTTCTCGCGGCCGATGCGGAGCACCTCGGTGAGCACCTGACCGTCCATGTCGTAGCTGAGGGTGGCGTGGTGCAGCACGCCGCCGTTGGCGAGGCGCTTCTGGGCGGCCCCGCCGATCTTGCCGTGGGGGCCGGCGATGTCGTTGAGCGGCTGGTACACCGCGTCGATGCCGAGCGAGCGCAGCGCCTGCAGCACCCAGTCGTCGAGGAACGCGTACGAGTCGGCGAACGTCATACCGGCGACGAGGGATGCCGGCACGTACAGCGAGTACGTCACGATCGAGTTCGCGGCCATCATCATGGCGCCCCCGCCCGAGATGCGGCGCACGATGTCGAATCCGTGCTTCGCCGCCCCCGCGGGGTCGACCTCGTTGCGCAGCGACTGGAACGAGCCGATGACGACGGCGCTCTCGTCCCACTCCCACAGGCGCAGGGTGGGTGTGCGCAGCCCTGCGCCCACGCGCGTGGTGAGGACCTCGTCGAGCGCGAGGTTCATACGCGGCGAGACGGGGCCGTCGTGGACGACCTCCCACTCGAAGTCGGCCCATCCCGGCGCGGTGACCAGGGCGCGGCGGATAGCGGTCGCCACCGATTCGGGCGTGAAGCCGAGCAGCTGGGCCCCCTCGGGGAGGGCCGCGCGGATGGCCGCGGCGATCGTGGGGACGTCGGACTCCACCGCGAGGCCGTTGACGGCCGCGTCGATGTCGTCGAGGGCGTCGTCGGGCTCGAGGAAGAAGTCGCCCGCGAGGTGGAAGCCGTGGATACGGCCCTCGCGCTCTTCGAGGTCGACGACGACCAGCTTCCCGCCGGGGACCTTGTACTCGCCGTGCATGTCTCCAGCCTACGACCGCGCGGGCACGCGGTGATCGACGGTGGGCGTCGGTTCGGCGGGCACCGCGATCGGGCGACGCGCGCTCGGCCACCAGTTCGCGCGACCGAGGAGCGTCATGAGCGCAGGGAGGAGGAGCCCGCGGACGACGGTGACATCGAGGACCACCGCGATCACCATGCCCACCCCGATCTCTTTCATCGCGACCAGCTCACCGAACGCGAAGCCGACGAAGACGACGCAGATCCCCGCCGCGGCCAGCGTCACGACGGGGCCGGTGCGGGTGATGCCGTGGCGCACGGCCTCGGCGTTCGCCGTACGCGGGTCGGCGGAGCGCCCTCGCGCGCGCCAGGCCTCGGTGATGCGCGACAACAGGAACACCTCGTAGTCCATCGTGAGCCCGAAGGCGAGGAGCCCGATCAGCAAGGGAGTGGTCACATCGAGCGTGCCGCGGGGCTCGAACCCGAGCAGAGGGGCGCCCCAGCCCCACCCGAAGACGGCGGTGAGCACGCCCAGGGTCGAGGCCACCGTGAGGCCGGCGAGCAGGAGCGCCTTCAGCGGGACCACGAGCGAGCGGGTGAGCGCGAAGAGCAGGGCGAAGCTCGCCGCGGCGACGATCACCAGGGCCCACGGCAGGCGCGCGGCCAGGTGATCGCGCGTGTCGATGAGCGAGGCGGCAGGCCCCGTGACCTCGAGGGGGACGGGGGTCGCGAGACCGCGCACCTCGGTCACGACCCGCTGCGCCGCGTCCCCCGTGGCGCTGTCGCCGACGGGGGTGAAGGCGACCGCGGTGATCTCGGGCGGCAGCCCCTGCGCCACGTCGGCGTCGGCGACGTCGGGCAGGGCCGCGATCTTGTCGAGGACGCCGGTGACGGCGGCATCCTGGATCGATCCGTCGAGCACGACCGTGACGGGCTCGATCCCGATCCCGGTGAAGCCCGTCGTCGTCGCCTCGTACGCGCGTCGTTCCTCGGCCGCGGCGGGAAGGGAGCGGATGTCGGAGTCGTCGAGCGCGAGGGATGCCACGGGAGCGGCGAGCAGCAGCATCACCGCCGCGGTCGAGACGGCGACGACCCCCGGTCGGCGCTGGGCCAGACGGGTCGAGCGCGCCAGCAGTCCATCGCGCGACGCCCGGCCCGCCCACGGGCGCGCCCACGTGCGCGCTTCAGCGGACGGGAGCGCGCGATGCAGGAACGACAGCGCGGCCGGCACGAGCGTCAAGCCCGCGAGGGTGGCGACCGCGACGACGACCGCACCGCCGAGCGCCATCCCCGAGAGGAGGGGGTCGCCGAGGATCAGGATGCCGAGCAGGGCCACGGCCACGGCGAGACCCGACACGAGAACCGCGCGGCCGGCCCCCGAGACGGCACGGGCGACGAGCTCGTCGAGGGGCGCGGTGGGATCGGCGGTGCGTTCCTCACGGAGGCGCAGCACCACGAGAAGGCTGTAGTCGACGGCGAGGCCGAGGCCCAGGATCGTGACGACGTTCACCGCGAACTCGTTGACGTCGACGACGCGGGCGAGCAGACCCAGGATCGCGAGCGTCGGGGCGATCGCGGCGAGAGCGGCGACGACGGGGACGAGGGCGATGCGCAGCGAGCCGAGCGCGAGGGTGAGCAGCACGACGAGGACGAGGATCGCGACGCCCTCGCCGATCGCCGCGTCGCTGGTCGCCCGATCGACGAAGGCCTCCTCCGCCAGGAGGGGGCCGCCGACGAGGACCTCGGGCGCGTCGATCTCGTGGAGAAGGTCGGAGACGGCGGATGCCGTGGCGACGGCCTCGTCGCCGGTGAGACCGAGCGAGAGTTCGACGACGACCAGGGACGAGCGGCCGTCGTCACCGATGGCCCCACCCGCGGTGTACGCGTCGGTTACCTCGGCGACCCCGGGGACGGCGCGGACCGAGGCCATGACGGCGGTTGCGCTGTCGCGCAGCGTCGGGGAGAAGAAGTCCTCGCCGCGGACGACGGCGGTGATGATCTCCCCCTCGGGGTCGAGGACGTCGAGGCGTTCGGTGGCGCGTAAGGACTCACTGCCGGACGGAGCGTCGGCGACCGAGACGGTGCGGTCGAAGGCGTCACCGGCGAGGGCGCCGCCGACGACGACGAGCACGGACCAGGCGAGGAGGACGAGAAGGCGGTACCGGCTCATGCGGCGGCCGAGGGAGGAGAGCATGGGGACCTCTGGGACATGAGGGAGCGCCCCCGGCGACGGACGCGAGTCCGCCGCCGGAGGCGCTGGGGGGATCAGCCGCAGCTCTTGGCTGCGTACGAGGCCGTGGCCCCGCCGGTGCGACCGTCGCCGGACGCGGTCACCGTCGCCTCGCCCGCGGGGACGGACGCGGCGCGGGTGGTGAAGGTGTGGAACACCGTCGCCCCGGGCTGGACGGCGGGGATGACCCGCTCGCCCCACGCGGTTTTGAGCGTCACGTCGACCGGCACCGTGTCGGTGTTGGTCGCGCGGGCCGTCACCGACGCCTTCTTGGCCAGGCACTTGACCTCGGCCGAGGCGGTCACCGCGAGGGGGGCCGGCTCGTCGATGTCCTTGACGCGGACGTTGCGGTACGACACCGCCTCCCCACCACCGTGATTCTGCAGGCCGATGAAGCCCTGCGAGAGGTCGCGAGCGGGATCGGTGCTGGTGAAGTCGTTCACCAGCGTGCCGTTGAGGAAGATCTTGATGGTCTGCCCCTTCACGACGATCTCGTACGCGTTCCACTGGCCGACGGGCTTGAGCGAGGCCTTCACCGCGTCGGCATCCGCACCCTGGAAGGTGTAGATCGCACCGGTGGTGCGATCGGCGGCGTCGGACGCGTCGATCTGGATCTCGTAGCCCTGGTTGACCGCGATCCACGGGTCGTTCTTCGGGTCGGGGAACCCGACGAAGACGCCGCCGTTGTGATCGGCGATGAGCTTCCAGTCCAGCTTGAGGCTGTACTCGTTCAGCTCCTGCGCCTTGTGCCAGAGCAGGCCCATGCCGCCTTCGCCGCGGATGCTGCAGTCGTTCTGTCGACCGAAGCCGCCGGGGCCGGCCATGCGCCACCCGGCGTTCAGGCTCTCGAGCGTGCCGTCGAAGAGCGGGCGGTAGCCGTCCTCGACCTGCGCCGGGGCGCAGATGTCGGCGGTGCCGATCGACAGGACGTCGACGTTGATGTTGCCCTTGTTGCCCGTCTCGTACTTCAGCGCGATGGTGTTCGTCCCGGCGACCAGCGGCATGTCCCGCGTGATCGTGGCCCAGGTCTTCCAGTCGCCCGTGGAGGCGAAGTCCCACTTCCCGAGGTTCTGACCGTTGACGTAGAGGTTGACATCCTTGGAGCCGGGCGCGGGGTTCGGGCCGTTGGAGTAGCGGACCGAGACGGGGACGGTGCCCGCGGTCTCGGCGTTCACCGTGAACTCGAACGCGGATCCGGCCTGCCACATGCCGCCGGCGAAGCCGGCTCCCGAGTAACCGCTGTGCTCAGCGTCGAACTTGGCGCCGCCGATCAGGCGGGCCTCCTCGGCCTCGTACCAGCCCCGGTCGGCCGGCGAGACGTAGCCCGGCAGCGAGTTGAGCGTGTACCAGGCCTCGGTGCTCCACAGCGTGTCGCCACTGGCTGCGGCGAAGGGCTGCGGCGAGCGCAGGTGCACGACGCGGCCCTGCTTCAGACCGTCGAACGCGACCGTGACCGTCTTGCGGTCGGCGGATGCCGTCGCGCCGGTGAGCGAGAGGATCTCCTCGTCGACCTTGGGTCCGCCGTAGGTGGAGGTCGGCAGGTAGCGCCATTGCTCGGCGCGGTACGCCGAGGCGAGGTTCGCCAGCGTCTCGTCGGAGAGGGGCTGGGTGTACTCGATCTCGAACCCGCCCTCGACGACCTTCATGGATTTCATGTCGAAGGCGTTCTGCGTGGTGTTCGGGACGAGCTTCTGCAGGCCGTAGGTGAGCTTGCCCGCCTCGCCCCAGTTGCCGCCTTCGCCGGTGCCGCCGATGTACAGCGACGTGTCGGGGCCCTCGATGACGCGGTTGACGCCGACCTCGAAGCCCGCGGAGTGGCGGAAGACCGCGCCCTGGAACTCGCCGTCCACCTTCTCGAGGAAGGCGCGCTGCAGGCCGCCGTAGGTGACGTCGCCGAAGATCATCTGTCCCGCGAAGGGACCGTCCTTCAGCATGATGGGCGTGCTCGGGGAGTTGCCGATCTCGTTCTGCGGGATCCACACGACGGGAGGCGTGACGGGGTTCTGATCGAACGGGCCCGCGGGGTTCGTGTAGTGGTTGAAGAAGCGATCCTGCTTGACGTTGACGAGCTTGTTCGCGGGCAGCCAGGCACCCTGGTTGTCCATCGCGAAGAGTTCGTTCTCGGGACCGAAGGCCACGCCGTTGGGGGTCCGCAGACCGCCGGCGACGTAGCTGATCGCCCCGGTGGCGCGGTCGATCTTGACCGAGGTGCCGCGGTTCTTCGCCGGCTGCGGGTTGGTGGTCGCCCCGCCGTTGTCGATCGCGACCGAGAGGTTGACGTAGAAGTTCTTCTCGTCGTGGATCAGGCCGAACGCGAACTCGTGGAAGTTGTTGCCCGAGGGGTACTCGGCGACCTTGCGCTTCGTCTCGTACGAGCCGTCGCCGTTCGTGTCGCTGAGCTCGGTGAGCTGGTAGCGCTCCGAGACGTAGATCTTGTCGTCGATGACGTCGATGCCCATCGGGTTCAGCAGACCACCGGCCGCCTCGACGACGGTGACGTCCTCGGGTCCGTCGGCCGCCTGGGCGCCCTTCAGCACGAAGACCTTACCGGGGGTCGAGGTGTCCCATCCGCCGGAGTTGACCGAGCCGGTGGTCAGCACCGCGAGATCGCCGTTGCCGAGGAAGGCCAGGCCAGACACCTTCGGGTTGAAGCCCTCGGGGCGCAGGTTCACGAGCGTGTAGTTCGGGTTCACGGCATCCAGGCGCAGACCGTCGCCGGCGGAGTCGGTGCTGCCCTCGCAGTACTTCGTCCCCGGGGCGGTGACGCGCACGACACCCGCCTCCGTGCTGAGCACGCTGTTGGGGATGACCGTGAAGCTCGAGGAGCCCGGGACCTTCCATTCGACGGTGAGCTGCTGGCCGTTGGTGGCCTCGAACATCTCGACGAACAGGTCGTGGACTCCCACGTCGAGCGTGACGGTGCCCTCGACGGATTCCGCTCCGTGCAGTCCGTCGTTGTCGATCAGCTGCGTGCCGTCGAGGGTGAGGCGCGAGCCGTCGTCGCTCGTCAGGCGGAAGGCGTATTGGCCGGGCGTGCTGACGGTGAGGTTGGCCAGGGCGTGCGTGATGAAGTTGTCGCCCGCGCCGAACTGCTCGTCGGTGCGCCAGTCGATCGTCGACATGAGCTTGTCGACGTTCGGGGTCTGGCCCGACTTGAGCGTGCAGAGCTCGGTGAGGGGCGGGGTGGAGTAGGTGCGAAGCGTCACACCCGGTTCTTGCTTGGGCAGGTCCGCCGGGGTGTTGACGGCGGGGGCGACGGCGGCACCGGCGGGCAGGATCGCTCCTGTGGCCACGAGTGCTCCGCCCAGGAGACCGGCCGCGAGGGTCCTCGCGACACGGGTGCTGCGCCGGCGGGGGCCGGACAAGACAGCGGGTACGGGCATCATTGCTCCTTCGGATCAGCGGCGGGGGCGGCGTCGACCGCTCGGATCGCACAGGTCGCCCTCGACCGTCGTCACTGTAGGAGTCTTTTGTCGATTCGTCTACAAAACCTGACTAATTTGCGTTAAGAACTGCTCGCAGAATCGAGCCGGAGTCGCCTGCGAACGTCTCCGCCCGGGCATCCGAAGCCGAATATCCCGGTAAAGGGCGGGAAAATCACCGGCTTTCGGCATTTCGGCAGTCAGTCATCTTTTGCTTGACGACTTACCGAAGCCGCACTACTGTCGCAACGAACCCGCAGAACCGACCCGTGACAGCGCCGCCACGAGGCTCCCCCGAGTCCGCCGCGCCCGCCCGAAACGACGGCATCCCTCGTTCGCCGATCGGCGCCTCGCCGCTCGTCCCGACCACCCGCCGGCGCCCGCCGACGACTCCACCGACCCCCGGTGGAAGAACGGAGCACTCATGTCCTTCACCTCCCGTCGCGGCCTCTCGGCCCGCATCGGAGTCGCCGCCCTCGGGGTCGGCATCCTCGCCGCCGCGGGCGGTGGCAGCGCCTTCGCCGCCGATGAGGGCAGCATCGACGTGCAGGTCGAGATCGCCCCCGCGGCGGAGCCCGGCGTCCTCGCCCTCACCGTCGCGGACGATGCGACCACGCTGACCGAAGGCGAGGCGTCCGGCACCGACCGCACCTTCGCGGGCACCCTGCCCACGGTCACCGTCACCGACACCCGTCTCGCCGAGAACATCGACCCGGAATCGTTCTGGTACGTCATGGGAGCGATCAGCGACTTCACCGGCAGCGCCGGCCAGCCCGCGATCTCGTCGGCGGACAGCTTCGGCTGGTACCCCGACATCGTCTCGGGCAATCCCGCGGGCGGGTCGCAGGTGGTCGCCCCCGGAGACGCCGTCGACCCCGGCACGGGTGGCTTCGTCGACGCCGAGCTCCTCGCCAACGTCGACAGCGCAGCGGACGCCGCGGGCGGAGCGTACTCCGCCACCGCCGGCCTGCTGCTGAAGACGCCGGCCACCGTGGCACCCGGGGCGTACTCGGCCACCATCACCCTGACCCTGCTCGAGGGGTGAGCACCGAGATGAGGGTGGCGCTCGCGCGCGGAGCATCCGCCGGCATGGCGGGTGTCTTCGTGGCCGCGATCGCCCTCGCGGCGGCCCCGCCCGCCCTGGCCGACGACGCCGCCGACTCCGCGGTCACCTGGTCGGTCACCCCGGCCTCGGCTGCGGGGCCGGACGGCCGCCGCGTGATGCAGGTCGAACTCGACCCGGGTCAACGCGTCACCGAGCACCTCGCCGTGAAGAACTTCAGCGAGCGAGAGGCGACCTTCGCCCTGAGCGCCGCGGACGGCTACTACACCGAGACGGGGCGCTTCACGATGCTCCCCGCCGACCGCACCTCGACCGACGCCGGCACGTGGATCACGGTCGAACCGACGGTCACGCTCGCGCCCAACGAGACGCGGGTCGTGTCGTTCGAGATCGCCGTGCCGCAGAACGCCACCCCCGGAGACCACGCGGCCGGGGTCTCGGCATCCGTCCGATCCACCTCCGCGGGAGCGGACGGGACGAGGGTCGGTGTCGACAGTCGCGTCGGCTTCCGCGTGTCGACCCGTGTGACGGGGCAGCTCGCCCCGTCGGTGGGCGTCGGCGAGGTCCGTGCGGAATACACGCCGTCGTGGAACCTCTTCGCGCCGGGGTCGATCACCTACACCTACACGGCGGAGAACACCGGGAACACCGCCCTCGCCGTGAGCGACGCGGCCGAGGCGACGACGGAGCGCGGAGTGCTCCTGCCCGGCGAGTCCCGGGACGTGCGCACCGAGCCCCAGCCCGCGTGGCCGCTGTTCGTGCTGACGAAGGACGTGACGGTGGATGCCGCGGTGCCCGACTCGACGCTCGCCGCAGCTCCCGTGACGCGCAGCGTGACGGTGTGGGCGGTTCCGTGGGTGCACCTCGCCGCCGCGGTCGGCGTCGCCCTCATCGTCGCGGCCGTCGCCTCGGGTCGTCGTCGATCCCGCCAGCGCCTCGACGATCTCGTGGCCCGCGCTCGCGAAGAGGGTCGGCGCGAGGCGGTGGAGGTCTCATGAGCGACGTGCTCTTCGTCCCCATGGCCGTCGCCGACGACGGCGTGGGCGTCACCGTCGAGATCACTCCCCTCCCGACCGCCACCTGCACCATCGACTGCTCGCCGCCGCCCGGCGCCGGCCCCGGATCCCCCGGGGGAGGGCTGCCGGTCACCGGAGGCGAGATCGCCTCGGTCCTCCTCGCCGTCGCGTTGGTCGCGGCGGGGCTCACGGCGACGGTCTGGGGCCGGTGGCGACGACCGACCGCGGACCCGAGCTGACCGCTTCGCCGTCGGCGCCGCCGCTCGCCTCCGCGATCGAGCGGCGGTGCCGACGCTCGATCGCCTGCCCCGCGTACGACGCGGCGATGATGAGCGCGGCGCCGGAGAGTCCGGGAAGACCGACGGCTTCACCCCCGATCGCCACGCCCACGGCGAGGGCCCAGACCGGCTCCGTGCCCATCAGGATGCTCGCGCGGGTCGCCGAGGTGCGCCGCACCGCCCAGAGCTGAACCACGAAGGCGAACACCGAGCACAGCAGGCCGAGGAAGATCACGTCGACCCAGCCGGCCGCCGAGAGCCCCGCCACCGCGGGCGCAAGATCGGCCCCGGCCACGGCCGTCGAGGCGAGAGCGCACACGACGAGCTGCACGAACACGACAGCGAGGGTGCTGTCCTCACGCCCGCGGGTCAGGTGCCCGCTCGCGGTGACGTGCACGGCGCGGACGACCGCCGCCGCGATGACGAGCGCATCCCCCGGGTTGGGGGCCCGCAGGCCCCCGCCCGAGACGAGCAAGGCGACCCCGGCGACCGCGGCCACGGCCGCGATGAAGTACGACCTCGGGAGCCACGAGCGCGCCGCGATGCTCTCCAGCACCGGGGTGAAGACGAGGGCCAGACTGATGAGCAGGCCCGCGTTGGTCGCCGAGGTCAGGTGCACGCCCGCGGTCTCGAGCCCGATGACCGCCGCCTGCGAGCAGCCGAGGAGCGCGGCGATCACGAGACCGCGACCGCGCGGCATCCGCTCCCGACGAAGAAGACACAGGATGCCGAGAGCGCTCGCCGCGACGACGAAGCGCAGGGCCACGCCCGAGGCGACCCCCGTTTCGGCGACCAGTTCTTTCGCGGCGAGGAAGCTCGCCCCCCACACCGTCGCGACGGCGAGGAGGAGGACGTCGACGAGGATCTCGGGAGCGCGGCGGGTCACCCCCTCACGATCCCCCGCGATTACGCGGAAGAACAAGCGGCATGTTCTTCACGGTGGCGTAAGTTCTGACTTATGGATGTGGCTCACCTGCGCGTGTTGCGCGAACTCCGTGACCGGGGGAGCGTCGCCGCCGTCGCGGCGGCACAGCACGTGTCGGCCTCCGCGGTCTCGCAGCAGCTGGCCGCCCTGCAGGCCCACGTTCCCGTTCCCCTCACCCGGCGTCGCGGGCGGGCCCTCGCCCTCACCCCGGCCGGCGAAGCCCTCGCCGCGGCGGGAACGCGGGTCGACGAGGCCCTCGTGGGTGCGCGCGAGGCTGTCGGCGCTTTTCTCGACGCGAGCGATCGCCCGGTGCGCGTCTCGGCCTTCCACAGCGCCGCCCTCACGCTCTTCGGGCCCCTCCTGCGCGAACTCGACGGCTCTCCGCCCCTGCGTCTCGCCGACGCCGACGTCGCGCACCGCGACTTTCCCGGGCTGACCGCCGACCACGACCTCGTCATCGCCCACCGCCTCGCCCACGACGAGCCGTGGCCCGCGGACCGCGTGGTGATGGTGCCGCTGCTTGAGGAGCCCCTCGACATCGCGCTCCCCGCGGACCACCCGCTCGCTCGAAGCTCCGAGCTGCGCGCGTCCGACCTCGTCGACGAGAGGTGGGTGTCGGTGCACGCCGGCTTCCCCCTCGCCGGGGTCCTCGATCACCTGTCGGCGCACGTCGGACGCCCTCTCGAGGTCGCCCACCGCATCAACGAGTTCTCGGTGACGGCCGAGATCGTCCGCGCGGGCGCGGCGGTCGCCGTCATGCCCCGGACCACGACGGCCCCGCTCGCGGTCGACGGGCTCGTGCTGCGCCCCCTCGCCGATCTCGCCCTGGTGCGTCACGTGGACGCGCTGGCCCGCCCCGACGCCCTGGCCTACGCGGCCGTGCGGCGCGTGCTATCGGCGTTGCGCTCGGTGTCGGCGCGGGCGGCGGACGCGTCCCCGGGTCCCGACTCCGCCTGACGAGCGGCGGCGGGGGTCGGGCCGTCGGTGTCCGTCGAAGCGGCGCGCGGTGCGAGGGTCGGCTCCGGATCAGCGAGCAGAGCCTCTCGGATGATGCGGCGCGGGTCGTACTGGCGGGGGTCGAGTCGCTGCCAGTCGACGTCGGCCACCTCGGAGCCGAGCTCGTCGCGCACCCGCTCCTGGGCGGTCTTCGCGAAGCCGCGCGCACGGATGAGGGCGCGCCGCAGGGACTCCGCCGCGGCGGGAAGCCGCTCGGGACCGATGATGAGCGCCGCGATGACGCCGATGAGGATCATCTTCTCGATGGTGAGACCGAAGAACACGGGCTACTCCCCCGCTCGGGGGCGGCGGGGGCCGACCATCGGAACGCGGGGGGTCAGCGGGTCGGGGGCGGGTCGGCGACGACCGCCGAGGCACGGGCTTCGGGAGCCGCGGGCGTGGCCGATTCGGCGAGGGGCGTCGCTTCGTCGTCCTTCATCGCTTTCAGCTCGCCCTTGAACAGGCGGGCCGATTTGCCCACGCTCTGAGCCAGGGCCGGCAGCTTCGCGGCCCCGAAGAGGAGGACGATCACCGCCAGGACGATCAGCAGGTGCCATCCGGTCAGTCCATGGAGCATGAGGCCTCCTCGGCCGTGTCGGCGCCTTCACCGACGGGTGGGGGATCGGCGCGAGACGCACCGTGCGGCGATGCTAGCCCGCGACGAATGGAAACCACAAGGATCGCGTCGAGCGCACTTTTGTTGTGTGCGCATTACGCAACTTTTGATTGACCTATGGAAAAACATCCGTCAGGATGACGACGAGCGACGTCCCCCACAATCGGACACCTCATCCCCCCGAGGCTCGCCCCACGAACCGCCCTGAGAGGCGGTGATCGGCGACCCCTCCCACTCGACGAAGAGTAAGGAGCAGACACCGCGCGTGGCCGACCGCCACCGCACGAAGAGCCCGGGCCGCCACGATCAGTCGTTGAGACCGACTGTGTGGCGACCCGGTGAAAACAACTCGAACGCATTCACAGGAGCTGTTTCACGATGAACTCTACTTCTCGGCATCCGGTCGTCCGGTCCCGGTTGACGGCGGTCCTCGCGGCCACCGCACTGGGCCTGGGCGCCATCGCCGCCGCACCCGCCCCGGCCTTCGCGCACGACGGGCACGACCACGGCACCACAGACCCCGGCGGCGACCACGGCGACCCCACCGACCCCGGTACCCCCGACCCCGGCGACACCGGCGAAGACGGCGGCGCCCTCGACTGGAGCAACTACGAGCGCGTGCTGCTCACCAAGGACGTGGGCGAGCCCATCGACCTCGCCGTCCTCCCCGACAAGCGCGTCCTGCACACCGCCCGCAACGGCGACGTGCGCCTGACCGATCCCGCGACCGGCGTCACGCGCGTCACCAACACCCTCGATGTCTACGCCAACTCCGAGGACGGCCTGCAGACGGTCGCCCTCGACCCGGACTTCGCCGAGAACAACTGGGTGTACCTCGTCTACTCCCCGCGCGACGCCGACGGTGACGGCGTGGCCGACACCCCGGCGGGCAACTCCCCCAACACCCTCCCCGCGGGGGCCGACGAGTCCTACTGGGACCAGTGGGTCGGCGTGAACCGCCTCGCCCGCTTCCAGTGGAACGGGGACTCCCTCGACCTCGCGAGCGAGCAGGTCGTCCTCGACGTCGAGGTCCAGCGCGGGCAGTGCTGCCACGTCGGCGCCGACATCGGATTCGACGCCGACGGCAACCTGTACCTGAGCACGGGCGACAACACCCCGGCATCCACTCCGGGAGCGAACGGCTTCGCGCCCAACAACGACGCCCCCGGCTACAACCCCGGATTCGACTCGCGCCGCGGCGCCGGCAACACCAACGACCTGCGCGGCAAGATCCTGCGCATCCACGTCGAGGAGGACGGCTCGTACACGATCCCCGAGGGCAACCTCTTCGCCCCCGGAACCGAACTCACCCGCCCCGAGATCTTCGTGATGGGCGTGCGCAACCCGTTCCGCATCGAGGTCGACATCGAGACCAACTCGCTGTCGTGGGGCGACTACGGCCCCGACGCCACGAAGGCCGTGGCCCAGACCGCCGGCCGCGGGCCCATGGGACTGGTGGAGTGGAACGCCATCAGCCTCGACGAGCCCCAGAACGCCGGGTGGCCCTACGTCCACGCCGACAACCAGGCCTACAACGACTGGGACTTCGCCACGGCGACGCCGGGTGCGTTCTTCGACCCGCAGAACCTCAAGAACGAGTCGCGGTGGAACACCGGTCTCACCGACCTTCCCCCCGCGCAGCCCGCGACCCTCTGGTACGGCGACAACCCCGGCGACCAGCCGTGGGACGAGCTGGTGAACTTCGGTGCCGGTACCGGCCAGGGCCCCATGGGCGGACCCGTCTACCACTACGACGAGACCAACCCCTCGCCCACGAAGCTCCCGCAGCACTGGGACCGCAAGGCGTTCATGGGCGAGTTCTCGCAGGACTACATCGCCGCGTTCACGCTCGACTGGGACACCTTCGAGGTCAGCGACATCGAGGACTTCCTTCCGAACGCGGCGCTCAGCACCCTGGGCCAGCCGCCGCACGACAACCCCATGGACATGGAGATCGGGCCCGACGGCTCGATGTACGTGCTCGACTACGGCGACGGCTTCTTCCGCGCGAACCCCGATGCCGGTCTGTACCGCATCGACTACGTCGCCGGTAACAAGTCGCCCCAGGCGCGTTTCACCGCAACCCCCACCTCGTCGTCGCAGGCTCCCCTGACCGTCGAGTTCGACGCGTCGACCTCGACCGACCCCGACGGAGACGCCCTCACCTACGAGTGGGACTTCGACGGCGACGGCACCTACGATGCGACCGGCGCGACCACGTCGTACACCTACACCGAACTGGGCAACTACAGCGCCCGACTGCGCGTGTCCGACCCGGGCGGACGCTTCGGTCTGACCTCGCGCACGATCTCGGTCGGCAACCAGGCGCCCGAGGTGACCGTGGCCTTCCCCGGCAACGGCGCGTTCTTCGACTGGGGTCAGGCGATCCCGTTCCAGGTCACAACGACGGATGCCGAGGACGGCGACGCCACGGAATGCTCGCGCGTGACGTGGACCTACGGTCTCGGCCACGACGAGCACGCCCACCCCGAGGTCTCGGGCACGGGCTGCACGGGCGTCTTCCGCACCGACCCGAACTCGCCCGAGCACGGCCCCGGTGCCCTGCTCTACGGCGCGGTCGTGGTCACGTACACCGACGCCGGCGCCAACGGACTGCCGGCGGCCACGGGTGAGGCGACCGTTCGCCTGAACCCGAAGCTGCAGCAGGCCGAGCACGCGATCCGTCGCGAGGGCGTCACCACCTACGCCGACACCGACGCCTCGGGCGGCAACGCCATCCGCGGCCTGGGATCGGGCGACTACCTCGCCTTCGACCCGGTGAACTTCGCCGGGATCGACGGGGCCGTGGTCCGTGCCAGCGGCGCGGGCGAGGTCCAGCTGCGCTGGGGAGCGGCCGACGCCGAGCCCTTCGCGACCGCCACCATCCCGGCGGGTAACGGCTGGCAGGACGTCGAGATCGCCTTCGAGGCCCCCGAGGGCAGCGGGGCGCTCTATGTCACCTCGGCCGACGAGCTGGCCGTTGACGCGCTGACCATGGTCGGCGACGGCGTCGGAGACGTCACGCCCCCCACCGTCGCGCACACGCTGGCTCCCGCCACCCCGACGGGTGTCGGCGGCGTGTTCAACGAGCCGGTCCGCTTCTCGGTGCAGGCCGCCGACAACGGCACGCTCGCGAGCGTCCAGTACTCGCGCGACAACGGCGCGACCTGGGTGAACCTCGCGGCGAACCAGCAGTACGGGGTGACGTTCGATCAGGACGGCGCCTACGACATTCGCTACCGCGCCACCGACACCGGTGGCAACGTGTCGGAGCTCGGTTCGGTGTCGTTCACGATCGACCTCGACGCTCCCAACGAGCCGACGGTCGACACCCGCACGCTCGTCTCGCTCGGCTCCCCGCGAGTCACCTACGGCGCCCCGGGCGACGTGACGGTGTCGGTGCGCGGAGAGGGCGGCGCCCCCACGGGCGAGGTCGTGCTCACGGTCGGCGACACCGAGCTCGGTCGCGCGACCCTGGACGCCGACGGCAACGCCGTCGTCGCCCTCCCGGCGGACCTCCCGGTCGGCACGCACACCCTGCGGGCCACCTACGGAGCCGACGAGACCTTCAAGGGGTCGGCCGGCATCGGTCGTCTCACGGTCTCGCAGGCGAAGTCGACGACCTCGGTCGCCGTCTCGCCGACGCCGGTCAAGCCCGCCGTGGCGGCCACCGCCACGGTTCAGGTGGCCTCGTCGACGGGCATCGTCCCGACCGGTGATGCCACGGTGACCATCCGTCGCAACAACGCGGTCGTCGCCACCCTCACCGGCACGCTCGGCGCAGACGGCACCGTCCAGGTGACCCTGCCCAAGCTCAGCGCGGAGGGCGCCTACCAGGTGCAGGCGTCGTACACCGGTTCGACCGGGATCGCGAAGAGCAGCGGCAGCGCGAACCTGACCGTCAAGAAGTAACACCCCGGTGGGGGTCGCGTACCGCGGCCCCCACCACCCTCACGGTCGTCCCCGGCCCCGGGGCGGACCCACCTCGAAGGAGAGTCATGAGTCACCACCACGACCACGCGCACCCCACGGTGCCGGATCGGCCCATGAGCCGGCGCACGCTGCTCAAGGCCCTGGCGGCGTCATCCGTCGCCGTCGGCATCGGCGCCGCCGCCATGCCCGCCGCAGCCTCCGCCTCCACCGCCTTCGGCGCCCGCGCCGCGGCGGCCGCTCCCCCGGTCAGCGCCGGGAAGCGTCTCGTCCCCGTCAACCGCATCGGCATCCAGCTCTTCACCGTCCGCGACAAGGTCAGCTCGCTGGGCTTCCGCGCGGTGTTCGAGGAGCTGGCCCGCATCGGTTACTCCGAGATCGAGTTCGCGGGCTACACCCAGGGCAACGTCGGCGCGATCACGCCGCAGGAGATCCGCCAGCTGCTCGATGACAACGGTCTGCGCGCGACCGGCGCGCACGTCAACCTCACCCCGGCCAACATCGACCAGCAGCTCGAGATCGCGCACGTGCTGGGCATGCCGCACCTGGGCCAGGGCGGACCCATCGCCGGAGGCTACGGCGGTCCCCTCGCCAAGGACCCGTGGATGCAGGCCATCGGCACGTGGAACCAGATGGGCGAGAAGGGTCGCGCCGCGGGCATCAAGCTCTATCTGCACAACCACGCGCAGGAGTGGGGCTTCACCACCGATACCAACGAGCGCGTGTACGACCTGTACTGGGAGAACCTCAACCCCGAGACGGTGTTCTTCGAGATGGACGTCTATTGGGCGCACGTCGGGAAGTTCCTCTACCCCGGGTTCGAGCCGATCGACTACATCACGCGCGACCCCCGGCGGTTCCCGATCCTCCACCTCAAGGACGGCAAGCTCAACCCGAACAGCGCCAACGGCTACGACATCGTCGAGTTCGGCGCCGGGAACATCGATTACACGGCGTTCCTGTCGCAGCTGCGCGACCGCGGTCAGCGCTTCGGCATGTTCGAGCAGGACAACGCCTCCTCGGTGCCGGTGAACCCCGGGAACTCGCTCGCGAACGCCGACCGCAGCTACGACAACATCGCAGCCCTGCGCGGCTGAGCGACGAGGAAGAACTGATGAACAGAATCACGAAACTGACCACCGTCGGACTCCTCGTCATCGGGGGCAGCGTGGTCGCGGTCCCCGCGTACGCGGCCGACCTCACCTGCACCGACGACCTGGGCAGCCAGACCGTCTCGGGCAACCTCATCGTCCCGGGAGGAGCGGACTGCATCCTCGGCGGCGCGACCGTCGAGGGCGACATCGTCGTCGAGGCCGGGGGATGGTTGGATGCCACCTCGGTCACGGTCACCGGAGACGTCGTCGCCACCGACGCGTACGGCGTCTCGCTCGACGGCACGAGCGTCGCCGGCGACGTCAGCGCCTACTCCGCCGACACCACCGTGGGCTTCCTCTACGTCAACGACCTGAAGGTCGGGGGCTCGGTGGAAGCCGGCGGCATCGACGTCGAGGTCGTCGACAGCGCGATCGCGGGCTCGCTGCTCACGCAGCAGGCCACCTACGTCGACGTCGTGCGCACGTCGGTCGGTGCGGACGTGTCGATCGATGGCTCGGACTGGGGCGTGTCGATGACCGGCGCCGTCGTCAAGGGCGACGTCACCGTGAGCGGCAGCTCGCGCGACGTGCTGATCGGCGCGACGGCCGACGGCGGCTCCGACGCCTTCGCCAACTCGATCGGCGGGGGCCTCTCGCTCAGCGGGAACACCGCGAACCTGCGCGTGGCGAACACCACCGTGTACGGTGCTCTCGCCCTCGACGGGAACACCCCGGCGGCGGCGTTCGGCGCGGGCGTGCGCGCCGGCTCCACCACCGGCGACTACACGGGTGAGGCTCCGACCGCCCCTCCCGCGGGCGACCAGTCGATCGCGGTGACCGTCCCCGGCCAGGGCTCGGGCGAGCTCACCTGGTCGATCGAGGGCACCTCGCGCCTCGTCGACCTCGGCGTCGCGACCGAGAACCTCGACCACTACGCAGCGGCGGGCGAGATCGTCCCGATCCGCGTCCAGGACACTCGGGCCGGAAACCCCGGCTGGTCCCTGACCGCGCAGGTGTCGAACTTCGCCGCCGACGGCCAGGAGGTGTCGAGCGCGTACCTCGGCTGGACGCCCGAGGTGCTCGAGACGCAGGGCGGCGCCGTCGCCGGGGCCCCCGTGCCCTCGGGCTTCGACAGCGGCCAGGGCCTCTCGGTCGCCCGCACCCTCGCGCAGGCGAACGACGGCCATGAGCGAGGCAGCTCGCTCGTGGGCGCCGACCTGGATCTCAAGCTCCCGCTCGAGACCCCCCGCGGCACCTACACCGCGACCGTGACGCTGACCGCCCTCAGCTGACCCCCTCCCCGTCGGGGTCGCGCCCCTCGAGAGCGCGGCCCCGACGGGATCCCTTCCACACGAAAGCCACGCCCATGTCCCAGGCGAAGACCACTTCCCGTCCGCTCCGATTGCTCCTGTCGTTCCTCACCGGCCTCGCGCTGCTGCTGGCCAGCCCGCTCGCCGCCTCTGCGGCCGCCGCCCCCTCCCCCGACACCACGGTCACGTGGAGCGTCAAACCCGCCGACACCGCGCAAGGGCGCGACCGGCCCAACTACGCCTACGACCTGCTGCCCGGCGGCACGGTCGGCGACGCCCTGTACGTCGCGAACCGCAGCCCCCAGCCGATCACCCTGCGCGTGTACGCCGCCGACGGATTCCTCACCGACGACGGAGCCCTCGACATCCTCGCCGGGGGCGCGGAATCCACCGACCTCGGCAGCTGGGTCTCGATCGCAGCCCCCGAGCTCACCCTCGACAGCGGCGCGAGCGCCGAGGTCCCCTTCACCGTGACCGTGCCCACCGACGCCGCCCCGGGCGATTACGCGGCCGGCATCGTGGCATCCATGCTCGTCACCGCCGACAACGGCACCGTCACCGAACGTCGCCTGGGCTCGCGCGTGCACCTCCGCGTGCAGGGCGACCTCGCCCCCTCGCTCGCGATCGGCGACGTCGTCGTCGACTACCACGGCACCGCGAACCCCGCCGAGACGGGATCCGCGACCGTGGGCTACACCCTCACCAACACCGGCAACACGCGCCTCGACCCGAACGTCGAGGTCGCCCTCGGCGGGCCGTTCGGCTGGGCGCGCGTGACCGCCGCCGACGACGCCCCCGAGCTGCTCCCCGGCAGCTCGCTGAAGCGCACGGTCGAAGTCGCCGGGGTCGTCCCCCTCGTGCTGCTGTCAGCCGACGTCACCGCCACCTCGCAGGTCGTCTCGCGCACACTGGCCGGCGCGGAGCCGTCGGCCCTCGACCCCCTCGTGTCGCAGGGCGCGGCCGCCACGGCCGCCGTGCCGTGGACGGCGCTCGCGATCCTCGCCGTGGTCGCCCTGCTCGTGGCCTGGCGCGTCATCGCCGCCCGACGCCGTCGAGCGGCCCACGCCCGGGAGATCGCCGCCGCCGTGGCTGCCGCGCGGGCAGATGCCGACGGATCCGGATCAGCTGCCGAGGGGACGGATGCCGACGGGACGGATGCCGCTGGGCCCGGCGCCGCGACGGGTGCGGCCGCCGAGCGCGAGCCGGTGCCCGCCGGCGGCGTGGCCGACACGGGGGGAGTCCCCGAGGCTCCCTCCCCCGTCCCGACCCGCGCCTCGCGCCGGTCGCCCTGAGACCCGCTCGCGGCGTGGAGAGGGACACTCCGCGCCGCGAGCGATCGATGACGCCCGCCGTGCTCGTGCACGGCGGGCGTTCCTCGTGTGCTGGCCCGGCCCGCCTCCCGGGCCCGCGCACGCCCGGCCTGCCCCGGCCTGGCCCGCCCCGGCCTGGCCCGGCCTGGCCTGCCCCGGCCACAACGCAGGAACACCGACCCGGTCGGGGCGTCTTCGCCCGGCCCGATGGCCCGCCGCCCCCGGATGTCCTGCGTCCTGCCACGGGAGGGACGGGCCCCGCACCGGGCACGACCGCGGGGAAATCCGCGACGCGCCGAAGTCCCGGCATCCGGAATCGGCCTGTCGGGGAAACGGTGCGCCGCCGTACGCGCCGGACCGGCTCACCACCTACCCGGCGGACCGACAACCCCGGCTCGGGTGCACAACTCCTGCGCATCGCGCGACCGTGGCCCCCGGGGCCGCGAAACCCGCCCATCTGCAGGAGTTGTGCACGCGCCACCGCCCCGGCATGGCGCAGCGGCCCCGCCGACCGGCCCAATCGGGAACCCCGGCACGGGGGCACAACTCCTTCATATCGCGCGCCCGCGGCCCATCGACGGGGCGGAGCCGTCCGATCTGCTGGAGTTGTGCTGCGGCAGTGACCCCTCGCGGGTCAGGCGCGGAGGAACGCGGCGTTCAGCGACTCGGGGGCGAGGGCGTGCTCGACCGCGAGCATGCTCGCGCCGATCACGGCGGCCTTCTCGGCGGCGACCGACTGGACGATCGAGAGGTACTCGGTGGCCAGCGGCGTGGAGCGCGTGTACACGACCTCGCGGACGCCCGCGATGAGATGCTCGCCCACGCGCGCCATGGACCCGCCGATCGCGATCACCGAGGGGTTCATCAGGCTCACGCACGTCGTGAGCACCTCGCCGATGTCACGACCCGCCTGGCGCACGGCCTGGATCGCGTCGATGTTGCCGCGCTTGACGAGGTCGACCACGTCGGAGCCGGTGTGCGCGTCGATGCCCTGCGCGCGCAGCGCGCGCGCGATCGCGGGACCGGATGCCAAGGCCTCGAGGCATCCGCGATTGCCGCACTGGCACGGGATGTCGGCGCCGCGCGCGACCTGGACGTGACCGATGTCGCCGGCGATGCCCTGGGCTCCGCGCTGCAGGTGACCGTCGGAGATGATGCCGGTGCCGATGCCGGTGGCGACCTTCACGAACATGAAGTGGTCGACGGCGGGCCAGGCGATGCTGCGCTCGCCCAGCGCCATGATGTTGACGTCGTTGTCGACGAGGACGGGAACCGGCATGTGCTGGTAGATCCAGCCGGGGATGTCGAAGCGATCCCAGCCGGGCATGATCGGGGGGTTCACCGGCTGTCCGGTGGAGTGCTCGACGGGGCCGGGGACGCCGATGCCCATCGCGGCCACGTCGGAGGTGGAGCGGCCCGACTCGGAGAGCAGCGCCGTCGCGGTCTCGACGAGCCAGGTGAGCACGGGCTCGGGACCCGTGGCGATGTCGATGTCGCCGGTGCGCTCGCTGAGCACCTTGCCGGTGAGGTCGGCGATCGCGACCGTCGCGTGCGAGGCACCGAGGTCGACGGCGACGACGACCTTGGCCGCGGGGTTGATCGCGAACTGCGACGGCGGCCGTCCGCCGGTGGACACCGCGTCGGCGACGGGGGTGATGAGGCCCATGCGCATGAGCTCGTCGACGCGCACGGCGACCGTCGATCGGGCGAGGCCGGTCGACTTGGCCAGCTCCGCTCGCGTACGCGGTACGCCGTCTCGCAGCAGCTGGAACAACTGGCTCACGCCGTTGACCGACTGCACGGAATCTGTCGTCATCCTCTTCACGCCCTCAGTACACCATTAGTAGCAATGCATTCCATCCACATACCGACGGCGACTACGCGAATCACGCAGCCGCCGTCGGCATAAGGGGTCGTCAGCCCCGTCCCGGAGGACGGGAGAAGCGCTGCTGCAGGAGCACCGCGACCACGATGATGACACCTTTCGCCACCGCCTGTACGGAAGACGAGAGATTGTTCTGGATGAACACGTTCGACAACGTCGCGAAGATGAGGACGCCGAACACCGTACCGGTGATCGTGCCCCGGCCGCCGACGAGGAGCGTGCCGCCCACCACGACCGCGGCGATGGCATCCAACTCGTACAGCTGACCGTGGGTCGAGGTGCCCGCCGTCGTGCGGCCGAGGATCATGACGGCCGCGATGCCGGCGCACAGACCCGTGATCGCGTACAGCCACATCGTGTGCCGGCGCACGTCGATGCCCGCCAGGCGCGCGGCCTCGCGGTTGCCGCCGACGGCCACGGTGCGACGCCCGAAGGTGGTGCGGTTCAGCAGCACCCAGCCGAGGGCCGCCACGATGGCGAAGATCCAGATCAGGATGTCCACGCCGAGGATGTCGGCGTTCATGAAGGTGATGAAGCCGCGGTCCTGCACGACGAGCGTGCGACGCTCGGCCAGGATCTCGGCGAGGCCGCGCGCGCCGACGAGCATGGCGAGGGTCGCCATGAAGGCCACGACGTTGCCGTACGCGATGACGATGCCGTTGATGAGGCCGGCGCCCACGCCCACCGCGAGGGCGATGACGACCATGACGCTCCAGTGCAGGTTGTCGGCGAGATCCTGCACGGCCGCGAGGGTCGCGACCACGGAGGCGAGGCCCATGACCGAGCCGACCGACAGGTCGATGCCGCCCGCGATGATCACGAGGGTCATGCCGATGCTGATGACGCCGATGATCGAGGCCTGGCGGAGGATGACGAGCAGGTTGTCGACACTCGTGAACGACCCGGGCGCGGTGATGGCGCCGACGATCACGATGACCAGCAGCGCGACGACGAGACCGATGTTGCGGCCGGCCGATCCGGAGAGGAAGCGGCGCCAAGCGGGCTCGGGAGCGGAAGCCGCGACGGCCCCGGTCTCGGTGGGGACCGTGCGTGCACGGGTCGGGGTGGTCGGCTCGCTCACGCGGCGGATCCTTTCATGACGAGATCGAGCACGCCGTGCTCGTCGATCTGGTGGGAGGGGAGGGTGCTCAGGATGCGACCGTCGGCGACGACGAGGACGACATCGGCGAGGCCGAGGACCTCTTCGATCTCGCTCGAGACGACGACGACCGCGTTGCCTGCGGCGGCGAGATCGCGGATGAGGGCGTAGATCTCGGCGCGGGCGCCGACGTCGACGCCGCGGGTGGGTTCGTCGAGCAGCAGCACCTCGGTGCCGTGCACGAGCCAGCGGGCGAGCAGGATCTTCTGCTGGTTGCCGCCGGACAGGGTGCGCGCGGGACGATCGGGATCGGCCGGGCGCAACTCGAAGGCGTCGATCTGTTCGCGGGCGACCTTGCGCGCGGCGCGGTCGTCGAGGAACCCGCCCTTGGCGAAGCGCTTCATCGAGGCCAGCGCGATGTTCACGAAGATCGGCTCGTCGAGCACGAGCCCCTGGCTCTTGCGCTCCTCGGGCGACAGACCGATGCCGGCGCCGACGGCGGCGCGGACCGATCCGCGGGGAAGGACCTTGTCGCGCACGCGCACGGAGCCGGCGTTCGAGCGTCGCGCTCCGTAGACCGTCTCGAGGATCTCGGATCGACCCGAGCCGACGAGTCCGGCGAGCCCCACCACCTCACCGGCGCGCACCGAGAACGACACGTCGGAGAAGACCCCGTCGAGCCCGAGTCCCTGCACGTCGAGCACGACGGGGGCATCGGATGCCACGGGCACGCGCTCGGGGAAGACGTTGGCCACCTCGCGCCCGGTCATGAGCCGGATGAGTTCGGCCTTCGGGGTGTCGGCGGCGGAGAGACCGACCGCGGTGGTCCGCCCGTCCTTCAGGACGGTGATGCGGTCGCCGATCTCGCGGATCTCTTCGAGGCGGTGCGTGATGTAGACGACGGCGATGCCCGCGGCGGTGAGCTCGCGCACGACGGCGAAGAGGTTCTTGACCTCTTCGGTGTCGAGGACGGCCGAGGGCTCGTCCATGATGATCAGCTTGATGTCGTGCGACAGCGCGCGCGCCATGCTGACGATCTGCTTGTTGGCGGCGCTGAGCGAGCCGACCTCGGTGTTCGGAGAGAGGTTTGCGTGTCCGAGACGGCGCAGCAGCTCGCGGGTCTGCCTGGCGGCTTCGGCGCGCTGCGTGAAGCCACCGCGCGCGAGCTCGTGCCCGAGGAAGATGTTCTCGGCGATCGTGAGGCCGTCGACGACGTCGAGCTCCTGGTACATCGTCGCGATGCCGAGGTCGATGGCCGCGTCGGGGTCGGCGATGTCGACGTTCTCGCCGAGCCACACGATCTCTCCCTCGTCGGGGCGGTGCACTCCGGCGAGGGTCTTGATGAGAGTCGACTTGCCCGCGCCGTTCTGGCCCAGCACGCAGTGCACCTCACCGGCGACGATGTCGAGATCGACGCCGCGCAGGGCGCGGACGCCGGCGAAGGACTTGGTCACGCCTCGGACGGTGAGTAATGACGACTGATGGTCAACTTTGATCACGCGGCGAACATAACACGCCGCCTCACCGTCGCGCGACCCGAATTCGGTGCCGCGCCGGGAAGCCGCTCCCGCATGCGCGCGAGCGCTCTGCTGTCGGAATTAGCGTGGGCAGCGACTTATGCGGCTTGAAAAACAAAAGATGCTCAATCAACCGACACTTCTGCTAGCGTGAGCCACGTCAGAGTGGACCCTTCCTTCCGGAATGACCCGGGGCCGCGATGACCCCAGCTGCATCACATTTCAAGGAGGAAACATGCGCTCACAGTGGAAGTCGCGTTCGCGACTCGTCCTGACCGGCATCGCCGTCGTCGCCTCGGTCGGCCTTCTCGCCGGCTGCACCGGCTCGGGCGGCGACAGCCAGAACGTAGTCGACCAGGGCACCACGACCGAAGAGAACGCCGCCGCCGGTGACACCGTCACCATCGGGTTCTCGGGCCCCGCCGCCGACCACGGGTGGCTCGGCGCCATCAACTCGGGTGCGCTCGCCGCCGCCGAGAGCTTCCCCGACGTCGACCTCAAGGTCGCCGAGGGCACGAACGACGTCAACGCGCAGATCGCGGCCGTCGAGACCTTCATCAACGACGGCGTCGACGCCATCGTGCTGCTGCCGAGCGACGGCGCCGCCCTCACCGAGGTCGCGATCAAGGCGATGAACGCGGGCATCCCCGTGATCAACGTCGACCGCGAGTTCTCGAGCCCCTTCGCCGCCCGCTCGACCATCCTGGGCGACAACTACGGCATGGGCGTCAGCGCCGGCACCTACATCTGCCAGCAGCTCGAGGGCAACAGCAATGCCGTCGTCGGCGAGATCGCGGGCATCGACTCCCTGCCGCTCACGCAGGACCGCTCGGCGGGCTTCGCCGACGCCCTGTCGGACTGCGGCCTGAAGGTCGGACCCCGCGTCGCCGCGGACTTCACCGTCCAGGGCGGCGAGGCCTCGACCTCGCAGCTGCTGTCGGCGAACCCGAAGATCGACGCCATCTGGAACCACGACGACGACCAGGGCATCGGCGTGCTCGCCGCCATCACGGCAGCCGGTCGCGACGAGTTCATCATGGTCGGCGGCGCGGGCAGCCGGAACGCGATGGAGTCCATCCAGGCCGACGACAGCGTCCTGAAGGCCACGGTCATCTACCCGTCGACGCAGGCCGCCGACGGCATCGCCCTGGCGCGCCTGATCGCGCAGGGCAAGACCGCCGGTGACCTCATCACGCCCAGCGTCCCCAACCGCATCGTGTTGGACGCCCCCGTGGTGACGAAGGACAACGTCGCGTCCTTCATCGACCTCTCGTTCCAGTCCTGACCCGGTCCGGGGCGTCCGCGTTCGTCGCGGGCGCCCCGTCCCCCGTCCCCCCACAGAAAGACCTCCATCGTGACCCAGCCCCTTCGCATCGCCATGATCGGTGCGGGATTCATGGGCGCCGCGCATTCCCAGGGATGGCGCGTCGCCCCTCGTTTCTTCGACCTCCCCCTCGCCCCCGAGATGAGCGTGCTCGTCGGGCGCGACGCGGCCCGCACGCAGGCCGCCGCCGAGACCTGGGGCTGGCAGGAGAGCGCGACGGACTGGCGCGAGGTCATCCACCGCTCCGACATCGACGTCGTCGACATCGTCACCCCCGGCGATTCGCACGCCGAGATCGCGATCGCCGCCCTCGCCGCCGGCAAGCACGTCCTGTGCGAGAAGCCCCTCGCCAACACCGTCGACGAGGCCCGGCGCATGGCCGAGGCCGCCTCGTCGGCCGCAGACAACGGCATCCGCTCGATGGTCGGCTTCACGTACCGACGTCTTCCCGCCACGACCTTCGCCCGCGACCTCGTCGCCGCGGGCCGCCTCGGCGACATCCGCCAGGTGCGCGCCGAATACCTCCAGGACTGGCTGAGCGACGCCGAGGCCCCGCTCACCTGGCGCCTGCAGAAGGACCGCGCCGGATCCGGCGCCCTCGGCGACATCGGCGCCCACGCCGTCGACCTCACCGAGTTCATCACCGGGCAGCGCGTGAGCCGCGTCGCCGGCATCCTCGAGACGATCGTCGACGAGCGTCCCGTCCTCGCCTCCTCGTCCGGGCTCTCCGGTTCCGCGGGCACCGAACGCGGGGCCGTCACCGTCGACGACCTCGCCCTGTTCACCGGTCGCCTCGAGAGCGGCGCCCTCGCCTCGTTCGAGGCCTCGCGCTTCCGCCTCGGCCGCAAGAACGCCCTGCGGATCGAGATCGCCGGATCCCTCGGCTCGCTGTCGTTCGACCTCGAGAGCCCGAACGAACTCCAGTTCTACGACGCCACGCTCCCCGCCGCCGAGCAGGGCTTCCGTCGGATCCTCGTCACCGAGCCCGAGCACCCCTACGTCGCCGCGTGGTGGCCCACCGGTCACATGCTCGGCTACGAGCACGGCTTCTCGCACCAGGCGAAGGACTTCGTCGAGGCCGTCGCCGCCGGAGCCGCCCCGACCCCCTCGTTCGCCGACGGCCTGCACGTGCAGGAGGTGCTCGACGCCGTCGCGCGCAGCTCCGAGGCCGACGGCGTCTGGACCGGCGTCGATGCCGACCTGGCCACCGCTTCTTCCGGGGGCCGCGCGTTCGCGGCATCCTGAATCCGATCCCGGAACCGCACCGACGAAAGGACGCCGCGATGACGCGACCGATCACCCTCTTCACCGGCCAGTGGGCCGACCTCCCCTTCGAGGAGGTGGCCCGTCTCGCCGGCGAGTGGGGCTACGACGGCCTCGAGATCGCCTGCTGGGGCGACCACCTCGACCCTTGGCGCTGGGACGACGAGGCCTACGTGCAGGGCAAGCTCGACGTGCTCGAGCGCAACGGCCTGAAGGTGTGGACCATCTCGAACCACCTCAAGGGCCAGGTCGTCTGCGACGACCCCATCGACCAGCGTCACCGCGACATCGTGTCGGACCGGGTGTGGGGCGACGGCGACCCCGAGGGCGTGCGTCAGCGCGCCGCCGAAGAGCTGAAGAACACCGCGCGCCTCGCCGCGAAGCTGGGCGTCAAGACGGTCACGGGCTTCACCGGCTCGAGCATCTGGAAGTACGTCGCGATGTTCCCGCCCGCCACCGAGCAGATGGTGGATGCCGGATACCAGGACTTCGCGGACCGCTGGAACCCGATCCTCGACGTGTTCGACGAGGTCGGCGTGCGTTTCGCCCACGAGGTGCACCCCTCCGAGATCGCCTACGACTACTGGACGAC
Source organism: Microbacterium sp. SL62 (assembly GCF_026672635.1). Taxonomy (NCBI): domain Bacteria; kingdom Bacillati; phylum Actinomycetota; class Actinomycetes; order Micrococcales; family Microbacteriaceae; genus Microbacterium; species Microbacterium sp. SL62. The sequence goes on from NZ_JAPPRM010000001.1 coordinate 126,887, forward strand.
GAAGCGCGCGCTCGAGGCCATCGGACACCGCTCGGCGTTCGGCCTCAACTGGGATCCCTCGCACATGGTGTGGCAGGACATCGATCCGGTCGCGTTCCTTTGGGACTTCCAGGACAAGATCTTCCACGTGCACTGCAAGGACACGAAGAGGCGTCTCGGCAACGGCCGCAACGGACGCCTGTCGTCGCACCTGCCGTGGGCCGACCCGCGCCGCGGGTGGGACTTCATCTCGACCGGGCACGGCGATGTGCCGTGGGAGGACGCCTTCCGCATGCTCAACGCCATCGGCTACGACGGGCCGCTGTCGGTCGAGTGGGAGGACGCGGGCATGGACCGCCTGGTCGGAGCGCCCGAGGCGCTCGGATTCGTGCGGAAGCTGTCGTCGTACGAGCCCTCCGGGGCGGCGTTCGACGCGGCGTTCAGCCAGCGCTGATCCGGGGGGATCGGTCGGAAGCGAAAAGAAGGGCCGGATGCCGAGGCATCCGGCCCTTCCGTCTGCCCGGGCGGGGCCTGAAGGGGCGCCTAAGCGCCCTCGCTCCCCGCGACACGACGCAGGAGATCCGGTCGCGCGATACCGTTCTGGCCGCACGGCGGGCGGATGGGGACGGAAACTCCTGCGTTGTGCCCGCAGCCGCGATGCGGGGTCGCCGTGGCCGGGCTTTGAGCTACGGCGGCCCGAACGTCCTCCCACCGCGGGCCAACGGACACGACGCAGGAGATCCGCCCCGGCGACACCGCCTCTGGCGGGCGCGGGACGGGGTTCGAGTCCGAGACTCCTGCGTTGTGTCCCGCCGGGTCAGACGCCCAGGCCGCGCAGCACCAGGTCGCGGACGCCCGCGGCCGGCAGCGACTCGGCGTCGGGCAGCAGGCCGGCGTCGCTCGTGACGAGCATCGGTCCGTCGCGCCGCGTCGACGACAGGCGGCCGTGCGTCCCGCGGACGCACGAGGGGTCGAGCGGCACCGTGCTCATCGCGTAGCGCAGGCCCAGCTTCTTCTTCACGAGGTTCGCGCCGGCCTTGGCCTTGGCGAGACGGTCGGCGGGGTCGAAGAACAGCTCGGCGGGGTCGTATCCGGGCTTGCGGTGGATGTCGACGCCCCGGGCGTACTCCGGGGCGCGCTCGTCGTCGAGCCAGAAGTAGTAGGTGAACCAAGCGCCGGGCTCGGCCACCACCACCAGTTCGCCGGAGCGGTCGTGGTCCAGGCCGTACCGCGCCTGCGCGTCGCGGTCGAGAACCTCGTCGACACCCTCGAGTCCGCGCAGCAGCGCCGTCACGCGGGGGAGGTCGGCCGCATCCGGAACGTACACGTGAGCGACCTGATGGTCGGCGACGGCGAACGCCCGCGAGGTCCACGGGTCCAGCTGTTCCCGCCCGTCCTGCACGTACACCTCGAGCAGTCCCTCGCGGCGCAGGGCGCGGTTGACGTCGACGGGGCGCGAGGCCTGCTCGATGCCGTACTCCGACACCGCGACGACGCTGTACCCGCGCTCGAGCGCGTCGGTCAGCAGGGGGGCGATCGCGTCGTCGAGCTCGCGCGCCGCGTGCGCGGCCTCGGGGCCGTTCGGACCGAAGCGTTGAAGGTCGTAGTCGAGGTGCGGCAGGTACGCCATCGCCAGGTCGGGCGCCGGACCCCACCGCTCGGTGATCACGCCGCGCGTCGCTTCGGCGAGCCACGCGCTGCTCTGGATCGTCGCGGTCGGGCCCCAGTACTGGAACAGGGGGAACTCGCCGAGCGCTCCGACCAGCTGGTCGTGCAGGGCCGCGGGGCGGACGTACGCGTCGGGGCTCTTGCGCCCGTCGGCGTGGTAGATCGGCCGCGGGGTCACGGTGATGTCGGTCGTCGCCCCCATCGCGAACCACCAGCCGAGGTTGGCCGTGGTCAGCTCGGGGCGCGAGCGCCGCGCGGTCTCCCACACCTTCTCTCCGGCGACGAGCTTGTTGTGCTGGCGCCACAGGAGAGGGTCGCCGAGGCCGCGGAAGTGCCAACCGTTGCCGACGATCCCGTGCTCGCGCGGCATCGTGCCGGTGAGCATGGTCGACTGCACGCTGCACGTGACGGCGGGGAGGATCGTGTCGAGCCCCAGGTGCCCACCGGCGCGGGCGAGCGCGGTGAGTCGGGGCATCGCGGCGAGTGCGCGCGGGGTGAGCCCCACGATGTCCAGCAGCAGGACCTTGGTCATACCAGGCTCCTTTCGTCGATTCCGGATGCCGGCACCCCGGCGACAGCGCGCGGCAGGTGCGCGTGCGCCCAGCGCAGTTCGGCCGCGATCCCGCCGACGAGCGTTTCGGGCTGCAGTTCTTCGGGCAGCACCGACCAGGTGTAGGTCTCGATGTCGAGGTGGGCGTCACCGCCGTCGGGCGTCTCGAGGACCGCGTCGACCGCGGCGAGCAGCACCTCGGTCGTGGCGCGGAGGGGGGCTGCGGGACGCGCGTGCAGGGGGATGTGGACGTGCACGCGCCAGGCGCGGTCGGTCGGCCACGGCGCGGCGGCGTCGAGCACCTCGGGGAGGTCGTCGGCGGAGCGTCGACCACTGGCCTCGCGCACCTGGTGGACGTAGCGTTCCTCGGCGAAGGGCCGGAGCGCGTCCACCGTGCGGGGGTCGGCGGGGTCGGGCACCTCGAGCGCGACCGAGGCCTGCACCTTCACGATGCGGATGCCGGCGGCGGCGGCCGCGGCGACCGCTCCGGCGGGGTCGGCGAACGACACCGCGAGGTGGCAGGTGTCCAGGCACAGCCCGAGGCGGCCCTCCGCGGTCAGGTGCGGGCGGGCGCCGAGCCAGGCCACCACGTCGGCGACGTCGTCGAGGATGCAGCCGGGCTCGGGTTCGATCGCCACGCGGACGATGCGTCCCGTCTCGCGCTCCAGCGCGGCGAGGCCCTCGACGAGTCCGGCGAGGTGCTCCTCCGCGGCACGGTCGGCCGCGGCATCCCACCCCTCCCTCCATCCCAGCGGGAGCGTCGAGATGCTGCCCTCGGCCCCGGCGGGAAGAAGCGCCGCGAGGGCGCGCGCGCAGTCGAGCGTGTACTCCCGGCGCTCGCGCGTGGTCCAGTCGGGGCGGTACACCGCGAGCTTGACGACGTCGTCGTGGAACCCGCGGTACGGGAAGGCGTTGACCGTGCGCAGCTCCAGCCCGTTGCGCTCGAGGGCGTCGGCGAGGACACCGCGGGCCCGCGGGTCGTCGGAGAGGAGGGATGCCACGCCCACCGGCATCCACAGTCCGACGCCGAGTCGCTCGAGGCCCGCCGCCCGCCGGACGGGGCCCGCGTGCTCGTCGAGCTGGCGGACGATGCCGGGCAGGTCTTCGGCGGGGTGGACGTTGGTGCAGTACGACAGCTCCACCCTCACGCCCCCTGGCGCGATGCCATACCGCGTAGCACGGAGTTGCCGGCGAACAGCTCGGGCCCCTGGCTCGCGGGAGCGAAGCCGTCGATCGGGTCGGTGTTCACGCGCCCGCTCTGCGCGTAGAAGTCGCGCGGGTTGCGCCAGAGGATCCGGTCGACGTCGTCGTCGCTGAACCCCGCATCGAGCATGGCCAGCCCTGTCTTCGCCGTCTTGAGCGGGTCGGAGCGGCCCCAGTCGGCCGCGGAGTTCACGATGACGCGGTCGAGCCCGATGCGCTGCATGATGGCGACGACGCGTTGCTCGTCCATCTTGGTGTCGGGGTAGATCGAGAAGCCCATCCAGGCGCCGCTGTCGGCGACCGCGTCGACGCAGGTCTCGTTGAGGTGGTCGACGAGCACGCGCTCCATCGGGATGCCGGACTCGGCCACCACGTCGAGCGTGCGCCGGGTGCCCACGGTCTTGTCGCGATGCGGGGTGTGGACGAGCACGGGGAGGTCGAACTCGATGCCGAGCGCGAGGTGTTGGCGCAGGATCTCGTCTTCTTCGGGGGTCATCGAGTCGTAGCCGGTCTCACCGACCGCGACGACCCCGTCCTTGGCGAGGTACGTCGGCAGCTCGGCCATGACCTCGCGGCAGCGCGCGTCGTTCGCCTCTTTCGGGTTCAGCGCGATCGTGCAGTGGTGGCGGATGCCGAACTGCGCCGCACGGAACCTCTCCCACCCGATCAGCGCGTCGAAGTAGTCGAGGAACGACCCCACGCTCGTGCGCGGCTGGCCGAGCCAGAACGCCGGCTCCACCAGGGCGCGCACGCCCGCGTCGTACATCGCCTCGTAGTCGTCGGTGGTGCGGGCGGACATGTGGATGTGGGGGTCGAAGATGCGCATGTCAGGCCCTTTCGCGAGCACGGAGGAAGGAGAGGTCGTCGGGCACGGAACGGCCGGCGGCACGACGTTCGGCGGCGAAGCGCTCCGCCATCGCGGCGAGTTCGTCGTCGGCGCGGGCATCGAGGGCGACGACGACCGAGAGGGGGATGCCGAGGAACACGCACTTCAGCACGCCGTGACGCCACGCGTGGTCGTCGAGGTGATCGGCGGCGAAGCGCCCGAGGGCGGCGGCGACCAGTCGCGTGTCGTTGGCGCGGAGGGCGTCCGCGACGAGCTCCAGACCGGCCTCGCACCAGGCGGCGGTGGGCGCGGTGATCGCGTCGAGGCCGCGCAGCACCCCGCGGCGCTCGGCGTCGTCGCCGCGGCGGTACAGCGCGACCGCCACGGCCGGGTCGGCCCCGCTGTCGGCCAGGGCCGCGATGAGGGCGGCGCGGGCGACGTCGTCGGCGGTGGGGGCGAACGGCGCGGCCGAGAGGGGGTCCCGCCCCACCTCGCGACCCGCCGCGGCGAACAGGCGCGCGGAGCGGGCGGCATCCGCGCGCACCTGCTTTACGGCGAGGGCGGTCCAGGGGTGGAGGGGCCGACCGTCCCCGGAGGACGGGGTTTCGACCGCGCTCCGCGTCGGGGCGATGACCGAGCGCTCCCCCGCCGCGATCAGCGCCGCGATGCTCGACGCCGCGAGCTCGGGGGCCGCGTGCGCGTGCCGCGGCAACTCCACCGCGATCACGCCGCGGTAGTCGATCTCGCGCAGCGTCGAGAGGGCGGCATCCAGGTCGAGCTCGCCCTCCCCGAGCGGAAGGTGCTCGTGCGCGGTGGGGAGCATGTCGTCGGCCTGCACATTGCGCAGCAGGGGGCCCGCCGCTCGCAGAGCACCCACCACCCCGTCGGGCTCGACCACCACGCAGTGACCGAGGTCGACCGTGAGGCCGAGGTTCGCGGGGTGGCCGAGCCGGGCGCGGAGCGCGAGGGCGTCGGCCACGGTCTCGACCAGCATCCCCGGCTCGGGCTCGAGGGCGAGGGTGACGCCCGCGTCCGCGGCGAACGCGGCGAGCTCGACGAGGCGTTCCTCGAGCAGCACGCGCGCCTGATCGGTCGAGACGTCGTCGGGCACGACCCCGCTCCACAGCGAGACGCACTCGGCGTCCAGGATCGCGGCGATCTCGACCGCCCGCCGCAAGAAGGCCATGCGCGACGCGGCGTCGCGATCGACGAGGGTCGGCCGATGCTTGCGCAGGGGGTCGAGCAGGTAGCGGGCGCCCGTCTCGACGACCACCCGCAGCCCCCGGCGGCGGAGGTCCGCGGCGAGCGCCTCGCTCTGTTCGCGCCAGTCGGAGGCGAAGGGGTCGAGGTGGGGGTGGCCGAGGGTGAGGGCGACGGCGCCGTACCCGTGATGCTGCAGCACGTCGAGGGCGGAGGGCAGCGGGTGGTCGGTGAAACCGTTGGTGCCGTATCCCCAGGTCCAGTTCATGTGATGTCTCCCGTCGAACGGCGGCGGCCGAGCACGCGGCCGAGAATCTCGATGCCCACGAGGGCCACGGTCGCCAGCGGCGAGCCCGCCCGGGCGGCGAGGGCGGACTGCAGGGGGACGACGGCGCCGATGCCCGCGCGGGTGGCGTCACGTGCCTGAGCCGCCCCGGGATCACGAGCGACCGCGAGCTGGCCGGGCAGGACCGCGGCGAGGTAGCGCGCTCCCCCGAGCACGGCGGCGGAGCGGTTCGAGCGTCCGAGTAGACCGGATGCCGCCACGGCGACGCTCGTGCCCACGGCGACGCGACCGGTGGTCGCCGTCGACCCGTCGACCTCGCCCCGTGAGATCGCGGTGACGGCGACCGTGTGGGCGGCGACCGCACCCGCGGGGACCAGGGCCGAGCGCCACCCCGGCCCGGCGGCACCCATCATCACGTCGAGCCCGCGGCAGACGGCCATGACGACCGGACCGGCCGCCGTCGGCTTGAACACGGTGTCGTAGGCCCACAGGGCTCCGGCGAGCGCGACCGACACCAGACCCGAGCGGCGACCGGCCGCGAACGCCGCGCCCACCCCGAGGGCGGTGAGACCCACGCCCACCGCGAGCGCGCGGTCGCGGCTGATCCGCCCCGAGGGGATGGGGCGCTCGGGGCGCTCGAGCGCATCGAGGTCGGCATCCGCCCAGTCGTTCAGCGCCATCCCGGCGCTGTACAGGCAGACGGACGCGGCCGCGAGCGCGCCCCCGCGCAGGGGACCGTCGCCGCCCGCCCCGCGCGCGCTCAACGCCCCGACGAGAGCATCGCCGAGGACGGTGAGCGAGGCGGGGGCGCGGACGAGGTCGAGGTAGTCCGCGACCCGGGTCACGGTGCGGCGACCCGGGCTGCCGCGACGGCGGCTGCGGTCTCGTGCACCCACGAGACGAACTGGGCGGTCTGCTCGCCGAAGCCGTGGACGTCGCTCCCCCACGGATCCTTGAAGAAGCAGCCGAGGGCGGTGACGACCCCCGCGTGGCCCGCGCGGGTCGCGAGAGACAGCGCTCGGACGAGGTCGATGACGAGGGGCGCCGCGAGGGCGGAGTCGTAGGCGCTCCAGGTGGTCTGCAGCGTGACGCGACTGCCGAGGAACCCTGCCGCGCTGACGTGGTCCCACGCGGTCTTGACGTCGCCGAGGTCGGGCACGTTGTCGATGTGCAGCGGGGTGACGACGTCGTCGCCGACGAGAGCGTGCAGACCGCGGTTCTTCGAGACCAGCTTGGAGCGGACGGCCTCGGGGTCGGCCAGGGTCGCGCCGTCGCCGCCGCCGAGGAGGTTGGTGCCGGCCCAGGACTGCACCCGGAACCCGCGGGCGGTGAACATCGGCGCCAGCACCGTCCGCAGCAGCGTCTCGCCGGTCTTGCCATCCTGCCCCGCGTACGCGATGCCCGCGCGTTCGGCGCGCTCGCGCAGGACGGGGAGGTTGAGGGATGCCGAGGGGGTGAAGGCGGCGTAGGCGGCTCCGGCCGCGATGGCGGCGAGGGCGGCGCGCGAGCTGGGCGGAAGGACCCGCGCACCCGGGGTCGTGAGGGCCGCCTGCAGGAGGGCGTCGTCTTCGAATCCGGGGTGGTACGGCGGAAGGGGCTCGGTGGACGAGACGTCGATGACGACGACCTCGCGCAGGTCGTGACGGTCGCGGAAGTCGGCGATGTCGGCCGCGAGCAGGTCGATCTCGTCCTGCTGGGTCGCCGTCATCGTGGGGACGGGGCGGAGGTTCTGCTCGGTCTCGCGCAGGCGCTCGGCCACCGCGTCGACGAGGGCCACGGGGAACATCCCGCCGGCGGCGAGCTGACGCGCGCGCTCCTCGAGCGGGGTCGACGAGATGTCGTGTCCGCCCACGACGATGTCGGCGATCGCGGGGAACTCGTCGACGCGCACCGCGTCGGTCTCGGTCGTGAGGCCGACGGGCGTCGCGACGCCCAGGGCGAGGGCGTGGATGCCGAGGGTGGCCGTGGTCGCGAGCGAGCCGCGAGCGCCGATGAACCAGGCGCCGACGTCGGCGGTGCGGCGGGTGTCCGAAGTGTTCACGCGGGGGTCCGTTCTTCGTTGAGGGACGTCGAATACCGGGGACGCACGACGGCACGACTCCGTGGGGGCGGAGGCGTTCGAGAGGGGCGCTCCGAGGGGGATGGAGGGCGACCCGGGGGTGGTGGGGGACTCGTCGTCGAGGTGACCTGGTCCTTCCGACAGTAGTGCGGCTTTTGCGGTAAGGCAACCAAAAGATGTCGGATTAAAGAGCAATATTCGTCGTCGACTCGGCGGGACGCACGGTGGGTCCGCTCAGCCGCGCGCGGCGAGAGCCCGCAACACCTCGAGCTGGTGCACCGGGCCGCCTCCTTCGTGTCCGTTCCACGGGTAGACGCGAATGCTCTTCTCGCCCACGTAATGGTTGTACGCCGCATAGACGGTCGAGGGTGGGCACACGGCATCGCGCAGTCCCACCGAGAAGAGGGCGGGAACCCTCGCTCGTGCGGCGAAGTTGACGCCGTCGAGGTAGGAGAGAGAGCGGAACACCGCCTCTTCGTCGCCGCGCCGAGTCTGCAGGTACGCGACGATCTCGCTGTAGGGGGCGGCGTCGGTAATGGCGACCGCCCGACGCATCGCACTGAGGAACGGGAAGTCGATCGCGGCGAACCTGAGCCCCTCGCTCATCGCCGCTGCGGCGAGCGCGATGCCCCCGCCCTGGCTCCCCCCCCACACGCTGACGCGGGTCGCGTCGATCGCCGGGTGCGAGCGGACCGCATCGATCGCGAGCACCGCATCGCAGAAGACACGGCGGTAATAGGAGTGGGACGGGTCGTCGAGCCCCTCGGTCACGCGACCGGCGACATGCGGGGCTCCGCCCACGGGGTCGGAGGTCGCGCCGGGCAACGCGCCGCTGCTCTGCCCCCGCGTGTCCATGACCATCACCGCGAACCCCGCGGAGGGCAGCAGCGTGTGCTGGTGGGCAAGGCCGCGACCGGAGTTGTACCCGATGTACCGCACGACGCACGGCAGAGGCCCCGAAGCCCCGCGCGGGCGCAGGAGCCACGCGCGCACCTCGTGCCCCCCGAAGCCCGCGAAGACGACATCGTCGACCTCGACACCGGTCACACCGGTGTCGGCGGTGTCGAGCGCGGTGAAGCGCGCGGACCACGACGCCGCCCGCGCCTCGCCGAGCGTCTCAGCCCAGAAGACGTCGAAGTCGGCGGGCTCCTCTCGCGGCGGGCGGAAGGCCTCGAGGTCGGCGAGCGGCAGGTCGAACTGGGTCACGGGTTCTCCTTCTCCTCGGACGCTCGCGAGAGCACCCGGTCGATGTGCGCGAGCGTCGCGGCGAATGCTCGCGAGCGGACGGCGTCGAGTCCGCGGTACTCGCGGTGGCCGTAGGGCTGCACGTCGAGCTCCAACTCGGCACCCGGCGCCTCGTCGATCGCGTTGGCGACGGCGAACTGCCCGGGCGGGGGAACATGACGGTCGCGTAAGGCGCATTCCACGCGCACCGGCACGCGGACGAAGGTCGCCGCCGTGGACGCATCGAAGAAGCGCAGGACCTCACGGGACTCAGGGTGGACCCCGACGTGAGCCCGCACGCGCTCGCCGCTGCCTTCGCAGGGCAGGCGCAGGCGCAGGTCGTACTGGCCGAAACTCGGCACGATCAGCGTCGCCCCCACGAAACGGTCATCCCAGGGAAGAGCGAGCGCCCCGATCCCGCCACCGAAGCTCTCGCCCACGTAGTACAGCGGGATCGGTCCGGCCAGAGCTCTCAGCGCCGACCCGGCATGCCAGAGATCGACGGCGCATCGGCCGAGAACGTACTCGTCGATCGAGTGGATGCCGTGGAGCACGTGCCCGTCGGCGGGCGTCGGTGCTCCGAGCCCGGCATTGAGCGACCCTTGTCCTCTCGCGACGGGGAAGAAGACCGCCGCATCGTCCGGGACGCGATCGAAGTCGGGAGCCTCGCGCCCGCCGTAGCCGTGACCGTGGACGATCCCCACCCGCGGCGGCATCCCGCCCACCGCCGTCGCGAACCACCCGCGCACGCGCAGACCGTCGGCGACGGTGTGATCGACGAGGAAGAGCGACCGCCCGTCCACGCACCCGAGGGGCGTCATCCTCGGATCGGGGTCGACCTCGGCCGCCGCCGCCGCCCAGGCTTCCCAGCGCTCAGCGAAACCGACGGGCGGAGCGACCGGGGGCACCGCGCGAAGGGCCGACAACTCGAAGCCGTAATCGCCCTCCCCCGCGGGATCGGCGATGACGCCGTTCACGAGCGGGCCGCCGTGGAAGACTGGAAGCCCGAACGAGAGGAGCGATCGTGCTCGCCGCCGAACGCCGATCCCGCCTCCTGGCCGAGGTTCGCCGACAGGGAGCCGCCGCGGTCCCCGATCTGGCCGAGACCCTCGGCGTCAGCGAGATGACCATCCGGCGCGATCTCGACGTGCTGGCGGCCGACGGCCGCGTCGACAAGGTCCGCGGGGGCGCTCGCACGCCGCAGCCCGGAGTCGCAGCATCCCGTGACTTCGCCACGCAGTCCCGCCGCAACGGAGACGGCAAGAGGGCCATCGCCCGCCGCGCGGCCGAGCTCGTCGAGCCGGGCATGTCGGTGGGACTGAGCGGAGGCTCCACGACGTGGGCCCTCGCGCGCGAGCTCCGCGGCATCGACGACCTGACGATCGTGACGAACTCCCTGCCCGTCGCCGACGTGTTCGCCCGCCCCGATAGGGCGGACGAGCCCTACACGCAGACGGTGGTGCTCACCGGCGGCGTCCGCACTCCCGCCGACGCACTGGTCGGCCCGGTCGCTGTCGCGTCCCTCGAGCATCTGCACTGCGACATCGTCTTCCTCGGTGTGCGCGGCATGGACCTCACAGCGGGGCTGACGACCTCGAACCTGCTCGAAGCCGAGACCAATCGCGCCCTCGTCGCGGCGGGGGGCCGAGCGGTCGTCCTCGCCGACCACACGAAATGGGGAGCCGTGGGGCTCACCACCATCGTGGATCTGCACGAGGTCGACCTGGTGGTCACCGACGAGGGACTCGCACCCGACGCCGAAGAGACGCTGCGCGCGCACGTCACCGAGCTGTGGGTGGCCGCCCACGGCGACGACTGAGACCCGCCCGCCCCCGCGCGGGGAACGGACGGCGAGAGTCGGGCTCACCGCGCCGTACTCGCCCGTGCGATCACCGTGGCATCCACCACGATGTGTCGCACCGGAACGTCCGCGCCGGGTCGAGCCGCCATCTGACGCTCTAGCTCGGTGAACGCCGCTTCGACGATCCCATGATCGTCGGGAGCCACCGACGAGAGCGCAGGGACCGAGAACTGCGCGGCGTGCACGTTGTCGATGCCGATCACCGCGACGTCGCTCGGCACCGCCCGCCCGCGCTCGTGCAGAGCCGCGAGCACGCCGAAAGCGACGGAGTCGTTGGAGCACACCACGCCGTCGTACGCGACGCCCGAGGCGTGCAATCGGCCCAGCGCTGCCGCACCCTCCTCGGAGGTGAACGCGTCGACCGAGACGATGAGCTCCGGGTCGTCGGCCAGACCCAGGCGCGACACGGCGTCGCGGTACCCGGCGAAACGCTGGTCGGCGGCATCCGAGGGACGTGACACGCGAGGTCCGAGGAACGCGACCCGGCGGCACCCGGCGTCGGCGAGATGCGCGGTCGCCAGGTCAGCCGTGCGGCGGTTGTCGATCGAGACGTGCGTGAAGGGGCTGACCGCGATGTGCTCACCGAGGAGCACGAGCGGTCCCGGATCCGTACGTCGGGTGAGGTCCCCGACCGTCAGAGACCGCGGGATGTGGATGAGGCCGTCGGTCTCGGGGAGCCCCACCCCGTTCGCGACGTCGATCTCGCGCTGATGGTCGCCCTCGGTCTGCTGGATGAGGATCGACAACCCGCGCGCCTCGGCCCCGCGCGCCAGCAGGGTCGTGAGTTCGGCGAAGTAGGGCTCCTCGAGATTGGGCACGGCGAGCGCGATGATCCCGGTGCGCTGTCGGCGCGAGAGCGGCGAGATCCGCCGCGTGGCCGAAGGCGTGTCGGTCATGGCGGGACTCCTCGTCGAGGACCGGGCGGCGCTCGCGCGCACCGCCGAGCGGTCTGTTCTGGGGGCTACGGTATCGCGCGGCATGTCACTCCTGGACACGGAAGGCCACGATGCGGGCCTCCGAAGCGCCGTGGGTCGCCGTCACGACCACGCGGGCGGCGTCGATCGCACCCATTCCGGGGGGAAGCGGGTGGCTGCGCCGGCGGCGACGGTTGTCCGCCACGGTCGCGACCTCGGTCCACTCCTCGGACCCGGCCACCTGGACCTCGACCCGGTACGTGCCGACGAGCGAGGGCATCACGAGGTGCGGATCGCGGTGATGGTGAAGGGTGTTCAGCTCGATGTCGGGATCGTCGTCGAAGACCAGCACGATCTCGCGCGCGACGACGGGCCGGTCCCAATCGAGCCGCAGCCACGCGTCTTCCGTGGTCAACGGTGCCGAGGCCCACAGGTTCGGTCCGCCGAAGGGGCGCTGGTATCCACCGACCGCGCGCTCCGGCGCCAGCGCCTCCGATGTGGTGGGAACGCGGAACTGGACCGACCGCCCCCGCAACGGCTTCGTCGGCCACTGCACCAGCAGCTCGTCGAGGCTCACCTGCACGTTCTGATCGTCGGCGTCCGACGTGTGCACCAGAGTCAGAACGCCGGGAGGCAGCTCGTCCGTCACGAAGAGGGTGACCCCGGGCTGGGCGCGGACGACGATGACGGCGTTCGCCGGAGTCTCGGGTTCCCAGCGCACCGGAGCGTGCACCCACCTCGCTTCTCCCGCGGCCACGGTCACCGTGACGGCATGCTCGAGGCGTTCGGGCACGACGTTCTGCGCGAGCCCCGTCGACCACACCTCGACCACGAGGTCCACGTCCTGCTCGGCGGCGACACGCACCTCGAATCCGTCGAGACGCGGGCGAACGGGAACGACGATGCCGACATCGTCGGTGAGCGGATGCGGACGGGCGACCGCGGTGTCGCTCGGGCCGAGTCCCGCCCGCACGCCCGAAGCCGAGACGCGGGCGGAGAGGGCGAGGTTCGCCGGATCGGCATCGACGACGCCGATCAGCGGGGCGTCCTGACGCAGCAGCAGTTGACGAAGCTCCTCGCGGTGGTTCTCGTACAGCCCCCGAGGGGTCGTGCGACGGGCGAGGACGAGGGATGCCGCGGTCCCGGCCGCCTCCCCCATCGCCGCGCAGGTGGCCATCACGCGCGCGGCCCCGAAGGCGATGTGCGTGGCGGAGATGTCGCGCCCGGCCATCAGGAGGTTCTCGACGTCAGCGGAGTAGAGCGAGCGGAACGGAATCTCGAAGACTCCGTTCGAGAAACGTTGGACGGCGCCCGCACCGATCGCGTACATACCCTCCTTCGGGTGGAGGTCGATCGACCAGCCGCCGAAGGCCACGCCGTCGTCGAATCGCGTCTGTTCGATCACGTCTCGCTGGTGCAGCGTGTAGTCGCCGACGAGGCGGCGGTACTCGCGCTTGCCGGGCACGTTGCCGATCCACTCGAGATCGAGGTTCTCGGCGTCGAACTCACCCGAGTTCTTGATGTGGTCCCAGATGCCCAGGATCACCGAGCGCAGCTCGTCGCGGATGCGCTCGTTGTCGTGGACGATGTCGAGCTCACCGCCCCACTCGATCCACCAGTAGTGCGCACCGCTGTCACCGCTGCGGATGATGCGCGATGACGGGATCGGGGTCTCGAGGATCGACTTCGCCGAATCGGGGGCGACGAAGCGCACCGGGTGCCCCACGTCCTTCGTGTAGAACAGCAGCGTCGAGCCGAGAAAGGTGCGCTCGGCCTCTTCCGGCGCCCAGTCCTCGTCGAACTCTCCGCGCGATTCCTTGCCGAGCCGCGCCCGCGCCCCGGCGAGGTGACCGACGAGTCCATCACCGGTGCAGTCGAGGAAGACCGGGGCGACGAAGCGCGTCTCGGTCTCGGCTCCCATGGTCCACCCCGTCACCGACTCGATGCGACGCGCCCCCTCGGGGCCGGTGGCGACCACGTCGCGGACATCGGTGTTGAGGTACAGCGAGATGTTCGGCTCGGCGCGCACGGCATCCAGCACGACGTCGTCCCAGTGGATGGGGTTCCCGTCGGGATTGCGGTACTGGTTCTCGAGGTACAGCTCACCGATGATCCCGTTCTCGCGGGCCCAGCGTTGATTGCCGTGCGCCGTCGCCCCGCACACCCAGACGCGGACCTCCGACGAGGAGTTCCCGCCCAGCACCGGTCGGTTGTTGATGAGGGCGACGCGTCGGTCGAGCCGGGCTGCGGCGATGGCGGCGGCGACTCCGGAGAGCCCACCGCCGACGACGACCACGTCGTAGTCGGCCGTGTGTGAACGCATACTGCGGGTGTCCTTCCTGGGGACGCGGGGCGTCCGAGTGTCGTGCGAGGGGAGGTCGATGGGCTCAGTCCACGGCGATCGCCTCGATCTCGAAGACCCGCGCGACGTCGGTGGTGGATGCCGAGGGGTCGTTGATCAGCAGGCGCACCCCGTCCGCGACCACTCCCGTGACCGCGATGCTCACCAGCCGTTGCGTGTTCCCGGCGACGGAACCGATGCTCGTCCAGCCCGCCGCGGTGTGCACCTGCACGTCGAACGAACGGAGGACGGCCGCCGAACCCGTGTCCGCGCTGTAGCCGCTCCGCACGCGCACCTCGTCGAGCGCCGCCGCAGCGAAGTCCACCGAGATCCACGGAGTGGAATCACCCGCCGCCGAGATCCACCGGCTGGCGTCGCTGCAGACGCCGTCGACGGCGAGGGAGGGGCCCGTGTCGGACCGCAGGCTCGACGAGGCTGTCGCCGTGGCACCGAGAGCCACGTTGACCCCTCCCGGGTCATCGCGGAGGTCGGCGACGAGGGCCGAGAGGGAGGTGGCGGGCCCCACTGCGGCGTCGCGCGGGACGACCGCCCGCGCGAGCCGGGCGGGAGCCGCGGCCGGCGCCGAGAGGTACACGATGTCGGCGTCGTCGGTCGGCCGCGTCTGGACGCGCAGACGCTGCTGCCCGAGGCGCGATTCGCCGATGCCGGCGAAGGTCCACGACGACGCGGCATCATCGCGTTCGGCGACGACGGCACGGCTGCGCATCTCGCCGCAGATCTGAGCGGTGACGACGCTGTAGAGCCGAGTCCTCGTCCCCGCCCGGGTCACGTCGACCGCTGCCGAGGTGGCGACGCCGTCGCCGAGGACCGAGGTGTCGAGGACCTTCTCATCGATCCATCCCGAGCCGTCCCACCGTACGAAATGCGCGTCGTAGGCCGAGCGATCCGCCTCGACGAAGCGGTAGGCGACGCCCGCGAGAGCAGAACCGTCGAGGGCGAGCTTGGCCGACTGCACCGCGGGGGTGTAGCTGCGGATGCTTTCGCCGGGCACGAAGGGGCGCCAGACGACCGATCCCGCCGCGGCGGGGGTGATCGGAGCGACCAGCGTGGTGCCCGCGGCGTCCGTGAGCGACCCCGTCGCGGGGTCGTAGACGGCGTACGAGCCGAGATGCCGCGCCGGGTCGGCGGGGAACGGACCCCACTCCCACAGCACGTGGACCCGACCGTCGGGCGACACCTCGAGGTCGTCGGGGTAGAAGGAATACCCCTTCGCCGCGGCGATCGTCGTCTCTCGCGTCCACGCATCGGCAGCGCGGTCGTAGCGATACAGCACGCCCTCCCGTGCCCCGTCGGCGTCCGTGCCGGTCCGCACCAGCACCCAGGCGTCACCGTCGGCTCCGCGCGCCGTGACCGGGTAGGTGATGTCGACGTCGAGGTCGGGCATGGTCGAGGTCCGGTCGACCATCGTGCGGACGTCGCCCGCGGTGTCGGAGCGGAAGTAGTTCCACTGCTCGTTGTGCATCGAGACGAAGGCGTGGATGATCCCGTCGCCGTCGACGACGATGGACGGTTGGTTGTGACCGTTGTCGTCCACGAAGGTGACGCACGCCGTCTGCGCCGAAGCCCGGAGGCACCCTTCGGTCCACGCACCGTCCGCGGAGCGAGAGGCGAGGTGCACTTCGTGTCGAGCAGCCTGGGCGGCCGGGGCGTTGAAGGCGAAGAACGTCGTCTCGCCGACCACGTCGAGGGGGTTCCACCACGCTGCCTGGTTCGATGAGTCGACGGCGAAGGGGAGCTCCTCGACGGTTGTCGCAGAGCTCACGGTCGCCGACGCCGAGGGCGCGACGACGAGCCCGAGGGCGAGCGCCGCGACGGCGACCGCGCTCCCCCCGCGGAGGATCCTCATCTCAACCGACCAGCTTCTGCGCGGCCTCGCCGGCCTGCTTCATGGCGTCCTTCGGCGAGGCGGACCCGATCAGGACGGCCTGCACGCGATCGGCGATCGCCGACTCGATCTGCGAGTAGGCGGTGAACTTCCACAGCGGGTTCGAGCTCGCGGTCGCGGTGATGCGCTCGCTGAACTGAGCGCCGAAAGCGTCGGAGGCGATCTCCGACGACGACAGTGCCTCGGTCGTCGCGGGCGGCAGACCGCGCATCGCGTAGTCGGCGAGGATGGCGTCGAGGTCGCTCGTGGCGTACTGGGCGAAGTCGCCCGCGGTCGCAGCACCGGTGCCGTTGACGACCGCGATCGCGCCGCCCCAGACGAGGGCGCGCGGGGTGTCGCCCTTCTTCAGCACGGGACGCGACACCGGCGCGAGTTTGGTGGCGAGGTTCGCATCCGGCGACTCCTTGGTGACCGCTCCGCGGCCCACCGGGGCGTCGTCGTACATCGCGGCACGTCCCTGGGCGAACAGGCTGCGGGCGTCGAAGCGGTCGACGTCGGCGGCGATGAGGCCCTTGTCGTAGAGGCCCTTGTACCAGGTGACGGCCTCGACGCTGGCGTCGTCGCCGATCGTGATGGTGTCGCCGTCGACGAGCGGGCTGCCGAAGGTCTGCATCCAGATGAGGATGTCCTTCAGCTGCGCGGCCTTGGTCGACGCGGCGTAGGGGATGAGTCCCCCGCCGAGGCCCTTCAGTGAGACGAGGGCCTTCTCGAACTCGTCGACCGTGGTCGGGAACGCGTCGGCCGACAGGCCCGCCTTGCCGAGGGTCTCGGAGTTGGCGATCAGGCCGATCGCGCCGATGGTCCACGGCAGGGCGTACTGCACGCCGTCGAACGTGGCCGCCTGCAGAGCCGAGGAGGTGTATCCGCGGCCGGATGCCAACGCCGAGACGTCCTGCAGCTTTCCGGTGGCCGCGAGACTGCCGAGCCATGCGACGTCGACGTGCGCGGCGCCGGTGAACTGCCCGCCGGTCACCTGCAGCATGAGCTGATTGATGTACTCGTTGTACGGGAAGGCGGTGCGCTTGACCGCGACGCCCTTGGCCTTCTCGTATGACGACAACGTGCCCTCGAGGGCGGGCTTGGCCGACTCCTCGGTGAGCGACCACGAGGCGAACGAGAAGTCGGTCGGATCGGCGCCGTTCAAGCCGGCTGCCCCGGCGGCGGGTCCGCCGCTGGCCGTCGGGACGCATCCGGCGAGGGCGGCGGCCGCAGCACCGATGCCGAGGAACTGCAGGGCGCGTCGGCGCGTGATGAGCGGGTTGGGCAGAAACGTAGACATAGGTGTCCTCCTTGACAGGGCGAGTTGAGAGAAGTCGGGGTCAGCCCTTGACGGCGCCGGCCGTCATACCGCTGACCAGGTACCGCTGCAGCAGCATGAACGCCACGGCCACGGGGAGCGACACCACGAGCGATGCCGCCATGAGTTCGGGCCAGGCGGTGGCTGCCTCGCCGACGTAGGTGTTGACGAGGCCGGGCGGGAGCGTCTGCTTGTCGGGACCGGCGAGCGTCAGGGCGAAGATGAAGTCGTTCCAGCCCCGGACGAAGGCGAACAGTCCGGCGGCGACGAGCCCGGGGGCGGCCAGCGGCAGCACGATCGAGTGGATGGTGCGCAGCCGCGAGGCGCCGTCGACGCGGGCGGCCTCGATGAGCTCGTCGGGGATGGTGTCGAAGAAGCCCTTCAGCATCCAGACGCACAGCGGCAGCGTGAAGGTCGTGAACGACAGCACGAGCGCGGTGTAGGTGTTGAGCAGGCCGTAGGCGCTGAACACGCTGTAAAGCGTGACCAACAGCAGGGCCTGGGGGAACATCTGCGAGGCCAGCACGAAGTACATCAGCTGCCGGCGACCGCGGTAGCGGAACTTCGAGAACGAGTACCCCATGTACGCCGACACGATCACCGAGAGCAGGGCGGTGATGACCGAGACGATGACGCTGTTCTGCAGGTAGGTGAACAGCTGCGGGTTGGAGGTCAGCGAGATGTACGCGTCGAAGGTGATCTCGGTGGGGAACAGCTTCGGCGGGTACGAGAACACCTGGTCTCGAGGCGTGAGCGAGGTCGCGAGCAGCCAGTAGACCGGCAGCAGGGCGAACCCGCCGCACACGATCAGCGCGGCCCACGACGCGAGGCGCACGCCCGGACGATCGGAGCGCAGGCCCGAGCTCGGGCGCCGGCGGCGACGCGCGGGAGCCTCGACGACCACGGGCGGGGCCTCGGGTGCGGGGGCGACGGTGGGGAGGGCGGTGCTGGTCATCGCTTCTCACTCCTCTCGGAGAATCGGACGTAGACGACGACGAGCGCCATCAGCAGGACGAGCCACAGCAGACCGAGCGCTCCGGCGCGGCCGAGGTCGAAGCCGTGGAAGGCGGTCTCGTACACCGAGGTGGCAAAGGTCTCGGTGGAGCCGGCGGGGCCGCCGCCGGTGAGCACGTAGATGATGTCGAAGTGCTGGAAGTTCCAGATGAACTCCAGCAGCAGCACCAGGCCGATGATCCCGCCGATCTGCGGGACGGTGATAGAGAAGAAGCGGCGGACCGTGCCCGCGCCATCCATCTCGGCGGCTTCGTGCAGCTCGCGCGGCACGGTCTGCAGGCCCGCGAGGAGCATGACCATCATCCACGGGAAGGACTGCCAGGTCTTCGCGACGATCACGGCGAACATCGCGGTGCCCGGCTGCGCGAGCCATGCCTGGGGCGAGACCCCGAGCGGTTCGAGAATCGCGTTCATGACGCCGTAGTTGGCGTTGAAGATCCACATCCACAGGAACGACACCACGACGCCGGGCACGAGCCAGGGGATGAGCATCAGGCCGCGGAAGACCTTCGATCCGCGGATCTGCGTGTTCAGGGCGAGGGCGAGGGCGAAGCCGATCACGAAGGGGGCGATGGTCGTGCCCAGGGTGAAGACGAGCGTCTGCCCGAGCAGTCGCAGGAAGTCGTCCTGCAGCACGTCGACGATGTTCTGGAAGCCGACGAACTCGCGCCCGGGCAGCACGAGGCTCTGCTTGAAGAACGCGGTGACCAGCGCCGAGACGAGGGGATACGCGACGACGACCGCCATGAGCGCCATGCCCGGCACCACCAGCAGCACGGCGAACATCCCGTTGCCGAGCCTCTCGGGTCGAGCGTGTCGCCGTGTGCTTTTGTTTGCTTTTGTTATCTTTTGCGTATCTAGAGTCGTCACGTCGGTGTGCGCTTTCCTCGGCAATGAGGGACCAGGTGGCCCGTTCGAGGCGGTATATCCCGCTTTCGGCGACATCAGCTTCGCCGGTCAGCGCGACGAGGTCAATTCGCGAGCGTAACGCTTAGATCACGACGTGTTAGTTCATGGGTGTTTTTGTTATTTAACGTGTTCGAACGAGTGCGAACGACGGCGAACAGCCCGCGCGGTCAGACGCGAGACGCGATCCGCTTGTCGAGCCAGGCCAGCAGATCGGCGCGCACCGCGGCCTGCTCGCGCTCGGCGAAGATCTCGTGCCGCGCCCCGGGATACACCAGGGTCGTCACATCCGTCAGGCCCGACCGCCGCCGGTAGGCGTCGGCGAGGCGGTGCACACTGCGGGGGCCGCCCACCGTGTCGTCGCGCCCCACCATCAGCAGCATCGGGACGTCGCGTCCGAGGTCGCGTCGCGGACGTCCCAGCAGCTTCAGCGTCTCGAGGGGGCCGAACAGGCGCGCGAGGGGCGTCGACGTCGTCAGGGGATCGGCGACGAAGTCGCGTCCCACCTGCTCGTCGCTCGAGAGCCACTGCATTCCGGAACCGCCGAGGTGCTTCCACGGAGCGTTCAGGTCACCCGCGTTCAAAGAGCCCGGCCACCGCAGGGCCGAGCCACTCAGAACGACGGCGTCATAGGCATCCGGATGCCGATCGAGCAGCATCTGCGCGAGGAACGAGCCCCACGAGTGCCCGAGCAGCACGAGCGGCAGGTCGGGGTGCTCCTCGCGGATGCGCTGCGAGAGGGTCCACACCGCGTCGCGGGCGGCGCCGAGACCACCGGGGCCGAGACGCCCGAGCTTGGCGTGATCGCCTCCCCACTGGCCCATCCCCGTGCGGCCGTGGCCGCGATGGTCGTCGGCGTAGACGGTGTAGCCCGCGCCGACGAGGGCCTCGATGAGGGCACCGTAGCGGCCCGCGTGCTCGCCCACCCCGTGCAGCAGCTGCACGACGGCGCGGGGCTCGATCGCCTCGTACACGTCGTAGACGATGCGGATGCCGTAGGCGTCGTCGAACTCGGGCATGGGGGGAGTCTAGGGCTGTGGCCCGCTCGGCGACCGCGCCCGACCATTCCCTTAGCAAGGCTAATGAGCTACCCTGATCCATAGGAACATGAATGATCGCGTCGACGAATCCCCCCTCACCGACCTGATTTCTGACCACAGTGCGGCGGCGTCCGAGCTGCGGATGGCGACATTCCGGCTCGCGCGCCGCCTCCGGGCGCAGCGCGCCGTCGACACCATGAGCGACGGGCAGTTCGCCGTCCTCGCCGCTCTTACCGTTCACGGCGCGCACACGCTCGGTCAGTTGGCCGACCGTGAGCGTGTCACAGCACCCTCGATGAACCGCACGGTGTCCCTGCTCGAGGACGCGGGCTACCTGACCCGCATCCCGGACGAGGTCGATCGACGTCGCGTGACCATCGATCTCACCGACCTGGGGCGCCGGATCGTCGACGAGACGGTCCGCCGACGAGACGCCTTCGTCGAAGAGGCCCTCGCCGAGCTCTCCGCCGAAGAAAGACAGGTTCTCGCTCGAGCGACGACGATCATGAGGAAGGTGGCCGACAGATGAGCACGTCGATGTTCCGGTCGCTGTCGATCTTCAACTACCGCGTCTGGTTCATCGGAGCCCTCGTCTCCAACGTCGGCGCCTGGATGCAGTCCACGGCCCAGAACTGGGTCGTCCTCACCCAACTGACCGACAACGACGCCGCGGCCATGGGCGTCACGATGGCCCTCCAGTTCGCTCCCCCGCTCCTGCTGGTGAGCGTCACCGGTTGGGTCGCCGACCGCTTCGACCGCCGCAAGCTCATCATGTGCACGCAGAGCGCTCTGCTACTGCTGGCCGTGACGCTCGGCGTCCTGCTGCTCAGCGGAGCGATGACGCTGCCGCTGATGTTCGGATTCGCACTGGCCCTCGGCGTGGTCACGGCCTTCGACAACCCGGCGCGCCAGGCCTTCGTGTCCGACCTCGTGTCCCAAGAGAACGCGTCCAATGCCGTCGCGCTCAACGCCGCGTCCTTCAACATGGCCCGCCTGATCGGCCCCGCCGCCGCCGGCGTGATGATCGTGATCGTGGGCACCGGATGGGTGTTCCTCGTCAACGCGATCACCTTCGTCGCCATGCTGGCGGCGCTCTTCGTGATGAGGCCGCACGAACTGGTGGCGCGCCACCGCCGCGGCGGCCCGGCGCGACTGGCCGACGGCTTCCGCTACGTCGCCCGTCGACCCGACCTCGTCGTCATCTTCGTGATGGTGTTCCTGCTCGGGGCCTTCGGCATGAACTTCCCCATCTTCGCGTCGACGATGGCGCTCGAGTTCGGCCGCGGTGCGGATGGCTTCGGGCTCCTGAGCTCGTTCGTCGCCATCGGCTCGCTCGCGGGCGCGCTCCTCGCCGCGCGGCGGGAACGCGCCCGGATGCGGGTCGTGATCGTCGGCTCCGGCGGCTTCGCCGTGGCATCCACTCTCTCCGTCTTCGCCCCCAGTTACGGGGCGTACGCGGCCACCCTGGTCTTGACGGGGTTCTGCGTGGTCACGACGCTCACGACGGCGAACGGGTACGTCCAGACGACGACCGATCCCGTCCTGCGCGGTCGGGTCCTGGCGTTGTACATGGCGATCCTTCTCGGAGGCACGCCCGTGGGAGCGCCGATCGTGGGCGCGGTGGCGGCGGAGTTCGGCCCGCGCGTGGCGATCGCCCTCGCCGCCGTCGTGGCGGTCATCGCGTGCGGCATCGGCGCGACCTGGACGGCACTGTCGGGCCGCCTGCACCGACACGAGACGAAGCGGTTCCGCCTCACGCTCGATGAGACGCGTCCGATCACCACGATCGCGCCCGAACCCGAGGACTTCAGCGACGAGATCGCCGGAACCACGCCGATCCCGTTGCCCCCGGGCGAACGCTCTCCGCGAGCGACGCCTCGCCCGCGTCACGGCAGCTGAGGGCGACCGCCCGATTCGAGAGCCCGCGCCCCGCGTTCGCCGGAGGCGGTCATCGTCGCGCGCGCAACCCCTCCCGTCGATGCATTTAGCTAGATAAGCTAGCGACATGAACGGAACACAGGCAGGGCGCCGCTGGGCGGGGCTCGTCTTCATCAGCATCGCCGTGTCGCTGATCATCGTCGACTCGACGATCGTCAACGTCGCCGTGCCCTCGATCGTCGAAGAACTCAAGATCTCGTCGACCGAGGTGCAGTGGGTCCAAGAGGCCTACACCCTCGTCTTCGCGTCCTTCCTCCTCGTCTTCGGCAGCCTCGCCGACCGGTTCGGGCGACGCCGCCTCATGCTGCTCGGCGTGATCATCTTCGCGGGCGCCTCGATCGCCGCGGCCACGGCCCCCACCGGAGGGCTGCTGATCCTGTCGCGCCTGGTCCAGGGAGTCGGGGGTGCGATGATCCTGCCGACGACCCTGTCGATCATCAACGCCACCTTCCGCGGCCGCGAGCGCGGCATCGCCTTCGCCGTCTGGGGCTCGACGATCGGCGGCATGGCGGCCGTCGGCCCCCTGCTCGGCGGCTGGCTGACCACGGCCTTCTCGTGGCGATGGGCCTTCGGGATCAACATCCCGCTCGGCGTCGTCATCGTGATCGGCGTCGCCCTCACGGTCGCCGAATCGCGCAGCGATCGGGCCGAGCGCATCGACGGAGTCGGAGCCCTGCTGTCGGTGCTCACCATGGCCCCGCTCGTGTTCGGACTCATCGAGGGGCGCACCTACGGATGGTGGACGGTCGCGACCGCCCCCTCGATCGGCGACTGGAGCTGGCCGCTTCCGATCTCGCCCGTGCCGATCGCCTTCGCGGTGGCCGTGGTCGCCCTGGTCGCGTTCATCGCGTGGGGCCTTCGTCGCCAGCGTCACGGTCGCTCGACGCTTCTGGCCTTCGATCTGTTCCGGATCACCTCGTTCCGCAACGGCAACATCGCTGCGGCGGTCGTGTCTCTGGGTGAGTTCGGCATCATCCTCGCCCTCCCCCTCTGGCTGCAGTTCGTCGTGGGCTTCGACGCTCTGCAGACGGGCTTACTGCTGCTCGCGCTGGCGATCGGGTCGTTCGTGGCCAGCGGGATCGCGGGCGCCCTCAGCGGCAAGGTCGCTCCGGTCTGGATCGTGCGCGGCGGGCTTGTCGCCGAGATCATCGGCGTCGCCGGTGTCGCCTTCACCGTCGGGCCGGATGCCGTCTGGGGCCCGCTCATCCCCTTCCTCTTCGTGTACGGGCTCGGCGTGGGCCTGGCGACGGCGCAGCTCACGGGCGTGGTCCTGGCCGACGTCCCGCCGTCCGCGAGCGGCCAGGCCTCGGGCACCCAGTCGACGTCGCGACAGCTCGGAGCGGCGCTCGGCGTCGCCATCCTCGGCACCGTGCTGTTCTCGACCACGGCGGGGGTGTTGGCATCCACTCTCGACGATCGCGGCATCGCCGCGGCCGAGCGCGACCAGGTGGTCTCACAGGTGGTCGACAGCGCCGGAGCGGCGATCGCGGGCCTCGATGCGTCGCCCGAGACCCGGGATCTCGCGATCAACGCCCGCGCGGCGTTCAGCGACGGCACGAAAGCCGCGGCTTTCACCGCCGCCGCATTCCTCACCCTGGGACTCGCCTCGACGCTGACGCTCGGGGCGTCCGCGCGTCGTCGCGAGGACAGCGAGGTGCGAACCGACTAGTCCATTCAATCGAATGGATGCCATATCCCCGGGATCGGCGCCGAGGACGAGCTGGTCACGAGGGGCGACATGGCGCAAACTCAGCGATCCGCACAACCTCAGCGGCACCTGCCCCACACAACGAAAGATGCGCAAATCACTGAGGTTGCGAAACCCGGCTCTCGCTCGCGCATCCTCAGCGATCCGCACAACCTCAGCGGCATCCGCCCTCACCCGACAGAAGATGCGCAAATCACTGAGGTTGCGAAACCCGGCTCTCGCTCGCGCATCCTCAGCGATCCGCACAACCTCAGCGGCATCCGCCCTCACCCGACAGAAGATGCGCGAATCGCTGATGCTGCGCGGCGCGCATTACCGCCGCGCGTCGACCCCCGCGGCATCCGCCACCGGCACGAGCCGCGTCAGCTGCGTGACGTGGCGGGGCTCGAGCTCGTCGAGCGACGAGACGCCCAGCAGGGTCATCGTGCGCTCGATCTCGCTGCGCAGGATCGCGATCGTGCGGTCGACGCCCTGACGCCCACCGGCCATGAGGCCGTAGAGGTAGGCACGGCCGATGAGGGTGAAGGTCGCGCCGAGGGCGATGGATGCCACGATGTCGGCGCCGTTCATGATGCCGGTGTCGACCATGACCGTGGCGTCCTTGCCGACCTCGCGCACGACCTTCGGCAGCAGGTGGAAGGGGATGGGCGCGCGGTCGAGCTGGCGCCCGCCGTGGTTGGAGAGCACGATGCCGTCGACGCCCTGGTCGACCAAGCGTGCGGCATCCGTCACGTTCTGCACGCCCTTGACGACAATCTTGCCGGGCCACATGCCGCGGATCACGTCGAGGTCGTCGTAGCTGATCGTGGGGTCCATCGCGGCGTTCAGCAGCTCGCCGACGGTGCCGCCGGTGGTGCTGAGCGAGGCGAACTCGAGCTTGGGGGTGGTGAGGAAGTCGATCCACCACCAGGGGCGCGGGATCGCGTTGACGATCGTGCCGACCGTCAGCTGCGGCGGGATCGAGAAGCCGTTGCGCTTGTCGCGCAGGCGCGCGCCGGCGATGGGGGTGTCGACGGTGAACTGCAGGGTGTCGAAGCCCGCCTTCGCCGCGCGCTCGACGAGACCGTACGAGATCGAGCGGTCCTTCATGACGTAGAGCTGGAACCAATTGCGACCGACGGGGTTCGCGGCCTTCACACCCTCGATCGAGGTGGTGCCGAGAGTCGAGAGCGTGAACGGGATGCCGGCGGCCGCGGCCGCGGAGGCACCGGCCGTTTCACCCTCGGTCTGCATGAGACGCGTGAAGCCCGTGGGCGCGATGCCGAAGGGCAGGGCCGAGGGACCGCCGAGGATCTGGCACGAGGTGTCGACGTCGGCGGCGGGGCGCAGGATGTCGGGGTGGAACTCGACGTCTTCGAACGCGCGGCGGGCGCGATCGAGCGACAGTTCGCCCTCGGCGGCGCCGTCGGTGTAGTCGAACGCTGCCTTGGGCGTGCGGCGCTTGGCGATCGTGCGCAGGTCCGCGATCGTGAGCGCGGCGTCGAGGCGGCGCTTGCGCGCGTCGAGTTCGGGCTTCTTGAACTGCATGAGCTCGAGGAGCTCGCCGACCTTCGGCAGCTGACGCTGAACCATGGGGGATCTCTCTTTCATGTGGTCTGACCACATCGTACGCGCGAGAGGGCCCCACGACCAGGGTCAGTGCGCCGGCATCCCTCGATGTCGTCGACTGCTCGGGCGTTCTCCTCCCGACACACGATCACCGCGAGCGAGAGGCACGACGCGACGAAGAAGGCCGGGCGCCGCGGCATCCGACTGACCGGAGTCAGGTCTCGCGCGTGATCGTGACCTTCACCTTGAGGTTGCTCTTGCCAGGACCGGCGTACACGCCGCGCAGCGGCGGGACGTCGTTGTAGTCGCGGCCGCGACCGACCAGCACGTGACGGTCGCCGATCTCGATGTTGTTCGTCGGGTCGAACCCCTGCCAGTCACCGGCGAACCACTCCACCCAGGCGTGGGACTCTCCGGTGACCGCTTCGCCGACCTCGGCGGAGGGCTTCGGGTGCAGGTACCCCGACACGTAGCGGGCCGGGATGCCGACCTCGCGCAGGGCCCCGATCGCGATGTGCGCGATGTCCTGGCACACGCCCTTTCGCGCTTCCCAGGCGTCGACCGCCGTGGAGTGCACGCCGGTCACCCCCTGCATGTAGTCGATCGCGTTCCCGATGGCCTCGGCGATCGCGTGCGCCGCGGGCCCGGGCCGGTCGTGCTGGGCGGCGATCGAGCGCGCGAGTTCGGCGACCTCGGCGTGCGGGGTCGTGCGCCGCGTCTGGGTCAGCTGCTCGACCGTCGAGATCGACCGCGCCGCCTCCGCCGCGAGCTGCTCCCAGGTGATGTCGGCGTGCTCGATGGGTCGCGGGCGCACCTCGACCAGCGAACGCGCGGTGATGGTCAGCGCGCCGTGCGGCGACAACACGTCGAAGGCCGCCACGCGCGTGCCGAAGTAGTCGACGTACTGGTTGACCGAGGTCGACGGCTCGATGTCGAGCGACGAGCTCAGCACGAACTGGCTGTCGGTCGAATGCGGCAGCATGCGGGCTTCGTTGTACGAGGCGACGACGTCGCCGGGGTAGACGAACCCGGTCTGGTGCTCGATGCGCAGGCGTTTCATCGCCGACCTCCCGAGGTCTTCGCACGGACGGCGGTCACGGCATCCGTCATGAGATCTCTCCGATCCACGACGGTTCGGCCTGAGTGGGGAAGAAGCGCGAGCGGATCGCTTCCGACGCCTCGCGCGTGACCGTCTGCACCCGCTGCATGTGCTCGGGCAGCTCGGCCAGGATGTCGCTGACCGGGCGGTACTCCAGATCGTTGCGGATCTGACCGAGAGCCCGCAGCACCGTGTTCGAGTGCCCGACGCGATCGGCGCGGGGGTCGATCGCGCTCATGCAGTCCTCGGCGCGCTGGATCGAGTAGATGATCGAGCGCGGAAAGAGGCGGTCGAGCAACAGGAACTCCGCCGCGTTACGGGCGCTCGGCATGCCGCGATAGGTGCGCAGGTAGGCCTCGTACGCGCCGCAGGAGCGGAGGATCGTCGTCCACGACGGGCCCGACACCTCGGTGAGCGAGCGGGTGGCCAGCAGTCGCGCGGTCATGTCCGTGCGCTCGATGCTCCGACCGAGGGTGAAGAACTGCCAGGCCTCGTCGCGGTTGGTCGACGAATCGACGATCCCGATGGCCAGCGCGGCCCGCTCGCGCGTCCACTGGAAGAACTCGTGGACCTTGTCGGTCTGCAGGCGCCGCGGCATCCGGGCGTTCGTGGTGTTGAGGATCTCCCACAGTTCCGTCGACACGATCTCGCGAGCGCGCCGGGCGTTCTCGCGAGCCGCGGTGATCGAGTACGCGATGCTCGACGGGTTCATCCGATCCACCGCGAGGCGAGCGAGCACGTCGTCGCGGCGGACGGTGTCGACGTTCTCGGGCCACGCCGACCCCATGACGCTGAGCAGCGAGCGGCACGCGGTGTCCTCGTCGATCCACGGGTCCTCCAGCAGCAGCTGGAGGTGCACGTCGAGGATGCGGGCGGTGCCGTCGCTGCGCTCGATGTAGCGGCCGATCCAGAACAGCGATTCTGCGATGCGGCTCAGCATGGCCCCGTCTCCCGCGCCTGCTGCTGCTGCTCGGCCTGCGGACCGTGCTGCACGGCGGCATCCTGCTGCTGTTGCTCCTGCTGCTCCTTGCCCGAGGGCCCTCCGCCCGGGCGCGGATCGCGCGGTGAGGTCGAGGGAGCGGGCTGTCCGTCGTAGATGATCGGGATCGACTCGGTGACCGCGGCCTGGTCGGCGACGAGTCCCGAGACGCCGTTGCCCTGGCCGTACTCGACGTGCGAGGGGGCCGAGCCGCCGACGATCCACGTGTCCTTCGAGCCGCCGCCCTGACTGGAGTTGACCACGAGCTGGCCCTCCGGCAGCGCCACGCGGGTCAGGCCACCGGGCAGCACCCAGATGTCGTCGCCGTCGTTGACCGCGAAGGGGCGGAGGTCGGCGTGACGCGGACGCATGCCGTCTTCGACGAGCGTCGGGATGGTCGAGAGCATGACCACGGGCTGGGCGATCCAGCCGCGCGGGTCGGCCGTGAGACGCTTGCGCAGCGCATCGAGCTCGGCGGGCGAGGCATCGGGACCCACGACGAGCCCCTTGCCGCCCGAGCCGTCGACCGGCTTCACCACGAGCTCGGGCAGACGGTCGAGCACTTCTTCGAGGGCACCGGGATCCTCGAGACGCCAGGTGTCGACGTTCTTGAGGATCGGCTCTTCGGCGAGGTAGTACCGGATGAGGTCGGGCACGTACGTGTACAGCAGCTTGTCGTCGGCGACGCCGTTGCCCACCGCGTTGGCGATGGTGACGTTGCCCAGGCGTGCGGCGAGCATGAGCCCGGGCGCCCCGAGCATCGAGTCGGCGCGGAACTGCAGCGGGTCGAGGAAGTCGTCGTCGACGCGGCGGTAGATCACATCGACGCGCTGCGGGCCGCGGGTCGTGCGCATGAACACCTTGCCGCCGATGCACAGCAGGTCGCGCCCCTCGACGAGCTCGACGCCCATCAGACGCGCGAGCAGCGTGTGCTCGAAGTACGCGGAGTTGTAGACGCCGGGGGTGAGCACGACGATGTTGGGCTCGTCGATCCCGGGCGGGGCCGACGCCTTGAGCGCGGCGAGCAGCTTGTTCGGGTAGTCCCCGACGGGGCGCACGCGCATCGACACGAACAATTCGGGCAGCGTCTGCGCCATGACGCGGCGGTTCGAGATGACGTACGAGACGCCCGAGGGCACGCGCACGTTGTCTTCGAGCACGCGCATCTCGCCGTGCTCGTCGCGGATCAGGTCGATGCCCGACACCTGGATGCGCACGCCGTTCGCGCTGCGGATGCCGGCCGCCTGGCGGTAGAAGTACTGCGACGACGAGATGAGCCCCGCGGGCAGGATGCCGTCGCGCACGCAGTGCTGATTGCCGTAGGCGTCGTCGAGGAACGCCTCGAGCGCCTTGACCCGCTGCTTCACGCCGGCCTCGATGCGCGACCACTCGTCGTACGCGATGACCCGGGGCACGGCATCCAGGGGGAAGGGACGTTCCTCCCCCGCGAAGTCGAAGGTCACGCCCTGCGCGAGGTACGAACTCGCGAGCGACTCGGTGCGCCCGCGCAGTTCTTCCTGCGTCATCTGCGCGAGCGTTTGGTACAGCTCCCGGTACGCCTCGCGCGAGGGGGCGGCTTCTCCGGGACTCGCCGGAACGCCGAACATCTCGTCGAACGCCGGGATGCCGGATGCGGTCTTGCGCGGCGCCAGCGTGGAGCCGTAACCGTCGAACAGGTCACCCATGCGACGACTTTACCCAGCACCGTGTTGCGGACACGTTTCCTCGCCTCCGCCTTGCGTGAGTCGCCAGAATTGGTCGCTTGGGCGGGTCCCCTAGCGACAGATCTTGGCGACTCACGCGGGTGCGGCGCGGCTCAGGCGCCGGGGCGCAGCACGACCTTGATGCAGCCGTCTTCCTTCTTCTGGAAGGTCTCGTACAGGCCGGGGGCGTCTTCCAGGGGGGCGTGGTGCGTGACCAGGTCCATCACGCCGAGCGGGTCGGCGGAGTCTTCGACGAGCGGCAGCAGGTCGTCGATCCAGCGCTTGACGTTGCACTGCCCCATGCGCAGATTCAGCTGCTTGTCGAACATCGTCTTCATCGGTAGCACGTCAGCCTCGCCGGCGTACACGCCGCTGAGCGAGACGGTGCCGCCACGGCGGACGAGGTCGATCGAGGCGTAGACAGCGGCGAGGCGGTCGAGCCCCGCCTTGTCCATGAGCTTCTGCGCGAGGGCGTCGGGGAGCAGCCCGACGGCGTTCTGGGCCAGCTTGATGCCGCCGTTACCGTGGGCTTCCATGCCCACGGCATCCACCACTCCATCCGCCCCGCGCCCCTCGGTGAGATCGACGAGTTCGTCGACCACCGTGTCGGTCAGGTCGTAGGTGAGCACGCCGTGGCGCTCGGCCATCGCGCGGCGCTCGGGCTCGGGCTCGATCGCGAGGACCCGGTAGCCGAGGTGCACGCCGATGCGGGCCGCAAACTGCCCGACGGGGCCGAGGCCCATGACGGCGAGCGTCCCACCCTCGGGCACGTTCGCGTATTGCACGCCCTGCCAGGCGGTGGGCACGATGTCGCTGAGGAAGAGGTAGCGGTCGTCGGGCAGGTCGTCGCCGACGCGGATGTGGTTGTAGTCGGCCAGCGGCACGCGGAGGTACTCGGCCTGCCCGCCCGGCACCTGCCCGTAGAGCTTGGTGTAACCGAACAGCGCGGCACCGCTGCCGTACTCGCGCACCTGCGTCGTCTCGCACTGCGACTGCAGTCCGCGGCGGCACATGAAGCAGTGGCCGCACGAGATGTTGAAGGGCACGACGATCCGGTCGCCGACGGCGAGGTTCGTCACGGCCGAGCCGACCTCGACGACCACGCCCATCGGCTCGTGGCCGAGCACGTCGCCCTTGTCGATGAACGGTCCGAACAGTTCGTAGAGGTGCAGGTCGGAGCCGCAGATCGCCGTCGAGGTGATCTTCACGATCGCGTCGGTGGGCTCGAGGATCTCGGGGTCGGGAACCTCCTCGACGCTCACGTTGCGCTTGCCCTGCCAGGTCAGTGCCTTCATGGTGGTGCCTCTCGTTCCGGGGGATGGCTAGTCTGCGGCGAAGGTGCGGAGCCACAGCGGTGGTTGACGAACCCCCACCCGGTGGGTCAGGCGCCGGGAGCCGCCAGCGGTGGAGCGTCGACCCAGGCGTGCACGCGCGCGAGGAACGCGGCGTATCCCGCGGGCGTGCGGCCGGTCAAACGGCCCGAGGTCTCGACCTCGTGCACGTCGCTCGCCCGCTCCCGCGCACCGAGAGTGCGTGCCGCGCGGACGAGGGCCACGTCCTCGTGCTCGACGAGATCCGGGATGCCACCCGCCCGGGCGTACGTGCTCGCCCGCACGCCCAGATTGGCTCCGTGGACGTTTCCGGGAGGTCTGCCCCGGTGATGGGTGGCACGCCAGTACGCGACGTGTCGGGCGCTGAGGTCGGCGAAGTCGGGGCGGACCGTTCCCAGCACGAGGTCGACCCCGGCGTCGGCGAGGTCGAGTTGGTGCGTGATCCAGTTCGGGGGCACAACGGTGTCGGCATCCGTCATCGCGATCCACGTGTCGTCGGCACCGGCGGTGAGCCGCGTCAGCGCGTGCGCGACGCCGATCCGACGGGCGGTGCCCACGCGACGTGCCGCAATCTCGACCGCCTCGACGGGCCAGCGCCGAACCTGGGCGGCGGTGGTGTCGCCGCACGCGTCGAGCACGACGGCGACCGCGATGTCGAGGTCGGGTTCGCTCTCGCGCGCGAGCGACACCGCCCGGGTGACCGATGCCAGGCATCGACCGATCAGAGCCTCCTCGTCATGCGCCGGAATGACCACGGCCAGGGCCCTCACGCGACGAGCCCCGACTCGGCCGCCACCGAAAGAGCGCCCGGATGCGCGTACACCTCGAGCACGAAGTCCTGCTCCTCGTGCCGCGCGAGGCGCACCAGGTCGGGTCGCGCGGCGAGCGCGTCGTGCACCTCGTCGCCGGTGCGCGGGTACTCGGCGACGGGATGCCGCCAATGGCACGCGACCAGGTGGCCGCCGGCGCTCAGCGAGGCGACGGCCGCCGTGAGCCCGCGATCCAGGTCTGCCCCCGCCCAGTAGTACGCCACCTCCGACACCACCACCAGCTCGAATTCACCCTCGGGCCACGCTGCGGGCAGCGTCGCGAGGCGGAACTCGACGTTCTCGCGCCCCGCGAGCCGCGCCCGCGCGCGATCGAGGGCGGCGGGCGCGAGGTCGACGGCGAGCACCCGGTCGCTGCGGTCGGCCAGCTGCGCGGTCAGAGCACCCGTGGAGCACCCGGCATCGAGCGTCGAGCGATACGTGCGGCTCGGGAGAGCGGCGAGGAGGACGGCGCGCTTGCGCTCCTCGTACCAGCGCGAGTCGAAGCCCCAGGGGTCCTCGTGCCGGGCGTACATGTCGTCGAAGTACTCGCGGCCGACGCTGCCCGCCGGGGTCGAGGGCCCCTCCGGAACGATGAAGACCTCTGCATCGCGGACGAAGTGGGCGTGCATGCGCGCGTGGATCATCGGCTCGTCCCCCGGAGCGGCCGACAGCGGCTCGAGCTGAGTGCGGTGCGCGTCGAGAGCGCGGGTCTTGAGGTCGCGCGCACGAGGCTCGAGGGCGAGGTGCTCGACACGATCCCACGGCACGTCGTCGGGGCCGCCCCAGTGCCACAGCCAGATCGGAAAGGCGCGCGATCGCACGCCGCGCGCGGCGCAGACCTGCTCGACGATCTCTCCTACGACCCGGTGGTCGCGGTGCCCGTCTCCTCGCCAGGGCGACACCACCAGCACGCGCCGGCCCGCCGCGGCGTCGATCGCTTCGCGGAGCGCCTCGGCGATGGCATCCCGATGCTCGTCCGTCCCGCCGTCGGGCAGACCGAGGAAGACCGGGTCGGCGACGAGCCCCACGATGCGTGCGGCGTCGACGAGTTCTCGGCGGCGGAGCAGGGCGAGAGTGGCGGGGCTGTGCGTCGGCGACTCGGGGTGAGAGCCTTCGCCGTCGGTGACGACGAGGAGATCGATCCGGATGCCGCGTGCGGCCGCGGTCGCGAGCAGCCCCGCCGCTCCCAGGCTCTCGTCGTCGGGGTGCGCGGCGACGACGATCAGGTGGTCGACGTCCAGATCGAGAGATGGCGAGTCGCGGCGGAGGGCGTCCGCCCAGACGCGCTCGTCGGTCCCGGGCTCGCGATGGTCGAAGCTCACCACGTGCCCGCCCCCGTCGCGATGTCGGCGCCGATTCTCGCGACATCGCGCTCGCCGTGGTGCTGGCGCAGGTAGATCTGCAGATCGGCGACACGTCGCGCGTGCGCCTCATCCGCGACGAGGGGCAGCGGCCCCAGGGCGTGCGCGGCTTCGGCGAGGGTCGTCTCGACGGCCTCCGCGACGACCGTGCGGGCGCGGGTGGCGCGCAGACCCTCGGATGCCGAACCGCCCGCACCGAAGACCGCCGCCGTCTCGCGCAGCACGGTGCGGGCGACCCAGAGCGCGGTGTCGGCGCGAGCGAGGTGCACGCGCGAAAGCTGGTCCGCTCGGTCGGATGCGGCGGCCTCGCGCAGCGCGTCGCGGAGCGGCAGGGCTCCGCCCCACCAGCACGCGGCCACCCCGACCCCACCGTGCGCGAAGCCGGGTCGACGGAGATACCAGCCGGGCTCGCCCACGGGGACGGCAACCGCTCCATCGACGTCGATCGGGGCGCTGACGACCCGCTCGAACCCGCGCGCGTGCCAGGGACCGGTCCGCACCCTCACGGCCGGGTCTCGCAGGTCGAGCGCGAAGAGCTGCCGGCGTTCGTCATCGACCCACGCGGTCACGAGGGCGCGGTCCAGGTCGGCGGCGAGGGAGCACCAGGGCTTGGATCCGTGCAGCGTCCAGACGCCGTCGGAGCGCCGTGCCTCGAGGCGCATGCCCGACCCCTCCGCAGCGAAGACCCCCCACGACCCGCCCGGTTCGAGGTCGACGTCGATCCCCTCGCGGGTGGCTTCGGCGAGGATCGACAGGGCGTCGAGGTGCGGCTCGAGCATGCGGGCGATCGCGACATCGCGCGCGGCGACCGACGCGAGCAGCTCCCAGGTCGCGCCGAGCGAACGCGGCGAGACGAGGCTCGTCGCCCACGCGAGTGTGGCAGCGACGTCAGTGGCGGAGGCACCGTCGGAATCCATCCGCCCCAGAGCCGTACGGACCTCATCGAGATCGGGGGTGTCGTCGGGGAGGAGGAGGGGGAATGCCCAGTGGCCGCGGTGGTTCACCGCGACAGCGTGCGGATTACGGGAAGAAACCGACAGAACCTTGACACGGGGGTCCGTCCCGCACAGGCCGGAGCGACGGATGCCGGTTGGCTGTGAATACCGCGCGCCCGGCGCCCGAGCGCCCGGCGCTCTCTAGGCTCCCTTCGTGACCCCCGCATCTTCCCGCCGCCGCGACCTCGCGGCGATCGTCGCGTCGATCGCCGCCACCGTGTTCGGCGCCGGCCTCGGCGAGCTCGCCGCGGCGATCGTGTCGCCCACCGCGAGCCCCTTCGCGGTCATCGGCGGCGGCATGATCGACCTCGCTCCGGCCTGGGCGAAGAACCTGGCGATCGACCTGTTCGGTACGGGCGACAAGGCCGCCCTGCTCGTCGGCATCGCGGTGCTGCTGCTGATCATCGCCGGGGTCGCCGGCGTGCTCGAGCGCCGGAAAGCCCCGTGGGGACGCGTCGTCCTCGTCGCACTGGGCGTGATCGGCGCGATCGTCTCGATGACGCGGGCGGATGCCGGGACGTTATCGCCCCTGCCCTCGCTCGTGGCGGGGGCGGCTGCCGCTCTGGTGACCGGGCTGTTGGTCGCCCGGCTCCGTCGGCGTTCCGTGCAGTCCCCCGCCGACGACGGCGTCTCGCGCCGCAGTGTGCTCGCCCTTTCGGGCGTGGCCGTGCTGGCCGGGGTGATGGCCACCGCCGGGTCCTTCGCGCTGAGCGGGGGTGCGCGAGCGGTGAGCGCGATCCGAGCGGCGCTGCGTCTGCCCACGCCGGCCACCACGACGACGGTTCCCGCCGCCGCCGACCTCGGCATCGACGGGCTCGCGTCGGTGATCACGCCCGCCTCGGACTTCTACCGCATCGACACCGCGCTCGTCGTGCCCCAGGTGGACCCCTCGACCTGGACCCTGCGCGTGCACGGTCTCGTCGAGCAGGAGGTCGTGCTGCGGTGGGACGACCTGGTCGCCCTCCCCCAGCAGGAGACCGTCGCGACCCTCGTGTGCGTCTCGAACGAGGTGGGCGGCTCCCTCATCGGCACCGCGCGCTGGCTCGGCGTGCCCATCCGCGACATCCTCGCCCGCGCGAAACCGACCGCCGAGGCCGACATGGTGCTCTCGCGCTCGGTCGACGGGTTCACGGCATCCAGCCCCCTCGAGGCCCTCACCGACGACCGCGACGCGCTCTTCGCGATCGGCATGAACGGCGAACCGCTGCCGATCGAGCACGGCTTCCCCGTGCGCATGGTGGTGCCCGGTCTGTACGGCTACGTCTCGGCGACCAAGTGGGTCAGCGAGCTCGAGGTCACCCGTTTCGACCGCGCCGAGGGCTACTGGACTTCGCGCGGCTGGTCGGAGCGCGGACCCGTGAAGCTGCAGTCGCGCATCGACGTGCCCCGCTCGGGCGCGCAGGTCGCCGCGGGCGACACGGTCATCGCCGGGGTCGCGTGGCAGACCCACGTCGGCGTCTCGGGTGTGGAGGTGCAGGTCGACGACGGGCCCTGGCAAAAGGCGACGCTCGCGACGGCGATCTCGGCTGACACGTGGGTGCAGTGGAGCCTGCCGTGGAACGCCGAGAGCGGCTCGCACGTCATCCGCTGCCGCGCGGTGTCGGCCACCGGCGAGACCCAGACGAGCGCGACCGCGGCCCCCGCCCCCGACGGCGCGACGGGCTGGGATCAGCGCACGGTGTCGGTGGCCTGAGCCCCCTCGCGTGAGGTGCCAAATTTTGTCGCTTGGGTCGTCCCCGAAGCGACAATTCTTGGCACCTCACGCGGGTGTGGAGCGGGGAGCGCTCAGCCCGCGAGCACGTGCCGGATCTGCTCGACGGCCCAGTCGAGCTCGGTCGCGCGGATCGTCAGCGGCGGGGCGATGCGGATCGTCTGGCCGTGCGTGTCCTTCACGAGCACACCGCGGGTGAGGAGCTTCTCGGCGACCTCGCGGCCGGTGCCGTACGCCGGATCGATATCGACGCCGGCCCACAGGCCCGCGATGCGCACGGCGGTGACGCCGTGGCCGACGAGGGTCTGCAGAGACGCCTCGAGGTGCGCCCCCAGCGCCTTCGCGCGGGTCTGGAATTCTCCGGATGCCAGCATCTCGACGACCCGCAGACCCACGGCCGCGGCCAGCGGGTTTCCCCCGAAGGTCGACCCGTGCTCACCGGCGTGGATGACGCCGAGCACGTCGTGGTCCGCGACGACGGCCGACACGGGCAGGATGCCGCCGCCCAGCGCCTTGCCGAGCAGGTACACGTCGGGCACGACGCCCTCGCGGTCGCACGCGAAGGTCTCACCGACACGTCCGAGGCCCGACTGGATCTCGTCGGCGATGAACAGCACGTTGTTCGCCGTGCAGATCTCGCGCACGCGCTGCAGGAACCCCTCGGGCGGGATCACGACGCCGGCCTCGCCCTGGATGGGCTCGAGCAGCACCGCGGCGGTGTTCTCGTCGATCGCCGCGGCGATGGCATCCGCGTCTCCGTACGGCACGTGCACGAACCCCGGAGCGTACGGCCCGAAGTCGTCGTGTGCCGTGGGGTCGTCGCTGAAGCCGACGATCGTGGTCGTGCGGCCGTGGAAGTTGCCGTTCGCGACGATGATGGTCGCGGCATCCGGGGCGACGCCCTTGGTGCGGTAGCCCCACGCGCGTGCGACCTTGATGCCGGTCTCGACGGCCTCGGCACCGGTGTTCATCGGCAGCACGGTGTCTTTGCCGCAGAGCTGCGCGAGCGCCGTGGCGAAGGGCCCGAGACGGTCGTTGTGATACGCGCGGCTGGTGAGCGTCAAGCGGTCGAGCTGCTCGCGCGCGGCCGCGAGGATCGCCGGGTGGCCGTGGCCGAAGTTCAGCGCGGAGTACGCCGAGAGCAGGTCGAGGTAGCGCTTGCCCTCGACGTCGGTGACCCACACGCCCTCGGCGCGCGAGACGACGACCGGCAGCGGGTGGTAGTTGTGGGCGAGGTGCGCGCCCTCTTCGGCGATGAGACGGGTGCCGAGGTCGTCGACGGCGGTGCTCATCGGGATCCGCCTCGCAGTTCGAGGGTGCAGCACTTGATGCCGCCGCCGCCGAGCAGCAGCTCAGAGAGGTCGACCATGACGGGGGTGTAGCCGCGCTCGCGCAGCTGCGCCTCGAAGCCGACGGCGCGCGGCGAGATGATCACGTTCTTGCCGTCGCTGGCCGAGTTGAGGCCGAAGACCGCGCCATCGGCATCCGCCACCCGGATGGCGTCGGGGTAGCGCTCGCGCAGGATCGCCTGGCTCTTCTCGTCGAACGCGGTGGGGAGGTAGGCGATGTTCGCCTTCTCGACGCCGCCCGGGCCCTCGACGGGGTCGAGCACCGAGATCGCGGTGTCGAGGTGGTAGAACCGCGGGTCGGTGAGCGTCAGCGACACGACCTCGCGCGAGAAGACCTCGCCGACCTCGCGGTGGCTGTCACCGGTCGAGCGGAAGCCGGTGCCGGCGAGGATCGTGTCTCCCACGAGGAGGAAGTCACCCTCGCCCTCGTTGACCTCGACGGGCTCGGCGACCTCGAAGCCGTTCGCCGCGAACCAGTCGATGAACGCGGGGGCCTCGGCGGCACGCTCGCGGAAGCGGAACTTGGGGCCGTACGCGATGCCGTCGATCACGAAGCCGCCGTTGGCCGTGTAGACCATGTCGGGCAGACCCTCGAGCGGGTCGATGAGCTCGATCTCATGCCCGAGCGAGACGTAGGTGTCGTAGAGCGTCTGCCACTGCTGCACGGCGAGGTTCGTGTCGGTGGGCCGCGAGGGCTCCATCCACGGGTTGATGCTGTAGCTCACCGTGAAGTGCTCGGGGCGGCACATGAGGTACCGGCGGTGCTGCTGCACGCGCGCGCCGGTCGAGGACTCGGCGGTGGTGGCGGTGGGGGTAGCGGACATCTCTGCTCCTCGGAGGAAAGGTGCGGCGGACGCTGTCCTGGGGCCCGGTGGCCCTTCGAACCCGTGCGGCGCTCATCGGATCGATGTGGCGCCGTGCGGGGAAAGGTCGGTCCGAGCACGCCGGTGCCATTCTCGCACGCGCCCGCACGCGAGAGCGAGCGGCGCGGCGCGGCGGTCCGCTGCGAAGGGGGTCGCCCTTCACGGAGACGCCCGCGAAGGGCAACGACCGCTGACGCGCGACTCAGCCGACCCGGCGCAGCGACACCGCAGCCCACGCGACCGGCGGCAGAGTCAGGTGCAGGATGCCGTTCCCCAGGCGCGTCTGCACCGTTCGCGGCCGCACGCGTTCGGGGTCGTCGAGAGTGTTGGACGCCCCGGGGTCGTCGTCGTGCAGCAGGTGCGTCTCGACCACCTCGACCTCACCGAAGGCGCTCACGTCGATCTCGAGGTCCACCGGTCGCTCGAGGCCGCGGTGGACGAGGAACACCGCGACGGCTTCCGCTGCGTCGTCGACGGTGGCCACGGCATCCACCGCGGAGACCGTTCCGTACCGCGCCGTGTCGATCGTGGGCGCCTCGACCCGCAGACGCACCGCCTCGCCCCGCGCGAGGCGCGAGGTGAGGGCGAAGGGGAAGAACGTCGTCTGGCGCCACGCGGGGCCGCCGGGCTCGGTCATGATCGGCGCGATCACGTTCACGAGCTGTGCGAGCGAGGCCGAGGCGACGCGATCGGCGTGTTTCAACAGCGAGATCAGGAGACTGCCGAAGACGACGGCATCCAGGACCGAATACACGTCTTCGAGCAGGCGCGGCGCGATGGGCCAGTCGTCGATCGCGGTGGGCTTCACGGCGTCGACGCGGTCGACGTACCAGACGTTCCACTCGTCGAACGAGATGTCGATCTTCTTGCTGCTGCCGCGGGCGGCGCCGACGTGGTCGGCGGTGGCGACGACCGCCTCGATGAAGCGGTCCATGTCGACGGCCGAGGCGAGGAACGAGGCCGCGTCGCCGTCGTGCTCCTGGTAGTACGCGTGGCACGAGATCATGTCGACGTCGTCATGGGTGTGGGTGAGCACCTCGCGCTCCCACTCCCCGAACGTGGGCATCGCGGCCCCCGACGACCCGCACACGACCAGTTCGATCGAGGGGTCCATCTGCCGCATGCCCCGGGCGGTCTGCGCCGCGAGCGTGCCGTAGTCGTCGGCGGAGCGGTGACCGAGCTGCCACGGTCCGTCCATCTCGTTGCCGAGGCACCACACGCGCACGTCGAACGGCTCGGCGCGGCCGTTGTCGATCCTCCGCTGCGACAGGGCGGTGCCACCGGGCACGTTGCTGTACTCGAGCAGGTCGAGCGCCTCGAGAACGCCGCGCGTACCGAGGTTGACGGCCAGCATGAGCTCGCTGCCGGCCTTGTCGAGCCAGTCGGCGAACTCGTGCAGGCCGACCTCGTTCGTCTCGGTCGAGTGCCACGCGAGGTCGAGACGGCGCGGGCGCTGCGCGCGCGGGCCGACGCTGTCCTCCCAGCGGAACCCCGACACGAAGTTGCCACCGGGGTAGCGGATCATCGACACGCCCAGCTCGCGCACGAGCTCGAGCACGTCGGTGCGGAACCCCTGCTCGTCCGCCGCCGGGTGGCCCGGCTCGTAGATGCCGTCGTAGACGTGACGACCGAGGTGCTCGACGAATCCGCCGAAGAGGCGTCGGCGCACGGTGCCGATCGCGAAGCGGGGGTCGACGGTCAGGTGGGCAGCGGTCATCGGTGCTCCTCGGGGTTTCGACGAAGCTATCCCGGCGCGGGCGTCACGCTAAACGTTTTCGAAACCCGGGGTGGGCGGCCGAGGACGCATCCGTTCGCCCAAGCCGCATCGGAGGGGCGCCGATCACGTGCGTCCTCGGCGAACGAGTGCGTCCTGGGCACCGGCCGGGCCGCGCGGCGCCGAGGACGGGACACCGCTCAGATGACCGCGGCACTCCACGCGTCGACCGCGCCGAAGCGGAACGCCCCGATCGACACCGCCTGCTCCCGCAGGAACGGCAGCAGCTCGAGGCGACCCGCGGTGGTCACCTCGTTCGCGTACACGGTGAGCGAGACGTCCCCGCCGACCGTCTCGGCGACGGCCGTGCGCAGGGCGGCGACCGTGTCGGCCGGTCCGACCAGGCGCAGGCGACCCGGTCGCGGGGCCGTGACGAAAGTTTCGGCGTCGTCGGCGGCGGCATCCGGGATGCCACCCGCCAGGCGCTGCAGCCACTCGGCATCGCTCTCGACCGACACGGCGACACCGCTCTCGCCCAGCAGGTGCCGGACCGCCGCGGGCAGCCCCACCGGCGTGCTGAGGCTGAAGGTCGAACCCGACCGGACGGCGGCGACGAGGACGCGCAGGACCGCCTGCCACGCGGCGTCGGCGGTCGCACGCACGGCCACGTCGACCGGCCGGTAGCGACGGAGGTTGCGCTCGACGCCCAGGCGCGAGACGTCTCGCACGCGACCGAACTCGCGGTCCCACGCGACGGCGTCGGCGAGCGCTCCGCGACGGAGCCAGTCGAACGCCTCGTACGACAGCGTGGGCTGAGCCGCCTCGATGAGCGCCGTGATCCGCGAGTCGAGGCCGCGCAGGTGCAGGGTCGACGACGACGCCCCGCCCGTCGAGGGTCGCCACGAGCCGAGGGTCACGAGGCGGTTCGGCCCGCCCGACATGGCGCCGTCGCCGGCGGACGCCTCACCCCAGCCGCCGAGCGGCTCGCGTTGGATCACCGCTCCGGTCGAGGGGCGGTTCACCCGCAGGACGGCCGCCTCGACGCTGTCGAGCCAGAGGTCGAGATCGGCCTCATCGCGCGTGTGGAGGCCCGCCACGAACCCCGATCCGATCGCGTTCTGCAACTCGATCGCGCGGGTGACGGTGGGAGCGTGCAGGATGCCGAGCACCGGCGCCGCGACCGCGGCCCGGGTCAGGTGGGAGCCGGCGGTGACGCCCGTGCGGACGCCGGGCGACCAGAACCGGCCGGCCGTCTCGGGCCCGAGGTCGAGCTCTCGCGGCTCCACGAGCCACCGCTCGCCGTCGCCGAGGACGGTCAGGGCGCGCCGCACCTCTCCCGCGGGTTCTTCGACGAGCGGGCCGATGTCGGACAGCGGGTCGTCGGACGGCCCCACGCGCAGCGACGAGACGGCATCCTTCAGCTGCTCGGTGAAGCGCGAGGACCGCCCGACGGCGCCCACGAGGATCACGAGCGACACGGCCGTGGCGGCCTGACCGGCGCGCGCGAAGGCGCCGCTCACGATGTCGGTCACGGCGGCGTCGAGGTCGGCCGAGGGGGCGACGATCGCGACGTTCCGTCCGGCCGTGAACGCCTGCACGGGCAGCGCGGGGCGCCACGCGGCGAAACGTTCGGCGGTGGTGCGCGCGCCGGCGAGCAGCACACGGTCGACGCCGGGGTGCGCGATCAGGGCCCGCCCGGACGCGTCTTCGTTGAGGTCGACGTAGGCGAGCAGGTCGCGCGGCACTCCCGCGGCCCACAGCGCCTCGGCCACGACGGCTCCGGCACGACGAGCGCGCGGCGAGGGCGTCAGCACCACTCCGGACCCCGCGACGAGAGCGGCCAGCGTCTCGGCGGCGCAGAGGCCGACGGGGGCGTTCCATCGGGGGGCGACCACGCTCACCCGATCGGGCACGAACACGGCCCCGGGAACTCGGTCGAGTTCTTTCGCCGTCGCCGCGTAATAGGCGGCGGCATCCACCGCCTGGCTCACTTCGGCGTCGGCTTCGGAGAGCAACGCCCCTCCCTCCGAGGCGAGCACTTCGATCACCTCGGCGCGGCGCTGCTCGAGGCTGCGCGCGGCCGACTGCAGGACGGCGGCGCGGTCCGCGGCGGCGAGCGCACCCCACGGCTCGGCGGCGGTGCGCACGCGGTCGATCACCGCGTCGAGTCCCGCCTCGTCGTCGACGCGCCCGGCGGCGGCGGCGGCGTCGCCGGCGGTCGAGTCGGACACGCGGCCCAGGACGGCGACCGCCCAGGCGCGGTCGGCGGGCACGGTCGGATCGGTGTCCGCGACGTTGCGGAACCCGGGGGCGCCTCCGGCGAGCTCGGCGCTCTCGCGGGCCGAGAACACGGCCGTGTCGACGAACGACTGGCCGCCGAAGAGCATCTGCTGCACGTCCGGTCCCAGCGCGGAGGTGTCTCCGGATGCCGCAGCCTCTCGCGCGATGCCCAGCACCGCCTGCGTGAGCCCGGGCTCGGCGGCGTCGTCGCCCACGCGTTCCCGCAGGATCGCCGGATCGCCCTCGACTCCGCGCCGTGCGACGCGCGCGGCGGGCCCGGGGAGCTCGGCGGCGGCGAGAGCGCGACGCACCCGGGCCGCGATCGACGCGGTTTCGGGTGCATCGCCGGCACCCGGGGGGTCGGCGTCCGCTTCGTCTGCGCCGGCGGGCGGATCGGGCACGGCGAGGGGGAGGTCGGGCGCTCCGGCCACGGCTCGCGCGTATCCGGCGGCGAGGCCGGCGACGACGGCGTCGAGGTCATCGGGATGCGCGGCGGGGGCCGTCTGCACGTACCCGTCCCCCGGCAGCCAGGCGGTGGTGTGCGGCAGCGCCAGCACGACCTCGGTCTCGACCTCCGCCGCGAGGGCGAGCGCCAGGGCGGCGCGCTCGGGGTCGGCGGTGGCGACCTCGACCGCGAACCCCTCCTGCCCGCGCGCGCTCAGCGCCTCGCGCAGGCCGCGCACCAGTGCGGCGTCCACGTCGTCGTGTGCCGTGACCGAGGGGGCGGGCCACCCGTGACGCGCCGCCGACACGGCATCCGGGGTCTCGATGACGGCGTCGCTCAGCCGCACCGTCAGGCGGGCACCGCCCGCCGAGGTGCGAACGCGCGCCCACGCCGACAGTTCGCGGACCGCGGCGGCCGTCTCGGCGACGGCGATCGGCACCTGGATGCCGGCCCGCAGACCGGTCAGACGGGGCTCCTCGAGAACGCGGGTGAGAACGGCGACGGTGAGATCGAGGTCATCGCGCCCCTCGGCGACGAGGGTCACGTGCGTGCGGGCGGCGACCGCGTCGAGGAACACCGGCAGCAGGCGCTCGGCGGCGTGTTCGACTTCGGCGTCGAAGGCCCACGGCGACGGCGCGACCACGACGTCGGGGATCGCGAGCGAAATCCGCTCCACGTCCTCACGAGCGAGCAGCGATCGGATGCCGTCGAGCCGGCGTCGCGCCCCGGCATCGCCGACCACCGCGGGGCCGACCAGGCGCACCTCGACCGGGGACTCGAGAGCTTCGAGGGACGGCCCGAGGCGCTCGGGCCGCGCGTCGAGGACGAGGGCCGAGACGAGATCGCGCAGAGCCCGACGCGCGATCGGCACGGCGGGACTGGGCAGGACGGGGGCGACGGCACCGCCCACCTGCAGAGCGCCGCGGACGAACCAGTTGAGCGACGTCGGCAGATCGTCGACGAGGCGGTGCAGCGCGGAGGCCGCCGAGGTGAGGGACTCCGGGCGCGAGATCCCGTCGATAGCAGCGGCCAGGAAGTCCGCCGCGGAGGGGTCCGTGGGCAGCGCGCCGCGGCGAGACGAGTCGGTCGGCCGCGTTCGGCGCGAGAGAGTCCCGGCGATGCGAGCGGCACGGCCGGGGAGGTCCGTGGAGAGCGCGGGAACGGGGGTGCCGGAGTCGTTCGTGCTCATGCCCGTCAGCCTAAACACCGCGCGCGTGGCACCTCGGCGGCCCGCCGCGCAACCCGAGGATCGGCCGCCCGCGCCTGTCAGCGTTTTTGTTGGACTCCGATCAGATATTCATAGCAATTCCTTCGCTTTTCGTCCGGGTCGTGTTTGTATGGCGGTGGGTACCCCGCCATTTATCCCCCTGGATGGAAGGTCACTCCAACGTGAACCGCATATCGAAAACCGTCGTGGGCGCAGCCGCCCTCGGCCTGTTCCTGACCACCGCCGCCACCGCCCCCGCGCTGGCGCAGACCCCCACGTCGTCGCCCGACGCGGCCGTCGACGGAGTTGACGCGCAGCTGCTCGAGGCGATGGCCGCCGACCTCGGCACCGACGTCGCCGGCGCGCAGGACGTCCTGCGTTTCCAGGCCGATGCCGTCGGCACGGCAGACGAGGTCGCCGCCGTCTCGGGCGACGCCTTCGCGGGCACGTGGCTCGATGAGTCCACGCGCACGGTGTACGCCGCGGCGACCACCGACGCCGCTCGCGCCGCCGCCGCCGATGCGGGCGCCGTGCCC
Organism: Microbacterium sp. SL62; assembly: GCF_026672635.1. NCBI lineage: Bacteria > Bacillati > Actinomycetota > Actinomycetes > Micrococcales > Microbacteriaceae > Microbacterium > Microbacterium sp. SL62. The sequence goes on from NZ_JAPPRM010000001.1 coordinate 170,737, forward strand.
GTCGCCGCGGAGCACTCCCTCGACGATCTCGAGGCGATCGCCGCGAAGATCGAGTCGAGCCCCGTGCCCGACGTCATCCCCTCGTGGTGGATCGACGTCGAGGCGAACGACCTCGTCGTCGATGTGGTCGCCGGCGGCGATCAGGCCGCCGCCGACTTCGTCGCCACGCTCGACGCCCCCGCGGGCGCCGTCCGTCTCGAGACCGGAGCCCAAGCCCCCGAGACGTTCGCGACGATCCAGGGCGGTGTCGCCTACAACATCAACAACCAGAGCCGCTGCTCCGTGGGCTTCGCGGTGCAGGGCGGGTTCGTCACCGCCGGCCACTGCGGCGTCGCGGGCGACAGCACCACCTACGGCACCTTCCAGGGTTCGTCGTTCCCCGGCAACGACTACGCCTGGGTGAGCACGCCCAACCACACCCCGGTCGGATCGGTGTCCAACTACGCGGGTGGCAGCGTCGCCGTGAAGGGCTCGACCACGGCCGCGGTCGGCGCGACCGTCTGCCGCTCGGGCTCCACCACCGGCTGGCACTGCGGCCAGATCCAGGGCTTCAACTCCACGGTGCGCTACGCCGAGGGGTCGGTCTCGGGCCTGATCCGCACGAACGTCTGCGCTGAGCCGGGCGACTCCGGCGGTTCGCTCCTCGCGGGCAACCAGGCCCAGGGCGTCACCTCCGGAGGCTCGGGCAACTGCTCGACCGGCGGAACGACGTACTTCCAGCCCGTGAACGAGATCCTGCAGACCTACGGCCTGCGCCTGCTCACGAGCTGATCCCCCTCCGGGTGTACCCCGTTGCCCGGTCGCCTCACGGCGGCCGGGCAACATTCTTTTTGTCTCCGAGCAGGGTTGCCCGGTCGCCATGCGGCGGCCGGGCAACGTTCTTCTCGTCGGAGGAACGCCGACGCCCCGGCCACCTCTCGGCGACCGGGGCGTCGTTCGTTCCTTCTTGCGGGCGGCCCGGCCTCAGCCGATCGCCCGGCGGCGACGCTTCAGAGCCGCCCCGATCAGCACCGCGAGCAGTCCGAGGGCGAGGGCCGCACCCGAGACCACCCCACCGGTCACCGCCAGCGGCGACGGGGCCGAACCGGCCGATCCGCTCGGAGCCGCAGGAACGACGGGGGCGGCGCCACCCGCGGCGGCCCGGACCTCGATACCCACTGCTGCCTCGACCCCGCCGATACGCGCGATCACCCGGTGCGCGCCCGCGGGGGTGTCCGCGGGGAGGATGACGTTCACGAGGAACGCCCCACCGGCATCGGTGCGGACCGCGCCCAGCTGCACCGGAGTGGAGCGCAGTTCGAGCTCCCCGTCGGCGTTCGTGGGCCAGCCCGTTCCCGACACCGTCACGACGCCCCCGGCGACGAGGTCGCCCGAGACCGACAGGGTCGGGTCTCCCGCGGTCGCGCCGACCGCGGTCGATCCCGTCCCGCTGATGTTGCCGGCCACATCGACCGCCCGGTACGACACGGTGGTCGCGCCCGCACCGACGCTCACAACGGCCTGCCCTCCGGACGCGGTCGTCCAGGTCGCCGTGTCGCCGACGCGGTACTCCAGACGCGCCACTCCCGACCCGCTGTCGCTCGCGGCGAGCGTGACCGTGCGGGCTGCGGCATCCACCGTCGTGGTCGTCGTCGGGGCCGTGCGGTCGACCTTCACCGTCGCCGTGACGAAGGGCGAGACGTTCCCCGCGGCGTCGGTGGCCTTGAAGGTCAGGTTCGACGTCCCCTCCGCCGGGGTCACCGCGCCGGTGTACGTCGCCCAGGTGCTCCCCCCGTCAGCACTGACCTCGAGGCGCGGTGCCTGATCGACGTCGTCGGTCGCCGTGGCCGTGATCGTCGGCGGCGACACGTACCACCCCTCGGCTCCATCGGGCGAGACCGGATCGGTCTTCACGGCCACCGTGGGCGCCGTCTTGTCGGCCGGACGCGTGTGCATCCGCACGAACGTCACCGAGTACGGCTCGAACGAGTGGGTGAAGGTGCTCGAGACCGGCATCTGCGAGGTCTTCGGCGCGACGGGCGTCGACGTCGCCGTGTTCAGCGCCGTCGGGGCCGCCTGCAGGGTCGTCACGTCCGCGGTCGGGAGCACGGTGAGCCCACCGAGATCCACCGTGGTCACCGCGGCCTTGGCCTGGGCGTTGACGACCTTGAGGATCACGTCTCCGTTCGTGTCGTCCGTCGTCATGACCTGCGCGAACGGTTCGACCGCCGTGTTGGTGAACTGCCCCTGCTGCACGCCGTCGGCGAAGAGGGTCACCCGGGCGCCGCGCACCTGGATGCGCAGGTCGTAGGTCCGACCGGTCTCGACGCGGGGGGTGCCCGTGTCGGCGACGATCGACTTCGCCCCACCCACGGCCTTCTCCACGACGCTGCGGGTGTTGCCCCACCCGCCGAGGTTCCACCACAGGTAGTCGGCCGACCCCTTCACGCCGAAGCCGACGAGGAAGCCCTCGGCGCCGGCGAGCTTCGTGGCCTTGAGCGAGACGTCGTAGTCGGTGGCGGTCAGTGCGGGGCCGGCGACGAGCGTGTTGTTCGCCGTCGTCGAGGACTGCACGTAGCTGCCGTCGGCGGCCGACCACGATCCGGCTCCCGCGAGCTTCGACCACCCGTCGTCGTTCTTGTCGGCGAAGTCGTCGGAGAAGAGCGTCTTCCCGTCGGGCGTCGTCACCTTCACGTCGTCGTACCGGGCCGAGGTGCTCCACGTCGACAGGCCGACGGCGCCGGCGAGATCGGTGGATGCCAGATCCCCGCCCGCCGTGGTCGGAACGACCCGGTCACCGACGTTGCTCATGAAGAGCTTCTGCACCTCGTAGTTCGCCGAGCCCCACACCTGGTCGCGATCGAACCAGATCAGGTCGGGCCGCCACTGCGTGCTGCTCGTGTCGGCGAGCAGCGGCGCGTACGAGGCCATCTTGACCACGTCGGCGTTGCGCTCCAGGCCGGTCATGTACGCCGCCTCCGACAGCGCGTTGGCGAAGCGGTTGTCGAGGGAGGCGTACTCACCGATCCAGACCTTCGGACCCTGACGGTCGTAGGAGTCGTACCGGTGATTGTTCGAGAGGAACCACGACGGGTCGTTGTAGTAGTGCTCGTCGACCATGTCGACCTTCTGAGCGCGGTTCTGAGCCCAGTGCTGATCGAACACCGCCCCGGTGTCGTCCGGGCCCGAGTTGCTGATCAGGATCATGTCCGGGTACTTGGCGGCGATGGCATCCCGGAAGGTCACGAAGTTCGCCATGAAGGCCTCGGGGTAGTTCTCTTCGTTGCCGATCTCGATGCGATCGAGGGCGAAGGGAGCGGGGTGCCCCATGTCGGCACGCAGCTTTCCCCAGGTCGTGGTCACGTCGCCCTTGGCGAACTCGATGAGGTCGAGCGTGTCCTGGATGTGCCGCTGCAGCTGCGCCGGATCGGTCGCCTGCAGCGCCTGTCCGCACCCGTTCAGGAGCGCGGGGACGTCGGGGACGGGTGTGGCGCCGATGTCCTCGGCGAACTGGAAGTACTCGTAGTACCCCAGGCCCAGCGACTGGTTGTACCCCCAGAAGTTGGCGTTGGTGGCACGGGTCTCGACCGGGCCGACGCTGTCCTTCCACTGGTACGAGCGCGCACGCTCGTAGTTGGAGCCGGCCGAGTAGTCGGCGTGGCTGTTGACGTTGACGATGCATCCGCCCGGGAAGCGGACGAACTTCGGGTGCAGGTCGGCGATCTTCTGAGCGACGTCCTTGCGCAGACCGTTGGTCCGGCCCATGAAGGTGTCGCGCGGGAAGACCGAGACCTCGTCGAGGCGCAGCGTCCCGGTGCCGGCGGCCTGGACGAGCACGCGGGCGGCGTCGGTCGTGGCCGTCGCCGTCACGGAGCCGCGGTACTTCACCCAGCCGTCACCGCCCACGGTCGCCGTGAACGGGTTCGACCGCGCGGTGCCGTCGGCCGAACGCAGCACGAGCGAGACGGGGGTTCCGCCGGTCGCCGTGGTCCGCGCCCAGAACGACACGTCGTAGGTCTCGTCTTTCGTGAGGGCCACACCCGTGTCGAAGCCGGCGTTCTCGACGCCGTAGGTCCCGGCCCCGTTGCGAAGGTCGAGCTGCAGGTACGTGCGGTTGCGCTCGTTCATGCGCTTGTCGTCGTTGACCGGTTGCGCCGAGCCCGCGCCGCCGCCGAGGGCCACCGGCGTCCACGCGGTCATCCCCGTGAAGCCCCGGTTGTCGACGGGCAGGAACTCGAACGAGCGGTTGCGCACGAGCTCGGCGTACAGACCGCCGTCGGCGGCGTTGTTGATGTCCTCGAAGAACACCCCGTACATCGCGTCGTCGATCGCGGCACCGTCCTTCGACGGGTCGGCAGTGATCGAGTAGTCCGCGGTCTCATCGGTCGGATACGCCGCGAGCAGTCTCTGCTGCTCGGCCGCGCTGATCGGCAGGACGGTTCCGTGGCGCGGGCGCGCCGGGAGGGTGGCATCCAGAACCGAGGTCCAGTTCCCCGACGCGATGTCGCGGGTCTCGAACATCATGTAGCCCTGACCGCCGTGGTAGCTCGGCTGGTCGATGAGCATGTACCAGTGACCGGCCTCGGCGTTGTCGGCGAACACCGTGGGACCCTCGCCATTGGTGAACGTGCCGCCCCAGGGGTTGGGCTGTCCGACGCCGATCTGCTCCTTCACGAGCTGCCAACCGGGGGTCGACGTCGTGGTCGGAAGCGATCCGGTGACCGTGGCGGTGAGCGTGCTCGAGCGCTCCTGGCGCACGGTCATCGACGCCTCGTCCTTGATGAAGCGGTAGTAGGTGTCGCCGTCGCGCACGACGGTGGCGTCGATGGTGCCCTTGCCCGCGCCGCGCTTGACGTCGACCCAGGGCTGCGGCTCGCTGAAGGTCACGAAGTCGCGAGTGGTGACCATCATCATGCGGTTGTAGGTGTCGGCCGCCTTGCGACCCGTGGTGGACGCGCTCGGGTAGAGGTTCGAGGCCCAGTAGACGACGTACTCCCCGCGGTCGGCGTCCCACGTGGCCTCCGGTGCCCAGGTGTTGCCCGCGAACTCGCTCGAGACGGTGATCTGGCGCAGGGGGCTCCACGTCGTGAGGTCGTCGGACTGCCAGACGTTGAGCTTGCGGCTGCCGACCTCTTGCGCGCGGCCGAAGTCGCCGTTGTAGAGGTCGAACATGTTCAGGTCGGTGGAGAGCATGTAGAAGCGGTCCCCGTCGGGCGAGCGCATGACGAACGGGTCGCGGATGCCCTTCTCCCCCTGGTCCGAGGTGAGGACGGGCTTGCCGTCGTTGAGGGTGAGCCAGTTCTTCGGGTCGTCCCCGCGGCTCGTGGCGAACGAGATCTCCTCGTCGGTGGTGGTGCTCTCCCCCGTGAAGAAGGGGAAGAAGTAGCCCTCGAGCTTCTGCGCCGCCGGCTTCGGCTGCACGATGAGCTCGATCTCGCGAGTGGTCTGGCTGGAACCCTTCGCGATCGTGGCGGTCAGTTTCACGGTCACGGCGGCGGATCCCGTGGCAGGCCGGGTGACCTCGCCCGTGGCGGTCACGACCTGCGCGTTCGACGACGACCAGGTCACCGTCGTCCCGTTCGTCCCGGTCGCGGGCAGCGTCACGTTGCCGCGCACGTCATCGGCATCCGGGATCGAGAGGGCCTGCGCGGCGGTGTCCACGTCCTGCTGGTTCGTGGGGGTGCCCTGTGCGACGAGCGCCGTGACGTCGTCGTCGCTGAGCGCGCGGTCGAAGATCGCGACGTCGCGGACTCCGCCCTTCCACACGCGGTCGGGGTACGAGGAGCGCCCGATGTAGGCGACCAGGCCCGAGCCGAACTCGGCGACCGAGCGCGAGGTGGCGACCGTGCCGATCTTGGTGCCGCCGAGGTAGGCGGTGATCGAGGTGGGGGTGATCACGGTGGTGTACAGCGCCCACTCGGAGGTGGCGGAGGGACCCGGGATGCCGCGGGCTCCGTCCGTCGGCGCGATCCCCCGCTCGAGGGTCCAGGGCTGCGCGATCCGTGGTCCGTCCGTCAGCACCGACTTGACCTGACCGGCCGGGTTGGCGGGATTGAGCAGCCAGTACTGCTGGGGGAGGTTCTCTGTGGTGCCGAAGAACATCGCCGCCTGGTTGCCCGCTCCGGTGCGGTCCTGCAGCCAGGCCGAGACGGTGACGGTGCTCTTGCCGTCGAAGAGCCCCGTGGGCAGTTCGACGTAGGCGGCCGAGGAGCCCGAGGCTCCGCCCGGCAGCGAGAGGGCGTCTCCGTCGACGCTCGAGCCGGTGCCGCGGATGACCGCGTCGTGTCCGTGCCCCGAGGAGTCGGGGACCGTGGTTCCGGTCGTCGCGGCGAAGTCGTACGACGCCAGCGGCGTGGGCAGCGGCGCCGCCGAGGCGGCGGCGGCGGGGACCAGGCCGCTCAGGACGACGGCGGCAGCCGCGACGAGCGAGCCCGCGCGTCGCACGATGCCCCTCCGGCTCCGGTCCTCGGAAACAGGTCGTGACAGCACCATGCTCGTCCTCCTCGACGATGGGTGTCCGGCGGGGGCCGGCGCGACGCGAGCATCTCAATGTGAGCGCTCACTATCCGCAATATTGGAGGCGGCTGGGAATACTGTCAAGAATAATTTGCAACGTTGGACCGACGAAGCGGCAAGAATGTGAAGCCTCACATTTGTTGCCTACGACGCGGAATCCACGGGTGCTGAGCGGGGGCCGCCGCCCCCGGTGACGCCACCCGTTGCTACTGTCGGTTCGCCCCGGACACCAGGAGGAACCATGGCCGTCACCTTCACCGACATGCCGATCGAGCTTCTGCGGACCTATCGCCCCGCCCTCGAGGCACCGGCCGATCTCGAGGCGTTCTGGGAGACCACGATCGCCGAGGCGCGCGCTGCGGCTCGGCCCGCCACCCTGACCCCGATCGACGCCCCCGTGCGCGCCCTGAGCGTCTCGGACCTCACCTTCACCGGCTTCGACGGCGACGAGATCCGCGGCTGGGTCGTGCGCCCGCACGGCGACGCGCTCCTGCCCGCCGTCATCGAGTACATCGGTTACGGCGGCGGCCGCGGCCTGCCGGGAGAGCGTCTGAACTGGGCGACCGCCGGCTACGTGCACGTCATCATGGACACCCGCGGCCAGGGGTCGACGTGGAGCGTCGGCGACACCCCCGACCCCCACGGCTCCGCGGCCGCTTTCCCCGGCGTCATGACGCGCGGCATCCGGGATCCGCACGACTACTACTACCGCCGCCTGTTCACCGACGCCGTGCGCCTGGTGGACGTGGTGCGCGAGCTCCCCGGGGTCGATCCTTCGCGGGTCGCCGTCACCGGCGGCAGCCAGGGCGGCGGGCTCTCGATCGCCGCGGCGGCCCTCGCGGGCGACGCGGTCGCGGCGGTCCTGCCGGACGTGCCCTTCCTGTGCGACTTCCCCAACGCGATCACGCGCACGCCCTCAGCACCGTTCACCGAGATCACGCGCTATCTCGCGGTGCATCGTGACGACACGGCGAGCGTGCTGCGCACCCTGTCGTACGTCGACGGCGCGATCCTCGCCCGACGCATCACCCAGCCCGCGTTCTTCTCGGTGGCGTTCATGGACGACGTCGTGCTGCCGTCGGGCGTCTTCGCCGCGTTCCACGCCCTCGCGTCGGACGATGCGGCCATCGAGGAGTACCCCTACAACGGCCACGAGGGCGGCGGGCACCGCCACTGGATGAAGCAGGTGGCCTGGCTCGACGCCCGCTTCGGCAGGTGATGGCGAGCCCGCGTCACTCCCAGACGCTGGGCGCCGGGCGCTTCGTCGACGGGAGGGCCGAGCCCGCCGCCCAGTCGTGCACCCACGGCTCGATGTCGGGCAGGCCCTCGGGACGCCCGACCGCGGCGAACAGCTCGTCGTGCGGGACCGTGCCGCCCGTGCGACGGAGGATACGCGCGCGGATCATCGCGCGTGCGTAGATCTCGCCGTTCACCAGCGCGCGGTGCTCGAGGTACACCGCCCGGTCGTCGTGGCCGATCAGTCGCGTCTCGAGCTCGAAGCGCTGCCCCAGCTCGAGGGAGCGGCGGAACGTGATTGTCTCGGCGGCGACCACCGCGTACCAGCCCTGCTTCGTCATCGCCGCGAGGAGCCCCGTGCGGGTCAGCAGGTCCCAGCGCCCGAGGTCGAAGAGCGACAGGTAGCGGCCGTTGTTCATGTGCCGCAACAGGTCGATGTCGGTGGGCAGCACCCGGATGGACATGCGCGCGACGGTGTTGGGGTCGAGGGGGCCTTCACGACGAAGGCGACGGCGGGCACGAGCGAGCACCAGCAGGGTGCGCCAGAGGACGTTCACGAGGGGCGAGCGTAGCGATTCGACCACGGAACGGCGATGTCGTTGTGCGTCATCGACAACTCCGGCGCGGCGGCGCATAGCGCATCCGATGGCCGATCCGCCCCGATTTCACCCGCGCCGACGCCCCGCGTAGAGTCGCGCCATGACTGCGGAAGCCCGAACCGACATCGTCGTCCGTCCGGTAAGAGATGTGGATGCCGAGGCCCTCGGTCGCGTGCACGCCACCTGCTGGCACGAGACCTACGATCACCTGATCAGCAAAGCCGCCCTCGAGGCCGTCTCGCCTCGTCGCATGGCCGAGCTCTGGACCCACTGGGCCGCCCAGGGCGAGGATTACCGCATGCACGCGGCCCTCGTCGACGGTGAGATCGTCGGCTTCGTCGGCTCGGGTCCGGCCCGCGACGACGACGCTCCCCGCGAGCGCGAGCTGTACTTCATCTACCTGCTCGACGCGTACCACGGCACCGGCATCGGCCAGCAGCTGTTCGATGCCGCGATCGACGGCGGCGAGGGCGCGTACCTGTGGGTCGCCGACGACAACCCGCGCGCGCACCGGTTCTACCAGCGCAACGGTTTCGCCCTCGACGGTGCCTCGCACACCGAGCCCTTCCTCGGTGAGGAGCTCACCGAGGTGCGCTTCGTCCGCTGACGTGCTGCAGATCTGGGCCCTCGACGGCATCCGCGAGATCACTCCGGGCGATGACCTCGTCCAGGTGATCGTGGATGCCGTCTCTGCGCGCGCGGACGACGACGGCGCCCTGCGCGACGGCGACATCGTCGTGGTCACCAGCAAGGTCGTCTCGAAGGCCGAGGGACGCATCATCCGCGCCGACGACCGCGAAGACGCCATCACGCGCGAGACCGTGCGTCTCGTGGCATCCCGCACCTCCCCCACCGGGCACGTCACGCGGATCGTCGAGAACCCGCTCGGCATCGTCTCGGCCGCCGCCGGGGTCGACGCGAGCAACACCCCCGAGGGCACCGTGCTGCTGCTGCCGGTCGACCCCGACGCCTCGGCCCGCGCCCTCGCCACGGGGCTACGCGCCGCGACCGGAGCGCACGTGGGCGTGATCGTCACCGACACCCTCGGGCGCGCGTGGCGCGAAGGCCAGACCGATCACGCGATCGGAGCCGGCGGCATCCACGTGTTCGAAGACCTCCGCGGGACGACGGATGCCGAGGGCCGCCCCCTCGTGGTGACCCTGCCCTGCGTCGCCGACGAGATCGCCGCCGCCACCGACCTCGTCAAGGGCAAGGCCGCGCGCCGACCGGTCGCGATCGTGCGCGGACGCGCCGACCTCGTGGGCGACCTCGACCTGCCCGGCGCCCGCTCGATCGTGCGCGACCCCGCGCGCGACATGTTCCGCCAGGGCGCCGACGAGGCGTACGCCGAGGGCTTCGCCGCGGGGCGGGCCGCCGCGGGCTGAGCGCGCGGGTCGGGCTGCCGGGCAGGGGTCGTGGCGCGGTCGCGTCGGCGAGATCACCACGGTTCGGGTGCACCGCACCGACCGGTCGAGCGGCGCCTCCGGCCCCGGCGAGGCGGAGCGCTCCGTCAGCGCACCCCGCGCGCCGCGAGGGCTTCACCGAGCTGATCGGCGTGCCGCAGCGCGAGCACGAGAAACGGCAGGACCGCGACACGGAGCGACGGTCGCACACCCCGCGCCCGCTGCGCCTCGCGCACCTCTGCGGCCAGTCGCGCCAGCACGGGGATCGTCGTCGTCGTCACCGCGAGCATCAAAGCCGTGCGCTCGACATCCACTCCGATCCTCCCCAGCGGAGCGAGTCCGCGCTCGAGGGCGTCGAGCATCGCCTCCGCCCCCGTCGTCAGCGGGAGCAACGCCGCGACGAGCAGAGCCGCCGCCACACGCGCCGTGTTCGCGACAGCAGGCTCGACACCGAGGAAGATCAGCTGCCCCGCGGCCGTGACCACGACGACCCCGCGCAGGGCCCACGCCTGCCGCCAGAACGCCCGCACCCCGACGCCCGAGGCCACGACGCACGTCAGCGCGACCGCCACCGCGACCCCCGCGGCCCACAGGGTGGTCGGCAGCATCGCGATGGCGAGAGCGATCGCGGCCACCGCGAGCATCTTCGGACCCGCGGGCAGGCGATGCACGATTCCCGTCGCGGGTCGGGAGCCGCTCACCATGCCAGCGACTCCTCGTACCGGTCGACGACCCCGGATGCCGCGCCCGCGGCGACCAGGCGGCCGTCGGCGAACAGCACGGCCGCGTCGCACCGTCGGGCGAGGGCGAGATCGTGCGTGACCACGAGGGCGCGGTGCGAACCGTCACCGAGCAAATGGTCGGCGATCCGGCGGGCGTTGCGGGCGTCGAGGAAGGCGGTGGGCTCGTCGGCGACAACCAGCTCGGGATTCCGCACGAAGGCGCCGCAGAGGGCGAGAAGCTGCTTCTGCCCGCCCGACAGGTCGGATGCCGGACGGTCGGCGAATTGGGTCAGACCGAAGCGCTCGAGAGCGGCGCTCACGCGCGCTGCACGCTCGCCCCGCGGGAGGCGCTCGGGGCGGAGCGAGAAGGCGATGTCGTCGGCGACGACGGGCATGACGATCTGGGCATCGGGATTGCTCAGCACGAGGGCCACGCGGCGACGGTGGGCCGCGGCATCCCGATCAGGGTCCTGACCGAGCACCTCGAGCGAGCCCTGGGCACGCGGCACGAGGCCCGCGACGACCCGGGCGAAGGTCGACTTGCCCGAGCCGTTGTCGCCCACCACGGCGATGGTGCGCGCACCGAGATCGAGGGTGACGTCGTCCAGGACGCCCCGGCCGTCGAGACGAACGGTCAGGCGCGAGCAGCGAAGGGTCATCGCACGACCTCGAAGATCGCCGCGACACCGAGTCCCCCGCCGACCGACGCCGCGGCCAGGCCGATCGTCCCGTCCGCGGCCCCCGCACGCACCAGTCGGGAGAACAGCCGCACGACCGCGACGGCTCCGCTCGCGCCCCAGGGATGCCCGAGAGCGAGCGCCCCGCCGTCAGCGCAGACGCGCGGGTCGTCGTCAGGGAGCCCGACGCGCGACAGCACGGCGATGCTCTGCGCGGCGAACGCCTCGACCAGTTCGATCGCGGCGAGGTCCCTGGCGCCGAGGCCCGTCCGCGCGAGCACGGCGGCGATCGCGGGAGCCGCCCCGAGCCCCGGCAGAGCCGGATCGCTCCCCGTGATCACGGCAGCGCGAAGGGCGAGGCCGGCACCCGCTGGGGCGACCATCACAGCCGCCGCCCCATCTCCGATCCGGGTCGAGGATCCGGCCGTCACGGTGCCTCCGACCACGAGAGGGACGAGTCTGCGCAGCACCCGCGGGGGCACCCCCGCCCCCTCGTCACGGGTCACGCCGCCGACCGGGACCATCTCGGCGCGGAACCTCCCCTCCGCGTCGGCGGCGCCCGCGCGCGCGTGGCTGCGAGCCGCGAGGGCGTCCTGACGCTCGCGGGTGAGCCCGTCGTGGCGCGCCAGGTCGTCGGCGGCCTGCACCATGTCGGGGTCGGCGAAGCCCGCCGGAGCGAAGGGAGCGCGCGCGTACGGCACCCCCGCGAGCGCGCGCAGGGGCGCGGTCGACGCGCTCTCCACCCCACCCGCGACGCGCGCGATCCCGTCCACGCGCACGGCGTTCGCGGCATCCGCGATGGCCGCCAGCCCGCTGCCGCACTGCCGGTCGACGGTGCCGCCGGGCACGTGCGGACCCAACCCGGCCGCGAGAGCGGCGAGACGTCCGACGTTTCCGCCCGGTCCGGTGCAGTTGCCCATCACCACGTCGGCGATCGGAGGGTGTCGAGCATCGCGTGCGACCGCCGACACCACCGCGGCGCTCAGCGCGGTGACGTCCAGGTGGCGGAGCCCGCGTCCCCGCAGGGCGAGAGGCGTGCGGCGTGCCGCGACGATCACCGGGTCAGTCACGGACCCGTCCCGTCCCGGCCGCGAGCCGCTCCACGTCGGCGCGCGCGGGCTTGCCCGAGAGCGTGCGGGGGATCGTGCCGAAGAACCACCGCCGCGGCCGGTGGGCGGGGAGGAGCCGGGCGGCCGCCTCCCGCCGCAGATCGTCGGGGCCGGCCCCCTCCACCTCGACGAACGCGGCGATGAGCGCACCGACGCCGGGGCGCGGCATGCCGAACACGACGGCATCCCGCACTCCGGGGATGCCGCGCAGCGCCGCCTCGACCTCGTCGGGAACGACCGTGGCCGACGCGGTGAGGATCGCCCCGTCGCGCCGCCCCCGCAGGTGCAGGCCGCCGTCCCTCACCTCGGCGCGGTCGCCCACGGTGGCCCACCCGCCCGCGCGCTCGAGGGGTCCGCCCGCGCCCAGATACCCGAGGGCCACGAAAGGCGAACGCACCCACACCTCGCCGCCTCGCACATCGAGCTCGACGCCGGGAAAGGCACGGAGCCCCTCGCCCGAGTCGATCGCGACGAAGGACAGCTCCGCGGCACCGTAGTACGACACGACCTCCACACCCGCGACCGCGGCTCGCGCGCGCAGAGCCGGGTCGAGGTGCGACCCGCCGACCAGCGCGCGGCGCGGAGCCCCACCGGCATCCAGGAGCGCGCGCAGGCCCTGGGGGGTCGCGTGAACGCACGTCGCGTCGACGTCGGCCCCCAGAACGGGGCGGGGACCGCCGGCGAGCGCGTGCGCGAGGGAGAAGAGCGTCAGGGATGCCGCCGGCGGAGCGGGCAGCGCGATCGCCTCGTCCGACCCCGCGTCGAGAAGCGCCGCAACGGTCGCGAACGACGAGCTCCACGATGCGGCCGTGCGCAGCACCACGCGCGGGGCGCCGCGGCTTCCCGAGGTGAGCGTCGCCCAGGCCGCGTCGGCGGGCACCTCGCTCTCTCGGATCAGCGCCTCGACGTCGTGGCGCTGCGCGGCACTCCATCGGGGATCGGCGACCAGCACGGCACGCCCGGCCGCACGGACCTCGGCGATGCGATCGAGAAGCCCGGGTGCGTCACCGTCGACGACGGTGATCACGCGGAGACGGCCTCCGGTGCGTGCGCGCCGAGCCTCCACGTGCGGCGGAAGCCCCGCGGGTAGGCCCGGACCAGCGCGGCGACGATCGCGGTCGCCACCGCCGCCTTCAGCAGGTCGCCGGGCAGGAACACGAGGCTCGTCAGGGCGGTCTCGCCGAGGGGAAGCCGCGTCACGAGGCTCTGCACCGGGATTCCGACCGCGTAGATCGCCACGACGCCACCCGCGACCATCGCGAGAGCCGTCCGCCACAGCACGGGCCGCCGACCGCCCGCGTGCACCAGCATGCCGATGACCGCCGCCCCGAGGATCCATCCCATTGCGTAGCCCGCGCTCGGTCCGAGGAACACCGCGATGCCGCCACGACCGCCGGCGAGCAGCGGGAGTCCGACCGCGACCAGCGCGAGCAGCACGGTGACCGAGAGCGCGCCGAGCCACGGCCCGAGCACGGCCCCTGCGAGCATCACGCCCAGCGTCTGCGCCGTGATCGGCACGCCCCCGAAGACCGGGAAGCTACCGGGTAGCCCCAGCACGGCGATGAGCGCGGCGAAGACGGCGACGCGGGCGAGGTCGGTGGCGTCGAGGGTGCGAGTCATGAGGGGCCTTCCTGAACGGTGTTCACTGAACGGCGTTCACTATACTCATTCGCATGGCACCCCGAGGGCATACGGCTGACGACGTCGCGCGCACCGCGCTGCAGATCCTCGACGACCACGGCCTGCCCGACCTCACGATGAGACGTCTCGCGACCGCCCTCGACGTGCAGGCGAGCGCCCTCTACTGGCACTTCCCGAACAAGCAGTCCCTGCTCGCGGAACTGTCCGACCGGATCGTCGGGCGCATGGCATCCGGCCCCTCCGTCGACCTCGCGGCAGAGGCCCGCGCCCTGCGCGAGGCCCTCTTGGCCTACCGCGACGGCGCCGAAGTGGTCTCGAGCACGTTGGCCATGGGTCTGGGGTCATCGCTGCCGCACGACCGACTCGCGGCGACCGTGACCGCCGAGGGCTTCGACGACGAGACCGCCCGACGGGTCGCCACCACGGTGCTGCACTACGTACTCGGCTTCGTGTGGCACGAGCAGCAGCGCCTGCAGTACGACAGCGCGGGGGCTCGAGAGGACGCGGCGGGCGGACTCGCCGACGACGACTTCGCCTCGGGGCTGGACCTCATCGCCGCGGGGTTACGGGCGCGCGGACGCGTCTGACGCGCCGGCCCGGCGGTCTCGACCCGCGACGGCCTCAGCGCTGCTTGACCTCGCCGAACAGGCGCGCGATCGGCACGAGCACCGCCGGCCGCGCCGCCACCCAGGCCGCGGCCATCACGACGAGCGAGGCGGCGAAGATCAGCAATCCGGTCGGGTCGCTCGTGTACGCGGTGGGGTCTTCCGATCCGCGCGCGGCGTACATGTGGTTGAGGTTGCGCAGCGCCCCGGTGGCCAGCACGAGCGCGACGTGCACGACGATGAACGCGACGAAGAAGAGCATCGTGGGGAAGTGCACCTTGCGCGCCCACTCGGCCGGGTACAGCTTGTTGAGCCGCTCGGCGTCCTTGGGCCACACCCCCGACAGGCGCACGCCGCTGATGATCGCGAGGGGCGCGGCGACGAAGGTGATCGCGAAGTACGACAACTGCTGCAGGCTGTTGTAGTTCACCCACCCGTTCTCAGTCGGCCAGTCGAGAGAGGCATACTGCAGGGCGGCCGACAGCGCGTTGGGGAAGACCTCCCACGACGTCGGCACGATCCGCATCCACTGCCCCGTCACGAACAGCAGCACGACGAAGACCACGCCGTTGGCGATCCACAGGATGTCGAGCGCCTGGTGGAACCACAGCGCCAGGCTGATCCGCCGCTTCCTGTTGTTCCGCGGCGACCAGAACGCCGCCGGTCGCTTCTCGCGCCGCACCTGCCACCCGGTGCGGATGATCAGCAGCAGGAAGAAGCTGTTGAGGAAGTGCGACCAGTTCAGCCAGGCCGGAAGACCCACGGGCGCTGAGGCGGGCAGGTGGTACTCGCCGGGGAACGCCGCGAGGAAGTCCCGCCCGGGCCCAATCGCGAGCACGAAGCGCGCGATCAGCACGGCGATGCCGACGAGAGCCAGCGCGAAAACACCGAGCACCGCGGTCGAGCCGAGCAGCTGCACCGGTGAGAAGTCGGCGAGCCGCGTCTGCGCCCCGGCACGCGGCGGGGCGGTCGGACGCTTCTGCGCGAGGGCGGGCGGCGTCGCGCGGTGGCGGGCCGCGGCTCCCGGCCAGACCGTTCGCGGAACGGTGAGGGGCGGGCGCGGGGATGCCACGGCGTCGTTCGCCGACGCGGCGGGGCTCACCTCGTGGGCGTCGATCGACGCGGCGGACGCCGCCACCGTCTCGCCGGAACGCGCCGCCGTCCCGGCTTGCACGCCGGAGTCGGTTCCGTTCACCGTCGCGGGCGCCGGTGTCTCGGCATCCGCTCCGGAATCGGGTGCGCTCACCGACATCGCACGAGCGGGCTCGACGTCTTCGATTCCGGCGCGATTCTCCTCTTCGGCAGCGGCGGGCTGCGCGGAGGGGGGCGGAACGGCGGATGCCGGCGGCCAGGGCGCTCCGCCGGACTCGCGCGGGAGTCCCCGACGCACGCCGGTCGACTCCTCGCCCACCGGGGTCGCGGCATTCGATCCAGGAGCGGACGCGTGGGCATTCCGGGCCTCGGGGCCGGATCCGCTCGCCATCACGGGCGCCGGGTTGCCGGCATCCGCGCTCGAATCGGATCCACTCACCGGGATCGGGCGTGCGGTGTCGGTCGATCCTGTCCCGGCGCGATTCTCCGATGCTGATGCGGCACCAGGATGCGCCGCGATGGGCGGAACGGCGGATGCCGGCGGCCATGGCTCCCCGCCGGGCTCGCGCGGCAGCCCGCGCCGCACACTGCTCGCCGGAGTATCCGCCGCGGCCGGCTCAGGTGCGGTTGGCGCCTCGGCCGCCGGCGACCCGGGAGCGGGCGACGCCTCGGCCTCGGGCGAGGCAGGAGTGGCCGGCGCAGAGGCAGGGGCTTCGGACGGCTGCACCGGATGCGCACCCACGGGCGCCTCGGGGGCGGATCCGTCGCGCGGACCCGCATCCGTGCCCTCGGCCCCGTCGCCGACTGCGGGCGCGTCCGAGGCCGCGGGCGGCCAGGGCTCCCCGCCGGGGGTGCGCGGCAGCCCGCGTCGCGGGGTGCGGGGTGTGGACGCCATCTACTCTCGGGAGGACTTCTTCTGGGCGTCGAGCGCGCTGATGAGCTGCGGGACGACGGTGAACAGGTCTCCGACGATACCGAAGTCGGCGATCTCGAAGATGGGGGCTTCCGGGTTCTTGTCGATCGCGACGATCGTGCGCGCGGTCTGCATGCCCGCGCGGTGCTGGATGGCCCCCGAGATGCCGAGCGCGACGTACAGCCGCGGCGACACCGTGACCCCGGTCTGCCCGACCTGGGCGGCGGCGGGCACGTAGCCCGCGTCGACCGCGGCCCGCGAGGCGCCGACCGCAGCACCGAGAACATCGGCGAGCTGCTCGACGAGCGCGAAGTCCTCGCGCGAACCCACGCCTCGACCGCCGGCGACGACCGCCGCGGCCCCGCGCAGTTCGGGACGCGACGAGGCGACGGCGGTCTCGGCGAACCCTTCGACGCGGGCGTGGGGAGTTCCGGATGCCGCGACCTCGAGGCTCTCGACCACGAGCGGTCGCGCGTCGAGACGTGCCTCGACGGAGCCGGGGCGGAGCGTGGCGGCGAGGGGGCCGAAGGTGGGAGCCCCGTCGACGGTGAAGGCCCCACCGAAGGTCGCGTGATGGGCGACGACACCGAGGTCGTCGCGGCCGACGCCGACGACGTCGGTGGCGAGGGGCATGTGTAGGCGCGCGGCCAGGCGCGCGAGCGCGTCACGCGACTCGACGGCGTGCGAGGCGAGCACCAGATCGGGATCCTCTCTCGCCACCGCCGCGGCGAGCGCGTCGACGACCGGACCGGTCAGGGCGTCGGCGTCGGTGACGGCGGTGAGCACGCGCGTCGCGCCGAGCGCGGCCGCCTCGGCCGACGCCTTCTCGAGAGAGTCGGCGGTCGAGGCGATCAGCGCGACGGGGTCTCCGACGGTCGCTGCGGCGGCGAGCAAGCCCGGAGCGGAGGCGGCGAGCGCCCCGCCAGGCAGCACCTCGAGCAGCACCAGAGCGGTGGCCATCACGCCACCCCCTCGGCCGCGAGGAAGGCCGCGAGTCTCTCGCCCGCGTCTCCCTCGTCGACGATCTTCGTGCCGGACGCGCGCGGCGGCCTCTCGGCGACGGAGAGCATGATGTACCGCGCGACCGCGGGATCCTCGACCTCGACGCCGAGTTCGGCGGCATCCAGGGTCTCGTACGGCTTCTTCTTGGCCGCCATGATGCCCTTGAACGTCGTGAACCGCCCCTCGGGCATCGCCTCGGTGATGGACACGACGGCCGGGAGCGCCGCCGAGACCCGCATGGTGCCGGCGTCGCTCACGCGATCGCCCGACACTGCGGTGTCGGAGACGTCGAGACTCGACAGGGCCGTGAGCTGCGGAACGCCCAGCCGCTCGGCGACCATCGCCGGCAACACGCCGCCTCCCCCGTCCGTCGACACGTTTCCGGCGATGACCAGGTCGAACCCGGTGCGCCGGATCGCGGCGGCGAGCACCTCGGCGGTGAGCACGAGGTCGGCCCCGCGCAGGGTGTCGTCCACCACGTGCACGGCCGAGGTGGCCCCCATCGCGAGGGCCTTGCGCACGGTCGCCGTCGCGGTGGCCGGCGCCATGGTGACCACCACGACCTCGGTGCCAGTGTGTCCGTCGGCGTAGGCGAGGGCGGCCTCGACGGCCCGCTCGTCGATCTCGTCGAGCACGGCGGCAGCGCCCGCGCGGTCGGTCAGCCCGGTCTCGAGGTCGAGCCGGCGCTCTCCCCAGGTGTCGGGCACTTCTTTGATCAGGACCACGATCTTCATCGACGGGGCTCCTTCGGTGAGGGGGCGGATGCCGCGACCTCGCGGCAACGGGAGAGTTCAGGGCGCATAGTGGTCGGTGGCTCCAGCCGCGAACGCCAGGTCCCTGAGCCCGTCGACGGGACCGGGATGACGCGCCGGAGTTCTGAGAGACTCCACCGCGCAGGCCAGGTCGCCGAGCCCGTCGAAGCGACCGGATGCCGCGTACCCGAGCCGCGCGAGCGGTACCGTGAATCGCGAGGAGGACCGATGACGCGACGACTGCCTGTCGACCCGATCGCCGAGGCCAAGCGCCAGTGGCTCGCGCACGGCTGGGATGACGCCGCCGACGGCATGACGGTGGTGACCTCGGTGATCCGCGCGCACCAGCTGCTGATGGCGGCGATCGACCGCGCGCTCAAGCCCTTCGACCTGTCGTTCTCGCGGTTCGAGATGCTGCGACTGCTCGCCTTCACACGCGAGGGGCGGATGCCGATGGCCAGCGCCATCGCGCGCCTGCAGGTGCATCCGACGAGCGTCACGAACACGGTCGAGCGGCTCGCTCGCGACGGGTACGTGACGCGCGAGCCGCATCCGACCGACGGCCGCGCGGCGTTGCTCGCACTGACCGAGGAGGGGCGGAAGCGAGTCGATGAGGCCACGGACGCGCTCAACATCGTGTTCGCCGACCTCGGCCTCAACGACGACGACGCGACGGCGCTCGTGCGGATCATCGCGCGCTTTCGCAAGGGTGCGGGCGACTTCGCCGACCCGGCTCCCGTGCCCGATCCGCTCTGAGCCGGCGCGATCCCTGGCGCCGCGCTCCGCGATGCGCGCGGGCGGGCGGACGACAGCGCACCGCCGCGGGCGTTCTCACCCGCGACTCGCTCCCACCACCCGCGCCCGCTCATCGGTGCGTGAACGACGGCGCGCGCTTCTCGCGGAACGCCGCCATCCCCTCTTTCTGATCGGCCGTGTCGAACAGGGCCGCGAAGGCCTGACGCTCGAAGCGCACGCCCTCGGCGAGGGTCGATTCCAGCGCGACGTCGAGCGCCGCCTTCGCCGCGTACAGCGCGGGCAGCGGCTTCTCGGCGATCGTCTGCGCGACCTTCTCGGCCTCATCGAGCAGGTCGGCCGACGGCACGATGCGCGAGACGAGACCCGCACGCTCGGCCTCGGCGGCGTCGATCATGCGTCCGGTCAGCACGAGCTCGGCCGCCTTGTAGTACCCCAGAGCACGCACGAGCCGCTGCGTTCCGCCCATGCCCGGGATCACGCCCAGCTGCACCTCGGGCTGCCCGAACCTCGCCCGGTCGGAGGCCAGGATCACGTCGCACATGAGGGCGAGCTCGCACCCGCCACCGAGGGCGTACCCCGACACCGCCGCGATCACCGGAGTGCGCACGGCGGCGAACCGCGCCCACGCGCCGAAGTGATCGGTGAGCATCATGTCGAGACCCGACTTCTGCTCCATCTCTTTGATGTCGGCGCCCGCGGCGAAGGCCTTCTCGCTGCCGGTCACCACGATCGCCCCGATGCCCTCGTCGGAATCGAAGGCCTCGGCGGCGGCGACCACGTCGCGCATCGACTGCGTGTTGAGGGCGTTCAGCGCCTCGGGCCGGTCGAGGAAGATCCACCCCACGCGGCCCCGCTGCTCGACGCGGATCGTCTCGTATCCGGCATCCGGCTCGGTCATGGTGACTCCCGTCGTCTCGAGTGATGGTCGCGGCGGTTTCGCCCGCCCTCGAATGCTCGCACGCCCCACCGACATCGATCGGGGGTCTTGCCGCGGCGCGTCGGCGTGAGCCCTGATCGGGGTGGCTTCGGGGCGAATTCTGCAGTTCGGGGCGGAGATTTCACGCCCCGAGCGACGGAATCCGCCCCAAACCGGAGAGAGGGCACCTTACGCCGCGAGAACGCTGCGGCCCACGATCAGCCGCATGATCTCGTTGGTCCCCTCGAGAATCTGGTGCACGCGCAGATCGCGCACGACCTTCTCGATGCCGTAGTCCTGCAGGTAGCCGTAGCCGCCGTGCAACTGCAGCGATTCGTTGGCGACGCGGAAGCCGACGTCGGTCGCGAACCTCTTCGCCATGGCGCACCGGGTCGCGGCATCCGGAGCTTTCGCATCGAGCGCGGTCGCCGCATCGCGCACGAGCAGTCGCGCGGCTTCGAGCTCGGTCGCCATGTCGGCCACCGCGAACACGACCGATTGCTTCTCGGCGAGGGCTTCGCCGAACGTGAAGCGCTCGTGCACGTACGAGATCGCACGGTCGAGCGCCCAGCGCGCCCCGCCGATCGAGCACGTGGCGATGTTGAGGCGGCCGCCGTTGAGGGCGTTCATCGCGATCGAGAAGCCGCGCCCCTCACCGCCGAGCAGATTCTCGGCGGGAACGCGCACCTCGTCGAGGATCACGGGGCGCGTGGGCTGGGCGTTCCACCCCATCTTCTTCTCGTTCGGTCCGAAGGACAGCCCCTCGGCGTCGGCGGGAACGATGAAGGCGCTGATCCCGCGTGCTCCGGGCTCCCCGGTCCGCGCCATGACGACGTAGACCGACGCCTCGCCGGCGCCCGAGATGAACTGCTTGA
Organism: Microbacterium sp. SL62; assembly: GCF_026672635.1. NCBI lineage: Bacteria > Bacillati > Actinomycetota > Actinomycetes > Micrococcales > Microbacteriaceae > Microbacterium > Microbacterium sp. SL62. The sequence continues at coordinate 191,530 of NZ_JAPPRM010000001.1, forward strand.
CCCCCGTCAGCACGTAGGTCTCGCCGTGCCGGATGGCCGAGGTGGTGATGGCCGCGGCATCCGACCCGGCACCCGGTTCGGTGAGGCAGTAGGCGCCGAGGTCTTCCATGGCGACCAGCGACGGCAGCCACCGCTCGCGCTGCGCGGCGGTGCCGTAGGTGTCGATCATCCACGCCACCATGTTGTGGATCGTGATGTAGGCCGTGACCGTCGGATCGCCGTAGGCGAGCTCCTCGAAGATCGCCACCGCGTCGGTGCGCGACAGCCCGGCGCCGCCCACGTCGTCGTTGACGTAGACGCCGCCGAGACCCAGCTCCCCCGCGCGGCGCAGGACGTCGCGGGGGAAGTGCTTCTCGGCATCCCACTCGAGGGTGTGCGGGGCGAACTCGGTCGCGGCGAAGTCGCGCACGGCGTCGAGGATGGCGTCGCGCTCGTCGGAACTCAGGGTGCCGGTCGACGGGGCGTCGAGCGCGGGAGCAGGGGTGGTGTCCATGCGACTCTCCTTCGGAAGGCGACGGCGTCGTCGCTCCCCTCAGAATACCTGGACGTCCTACTAATTAATAGAGGTACCGATTAGGACGCGGAGACCCCGAACAGTGCACCGACCGCGTAGGTCGCGGCGAGCGCGAGCGCCCCGCCGATGACTGTCCGCAGCACGGCCCGGCCGCGTCGCGCCCCACCGAGCACGGCGGCGACGTAGCCCGTGATCGCCAGCGCGATGAGCACCGCGACGAAGGTGAGCGGCACGCGGATCTCGACCGGTGCGAGCAGGATCGTCGCGAGCGGCAGCAGGGCGCCGATCGTGAAGGCCACCGCCGAGGCGAAGGCCGCAGCCCACGGGCTCACGACGTCTTCGGCGTCGATGTTCAGCTCGACCGAGAGGTGGGCCTTGAGGGCGTCGGATGCCGTGAGCTCGTTCGCCACGCGCGTCGCGGTGTCGCGCGACAGACCTTGCGCCTCGTACATGCCCACGAGCTCGGCGAGCTCGGCCTCGGGATCTTCGGCGAGCTCGCGCTTCTCCTTCTGAATGAGGGCGTGCTCGCTGTCACGCTGGCTCGAGACCGAGACGTACTCACCGAGCGCCATCGAGATGGCGCCACCGACGAGGGCGGCGAGACCCGCGACGAGCACCGGACCGGTGTCGCTCGTGGCGCCCGCGACACCGACCACGACCGCGGCGGTCGAGACGATGCCGTCGTTGGCGCCGAGCACGCCGGCGCGCAGCCAGTTGAGGCGTTGGGAGAGTCCCTGGCGGTGGGGCTCATCGGGGTGCGCGCCGGGGGCGGCCGCCGAGACGTTCTCACTCATGGGACGAGCGTAAGACCGCCCGGAGGCATCGGGGACCGACGCCGGCGCGTTCCCTCCCCGTTCACCGGGTCGTCACGAATTGCAGGCAAAATCCACAAGATCGCGCCGCCCGCGCGGGTCGCTCCCCCACCCGAACCCGAGGACACAGCCATGCCTTCGACCTTCCTCCGCCGCGCCGCCGCGTTCACCGCGACGACCGCGGCGGTGTGCGCGCTCGCCCTGTCGAGCGCCACCGCGGCCTCCGCCGCGATCGTCCCCCAGCCCGTTTCGAACAGCGCCGCCGGTGCCGCCCTGTCGGTCACTCCGGTCGGCTCCTACGACACCGGCGTCTACAAGGAATCCGCGGCCGAGATCGTCCAGGCCTTCCGCGACCGCCTCTTCGTCGTCAACGCGCAGGCCGGTACCGTGACGGTGCTCGACAACAGCGACCCCAAGAAGCCGGTCAAGCTGTTCGACATCTCCTCGAACGGTGTCGCCAACTCGGTCGCGGTCCGCGACGACGGCCTCGGCGTCATCGCCTTCGAAGCCACCACGAAGACCGACCCCGGTCACCTCGTCTTCTTCGACGCCAACAAGACGGATGCCGCGAGCGCGAAGCTCGGCGAGGTCACCGTCGGCGCTCTTCCCGACATGGTGACCTTCTCGAAGGACGGCTCCTACGCCGTCGTCGCCAACGAGGGCGAGCCGGCGGCGAACTTCTCGGTCGACCCCGAGGGCTCGGTCAGCGTCATCGCGCTGTCGTCCGCGCTGTCGGCCCCCGCGCAGAGCGCCGTCAAGACGGCGGGCTTCCGCGCCTTCGAGCCCGGCGGGAGCAAGACGCTCGACTCCAAGGTTCGCGTGTTCGGCCCCGACGTCGCCGCCCCGAACCAAGGTGCCGAGCCCCTGTCGACCAACCGCGTCTCGCGCAACCTCGAGCCGGAGTACATCACGACCGACGGCACCGTGGCCTACGTCACCCTGCAGGAGAACAACGCCGTCGCGACGGTGGATCTCACGAAGGCCGAGGTGACCGGCATCCTGCCCCTCGGCTACAAGGACTGGGGCACCGTCGGACTCGACCCGAGCGATAAGGACGGCGCGAACATCCGCACCGTCGCGGGCCTGAAGGGCCTGTACATGCCGGACGGGATTGCGTCGTACTCGGCGACCACCAACGGCAAGGCTGCGACGTACCTCGTCACCGCGAACGAGGGCGACGGCCGCGAGTGGGGCACGTTCACCGACGAGGCCCGCATCAAGGACCTCGGCAAGAACGGCCTCGGCGCGGTCTGCGCCACCTCACCGCTGGCCGGCCGCTCGGCCGACACCGACCTCGGTCGGCTGAAGGTCGTGACCGACCTCGGCAAGACCGCCGACGGCTGCTACAGCGAGCTGTACGCCTACGGCGGCCGCTCGTTCTCGATCTGGGACACCAAGGGTGCCCTCGTCTTCGACTCGGGCGACCAGTTCGAGCAGAAGCTCAAAGAGGTCGCCCCGCAGCTGTTCAACGTCTCGAACGACAACAACACCGTCGACGACCGCAGCGACGACAAGGGCCCCGAGCCCGAGAACGTCACGATCGGCGTGGTCGACGGTCGCACCTACGCCTTCATCGGCCTCGAGCGCGCGGGCGGCGTGATGGTCTACGACATCACCGACCCGACCAAGGCGACGTACGTCACGTACGTCAACAACCGCAACGCCGCAGCCGACGTCAAGACGGCCGCCGCCGGAGACCTCGGCCCCGAGGGCATCGCTTTCGTGTCGGCCCTGCGTTCGCCGACCGGCGTGCCGCTGCTGGTCACCGGCAACGAGGTCTCGGGCACCACCACCGTGTTCGAGGTCCGCCCGACGCAGCCGAAGACGCCCGACCTGCAGATCCTCACGATCAACGACTTCCACGGTCGCCTGCTGCAGGAGACCGGGGGCGTCGCGGGCGCCGGCGTGCTCGCGGGGGCCGTCGAGAAGTACCGCCAGCAGAACCCGAACACGCTCTTCGTGTCGGCGGGTGACAACATCGGCGCGAGCGCCTTCGAGTCGTTCATCGACCAGGACACCCCGACGATCAAGGCGCTGAAGGCCGCGACGCTCGATGTCAGCGCGGTGGGCAACCACGAGTTCGACCGCGGCTTCGCCGACCTCACCGGTCGGGTCATCCCGGCCTACGGCAACAACTCGGGAGCCCTCAGCGATTTGGCCCTCGGGGCGAACGTCTACAACAAGGGCACGAAGACCCCCGCCCTGAAGCCGTACACGATCAAGCAGGTCGGCAACACGAAGGTCGCGTTCGTCGGCACCGTGACGCCCCAGACCGCGGGCATGGTCGACCCGTCGAAGATCACCACGATCGAGTTCGGCGACGAGACCGAGGCCATCAACCGCGAGGCGAAGAACGCCCGCGTGGCGGGTGCCGACATCGTCATCGTCCTGGTCCACGACGGCTCCGAGAGCACGGACTGCACCACGATCGCGACCGAGACGACCGACTTCGGCGCCGTCGTCCGCGGCGCCTCGGCCGATGTGAACGCGATCGTCTCGGCGCACACGCACCAGAAGTACTCGTGCACCATCGGCGGTCGCTCGGTCATCCAGACCGGCTCGTACGGCACGAACCTCGGCACGCTCGACATCGATCTGAATGCCAACGGCACGCTCGCCTCGATCACGCCCGGAGTGCGCGCGCTGCTCGACCCCGCGGTGACGCAGTACATCGCCTATCCGCAGGCCGCGACGGCGAAGATCGTGGCCGAGGCCAAGGCCACCGCCGACACGAAGGGCAAGGTCGAGGTCGGCACCATCACCGCCGACATCACCCGCGCGAAGAACGGCTTCGGAGGTGAAGACCGCGGCGCGTACTCCACCCTCGGCAACACCGTGGCCGACGTCTACCTCTGGGCTACGAGCGAGAACCCCTCGTTCAACGGACAGGACGCACAGATCGCGTTCATGAACCCCGGCGGCCTGCGCGCCGACCTGCTGTACGGTTCCGACAACGGTTCGGTCTCGTACCGCGAGGCGGCGAACGTGCAGCCCTTCGGCAACACCCTGGTGACGCTCTCGCTCACGGGGGCCCAGCTGAAGCAGGTGCTCGAGCAGCAGTGGCAGCCCTCGGGTGCCGCGCGACCGGTGCTCGCGCTCGGCGTCTCGAAGGGCTTCACCTTCGAGTACGACCCGAACGCCGCCGCCGGCTCGCACATCACATCAGTCCAGCTGAACGGAAAGGCGATCGACGAAAAGGCGTCCTACCGCGTCGTGACCAACTCGTTCCTGGCGGCCGGCGGCGACAACTTCACCGCCTTCGCACAGGGCACGAGCAAGGCCGACTCCGGTCAGATCGACCTGCAGGCCACCGTCGACTTCTTCACCGCGAAGAAGAGCATCGCCCCGTCGCCGCTGGGTCGGGCCTACCTGACCGGCACGAAGCCCGTCGACGAGGGAACTGCCACGCCGACGCCGACCCCGACCCCGACGACGAGCCCCACGGGTCAGCCCGGCGGCACACCGACGTCGTCGCCGTCGACCTCGGTCACGGTGAGCGCGAGCGCGACCCGCGTCGAGCAGGGCGGATCGTTCACGGTCACCGTCTCGGGGCTGAACGCCGGCGAACAGCTGACGGCCACGCTGAACAGCACGCCGATCGTCATCACCGGCATCCCGGCCGCCGATGCCTCGGGCACAGTGACCTTCCGGGTGAGCGTGCCCGCGGCTCTCGAGCCCGGCGCGCACACGGTCGTCATCACGCGCGCCGACGGCACCGTGCTCCCCGCGCTCGCGATCCAGGTCGCCCGCACGGGCACTCTCGCCGCGACCGGCGCGCAGGGCCCCTGGGGTATTGCCCTCGCGGGCGGGATGCTCGTGGTCGCGGGCGGTCTCGCCTTCGCACTGCGCCGCCGTCGCACGGTCTGATTTGGGCAGCGGAACGGCCCTCACCCCTCGGGGTGGGGGCCGTTTCCCGTCGCGCGAGTCGCCAGATTTTGTCGCTTCGGTCCCCGCGCAAGCGACAGAATCTGGCGACTCACGCGGCAGCTCCGGTCAGGCGCGGAGCACCTGGACATGGACTCCGGATGCCGCGGACTCGACGCGCCAGACCTGCCCACTGCCGCGGATGGCCGGGGCCGCCTGCGCCGACATCACCAGGGCCGTGTGCTCGTCGATCGCCACGCCCTCGGCGACGAGCCCCGCGTCGATCGCGGCCACGAGACGCGACAGGGTCCCCCACTGGGCGGCGTGGGCGTCGACGGCGAAGTCCAGAAGCCCCAGGCCCGGGCGCACCTCGACCTCGTCAAGCTCTTCGGCCGCGTCCTCCGACACGACCTCGACCCCGCCCACGCGGTATCCGCCGACGAGCGCCGGACCCGCCGCGATCACGGAACCGGCCGAGAACCCCGCGTACGGCATCCCCTCGCGGACGCGGTCGGTCACGGCATCCCGGATCTTTTTGAATGCGTCCAGGTACGCCGGAGTCAGGCCGCCGCCCACGATCAGAGCATCGGCCTCGAGCGCCGCGGCCGCGAAGACCTCACCCTCGACGATCGACTCGACGCGGATCTCCGCCGCTGCCGCGCCCGCGCTCTCGAGCATCGCCGTGAAGCGCGCGACCGACGAATCGTCGTCGGCTTCGAGCACGAGCAGCAGCGCGATCTCGGGCGCGCGATCCGCGGCTCGCTCTCGCGCCTCGGCGACGAAAGGACGCAGAAGCTCGCCGCAGCGCGCGACATCGCGCCCGCCGCCCAGAAGGAACACGCTCATACGACCAGTATCCCGGGGCCGCGCCGCGCGTGAGTCGCCAGAATGTGTCGCTTCGACCGGCCCGCCGGCGACAGAATATGGCGACTCACGCGGTTCTAGGCTTCAGGGGTGGAGTTCCGCCTGCGCCCGGCCGTCGCCGGTGACATCGAGTGGCTCGTCGAGCTGCGCGCCGAGGTGCTGCGCGCCGACCTCGAACGCCTCGGCCGCTTCGACGAACATCGGGTGCGCCAGCGCCTGCGCGACGGCTTCCACCCGGAGTGGACGCGCATCATCGTCGTCGACGGGGCGGATGCCGGCTCCATCACGGTCCGGCCCGACGGCGCGACCCGCTGGATCGAGCACTTCTACCTGGCATCCGCTCTGCAAGGTCGCGGCGTCGGCGGCGCCGTGCTGGGACAGGTGCTGGCCGAACCGCACGACGGCCCGACACGCCTGAACGTGCTGCAGGGCAGCCCCGCCCGCCGCCTCTACGAGCGCGCCGGCTTCACCCTCGACTCCGAAGACGAGGTCGACGTGTTCCTGTCTCTCCGAACCCCCGCACACGCCCACTCCGCGTGAGTCGCCAAGAATTGTCGCTTCGGGCTACCCCTCGGCGACAAATTCTGGCGACTCGCGCGGGGGCGGGGCGGGGCGGGCGGCTCAGCACCGCCGCAACAGCGCGGCCAGGGCCTGGCCGCCGCCGATGCACATCGTTACGACCGCGTACTCGAGGTCGCGGCGCTGCAGGTCGAGGGCCGCGCGCACCGTCAGGATCGCGCCCGTCGCTCCGACCGGGTGGCCGAGAGCGATTGCCCCGCCGTAGGGGTTCACCTTCTCGGGGTCGAGGCCGCCGTCGCGGATGACCGCGACCGCCTGGGCAGCGAAGGCCTCGTTCAGTTCGATCACGTCGACGTCGGCGGGGGTGAGCCCCGTCTGCTCCCACAGCCGCTGCAGGGCGATGACCGGGGCGTAGCCCATGATCTCGGGGTCGACGCCCGCGGTGGTCACGGCCTCGAGGGTCGCAAGGCCCGTCAGCCCGCGCTCGCGCACGTCGTCCTCGCGCATCAGCACCGTCGCTGCGGCACCGTCGTTGATGCCCGAGGAGTTGCCGGCGGTCACCGAGCCGTCCTTCTCGAACGCGGGTCGAAGCCCCGCCAAGGCTTCCATGGTCGTCCCCGGCCGCGGGTGCTCGTCGACCGAGACCTCGACGGGCTTGCGGCCACCGGTGGTCACGGGCACGATCTCTTCCGCGAAGGCCGCGCGGGCGGCATCCGTCGCAGCTCTCCGCTGGCTCTCGACGGCGAACGCGTCCTGTTCTTCTCGAGAGACGGAGTATCGGGATGCCACGACCTCGGCCGTCGTTCCCATGTGTCGGCCGCTGAAGGGGTCGGTGAGGATCGCGAGCGTGCCGTCGAGCAGGGTCCGGTCGCCGAGGCGCGAGTTGCCGCGGGCGCCGTACTCGAGGAAGGGCGTGCGCGACATGCTCTCGTCACCACCGGCCACGGCCACGTCGATGCCGCCCCAGCGCAGCTCCTGCGCCGCCGACCAGATCGCCTGCAGGCCCGAGCCGCAGAGACGGTTCACGGTGAAGGCGGGCACGCGCGTGGGCAGCCCCGCGGCGAGCGCGACGCGGCGCGCGTTGTAGGCGTCGGGGCCGTTCTGGGCGATGCAGCCCATGACGACTTCGTCGACGTCGTCTTTCGCGACGCCGGCGCGACGCAGGGCCTCCGAGACCGCGACCGCACCGAGCTCGTACGCGTCGACGCCCGACAGGGCGCCGCCGAACGACCCGATCGGCGTGCGCGCTCCCGAGACGAGGACGATCCTGGGCGCCGACATCAGCCCGCGGCTTCCTCGGGGCGTTCCTGGGCCTCGAGGTCGTCGGCATCCGGAACGTAGCCCTCGATATGCCGCTCGTCGGCGCCGACGTACTCCGACAGCGGACGGATCAGCGCGTTCGAGGCCTGCTGCTCGCGGATGTGCGCGGTCCAGCCCGTCACGCGCGCCGCGACGAACAGCGGGGTGAAGGTCAGCGTGTCGAAGCCCATCAGGTCGTAGGCGGGGCCCGAGGGGTAGTCGAGGTTCGGGTAGATGCCCTTGCGCTCGACGAACTGCGACTCGAGGGCGTCGTAGAGGGCGGCGACGTCGGGGCGGTCGTAGTGCTCCACCAGGGTGTCGAGCGCGGCCTTCATCGTGGGCACGCGCGAGTCTCCCCGCTTGTAGACGCGGTGGCCGAAGCCCATGATCTTGCGCTTCTCGGCGAGGGCGGTGTCGAGCCACGGCCCGACGTTCTCGGCCGAGCCGATCTCGGTGAACACGTGCAGCACGGCCTCGTTCGCGCCGCCGTGCAGCGGGCCCTTGAGGGCGCCGATCGCGCCGACGACGGCGGAGTAGAGGTCGCTGAGGGTCGACGCGATCACGCGCGCGGTGAAGGTCGAGGCGTTGAAGGAGTGCTCGGCGTACAGGATCATCGAGCGATTGAATGCGTCGACGACGACCCCGTCGGCCTCCTCGCCGAACGTCATCCACAGGAAGTTCGCCGCGTAGTCGAGGTCGTCCCGCGGTTCGATGAGCTCTTCGCCGCGGCGGCGGCGCTGGCCGTACGCGACCACGGCCGGCAGCTGCGCCCACAGGCGGATGCTGCGCTCGAGGTTCTCTTCGGGGGTGCCCACGGCATCCATCACGTTCGAGATCCCGGCCGTCTCGCGAGCACCGATGACGCTGACGGCGGTGCGCACCTCGTCCATCGGGTGGGCGCTCGTGGGCAGCAGGTCGATCGCGGCGCGGACGTCGTCGGCCACCGCCCGGTGCGCTCGCTCGACCCGTCGCAGGTCGGCGAGCTGCGCGGCATCCGGAAGCTCTCCGTTCCACAGCAGGTACGCCACCGCCTCGAACGACTGCGTGGCCGCGAGCTCCTGCACGGGGTATCCGCGGTAGAGCAGGCTGTTGGTGTCGGGGTTCACCTTGCTGACGGCGGTCTCGTCGACCGTGACCCCGGCGAGGCCCTTCTTGATGTCGGTCATCGTCTCTCCCTTGAGTCGTGTGCGGTGTTCGTACGGGGGCGCATGTCCCGATTTCGGTTGTCTGAGCCCTGTCCAGACGACCACTTCTGGGACATGGTTCGCGCATTTCGGGACATGGTCACCTCACTGGCCAGGCGGGGCCTCAGCGTTCGACGGTGAAGTCGAACACGTCGGCGTCGAAGCGGGTGTAGCCCTCGTAGTCGATGAGGTCGTAGAGGTCGGCTCGGTGCTGCATCTGTCCGAGCTGCTCTCGCAGATGACCCTCGGATGCCAGGGCGTCGAGGCCCCGACCCGCTTCGCCCATCGCGAGGCGCAGCAGCGAGACCGGCCAGATGACGAGGTTCACGCCGGCGTCGTGCAGCTGCTGCGTCGAGAACAGCTCGCTCTTTCCGAACTCGGTCATGTTCGCGAGGATCGGCACCTCAAGCGCCGAACGCATCGCCTCGAACTCGCCGAGATCGCGCATCGCCTCGGGGAAGATCGCGTCGGCGCCGGCGTCGACCAGGGCCTTCGCGCGGTCGATCGCGGCATCGAGCCCCTCGACGGCGCGCACGTCGGTGCGGGCCATGATGAGGAAGTCGGGGTCGCGCCGGGCGTCGACCGCCGCGCGGATGCGCTTGATCGCGGTGTCGGCGTCGACCACGCTCTTGCCGTCGAGGTGACCGCAGCGCTTCGGGTTGACCTGGTCTTCGATGTGGGTGCCCGCGAGCCCCGCGTCTTCGAGCGTCTGGATGGTGCGCGCGACGTTCATCGGCTCGCCGAACCCGGTGTCGGCGTCGATGATCGCGGGCAGCTCCGTCATGCGGGCGATCTGCTGTCCGCGACCGGCGACCTCGGTGAGCGTGGTCAGTCCGATGTCGGGCAGGCCGAGGTCGGCCGAGATGACCGCGCCCGAGATGTAGACGCCCTCGAAGCCCTTGCGCTCGATGAGTCGAGCCGACAGCGGGTTGAAGGCTCCCGGCATCCGGACGATTTCTCCGGATGCCAACTTCTCGCGCAACGCGCGACGCTTCTGCTGCGCGGTGGTCTGGGCGTACAGCATCAGAACAATCCCTTCGGCGCGGGTGCCAGGGCCAGCACGCCCGGCTTCGCGACGATCGAGAGCCGCATGACCTCGGCCGGGGTCAGCTCGGGCAGTCGCTGCACGAGCTCGAGGAAGCGCTCGATCTCGTCGGGCTGCAGAACGGGCTCGGCAAGCAGGCGGAACTTGCGCACGTAGTCCTCGCGGGCGAATGGCCGCGCGCCGAGCGGGTGGGCGTCGGCGACGGCGATCTCGTCCTCCACGGTCGACCCGTCGGTGAGGGTGATGACGACGCGACCGCCGAACGCCTTCTCCTGAGGATCTTCGGAGTGATACCGGCGCGTCCACTCGGCGTCTTCGGCCGTGGTGACCTTGTGCCACAGCTCGACGGTGTCGGCACGACCCGCGCGCTCAGGGGTGTACGAGTCGACGTGGTGCCACGCGCCGTCCTGCAGGGCCACGGCGAAGATGTACGGGATCGAGTGATCGAGGGTCTCGCGCGACGCGGTCGGGTCGTACTTCTGCGGGTCGTTCGCTCCCGACCCGATCACGTAGTGCGTGTGGTGGCTCGTGTGCAGGACGACGGATGCCACGTTGGCGGGGTCGCGCAGCTCCGGGCGCTCGGTCCCGAGGCGTCGGGCGAGGTCGATCCACGCCTGCGCCTGGTACTCGGCGGAGTGCTCCTTCGTGTAGGAGTCGAGGATGCCGCGCTTGCTCTCGCCCTCGGCGGGCAGGGGCACGTCGTACGAGGCGTCGGGGCCGTCGAGCATCCAGGCGATCACGCCGTCTTCGCCCTCGTAGATCGGCGAGGGGCTCGTCTCGCCGCGCATCGCGCGGTCGACGGACTCGATCGCCATCTTGCCGGCGAAGGCGGGGGCGTGCGCCTTCCACGTCGAGATCTCGCCCTTGCGCGACTGGCGCGTGGCCGTGGTGACGTGGAGGGCCTGGCCGATGGCCTGGTAGATCGTCTCCTGGTCGAGGCCGAGGAGGGTGCCGATGCCGGCTGCGGCGGCGGGTCCGAGGTGGGCGACGTGGTCGATCTTGTGCCTGTGCAGCGAGATCGCGCGCACCAGGTCGATCTGGATCTCGTAGGCCGTGGCGAGGGCGCGCACGAGGGCGGCGCCATCGCGACCGGTGTGCTGGGCGACGGCCAGCACGGGCGGGATGTTGTCGCCGGGGTGCGAGTAGTCCGCGGCGAGGAAGGTGTCGTGGTAGTCGAGCTCGCGCACGGCCACGCCGTTGGCCCAGGCCGCCCACTCGGGGCTGGAGTGCCGCTCGAGCGCGCAGCCGAACACCGTGGCGCCCGCTCCGCCGATCGACACAGCGTGATCCAGCGCCTGCTGGCGCGCGGCGCTCACGGGCTGACGGGTCAGCGAGGCTGCGGCGACCGCGGCGTTGTCGATGAGGCGGTTGACGATCATCTCGGTCACGTCGTCGTCGACGGCCACCGGGTCGACCGCGACGCGCGCGAGGGCCCAGGCGAGCTGGCCCTCGCGGGCGAGGTTCTCGTCGCTGCGGTGCACGCGCACGTGGTGGGTGATCGTCATGAGGGGTCCTCCGTGAGGGCTTCGAGGATGGTGGTGAGGGCGTTGTGCAGGTGCACGTGGGTGGCGTGGGCGGCGAGTTCGGGGTCTCCGGCGCCGATCGCTCTCGCGATCAGTTCATGCTCCCCCGTCGACGCCGAGAGGCGAAGGGGGTTGTCTCGCGCCATGCGTCGCACCCGTACGAGATGGGTGCGGACGCTCCGGAGCGCGGCGGAGAGGTAGGCGTTGTCGACGGCGTCGTCGATCGCGGAGTCGAAGCGGGAGATGAGGGCGTAGTACGCGTCGGCGTCCGCGGTGTTGACGCCGGCGAACTCGGTCGCGAGGTCGAGGAAAACACCGCGATCACCGCGCCGGGCCGCGAGGCGCGCCGCCTCGGTCTCGAGCGCGCGACGCAGATCGAAGAGGGAGCGGATGTCGTCGACGTCGATGCCGGCGACGACGGTGACGCGGGCCGAGGCCTGAGCGACGAGACCATCGGATGCCAACCGGCGCAGCGCCTCGCGAAGCGGGGTGCGACTGACGCCGAGCCGGGTGGACTGGTCGACTTCGCCCAACACGGTGCCCGGCGAAAGCACCCCCGTCTGGATCTCGTCGAGGAGCGTCGCATATGCGCGTTCACTCGCTCGCATGCTGCCCCCTCGCCGTCATCCCTCCAGTGTATGCAATCTACGCCCTATACGGCGAAGATGCCGCTCCTGGATGCGTCTTAGGTATACACAAAGTGCCTCCGCGCACCCCCTCGCGCACCGCTACCTCACCTGCCACACTGAGCGCATGCTCGTCACGACCATGAACGATGTCCCCGGCCGTCAGATCGTCGAAGTGTACGGCGAAGTGACCGGCCTCACCGTGCGCGCCCGCAACATCGGGGTGCAGTTCGGCGCCGGCCTCAAATCGATCTTCGGCGGCGAGCTGCAAGGTCTCACCCGGCAGCTGCAGGAGAGCCGCGACGAGGCGAAGCAGCGTCTCGTCGAGGCGGCCCAGGCCGTCGGCGCCGACGCGGTGATCGCGATGCGCTTCGACACCAGCGAGGTGGCGCAGAACTTCCAAGAGGTCGTCGCCTACGGCACGGCCGTCAAGCTGGGCTGACCCGAACCCCGAGTGGGCGCCGCGGCGGAATCAGCTCCGCCCCCACGACTCCAGGGTCGAGGGGATGGATGCCAGCGTCCCCAGCGCCGCGTCGCGATCGGCGCGCGCGAGGGTGAGGCCGGCCACCACGAGCGAGGCGCAGACCGCGGCGAGCGCGTCCACGGCATCCGGGGTCAGGTCGGGGCGACGGTCGGCGACCGCCGAGCGGATCGCGGCGCGCATCTCGGCCGCGTAGTCCGAGACGAGCGTGCGCACCTCGGCGTCGTCGCTCGCGAGGGGCGAGGAGCCGGCGTTGAGCAGCAGGCACCCCAGGCGAGCGCGCGGGGCGTCGGCCTCGATGGCCGAACGCATGTCGTCGACATAGGCCTCGAGGGCGCCGGGGTCTCCCCCGCCCAGTGGGCGCAGGCGCGTGCGGACCACATCGTCGAGGTAGGCCGAGAGGACGGCGTCGAAGAGTCCGCGCTTGCTGCCGAAGGCGTTGTACAGGCTCGAGCGGGTCAGGCCCGTGGCGTCCTCGAGTTCGGCGATACCCGTCTCGGCGTACCCACGCCGCCAGAACACGTCGCGCGCGGCGTCGACGACGGCGGAGCGCTCGAAGCTCGGCATCCGGCCCATGTTCTTCCTCCGTCTTTCGGCTGTGCAGCGTCTTCCGGGTTGCATTCGCAGGCCCGAGGTCTATATTAGACCGGTCGTTACAAAATAACCACAGGAGGCATTCCATGCGCGCAGTCATCCACCACGAGTTCGGCGAGCCGGCCGACGTCGTCGGAACCGAAGAGGTCGAGACCCCGACCCCCGGGCCCGGTGAGGTGCGCCTGCGCGTGCTCATGTCGCCGATCCACAATCACGACCTGTGGACCATCCGCGGCACGTACGGCTTCAAGCCCGAGCTCCCCGCCCGCGCCGGCACCGAAGCGGTCGGCGTCATCGAGGAGCTCGGCGAGGGCGTCGAGAACCTGACCGTCGGCCAGCGCGTCGCCACCGGCGGCACCTTCGGAGTGTGGGCCGAGCAGGTCGTCGCCAAGGCTGCGGGCCTCATCCCCGTCGCCGAGGGCCTGAGCGACGAGGTCGCCTCGCAGCTCGTCTCGATGCCCTTCAGCGCCATCAGCCTGCTGCACTCGCTCGACCTGAAGGCCGGCGACTGGATCGTGCAGAACACCGCCAACGGTGCCGTCGGCCGCATGGTCGCGCAGATCGCGAAAGCCCGCGGCGTCAACGTCGTCGGTCTCGTGCGCCGCCAGAGCGCCGTCGAGGAGCTCGCCGCCCAGGGCATCGACAACGTCGTGTCGACCGACGCCGACGACTGGCGCGAGCAGGCCCTCACCCTCGTCGGCGACGGCACGGTCGTCGCGGGCGTCGACTCGGTCGGCGGCCCCGCGGCCGGCCAGGTGCTGTCGCTGCTGAGCGAGAACGGCACGCTCGTGATCTTCGGATCGATGGGCGCCGGCAAGCTCGAACTCGGCGCCGGAGACCTCATCTTCCGCCAGGCCACCGTGAAGGGCTTCTGGGGCAGCGTCGTCAGCAAGACGATGGATGCCGAGACCCGCGGCGCCCTGTTCGGCGAGCTGTCGCGCTACCTCGCCGACGGCACCCTGACGCTCCCGGTCGCGGCCACCTTCGGTCTCGACGACATCGTCGAGGCCGTCACCGCGAGCGACGCTCCCCGCGTCGGCAAGATCCTGCTGCGTCCGTGATGTCTCGGGCCCGCGGTGCCGCTCTTGCGCGGCGCCGCGGGCCGGTGTCCGGCGCGCTTCGCGTACAGAACTGCGGAGATCCGCACGCCGATGGCCCCGGCGCCCCCGCAATCACGCGGGTCGGCGTCGGGGCCGTCGCCGTTTCTCCTGCGTTCTGCACGCGACCTGCCGCGGCCCCTCTCCGCAGGCCCGATCAGACCGCGCGCGCAGAATTCCGGAAATTCTCAGGCGAACGGCCCCGGCGCCCCCGCAATCCCGCGGGTCGGCGTCGGGGCCGTCGCTGTTTCTCCTGCGTTCTGCCCGAGACGCGTCAGGACGCGGGCAGCTCCGCCAGCGCGGCTTCGAGCGCGTCGATCGCCGGGCGCTGGCCCTTCACGAGCGCTTCGCGCGCGGCATCCGGAGCCATCCACTCCGCGCGGTCGACCTCGGGGAACGAGGCCGTCTTCCCGGAGCGGGGCGGCCACGCCATCTCGAATGTGCCGAACGTGAAGTCGGATGCCGTGAACCCGGCGCCGTCCCCCACGAAGACGACCACCTTCTTGCCGCTGGCGTACACGAAGGTGCCGAGCTCCGCCCACTCGACCTGGGGCGGCTCGACGCCGAGCTCTTCGCGGAACTCGCGGCGCGCGGCATCCAGAGCCCCCTCGGATTCGGGGTCGAACTCGCCCTTCGGGATCGACCAGGCACCGGCGTCCTTCTTCGCCCAGAACGGTCCGCCCATGTGCGCGATGAACACCTGCGGCTCCGGCATCAGCCGGTACAGCAGCAGTCCCGCGCTCCACACGACCATCAGGTGACGGTGGCCGGCACGCGGTTCGCCTCATCGGCGATGATGTCGGCGCGCTTGCGGAACGTCCGCGCCGAGACGCGGTCGAGAGCGATCTGCCCGCGCATCTTCTCGGCCTTTTCGTACAGAGAGGGACCACCGAACCCGGTGAGCACCTTCACGAGCACGGGCAGCAGCTCGATCATGAAGAAGAGCGCGGCGATCAGGTAGTGCGCCCAGCGCAGCGTCGGTTCGCGGTCCGACAGGCGTTCGAGGGCCGTGATCTGACTGAGCAGGCCCACCGCTCCCGCGTTGCCGTCGGCGACGGACGACGCCCGCGCGTTGTACGCGGCGAGCGCCGACTCGTATTGCGCCCGCGCGGCGGGCAGCTGGTCCTCGGCCTGCTGCTTGTTCTGGTCGGCCGACGAGGCGGCGGCCTCGGCCCCGGCGGAGTTCGCGGCGGCGAGGGTCGATTGCGCCTGCGCGAGCTGGGTCGACAGCGAGTCGTAGGCCGACTGCGCCTGAGCGAGCTGCGCCTGCGCCGCGTCGGAACTCGCGCCGTTGCCGGCGACGCCCGTACAGCCCGGAACCGTGCCGGCGCCCTGGCCCGTGAGCTCGCACTGGTACACCGCGCGCGCCTGGTCGATGACGGTCTGCTGCGCGGCGAGCTGCTGCGTGAGCTGATCGACGCTCTGCTGAGCCGCGGCGGATTCGGCCGAGGTCGACGAGGTTCCGGTCACGATGCCGGTCGCCGCCTGGTTCTCGAGCGCCGACACCTGCGCGCTCGCGGCGTCGAGCGCCTGCTTCTCGGGGCCGCTGGTGACGGCATCCTGGTCGGTGAGGGCCTGCGTGACGTTGGTGGAGTTCACTTCGCGCACGATGTCGTTCTGGAACACCTGCAGCACGAGCGGCTCGGCCACGACGATGCCGATCAGTGCCGCCATGATCACGCGGGGCATGGCCAGGCCGAGCAGGCGGAAGATGTTCTTCGTCGAACGCATCGTCGAGGTGAGGAAGCGGTCGAGGTTGAAGATGATGAGGCCCCACACGATCGCGAGGGGCACGGCGAGCCACAGGCTCACGCGCACTCCCGTCAGCAGCGCGAACATCATCGACAGCGACGAGACCAGAGCGGTTCCGGCGAGCACGAGGAACATCTGCACGAAGCGCGGCACCTCTTCAGGCACCTCGTCGAGGACGTCGTTGTCGGCCCCGCCGAGCACCGCCATCCGGCGGATCAGCGACAGACGCGGTCGTCGAGGATCGTGACGGCGCAGGCGGGGCTGGCGCGGCTCGGATGCCGCGGGCACGGATGCCGCAGGCTCGGGCACCTCGTCGGGGATCACCGCGGTCTCGTCGTCGGCGCGGGAGCGCTGGATCACCACGGTGTCGTGGTCGTCGGCGGGGGCGTCGTCGCGGGGGGTCTCGACCGGCTCGGCGTCGCGCGCGTCGACGACGAACGGGTCGACGGGCTCGTCGTCTGCGGGCGGCGCGCCCCACGGCTCGGACGTGTGGTCCTGGGCCTCGGCGGGGCGGTGGGCCGCGTTCTGCGCGGCGAGGATGTCGTCGAGATACTGCTCGCGTTCCTCGTCCGTTGTGAACTCGATGCGGCCATCGGAGCCGAAGCGGCCCGGCCGGTGAGCGGAAAAGGACATTCGCACAGAGTACGACGCCCACCCTGCCCTCTCCTGAGCGGCGCCTGAGGCGCAGCCGAGCGCCCCTCTTCGCGTCGCAACGCGGCGGAGCGGAGCCGAAGCCCCGCCCCACCGTCGTCCGCGGGTCAGGCCACGCGCTGCTTCGGCGATACCTCGTAGGTGTTCTCGGGGTCGGAGTACACCGCGTCGCCGAGGGCCGAGTCGATCGCGGCGAGGGTGTCGGCATCCAGAGTGACTCCCGACGCCTTCACGGTGTCCGCGAGCTGTTCGGGTCGCGATGCACCCACCAGGGCTGCCGCGATGTTCGGATTCTGCAGCACCCACGCGATCGCGAGCTGGGGCATCGAGAGTCCGGCTTCTTCGGCGATCGGCTTGAGGCGCTGCACGGCCTCGAGGGTCTCGTCGCGGAGGAACCGCTTGATGAAGGTGGCGCCGCTCTTCTCGTCGGTCGCGCGCGAGCCCTCGGGCACGGGCTGACCGGGCAGGTACTTGCCGCTCAGCACGCCCTGGGCCATCGGCGACCAGACGATCTGCGAGATGCCGAGCTCTTCGCTGGTGGGCACGACCTTGCCCTCGATCACGCGCCACAGCATGGAGTACTGCGGCTGGTTCGAGATGAGCTGGATGCCGAGCTGCTTCGCGAGCGCGTGCCCGTCGCGCAATTGCTCTGCCGTCCACTCCGAGACGCCGATGTAGAGCGCCTTGCCCTGGCGCACGATGTCGGCGAAGGCCTGGAAGGTCTCTTCGAGCGGCGTCTCGTAGTCGAAGCGGTGCGCCTGGTAGAGGTCGACGTAGTCGGTGCCCAGGCGCTTGAGCGACCCGTTGATGGAGTCCATGATGTGCTTGCGGCTGAGGCCTGTGTCGTTGGGGCCAGCGGGGCCGGTGGGGAAGTAGACCTTGGTGAAGATCTCGAGCGACTCGCGCCGCTGCCCCTCGAGGGCCTTGCCGAGAACCGTCTCGGCGGCCGTGTTGGCGTAGGCGTCGGCGGTGTCGAATGTCGTGATGCCGGCGTCGAGGGCGGCGTGCACCGTGGCGATCGCCGCGTCGTCACCGACCTGCGAGCCGTGGGTCACCCAGTTGCCGAGGGTGATCTCCGAGATCTTGAATCCACTGTTGCCGAGATAGCGATAAGCGACCATTCCTCCACGCTAGACCCGGCCACCGACACCGGGGCCGCGGCATCCGGATATCCGCATGAGGGGTCGGAAGGTGTCGCCACGAATCGTCGGAAGCGACCGATTCCGAGCTCTCACGAGGGCGACCGCAGGATGCCGAGCTCCATCGCCCGCGTGACGGCGCGCGTGCGATCCGCAACCTCGAGTTTTGTGAAGGCCTTGAGCAGATGCGTCTTGACCGTCGCCTCGCCGAGGTGAAGACGGACGCCGATTTCGCGGTTGCTCAGCCCCTCGGCGACGTGCGAGAGCACCTCGACCTCTCGAGGGGTCAGCGTCGGCATGTCGGGCGCCCGCCCCGCCTGCCCCACCAGCACCCGGGCGACGCTCGGCGCGAGAGCCACCTCGCCGGCTGCGACCGCGCGGATGCCCGCGATCAACTCCGCTTCGGGAGCGGCCTTCAACAGGTACCCGCTCGCCCCCGCGGCGATCGCGCGCATGATGACGTCGTCGCTCTCGTAGGTCGTCAAGACGATGACACGCGTCGCGGGCACGCTCTCGCGCAGCATCGCGGTCGCCTCGTCGCCGTCGCGGCGCGGCATCCGCATGTCCATCAGCACCACGTCGGGACGTTCCTTCTCGACGAGGTCCACGACCTCCACCCCGTCGGAGGCCGCTCCGACCACGTCGATCCCGTCTGCGGCGTCCAACAAGCCGACGAGCCCCGCGCGCACGATGGGGTGGTCGTCCGCGACGACGACGCGGATCACGAGCGTCCCGCCCTGACAGGGACTCCGGCGCGTACCGTCGCAGCCCCCGGGGTGCCGTCGACCTCGAGCGATCCGCCGAGGGCGCCCAGGCGTGCACGCAGCCCTTCGATGCCGTAGCCGTGCGCGCTGGCGGTGGCGTCGAAACCGACGCCGTCGTCGCGCACGGCGACCTCCACGACGCCGTGCCGCTCGGCGAGAGTCACCTCGACGCGACGGGCGCCGGAGTGCCGTCTCGCGTTCGAGAGGCCCTCCTGCGCGCACCGCAGGAGCGCCACCTCGGCCTCGCGATCGAGCGGCGGTACGACCGAGGTCACGAGCTCGACGTCGAGACCCGTTTCGCGGACGGCCCGCGCGACCACCGTGCGCAACGCTTCGGTCAGTCCGCCGGCCCCGACCGAGGCGGGGGCTCCCCCGGCGACCAGCTCTCGGGTCTCGGCGAGTGCTGCCCGTGCGGCCTCCTCGACGAGCTCGAGGGTAGACGGCGACAGAGCTCCCTCGACCAACTCGCGCCGGGCGCGCTGTGCGAGCATGACCGTCCCCGCGAGGCTCTGCGCGATCGTGTCGTGCATCTCGGCGGTGAGGCGCTCGCGCTCGGCCATCGCGCCGGCGTCGTGATGCAGAGAGGCGAGTTCGCTCTGCGCTGCCGTCAGCTCGGTGACGAGAGCGTCGCGTTCGGAGCCGTACCGCGAGATCCCGCTGATCCAGAGCCCCAGCACGATGGCGGAGACGAACGACGCGCCCTGTACGAAGGCCATGACCGCCCACGATTCTCCACCGGTCCAGGGCAGCAGCGCGGCGAAGATCGACGCGGCCGAGACGAAGCACGCGCCCACCGCGATGCGGGTCGACGCGGCCAGCGTCCACAGCAGCGGGAAGACCCAGAACTGCAGCATCGCGAGCCACGGCACGAGGGAGGTCAACAGCGCGACCGCGAGCACCGTGACCACCATGGTGACCACGTCGAGCGCGCCCATCGTCCCCGCCTCGCGCCGCAGCAGACGGGGCAGCACGAGCAGGATGAACACGGTGTAGGCCCCGAGAAGCGTCAGCGCAGCGACAGCCGAGGCCCACGGGATGCCGGCGACGACCGCGGATGCCACAGCGATGCCCGCACCCAGGATTCCCGCCGCGAGGAAGGCGACGATCCACCCTCGCGTCGTGGGGAGTCCGACATCCGCCGCGTCCGAGGCGGCGACCGGGGTGGCGGTGAGTTGCGACATCACGCGTCCTTCCGAATCCACCGGAACGTCAGCCGCACGAGCGCGAGTCCCAGCACCAGCCACAGACCCGTCACCAGCAGGATCAGCGGGTGGTCCCACGAGCCCGACGGCTCGCCGGCCGCGAAGCTCTCGGGCAAGAACACCGAGCGGAAGCCCTGCGCGAGCCACTTCAGCGGGAAGACGCTCGCGACGTTCTGCAGCCACTCGGGGAGGGCGGCGAAGTTGATGTAGACGCCCGAGATGAACTGCAGCAGCAGCACGATCGGAATGACGACGCCCGTGGCGCTCCGGCCGGTGCGGGGCAGCGCCGACAGGCCGATCCCGAGGATCGCGCAGGTGGTGACGCCCAGGAGGAACACCCACGCGAAGGTCAGCCAGCGCTCCGGGGCGGTCGGAAGCGGCACGCCGAAGAACACCGCGGCCACCACGATGAGCAGCGCCGACTGCAGGAATCCGGTCACCAGCACCTGCCCGAGCTTGCCGATGAAGTACGACACCGGACTCAGCGGGGTTCCGCCGAGGCGTTTGAGCGTGCCGTCGCTGCGCTCCATCGCGATGTCGATCGACATGTTCTGCAGGCCCGACAGCAGCACGCCCGCGGCGAGCATCGCGGGGAGGTAGAACTGCGCGGCATCCACCTCGTCTCCGGGCGGGCCGAAGGTCTGCGCGTCGAAGGCGACGGCGAAGATCAGCAGGATCATCACGGGGAACAGGAACGTGAAGAACACCGAGTCGCCCTGGCGGAAGTACGAGCGCACCTCGAACGCGACACGGGCGGCACCCAGCCGCAGCACGCGGCTCACGCGGTGCCTCCCGCCGCGGTCGTGCGGCGCGCTTCGTCGCCGAGGAACGAGAGGTACACGTCTTCGAGGCTCGGGCGCACGACCTCGAGCCGCTCGGGTTCGCCGACACGGGCGTAGAGCTGGGCGACCACCGCTCCGGGATCCTGCGTGCGCTGCTCGCGGGTCTCACCGCCCTCGCGCCACCGCACGAGAGGCACACGGGCATCCGGTCCGCCGAGTTCGTCGATACGACCGACGGATGCCATTTCTCCGCCGACGATGATCGCCGCGCGTTCCGCGAGTTCGGCTGCCTCGTCGAGGTAGTGGGTGGTCAACAGGATCGTCGTGCCCTCGCGTTGCAGGTCGCGAATGAGGTCCCAGAACTGCCGTCTGACCTCGGGGTCGAAGCCGGTCGTCGGCTCATCGAGGAACAGCAGTTCGGGTCGGCCGACGATGCCGAGAGCGACGTCGACGCGACGCCGCTGCCCGCCCGACAGCTTGCGCACCGAGACCTTGGCCTTCTCGCTCAGCCCGACCGAGGCGATGACCTCGTCGACGTCGCGCGGGCGCGGGTAGAACGAGGCGAAGTGCGCCAGCAGCTCCCGCACGCTCGCCGTGGGCGCTTCGCCGGTGTTCTGCAGCACAATGCCGAGTCGCGCCTTCCAGTCGAGGCCGCCGCGGTGCGGGTCGATGCCGAGCACGCGCACCTCGCCGCTCGTGCGGTCGCGGTAGCCCTCGAGGATCTCGATGACCGTGCTCTTGCCGGCGCCGTTCGGCCCGAGCAGGGCGAACGTCTCACCCCGGCGGATGTCGAACGACACCCCGCGCAACGCTTCGAGACCGCCCTTGTAGGTCTTGCGGAGGTTCTCGACCTCGACGACGTTCTCGCTCATGACCTCAGTCTGACGGGGCGGGGCGGCGACGGGAACGACGGGCCGGTGGACGCGGCATCCACCGATCGGGGGACGCGACGGCTCACCCCGGGCTCGTCGGGTCGACGTCGACCGTCCACGCGGTGACGGCGACGGTGGACCCCTCGACGATGTCGAGTTCGATCGGCCACGACCCCCGGGCCATGCCGGGCGTCTGCGCAGCCCACACCGTATGGGTGACGAGCGCGCCGTGCGGAGAGGCGGCATCCCAGCCGAGGATGCTGATCGCGTACCCCCCGGCGGGAACCTCGACGCGGAGCGGGCCCGGGTCCTGGGCCATGAACGACCGTCCGTGCTCGATGGTCACGTCGAGCAGGTGCCCGTTCTGATCGCCGAAGGCGACGTCGGGGTATCCCTCGATCACGCAGGGCTGGTCGGAGAAGTTCATCAACCGGATCGGCATGCCGCGGTGACCGGTCGCCGCGTCGGGCTCTCCCGAGAGCACCGTGGCCTTGTCGGGCGTGCACCACTGGGCGTCCACGTCGAGGACCGCGTCGGCCGTCTCCGGCACGGGCTCACCGGGCGCATCGGGGTCGGGAAGCGCCCCGAAACTGTGCGCGGCGTCCACCTCCCGTTGCGCCGCGGCCTCGGCGGCGATCGCCGCCGCCCGCGCGGAATCGGTCAGCGCGCCCGTCACGACGACCGCGACCACGGCGACGACGGCGAGCGAGACCAGGGGCGCGAGGATCCGCCGCGACGCGGAGGCATCGCCCACGGCACCCCGTTCCCGCGCGATGAGGGCGGGGATCCACCCGCCGACGAGTCCCCACAGCGCGCCGGATGCCGCGGCCACGCCGAACCCGCTCGACGACAGCCCCCGGGGGCCGAACATGGCGAGCCACGACCATCCCGCACCGAGGTCGAGGCCGAGTCCGACCAGGGCGCCCGCGACGACGACCCCGAACCACGAGCTGAGGAAGGTGGACCCACCGCGCCGGGCGAGCACCGCGAACGCCAGCGAGAGCAGACCGACGGCGACGCCACCCACGACGATCGGGACGAGCCCCGCACCCTCGCTCTGGTAGACGGTCAGCGTGGTCGGGACGAGCTGCGGCACGAGGCTCGCTGCTTGCGCGAGGCCCGACGGGATCTGAAGAAGGACGTCTCGCGCGCCGGCCACGGCGACCCAGAGGACGGCGGCGACGAGGGCGGACGTGACGAGGCGAGGACGAAGAGGAGACATCGTCCCCATCCTGTCGCAGCCCGGGGGCGAACGCTCCCCCCGGTTCCGACACGGTTCAGCCGACCGGCGTGACCGCCGCGGCCGCCTCGTCTTCTTCGGTCGCGACGAGCTGGCCGCACGCCCCGTCGATCTCTTTGCCGCGAGTGTCTCGGAGGGTCGTGGGGATGCCGGCGTCGTTGAGGCGGCGTACGAACTCGTTCTGCACGGGCACCTCGGATGCCGTCCAGATCGAGCCGGGCGTCGGGTTCAGCGGGATCGGGTTCACGTGCACCCAGCCGCGACCGCGGGCGTTGAGCTTCTCGGCCAGCAGGTCGGCGCGCCACGCGTGGTCGTTCATGTCCTTGATCAGGGCGTATTCGATCGAGACGCGGCGTCCGGTCTTGTCGAAGTAGGCGCGCGCGGCATCGAGGGCCTCGTCCACCTTCCAGCGGGAGTTCACCGGGATGAGCTCGTCGCGCAGGTGGTCGTCGGGGGCGTGGAGCGAGAGGGCGAAGGTCACCGGGATGTCCTCGTCGGCGAGCTTCTTGATCGCGGGGACGAGTCCGACGGTCGACACCGTGATGCCGCGGGCGCTCATGCCCAGGCCGTGCTCCTTGTCGACCATCACGCGCACCGCCTGCATGACGCGCGCGTAGTTGGCAAGCGGCTCACCCATGCCCATGAACACGATGTTCGAGACCCGGTCGAGCGAGTGGTCGTCGCGCTTCTTGCCGCCCAGGCCGCCGGCGGCGATGAGGGCATTGGCGCGCACGATCTGCTCGATGATCTCGGCGGCCGACATGTTGCGGGTCAGTCCCGCCTGGCCGGTGGCGCAGAACGGGCAGTTCATGCCGCACCCCGCTTGCGAAGACACGCACAGTGTGATGCGGCCGGGGTAGCGCATCAGCACCGACTCGACGAGGGCGCCGTCGTGCAGCTTCCAGAGGAACTTGATCGTGTCGCCGCGATCGGTCTCGAGCCGGCGCACCTCGGTGAGCAGGGGCGGTAGCATTCCCGCGACAAGCTCTTCACGACCGGATGCCGGGAGGTCGGTCATGTCGGCGGCATCCGACGTGTAGTGCGTGAAGTAGTGCTTCTCGAGCTGCTTCGCGCGGAAGCCCGGGAGACCGAGCTCCTTGAGCTTGGCGATGCGCTCGTCATGCGTGAGGTCGGCGAGGTGCACGGGCGGCTTGCCGCGCTTGGGGCTGGCGAACTGCAGCAGCGGACGACCGGTCTCGTCCTTCGCCTGCTGCCAACCTTCGGTCTTGGGGCGCACCTGGCGGATGCCGGTGTCGGCCGGGGCACCCGCGGGGCGCACCTGCCGAGGCGTCGTCGTGCGCACGGGGGGCTGTTCGGTCATGGTTTCCAGGGTACCGGGCGCATCTACACCGCGGCTGGGCGCGGTCCCCTCTCGCCTGAGCGGTCACGCTGTGTCGCTTCGCGGGTCGGAAGGCGACAGATCCAGTCCCCGCACGCGAGGCGTGGGGACGAGGGGGCACGTGAGGGGCCGGATGCCGAACCGCGGGCCGGGCGCAGGCGCCGGTCGCGTACGGTGGCGGTGTCGTCCGTGCTCGTGAGCCCGATGGCGTCTGCTCTCGACGTGGCATCCGCGTCGATCCCCCGACCTGGTCGCGCTCCGGCGCCGATCGCTGTGGAGTGCACATGACCCGCATCGCCTTCCTCGACGTCGACGGCACGATCCTCGAGCACGGTTCGGTAATCGCCCCCTCGACGGTGACCGCCGTGCGGAAGGCGCGCGAGAACGGCCACCTCGTGTGGCTCTCCACCGGGCGATCGGCGGGCGACATCCACCCCGAGGTGCTGGCGATCGGCTTCGACGGGGCGATCACCAACGGGGGCGCGTACGCGACCCGCGGCGGTGATCCCGACGAGGACGCCCTGATCGTCGAGCAGCCGATGCCCCGCGCCGACGTCGAAGCCCTCGAGCGCTACTTCGAGGCTCACGGCATCCACTACTTCCTCCAGACCCACGGGGGCGTGTACGCGAGCGCCGGCATGGGTCCCGTGATGACCGAGTACCGCCGCGAACGGCACGAGAAGCGCGCCGCCGAGCTCGCAGCCGAGGGCTTGCCTCCCGAGCAGCCGCTCTGGCGCGAGCCGCGGCCGGTCTCCGAGGTCGACCGCGACGCCGTCGCGAAGGCCGTGTTCGTCAGCCCGTCGACCGACACCGTCGCGCACGCATCGGCCGCTCTCGGCGAGGGCTTCCACGTCATCCCGGGCTCGATCCCGCTGCCCGGCGGGTCGAACGGCGAGATCGGTCAGGCCGGCGTCACCAAGGGCTCCGCGATCACGGCGGTGCTCGATCAGTTGGGCCTGTCGGCGACGGATGCCATCGGCATCGGCGACAGCTGGAACGACGTCGAGATGTTCGAGGTGGTCGGCACGCCCGTCGCGATGGGCAAC
Organism: Microbacterium sp. SL62; assembly: GCF_026672635.1. Classification (NCBI taxonomy): domain Bacteria; kingdom Bacillati; phylum Actinomycetota; class Actinomycetes; order Micrococcales; family Microbacteriaceae; genus Microbacterium; species Microbacterium sp. SL62. The sequence continues at coordinate 216,739 of NZ_JAPPRM010000001.1, forward strand.
GCCGTGCCCGAGCTCCAGCGTCTCGCCGGCCGCGTGACCACCGCGGTTCTCGACGACGGCGTGCACAACGCGTTCGCGGACCTGGGCCTGATCTGAGGTCGGGCCCCGCCCCTCAGCCCCGCCCCAGCGACCAGCCCCAGCCCCATAAACGCTGATCCTCCCGAGACACGCCGCGGCACTGCGTGTCTCGGGAGGATCGGCGTTTATCGCGGCGCGAGGGGGCGTCGCCGCCTCTCCCGCGCCGCGCGTCAGTCGAGGAAGATGTCCGGGTACATCGCCTCATCCGGCGTGCCCGGCACGGCCGCGTACCCCGAGAAGTCCGTCACGCCCGAGGCTTCCAGCACGTCTTCGACGATGAGCGTCTGCCCGGTGCGCTCGCGCGCGGGCGCGATCAGCACCTCGTAGGCGGCGTCGGCGTAGATCTCGGGCGTGCGCGACACGGCCATGAGCCGGTCGCCGCCGATGACGTTCTGCACGGCGGCGGTCGCGATGGTCGTGCGCGGCCAGAGCGTATTGGCCGCGATGCCGGCCTCGGCGAACTCGGCCGCGAGCCCGAGGGTGGCCATCGTCATGCCGAACTTCGCGAGGCTGTACCCCGTGTGAGCCCCGAGCCACTTCGGCGTGACGTTCAGCGGCGGCGAGAGCGACAGGATGTGCGGGTTCTCGGCGTCCTTCAGCTGGGGCACCGCAGCGCGCGAGAGCAGGAACGTCCCGCGCACGTTGACGTCCTGCATGAGGTCGTACTTCTTGGTCGCGAGCTCGAGCGAGCCCGAGAGGTCGATGACGCTGGCGTTGTTGACGACGATGTCGATACCGCCGAACTCGCCGACCGTGCGCATCACGGCCTCGGTGATCGAGGCCTCGTCGCGCACGTCGCCCACGATCGGCAGCGCCTGCCCTCCGGCCGCGCGGATCTCGTCCGCCGCCGTGTGCACCGTGCCGGGGAGCTTCGGGTGCGGGGTGTCGGTCTTCGCGAGCATCGCGATGTTGGCGCCGTCGCGGGCCGCGCGCAGCGCGATCGCGAGGCCGATGCCGCGGCTGCCGCCCGACATGAGGATGGTCTTGCCGGCGAGCGTCACGAGCGTTGTCCTTTCGCGGAGGCGGCGGCGAACGCGGCGACCCGCGCGCGCGCTTCGGGGGTCTCGAAAGCCGCGCCGATCGTGGCGGCCTCGTCGTCGAGGTTCTCGGCGAGGGTGCGCGCGGCGCCCACGCGGACGAGGCGCGTGGCCTGCCCGAACGCGGCGGTCGCCCCCTCGAGCCAGAAGCGCGCGATCTCGTCGACGCGCGTCACCAGATCTGCGGATGCCACGACCTCGGCCACCAGACCCCAGTCCAGGGCCTCCGCGGCGGTGAGCATGCGGTCCTGCAGCAGCAGCTGCAGCGCGCGGCGCTGGCCGATCGCGGCGGGCAGCAGTGTCGAGACGCCCAGGTCGGGGGTGAGTCCGATGTTGGCGTAGCGGCTGACGAAGCGCGCGTTCTCGCTCGCGACGATGTAGTCGGCCGTGAGCATGAGCCCGAGCCCTCCGCCCGCGACGGCGCCCTGCACGGCGGCGACCATCGGCAGGGGGGCCTCGGCGAAGGTGCGGATGCCGTCGTGGATCGCGTGCGCCGTCTCGGTCACGTCGCTTCCCGCGGCACCCGTGGTCGACATCGCCACGACGTCGCCGCCCGCGCAGAACGCCGGGCCGTTGGCATCCAGGATCACCGCTCCCACCGCGGCGTCGGAGGTGACCTCGTGGGCGACCTCACGCCAGCGGCGGGCCATCGGGAAGTCCATCGCGTTCAGCGAGGCGGGCCGGTCGAAGGTGACGCGCGCGAGCCCGTCCTCGATGTGGAGCAGGATGCCGTCGGTCATTTCGGTGCCATTCTGATCGCGCCGTCGAGGCGGATGGTCTCGCCGTTGAGGTAGCCGTTGTCGGCGATCGCGAGCACGAGGCGCGCGTATTCGTCGGGGGCTCCGAGGCGCGAGGGGTAGGGCACCTGCTGGCCCAGCGAGTCCTGTGCCGCCTGCGGGAGTCCTTTGAGCATCGGCGTCTCCATGATGCCGGGGGCGATGGTGACGACGCGGATGCCGTGGCGGGCGAGCTCCCGGGCGATGGGGAGCGTCATCGCGTGCACGCCGCCCTTGCTCGCGGAGTACGCGGGTTGGCCGATCTGTCCGTCGAAGGCCGCGACGCTCGCGGTGTTCACGATGACGCCGCGGTCACCGCCGTCGGTGGGGTCGGTCTGCGCGATGACGGCGGAGGTCTGCGCGATGACGTTGTACGTGCCGACGAGGTTGACGCGGACGACGCGCTCGAAGTCGGCGAGCGCCGAGGGGTTCCCGTCGCGGTCGAGCACCTTGGCGGGCGGCGCGATCCCCGCGCAGTTCACGACGACGCGAAGCGGTCCGGCGTCGGCGGCGAGGGCGGCGGCCGCGGCGATCTGCTCGGCATCCGTCACGTCGGCGGGGGCGAACGATCCGCCGAGTTCTTCGGCGATCGCGGCCCCGTTCGATGTCGGCAGGTCGACGATCGTGACGCGCGCTCCCGCCTCGGTCAGACGGCGCGCGGTGGCGAGTCCGAGGCCCGAGGCGCCGCCGGTGACGAGGGCGGATGCTCCTGCGATATCCATGCGTTCTCCTTCGAAGCTGAAACCGAGTACCACAGTAGTCGAGACTCAGGACCGCGCCGAGCCCCACCTCTTCTTCGCCCGACGCCCCGGCTGCGTGCGGACGGCGCCGGTCGTCGCGCCGTCCACGAGCAGGATCGTCTGCTCGGGCTCCCACCCGTACGCGGTCTGCAGATGGGCGCCCAGGGCCGAGACCGCGCCGGGGACCGTGGTCTCGGTCCCGCGCGGCACATCGGCGGCGCCGGGGTCGAGATCGCGTGCCGCGGAGCGCAGGTCGGCGACGAGGCCTCGCATGCGATCCGGGCCGTAGGCCGTGGATGCCAGGTCCCAGTCCCCCACGACGACCGCCGCTCCCGCGGGACACGGCGCGACCTCCGCCGCGACGCGCGGCCCGAAACGCACGCGGACGACCGCCGCTCCGATCGCGAGGACCGCGGCCGCCCCGAGCACCGTCGCCGGGGCGAACGAGAAGACGAAGCGGAACAGCGTCGAATCCCAGCCGACGACGACGCCCACGATCGCCCGCGAGAGCGAATAGACGGCGAAGACGGCGTTCGTCAGGGCGATCACACGCAACGGACCGAACGGTTCGACGCGCGAATGGCTCGCGACCCACGCGCACGCGCCGCAGGTCGCGGCGACGGCGACGGCCTTCACGGCGAGGGATCCCGGAAGCGGCACGGTGGCGGTCACGATGGCGACCGCCAGCGCGAGGACGAGGATCCCGATCGACGTCCTCCGCGCGGGCCGTCCTTCGAGAGCGCTCAACGCGACGATGAGCAGGGCCGGTGCGAGCACCATGGCCACGTCGCCCAGGACGAGGGTCAGGATGCCGCCCCCCGCGCCGTAGATGAAGTACATCGCGCTGGAGCCCGCGGCCGTCACCCCGGCCACGGCGGCGAAGCGCAGGAACAGGGTCATGGGTCCGGGAGTGCCGATCCGCGGCATGGCGACGAACATCACGGCGCCCGCGACGGCCACACTCACCGCGAGTATTCCGAACGACAATCCCATGGCATCCCCCGAGCTCATTCTGCCGCTGTCCGAACCGATCGACCCCCGCGATCATTCCCTACGGACGTGTCCCGCACGCGTCGGCCTCGCCCCGCACCGTGGTCGCCGCGCGGTGCGCCTAGGCTCGATGGGTGCATCTCCCGGACTTCCGCATCGAGAAGGTCGACGTCGACGATCCCCGCGCGGTCGCCCTGCGCGCCGCGCTGGATGCCGATCTCGACGAGCGGTACCGCGACGCCGACGCCGACGACACCCCCGAGGTCGCGGCGAAACGCGGAGAGGCCCTCGCCGTGCACCCCGAGCAGGTCGTCGCGACGCTGCTGGCTCTCGATGCGGACGACACGCCGCTCGGACACGTGATCCTGCGCCGCCTCGGCGAGGAGTGGGAGCTGAAGCGGTTGATCGTCGTCCCCGCGGGCCGTCGACGCGGGATCGGCACGGCGCTCACCGCGACCGTGGTCGACCTCACCCGGCGCGGAGGTGCGCACCGTGTCATCCTGCAGAGCGGTCGCATGCAGCCCGAGTCGCTGCGGGTCTACGCCGCCGCGGGCTTCACGCCGATCCCCGTCTACGAGCCCTACGTCGAGACGATGCCGCGATCGCTCTGCTTCGAGTACGTGTTCTGAGGCGAGCGCGAGCTCTCGCCTCCGGTCCACCCCGCCCGGCGGCCCACCCGCGCCGAGCGTTGCGGACCCTCCACGGAGGTCTACGTCCCCACCACCCGGAACGCCCCCGACACCACCGCGGCCCCGAGGGCGACGGCGATGAGCGCGAGCGCGGCGGCCAGGGCCACGGCATCCCGACCCGAGAGAGTCGAGGGGCGCGCCCACGTGCGCTCGATGTCGGAGCCGAACCCCCGCGCCTCCATCGCCGTGGCGAGCTTCGTGCCGCGCCGAACGGCGAACACGAGCAGCACGAACGCCATCGAGAAGAAGCGGCGGAGGGCCCCGCGGTCGCCCAGTCCACGGGCGCGCCGGGCCAGGCTCATCGTGCGCCAGTCGTCGACGAACAGGCCGACCGTCCGGGCTCCGGCCAGAACGCCCAGGACGAAGCGGCTGGGCAGCTTCGCCACCTGTGCGAGGGCGTCGGCGAGCTCGGTGGGGTCGGTGCGGGCGAAGATCAGGATGATCGGCAGGGCCAGGGCGACCACGCGCACCAGCACGGCGAGCGAGAGGGCGATCGAGTCGTCGCTCACCGTCGCGAACAAGAACGTGCCGTACACGGTTCCCCCCGGCCGGGCATAGAGCAGCATGCTCACCGCGGCGACGGGGGCGAAGACGATCACGGGCACGAGGCGCGCGAGGACCGCGGCGAAGGTCAGTCCCGTGAGCGGCACGCACATCAGTTCGAGCAGCAGCGCCGTCGCGGCGCTCACGGCGTCGATCGAGACGAGCAGGGGGGCCGCCAGCACGATCACCATCGCGACCTTCGTGACGGGGTTCACCCCGTCGAGCCAGGCGGTGCGCGGACGCTCGATGGTGACGGCGCTCACGCGGCATCCCCCATCCGGATGCGGTGCTGACCGAGGTGACGCACCACGTCGGCGTCGTGCGTGACGGCGACCACCGTGCGCCCGCGCGCGATCTCGCGCTGGAGCAGGGCGACGAGCTCCATCCACCCGCGGCGGTCCTGACCGAAGGTCGGCTCGTCGAGCACGATCACCTCGGGAGAGGCCGCGAGCACCGTCGCGACCGACAGCCGCCTCTTCTGTCCCCCCGACAGCGTGAAGGGATTGGCGAGAGCGAGGGATGCCAGATCGAGGCGCTCCAGCAGCTCGTCGACGATGCGGTCGACCTCGGCCGGCGCCATGCGCAGAGCGCGGGGGCCGACCGCGAGTTCGTCGCGCAGGGTCGCGGCGAGGAACTGGTGCTCGGGCTCTTGGAACACCGTCCCGATGCGGGTGAGCAACTCGGTCGATCGCCAGCGCACCGGGCGACGGACCCCGCGCGCGGCGAGTTCTTCGGCGGCGACGACCTCCCCGGCGAGTTCGGGGAGCAGTCCCGCGAGCGTGAGCGCGAGGGTCGACTTCCCCGCGCCGTTCGGTCCCGTGATCACCGTCCCCGCCGCGCGCGGCAGGGAGACGTCGAGCCCCGAGGCCACGACGGCGCCCTTCTCCCGCCCGATCGACAGGGCGGACGCGCGCAGCACGGCATCCGGCGCCGAGACCGGAGCGAGTACGGGAAGGTCGACCGGGCGGCCCGGCACCCACACACCCGCGGCGGCCAGGGCGTCCCCGTACTCGGCGAACACGCGCTCGGGCGGTCCGTCGGCCAGCACTCCGCCGCCGGGGGCGAGCACGACGACCCGGGTCATGAGGTCGGCCCACACCGCCGTGCGGTGCTCGATGAGCACGAGGGTCGTGCCTTCGTGCGCCACGACCCCCTCCACGGCGACGCGCACCTCGGCCACTCCCTCGGGGTCGAGGTTGGCCGTGGGTTCGTCGAGCAACAGGAGTCCCGGTCGCATCGCCAGCACCCCGGCGAGGGCGAGCCGTTGCTTCTGCCCGCCCGACAGCGCCTTGGTGGGGCGGTCGAGGGGAACGGCGAGACCGACGGATGCCACGGCCTCGGCCACCCGCGCGGGGATCCGCGCCGCGGGGACGCCGAGGTTCTCGCACCCGAAGGCGATGTCGTCGCCCACCTTCGACAGCACGATGCCCGCCTCGGGATCCTGCAGCACCAGGCCGATGCGGCCCCGCTGCGTCTCGGGCGGGGCGCCGTCGACGAGGATGCGGCCGGTGGTCTCCCCCTCGTCGCTCCCGCCGAGCAGTCCCGCCAGGCCCGCGAGCAGGGTCGACTTGCCGGCCCCCGACGCGCCGAGCAGCAGGACGCGCTCCCCGGGCTCGATGACGAGGTCGACCTCGCGCGTGGCGGGCAGCTTACGACCGGCGTATCGCCAGCCCCAGCCCTCGACGTCGACGCGTGCGGGGCCCGTCATCAGACGTCGCGACGCGCTTCCCGGCCCGCGGCGAAGCGGCTGAGCGCTCCGGTGGCGGCGAGGGCGCGCACGAGCAGCCAGCCGACGAGACCGGCCAGCAGAGCACCCGAGACGGCGAGGGTGCCGAGGTAGATGAGGTTGAACTCGACGGACTTGGCCAGGTTGGGGGTGAGGAAGAGCTCGAGCACCCACGCGCCGACGCCCGCACCCACACCCGCGAGCATCGCGACGGGCAGCGTGAACCGCAGGTAGAGGAAGGCGAGGAAGATCAGCTCCGCGCCGAGGCCCTGGGCCAGCCCCGAGAAGATCGTGGTGACGCCCCACACGTTGCCGATCAGCGCCGACACGATCGCCGCGATCAGCTCGACGAGCAGTGCCGCGCCGGGCTTGCGGATCACGAGGCCGCCGATGACGCCGCCGATCAGCCAGATGCCGACGGCGATCCCGCCGAGGCCCGGGGTGAGGCCGTCCATCGCGGTGAACCAGAGACCGCCGACGGTGTTCCAGCCCCAGAAGAGCAGGCCGATCGCGACGCCGAGGACGGCGGCGACGACGATGTCGACGACGCGCCACCGGAAACGGTCCGTGGTGGCGACCGAAGAGCGGTTCGCGAGGGCAGACGTGGACGTGTGCATTTCTCTCCTCCCTGCGCCGGCATGATCCGGATCAGGTTCGACGGTCGAAGCGTGGATTCGCTTCCTCTCAGCCCGGCTCACCGGACTCCCGTGGTTGTCGTGAAGAGTATAGGGCGGGGTAGCGTGGGCGGGTGCACGAGCAGACTCCGGCCTCACGGCGTGCGCTGCGTACACAGGACTCTTCTCCCCGCGCGGCGGCCTCCGGCGACTTCGGACCCGCCCTGTCCACGACGGACGACCTGGGCCCGGCCCTCTCGGTTCCGGATGCCACGTCCCCGGCTGTCCGCTCCGAGCTGGCGGCGCATGACGCGTCCACCCCCGCGGCGAACGACTCCCTCACGGGCGGGGCACCCGCTGCGGCGTCGGAGCCCGCGGCATCCGACTCCCCCTTCGGCGGTGCGCCCGCCGTCACGGCTTCGGCCTCGGTCTCCGGCAGCGCATCCGCCGCGGCCACCGAGCCCGCGGCATCCGACTCCCCCTCCCGAGACGCCCCCGCCGTGACGGGCGAGCCATCTGCTCCCGCCACTCCTCTTCCGGTCGCGCTCGGCGCACTGCTGTGGGTCGATCCCGACGATGCGAGCACTCCGCGCCCGGCCCCCGCTTTCGTCGTCTCGGGTGCCACGTCCCGCTCCGCGGACCTGCTCGCCGGCGCCCGTCGGCCGATCCTTCGCCCCGGCACGGTCATCCCCACGCTTCTTTTCGTGCTGATCATCGCCGCGTACGCCGCGACGACGCTGCTGTGGCCGTTGAACGCCGTCATGCCGACGACCCGCCCCGTGGCCGTGCAGCCGATCGCCGCCGCGGCGGCGGTTCCGGCGTGGCCCGCCGAGGGCGAAGCGGCGATCGCGATCGACGGCGTCCCCGACACCCTGTCGTCGTCGGCCAGCGCTCCCGAGTCGATCGCGAGCATCACCAAGATCGTCACGGCGCTCGTGGTTCTCGACCGGCTGCCCCTCGCCCCGGGAGAACAGGGCAAAAGCTACAGCTTCACGCAGGCCGACAGCGCCGATTACTGGCAGTACCGGGCCCGGGGCGAATCCTCGCTCGACGTTCCCGCCGGCGGCAGCCTCACCCAACTGCAGATGCTGCAGGGCATGCTCATCGCCTCCGCCAACAACTACGCGCAGCGTCTGTCGACGGATCTCTTCGGAACGGATGCCGAATTCTCGGCCGCCGCGACCCAGTACCTCGCCGAACGGGGCATCGAGGGCATCACGATCGTCAACCCCACCGGGATCGAAGCCGGCAACACCGCGACTCCCTCCGCCCTCATCGCCCTCGCCGAGCGGGCGCTCGCCAATCCCGTGATCGCCGAGATCGTGCGTACCCCCGAGTTGACCCTGCCCGGGGCTGGCACGTTCAAGAACGGCAACGCTCTGCTGACCGACCCCGGAGTGGTCGGGGTGAAGACGGGCACGCTCGATGCCTGGAACCTGCTCACCGCGAAAGACATCACCGTCGGAACCGCCACCGTGCGCGCGTACGCCGCCGTGCTCGGTCAGCCCGGGCCCGACAGCCGCAACCAGGCCGCGCGCGACCTCTTCGCCCGCATCGAGCAGGAACTGCAGCCGAAGCCCTCGGTGCCCGCCGGGACGCTGGTCGGCAAGGCCGAGACGCTGTGGGGTCCCGACATCGATCTCGTGACCGCGTCCGAAGCCACGGTCGTGCTGTGGAACGGCGGCGCGGCGCAGACCTCCACGTCCTTCAGCCTCGGCGACACCACCACGGCGGGCTCGACCGTGGGGACGCTGACCGCGACCGGTCCCGTCGACGCCGACACGGTCGATGTGAAGCTCACCGGCGAGATCGACCCGCCGAGCCCGTGGTGGCGCCTCACTCACCCTCTCGACCTCTTCGGCCTGAACGACTGAGCGATGGATCTCTCCGTGGATGCCACTTCGTCGGTGCCGCCGTTCGAGCAGGTGCGGACGCAGGTCATCGCGCAGATCGACGCCGGCGAGCTCGTCGCGGGGACGCGGCTGCCGCCCGTTCGGGCTCTGGCGACCGAGCTCGGTCTCGCCGCGAACACCGTCGCGCGCGCCTACAAGGAACTCGAGGAGGCGGGCTACGTCGAGACGCGCGGCCGTGCCGGCACGTTCGTGAAGGGGGCCGATGCGGCATCCGCTCGCGCCGCGGGTGCGGCGCGCACATATGTCGAGGCTGTGCGCCGCCTCGGGGTTTCCGCGGACGATGCGGTCGAGTTCGTGCGGGCGGCGCTGCGCGATAAATGAGTGCTGCGGCTCGCTGGCGTTTCGCCGGTGGTCGGGGACAGAGTCGCCGCCCGCTTCCGCGCGAGGCGGCGAACACGTCGATGCCGCGGGCAGCTCCCGCGCGGCGGCTAAGCCCGTCGAAGCCGCCGGTCAAGCGGGCATCACCCCCGCTTGCGCGCAAGGCGGCTGAGACGTTCGAAGCCACCGGTCACGGCTGCTCCTGCCCCGTCGCCTCTCACTCCCAAACGGTTGCGCGGGACCCTCGCTCCTCCACAGGACTACTCCGCGGTAACTTATCCCGACCTGGGGTTTTCTCCCCGCCGCAATGTCGGAGGTCGCCGCTAGCATGCACACATGCACGATGGCTCCTCCCCGACGAACCCCACCGACGGACCCCGCGTTCTGTCGGCGCTCGTCGACGAGGTCCGCCGCGCCAGCATCGCTCTCGCGGAAGCCGACGCTGCCCGCGCCCGCGCCCTCGCCCTCGCCGAGGCCGGCCACCTCGCCCTCGACGTCATGGCGGGACAGTGCGCGTCCTCCCGCGCCGCCGAGCTCGCCCTGCGCGAGGTGGCATCCGAGATCGCCGCGGCCGAGAACCTCTCCGACCGCACCGTGCAGACCCAGATCACCCGGGCGATGACCCTCGTCGACGACTACCCCGACACGTTGTCGGCGTGGGAGGCCGGTGCTCTGACCCGCACCCACGTGAACACCATCCTCGATGTCGGCTCACCCCTCCCCGTCGAGGTGCGGGAACAGTTCGACGCCCTCGCGGTGAGCACCGCAGAAGGCCTCAGCCCCGGGCGCCTCCGCTCACGCCTCGCGGCCCTCGCCGAACGCCTGCACCCCACCACCCTCACCGAGCGCCACCACCGCGGCCGCGACACCCGATGCGTGAGGATCGTGACCGGCCCCGACGGACTGTCGGACCTCGTCGCCACCCTCCCCACCGTCCTCGCCATCGGAATTCACGACCGCCTCACCCTTCAAGCCAGAGCCCTTATCGACGCCCGCCTCGACGACCCGCAGGCAGCCAGCGACGAACGCACCACCGCGCAGCTGCGCGCCGACATCCTCACCGACCTGCTCCTCACCGCAGCCCCCGAAGCCGACCCCACCCGCACCGACGACGGTCCCGGAGCCCTCGGAGCCATCCGCGCCCGCGTCCAGGTCGTCGTCCCGGCCCTCACGATCCTCGACCCCACCGCCGAGCATCACGACCCCGCCGACCTCATCGGGCACGGCCCCCTCGACGCCGCCACCGCCCGCAGCCTCGCCGAAGCCACCACCCTCCCCTGGGACCGCGTCATCACCCACCCCATCACCGGTGCCGTCCTCCACACCGACACCTACCACCGCACCACCGCCATCGACCGCTACCTCCGCGCTCGCGACCGCCGCTGCCGTTGGCCCGGGTGCACCGTCCCCGCCATCCGCTGCGAAGTCGACCACACCCGCGACCACGCCCTCGGCGGCCCCACCCACGTCGCAAACCTCGCCCACCTCTGCCAACGCCACCACACCCAGAAGCAGTTCACCCGCTGGAGCGTGAAACAACTCCCCGGCGGAATCCTCCAATGGACCAGCCCCACGGGCCGCACCTACACCGACGAACCCCTCCCCTACTCCCCCGCCGTCCGCTTCCTCCCCGACGACCCACCCCCACCCGACCCCGACGACGACGGCACACCCCCGCCGTTTTGACGCGCGGCCTGTTCCCCCGGGATGTGTCCTTGTGCGCGCGTGGGCGCTTCACGCTGGGCTCGTTCGGCGGGGTTTTCGTGGCAGGACTGCGGTTGCCCGCCGATGAGGCATGCTCCGCCCGCTGCAGGCCACAACGAGCCCCTGTTCCGGGGTGCGGCTTGAGCAGTGATCCGATGGCGCGCGGGAGGAGGGGCGGCTGCTGTGGATAACAGGCGTGGTCGACTCGGGGAATGCGCCATCATTGACTCGCAAGCGAAACCGGGGGGCGACGCTCACAGCGACCGTCAGGATCCCCGTTCGTGCCGCGCGAAAGGAACCTGGACATGTTCGGAATGATCCGCGTCGAAGACGGAGTGGGCGACTACCACGTCTCGCGCATCCGCCGAGCGAGCGACGAGCTGCCCGACGACGCCGCGATCACCGTCGTCCACGGCAACCGCGAAGAGGACGCTCCCGAGGCCTACACGAAGAAGCTCGAGGGCGTTGCCGCCGAGATCGCGGCACGGGTGCAGGAAGTCCGCGAGTTCGCCCTGCGTAATGCCGACGCGCTCGCACAAGCTGTCGCCCTGCTCCGCGAGCGCGACCAGATCAGCGCCAATGAAGCTCAAAGCGCGGCTGCGCTCATCGACGACATCGCTAACGGGACGACTCCGGCGGTCCCCTCGACACAAACGTCCACTTCATCCGGCGATGCCGCTGCCGCAAGGTCAGGATTCGGCGGATGAGGCCCCGCTGGAGAACTCGCCTGATGGCGGGCCTCGGCGCCGCCGCAATGGCGATGGTCCTCGTCACGGCTCCCACCGAGCCTGCGAGCGCCACGACTACCGGTGACTGGTGGTACGACGCGTACGGTGTGGCCGCCATCCATGCCGAAGGGTGGACGGGCGCCGACGTGAAGATCGCCGTGATAGACAGCAATATCAACCCCGATCTCCCCGTCTTCGCGGGTCGCAATCTGAAGGTCGACCCTCGTCCACTCTGCGCGGAAGTTTCCGCACCGACCACGACACAACGCACTGTGGGCGCCGGACACGGCGCGACCGTGGTGGCGCAGATCATTGGTAGTGGACAAGGACCCGGCAGTATCCGCGGAATTGCGCCCGACGCCGAGGTGACGTTCTACAGCCTCGGAACTCAGACGGACGATGAGCCCTGCACGGCCGCCGAGTACGGAGATCAACTCACCGCAGTCGCACTCGGCGTACAGCGTGCCCTGGACGATGGCGCCGACATCATCACGACTTCGGTCGCCGGGGGGAAGGAGCCCGGAGACTCGGACGTCATCGCGAACGCCATCGCCAAGGGCGTCATCGTGATCGCTTCGGGCCCCAATCCCACCACACGAGACCTCGCCGGAATCCGCGAATATCAAGGCGTGATCGTCGCATCTGCGGTCGACGAGGCGGGCCGACTGAACACCTACGACGACGGTCGCTCGCTGGCCTATCCGCGTACCACCGTGGTCGCCCCCGGGGTGGGCCTCACCACAGTGGGTACCTCCAGCGGCGGCTGGGACAGCGCGGGAAGAGGCTCGGGATCATCCTTCTCGGCGCCTCTCGTCGCTGGAACTCTAGCCCTGGCAGAGCAGCGCTCGCCTAATGCCACGTCCAATCAGCTGGTGCAGGCGCTGCTCCGGAATACGGGCAGGGAACCGCATGAATTGTCGGATGACCGGGCCAGTGGTTTTGGCTTCGGTTTGGTGTGGCCAGCCAACATCGTTCAAGTCGACGCCACGACATACCCCGACGACAATCTTTTGGTCGGACGAGTCGAAGCGGCTCCGACCGCCGTGCAGATCGCAGACGCCGCGGCCCGGGGCTCCGCGTATCCTCCGGTGGCAGAACCATCCACAACATCCCCGGCAGAGGTTAATCCTCGGTCTGATGACAGCCCGACGAGCACTCAGGCAGTGCCTGATATCACGCTGGTCTTCGTCTTGGTAGGGCTCGGCTTGGTAGTCATCGCAGCCGGAGCGATAACGGCCATCATCGTGATTCGAAGGAGTCGGCCCAGACGTGTTTTGCCGGACCCGCCAGAGAAAGTTGAGCAGCCGTGACCGGTCGGTACGAGCAAGCGTTGATCAATCTCGCCGAAGGTGGAGCGCCATTCGACGTGCCCGCGACTCGAGATCTTGTTGAAAAGTTGAGCTCCCTCAGGAAGGTTGTCTCGGGCGCAGTGCAGCTTCCGGGTATCGAAGGCGAGGCCGCCGAGGCGGCGAAAGCGAAGTTCGCCGCGGCGGCGGAGACAATCGGACAGCAGATCGCGTATCTGGAGGGGTCTCTCGACGAAGCCCTCCGCCTCGCGAATGGCCAACGGGACGCGGCCAGGGAAAAGCTCTCGGCCTTACCCGCGGGGAGCCTGTCGGGAGGTCAAGAGACTGTCGTCCGTTCGGCGGCGGTGGGGACGACGCTATTCCTCGGACCTATCTCGCTGCTGGCTGGAGAGGGAGCTGTACAGGCGTTCAACGCCTATCTCGCGCAACAGCGCGAACAACAGGCAGAGGGTGACTTCACCACCATCAGCCAAACCCTGAACGGAATGTCCCCTCCGACGCCGCCTCCGGCCGCGCTCTCCGGTGACGGCGGGCGGGCGGTTGAGCTAGAAGACGACGCGGCCGATCCGGGCGCGAATAATCCGGGGGAACGGCCATTCGGCGGCGGCAACCGAGGTGGAGATGCAAGTTTCCCTGTCCCTCGTGGCCCCGCGCCTTCCGATGGAGTTGAGGTCCCCGTCTCACCGCCTGAGCATCTCCTCCCTTCTCCCGGTACCCCGCGCGGCCCCGGCATCGACCTCGGACAGGTTCCCCCGCATTACACCCCGCCGACGCCGGACGGCTCGATCTCGGGCATCGGCACCCTCCCCGGACATGTCTCCGGCCCCGGCTTGATCGGGGGCCCCTTCCCAGGTGGGATCTCCGGGGGCAGGGCGGGCCTCGGCTCGGGCCTCTCGGCCGGACTGATCGCAGGGGGCGGTGGCGCAGCGGCCCTCAGCCGGTTGAGCTCGGGGGCGGGTTCGAGCACCGCGGCCGCCGGACGCCCCATTAGCGGGAGCGGAGGACTCCTCGGCAAGAGCGGAGCCTCGGCCACCGGCACCGGGCTCGGCGGACGCTCGGGCACCGGCTCCCTGGGCGGCGGCGCAGGCGGCACGGGCGCATCCGGAACCGGCGCGAACACCGCCGTGGCCGGAAGCCGTGGAGCCGGGACGCCGGCCACCACCGGTGGAGTCGGGGGCAGCACGGCGGGCGGCGGCGCGGCCGGCGCCGCCGGCAGCCGGGGCGCCGGAGGTATGGGCTCGGGCTCACGCTCCGATCGCCGCGACGAGCGACGCGGCCTCGGCGGCCCCATCGCCCCTCGCCTCGAAGACGATGAAGAGACCGGTCCCCGTTCAGAGAACGCCGCCGCGGGCTCGCGCGACGACTGAGGCGCGGCATCCGGAGCCCGCCCTGCACAATGCGACGCGCTCACATGGGCCATATAGATGTTTCGAAATCAGGACCAGGTCAGCAACAGCGAAGCGCAGGGGAGGACAGCATTGATCGACGACATCGGGAGCCAGCCGTCCATCGGATCTACGGACTTGCCACGAACCGGCCTCTCCGCGACGTCGCCGACACCCGGCGCTTCCGCGTCAGATGCCCGTTCGGGGTTCGGCGCGTGATTCCAGAAACACCGTTGCGAAATTGGAGGGTCCGCTGCGTCACCGCCGCTGCGATGTCGACAGCTCTCATCCTGATCCCTGCGTTCGCTGCGGATGCCGCCCCCGACGACAACTGGTGGTACGACGCCTACGGAATGACGACCATCCACAGCGAAGGCTGGACCGGTGCGGGCGTGAAAATCGCTGTCATCGACGCCAATATAAATCCCGAGCTCCCGGTCTTCGAAGGTCGCCGCCTCGCCGTCGACTCGCGGCCGCTGTGCGCTGAATCGTCGTCACCGACGACGACCGAGCCCACGGGGGACGCCATACACGGCACGACAGTCGTCGCTCAGATCATCGGGAGCGGAACAGGCCCCGACGGGATTCGCGGGATGGCACCGGATGCCGACGTCAAGTTCTACAGCTTTGGCACCACGACCGCTTCCGATGAATGCACCCCAGCCGAATACGAGGGCGGACTCACCCAAATGGGGTTGGGGGTGCAACGCGCCATTGAGGACGGCGCCGACGTCGTCGTCAGTTCCATCGCGGGCGGAACATCATCATTCGACTCAGATGTCATCGCCAACGCGATCGCGAAAGGCGTAATCCTGGTCGGTTCGGGACCGAATCCCGAGACAAAATCCTCGACGGGGTTGCGCGAGTATCGAGGCGTCGTCGTCGCCTCGGCCATAGACGACAAGGGTCAGCTCCCGTCTTCGAATGGGGCTCCATTCGCCTTCCAGGGAACCACGGTGGTCGCGCCAGGCCTACACCTCGGTACCGTCGGCAGTGAGGAGAGTGGGTGGGGAACGGGTGGTGTGGCATCCGGTTCCTCGTTCGCCGCTCCGATCGTCGCGGGAATGCTGGCGCTGGCGAAAGAGCGATATCCGGCCGCCACTCCCGCGCAATTGGTCCAGGGGCTCATTCGGAACACCGGGACGAAGGCGCACGACCTCGAGAATGACGCGGCGAGCGGTTTCGGCTACGGGCTCGCTTGGCCCGCGCGACTTCTCGCCACGGACCCCACCAGCTATCCAGACGAAAACCTCCTGCTCAGCGACGGCCGGAATAAGCCGACCGATGAGCAGATTCAGGCCGCTGCAGCGCGCGGGTCAAGCTTCCCCCCGCCCGAAACACCGACGGCCAGCTCGTCGGAACTCCCCCGACCTCGTGACGGGGGACACGATGCACCGCAGGTGACGCCGTCGTCGAACCTTCTCCCGACCATCATCGGCATCGTCTTCGGCATCGTGGTGACGGTAGTGGTGATCGTCGCGGTCGTCATTTTCCTCGTATCTCGGAAAAACCGTCGAAAGGGAGCCGGCGACCGCTCAGTATGAGGAGGCTCTGACGAACCTGGGCGATGACGGCGAGCCGTTCGGCGTTTCGGCGTCTGCAGACCTGGCGGAAAGGGTTGCCACGCTGCGGGAGCGACGACGCTTCCTCCGTGCCGTGCCGTATGGCCCCCGACGGCTTCCCCACTCCCCCTGCACCAAATCCCTCGAAGACGACGAAGAGACCGGCCCCCGCTCCGAGAACGCCGCCGCGGGCTCGCGCGACGACTGAGGCGCGGCGTCCGGAGCGCGGCATCCGGAGGCCGACGACCTGCTAGCGTGCCAGACAGTGACACGGGGTGCCCGCCAGGGCTGAGAACACACCCGTCGAACCTGATCTAGTTCGTACTAGCGAAGGGATGTCGCGAATGGTCGTTCGCACGTCGTCGTCTCCGTCCACCCTCACAACCAGCACCGCCGCAGCAGCCCTCGACGCTCTGCGCGAGGCCGCCCCGCTGACGCAGTGCATCACGAACGCGGTGGTGACGAACTTCACCGCAAACGCACTGCTCGCCCTCGGCGCGGCACCCGCGATGTGCGACATCCCCGGAGAGGCCGGGATGTTCGCCGGAATCTCGGGCGGGGTGCTCGTCAACCTCGGCACCCCCACGAGCGAGCAGAGGGATGCCGCCCGCGAGGCCGTCACCGCGGGAACCCCCTGGGTCCTCGACCCGGTCGCCGTCGGCGCCCTGCCCGTGCGCACCGCCCTCGCACACGAGCTCCTCGAACACCGACCGGCGATCATCCGCGGGAACGCGTCCGAGATCCTCGCCCTCGCGGGAGCCGGCGCTGGCGGCCGCGGGGTCGACGCCACCGACTCCGCCGAAGACGCCCTCGACGCCGCCCGCTCCCTCGCGATCCGCACCGGCGGCACCGTCGCCGTCTCGGGAGAGACCGACCTCATCGTGGATGCCACCCGCACGGCGCGCGTGACCGGCGGCAGCGCCCTGCTGACCACGGTCACCGGCGGCGGCTGCGCGCTCGGGGCCGCGATGGCGAGCCTCCTCGCCGTCGCCCCCGCGTTCGATGCGGCGAGCGCCGCCAGCGCGATCTGGGCCGTGGCCTCGGAGCGGGCGGCATCCCGAACACGAGGGCCGGGGTCGTTCGCGGTGGCGTTCCTCGACGAACTGGCCGCGATCCAGCCCGCCGACCTCGACGGACGCGTCCGCATCGACACCGAGGTCGCACGATGACCGCCGACCTGTCCCTGCACCTCGTCACCGATCACCGCGTGCCGTTCGCGCGCCTGCGCGACCTCGTCGACGAGGCCGTCACCGCGGGCGTGAGCGTGGTGCAACTGCGCGACAAGGTCGCGAGCGGCGCAGAACTGTTCGCCCGCACCCTCGACCTCGCCGACGTCATCGCGGGACGTTGCACGTTCGTCGTCGACGATCGCCTCGACATCGTCCTCGCCGCGCGCGAACGCCTGGGCGCACCGGTCGGTCCCACCGGAAACCGCGCTCGCGTCGACGGCGTCCATCTCGGTCAGAGCGACCTGCCCGTCGACGCGGCGCGCGCACTGCTCGGACCCGACGCCCTCATCGGATGGACGGCGAACACCCCGGCGCACCTCACCGCGGCGAAGGCGCTGCCCACGGACACGGTCGACTATCTCGGCGTCGGCGTCATCCGCGCCACCTCGACGAAACCCGACCACCCGCGACCGCTCGGCATCGACGGGTTCGGCGAGCTCGCGGCATCCACTCCCCTCCCGTGCGTCGCGATCGGGGGGATCGGCCTCGACGACGTCACCGCCCTCCGCCGCGCCGGTGCCGCGGGAGTCGCCGTCGTCTCTCTGGTGAGCGAGGCCGATGACCCGAACGAGATCGTTCGGCACCTGCGCGCGGCGTGGGAGGGCGGAGCGTGATCCCCCGCGTCCTGAGCATCGCCGGCACCGATCCGACCGGCGGGGCGGGCATTCAGGCCGACCTGAAGTCGATCGCCGCGTTCGGCGGCTACGGAATGGCCGCGGTCACGGCCCTGGTCGCCCAGAACACCCGCGGGGTCCGCAGCGTCCACGTACCGCCGACGGCCTTCCTCGAGGAGCAGCTGCGCGCGGTCAGCGACGACGTCGACATCGACGCGGTGAAGATCGGCATGCTCGGCTCGACCGACGTCATCGCCACCGTCGACCAGTGGCTCACCGCCACGCGACCGCCGATCGTCGTCCTCGACCCCGTCATGGTCGCCACCAGCGGTGACCGCCTTCTCGAGGCGGACGCCGAAGACGCCGTGCGCGCACTCTGCCGCCGCGCCGACCTCGTCACCCCCAACCTCCCCGAACTCGCGGTACTGGTGCGCGAACCCGTCGCGATGACATGGGACGCCGCGGTCGCCCAGGCCGAACAGCTCGCCGCAACGGCCGACACCGCGGTCCTCCTCAAGGGCGGGCACCTGGACGGCCGACAGTGCCCGGATGCCATCGTCGACGCCACCGGTGTGCACGAGGTTCCGGGCCGCCGTGTCGACACCCCGCACACCCACGGCACCGGCTGCTCGCTGTCATCGGCCATGGCGACCCTCGCCGCGCACGGCCTGCCCTGGCCCGACGCCCTCACCCGCGCGAAGCGCTGGCTCACGGGAGCCCTGGAGCACGCCGAAGCCCTGCACGTCGGTCGAGGCAACGGCCCCATCGACCACCTGCACGAACTGCGCCCGCACATCGACCTCGGCCGATCGTGGAGCAACGAGCGGTGGGATGCCACCGTCTCCATCCGCGCAGAGGTCGACGAGTGCGGGTTCGTCCGGGGGCTGGCATCCGGAGATCTCGACCGCGACGCCTTCGCCTGGTACCTCGGCCAGGACCTGCTGTACCTGCGCGAGTACGCCCGCGTGCTCGCACGCGCCGCCGCCCTGGCCCCCACGGCCGAAGAACAGCGGTTCTGGGCCGCGGGCTCGGTGGCCTGCCTCGCCGAGGAGGCGACATTGCATCAGTCGCACGTTGACCCGACGGGCCTCGAACCCGCCCCGACGACCTGGGCGTACACCGACCACCTGCACGCCGCCGCAGCCGGCGGGTCGTACGCGGTCCTGGTCGCGGCGATCCTGCCGTGCTACGTGCTCTACACCGACATCGGGGCCCGCTGGAGAGGCACCTTCGGCCCCACCCACCCCTACGCCGACTGGCTCACGGCCTATGGCGACGAGACGTTCGCCGCGTCGTCTGCCGAGGCCGAGAGGATCGCGGATGCCGCCGCGCGGGCGGCATCCCCCGCCACCCGCCGTGAGATGGCGACGGCGTACGACCGATCCATGGCGCTGGAGCTGGCGTTCTTCGACGCGCCCCTGACACGCGCGTGAGGTGCCGGGGGTCTCGCGCACGAGACGTGATCCCCGGCACCTCAGTGACGTCGGCCGAGAGGCTCAGCCGCTCTTGCGACGGAACTCCCGCTTGGTGACCGCCCCGTGCGTTCCCTGCACGGCGGAGTGGCCGTCGAGGTGCGCCTGACCCGAACGGTGCTGACCGTTCTTCTTCTCGAGCGCTTCCTTGAACTTGCGCTTCATGTCGTCGGATGCCGAGGCACCCGCGGTCTCGTCGGTACTCATGCCTCCACCCTAGGCATGTCCGCGGCGGGTGTCGCGAGTCAGACGTGCCGCACGCGCTGCTGCAGACGCGTGCGGATGTCGAACAGCTCGGTGCCGCCGACCTCGCGCCCCCCGGTGATCCCTCTGCGCAAAAGGGTCGTGAGCGCACTGCGCGTGACCAGCGCCACGGGCGTTCCCCGCACTTTGCCGAGCTCGGTGATCGCGTCGAGCACCGCGTCGTCGGGCAGCACGACCATCGCCCCGCTGAAGCGGACACCGGCCGCGCGCGCGATCACGCGAGCGCGCGACACGAGCTCGGTCACGGGGGATCCGATCACGTTGGGGCCGGTGATCTCGCCACGGCGCACCCCGACGGGTCCGCCGAAGTCTTCGCTCAGCAGGGCGTAGAGGCCGCTCGGACCGAGGACGAGGTGATCGAGCTTCTGCTCCGGGTCGCGTCCGTCGCGATCGGCGAACACGTCGTGCCAGACGGTGTAGCCCATGCCCAACTCCGCGACGAGCCGGGCGGTCTCTTCCTCGGCGAGCGCGTCGGCGAGGATGTGGCGGATCTCGGGCGGGGCCGACCGCACGAGAGCGGGGTCATAGGGGTCGGCGATGTCGACGCCGCGCCCCACCCACTCGCGGATGAGTCCGAGATACCGCTCGCGACGCCACCCGCCGGGCTGGCCGTGCGATCGAGCGCGCGGCCGCGTGTCGGCCGGACGGGAGGGAGCGGATGCCGGCACCCCACCGCCCCATTCGCCGGTAGTCGTCCCGCGACCCCGGTCGTAGGCGCTGCGCGCCTCGGGCGTGCCCACGAGCTCCCAGGCACGCTGGACCTGGACGAACAGGGCGGCGTCGCCTCCGGTGTCGGGGTGGGTCTCGCGCAGACGCACGCGGTAGGCGCGGCGCAGACCCTCGTCATCGATGTCGGCCGCGACCCGGAGCACCTCGTATGCCGAGGACGACATGGGACTGTCGAACACGTGCGTTCATCCGTTCTGCCGCGAGGACGCGGCGCCTCTCAGGCTAACCCGCTGCGGCTGTGTGCGGCCCGGACGGCGAGGTCGCGGACGCGACAGCGCTATCGCCACAGCGCCGTCGCCGGAGCGCTGTCACCAGAGCGCGGGCTCCGGCGCATACGCGAAGGCTTCGGCGACGCGCTCGGCAGGGAGGTCCTCGAGGCGCGCAGGCGACCACGACGGCGAGCGATCCTTGTCGACCACCTGGGCGCGGATCCCCTCGACGAGGTCGGGTTGCGTGAACGCGAACCACATGACCAGGCCGTATTCCTGGGCGAGGGCAGCGCGCAGCGAGGGCAGCTCGCGAGCGCGACGCACGGCCTCGAGCGTCACGGCGAGCGCGGTCGGCGCCGACGACGCCAGTAGCTCGGCGGTCTCGCGCGCCTCGGGCTCGGGCCGCGCGCGCAGACGATCCAGGATGCCGGGCACGTCCTCGGCGGCGAAAGCGTCATCGACCCACTCCCGCGCGTCCTCGAGCCGCGACCGTTCCGGGGTCTCGTCGAACAGCAGCACCAGCTCGGTGGGACTCGACGGGTCGGCGCGGTTCTCGAGCGCCTCGTACAGCGCCTCGAGGTGCGCGGTGGGCACCATGTGGTCGGCGAAGCCGGCGTACACCGCGTCCGCGGCATCCATCGTCCCTCCCGTGAGGGCGAGGTATTCGCCGAGACGGCCGGGGGCCCGCCCCAACAGCCACGATCCGCCCACGTCGGGGGTGAAGCCGATGCGGGTCTCGGGCATGGCGAGCTTCGAGCGCTCCGTCACGATGCGGATGGCCGCGTGACCGGCCAAGCCGATCCCTCCGCCCATGCAGACGCCGTCGGCGATCGCGATGACGGGCTTGCGCGAGATCGCGATGCGGTGATCGAGCGCGTACTCCTCACGGAAGAAGGCGTGCACCTCGTCGACCCGACCCGCCGTGACCATCTCGTGCAGCGCCCGCACGTCGCCACCGGCGCAGAAACCGCGCTCCCCCGCCCCGTCGAGGAGCACCACGTCGACGTCGGTGTCGCGCTCCCAGCGATCGAGCGTCACGTGGAGGGCGCGGATCATCTCGAGGTCGAGGGCGTTGATGGCCCGCGGGCGATTCAGCGTCAGACGACCGAGGCCGCCACGGCCTCCGACCAGGACGCTGTCTGCGGCGGTGTCGCCGGCGCTGACGTCTTCGGTTCGCTGTGCGTGCACGGTGCCACGTTACACAGGCGGTTCGCCGCGCCCTCGGCTGTGGATGACTGTGTTTTCGCCCCCGGATCGGGGAAGATGGGAAGAACGCACGCAGAACGAAAGGTGCCGTATGCCCGACGGACAGGTGCTGGAGCTCGCCGGGCTCACCAAACGTTTCGGCTCGATCTCCGCCGTCGACGATCTCTCGGCCCGGATCGAACCCGGACAGGTCACCGGCTTCCTCGGTCCCAACGGCGCCGGCAAGACCACCTCGCTGCGCATGCTGCTGGGCCTCGTCCGCCCCACGTCGGGCACGGCGACGATCGGCGGCAAGCACTTCAGCGAGCTCACCTCTCCGCTGCAGACGGTGGGCGCGGCCCTCGAGGCCTCGAGCTTCCACCCCGGGCGCTCGGCCGCGAACCACCTCAAGGTCTACGCGCGCGCGGCGGGCCTGCAGACCTCCCGCGTCGACGAGGTCCTCGGCCTGGTCGGGCTCGCCGATGTCGCCGGTCGACGGGTCGGCGGCTTCTCGCTCGGCATGCGCCAGCGTCTCGGACTCGCCACGGCGCTCCTCGGCGACCCGGGTGTCGTCGTACTCGACGAGCCCTCCAACGGCCTCGATCCCGAGGGCATCCGGTGGATGCGCTCGCTCCTGCGGCACCTCGCCGAAGAGGGTCGCACGGTCCTCATCTCGTCGCACCTCCTCGCCGAGGTGCAGCAGACGGTCGACGCTCTGCTGATCATCTCGCGCGGCCGCCTGGTGTTCCAGGGCGGCATCGAAGACCTCGCCGACCCCGACGAATACGCCACCGTGGTCGACGCGCCCGATCGCGCGGGCCTGTCGCGCGTGCTCGACGAGCGCGGCATCGAGTACCAGCTGCTCCGTAACGGCTTCACGATCCGCCACCACGATCCCGTCGAGATCGGCGGCCTCGCCGCGGGTGCCGGGATCGCCCTGTCGAACCTGCAGAGCAAGGGCGCGAGCCTCGAGGACATCTTCCTCGAACTGGTCAGCGGGGTGCGCGTGCACGAGAGCGCCGGTGCGGCCGCCCCGGCCGAGCCCGTCCCGGATGCCGAGACGCCGCCGTCCACCACGCACCTCGACGCCTTCCCGGCTCCCACCGGCGCACCGGCCCCCGCGGTGAGCCACGACGCGCTCTCCTCCGACGCACCCGGTCCCGACGAAGCGCGGCCCTCGACCGCCCTCGTCGCGGTCATGGCACCGCCGCGCGCGGTGCGCACCGCGCCCGAGACCCCCGAGGCGGGTCCGCGGCAGTCGTACGCCGTCGCGTCGACCGGGGTGATCGACATCGTCTCACCCGCCGGCCACGACGACCGGGCCGCGGACCGACCCGCCGATCAGCCCCTCGACCAGGAGGTGCCGCGATGAGTCTCGTCGCTGCCACGCGCTCGGAGTACACCAAGCAGTTCACCACCGTCGGCTGGTGGGTGCTCGCGATCGTCCTGGTCGCCTACGTCGGCTTCACCGCCGCCGCCCTCGCGTTCGTGTTCGGCGGCGTCGCCTCCGGCGAGCTGACCGGAGCGAACGGCCCCGCGATGTCGAGCGAGGGTGTTCCGGCCCTCGTCTACAGCTCCGCCACGGCGGTCGGCTACGTTTTCCCGTTGCTCATCGGCACCCTCATGGTCACCACCGAGTTCCGCCACAAGACGCTGACGCCGACCTTCCTCTCGACTCCCCGTCGCGGTGTCGTCCTCGTGGGCAAGTTCATCGTCGGCATCGTGGTCGGCCTGCTCTACGGCATCCTGGGCTCGATCGCCGCGGTCGCCGCCGGGGCGGGCGTGCTGAGCATCTTCGGCATCGACTCGGAGCTCGGGCAATCCGACACCTGGGTCCTCATCGGACGCATGCTGCTGGCCTTCGCCCTCTGGGCCCTCGTCGGCATCGGCGTCGGAACGGTCGTCCGCAACCAGGTCGCGGCGATCGTCATCGTGCTGGCCGTCACGCTGTTCATCGAACCGATCGTCCGCACCGTCGGCGGCCTCGTCGAGGGGTTCGGCGACGTGGTCAAGTGGTTCCCGAGCGCCGCGAGCGACGCGCTGGTGGGACAGACGATCTTCGGCACCATGGGCACCGGGAACAACAGTTCCCTCGAGTGGCGGGCGGGCGGACTCGTGCTGCTCGGGTATGCGGTCGTCTTCCTCGTCATCGGCCTGTTCACCACCTGGCGTCGCGACATCGACTGAGCGCGTCCGCTGCGCGCGGCGTCCGTGCATTTGGTCGCCCCGCTCGGGTCGGTGAGAATCAACCGTGCTCGATGGACCGGTGATCGCCGAGTGGCTCCCCGTCTCGGTAGCGGCCCTCGTGCTGCTGTTGATCGCCGCGGGGGTCGCCGGCTGGGTCGACGCGGTCGTCGGCGGGGGCGGTCTCATCCAGCTTCCCGCGCTCGTCATCGCCGTCCCGAAGGACGT
The DNA here is from genome assembly GCF_026672635.1 of Microbacterium sp. SL62. Lineage (NCBI taxonomy): Bacteria > Bacillati > Actinomycetota > Actinomycetes > Micrococcales > Microbacteriaceae > Microbacterium > Microbacterium sp. SL62. Next base: position 240,963 of record NZ_JAPPRM010000001.1, read on the forward strand.
CGCGACCCCGTTCATCCTCGGCACCAACAAGTTGTCGTCGTTCTTCGGGACGCTGTCGGCCAGCTGGGTGTACCTGCGGAAGATCCGTGTGCAGCTCGTCCTGCTGATCCCCCTGGTGGCGGGGGCGTACGCGGGCTCCACGGTCGGCGCGGCGCTCTCGCGATTCGTTCCTCGTGAGGTGCTGACCCCGATCGTCCTCGTCGCGGTGATCGCCGTCGCGCTCTACACGCTGTTCAAGCCGACGATGGGCCTTCACCACGAGCCCCGGCACGACGAGGCGACGGCCATCGCCTGGCGTGCGGCGGCGATCGGTCTCGCGGTCGGGTTCTACGACGGCATCCTGGGTCCGGGCACCGGCTCGTTCTTCGTCATCCTCATCGTGAGCGTGCTGGGATACGGCTTCTTGCAGGCGAGCGTCAACGCCAAGATCGCCAACCTCACCACCAACCTCGCCGCTCTCGCGGTGTACGGGGTGCACGGCGAGATCCTTCTCGTACTGGGGCTCGCGATGGCCGTCATGAACATCACCGGCGGCTTCATCGGCGCTCACATGGCGACGCGACGCGGCAGCGGGTTCGTGCGGATCGTGTTCCTCGTGACGCTGTCGATCCTGATCGTGAAGCTCGCGTGGGACACCGTGGTGCAGTTCACGTCGTAGACGGCGCTGGTCAGCTCACGATGTCGGCGACGTTCTCGGGCTCGGATGCCACGTCGAGGCGCAGCGCCTTGAGCAGGGCGACCCCGTGCTTCGTCGTCAGCACCAGGCGCTCGAACTCCTCGTGACCGGAGAGGTCGATCACGACGCTCGGTTTGCGACCGCGGATGATGACGAAGTCGTTGCCTCCGGCGGACTTCCAGGTGCCCGCTCCAACGGCGACGGGGAGGTTGATACCGGGATTCGGCACCCCCCGGATCCACGTCCACGCGTCGTCGGTGAGCTGCACCCGTTCGATGTGCTCACGGGGGACGACGATGTTGCTCTTGCGGAAGGACAGCGCACGCTCGGTCGGCGAGAGCACGACCTCGAGCTGCGTCGAATCGAGCAGCAGGGTCACCATGTGTTCCATCCTGCCAGCGTCGGGCGGGGCGAACGGGCCTCTCACCTCACAGGACCGCAACGATCAGCAGCCGTCCACCGTCACGGCCCGGATGTCGAAGCCGCGGGATAGCCTGGACCAATGAGCACGGGCAGCGTTGCGCCGCGAGTCGCACCGGCCCGAGGCGCGTCGATCGACGATCTCCTGACCGCGATCGCGGCGGGGCACCGCCCCGACGTCGACGAGACCGAAGCACTCCTGCACGCTCCGCTCCCCGCGCTCTTCCGCGTGGCGTCGGCGCTGCGCGACGAAGGGCTCGAGCACGCCGGCCGGCCCCGTGTCATCACGTATTCGCGCAAGGTCTTCGTGCCGCTCACGACCCTCTGCCGCGATCGCTGCCACTACTGCGTGTTCGTCGACACCCCCGGCCAGCTCGCCCTGCTGCGAAAGCCCGCGTACATGAGCCCCGAGCAGGTGCTCACGGTCGTGCGCCAGGGTCAGGCGATGGGCTGCAAAGAGGCGCTGCTGACCCTCGGCGACCGCCCCGAAGAGCGCTGGCCCGAGGCCCGCGCGTGGCTCGACGAGCACGGCTTCGCCTCGACCATCGACTACGTCGCGCACATCGCCCGGCTCATCACCGCCGAGACCGGCATGCTCGTGCACGCCAACCCCGGCGTCATGCACCCCGACGAGCTCGCCGCGCTGCGCCCCGTCTCCCCCTCGATGGGCATGATGCTCGAGACCACCTCGCGCCGCCTCTACGAGGAGCCCGGCCAGGTGCACTTCGGCTCGCCCGACAAAGACCCCGCACTTCGGCTGAAGGTCATCGACGACGCCGGGGCTGCCGGCATCCCGTTCACGACCGGCATCCTCGTCGGTATCGGCGAGACCGTGCGCGACCGCGCCGAATCACTGGTGGCCCTCCGCGAGATCGACGATCGCCACGGCCACGTGCAAGAGGTCATCGTGCAGAACTTCCGCGCGAAGCCCCGCACGGCGATGCAGGGCGCTCCGGATGCCGACATGCACGACTACCTCGCCGCGGTCGCCGTCGCACGACTCGTGTTCGGCGCCGACATGCGCATCCAGGTGCCGCCGAACCTCTCCGACCCACGCGAACTGGGGCTGCTCATCGAAGCGGGCATCGACGACTGGGGCGGGGTCTCGCCCCTGACAGCCGACCACGTCAACCCCGAGCGTCCGTGGCCGCAGATCGACGACCTCGCCGCCCAGACCGCGGCGCAGGGACACGTCCTCCGCGAGCGCCTGACCGCGCACCCCGAGTACGTGGGCGACGCCGAGCGCTGGATCGACCCCGCTCTGCACGCTCCTGTTCGGGCATTGGCGGATGCCACGGGACTCGCGGCCGACGTGAAGCCCGCGGCGGCACCGGCCTCGGTGGTGACGCCCGGCGCACGTGCCGTCGACCCCGGAGTGAAGCGTCTGGCCGAGCGGGCGGCATCCGCCCCTCTCGACCTCGGCGACGACGACTGGGTCCGACTGCTTCGCACCACCGGTGCCGAGCTCGACGAGCTCACCGCCGCCGCCGACGACGCACGCCGCTACACCGTCGGCGAGCCCGTCACCCTCGTGCAGAACCGCAACCTCACCTCGACCGGGTTCCGCCGTGCGGGTCGGGCGAGCGCGGGAGAGTTCGACCTCGACGACGCCACCGAGATCGCCGCGGATGCCGCCGCGCTCGGCGCGACCGAGATCTGCATCCAGGGGGCGCTGCGGCCCGACGAAGACCCCTCGGGCTACCTCGACCTCTTGCGGGCGGTGAAGCGCGGGGCTCCCGGCATCCACGTGCACGCGTACCGACCGCTCGACGTGCACGACCTCGCCGACCGCGGCGGATTCGGACTGGACGGCGCACTCGCGGCGATGCGCGACGCGGGTGTCGACACCGTGCCCGGCACGGGCGCGAAGCTCCTCAGTGAGCGCGTGCGCGCCCTCGTCGCCCCCGGAGACCTCGAGATCGATCGCTGGGTCGAGGGCATCACCGCGGCGCATCGCGCGGGCTTCCGCTCGACCTCCGTGCTGTTCTACGGGCACGTCGAGACCGCCGCGGAGCGCATCGCGCACCTGCGACGCCTGCGCGAGATCCAGGCCGAGACCCGCGGCTTCGCGGAGTTCGTGCCGATCCCCCTTCCCGGCGGAGACGTGGCCCTGGTCGAGGGTCGCAGCCCGATCGACGAGCATCGCGCGATGGTCGCCGTGTCGCGCCTCGCGCTGTCGGGGAGCATCTCGCACGTGCAGATCCCGTGGACCCGGGTCGGACGCGAGGCCGCGGCCGTGCTGCTGCGCTCGGGCGGCGACGACCTCGGCGGCACGCTCTACGACGGTCGGGTGCTGCCCGACACCGGCATCGAGCAGGGCCTCGAGCTGCCGGTCGCTGCCGCCGAGCGCATCGCGCGGAGCCTCATGCGGCCGTTCCGACTGCGGACCACCGACTACCGGGTCGCACCCCGACCCGGCGACGGGCACCCCGCATGAGGATCATCGACACCGTCGTGGTCGGGGCGGGCTTCGCGGGCCTCGCGATGGTCGGAGCCTTGCGGCGAGCCGGCCGCGATGACGTGATCGTGCTCGAACGCGCGGCCGACGTCGGCGGAACGTGGCGCGACAACACCTACCCCGGAGTCGCGTGCGACGTGCCCGCGCATCTCTACAGCCTCGCCGCGCACCCCAACGCGGGCTGGTCGCGCACCTTCGCCCCGGGCGGCGAGATCCAGGACTACCTCCGCGACGTCGCCGCCCGCGAAGAGCTCGGCGACAAGCTGCGGCTGCGCACCCCGATGCTGGGCGCCGCGTGGGACGCCGAGACGTCGGTGTGGCGCATCGACACCGGCGCCGAAGAGCTCGTCGCCCGCTCGCTCGTGCTCGCGTGCGGTCGCCTGACCGAGCCGTTCGTCCCCTCGATCCCCGGGCTGGAGTCGTTCGCGGGGCCGCTGTTCCACTCCGCGCGGTGGAACCACGACGTCGACCTCACCGGTAAGAGGGTGGCCGTCGTGGGCACCGGGGCGAGCGCCGTGCAGCTCGTGCCCGAGCTCGCGCGTCTCGCCGCCCACGTGACGCTCTTCCAGCGCACCCCGGCGTGGATCGTGCCCCGCGGCGGCGGTGACATCCCCGTCTCCGAGCGCGAACGTCTCGCCGACAGCCCCGGTGCCCTCGCGCGCCTGCGGGCGGAGCTCTACGCCGAGGGCGAGCAGCGTTTCGCCTCCCGTTCGGGTGACACCGTGGCATCCGCCGCCGCCCGCGATGCCGCCCTCGCCCACCTGCACGCACAGGTCACGGATCCCGCTCTGCGCGCCGCGCTCACCCCCGACTACGCCTTCGGCTGCAAGCGCGTGCTGCTCTCCGACGCGTTCTACCCGGCGGTGGCGTCGGATGCCGTGACCCTCGAACCCACGGAGCTCGCCACGGTCGACGGCTCGACCCTGACCGCCGCGAGCGGCGAGCGGTACGAGGCCGACGTGCTCGTGCTCGCGACCGGCTTCGCCGCGGCCGAGCAGCCGTACGCCGACCTCGTGCGCGGTGACGACGAGACCCTCGCCGAGCACTGGTCCGAGGGCATGACCTCGTTCGGGTCGACGGTCGTCGCCGGCTTCCCCAACCTCTTCGTGCTCAACGGCCCCAACGCGAGCCTCGGCCACAACTCCGCCGTGCTCATGGCCGAAGAGCAGTCCGCGTACGTGGTGCGCGCCCTCGCCGAACGCGACCGCCGCCCCGAGCGGGTGCTGCGCGTGCGCCCCGAGGCCGAGGCCGCCTATACCGACGAGATCGACGCCGCTGCGGCATCCACCCCCTGGATGACCGGCGGATGCCGCAACTGGTACGTCGATTCCCGCTCGGGCCGGCTCACCCTGCTGTGGCCGGGCACCGTGCAAGCGTTCCGCGAGCGCCTCACCGGCGCCGACGGGTCGGAGTTCGAACCCGCGCACAGCCCCGTGCGCAGCTGACACTGGAGGAGTCACAGATGAGCGTTCCCCTGAGATTCGGCTACAAGGCCTCGAGCGAGCAGTTCGGGCCGAACGAGCTGCTCGATTTCGGCGTGCTGGCCGAGGAGGTCGGCTTCGACTCGGTCTTCCTCTCCGACCACCTGCAGCCCTGGATGCACGACGGCGGCCACGCCCCCAACGCCCTCCCCTGGCTCGGCGCCCTGGGCGCGCGCACCGAACGCGTGATCATCGGCACGAGCGTGCTCACCCCGACCTTCCGCTACCACCCGGGCGTCATCGCGCAGGTGTTCGCGACGCTCGGTGTGATGTACCCGGGCCGCGTCGTGCTGGGCGTCGGCACCGGCGAGGCGCTCAACGAGGTGACCCTGGGCCTCGAGTGGCCCGAGCCGCCCGAGCGCTTCCAGCGCCTCAAAGAAGCCATCACGATCATCAACGAGCTGTGGGCCGGCGAGCGCGTCACCTACGAGGGCACCTACTACTCGGTGAAGGATGCCACCATCTACGACCGCCCCGAGCAGAAGGTGCCGATCTATATCGGTGCCTCCGGTCCTGCTGCGACGCGCCTGGCCGGCCGGATCGCCGAGGGCTACATCACGACGAGCGGCAAGGACACCGAGCTCTACACCGAGAAGCTCCTTCCCGCCCTCGACGACGGGCTGTCGAAGGCCGGCCGTTCGCGCGACGACGTCGACACGCTCATGGAGGTGAAGGTGTCGTACCACCCCGACCACGACACCGCGATGGAGAAGACCCGCTTCTGGGCTCCGCTCGCGCTCACCGCCGAAGAGAAGATGAGCGTGCACGACCCGATCGAGATGCAGCGCCTCGCGAACGAGCTGCCGATCGAGCGCGCGGCCTCGCGCTTCATCGTCTCGACCGACCCCGACGAGCACGTGGAGCGCATCGCGCAGTACGTCGACCTCGGCTTCCGCCACCTCGTCTTCCACGACCCCGGGCACGACCAGGAGGAATTCCTGCGCATGTACGGCGACGAGATCCTCCCGCGCCTGCGCAAGCGGTTCGCCTGAGGCGCAGGGGTGGCAGGGCCTGCACGTTTCGCGGCACCCCGCCACCCCCGCACGGGAATGTCGGATGCCCGGCACACAATGGAGGCGATGAGCATTCCTGACGCCTCCGGCTGGACGATCGTCGTGCCGGTCAAGCCCGCCGCGGTCGGCAAGACCCGACTCACCGACGTCGGCACCGACCGCGAGGCCCTCGCGCGCGCGATCGCACTCGACACCATCGCTGCGGCGGCCGCCGCCGATCTGGTGTCGCGCGTCATCGTCGTGACCGACGACGAGGGTGTCCGCTCCGAGTTCCGTCGCTCGCGCACCGTCGACGTCGTGCCCGAGGGCGACACCCGCGGGCTCGACGCCGCCATCGCCCTCGGCGCCGAGGCGGCCGGTGTGGGCGCCCCGCGCGCCGCGCTGTTGGGCGACGTCCCGGCCCTGCGCCCCGCCGATCTCGACGCCGCGCTCGAACTCGCGGCATCCGTCGAACGAGGCCTGGTCCCGGATGCCGAGGGCACCGGCTCCACGCTCATCACCGCCCGCGCCGGGGCGGTGTGGGTCTCGGCCTTCGGCCCCGACTCCGCCGCGCGACACCGCCTGCTCGGCTGCACCGACCTCGCCGTCGAGCGCGACTCGACGCTCCACCGCGACGTCGACACCGCGGCCCAGCTGTCCGAGGCCGTGGCGCTGGGCGTGGGTCCGCGGACGTCCGCGGTGCTGGCGGCGGCTGCGGCCTGACCGGGCCGGCGCTTCAGGCCTCGAGCGCCGCCTTCGCGATCGCGGCGGACGTCGCCTCGTCGCGCATCCAGAGCGGAGCGACGACGGTGCGCATGCCCGCGGCCTCGACCTCGGATGCCGACGCCGCATCCTCTTCGGCGAGCAACCACGCGTCGAGCACGCCGCCAGCCGACCGCGCGCCGTAGTGCCGGGCCACGGCCGCGGCGGCGGTCTCGACCCCGATCGCGGTCAGGCACACGTCGGCCATGCCCCGCACGACCCGCCCGCCGATGATCGGCGAGACGCCGACGACCTTCGCCGACGTCTGCCGCACGGCATCCCGGATACCGGGAACCGCCAGGATCGGACCGATCGACACGACGGGGTTCGACGGTGCGATCAGCACCACATCGGCCCCCGCGATCGCCTCGGCGACGCCCGGGGCGGGCACGGCATCCGCGATCCCGGGGTTCTCGAAGGCGCGGGGCGTGAGCTTCGCGCGGTGGCGGGTCCACCACTCCTGGAAGTGCAGGCGTCCGCCGTCCTCGAGCAGTACGTGGGTGTCGACCTCGCTGTCGGTCATGGGGAGCATCCGGATGCCGAGCGGCCACCGCTGCGCCATGCGTGCGAGCACCTGGGTCGGGGTGAGTCCCTCCCGCAGCCACCCCGTGCGGGCGAGGTGCGTGCCGAGGTCGAGGTCGCCGAGGGTGAACCACGGCCAGCCCGCGCCCCACGCCTGGAGTTCTTCGTTGACGCGCTCGGTGTCGCCGGCCCGACCCCAGCCGCGCTCGGTGTCGTTCACCCCCGCGAGGGCGTACGTGATCGAATCGACGTCGGGCTGCAGCCGCACGCCCGAGAGCCACAGGTCGTCGCCGGTGTTGACGACGACCGTGGCCTCGGGAGCGCTCAGCCGGCGAAGAGCGGCACGGACGCCGAGAGTGAATCTCGACCCCCCGACTCCACCGGCGAGAACCACGACACGAGGCTGGGGAGGACGCATCTGTTCAGTCTTTCACCCGAGGGGCGGATGAGATTGTTCACATGTTGCTCCTCGCTCATGAGGAGAACGACTACGCTCGCGGGGGTGGCAGACCTCTTCTCTTCGCGCGAAGCCGAGGCGGCCATCGCCCGCATCGAGCAGCAGGTTGCCGAGGCGCAGGTGCGCGCCGCACAAGCGCAACAGGTACAGACCGACATCGACGCCGTCCGCGCGTCGGCGACGTCGCCGCGTCGGGATGTCACCGTGACGGTAGATGCCGCGGGTCGGCTGGCCGGCATCCGCCTCGCCGACGCGGCGTACGACCTGCGCACCGACGCGTTGGAGCAGTTGATCGTGGAGACGGCCGGGCGGGCCCAACGTCTCGCCGGCGAGCAGGCGTTGGAGATCTCGCGCGCCGCTTTCGGTGCGGACTCGCCGATCGTCGAGCGGCTCGCGGGAGAGATCGATCGCGAGCCGCCGTCCGCAGCGCCCGCCGGGTTCCGGGTCTGACTCCGATGGCCGATCGCATCGCCATCGACGCCGAACTGATCGGCTCGCACGCGTCTCGGCTGGGAGCCGTGGCATCCGATATCTCCGTCGCCCGCGACGCGGGGTCCTCGGGCGGGCTGAACGCGGAAGCCTTCGGCGTTCTCTGCTCGTTCCTCGTTCCACCCGCCACGATGGTCGCGGACGCCGCACGATCGATGATCCGCGCCGCCGAAGACATGGTGCGCCGCTCAGCAACCGAGATCGTCGGGGTGGGAAGCGACATGGAGGCTTACGAGCAGAAGGTGCTCGAGACCGTCCGGGCGCTGGAGGCGGGCCTGTGAGCAACGCCCTGATCGCCGGCCCTATCGACACCGCGACGCCGTTCAGCGGGGCGGGTCTGCTCGATTCCGGGAGTCAACTCGTCGCGGCGATCGAGTCGGGCAACTGGGTCGAGGGCGGGCTTGCAGCGTTCGGAGCGGTGGCCGACACCGTCGCCGCGGTCATGGACCCTCTCGGCTCGCTGATCGCCGCGGGCCTGGGCTGGCTGATCGATCACTTCGAGCCCATCAAGGGCTGGTTCAACGACCTGACCGGCGAGGCAGGAGCGGTCGCCGGTTTCGCGCAGACGTGGACCAACGTCCAGAACCAGCTCGATGCTTCCGCCGACTACCTCGAGCGCGTCATCACCGACCTCGACGACATGGCCGGCGAGGCCATCGAGGCATATCGCCGGTTCCAGGCCGATGCTGCCGCCCACATCCGCGCCTCCGCGTCGTGGGCCGGAGCCATGTCGACCGGCCTGCAGATCGCGTCGACCATCGTGCAGGTCGTGCACGACCTCGTGCGCGACATCCTGTCGCAGCTCGTGGGCTCGGCGATCTCATGGGCCACGCAGGCCGTGGTCACCGTCGGCATCGCGACCCCCTGGATCATCGCGCAGGTGTCGTCGCGCGTAGCGAGCTGGACCGCGAAGATCAGCTCCAAGCTCACCGGCCTGCTGCGCTCCTGCGGCAAGCTAGGGGATCTGCTGAGGGAGCTGTGGGCGCTGATGGTCAAGGGTGCGAGGCTGCTAGGGAGTGTTCCTCGGCGTGCGCCCGGCGGTGGCCTTCGGAGTCCCCAGAACGGAGACCTACCCGAAGCGCCTCATCGTTTGTCGGGAGGCGATGACTCTCCACACGCGTTCGCAGTCGTGCCACCCAGGTCTCAGGAAGCCCCGCACGTGGAGGACGATGCACGGCCTCGCCCCGCCGACGGGCATGGTGACGACGGCGGTGCTGTCAAACGAAGTGACATGTCCGAGGACGGACCAGGCGGATCCTCCGACGAGACGCAATCATTGTCGTCGAAGTGGGGATACGACATCACCGACCCACAACAGGTACGTCAAGCATCCGTCCACAACGGAGACGCACCGACAGCGATGCTCGGAAAGTGGGATCGTGACCACCCCGAACTTCGCTACACGACCAAAGCCGAAGAAGGTGGGCATGCATACTTCTCGATAGATGCGTGGGAGGACATTCAAAAAGCTCAGGGCCTGGACAACAATGGGATGTTCGAGGCATACAACGTCCCGTTCCTTGAGGACCAAGCCGCCGCCCATAAGGACTTTTATTTCTCTCACGAACCAATACGTGACGGGACGTCTCTGGCTAAAGAGATCGAATGGCTGGAGAGTCACGGCTACGAATATGACAGAAACTCGATGACGGCCATCTACACGGGATACTGAGCAAATGACGAATCTTGAAGCCTCCAAGACGATGTCCCGCCTTCTCCGCTCACGTTGGGGACGTGGTGCTCGCATGCGGGAGTTGGACAGCAGTGTTGGCTCTGCTTCCGTCGTCATCTACGACGCCGCCAAGGTTTCCTTAGCTCCAGCGGAGGGAGACATCACCGTCGCCTCCCGATCGGCCATCCCCCTGCTCCCCGTTCCCGAGACTGAGCTCACTGTGCGATCAGCCGCAGTCGTATCCGTGCTCGCACACGTGGATTCGGAAGTGCGCGCAAGCCTTCCCGCGAGGTTTCTACAGGCATTCGACGCGTGGTCTACCGCCGGCGAGGAAATTCCCCCTCCTCCCCACACTCCGCGGGCACCCGGCCCGGCTGTAACTCACGAAGAGATCGAGCGCCACATCGTCGACTTCTGGAAGTCGGACATCTCACAAGTTCACTCGTCAGGCCGTACCCGCTCTCGGACCCTCGCGAGGATCTACGGGAAGATCGACATCAGCATCTCGACCGAGTCGGCTCATGGAGAGTTGATCGGGGGAATCTTTATCGCGGATGGATACGCCGTCTCGGTCTTCGGTAAGTGGCTGAGCGCGGACCACTCGGACACGATCGGACTGTTGCAAGTGTGCACGCTCATCGATCAATGGGCACGTCTGCGTCTGGACCTACCGCCGCGGCATGCGAGTCAGGAGAACCACGGTCCGGCTGTCGAGGGGGTGGTCGGCCCCTGAGGGGCGGACCACTTCCGCCTCGACCGGGGATACTTGGCGGCATGCTTCGGGACGTGGCTGATGGGCGATCATTCAGATAAGACGGGCCTGTTTCGCGTCTGCGAGTTCATTGTCAAGCGGGCTCGGCTACGCGTCGACCTCTCAGAACGGCAATAGAACCCTGCTTGGGATGGAGAACCCCTCATGAGCGAAGGTGGCGAACTTGCGCCGGGCCTGTCACCGGAGGAGCAGCAACGGTCTATCGATAGAATTCGAGAGCTAATCCGTCGCAAAGAGGGTGGCGAGTTCAATCTCAGGCCGGGGGTGCCAGACAAAGCGGAGAGCATGCTCCCCGGCATCCGAACCGTCAGTCCCGCATCCGGACCGGGCGTGCGTTATCGCCTGGAAGCGAAATCAGATCGAGTCGCTGCACGGGGAGAGCTTTCAGCACATCAGCCACTACGCCTCGACTGAGAACGAGGTGCTCTTCCGTCCGGGCACTCACTTCGAGGTTCTGTCTCGTCAGGAGATCGACGGCAGAATCCAGATCTGCATGCGGGAGGTTCCGTGAACGAGTTCGATGGAATAGCTCCGGAGCTCTCCCCCCGAAGATCAGGCCAAGGCGCGAGCTGCCAGGAGAATCTCCGCCGCCGGCACGATCCAAAACTCTATCGAGGTCGCCCGGCGATTCCGGAAAAGGCGGACAGCATGCTCCCTGGAATCTCCGTGGTGCGCCCTGCCCCTGGTCCGGCCGAACCGTTAGAGGCGGACGACCAGACGAAGAGTCCAAAGATGGTTGACGCCGCAGACGCAGCGCTCAGATTCCTCCGCGCCCTCAAGCGCCTTCCGACCTACACCGGCATCGTTTTCCACGGACTACCTACTGGTTCTGGATTATCGTCGGCCCGGTGGACGCACGGGGTCACCGCGACCAGCAATGACCCGCACATCGCGACGGAAAACTTCTGGACGCTCGCGGTCGCGGCGATCGTCAGCCGCACCGGCCGCGACATCGCTGCGTTCTCCGCCCACCCCGCCGAGCAAGAAATCCTGCTATCGCCCGAAGTCGTTCTGCTCGAGGTCGCCCGCACGGCTCTGCCTGACGGACGGCCGGTTGTCATCGTGGAACAGCTCGCCGAGTCCGATCCGTCCGCGTCGCTCCCCCCGACGCTTGACGAGCTCGTCTCTCACGTGCAACAGCTGCTGAGGGCGTCACTCGAATCTCCCCCGGCGCCCGTCACGACGCCCGGGGAGTTCGTCGAGCCCCTCTTCTTCCTCGATGATGCGTGAGCGGGAGCTGGGCCTGACAGAACGGGAACGCCCCTGGCCAACGGCGCAGTGAACGTCTTGGAAGCGGCCCTCACGCGAGGACAAGAGGGGTCGCTCAGCATGCAGACCCGAGAGCCACAGGTCGTCGCCAGTGTTGACGACGACGGTCGCCTCCGTCGCACCGAGTCGGCGCAGCGCGGCGCGAACGCCGAGGGTGAATCCCCCCCCCCCCCCCCCCGACTCCACCGGCGAGAACCAAGACACGAGGCTGGGGAGGACGCATCTGCTGAGTCCTTCACCCGATGTGGAGTGCTCACCGTCGGTGAGACGCCTCACCCCGACGGCGCCAGCACGGACGGCGCGAAAATGAAAATTCTCACATCTTTGACCCAGGTCATGGGCTCGGGGACTACCATCACCCGAGTGACAGACCTCTTCTCCTCTCGTGAAGCCGAGGCGGCCATCGCTCGGATCGAGCAGCAGGTGGCCGAAGCGCAGGTTCGGGCAGCTCAAGCGCAGCAGGTGCAGGCGGACATCGACGCGGTTCGCGCGTCGGCGACTTCTCCGCGCCGCGAGGTCACGGTGACCGTCGATGCGGCGGGACGGCTGGCCGGTATCCGCCTCGCCGACGCCGCGTACGAACTGCGTCCTGACGCGTTGGAGCAGCTGATCGTCGAGACCGCGGGGCGCGCTCAGGTGCTGGCGGGTGAGCAGGCGTTGGAGATCACGCGGGTCGCGTTCGGCGCTGATTCACCGATCGTCGGTCACCTCGCGGGTGAGCTCGATCGTGAGCCGCCGTCGCAGCCCATGGGTTTCCGGGTCTGACGCGCATGGCCGACCGTATCGCCGTCGACTCCGAACTGATCGGCTCGCACGCCTCGCGGCTGAGCGCCGTGGCATCCGACATCTCCGTCGCCCGTGACGCCGGGTCATCGGGCGGGTTGAACGCCGAGGCGTTCGGGGTGTTGTGTTCGTTCCTGGTGCCTCCCGCGACGATGGTGGCCGACGCCGCCCGGTCGCTCATCGGCGCCGCCGAAGACATGGTGCGCCGCTCCGCGACCGAGATCGTGGGTGTCGGAAGCGATATGGACGCGTACGAGCAGAAGGTCCTCGAATCGATCCGTGCGTTGGAGACGGGTCTGTGAGCAACGCGCTCATCGCGGGTCCCGTCGACACGGCGACCCCGTTCAGCGGGGCGGGGCTTCTGGACTCGGGGACGCAGCTCGCCCATGCGATCGAGTCCGGCAACTGGGTCGAAGGCGGCCTTGCGGCCTTCAGCACGGTCGTCGACACCGTCGCCACCGCCATCGATCCCCTCGGGTCGCTCATCGCCGCCGGCCTCGGCTGGCTGATCGATCACTTCGAGCCCATCAAAGGCTGGTTCAACGACTTGACCGGAGACGCCGGCGCCGTCGCCGGGTTCTCCCAGACCTGGACCAACGTCCAAAACCAGCTCAACAGCTCCGCCGACTACCTCGACCGCGTCGTCAGCGACCTCGACGACATGGCCGGCGAAGCCATCGACGCCTACCGACGCTTCCAAACCGACGCCGCCGCCCACATCCGCGCCTCAGGCCAATGGGCCGGCGCCATGGCCACCGGCCTGCAGATCGCCTCGACCATCGTCCAGGTCGTTCACGACCTCGTCCGCGACATCCTCTCCCAGCTCGTCGGATCCGCCATCTCGTGGGCCACCGAAGCCGTCGTCACCGTCGGCATCGCCACCCCCTGGATCATCTCCCAGGTCTCCTCCCGCGTCGCCAGCTGGACCGCCAAGATCAGCGGCAAGCTCACCGGCCTGCTGCGCTCGTGCGGCAAGCTCGGCGACCTTCTCAACGAGCTTCGGGCGCTGATGAGCAAGGGCGCTGGACTGCTCGGAAGCGTGCCGCGGCGCGCACCCCACGGCACCCCTCGCGCCGACGCGCCTTCCGCGCACCCTCATGAGCCGACCACCCCGCTTCCAGATCCACCTCCGGTCGCCCGGAACCCGTCGGATCACCTCGGGCCCTCGGAGGTGACGGATGCCACCCCAGGGCATTCGAACATCCCCGACTCCTACCAGCGATTCGGCGATCTTTCCGAGTCAGAATTCGTTGATAAATACTGGAACCCCGACAGCGTCAACTACGACAAATCGACCGGCGGATGGCGCTATCCACCGGACGATGGCTTCGACCTATCGGCGGGGAAGACTCCGAAAGAAGTGAACCTCCCCGAGGGGTACGTCATGGATCGCTACGGCGAGCCCTACGGTCGGTACACCTCGCCCGCCGGTACACCGTTCCCAGAGCGCGCGATTCCGCCCGACTCGGTGGGGCAGCCCTACTTCCAATACCGGGTGACCAAACCCTTCGACGAAGAATCCGGGATGCCGCGCGCGGGCCAAATCGCGCCTTGGTTCGAACAACCCGGTGGGGGCGTCCAGTACCACCTTCCCAAGCCTGTTCAATGGCTTGAGGAACACGGGTACCTCACGAAAGTCGAGAATTGAGCATGCAAGACCTGACCTTCGAGCAGCTGTGTGGTGTGCTCCGTGAGGAGTTCGGCTCCGCTCGCGTCTCGAGTCCCCAGCACCCGCGGGTGGGCGACGGCGATCCCGTGACAGGCGACCTCATCCTTCGCGAGGACGGGCCGTCCGTGTTCGTCGTGGGTGCGCAAGATCGAGGACAGTGGTCGGAACTCGCGCGATTCCCCTCCGAATCCGAGGCGTGCGCTTTCATCCTCGATCAGGTGCGAAAGAATCACCGTCCAGGGGTTCACCTGACTCCTGCGGAGAAGGCAGAATCCGAACGCATCACTCGCGACTTCGACGAAGAGTTGCGGCGCACTCTGGGACTCTGACGGAGGCGCTGGAATCGACGCGAGAGGCGAGCTCTCGTATCGGCTCCCTCTCGTGTCGGCTAAGCCACCCAGCGGATCGAGGAGACTTCTGATGTCCTCAGTGCTCGAGACAGCAATCGCCCGAGCGCGATCGGACCAGCTCACCATGCAGTCGGTGCTCTGGACGTTCGCGGCGAGCACGCTCTACGTTCCGAGCGGAGCGGATCCGGGAGAGACGTTCACGGACTTTCAGCCCGTGCTGTTCCCGAAAGACGACCACTCGATGATGGCTGTCTTCACATCCCCTCAGGAGGCCGGGCGCGTCGCCCACCTTGCACCGTTCGTCGTCGCCATGTCGGGGAGCCAGCTCTTGCTGCAGTCCCCGGCCACGCAGGGCCTCGTCGTCAACCCCGGTTCGAATCTCGGGTTCGATATCGAGCCGGCGGGGATTGCGAAGTTCCGAACCGAACTGGTGCCGTGAACGAGCGGGACGGAATGGCACCGGGTCTGACACCCGAAGAGCAAGATAAGACGATGCAGAATCTCAAGCGGATGATGCGCCGGCAGGCCTCCGGGCAATGCCGCGATCGACCCGCGATCCCTGGGAAGGCGGAGTCTATGCTCCCCGGGATTTCTAGGGTGAGGAGCGCTGATGGGGATCCCGAACCCTTCCCGGATAGCTTCTTCGACGACGCCGAGCCGTCGGACGGTGGTGACCGCGCACGTCGACGCGAATCTGCGGAGCGTTCTGGGACGGTGACAACGGAGGATTCCGACGAAATAGCTCCTGGGCTGTCCGCTGAAGATCGAGCGAAATCTCAAGCCGCCATGGACAATCTGCGCCGTCGCCAGGCGGAAGGCGACTACAGGAGTCGACCGAGCATTCCGGAAAAAGCCGACAGCATGCTCCCGGGTATCGTCGTCACGCGACGGGCGCCCGGCCCCGCCGAACCCGCCAGAGCGAGGGACGTGGATGACGAGCATCTGCAGTCACGCATCCGGGAGAGAGTCGGACCCGAGACCGTCCCCTACATCGTCTCGATGGTGCGCGACGGACGCCCCATTCCCACGGTTCTCTGCCTCGTGCAGCACCCCGATGGCACGGTGACTGTCACACGTGGCGACCTCCGAACCATCGCACGCCCTGTCCTGGATGCAACCGGCCAGGAGATGCGATTCGCGGATGAGCGAGAGGCGTGCGCCTGGGCGTGGTCGGACCTGGAGCCGGGACTGGGCGAAACGTCCTCCTCCTCCGCCGCGGACGAACGGGAGGCGCTGGCGAGCGGTGACCGACAGCGTGCGCGGATGGAGCAGCGACTTCGCGAGTGGAAGTCCGCCGACGAAGGGACGGCGAGTTGAGGTTGCCCACACGCATGGCCAGGCAGTCATGATGCGCCCGTTCTTCTCCCACGGACGTGACCCCGTGGAGTCGAGACCCCTCGGGTGCCCCGCGTGCCTCGACCTGGCGATGCGCGAGGCTCAGCCCACCTTCCTCGTCGCGACGTCTCCGGACGATTTCCTCTACCGCTGCGACTACTGCCAGACCTGGTGGACCGGCAACAGCAGGTTCAACAACCCCGCTACGGCCGTTGACGCGCAGGCGCGTTTCCCCGAGCAGCGAATAACGTCCTCGCCGGCGGTCGACGATGCGCAGCTGAGTGAGGCGATCGTGCTCTTCACCGGTTGGGGCGCAACGCCGGAACCGGTCGACGACGTCACCCGTGTGGAGGCTCGATTCCCAACGGAGTTTCCGGCCCTCGAGCCGGTCCTGGCCGCTTTCGTCCGTGGGTCCGCGTCGCTCGTGTTCCACGAGGTCGCGCCCGCCGACGATGGGCTTCTCGGTCGCGTCCGAGCGCGTCTGGGGCTGATCATGCCCCGCCTTTCCGACGACGCGCTGGACGCTCTCACGTGGCGCTGGCCCTTCGTGGTGCCGCAAACATCCCCGTTCTAGACCTCTCGCAAGGACCCATGACCCTCGACACCGCCCTCACCGCCTACATCTGGGCCGACGGCTCCGCCGTCCCCGGCCGGCATCCCGAGTCCGTCCCCGATCCAGCCCTGCGCACGCGCGTCGAGGGCCTGATCGAACGAATGGATGCCATCACCCCCGGCGACGACGCGACAGACCTGGCTGCGTGGGCTGACCGCACCGTCCGCGCGCTCGTTGCAGAGCGCGATGACGTGGGCGAAGCCGGCATCCGGGCCCTTTCCGCTCTCCTCAGCTGGACGTGGCGCTGATCTCAGACGTGACCACGCGGGCACGGCTGCCACGTCGCGCGACGGCGCCGAGGTGCCATCGACGTCGGCCACCACGCCACGAGTCTCGAGAACAGCGGCGAGAAGGTGGACGGCGCGGGGCGTGCGGGGAGCATGACTCCAGCCTTCCGGCCGCACCTGCCCCGCGCATCATCGCAAAGGACCAAACGTATCCATCGCGAGGATGATGGCCGACGCCGCCGAGGGGCTCCGCGCGCGTCAGTCGCAGCGCAGCTCGCCCGAGAGCGTCGCCGCATATTTCGCCGCGTCGTCCTCGGACACATCGAAGCCGTCGTCCGGTGTCCACCCCGCCACCACGGCCACCTCACCCGAGCTCTGCCCCACACGGACCAGACCGTCGGAGATCGTGACGTCGACGTCGTCGGATTGGAACGCGACGAGTCCGACCGAAGCCCCGGCGCCGACCGAACCGCGGGTCGCCCCGTCGGAGGACGTCACGAACGAGAATCGCCCCTGCGGGTCGTTCTTCAGCGAGATGCCCCGCGCGCCACTGTCGTCGCACTCGACGCGATCAGGTTGGAAGACCACCGACTGCGAACCGGAACCGTCGGTGAAGGTGATCGTCAAGGACGACGCTGAGGGCGTCCCCGCGCCAGAGCCGCACCCCGACGCCACGATGGCGATGACCGCGCACGTCGCGACTCCGCCGGCGACCTTCATTCGACGCATCATCGCGCCCACGCGCCCGCACGCCGACGATCGAAGTCTCCGAAGCGTTGAACCGCCCCCGTCGCCCGCGTCGCGGCCGACGCCGCCGCCGCTCGCAGAGCCGTCAGCGATTGGTGCCACTCCCGCTCAGCCGTGCGGAAGGCCTCGCGGGCTTCGCCGTCCCACGCGCGTTCGAGGTTGTCGACCTCCGCCGCCAGAGAGGTCAGGATGCCGTCGATTCTGTCGATGGCCTGCTCGACCAACGCGAGCGAACCCGCAGCGGCCTGTTCGTCAAGGTGCATGGTGTGCACGGACCTCTCCCTCGATCACCGCGGTGACCGACTCGATCAGTTCCGATGGTGCCTCGGCCGGCGGCCGGGCGAACGAAGGCTCTCGCAGCAGAGACGCCAGGGACTCCCGACCCTGCAGAACGTTGCGCATTACCACTGCGCGCGGCTCGTTCGGGTCGACATCCGCGAGCGCCCGCTGCAGGTCTCTCCGCAGCGCCGCCAGGATCGGAGCCGATGACGGAGTGGACGCCAAAGACAACTCGTCGGCCGGCCCGGACGGGTCGGCGCGGAACATCGCGTTGACGTCGTGCAACGAGGGCGCGGATGGGGTCTTCTCTGTCACGGGGTGGCCTCCATCGCAGGCACATGGAGCTGTGTAGTGACGTCCGAGAGGTCCGAGGTGAGATTGTCGAACGCCGTGAGGATGGTGATGAGGTCGTTCAGCTCCTGGAACGAGTCGTTGATCTCCTTGACGAGGGATCCCGCGCGCAACATGGCGATTCCTGCGGTACCCCACCCCGCGATGCCACCGATGACCGTCTCGATCGTCGCCGTGCCGAGACCCGCAGCGACAGCGGCGATCAGGACCGCGTCGAGCAGGCTGTACGCGGCACCGCCGACAGCCTCTGCGGTGCCCTCCACCCCGTCCGCGTAATCGGCGAACGCGTTCCCGGCATCGGTGAATGCGACGTGCGCGTCGGAGAGTACCCCGTTCAGCTTCTCGAAGTAGTCCTTCGCGCTGCTTGCGGCGTATCCCTGCCACGCGATTTCGATGTATGCGGCTGCCGACGCCAGGTGACCTCGCATGTCGTCGACGAGGGCACCCATGCCCCGTACCGTGTCGGCGAACGCGCGCAGGTCGCCCCAGCGGCCGCCGAACTCCTGCAGGATCCGCTCTGGAAGCGACGTCGCTCCCAGCCACCCCAACACGGTATCGATCCACTGAGAGGGACTGAGGAGATCTCCCGGAACCAGATCGACCGTCAGCTCATTGAGGTGGTCGTAGATCGGCCCTTGGTCGCAGAAGAAACCCGCACCTCCCCCGGGCGGACCCCAGACGGGCATGAGATCAGTACTGCGAGGCGTCTCGCCATCCTCTGCGACCTCGGTGGCAGTCGATGTCTGACCGTCGTACACCGACGGTGCGGAGGCATCGATGGCCGCCGCCTCCTCGGCATCGATGGAGCGCCCCTCTTGCGCGACATCACGAAGTTCCGTGGCGACACCCGCGAGGACTTCCTGCAGGTATGAGAACCAGTCGGCCATCGACGCGCGAAGCGTCTCAGCCCTCGTCGCGGCGGCGGCGTACGCAGGATACGCCGCGGTGTTCTGGAGAGGATGATCGACGAGCCAGGAGTAGGCGCTCCCCGCCTGTTGCGCGTACTCATCGAAGGCGCTCGCCTGACGGTCGAGTGCGTCCGGCGCCAACCAGAAGACATCTGCCACGTGTACCCCCCTGCCGTAGACGATAACAACGCGCCGTGCGCGGAGCGTCGGCGCCGACGGCCCTTGACTCTCGGCCTCCCGCTACTGCGCGAGCAGCGTCGGATCCAGCGCCTCCGCGGCCGCCTTCGCCGCGACCGGCAGCGCCTCGAGCACGCGGTCGAGCGCGACCTCGTCGTGGGCGGCGGTGAGGAACCAGGCCTCGAAGACGCTCGGGGGCAGCGAGACACCGGCATCCAGCATCGCGTGGAAGAACGGGGCGTACCGGTAGGACTGCTGAGTGAGGGCCGTGGCGTAGTCGAGGGGCACCTCGGGCAGGAACGCGACACCGAACAGCGAGCCGGCGCGCGGCACGGCGTGCACGACGCCCTCGGCCGTGAGCGCAGCGTCCAGCGCCTCCGACACCTGAGCGGCCGCGGCGTCGACAGCCGCGTACACCTCGGGGGTCGCGAGTCGCAGCGTCGCGAGACCGGCGGCCACCGACAGCGGGTTCCCCGACAGCGTCCCCGCCTGGTACACCGGACCGAGGGGCGCGAGGTGGTCCATGATCTCGGCGCGGCCGGCGAGGGCCGCCAGCGGCATACCGCCGCCGATGACCTTGCCGTAGGTGAGGATGTCGGGCAGGTAGCGCTCGCCCAGCGACGCCTGCAGGCCCCAGAATCCGGCGGGGTGCACGCGGAATCCGGTCAGCACCTCGTCCATGATCAGCAGGGCGCCGTGGCTGTGCGCGATGTCGGCTAGCGCCGCATTGAAGCCGGGGAGCGGCGGAACGACGCCCATGTTCGCGGATGCCGCCTCGACGATGATCGCGGCGATGTTCTCGCCGTGCACCTCGAACACCTCGCGCACGGCGTCGAGGTCGTTGTAGGGCAGCACGAGCGTCTGCGCGGCGATCGGCGCGGGAACACCGGCCGACCCGGGCAGGGCGAGGGTCGCGACCCCCGAACCCGCGGCGGCCAGCAGGCCGTCGGAGTGACCGTGGTAGTGCCCGGCGAACTTGATCAGCAGGTCGCGACCGGTCACGCCGCGCGCGAGACGGATCGCCGTCATCGTCGCCTCGGTGCCGGTCGAGACCAGGCGCACCTTCTCGATCGGCTTCAGGTCGCCGACCTGCACGCGCTGCGCGACGAGATCGGCGAGCTCGACCTCGGCCCCCGTCGGAGCACCGAAAGACAGACCACGGGATGCCGCGGACTGCACCGCCCCGACCACCTCGGGGTGCGCATGGCCGAGCAGGGCCGGACCCCACGAGGCGACGAGGTCGACGTATTCGCGACCCGCGGCATCCGTGATCCGCGGACCCGACGCCGACTGCACGAACCGCGGCGTGCCACCCACGGAGCCGTACGCGCGCACGGGCGAGTTCACGCCGCCCGGGATGACGTCCTTGGCGCGAGCGAACCACTGGTCGTTGAGATCGGTCATGGCATCCATTCTTCCGGGCGCGCGCGGCTATCGGCTCCGCGCAGGTCGGTTTCCCGGCCACTCACCCGCGTGAGTCGCCAAAAATCGTCGCTGTGGAGGCCGTCGAAGCGACACATTTTGGCGACTCACGCCACCGCGCGTCAGCGGGTGGGGCCTCAGAGCTCGGCGCGGAGCCAGCGGGCGGCCTCGACCGCCCAGTAGGTCAGGATCGCGTCGGCGCCGGCGCGACGGACGCCGAGCAGGCTCTCCGTGATCGCGCCGCGGCGGTCGATCCAGCCGTGGGCCGCGGCGGCCTCGACCATCGCGTACTCGCCCGACACCTGGTAAGCCCACACGGGCACGTCGACCGAGGCCTTCACGTCGGCGAGCACGTCGAGATAGGGCAGCGCCGGCTTGACCATGACGACGTCGGCGCCCTCTTCGACGTCGAGCAGCGCTTCGCGCACGCCCTCGCGGCCGTTGCCGGGGTCGAGCTGGTACGAGCGGCGATCGCCCTTCAGCTGCGAGTCGACGGCCTCGCGGAACGGACCGTAGAAAGCCCCGGCGTACTTCGCCGAGTAGGCGAGGATCAGGGTGTCGGTGAAGCCCTCGGCATCGAGCGCCTCGCGCACAGCGCCGACCTGGCCGTCCATCATGCCCGACAGCCCCAGCATCGCCGAGCCCGCACGCGCCTGCGCGAGCCCCATGGCGGTGTAGCGCTCGAGAGTCGCGTCGTTGTCGACGGTCGCGTCGTCGCGCAGCACGCCGCAGTGCCCGTGGTCGGTGAACTCATCGAGGCACAGGTCGGTCTGCACGACCACCGCATCGCCGACCTCGGCCACCACGGCCTCGGTGGCGCGGTTCAGGATGCCGTTCGGGTCGTCGGCCCCGGAGCCCACGGCGTCGCGCACCTCGGGCACGCCGAAGAGCATGACTCCGCCGATGCGCTGCTCGGCGGCCTCGGCCACCGCGCGGCGGAGGGAGTCCATCGAGTGCTGCACGATGCCCGGCATCGAACCGATCGGGCTCGGCTCGGTGATCCCCTCGCGCACGAACATGGGCAGCACGAGCTGCGAGGGCACGAGGTGCGTCTCGCGGGCGAGACGACGGACGGCGGGGGTGCGGCGCAGGCGCCGCGGGCGGTGCTCGGGGAAGCTCATGAGGTCGATTCGTCGGAGTGCAGGGGGAAGCGGGCGACGGCTTCGATGAGGGAGTCGACGGTCTGGGTCTCGGCCACCACGTCGACGCTCAGACCGGCGCGCTTGGCGTCTTTGGCGGTGCGGGGGCCGATGGCGGCAATGACGGTGGATGCCGGGATCTCGGGGAACTGATCGACGACCTGCTCCGCGACCGAGCCACTGGTGACGAGGATGGCGTTGATGCGGCCCGAGGTCACGTCGGCGGCGATCTTCTCGGTCACCGGCACGCCCACCGTGCGGTACGCGACGACGCTGCGCACGTCGTGGCCGGCCTCGATGAGCAGTCGCGTCAGCACCGGCTTGGCGATCTCGCTGCGCAGGGTCAGCACCTTACGCGGCTCGGTCTCGATCGCGATCATCTGCTCGGCCATGCCCTGAGCGGAGTTGTCCCGCTCGGGCACGAGGTCGACGTGGTACCCGACGGCCTGCATCGCGGCCGCGGTCGTCTCGCCGACGACGGCGACCTTCGTCTCGGCGGGGATGACCGCCTTATAGGCGTACAGCACGTCGACCGTCGTGGCGCTCGTGAGCGTCAGCCAATCGAAGGCACCCGCGGCCAGGTCGGCGAGCGCCTGGTCGAGCGTCGCCTGGTCGTTTGTCGGCGCGAAGTTGATCAACGGCGCGATGACGGGCACCGCTCCGAGCTGTCGAAGACTCGCCGCGACGCCGTCGCCCCAGGGGCCCCCTCGGGGGACGAGGACGCGACGACCGGCAAGCGGTTTCGGCACGCTGCCCGTGGAGGGGTTCGGCGTGTGCTGGTGGCCTTCGTTCATGTGGTCGACTCTCGTGGTACCAGGTCGGCCGCCCCGCGTTCGAGCAACCGACGCGCGGCTTCTTGGCCCGCTCGCGTCGCTCGCGCGATCGGTCCCCCGTCGTCGGCAGCATCTGCTCCATTGCCACTGCCCGTAGTGTCCCCACCATACCCCGGGTCGAGACGCACCGTCCGGTCGATGCCGATCCGTTGCGTTCCATCGAGCGCGTAGACCACCGCCCGCAGGCGCAGGTCGCCCTCCGCGAGCGAGGCGTGGGTGCCGACAGGCGCGCTGCACCCGGCATCGAGGGCGGAGAGCACGGTGCGCTCCGCGGTGATGGCCACCCGGGTGCGTTCGTCGTCGAGCTCGGCGAGGGCCGCGAAGATGTCCGGGTCGATGTCGTCGCGCGTCTCCACCGCCAGCGCCCCCTGCCCCGGAGCGGTCGGCCACTCCGCGAGACCGAGCTCCTCGGCGAGGAGTCCGCCCAGATCTCCTCCGAGCCGCGAGATTCCCGCGGCCGCGAGGATCACGGCATCCAATTCTCCCTCGCGCACCCGGGCGAGACGCGAGTCGACGTTGCCGCGGATGTCGCGGATGTCGAGGCGCGGGTTGTGCCGCAGGGCCTGAGCGATACGACGCGGGGAACCGGTGCCGACCCGCGACCCCGGGGCGAGGGACCCCAGGGCGACACCCGCGCGCGTCACGACGACGTCGCGCGCATCTTCACGAGGGGGCGTCGCAGCGATCACCAACCCGTCGGGCTGCTGCGTCGGCAGGTCTTTGAGCGAGTGCACGAGGAAGTCGCAGCGGTCCGCCGCGAGGGCCTCGCGCAGCCCGTTCGCGAAGACTCCGCGCCCGCCCAGCTGCGACAGCGAGGCGCGGTTGACGTCGCCTTCCGAGACGATCGGCACCAGCTCGACGGAACGACCGGATGCCGCGGACACGGCGTCGGCGACCATCTGCGACTGCGTCATCGCCAGGGTGCTGCGGCGAGTGCCGAGGCGCAGAGGCGCACTCACTGAAGGATCTCGGGGATCTCGTCGAGCGTGACCAGACGGCCGGTGTAGAACGGCACCTCTTCGCGCACGTGGCGGCGGGCCTCGGTGTAGCGGAGGTCGCGCATCATGTCGACGAGGTCGGTCAGGACGTCGGCCTCCATGGGCAGGAGCCACTCGTAGTCGCCGAGGGCGAACGACGCGACCGTGTTGGCGATGACGCCCTTGTAGGCCGAGCCCTTCTTGCCGTGCTCGATGAGCATCTCGCGACGCTCGGCCTCGGGCAGGAGGTACCACTCGTAGCTGCGGACGAAGGGGTACAGGCACAACCACTGCTGGGCCTCGATGCCGCGGAGGAAGCCGGGCACGTGCGAGCGGTTGAACTCCGCGTCGCGGTGCACGCCCATGGCGTTCCACGTGGGCAGGAGATTCTTCAGCAGGTCGGTGCGACGCAGGCGTCGCAGGTCGCGCTGAAGGGCCTGGGGGTCTTCGCCGTGGAGCCAGACCATGAGGTCGGCGTCGGCGCGCAGACCACTGACGTCGTAGAAGCCGCGGACGGTGACTCCGTCGGCCTCGACGAGCGAGACGAGGTCGGCGAGTTCGGTCGCGTCGGCGGCGGTGACCGGGTTCTCGGGATCGCGGCGGAAAACCGCCCACAGCGTGTACACGGAGGAGGAGCTGTCGTCGGACATGCTTCCAGTCTCGTCCGGTCGGGGCGGCGGTCCAAACCGGTTGACTCGCCGCCGAACCACCGACAGGTGCGCCGGCGGCATCGGCGACGCCACGGCCACCGCCCGGTGCGTCCGCGACACCGCGACCACCGGCCGGCCCGCGGACGACGAAGCGGCCCGACCCCCGAAGGAGGCGGGCCGCTTCGCGGAGTCTCAGCGCGTGTAGGCGCGGACGATGCCCCAGACGGCGAGACCGACGAGCGCGGCGACGCCGGCGACCGCAGCCGCGGCTGCCCCGGGGTTCTGCTGCGCCTTCTCGCGCACCTCGCCGACGGTCCGGTCGATGGCCTCGCTGACGCGACGCGGGGCGTTGGCCTTCACCTCGATGGCCGCCAGCGCCGCCTTGAGCTCGGCGCGCGCCGACTGCACCGGGTCGGTGATCCCCAGGGGAACCGCGGTGCGGGGGACGGGGACGGGGCGATCAATACTCATCGCGGGCCTCCTTCACGATGCGGACGTCTTCGGAGATGGCCTTGCCCGGGTTCTCGCGGTTCGAGAGCTTCTTGAAACGCAGGTACCCCAGCAGGGCCAGGATCGCGGTGATGACGATCATCACGCCGAACACGACGAGCGCGGACAGCCACACGGGCCACCACGACGAGAGCCCCGCGATCACGAAGGCGAAGAAGACGGGGATGGCCCAGAACAAGACGATCAGGGCACCGACGAACCACCCGGCGCCGATCCCGGCGTCCTTGGCGGTGCGCTGCGCCCACGCCTTCGCGCCGTTGATCTCGGCGACGACGAGGTTGCGCACCAGCTCGGGGATGTCGCCGATGAGGGTGAACAGGCTGTCGTCGGAACGATCGCGGAATCCGCGCGGAGTGGTCATGCGTCAGCTCCCGGACGAGGTGGAGCCGCTCTTGGCCGCACGCGCCCGCGTGGTGGCCGACTTCTCCGCCTGCTTGGCGTCGTCGACGGAGTCCTCGACGACGTCGGCGACCTCGTGGGCCGACTGCCTGGCGGCACGTCCGGCGCGCTCGGCGCGCTCCTGCACGGTGCCCGAGCCGCTCGCGGCACCGGTGACCGACTTCGCGCCCTTCCACACCACGCCGGGAACGGACTTCAGGGCCGAGACACCGAAGGCCTTGACCTTCTCGACCTGTCCCTGGACGACGGGCTGGTCCCAGACCTTCGCGGCCTGAGTCCTGATCTGCTCGTACCGGTCGCGGCCTGCCCGTGCGCCGAGCACGTAGCCCGCCACGAGTCCGACGACGAGTGCTGCTTTGCCCCTCATGGGGTCTCCTCACGCTCGAACGAGTGCTGGTCGAGTCTCACAGTAGTCATGTATGCCGCGCTCGGCATCCACCCTTGACAGCCGGGCGGACTTGGTCGAGAGAGTGCGAGGTCAGCTCGTCCAGAGGGCGTCGCTGCGCACGCGATCGGCCTCATCGCGGGCGTCGGGGATGACCTGGGCGAGGCCCGTGCCCGAGATCCACGCGCCGGTCGCCCCGAGGCCCGGAACCGCGCGTACGGCACCGCGCGCGGCGGCGGTCTCGGCCGCCCGCCCGATGGTCGCCGCGGGCTGCGACTGCACGTATCGCACGCGATGCGCGTCCCGGAGGGCGGATGCCGACAGCTCGACGCCGAGCATCGCGGAGGCCTCCGAGAGGGCCAGGGCTGCCGCCGCATCGTCGTCGAGAGCGGCGGTCGCGGGCTCTTCGCCCTGAGCACCGAACGAGACGCGCACCACGTGGACGCCGGGCTCGGCGGCATCCCGAACCCAGTCCCATTTCGCGGTGGAGTGCGTGAGGGCCTTCGCGACGTGACTGCCGGGAACGGTGAGGACGCCGGTTCCGCGCGGAGCCCGGTCGAGAGCGGGGGCGTGCACCACGAGGGTCACGACCTCGACGACCGGGGCGACCGGATCGCCCACCTCGAGGCCGGGGACCACGGGCGCGAGCAGTTCGCGGGCAGGCCCCTCGGGCAGGGCGACGATGACGGCGCGCGCCGCGAGCGGTTCGTCGTCGACCGACGTGGTCACCGTCCAGCCGTCGTCGGTCTTCTCGAGAGCCCGGGCGGCGACGCCCGTGCGCACCTCCACGCCGCTCTCGACCAGGGCGGCGACGAGAGCGTCGACGAGGCGGGACATCCCGCCGGCGATGCCCTCGACCGCGCCCCCGGGGGCGGGAGTCTTCGAGGCCCCGCCGGACACGACGGGAATGTCCGATGCGGGAGCGTCTGCGGGGCGCGCAGCCGCGCGGCTCGCACGCAGATCGGCGACGGCGCCCGTGAGCGAGCCCGTCCGTGTCAGAGCCGCGTTCAGACCGGGAGCCGCGAGGTCGATGTCGATGTCGTCGGGGCGGGCCGAGTAGACCCCGCTCGTGACCGGTGCGACCAGCCTGTCGAGCACACGCGCGCCCAGCCGCGACCGCACGAGCTTTCCGAGGCTGTGCGCGTGCCCGATCGTGAGCGGCGGCCGGAGGCGGTCCAGGTACGCGCGCCACGCCCCCGACCAGCCGATGACACGTCGCACGTCGGGGGCGAAGGGATTGTCCGGGATGCCGAGAACCCCGCCCTTCGGCAGCGGCGCCGCCCCGACTCCCGGCACACCCGCGACCCACGCCCCGGCCGGGTTGGGAGAGACGATGTCGTCGGCGAGACCGAGCTCGTCGAGGAGTCTGCGCACGATTCCGCCGCGCGTCGCGAAGCTCTCGGCGCCGACGTCGAGGGTCATCCCGCCGACCTCGGCGGTCCGCAGAACCCCGCCGAACACCTCGGAGGCCTCGAGGACCGTGACCTTCAGGCCGACCTTGGCGCATTCGCGCGCCGCGACCAAACCCGAGATCCCGCCGCCGACGACGATCACCCGCGTCTCGTGCGCGTGACGCACGAGACGATCGAGAGGCTCGCTCACGCGTCCTCCCCATGAGCGCGGGCGACGATGCGGGTCAGCACATCGGGATCGGTGTCGGGCGGCACGCCGTGCCCGAGGTTGAGGATGTGCGCGCGGGCCGCGCGACCGCGGGCGAGGACGTCGTCGACGTGCGCGGCCAGGACCGGCCACGGAGCGCCCAGCAGTGCCGGGTCGAGGTTTCCCTGCAGCGTCACGTCGGGGCCCACGATCGCCGCGGCCTCGTCGAGCGGCATGCGCCAGTCGACCCCCACCGCGTCGGCGAGACCGCCCAGGCGCATGTCGTCGAGGAAGGCCCCCGTGCCCACGCCGAAGTGGATGCGGGGGACCTCGATCCCCTCGAGTGCGGCGTGAGAATGCGGGGCGATGAACTCGCGGAACGTGGCGGGCGAGAGCGACCCCGCCCACGAGTCGAAGAGCTGCACGGCCTGGGCACCGCCGTCGATCTGCGCGTCGAGGAACGCGCGCGAGACCTTCGACAGCCACCCGGCCAGACGGTGCCAGGACTCCGGGTCGGCGTGCATCATGCCGCGCGCGCGCAGGTGCTCCTTGCTCGGCCCGCCCTCGACCAGGTAGGCGGCGAGAGTGAAGGGCGCCCCGGCGAAGCCGATGAGGGGAACGGCCTCGTCGAGCTCGGCGGTCACGCGGCGGGCGGCCTCGCGCACGGGCTCGGCCGCCGCGGCGACGTCGTCGGGGTCGATCGCGGTGATCCGCGCCACGTCGTCGGCGGTGCGGACGGGGTCGGCGAAGACCGGGCCACGGCCGGGCTCGATCACGACGCCGACGCCTGCCAGACGCAGCGGCACGACGATGTCGCTGAAGAAGATCGCGGCGTCCACCTTGTGACGGTGGATCGGCTGGAGGGTGATCTCCGCCGCGAGGTCGGGGGTCAGGCACGCGTCGAGCATGCGCGTGCCCACGCGCAACTCCCGGTACTCGGGCAGGGAGCGCCCGGCCTGCCGCATGAACCACACCGGCTGCCGCTCGGGACGATCGCCACGGAGGGCACGGAGCAGGGGCGCGTCGAGGGAGGCCATGGCATCCATCCTCCCACCCGCCCCGCGGGAGCACGTGGGATGCCTTGACGTCGAGAGGCCACCCGGAATACCCCGAGGAAGCCGGGCGTAGAATATGGACGTGCTGCTGTGCGTCAGCGCGAGTCACAAGACCGCGTCCTTCGATCTCCTCGAGCGGCTCAGCGTACCCGCGACACCCGTCGCCCCTCTGATCGCCGAGCACGACGAGTGCGTCCAGGGCGCCGTCGTGGTGGCGACCTGCAACCGCTTCGAGGCCTACGTCGACATGGACGAGCCCGTCACGGCGGCCGTCGCCCTCGGCATCGAGGCCACCCTCGCGGCCATCGAATCCGCGACCGGCGTCCCGGCCAGCGAGCTCGAGGGCTCGTACACCGTCCTCGGCGGCAGCGACGTGGCCGAGCACCTCTTCTCGGTGGCATCCGGTCTCGAATCCGTCGTCGTCGGTGAGGGCGAGATCGCCGGTCAGGTGCGCCGCGCGCTCAACGAGTCGCGCCAGCTCGGCACCACCTCCGCCGAACTCGAGCGCCTGTTCCAGCGGGCCTCCGAAGCGCAGCGCGGCGTCAAGAACTCCACCGCGATCGGCCGCGCCGGACGCTCCCTCGTGCGCCTCGGCCTCGAGCTCGCCGACAGCCGCATCGCGGACTGGTCGACCCAGCGGGTGCTGCTCGTCGGCACGGGCGCCTACGCCGCCGCCACGGTCGCGGCCCTCCGCGACCAGGGCGCCGAAGACATCTCGGTGTACTCGCCCTCGGGCCGGGCCGCGAAGTTCTCGGCCAAGCACGGTCTGCGCGCGATCTCGGCCGAGACCTTCCCGAGCGTCGTCGCCCACTCCGACCTCGTGATCACCTGCACCACCAGCGAGAACCACGTCCTCAGCGCGGCGACCTTCGCCGCGGGTCGCGGAGCGTTCGAGGCCGCCGTCGACGGGGCCGCGGGCGTCTGCCCCGTCGACCACACCGCGCGTCGCCTCGTGATCGACCTGGGCCTGCCCCGCAACGTCGACCCCGACGTCGCCACGGTTCCCGGCATCGACCTGCTCGACCTCGAGACCATCCGCCTGCACGCCCCGCTCGAAGAGCTCCAGGCCACCGACGCCGCGCGCGACCTCGTGCGCGACGCCGCCCGCCGCTTCGCCTCGGTCGGCGAGCGCAAGAACATCACCCCCGCCGTCGTGGCCCTGCGCGCGCACGTCTTCGGCGTGCTCGACGCCGAGGTCGCCCGCGTGCGCGCCCGCGGCGACGAGGGCGGTCAGACCGAGCAGGCACTCCGCCACCTCGTCGGCGTGCTGCTGCACACCCCGACCACCCGCGCCCACGAGCTCGCCGAGACCGGCCGCGCCGACGAGTACATCGACGCCCTGTCGGCTCTCTTCGGCATCGAGGTCGCCGATCCCGCGGCCTCCGCCCCGGCGCGTCGCGACATCGCCGACGCGGGCTGACTCCCCGCCTGATCCCGGGTCCTCGGGCAGGATGGATGCCGTGAGCACACCGGCATCCGAGGTCTATGTCGTCGCGGGAGAACCCCGCCGGGGCAACGCACTGCGCTGGGTGGCGACGTTCGCCCTGGGCCTGCTGCACATCGAGGACGACGCTCCCTCGGTGAGCGAGACCGTCATCCGTCGCGTCGACGGCTCGCTCGTGAAGCGGCTGAAGCCCGGAAGCGTCGCGCACTTCGAGGTGCAGATCAGCGAGGCGACGGAGGATCTGCTCGAGATGGATGCCGTGCCGTTCGCTCGGAAGTGGATCGCCGACCCGGCTTGAGGGCTGCGCCTGCGGGTGTTCGCGGGAGAATGAGCGTATGAGCCTGCGCATCACCGACGACCCCGCCGCGGACGAGCTGCTGTCGAGCAACCCGCTCGCCCTGCTGATCGGCATGCTGCTCGACCAGCAGGTCGCCATGGAGACGGCGTTCGCCGGCCCGCTGAAGATCCAGGAGCGCACCGGATCGATGGATGCCGGCGCGATCGCGCACCAGGACCCCGACGCGTTCGCCGCCGCGTTCTCGCAGTCGCCCGCCGTCCACCGCTACCCGGGATCGATGGCGGGGCGCGTGCAGGCGCTCTGCGCGGCGATCGAGGAGGACTGGGACGGCAAGGCCGAGAGTCTCTGGACGCGCGACGCCCCCGATGGCAAGACCGTGCTCAGGCGCCTGAAGGCGCTGCCGGGTTTCGGCGAGCAGAAGGCGAAGATCTTCCTCGCGCTGCTCGGCAAGCAACGCGGCTTCGACGGCGCCGGCTGGCGGGAGGCCTCGGCCCCCTACGGCGAAGAGGGCTCGTTCCGCTCCGTGGCCGACATCGTGAGCCCGGAGTCGCTCACCAAGGTGCGCGAGCACAAGCGCGCCGCGAAGGCCGCCGCGAAGGAAGCGAAGGCGAAGTAGGAACTCGCCCCCTCACCGAAGAGATCTGATCGCGAGGGCCACCGCCCGCACCTCGCGGATGCGGCGCTCGTACGTCGCCGCGATCACGATGAGGAGCACGCCGGCGATGCCGAGCCACAGCCACCAGAGGCCGGACGCGCTCTCGTAGAGCGACGCGATCCACGGCCAGAGCTGGGCGACGGCGTGGACGATCAGCACGATCCCGCCGAGCAGAACCGGGGCCTGCCAACGGAACCGCGCGCCGACCAGCAGCGTCACCAGAGCGACGACGCCGAGCGCGAGGACGCGCCACAGCGCGTTGCCGCTCGAGAAGTCGAACAGCAGCGAGGGGATGAGCAGGAGCGCCAGGCCGATCCCGAGCGCCGGCCACGTCCGCACCTCGGGACGCTGACGGAGGGTCCGGATGCCGTGGATCAAGAGCGCCACGGCGAGGGGAGTCGTGGCCGCCTCGACGGGATCGGCGCTGCCGAGAACGATCGCCACGAGGCCGAGGACGGCCGACAGACCGATCGCGGTCCACCGCACCGCCGCACCCTGCCACCACAGCCCGAGGGCGAGGACGGCGACGAGCGTCACGATCACACGCAGCGGGCCCTCGCCCGTGGCCGAGAGCCGGGCAGCGGTGAGGACCACCGCGACCGCGGGAGCGGCGATCGCGAGCGCCTGCGACACCCCGGGCAGGACGTCCGCGCGCCGACGGTGGAGGAGAACGCCGACGACCACCAGAGGAACGGTCGCGGCGACGAGCCACACGTCGAACAGGGCGGTCACGAGCTCGTGCAGGGCGCGCAGCGACGCGGCCACGATCAGGCCGAGCGAGGCGACGCCGATCACCGGGGTCGCCAGCGGGGCGAGCGCGCCGCGAAGCAGAACAGCCCCGACCACCAGCACGGCGATCGCCGCCACCGTCACGCCGATCGCGCGCACCGGCGACGCGTCGGCGAGCGCCGCGGAGGGCAGGAGCCCGACCGCCGCACCGCCGACGGCGAACAGCGCCGAGGCCGGGACGACCGGGCGGCGGCGATCGAGGAGGGCGGCGGCGATCCACACGAGCGCGAGAGGCACGGTGGCCCACTCGATCGGGCGGATATCTGCCCCCACGCCGATGAGGGCGACGAGCCCCGCTCCGCAGTGCGCGGTGATCGCGAGCGGCATCCCCCCGAGCCGGTGACGCACGCGCAGGGCGGCGACGCCGACGGCACCGAGCACCGCGACGGCGATCACCATGCGCCCGATCGGTCCGCCGTCGACGGCGACCAGCACGGCCGATCCGAGCGCGAGCAGTACGGCGGCGCCGACCAGAGCGTTGCGCCCGGACGACGCCGCCCACGGGGCCGGGCGTCGCGCGACGCCCACGGCGGCAGCGCCGATCGCCACGACCGACACCACGACGACGAGATCCGCGATGCCGATGCCACCCCGCTCGACGGAGGGGAGGAGCTGCGCGACCGTGACCAGCACGAGCGAGAGCGCTCCCGCGGCTCCCACCGCGACGGGGAGTTCGTCGGGGGTCCGTGGAGGACGCACCCAGGCCCCGACCACCAGAACCGCGGCCGAGAGGAGCGCGACCGCCAGCACGTGGACGAGGTCTCCCGGGGCCGAGAGGGCGCTGGGAGCGAGCGCGACGGTGGTCCCCGCGGCGGCGATCACCGCTGGGACGACCGCGGAACGGTTCTCTCCCACCCGTCGCGCCCGCTCGTGGCCGGCCGCGATGCCGAGCACCGCGATACCGACCGGCACGGTGAAGAGCTCGACCGTCTCGGTCTGCTGCCAGAGCAGCCGCGTCCACAGCGCGAGGGTGCCCAGGACGAGCGCGAGCCAGATGAGGTGTCGGCGGGGCCCGCGAGAGCGGAAGAGACCGTCGCCGTCGGTCGCCCACAGCACAGCGGCCACCGCCGCGAGCAGCAGCGGAAGCCACCGGACTCCCTGCGAGGGAACGACGACGATCGACAGAGCGGCCACGAGCGCGGCCCCCACGTCCAGGCAGGCGCGGGTGGACGGGTCGGTGCGGAGCAGGCGCAGGCCCGCCGCGGCGCTGGCGACGGCGATCGCCGCGTAGACGATCGCCGGCACCAGCGGCAGCGGGTCGATCAGCCGGAGCGCGGAACCGGCCGCGCCCGCGACGAGCAGGGGCGTCATGACCGCCGCGAAGGGCCGCGCGACGCGCCATGGCAGGTAGGGCGTCGTGAGGACGGCCGCCGACGCGACCGCGGCGACCAGCGCCGACACGAGCATCCACACGTCGGTCGCGGTGCCCGCGCGGAACCACAGCGCGGGGGCGGCGACCATCACGATGACCGCCAGAGAGGTGACCATGCCGGCGCTTCGTTGCGCGACATCGAGACCCCACCGCCGGAAGAGCGGGGCGACGAGAGCGACGAGACAGAGGGATGCCATCGCGAAAGGAACCGTCGTCGGGGTGGCCCCGTCGACGACGAGGTCGGCTCCGGCGCGCAACGCCCCGGGAACGAGGACGGCGCTCCCCGTCAGGAACAGGACGACCGCAATCGCGGACGGCACCCGGATACTCGGATGCGCTCCGGCCACCGCGGCGAGCACGGCCGCGACCACGACGCTGCACAGCCCCCAGGCGAGCGGAGAGGAGAACGACGACACCCACCCTGCGCCGAGGGCGAGGAAACCCCCGACCGCGGCGAGGGCGATGTCGCCGCGACGGCGGCGGAGGACGACGACGGCGACCACGGCGAGCGCCAGGTACCAGGCGACCACGAGGATCAGGACGCGCAGCTGGGGTCCTGCGAGCAGGGCGACGGCCGCCCCGGCGATCAGCGCGGGGGTCCGGCGCTGCGCCCACGATCCCGACAGACGCCAGACCACGGCGGCGAGCACGACGATGGCCGCGAGGGCGATCACGGCCGCCGTGCTGACGGCATCCGGGGCATCGAGATCGAGGGCGGAGCGCCCGAAGACCACGATCGACCGACCCAGGACGGTGCCGACGGTATCCATCGCGCCGACCAGGGGCAGGATCGCGGCGACAGCGGCGGCGATCGCCGCAGCCAGCGAAGCGACGACGACGGTCGTCCGCCCGAGGCCCGGAGTCGCGCGACGCGCGGCGACGTCGAGCCCCAACGCGACGGCCGAGGCGACGAGCACCGGGACGGTGACGGACAGGGTCGCGTCGGCCGCACGGATGACCGTGCCCGCGATCCCCAGCCCGAGGACGACGACCGCTGCCACCGCGGCCGTCGGCGCCAGGCGCGCGGCACCTCGGCGCGCGAACGACCGGGCGTGCAGAGCGAGACCGAGGGAAAGCGCCGCGCCGAGGACCACGGGGGTCGCCGTGCTGCGCGGGTCGACGATCAGGGCGGAGGTCATCGCGACGACCGCACCGACGGCGGCGAGAGCCCGGACGACCGCGATCTCGATCGTCAACGCCGGGCGCGGCGCCCGGGCGAGGAGCGGTGCGAAGGGTGCCGCGAGGGCCAGGAGCAGCAGGACGAGCCCCCACGCGTACCACCCGAGGGCCGCATCCCGCGTGAAGAGACCGGCGACCAGCATCGCGGGCCCGACCGCGAGAGCCGCGACAGCGACCGAGAGCGGGGCGCGCAGGCGCGATAGACGCGACCAGCCCACGAACGCGGCACCCGCGGCCACCGTCGTCGCGCCCCAGTACACGCTCGGTTCGAGGCTCGCCGCCCCGCCCAGGTCGTTGGCTCGGACGGCCCAGACGTCGAGGGCCACGAAAGCGATCCCGAGCAGCGCGATGCCCTCGGAGGTGGCACCGAGGCCCCGACGGCGCAGGAGCGAGGCGGTGGCGATGATCGCCGCCGTGACGAGTCCGATGATGACGGAGCGCAGGACGAACCCGCCACTGATCCACGCGACGGTGAGGAAGAAGGCCGCAGCCACGGCGAGAAGCACCACGCCGACCGACAGGAGGAAGACCTGGACGCTCGAACGGCGGGGCGCGGCCGGCCCCGCGGGGACGGGTGCGGCCGGCTCCACCGGAGGATCACCGTCGAACAGCGGCGCAGCCGGGAAGCCTGCGCTCGGCTCGACCAGCGGCCCCGGGGGAATCGTCGGCCCCGACGGCGGTGAGAACGCCACGTCGGCGGCTGCGGCGGGCGCCGACGCCGTCGTCGAGAGCGATGCGGGCTCGGCCGTCACGGAGTCACCCGGGGGCATCGCAACCGGCGACGGAGGCGCGGGGGACGGAAACACCGGGGACGGCCGCACCAGGTGAAGCTCGGACGACGGGGGAGCCGGCATCCGTTCCTCTTCTGCCCGGGCAGCCGCGGTCTCCGCATCGCGGTGCACCCGCATGAGGACGTCGGCGCGCTCGTCGACGAGGGCGATGATCCGCTGCGACAGGTCGAGCACCCGCGCCGTGCGCGCATCGGTCAGGTCGAGCCCGCACGAGGCGCACGGCGACACGGTGATGGGTGCGAAGCACGACGGGCAGCGCGATGTGTCGACGAGCGCCCCCGGCTGCTCGGGCCAGGCGATGCCCGACAGTGCTCCCCCGTGATCGACTTCCGTCATCGTGCCCCCTCGGCGTCGGTCGTCGACCCAGGCTAGCGAAGTCCGGCCGCCCCACCGGGGTCATGCACAGCGGCGGTTCCTCCCCAGCCCGGGGTCACCGCCGTCACTCGCGCGGGAGCGCGGCGACCGCCTCCTCGGCGAAGACCGTCTCCCCGGCCCGCACGGTCCGCACGACGCGGGCAGTCAAAAGCGTCGAGGCCCCGTCGGCGAAGGGGTCGGTGTCGAGGACCGCGAAGTCGGCCGCGAACCCGGGAGCGAGACGCCCGCGCCAGTCGCCGTCCCCCGTCGACGCGGCCGCATCGCGCGTGGCGTGGGCGATGCTGTCGGTCAGGGGCAGCGCGAACTGCGGGTGCACCGCCGCGACGCCCGTGTCGAGAGCCGAGGCGCGGGTCGCCGCGACGTACATGTTGGCGAGGGCGTCGTAGGGGGCGGTCGGCGCGTCGGTCGAGAACGCCAGAAGAGTTCCCGCGCGCTCGTACTCAGGCCACGCGAACGCACGGTCGGCCCGCTCGTCACCGAGCATCGCGGCCCAGTTCGGGTAGATCGCCGGGTCGGCGTGGACCGGCTGCATGGATGCCGTGACTCCGAGCCGCGCCATGCGCTCCGCCGTCCCGGGGGCGGTGTACTCGAGGTGCTCGATGCGGTGGCGACGAGGCAGATCGCCGTTGGCGCGGTAGGCGCGCTCGAGGGCGACGAGCGCCGCGTCGCTCGCGGCGTCGCCGATCGCGTGCATCGCGATCTGAAGCCCCGCGGCGTCGGCAGCGCCCACCACCGGCGCGAGATCGGCGAGCGGCCAGATGGGAGTGGCGTTCGAACCGTCGGCGTACGGGGCGCCCATCGCCGCCGTGCACGCGTCGATCGTGCCGTCGAGGATCAGCTTGATGCCGATCACCCGCACCCACGACGAGCGGGTGCGCTCGACGAGGTCGATCACGCGGTCCAACTGGGCGAGGTTCTTCTCACGGTCACCGGTGTTCTCGACGAGCCAGTGTGCGGCGACGCGGATCGGGAGTCGCCCGCGGTGGCGCGTCACGGCTCGCTCGAAGGCGGCGAGGCCGTGCTCGTTGAAAGCCATGTCGACGACTCCGACGACTCCGGCGCGCACGTACGCGTCGATCACGCGGTCGACGGCCGCGTCGCGCTCGTCGTCTGTCGTGGACGAGTCGCGACGGGCCCACGCGTAGCGGATCGCGGCCGTCTCGAAGAGCATCCCGTTCGGCTCGCCGTCGGCGTCGCGGCCGATCTCGCCGCCGAGCGGGTCGGGGGTGTCGCGGGTGATGCCGAGCTCGGCCAGCGCCGCCGAGTTCACCCAGCAGGAGTGGTAGTCGTTGGCATCCAGGTAGACGGGCACGTCGGAGACGACCGCGTCGATCATGCTCGCGGTCGGCGCCCCGCCCGGAATCGAGTCGAACAGCCA
This sequence comes from Microbacterium sp. SL62, assembly GCF_026672635.1. Taxonomy (NCBI): domain Bacteria; kingdom Bacillati; phylum Actinomycetota; class Actinomycetes; order Micrococcales; family Microbacteriaceae; genus Microbacterium; species Microbacterium sp. SL62. The sequence continues at coordinate 277,622 of NZ_JAPPRM010000001.1, forward strand.
CCCGCGCCCCCAGATCGCGGGCGCCTCGGGAGCCGCCTCGCGCGCCTCGCGCAGGAGGACCTGGATCGCCTCGAGCGACCGCGCCTCGGTCAACGGCACCTGGGCGAGGGACGCGCCCATCATCAGCAGGTGCGTGTGCGCGTCGGTGAAGCCCGGGAGCACGACGGCTCCCCCCAGGTCGACCACCTCGTCGGCCGCGGACGCCAGCGCCTCAGACCCGACGGCCGCGATCGTCTCGCCGTCGACGGCGATGGCATCCGTCCACTGCCGTCGCGGATCGGTGTGGGCGGTGAAGATCCGTCCCCCGCGGTAGAGCGTGCGCGTCATGCTGCCTCCTTCGCGGCGCGCTCGAGCCGTCGCGAGAGCACGCCGATGATGCCGGCCGGAACGGCCAGGACGAAGCTCGCGAGGGCGAGCGTGAGGGCGAAGCCCTGGTATCCCAGGAGCCCCACCAGGGATGCACCGATCACGGGCGTGAGCGCCGAACCGACGAGGTAGGTCGCGAGCAGGGGGCCGGACCAGCGTCCGTCGGCGTCGAGAGCCGCGGCCGTGGCGACGAAGTACATGAAGGCGACGGCGTAGATCGTGTTCCACGCGATGAAGACCACGACGAAGAGCGTCGGATCGGTCACGGAGCCTTCGACGATCTTCAGGATGCCGCCGGCCACCAACAGGACGATCAGGGGGATGCCGCGACCCAGGCGATCTCCGACGGCCACGAGCGCGATGGTGCCGAGCAGGCCTCCCGCGGTGGCACCGCTGAGGGCGAGGCTGAGCCCCTCGGGCGTCAGACCGGCGTTGTCGGCGCCCATGACCCCGGCCATGGCCCACAGCGAATCCTCGCTCGCGGCCCACAGGGCGAACACGACGAGGAGCACCAAGCCCGCGACCGTGACCGCGCGCGAGGGCGGCGCGGCGGTGCGGAGCGTGCCGGTGGGCGGGACCTCGATGGGGACGGCCTCGCCGATCGCCGCCGCCGCGTGCACCGTCGCGGCCGGGGCCGTGGGCATCCACGACACCGTGAGCAGGGCGAGGACGCTGAACACCGCCATCGAGCCGAACACGTCGATCGGGGCGAGGCCGATGAGCGGGACGACGGCGAGGATGATCGTGATGAGCCCGCGGTTGGCCAGACCGTTGAGTCCGGCGACGCGGTCGGGGTTGCGGAACGCGGCGAGGGCGGCGCCCGCGGCCGCGACCGCCCCACCGGCGCCGACGCCGCCGAGGAGCAGGCCCGTCACGACGAGCACGGGAACGAGCGCCGCGGCGCCGAAGCCGACGACCGCGAGGATCAGACCGACGCGCGCCACCAGGCGACGGCGCGGTCCCGCGCACGCGGGGGCGACGGCGAGGCCGACGAGGGCGGTGAGCAGCAGGGTCGCCGTGACGATCCAGCTCGCCGTCAGCACGTCGGCGCCGACGCCCGTCTGGACGGCGGCGATCATGTACGGCGACAGGTTGACGCCGAGGTACCCCGCGATGCCGACGAGGAACGTCGACGAGGCGGTGGAGAAGCGGATGGGGAGCCGGGCGGCGCCGACGGACGTCGGGGCGGACTGGACGGAAGCGGACACGGGTACCTCTCGGGGAGCCGGCGTGCGGCGGACACGGGACGGGCCGGGACGCCTCCTCGTCGAGAGCGTCCGGTGGACCCGAGGCTAGGGACCGTGTGTTTCGGTCTCCGTGCCCGTTCTGTTTCCCTGACATTAAACGTTTAAGTCCACCGCGCCGCAAGACCTTTCCGCGGATCGACCGTCACCTCGCGTCGGGTAACGTCACTGCTCGTGACCCCGCGCAAGCCGACGCTCCACGACGTGGCCGCCGGCGCGGGCGTGTCGGTCGCCGCCGCCTCGTTCGCCCTGCGCGGCAAGACCGGGGTCTCCCCCGACACCCGCAACCGCGTCCTCGCCGTCGCGCGCGACCTCGGCTACTCGGTCAACATCCCCGCGCGCAGTCTGCGGACGGCCCGGTCGGGCGCCGTCGGTCTGTCCCTTCCGGCGGGCACGACGCACCTGCCCTATTACACGGACTTCGCCTTCGGCGTCGTCGACGCCGCCGACCGCCGGGGGCTGTCGGTGATCCTCCTCCCCCACCGCGACGCCGCGGACACCTCCGCACCGTCGGCGTTCGTCGACGGCTACGTGATCGTCGACGCGTCCGTCGAGGACCCCGGCATCCGGGCCCTGCTCGACTCGGACCGCCCCGTCGTCAGCGGCGAGCACGTCCTGGGCGGCGCGGGGCGCACCGAGGGCAGCGTCGCGACCGACCACCGCGCGGCGCTCACCCGACTGCTCGCCCATCTCGCCGATCGGGGCGCCGCGCGCATCGCCGCCATCCTGCCGCCCGACGGCACGTCGTGGAGCCGCGAGCTGGCCGAGACCTACGCCGAATGGACCCGCGCGCACGGTCGCGAAGACCTGTCGCGCCGGGTCTCGTTCGTGCCGACCGCCGACGAGATCGGCCGGGCCGTGGCCGAACTCCTGACGCTTCCCGAGGTGGACGCGCTCGTGATCGCCCCGAGCGGTTCCGCCGCGGCGACCCTCGAGGCCGCCGTTCGCGCCGGCCGCCGCGTCGGCGACGACCTCCTCGTCGCGGCGTGCGTCGACGAACCCGCGCACGCCCTCCTGTCGCCGCCGGTCACCTCGATCGACCTCGCCGCGCGCGAGCTCGGGTCGGCCTGTCTGGAACTGCTCGTGGAGGTGTGGGACGCCGACGAGACCCTCGAGACCGTACGCCTGGCCGAACCGCGACTCGTCGTCCGCGCGAGCACCGCGGGGCCCCTCCCCCGCGCGTGAGGCGCCGACGGCGCCCCGAAACGACCGAAGACCGGATGCCACGGCCTCGGGCCACGGCATCCGGTCTTCGCTGAATCGGGTCAGGCTCCCCGCAGGCGCTCCGCCAGGTAGCCGTGCAACGCGTCGAGGCCGATGCGCTCCTGGCCCATCGTGTCGCGGTCGCGCACGGTCACGGCGTTGTCGTCGAGGGAGTCGAAGTCGACCGTGACGCAGAACGGGGTGCCGATCTCGTCCTGGCGACGGTAACGGCGGCCGATGGCGCCGGCGTCGTCGAAGTCGATGTTCCAACCGGCCGCGCGCAGCGTGTCGGCGACCTCGCGGGCCAGCGGCGACAGGCGCTCGTTGCGCGAGAGCGGGAGCACGGCGACCTTGACGGGCGCGAGGCGGGGGTCGAGCTTGAGCACCGTGCGGGTGTCGGTGCCGCCCTTGGCGTTGGGCACCTCTTCTTCGCGGTACGCGTCGACGAGGAAGGCCATCATCGCGCGCGTCAGACCGAACGAGGGCTCGATGACGTAGGGCGTGTACTTCTCGCCCGAGGCCTGGTCGAAGAACGTGAGCGACTGGCCCGAGGCCTCGGAGTGGCTCTTGAGGTCGTAGTCGGTGCGGTTGGCGACGCCCATGAGCTCGCCCCACTCCTTGCCCGGGAAGCCGAAGCGGTACTCGACGTCGATCGTGCCGGCGGAGTAATGCGCGCGGTCGTCTTCGGGGACGTCGAAACGCTTCATGTTCTCGGGATCGATCCCGAGCTCGATGAACCAATTCCAGCACGCCTCGACCCAGTGCTCGAACCACTCGTTCGCTTCGGCCGGGGGCGTGAAGTACTCGATCTCCATCTGCTCGAACTCGCGCGTGCGGAAGATGAAGTTTCCGGGGGTGATCTCGTTGCGGAAGGCCTTGCCGACCTGGCCGACGCCGAACGGGGGCTTGCGGCGCGATGCCGTGAGCACGTTCGAGAAGTTCACGAAGATGCCCTGCGCCGTCTCGGGGCGCAGGAAGTACAGGCCCGACTCGTCGTCGACAACGCCGAGGTAGGTCTTGACCAGGCCCGAGAACGACTTGGGCTCGGTGTACTGGCCCTTGGTGCCGCAGTTCGGGCACGGGATGTCGGCGAGACCGTTCTCAGCCTTGCGGTTCTTGCGCGCCTCGAAGTCCTCGATGAGGGTGTCGGCGCGGAAGCGCTTGTGGCAGCTCAGGCACTCCACGAGCGGGTCGGTGAAGGTCGCGACGTGACCCGAGGCCTCCCACACGCGCTTGGGCAGGATGATGCTCGAGTCGAGCCCCACCATGTCGCCGCGACCGCGGACGAAGGTCTGCCACCACTGCCGACGGATGTTCTCTTTGAGCTCGGTGCCGAGGGGGCCGTAGTCCCATGCGGAGCGCGAACCGCCGTAGATCTCACCGGCCTGGAAGACGAACCCGCGGTGGCGGGCGAGGGCGATGACCTTGTCGAGGCGGGACTGTTCGGCCACGGTGGCTCCAATGGTCGGGAAAGCTGTGGGGTTCGAGCGCGAGTGCGCGGCACCCAGTTTATCGAAGAGGCCCGTGCCCGCCTGGTCGCCCTCCGGGCGTCACCGCGTGAGGCGCTCGCGACGCACGGTGAACTCCTCGAGCGCGGCTTCGTCGATCTCGACACCGAGCCCCGCGCCGGTCGGCACGCGCACGTGCCCGTCCTCGATCACGGCCGGCTCGGTCACGATGTCACGCGTGTAGAAGCGAGCGGATGCCGAGATGTCGCCCGGCAGCGTGAACCCGGGCAGGGCCGCGAGCGCCGCGTTGGCCGCGCGGCCGATGCCGGTCTCGAGCATGCCCCCGCACCACACGGGAACGCCCGCGGCGAGCGCACGGTCGTGGATCGCGACGGCCTCGAGGTAGCCGCCCACGCGCCCCGCCTTGATGTTGATGATCGCGGCGGACCCGAGGGCGAGGGCGTCGGCGGCGGCCTTGTCGCTCACGATCGACTCGTCGAGGCAGACGGGCGTCGACAGGCGCTTCGCCAACGTCGCGTGATCGACCAGGTCGTCCTCCTGCAGGGGTTGCTCGATGAGCAGAAGGTCGAAGCGGTCCAGTTCGGCGAGGGTGTCGGCATCCTGAAGCGTGTACGCGGAGTTGGCGTCGACCTGCAGCGGAACACCGCCGAAGGCCGCGCGGACGGCGGCCGTGTCGTCGATGTCGCGACCGGGCTTGATCTTGATCTTGATGCGCACGTACCCCTCGTCGAGGTAGCCGCCGACGGCCGCGACGAGAGCTTGCGGGTCGCTCTGGATGCCGACCGAGACGCCCGAGGGCACCCTGTCTTTCTCGGCGCCGAGGTACTCGCCGAAGCTGCGGCTCTCGGCCCGCAGGGCCGCGTCGATCACCGCGAGCTCGAGACCGGCCTTCGCCATGCGGTGACCGACGACGTGGTGCAGCGCTCCGGCGACCTCCTCGGGTGCCACGGTCCGACGCGCGAGCAGGGCCGGGGCGAGGAAGCGGGTCAGCACGTCCCACGCGCCCTGCGTGTACTCGCTGGAGTACGACGGTTCGGACTGGGTCACCACTTCACCCCAGCCGCGGCCGTCGGGCGTCTCGGCGGTCACGATGATGACCTCGCGCACCGTCTCGGTGCCGAACGAGGTGGTGAAGGGCGACACGAGCGGCATGTGCAGCACGCGCAGGTCGACGGCATCGAGGGTCACGGGCGCGGCGGGGCGGATCAGCGGCATGACGGCAGGCTAGCGGGGGCGGCGGCACAACGCAGGAGACGCGGACGCCGGCCCCCGGCATACGGCCCCGCAGCCGGGACGGCCGAGCAATTCTCCTGCGTTGTGTCGCGGCACCCCGGCACAACTCCTGCAGAACGGGCGCGGAGGGGGAGGACCGGCGCCCGAGCCGGGGGAATCGCAGGAGTTGTGCACGCCACCCTTGCCCGACCCGCCGCGCCTGCGTCAGTCGGTCGGTGGCTTCCGCGCCCGGCCGACCCGCGACCGTAACGCCCGCGCCCGGCCGTGGCAAGGCCGCCGATGCCGCTGCCGCCCGCGCGTAGCGTCGGCCGCATGAGCGCTGACTTCACCCCCCGCCACGCGATCGTCACCGGCTCCGACTCGGGCATCGGCGCGGCCACGGCCCTCGCCCTCGCCTCCGCCGGGATGGACGTCGCCGTCACCTACCACTCCGATAGGGACGGCGCCGAAGAGACCGCCGCAGCCGTGCGCGAGCGCGGTGTGAAGGCGACCGTCGCGCAGTTCGACGCGACCGACTTCGACGCGGTTCCGGATGCCGTGAACGCCATGGCCGACGAGCTCGGCGGCCTCGACGTGTTCGTCAACAACGCCGGAGGCGGTATCGGCGGCACCTTCCTCGACCTCGACTTCGACACCTGGCGCACCGACATCTCGCTCAACCTCGACGGGGCGTTCCTCGCCCTGCACACCGCCGCCCGCCGCATGGTGAAGGCGGGCAACGGCGGACGCCTGATCGTCGTGTCGAGCGTGCACGAGCACCAGCCGCGCGTCGGCTCGGCCCCCTACGTCGCCGCCAAGCACGGCGTCGGCGGACTCATCAAGACGATGGCCCTCGAGCTCGGCCCGTACGGCATCACCGCCAACGCGGTCGCGCCCGGCGAGATCGCCACCCCCATCAACGACATGTCGGCCGAAGACGCCGAGCGCACCCACCGCCCCGGCATCCCCCTGGGTCGCCCCGGAAAGCCCGACGAGGTCGCCGATGTCATTCGCTTCCTCGCCTCGCGCGAGAGCGCCTACGTCACCGGAGCCAGCTGGGTCGTCGACGGCGGAATGCTGCACATGGGCCCGCAGGCAGGCTCGCACATGGAGTCGGACGCCTGGCGCTCGGCCGGCGAGAAGGAGTGATCACCGTGAGCGACGAGAAGAGCTTCGAAGAGAACCGTCACGACCAGCTGACGAGCGCGCCGAAGGCGACGGAGGAAGACGCAGCTCCGCGCTTCGACGTCAGCGAGCACGACGGGATCACGCGGATCGACGTCCGCGACGACGCGGCCGTGCGGCCGGGTCCGGGCCAGGGCGACCCGGCAGCCGAGAAGGACACCCCGATCACCGAGCGGTGACGCCCCCGCGTCCCCGCCCGGGGACGCGGCTCCGTCTCAGCCGACGATGAGGTACCCGCGGCGATCGAAGCCACCGATCCGTCGACCGGATGCCAGGTGCCCCCGCAGCTCGTCACGCACGCGCCGACGCCACTCGGCGGCTGCCGCCGGGTCGCTCGAGCGCAGGGCCTCGATGTCGTCGGGCACGGGCACGACGGCCGAGATCCCGGCATCCGTCGGGGTGGGCGCGGGAGGTTCGGCGAGAGCCCACGACACCATCAGGCGGTCGGACTCGTCGCCGCGGTTCACCGCGTCGGCCATCTCGCCGTACTGGTTCACGAGGTAGTCGGTGACGCGCGCGCCCAGCACCGCGAGGTTGAAGTGGGCGTTGCGACCGACGAGCGGGTCGAACGTCCAGGTGATGCGGCCGACGCCGCGCTCGAGCGCCCACTCGCGCTGGTGGTTCTTCAGCTGTCGGCCCAGTCCGCGCCCCTGATATCCGGGGACGATGCCGGTGATGTGCGAGTGCATCGACCTCTCGGCGGGTGGGCCGAAGAACGCCGCCGAGGCGCCGATCATCCGGTCGCCGTCGTAGAGGCCGACGACGTAGTTTCCGGCGTGCTCGAGAGCCCGCAGGATGTTCGCCGGCATGGTCCCGTCCTCACCCCAGACCCGGTCGAGCACACCCGCGGCCTCGTGGATGGCTTCGACGGTGTCGAGGGTCCGGATGTCGATCTCGCTCATGCTCTCGAGTCTCGCACCGCGGCGCGGGCACGTCAGCGCGGCAGCACCCCGCCGACGTGACGGATGGTCCGCCCGCGCTCGATGACGATCGCGATCCCGCCCACGAGCCACAGCGGTACCTGCGTCAGGAAGGCGAGACGGAATGCGTCGAGCGAGTACGTCTCGGGGCTTCCTGCACCCTGCACGTCCATCGCGATGCCGATGAACAGGATGGCCAGAAGGGCCGCGAGGAATCCGCCGCCGTTGACGATGCCTGTCGCCGTGCTGAGGCGGTGACTGGGAGTGAACGTACGCGCGTGATCGAACGCGATCATCGACGCCGGGCCCCCGGTCGACAGCGCGAACATCAGCACCACGAGCAGCCACACGGGCGCGGGCCCGGGCCAGACGATCACGACGATCCACATCACGGCCTGGAACACCACAGTCGGCAGCACGAGCCAGCGCGAACGGCGGGTGGGATGCCGACTCGACAGCGCCCCGATCACGGGACCGCTGAGGATGCTGAAGAGCACGAGCGAGGTCATCACGAGAGACGCGGTGGCGGGGGCGAGGCCCTCGCCCGCGGTGAGGAAGGGGAAGCCCCACAGCAGCATGAACGCCGTGCCCGCGAAGGGAGTGGCGAAGTGCGACCAGAAGCCGAGACGCGTGCCGGGGTGCGCCCACGACTCGCGGAAACCCTGCCGCAGGTCGGGCGATGACCGCACCACGCGGATCGCGCCGGTCTGCGTGTCGACCGAGGTGTCGACCGGGTCGGACCGGCGTTCGGGCGGGCGGTTGCGGATGATGAGGAACGTCAGGACCGCGAACAGCAGGCCGAGACCCGCGACGCTGCCGAAGGCGACGCTCCAGCTCGTGGCGTGCAGGAGGGCGGCGAGCGGGACCACGGCGACGATCTGGCCCAGCTGACCGATGATCCCGGTCAGCTGCACGAGCACCGGCGCCCGCTGCGCGGGGAACCACGTCGCGATCACGCGCAGCACGCTCGGGAAGATCGCGGCATCGCCCGCACCGATGAGGACACGGGCCAGGATGCCGATCCCCACGGCATCCGCGGAGGCCATGACGAGCTGGCCCGCGGCCATCAGCACCATGCCGATCGCGATCATCGGTCGCGCGCCGTACTTGTCGAGCAGGAGCCCGACCGGGATCTGCATCGCGCCGTAGACGAAGAGCTGGATGACGGCGAACATCGACAGGGCCGAGGCGTCGGCTCCGAAGCGCACAGCGGCATCCACCCCCACCGCCGAGAGCGAGGTGCGGTTGATGATCGACACGACGTACGCGAGAACGCCGACGATCCACAGCGTCCAGGTACGCCACCCCGGCCGGTCGAGGCGGAGGGTGCTGGTCACGTCTTCCAGGCTAGCCCCGGCCACCGACATCGGCGGCGGGGTGGCGGTGTGCGCGCGGGGCACGCGCAGTGGGGTGCCTTCCGTGCAGTGGGGCGTCCGCCGACCGCCCCGGTGCACGAGACGCGCCCCGGTGCCGGCGAGCAGCGGGTGGCGCGTCGCCGGGTTCGACGCGGCCCGCCGCGACGCCGGGGCACGGGACGGGGCCCCGGGGTGGCAGAAGTGGCCCCGGGGCCACGAACGACGCCCCGAAACGCACCCCGCGCGTGGTCGGCGCGTCACCGGCGCACGGGCGAGCGTCAGGACAGGACGGCCGACATCTCGCGGCGCACCCGTTCGAGATAGGCCCGCAAGGGCGTGCCCGTAACGTCCGCCGCCCACTGCTCGAGGGCCGTCTGCAGCAGTTCCACCGCGACCCCCGCGAGCACCCGGGCTTGCAGGGACTCGATGCCGCGCGCGCGATACCCCTCGACCAACACCGCCCGCAGGTCGGCCTGCTTCTGCAGGTCGCGCTCACGCAGGGCGGGCTCGGCCTCGATGAGGCGTCGCGCGGCCACGATCTCGTCGCGGCGGGGCTCGAAGCGGTCGGTGGCGAGGGACTGGAACCCCGCCCACGCGATCTCGAAGGGCGAGCTGTCCGCCGGGGCGGCGGCGAGCATCTCGGCGGCCAGCCTCGGGATCTCGTCGTCGCCGAAGAACACCTCGCGCTTGTCGCCGAAATGGCGGAAGAAGGTGCGCCGCGTCACCCCGGCCCGCTCGACGATGTCGGGCACCGTCGTCGCGTCGAACCCGCGCTCCGCGAAGAGCTGCATCGCGGCTTCGCGCAAGCGCTCTCTGGTATCGGGTGCCCATCTGGCCATGCGGAGATCCTATGTGACGACACCACGTGTCATCACGTTATAGTGAAGACACTCCGTGTCATCACGCGAAAGGTCCCCCATGTCCTCGCACGCCGCCGCCCTGCTCTCCGCGCCTCGAGCCGCCCTCACCCGCGGCACGGTCGATACCCCGGCACCCGCCGCCGACGAGGTGCTCGTGCGCGTTCGCGCGGTGGCGGTCAACCCGGTCGACTGGGTGATCCAGGGCACCAGCCGCATCACCTACCGATGGCTGCGCACCCCCGCCGTGCTCGGCTCCGACGTCGCGGGCGAAGTCGTCGCGATCGGGTCCGGCGTCACGCGCTTCCGCGTGGGTCAGCGCGTCTTCGGGCTCGCGACCGGTACCGACCGCGGCCGGGATCCGCTGCGCGAAGGCGCGTTCCAGGAGTACACGACCCTGCTCGAGCGCCTCAGCGCCCCCACACCGGACAGCCTCTCCGACGAGGAGGCCGCCGTCTTCCCGCTGGGCCTGTCCACGGCGGCGTGCGCACTGTTCCAACCCCAGCACCTCGGACTCCGGATGCCGGGTGACCCGGCGCCCGACACTACCCGAGGCGTCGTCGTGATCTGGGGCGGATCGACGAGCGTGGGCATGAACGCCATCCAACTGGCCCGCGCCGCCGGCTACGACGTCGTGACCACGGCATCCGCCCGCAACGCGGCGACCGTGCGCGACCTCGGAGCGGACGCCGTCGTCGACCACCGCTCGCCCTCCGCCGTGGCCGAGCTCGTCGCGGCCGTCGGCGGACGCCCCGTGGTCGGGGCGGTTGCGCTCGGGGCCGGTTCGACCGACGCGTGCATCGACGTCCTCGCCCGCACCGGCGGGAACCGGCTGGCCATGGCGAGCACGCCGATCGCGCTCGACTCACTGGTCGGTCGGCGCCGTCTGTTCCCCGCGATGCTGCCGGTCTTCACGCGCATCGGGCTCGGCACGCTACGTTCGACGCTGCGCGCCCGCCGCCGCGACATCCGCGCGAACTTCGTCTGGGGTAGCAGCCTCCGCGACGACGAGATGGGCCCGCGCCTCTGGGGCGAGGTCGTCCCGCGCCTGCTCGCCGAGGGTGCGCTCCGCCCCGCGCCCGCCCCGCTCGTCGTCGGCGACGGCCTCGACACCGTGCAGGGCGCCCTCGACCGCCAGCGCGCGGGCGTCTCGGCGCAGAAGATCGTCGTGCGCCTGTGATCCGGGCCGGGGTCGGGCCCCGGCGGGGCGGCGTAAATGGCCCCGGGGCGTCACAAGTGGCCCCGGGGCCACGAACCACGCCCCGAAGCGACACCGCGCGTGGTCGGCGACGCCACCCGCGCGCGGAATAATGGTCCGATGGTCTCCGCGAGCCCCCACCTGCAGCCCGATCACGCCTGTCTCATCGTGCACGGCAGTGACACCCCCGGCATCATCGCCGCGGTCTCGGCGCTGATCGCGCGCCAGGGCGGCAACATCGTCGCCTTCGACCAGTACTCCGACGATCCCCGTGGCGGGGCGTACTTCCAGCGCGTGGTCTTCCACCGCCCCGACCTCTCGGCCGCGTTCCCCGAGATCGAGGCCGACCTCGCGAAGACCCTCGGCGACGGCTTCGAGCTCGAGTGGACGCTCACCGACCTCTCGACGCCCAAGCGCATGGCGATCCTCGCCTCGAAGCAGGACCACTGCCTGCTCGACCTGCTGTGGCGTCACCGTCGCGGCGACCTCCCCGTCAGCATCCCCATGGTCGTGTCGAACCACACGACGGCCGCCGAGGACGTGCGGTCGTTCGGGGTGCCCTTCTTCCACGTCCCGTCGACGCCGGGGCCCGACAAGTCGGCATCCGAGGCCCGCATCCTCGAACTGCTGGTCGGCAACGTCGACTTCATCGTGCTCGCGCGCTACATGCAGATCCTCTCGCCGGAGTTCCTCGAGAAGATCGGCGTACCGGTGATCAACATCCACCACTCGTTCCTGCCGGCCTTCATCGGCGCCGAGCCCTACAAGAAGGCCAAGCAGCGCGGCGTCAAGCTCATCGGCGCGACCTCGCACTATGTCACGAGCGACCTCGACGAGGGTCCGATCATCGAGCAGGACACGGTCCGCGTGACCCACGCCGACTCCTCGGCCGAGCTCGCCCGCCGCGGCGCCGACGTCGAGCGCCAGGTGCTGTCGCGTGCCGTGCTGTGGCACGCCGAAGACCGCGTGATCCGCCACGGAAACCACACGATCGTCTTCTGAATCCCGGATGCCGGGACCCCGGCCGCCGCGCGCCGCTCGACGCCCGCCCGCAGGCGTGAAGGGTCGTTTCCTGTCGCCTCCGGTGATGCCGAGCGACAGAAGACGACCCCTCACGCGCGCGTGGTCACTCCGGGTCGGTCGCCCGACTGAGCGGGCCCGAACCGCCGCGCGGCGGCTGCTTGCGCTGATCCGAGAGCTCGCCGCCCTGGCGGCCCCCGTAGGGGCGTCCGTGGTCGGCGAACTCCGCGCGGAAGTACGCCAGACGCCAGTCGCCCAGCTCGATGCGCGCGCCGGTGCGCAGGATGCGTCCGCCGCGGTCGCGCCCGGGGCCCTGCTCGCGTGCCCCGCCGCCCCCGACCTCGTCGAAGCCGTAGAGGACGTACTCATCGTCGCCCTCGTGGCGGATCTCGGCGTGAATCGGCGCGAGACCGGGAAGACGCAAGTCGACCCCCTCGCCCGAACCGATGACCGTCTTGGTCGGCAACAGGTCGAACTCCCGCGGACGCGAGCCGTCCCACGACGAATCGCCCACCGCGAAGATCAGACGCGGCCGGCCGGAACCGGGCGTGTAGTGGGTCGTCGTGATGCGCCGTCGCACCGTGCGATTGGCCGTCGGCACGAGGGGTAGTGGCGTCTCGGGCGGAATCGGGAAGGTAAGCGCCTGCCCCTTGTTCCGCCGCGTCAGCAACGGCGCGACGGCCGAGACGGACCCGAGGCGGATGTGCTTCGACCCCGTGATCGCGCGCTGCAGCACGCTGCTCTTCACGTCGCCGAGGTGCAGGATCGGGCCCTCGGGTCCCTCGAGCTTCACCGAGATGCCTCGGGATGCCAGGGCGTCGGCGACCGTGGACAGTTCGGCGAGCGTCCGCCGGCCGTTACCGGGCAGCCGCGAGGGGTCGCTCACGACGATGCGCACCTCGGTGCCCGCGGCCGTGACCGTGCCCTCGAACGGCGGGGTGTCGGCATCCTGGTCCTGCTCGTGTTCCGAGAAGGCGAGGTCGATGTCGAGGCGCACCATGATGGCGCCTCCCCTCAGTTGCCGCGGTACGGGTCGGACCCGGCCGCGGTGTCGTCGCTCGTGGTGACGCGGAGGGTGCCGTTGAGCTTCCAGGTCGCGCGGGGCGCGTCGGGGCCGATGTCGCGCGGCACCTCGACGGTCATGTCGACGAACGAGTAGTTGACCGCGGCGCCGCGGCCGGTCAGGTACGACCACATCTCGCGGCCGAGGTCGGTCCAGTCGGTGATGGAGTGACCCTCGGGTCCGCTCGAGGCGGCGAACGGGTCGTTGGTGGGAGTGGTGTCCGACATGGCTTCGGTCCCTTCTTTCGTTTCGAGGCCACCAGCGTCCCAGCGGGTCGGGGCTCGAAAGGAGGGATTGCGTTCGGGCGTCGGGTGCGGGACCATTCCCGCCCCGATCTCAGTACACGTACTCCATCAGCTCGACGCCCAGCACGCGGAAGGCGTCGTGCGCGCGCAGGCGGTGGGCGATCGAGAGGTCGTCGAAGTTCACGATCAGCGCGTACGAGATCCCCGCGCGGGGTCCGCCGAGCACGCCCGCCTCGGCGCGGACGCCCGGGGCACGCCCCGTCTTGTTGATGAACAGCAGCCCGTGCTGGTCGTTCTCGTGCGCGAAAGGATCGAGGCCGGTGGCGGATGCCACGAGTGAGAGGTCGTGGTTCAGGCTCAGCCATTCGGCGACCTGGGCACTCACCCCGGGCGAGACGACGGTGGAGTTCACGAGCCCCGCGAAGACCTGGGCCATCTCGCGGGCCGTCGACAGGGCGAGATGCGGGGCGTCGTCGGGACCGCGGTCGTCACGGAAGCGGTCGAGCAGAGCCGTGCGACGCAGCCCGAGCTGCTCGACCCGCGCGCGCACCGACTGCAGACCCACCCGGTGCAGCAGGGCGTTGACGGCGAGGGCGTCGCCGGACGACGCGGCGAGCATGGCCACGTCGGTCAGGGGCAGCGCCGGGGCTTTCAGGTGCTGCCAGACGCCGCCGTGTGCGGCGCCGTGCACCGATGCGCGATCGATGATCTCGAGCGGGTCGAGGCGCCCCGATTCGAACGCGGCCGCCGCTTCGATGAGCAGGGGGACGACGCCGAGACCTCCGACCGGCAGCGTGACGAAGTCGTCGCCGGCGAGCACCTCGGTGGAGCCCCCGTCGAGGTCGTCGATGCGCACCGACACCTTCGCGCCCGACGCGGCGAGTTCGTCGAGAGAGCGCAGGGTCGCCGTGAACGATCGGCGACCCGCCGCCGCGCGGCGGGGCAGTCGCTTGGGCCCCTTGCGTCCGGCCCCGCGGAGGGCCGGGGCGTCGCGTCGAGACGACTCCACCGGCCCGCCGACGGGATCGGGCAGGGCGGGCTCGGGAACCGGGGGCATGCCCACGAGCGTGGCTCCTTCCGCGTCAGGAGAGCAACAAACAGGGCCTCACCAGATGGTGACGCGCTGGTCTGCGTCGAGCCAGAGGGCGTCGCCCTCGGTCACCTCGAACGCTTCGTAGAACGCGTCGATGTTACGCACGATCTGGTTGCAACGGAACTCGTTCGGCGAGTGAGGGTCGATCGTGAGCAGGCGGATGGTCTCGGCGTCGCGGCCCTTCTGCTGCCAGATCTGCGCCCAGCTGAGCAGGAGCCGCTGGATGCCGGTGTACCCGTCGACGACCGGGCCGTCGAGGTCGGTCTCGCCCTGGCTCTCGAGGAACAGGCGGTATGCGGCGATCGCGATGCCCAGCCCGCCGAGGTCGCCGATGTTCTCGCCGATCGTGAGCGCGCCGTTGACGTGGTGCTCCTCGCTCAGCCCCTGCGGGACGAGGGCCTCGTACTGGGAGATCAGGGCCTTGGTGCGCTCCTCGAACGCCGAGCGGTCGGCATCCGTCCACCAGTCGCGAAGCGACCCGTCGGCGTCGAAGCGGCTGCCCTGGTCGTCGAAGCCGTGGCCGATCTCGTGACCGATGACCGCTCCGATGCCGCCGTAGTTGGCGGCCGCGTCGCGATCGGCGTCGAAGAAGGGGTACTGCAGGATCGCCGCGGGGAACACGATCTCGTTCATGAGCGGGTTGTAGTACGCGTTGACCGTCTGCGGGGTCATGTACCACTCGTCGCGGTCGATCGGCTGGCCGACCTTGGCGAGCTGGCGGTCGTGCTCCCAGACGTGCGCCCGACGGACGTTGCCGACGAGGTCGTCCGCGGTGATCTCGAGCTCGGAGTAGTCCTTCCAGCGGACCGGGTAGCCGATCTTCGGCACGAAGGTGTCGAGCTTGGCGAGCGCGCGCTCGCGGGTCTCATCGGTCATCCACGACAGGCCCTGGATCGAGCGCCGGTACGCCTCGATGAGGTTCGCGACGAGACCGTCCATGGCGTCCTTCGCCGCGGGCTGGAAGTGGCGCTCGACGTACACCTTGCCGATCGCTTCGCCCAGGGCCGCCTCGACGAGGCTGACGCCGCGCTTCCAGCGCTCGCGGTTCACCGGCACGCCGGTGAGCTGGGTGCCGTAGAAGGCGAAGTTCTCGGCGACGAACGCCTCGGAGAGGAACGCCGCGGCGGCGTGCACGATCTTGAAGCGCAGCCACGCCTTCCAGTCGTCGAGGCGCTCCTCGACGAGCAGGGCGCCGAGCGACTCGACGAAGCTCGGCTGGTAGACGACGACCTCGGCGAGCGCCTCCTCGTGTCCGGGGGCGACCCCTGCGCGCCACGGCTCGAGGTCGACGCCTGCGAGGGCGACGGTGTCGTCCCACGACTTCAGGTTGTAGGTCTTGACCGAGTCGCGGCTGTCTTCGCGCGTCCAGTGGTGCGCGGCGATGTCGGTCTCGAGGGCGAAGGTGCGATCGGCGGATGCCGCGGCCTCGGCGACCCCGGCGAGCTCGAGGATGCGCTCGATGTGCGCACGGTAGGCCGCGCGGGTGTCGGCGAAGTTGTCGAGGCGGTAGTAGCTCTCGTCGGGCAGCGAGATGCCGCCCTGGTAGACGACGGGCACGTAACGGGTCGGGTCGCCCGGGTCGGGCTCGACGAAGAGGGTCAGCAGGCCGCTGATCCCGTCGCGCTCGAGTTCGCCGATGAGCCGGAGGAGCGAGGGGATGTCGGAGACGCCGTCGACGCGCTCGAGCTGCGGGGCGAGCGGCTCGCTCCCGGCGGCCTCGATGCGGTCGGTGTCCATGAAGCTCGCGAACAGGTCGCCGATCTTGCGGGCTTCGCTGCCCGGCTCGGCGTCCTGCGACTCCTGGACGATGGTGCGCACGTCCGCCTCGGCCTGCTCGGCGATGAGGTGGAACGAGCCCCAACGGGCCTTGTCGTCGGGGATCTCGGTGCGCTCGAGCCAGCTGCCGTTCACGTGGCGGAACAGGTCGTCCTGCGGGCGGATCTCGTCGCTGAGCTCGTCGAGCGCGAGACCGGAGCGGGGGATGTCGGTCATGGAGACAGGATAAGTGCCACACATCCACGGCGGCTCGGAACGGCCCTCCGCGCCGCGGGTGCGCCGCCGCGGCGGGGTCGGGACCCCGCTCTAGGCTCGGACCGTGACCACCCATCCGCCCGAGACGCTGAATCGCTCGATCCTGCGGCTCGCGCTGCCGGCCCTGGGCGCGCTCATCGCGGAACCGCTGTTCCTCATCGTCGACGCGGCGATGGTGGGCCACCTCGGTGTCGCTCCCCTCGCCGGACTGGGCATCGCGGGCGCCGTCTTGCAGACGATCGTGGGGCTCATGGTGTTCCTCGCCTACTCGACCACTCCCGCGGTGGCCCGACGCTACGGCGCCGGCGAGTACGGCCGTGCCGTGCGCGTCGGGATCGACGGCATGTGGCTGGCCCTGTGCCTGGGCGCGCTGCTGGCCGCGGCCGGTTCGCTCGTCACGCCCGCGGTCGTCGATCTGTTCGGCGCCGCCCCCGATGTCGCCGAGAACGCGCGCACCTATCTCGCGATCTCGATGTGGGGTCTGCCGGCCATGCTCGTGGTCTTCGCCGCCACCGGGCTCTTGCGCGGCATGCAGAACACGGTCACCCCGCTCTGGATCGCCGGCCTGGGCTTCGGCGCGAACGCCCTCCTCAACGCGCTCTTCATCTACGGCTTCGGGTGGGGGATCGCCGGGTCCGCGATCGGCACGGTCGTCGCGCAGTGGGGGATGGTCGGCGCCTACGTGCTCGTGGCACGCCGACTGGCACGGGTGCACACGGCATCCCTCGGCTTCCAACGGGAGAGCCTCGGCGGCACGGTGCGCTCCGGCGGCTGGCTGTTCGTGCGCACGGTCAGCCTGCGCGCCGCGTTCCTGGCCACGGTCGCCGTCGCCACGGGTCTCGGCTCGGCGGAGCTCGCCGGCTGGCAGATCGCGTTCACGATCTTCTCGACCGCCGCGTTCGCGCTCGACGCCCTCGCGATCGCAGCTCAAGCACTGATCGGCCGTTCTCTGGGTGCCGCCGACACCGTGACGGTGGGGCGGGTGCTCACCCGCACGAGCGCGTGGGGCATCTGGTTCGGTGTGGCGGTGGGGGCGGTGCTGGCGGCCGCCTCGGGCGTCATCGGCCTGATCTTCACGGGCGATGCCGAGATCGCCGCGCTCATTCAGCCCGCGTTGCTCGTGCTCGCGCTCGCCCAACCGCTGGCGGGGTTCGTTTTCGTGCTCGACGGCGTTCTGATCGGGGCCGGCGACGCGCGCTACCTCGCTCTCGCCGGGCTGCTGAACCTCGTGCCGTACGTTCCGGCGTTGATCCTCGTGGCGCTGTTCGCGGGCGGCGGCGCCGTCGGCCTGGCGTGGCTGTCGGCGGCGTTCTTCGGGGTCTACATGGTGGCGCGGGCGCTCACCCTCGGGCTGCGGGTGCGCGGCCGGTCGTGGATGAGCGCGGGCGACGCCGCCTGAGGCAGCCTCGCGGGTGGGCGCGCACCGCGCGGACACCCGCCCGACGCGGACTGTCGCGGGTCACGCCCAGCGGCGGCACCACTCGTACATGATCACGGCGGCGGCGGACGCTGCGTTGATCGAACGGGTCGATCCGTACTGCGTGATCTCGACGACCGCCGTGGCCGCCTCGATCGCCTCGGGGGACAGGCCCGGTCCCTCCTGGCCGAAGAGCAGGACGCAGGCCTCGGGAAGATCGGCGCGATCGACGGGCATCGACCCCTCGACGTTGTCCACCGCGATCACCGGCAGCCCCGCCTCGCGCGCCCAGGCGGCGAAGGCGGCGACGTCTTCGTGGTGGCGCACGTGCTGGTACCGGTCGGTGACCATGGCGCCGCGACGGTTCCAGCGGCGCTTGCCGACGATGTGCACCTCGGCCGCGAGGAAGGCGTTGGCACTGCGCACGATGGACCCGATGTTGAGGTCGTGCTGCCAGTTCTCGATCGCGACGTGGAACGGATGCCGCTTCGCGTCGAGGTCGGCCACGATCGCGTCCATGCTCCAGTAGCGGTACTCGTCGACCACGTTGCGGGTGTCGCCGTTCTCGAGCAGGTCGCGGTCGTAGCGCGGATCGTCGGGCCAGGCGTCCGCGCCCCCGGGCCACGGGCCCACGCCGTGCGTGGGGGTCGCTTCCTGCGGCGACGCCGGGCCGTCGGCATCCGTCGATCGGGACTCGGCGGCGTCGCCCTGCGACGGCGGGGGGTTCTCGGCATCCGTCACCGTTTCAGGCTACTCGCGGTGCGGTGGCGACCTCGTCTCGACGGCACTGGACGGTCGGGGCGTGCGCCGCACTCTCAGTGATCACGCACACTTTTCGGCTGCCCGAAAAATTGCTACGGTTTCGGGATGCCGAAAACAGCGGATGCCGTGCCCCGCCGCCGCGCGCCGCAGCGCGCTCTCTGGCTGCTCGGACCCGCGATGGTCGCCGGCGTCGCGTACCTCGACCCGGGGAACGTCGCGAGCAACATGACCGCGGGGGCGACGTTCGGCTATCTGCTCGTGTGGGTCGTGGTGCTCGGCAACGTCATGGCGTGGCTGATCCAGTACCTCTCGGCGAAGCTCGGCATCGTCACGGGAGAGAGCCTCCCCCAGGTGCTCGGCCGTCGGATCCGCCGCCCGTGGACGCGACGCGCCTACTGGCTGCAGGCGGAGCTCGTCGCGATGGCCACCGACGTGGCCGAGGTCATCGGCGGTGCCGTCGCGCTGCATCTGCTGTTCGGCATCCCCCTCGTGTGGGGCGGGGCGATCACGGGGGTCATCTCGATGGGCCTGCTGCTCGTGCAGACGCGGCGCGGGGCGCGGGCCTTCGAGACGGTGCTGATCGGCCTGCTACTCGTGATCGCCGTCGGCTTCACGTTCGGCCTGTTCCTCGCGCCGCCCGAGCCCACCGGAGTGATCGCCGGTCTCGTGCCGAGATTCGAGGGCAGCACCTCGGTGCTGTTGGCGGCCTCGATCCTCGGGGCGACGATCATGCCGCACGCGATCTACGCGCACTCCGCTCTCGCCCGCGACCGTTTCGCGCCCACCGGCGACCCCGCCGATCCCTCGGGCGGCATCGCCGCGGCGCACGCCCACGCACCGGAGTCGGCGACCGCCCAGAGCCGCGCCGACACCCTCGCGCACGCCCGGGGCATCTCGACCCCCCGTCTGCTGCGCGCGACGCGCTGGGACGTCACGATCGCCCTCGCCGTCGCCGGCACCGTGAACCTGGCGATCCTGCTGCTCGCCGCGGCCAACCTCGCCGGCGTCGACGGCACCGACAGCCTGGAGGGCGCCTACGCGGCCCTGCGCGACGGACTGGGCCCGCTCGTCGCCACCCTGTTCGCGGTGGGGCTGCTCGCGAGCGGTCTCGCCTCGACGTCCGTGGGCGCCTACGCGGGCGCCGAGATCATGCAGGGGCTGCTGCACGCGCGCATCCCCCTGCTCGCCCGGCGCCTCGTGACCCTCGTGCCGGCGCTCGTCATCCTCGGCCTCGGCGTCGACCCCACCCTCGCGCTCGTCCTCAGCCAGGTCGTCCTGTCGTTCGGCATCCCCTTCGCGCTCGTCCCGCTCGTGGCCCTCACCCGTCGACCCGACGTGCTCGGCGAGTACTGCAACCGCGGGCTGACCACGGCGGCCGGGGTGCTGGCATCCGTCTTCCTCATCGCCCTCAACGCCCTGCTCCTGTGGCTGGTGTTCACCGGCGGATAGGCTGACGGAGTGGAATCGCCCGTGGCCGACGACTATCTCAAGGCGATCTACCACCACACCGAGTGGCAGGACAATCCGATCACGCCCTCGCAGCTCGCCGCGGTGCTGAGCCTCGCGCCGTCGAGCGTGACCGAGATGGTCAAGAAGCTCGCCGCGCAGGGGCTCGTCACACACCGGCCGTACGGACCGGTGTCGCTGACGACCGCGGGCGGGCGACGTGCGGCGGGCGTCATCCGTCGCCACCGTCTCATCGAGACCTGGCTCGTGCGCGAATTCGGCTACTCGTGGGACGAGGTGCACGACGAAGCCGAAGTCCTCGAGCACTCCCTCAGCGACCGTCTGCTCGAGGGCATCGACGAGCGGCTCGGCCGCCCGCGTTTCGATCCCCACGGAGATGCCATCCCGGATGCCGACGGCTCGGTGCACCGCGAACCCTTCGTGCTCCTCGCCGAGGCGCCGGCCGGGCACTCGGGTCGGGTCCTGCGCGTGAGCGACCGCGATCCGGAGCTGCTGCGGGCCCTCGTGGAGAACGGCATCGACGTGGGGCATGAACTCGAGGTGCTCAGCGACGACGTCGTGCGCGCCGACGGCGTCGAGGTGTCGTTGCCCGCGGGGGCGGGGAGCTCGGTCTGGCTGACGCGCTGACACGCGTCACCGGGGCGAGCTGAGCCCTCTCACCGAGATCGAGTGAAGCCCCGGATTCAGGATGCCGCGCGTCGGGCCCGATCGAACGGCCACCGCACGTGCGTCGCCGTCTCGCACGCGCGCCACAGGTCGGCGCCGAGCTCTCCGCCGCGCGTCCGACGAGCGGGGGTCGCCACTCGCGGTGCGCCCCGCGCGACCAGCGCCGGTCCGTACATCGAGCCGCCCTCGGCGAGAGGGTCGACGAGCGCGCGGACGAGCGCCCAGGCCCCCTGCTCTTTGGACTGCGTGATCGGGGCCTGCAGGTTGTCGAGGAAGCGGGTGAGACGACTCGGCTCGTTGACCCCGCGCACTCCGCGGGTCCGGCCGCTCGTGGAGTACCCGGGGTGCGCGACGAGGCTCTCGACCGGGACGCCGTGAGCCATCAGGCGCTTCTGCGCCTCGAGCGCCAGAGCGGTCGTCGCCGCCTTCGACTGCACGTACGCGCGCCAGGGCGAATAACCCTCACGCAGTTCGGGGTCGGTGGGGACGTGGCGCCACAGCGAGGTCGACATGCTGCCGACCCACACCATGCGACCGCGCGCAGCGGCCAGGGGCTTGAGCAGCTCGCCGGCGAGCGCGAAGTGCCCGAGCACGTTGGTCGCGAACACCAACTCGTGGCCGCCGGCGGTCTCGCGCTCCTTGGGCGGGTGGACGATGCCCGCGTTCAGCAGCAGACCGTCGAGGCGCCCGCGCGCGCGGGCCGTGGCAGCGGCGGCACGCACCGAGCCCATGTTGCTGGTGTCGAGCAGCAGCGTCTCGATGCTGGCATCCGGAGTCGATCGCTTGATCGCGGCCTTGGCCGCGGACATCTTGTTGGGATTGCGCCCCGTCAGCAGCACATGGGCTCCGGCGCCGGCGAGCTGCTCGCAGGCGAAGAAGCCGAGCCCGCGCGTGGCGCCCGTGACCAGATAGGACCGCCCGGAGAGGTTCGGGAGGTTCTCGGGGTCCCATTCGGTTCGCGTCACCCTTCGACCCTAACGAGATCGAGCCCGTCCGTCACGGGTGCATTCCGCAGACGGAATACCGCCCGACGAAAAGTTTTTCGCGACCTCGCGTGACGAATCCCGCTCGGGGTGCGTCTCCTCTGTGAGCAACCCGCTCCGTCGCGACGAGATACTCCCGCCGCCGACGCCGACACGACAAGAAGGAGTCAGATCATGGGTCTCGACGACAAGATCAAGAACGCCGCTCAGGACATCGTGGGCAAGGCGAAGGAAGCGATCGGCAACGCGACCGACAACGACAAGCTCGCCGCCGAAGGCAAGGCCGACCAGGTCAAGGCCGACGCCAAGAAGGCCGGCGAGAACGTGAAGGACACCTTCAAGTAAGTCGGCTTCCGCGGACGGGCGGGCCACGACTCCGGTCGGGCCCGCCCGCGCTCATTCACGGGGAAATCACCCCCTGGGAGCGTGTCGGTGGCCGGGTCTAGGCTGGGCCCCATGCGGACCCGAGGCGACATCGAGTGCTGGCTGACCGATATGGACGGCGTTCTCGTCCATGAGAACACGCCCATCGCCGGAGCATCAGAGTTGCTCGCGCAGTGGCGCTCCGAGGGCACGCCGTTCCTCGTACTGACGAACAACTCGATCTACACCCCGCGCGATCTCAGCGCCCGTCTGCGGGCGTCGGGGCTCGTCGTCCCCGAGTCGTCGATCTGGACGTCGGCGCTCGCCACGGCCGACTTCCTGAAGTCGCAGATGCCCGGCGGCTCCGCCTTCGTCATCGGCGAGGCGGGGCTCACCACCGCCCTGCACGAGGCGGGCTTCATCATGACCGAGACCACCCCCGACTACGTCGTCGTGGGCGAGACCCGCAACTACTCGTTCGAAGCGATCACGAAGGCGATCCGCTTCATCCGCGGGGGCGCGCGGTTCATCGCGACGAATCCGGATGCCACGGGCCCCTCGACCGAGGGAGTGCTGCCCGCCACCGGAGCCATCGCGGCCCTGATCACCAAGGCCACGGGCAAGGAGCCCTACATCGTCGGCAAGCCCAACCCGATGATGTTCCGCTCCGCCCTCAACCGCATCGGCGCCCACAGCGAGAACACCGGCATGATCGGCGACCGCATGGACACCGACATCGTCGCCGGCATCGAGGCGGGCCTGCACACGGTGCTCGTGATGACCGGCATCAGCGACCAGCGCGAGATCGAGCGCTACCCGTTCCGCCCCGACGAGATCCTGGGCTCGGTCGCCGAACTCGTGCGCGCCGAACCCGTCGAGACCGATCTCGCCGACGGCGAAGCGGGCCTCGAAGCGGGACTCTGAGCCCGAGGAGACCACATCATGGACGACCGCACTCTCTGGCTGATCGTCGCCTTCGTCATCACGGCGGGAACACTCGTCGCCTTCATCGTGCAGTGGCGCCGTTCGCGTCGCGGCGGCAGCGGTCGTCGCGACCCGTTCGATGGGCCGGGAGACGACGCGCCCTGAGCACGGCTGTCGCGCCGTTCGGGGCGGCGAGGGGTCGGCATCCACCCCCTGATCGTCACGAGAACAGGGGGTGTCACCGCGACAGGAAGATTCGCGCGGAATCGGCCTGTTCCCAGCGCACCAGCCTGTTTTGGTGACGCGGCGGGCCTACTGCGGGGCGAGGCCCAGGTCGTCGAGGTCGATCGACCCCAGCCACTGCAGGCCCTCGGCCTCGATCGCGGCCTGAGCGCCGGTCTTGCGGTCGACGACGACCGCGACGGCGACGACCTCGGCGCCCTCGCGGCGCAGGGCCTCGACGGCCTTGAGCGCCGACTGGCCCGTGGTCGAGGTGTCTTCGACGACGACGACGCGCTTGCCCTTCACATCGGCGCCCTCGATCTGGCGGCCGCGGCCGTGGTCCTTGGGCTCCTTGCGCACGACGAACGCGTCGAGCGGGCGACCGGCGTGCACCGACTCGTGCATGACGGAGTTGGCGATGGGGTCGGCGCCGAGCGTGAGTCCCCCGACGGCGACGACGCCGTCGAGGTCTTTCACCAGGTCGAGCACCAACCGGCCGATCGCGGGAGCGGCGCGGTGGTCGAGGGTGAGCTTGCGCATGTCGACGTAGTACGTCGCCTTCTTGCCGCTCGAGAGGGTGAAGTCGCCGTGGAACACCGCCTCGTCCTTGATGAGGCCGATGAGGGCCTGACGGTCGGCTTCGAGCTCGGGCGTGGAGGCGGTGGTCACGGCCCCGAGTTTAGTGCTCCATACGGATAACGCCGGGGTCACCCTGGCCGCCGATGTCGGCGGCCGAAAGTAGGCTGGATGCCATGCGCCTGGCCACCTGGAACGTCAACTCCATCCGTGCCCGCGTCGCCCGCACCGTCGAGTTCTGCGTGCGCGAGCACATCGACGTGCTGGCGATGCAGGAGATCAAGTGCAAGACGGAGCAGTTCCCCTACGCGGCGTTCGAAGAGGCCGGCTACCACGTCGCCGCGCACGGCCTGAACCAGTGGAACGGCGTCGCCATCGCGAGCCGCGAGCCCCTCGAAGACGTCGAGATCGGCTTCCCCGGCATGCCCGGGTTCGAGAAGGGCAAAGAGGGCCCCGACCTGCCGCAAGAGGCGCGCGCGATCGGCGCGACCGTCAACGGCGTGCGCGTGTGGAGCCTCTACGTGCCCAACGGGCGCGGGCTCGACGACCCGCACTACGTCTACAAGCTCGACTGGCTCGACAAGCTGCGCCAGTACACGGCCGACACCCTCGAGAAGAGCCCCGATCTGCCGCTCGCGCTGACCGGCGACTTCAACATCGCCCCGACCGACGACGACAACGGCGACCCCACGGTCGTCGAGGGCGCGACCACCCACGTCTCCCCGCCCGAGCGCGAGGCGTTCCGCGCCTTCGAGGCCGCCGGCCTCACCGACGTCGTGCGTCCGCTGATCCCCACCGGCTACACCTACTGGGACTACAAGCAGCTGCGCTTCCCCCGCAACGAGGGCCTGCGCATCGACTTCATCCTCGGCTCGCGGGCGTTCGCCGACGCGGTGCACGGCGCCGAGATCCACCGCAACGAGCGCAAGGGCGAAGTCCCCAGCGACCACGTGCCCGTGGTCGCCGACCTCGACCTCTCGGGCGCCGACGACGAGGACGACCTGCCGATGATCTTCGGCTGAGCGCCGCCGCAGCGGCATCCGGAAACTCTTTTCCGCACCCTGTCGATTCCTTCGGTGCCCGTTCGACGCGATAGTAGGGGAACGGTTCCCCGGAGCACCGACGAGAGAAGACGACGATGAAGTACATGCTGATCATGCGCGGCACCGACGAGGCGTACGCGGAGTACAAGAAGATCCCGTTCGAGCAGGTCATCAACGAGATGGGCGCGTACAACGAGTCCATGGTCAACGCGGGGGTGCTCGTCGCCGGCGACGGCCTCGCCGAAGACATGAGCAAGAACTTCGTCGTCGAGTTCGGCGGTGAGGAGCCGGTCGTCACCGACGGCCCCTACGGCGAGACCCATGAGCTGTTCAACGGCTTCTGGATCATCGAGGTCTCCAGCAAGGACGAGGCCGTCGAATGGGCGCGACGCGCGCCTCTCATCGCGGGCAACACGCTCGAGGTGCGCCGCGTGACCGACGAGACCGACTTCGCGGCCTTCGCCGACAACGAGTACATCCAGAAGGAAGAGGGCTGGCGCGAGGAGCAGGCCGCGCGCTGACCCGACGTGACCGACGACCTCTCGCGACGCGTCGCGGCGATCTGGCGCATCGAAGGCGCCCGCATCGTCGCGACGCTCGCGCGCGTGGTCGGTGATCTGCCCACCGCCGAAGACCTTGCGCACGACGCTCTGCTCGAGGCCCTGGCGCAGTGGCCCCGCGAGGGCGTGCCGCACAACCCGGGGCCTGGCTCACCGCTGTCGCGAAGCGCCGCGCGATCGACGGGTGGCGTCGCGAGCGGGTGCGCGGCGAGAAGTACGAGCTCATCGGCGCCGATCTCGACGAGGTGGCGGATGCCGTGTGGCAGCCCATCGACGACGACGTGCTGCGCCTGGTGTTCACGGCGTGCCACCCGGTGCTCGCCCGCGACGCGCAGGTCGCGCTGACCCTCAAGGTCGTCGGCGGTCTCGACACCGAGGCGATCGCACGCCTCTTCCTCGTACCGGTCCCCACCATGCAGCAGCGGATCGTGCGCGCCAAGAAAGCGTTGAGCGCGGCCGGGGTGCCGTTCGAGGTGCCCGAGCCGTCTGAGTGGCCCGCTCGACGGACCGCCGTGCTGGCGGTGATCTACCTGATCTTCACCGAGGGCTACGCCGCGAGCACCGGTGACGCGGTGCTGCGCACCGAGCTCGCGCACGAGGCCGTGCGGCTGGGGCGCGTGCTCGGTCGTCTGCTCCCCCGCGAGCCGGAAGTGCTCGGGCTGTCGGCGCTCATGGAGCTGCAGGCGTCGCGCTTCGCCGCCCGCGTCGATGCGAACGGCGATGCCGTGCTGTTGGCCGACCAGGACCGTCGGCGCTGGGACCGGTCGGCGATCGCGCGCGGCCGGATGCTTCTCGAACGCGCCGAAACCCTCGGCCGAAACGCCGGGCCGTACCAGCTGCAGGCCTCGATCGCCCTGTGTCACGCCGAGGCCCCGAGTGTCGACACCACGGATTGGCCGCGCATCGTGCAGCTTTACGACGCGCTCGGTCGGCTCGGAGCCAATCCGGTCGTGGCGCTCAATCGCGCGGTCGCGGTGGCCATGGCATCCGGTGCCCTCGAAGGCCTCGCGGCCGTCGACGCGCTCTCGGCGACCGGGACGATGAAGGGGTCGCACCTCATCCCGTCGGTGCGGGGTGAGCTGCTGTCGCGCCTGGGGCGATCGGCCGAGGCGCGCGCGGAGCTGCTCGCCGCCGCCGGGCTCACGCGCAACGAGCGCGAGGCGGCGCTGCTCCGACGCAAGGCCGAGGCGCTGGCTCGCGATTTCGACGGAGAGTCGGAGGGGTAGGGCCGGTCCTTCGACGCGGACAGGACCCCGGCACGCGCGACGACGGGGCCGAGGGCGAACCCCCGACCCCGTCGCGAAGGGTGCCTCAGACGGCGGGGACCTCGGCGGGAGCGGTGCGCTTCGCGAGGGTCACGAGCGCCTCGATGATCGAGCGCAGGAACGCGGCCGTGCCCTCGTCGGTGACGGTGCCGTCCTCTTCGAACAGGCCGGGGGTCGACTGAATGTAGCCCTCGGGCTGACCGAGGACGAGGGCGTTGTAGTGCAGGAGCACGGCGCGCAGGTGCTGCTGGCCGGCGGCGGTGGCGATGCCGCCCTGCGAGGTGCCGATGACCGCGGTGGGCTTGTCGTTGAACGACGCCTCGCCGTAGGGGCGGGCCGACCAGTCGAGGGCGTTCTTGAGCACGCCGGGGATCGAACGGCTGTACTCGGGGGTCACGACGAACATGGCGTCGGTGTCTTCGATGGCCTTCTTGAACTGCGTCGCGACCTCGGGGAAGTTCCCGTCGTAGTCGGGCGAGTAGAAGGGCAGGTCCTTGATCGGGATCTCCTTCAGCGTCACTCCCTCGGGAGCGACCTTCTCGAGTGCCTTCGCCAGACGGCGGTTGATCGAGGTGCTGGAGATGCTGCCGACGATGTAGCCGATCGTGTAGTCGGTCACGATGATCCTCTTTCTGGACGACGGGGGCGCCGGGCGCCCGAACTCATTCACGTGCAAGCATCACGATCGAACCTGTATTCCCCCTCCTCTTGACTCCGCCTCGCGGGGGATGCAGGTGTCGGCGGTCCGCTCTAGCGTGGAGGGATGCCACGACTCACGCGCGCGCAACAGCGCAACGACATCGTGCTCGCGGTCGTGCTGTTCCTCGGGGGCGTGCTGAGTGCGGTGCTGTCGTCGATATCGGGTATCTACGGCGACCAGCAGGGCTCTCTCGCCGTGGCGCTCGGCTACGTCGCCGTGCTCGCGGTCCCGCTGGCGTTCCGCCGACGGTGGCCGTCGGTGGCGGCGGTCATCGTGACCTTCGCGTACTTCCTCGCCGTGACCTTCCGCATCCCCGAGCTCTACGCCGGCAACATCGCCATGTTCATCGCGCTGTACACGGTGGGCGCGTGGGAGACCAACCGCCGGCGCGCGACGATCGTGCGCATCGCCCTCATCGTGGGCATGTTCGCGTGGTTGTTCGTCGTCATGTTCCAGCAGGCCACGCTCCCCGTCGGCGAAGAGGTCGAGGGGGCCTTCTCTCGGGCGGGGTCGTTCTCGCCCTTCGTCGCGTACCAACTGCTCACCATCGGGGTGAACGCTCTGTTCTTCGGGGGCGCCTACTACTTCGGCGACCGCTCCTACCAGCAGATGCGCGAGCGCGCGGCCCTCGAAGAGCGCACCGCGGAGCTCGAGTCCGAGCGCGAAGTGACCGCGGCGCAGGCCGTGGCCCTCGACCGCGTGCGCATCGCGCGCGAGTTGCACGACGTGGTCGCCCATCACGTGTCACTCATGGGCGTTCAGGCGGGCGTCGCCCGCTCGCTCCTGACCCGCGACCCCGACGCCGCTCGAGATACGCTCTCGAGCGTCGAGAGCTCGGCGCGCACCTCTCTTCACGAGCTGCGCCAGCTGCTTGAGACGCTGCGCGCCCCGGGGTCGGACAGCGCCCCCGACACCGCCCCCACCACCCATGGCCTGACGTCGATCCCGTCGCTGGTCGATGACGCCACCGCCGCAGGGCTTCCGACGACCTTCACCCTCGTCGGCGAACCCGCGTGCGACCCGCCACCCCTCGTGCAGGTGAATCTCTATCGCATCGCCCAAGAAGCGCTGACCAACGCCCGTCGCCACGCGGGTCCCGATGCGACAGCCGACGTGCGCCTCCGGTTCGAATCGGATGCCGTCGAGCTCGAGATCTCGAACACCGGGCGCAGCGGCCCCGCGACCCCGGGCCTCGGTCAGCTCGGCATGCGCGAGCGCGCCGCCGTCTCGGGCGGGACGATCGAGATCGGGCCGCGCTCACGCGGCGGATACCTCGTGCGGGCACGTGTGCCCCTCGCCACGGCGGAGATGGCGAATGTCTGAGCTGCGCGTTCTCCTGGTCGACGACCACGCCATGATGCGGGCGGGATTCCGGACGATCCTGTCGCTCGAGCCCGACATCGACGTGGTGGGTGAGGCGGCATCCGGGGTCGAGGCCCTCGCCGCCGCGGCCCGTCTGCGACCCGACGTCATCTGCATGGACGTGCAGATGCCCGACATGGACGGCCTCGAAGCGACCCGGCAGCTGACCGCCGACCCCGCATCGGAGGCGGCCGTCCTCATCGTCACGACCTTCGACCGCGACGACTACCTCTTCGCGGCGCTGGCCGCCGGGGCCAGCGGCTTCCTCCTCAAGAACGCGGGGCCGGAGGAGCTGGTGTCGGCCGTCCGGATCGTCGGATCCGGCGATGCTCTGCTCGCCCCCGAGGTCACCCGCCGGGTCATCGAGCGTTTCGCGACGCGTGACGCCGAGGTGCCGGCATCCCCTCCCTCCGCCACCATCGAACCGCTGCACCTCAGCGAGCCGCTGACCGAGCGCGAGAGCGAGGTGCTGTCCCTCGTCGCCGAAGCGCTCAGCAACGCCGAGATCGCGGCGCGCTTGTTCATCGGCGAGGCGACGGTGAAGACGCACGTGTCGAACGTGCTGCAGAAGCTCGGCGCGCGCGACCGCGTGCAGGCCGTGGTGCTGGCGCACCGGCACGGCCTGGCCTGACGGCGGCGCTGTCGAGCGCCACCTCGGCACCGAGACGACCCGCGAGCCCATCGACCGTTCGGCGGCACCCGGGGTCATCTCGACGGACGCGGGTGAGCTCGGCGGCGCTGTGGCGGGCCGCACCCCTCCCCCTCACGGTGGAGCCGCAGAACCGCCCTACGGCGGAGGCGGCGCGGCATCGGCGATCCCTAGCGTGGGAGACATCGAGAAGAAGGGATGGATCGTGCTCCATCTGGACGGCATCACCAAGAGCTACGGCGGACGCCGCGTGCTCGACGGCGTGGGCTTCGACGTCGCCCCCGGGCGCCTCACGGGCTTCGTCGGCGGCAACGGCGCGGGAAAGACCACGACGATGCGCATCGCGCTGGGAGTGCTCGGCAAGGACGCGGGCACCGTCGAGCTGAACGGCGCGGCGGTCACCACCGCTGACCGGCGCCGCTTCGGCTACATGCCCGAGGAGCGCGGGCTGTACCCGAAGATGAAGGTGGCCGAGCACATCGCCTACCTCGCGCGGCTGCACGGCTTCGGCAAAACCGAGGCGACCCGCAAGGCCACGACGCTCCTCGAGCGCCTGGGCCTCGGCGAGCGCCTCGGCGATCTCATCGAGACGCTCTCGCTCGGCAACCAGCAGCGCGCGCAGATCGCCGCCTCGCTCGTGCACGAGCCCGAGGTGCTGATCCTCGACGAGCCCTTCTCGGGTCTCGACCCGCTCGCGGTCGACGTGGTGGCCGGCGTGCTGCAGGAGAAGGCCGCCGACGGCGCGGCCGTGCTGTTCTCGTCGCACCAGCTCGACGTCGTCGAGCGCCTCTGCGACGACCTCGTCATCATCGCCGACGGCACGATCCGCGCGAAGGGGAGCCGCGAAGGCCTCCGCGCCGAGCACGCGACCCACCGCTACGAGCTGGTCTCGCGCGGCGACACCGGGTGGCTGCGCGACGAGCCCGGGGTGCAGGTGATCGACTTCGACGGCGGATACGCCCTCTTCGACGCCGACGACGACCTCACCGCCCAGCGCGTGCTGCGCGACGCGGTCGGTCGCGACGACGTCGCCAGCTTCTCTCCTCAGCGCCCCACCCTGGCCGAGATCTTCAAGGAGGTCATCCAGTGAGCACGTCGACTCCCACCCGCACGTCGCCGGCCGCGGCGCGGCGCGCGCCCGGCGAACTGCACAGTATCTGGCTGGTCGCCGAGCGCGAGATCGGCTCGAAGCTGCGCAGCAAGGCCTTCGTCATCTCGACCGCGATCCTCATCGTCGCCGCCCTCGCGTCGGTTCTCTGGGGCGGTTTCACCGCCTCGAACGCCAGCTCCAGCGGCATCCCGGTCGCCGTCACCTCGCAGACGCAGAGCGCTGTGTCGGGTCTCGACGACCTCGAAGTGACGGTCGCCGACAGCGACGACGCCGCGCGCGCCCTCGTGACGGAGGGGACGGTGGATGCCGCCCTGGTCTCGGGATCGTCGGTATCGGCGTTCGACTTCACCGTCGTGGTGAAGGACAGCGTCCCCTCGACGCTCTTGCAGATGCTGAGCGACACCCCGCCGGTGGACCGCCTCGAGCCCGGGTCGAACGCCGCCGACGTGCTGCGGTACTTCATCGCGCTGGCCTTCGGCATCGTCTTCCTCATCGCGGCGACGACCTTCGGCGGGACGATCGCGCAGAGCGTGGTGGAAGAGAAACAGACGCGCGTGGTCGAGATCCTCATCTCGGCGATCCCCGTGCGGGCTCTGCTCGCGGGCAAGGTGCTCGGCAACACGATCCTCGCGATGGCCCAGATCGTTCTGCTCGCCGCCGTCGCGGTCGTGGGACTGGCCGTCACCGGTCAGGCCGGGGTGCTCGACGCTCTCGGCGCCCCGATCGCGTGGTTCGCGATCTTCTTCCTGTTCGGCTTCGTCCTTCTCGCGGCGCTGTTCGCCGCGGCCGCGGCGATGGTCTCGCGCCAGGAGGACATCGGGGCGACGACCACCCCGATCACCATGCTGATCATGGCGCCGTACTTCCTCGTGATCTTCTTCAACGACAACCCCGTCGTGCTGACGATCATGTCGTACGTGCCGTTCTCGGCCCCGGTGGGGATGCCGCTGCGCATGTACCTCGGCGACGCGCAGTGGTG
Organism: Microbacterium sp. SL62; assembly: GCF_026672635.1. Taxonomy (NCBI): domain Bacteria; kingdom Bacillati; phylum Actinomycetota; class Actinomycetes; order Micrococcales; family Microbacteriaceae; genus Microbacterium; species Microbacterium sp. SL62. Next base: position 309,132 of record NZ_JAPPRM010000001.1, read on the forward strand.
GGAGCCCGTGCTCTCGCTCCTCGTGCTGCTCGCCTCCTGCGTGCTCGCGATCGGCGTCGCCGCGCGCATCTACCGCAACTCGCTGCTGCGCATGGGGGCGCGCGTCAAGCTCGGCGAGGCTCTGCGGGGCTGACCGGTTCGGGCCCGGTCGGCGGGCGGGTGGATGCTGCGGCTTCGGCATCCACCCGCCCTTTTCGTCGTCGTGAAGAGTCATCGTTAGGCTCGATGACATGCTGCGCCTGCTCGCTTTCCTCGCGCTCGGAGCCGTCCTCGGCGGTCTCGCGGTAGCCGCCCTCGGGGATCAGGAAACGGGTTTCGGGATCTTCGGTATCGCTCTCGCGGTCTTCATCATCTCGACCGTGCTCGTCAGCGTCGCGAAGTCCCTGTCTCCCGCGCTCCCCTCACCGGCGGCGGTCACCGCGGCCCGTGACGCTCGCCGTCTCGGGCGCGCGCGCATCGACGGGGTCCGCCAGACCGGCACCCTCGTCAACGACCAGCCGGTGTGCGAGATCGACGTCACCGTGATCGCCCTCGACGGCGGAGCGTGGGCGACCACCCTCCGTCGGATCGTCCCTCTCGTCGAACTCGCCGCGTATCAGCCGGGCCTCGAGCGCGATGTCGTGATCCTGCTCGACGGCGGCCCCGAGGTCGTCTTCGCCGACGGCGAGCTCTCCCCCACCGAGCGGGAGCGACTCGTCGTGCCGGCCCGATCCGCGGTCGAGCTGCGGCCGATCGAAGCGGGAACCCGCGTCCGCAACGGACGCCGGAGCGGCCCCCTGCTCGGCGTGGGTCGTCGCGGGCGGCCGTGGCGCCTGGCCCTGTTCGCGGTGGCCACGATCGTGGCCGCGACCGTGGTCCTCCTGCCCTATCGCGACGGCATCGCCCTCACGGTCGCCGCGTGGCAGGACGGCCGCTGGAGCGCCGACATGCGCACCCCCGACTCCCTGCAGACGGCGAAGCGCGCCTTGCAGGCCGAGATCGGCCACGATCAGGTGGTCTCGATCGTCGTGACCCCGGATGCCGTGATCGTCGACGCCCCGATCCGCGCCGGGGAACAGGCGACCGACGAATGGAGCTTCCGCGCGGGGCGTGTCACCCACGACGGAGCCGCGCTGAGCCAGCCCCGTGTCGCCGAGGAGCAGTTCTCGTGGAGCGACCTCGCACTCGACCGGGTGTGGCCCGCCCTTCAGGAAGCCTCGGACCAGAGCGGCCTTCCGATCGAAGGCGCGCCGGTGTCCATCAGGCGCACCAGCGACGGCGATATCGAAAGCCCCACGTTCAACGAAAGCGTGGGGCTCCCTGACGTCTCGTTCGGACTCAGCGACGACTACCGCAGAGCGTCCTTCACCCTCTCGGCCGACGGGAGCCGGCTCACCCCGATCGGGTGAACCCGGTCACTCGTCGAGGACGGCGAGCACGTTTCCCGCCGGATCGCGGAACCAGGCGATCAGCGGACCGCCCTCGCGCATGATCCCGCGCGAGTCCGTCGGGAAGTCGGCGTCGTCGTAGATCTTCGTGTCGACGCCGCGCGAGCGCAGATCGTCGACGGCCGCCTCGACGTCGGCCACCGGGAAGTTGAGCACGGTGAACGACGCGGGCTCGTGGTGCGGCTTGCCGTAGACGAGGACACGCCCTCCGGACCCCAGATGGAGCGTGAGGAACCCCGACCCCTCGAGCACCTCCACCCGGAGTCCGAGGGTGTCCGCGTAGAAGCGGTGAGCGGCCTCGAGGTCGTCGACCGCGAACCCCGAAAACGCGCCATCTGCACGGAACATGATGTCCTCCTTCGTTATTGCGCCACGTAGGCCGTGACGCTCGGTGACAGACGGATCGGGATGCCAGTGACGTCGGAACCGTCGGGGTCGCCGATCGCGACGGTCAAACTCTCGTCGACACCGAAGATCGCGGCTCCCTCTTGCGCTCCGCTCGCGCACCCGGCCGACCACGGACGGTTGTCGGTGGACGTGAACGTCACGATGCAGCGCCCGTCCCCGTCGTCGGGTTGGGCGAGGTAGATGCGGAAGTCGCTGACCGTGGCGATGTAGCGCGTGCTCCCGGCGTCGATCCCGCTGTCGCGCAGGATCTCGGCCGAGATGACGTCCTCGACCGTCTGGGGGAACGTCAATTCGGGAAGAGCCGCCGCTGCGGGGTCGGGGGTCGCCGCCACGGTCGGTGCCGTGCTCGCCCCGATCGCGATGCCGATCCCGAGCACGACGAGGGCGCCGACGACGGTCGCGATGATGCGGAGGAGGCGGCGCGGCGGCGAGGAGGCGGCATCCGGGATCGTGGCGCGGGTGCGGTCCGCGTCGCCGTCCGGTGTCGACGTGCCGAGTGTGGAGGCGAAGACGTCAGAGGCCGTCGAGGGGTCGGCCCGTGGGCCGACGGGGGACGAGGGCCGCGTGGGATCGAGCGCTCCGACGGGGGCGGGCGCCGCGACCGTGACGGGGACGGCAGAGCGACGTGCGCGTTCCTCGAGCTCGGCGAGGCGCTCGATCATGTCGGGCGTCGCCGTGGCCCCCTCGGCCCCGTACACGCGCTCGCGCAGGCGGTGCAGCTCGACGTCGTCGTCCATGCGTTGACTCTAGGCCCGGGCCGGCGCGACCGGGCCCGACTCAGTCCTCGCGGGCCGGCGCCGTGGCGTCGAGGGCGTCGGCGGCGCCCACCAGAGCGAGGTGCGAGAGCGCCTGCGGGGTGTTCCCGGCCTGTCGACCGGTCGTCGGGTCGTACTCCTCGGACAGCAGGCCGAGATCGTTGGCCACGGCGGTCAGCCGCTGCATGAGAGCGAGAGCCTCATCGCGGCGCCCGCTGTGGGCGTACTGGCCGACCAGCCAGAACGAGCACGCGAGGAAGGGGTGCTCGTCGCCGGTGAGACCGTCGACACCCGTCGTCCGGTACCGCAGCAGCCAGCCGTCGGGCATGAGCGTCTCTTCCATGCGCGCCACGGTGGCGAGCATGCGCGGGTCGTCGTAGGCGCAGAAACCCACCTGCGGCAGCACGAGCAGCGAGGCGTCGACCTCGTCGGTGTCGAAGTGCTGGGTGAACCACCCGCCGGCGTGCACGCCGCGCGCATCGATCTCGGCCCGGACCCGGTCGCGCAGGGTGCGCCAGGTCTCGACGTCGCCATCGCGCCCGCCCTCTTCGACGGCCCGGATGCCGCGGTCGAACGCGGCCCACACCATCGCCCGCGAGTGCGTGAAGAAGTGCGGCTCGCCGCGCATCTCCCAGATGCCGAGATCGGGGCGATCGACCTCACCGGCCAGCTGGTCGAGCAGGGCACGCTGAAGGGCCCACGAGAACGTCGTCTCTTCGACGCCGGCATCACGAGCCGCCTCGAGGGCCACCATGACCTCGCCGATGACGTCGGCCTGATATTGATCGACCGCGCCGTTGCCGATGCGCACGGGGGCCGCGCCCCCGTAGCCGGGAAGACCGGAGATCTCGCGCTCGGGAAGGTCGCGCTCCCCCGCGATGCCGTACATGATCTGCACGTCCGCCGGATCGCCCGCGATCGCCCGCAGGAGCCAATTGCGCCAGCGATGAGCCGCGTCGAGGTACCCGTGATCGATGTACGCGCTCAGGGTGAGGGCGGCGTCGCGCAGCCAGACGTAGCGGTAGTCCCAGTTGCGCGAGCCGCCGAACGCCTCGGGGAGCGAGGTGGTCGCCGCCGCGACGATGCCGCCCGTCTCGGAGTGGGTGAGGGCGCGGAGCACCATGAGCGAGCGGGTGACGAGTGCCGCGTGCGTACCGGCCGATTGCACCCGGTCGGCCCACGCGGCCCACCATTCGCGGGTCCGCTCGAGCGCCGCCTCGACGTTGAACGGCGCCGGGGGCTCCTGCCACGACGGCCCCCACGCCAGCACCGAGTCGACGCTCGCGCCCGCGACCGTCGTCCATCGGCCGCGGTGAGCGGTGTCGACGGCGATGAGGCGGGGGCCCCGGAGGGTGACGGCGTCGGGTCCGGCGACGGCCAGAATGGCGTGCTCGTCGCCACGGCCCACCTGGCGCACCCACGGCACGGCGCGGGCGTAATCGAAGCGGAGCCGCACCTCGCTGACGAAGTCGACCTCGCCCGACACCCCGACCACGCGCCGGATGAGCGCCTCGACGCCCTCGTCGACCGGCATCGCGTCGTACACGTCGGCGACTCCCGTAGCGGTCTCCCATCGCGTGACGAGGACGAAGGTGTCCCCGTCGTAGCGGCGGGTCGCCCGCGCCTCGGGATCGGCCGGGCGCAGCGACCAGGCCCCGTGGGACTCGTCGCCGAGCAGGGCACCGAACATCGACCCGCTGTCGTACCGCGGCAGGCACAACCAGTCGACGCTCCCGGCGGAGGAGACGAGGGCGGCGGATCGGCAGTTGCTGAGGACCGCGTAGTCCTCGATCGGAGTCGTCACCCTCGGATTGTGGCAGGTGGCGCCGACATCATGGCCGAACATCGCGCTAGTGGCATCCATGCGCCCGCTGCAAGCGGCACGGCGATGTCGCACCCGAGCGCTACGGTGGCCCCATGGCGGCGGACACCACCCTGATCATCCTGGGCGCTTCGGGCGACCTCACCTCGCGACTGCTTCTCCCGGCCCTCGGCCAGCTGCTCTCGCGCGAACCGAAGCGATCGGTGCGCCTGCACGGGGCGGGCATGGAGGACTGGACAGACGAGCACTGGCGCGAGGTCGTGCGCAAGGCCTTCCAGACGATGGATGCCGACTCCGCATTCGCCGCGGTCTCCGACACGACGTACTCGCAGGCCGACATCACGAAGGCCGACGATCTGCAGAAGCTCCTCGACGACGCCGAGGGCCGCCCCGCGCTGTATTTCGCCGTGCCCCCGGCCGTCACCGAGAAGGCCTGCCTCGCGCTGAGCGACGTGACCATCCCCGAGGGCACGGTCCTGGCCCTCGAGAAGCCGTTCGGCACCGACGAGGCGAGCGCTCACACGCTCAACACGCAGCTGGCGACCCTCGTGCCCGAAGACCAGGTCTTCCGCATCGACCACTTCCTCGGCCGCTCGACCGTGCTGAACCTGCTCGGAACGCGCTTCGCGAACCGCATCATCGAGAGCGTCTGGTCGGCCGACGACATCGCGTCCATCCGCATCGACTTCCCCGAGGCCCTCGGCCTCGAAGGCCGGGCCGGGTACTACGACGCCGCCGGCGCCCTGGTCGACATGATCCAGAGCCACCTGCTGCAGGTCATGGCGTTCGTCACGATGGAGCCCCCGGCATCCCTCGATCAACTCGACCTGCGCGACGCGACCTCGGCGGTCCTGCGTGCGACGCACGTCAAAGACGACGACCCGGTCGCGAACTCCCGCCGCGCACGCTACACCGCGGGCGATGTGGGCGACCGCCACTTCCCCTCGTACGTCGACGAGCCGGGCGTCGACGCGTCGCGGGGCACCGAGACCCTGGCCGAGATGACCGTCGAGGTGCGCACGGCCCGCTGGCAGGGGGTTCCGATCCTGCTGCGGTCCGGCAAGGCGCTCGGCGCGGGCGACCCGGCCGTCACGGTCGCGTTCAAGCCCGTGCGGCACCTCCCCGTCGGCTTCGTCGGCGAGAGCGAGCCCTCCGAGATGGTGTTCTCGCTCGGCCCCGACACGATCAGCCTCGGCCTGAACATCAACGGCGCCGACGACCCGCTCGACCTCGAGCGGGTGAACCTGTCGACCCACCTCGGCGAGGGCGCCCTCAAGGCCTACGGCGAGGTGCTCTCGGGCATTCTCGACGGAGACGCCATGCTCGCCGTCCGCGGCGACGCGGCCGAGCAGTGCTGGCGCATCGTGCAGCCCGTCATCGACGCGTGGCGCAAGAACGAGGTGCCTCTCGACGAGTACCCGGCGGGCACCGCGGGACCGTCGTCCTGGAACGACTGACCGATCCCGCGGCACGCCGCCATCACCCGGCGTCGCGGGATGAGGGTCGGCTCCTCATCAGAGACGCATAAGTTCACACGGGAACACGTCGCGCGGCGACGGCGTTCAATGGTGCGGGTCAACGGCGTCCCGCATCCGTCCCCGTTCTCAGGAGAACCCATGTCTCTCACGCTCGACCGCACCGCCCCCACCGACGCTCCCATCCTCGATGTGCTCGCCGAGCGCTGGAGCACCCGCGTCTTCGACCCCGAGACGCCGATCGACGAAGCCGCTCTGCGCTCCGCCCTCGAGGCCGCCCGTTGGGCCCCCTCGGGCATGAACTTCCAGCCGTGGCGCTTCATCGTCGCGCGCCGCGGGACCGCCGCCCACGAGAAGGTCGTCTCGGCTCTCATGGGCTTCAACCAGGCCTGGGCACCCGACGCCGGCGCTCTCCTCGTGGTGCTCGCCGAAGCCGAGACCGAAGACGGCGAAGCGCGCACCTGGGCGCTCTACGACAGCGGCCAGGCCGCCGCGCACTTCACCGTGCAGGCGCACGCCGAGGGCCTCTCGACCCACCAGATGGGCGGCTTCGTGGCCGACGACCTGCGCGCCGCCTTCGACATCGACGCGCGTTTCACCCCGGTCACCGTGATCGCCGTCGGCGCGCTCGGCGACGTCGACGCGGCCGAAGAGGGCCTGCGTCAGCGCGAGCTCGCCCCTCGCCAGCGTCGCACGGTCGAGGAGTCGCTGCTCGTCGACGACTGAGCCCCGGCATCCCGCTCGAAGAACGCCGTCTCGAGTGAGACACGCACCGTTGCATCGTGTCTCGCTCGGGCGGCGTTCCTCATGGGCGCCCGGCCCGACGGGCGGAGGAGGTGCCCGGGCCGCGCCGAAGCGGCTTCCGCCGACGCGCCGTCACTCTCGCGTAGGACGCGTCGGCTCTCGGAACGCGCGCTCAGCGCTCCACGAGCACCCCGTCGGCGTCCGCCCACACGTGGCGTCCCGGCGCGAAGACGACCCCCGCGATGGTCACCGTCACGTCGACCTCGCCCGCGCCGTCCTTCGCGCTCTTGCGGGGGTTCGAGCCGAGCGCCTTGACCCCCAGGGGCAGCTCGGCCATCGCCGCGCGGTCGCGGATCGCCCCGTTCACGATGACCCCCGCCCACCCGTTGTCGACCGCGGACGCGGCGATCAGGTCGCCCACGAGCGCCGACTCGAGCGAACCACCGCCGTCGACCACGAGCACGGCTCCGTCGCCGGGGGTCGCGAGCACTCTCTTGACCAGCGCATTGTCGCGGTGGCAGCGGACGGTGCGGATCGGTCCGTCGAAGGCGACGTGCCCGCCGAGGTCGATCATCGCGAGAGAAAGCGAGTCGAGTTCGTCGCCGCGCTCGTCGTACAGGTCGGCCGTTGCGATCGTCATGGCGCCAGGCTAACGGGGCCGGTAGGCCAGAAGAGGGGATGCCGTGGTGGCATCCGCTCTTCTGGACGGGGTTCTACTCGACGATCTCGGCCTCGATCACGTCGTCGTCTCCGGGTTCTTCGGCGGCGGGACCGGTGCTCACGAGCATGAGCGAGTCACCGTCGCTGGCCACGTCGACCCGCACGACGTCTCCGTCGCGCACCGAGCCCGCCAGGATCGCCATCGCGAGGCGGTTCTGGATCTCGGTCTGGATGAGACGCCGCAGCGGACGGGCGCCGTACACCGGATCGTACCCGCGCTCGGACAGCCACGACCGGGCGTCGGGGGTGACCGCCAAGCTCAGCCGGCGCTCGCGAAGACGCTTGTGCAGCGCGTCGACGGCGAGCTCGACGATCTGCGCGAGGTCGTCCTGGCTCAGGGCCTGGAAGATCACGATGTCGTCGAGACGGTTCACGAACTCCGGCTTGAAGGCCTGACGGACGAGCGCCTGCACCTGCTCGCGCTTGGTGTCCATCGACAGGGTCGGGTCGATGAGGATGGGCGAGCCGAGGTTCGAGGTGAGCACCAGGATGACGTTGGTGAAGTCCACGGTGCGGCCCTGGCCGTCGGTCAGTCGACCGTCGTCCATGACCTGCAGCAGCACGTCGAACACCTCGGGGTGCGCCTTCTCGACCTCGTCGAGCAGCACCACCGAGTACGGCCGACGGCGCACGGCCTCGGTCAGCTGGCCGCCCTGCTCGTAGCCGATGTAGCCCGGAGGGGCACCGACCAGGCGCGAGACGGAGTGCTTCTCGCCGTACTCCGACATGTCGATTCGCACCATGGCGTGCTCGTCGTCGAAGAGGAAGTCGGCGAGCGACTTCGCGAGCTCGGTCTTGCCGACACCGGTCGGGCCGAGGAACAGGAACGATCCGACCGGTCGGTGCGGGTCGCTGATGCCCGCGCGCGAGCGACGAACGGCGTCGGACACCGCCTTCACGGCATCCCGCTGTCCGATCAGGCGCCGGCCGAGCTCGCGCTCGAGGTTGAGCAGCTTCTCGGTCTCTCCCTGCAGCAGGCGTCCCACCGGAATGCCCGTCCACGCCGCGATGACGGCCGCGATGTCCTCGTCGGTGACCTGGTCGTTGACCATGCGGTCGCCCGCGGGCTCTTCGCGTTCGGCGACCATGAGCTCGCGCTCCAGCGCCGGGATCTCGGCGTACAGCAGTCGCGACGCCCGCTCGAGGTTGCCCTCGCGCTGCGCGCGCTCGGCGTCGACGCGAGCGGCATCCAGCCGGGTCTTCAGGTCGCCGACGCGGTTGAGCGAAGCGCGCTCGCGCTCCCACCGCGCCTGCAGGTCGTCGAGCTTGGCCTGCTCGGCGGCGAGGGTCTCGCGGAGCGTGGCGAGGCGCTCTTTCGACGCGTCGTCCTTCTCTTTCTTCAGCGCGAGCTCTTCGAGCTTGAGGCGGTCGACGTGGCGACGCAGCTCGTCGATCTCGAGCGGGGCCGAGTCGATCTCCATGCGCAGGCGCGATGCGGCTTCGTCGATCAGGTCGATCGCCTTGTCGGGCAGCTGACGCGCGGGGATGTAGCGGTTGGACAGGGATGCCGCGGCCACCAGCGCCGCGTCGGCGATCGCGACCTTGTGGTGCGCCTCGTACCGCTCCTTGAGGCCGCGGAGGATCGCAACGGTGTCCTCAACCGAAGGCTCGCCGACGTAGACCTGCTGGAACCGGCGTTCCAGCGCGGCATCCTTCTCGATGAACTCGCGGTACTCGTCGAGCGTGGTCGCACCGATCAGGCGCAGCTCGCCGCGCGCGAGCATGGGCTTGAGCATGTTCGAGGCCGCGACCGAACCCTCGCCGCCACCCGCGCCCATGAGCACGTGCAGCTCGTCGATGAACGTGATGATGCGACCGTCGGACTCGGTGATCTCTTTGAGGACGCTCTTGAGGCGCTCCTCGAACTGCCCGCGGTACATCGCACCGGCCACCAGGGCCGAGATGTCGAGCGAGACGAGCTCTTTGTCCTTGAGGCTCTCGGCGACGTCGCCCGCGACGATGCGCTGGGCGAGGCCCTCGACGACGGCGGTCTTGCCGACGCCGGGTTCACCGATGAGCACGGGGTTGTTCTTGGTGCGCCGGGTGAGCACCTGGCTGACGCGACGAATCTCGCCGTCGCGCCCGATGACGGGGTCGAGCTTGCCCTGACGGGCCCGGTCGGTGAGGTTGATGCCGAACTGCTCGAGGGCGCTGCGCGCGTCCTCCTGCCCCGGCTGTTGAGTGGCGTTCATGTGGTCTCCTGAAAGTCTGCTCGCAAACTTGAGTTGCGTTGACTCAAGTTTAGCAGCGAGGCGGGTGGAGAGCAATGGATGCCGGGACCTTAAGCTCCCCGCGGGAGGGCGGCGCGCGGGCCCGCGCGCGGCGCGACTCAGGCCGGGACGGGCTCGGCGGTCGCCGCCACGACGGAGCCGGATGCCGCCTCCCCCGCGCACGAGAACCGCGCCCGGTAGGCCGTCGGGGTCAACCCCATCGTGCGGGCGAAGTTCTGTCGCAGCACCGCCGCGGACCCGAACCCGCACTCCGCCGCGATGCGGTCCAGGCCGAGGTCGGTCTCTTCGAGCAGTCGCTGGGCGTGCAGCAGACGTTGGCGCGCGAGCCACGCCGCCGGCGTGGCCCCCAGGTCGGCCTTGAACCGCCGAGCGAAGGTGCGCGGCGACATGTGGGCGCGAGCGGCGAGCCGGTCGACCGAGAGCTCGGCATCCAGGTTCTGCAGCATCCACTCGGTCACCGGGGCGAGCGAGAGCGAGGTGTCGATCGGGATGGGCGACGCGATGAACTGCGCCTGCCCCCCGTCGCGTTGGGGCGCCACGACCATGCGACGGGCGATGCGGTTGGCGAGCTCTGAGCCGAGCTCCTGCCGCAGCAGGTGCAGGCAGGCGTCGAGCCCGGCCGCCGTCCCGGCACTGGTGATGATGCTGCCCGACTGCACGTAGAGCACGTCGGGGTCGACCTCGATGCGGGGATACATGCGCGCCATGGTGTCGGCGTAGCGCCAGTGGGTCGTCGCGCGTCTTCCGTCCAGAACACCGGATGCCGCGAGCACGAACGACCCGCTGCACACGCTCAACAGCCAGGCGCCGCGCTCGTGCGCCGCGCGGACGACCTCGATCACGCGGGGGTCGACGGCATCCCACTGCTCCCGGGGAATGGGCGCGAGCACGAGGATGTCGACATCGGCAGCCGCCTCGAGACCGTGCTCGACGTTGATCGAGAACCCGATGTTCGAGGGGACCACGCCGGGGTCGGGGGCCACGATGCGGAAGTCGAAGTTGGGGATCCCGTCATCGCTGCGATCGAGGCCGAACGCCTCGCACGCGAGACCGAACTCGAACGGAGCGAACCCCGGCTGGGTGACGACGGCGACCGATCGCATGAAAACCTCCGGTGTGGCAGAAATCGGACGGATGCCGACCATCATGCCACTCGTGGCCGGATTGCTCCAGTCGTAGCTTTTCGGTCATGGCTTACTTCATCGCTCTCGGCATCCTGGCCGTCGCCGGCATCGTCGGAACCGTGTGGCTCGTCCGCACCGACGGGTACGGCCGGATCCCCACCGACCCACGTCGTGTTCGCCCCGCCGGCCGGCCGCACCGCGAACACGACGGCGGGCGGCGCGAGAGACACGCCGTTCCGGGATGCCGACACCCCGGCGCGTCGCCGAAGCCCCCGCCGTCGTTCTCGCGGCGTCGGCTCAGCGCCCCTCAGCGACCGCGCGCGTGTACACGTCGACCATCGCCGCCGTCCGCGAGGACTGACGGAACCGTTCCGCGATCGACGGGTCGGGCACCGCCGGAGTGCCCGCGACGATGTCGGCCGCCGCTCCGCGCAGCGCCTCGGCGAGGGCGGGGACCGTGGCATCCGTCACCGCCCACACCCCCGAGCCCAGTTCCGCCGCGATGTCGGGGTCGCTCACCACGGCCGGGGTTCCGAGCGAGGCCGCTTCGAACACGGTCATGCCCTGCGTCTCGAAGCCGATCGAGGTCTGCACCACCGCGTCGGCGTCGGCGAGTCGGCGGAGCGTCTCGGTGTATGGCAGTCGCCCCGCGAAGATGATGGACGCCGCGGGCGACGACCGCTCGACGAGGCGACGCGCAGCACGAAGCTGCGACCCGCCACCGACGATCTCGACCTCGGCCTCGATGCCCGACGCGATGACCGCTTCGAGGAACGGCAGCAGACGCTTCTCGGGACTCATGCGTCCGAGCCAGATGAAACGCGGTCGGCCCGGTCGGCGTTCCGACGCCTCGGCACTCAGGGCGGCGTCGAGCACGTCGTCGTCGATGCCGTTCCAGATCACGTCGACGACCTCGGCGACGCCGTGCGCCTCGAGGCGGCGGGCGAAGTGGCTCGAGGGCGCCGTGACCGCCCGCGAGAGTCGGGCCAGCTGACGCAGGAACGCCCACCCGTCGGCCGGTCCGCGCGACGGACCCGTGCCTTCGCGGGTACCCCGGGGTGACGTGCTTGAATCGACTGCTCTCCCGCGAACTCCGGCGCGGTCGGCGGCGCCCCCGGGCAGCACCCGCCGCGCCCAGGCGTTGAGGGCCCGCAGCACGAGGCCCGGGAAGGGCGCGGTCGCCTCGATCCCCACGTCGACGCGGTTGTGCATCGTGTGCACGACGGGCAGTCCGTGGCGCGCGGCGTACCGGTGGCCGATGAACGCCCCCCAGAAGTCCGCCTGCACGTGCACGACGTCGACGGGAAGACGCGCACCCATCTCGGCATCGAGGAATCGATCCGTCCGGACGCCCGGCCAGGTGAGGGCGTACTCGCGGTCGGGGGTGATCGCGATCGACGGAAGGTCGAGGTAGGCCGCGTCGCCGGCGCTCTCGCGGTGCGGGCGCGGCGCGACGACCGTGACCACGTGACCCGCGCGCTCGAGGAAGCGTTTCTGCAAGCGCATCGACACCTGCGCGCCGCCGAGCGACTCGAGGTGCTGGTCGGCGAACATCACGACGTGCACGGGTTACTCCGGCAGCGGCCGACCGCGGTAGAGCGCCTCGAAGGTGTCGAGCGTCCGGTTGATGTCGTGCACGGCGACCGCATCGAGCGACGCCTGCTGCATGCGCGTGCGCTCCTCGGGCGCGGCCGTGAGCACATCGGTCAGGCGCGCGGCGAGCTCGTCGGCGTTGCCCGGCTCGAAGAGGTAGCCGTTCTCGCCCTCGTGAACGAGGTGCGGGAGCGCCACCGCGTTCGCCGCCACGATCGGCAGACCGGATGCCATGGCCTCCATCGTCGCGATCGACTGCAGCTCCGCGATCGAGGCGATGGCGAAGACGCTGGCCCGCGAGTAGAGCGTGCGCAGGTCTTCTTCCGACGCATGGCCGTGGAACGTCACGCGCGAGGAGACACCGAGCTGCTGCGCGAGGGTCTCGAGTTTGGCGCGCTGGTCGCCACCGCCGACGACGTCGAACGTGACGTCGAGGGCGGGGTCGAGCTGCGAAAGGGCCTTCAGCACGACGTCGATGTGCTTCTCGGTCGTGAGACGCCCCACGAACAGGATGCGGTTGGCGTCGCGCGGGGTGAGGTCGGGGCGGTAGTTCGACCGATCGATACCGCACGAGATCGGGATGACCCCCGAGATGTCGATCGTCGACTCGAGGAAGTCCGCGGCCTTGCGCGTGGGTGTCGTGACCGCGCGCGTCATCTTGAACGTGCGCTCGGCGTCGGCCCAGGCGAGTTTGACGAAGATGCGGTCGAGGAAGTCGGGGAGCGTGGTGAAGTCGAGGATGTTCTCGGCCATCACGTGGTTGGTCGCGATGACGGGGATGCCGCGCTTGCGCGCCTCGCGCGCGAGGCCTCGACCGATGACGATGTGCGACTGGATGTGCACGACGTCGGGCTTGATCTCGTCGAGCAGGATGCGGGCGTAGTGCTTCGAACGCCACGGCAGCACGAAGGTGAGCCAGTCGTGCGGGAGGAAGCGGTACGAGGGCAGCCGATGCATGGTCATCGGCTGGTCTTCGATGACTTCGGTCGCCGTGCCCGCGTTGCCGTGGCCCACGCTCGGGGCGGCGACGTGCACGTCGTGGCCGCGAGCGACGAGGCCGGCGGCGAGGCGCTCGGCGAAGCGCGCGGCGCCGTTCACGTGCGGGAGGAAGGTGTCGGCGCCGATGAGGATCCGCAGGGGGCGATCGGGGGCCGGCGCCGCTTCGCGGGCAGCCGAAGAATCGGTCGACGCGGCGGGCTCGGACGGATCGGCGGGCGTCGCAGGAGTGGTCACGAGGGGTGAGGCCTATCTATGCGGCGGTCGGTTCGCAGAGGCAGGTGCATGCGCCCGTCCACTGTACCCGAGCAGGTTTCGGGGCTCTGGGGCGCTCCACAGGTGTCGCATCGCCGGCCCTGATCGGAGCCCGGCCGGTTGTCTCTGCGGACGCGGACACGACGAAGCCCGCTCGGCGCCAGACCGAGCGGGCTTCGAGGCGGGGCGGTCGGCGTTACGGCTGTCCGTCGAGGCGCGCGTCGGGCGCGGGCGCGCCCTGCGCCGGACGCGGCGGCCCGTCGGTACCGGCCGCAGCGGGGACCTCGGATGCCGCAGCCGCCAGCGCCGACACCACCACGGCGTCGTCTGTAGCCGAGGTGCGCTGCGGGTCGCCGGCCGACGACGCCTCGGCCTCCGTCGCATCGATGTCGGCGCTGGCCTGCTCGAACTGCGAGCGGTAGAGGCGGTAGTACGCGCCCTCGACCGCGATGAGCTCGTCGTGCGAGCCCTTCTCGACGATGTCGCCGTGCTCCATCACGAGGATGAGGTCGGCGTCGCGGATGGTCGAGAGGCGGTGCGCGATCACGAACGAGGTGCGCCCCTCGCGCAGCGCCGCCATGGCCTGCTGGAGCAGCAGCTCGGTGCGCGTGTCGACCGACGACGTGGCTTCGTCGAGGATCAGCACCGAGGGGCGGGCGACGAACGCCCGCGCGATGGTGATGAGCTGCTTCTCTCCCGCGGAGACATTGGCGGCGTCTTCGTCGAGCACGGTGTCGTACCCCTCGGGGAGGGAGTGCACGAACTGGTCGACGCGCGTGGCGACGGCGGCCTCGACGATCTCTTCGTCGGTGGCGCTCTCGCGCCCGTAGCGAATGTTGTCGCGGATGGACCCGGCGAACAGCCACGGGTCCTGCAGCACCATGCCGGTCCGCGAGCGCACGTCGTCGCGACGGAGTTCGGCGATGTCCTGTCCGTCGAGCAGGATGCGCCCGCCGTCGAGCTCGTAGAACCGCATGATCAAGTTGACCAGCGTGGTCTTGCCCGCCCCGGTCGGCCCCACGATCGCGACCGTCTGGCCGGGCTCGACGCGGAACGACAGGTCGGTGATCAGCGGGCGATCGGGCGTGTACGAGAACCGGACGTTCTGGAACTCGATCACTCCCCGGCCGTCGACGTGCGCCGGAGCGTCGGCCGAGTCCGGCTCTTGCTCGTCGGCGTCGAGCAGGGCGAACACGCGCTCGGCCGAGGCGGTACCCGACTGAACGACCGCGGCCATGCCGCCCAGCTGCGACAGCGGCTGAGTGAACTGCTGCGAGTACTGGATGAAGGCCTGCACATCGCCGAGACGGATCTGTCCTCCGGCCACCATGAGACCACCGAGAACGGCGATGCCGACGTAGGTGAGGTTTCCCACGAACATCATGCCCGGCATGATCATGCCGGAGAGGAACTGCGCCTTGAAGCTGGCCTGGTACAGCTCTTCGTTCTCGGCCTCGAACTTCTCGCGGGCGTCCTTCTCGCGGCCGTAGACCTTGACCAGCGCGTGACCCGAGAACGACTCCTCGACGCGCGCGTTGAGACGGCCGACCTTCTTCCACTGCTCGCCGAAGGCCTTCTGCGACTTCGGACCGATGACGCCGAAGATCACCGCCATGAGCGGCAGCGAGACGAGGGCCACGAGAGCCAGCTGCCACGAAATGGTGAACATCATGATGAGCACGCCCACCACGGTGAGCACCGACGTCAGCGCACTCGAGAGGGACTGCTGCATCGTCTGCGTGATGTTGTCGATGTCGTTCGTGACACGCGAGATCAGCTCTCCGCGCTGCACGCGGTCGAAGTACGACAGCGGCAGGCGGTTGACCTTGGCCTCGACGTCTTCGCGCAGGCGCCACATCGTGCGAACCATGATGACGTTGATGACGTACCCCTGAATCCACGACAGCAGCGACGAGCCGACGTAGATCGCGAGCACCGTCACGATCACGACGCGCAGGGCGTCGAAGTCGACCCCCGCACCGACGGAGAAGTTGCTCATCGCTCCGACGATGTTCGCGATGTCGTTCTGCCCGGCGGCCCGCAGGGCGTCGACCACCTCGGCCTGCGAGGTACCGGCGGGGAACTGCTGCGCGAGTCCCTTCGACACGACGCCCTCGAAGATGATGTTCGTCGCGTCTCCGAGCACGCGCGGGGCGAGCACGGCGAGCACGACGCCGATGGCGCCGAGGATCGACACGAACACGAAAGCGGCAGCGTATGGCCGGAGCAGGCCGATCAGGCGACGGAAGCTCGGGCCGAAGTTCGACGCCTTGCCGGGCGCGACGCTGTCCCAGCTGCCGGAGTTCACCCGCGCCTGCTCGGCGAGCTCGAGCTCTGCGCGTTCTTCTTCGGTGAGGGCGTCCACGGTGCTCATGCCTCGACCCCCAGCTGCGACTCGACGATCTCGCGATAGGTGGCGCTGGTGGCCAGGAGCTCATCGTGCGTACCGAGACCCGCCATCCGACCGTCTTCGAGCACCACGATGCGGTCGGCACCCGTGATGGTCGACACGCGCTGAGCCACGACGATCTTGGTCACCTCGGGGAGCTCGCGCCACAGAGCTTGTCGCAATCGAGCGTCGGTACTCAGGTCGAGCGCCGAGAACGAGTCGTCGAAGACCAGCACGGCCGGCCGATGGACGATCGCCCGCGCGATGGCGAGGCGTTGGCGCTGGCCGCCCGAGACGTTCGTTCCGCCCTGGGCGATGCGCCCCTCGAGCTTTCCGTCCATCGCTTCGACGAAGTCGCGACCCTGTGCGATCTCGAGGGCATGCCACAGCTCGTCGTCGGTGGCCTCTTCGCGGCCGAACCGCAGGTTGGACGCCACCGTGCCGCTGAACAGGAACGGCCGCTGCGGTACGAGACCGATGCTCTTCCACAGCACGTCGAGGTCGGCCTCGCGAACGTCGACCCCGCCGACGCGCACGGCGCCCGAGGTCACGTCGAAGAGCCGCGGCAGCAGCGAGACGAGCGTCGTCTTGCCCGCTCCCGTCGAACCCACGATCGCGACGGTCTCACCGGGACGTGCGGCGAAGCTGATTCCGGAGACGACGGGCGACTCGGCGCCCGGGTACGCGAACGAGACGCCGTCGAACTGCACCGCGCCGGGCTCGGGCAGACGCTCGACCGGGTTGTCCGGGCGTTCGAGCGTCGACCGACTGTCGAGGACCTCGCCGATGCGCTCGGCCGAGACGGCGGCGCGCGGGATCATCACCGTCATGAAGCTGGCCATGAGCACGCCGCCGAGGATCTGCGCCACGTACTGGATGAAGGCGAACAGGGTGCCGATCTCGACCCCTCCGGCGTCGACCTGGATGCCACCGAACCAGATGACGCCCACCACCGTGACGTTCAGGACGAGCATCGCGAGGGGGAACAGCAGCACGAAGAGCGAACCGACCTTGCGGCCGACGACGAGGATGTCGGTGTTCGCCTCGCGGAAGCGCTCTTCTTCGATGCGCTCGCGGACGAAGGCGCGCACGACGCGCACGCCGGTGAGCTGCTCGCGCATGACGCGGTTCACGCCGTCGAGCTTGGTCTGGTAGCTGCGGAACAGCGGGACCATCCGCGCGATGATGAGCCCGGCCACGATCACCAGGACGGGCACGGCCACCGCGATGAGCCAGCTGAGCCCGACGTCTTGCTGCAGGGCCATCACGATGCCGCCGACGGCCAGCAGAGGGGCGCTGACCAGCATGGTGGCGCCCATCATCGCGAGCATCTGCACCTGCTGCACGTCGTTGGTGTTGCGGGTGATCAGCGACCCCGCGCCGAACTGCGACAGCTCGCGCTCGGAGAAGCCGCTCACGCGCTCGAACACGTCGAGGCGGATGTCGCGGCCCGCGGCCATCGCGGCCCGGGCGGCGAAGTAGGTGGCGATGATCGAGGCCACGATCTGGCCGAGCGAGATGACGAGCATGAGCCCGCCGCGCGACCAGATGAACCCGGTGTCGCCCCGGGCGACGCCGAGGTTGATGATGTCGGCGTTCAGTCGCGGCAGGTACAGCGTCGCCACCGCGGACGCGGCCTGGAAGACGAGGATGGCGACCAGCAGCCAGCGATAGCGCGAGAGATAGCGGATGAGGAGTTTGCCGAGCACGAGGCCCTCCGAGAGATCGACGCGGTCGCGATGACCGCGGAGTCCAGCCTGGCACTGACCTCCGACATCGGCGACCCCTCGCCGTGTGGGAGCGTTCTCTCATCGCGAACGCGGCTCATCGGCATCCCCCTCTCAGGAGCCGGATCGTAGGCTGAGCCCATGTCTCGACTGCAGGCCGACGCTCCCGCCGACCTCTGGGTGCCCGTGACCGGCTCCCTCGGATTCCGCGGCCGACGCCACCGCAAGGCGGCGATCGGCATGCTGCTGAGCCAGGCCAATCAGGCCGCGGGCGCTGCTCCCCGCCCGGGCGGTGGAGCCTTCGCGTGGATCCTCAGCCAGGCGGCGCCCCTGCTCATGCGCCGCGCCGGCGGGCGCGTGGTCGTGTGGGTCTGGAAGAGCGACCCCGAACTGCTCGTCGTCATGGCGCAGCTGCAGGAGGCCACACCGCAGCTGCGTACGGCCCGGGCGATGATGCCGATGGAGTACGACGACACCGAGTCGTTCCGCAATCCGCACCTCGGCGTCGGCGAGAAGCTCGCGATGCCGCTGCCGAACGACCCCACGACGCCTCCGTTCGCCACGTACACGTGGGACACCGGCTCGCACTTCGTGACCGTCACGGCGGTGTGCTCGGACCGCCAGCGTTTCGGCACGGTGATCGACGAGGTGGATGCCGTGGCGCGCACGATCCGAGTGGTCGACGATCTGCAGGTCGGCGAGGCGCCGACCGTGTTGCGGATCGACCCGGCCTGAGCCGGGAGGGGTGGCTGAGCCCGTCGAAGCCCGGCGCGCCCGCAGCATCCCGGCCCGTTTCGCCACGCCCAGGAACCTCGCGCAGCGCACAGACCTCGCGCAGCGCGGGGCGGCGTCAGTCGCCGTGCATGTCGCGCGGACGCCACAGCACGATGTCGGTGGCCCGGCGCACGCGCGCTCCGTGGCGCAGCGTGACGACCGAACCGCTGGCCCCGGCCGCGAAGACGCGGGCACCGGGGCGCGACTGCCGCTCGATCGTGAGCTGACGCTCGAGGTCGTTCACGCGTCGAGCGAGCTCGTGGACGCGCTCCTCGAGTGCGAGGAGGCGCGCGATGGCCGGCAGGCTCATCCCCTCGCCCGACAGGCGCGCGACCTCGCGCAACTGCTGGACGTGACGGCTCGAGTACCGCCTCGAACCGCCCTGGGTCCGCGCGGGCACGACGAGGCCGAGCCTGTCGTACTGCCGCAGCGTCTGCGGGTGCATGTTCGACAGCTCGGCGGCTGCGGCGATGGCGAAGATCGGGGCGTCTTCGTCGATCTCTCTTTCGGACACGTCTTCACCTCTTTCGTCGTGCCGGATGCGGGTGCCGGGTTCTCGGCATCCTGTCGTATCGGATGCCGAGAACCTCGGCGACGCGCGTGTGTCTATCGCGCCTTGGCCATGAGGTCGGCGCGGGGATTCTCTTTCGGCTCCAGTTCGTGGAACCGCTCGAGGGCCTCGCGCGCGGCGTCGTCGAGATGCGTGGGCACCGCGACCTGGACCTCGGCGAGCAGGTCGCCGGTGCCCTTGGTGGTCGAGATCCCGCGACCCTTGACGCGCAACACGCGTCCCGAGGGTGTGCCAGGAGCCACGCGCAAGCGCACGGGGTCGCCGCCGAGCGTCGGAACCTCGATCGTCGCACCGAGAGCGGCCTCGGTGAAGGTGACCGGCACGGTGATGCGCAGGTTGAGTCCGTCGCGCGTGAAGACCGGGTGGGGCCGCACGGCGACGGTCACGACGATGTCGCCGCTCTCGCCACCGTCGGGGGACTTGCGTCCACGCCCGCGCAGCCGGATCTTCTGCCCGTCGGACACGCCGGCGGGGATCTTCACCTTGAACGGCACGTTGTCCTCGCCCGCGAGGGTGATGGTCTCACCCTTGGCCGCGGTGACGAAGTCGAGCGTCGTGCGGGCCGAGACGTCAGCGCCCTTCTGCGGGCCGCCGAAGCCGCGGAACCCTCCCGTCGTCTGACCGAACCGGCCGGAGCCGAAGCCGCCGCCCTGCTGATCGAACATCGTGAAGAAGTCGTCGAAGCCGCCCGACGGCGCCTGCCGCCCCTGACCGAAACGGCTGAAGACGTCGTCGAAGCCACCGCCCGCTCCGGCCCCGGGAGCCGAGAAGCGCGCCCCCGAGCCCATGGCCCGGATCTGGTCGTACTCCTCGCGCTGCTCGGGGTCGTTGAGCACCGAGTAGGCCTCGCTGATCTCCTTGAACTTCGCTTCGGCCTTCGCGTCTCCCGGGTTCGAGTCGGGGTGGTACTGGCGCGCGAGCTTGCGGTACGTCTTCTTCAGATCGGCAGCGCTGACGCTCTTGTCGACACCGAGGACTTTGTAGAAGTCCTTGTCGAACCAGTCCTGACTCGCCATGGGTCCTCCTATTCGGCCGGCACGGCGACGACGACCTTGGCCGGTCGCAGTTCGACCGAACCGAGGCGGTAGCCGACCTCGACGACCTCGAGGATCGTGGTCTCGGTCACGCCGGGGGTGGGGGCCTGGAAGATCGCCTCGTGCTGCTGCGGGTCGAACACGTCGCCCACGGCGCCGTACGACACCACACCGAGGCGCTCGGCCACGGCGCGCACCTTGTCGCCGATCGCCGAGAGCGGGCTGCCCTCGACGAGGTCACCGTGCTTGGCGGCGCGGTCGAGGTCGTCCATGACGGGCAGCAGGCCCTTCACGGCCTCGCCCTTGGCGCGCTCGATCTCGCGCTCGCGCTGCTCCTCGGTGCGCCGACGGTAGTTGGCGTACTCGGCCTGCAGGCGCTTGAGGTCGATCAGCAGCGAGGCCTCCTTATCGGAGGATGCCCCCTCTGCGGCCGCCTCGGGCGTCTGCTCGGCGCCGAGGATGTCGTCGATGGTCAGACCATCGGCATCCGTCCCTTCGGTCTGAGGCTGGTCGCCCGACGGCGCGGGGCCGGAGGTGTTCTCCTCCGGCCCCGTCTCGTCAGGACCGGCGCCCGAGCCCGTGGGCTGTTCGTCGTCCTTGTGTGCCATGTTCTCTGCTTACTTCTTGTTCTCGTCGGGGTTCTCGTCGTCGACGACCTCGGCGTCGATGACGTCTTCCTCGGGGTTCGGCGTCTCGCCGTTGCCGGGCTGCCCCACGTTGGGGTCGGCCTGCTCGCCCGCGGCCTGCGACGAGGCGTAGATGGCCTCGCCGAGCTTGCCCTGGCTGGCGTTCAGCTTGTCGAACGCGGTCTTGACCGCGTCGTCGTCGTCACCGGCGAGAGCCGTCTTGAGAGCGTCGACATCGCCCTGCACCTCGGTCTTGACCTCGGCGGGGAGCTTGTCGTCGTTCTCCTTGATCAGCTTCTCGATCGAGTACGACAGGGTCTCGGCCTGGTTGCGGGTCTCGGCAGACTCGCGGCGCTTCTTGTCGTCGGCCGCGTTCTCTTCGGCCTCGCGCACCATGCGCTCGATGTCCTCCTTGGGCAGCGAGGAGCCGCCCGTGATGGTCATCGACTGCTCCTTGCCGGTTCCCTTGTCCTTCGCCGAGACGTGCACGATGCCGTTCGCGTCGATGTCGAAGGTGACCTCCACCTGCGGGATGCCGCGGGGAGCCGGCGCGATGCCGGTGAGCTCGAAGGTACCGAGCGGCTTGTTGTCGCGGGTGAACTCGCGCTCGCCCTGGAAGACCTGGATCGCGACCGACGGCTGGTTGTCGTCGGCGGTGGTGAAGGTCTCGCTGCGCTTGGTCGGGATGGCCGTGTTGCGCTCGATGAGCTTGGTCATGATGCCGCCCTTGGTCTCGATACCGAGGCTCAAGGGGGTGACGTCGATGAGCAGGACGTCCTTACGCTCACCCTTGAGGACACCGGCCTGCAGGGCTGCGCCCACGGCCACGACCTCGTCGGGGTTCACGCCCTTGTTGGCGTCCTTACCGGTCTCTTTCTTGACCAGCTCGGCGACCGCGGGCATGCGGGTCGAGCCGCCGACGAGCACCACGTGGGCGATGTCGTCGACCTTGACGCCGGCCTCGCGGATGACGTCGGAGAAGGGCTTGCGGGTGCGGTCGAGAAGGTCCTTGGTGAGGTCCTCGAACTTGGCGCGCGTGAGGGTCTCGCTGAGCGAGACGGGGCCCGAGTCGGTGAGCGACAGGTAGGGCAGGTTGATGCTGGTCGAGGTCGAGCTCGACAGCTCCTTCTTGGCCTGCTCGGCCGCTTCCTTCAGGCGCTGGAGGGCGATCTTGTCGCCCGAGACGTCGACACCGGTCGTGTCCTTGAACTGCTTGATGAGGTAGTCGACGACCCGCTGGTCCCAGTCGTCTCCACCGAGGCGGTTGTCACCCGAGGTGGCGCGCACCTGGATGGTGGAGAAGTCGTCGTCCTTGCCCACCTCGAGCAGCGACACGTCGAACGTTCCGCCACCGAGGTCGAAGACGAGGATGAGCTCGTCTTCCTTGCCCTTGTCGAGGCCGTACGCGAGTGCCGCAGCGGTGGGCTCGTTGATGATGCGCAGCACGTTGAGGCCCGCGATCTCACCGGCCTCCTTCGTGGCCTGACGCTCGGCGTCGTTGAAGTAGGCGGGGACGGTGATGACCGCATCGGTCACGCTGTCACCGAGGTACTCCTCGGCGTCGCGCTTGAGCTTCTGCAGGATGCGGGCCGAGATCTCCTGCGGCGTCCACTTCTTGCCGTCGACGTCGAAGCTCCACGTGGTGCCCATGTGGCGCTTCACGCTGGAGATGGTGCGGTCGACGTTGGTGACGGCCTGGCGCTTGGCGGTCTCGCCGACGAGCACCTCGCCGTCCTTCGTGTAGGCGACGACCGAGGGGGTCGTGCGGAAACCCTCGGCGTTGGCGATGACCTTGGGCTCGCCACCCTCGAGCACGCTCACGACGGAGTTGGTCGTACCGAGGTCGATTCCCACTGCACGGGGCATATGTGTCTCCTTGCTTGTGAGCGCGGCCGTTGCCGCACTCGGGGTTCTGGTGAAAGTCTCTGCGCGGGTTGAGCCGCGATGACTCAAGGTTATCGGAGCCCGTTCGCGAGGTCAAGGCGACTTGATATGGATTGGCTCAACTTCCGGATGCCGCCTAGCTCGGTTGCCCGTGCGCCCGCCCCCCGCGCGGCCCCGGGCTCTTCTGCGCAGCGCGGTGTCACGGCATCCCTCCACCCATGTCCCCATCTGCGCAGACCATGTCCCAAAATGGGCGGCCCACGCGCACCCCAGGCAGCCAAAAGTGGGACATGGTCCGCCTGAAGGCGCCCGCCATCCCACCACGCACGACGCCCCCGCACCCTCACCGGGGTACGGGGGCGTCGAACGGATGCCGTGGACTCAGTCGCGGTCGCGATCGCGGCGCTGCGGCCGGTCGCTGCGCTTGGCCGAACGACCGCCCTGGTCGAGGCGCAGGTCGATGAGCTGGCCCGAGATGCGGGTGTCGGCGAGGCGGTCGATCGTGTCGTTCGACAGGTCGACGGGCAGCTCGACGAGCGAGAAGTCCTGACGGATCTGGATCGCACCGAAGTCGTTGCGGCGCAGACCACCCTCGTTCGCGAGGGCGCCGACGATCTGACGAGGCTCGACGCGCTGACGACGACCCACCGCGATGCGATACGTCGCGAAGCGACCCGAGGAGTCGCGACGCGGACCGCCGTCGCGGGATCCTCCCTCGCGAGAACCGGAGTCGCGCGCGGGGCGGTCGTTGTCGAACCGCTGCTGGCGGAAGGCCTCGGCCTCGAGCAGCAGCGGGGTGTCACCCTGGGCGACCACGGCGAGGGCCGCGGCCACGTCGGCCTCGGGCACGTCGTGGTGCGACACGTAGTGGGCCACCACGTCGCGGAACGTCGCGATCGCGGCGGTGTCCTCGAGAGCCGTGGTGATGGCGTCGTCGAAGCGCGTGAGGCGCGTGGCGTTGACGTCATCGACGCTCGGCAGCGACATCTCGGTCAGCGGCTGGCGCGTGGCCTTCTCGATCGCGGTGAGCATGCGGCGCTCGCGCGGCGTGACGAAGCTGATCGCATCTCCCGTGCGTCCGGCACGGCCCGTGCGGCCGATGCGGTGCACGTACGACTCGGTGTCGATCGGCAGGTCGTAGTTGACCACGTGGCTGATGCGGTCGACGTCGAGACCGCGCGCGGCCACGTCGGTGGCGACGAGGATGTCGAGCTTGCCGCTCTTGAGCTGGTTGACCGTGCGCTCGCGCTGCACCTGAGCCACGTCGCCATTGATCGCGGCGGCCGTGTAGCCGCGGGCACGCAGCTTCTCGGCGACCGTCTCGGTCTCGTTCTTGGTGCGGGTGAAGACGATCATGCCCTCGAAGTTCTCAACCTCGAGGATGCGCGTGAGGGCGTCGATCTTCTGCTGGTACGACACGATCAGGTAGCGCTGGGTGATGTTGGTCGAGGTCGCGGTCTTGGTCTTGACCGTGATCTCTTCGGGATCGTTGAGGTACTGCGCCGAGATGCGACGGATCTGCGCGGGCATGGTCGCCGAGAACAGCGCGACCTGCTTAGTCGCGGGGGTGTCGGCGAGGATCGTCTCGACGTCTTCGGCGAAGCCCATCTTGAGCATCTCGTCGGCCTCGTCGAGCACGAGGTACTTCAGCTCGCTCAGGTCGAGGGTGCCCTTGTCGAGGTGGTCCATGATGCGGCCGGGGGTGCCCACGACGATGTCGACGCCGCGGCGCAGGGCCGACAGCTGCTGGCCGTAGCCCTGGCCGCCGTAGACGGGGAGCACCGAGACGCCCTTGATGTGCGCGGCGTACTTCTCGAACGCCTCGCACACCTGCAGAGCGAGCTCGCGGGTGGGCGCGAGCACGAGGGCCTGCGGGTTCTTGTGACCGGTCTCCATCTGCGACAGCACGGGCAGCGCGAAGGCGGCGGTCTTGCCGGTTCCGGTCTGGGCGAGGCCGACGACGTCGCGGCCCTGCAGCAGTACGGGGATCGTGGCCGCCTGGATCGCGGACGGGGTCTCGTAGCCCACGTCTTTCAGGGCCTTGAGCACAGCGGCATCCAGTCCCAGATCGGCGAAGGTGAGCTTCTCGGGAGTGGTCTCGGCTTCAGCGGAGTCGACGGGGGTTTCGGATGCCATGACTCCACGGTAGTCTCCTCCGCGCTCTCGCGCGGGCCGGGGTCTAACCTGAACCCGCGCGCCGACGACGGCGCGGCTGCCTCCCCGGCCGTACCGGGCGTTCACCGAAGGACCCTAGCGTGACCGACATGTCCTCCCCCGGAACCACCGCAGCCCCCGCCACCGACCGCCGACCGGTGATCGCCTGGGCCCTCTGGGACTGGGGGTCGGCGGCGTTCAACGCGGTCGTGACGACCTTCGTCTTCAGCACGTACCTGGCCAGCCAGCTCTTCGTCGACCCGAGGATCGTGGCCGCCGCGAACGGGAACGACAAGGACCCGGCCCTCGTGCGCGCCCTCGCCGACAACGCGACCCTCGTGGGTGTCGCGCTGATGATCGCGGGGATCGTGGTGGCCCTGGTCGCCCCGGTGCTCGGTCAGCGCTCCGATGGAACCGGCCGCCGCAAGCTCTGGCTCGGCATCAACACCGGTCTCGTCGTGCTGGCCATGGCGGCGATGGTGTTCGTCGAGGGCACCCCCGGGTTCCTCGTGCTGGGCGCGACCCTGATCGCGGTCGGCAACGTCTTCTTCGAGTTCGCGAGCGTCAACTACTACGCGATGCTGACGCAGGTCTCCACGCGCGAGAACATCGGCCGTGTCTCGGGCTTCGGCTGGGGAATGGGCTACGTCGGCGGCATCGTGCTGCTTCTTCTGCTGCTGGTGCTCTTCATCCAGAGCTTCGGAGATCCGGATGCCGGTGGGCTCCTCGCCATGACCAAGGAGGGTGGATGGAACATCCGCCTCGCCGTCTTGGCATCCGCCCTCTGGTTCGGGGCGTTCGCGATCCCGGTGCTGCTGCGCGTTCCGGAGATCCCCGCCCGCAGCCGCCAGGTGCGGGTCGGTTTCTTCCGCTCCTACGTGGTGCTGTGGGGCACGCTGCGTTCGCTCTGGCGCGACAGCCGGGAGGTACTGCTCTTCCTCGTGGCCAGCGCCGTCTTCCGCGACGGGCTCGCCGGCGTCTTCACCTTCGGCGCGATCATCGCCGCGCAGGTGTTCGGCTTCAGCTCGACGCAGGTCTTGTACTTCGCGGTGGCGGCGAACGTGGTGGCGGGGGTGAGCACGTTCGTCGCGGGCCGCTTCGACGATCGGTTCGGCCCGAAGCGCGTCATCGTCATCTCACTGATCGGACTCATCGTGCTCGGCGGGGCCGTCCTCTTCATCGGGACGTCGCAGGGCGCCTTCTGGATCACCGGCCTCGGCCTGTGCGCCTTCGTCGGCCCCGTCCAGTCGGCGAGCCGGTCCTTCCTCGCCCGCGTCGCTCCTGAGGGGCGCGAGGGTGAGATCTTCGGTCTGTACGCCACGACGGGTCGCGCCGTGTCGTTCCTCGCTCCCGGGCTATTCGCCCTGTTCGTGGGCATCACGGGCGACACGCGTCTCGGCATCCTGGGCATCGTGCTGATCCTCGGCGCGGGGCTGCTGCTGCTCATCCCGGTGAAGGGGAAGCCGGCCGTCATCGTCTGATCCGCCGGGAGAACGACGTCAGTCGCGCGGCCAGGAGTCGGCGAATTTCGCCAGCAGACGCGCGAACTCCACCCGCTCGGCGTCGGTGAAGGATTCGAGCGCGGAGCGCACGGCATCCCGTCGACGTCCGCGGAAACCGGATACGAGCCCCTCCCCCTCGGGGGTGAGGCGCACACGCGTGCGGCGGGCGTCGTCGGGGTCGGGCTCGCGCACGACCAGTCCCATCTGCGCCGCCTGCTGCACGAGTCGCGATGCGCGGGGTTGATCAACGCCGACGGCTTCGCCGATCTCGCTGACGGACAGCGACCCGGATGCCGCGATCAACGCGTCGAGCATGCGCAGCCGCGCGGGACCGCCGAAGCGCCCATGCGCGGGATCGGCGACCCAGGGCGGAGCGCCCCGCCCCCACGGTCCCCCGTGCCCGCCGCCGTGTTCACCGTGCGGGTGGTGATGGCCGTCACCCGCGAAGGGCGGCCGCGGTCGTCGTCCACGCAGGCGCCCGAGGGCGGCGGCGATCTCGTCGGCGGGGTCGGTGGACATGGGGAGATTTTACATGTCGCTTGACAAGCATCAGGAATACATGTCACAGTACATTCGTTGTCACATGACATGCAATGACGGATCGACCGCCGACGAAAGGACCCCTCCATGAACACCCCCACACCCTCAGATCCCCGCAGCCTCGCCCACCGCCTCACGACGGTTGGCCACGCGCTGCACCACCGCCTGTTCGCACAGATGCGCGACAGCGACCTGCACCCGAAGACCGTGTTGGTCCTCTCCGTGATCGACGGGCGCCTCGACGCCCCGTGGATCAGTGACCGCATCGCCCGCGGCGGAAAGCGCATCAGCGCCCTCGCCGACCGGGGATGGATCGCCCCCGCCGGCGACGGCTGGACGCTCACCGACGAGGGTCGTCAGATCCTCGATCGAGTGGATGCCGACCGCCAGGTGCTTCTCTCCCAGGTCCCGGCCGACGAGATCGAGCGCCTGAACGCCGCTCTCGACGCGATCTCCGCCGCCCTCGGGCTCGACGAGCACGCCGAGACGGCACG
Source organism: Microbacterium sp. SL62 (assembly GCF_026672635.1). Taxonomy (NCBI): domain Bacteria; kingdom Bacillati; phylum Actinomycetota; class Actinomycetes; order Micrococcales; family Microbacteriaceae; genus Microbacterium; species Microbacterium sp. SL62. The sequence continues at coordinate 336,377 of NZ_JAPPRM010000001.1, forward strand.
CCCGCGGGGACCCCGCGGGTTCGGCTTTGGTCCCGGCCCGTTCGGCCCCGGCTCGGGCCGCGGATTCGGCCCCGGCATGCGCGGCGGCCCCCGCTTCGGCGGCGGCGAGCGCGACCACCGACGCGGTGGCGGCGGCAACGCCCACCACGGCTTCGGACCCCGCCACGGCGGACACACCGAGGGGCACTGGCCCGACGGCGACCACGCAGCCGCGGACGGCTCCGCCGCGCACGGCGAGCACCGCCACGGCCACCCCGGCCACCGGCACGAGCGCGGACACCGCGCGGCGGAGCGCGCCTACGAGCGCGGTTTCGACGCCGGATTCATCCGTGGGCGCGAGTCCGCGGCATCCGAGTGATGAGCGAAAAGACGACGCGGCGGGACCTCCCTCGGGAGCCCGCCGCGTCGTCGTATCGTCAGCGTCCCGCCGACCCCGCGTCAGTGGAGCCGACGTCGGTGCGGTGGAAGTTCAGCGCCGACCGCGAGGCCGTCGGTCCACGCTGTCCCTGGTAGCGGTTGCCGTAGGGGCCGGAGCCGTAGGGGTTCTCGGCCGGCGACGTGAGCCGGAAGTAGCAGACCTGGCCGATCTTCATGCCGGGCCACAGCTTGATGGGCAGCGTCGCGACGTTCGACAGCTCCAGGGTGACGTGACCCGAGAAGCCCGGGTCGATGAAGCCCGCGGTGGAGTGGGTCAGCAGACCCAACCGGCCGAGCGATGACTTGCCCTCGAGGCGCGCGGCGACGTCGTCGGGCAGGCTCACGCGCTCGAACGTCGAACCGAGTGCGAACTCGCCCGGGTGAAGGATGAACGGCTCGTCCGGATCGACCTCGATGAGGCGGGTGAGCTCGGGCTGATCCTCGGCCGGGTCGATGAAGGGGTACTTGTGGTTGTCGAACAACCGGAAGTACCGGTCCAGACGCACGTCCACGCTCGAGGGCTGGACCATGGCCGGGTCGAAGGGCTCGAGGCCGAGGCGCTTCGCATCGAGTTCGGCCCGGATGTCGCGATCGGAGAGCAGCACGGCCCCAGCCTAGGGGCGGGGCCGCGTCGCGCGTGTCGGGTTCCGGGACGGGCGGCGCGGCGGAGTGGTGTCGCGCCGAGGTCGCACTCGTTCGACGAGACCGCACCCGAAGGGCGACGAACACGTGCGTCCTCGCGAATCTCGTGCGGTTTCGAGGGCGCCGACCCCAGGTGAGGATCGCGCGGTCATCGGGGATGCCGCGCAGACGCTGTTATGCTGGCCCGGTCGCCGCACGGCGCACGGGGCTGTAGTTCAATGGCAGAACTTCTGCTTCCCAAGCAGATAGCGCGGGTTCGATTCCCGTCAGCCCCTCAAAGGCCCGACTCACCGCCATCGGCGGTGTGGCGGGCCTTTTGCGTGGGTGCCGTAGGAAACGAAGCCGCAGCGGGTGGGCCCACGCCGCCAGAGGCTCCGCGCGCCGCGAAGCTGCCGCGCCTCCGCCCGTCAACCCCTCCCCGTCCCGTCGCCGCGACCCGCCAGGGTGGGGACCGACGAAGGGGGACGTCATGACGGGGATCTCGGAAGATCGAACGGATGCCGCGGGGATCGAGAGGCCGGGTCTGCCGTTCTGGGTGAAGGCGCTCGGGTGGCTGCAGGTCGTCGCGATCGCGCTCATCGTGGTGGCCGTCATCGCTCTGCAGGTCGTGCAGGCGCAGTCGTCCGGCGTGAATTACACCGCTGCGGCGCTGGCGATCATCTTCGCCCTTCCTCTGCTGGTCGTGTGGCAGCAGCCCGTCGTCGCGGCCGTGGTCGCGATCGTGCTCATCGTCGGAGCGGCACTCGGTGTCCGCTTCCGCCGCGGTCGAATGAGCGTGGGTGAGGCGATCTGGGGCTACACGTTGCTGGCGTGGACGCTGTTCTGGGTCGCGATGTGCGTTGTGGGCGCCGCGAGGATCTTCGGCAGCGTGATGGGCTGAGACCCGAGGCGGTGGCATCCGGTCGGCGATTCTCCACAGGGCGAAGCGCCCAAGTCGACCCGCCACTCCGCGGAATTACGCGCGTGTAGTTTCGAACACGTTAACGAATCCCGGGCTTATCCACACCTGTTTGCACAGGCGGTGCCGGTTTCCACACACACTTTCCACAAAGTTATCCACAGCTGTGGAGACGGCTGTTCGCCGGTGTGCACGACTCGGACGCGCTACGCCTGCCGCATGGGTATCGTGAGGATCCTCGCGGGGCGGATCGGGTGAGCGCACCATCGTTGCGTGCGATCGAACACCGGCTCCCCCTCTCACGTCAGCGGCACCTGGGGCTCGTACGAACGTCGGCTGAGCGGACACGGGCTCGTCGTCGAGCACCTGCGGGTGCTCCCCCCGAACGGCACCCCCGAGGAGCGGCTCGCCTGGAACGCCGCCGTCATCTGGCCCACCGTCGGCTTCTTCGGCGGGATCGCCGCAGCCGTCGTCGTGCACCACGCCGCCTCCGTCTCGTGGAGCGTGGCGCTCGGCGCGGCCGTGTGGCTCGGACCGTGGGCATGGCTGGTGTGGCGGAGTCGACCGTTCGCTCGTCGCGTGCGCGAGTCGTGGCACATCAGTGGCGCGGGCGCGTGGATGACCGACGCCTCACCGCTGCGCGATCACGCGGAGCGACTGGACGAGGCCGGACGATGGACTGCCGCGACGGGGAGCCGCGCGCACCTGCTGCTCACCTGGGGCGACGTCTACACGGCACTGTCGCCCGCGCCAAGGCGCACTCCCACCACGCTCGTGGAGCACATGACCGCAGTGCGTCCGGCGGGATCCTGACTCGTGCCCGCCGTCACGTGCGCAGGTGCGAGGCGCCGTTCAGATCGAGGATCGTTCCCGACGCCCACTGCGAGCCGGGCGCGCTGAGGTACACCACGGCATCCGCCACCTCTTCGGGCGTGGCCACGCGACCGAAGGGACTTTGATCCCGGATGCCGTCACCCTCCGCCCCGGTCAGCTTCTGCTGCTGCCGGTCGGTGCCGACGAAGCCGGGGGCGACGCTCGTGACCGCGATGCCGTGGGGCGCGAGCGCGACGGCGAGGGATTGGCCCATCGCGTGCAGGCCCGCCTTCGCCGCACCGTAGGCGGGGAACTCCGGCTCGCCGCGGAAGGCGCCGCGCGAGCCGACGTTCACGATCGACCCCGGCAGGCCCCGCTCGATCAGCGATCGCGCGACGAGGAAGGCCATGTTCGCGGGGGCGTGCAGATCGACGTCGACCATCCGCTCCCACGTGCGATGCCAGGTGGCGTAGTCGACGGTCGCGATCGGGTGCAAGGTCTCGGGGCTCGGGGCGATCGCGGCGTTGTTGACCAGGACGTCGATGCGTCCGAGCGCCGAGAGGACGTCGCCGACCACGCGCTCCGCCGTCGCCGGGTCGGACAGGTCGCCGCCGACGAGCAGATGCCCGTCTCCGCGGAGCAGGGCGAGTGTCTCTTCGGCGGCGGCGCGGTCGTGGCCGTAGTGGACGGCGACGCGGTCGCCGCGTGATGCGAGGGCGACGGCGATGGCCCGGCCGATCCCGCGCGAGGCGCCGGTGACGAGGGAGTACAGCATGCCCCCATCCTCCCGGTACGAGCGTCCGGGCGGCACCGCGAAACGGCGGGCCGCCCGAACTGTCCGGGGCTCACGCACCGGGGCGATGAACCGGTCGCGTCCGGTGCGGATGACTCACGCTACGTCCGAGCGCGGGAGCGGGGGCGGGCTTGACGAGCTCCCCCGCGGGGTGCGGGGGTCGATGGTCGCGAGGAAACGGCCCGGCGAGGGGCGAGCCGCTCAGGCGCGGGTGAACCCGTCGAGGTCGGGGTCCCAGAACGCGTCGGGGTTGGCGTCTTCGCTCGGCTGCTCGACGGCGATGGCCGGTGCCTGGGGGAAGCGCTTGTGCTGACGCAGCTCTTCCGCCGCCCACGAGAAGTCGGGCTCGTCACCCGTCCAGTCGGCCGGAGCACTGAGGACGTCGTTGCCGACGCCGATGACGAGCTCGGCTTCTTCTTGGCCGCCGTCGGTGACGATCGGGATGCTCACGGCCTCCGCCTGCCCCTCAGCGGCGATCGACGCCGTCAGTTGAACCAGAGCCTCCGCCACGTCGTCGGTCGTGGTCACGGTCTCACCGGCATAGGTCACACTGCGCATTCAGCGATGATCTCCTCTCGAGCACGTCGGCGGGGGCCGGTTGCCGTGGGGCGCCCGCTCCGATAGGGCGGGCATGTCGGGGGTCCACGCTAAAGTCCGGGGGAGCGTCGGAAAGGACCGCGATCATGCCTGAAGCCCCCGAACTGACCGTCGACGACGCCGCACGATGGCGGTCGTGGCTCGACACCCACGAAGACACCAGCGACGGCGTATGGCTGGTGCTCGCCAAGAAGGGCACGACCTCGCCCACGTCCCTCACCTACGCCCAGGCCCTCGACGAGGCCCTCTGCAGCGGGTGGATCGACGGGCGGAAGCAGTCTCGGGATGCCGCCACCTTCCGGCAGCACTTCACCCCGCGCCGCGTCCGCTCGATGTGGTCGAAACGCAACGTCGATCACGTGGCACGCCTCACCGACGAGGGCCGCATGCGCCCGCGCGGGGCCGACGAGATCGCCCGCGCCCACGCCGACGGCCGCTGGGAGCGCGCGTACGAGGGCTCCGCGGCGATCGAGGTGCCGGCCGATCTGCGCGCGGCGCTCGACGCCGTCCCCGACGCGGCGCGCGCTTTCGACGCCCTGACGAAGGCGGAGCGCTACTCCGTCCTGCACCCCGTGGTCACGGCGGCGACGCCGGCCACCCGTGCGGCGCGCATCGCACGCCACGTCGAACGCCTCTCCGCAGAATCGGCTCCCCCGGCCCCCGAGCACTGAACGCCGCCGAGAATGGGGTCATGCGTGCGCGACGACTCCTCGGCCCGGTCGCCGCGGCATCCCTCCTCCTCGTCTTCTCGGGGTGCGCGGCCCCGACCGCGGCACCGGCCCCCGCCGCGACCGGCCCGGTCGTGTCGTTCTACGGCGATTCGTACACGCGCGGCACGGGTGCGAGCGCAAACGACAAGCGCTGGTCGACGATCGTCTCGGCCGAGCGCGGGTGGCAGGAGATCAACCGCAGCGAGAACGGCCTGGGGTTCGTCAACCGCCGCGCCTCGATGGGGCCGGGCCTCGACGACATCCCCTCCCAGGTGATCGCGGACGATCCCGACCTCGTCTTCGTCACGATGGGCCTGAATGACAACTTCAGCTACGACCGCGCCGCCGACCGCATCCGCGAGACGATCGACAGCGACCTCGAGCGCTTGCGCGAGGGCGTGCCCGACGCGCGCATCGTCGTCGTCGAGCCCTTCTGGTACACCGCGGACCGCCCGGCGTCGGTCGACGTCATCGCGGGGTGGGTCGAAGACGCCGCCGCGCGGATCGGCGCCGACCATATCGCGGGCGCCAGCCACTGGCTCGACGGTCACTACGCCGATTCGTCCGACAGCTGGATGGCCGCCGACGGCCTGCATCCGAACGACACCGGGTACGCGTACATGGCGGAGCGGATGGATGCCGCGCTCCGCGCCCTCGACCCGCCGCTATGACGACGGGGCGCGTCGGGGTCGACGACCGAGCGCCCAGACTACCGTGGCCGCGAGCAGGAGCAGAGCCAGGATGCCGACCACGTGCAGAACGAGAGAGGCGAGACCCCGCTCGGGCAGGAGGAAGCCGTAGGGCACCCATCCGTCGGTCGCGCCGCGCGCGAGGACGACCGCGACCCACGCCACGGGGTACGGCAGCACCCACCAGAGGTGGCGCCACGCGAGTCGGGGACGATCGGGAGCCGTGGCGAAGTCGACGACGACGAGCAGCGGGAAGATGAGGTGCAGCACCGCGCTCACCCACGGCGGGGCCGACCCCGTCCCCGGGACGAGACCGTTGTAGACGACGGCGACCACGATGAGGCAGGCCGCCCCGATCGCCCACGCGAGAGCGAGCACGACGGGGACGGCCCGATCCATCGCGCCCCGGGCACCCACGGTGATCAGCACGAGCGCCGTCAGGCTGCTCGTCTGGTTGGTGAAGTACCCGAAGAAGTCGAAGAAGTCGGGGTCGCCCGCGGCGATGCGCAGCCCGTACGCGAACAGCACGACCCCGAGCACGCCCACGCCGGCCACGACGCGGGCGACCGAGCGGGCGCGTCGGCGAGAGTCTGCGGGGTGGGAGGTCACCCCGCGACGCTACCGCGCCCGACCCGTGGAAGCCTCTGCGTCAGTCGTCGCCCGCGGTGCGCGCGCGGAACCACACGGTGAGCTCGCGCACGGCGCGGATGCTCGCGTCCTCGTCGTCAGCCTCGAGATCGTCGAAGGTGTCGCGGAAGCCCTCGGGAGCAGGCGCGGTGGGGATCCCGATCGGCTCGTACCCCATCGTCCACTCGGTGAATCGACGGTCGTCGATGTGCTCCGTGAGCAGCACGCGAACATCGGTGTGGCGCGGGTCGCGACGGATCTTCGTCATGAGTTCGTCCACGGCATCCTGCGGCCCTTCGAGCACCTGGAAGAAGCGTCCGCGACGATACAGCAGCATGCCGGTGAGGTCGTGCTCGTGATTCGAGCGGCGGCTCTGCGCTAGCAGGTCGTGCAGCCGGTCGTCGTCGAACGGCTCGGCGGCCGCGCTGACGTACGAGATGGAGACGAGGTCGGAGCTCATGAGGCCTTCTCGCCGTCGATCGACCGCGGCGCGGGGACCCGCACCTCGCGGAGGGTGATCTCGGCGTCCTGCGGGGGCTGATCATTGGTCACGGCGGCCATGGCGGCGGTGAGCGCGTCGAAGCGGCCGACGAGGCGCGAACGACCGTCGTACGCGAGGAACGCGCCGCCGGTCTGGCGGTCGATGTACCCCAGGAACACACCGTTCCTGCTGCCGACGTGGAAGCCGTCTTCGACGCGAGCCCAGACGACTCCGGCGCCGGGGCGGTCGTGAGACACCATGGTCGCCCCTCTCTCTACCCGGGATGGAAACGGGCGAGAGCGACCGTACCCGGACCCCCCGACATGCGGCCGCCCTTGACAGATCGCTCGCCACGATAGAGCCGACCGCACGCGCTCCGACTCAGTCGAGAGCGAGAAGGATCTGCGCGGGATCGTCGGTACCGCTCGCCTCGACGATCCGGCCCCGCTCGAGGCGGTACATGGCGAAGGACGCGATGTTCACCCGCCGACGGGTCGGGCTCACGTGGCCGAACGAACCCGTGTGCGCTCCCCCGCCCCGCAGGTGCACCGCCAGACGGTCGTCCTCGACGATCAGCTGGATGCGTTTCCACTGCCAATCCGGAAAGCCGTGCCACAGCTCGGCGAGGTCGGCGATCCAGGCCTCCGCGCCCGCGGGAAGGTGCGCACGACGCACGGCCGGGTGCAGCAGCTCGCGGACCGCTTCGAGGTCGTGGCGGTTGAGCGCCTCGAGGTAGTCGGCGAACCACTCGCGCGTCTCCCAGACCTCCACAGCTCCATTATCGGACGGGATGCCACGGGCTCGGCCCGTTCGCGCAGAGCCCTGGGCGATGTCGGCGCCCGACGGTAGCGTGAGGCGTCGATGCGGAAGCCGGGGCCGGCGTCCGGAGCGGAGGAGGGACGATGACGTCACGAACGGCGCTGATCGTGCGCGGCGGGTGGGACGGCCACCACCCCGTCGAGACGACCGAGATGTTCCTGCCGTTCCTGCGGAGCAACGGCTTCGAGGTGCGGATCGAGGACTCCCCCCGCATCTACGCCGACGCCGACGTCATGAGCGGTGTCGACCTCGTCGTCCAGGCCGTGACGATGAGCGAGGCCGACGCCGAGAGCATCGAAGGTCTCCGCGCGGCGGTGGCCGCGGGCACGGGTCTGGCCGGGTGGCACGGCGGCATCGTCGACTCGTACCGCCACGACGCCGCGTACCTGCAGCTGGTGGGCGGGCAGTTCGCCGCGCACCCCCGGAAAGACCCGGGGGATCGCACCGATCCGGCGACCGACGCCTTCGTCGAGCACCGTATCGAGATCACCGACCTCGGGCGCACGCACGAGATCACGAGCGGGATCGACGCCTTCCCCCTCGTCACAGAGCAGTACTGGGTGCTGCACGACGACCTGAACGACGTGCTGGCCACGACCACGAATCCGGTGCGCGTCGACGAGCCGTGGCACCGCCCGGTCGTCTCGCCCGCGGTCTGGACGCGCGAATGGGGGCGGGGGCGCGTCTTCGTCGCGACGCCCGGTCACGACCCCGGCGTTCTGAACGACCCGCACGTGCGAACCATCATCGAGAGGGGACTGCTGTGGACGAGCCGACGCGCATCGGGCTGATCGGCCTCGGGGTCATCAGCGACCAATACCTCCGCACCCTGAGGGATCATCCCGCCGTCCGGATCGTCGCCGTCGCCGACCTGCGCGCCGATCGCGCGGCCGGGGTCGCCGAGGCGCTCCCCTCGGCCCGCGCGCTCAGCGTCGACGAGTTGCTCGCCGCGGACGACGTCGACGTGGTCATCAACCTCACCGTCCCCGCCGCGCACGCCGAGATCGCTCGCGCCGCGATCGCCGCGGGCAAGGGCGTGTTCGGTGAGAAGCCGCTCGCCACGACGCTCGCCGACGCGGAGCGCGTGATGGCGGATGCCACGGCCGCCCACGTCGCCGTCGGGAGCGCCCCCGACACGGTGCTCGGCACGGGGGTCCAGACGGCCCGGGCGGCCATCGAGAGCGGCCTCATCGGTCGGCCGACGGCGGCCAGCGCGACCTGGGTCTCGCCGGGCCATGAGCACTGGCATCCGAATCCCGACTTCTATTACCGCGAGGGCGGAGGGCCGCACTTCGACATGGGGCCGTACTACCTGACCTCTCTCGTGCACCTGCTCGGTCCGGTCGTGTCGGTCAGCGGAGAAGTGTCCCGTGGCCGCATCGAACGCGAGATCGGGTCGGGGCCGCGCGCGGGCGAGCGCATCCCCGTCGAGGTCGACACCCACGTCACCGGCACCCTCCGGCACGCCAACGGCGCCCTGTCGAGCGTGACGTTCAGCTTCGACGCGGGCGGGACCACGGCGGCACCGATCGAGGTGCACGGCGAAGCCGGGTCGCTGGCCGTCCCCGACCCGAACGATTTCGACGGCGAGGTGCGTCATCACGCCGTCGGCTCGGACGGGTGGGTCGCCCTGCCGGTGACCGCGGGGTACGTGGGGGCGGGGCGAGGGGTCGGCCTCGTCGACATGGTGCGGGGCCACGGGCGGGCGAGCGGCGAGATCGCCCTGCACGTCACCGAGATCGTGACGGCGCTCCCGCTGTCGGCACGCGAGGGTCGACGGATCGACCTGCGCACGACGCCCGCCATTCCACCGCTCGTGCCGTTGACGCCGCGCGACCGCTGGCGCTGAACGATCAGACGCGCGCCCCACTGCGCACCGCACGCAGCTGCTCGGCCAGCTGCCGCGCGCCGCGCACGGCGATCGCGACGCTCGTGAGCGTGGGGTTCATCGTGTTCGCGGTGGGGATGAGCGCATTGCCGCCGACCACGAGGTTCTCGAAGCCCCACACGCGCGAGTACGGATCGGCCACCGAGGTCGCGGGGTCGGTGCCCGCGCGCATCGTGCCCATGAAGTGCAGGCTCGAGCCGTTGGGCAGCAGGCGTGGCTCGGCGATGAACGAGCCCAGCGCCTGGCCGGCGCGGCGCAGGCGCTCGGTGGCCTCGGCGATCTCGGCGTTCTCGCGGTCGGTGAGGGCGTACTCGATCGTGAAGTTCGGCATGCCGCGGTAGTCGAGCTCGTCGTCGCTGAAGACGGCGCCGTCTTCGACGCGCGGGAACTTGCGCGTGCCGAAGCCCATGTTGACGTATCCCCACCGGCTCGCTGCCGCGGGGTGGTCGACGGGGAGCGGGAACGGCGGGGTCTCGGCGTACATGATCTGCGCCGAGTAGGGGTGGCCGGGCTCCGAGAAGGGGATGCGGTTGACCGCGGCCACGGGGTCGGCGGGGTTGGTGGCGCGGCGGGCGAGCTCCGCCTCCAACTCCTCGTCGGAGACCAGCGCGCTCATGCGCTCGGCGTCGAGGGCGACGGTGCTGATCACCACGTGATGCTCGGTCAGGTAGCGCCCGAGAGGGGCGGGACGGATGCCGGAGGCCCACAGCAACTGCGGGGAGCGGAACGCGTCGGCGGCCACCACCACGGCATCCGCCTCGACGAACGACTCCTCGCGGGTGCGGAGGTCTTCGACCACCACCCCGCGCACGCGCGCCCCGTCGTGCTCGACGCGGCGCACGAGCGTGAGATCGCGCAGCTCGAAGCGCGCCGCGGTGTCGGTTCCGGGCTCGATGAGCGGGCCGAGCACGGTGTCGGCCCCGGCCCAACGCATGGTGCCGTCGGGCTGCGGGTCGCCCGCGACCGGCAGGGTGCTCACGCCGTAGCCCTCGGGCAGCTCGGCGCCGAACTCGCGGTCGAGCAGGGTGCGGATCGCCGCCCCGACCGGCGAGTCCGAGAAGGCCGCGCTCTGCTTGTGCAGCAGGCCTTCGGCGGTGCCGATGAGGTCTTCCCACTCGTCGTCGGCGAGGAAGGGCAGCTTCTCGCTGAACGCCGGACGCGGGATCGCGCAGGTCCAGTGCGCGCCCTGGCCGCCGACGTTGGTGGCGGAGGCCGCGGCGGGGAAGGCTTCGGCGTGCGCCGAACCCGGCCCCCCGAAGTCGAGCAGGTGCGTGCCCTGTCGCGCGGTGAACATCCCCTCCACGACCACCCCTGCGGGGATGCCGAGCGACTCGCGGAACGAGCCGGCCTGCGGGCCCTGCGACCTCTCGCGGGCGCGGGCCTTCTCGTCGGGGTCGGTGATGTTGCGCACGCTCTCGCCCGGGCGCTCGGTCACCTGAGGTCCTGCCTCGAACATGATCACGCGCGCGTCGGGGAGCGCCTCGAGCAGCAGCCGGGCATAGGTCGAACCGATGGGCCCGCTGCCGACGACGGCGATGGTGGGGGTGGCGGTCATGGTCTCTCCTTCGAAAGCCGCTCAGGCGGGTTGACGGGCGGGGGCGGATACCGCGGGCGCGGGCGTGTCGTCCGACAGGCGCCCCGGGGGCAGCAGCAGGGCGATGACGACGCCGCACACGTAGACGGCGGCGAGGCCGAGGAAGACGGGCGCGAAGACGTCGTGGTAGACGACGGCGATCTCGTTCTGCACAGCGGGATCGGCTACACGCGCGAGTGCCGGGGTGAGGGTGGCCGCGTCGAGCCCCGCGGGGAGCGCTGCGGCGACGCCGAAGCCGACGATCCCGCCGACGACGGCGGTGCCCACGGTCGAGCCGATCTGACGCATGAGGTTGGTGGTGGCGGTGACGGCCCCGAGGTCGGAGCGCGCGGCCGCGCTCTGCACCACCGCGAAGATGAGGTTCGTGAACGACCCCGTGCCGACGCCGACGAGCGCCATGACGAGCATCGGCACCCACAGCGGCATTCCCACCGGCAGCACGGCCATCGCGGCGAGACCGGCGGCACCGAGGGCCGTTCCGATCACGGGATAGGCGCGATAGCGGCCCGAGCGGCTCACGAGCCAGCCGGTCAGCAGGCTGCTGACGAGCATGCCGAGCACGGTCGCGATGGGGACGAGCCCCGAGACGGTCGCCGTGGCGCGATAGGCCATCTGGATGTAGGTGGGCACGTACGCGACGATTGCGAAGAGTCCCGCACCGACGACGAGCGAGAGCCCGAGGCACACGAGGATCGTGCGGTGCCGCAGAATGCGCGGCGGCAGGATCGGCTCGGCCGCCCGCCGCTCGATCACGACGAGGACCGGGATGCCGACGACCACCGCGACCGCGCAGACGATCGCCGCGGGGCGCAGCGTCTCGTCGCCCGCCCAGGTCACCGCGAGCACGAGGGCGAGCAGCGTGGCCGTGAAGACGACGGCCCCGGGGATGTCGAAACGCGGATGCGCTCCACCGGGCAGGCGCGGCACGGCGATCATCGCGAGGGCGAGCGCCACCACCCCGACCGGGAGGTTGATCCAGAACACCCAGGACCAGCCCCAGAAGTCGGTGATGAGACCGCCGACGACGGGCCCCACGACGATGGCGACCGGAAACGCGGCCCCGATGATCGCCATGTAGCGCGGACGCTGCCGCGGGCTGGTGACGCGCGCGATGATCGTCTGCGACATCAACTGCAGGCCCGCAGACCCCAGCCCCTGCAGCACACGCGCCGCGATCAGCCAGCCGAGGTCGGGAGCGAAGCCGCACACGAGCGAGGCCGCGAGGAAGGTCACGAGCGACACGAGGAACACGCGCCGGGGCCCGACGACGTCGCCGAGCTTGCCGAGCACGGGGAGCATCGCGGTCGCGGCGAGCGTGTACCCGACCATGATCCAGCTCATCTGCTCGAGCGCGCCAAGGTCGCCGGCGATCGTGGCGAGCGAGGTCGAGACCACCGTGTGATCGAGCGCACCGAGGAACGAAACCGACAGGAGGGCGGCGACGAGGATCCGCAGCCGCGCGGGAGAGAGAGTCATGCGTGGGGCGCTCGTACGACCGAGCGATCGACGCGACCGTGTGTGCCGCTCCGGCTCCCTCACCGGGCGAACGGACCCGAGGGCCCCGACGTCGCTCTCATTCTACCCGACTTATGTCGATAATCAACATTAGAGAAGGGCTCGGGAGACCACCGTCGCCGCCCCCGACAACGCCTGGCCCCCGTCGACGCCGATCTCCGCTCCGGTGATGAAGGCCGCGGCATCCGATAGCAAGAACGCGACGATGCCCGCCACCTCGTCGACCTCTCCCGCGCGGCCGAGGGGGATGACGCCCTCGTTCGCCGCCGGGAAGGCCGGCGGAGCACTCGCCGTCATCGCCGTGTCGATGAAGCCGGGGTGCACGAGATTGACCCGGATGCCGCGGGGCCCGAGCTCCGTGACGCTCGCGTGAGTGAGTCCCCGCAGCGCCCACTTGCTCGCCGTGTACGCCGCCGTGTAGTGCCCCGTGAGTCCCGCCACCGAGCCGATGTTGACGATCGAGGAGCCGGCATGCATCAGGGGAAGCAGCGCCTGGATGCCGAGCATCGCCCCCGTGACGTTGACCGCGAAGACGCGGTCCCAATCGGCGCGCTCGATCGCGCCGATGCGCGCGCGGTGCGTGATGCCCGCGTTGTTGACGAGACCGCGTACGGGCTCGCCCGCGAGATCGGCGGCGAGGGCCGCCCAGTCGGCCTCGGACGTCACGTCGAGTCGGCGGGAGGCGATCGCCTCGACCCCGTGCAGCTCCGGGGCCTCGTCGGCGAGGTCGACCGCGATCACCCGACCGCCCTGCCGGGCGATCGTCCGCGCCTCCGCCGCCCCCTGCCCGCCCGCGGCGCCGGTGACGACGAAGAGGTTCCCGGTGATCCCGGGCGTGCTCATCGCGAGCGCGCCCTCGACCTCACCCGCGCGCGCGGGATCGGCGGGGCGGGAACGCGCTCGCCGACGACGTTGACGACCGCGCCCACGCCCTCGATGACCAGGCGCACCTCGTCGCCGGGCTCGAGGGGCCGCGGGTCGAGCCCGCCGCGGCGGCCCCACAGCTCGCCGAGGCACCCGCCGTTGCCCACCGTGCCCGAGCCGAGCACATCGCCCGGGACGACCACTGAGTTGCGGGCCGCGTAGGCGACCAGCTCGGGGAAGGGCCACCCCATGTTCGACACGAGGTCGTGACCGATCAGCTCGCCGTTGATGAACAGCTCGGCCCGCACCGCGAGGAAGCCGTCGGCGTCGAGGAAGGGCTCGAGTTCGTCGGCCGTGACGATCCACGGCCCGAGCGTCATCGCGAAGTCCTTGCCCTTGGCGGGCCCCAGCCGCACCTTCATCTCACGCGACTGCAGGTCGCGGGCCGACCAGTCGTTCATGACGGTGTAGCCGAAGATGTGGGTCGCCGCGGTCGCGGCATCCAGGTTCTCTCCAGCCGAACCGGCCACCCCGCCGATCACGACGGCGAGCTCGAGCTCGACGTCGAGGCGCTGCGTCTCGGGGATCGCGATCACGTCGCCCGTCGCCCGCACGGTGTGCGGGTTGGTGAAGTAGAAGGTCGGCGCCTCGTACCACTCGGGCACGACCTCGCTCTTGCCGTCGACGGAGGCGCTGACGCCCTCGACGTGCTCCTCGAAGGCCACGAAGTCGCGGATCGAGGCGGGCACGAGCGGCGCGAGCAGGCGCACCTCGGCGAGAGGCCGCGCGGCGTCGGTGGCGCGTCGGGCGAACAGGGCCGGGAGCGCGGTCAGCCCCTGCGCCAGCACCTCGGCTACGCGCAGCCCATCGGGGAAGGGCACCACGGCATCCGCGTCGACGAACCCCTCGCCGATGTCGGCACCATCGGCCCAGCGCGCGATCCTCACGCGTGCACCCGAGTTCGCAGAAGCTCCGCGGCGTTCGCGCCCAAGATGCCGGTGACCTCGGACTCGGCCAGACCCGCGCCGCGCACGAAGGCCACGGGGTCGTCGAGGCCCATGTCGAAGGGGAAGTCGCTGCCGAGCAGCACCCGGTCGGCGCCCACCGCCTCGACCAGCCAGCGCAGCGCCCGCTCGTCGTGCACGACCGTGTCGAACCAGATCTTCGAGAGGTAGCTCGAGGGTGCGTGAGAGCAGCCGTGCGCCTCGGGGCGCACCTTCCACGCCCGGTCCGAGCGACCGATCGCCGTCGGCAGATATCCGCCCCCGTGCGCCGCGATCAGGCGGAGTCCCGGATGCCGATCGAGCACGCCCGCGAAGATGAGGTGCGACAGCGCGACGGCGTTCTCGGTGGGCTGGCCGACCGTGTTCGAGAGGTAGAACCGGTCGAGGCGCTCGTCGAGCGAGCACCCGAAGGGGTGCAGGAACACCAACGCGCGCAACTCCGCCGCCCGCGCCCAGAAGGGTTCGAGCCGCTCGTCGCTGAGTTCGACATCGCCGGCGAACGACGAGATCTCGACCCCGGCGAGCCCGCGACCGAGCACCGCGTCGTCGAGCGCGTCGACCACGAGGTGCGGGTGCTGCAACGGGACGGTGCCGAGACCGACGAGCCGGTCGGGCGCGTGCGCGACGTGCTCGGCGATGAGGCGATTGGCCTCGCCGGTCGTCCAGGTCGCGAGCCCCTCGTTCGCCCACGGGTAGAAGTGGTTCGGCGAGGGGCTCACCCACTGCCGGTCGACGCCCTGCTCGTCCATCGCGGCCAGGCGCGCCTCGACCGACGTCAGCTTCGGGAAGCGCTCGCCGATCATGCGACCCGAGGCCTGCAGGCTCGCGAGTCCGTTGCGACGGAGTTCGAGGTCGGCCGCGGCCTGCACCTCGTCGGGCACGCGCCGCTCGACCTCGGCGTGCAGCCCCGGCATGAGCAGGTGGGCGTGGACGTCGGTGACCTCGGCGCGGGCGGAGCCGCCTGTCGAGAGGCTCATGCTCGGGCCGCCGTCAGCTGTGCGACACCGAACATCAGGCCGCCCATGTCGGCGTCGCGGACGCCGTCGAGCTGCCACTGGCCGAGCTGCACCGAGGCGTCGACGATCGCCTTGGCGCGTGCCACGCGGCGTTCGTGGAACTCGTCCCACAGCGCCTGGTTCACGGCATCCCGAGTCACGAGGAGCTCGCTCAGCACCGCCGCGTCTTCGAGTCCTTGAGCCGCGCCCTGGGCGATCGTCGGGGGGCAGCTGTGCGCCGCGTCGCCGATGACGACGACGCGGCCGCGGTTCCACGGGGCGTCGACGAGGTGGCGGGTGAACCAGGTGTAGTTCGCGTCGGCTCCCGCCTCGATGTCGGCACGGATGTGGTTCCATGGACCGTCGTAGGCGCGCGACTGCTCCACCATGATGCGTCGAGCCTCTTCGGGCGAGACGTGCGAGCGGTCCTGCGCCGCCTCGACGAGGAACGCGTACATCGTGTCGTCGCCCGTGGGCGTGTAGCCCGCGATGTACATCGGTCCGCCGTAGTACAGCTCGCTGCGGTCGACGTCGGGCGGAAGCGACACGAAGGTGCGCCAGATGCCCATGCCGGTCTGCTCGGGGTCGACGTGGATGCCGATCATCTCGCGCACGGCCGAGTGCAGGCCGTCGGCGCCGACCAGCAGGTCGAAGGTGCCCGCGGGCTCTCCATCGACCTCGACGGCGACGCCGTCGTCGGTCTGGGTGACGCCGGTCACGCGCGTACCGAAGTGCACGCGGGCACCGTGGCCCTCGGCAGCCGCGAGCAGGATGCGGGCGAGGTCGGGGCGGGACATGCCCATCGTGGAGGGGTAGTCGGGGCCGCCGGTCTTGAGGTCGGGCAGGGCCGCGACGACGGGGGCGCCGGGACCGGGGGCACGCAGGTTGAGCCCCTCGAACGCCTTGCCGGCGGCGGCGACCTCGTCCCACACGCCGAGCTCGTCGAAGACGCGCAGGGCGTTGCCCTGCAGGGTGATGCCCGAGCCGCGCGTCGACAGCGCGGGCTGCGCGTCGTAGAGATCGACCTCGACGCCCTCCTTCGCGAGGAAGATGGCGGTGGCCAGGCCCGCGACGCCGGCTCCGGCGATCGCGACTTTCTGAACGGCGGTCATGTCAGAACCTCTCTGTTCTGGGGACGGTGAAGGAATTACAGCAGAGCGACGGGGTTCACCGGCGAACCCACCGCTCCGGTGATGGGCAGCGGCGGAGCCGAGAGAAGGAACTCCCAGCGACCGGCCGCGGCGCACGCCTCGGCCAGCTCGTCGAGGTCCCACATCTCGCCGATCGTGAGGCCCAGGTTCGGGATGACGACCTGGTGCAGCGGTTGGAACGCCGGCACGTCGAACTCGTTCGGCCGCACCTCGAAGCCCCAGGTGTCGGTGGCGATCGCGGCGATCTCGGTGCGGTGCAGCCAGCCGGCGGTCGTGAGCGAGAGACCGGGCGCGGGGCCTCCTGCGTAATCGCCCCAGCCGTCGCGGCGAGCGCGGGTGTAGGCGCCGGTGCGCACGAGCACGATGTCGCCGCGGCGCACCTCGACGCCCTGCGCGGCGGCGCACGCCTCGAGGTCGGCGACGGTGACGGCGTGACCGTCGGCGAGCTCGCCCTCGGGCGAGAGGTGACGGCCGACGTCGAGCAGCACGCCGCGCGAGACGATGACGGATGCCGCGTGCTCGATACCCGTGATCAGGTCGCCGTCACTGGTGACGACGTCGCCCGCGCGCCGGCCGTTCCACGCGTAGCCGTGGTCGAAGATGTGGCCGAGGCCGTCCCACTGCGTCGAGCACTGCAGGGGCATCGCGATGACGTCGTCGGCGCCGCCGATGCCGTGCGGGAAGCCCTGGTTGCCGCGCTCGGCGTCGGTTCCGGTGTCGGTCATCGTGTGCACGGGGTTGGTGCGGCGGCGCCAGCCCTTCTGCGGGCCGTCGGTGTCGAACGGCTGCGACAGCGAGATCGACCGCCCCTCGCGCACGAGGGCCGCGGCGGCGCGACGGATGTCGTCGTCGATGAAGTTGAGCGTGCCGAGCACGTCGTCGTCGCCCCAGCGCCCCCAGTTGCGGAACGCCTCGGCCCGCAGCGCGATCTCGGCTTCGGGGTTCTGTCGGTCCAGGTCGGCGGGGTTCTCGGAGGGAGCGGTCACGACCCCTCCCCGACGCACCGCACGACCTGCGTGCCGAGCGCGCCGATGGTCCCGGTCATGACGTCGCCGTCGCGCAGGAACTTCTTCCAGTGCTGTCCGTTGCCGGCGGGGCTGCCGGTCAGCAGCAGGTCGCCGGGAAGCAGCGGGTGGGTCTGCGACGCCGCCGAGATGAGGGCCGCGACGCCGAACAGAAGGTCGGAGGTGTTGGCATCCTGCATCACCTGCCCGTTCAGCTCGAGGCGCACCGCGGTGTCGGCGGGGTCGACGAAGCGCGCGGGCACCAGCAGCGGACCGGTCGGTAAGAAGCCGGGGGCGTTCTTCGCCCGATACCAGTCGGTGCCGATCTCCTTCATGTCCTTTCGGAACACGAGGTCGCGCGTGGTGATGTCGTTGACCATCGTGTAGCCGGCGACATGGTCGAGCGCCTCCTCACGCGAGACGCGGAACGCCTCGCGACCGATGACGACGGCGAGCTCGAGCTCCCAGTCGTGCACCTCGCTGTAGGCGGGCAGAACCAGCGGCACGTCGTCGCCGACCACGCACGCGGTGAGCCCGATGAAGAAGTACGGCTCGCCGCTGCGGGCGCGCTCGTCCATCATCTCGGCAGCGAACGCGTGGGCTTCTTCGGGCGTGCGGTCGGTGTTCTGCGTCAGGCCCGCCGCCACGAGCTGGATGACGTGCTCGCGGTAGTTGGCCCCGGTCTGCAGCACCTGCCGCGGCTCGACGGGCGCCGTGAGGGTGACGTCCGAGAGCGGACGCCACTCCCCCGGCGCCTCGTCCTGAGCCGAGGCGAGGGCTTCGAGGCGATCCCAGTCGGGGTCGGCGAGGAACGCGTTCAGACCCCCACCCAGTTCGTCAGCGGTGAGCGCGCGAATGCGGTCTCCGGCGACGAGGCCGATGCGCACGGCATCCGCCTCTCGAAAGCGCGCGAGCGCGAAGGGTGCGGTCGTCATGATGGTGCTCACTTTCCCCGACCGGGATCGACGCTCAGCCCCGGCCCTGGACGGCGTAGGGGTTGAGCAGGGCGTCCTTGATCTCGTCGGGCACACCCTCTTCGGTGGCACTGGGGCCATCGGCGGGCGGGAACGACTCGGTCATCGACATCGGCATGGCGCCGTTGCGATACATGTTGTTCGAGCCGAGCGAGGGCTTCCAGGTGTTCGCCTCCCAGTCGGGCACGTAGTTGCGGTACCCGCCGGTGTTCAGCTCGATGCGCAGGCTCGAAGGCTCGCGGTAGTAGAGGAAGGTCTGCTCGCCGATGCCGTGGATGTTGGGGCCGTACTCGATCGGCACGCCGTTCTCCATGAGGGTGTCGGCGGCGATGAGCAGCTCTTCGCGGGTGTCGACCCAGAACGCGTAGTGGTTGATGCGGCCGGCGCGGCTCGAGCCGTCGAGCACGACGCCGAGGTCGTGCGACTTCTCGTTGGTGGTGAGCACCGAGAAGACCGAGATGGGCGCCTCGTCGAGCACCGTGCGGGCCATGAAGCGGAAACCGAGCGTGTCGACGTACCACTGCACGAACGCGTCGACGTCTTTGGCTGCGACCGTAACGTGGTCGAGCTGGCGCGGGGCACCGGCGACGGGGCTGCGCTTCTCGGGACGGTCGGGGTAGATCGAGGCGGTGTGCGGCTCGGCGCGGTGACGCTCGACGTCCCAGTGCAGGGTCATGTTGTGACCCTGGGGTCCGGTGAAGCGGAACGCACGGCCGATGCCGCGGCCCTCGAACCACTCGCCCTCGATGCCGGCGGCCTGCACGCGCTTCGCGGCCTCTTCGAGCGCCTCGGCCGACGAGGTGCGCCAGGCCATGGTCTCGAGCGAGGGCTCGTCGCCCTGCGCGACGACCACGGAGTACGCGTAGTAGTCACCCCAGCAGCGCAGGTAGACGCGGCCGTCTTCGCGAGCGACCTCGGTCAGTCCGACCTGGTTGACGTAGAAGTCCACCGACGCCTCGACATCCGGAGTCGTGATCGCGACGAACGACAGATGAGAGAGAAGCTTGATCATCTTCGATCCTTTCGGGTGAGACGGGTCGTTCCGGCTCTTCTTCCACTATCCGACTGAAGTCGATATCAGGGAATCCGATTCTGTGGATGCCGGGCATCGGCGTGAGTTATCTGCCCGCCGCTCGCCGCGAGCGCGGAGGGCCCGAACGCGGGTTCGCGCATGGCTCGTCCCACTTTTGGTAGTGCATGTCCCACTTATGGTCGGTTGAGGAGCCTGCAACCCGCCATAAGTGGGACATGGTCCGGCGCGAGCGGCCGGTCGGCGCGAGCGGTTCATCAGGAAGACGGTGAGATGACCGCGTCGTCCGCCGACAGCTCCTGGAGGTCGCTCAGAACGGCGCCCTCCGCGACGACATCGAAGACTCGCCGGAGCGCGAGACGCTCGGGCGACTCCCGTCGGGCAGGCCGGATGCGGCGGCCGTTCTCGTCGTCGAACGCCACTTCGGCGAGCGGCGAGGCGCTGTCGACGCGGACCTCGAGACGGCGCGGGCCCAGCGCCGAGGCGACCAGCGCGCCGCCCACCCCGCCGCCGATCGCGAGGGTGACACTCGCGCCGATGCCGTCCGCCCCGCGCAGGGCCAGGGTCGTGGCCGCCGCCGTGTCGGCGCGATCGACGACGCTCAGCGGGCCGCCGGCCAGCACCCGCGCCCACCCGAGCGCGTCGCGGAGAAGGGCCGCGGCATCCGTTCGCCCTCCCCAGGCGTCGACCACGATGTGCCGTGGGGCGAGGGGCTCGGCGCCGGCATCCGCCACGATGTCGGGGCGCAGGCGTCGGCGCACGACGGCGACCGGAACGCCGATCGCCGCCACTCGCGCATGGACCTCGGCGGGGGCCGGGTCGGGCTCGTCGACGACGAACGCCGCCGCGTCGACCAGGCGCTCCCACCAGGCGCCGCGCCCCTCGACCACACGGATGGCGTCGGCGCCCCGGCCGAGCCGGACGAGCGGCGCGAGCTCGGCCACCGCCGCGCGGTACGCGGCGAGGTCGGTCCGCACCTCGAGCGCGCTCATCGTGCGGCCCCCTCGCGCTCGGCACCGTCCCGCGCGTCCCCCTCGCGCGCCCCCGCCCGCACGGCCGACGCCGCCCCGTCGGCGATCGCCAGCACGAACGCGGCGTCGGCGCGCAGCTCGTCGTACTCCATCGCCGCCTCTCCGCGCAGCAGCGCCGCGAGCGCGCGCCACTCCGCCTCGTAGCCGTCGCGACGATCGATCGGGTACACGGTCTGCACGCCCTGCGCGTCGCGCACCGTCGTGCGCGCCCCGCCGACGTGCACGAACGGCGGGGGGAACTCGACCTCGACCCCGGCGCCGGCGGTCAGAACGGTGACACGCCACAGCGAGTCCGCCCCCTCGGTGAGCATCACGGTCGTGAAGCGCACGAGGGCGCCGTCGGCGCGCACCGCGAGGTCGAAGCCCACGGGCGACACGGGTCGCGCCCAGACCAGCTCGGTCGAACCCGGCACGAGATCGCGCACGAGGGGCAGATCGTGCACGCCGAGACCGGCGACCAGCTGGCGCACGATCGCGGCGCTCTGCTCCGGGTCGTCGAGGTCGATCGGCGGGCGGCGCGCGGGTGCACCCGCGGGGAGCGGCTCGCCCATCGTCACCGCGTGGTACCGATCGTTCGGCGAGAGGCACAGGGTCACCGTCACCGCCGAGATCCGCCCGTCGAGCGCACTCAGGTGATGCGTCGCCCGCACCCACGCGGGATCGAACAGGTGGTTCGTGCCGACGACGAGCAGCGCGCCGACCGCGGCGCACTCGGCGACCAGACGATCGGCCTCGTCGGCGGTGTCGGCGAGCGGTTTCTCGCAGAAGATCGCCCGGCGCCCCGCGGCCAGGCTCGCGCGGACGTGCTCGGCGTGCAGCGACGGCGGGCTGCACACGGCCACGACGTCGACATCGGGATCGGCGAGCAGCTCGTCGACGCCCGACGATGCCCGCGCACCGAAGCGCCCCGCGATGAGCGCGGCGCGCCCGCTCCCCGCGTCGCTGACGTGAACGAGCCGGAAATCCCCGTCGGTGCGGGCGAGGGTAGGGGCGTGCAGCGCCGCCACTCCCGGCCCCGAGCCGATGATGCCCACGCCCCACGTCATGCCGGCCCCCTCGCCACTTCAGTACGAAATGCGCCGAAGTTAGGAACTAATGAACCATAGATCTCGCGATTCCGGCAGCGTGCGACGGCTCCTGTGTGAAGATCAACGCATGGCGAACGTGTCCACCCTCCGCTTCGGCGCGCAGACCGACGAGGTCACGAGCCTGCTGCGCATCGTCAACATGGTGCGATCGGGCGAGGCCGTGACCCGCCCCGAGATCGGGCGCGTGACCGGCCTCGGTCGGGGCGTCGTCGCGCAGCGGGTCGACCGCGCGGTCGAGATGGGCTTCCTCGAAGACGCGGAGTACGCGCCGTCGTCCGGGGGACGAGCCCCCCGCACCCTGCGGTTCCGCGCCGATCGGGGTCGCCTTGTCGTCTGCGCGCTCGGTGGTCAGCACATCCACGTCGGCGTCACCGACCTCGACGGCACGATCCTGAACGAGGCGCACCGCGCGTGGGACATCGCGAGCGGCCCCGACCAGACGATCGCGACGGCGACGGCGATGGTCGACGACCTGCTGGCATCCGGAGACGGAACCCCCGTGTGGGCCATCGTGGTCGGACTCCCCGGCCCCGTCGATTTCGAGACGGGACGCCCGGTCGCCCCGCCGATCATGCCCGGCTGGAACGGGTTCGACGTGCGGCACGCGTTCGAGCAGCGCTACGACGCTCCCGTCTGGGTCGACAACGACGTGAACCTCCTCGCGGCCGGCGAGAGGGCGCGGCGGCGCGACGAGAACACCGACCTCATCTACTGCAAGGTCGGCACGGGGATCGGCGCGGGCCTCGTCTCGCACGGCCGCCTGCACCGCGGAGCCAACGGCGCGGCGGGCGACATGGGCCACGTGCGCGTCCCCGGCGCCGAGCAGGTGTGCCGCTGCGGCAAGGTCGGGTGCCTCGAGGCCGTGGCCGGCGGATGGGCCCTGGTACGCGACGCGCGCGCCGCGATCGACGGCGGCGCGACCGGCGTCCTCGCCGACGGCGTGGGCGCGGGCGGCGACCTCACCCTCGAGAGCATCACCCTGGCCGCGGCGCGGGGCGACTCCCTCGCCATCTCGCTCGTGCAGGCCTCGGCCCGGCAGGTCGGCGAAGCCGTCGCCGCCCTGGTCAACATGTTCAACCCGAGCCTCATCGTCATCGGCGGCGCCGTCGCCTCGACGGGGGAGCTGTTCCTCGCCGAGGTGCGCCACCGCGTGTACGAGCTCTCGCTGCCTCTCGCCACGCGCGACCTGGTCATCAAGACGAGCGAGAACGACACGCGCGAACCGGTCCGCGGCGGAGTGGACCTCGCGCAGGAGCAGCTGTTCGAGGTGAGCCTTCCCCGCTGGTTCGCCGAGGGTCGGCCCACCGTGGCCGCGGTGCACGGCCTCCCCGGCTAACTTCTTCCTTTTTCCGACTTTAGTCGGTATGTTGTGAGCGGAAGCGTGCCGTTCGGTGCGCGCGACACGAGGACGTGCCCGCCATGACCCTGACCGCCCTGCGCGACGATGCCCTTCGCGTGCGCGACGGCCGCACCGAGGTGCGGTTGTCGCTGCCCTGGATCCGCGCCCTGCCCCTCGCGAGCCTCCTCGACGCGACCCTGCATCTGGACGGCGAACAGCGCGAGCCGCTGATCGCGCTCGGTCCCCGGCGGGTCGAGGTCGACGCCCCGTCCGCCGAGGACGCGTGGTGGTATCTGCAGGATCGCGTGGTGTTCGAGATTCCGGATGCCGTGGCCCCCGGCGTCCATCAGGTCTCGGTCTCATTCCGCCTGGAGATCCCCTACCTGCCCGGCGGCCCCGACGAGCCCCTGCGCCTGCCGTTCCGATTCACACGCGAGCTGGAGACGAACGCCACGGTCATGAGCGTCTCGGCCGATGTGGGGAGCGCCGCGTGAGCCTGCCCACCGGCTGGACCCTGTCGGCCAGCGCCTTCAACCTCACCCCCGAGGTCATCCGCGCGGAGCGCTCCGCCCCCGAGCTGGCCCTCACCCTCGTCGAGCGCGAGATCGCGACGGCGATCGAGATCGAGCTCGGCCAGATGTGGCGCGGCTTCCCCGCCCCGCCCACCGCCGACGCCGAGGCCTTCCGCGACCGACTGGCCGCCGCGGGCGGACACGTCAGCATCGTCGGCGTCAGCATCGACGAGTTCGATCGAGGTCGACGACGCACGGACACCGAGCGCCGAGCGTTCCTCGAACCGCAGCTGCGCGCGGCCGCCGCGGTCGGCGCCGCGGGCGTGCGCCTGCCGATCGGACAGGCCGGGGCACTGCTCGACGACCTCGTGCCGCTCCTCGAAGAGCTCGACCTCGTGCTCTACGAGGAGGCGCAGGGCCACGAGACGCCCGCCGCGCGCCCGGAGGCGTACGCGCGCATCGCCGAGCTCGACACCCCGCACCTGCGCCTGCTGCTCGACATCAGCATGCTCATGCCGGCACTGCCGGTGAGCTACCTCGAGCAGCTCGAGCGGGGCGGCATCCATCCTGCTCTTCTTCGGCGGCTGCGCGACGAGTGGCGCGATCCCGCGACCCACGACGCCGTCATCGACGCGCTGCGCTCTGGGCAGGTGCCCGGACCCGTGCACACGCTTTACATGAACCTGCTCGTGCGCTTCGGCCGCGCGCACGTCGACGACCTGGCATCCGTCCTCCCCCTCCTCGGTGCGGTGCACCTGAAGTTCTGGGACCTGGACGACGCCGATCATCGACTTTCCGACCCCCTTCGCGACGTGGGCTCGACCCTCGCCGCGACGGGCTTCACCGGCACGCTCTGCAGCGAGTGGGGCGGCCAGGAGTGGCTCGACGACGACCCGTGGGAGATGACCTCGCGTCACCTCGCGCTGGCCGGCGCTCTCCTCTCCGACCGTCACCCCTCCGCACCCCCGCAGAAAGCGAGCACCCCATGACCGACCGCCCCATCAAATGGAGCTACATGGACCACTGGCGGGCCCAAGGCCCCGCCGGACCCTACGACCAGTGGCAGTCGCGCCTGGCGATGAAGCGCTTCCTGCAGCAGGTCGCTGCCGTCGGCTTCGACGCGATCGACACCTTCGACTTCCGCATCTGGCAGATCTTCGAGCAGTACGGCTCGGTCGCGAACTACCAGGAGTTCGTGCAGGAGCAGGGCCTCGAGCGGATCGTGAACACCTTCCACGGCGTCTACTACTCGCCCGACCGCTACGCCCCCGAGGTGCCCGCGACGCACGCGACGATCATCGACGACTTCCAGCGCACGATGGACATGTGGTCGGGCATCCAGCTCGACAACATCATCGTCATGCCCGGATCCCGCTACTTCGACGAGGCGGGCGTCTCGGACGACGGCCTCAAGCACGCGACCGACATCTGGGGCAAGGTCGGCGAGCTCACGCAGCAGTACGGCGTCAACCTCACCTGCCACCACGAGTTCTACGCCGGCATCCGCACGCGCGATCAGATCGACCGTTTCTACTCCCACGCCGACCCGCGGTACGTGAAGTTCTTCGTCGACACCGCGCAGCACTGCATCGCCGACGTCGACCCCGTCGACGTGTACGAGAAGCACCACGAGAGGGTGACGGGCTTCCACTTCAAAGACACCCGGCACAAAGACGTCAACGACGACTACCGGATGTTCCCGGATGCCGAAGTCTCGGCGACCACGACGGAGAAGTGGTTCTACGAGATGGGCACCGACGAGGGCCTCGTCGACTTCGAGGCGATGATGCGCTCGGTCCGCGACCACGGCTACACCGGTTGGATCAGCGTCGAGCACGACAAGGCCGACAAGCTCGGCGGCGATTACGCCGAGAGCACCGCGATCGCCCGGTGGTACGCCAAGAACGTGCTCGACGGCATCTACACCGAGGAGGTCGCGCGATGAGCGACGTGCGCTGGGCCTACGCCATCAACCAGTGGGACACCAACATCGACTCGTTCGTGCGGAAGCGCGAGCACGAGCGCGCGTTCAAGACGGCATCCATCAGCGGCTTCTCCGGCATCGAGCTGACGGCCGTGAGCTTCGGGCCGTGGGAGCCGCTCGGCACCCCCCAACAGCTCGCCGACCTGTACGGCTCGGTCGAGGGCTTCGGGGAGTTCCTCGCCTCGTGCGCCATCGAGGCCGTCAGCAGCTACGTCTACGACCCGTCCGTCGGCTTCGAGGTCGAGATGGGACGCGGGCCCGACCCGCTCGACCCGGCCTCGGTCGAGCAGATCGTGCGCACCGCCCGGTGGTTCGCGGATGCCGTCCGCCGCCTGGGCGGGAGCGTGCTCGTCGTGCGCGCCGCGCCCTCCGCGTGGCAGACGGGCGCGTTGTCCTCCGCACAGATCGAGGTGCTCGCGCACCTGTGGAACGCGGTCGGTGCGGCCGTCGCCGGTGACGGCGTCGCGCTCGGGCTCCACGTCGACTTCCTCTCCGCGCTGCGACTCGACGACGGCATCCATCGCCTGCTCGCCGCGACCGATCCGGCAACCGTCAGCCTCGCGATCGACACCGCCGAGCTCGCGATCGCGAGGATCGACCCCGTCGCGCTCTACCGGCAGTACGCCGACCGCGTCGTGCACGTGCAGCTGAAGGACGCGCGCGAGACGGTCGACGACGCCGAGGCGTCGACGCCCCACGCCGAGCAGTTCATCCGCACGGAGGGCGGGGCCCGTCGCATCCTGCGCTGGTTCTTCGAGCCGAGCGACGAGCGCGCGCTCGTCGACTTCGAGGGCTTCGTCGGCGCGCTGGCCGAGCACGGCTACCGCGGCTGGATCGTCGTCGAGTCCGACCAGAGCCCCCACCCCGCCGAGAGCACGATGGTCGCCGGCTGGTACGTGCAGAAGGTGCTGCGGCCGATCCTGGAGGGCGCGCGGGTTCCGGCCTGAACGCGCGCGATCGAGGGGGCGGTGGCGTGCGGCCGCCGCCCCCGTGCGCCGTTCGCGAGCGCGTGCATGCCTGCAGGGCGCACGACGACAGGAGATCGTGCGAGAACCGGACGTCCGCAGGCGCACCGGCGTGTTCTCGGGCGATCCCCTGTTCTCGCCCGCGACGTCAGCGCGCGGAACGCACCCAGCGTCGCCACTCCGGCTGCGGCGCGTACCCGCGGGCCGCCCAGGCGGATGCGCCGAGGTCGTTGCCCTCGAGCACCATCGCGTCGAAGCGTCCGGCGCCGAGCGCGCGAAGACGGGCTTCGGCCGCGTCGAGGAGAGCCCGGGCGATCCCCTGTCGGCGGTGGTCGGGGTGCACGGCGAGGCGGTAGAGATGAGCGCGCCACCCATCCCAGCCCGCGATGACGGTGCCGACGATCCGGCCCTCGGCGCGGACGACGAGCACCGCGTCGGGGTCACGGCGGAGCAGCGCCTCGACGACCGAGGCGGAGTCGCTCGGTCGCGCGTCGTTCTCGCCCGCGATCGCCCAGAACGCCAGAAGCGCATCGACATCGGCGGCCGTCACGGTCTCGACCACCGGCGCGTGCGATCGCCCGGTCACCGGTCGTAGACCTCTCGCCGGTGGGCGGCCCGGACGACGGTGACGAGCAGGTCGCCGTCGAAGACGTCGTAGATCACCCGGTAGTCGCCGACACGAAGACGCCAGGCGGTCTGCTCGCCGACGAGCTTCTTCGCCGCGGGTGGACGAGGCTCCTCCTGCAAACCGCTGATCGCCTCTACGACCCGATCGCGTGCGGGTCGCGGCAGTTTCCTCACCTGGCGAGCTGCCGCCGTGGTGAGCTCGACGCGGTAGATCACGAGGTGACGTCAGCGCGCAGCTCGTCGAGCGTCACGCGGGTACCGTCATCGTCAATCTTCGCCTGACGGTAGGCGGCGATGTCCTGGGCCATCTCGAACTCTTCGAGGGCTTCGACGTCGGCGACACTCACGACCACCGCGGCGAGCTTGCCGTTGCGGGTCACACCGATACGCTCGCCCGCGTACATCGCCCGACCCAGAACGTCCGACAGCTGGCTGCGGAGTTCGCGGGTGGAGAGTTCGGTCGTGACGGTATCCATGACGCAAGTGTAGCAATTCACGCGGTTGTGTACACAGTTGAGGATGACCCGGCCCGACTTCCCGGCTGAGTGTCCACGACGCTCGCGCTGGATCGCGCGCGCTTCCGCGCGTCGTGGACTCGCGACGGAGGGGATGTCGGAGAGGCACGCGCCGTCAGCGCGGCTCCAACCCCGCGGCCCGGTAGATGGCGTCGACGACCCGCATGGTCCCCACGCCTCGGCGGGCCTCGAGCACGCTCTCGGACCCGTCGCCGAGAGCCGCGACGAGGTGCTCGAGCTGCCTCGCGTAACTGTTCTCCACGGGATCGGCGGCGGTCTCACGCAGCATTGTGCCGTCGGCGGCTATCACGGTGAGCGTCGCTCCCCACTGCGGCACGATCACGCTCGTCGCGAGCAGCGAGGCGGCCGCACCGTCGACGCGCACCCACATCGCGCCCTGGTCGTCGCCGAGGAAGGAGGCGCGGAGAAGCGCCGGGATGCCACCGGGCAGGCGCAGCTCCGCGTCGGTCTGCAGGTCGATCCGGGGATCCTCGTCGTACGTCTGCGCCGTGGCCGAGATCACCTCGGGCTCCCCGAACGCCGCGCGCAGCACGTCGACGGCGTAGCAGCCGACGTCCATCACCGCGCCTCCCGCGAGATCGCCGTCCAAGCGAATGTTGCCGGACTGCACGACGAAGTGCGGGATGCTGAAGTCGATCTCGACGAGCTTCACCTCCCCGAGCACGCCCGAGGCGATCGTGTCGAGCAGGTCGCGGATGAAGCTGTGCCGGCGGAAGTGGAACCCGACGAACGCGCGCCGGCCCGCGGCATCCGCTGCGTCGGCGATGGCCTGCGCGGTCGTGCCGTTCGCCGACAGGGGCTTCTCGCACAGCACGTGCTTCCCCGCGGCGAGCGCCCGCGTCGCCCATTCGGCGTGCACGATGGGCGGCAGCGCGAGGTAGACGAGGTGGACGCGCGGGTCGCTCAGCACGGCGTCGTAGTCACCCCAGGCGGGCAGGTCGAGCCGGTCGGCGAACGCCCGCGCGCGCTCGGGGTCACGCGCCCCGATGGCGACGACCTCGACGCCGTCGACGCCGCGTGCCGGCTCGACCATCGCGCGCTCCGCGATGCCGCCCGCGCCGAGGATGCCGACGCCGATCATGCGCACCCCGCTGATAAACGCCGTCCCTGTCGAGACACGGTGCGACACCGCGTTTCCCGACACGCAGGGCGTTTCTCGACGCAGGTGCCGGTGCGGGCGCCGGCGCGAGCGAGGGCCGGCCGCATCACCCCTCGCCGTTGTAGTACGGCCAGGGGTTGATGCGGCGGTCGCCGCGGCGGTCGGGGCCGGTCAGCGTCACCTCGCCGGTGGCCGCCCACTCCACGCCGCGCGGGAACAGGCGGATGAACTCGATACGGCGGAACGTGTCGATGTCGTGGCCGATCGTGATGGTGAACGAGCGGCCCGCGCCGTACTCATTGATCCACGCCAGGGGCTGCTCGGTGTTGATCCCGGGCAGGGCGGCGATTCCCTCGGGCGGGATGTCGACCGGGTAGTGAGACATCGGCCACACGGGCGCCTTCTCGTACGCCTCGAGGTCGTCGAACGTCGTCAGCAGCACCTGAGCGCCCTCGTACATCTGCACGCCGACGAGGATGTCGTCTCCGGTGACGGTCCAGGTGGCGTTGATGCCCTCGGTGATCGGATGCCGCGGCTCGGCCGTGTGCAGCTGCGCCTCGCCCCACGGGCGGGGGCGCAGGCCCGTCTCCCACGCGCTGAGCTTGGCGCCGCGCATGACGTTGTACTCCTCGGGGTAGCCCCAGCGGTCCTCTTGGGCGGCGGAGCCGTGGAACCAGACGATGCCTTTGCCCTCGTCGTGCACGAAGCGGAGGATCGCGGCATCCGTCTCCGCTCCGAACCCGGTCGCCATGTCGTGGTAGCCGTCGCGGCCCTCGAAGATGACGATGAGCACGTCGTACTTGTCGATGACGCTGGCCGGGAGGCCCCGGGGGTCTTCGACCACGCGGACCGTGAAGCGACCGGTGTCCTCCAGCAGCGTCGTGATCCATTGGTTGTGCAGTCGGAAGCTGCGGTGGGCGTTGTCGTGCTCGATGGTCATGTGACCCGAGAGGATGAGAACGTTCAGCACGGCTCAGCCCTTCTGCGAGAACGCCGCGTCGAACAGCTGGTGCGGCGGGGTGATCTCGCCGAGTTTGCGGACGAACGCGAGCGCCTCGGGGCCGCCGACCAGGCGGTCCATGCCGGCGTCCTCCCACTCCACGCTCGTGGGGCCGTCGTAGCCGATCGCATTCAGCGCGCGGAAGAGCGGCTCCCACGGCACGTCGCCGTGACCGGTCGAGACGAAGGTCCAGCCGCGGCGCGGGTTGTCCCACGACAGGTGCGAGCCGAGCACGCCGTTGCGTCCGTCGAGGTTGGTGGTCGACTCCTTGCAGTGCACGTGGAAGATGTGGTCGGCGAAATCCAGCACGAAGGCCACCGAGTCGAGCTGCTGCCACACGAAGTGCGAGGGGTCGAAGTTGAACCCGAAGCTCTCGCGGTGCCCGATGGCCTCCAGCGTCTTCTTCGCCGTCCAGTAGTCGTACGCGATCTCGGAGGGGTGCACCTCGAGAGCGAAGCGCACGCCGACCTCTTCGAAGACGTCGAGGATCGGATGCCAGCGGGCGGCGAAGTCCGCGTAGCCTCGCTCGATCATCGCGTCGGAGGCGGGCGGGAACATCGCGACGTACTTCCAGATGCTCGAGCCGGTGAAGCCGGTGACCGTCTTCACGCCGAGCTTCGCGGCGAACCGCGCAGTGTTCTTCAGGTCGTCGGCCGCACGCTGGCGCACGCCCTCGGCATCGCCGTCGCCCCACACCCGCGGCGGCACGATGTCGTGGTGCCGCTCGTCGATGGGGTCGTCGCAGACCGCCTGGCCGACGAGGTGGTTGGAGATCGTCCAGACCTTCAGACCGTTGCGCTCGAGGATGTCGTGCCGCGACTGCACGTAGTCGGCGTCGTCCCAGCGCGAGACGTCGATGTGGTCGCCCCAGCAGGCGATCTCGAGGCCGTCGTAGCCCCACTCCCCCGCGAGGCGGGCGACCTCTTCGAAGGGCAGGTCGGCCCACTGGCCGGTGAACAGGGTGATCGGGCGTGCCATTTTGCTCCTTCGCGTCAGGCGACCGGGACGCCGGCGGCGACGCCGGTCCAGGCCGAATCGTTCTCACTGCTGCGCTCGACCGCATCGAGCACGCGCTGCACGCGCAGCCCCTCGTCGAACGAGGGGTGGGGGTCGGTGCCGTCGGCGATCGCGCCCACGAGGTCGACGACCTGGTGGGTGAAGCCGTGCTCGTAGCCGAGCATGTGCCCCGCGGGCCACCACGCCGAGACGTACGGATGCTGGGGTTCGGTCACGAGGATCTGCGTGAACCCCTGGCGGCCGTCGGGCGCCGTGCGGTCGTAGAAGCGCAGGCTGTTGAGGTCTTCGAGGTCGAAGGCGAGAGCGCCCCGGTCGCCCGAGACCTCGATGGTGAGCGCGTTCTTGCGGCCGGTGGCGAAGCGGGTGGCCTCGAACGAGGCCAGGGCTCGGTTGGCGAGACGACCCGTGAAGATCGCGACGTCGTCCACCGTGACCGCACCTTTCTCGGTCGCGCCGCTTCCCTTCGACAGGCCCATCGACCCGTCGGACGGCAGCGGGCGCTCCGTCACGATCGTGTCGATCGTGCCCGAGACGCGCTCCACGCCCAGGCCCGTCACGAACTGGGTCATGTCGATGATGTGCGCGCCGATGTCGCCGAGGGCTCCGGAGCCTGCGTGCTCCTTCTGCAGACGCCACGCCAGCGGCATCTCGGGGTCGACGAGCCAGTCCTGTCGGTAGGCGGCCCGCACCTGCTGCACCGTTCCGACGGCACCCTCGGCGATCATGTCGCGAAGCAGCGTGACCGCCGGAACACGACGGTAGGTGAATCCCACCATCGACCGGATGCCGCGGGCCCGAGCCCGCTCGGCCGCTTCGGCCATCGCTTCGGCCTCTGCCACGGTGTTGGCCAACGGCTTCTCGCACAGTACGTGCTTGCCCGCCTCGAGGGCGGCGATCGCGATCTCGGCGTGGGACTCACCGGGGGTCACGATGTCGACGATGTCGATGTCGTCGCGCGCGACGACGTCACGCCAATCGGTGGCCGACTCGGCCCAGCCCCATTTCTCGGCGGCGGATGCGACGGCATCCGCGTTCCGTCCCACCACCACGGTCATCTCGACCGCGCGGGGCAGATCGAACATGCGCGGCGCCTGACGCCAGCCCACGGAGTGCGCCGCCCCCATGAAGCCGTAGCCGATCATCGCGACGCGGAGCGGCCGCGTGGGGGTCGTCATGCCAGCACCAGCTCGCGCTCGACCGGAACCCGGTTGGTGACGTAGCGACCGGGGCCACCGTCGGCGCCCGGCATGATCTGCATGTAGAGCAGACGCATGGTCAACACGACCTCGACGGTGATCTTCTCGCCCGCGGCCGGCGGGGTGTCGAGGTGGATCAGCACGTCGGGGCGGTCGGCGACGAACCACAGCGTCTCGGACTGCTCGGGCAGCTCGTCGACGCGGTAATCGCGCCCCTCGAGCGAGAAGCGCAGGTCGCCCTTCGGCACGGCGACCCCGTTCACGGTGACGGCGACGTCGTCGACGGCCGACAGCCAGAGGCTGCGGTACCAGGGCAGCTGCACCGAGACCGCGAGGCCGTCGTCGGTCCGACGGACGTCCTTCTCGGCGAAGAGGGAGTTGTGGGTGGCCATGGTGTCTCTCAGGCGTAGTTGTCGACGAAGCTGTCGTGCGCGACCGGGGGCGCGGGCTCGAGCTTCTGGGTGGTCTCGGGGCTGTACGGGTAGTTCTTCGACGGCACCGGCTCGTCGGCCGGGGGCATGAACACGGGCTTGCCGTCGTCGCCGAAGTACATGAGGTCGAGGTCGAACGCGCCCTGGTTCTTCAGACCGAAGCTCACCCAGTTCTCTTCGAACGGCGCGCGCGCGAGCTCGTAGCAGCGGAACTTCCAGAACTTCCACTCGCCGTCCTGCTTGAGGAAGTCGATCGCGTACTTGCACCACACCCAGTGCGCCCAGACCTTCTTGCCGAGCACCTCTTCGGGCGAGTACATGTCGGGGAACTCCTCGGCCACCTTCGGGTCGGTCAGACCCGACTCGGTGCCGGCCATCATCCACACCCCCGTCGCGGTCTTGCCGTCGCCGGCGACCTCGATCACCGGGGTGTTGGTGGCGTGCAGGATGAGCTTGCCCTCGGGGTGGGGGCGACCGCGGTGGTAGTCGGTGACGCTCTGCCACGTCGTGTACTGCCCGGCGTTGGTGTAGCGGGCGCGGATGCCCTCGGTGCCCTCCTTCACCCACAGCGGGATGATCTGCTCGTCCTCGAAGGCGTTGTGCAGATACATGTAGCGGTTGAAGAGGTTCTCGACCTGTCCGCGGTCTTCGGCGCGCTGCGCGAGGGCGTGTGCGGCCTCGACCTGCTCGCGCAGGCGGGTGACCTCGGCGATGAGATCTTCGACGGATGCCGTGGCGGTGGTGTTCGACATGTTCACTCCTTCGTGGTGATGGGGGTCAGGCGGGCTGCGCCGCGCCCGTGTTCTCTGCGACCGTGTCTTCGATGGCTGTGCGCATGAGCGCGTGCTGTTTCTTGACGAGGTCGATGGGGTCGCCCTCGCCCAGGTCGGCGAAGGCGTGCCCCTCCCACTCGCTGGAGAGGTAGCCGGTGTACCCGCCCTCGACGAACTGGCGGACGATGCGCGGGATGTCCATCGCGGGCTCGTTCCCGTCGTCGTCGATGGCGTAGAACTTCGCGTGCACGTGGAAGATCTGCGGCATGATGTCGAGCCACTCCTCGGGGGCGACGAGGCCGTGCATGTTGAACGCGAGACGCGTGAAGGGCCCGAAGCGCAGGAAGTCGACGCCCTCGCCCGACAGGTAGTCCTCGAACTTCTGGTTGCGCACGTGCATCGGCGTCGGCTCGTGCCAGATCTCCTCCATGACGGGGAAGTGCTTCTCGTCCATGCCCATCTGTCCGAGCGTGCGCAGCAGCGTGGGCGAGAGCGAATGCATCGTCGAGGAGAAGTCGGCGGTGAACCCGAGGCGGTCGCTGTCGAGCTCGGCGTACAGCTCGCGGATCTGCTGCACCTTCGGGCTGTTCGGGCCTTCGGGGGCGTGGATCTCGTAGCCCAGCTTCTGGTCGTACTTCTCCGCCAGTGGCAGAAGGCTGCGGAGCAGCTCCTTTCCGGCGGAACGGATAACGATCTTCGTGAAGCCCAGCGTGTGAGCGGACTTCAACTGCCGGGCGAGGAACTCGTGCTCCTCGTCGGGCGTCATGTCGCGGTCTGTGCGGCGGCCCATGTCGAGGTTGGTGCCGACGGCGCTCGCCTCGAGGCCGTACTTCTCGAGCGAGTCGAACCACACCTTCACGAAGGCGTCGTCGACGTCGGGGTACGAGCGCAGCAGTTGCGCGAAGTTGAACTCCACGCCGGGGCCGATGCCC
Organism: Microbacterium sp. SL62; assembly: GCF_026672635.1. Classification (NCBI taxonomy): domain Bacteria; kingdom Bacillati; phylum Actinomycetota; class Actinomycetes; order Micrococcales; family Microbacteriaceae; genus Microbacterium; species Microbacterium sp. SL62. Next base: position 370,412 of record NZ_JAPPRM010000001.1, read on the forward strand.
TGGTCGTGCACCTCTTTGATGAGGGTCTCGGGGGTGTACTGCCCCGCGGCGAACTCGCTCGTCATCGAGTAGAGCGTCGTGCCGAGCTTGATGCCGGTTCCGGCGATGCCGTTGGTGTCGGTCATGTCCTCGTCCTGCAAGGGTCAGGCGCGCACGGCGTGCGCGAGGTGGGCGTCGAGGGCGCGGCGCGCCTCCGCGGCATCCGTGATCATGCGGGAGCCGGCGGCCTCGGCCGCGGTGCGCTGGATGACCTGCTCACCGCGGATGATCTCGAAGGGGCTCTGCCAGTGGTTCCAGTGCCAGCCCTCGTACTCGCTCGAGACGGCTCCGCTGTAGCCGTTGTCGACGAGCAGGGTGATGAGGTCGGCGACGGGCACCGAGGGCTCGTTCCCGTTCTCGTCGATGCCGAAGAACTTGCCGTGCACGTGCTTCACCCACGGCATGATCTCGAGCCAGTCGTCCACGCGCGCCGGACCGAACAGGCCCGTGCCGTTGATGCCGAAGTCGATGCCGAGGTCGGGGCGACCGTGCTGATGTGCGAGGCCGATGAAGCGGCCGAAGCGCTGGCCGTGGTCGGCCTGGTCGGCGGGAGGGCCCTGTTCGTAGAAGTCGTCCCAGAGCTGCACGACCGCGGCCAACAGCTCCTCCGACGCACCGCGCCGGCGGTAGGCCTCGATGAGCGAGGGCGCGAAGCCGGTGACGGTGGCGCCCCAGTCCATCGTGAAGCCGAGGAAGGGCGAGCCGACCTTCTCGTAGCGGTCGCGCAGCGCGAGGATGCGCGGGTGCGAGGCGTACTGGTCGGCGTGCACCTCGAGGGCGAGCGTGACGCCGTGCTCTTCGGCGATGGGGGCGAGGGCCTCCATCGAGTCGGGAGTGATCGAGATCTGCACGCGCGCGATGGGGAAGCCCAGTTTCGCCGCCGCCGCGATCTGCTTGCGCATGTAGGCGAGGAGCTCGTCCTGGTTCATGAGCTTGTCGGGGCGCAGGCCGATGTCGGCGTTGACCGCGAGCGAGGTGCGCACGAGCCCGACCTCGTCGATGAGGTCGGAGAAGCGCCCGGCGAAGTGGTCGTCGATCTCGGGGAATCCGCGGAAGCTCGAGAATCCGATGATCTCGAGGCCCGGCCCGAAGCCCTCGGCCGCGGTCTTGCGGATGAGCTGGTCGAGGTCGTACTCGCGGCCGTGAAAGGCGCGGGTGAAGCTGTAGAGCGTGACGCCCTGGATGGGGGTTCCGGGTGCGGTCGAGGCGGTCATGCGCGGACCTCCTCGACCTGGCGGACGATCATCGTCTTGGTGTCGTGCTCTTCGATGTGCAGCACCTGGTCGTCGTCGATGATGATGTACGGGATGTAGAGCTCGAGGTCGACGCGCACCTCGTGCTCCCCGGCATCCGCCCCGATCTCTCCCGACAGCACGGCCGAGTCGGTCGGGAACCACCACTGCTCGGTGTCGGTCCCCATGTCGGCGAAGGTGAACTCCTCGCCGTTCATCCCCCAGCGCAGCGAGTCGGCGGGTGCCTCGACGCCGTCGACGGTGAGCTTCGCGCCCGAGATGCACGACGCAGGCAGGGCGCGGTACCAGGGCAGTCGCACCTCCACCGAGACCCGCCCGTCGTGGGCGCGGAGCGTGCCCTGTTCGATGATGCGATCCGGGATCACGATGACCTCCTCGTCGGTGCGGCCGGGGCCGCAGACCACTTTGTCTTGATTTCTACACTCTAATGTCTGATTCCTGCATAAGCAAGAAGATCAGGCGGATGCCGAGCCCGTCACGACCTGCTCGCGAGAGAGCACCGCGGCGATCTTGCCGGCGCCTCGCACCGCGAGCGCGACCGAGGTGAGGGTCGGGTTGCACGCCGTTGCGGTGGGGATGACGCCGTTGCCGCCGACGAAGAGGTCGGGGACTCCCCACACCTCGCTGTCGACGTCGCACACGCTCGTGCCGTCGTCGGCCACGCCCATCCGGGTCGAGCCCTGGTAGTGCAGCGACGAGCCGAGCGGCAGGGTGAAGGGACGGTCGCCCACCGGGTCGCCGATGGCCTCGGCCAGGCGCACGATCTCGTGACGAGCGCGCTCCATCACCTCGTGATCGCGGGCGGTGAGCCGGTAGTGGATGCGGGGAGCAGGCATGCCGTATCCGTCGAGGTGCTCGGCGTCGAAGACGACGCGGTCGTCGGCCTGCACGTCTTTCGCGCAGAACAGACCCAGCCCCACGATCGAGCCCGGCACCACCGGATCGTCCTCGGCGACGGGGATCGGCGAGGCGTCGAGCTGCATGATCTGCCCGTGGAACGGCATGTCGTCGGTGAACGGCACCCAGCTCACTCCGCTGTACTCCGCGAGGCCGGCGGTGGGGTCGTCGGCGGCGAGCGGGGGCATGTCGCGCAACCGCGAGGCGAAGACGATCTGCGCCTGGTCGTTCAGGTACCGCCCGAGCGCTTCGGGCCGGACGCCCGACGCCCACAGCAGCTGCGGGGTGCGCAGCGCATCGGCCGCCACCACCACGAAGCGGGCCGAGACGGTGTGCTCCTCGCCCGAGCGCAGGTCGCGCACGACCACGCCCGAGGCGCGGCCGCCCTCCACGATCACACGGACCGCGAGCGACTCGTCGAAGAGCGAGAAGCGCGGGTTCTCGCGCGTCACCTCTCCCAACACGACGTCGGACCCCGACCACACGAGACGGCCGTCCTCGCGGCGGTGGGCGGCCAACGGCATCCGCTGCACCTTCGTCGCATCGACACGACCCTCATCGACCGCGGCCGAGAGGCGCTCCCGCACGATCTCGCCGAAGGGAGCGGAGTCGAAGGCGTCGGTGGTCACACCCAGCAGGCGGTCGGCCTCGTCGAGCAGCTCGTCGAGGTCGGGGACGAAGGCGATGCGCTCGCTGTCATTGGGGCGGGGGCACGCGCCGGTCCAGTGCGCGGCCATACCGCCGACGTTGCTCGACATCGCGACGACGGGCAGGCCGTCCTCACCCTCGAACGCGAAGCCGTCCTCGAGCAGGAAGGTGCCGGGGCGGGCTCCGCGCACCCCGGCCTTGGCGGCACCGGGACTCGCGACCTTCTCGCCGCGCTCGCCCGGGCCCTCCGATGCCACCTGCGCGCGAGCGCGCTCAGCGGGATCGGCGATGTTCTTCACGTGCGCGCCGGGCGGGTTCGACACCGTCGGACCGACCTCGAACATCGCGATCGTCGCCCCCGGAGCGCGCTCCGACAGGATTCGCGCATAGGCGGAGCCGGTCGGCCCACTGCCCACGATCGCGACGTCGACCTGAGTCGGGTACTGCCGGGCGCTCATGCTGCGCGCGCGATCTCGACGACGTGGGCGACCGATGCCGCCGAGGCGGTGGTCGGGTAGTACTCCAGCCCCACCGGCCCGTGGTAGCCGCTGTCGCGGAGCAGGCGGAAGCGCTCGGTCCAGTCGAGGTCCCCCGTGCCGGGCTCACCGCGACCGGGGGCGTCTGCGAGCTGCACGTAGTGGATGAGGTCGCCGGCGTTCGCGAGCTCGGCCTCCATGTCCTCACCCTCGACCGCCGAGTGGTAGATGTCGTACAGCACACCGAACTGGGGCGAGGCGACGCCGCGAGCGACGTAAACCCCCTCCGACGTGCGGTCCAGCAGCGAGCCCGGGTGATCCACGCGCACGTTCACGGGCTCGAGCACGAGGCCGACGCCCGATCCATCGATCTGCGCGATCGCCTTCGTGTAGATCTCGATGAGCTTGTCGAGCTGCACCTGCCGCTTCCACCCGCCGAAGCCGGTGCCACTGCCCACGACGATACGGGGGCAGTCGAGGTCGCGGGCGATCTCGACGCCCTCGTCGAGCTTGCGGAAGAACTCCGAGTGGTCCCACGGCGGGATCATGAACTGCGTGCGGGGCTCGGCCAGCTGCGCGGTGAGCTGCACGCCGGTCTCCTGCAGCGCCGCCTTGAGGGCGAGCAGGTCCTTCGGGGTCGACGGCGCGTCGACGCCGGTCGGACCCCACATCTCCACGGCGTCGAAGCCCGCTGCCGCCGCCGCGCGCACGCGGTCGTGGTAGTCGCCGGCCTCGGTGAAGAGGAGCTCGATGTTGGGGGCGAGTTGATACATTTCGGTGTCCTTTCGGCCGCGCGAACGCGACGGTCGACGGATGCCGCGAGTCCCGGCATCCATCTGGGCAGACTCAGCCCGTGAGGCCGGTGAACCGGCATCGGTGTGGAGAAGGCGTCAGCCCTTCAGTCCGCCGGCGAAGCCCTGGATGAAGCGCTTCTGGGCGAAGAGGTAGAAAGCGAGGATGGGGATCATCGAGACGATCACGATCGCGAAGATCTGGTTCCACGCCGAGACCAGCGATCCGATGTAGTAGTACATGGCCACAGGGAGGGTCTGGTTCGCCGATCCGCCGAGGAAGATCAGCGAGGTGAAGAAGTCGTTCCAGACGATGAGGCCGGCGAGGATCGCCACGGTTCCCGTCGCGGGCGACATGAGCGGGAGGACGATGCGGAAGAAGATCTGCGTCCTGCTCGCACCGTCGATCGTCGCGGCCTCTTCGTACTCGGTGCCGAGCCCGCGGAAGAAGCCGGCGTAGAGGAAGATCGCCAGCGGCAGGAGCATGCCCGTGTAGAGGACGATCATGCCCCACGCCGATCCGGTGAGCCCCAGCGAACGGGCTCCGATGTACAGAGGAACCGTGCCGAGCTGTGTCGGCAGAACGATCGCGACCAGGAACAGGTAGTAGACGACGCGGCTCCAGCGGCGCGTACTGCGTGCGAGCACGTAGCCCGTGAGTGAGCCAAGCAGAACCAGGAGCACGATGCTGCCGGCCGTGATGATGATGCTGTTGACCAGCCCCATGACGACGTTCGAGTTGCCGGTGGCGGTGAGCACCTTGAGGAAGTTGCCGAAGTCCGGAGACGTCGGCGGAGCCAGCGTCGAGCTCGTGATGACCTCGCGATCCGACTTCAGCGATGTGGTGATCAGGAAGTAGAACGGCAGCAGGAAGACGAGCGCGGCGATCCAGAAGAGGAACTCTCGGAGCCCCGTGAGCTTCGTGTAGCGGAACATGTCAGTTCTCCTCCGAACGGTCGGCGGTGACGCGCTGTTGGATGACCGCGAAGACCAAAATGATGAGGGTCAGCAACAACGCCAGGGCGGCGCCGTAGCCGAAGTTTCCGAGGGCGAACGACTGCTTGTAGACCTGCGTCGCCAGGGTCTCGGTGGCGGCGGCGGGCCCGCCGCCGGTGAGCGCCATGATCTGGTCGAAGACGCGCAGGCCGTTGACCAAGCCGAGCGTGGTCGCGATCGCGACGGCGGGGCGGATGGACGGAAGCGTCACGTGCCAGAAGCGCTGCCACAGGTTGGCCCCGTCGATGGCGGCGGCCTCCTCGATCTCCACCGGCACGGCGGCGAGACCCGCCATGTAGATGACCATCGAGAAGCCGATGTTCTGCCAGACGAGCACGACGAGGATCGTCCAGATCGCCCAGGTGGGGTCGGCGATCCACGCTCGGGCCACCGAATCCAGACCGACCCCGCGCAGCACGAGGTTGAGCGGGCCGTTGTAATCGAAGATGAACTTCCAGATGTACGAGGTGGCCAGCGGACTGAGCACGACGGGCATGAAGAAGAGCGTGCGCAGGATGTAGCGGGTCTTCAGTCCGCGGTTGAGGCCGAGCGCGATGCCGAGGCCCAAGACGTTACTGAGGATGACCGAGCCGAAGGCGAGGAACAGGGTGTTCCACAGGGCCCCGAGCTTGGTCGGATCCTGGAAGATCCGCGCGAAGTTGTCGAGCCCGATGAGTTCGAAGGCCCCGATGCCGGTCCAGTTCGTGAAGGCGAAGAAGCCGCCGACGCTGGTGGCGACGTAGTGGATGCCGATGACGAAGAGGATGCCGGGCAGAGCCCACCACCAATATCCGAACGTCAACAGGCCCTTACGGCGCGGGCGGGGCGCGGAGCGTCGGCGTCCGCCGCGACGCGGCAAGACCACGCGCTCGGTCTCGGTAGCGGCAATCTCGCCGGCTCGGAATGTGGTGCTCATCGCGTCCTCGTCATCCTCGATGGGTGCGGCTCCGCCGCCCGGGTCCAGGGGCCCGGGCGGCGGATTCATTCAGTTGCCCCAGGCCGCATCCATGCTCTGGAGCACCTGGTCGATGCTGGTCTGGCCGGTCAGCAGACCCTGACCACCGGTCTGCAGCGCCTCGTAGACCGAGGGGTTCGGCCAGATGTTGTTGGGCAGCGGGGTGTACTTCTTCTCCTTGAGCAGGTCGGCCACCGGCGCGTAGATGGTGCCCGTCAGGTCGAGGGAGTCGAAGGCCGACACGGGCAGCTCGCCCGAGAGCTCGTAGTAGCGCTGCTGCTGAGCGGGCTCGGCCATCCAGGCGAGGAAGTCCTCGGCGCCCTGCTTGTTCTTCGCCTTGGCGTTGATCGAAAGCGTGTAGTTCGAGCTGCCGAGGATCATCTCCTTGCCGCTCTTGGCAGCGGGGAAGGGCTCGACCGCGAACTCGGCCTCCGCCGGAGCCGCCTTGGCGATCTCGACCGCAGCACCCGAGGGGATGAAGCTGCCCACCGATGTGCCCTGTGCGAGTCCGTTGGTGATGGCGTCGAAGCCTCCACCCTCGGCTCCGGGCTGGAAGCAGCCCGCCTGCTTCAGGTCGACGAAGGCCTGGAGGGTGTCTTTCCAACCCTGGCTGTCGGCGAAGGTCACCTTGTTCTCGGCGCGCTGCTCGTTCCAGTCGGGAGTGTCGGCGTAGACACGAGTGGCGGAGATGCCCTGGATGGTCAGACCGACGTTCGGACCGGCGGCGCCCGCGAGAGCCAGGAGCGAAGCGCCCTGCCCCTGCAGCGACGAGCATGCGGAGTCGAGGTCGCTCATGGTGGTCGGGAACTCGGTGAGTCCCTTCATCTTCAGGGTGCCCAGGCTGGCGACGACGGAGCCGATCGTGAAGTCCAGGGGCTGGCCGTAGACCTTGTCGTCGATCGTGTAGACGCTCTCGCTCCCGGGGATGATGAGCTTCGTCGCGGTGTCGCCGAGGGGCTCGAGGAAGCCGGCCTGGGCGAGGGGGATGATGCCGCGCGCGTCGCCCGAGCCGGGAGTGGTCTGGATGACGTCCGAGGCGTTGCCGGCCTGCAACTGGGTGCGGATCGTCTCGCCGTACTTGTCGTTGGGGGTCGGGTTGGTGGTGATCGTCACGCCCGAGTGCTGCTGCATGTACTCCTTGGCGAGCGTCTCGTACGGGCTCTCCAGGTTGTTGGAGGTGGCGAACGTGAAGGTGAAGGAGTTCGAATCGCCCCCGGCGTCCCCCGAACCCGAACCGGAGCAACCGGCGAGGACGAGAGCGGCGGTGACGGGAAGAGCGAGAAGACCTGCGATCCGCGTGACGCGGCGATGCTGAGTCATGGCCAGCCTTTCTGACGACGTTGTCGGCGAGCCCTTCGGTGGGAGCGCCTGTGCTGTGTGACTCAGTATCGGCGCGTTGCGCAGAAAACGCACATAAGTCTTCGCGATGCGGCACATAAGGCGCGGACCCCCTCCGACCATCGCCCTCGCATATGGAAACTAGCCACCGTATAGACGGCGTTGATACGATCCACGGACAGCTTTCCCGAGCGAAGGATCACGACGTGGTGACCGAACATGCGACGCTGTCGCGCCTGGACCTCAACCTTCTCGTCGCCCTCGACGCTCTTCTCACCGAGCGCAGCGTCACCCGCGCGGCCGAGAGCCTGCATCTCAGTCAACCCGCACTGAGCGCCTCGCTCGCGCGATTGCGGACCCACTTCAACGACCAGATCCTCGCTCGTCGCGGCAACACCTACGAACTCACGCCCTTCGCGGTGCGTCTGACCGACCACACCAGCACCGCCCTCGAGGCGGCCCGGCGCGTGTTCGAGAGCCAGGCGTCGTGGTCGCCGGCCGAGTCGACGCGCGAATTCTCGATCTACGGGTCCGACTACGGCTTCGTCACCGTCGGCACGGTCGTGTCGCAATTGGCCGCGGAGCAAGCGCCCGGGGTGCGGTTCCGCTACATGCTGCACAACCCCGGCATCGTCGAAGACGCGGCCAACCGCCTCCGCTCGGCAGACGCCATGGTGATCCCGCACGGACCCGTCTCGGAGTTGCCCTACCTCGACCTCTGGCAGGACGACTGGCTTGCCGTCGTCGCCGACGACAACCACGAGGTGGGTGAGGCTCTCACCATGCAGAACCTCGCCGACATGCCGTGGGTGCTCACCTTCCAGTCGCGATCGGCCTTCACCTCCGCCGCGCGCCAGATCCAACAGCTCGGCGTGGAACCGCACATCGAGGTCGTGCTCGAGAGCTTCCTCTCGGTCGGCCACTTCGTCAGCGGCACCCGTCGCGTCGGTCTCGTGCAGTCGGCCCTCGCCCCCCACCTGCTCCGCATCGGGGGCATCCGCGTCGTGCCGCTCCCCTTCGCTGCAACCCCGATCGTGAGTGCGCTGTGGTGGCACCCCTCGCACAATCGCGACCCCGAGCACGAGTGGATGCGCGGGCTGTTCGCCGAGGCAGGCCGCGTGATCGCCGCGGGCCACGCGCCGCACTGACGGCCCCCGCACCCGTCATCAGGCGCCCCGATGCGCGGCATCAGCCCGCCGCGTCCGTTTCTCCTTGCCGTCCGCCGAGAGCCTCGGTATCGTCCAAATCCGAACCAACGTATTGATTCGGAACCCGACGCCTCCCACCGCGCCGTCGCGGTCCGATGACCGCTCAGTGAGGAGCACCCCGTGGCAGAGCCCTTGCGCATCCTGATCGTCGGCGCCGGAATCGGCGGGCTGAGTGCCGCCTCGGCTCTCGCCCGTATCGGCGCGAAAGTCGACGTCATCGACGACAAACCCGAGATCAGTGTCGCCGGCGTCGGCTTCGGGCTGCGCATCAACGGCCTGCGGGCGGTGCGCGACATCGGTCTGCTCGAGGAAGTCCTCGACATCGGCCACCCCGCGCCGGGAATCGACAACTACGACGCCGACGGCAACCTCCTCAGCACCATGAGCTACGGCACCCGGGACGAGGGTCTTCCGGGATGCGTGACGATGTCGCGGATCGCGTTCCTCGAGCTCGCCGCCCGGCACGCCCGCGACAACGGCTGCACATTCCGCATGAGCACGACGGTCGCCGGCATCGCGCAGCACGAGGACACCGCCACCGTCACTTTCAGCAGCGGCGACCGGGCCGATTACGACCTCGTGCTCGGCTTCGACGGCCTCCACTCGCAGATCCGCCAGGACTACTTCGGCGAGAAGTACGCTCCGCGCCCGGTCGGCGGGGTGGCGTGGCGCGTGGGCCTTCCCAACCGTCGCAAGATCATGCAGCCCATCATCTGCCAGGGCTACGGCGGCAAGATCATGCTGACCCCGCTGTCGGAGGACACCATGTACATGGTGCTCACCGTCGCCGAAGAGGGGCGACCCCGCTACGACGCGAGCAAGATGGCCGAGATCATGCACGATCGCGCGGCGGCCCTGACCCGCGGGTCGGCGTTCCTCGCCGACGCGCTCGACGACGTTCGCCACGCCGAGAACGTCGCCTACACCCCCTACTCGACCGTGTGGGTGCCCTACCCGTGGTTCCGCGGCCGCGTGATGATCCTGGGAGACGCGGCCCACACCATGACCCCGTACCTCGGATCGGGAGCGGCGATGAGCATCGAAGACGGGGTCGTCCTCGCTCAGGAGCTCGCGAAGAACTCCTCGGTGCTCGACGCCCAGCTCGACTTCATGAAGCGCCGCCTCCCTCGCGTGCGCGCCGTGCACGACCGCTCGATCGAGTCGATGCTCGAGGAGTTCGACTCCGTCACCGACGAGACCTACCGGGCGCGCATCGAGCACCTCCGTCACGACGAACCCATCGCCAACGAATACGCGAACCGCCTCCTGCGGATGCCCTACTGACCCTCGAGGAGACGAACGTGTCGCACCTTTCCCCCACCCGAACCCTTATCGTCGACGCCGCCGCTGAGAGCGCCTTCCGCCCCCTGAACGGGGTCGGGGGCGTGCCCGGCCCCGTCGACGCGCACCCGCAGTTCCCCGACATGACACCCCTGTGGAGACAAGCAGGGGTCACGGTCGTCCGCTCCTTCGACTGGGTTTCCCGCCTCGACACCCGGAACAACCCCACGAGCCTGTTCCCCGACTGGAGCGCCGACGTCGACGATCCCGCGAGCTACAACTTCGCCGCGACCGATCAGTGGGTGGAGGCGGTGCACGCCATCGGCGCCGAGGTGATGTTCACCGTGGCCAGCTCGATCCCCCGCAACAAGCTCCCCGCGGAGGACGTCGATGTCTACGGCCGGGTGGTCGAGCACATCGTGCGTCACTACTCGCAGGGGTGGGCGGGCGGACCCGCGAAGCCGATCCGCCTCTACGAGTTCGGCGACCAGCCCGACTTCGGGCCCCTGCACTTCGACGGGAGGCCGCAGGAGTTCTACGCGATGTACCGAGCTTTCTGCGAGGCCGTGCGGCGCGTCGACACGACCCTGACGATCGGCGGACCCGCGACCGCTTTCCCCCTCGAGAAGGACGCCGCGTACCGCGAGGGTTTCCTCGCCTTCGTCCGAGAGAACGATCTTCCTCTCGACTTCTACTCGTTCCTCTGGTTCACCGACGGCAGCCGTGACCCGCTCGACTACCGGTACGTCTCGCGTGAGCTGCGTGCCCTTCTCGACGAGTACGGTTTCACCGACACCGATCTGACCCTGAGCTATTGGAACTACCTCGCGGTCCCGAGCTCCACCGCTCCCGCCGCGGAGAAGGCGGCGTTCCAGGCCGCCACCGCGATCTACCTGCAGGACACGGCCATCGACCACGCGTTCTTCTTCCGAGCCGACAGCGGCCTCGACCCGCACTACGGCTTCGTCGACCCCGGCGGCGTCGGCCACTCGGACGGACGACCCGACGAGCGCTCGCGCGCCCTCGCCCTGGCCGGTCAGGCTCTCACCGGGCGACGTCTGGCCGTCACCGGGGGCAACGAATCGGGCTTCGCCGTCATCGCCGGGCGGGACGGGGACCACGTCCGCGTCTTGGTGGCGAACTACGTGGCACCCGACACGGCTCTGGCCGAGCGCGAGGAAGACCGCTTCGTCTTCCGCATCCCGATCGGCGAGCAGCGGATCGAGCTGGGACTGACCCTTCCCCCGCAGCGCCGTGACCTGGCCTCCGCGCGCGTGGAATCCGCCCGCCTCGAGCTGCGGAACCTCCCCTGGCCGGATGCCGTGGTGAACGTCGTGATCAGGTCCCTGACCGGGGAGGTCGACGATCCCCGCCCGATGACGGTGTCCGCCACCGGTACCCTCCAGGTGGACGTCGACGTCACCCCGCAGTCCGCGGTCCTCGTCGAGCTGACCGCCTGAGGGCGCCGTCCGACGGGTTGGAGAGCAGGAGCCGATGGAAGCGCGACCGACGGTGAGCGGGGTGTCGGAGCCCAAGCAGCAGCGAAGCCGCGACTCGTTCGCCAAGGTGTGCGCGGCGGTGCTCGACCTCCTGCACGAGCGCGGAACGGGACAGTTCTCGCTCGCGGAGGTCAGCGCGCGGGCCGGGGTGTCCATCGGGTCGATCTACGGCCGCGTGGCAGGCAAGGCCGAACTGCTGCGCGCCGTCCAGAGCCAGGAGTTCGACCGCCTCGACCTCGAGACCGCGCAGCGCGTCTCGATCGCCGCGGCGGGGGCGACCGACTTCGCCGGCGCGACGACCGCGATCGTCACCGCCTACGCCGAACTCCTTCGCGAGAACCGCGACCTGTTGGCGCCGTTCTTCCTTCTCGGCGTCGAGGACGCGGCCCTCCTCGACCGGGGGCGGCAGTCGGGCGATGCCGGGCAACAGGTGTTCCTGCGAGCGCTGATCGCCGCCGCCGAGGAACACGGGGTCGACCTGCCAGACGCGAAAGCGCGGTGGGCGTTCGAGGTGTTCTACAGCCTGAGCGTGCGCTATCTCGGTCTGGGCGTGACGGCGACGGCGAGCCCGCACGACGCGTACGGCTGGCGGGAGCTGCTCGAGCGCCTGGCGCACACGGTGTTCCTCATGACCGCGCCGGAGTGAGCTTCCTGAGGCGTCGAGAAGTCGGCATCCCGTCGCTCCTGACGGCGCGGGCCGGCGAGGCGCACGTCGCGCACAGCCGACCCGCCTGAGTCATACCCCCGCGGTCACCGAACGCATCGCCGAGCGGATGAGGTCGTGCTGACGACGCACCAGCAGAAGGGGGTCGACCTCGCCGAGTTCGGCGAAGGCGTGGCCCTCCCACTCGCTCGACCAGAACCCGCGGTACCCGCCCTCGACGAACACCCGCACGAGCTCGGGATAGTCGATCGCCGGCTCTTGCCCCGACTCGTCGATGTCGTAGAACTTCGCGTGCACGTGCAGGATCTGCGGCATGATGTCGGCCCACTCGCGCGGATCGACGTGCCCGTGCATGTTGAAGGCCAGGTGCGCGAACGAACCGAGGCGACCCGGGTCGAAATCGCGGCCGCGCAGGTAGCCGAGAAACTCCTGCTGGCGCTCCTGCATCGTGGCATCCGTCGCCCAGATCCGCTGCAGCGTCGCGACCGCATCGTCGTCGAGGCCGGCGCGACTGACGGCGCGCAGCAGAGTCGGCGACATCGCGTGCATGGTGGACGAGAAGTCGGCGACGAAGCCCAGCAGCGGCGAATCGAGCTCGGCGTATGTCTCGCGCACGCGCAGGATCGCGTCGGAGTTCGGGCCCATCGGCGCGTGGATCTCGTACGCGAGCTTCAGCTCGAGGTCTTCGGCGATCGGCAGCAGCCGGCGCAGCAGCTCGGGCTTGGCGCTCTGGATGCGCACGAGCGGGAAGCCGAGCTTCTTCGCCCCCTCGAACATGAGCTTCGAGAAGGCGAACTCCTCGTCGGGGGTCATATCGCGATCACGCCGACGACCCATGTCGAGGTTGGCGCCGAACGAACTCTCGACGAACCCGTGCCGGTCGAACGCCGCGCGCCACGTGCGCACGAAGTCGTCGCCGACGACCGGGTAGGTCGGCACCGTCTGCGATGCCACGATCTCGATCCCCGGACCGATGCCGAGCTCGGCAACCCGGTCGAGCAGACCGTCGAAGTCGAAATACCCGGCGCGGAACTCCGCGCTCGCCGAGTACAGCGTCAGACCCAGCTGGAACGGGTCGGCCTCGGCCGCCGGCGACGGGGGCGTGACGTCCGACACGAGGGCCGGGATCTCGGCATCCGCGTCGACGACCGTCAGGGTCTTCACATCGTGCACCACGTTCGGCACGTACAGGCCGGGGCCGCCGTCCTGGCCGGGCGCGATCTGCATGTAGGGCAGACGCAGCTCGCCGTGCAACACGACGTCGTGCGTCTCGTCGAGCGCGACGGGGTGTTCGCGCCGGGCGACCAGCAGCGGGTGCTCCTGCAGGAACCAGAGTCGTTCGCTCTGCTCGGGCAGCTCGTCGAGGCCGTACGAGGTGTCGCCGAACGCGACGCGGAGGTCGGCGGCATCCACCTCCTCTCCGTCGACGGTGAGCGCGAGAGTCGTCACCGACGAGAGCCAGAGGCTGCGGTACCAGGGGATCGTCAGGCGCAGCGCGAGCCCGTCGGGGTGCGCGCGCAGGCTGTCGTCGTGGATGAGTCCGTTGGGCATGTCGTACGCCTCAGATCCGGTCGGCGATCTGACGCATCAGCGAGTGCTGACGGCGGACCTGTTCGATCGAGCGCCACGGCTCGCGCTCGCCCTCGTATTCGCTGGAGAGGTAACCGGTGTAGCCCGCGTCCTTCAGGGCCTTCAATACCGGCTCCCACGGGATCTGCTGGTCTTCGAGGTTCTCGTCGATGTCGTGGAACTTCGCCTGGATGAACACGACGTTCTCGATCACGTCGAACACGTCGTTCGGATCGACATGGATGCCGTCGAGGAACGCCGGGCGGTGCCCTGGCAGCTCGCCGGGCTTCAGCGGGATGGGGCGGTCCTGGAAGATGCCGGTGTCGAGCAGCAGGCCGAAGTGCTTCGTACCCGTGCGGCGGATCAACGCGATGTAGTCGTCGACGACCTCGTGCTTGATGGGGGTCGGCGAGTGAATCTCGGGGCAGATGATCACGTCGAGCTCTTCGGCGAGCGGCAGCGACGCCTCGACGACCTCGGTCCAGATCGGGTGCGGGATCAGGTCGCTCGAGACGACACCGATCTTGGGCCGCACGAAGCGGAAGCCGAGGCGCTTTGCGAGCCGCAGGTCGCGCTGGAGGGCTGCGGCACCCTCGTCGACCGTCATGTCGCGACCGTTCGGGCCGCTCGAGTGCAGGCGCGTGTCGATCCACGAGCCGTAGTTCGTGGGCTCGAGGCCGTACTTCTCGAGCAAGGCGAACCAGTCGTCGACCCACTCCTGCGAGGGGTTCGGGTAGTTCGGGATGTGCGCCTCGCCGAGGATCTCGAGGCCGGTCGCGCCGAGGTCGGCGATCGAGGCCATCGCGGTCTCGAGGTCCATGACGGTGCCGAAGTCGGTCATGTAGCTGTAGAGCGAGACGCCGTAACGGAAGGGGACTCCGGATGCCTCGGGGGCGAGCGTCACGCTCTTGGTGACGCGGTAGGTGCTCGGCTGGTGTTCCTGGGGGATGTACGACATGCGCAGGCGCAGCTCGATCGAGAGCTCGTGCACGCCATCGGGAAGGCCGCCGGCGAGGGGAACCGTGATGATCGCGGCATCTTCGAGAGGCCACCGCACGCCGTCGCCGTCCCAGAGCTCGGCGAGGGAGTACTGCCGCCCCTGCAGGGTCCACCGCGGCACGTCGGGTGCGACGTCGACGAGGCCGGGGATCTGCACCCCGATGCCGTCGATCAGCGAGGCGGACATGCCGCGATACGACGGCATCCGCACCCGGAACTGGAAGCCGGTGATCTCGCCGCCCTCGCGGACGTTGCGGAATCCGACGGACTGGATGAGGTCTCTTTCGAGAAGCATCGTCGCTCACTCTCTCTGGGGTTCGCCTCTGACGCTACCCGCTTATGCCGGATTCAGACATAAGCGTTTCTGATCTCCCGCATCACCCACCGGGACCCCGGCTTCCCGGCCCGCGACACCCCCGACCCCTTCCGAGACCCCTCGTCCCGCTTGTGCAGTGAGGAAGTCCCACGCACCGTCGCCCAGAGCATCTCCAGGCAGCACGAAGGGGACGTGGTCTAAGACGAATGCCGTCCCGCAGCAGCGCACACAGACTGCCGCGGATCTCAGTCAGCCGTATCCGGCGCCGCGAAAACCTCCGACGCGATCCGGAAGGCCGAATTGGCCGCCGGCACGCCGGAGTAGATCGCCGACTGCAGGATGACCTCGCGGATCTCCTCGACGCTCAGCCCGTTGCGCAACGCCGCGCGCAGGTGCATCGCGAGCTCTTCGTGGTGACCGTGCGCGATGAGCGAGCTCAGCACCGCGATCGAGCGCGAGCGACGGTCGAGGCCGGGCCGTGACCACACGTCTCCCCACGCGACGCGCGTGATGAAGTCCTGCCAGTCGGCGGTGAGGTCGGTGGTCGCGGCGATCGAGCGGTCGACGTGCGCGTCGCCCAGCACGGCGCGGCGCACGGTCATGCCCTGGTCGTGGCGTTCCTGATCGGTGGGCATCAGGCGTCCTTTCGGAAAGACGTCGTCGTCGAAGCGGAGGCGAAGAACGACCGCAGCAGAGCCGCCACGGCCTCGGGTTGTTCGACCGGGGGAAGGTGGCCGGCGTCGTCGATGCGCGCGACGCTGCCGCGCTGCACGCCCTCGGCGATCTCGACGGCCTTGGGCTCGGGGGCGACCTGGTCGAAGAATCCCCAGACGGCGAGCACCGGCACGGCGATCTCGCCCAGCGTCGCGCGCACGTCGTACGCGGCGAGCGCCTCGCAGCAGCGGGCGTAGCTGTCGTCGTCGGCGTCCTGCAGTGCGTGCAGCAGGCGGCCGCTCAGCTCGGGGCGGCGCGCCATCGACTCCGGCGCGAACCAGCGCTGGGCCGAGCCGACGATGAGGCTCGAGGTGCTCTGCGACCGCGCCTGGGCGGCCCGCTCGTGCCACGACGCGGGCTCGCCGAGGACGGCTCCGGATGCCACGATGGCGGCGCCCCGCAGGCGGGTGCCATGACGCCGCGCGAGCTCGAGGCCCGTCGCCCCGCCGAGGGACACCCCGGCGTACAGGAACGTGTCATCGGGGACGGCGGCGGCCACGGCATCCGCGAGATCGGCGACGGTGAACGCCTCGCGTGCGATCGGCCCGGCCCCGTGCCCGGGGAGGTCCCACGCAGCGACGCGGTAATCGTCGGCGAGCAGGGGCGCGACGTCGTCCCACAGGATGGTCGAGGTGCCGAGCGAGGGCCCCAGCACGACGAGGGGTGCGTCGGCGGGACCCACGGGTGCGGTCAGCGAGATGAGGCTCATGCATCGGCTCCTTCGTCGTGCGCGGTGCCTCCGCCGGCGTGGCGGGTGTCGCGAGCGAGGCGGGGGGCGAGACCGACGTAGGCGGCCGGATCGAGCAGCGCGTCGACGTCGAGGCCGGCCGCCTCGGGCAGCGCCCGCAGGCGCGGGGCGAGGTCGGCGTCGCCGTCGAGCAGGGCCGCGAAGCGCTCGGCGCCGATGAGGGGCACGAGCACGCCCCGCAGACGCTCGCTGACGAGGCGCCCTCCGGTCAGAGCAGCGTTGGCAGTCCCGGCCCCGGCATCGACACGCAGGTGAGCGAGCAACGACGACCCGTGCGCCGCGGCGCCGACCGCGAGGCGCAGCAACTCGCGCAACGTCGGCCACTCGGCGTGCCAGGCGCCGTCGGGGCGCTCGTCGACAGCGAGGGCCGATGCCAGGTGCAAGGTCGCGCCCAGCTGAGGCGCGCGAAGGGCGGCCGAGCGGATGAGCACCGCTTCGGCGGGGTTCTGCTTCTGGGGCATCGCCGACGATCCGCCGCCCACGCCCTCCGACACCTCGCCGATCTCGGTGCGGCTGAGGGTCGCGACGTCGGCGGCCATCTTGCCGAGCGCATCGATCGCCTGCACGAGGGCGTCGCCGATCTCGGTCACGGGCCAGCGCGTCACGTGCCACGGAGCCTCGGGGGCGTCGAGCTCGAGCACCCGGGCGAAGGCCGCGGGCAGGGCGTCGGCGGCATCCGTCGATCCCGTGATCTCGACGAACGAGGCAAGCGTCCCGCCCGCACCCGCGAGCTGCGCGGGGAAGACCAGGGCGTCGAGTCGCCCGACCGCCCGTTCGAGACCGCGCGCCCAGGTCGCGGCGCGCGCCCCGATCGTCGTGGGCACGGCGTGCTGGGTGAGCGTGCGGGCGGCGGCCACCTCGTCGGCGTGCGCGGTGGCGAGCTGTCGCGCCCAGACCGCCGCATTCGCGACCGAGCGTCGCGTCTGCTCGACCGCGCGCTGCGCGACCACCATGAGCGCGGTGTCGAGCACGTCCTGACTCGTCGCCCCGCGGTGGATCCACCCGCGGTGCTCCGCCGGCACCTGGGCCTTGAGCGCGCCCACGAGGGGGATCACGGGGTTGCCCCCGGCGACGGCGTCACGCACGAGGGCGTCGACGTCGAGCACGCGCGCGGACGCGCCGCCCTTCTCGTCGATGCCGAAGAGGTGGTCGATGTCGGCTCGCGCCTCGCGGGGGGCGACCCCGACGGCGACGTAGGCCGCGACCAGGGCGCATTCGACGCGGATCATCGTGGCCAGCACGAACTCGTCCGACAGCAGGGCGTCCTGGCCGACGCTCACCGGCGAGAGCAGCCCGAGGTCGATGCGCGGAAGGGGTTCAGAAGGCAAGGAACACCGTCTCGTTCTCGCCCTGCAACCGGATGTCGTGCGACAGGTACCCGTCGGGCGTACGGGTCGCGACGAGGCTAGCGCGCTCCTCCGACGTCAGGGTGGAGAGCAGCGGATCGGCGGCGAGAGCGTCGTCGTCGGCCGGCGAATAGATGCGCGTGTGCAGCTTGTCGGGCAGGCCGCGGGCGAACACGATCGCGGCGAAGAACCCCGCCCGACCCCGGATGCCGCCCGGCTCGCGCGTCCAGAACGAGTAGCGCCCCTCGTCGTCGGTGAAGGCGCGTCCGAACCCGGTGAAGGTGTGGTCGTCACGGCGGAACGCGCCCCGCGCGCGGGGCACCGAGCCGTCGGCATCCGCCCCGAAGATCTCCACGACGGCGTCGGGGATCGGCGCTCCCGCACCGTCGTACACGGTGCCCGAGAGCACGATCGCGCCCGGTGAGTGCGGGAACACCACCTCGTGCTGCTTCGGGTACTCCAAGCCGTAGGCGAAGAACGGCCCGACCGTCTGGCCGGGGGTGGCGCGGTGCGTCTTGGCGGGGATCACTCGTCGCCCTCCTGCTCGAAGTACGTGGCGTCCGGCCCGTCGACCACGATGTCGAACCGGTACCCCGTCGCCCACTCGGGCGAGGTGAGATCGTGGTCGTAGACGCCGACGAGGGCGTCGCGGTCCTTCTGGCGGTGGATGGAGTTGTAGATCGGGTCGAGCGCGAACAGCGGGTCGCCCGGGAAGTACATCTGCGTCACCAGCCGCTGCGTGAACGACGACCCGAACACCGAGAAATGGATGTGCGCCGGACGCCACGCGTTGCGGTGGTTCTTCCACGGGTACGGGCCGGGCTTGATGGTCGTGAAGCGGTACTCGCCGTTCTCGTTCGTGATCGCGCGGCCGGCTCCCGTGAAGTTCGGGTCGAGGGGCGCGGGGTGCTGGTCGCGCTGGTGGATGTAGCGGCCGGCCGAGTTCGCCTGCCAGATCTCGATGAGCTGGTTCGCCACCGGGCGCCCCCACGAGTCGAGCAGACGGCCCTGCACCGTCATGCGCTCACCGAGCGGCTCCCCCGCGTGCTGAAGGGTGAGGTCCGACTCGATCGCCGCGACGTCGCGCTGCCCGAACGCGGGCGAGAACAGCTCGATGGTCTCGGGGTCGACGAGCTTCGGATTCTTGGTCGGATGCCGCAGCACGCTCGACCGATAGGCCGGAAAGTCGTGGGCGGTCGCGGCGATGCGCTCGCCCGCGGCGTCGAGGGCATCGAGCTCGGCGTGGCGGGCACGGATCTCGCGGACGATCTCGTCCTGCGTCGCCTGGTCGGGAGCGGCCAGCAGCGATTCGGGGGCCGCGGCGGGGGCGTTTGTCATGGGGTCTCCTTCGACCCCTCCATGCTCCGTCACCACCTCGTATCGTGGCTAGGCGTTCCCGCTGAATGGGAGTCGTGCCAGGGTGGACCCGTGGCGAACTCCCCCTCCGGCGATTCGGTGACCGACCGCCTCGTACGCATCCTCGAGACCTTCACCCCCACGCGCACCGCGCAGACAACGGCCGACATCGGCCGCCGGGGGGGTCTGCCGAGCTCGTCGGCGCACCGGATCGTGAACGAGCTGGTGGATGCCGGCTTGCTCGAGCGTGACGACGAGCGCCGCGTCCGCGTCGGGATGCGCCTGTGGGAACTCGCGACCCGGTCCTCGCACGCGCTGCGCCTGCGCCAAGCGGCCCTGCCGTACATGGAACGCGTGCAACAGCGCGTGCGCGAGCACACCCAGCTCGCGATCCTCGAGCAGGACGAGGCGCTGTTCCTCGAGCGCCTCAGCGCCCCCGACTCCGGCGCGAACATCACCCGCGTCGCCGGGCGCCTTCCCCTGCATGCGTCGTCGTCGGGACTCGTGCTGCTCGCCTTCGCCCCGCGCGACCTGCAGGAGCGCGTGCTCGACGGCCCCCTTGCCCGGGTCACGGCCGACACGATCGTCGACCCGGCGGCACTGCGCCGCACCCTCGCCGAGATCCGCACGCTCGGTCGGGTCGTGGCCCCCGGCTACGTCGACGAGGTCTCCACCGGCGTCGCAGTGCCCGTGCGCGACGAAACCGGAGCGGTCATCGCCGCGCTGTCGGCCGTGCTCCCGCGCGACGCCGAGACCCAGTTCGCCCTGGTCGAGCTGCACCGCGCCGCCCGCGACACCGAGCGCGCCCTCGGCTTCCGCCGCTGACCCCTCCCCGCCCCTCCGCCACCTTCCCGCGTGAGGCGCCAATATATGTCGCTTAGAGGCCCCGCAAGCGACAAATATTGGCACCTCACGCGGATCACGCGGGTTCCTGATCAACGGGAATGCGGCGACGGGGAGCGCGGGCGGCGCGCACCATCGACACAGCCACCGTCGAAGGAGACGCCATGACCACCACCGTCCGCACCCGCGTCGCCATCATCGGCGCCGGCCCCGCGGGGCTCCTGCTCTCGCACCTGCTCGATGAGGCCGGCATCGCCTCGGTCGTCATCGACCAGCGCTCGCGCGACGAGATCGAGAGCACGATCCGAGCCGGAATCCTCGAGCAGGGCACCGTCGAACTGCTCGACACCCTCGGCGAGCACTCGCGCGCCCGCACCGTGGGCCACCGACACGACGGCATCGAGCTGCGCTTCGAGGGAGAGGGCCACCGCATCGACTTCGCGGCATCCGTCGGCCGTGCCGTGTGGCTGTACCCGCAGCACGAGGTGCTGAAAGACCTGATCGCCGCGCGCCTCGCGGCCGGTCAAGACCTGCGCTTCGGCGTCACCGCCGAGGGCATCGCGGATGCCGAGACCTCGACCCCTCGCGTGATCGCGCGCGACGCCGACGGGCGGCCGTTCGAGATCGAGGCGGAGTTCGTCGTGGGCTCCGACGGGTCGCGCAGCGTCGCCCGGGCCACCGTGTCGGGATCGCGCCAGGGCGGCTACTTCCGCGAGTACCCGTTCGCGTGGTTCGGCATCCTGTGCGAGGCCCCGCCGAGCGCCGACGAGCTCATCTACAGCAACTCCCCCGAGGGCTTCGCGCTGGTCAGCCAGCGCTCCGACACCGTGCAGCGCATGTATTTCCAGTGCGACCCCGACACCGACACCGCGGCGTACAGCGAGGAGCAGCTGTGGAACGAACTGCAGAAGCGCGTGCCCGGAACGACGCTGAGGCAGGGCCCGATCTTCCAGCGCGACGTGCTGCGGTTCCGCAGCTTCGTCGCGCACGAACTGCGCCGCGGGCGCGTCGCCCTCGTCGGAGACGCCGCGCACACCGTGCCGCCCACGGGCGCGAAGGGCATGAACCTCGCGATCGCCGACGTACGTCTGCTGGCCGACGCCCTGCGGCGCCTGCTGCTCGAGGGCGACGAGCGCGGCCTCGACGCGTACCCCGAGAAGGCCCTGCGCCGCATCTGGAAGGCGCAGCACTTCTCGTGGTGGATGACCAGCCTGCTGCACGTGGCTCCGGATGCCACCGACTTCGACCGCCGACGCCAGGTCGGCGAACTGCGCACCGTCGTGGAGTCGGCGCATGGCCGCGCCTCCCTCGCCGAGGCCTACTGCGGCTGGCCGTTCACCGACTGACGAGCGCGGCGCCCGAGCCGAAGCCCGAGCGCCGCACCGAGAACCCGCGGGCTCAGTCCTTCTTGTCGCGCGGCTTCGGGAAGGGGCTCGGCACCACCGGCACCGTGCCCGTGTACCCCTCGCGCTCGGCCGCCAGCTCCGCGATGCGCTTGCGGCACGCGAACCACCCGATCGTGATGGCGATGCTCGCGATGACGGCCACGAGCAGGGTCGCGGGCGAGTCGATGAACACCAGCACGAGCACGATGGCGAGGAACAGCAGCGTCGCGTAGCCCGTGTACGGCGCCCAGAACAGTCGGAAGGCCGGGCGCACCAGCTCGCCGCGGTCGGTGAGGCGCTTGAACTTCATCTGGCAGAGCATGATGGTCGCCCACGTGACCAGGATGCCGACGGCGGCGACGTTCAGCACGGTCTCGAACGCGTCGCTCGGGGCCACGAAGTTGATCACGACACCGAAGAGGGCCACGAACGCGGTGATCGCGATGCCGCCGTAGGGCACGCCCGCCTTGTTCATGCGCGCGGCGAACTTCGGCGCCGAGCCCGCGACCGCCATCGAGCGCAGGATGCGGCCGGTGGAGTACAGCCCCGCGTTCAGCGACGACAGCGCGGCGGTCAGCACGACGAGGTTCATGATCACGTCGACGCCGGGAACGCCGATGGAGGCGAAGAAGGTCACGAAGGGGCTCTCGTCCTTCGAGTACGCGGTGAAGGGCAGCAGGAGCGACAGCAGCAGCACCGAGCCGACGTAGAAGACCGCGACGCGGAAGATCACCGAGTTGATCGCGCGGGGCATGACCTTCTCGGGGTTCTTGGTCTCGCCGGCGGCGGTGCCGACCAGTTCGATCGAGGCGTACGCGAACACCACGCCCTGCATGAGGATGATGGCGGGCAGGATGCCGTTGGGGAAGAACCCGCCGTTGTCGGCGATCAGCGAGAACCCGGTGGGCGCACCCGTGGGGGTGCCGAACACGACGAAGTAGATGCCGACGAGTAGGAACGCCACGAGGGCGGCGACCTTGATGAGCGCGAACCAGAACTCCAGCTCGCCGAACACCTTCACCGAGACGAGGTTGACGGCGAGGACCGTCACGAGGGCGGCGAGCGCCCACACCCACTGCGGGACGGCGCCGATCCACGGCACGTACTTGCCGAAGAAGTTCATGTAGAGCGCGGCGGCGGTGATGTCGACCATGGTCGTCGTGGCCCAGTTGATCCAGTAGAACCAGCCCGAGACAAACGCCGCCTTCTCGCCGAAGAACTCCCGCGCGTACGACACGAACGACCCCGACGTGGGGCGGTGCAGCACGAGCTCGCCGAGCGCGCGCAGGATGAAGAACGCGAACAACCCGCACACGGCGTAGGAGAGCACGATCGCGGGGCCGGCCTGCGCGAGGCGTCCGCCGGCGCCGAGGAACAGGCCCGTTCCGATCGCACCGCCGATCGCGATCATCTGCACCTGACGCGACGTCAGGCGCTTGTGGTACCCGTCGTCCTCGAGCTGCACGGTCGAGGTGGTGCGGGGCGGCTCTGCGGCGTCGCTCGAGCGGGGGGAGGAGTCGGTCACGTACCCATCGTGCGAATTGCGCAGCGTCTGTCCAGCAAGCGCGCCGCAGTGTCGGCATCCCGGACCGGATGCCGTGCCCCGGCGGGAGCGCTCAGAGCCACTGCTTGCGCTTGAACGCGAACCACAGTCCGATCGAAGTGGCGGCCATCAGGGCGAGGGCCATGGGGTACCCGAAGGTCCAATCGAGCTCGGGCATGTTCTTGAAGTTCATGCCGTAGATGCCGCCCACGAGGGACGGCGCGAACAGGATGGCCGCCCACCCCGAGATCTTCTTGACCTCTTCGTTCTGCTTCAGCGAGGTCTCGGTCTGTCGCTGCGTCACCAGCGTCGCGTTGACGGTGAGGGCGTTGTCGAGGATCGCCCGGAGCGCCGTGAGCTTCTCGCACTGTCGCAGGACGTGATCGAGCACGTCGCGCAGCGAGCGCTGCAGCTCGAGGTCGACGCCGTACTTGTCGGCCCCGCGCAGCAGGGCTTCGAGCATGTCGCGCAGGGGTTCGGTCGCCCGCTGGAAGTGGATGACCTCGCGCGCGAGCTCGTAGATGCGCTGCGTGAGATCCGCGCCGCCCTCGCCGAACAGCTGGTCCTCGATCTCGTCGACGTCGTTCTGCAGGCCGCGGGCCACGGGGTCGTACTGGTCGACGACCTCGTCGAGGATCGCGTAGAGCACCGCCTCGGGACCGCGCGCGAGCAGGTCGGGGTTCTTCTCGAGTCTCCGCCGCACTTGCGAGAGGTCGGGAACCTCGGCGTGACGCACGGTCACGACGTAGTCGGGGCCGATGAAGACGTGGAGCTCGCCGAACTCCACCGTCTCGGTCTCGTCGATGTAGCGCGCGGGTCGGAGTACCGCGAAGAGGTTGCCCCCGTAGCGCTCGAGCTTCGCGCGCTGGTGGCCGGCGAGAGCGTCCTCGACCGCGAGCGGGTGCAGCGAGAACTCGGCGGCGACGCGCTCGAGCTCCTCGGGCGAGGGCCGCAACAGGCCGATCCACGCCATACCGCCGTGGGCCTCCATGTACTCGAAGGTCTGGTCGAGGCTGGCCGGGTTCTCGATGCGGTGACCGTCGACGTACACGGCGCTGTCGATGATGGGCATGAGTCCATTGTACCCCGGATGCCTATGCGCCCGGGCCCCGTCGCGCCGACCCTCACGAAGTCCTTACGGGGTCACTTCTTCGGGTCGTTGCCCCAGTTCATGAGCGAGTACCGCCAGTCGGTGTCGGTGATGTCGCCCTTGGGCTTCTGTGCGCTGTGCCGTTTGACGTAGCCGACGACCTTGCGCATGTGCGCGTAGTCGTCGTCGGTGAGGTCGGCCTTCTTCTTCTCGAGGATGCGCACGATGTGCCGCCCGCTCTCGTGCCCGGTCGACTCCCCGCCGTCCTTCTTCTGGCCGACGGACTTCGACTCGTCGGTGTCGAGCCACTTCTTCAGCTCGCTCGCGGTCATGTTGACCGCCTCGTCGAAATCCCTCTTCGTCTGATCGTCGTCGCTCATCCGGTCATCCTCGCCACCGCCCGGGTGCGCGAGAGACCCCTTGCGGAGTCGCCGGGGTCATGGCATCCGCTCAGCCAATCGGCTCGCTGAGGGGTTCTTCGGCGTCCGGTCCCGGATGCCGTGCCCCGGCGCTGCGGCGGGCGGCGGCGAGCACGGCGCCGATGCTGGCCGTGATCACCAGGGCGATTCCGACGAGCTCGAGCCACGACAGGTGCTGACCGAGCAGCAGGAACCCGGCGATCGAGGCGGTGGCCGGACCGAGGCTCATCAGGATCGCGAAGGCCGACGCCGCCAGACGGCGGAGGGCGATGAGTTCCAGGGCGTAGGGGATGGTCGATGACAGCAGAGCGACAGCGGCGCCGAGGGCCAGGATGTCGGGGCGCAACAGGGCCGATCCGGCCTGGGCGATGCCGAACGGCAGGGCGATGACGGCCCCCACGGCCATCGCGAGCGCGAGGCCGTCGAGTCGCGGGAACTCCCGACCCACCCGCGCAGAGGCGAGGATGTACAGGGCCCAGCTCACCGCCGCGCCCAAGGCGAAGAGCACGCCGAGGGCGTCGAGGCGGTCCCATCCTCCGGCTCCGAGGGCGACGACGCCGCCCAGCGCGAGTCCGGCCCACACCCAGCGGGCGACACCCGTCGCGGTGAGGATCGACAGCGTGAGGGGCCCGAGCACCTCGATGGTCACGGTCACGCCCAGCGGCAGCCGCTCCAGTGCGAGGTAGAACAGTCCGTTCATGGATGCCAGCACCACGCCGAACCCGACCACGGAGCGCCACGCGGAGCCCGTGTGTCCGCGCAGACGCGGCCGGGCGATGATGAGCAGCAGGACGGCCGAGAAGAGCAGCCGCAGCATGACGATGCCGAGCGGCCCGGTCTCGGGGAACAGCATCACGGCGAACGACGCGCCGACCTCCTGGCACGCCAGTCCGACGAGCACGAGCGAGGCCGCCGACCCCTGCCCGCCGCGCGCGGTCATCGCGAGGTCATCCCGCGGGAGGAGCGCAGATCGCGTTGCCGGCGATGTTGTCGCGCATCTGCTCGGCGGTCCACGGCAGCCCCGCCTGCGGAGCCGTCTGCCCCTGAGCGGCCGGAGCCTTCGACGCGATCGCCGCGAGCTCCCAGGCCAACCAGGCGCCGGTGGTCTTGTTGCCGCCGGAGTTGTTCAGCACGACCGCGATGGACATCCCCGTCGTCGGGTCGGCGAAGGCGCCGACCAGGTACCCCGGGGCCGATCCGTACTGGCCGATGAGCGACCCTGCCTGGAAGGCGCCGCCCGCGGCGGTGAACCACGTGGGCTGATCGCCGCCGACGGGCACGGGGGCGGCGAATCGGTCGTTCCCGGCCGGCAGGAGCGCACCCGTGGCGAGCGCCTGCGCGTACCGCCCCAGATCGGCGATATTCGTCACGGCTCCCGCCGCGGCGCCGCCGTAGCTCGAGGACATGTCGGTGTAGTCGCCCGGGTCGGTGCAGTTCCAGGCGCCCTCGGCGTTCTGCTGAGACCAGTAGCCCGAGAGGGAGGCCGCTGCCGGATCGGCCGGGGCGGGGTCGGGGAGTCCGGTCGCGCCGAGGCCCAGGGGCTCGGTGACGCGCTCGGCGATGAGCTGGGAGAGCGGCTCGTTGGCGATGCGCTCGGCGGCGAGACCCGCGAGCACGTAGTCGGTCGCCGAGTCGGAGAAGGCCACACCGGGGGCGTTGGTCCGGGGGCTCGCGATGCCGTAGGTCATGAGCTCGCGCGGGTTCCACACGCGCTCGGGGTTCTTCGCCACCTGGCCGTCGAGCACCGAGGTGTAGGACGCGAGGCCCGAGGTGCCGTCGCAGAGTTGACGGAGTGTGATGTCCTCGTACCCGGGGAGGTTGCTGACCCAGTTGGTGACGGGATCGCTCAGCGACGCCTTGCCGTCTGCGGCCAGGCGGTAGAGCACATCGCACGTCATCGCGGCGGTGACATCGCCCGCGCGGAATCCGAGGTCCGCGGTGACCTCTGCGCCGCCGGGTCCCTGGGTTCCCATGCCCGACACCCATGTGCCGCTCCACGGCGCCCAGACGCCCACGATCGCGCCGGTGGAGCCCGTCGCGGTCATGGCCGCGGTCACGGCGTTCTGCAGTTCGGTCACCGTCGCCTCGGGCAGCGGCGCGTCGACCTGCGCGGGGACGTTGACCGACACCGAGCCTTCCGGCGCGCAGCCGCTCAGGATGACGGCGAGCACGCTCGCGCCCGCGATCGCGATGGCCGCGGAACGACGCCATGCCCGCATGTGAAACCCCCAGCACTTCCGCGCGCGACGAAGCGCCCGCTCCGAAGATTCAAACACACGGCACCTGAACGAAAGGGCCGCTTGCGCTCCCGTTACCGTCACGTCTGCATCACGACGCGGCTGACGCCGAGCAAGCTCGGAGGGAAATAGGGGTTAGGGGAACCTAACTCTGTGCGTAAGATGGCCGCATGAACGCCGTCGTCCCGTTCTCGACAGCTCTGCGCGAGCGTTCCAGCGACGCGCACTCGCCCAGCGAGTGCGACGGTTTCATGACCGACCTGCTCACGGGCGCCGGCACGCGCGACGACTACATCGCCCTCATCGCCCAGCACTGGTTCATCTACGCGGCCCTCGAAGAGGCGGCCGCCCGCATGCGGACCGATCCCGTGGCATCCGTGTTCCTCCAGGGCCGACTCTCGCGTCTTCCCGCTCTCGAGGCCGACCTGGCCTTCTTGATCGGTGCCGACTGGCGCGAGCGCATCGCCCCTCTTCCCACGACGCAGGCCTACGTGTCGCGTATCCGCCGCGTGGCCGCCACCTGGCCCGGCGGTTTCGTCGCCCACCACTACACCCGCCTGCTCGGCGATCTGTCGGGCGGTCCGTCGATCGGCCGCCTGATGCGGCGCCGGTTCGGTTTCGAGACCAACGGCATCGGCTTCCTGCTGTTCGGCGACATCGCCGATCCCAAGGCGTTCAAGACCGTCTATCGCGAACAGCTCGACGCCGCGCCGTGGGACGACCGCGAGAAGGAGCGGGTGATCGCCGAGGTGCTCGTCGCGTACCGGTTCACCACCGAGCTGTTCGCCGACCTCACCCGCGCGAAGGCCCACCAGGTCGCGTGAGGCTCACGCCTTCGCGGCGTCCTGCCGCGCGAGCCACGCCTGCTTCATGAAGCGTCGGACGTCCTCGTCGACCCGGATGTCACTCGGCTTGAGCGGCCGCGTGAGGTAGAGGCCGTCGAGCGAGGTCAGGCGGCTGAGGGCGACGTAGGTCTGCCCCGGGGCGAAGGCCCCCGCCCCGAGGTCGACGACCGCCCGGTCGTAGGTCTTGCCCTGAGACTTGTGGATCGTCACGGCCCACGCCAGGCGCAACGGGAACTGCGTGAACTCCGCGACGATCTCGCGCGAGAGGTTCTTGGTCCCCGGGTCGTACGCGTAGCGGTACCTCTCCCACACGGCCGGCTCGACATCGTGCGGGATACCGTCGACCTCGACGCGCACGCTGTCGCCCGCGATGCGGGTCACGGTGCCGATCGTGCCGTTGACCCAGCGCGGAGCCTCGCCGAACTGCGCGCCGTCGTTGCGCAGGAACATCACCTGCGCACCGACCTTGAGCGTCAGCTCCATCTCGGCCGGGTAGTTCGCTTCGCCGCGCCCGAAGTCGCCCGAGATCTCGGCGTTCGCGGTCTGCGTGCGGCCGATGAGCTCGTCGAGGTGCTTGCGGTTGATCGTGTTGACGCGGTCGTTCCGGGTCGCGAGCGTGATGATCGGGTGCTCGCCATCGGCCGGGTGCGGGGGCGTGCGCGCACCCGCGGTGTTCAGCACCCCGGCCATCTCGGCGGTGACCCGGCCGTACCGCACGGCGTTCAGCAGATGCTTGAACCCGGGATCGGATTGCCGGTGGATCTCGACGAGCTCGTTCACGTGCAGGTCGGCCCCGTGGCGGCCGATGTCGATGAGACCGTCGCTGGCGGCCTCGCCCGACCACACCTTCGCGTCGAAGAACCAGAACGAGCGGTAGTGGTCGCGGATGTAGCGCGCCTCGTCGCCCCGCGGCGGCACGGGCGCCAGCTGGTACGGGTCGCCGAACATGACGATCTGGGTGCCGCCGAACGGCTCCGACCGTCGACCGCGAGCCTGGCGGAGCGAGCGGTCGATGGCATCCATCAGGTCGGCGTTGACCATCGAGATCTCGTCGATCACCAGGGTGTCGATGGCGTTCAGGATCTTGCGCGTGGCGTCGTTCTGGTCGATGTCGCCGTTCGCGATGAGCCCGATCGGCAGGCGGAACAGCGAGTGGATCGTCTGTCCCTCGACGTTGAGCGCGGCCACCCCCGTGGGTGCGCAGACCGCGATCTGCTTCTTGGTGTTCCACGCCAGGTGCTGCAGGAGGGTCGACTTGCCCGTGCCCGCGCGCCCGGTGACGAAGACGTGCTCGCGGGTGTCCTCGATCAGCCGGAACAGCGCCTGCTGCTCGGCGGAAAGGGGCGGCGTGGTCACCGGCCCATGCTAGTTCGCGCAGGTCGCCTCGGACGGCGAGCTGGGGATGGGCCCGCCCATCGGCTCGGTGTGGACGAGCAGCCACCGCGCCTCCCCCGACAGCACGTCGGCGACGTGGCTGCGGAAGCGCGGGCACTCGGTGATGTCGTGCGAGCGGCAGCGCAGGGCGTGCTCGGTCATGGCGCGGGCCTGGGCGATGTCGGCCGCACGTCGGTCCAACTCCGCGACGTGCTCCTCGAGCACGCGATGCCGGTCGGGGGCTCCGTCGTCGAGCAGCACCCGGACCTGGTCGAGCGAGAGCCCCGCGGCCTTGTTCCGCAAAATCACCGCGATGCGCACGCTGTCGCCCTCGGCGTAGCGGCGTCGGCCCGCGGCATCCCGAGCCGGATCCAGGAGTCCCGCGTCCTCCCAGTGCCGCAGGACATGCGTCTCGAGCCCGAACCGCGCCGCCGCCTCGCCGATCGACTCGCCGTCCTTCACCGCGCTTGACTTCATGTCGACATGAAGTCACAGGATGGACGAGAACGCAAACGGAAGGAGCTCATCGTGTACGACGCGATCATCATCGGAGGCGGCCCCGCGGGCCTGCAGGCGGGCCTCACCCTCGGGCGCATGCACCGCCGGACCCTGCTGCTCGACTCGGGCGACTACCGCAACGGCACCGTGCGCCACGCGCACAACCTGCTGACGAACGACGGGCGCGACCCCGCCGAGCTCCGCCGCCTCGGCCGGGAGGAGATCGCCGCCTACCCCGACGTCGAGATCCGGGATGCCGCCGTCTCGGCCGTCGCCCGAGAGACCGACGCCGTGACCGTCACGGTGGGCGACGAGATCCTCCGCGCCCACGCCGTCATCCTCGCCACGGGGGTCGCCGACCGGCTGCCCGATATCCCCGGCCTCGCCGCGCAGTGGGGCGACCGCGTCGCCAACTGCCCGTTCTGCCACGGTCACGAGTTCGCGGGCCGACCGGTGGCGATCGTCAACGGCAGTGCCCACGCCGCAGCCCTCGGACGCATGCTCGAGCCCGTGGCATCCGAGGTCCATCTCGTCGACCCCGTCGAGGTCGTGCGCGTCGCCGGGACGACCGACGGTCTCGCGCTCGAGCGCACCGACGGCTCGGCGCTCGAGGTCGCCGGGGCGTTCGTCGCCCCGACGTGGAGCTCACGGGCCGGCTTCGTCGAGGGGCTCGGCGTGGAGCTGCAGGAGTCGGGGGCCGTGCGCACCGATCCCTTCGGGCGCACGAGCATCGAGAACGTCTACGCGGTGGGCGACCTGGCGCACCCCGATCACCTGCCGGGACCCCTGTTCTCGCTCGCCGCAGCCATCGCCGGCGGGCAGCTGGCGGCGGTCGCGATCGTGCAATCGCTCGTCATGGACTGACGCGCGCGGCGCCTCCACAGGAGCTTTTCCTACACTGGAGGCGTGGACACCGCAGGCGGGGGCCCCGCGACGCCCGAAGGCGTTCGCGGCGCGCGCGCACGCCCCGCGGCTACGATCACCGGGATCGTCCTGGTCGGCGTGCTGCTGATCGCCGCGCTCGGGGCGGGAGCCGCCTCGCTGTACCGCGAGTTCTACAGCCCCCGCGCCTTCGTCCAGCACTACCTCGAGCTCCTGCAGGAGCGCCGCACGGCGGAGGCTCTCGCGGTTCCGGGCGTGGCCGTCGACTCCGCCGAGCTGCAGTCGGCGGGCCTGCCGGCCACGGCATCCGAGGCGTTGCTGCGCCCCGATGCCCTGACGTCCTTGACGGATGCCGAGATCACCGGCGAGAGCGCCGACGGCGACGAGACGCAGGTCACGGTCTCGTACACCGCGGGCGGGTACGCCGGAAAGACGACCTTCTCGGTGCAGCACGACACGAACGAGGGCCTGCTCCCCCGGTGGCGGTTCGCCCGCAGCCCGCTGTCGGTGATGAAGCTCACGGTCGAGGGATCGATGCGGTTCGCTGTGAACGGGTTCGAGGTCGACAAGCGACAGGTCTCGGTCGACGGGGCCGACGTCGATCCCACGGCCGCTGTCCCGCTCCTGGTGTTCTCGCCGGGGCTCTACTCGGTCGACGTCGACACGGCGATCTCGGCGACCCCCGGTGTCGCCGTGCTCGCCGACGCGCCGCTGGCCGGCATCCCGGTCGACGTGCAGGCGCAGCCGACCGACGAGTTCATCTCGGTCGTGCAGTCGCGCGTCGAGGACTTCTTGACCACGTGCGCCCAGCAGAAGGTGCTGCAACCCACCGGCTGCCCCTTCGGTTTCACGGTGCGCAACCGCATCGACGACGCGCCCACCTGGTCGATCGTGCAGCAACCCGAGGTGACCGTGGTCCCCGACGGCGCCGGGTGGCGCATCCCCTCGGCGAAGGCCGTCGCGCATATCGTCGTCGACATCCGCTCGATCTTCGACGGCAGCGTCCGCACGGTTGATGAAGACGTCGCGTTCCGCGTCGACGGCGAGATCACGGTGCTGCCGGACGGCACCGCCTCGATCCTCGTCGGCGGGTCGTCCGACTGAGTCCCGCCTAGGTGCCGCGGGATGCGACCCGGGCGTCGCGCTCGGCGAGGCGAGCGAGCTCCTCGTTGTACGCGTCGAGCTCGAGATCGCCGACGCGGTCGACGTGACGGTCGCGGCGGCGCTGCTGACGCTCGTCGCTCCGGCTCCACTGGATGGCCACCGCGATCGCCAGGATGAGCGTGGGGATCTCGCCGACCGACCACGCCACACCGCCGCCGACGTACTGGTCTTGAAGAGGTGTCGCCCCCCAGGTCCTGCCCATCGCGCCGAACCACTCAGCGACCATCAGACCCGAGTTCATCATGATGGCGATGCCGAAGAAGGCGTGCATCGCCATGATCGCGATGAGCACGAGCAGGCGCATGGGGTAGGGCAGGCGGTACGGAACGGGATCGATGCCGATGAGGCTCAGCACGAAGAGGTAACCCGTCACCAGGAAGTGCGCGACCATCCAGATGTGCCCGACGTGGTCGTACAGCGACCAGCGGAACAGGTCGGTGTAGTAGAACGCCCAGAGCGAGCCGATGAACAGGCCCGCCGCCACGTAGGGGTTGGTCAGCACCTTCGCGACCGGGTTGTGCACCGCCCAGAGGATCCACTCGCGGCCGCCGCGCGTCCCGTCGGTGCGCTTGCGGATGGCGCGCGCCGCGAGCGAGACCGGGGCCCCCGCCACGAGCATGAGCGGGATCGCCATCGACAGCAGCATGTGGCCGATCATGTGCATGCTGAACAGGTAGTCCTGGTACACGTTGATCGGACCGGACGTGACCCAGAACACGCTCAGCATGCCGAGGACCCACAGCACCGTCCGGTAGATCGGCCACGAGTCGCCGCGGCGGAGCAGACGCCAGACGCCGGCGAGGTAGAAGAAGATCCCGAACGCGACCACGAGGGTCCAGAGCAGATCCACGTCCCACGCGGTGAACCAGCGCTCGATGGTCAGATCGGGAGGCAGCGGCGCGCCGGTCAGCACCTCGGCCGGGGTCTGTCCCACCAGCGGGGGCTGCACCGGCGGGGGCGTGCGCGCGAGGGCTGCGGCGACACCGCTGGCGATGCCCATGAACGCCAGCTCGAGGGTGATGACGCCCCAGAAGCGGCGGGAGCCGGGCTCGTCGGCCATGCCCGAGATCAGTCGACGGCGGTACCAGGCGCCCAGGACGCCCATGGCGATCAGCGCGCCCACCTTGACGAGCACGAGGACGCCGTAGGCCGACCAGAGGTTCTGGAGGCCCAGGAGGCCGATCGAGGCGCGGACGGTTCCCGAGATCGCGACGACGATGAAGGCGACGAGGGCGATCGACGAGTAGCGCAGGAGCGCGGTCTGCAGGTGCCCGCGCGACATCGCGGGGCGGACGACCACCAGCAGGATCAGTCCGCCGAGCCACACGGCCGCGGCCATGATGTGCAGGACGAGCGAGGTCACGGCCGCGTTGTGGCTGGCCTCTTCGCCCGCGTGCCCCTGCGTGCCCATGGGGATGAGCGAGGCGAGGGCGAGGATCGCGACGACGAGCGTGGGGATCCACGAGCGGACGGCGAAGGTGAGCACGGTCAGCACGGCGCCGGCGATGGTGGTGATCAGCCACGCCTGCCCGATCGAGCTCTCGACGAGGAAGCGGCCGAGCTGCTGCCCGAACACCGCGTCGAGCGTCGGCTTCGCGTTGAGGACGTTGAGGAAGGTCAGGTACCCCGTGGTGGCCGCCGAGACGGTGAACACGGCGGCGCCGATGGATGCCGTGTCCAGGGCGATCTCGAAGGGTCGCTCCCCCGCCGTCAGGGCGAACAGCGCCAGGACCAGCGAACCGACCATCGTGGCGGCGGCGAGGTTGACGACGACGGTGGCGATCGGCAAACCCCACCGGACAACCGGGCCGGGGTCGGCGAGCTGCGTGGGAGCCGCTCCGCCTCCGTACGCGAGCCCCACCGCGACGGCGATCAGCGAGACCACGACCAGGATGACGGGTCCCGCGACGCGGAGCAGGCGGGGATTCACCCCCTCAGCCTACGTCGCGAGAGAACGACAGAGGGGGGATGCCGTGTGGCATCCCCCCTCTGTCGTTCGACGTCGTCTTACTTGACGGCGGCCTTCAGCTTGGAGCCCGCGGTCACCTTGACGCGCTTGCCGGCGGGGATCGAGATCTCCTCGCCCGTCTGGGGGTTGCGGCCCGTGCGAGCCGACGTCGCGACCTGCTCGAAGGCGATCCAACCGGGGATCGAAACCTTGCTGCCCTTGGCGACCGCCTCGGAGACGGTGGAGAAGAGGGAGTCGAGCACGCCCGACACGGCGGACTGGCTCTGCCCGGTCGCGCTGGCGATGCTCGCGACGAGCTCGGTCTTGGTGATGGACTTGTCAGCCATGTGGTTGTCCTCCAGGCGACGACGTAGGTCGCCTCTCGTTACGCGGACGAGGGGGGAATCCTCCTCGGTGGTCGGGAGACCGCCTCGACAGTATCAACCGAACCGCGGAATTACGGGGATTCTGACGGATTTCGACCCATTCTCGACCGGCGTGTCGTGCGACCCATGGGACGCATGAGGCGGATGGGTCGGGTGAGCCCGCCCGCGGCACCGCGCAGCCCCGGGCCCGGAGTGAGAGTCCGCGCTCGTCCGTGCGTGCCCCGTCGCTGGCCGTCCGCGACGCCGCGACACGCTGTCACGCGTTGTTGACAGCATGCCCCGCTCACGCGGTCGGCGAGACCCACCCGAAGTACATTCGGCCGGATTGCGCTCCGCGCGCACTCCACCCGCTGGGCAGCGACGAAGGGGGAGAGATGCCAGGTTCACCCGCCTCGATGGAGGCACGCGCCGTACTCCGCGCGGCCGCCACGACGACGGCCCTGCGATTGCTGCCCGGTCACGGAGTCCCCGCACCCCGCCACCTCGCACTGCTCTCGGAGGCGGAGCTTCCCGAGCCGCCCGCGGTCTGGACCGACTCCACGGCTCTGCCGCTGGCAGCCCTCCTGGCCGCCCGTGCCCGCCGCGACGCCCTCACCGAGGGCACCGCCGCCCTCTCCCGCTACTTCGACGAGGTCCGCCTGCGGCGACCGGCCATGCTGTCGTCCGGCGCGCGGTCCCAGTTGTACGCCTCCGCCGGCGAGTACGGCACCGCCATCGGCTGGCCGCAGGTGGGCGCACGCTTCGGAGTCGAGGCTCTCCTGTTCGCCGACACCGACGCGACCAGGTACCGGGCGCTGTCGGTGAGCGCCCTGGGACACGCACTGAACGGCGAATACCTCGCGGCCGAAAGCGCCCGAGCCGAGGCCGCCGAGCTGTTCACGGCTCGGGAATGGGCTGCCGCCGACATCTCCTCCCTGCTTCAGCTCGCCGAGGCTCTCATCGCCGCCGCCGATCTGAACGTCTCGCGACTGCGGGGTGTGGCGGGGATGATGCGATGCGCGCATCCGGACGACCCCTACGCGGGGTACGCGGCGCGCGTCGTCGAGGTGATGGCGATGGTACTGGACCGTGACCTGGGCACCGGCCGCGCCGAATGTCAACGACTCCTGCACGGCAGCCGCCGACTCAGCAGCCAACGCATGGTCCGGCATCTCCTCGTCTGCATGCTCGCCGACATCCTCGTCGCGCAGGGCGAGCACCGGGAGGCGTTGACCACGCTGGATCCCTTCGAGTCCCCCGAGGGTCACGGCTCCTGTTTCGCGATGCAACGGACCGGCGCGTTGCTCGGTCTGGGCCGCGAGCGCGAGCTGCTGCTCGAGACCGACGCCTGCGTCGCACCCGGATCGAACCATTGCCTGCGCACCCTGACCCCCGCCCTGGTGAGACGGGCGCTGGCGCAGAACCGGCTGGGTTACACCCGGCGTGCACGCCAGAGCATGCAGGCGGCCCTGCATCTGATCGTGCGCACCGGCTCCTCGGCGACGCCGTTCCTCGCTCTGCCGCACGACGAGACCCGGGCGCTGATGGACGCCGTGGCCGACGATGACACCGTGCTCGCCGCGGCCCTCCCGCACCTGCAGGCGACACTCGCGCGCGTCGCCACGTCCGGCTGCGACGCCCACTCGCCGGTCGCGGCGGCTCGTCTCACCCCGACCGAGAGGGCGACGGCCGACCTGTTGCGGCAGTCGCTGAGCCTCGTCGAGATCGCCCGCGAGCGCGGCGTCTCGCTCAACACGGTCAAGAGCCAGGTGCGCTCGATCTACCAGAAACTGGGCGTGCGCGGTCGGACCGACGCCGTCGAGATGCTCGCCGCCCTCGACAAATGAGCGTCGTGCAGCGCCGCGCTCCGGACCCTGATGGAGCCGCCGCCGATCGACGCCGTCAACGACGAGAGGCGAGGGCCCCGCTGGGGCCCCCGCCTCTCGTACGGTGTCTGGTGCTTACCAGGACGACTTGGTCACACCGGGCAGCTCGCCACGGTGGGCCATGTCACGGAAGCGGACGCGCGAGACGCCGAACTTCGTGAGGACGCCACGGGGGCGGCCGTCGATGACGTCGCGGCTGCGCACGCGCGCGGGCGACGCGTTGCGGGGGAGCTTCTGCAGACCCACGCGGGCGGCCTCGCGGGCCTCGTCGGTCGCGTTGGGGTCGACCAGGGTCTTCTTCAGCTCGGCGCGCTTCGCGGCGTAGCGCTCGACGACGACCTTGCGCTGCTCGTTGCGCGCGATCTTGCTCTTCTTAGCCATGTGCTTAGCGCTCCTCTCGGAAGTCGACGTGCTTACGGACCACGGGGTCGTACTTCTTGAGCACGATGCGGTCGGGGTTGTTGCGGCGGTTCTTGCGCGTCACGTAGGTGTATCCCGTGCCGGCGGTCGAACGCAGCTTGATGATCGGACGAACGTCCTGAGCCTTCTTCGCCATTACAGCTTCACGCCCTTCGCCTGCAGGTCACGGACGACGGACTCGATGCCGCGAGCGTCGATGACCTTGATGCCCTTCGCCGAAACGTTGAGCTTGATGTTGCGACCCAGCGACGGAACGAAGTAGGTCTTCTTCTGCACGTTCGGGTCGAAGCGGCGCTTCGTCCGGCGGTGCGAGTGCGAGATGTTGTGACCGAAGCCGGGAACCGCTCCAGTCACCTGGCACACTGCTGCCATGGTGATGTCTCCTTCTGTACCGTGACACCGGACGGTGTCACCCAAGATCCCTTGTCTGCACCCCGTTCGAGCACGGCGGAAGGCCGGGATCGAGAGGAGGGATGCGAACTGCGTGCTGGAGTGCGCGCAGACAAGGGGTCAGTCTAGCACGGCGTGTCGCCTTGACCTGATCAGGTCATCGAACGCGAGGGCCCCGAGCCCGTCGAAGGCACCGGGGCTTCGGCGGGGTCAGCCCCCTCGCGCCCCACCCGCCTCCGCCGCGCCCCGGCCCCAGCGGAACGCCGAGACCGTGGCATCCCCCTCGATCCAGAAGCGCCACGGGAACGCGTCGGTGCCGGCGATGCCCGCGACCCCCACGCGCGGCCCCGTCGCCACGACCGGCGGCGGCGCCTCGGGCAAGAGCAGCCGCGCTCGAGCCCCGGCCCGCTCCGCGCCGGTGACCGCGTCGATGCCGTCGTGGATCGGATGCCGAAGACCCACCGCGTCGCCGAATCGTCCGGGACCGCGAGCGAGATCCCGCGACGCCCGCACCGCCCCGCGGCGCTCGAGCCGCCGCCGCTCTGCGATGTCAACCCCCTCGACGATCTCGCCGCCGCGCAGCAGCACTCCGCCCGCGACACCCTCGGGGCCGCACACGACGTTCACGCACGAATGGATGCCGTGACTCAGGTAGACGTAGAGGTGCCCCGGCTCCCCCCACATCGTGGCGTTGCGCGCCGTCGGCCCCATGCGGGCGTGCGAACCCGGATCGGGGCGCTCTCCGGTGCCGAGGCCGTGGTACGCCTCGACCTCGGTGAGGCGCGCGACGACCCGTTCTCCGGCGACCTCGGTCTCGAGCAGGGCGCCCAGCAGCCGGGGAGCGACCTCGACCGGCAGATCGACGAGGTCGGCGCGGGTCGCGGGGCGCATCACTGCGGGGGCACCTGGCACCACGACAGGTCGAAGCCCTGCAGCGCGACGACCTCCTGGCCGGTGTCGACCTCGACGAGGTGGGTGAGCAGGCGCTGCGGAAGGGGCAGCTGGTAGCGGTCGAAGGGATTGTCGACCGCGCGCGGCGCGACCAGCACCGCGGCGTAGCGCCCGCTCGGCGACACGCAGGTCTGCAGCACGGTGTCGGAGCCCGGCACGCTCAACAGCTGGCGGACGGTGCCGTCGGTGTCGACGTGCGAGACGATCGTCGATCGCGAGACCCCGTCGGAGCTGATGTCGGCGAACGAACGGATCGTCCCCGCCCCCGCCCCGGGCATCGGCGTCGCCCGTCCCGCCATCCCCGGCGGGTCGACGGGCTCGACGAGCCCCTGCTCTGAGCCGTCGGTCAGATCGATCTCGCGGATGCCCTCGAGCCTCTCGACGATCGCGACCGAAGAACCGCGGGCAATGCCGTCGATCGACACGGCGCTGCCGAGGGGCGCGGCGTTGCCGCCCTGCGCGTCGGTCAGGAGCAGGCGAGAGTCGAAGGTGAGCACCAGCATGCTGTCGGTGTCGGGCACGAAGCGATAGTCGGCGATGCGCACGTCGCCGCCGTTCAGCCCCACCTCGACGGGCGGGGAGTCGTCGGCCGCCGACGCCGTGAACAGGCGGCTCTCGCGGCCTCCGGCGGCGCCCAGGTCGGCATCCGAGAAGGTGAATCCGATGCGCTCCCCCCGGTCGGCCGACTGCAGATTGGTCACGTACCCGGGGCCGGGGAGGGCGATGTCGCGCTGATTCTTGCCGTCGGGGTCGGTCACGATCACGCGCGGGGTGTCGCCGTCGCGCACCGAGATGACGAGGTGGTTGGCGGTGGCGCGGAAATCCTCGATGTGGGGGTTCACGAACACCGGGAGCCCCGCCTGGCCCTGCAGGTCGGTGCGGAAGATCGTGTCGCCCTCGGGAGTGCCGCGCTGCATCAGGTAGGCCTGCAGCGGAGGGGTGCGGAACGTCTCGGTAAGCGTCGAGGCCGGACCCGCACCCAGGCCGTTCACCCCGTTGACGGTGATGCGGTAGTCGGTGTCGTCGCGCAACGGCAGCGTGAAACGCACGCCGACGCTGCGCCCCGAGGTGTCGACCGTGAACGGCGTCGCCGGGTCGACCTCGACCTGCGAGGGGTCGACCTTCTGCAGCGACTGCGTCGTGGTGAGGATCACGCGCGACCCGGATGCCGCGACGGCCGCGGCGGGATCGACCTGCACGTCCGTGACGCGTGGCCCCTGCGCCACCGCGATCACTCCGCCGAGGCCGCCGACGACCACGAGACCGACGAGGACGGCGGCGAACGCGATCGCGAATCCACGCCCGCGCCGGCGGCGGGCGCGCGAACGGCGGGAGTCGCCGCCGCGACGGGAGTCAGTACTCATACGGGTCCGAGGGCTCGTCGATCGCGGCGACCTGATCCGCGTGCACCGCGAGCTTGCCGTCTCCGCTCGAGCGCACCGTCCCGGTGACGGTCACCCACTGGCCGGTCGAGGGGGCACCGGTCGTCGCGGCGATGGGCAGACGCGCGGTCTGTGCATCGATCACGCAGTGCGTGATCACGAGCCGGGTGAGATCGAAGCTCGAGCCGTCGTTCGCCGGGGTGATGAACCCGGTGAGGGTGACGGGCTTGCCGTCGAAGGTCTCGGGGTTGGTGGCGTGCGCGAACACCGCCGACCAGTCGCCGATGCCGAACGTGGAGGTGTCGCCCGAGGCGGCCAGGGTCACCGCGTCGGAGCCGGCGAACAACGGAGGCGCACCCACGTCGCGCGACACCGCCAGCTCGGTCGACAGCGAGGCCGCGGGGGTGAGCAGCACGGCGATCACCGCCCCCGAGGCCAACACGCCCCCGGTGAAGGCGGCGATCCCGCCGGGTGTCAGGCGCGGACGGGCCGCCAGGTGGTCGTGCGCGGCGTGATCATGCTCGTCGAACCGGTCGGCGTGAGCGTGGTCGGCGTGAGCGAACGCCTCGCGGGGGGCGGATGCCGCGGCGGGCGAATGCCCGTGCTCGTGGTCGTGGCCGTGATCGGCCTCGGCTCCGAGCGGCAGCGCGAACGAGGCGATCGCGCCGATCAGCGCGACGAAGGCCATGCCGACGGCGAACCACGCCGAATCGGGATTGATATAAAGCGCCATCCGCCCGGTCGCCCACAGCGTGATCGTCGTGATGGACAGGCACGCGGTCAGGCCCACCCCGAGCCAGCGCGTGGCGAGAGCACCCGTTTTAGACAAGAAGGTTCACCACCGTTCCGAGCGTGAAGGCGAAGAGCACGACGACCACCGTCATGCCCACCAGCACCCGTGACGAGAAGGTCGTGCGCAGCAGCGCCATCATCTTGAGGTCAATGATCGGCCCCACCACAAGGAAGGCCACGATCGAGCCGGGCGTGAACGTCGAGGCGAACGACAGCGCGAAGAAGGCGTCGACGTTCGAGCACAGCGACACCACGATCGCGAGCGCCATCATCGCGGCGATCGACAGCGCAGGGTCGGATCCGATCGCCAGCAGGGCGCTGCGCGGCACGAGCACCTGCACGGCCCCCGCGAGGAGCGAACCGATGATGAGCGCCGGCATGACCGAGCGCAGCTCGACGACGAACTGGGCGAGGGTGCGCCGGCCGCGGTCGCCGCGCTCCTGGACGACGATCTCGCACGTCTCGAGGAAGCGCTCGGTGAGCAGCTTGTCGGGATCGGGATGCCGGCTGTACAGCCAGCCGATGAGGTTGGCGACGAGGTAGCCGCCGATCAGACGCGCCACCAGGATGCCGTCGCTGAAGCCGAAGGCGGCGTGCGTGCTGATGATGACGATCGGGTTGACGATGGGAGCGGCGACCAGGAAGGTCAGCGTGTCGCTCACCCCGAAACCGCGCATCAGCAGGCCGCGGGCGAAGGGCACGTTGCCGCACTCGCAGACCGGGATGAACATGCCCAGCAGCGAAAGGACGGCCCGGCGCGCCCACGGCGCGCGTGGCATCCATCTCTCGATCGCCCCCGGGGGCACCCAGACCTGCACGATGATCGACAGCACGACGCCGAGGACCACGAACGGCAGCGACTCGATCAGCACGCTGAGCGCGAGCGTGAGGCCGTCCTGCGCGCGGGTGGGGAGCGGTTGCGCGAAGAACGTGGGGGCGAAGGCGTCGACGAGGAACAGGGCCGTGATCACGACGACACCCAGGCCGAGCGCGACGAGGGTGCGGGGGGCGCCCGAGCGTTGCGGCGAGGGTGCCGTGGTGCGACTACTCGTCGCCACGCTCACGAGCCCGGGCGTGGGCGCAATCGGTGCAGATGCCGAAGATGTCGACCACGTGCTCGGCCTCGCTGAAGCCGTGCTGCGCGGCGGTGCGCTGCGCCCACTCTTCGACGTCGGTCGCGGCGATCTCGACCGCCTTGCCGCACGAACGGCAGATCAGGTGGTGGTGGTGACCGCGCGTCTCGCAGGCGCGGAACAGGTTCTCGCCGTCGGGGCTCTGCAGGGAGTCGGCATCGCCGCGGGCCGCGAGACCCGCGAGGGTGCGGTAGACGGTCGCGAGGCCGATGCCGGTGTTCTCGTCGCGCAGGGTCGCGTGCAGCGACTGGGCGCTGACGAAGCCGGGAGCTCCGGACAGAGCCTCCCGCACGCGTTCGCGCTGCCACGTGTTGCGCTGGACCATGGCCGCGAGTCTAGCGAGGGGATCGGTGAATCGGCTGGGCGCGGGGCGGGTGCGCCCCGCGGGTGAATCTGCGGGTGAAATCCGACCGGGAGGGTGGAGTGCGTCTCACGGCACTCGTTAACATGCCGCTCATGGATTCACGGGGGCGGATCTCGATGAGTGGCGATGCACTCACTGACGTGGCGCGTCGGGTGGACGGAGTTCGATACCAGGCTCCGAGCGGGGTCTCGACACCCCCATCGGTGCACGACGACGATCTGGCGCGAGCGGGGAGCGACGCCGCCGGCGCGCTGCGACTGTCGTTGAACGCACGGCGGGCCGATCTCGAGACCCTCGCCACGGGTGTGCGACAGACCGTGGCGCTGTGGCAGGAGCACGAACGAGCGATGGTGTCGCTTCTCGACGGCATCGACGCGAGCCTCGGCGATGCGAGCCCGACGGCGGGTCCGCGGTGAGGTCTCCGGTCGGGCCCCACCGCGCCGAACTCGGAGACACCGACGATCCGACAGCGCTCGTGCCCGGCGACCCGGGGGCGTTGTTCGCGTGTGCGCAGCAGTATCGCGACGCGGCGTCGGGGTGCGAGCGAGCCGCGAACGAGCTGGCCGGGTTACGTCAGGTCGACGGGTGGGAGGGCGAGAGCGCGGGTGCCTTCGCCCAACGCGTCACCAACATGGTCACGGCGTGGGACGACCTCGCCGAGAAGATGGGCGCCGCCGCCGGGGCGTGGGAGCAGTACGCGACCGTGCTGGGGTGGGGGCAGCAGAAGGCGGGCGATGCGATCGCGATGTTCGCCCACGCCGCGGCCCTGACCGCTGGGGCGGCCGCGGAATCGCCGGCGCCGCTCGGGCCGCGTGGCGACACGGGGCCGGGTACACGCGCGTTTCCCGACCCCGGTTCGGGCCCGCGGGGCGATGCGCGGGCGCTGCTCGCGTACGCGCGCGAATCCGTTGCCGATG
The DNA here is from genome assembly GCF_026672635.1 of Microbacterium sp. SL62. Taxonomy (NCBI): domain Bacteria; kingdom Bacillati; phylum Actinomycetota; class Actinomycetes; order Micrococcales; family Microbacteriaceae; genus Microbacterium; species Microbacterium sp. SL62. Next base: position 412,333 of record NZ_JAPPRM010000001.1, read on the forward strand.
CCGCGGCCGAAGCCGCCGCGGTGTTGCGTGACATCGCCCCGGCACCCGCGGACGGAGCCTCGACGACCGCGCTGGCCAGCGTCGGTAACGCCCTGCTGGAGCACCCCGACGCGCTGCAGCAGATCGTCGGCGGGGCCGCGTTGATGGCCGGCGGCGCGGCACTGTTCGGCGGGGACTCGCCGCGGACGTCACCGTGGCGGGCGCGACCGTCGGGGTTCCCGCCAACGTCGCCGGCGCGGCCGTCGTGGCAAGCGGTGCCGCTCTCGCCGGCGCGGGAATCATGAACGCCGCGGCGCACGCGGCGGGAGACAGCGGGGTATCGTCGCCGAGCAGCCGGGAGGACCGCGCCGACGGGAGGGACGCGAAAGGCCGCTTCACCGGGCGGGGCGGTCGACCATGGGTGGATAAGGAGAAATTAGGTATTGCGATGTTCGAGGCCGAACGCGGCGTGAAGATGATCCCCCAAAAGGTGCGTGCTCTGGTCGATGGGGGAAATCCCCATGGGCGATACTTCGATGGTTTATTCAGAAATCCAGATGGAACATACAGCGCATTAGAGGTTAAGAGCGGAACGGGCGGCCTTACCAGGGAACAGAGACTCTTCGATGGCCTTATAAACGGCGGATCCCCGGCGCGCGCGATCCTGAATGGTCAGGAGATCTCGATCGTCAGAGTGTTCACGCGAACCGTGGATTAGGAGAAGGTCATGCAGTTCGGGTATCACTTCACCCCAGGGATCTACTCGGATCTACCTGGCACCGCCAAAGAGAACCAAGCATTTATTCATCGATTGACATCCTTACTCGGAACGGAACATCGCTCCGCTCTCTCCATGTGGGCCATCCCAGATTCCGCCGATTTCTCACGAGTAAGGACCCCCAATCTTCCCGGGACCTTCCTTCAAGCCGCAGGCACCGCCGAAGCGATGACGATCGAATGGCGTCGCCTCGACGACGACGGCGAGGAACGCCTCTACTCGCTCGGCCACGGCGGCCCCCGGAACGGGGAACCCGCAGTCCGGATTGAGTTCAACGGCGGCCAGAACCACACCCTGGTCTACCCCGACGAAGTCTTCGACGCCACCGAAGCCGGCGACATCTTCTTCGCCTACTTTCAGACCGAGCGCGTTCCCGATAAGTACGTGCTCCGCCTGTTCGACCTGGATGCTCCGTTCGAAGACCAACGCGGCAGCGCGAGCTGAAGGTCGTCGGCCTCGCACGGGCGTCGCGCGCGACGGCACCGCACCGCGCGGCATCCGCGAAGAACCCCCCTCAGACCGCCCGGGTCGTGCGATCGCGGCGGGCGCCGACCAGGCGGCACACGAGGTAGATCGCGAACGAGATGGTCGTGATGTACGGGCTCACCGGCAGCGTTCCGGCCACGGCGAGCAGCACTCCGCCCACGGCCGAGACGAAGCCGAATAGCGCGGCCAGCAGCGGCACCGAGAGGGGACCGGATGCCACGCGCATCGCCGCCGCGGCGGGCGTGACCAACAGCGCCATCACCAGCAGTGCGCCGATGATGTGCACCGCCACGGCGACGATCAGGCCGAGCAGCAGCATGAACGCCAGCGACACGGCGGTGGTGGGCACGCCTCGCGCGGCCGCCGACTGCGGGTCGAGGGAGTCGAAGCGCAGCGGGCGCCAGATGAGCAGCAGGGCGACCAACACCGCGACGCCGATCACCACGAGCCACCCGAGCTGCTCGCTCTGCACCGACACGATCTGCCCGGTCAGCAGGCTGAAGCGCGTCGCGCTGCGCCCGTTGTAGAGCGAAAGGCACAGGATGCCGACACCCAGGCCGAACGGCATGAGCACGCCGATGATCGAGTTGCGATCGCGCGCGCGGGCGCCCAGCACCCCAATCAGTGCGGCGGCGATCAGGGAGCCCACGATCGAGCCCGACACGACGTCGACGCCGATGAGCAGGGCCACCGCGGCACCGGCGAAGGACAGCTCGCTGATCCCGTGCACGGCGAAGGCCATGTCGCGCTGCATGACGAAGACGCCGATGAGGCCGCCCACCAGGCCCAGGACCGCACCCGCGTAGACGGAGTTCTGCACCAGCTCGAGGATCGCGCCGTACTGGCTCACCCCGCCGAAGAGGGCGGTGCCGACGTCGGACCAGTTCATGCGTCGTCCTCGTCGTGGTGATGGTGGTGGGCGTCCTCGGCATCCGGGGCTCCGACGACGATGAGCTGGTCGCCGGCGCGGACGACGAACACGGGGGCGCCGTACAGGGCCGAGAGGGTCTCGGTCGTGAGCACCTCGTCGGGAGTCCCGAGGGTGAAGCGGCCGTTGGCGATGTAGAGGATGCTGTCGACGCGCGACAGCACGGGATTGATGTCGTGGGTGACCAGCAGCACGGCGGCGTCGCGCTCGCGACGGTGGCGGTCGATGAGCCGCACGACGGCTTGCTGGTTGGCGAGGTCGAGGCTCGTCAGCGGCTCGTCGCAGAGCAGGAGGGCGGGGTCGTCGGCGAGCGCTTGGCCCACGCGCAGTCGCTGCTGCTCTCCGCCGGAGAGGAGCCCCACGGGGCGGTCGCCGAACGCGGTGGCCCCCACGGCCTCGAGCAGTCCGTCGATGCGCGCGCGATCCTTCTTGCGCGACAGGGGCAGACCGAGACGGTGCCCGTCGACCCCGAGACCGATGATGTCGCGGCCGCGGAGGGGCGTCTCGCGCGGCAGGGGGCGCTGCTGGGGGATGTAGCCGATGCGGCGGTTGCCGGCGCGGCGCACCGGGGCTCCGAGCGCCTCGATCGATCCCCCGCTGAGGCGTTCGAGCCCGAGGATCGCGCGCAGCAGCGTGGTCTTGCCCGAGCCGCTGGGTCCGAGCACGGCGACGAGCTCGCCGGGCTCGACCTCGAGGTCGAGCCCGGCCCAGAGCTCCCGGCCCCCTCTTTCGAGGGCGGCTCCGCGGATGCGCAGCGGTGCGGTCGCGCTCACGCCGCCAGCGCGTCGGACAGCGCCGTGATGTTGCTCTGCATCCACGAGATGTAAGTCTGTCCCTCGGGGAGCGTTTCCGTGAACTCGATCACGGGGATGTTCTTGGTCTTCGCTTCGTTCTGCACCTGTGTGACCTCGGCGCCGCCGGTCTGCGGGTTGACGATCATGACGGTGATCTGACCCGAATCCAACAGCTGAAGCGATTCGAGCAGGGTCGCGGGCGGGACGTCCTGGCCCTCTTCGACCGCCTCGCTGAACTCGTTGGGGGTCGCGTTGTCGAGGCCTGCGGTCGTGGTCAGGTACACCGGCACCGGCTCTGTCACGAAGATCTTCTTGGCGGCATCCTTCGCCTTGATCGCGTCGAGGGAGTCCTCGAGGCCGGCGATCTGCTGGGTGAAGGCCTCGGCGTTGGCGTTGAAGTCGGCGACGTGGTCGGGCGCGATCTTGCCCAGCTCGTCGGCGATGGCCTCGGTGAGGTCTTCGATGGTGTGGGGGTCGTACCAGACGTGCTCGTTGAAGCCCTCGATGTGGTCGTGGCCGTCGCCCTCGGCGTGCGCGTGGTCGTCGGCGCTCTCGCTCGGGGCGGGGCTCGCGTCGTCGTCGGAGTGACCCTTCGACCCAGGGTAGTCGTGGTTGTACTCCACGGCGGTGAGCACGGGAGCCGACGTGCCGCTGGCCTGGATGAGGGACTCCATGAACGCGTCGTAACCGGCGCCGTTCTCGATCACGAGACCGGCGTTCTTCAGCGTCAGCTGGTCTTGCGCGCTCGCCTCGTACTCGTGCGGGTCCTGGCTGGGCGAGGTGATGATCGAGGCCACGTCGACGTACTCACCGCCGACCGCCTGGGCGATCGAGCCGTAGACGTCGGTGGATGCCACGACCTTGACCTTTCCGGACGAGTCCGACGAAGCGGGCGAGGCGGTGCCTCCGGCGCAGCCGGCGAGCGCGAGAACGGAGACGGCCCCGAGGACGACGGGGGCGAGAATACGGCGGGTCATAGGGAAACCGTATCGCCGTTGATAATCGTTCTCAAACTCAGGGTGTACCGCATACGAGGTTCTCAGGATCCGGCATCCTGCCGATCTGTCCTCCCCTCACGGGTGCGGTCGCCCGATTGTCGACGGCGGACCCGGGTCGGGATCTCTTTACTGGGATCCATGACCGACCACGACCTCCCCGTCATCGCGCACTGGATCGACGGCGCCGAGAGCGCCCCGACGGGTGGACGCACCGCCCCCGTCTACAACCCCGCCACCGGCGCGGTGCAGGCGCACGTCGCGCTGGCCGGCGAGGCCGACATCCAGGCCGCGATCGCCTCGGCCAGCCGCGGCTTCGCCGAGTGGAGCGGCTCCTCCATCGCGAAGCGCCAGAGCGTGCTGTTCGCGTTCCGCGAGCTGTTGAACGCGCGCAAGGGCGAGCTGGCCGAGATCCTCACCGCCGAGCACGGCAAGGTGCTCTCCGACGCGATGGGCGAGATCGCCCGCGGCCAGGAGGTCGTCGAGCTCGCGACCGGCTTCCCGCACCTCATCAAGGGCGCCTACAGCGAGAACGCCTCCAGCGGCGTCGACGTGTACTCGCTCAAGCAGCCGCTCGGCGTCGTCGGCATCATCAGCCCCTTCAACTTCCCCGCCATGGTGCCGATGTGGTTCTTCCCCATCGCCCTGGCCGCCGGCAACGCCGTCGTGCTGAAGCCGAGCGAGAAGGACCCCTCCGCCTCGCTCTGGCTCGCGCGCCTGTGGAAGGAGGCGGGCCTTCCCGCCGGCGCCTTCACCGTGCTGCAGGGCGACAAGGTCGCCGTCGACGGGCTGCTCGCCGCCCCCGAGGTGCAGTCGATCTCGTTCGTCGGCTCCACCCCCATCGCGCAGTACATCTACGAGACCGCGTCGAAGAACGGCAAGCGCGTGCAGGCCCTGGGCGGCGCCAAGAACCACATGCTGGTGCTCCCCGACGCCGACCTCGACCTCGTGGCCGACTCCGCCGTCAACGCCGGCTTCGGTGCCGCGGGCGAGCGCTGCATGGCCGTCTCGGTGGTGCTGGCCGTCGAGCCGGTCGCCGACGAGCTGATCGCCAAGATCACCGAGCGGATCACGAAGCTCCGCATCGGAAACGGAGCGGATGCCGACGAGCCCGACATGGGCCCCCTCATCTCGGGCGCGCACCGCGAGAAGGTGGCCTCGTACGTCGACATCGCTGAAGCCGACGGCGCGACCATCGTCGTCGACGGCCGCGGATTCTCGGTCGACGGACACGAGGAGGGCTTCTTCTTCGGCCCCACCCTGCTCGACGAGGTGCCGACCACCTCGCGCGCCTACACCGAGGAGATCTTCGGCCCCGTGCTCTCGGTCGTGCGCGTGAAGACGTACGAAGAGGGCCTCGCCCTCATCAACGGCGGCGAGTTCGGCAACGGCACGGCGATCTTCACCAACGACGGCGGAGCCGCCCGCCGCTTCCAGCACGAGGTGCAGGTCGGCATGATCGGCATCAACGTGCCCATCCCCGTGCCGGTGGCCTACCACTCGTTCGGCGGGTGGAAGAAGAGCCTGTTCGGCGACGCGAAGGCCTACGGCGTGCACGGCTTCGACTTCTTCACCCGCGAGAAGGCCGTCACCAGCCGCTGGCTCGACCCCGCCACCCACGGCGGCATCAACCTCGGCTTCCCCCAGAACAGCTGAGTCGTTTCGCGCCGGATGCCGCGCCCCCGGGCTCTTCGCGAGCCTCGGGTCGCGGCATCCGTCGTTCCTTCCCGCGCTTCGCGTGAGGGGTCAGAATGTGTCGCCTGGCGAGCGCTGAAGCGACAGAAGCCGACCCCTCACGCGGGCTGGTGCGACGCCGCGCCGGATCGCGCGTGAGGGGTCGAACAGTGTCACCTGGAGCGCGCTGAAGCGACAGAAACCGACCCCTCACGCGCGGGCGGGAGGGCCTGCCAGCTCCAGGGCGGCCCACAGCTCGGCGCGGGCGGCGAAGCTCGACAGGTCGAGCTCGAGAACCTGCTCGAGCTGCGCCATGCGCGCCCTCAGGGTGTGGCGATGGATGCCGAGAATCCGCGCCGCGGGATCCCAGGCGCCGTTGGCGTCGAGCCAGACCCGCGCCGCCGCGATCAGTCGCTCCCGCTCGAGCGCCGGGAGCACCTCGAGAGGCTGCAGCAGGGAGCGGGCGAGCACCGCGCCGCCCCGTTCGCGGAGCGCCCCCACCAGACCGCGGCCCGCGAGCTCGTCGTAGGCGCGGACGGTGCCGGCCGCAGCGTCGCGCGCCGCGTGGTCCGCTCGTCGCAGATCCTCGGCGAGGTCGTCGTCGTCAGTGTGACGGACGGTTCCGACGCGCAGCGACCGTCGCGCGGCGAGCGCCGTGAGCGCGGGGGCCGCGTCGTCCGCCACGAGCACGATGATGTCGTCCTCGCGCTCGGCAGAGAACATGCGGGCGGGGTCGCTCGAGACGAGGTCGAGCTCGTCGTGCAGTCCCGCACGCGCTGCCGCCCCGCGCACGACCCCGACCAGGTACGGCGCCGCGGGCAGACCCCCGAGCGCAGACGCGGCCACGCGCCGCGCCGTGTCGCCGTGTCCGTCGACGAGCAGGTCGATGACCCCCGCGCGCACGCCGCGCAGGGCCGACTGCAGTCCGCGCTGCTGCTCGAGCGCGATGCTCGCCAGCGCCACGACCGAGGCCACGAGATCCCGGCCCGCGGGGTCGAGCGGCTCGGGTCCACCGACCGCGAGCACGCCGCGCAGTCGCCCGCTCTGCCCGATCGTCTGCACCAGCGCGTGACCGGCCGACGGCACGACGAGGCTCGCCGCGGTCCGCCGCTCGAGCAGGCGCCGCACGTCGCGACCGACCTCGGCCTCGACCTCGGCCGGCGCGGCCCGCAGACCCGGCGACGACAGACGACCGCCGACCGCGTCGTACAGCTCGACCCAGGCGTCGAGCAGGCGCGAGAGGGTGGCGAGGATCTCGCGCAGGCCGTCGTCGCGCACCGCGGCTCGGGCCACCGCGCGCTGGGCGTCGAGCAGCCACGACAGGCGCGCGGCACCCTCAGCGGCGATGATGTCGGCGACGAAACGGATGATCCGGATGAACGGCGCACGATCCGCGATCTCGACGATCGGCAGGTCGGCGGCCTCGCCCGCGCGCACCACGGCCTCGGGCACGCGGTCGTGGATGATGTCGGTCGCGAAGCCGAGGCCCGCCACCCCGAGCTCACGGAGGCGTCGGCAATAGGCCCGTGCCTCATCGGCATCCGGATCCGGAGAGAACTGCGCCCCGTTGGTCAGAAGCAGGTTGCCGGCCTCGAGGTACGGGGTCGGATCGGGCAGGTCGGAGCTGTGCACCCACGACAGGGGCCGGTCGAGCGCGTCATCGTCGAGTCGGGTCAGCACGCGCAGGGGGAACGACGGGTCGTCGAGGAGGGTGCGGAGCGTCGCGGGCATGGCGGGCCAAACTGTCGATCGTCCGTCGAGATTACCGACAGATCGGCGCTCCCCGGCACGACGCGACGCTTTCACACTGGAGGCATGCCGACACCCCTCTCGACTCCCCGCAACGCCGAGATCAGCGACCGCGACCGCACGAGCGTCTTCCACTCGTGGTCGGCGCAGGGCTCGCTCGCGCCGCTCCCCCTCGCCGGGGGCTCAGGAGTGGAGGTCTGGGATGCCGACGGCCGCCGCTACCTCGACTTCTCGAGCATGCTCGTCAACGTCAACATCGGGCACCAGCATCCGCGGGTCGTCGCCGCGATCCAAGAGCAGGCGGCGCAGCTGACCACCGTCGCTCCCGCGCACGCGAACGAGACGCGCGCGCACGCGGCCGAGCTCATCCTCGAGCGGACCCCCGAGGGTTTCTCGAAGGTCTTCTTCACCAATGGCGGGGCGGATGCCAACGAGAACGCCATCCGCCTGGCCCGCCTGACCACGGGCCGCGACAAGATCGTGTCGCACTACCGCTCGTACCACGGCAACACCGGGTCGGCGATCGTCGCGACCGGCGACTGGCGCCGCATGCCGAACGAGTACTCGCGCGGGCACGTGCACGTGTTCGGCCCCTACCTCTACCGGTCGGAGTTCTGGGCCGAGACCCCCGAGCAGGAGTGCGAGCGCGCCCTCCGCCACCTCGAGCGCACCGTGCAGGCCGAGGGTCCCGACACGATCGCGGCGTTCCTGTTCGAGACGATCCCCGGCACCGCGGGCGTGCTCGTACCCCCGCCCGGATACCTCGAGGGCGTCCGCGCGATCGCCGACCGCTACGGCATCCTGCTGATCCTCGACGAGGTCATGGCCGGCTTCGCCCGCACGGGTGAGTGGTTCGCGTTCGATGCGTTCGACGTGCGGCCCGACCTCATCACCTTCGCGAAGGGCGTGAACTCGGGATACGTGCCCGTGGGCGGAGTGGCGATCTCGGATGCCGTGGCCTCGGTATTCGACGACCGCGTCTTCCCCGGTGGCTTGACGTACTCGGGTCATCCGCTCGCCGCGGCATCCATCGTCGCCGCCCAACAGGCGATGGCCGATGAGGGCGTGATCGAGAACGCTCGCCGCATCGGCGAGGAGGTCATCGGCCCGCGCCTGCGCCAGCTGGCCGAGGACTCGCCGCTCGTCGGAGAGGTGCGCGGCCGCGGCGTGTTCTGGGCCGTGGAACTCGTATCCGACCAGGCCACGCGCGAGCCCCTGGCCGCCGCACGCATCGGCGCGATCAAGGCCGCGATGCTCGAGAAGGGCCTGCTCGGCTTCACCGCCGACAACCGCGTGCACGTGGTGCCGCCCGCCGTGATCGGCGATGCCGACGCCCACCGCGGCCTCGACGTGCTGGTCGAGGTTCTGCAGGCCGAGGCCGCGCGCGCCTGACGCCCCGCGGGTCAGGCGGCGGCGGCCTTCCCGCTGTAGTCGTAGAAGCCGCGGCCCGACTTCACGCCCAGGTTGCCGGCATCCACGTAGCCCTTCAACAGCTCGCGCGGACCCTCGGGCAGGTGCGGGTTCTCGTCGGCGTAGTGCTGCTCGATGTCGAGCACGACGTCGAGGCCGACCTGGTCCATCATCTGGAACGGGCCCGCGGGGGCGCCGGAGTTGACCCGCCACATGGCGTCGACGTCTTCGGGGGTCGAGACGCCGTCGGCGACGACCGCGAGGGCCTCGCGCTTGATGGCGGCCCAGATGCGGTTGAAGATGAAGCCGGTCGACTCCTGACGGGCGACGAATGGAAACACCCCGAAGTTCGGGAGCTGCTCCTGCAGGAAGGCGATGACCTCCGGCGCGGTCTGTCCATCGCTCATGAGGTCGACCGCGTTCTGCTGCGGCGGCATGTAGAAGTGCATGTTGAGCACGCGCTCGGGTGCCGAGACCTCGTCGATCATCAAGCGCGACGCGAACGACGACGAGTTGCTGGCGAGGATGGCGTCCGCCGGCGCGAGGCGGTCGAGGTCGCCGAACACCGACGTCTTGAGCTCGATGCGCTCGGGCACGGCCTCGACGACGAGCCAGGCGTTCGAGACGGCGGATGCCAACTCATCGGCGCCGTGCACGGTTCCGGCGGCGGCTCCCTCGCGGGCGGCCACCACCGAGGGCAGCGTCTGCTCGACGTAGGCGACGGCGGCGGAGCGCACGGCATCCGCGAGATCGAAGATGCGCACGTCGGCCCCTCCGCTGGCGAACATCAGCGCGATGCGACGACCGAGCGTGCCACCCCCGATCACGGTGACGGGTCGGGTGTCGATGTTCTGGGGCAGCTGGACGCTCATGTCATTCCTCTCGTGCGGGCGAGGGTCGCTTGCGAACGCGAACCTCTCGATACACACTGTACTCAATACACTTCGTACTGAACAGGTGATGACCGATGAACCCTCTCGAGATCCTCCGCCGCGGCACCACGCCGCTGACCGCCCCCGTCTACCCGCTGCGGGTCACGCGCTTCCTCAACCGCGAGTACTTCAACGTCGTCTATCGAACGGATGCCGAGGCGTTGCGAGCCGTGGTTCCGGAGCCGCTCGAGATCGACGAGCCGCTCGTGCGCTTCGAGGTCATGAAGATGGGCGAGGTCGACGGCTACGGTCCCTACGTCGAGTCGGGACAGGCGATCCCCGTCACCCTCGACGGCGAGCGCGGCGAGTACCTGCACGCGATGTACCTCGACAACTTCGCCGCCACCGTGTCGGGGCGAGAGCTCAGCGCCTACCCGAAGGTGACCGGAACCCCCGACCTGCGCGTCGACCAGGGCGCCCTCGTCGGCACCCTCGACCGCGGCGGCGAGCGTGTGGCCACCGCCACCATGGGCTACAAGTGGGAGCCGCTCGACCTCGACGAGGCGAAGGCGCAGATCACCGTGCCGACCTTCATGGTCAAGCTCGTACCCGACGTCTTCACGCAGGGCCTGCGCGCGGCGCACCTCGTGCGCACCGAGATCACCGACATCGTGGTGAAGGAGGCGTGGACCGGGCCCGCCCGCCTGCAGCTCTTCGAGCACGCGCTCGCCCCGATGGCCGACCTCCCCGTGCGCGAGATCGTCAGCGCCTCGCACATCGTCACCGACCTCACCCTCGCCCCCGTCCGCCCGGTCGTCGATTACCTCGACGAGGTGAACCGCGCCGCCGCTGCGTAACGTGGAGCCCGTGACGACCACCCCCGCAGAGGCGCCGAAGCCCGTGCGACGCCGCAGCAGCACCCGCACGGCGCTGATCGCGGCCGCCGAGGCGATCTTCGACGAGACCGGCAGCACCTCGGTGAGCGTCGAGGCCATCACGCGCCGCGCGGGATACACGCGCGGGGCGTTCTACTCGAACTTCCGCTCGGTCGACGAGGTATTCTTCGCCGTCTACGAGCAACAGGCGGAGCTGGTGTTCGAGCTGCTGAGCGACATGCTCGGCGACGCGCGCAGCAGCGAGCAGCCGACCCTCGACGACATCGTGCGCGGCGTCGTCGAGGGGCTCCCTCCCGAGGAGAAGTGGTACGCGATCCGCTCGGTGCTGATCACGCGGGCGCGTCACGACGAGGAGGTCCGGATGCTGCTCACCGCGCACACCGATCACTTCCACGACACGCTGCAGCCGCTGCTCGTCGAGTGCCTCTCGCGTATCGGCCTGCACCCGGTGATCGACCCCGCCCTGTTCACGCGCGCGGTCGTCGCCGCTCACGTCGGGGCGGTGAGCCAGAGCGTGTTGCACGCCGACACCCAGCGGGTGCGGGTCGCGGCGGTCGAGGGCTGCATCCTCGGGCTGACGCGCGGGGCCGCATCCGCCTGAGCGAGGGGACCATGGCCGGTCTCGCCCGGCCCGGGGCCATGGCATCCGCGCCTCTGCCGACTGTGCGAGACGCGCCGCCCCGATGAGGAGCGGCGCGTCTCAGGCGTTCAGGGGGTGAGCGGCGCGCTCATCACTCGCAGGCCACTCCGTCGTTGTCGCGGTCCAGCTTCGACCGGTAACCCGGCTGGTCCCGATACAGGGGCGCCTTGCCCGCCGCGCGAACGGCGTCGCAGTTGGCGTAGTAGGCGTCCTCGGCGGGCGGCGCCGGCGCGGGCTCGGCGGGAGCGGGCTGAGGCTGCGCCGGAGCCGGCTCGGGCGCGACGACCGGAGCGACCACCGGCTCGGGCTCGGGTGCGGCGACCGGAGCGGGCGCCGCGAATGCCGAGGTCGGCACGACCTGCTCGGGGCAGCTCTCGAGCACGCGCTTCATGGCGTCGCGCTCCGCCTCGGTCACCCACAGGCCGTAGGTCGCCTTCACCGCGATCTGCGCCGCGACGTAGGTGCAGCGGTAGCTCTTCTGCGCGGGGAGCCAGGTGGCGGCATCGCCGTCGCTCTTCTGCGCGTTGGCCGCGCCGTCGACGGCGAGCAGGTTCAGCGGGTCGTTGGCGAAGCTGGCGCGCTGGTCGGCGGTGAGCTGCTGAGCGCCCTTCTGCCACGCGTCGGACAGTGCGACGACGTGATCAATCTGCACGAGCTCCGAGGTGCCCTGGCCGCGGACGAAGGCGATGCTCCGCCCCGTGTACGGATCGGCGAGCGTGCCGCCGGTCACTCGGCAGGTTCCGGAGCGCACGGCATCCTTCAGGTCGCGGCCGAGGATGTCGTTGCGGGTGTCGCATCCGTTGCGGTCGACGTCGAGCCAGCGCTGACCGAACTGGGCGCGGTCGTACCCGGTCTTGGGCGCGCGTCCCTTCACGGCGAGGGTGTCGAGCACGGAGAGCGCTGTCTTGTCGGTGGTCGCCGAGGCGTCGGCGACGGTACCCGGCTGTCCCGCGAATGCGGCGAGGGCGGCCTGATCGTCGGCGAAGGGGGTGGCGGATGCCGTGAGAGTGGGCGACGGCGTCGGAGAAGCCGTGGCGGCCGGCACCGCCTGGGCGACGGAAGACGCGGTCTTCGGCGAGGTGGCCCCCGTGATGCCTCCCGCGACCGCGAAGGCGACGACGGCGGCGACCGTCCAGATCGCCGCGCTCGAGCGCGAGCGGAACCGCAGCCAGGTCGGGGTGTTGCGCGCGAGCGAGACGATCCCGGTGACGAGCACCACGAGGGCGACCATCGCGACGAACGGGGCGAGAAGCCACAGCGCCACGAGCAGGCCGAGGCCGGCCACGACCCGGCCCCACATCGGAATGCGCGAGAACCAGGGGCGCGCCTCGCCCGGAGCCGCCGGCGGAGGGGCGGTGGTCACGGTCGGCGCGGGCGGCAGTGGGGTGAAGTCGTTCGTCCACTGGCGGCCGTCCCACCACCGCAGGCGACCGGGAGTCTCGGTGTCGGGGTACCACCCCGGCGTCGCATTCGTCACGCGGCCACCGCCGCCTTCGCTCGGACCACTGCATTCCGGAATCGCATGGATTCCCCTTCCCCCGTTTGGACAACCTCGCGAGTCTATTCAGGGGAATGCAGGTCGCCCGACCGCACCGAATGCACCTGGACGGATTACGAATGCAGGATGCGCGGGCGGGAAATGCCGAGACGAAATCGATACCGGGTGCGCCCCGGCCGGTTCGCGACTCAGCGGGCTCGTCGGCGCGTGCGCCAGGCCTTCCACGCCCCGGTCGACCACAGCGCCCAGATCACCAGCACGGGCTGGAAGAGCAGGCGGATGCCGCGGGCGAGGTCGGTGTCGAGGCCGAAGGCGTCGGTGCCCCGGACGAACTGCTCGAGGTTGCCGGGGAAGATCGCGACGAAGAAGGCAGCGACGATCCAGCCGACCGCGACGCGCCAGCGGCCGAGGACGAGGAGGGCGAGTCCGAGGGCGATCTCGACGACCCCGGATGCCACGACCGTCACGTCGACCGGATGCGGAAGCCACGACGGCACCTGAGCGACGAACGCGTCGCGGGCGAAGGTCAGATGCGCGGTGCCGGTGAACACGAGTGCGGCACCGAGCAGCCAGCGAGCGAGTAAGCGGGGGAGGCTCATCCTCCGAGGGTAGGCGGGCTGTTCGGCACGCGCGGAGCGCGGGGGCGGACGCGCCACCCCCGCCGCCCCCGTCAGCGGCGCAGAATGCGGTGCGCCAGTGCGTTGCCGATCAGCTGGCCCGCCTGCACGATGACGACGATGATCGCCACCGTCACCCACGTCGCCTGCTGGTTGAACTGCTGATAGCCGTAGATGATCGCGAAGTTTCCGAGTCCGCCGCCGCCGATGTACCCGGCCATCGCCGACATGTCGACGACCGCGATGAACATGAACGTGTAGCCGAGGATCAGCGGGGCGAGGGCCTCGGGGATGACCACGCCGAAGAGCACGCCGATGCGGCGCGCGCCCACGGCCCGGGCCGCCTCGACGGTCCCGGGATCGACGGCCACGAGGTTCTGTTCGACGACGCGGGCGATCACGACCGTGGCCATAATCGTGATGGGCACGATCGCGGCATCCGTTCCCAGGGTCGTCCCCGTCACCGCGCGCGTGACCGGGGCCACGGCGGTGAGGAAGATGATGAACGGGATCGGCCGGATGAGGTTGATCACGAGGTTCGCGACTGCGAAGACCGCCCGGTTCGCGAAGAGATTCCCGGGACGCGTCGCGTACAGCAGCGCCCCGATGACAAGTCCCGCGACGCCCGAGATCAGCAGCGAGACGGCCACCATGTAGACGGTCTCGCCGATCGACTGGATCAGCACCGGGGTCAGGGTGTCCCACTTGTTCACGAGCGCACCTCCCTCGCCGGCAGGACGACGTCGGTGTGCGCACGCAGTTCGGCGACCACCGCATCGAGGTCGTCGGCGTGCACGCGGTAGGTCAGGGTGCCGAGCTGTCGGCCGAGGACGTCGGTCACCCCGCCGTAGACGACGGAATGACGGACGCCATGGCGGTGGAACACCGCCGAGACGTCCTCGCTCGAGAACTCGTTGACCTCGACGCTCACGAGCTCTCCCCCGCCCGCGGCGAGCGCCGCCAGGGCCTCGCCCGAGGGCACGCCCTGCGTCACGGCGGCCACGAAGCGCTTCGTGAGCTCGGCGCGGGGGTGGGCGAATACGCGGTACGTGTCCCCGCTGTCCACGACCCGTCCGCCGTCCATGACGATCACCTGATCGCACAGCTCGTGCACGATCGAGATCTGGTGCGTGATGACGACGATGGTGATGCCCAAGCGGCGATTGATCTCGCGCAACAGGTCGAGCACCTCGGCCGTGGTCTGCGGGTCGAGGGCGCTGGTGGCCTCGTCGGCGAGCAGGATCCGGGGGTCCGTGGCGATCGCGCGGGCGATGCCGACGCGCTGCTTCTGCCCGCCCGACAGGCGCCGCGGATACTGCTTCGCCTTGTCGCCGATGCCGACGAAGTCGAGCAGCTCGGTGACGCGCTTGTCGCGGTCCGCCTTCTTCCAGCCCGCCACCTTGAGCGGGTAGGCGACGTTCGCCGCCACCGTGCGCGAGGTGAACAGGTTGAATTGCTGGAAGATCATGCCCACGCGGCGTCGCAGGTCGCGGAGCTTCGCCTCCGTGGCATCCCCCACGTTCACTCCCAGCACCTCGACGGCGCCGGACGTCGGCTGCTCGAGCCCGTTGAGCAGCCGGACGAGGGTGGACTTGCCGGCGCCGGAGTATCCGATCACCCCGACGATCGACCCCTCCTCGACCGACAGCGACACGTCGTCGACGGCGGTGGTGGAGGTGCGGCGATCGGTGCGGAAGCTCTTCGTGACGCCCCGCAGCTCGATGACCGCGGTCATCCCTTCTGGGCCTTGAGGGCGTCTTCGAGGCTCGTCAGCTCGTCCTGCAGTTGCGCGCCGGTCCACTCGGTCTTGAACTGCAGGTTGCCCTGGTTCAGCTCGGTGACCGCCGCCTCGACCTCGGTCGAGTGGTACGCCTCGACGAGCTTGGCCCAGCGCGGGTCGTCCTTCTTGTCGTCGCGCGTGACGAACGCGTTGATGTACGGAGCGAGCTGCGGGTTGTTCAGGTCTTCCTTGAAGATGATGAGCTCGTCGCCGAGCCCGCCCTTCTGCGCCTGCGTGTTGTTGACGATCGCGGCCTGGGCACTGCCGTCCTTGAGCGCGGTGACGGTCTGGTTCGTGTCGACGGGCAGCAGCTCGACCTTGGTCGAGACGATGTCGGCCGGCGTCGAGAAGGCCGTGCCGCCGTCCTTGAGCGTCAACAGCCCCGCCGTCTGCAGGTTGAGCAGACCGCGGGCGAGGTTGGTCGGGTTGTTGGGGATCGCGACCTTCGCGCCCTCGGGCAGGTCCTTCACGTCCTGGTACTTCTCGGAGTACAGCGCGAGCGGGTACACCGCGGTCGCGCCGACCGGCACGAGCGAGCCGTTGTTCTCGACGTTGAACTGCGACAGGTAGATGAGGTGCTGGAAGAGGTTCACATCGAGCTCGCCGTCCTGCACGCCCTGGTTGAGCTGCACGCCATCGTTGATGGTGCGCACCTCGAGGTCGATGCCCTCGTCGGCGAGCTTCTGCTTCAGCACCGTCCAGTGCGCCTCGTTGCCGTCGTCGGCGCCGAGGACGATCCGCGAGGAGTCGTCTCCGGATGCCGCACCCCCGGCGCAACCGGTGAGGGTCAGCATCAGGGCAGCGGCGGAAGCACTGAGGATCGTGGCCAGGCGTGCGGTGCGGCGAGTAGTCATGAGACCACGTCAGCACGCGGCATCCGGGATCGGAATTCCAGTCGTTACGGCCGGTAACGGGCTGTCACGGGGGGTAATGGATTGGGTGGATGCCGCAGAGTGGGCGAAGATCGCGCATCTCGCCGACCCGCGGGCTCACAGCGGAGGCGTAGCCTGGACAGTGATGTCACGGGATGAAAACGCGCGTAAGAGATTGTCCCGGAACAGCCCTCAGGGTCTGGTCGTCGCGATCCTGGCCCTCGCGGGCCTGTGCTCGTCGTTCATGTTCACCCTCGTGGTGCCCATCCAGTCGCAGTTGCCGCAGCTGCTGAACGCCTCGCGCGACGACACCGCGTGGGTCGTGACCTCGACCCTGCTGGCCGCGGCTGTCATCACCCCCATCGCGGGCCGCCTGGGCGACATGTACGGCAAGCGCCGCATCGTGCTCGTCCTTCTGATCGTGATGATGCTCGGCTCGGTCGTGGCCGCACTGTCGACCGGGATCATCGGCATGATCATCGGCCGCGCGCTGCAGGGCGCCGTGGTCGGCGTCGTGCCGCTGGGCATCTCGATCATGCGCGACGTGCTGCACGAGAACCGCGTCGACAGCGCGATCGCCCTCATGAGCGCGACGCTCGGCGTCGGCGGTGCTCTCGGCCTGCCGATCAGCGCGCTCGTGGCCGAGAACACCGACTGGCACTGGCTGTTCTGGATCGCCGGCGCCCTCGGCGCGATCGTCTTCGTGCTGATCCTCTGGATCGTCCCCGTCAGCGTGCTGCGCACCGCCGGGCGCTTCGACTACCTGGGCGCCGTCGGCCTCGCGATCGGCCTGATCGGCGTGCTGCTCGCGGTCTCGCGCGGCAACTCGTGGGGCTGGACCTCGCCGCTGACGCTCGGCCTCGCCATCGGCGGCATCCTCGTTCTGCTCGTGTGGGGCTGGTACGAGCTGCGCGTCGAGAACCCGCTGCTCGACCTCCGCGTCGCCGCGCGCCGCCCCGTGCTGCTCACCAACCTGGCATCCGTCGCCATGGGCTTCGCCCTGTTCACCTCGAACGTCGCGTACCCGCAGATGCTCGAGCTTCCCGTCGCCACCGGCGTCGGACTCGGCCTGTCGCTGCTGGCCGCGAGCCTCGTGGTCATGCCCTCGGGCCTGGTGATGATGGTGCTCTCGCCCATCTCGGGCACCCTGGCCCGGACGATCGGACCCCGTGTGCTGCTCGTGGCCGGCTCGATCTCGCTCATCCTCGCCTACGGCTTCAGCCTGATCTTCTCGACCGAGGTCTGGCACTTCGTCGTCGCGAACATCCTGATCGGCTTCGGCATCGGGTTCGGGTACGCCGCCATGCCCATGCTCATCATGCGCGCCGTGCCGCCGAGCGAGACCGGCGCCTCGAACGGCCTCAACGCCCTCGCGCGTTCCCTCGGGACGAGCACCGCCGCCGCAATCGTCGGGGTCGTGCTCGCGACGCTGTCGACCGGCTCGGGCGAGACGCGCGTCCCGACCTCGCAGGCGTTCCAGGTGTCGTTCCTGATGGGAATCGGGGCCGCGGCGATCGCGCTGGTGCTGGCCCTGTTGATCCCCACGCGGTCGACGCCGGTTGAAAAGCACCCTTCGCTGCCCTGAGTCCCCTGCGCGCCGGCAGTGGCGCGCGCCGCTCAGTCGAGCAGCAGCGCCGGCTCCTCCAACACGGATGCCACGTCCGCGATGAACCGCGAGATCCCGTCGCCGTCGACCACGCGGTGATCGAACGAGCCCGAGACCGTGGTCACCCAGCGGGGACGCACCTCGCCGTCGACGACCCACGGCTTCTGACGGATGGCGCCGAGCGCGATGATGCCGGCCTCACCGGGGTTGATGATCGGGGTCCCGGCATCCACTCCGAACACACCGATGTTCGTGATCGTGAACGTGCCACCGGTCTGGTCGGCGGGGCTGGTCTTGCCCTCGCGCGCGGTGAGCGTGAGGTGCTCGAGCGCCTTGGCGAGTTCGCGCGTGTTCATCGACTGCGCTTCCTTGATGTTCGGCACGAGTAAGCCACGCGGGGTCGCCGCGGCGATGCCGAGGTTGACGTAGTGGCGCACCGAGATCTGCGCGCCGTCTTCGGTGTCGACCCACGCGGCGTTGATCATCGGGGTGCGGCGCAGGGCCCAGATCACGGCGCGCGCCATGATCAGCAGCGGCGAGATCTTCACGTCGGCGAAGTCGGGCGAGGCCTTGAGGCGCTTGACGAGCTCCATCGTGCGCGAGGCGTCGACGTCGACCCACACCGACACGTGCGGCGCCGAGTACGCGCTCGAGGTCATCGCGTTGGCGGTCGCCTTGCGGACGCCGCGGACGGGGATCGACTCCTCGCGGGCGTCGGAGGAGGGAGCGGATGCCACGGGGGCGGGCGTCGCGGGAGGGGCCACGGCGATCGTCTCCTCGCGGACGGCACCCCACGCGGGCGTCTCGATGTTGCGGAAGACACTGGCCTGCTCGGCGTGCTTCACGACGTCGTCGCGGGTCACCTCGCCGGCGGGTCCGCTGGGCGTGACGGCCGAGAGGTCGACACCGAGGTCGCGCGCGAGCTTGCGGATCGGGGGCTTGGCGACGACGCCGACCGACGCCTTCACGGGGCGCTCGGCGGGCTTCCGCCGCCGCGACGACACCGCACCGCCCGTGCCGTAGCCGACGAGCACGGCCCCGCCGGGGTCGCTGGGCTCGGGAACCGTGGTCGGCTGCGCGGCCGCCGGGGTGGCGGCATCCGCTGCTCCGATCGTGATGATCGGCGCACCGACCTCGACGGTGGAGCCCTCGGATGCCAGGAGCTCACCGACCGTGCCCGCGTAGGGCGAGGGCAGCTCGACGAGCGACTTGGCCGTCTCGATTTCGACGATCACGTCGTTGACGGCGACGGTGTCACCCGGGGCGACGCGCCACTGCACGATCTCGGCCTCGGTGAGGCCTTCTCCGACGTCGGGGAGAACGAAGGTCTGCTCGGTCACGATGGTGTCCTTTGCTCGCGAAACAGCATCTCACTGACGAGTCGGCGACGGAATGTCACCGACTCGTCAGCGGGGTGCAGTCTCGCGGTCCACGGGTGGGAAGCGGGAAGGGTCAGTAGGCAAGAGACCGGTCGACGGCCTCGAGAATGCGATCGGCGTCGGGCAGATAGGTGCCCTCGAGCTTCGCGGGCGGGAAGGGCACGTCGAACCCCGACACCCGCAGCACGGGTGCCTCGAGGGCGAAGAAGGCCTTCTCCATGACGGTCGCGGCGATCTCGGAGCCGAGGGAGGTGAAGCCCGGCGCCTCCTGCGCGTAGACCATGCGGCCGGTGCGGCGCACCGAGTCGAGCAGGGGGCCGTAGTCGACGGGCGAGAGAGAACGAAGGTCGATGACCTCGCAGCTCGTGCCCTCGCTCTCGGCGAGAGCGGCGGCCTGCAGCAGGGTCGTCACCATCGCGCCGTGTCCGACGAGCGTGACGTCGGTGCCGCGGCGCACGATGCGGCTCGCGTGCAGCGGCAGCGCAGGGGCCTCGAGGTCGACCTCGCCCTTCTGCCAGTACTTGGCCTTCGGCTCGAGGAAGACGACGGGGTCGGGCGAGTCGATGGCCTGCTGGATCATCCAGTAGGCGTCGTTCGCGTTCGAGGGGCTGACCACCCGGAGCCCTGCCGTGTGCGTGAAGTACGCCTCGGGGCTCTCCTGGTGGTGCTCGACCGCGCCGATGTGTCCGCCGTAGGGGATGCGGATGACGACGGGCATGCGTACCGCGCCCTCGTGGCGGTTCGTGATCTTCGCGAGCTGCGAGGTGATCTGGTCGAAGGCGGGGAAGACGAAGCCGTCGAACTGGATCTCGAGCACGGGCGTGAAGCCGCCCATCGCGAGACCGATCGCGGTGCCGACGATCCCCGACTCCGCGAGCGGGGAGTCGATGACCCGGCGCGGACCGAAGTCCTTCTGCAGGCCCTCGGTCACACGGAAGACGCCGCCGAGCGGGCCGATGTCCTCACCCATGAGCAGCACGCGGTCGTCGGTCTCGAGCGCGCGACGGAGTCCGGCGTTCAGCGCGCGGCTGATCGGCATGTTGTCGGTCACTGCGCGCCCCCTTCCATCGAGTTCTCGTAGTCGTCGAGCCAGCGCTGCTCCTCGGCGATCAACGCGTGGGCTTCGGAATAGACGCTCTCGAACATGTGCACGCGCGGGATGCCGCCGAGCTCGTTCGTGCGTACGCGCACGTCGTCGGCGAGGGCTGCTCCCTCGGCATCCGCGTCGTCGAAGAACTGCTGCGAGGCGCCGCGTCCCTCGAGGTAGGCGCGCATGCGGGCGATCGGGTCGCGCCCGGCCCACGCCTTCTCTTCGTCGGAGGTGCGGTACTTGGTGGGGTCGTCGCTGGTCGTGTGCGCGCCCATGCGGTACGTCATCGCCTCGATCGCGCGGGGGCCGCCGCCTGCGCGCGCCTCGTCGAGGGCGACCTTCGACACGGCGTAGCTCGCGAGCACGTCGTTTCCGTCGACCTGGAGGCTCGGGATGCCGTAGCCCTCACCGCGCTTGTACAGCGGCGAGCGCGACTGCGTCGCGACCGGCACCGAGATGGCCCACTGGTTGTTCTGCAGGAAGAACACCTCGGGGGTCTGGAAGCTCGCGGCGAAGACCATCGCCTCGTGCACGTCGCCCTGGCTCGAGGCGCCGTCGCCGTAGTAGACGATCACGGCTTCGTCGCGCTCGGGGTCGCCGCTGCCGCTCTTGCCGTCGAACACCAGGCCCATCGCAAGACCCGTGGCGTGCAGCGTCTGCGCGCCCAGGACCAGCGTGTAGATGTGCGTGTTGCCGTTCTTCGGGTCGGTCGGGTCCCACCCGCCGTGCGTGAGTCCGCGCATGAGCCGGATGATGTCGAGCGGGTCGACGCCGCGGATGCGGGTGACCACGTGCTCGCGGTACGAGGGGAAGATGTGGTCCTGCGCGCGGGCCGCGCGGGCCGAGCCGACCTGGGCCGCCTCCTGCCCGAAAGACGGCGGCCACAGGGCGAGCTGCCCCTGGCGCTGCAGGTTGGTGGCCTGCACGTCGAACGCGCGGATCGAGACCATGTCGCGGTAGAAGGTCTCAAGTTCGGCGTCGGTCAGGGCGTCGATGAGCGGCAGGTAGCGCTCGGCCGCGGGCGTGGGCGCCAGGGTGCCGTCGGCTGCCAGAACGCGCACGAGAGCGGGATCGTCGAGCGGGGTCATGGTCCCACGCTAACGCGCGACCCATGCGCGAGACCGCATGAGGTGCACAACGGATGCCGTGATTCGGCGTTCGTTGTCGACAAAGGCGCCGCCGCGGATCAGTGCGGGGCGGTGGCCGCGGCGACCTCGACCACGCGGTCGAGCGACTCCTCTTCGCCGATCGAGATGCGGATGCCGTCGCCCGGGAACGGACGCACGATGAGCCCGGCCTCTTCGAAAGCGGTGGCGACCTCGACCGTGCGATCGCCGGCGGCGAGCCACACGAAGTTGCCCTGGGCGTCGGGGACGTCCCACCCGGCCTCGCGAAGGCGGCCGACGAGGCGGTCGCGTCGCTCGGCGATGACCTTCACGCGGTGCAGCAGCTCACTCTCGGCATCGAGGCTCGCGATCGCCGCGGCCTCTCCGGCCGCCGTGACCGACAGCGGGATGGCGGTGCTGCGCGAGGCATCGAGCACCCCGGTGTGGCCGATCGCGTAGCCGATACGCAGACCCGCGAGCCCGTAGGCCTTCGAGAAGGTGCGCAGGACGACGACGTTCGGGCGACCGAGCACCGCGCGCACCCGACTGCCCTCGACTGACGCGGGGTCGGTCACGAATTCGGCGTAGGCCTCGTCGAGGACGATGAGCACGTCGCGCGGCACGGCGTCGACGAACGCGGCGAACTCGTCGTAACCGACGGTCGGCCCCGTGGGGTTGTTGGGGCTGCACACGATCACCAGGCGCGTGCGCTCGGTGACGGCGGCGGCCATCGCGGGGAGGTCGTGACGCGAGTCAGCGGTCAACGGCACCTGCACGCTCTTCGCCCCCGCGACCGCGACGAGCGAGGGGTAGGCCTCGAACGAGCGCCAGGCGTAGACGACCTCGTCGCCGGGACCCGAGGTCGCCAGCAGGAGCTGCGCCAGCACCGAGACGCTGCCGGCGCCGACGTGCACCTCGTCGGGCGAGACGCCGTACCGTGCGGCCAGGCGTTCGCGCAGGCGGGCGGCCGTGGCATCCGGGTATCTGTTGAAGGCTCCCGCGGCGGCGACCGCATCGAGGACGCCGGGAAGCGGTTCGAAGGGGTTCTCGTTGCTCGAGAGCTTGAAGGCGTCGGGGCTGGCCTGTCGTCCCTGCCGGTACGCGGGCAGCGCGGCGATCTCGGGGCGGATACGGGGCAGGACCGGCTCTTCACTCACCCCGCGAGCCTAACCGGGGGCCCGCCGTGCGCGTCAGTCCCACTTTGGGCGGCCTATCCCCCGGCAAGTCCTCCCCAGGCCTCGAGCGCGCGGGGCGTTCTCCACAACCCCGTGGCGCGACGGCGGGTGCGTGCCACGATGGGGGCATGCGCTTCGTCGTCCGCGTCGCCGTCAACGCCTTCGCCATCTGGATCGTCACTCTGCTGCCCGCCCTGCAGGTGCGGCTCATCCCCTTCGCCCCGGGCGAGTGGTTCCAGGTCCTGCTCACGCTGCTCGTGGTCGGGCTCATCTTCGCGCTGGTCAACACGATCATCGGCACCGTCGTCAAGATCGTCGCGATCCCGCTCTACATCCTGACGCTCGGGCTCTTCTCGCTGATCATCAACGGTTTCTTGCTATGGCTCACGGGCGTCATCACCGAGAATTGGGACTGGGGCCTGCGCACCGGCGAGTTCTGGTTGACGGTCGTGGCGGCGCTGCTCATCGGGATCATCAACGCCGTCCTGGGCGGCATCCTGCGTCCGCGGCGGGAGGAGCGCGAACGCCGCTGATGCGTTCGAGGCCCATCACCGCCATGATGGGGGGATGACCGCGAACCCCGACGCGCCGTTCCGCGTCGTGTTCGTATGCAGTGGCAACATCTGCCGCTCGCCGATGGCCGACGTCGTGTTCCGCCGTATCGCCGACACCTCGGGCCTCGGGGCGCACATCGCGTCGAGTTCGGCCGGCACCGGCGACTGGCACGTCGGTGAGCGCGCCGATCACCGCACCCTCGCGGCTCTCGACCGCCTGGGCTACGACGGCTCCTCGCACCGCGCCCGGCAGTTCCAGTACGCCGACTTCGAGCGCAACGACCTCGTCGTCGCCCTCGACCGCAGTCACGAGCGCGTGCTGCGCGGGTGGGCGCGCGACGACGACGACGCCGACAAGATCGCTCTGCTGCAGTCCTTCCTTCCGGATGCCGAGACCCTCGACGTCCCCGACCCGTACTACGCCGGGGCCCCGATGTTCGACGAGGTGCTCGGTATGATCGAACGCGCCAGCAGGGCCCTGTTCCGACAGCTCGAGCCCGCCATCCGTTCCGCGGGCTGACCCGTTCGCGCAACCCCCGGGAGACCCGTGTCCTCTCTGCCCCCGCAGCCCCTCAGCCCGCTCGACGGCCGGTACTTCGCCACCGTCGCGGAACTCGGCGACTACCTGTCGGAGGCCGGTCTCAACCGCGCCCGCGTCGAGGTCGAGGTCGAGTGGCTGCTCGCCCTGACCGATCGCTCGCTGTTCGGCACCTCCCCCGTCTCCGACGCCGACCGCGCGCGCCTGCGCGCCCTCTACGAGGAGTTCGGCGCCGACGAGATCGCGTGGCTGAAAGACAAAGAGGCGGTCACCCGCCACGACGTCAAGGCCGTCGAGTACCTCGTGCGCGACCGCCTCGACACCCTGGGCCTCACCGCCCTCGCCGAGCTGACCCACTTCGCGTGCACCAGCGAAGACATCAACTCCACCGCCTACGCCCTCACCGTGCAGCGCGCGGTCGAGCGCGTGTGGCTGCCGAAGCTCCGCTCGGTCACCGCCGCCCTCGCCGAGCTCGCGAAGCAGCACCGCGACGCCGCGATGCTCTCGCGCACGCACGGGCAGCCCGCCACGCCGACGACCATGGGCAAAGAGGTCGGCGTGTTCGCATGGCGCCTCGAGCGCGTCATCCGTCAGCTGGATGCCGGGGAGTACCTCGCCAAGTTCTCGGGGGCCACCGGCACCTGGTCGGCGCACGTCGCGGCCGAGCCCGACGTCGACTGGCCCGAGCTGACGCGCGCGTTCATCGAGTCGCTCGGGCTGGGCTTCAACCCGGTCACCACGCAGATCGAGTCGCACGACTGGCAGGTCGAGCTGTACGACCGCGCGCGTCACGCGGGCGGCATCCTGCACAACCTCGCCACCGACATCTGGACCTACATCTCGCTGGGCTACTTCACGCAGATCCCCGTCGCGGGAGCCACCGGTTCGTCGACGATGCCGCACAAGATCAACCCGATCCGCTTCGAGAACGCCGAGGCGAATCTCGAGATCGCCGGCGGGTTGTTCAGCACCCTGGCATCCACCCTCGTCACCAGCCGCATGCAGCGCGACCTCACCGACTCGACCACGCAGCGCAACATCGGCGTCGCCTTCGGACACTCGCTGCTCGCGCTCGACAACCTGCAGCGGGGCCTGACCGAGATCTCGCTCGCCGAAGACGTGCTGCTGGCCGACCTCGACGTGAACTGGGAAGTGCTCGCCGAGGCGATCCAGACCGTCGTGCGCGCGGAGATCGCCGCGGGTCGCTCGCAGATCACCGACCCCTACGCGCTGCTGAAGGACCTCACGCGCGGACGCCGCGTCGGCGGCCCCGAGCTCGCGGAGTTCGTGCGCGGCCTCGACATCGGCGACGCCGCGAAAGAGCGCCTGCTCGCGCTGACCCCCGCCGCGTACGCGGGCCTCGCGTCGCAGGTGGTCGACGCGCTGTAACGCGCTGCGGGCGCGGTACGCGCCGCCGCCCGCCCCCTCCGTGAGTGTCCAGAACACCCGGACGATCTTCGGAAACGTCCGGGTGTTCTGGACACTCGACGTGTTCTCGCGCCCGCGTCGCGCCGGCGCGGCGCGGGCGTCGGCGAGCACCCGACCGCGAACTTCCCCTGGACGTCGCGCACCGGTGCCCCATAGTGTTGACGTCAACATCCCCCACCGCGGCCCCCGGGCCGTCGTGCGCCGCACCGTCGCGGCGCAGATCGGAACAGACGCGATGACGCCTCGACGCCCCTCTTCCTCTTTCGTGCGAAAGCTCCTCGCGGCCGTGACCGCTGCCGTGGTCGCCGGAGCCCTGGCATCCCCCCTCGCGGCGAGCGCCGCGGGCGGCGTGCCGACCGATCCGAACGACGGCGTGCCCCGGATCGACCCGCCCGTCACCTACACGAACTTCCAGCCGCTCGCCGACCCCGGCCTCGGCGCGGCCGACTACTTCCAACCGGCCTGGTACGACACCGACGGCCGGCACATCCAGGCGCACGGCGGGCAGGTCGTCACGACCGAGGAGAACGGCCAGACCGTCTACTACTGGTACGGCGAAGACCGCACGAACGGCTACTGGAACAGCCCCGGCGTCGCGGTGTATCGATCGACGGATGCCACGAACTGGACGAACCTCGGAGACGCGCTCCGCAGCATCTCGACGCGCGACGACCTGCTCACGCCCTACTTCGAGGACCTGTACGACACCGTCGACGAGAACGGCCAGCCGCGCACCGAGAAAATCGATGCCCTCGCTTACCACCTCAATTCGACGCAGAACTCGGATGACACTGCGATCTTCGAGCGCCCCAAGGTGCTGCACAACGCCAAGACCGGCAAGTGGGTCATGTGGTGGCACGCCGACGGGCGCACCGAGCCCGGCGGCAGCACCTACGCGCGGTCGATGGCGGCGGTCGCCGTATCGGACTCGCCCGCGGGCCCGTTCCGCATGACGGGCGCCTTCCGCATGCCCAACCGCACCGACTACCAGGCCTGCACGCAGTACGCGGTCCCCGGTCAGGCGCGCGACATGACGGTGTTCCAGGACGACGACGGCAAAGCCTACATCTCGTACTCGTCGGAGGAGAACTACAGCCTCTACGTCGCCGCCCTCGACGACACCTACACGAACGTCACCCACACCACCGATCGCGACACCCTCGACGTCAACCAGTACTCCGAGGACGGCCGCTACCCCTACGTCTTCGCCGACGGGACCCCCGCGGCGCCCGAACGGGGGAAGGACTTCCAGATCGTCAAGGAGTGCGGCCACCTCGAGGCGCCCGCGATCTTCGAGCGCGACGGCACGTACAGCGTCGTCACCTCGGGCGCGACCGGCTGGGCGCCCAACCCACAGACGTACTACACGACGAAGAACCTGATGGGCACGTGGATCCGCGGTGTCGACGCGAACGACGTGAACGAGACCGTCTCGTACAACGCCATCCCCGACGGGGGTGACGGCCTGCTCTCGATCGGCGACGTGCGCCGTTCGACGTTCGGCTCGCAGACGACGAACGTGTTCGAGCTCGAGCCGGGCAAGTTCGTCTACATGGGCGACCGCTGGAACGAGGGCAAGTCCGACTCGACCTACGTCTGGCTCCCGCTCACGGTGGGCGAGAACGGACGCCTCGAGATGCACAACCCCGCCGCCGAGGACCCCGCACGCTACGGCAAGGGATGGGACGCCTCGTACTGGGATGACAAGGGCTTCGGCCACGGCACCTGGCGCGCCGTGACCACCGGTCTGCCCGAGACCGTCCGCCGCGGCGCCACCCCGCAGCTGCCCACCAGCGTCCCCGTCGACACCTCCGCCGGCACCGCCCCGGTCGCCGTCACCTGGTCGACGATCGACACGAGCGTGCTCGGCCCGCAGACGATCACCGGCACCCTCGCCGCCGACGCGACCTTCACCGCCGGTCGCTCGTTCCAGCGCACGATCACGGTCGCCGAGCCCGGCATCGCCGACATCGCCCCCGAGGCGACCGTGACCGCGTCGAGCCGCTCCGACCTCGTCGCCACCCTCACCGACGGCAACCCCACGGCCAAGGGCTGGGACGACTGGACCGGAAACGGCTACCCGCGCGACAGCTGGCTGCAGTTCGACTGGGGCACCGACCGCACGTTCGACTCGATCGTCGTGCACACCTACAAGGACGGGGCGACGGCGACCTGGCCCTCGCGCATCCAGGTGCAGTACCGCGACGCCTCGGGCGCATGGAAGGACACCGCGGTCGAGGCGACCCTCGCTCAGGATGCCAGCACCCCGGCGCCCACGGCCGTGATCGACGCCCGCACGCTTCCGGCGGCCAGCGCCCTGCGGCTCCGGCTGACGAGCCAGGCGAACACGTGGCAGTCGATCTCTGAGGTCGACGTGTGGGGCAACGCCTCGGCCGTGAACGTGTGCCGCGATATGGGCACGACGGTGTCGGCATCCTTCCACCAGACGAAGTGGGCCACGATGCCCGCCTCCAACGCGTGCGACGGCCGACTCGGCACGGCGTGGTCGACCTGGACCGACGCGGGCTACAAGGACTCCGCGACCTTCACGATGGAGACGTTCGAGATCCACCGTCTGAACGAGGTGCGCTTCACGAACCTCGAAGGCTCGATCGCGGGTGTCTCGCTCGAGTACCGGGACTACCACGACAACCAGTGGAAGCCGCTGCCCCTCACCGGTGACGCGCCCACGGTGACGAACGGCGTCGAGACGACGTTGTCGTTCCAGAAGGTCCTGGCGACGGGCCTGCGCTTCACCTTCGCGACCCCCGGGTCGTACCTGAAGATCCCCGAGTTCTTCGTGGCCGAGGCCGGCGGGATCGCGCACATCGAGCCGTTCCTGCGGAAGCAGCCCAACGCCGCCGGCTGGTACACCGCCGCTCCCGTCCCGGTGAGCCTGTCGCACGACGGCAACACCGACGTCGAGGTGCAATACCGCATCGACGGCGGGGCGTGGCAGACGGGACCGGACTTCGACGTCACCACCGACGGCGACCACACCGTCGACTATCGCGCCCTGTGGAACGGCGTCGAGGTGCCCGAGGTCGCCGGATCGCTGCCCATCCGCATCGACACGACCGCCCCGACCACCGAGGCCTCTACCGCGAAGCCCTCGACGCTGGTGCGCCTGATGAAGCCGGCCGCGGTGTTCCAGGCTCTGGCTCCGGCCGAGGCGACGGTGGTGTTCCAGGCGACGGATGCCACCTCGGGCGTCGCCCTGACCGAGTACTCGCTTGACGGCGGGACGACGTGGACCGCGGGCTCGAGCGTGACGCTCACCGGCGCCGGCGACCACCTCGTGCAGTTCCGCTCCACCGACGTGGCCGGCAACGTCGAGCAGACGCGGTCCGCGACCGTCACGGTCGTGGCGGGGGCCGCGCCCGGCGATGGCGCGGGAGTGGGCGACGGCTCCGGAACGGGCACCGGCACCCCCGGCACCCCGGCGGGCAGCATCGGCGGATCGGGCGGGACCGCGGCGGGCGGCAGCGGTCTGGCCGCCACCGGCTCCGAGATGCCTCTGGCCCTCGGCATCCTGGCCCTGGCCTTCGGGGGTCTCGGCGCGGGACTGCTCCTTCTGCGCCGCCGCCGGCAGGCCTGACGTCGCCGCTCACGCGACGGGAGTGTCCAGAACACCCGGACGACATCCCAGAGCGTCCGCGTGTTCTGGACACGCGACGGATGAGCACCTCGCCGTCGCGGCCCACCGCACCGCGCGCGGGCCGCGCATGCGGAGCGGAAGAATGGATGCCATGCGCGCGATGATCATGGATGCCCTGGCCGAACCCCTCGAGGTGCGCGAGGTCGAGGCCCCGAGCGCCCCCACCGGCGGGGTCGTCGTCGAGGTGCACGCGACGGGCCTGTGCAAGAGCGACTGGCACGCGTGGGTCGGGCACGATGACGTCTCACTCCCCCACATTCCGGGGCACGAGCTGGCGGGCGTGATCGTCGAGGTCGGTGAGGGCGTGCAGCGCTGGAGCGTGGGCGACCGCGTGACGGTGCCCTTCGTGATGGGCTGCGGGACCTGCGAGTGGTGCCTCGGCGGCAACGCACAGGTCTGCCCCGACCAGCAGCAGCCGGGCTTCACCCAATGGGGGAGCTTCGCCGAGCACGTCGTGCTGCGCGCTGCCGACACGAACGTCGTACGCATCCCCGACGACGTCTCGTTCGAGGCCGCGGCCGCCCTCGGCTGCCGCTTCGCCACCGCCTACCGCGCGCTCACGGGGCGGGCGCGCGTGCAGGCGGGCGAGTGGATCACCGTCGTCGGCGCGGGCGGCGTGGGCCTCAGCGCCGTGATGATCGGCGCCGCCCTGGGCGCGCGCGTCATCGCGGTGGATCGCACCCCGGCGGCCCTCGACGCGGCGAAGCGGCTCGGGGCCGAGCACACGCTGGTCGCCGACGGTTCGGACATCGCCGCGGCCGTGCACGAGATCACCGGGGGCGGCAGCCACGTCTCGGTCGACGCGGTCGGCAGCGCCCAGACGGCGCGCGACGCCGTGCTGAGCCTGCGTCGACGCGGGCGGCACGTGCAGATCGGGCTGCTCCCGACCGCCGACGGCATGACCTCGATGCCCATGGCCCGCGTGATCGCGTGGGAACTCGACCTGCTCGGCAGCCACGGCATGGCCGCGGTGGACTATCCCGAGATGCTCTCGCTCATCGAGAGTGGCGCCCTGCGACCGCAGGAGCTCATCGAGCGCGTGGTGGGACTCGCCGAGGCGGCCGACCTGCTGCCGACGATGGACTCGGCGTCACCCGCGGGGATGACGATGATCGACCCGCGCCGGTAGTCGCGGGGCGCGGGCGGCGCGTCAGGCGCGCGGCTCGGTGGGGCCGTCGTCGGCGCGCGGAGACTCGGGCGCGGCCGCGGCCTCGGCGGACTCGGCATCCGGAGCGTTCTTCGGAAGAAGCAGCGGACGGTCCACCGTCGCGGTGACCTTGGAGGGGTCGACGGCCAGCAGCAGCAGCGCCAGCGAGACGAGAGTGACGATGAACGTCGCTCCCGCGGCGACCAGGCCCACGATCAGCGCGCGCTGGATCTGGTCGGCGGGCCGCGTCTGGAAGAAGCCCATCGACATGAGCGTGACGAACCCGGCGAACAGGGCGGCGATGAAGGCCAGACCGAGAAGCTGGACGGGCTTCATCAGGTCGCGGCGGGTGGTGGGCTTGTCGGTCATGACGCGGCCTCCTCGGAGGGTACGGCCGGAACGGGCTCGGTGCGGCGCGGAGAGAACCCCGCGATCGCGAGGAACACGGCGACGACCGCCGCGTACCCGCCGAAGAGTCCCACGGCGATGGTGATGCCGGTCAGCGTGAACGAACCCGCCCCGGCGATGCTGTAGTCGAGCGCGTACTGCTGGATCGGGAGCAGCAGCACGACCCCGAGGACGAGACTCAGGATGCCGATGAGCACGCCGTCTCGCGCACCCGCGGCCCCGACCGTCTTGCGCTGGCGCAGGGCGCCGATCAGCTCGATCGCGCCCGAGACGAGAGCCCACGCGATCACGACGCCGAAGAAGACGCCGGTCGTGCGCCAGGTGCCGACGCTGGCGACCATGCCCGCGACGATCGAGACGATCGCGAGGAGCGCCGGGATCAGGCGCTGGCCGCGCGGGTGGACGAGCCACACCGACAGGGCGAAGACGAGCCCGGTCGCGAGCGCGAAGCCGCTGAACACCCCCAGGCCGAGGGGGGCGGAGTGGTCGGACGAGAAGGTGACCATGACGGCGGCCAGCGCCGCGAAAAGGGCGCGCGCGAGCTGCACGTGGCGAACGTCGAAGGCGCGCTCGGAAGAAGGAGTGGTCACGGAGGGTCCCGGAGAGACGATGTCGATGTCGCCCAGTCTATTCCTCGGCGCCTGAGCGGACTTTGTGGACGCTCGACGTCGAGATGCCCGCCCGGGACGCCCCCTCAGACCGCTCGGGCGGGCACCGCGTGCCGCGCGGGTACGGGCGGGCGGAGCATGGCCATCGGCGCGGCCCCGCGGATCCCCCGGATCGGCGCGATCTCTTCGAAGCCGAGGCGGCCGTAGAGGCGGCGGTTGTCGGGGGTCGACGACTCGAGGTAGGCGGTCGTGCGCGTGACGTCGAGCGTCTCGAGGCGGGAGCGCAGGAGAGCACCGCCCACGCCGAGTCCGCGCGCGGCGGGCGAGACGCCGATCTGGGCGAGGTACCAGTGCGGCGACCGCGGGCGGTGACGCGCCAGCCGCGACGACAGGGCCGCCGCCCGGACGATGCCGGCGACGCCGAGGGCCGACAGATAGCCGGGGAGCTGACGCCAGGGGAGGGATGCCGCGCCGGGGCCTTCCCACGCGGCCACCCCGAGGATCTCGTCCCCGTCGGCGTGACGAGCAAGGTCGACGCTGCCGGTCTCGAAGGCGGCACCGCGCAGCAGCGCGGTGAACAGGGTCGTGAGCCGCTCGATGCGGCGGCCACCCGGAAGGATCGCAGCCATCACGGGGTCGTCGCGGAAGGCCTCGGCGAGCACGCTCGCGGCGGCGGGGAGGTCGGCCTCTCGAGCGGGGGTGATGTGCAGGTCGGTCATCTCGTCCTCCAATTGGTCCAGGTGGATATATTCAGTATGCGAGACTCGACCGCCCCGATCGCTTGGAGAACGCCGTGAACGCCGAGGCCCCCGCCCGTGATTACCTCCCTCTCGAGGAGCGCCGCGAACGCCTGCTCGACACCGCGCTCGCGGTCGTGGCCGATGCGGGCGCGTCGGCGCTGAGCCTGCGCCGCGTCGCCGAGCGCGCGGGCGTCGCGCATCGCGTGGTGACCTACGCCTTCGGGTCCAAGACCGCCCTCGTCGAGGCCGTGCTCCACCGCGCATCGCAGCGCACCCTCGAGGCCGTGTGGGCCGACGACCTCGCCCTCGACGACTTCGCCTCGGCCGTGCGCCTCGCACTGCGCGGACTCGCGCGCGACCTGCGCCGACACGAGAGCGAGTACCGCGTGGTGAGCGAGCTGACGGCATCCGCCCGCTCTCATCCCGACCTGCGGGCCGCCGCACAGAGCGAGATCGAAGCGAGCGTCCGCGCCATCTCGGACAGCATCGAGCGCTGGTCGACGGCGACCGGGCGCACCCTCGAGACCCCGATCCCCATCGTCGCCGCCGCCCTGCGCGCGAGCGTGGACGGGCTGGTCGAGTGGTGGCTGAGCAGTCGCGACGACGCGGCCCTCGACGACGTGGCGGATGTCGTGGCGTCCGCCTTCGAGGGCCGGGAAGCCGGCCGGACGCCCGCGCCGAGCGCGTAGCCGACGGCGTTCCCAGCCGATTGCTCACCTTCGCGTACGTTTTTCACCATACGATCGTCTTGCCGAACCGATCGAAGGAGAAGCCGTGATCCCCCCGTCCGTGAGCCGCACCCGATCATCCCGTCTCGCCGTCGTCGCCGTCGCCCTCGGGGCGTTGCTGACCGTCGGACCCGCCGTCACCGCCGCGGTCGTCCCCGCCACCGTCCAGGCGGAGGTCATCCACTACCGGCCCGCGACACCGATCGCGCACGGGCCGTCCATCCATTTCTGACCGCCCGACGCACGACCGAGGGACCGAGCCGAGGGGCCCGGTCCCTTCGTCGTCCTCCGTCGCGGATCGTTCCCGTGTGCGTTCCGTGAGGAACCCTCGCCCCGCCCCGGGGTCCGCGACAGAATCGCCGGGTGAGTGAAGCAGACGGTTCCGATCACCCCGCCCTCGCGTCCTCGGACGTCGACCTCGAATCGGGCGTGATCCTCGGGTACAACTGAAGCTCCGGCGGGTCACCGACATCGATCCCCATGACGAGGTCGATGACCCGCCGGTCACTCGACGAGCTGTCGTTCCTTCTCGGCCAGGGTGCGCTCGACGGCGGCGGCCACGCGTTCGTCCTCCGCCTGCTGGGCCCGGCGACGGCGCTCGCGCAGCAGACGGGGTCCGAAGACCGCCCCCGCGACGATCAGCGCGACCAGGAGCAGCAGCGGCCACGGAACCGCCCACCCGAACGTCGACACCTCGATCGGATCGAGGGTCGAGATGGAGCCCGCGGCATCCGTCACGATCGGGGTCGCCGACACCGACGCGATCAACACACCCATCGCGGCCACCGCGGGAACCCGCACGTCGCGCTCCCAGCTCTCGCCGGGCAGCAGGGTGGGCGCCGCGTCGTCGGGCGCGGAGTCGAGACGCCCGAGCCCGAACGGACCCGTGACGGCGTCGGTCTCTTCGGCCGCGAGCGAGACGTTGCCGGTGTTGTGCAGGCGGTAGTGCACGGTCGCGTCACCGAACAGGAAGGGCACGAAACCGCCCTCCCACCCGACGCGCAGGTCGTCGACCGCGAGCGCCGGGGCGAGGTCTCCCCCGACACGGATGCCGGTGCGGATGCCGAGGCGACGATCGACGTTGACGTTCGCGGAGGCGTCGGCGACCGTGAGCGAGGTGACGACCCCGCCCGCGTAGTCGCCCGGGGTGGCGTTCTGGGGCACGTCGACCGCGAACGGCACCTCGACCGTCTGACCGGCCGGGACGGTCACGTGACGCTGCGGCACGGTGACCCACGCCCCCACGCCCACCGACTTCTCGCCCGCAACGCGCAGATCGAGAGCGCCGGTCGAGGTCGTGTAGCCGTCGGCGGCGTACACGTCGAGCTCGACGGCCTCGGCACCGCGGTTCGCCACGACGAGGGCGTCGTCGAGGTGGGCGCCGGGGTTCAGCGCATAGCTGTAGTTCGTGCGATCGGCGCCGAGCGCGTTCGAGGCGGTCCGCACGGTCCAGGTCACGTCGTCGGTCGCGGCCAGGGCGGGCGCGGCACTCCACGCACCCCCGGCGACCACAGCGGCGACGAGGGCGAGGGCGGCGAACCGCGACAGGGAGGGCAGTCGAGTCATGGAGGATCCTTCGAGAGGGTCGCCGGCGGGGAGACGCGCTCCCCGCCGGCGCTGTTCGCTCTGGTCAGCCGGCCAGGGCGGTGAGGGTCAGGGTCGCGCGGTAGCTTCCCTTGTCGATGGTGTTGGGGATCTTCAGGTCGAGGTCGGCGCCGACGACTCCGGCGCTGCGGTCGTGACCGGTGGGAGCCGAGCCGAGCAAACGAGAGACCGACAGACCGTCGCCGCCGTCGTACCCGGAGTTCACCGCGGCACCCGCGACGGCTCCGGCACCCGGGGTGACGACCTTCGGCGCCCATCCGAGGAACGAGCCCTTGAAGGTCTTGCCGTCGTCGACGAAGTCGCCCACCGACGCCGAGACCGACCACGGCGACTTGCTCGCGCGGGTGTCGGTGACGGTGATCGGGTTGATCTGACCGGTGGCCTCGAAGTACTGCAAGTTCTTCTCCTGCGCGGTGCCCATGTCGACCAGGCCGTTGTGGCCGTTGATGGTCCACCCGAACTCACCGGGAGCGCCCGTGGGGACGTCGACCTGGATGTCCTGGCCGTCGCCGTGGTTGGGGTGGATGGTGACCTCGTCCTGGATCGTGCCCACGGCTTCGGCGGGCTTCGAGCCGTTCTCGGGGCCGCACCAGAGCACCTTCTTCAGCTCGACGGCCGCGTTGGGCGCATCGCAGGTTCCGGAGCGGATGTTCTGCACGACTAGCTGGTCCTTCTTCACCTGGACCTTGACGTACGAGCGCACGTGCTCCTGGTTCTGCACGGAGTTGTACCAGTAGTTCGCCGGGTTCAGCGGGTCGGCGCCGTTGCCGGCACCGCTCGTTCCGCTGCTGTCGGGCGTGGTGATGTCGTAGTACTTCGAGCCGGATGCCGAGTTCGCAGTGACGTAGACGACGCCGCCGGGGCCCTCGAAGACCTCGTCCTGACCGGGCTTCTCGTCGGCGTTGGCCTTCGCCCCGTTCTTGATCTCGTACGAGCGCGAGTAGCTGTGGTCGTGGCCCTGGAGCACCAGGTCGACGCCGAGCTTCGAGAACGCGGTCGGGAAGTCGGTACGACGGACCTTGTTGTCGGCGTCCTTCGCGTGGTCGGCCGGCGAGTAGATCGCGTGGTGGTACACGAGCACCGTGTACTTGGCATCCGCTCCGTGCTTGTTGACGACGTCGGTGACGTACGAGATGTGCGCGTCGTCGCCGCCGCCGCCCTGCGAGGTGGCGTAGCTGTTGCTGTTCAGGTCGATGTACAGCACGTCCTTGTAGATGAACCAGTAGTCACCGCCCGACTCGGTGCCGATGCTGCCCGAGCCCTTGCGGTAGTAGGCGCCGGAACGATCGGTGTTGGGGGTGTACAGGTGCTGCTCGTAGGCCTTGCCGCCCACGTCGTGGTTTCCGATCGTGGCGACCCAGGGGTACTGGCGCAGCTGGTCGGGGGCGAGGAACGAGTCCCAGTGCGACTCGGTGTTCGCGGTCTCGACCTGGTCGCCGCCCGAGACGAGGAGCTCGGCGTTCGGGTTGGCACCCACCGCGACGTTCATCGTGTCCTGCCAGCCGGCCTGGTCCTTGGCGAGGTTGCCGGACGACCCGATCTGCGGGTCGCCGAAGAAGAGGAAGTCGTAGTCGCCCTCGAACGACTGCGTCTTGAAGGCGTAGGTGTTCGACCAGTTGCCCTCGGAACCGACGCGGTACGAGTACGCCGCATTCTCGGCGAGGCCCGTGATCGTGGCGTGACGGTTGAAGCCGCCGCTCGAGGCGATGTTCGCCGTTCCGGATGCCGCGAAGGTCGTCGCCGACGCCGGGAACTGGCCGCCCGTCAGCGCCGAGGTGGGCGCGAGCTGCACCGTCTGGGCGGTGTCGGCCGAGGAGTACCAGGTCACGATGCGCTGCGACTGGTCGGCACCGACGCCGAGGATGACGCCGGTGAGGGTGGCTGTGGTGTCGGCCATCGCCGCCGGGACGCTCGCCACGCCCGTGAGGACGAGGGAGGCGCCGACCGCGGCGGTTGCGATCCACGAGACACGGCGACGCGTGCGCGTCCCGTGCGACGTCGATGCGGTGAGGAACATGGCTGTCCGTTTCTTTCGAGGGGGTCTCTGGTGCACACTCACCGATGGCGAGCGCATCCCACGCTCCGCCCGCCGGGTGTCGTCCGAGTGAATTGTTGACTCAGCACACGTATCGGCTGCGCCAACACCCGTCACTCGATGCCGAGGATGCGCTGCACGAACCAGACGAGTCCCGCGACGGTGACCACGACCGCGATCGCGGCGCTGACCCACATCCCCACGCGCGGGGCGCGATGGCGCAGCAGCACCAGCAGGGGGAAGACGATCACGATGATGCCGATCTGCACGGCCTCGATGCCCACGTTGAACACGAGCAGCGACCACAACAGCGTCCACGACCAGGGCTCGTCGATGCCGAGCGCCGAGGCGAAGCCGAGACCGTGCACGAGACCGAAGACGAACACGACCGCAACGCGCAGCCAGCCCGCGCGGTCGAGCCGCAGGAAGCCGTGGGCCTTCGACAGGTCTTCGTCGGCCTGATCGCGGCGGACGAGACGCCAGAGGTACCACGCTGCGACGACCGCGATCGAGAGGGCGATGGTCGGCTCCACCACCTCGGGGGGAGCGGCGATCACCCCGGTCGCGGCGAGGATGAACGTCACCGAGTGCGCGATGGTGAACGTCGTCGCGGCGATCACGATCTCGCGCAGGCGCCGGGATCCGACGATCAGCGCGAGCAGGAAGAGGATGTGGTCGATCCCGGTCAGCAGGTGCTCGGCGCCGAGGCGGAAGAACTCCCAGAAGCGTTGGAGCGGCGACTGCGCGGTGGTGAACGAGGGGTGCTCGGCATCCAGCACCGTGCTGCCCTCGTGCAGGTCGAGGTTGTAGGTGAGGATCGTCTTGGTGTCGGTGACGTAGCCCTCGGCGTCGGGGAAGAGCGAGGCCGCGATCTCGTGCCCGTTCTCGGACGGCGGGCAGGCGTCTTCGAGGGTGACGACGGCGTAGGGCACTCCGTCCTGCCGCGTCATCGAGATGTCGTCGTCCATGCGTGCGGTGCACGCCGCTCCCGCCGCGGTGATCCGGAACCGCTCGCTGACGTAGCGGGCGATCGTGTCGCGGTGCGAGATGAGCACGGCGGCCTGCGCTGTCGCGTCGCCGTCCTGGAACGCGGCCATCCCCTCCCGGTAGAGCGGGTCGTCCTTCTCGGCGTCGGCGGCCGAGACGACGAGCAGGTCGTACTCGAGCTGCAGCTCGGCGCGCACGACGCCGGTGCCGCCGCTCTCGAGGTTCGCGTAGACGACCGACAGGATGCCGTGGGCCGAGGCCGGAGCCGCCAGGGACAGCAGCGCCGCGATCCCCGCGGCCACGAGCAGGACGCGCGAGAGGACGCGTCGAACAGAGTCAGACATGTGCACCTTTCCGTCGGAGATCGTGCGCGCTCGTCGTGAACGGTTGCCCGCGGTGGGGCGAACGGAAACGAAACGTGCGGGCGGTGTTCTCCTGCGCGCCACCTGCACGGTTCAGGGTGAGGGGGTGAAGCGACGGGTCCTGGCCGCGGTGTCGGCGGCGGCGATGGTGGCGGTCCTGGCGGGCTGCGCGAGCGACGAGGGCTGGTCGGCGATGCGTCCCGCTCCCGCGGCCGTGGGGTCCCCCGCGCCGGGCTTCGCCCCCGCGACCGCTCCGGCGCCCGAGTCGACGCACGCTCCCACCCCCGGCTCGTGGAACGGGGTGTCCGCCCCCGCGGGGTACCGGGTCGCCCTGCTCACCGTGGGCGATGACGCTCCCACCGCGACCCTCGTCGCCGCGGTGCGCGACTGGGCGGAAGAGACCCACGCCGACCTGCGCGTCGTGCACGCCGACGACGACATGATCGACGGGGCCGTGCGCGCGATGGAGCTCAATCCCGACCTGATCATCAGCGCGGGAGACGCCCTCGTCGACCCGCTCGCGACGGTGACCGCGAATCACCTCGACCGCCAGTTCCTCATCGTCGGCGCCGAGCTCGCCGAGCCGACCGAGAACGTCACCGCGGCGGACTGGACCGGGGCCGCCTACCGCGGCGAGGGTCTGGGCACCGCCGCCGCGTACGATCCGTCGACGTTCACGCCCGAGCGCGCGGGGGCGGCGGTGCGCGCGGGAGTCGCGGCCGTGCTCACGGGTCTCCGCGGCATCGTGCTCTGGATCGACTGAGCGGGCGCCCCGCTCCGGCGTTCGCGCTCCGTGGCACACGCTCAGGAATCCTCCGAACCTCTGTCGCCGGCGCCGGGCCAGGGCTGAGGTTGTGCGAATCGCTGAGATCGGGTGCGTCGCGGCCGCCGGTCGAACCCCGCGCTGCGGGTGCGACCGGGAGCACAGGCTCAAGGATTCGCACAACCTCCGTTGCCGGAGCCTGATTCGGGCTGAGGTTGCGCGAATCACCGAGCCTGGGGGCGGGGATGCCGCGCGTCGCAGGGCCTCAGGCGCGGCGCCGCCGCGAGCGGATGGCCACGCCCGCCACCACGGCCGCGACGGCCAGGGCCGCACCCCACAGCGCAACCTCGGCCCCCGTGGCGGGAAGCGCGCCGGGGCGGGGGGTCGTGGCATCCGGAACCGCGCTCGAGGCGGGCGTCGGCGTGGGAGTGGTCGGGGCGCCCGTGCGCGCGGGCACCTGCACCTGGATGACCATCGAGTCATCGCTCGGCGCGGCGCCGTCCGCGGCCAGGGGGAGCCAGACGGCGGATGCCACGAGCACCGCCGCCGTCGCCTTGAAGGGGATCACGGAGCCCAGTGTGGCGGCCGCGGGTGAGCGCGAGGCGACCGGAGAGTGAACGGCGGACCGCGTATCGAGCCCTTGCCGTATCTGTCAGGGTTCTCTGCGATCGCCGCCCAGACGGGGCACTGAACCGCTGGCGCCACCCCCTCCGCGACCCTCGCGGTATCATGATGCAACCAGAGAGGGAGGACGCCACCATGGTCATGACGGTTCGCCTGTCAGACGAGGCGGAAGCGCGCCTCGAACACCTCGCCGCCGTGATGCAGATGAGCAAGAACGCCGTTATCGAGCAGGCAGTCCTGCACATGGACGAACGCGCCGAACGGCGCCGCCGGTTCCGCGACGCCATCGCCCAGGTGGACAACCGAGACGCCGAGCTCCTCGACCGACTCTCCCAGTGACCGAATACCTCCATCCCGAGGACGTCGACGAGCTCATCGCGGATAAAGGCTTCCACTACCGAGATCGGGGCGGCCTGCTCTCCGCCCTCGCCGCCCCCATGCCGGTTTTCGGCGAAGAGGTCCACGAAGGCATCCACCGCAAAGCCGCCGTGCTCTTCACCGCGATCAACCACAACCATCCACTCCTGGACGGCAACAAACGGCTGAGCTGGTACCTCACCGCAGTGTTCTACGACTTCAACGGGTACACCCTGACGGCCGACCCCGACGAGGGCGACCGCTTCGTTCGGACGGCCGCTGGCGAGAATCCGCCCTCACTCAGCAATGTCCAGCAGTGGTTCGAGGAACACACCCTCCGCACGGGCTGACACCCAGGGATCTGAGCCAGCCGACCAAAGAGGGGCGGCCGTCCTCCGCTGCCCGGCGCCGAGCACGCTCGAGCGGACCTCATGCGTGCGATCTCTGCGGGCGAAAGACCAACTCGGAGAGTGAACGACAGATCGATCCCGAGGACGACGCGGATACCTCGCGGGACGGACGCCCCGGGTGGCCCGGATCGCTGGGATGGAACCATGACCTCCTCACCTGTGCTCACCGCCTCCGGCCTCGTCAAGCAGTACGGCGAGCTGCGCGCCCTCGACGACGTCTCGCTCACGATCCGCGCCGGCGAGTCCGTCGCCGTGATGGGCGCCTCGGGCTCGGGCAAGACCACCCTGCTGCACTGCCTCGCGGCGGTCATCGCCCCCGACGCGGGCTCGATCGTGTTGAGCGCCCCCGGCACGGCCCCGCGCGAGCTCGTCGGACTGAGCGAGGGCGAGCGGGCTCGGGTGCGCCGCGAGTCGCTCGGATTCGTCTTCCAGGAGCACCTGCTGCTGCCCGAGCTCACCGCAGTCGAGAACGCGGCGCTGCCCCTGCTGTTGAAGGGCATGCGCCGACCGGATGCCGAGCGGCACGCGGCCGTCTGGCTCGCCGCCCTGGGGCTCGCGGGCCTCGAGGGCCGGCGCATCGGGCAGCTGTCGGGTGGTCAGGCGCAGCGCGTCGCGATCGCGCGCGCCCAGGTGACCGGTGCTCCCGTCGTGTTCGCCGACGAGCCCACCGGGGCCCTCGACTCGGCCACCTCGTCCGACGTGCTCGACGCCCTGCTGCGCGCGACCACGGGCCAGGGCCGCACCCTGGTGATGGTCACGCACGATGCCGACGTCGCCCGCCGCTGCTCGCGGATCGTGCGGGTGAGCGACGGGCGGATCGTGGGCGATTCGGCTCGGGATGCCGCGGAGCCGGCGCGTCCGGCGAGCGCGACGCCGGAGGCGGCTCCGCTCTGGCCCGCCCCCGCCGCGACCTCGGCCCAGGCCCCTGCCTCCGCCCCCACCCCCACCGCCACCTCGACGGAGGCGGCCCGATGAGCACCGTCCTGCCCCTCGCCCGCCTGCTCTCGCGCCCTGCGCGCCAGGGCCGGGCGGCGATCGCCCTCCCCGTCGTCGCGTTCGCCGTCACCACCGCACTGCTGATGGTCGTCGCCGGGGGCGCGCGCATGTTCCTCGTGGATCCCCGGGCCGGAGCCGAGGGCGGGCTCTACGGCATCCTGGCCGTCCTCGCCCTGGTGCTGCTCGCCGTGCCCCTGGTCACCCTGGGCGCAGCGGCGGCCCGTCTGACGAGTCGCCGCCGCAACGACCGGCTCGCGACCCTCCGCCTGCTCGGTGCGAGCACGCGCGAGCTGTGGTCGCTCACCGTGCTCGAGGCCACCGCGATCGCCGCCGCCGGAGCCGTCGCGGGGGTCGCCCTCTACGCTGCCCTCCTCCCCCTCGTCGGGTTGCTGCCGTTCTTCGGCGGCCCGGTGGGCGTCGGGGCCGTGGTCGTCGACCCGCTGCTGGGCGCCGGGGTGGTGGCATCCGTCGTGCTCATCGGTGCGGTCAGCGCGGCCGCGAGCCTGCGCAAGGTCGCCGTGACCCCGCTCGGTGTGCGCACCCGCAGCGAGGCCCCCGCGAAGAGGACGACCGCGTTCGTCGTCGGCGGCATCTTGATCGTCGGGGTCGTGGTGCTCGTGTCGAACCTCGGAGCCCTCGGTCAACTGCTCGGGCCCGCCGTGACCATCGCCGTGCTCCTCGGGCTGTTCGCCGGGGCCCTCGCGCTGCTCAACCTCATCGGCGCGCCGATCGTCGCCGCTCGCGGTCGGGCGATCGCCCGTCACGCCCGCACCGCCGCCCAGCTGGTCGCCGGTCGCGAGCTCGCCGCGCACGCCGCACCGGCGTGGCGCCGGGTGTCGGGCATGGCGCTCGTGTCGTTCATCGCCGTCGTGGCCGGGTGCGGGCTCGCGATCGCGGATGTCGCGGGCGACGCCGGGCCGCTGATGTCCGACATCCGCACGGGGGTGCTCGTGACCCTCGGCATCGCCTTCGTGCTGCTCGCGTGCGCGGTGGGGGTGACGCAGGCGTCGTCGGTGCTCGAGGAGCGCGAGCTGATCGTGGGTCTCGACCGGCTCGGCATCCCGGATGCCGAACTCCGCCGCGCCCGCCGCATCACCGTGATGGTGCCGCTGCGATGGGCCTCGGTGGGCGGCGCCGCACTCGGCCTGATGCTCGCGTTCCCGATCGTCGGGATCAGCCTGATCGTGGCGCCCCTGTCGGT
The DNA here is from genome assembly GCF_026672635.1 of Microbacterium sp. SL62. Lineage (NCBI taxonomy): Bacteria > Bacillati > Actinomycetota > Actinomycetes > Micrococcales > Microbacteriaceae > Microbacterium > Microbacterium sp. SL62. The sequence continues at coordinate 453,806 of NZ_JAPPRM010000001.1, forward strand.
GCTGACGATCGCGCTGACCTTCGCCACGGGCTTCGCGCTGGTCGCCGCGGCCCTGGCCTCGACGCGGCCGATCGTGACCGGCATCCGGCACGGCGCGCTCTGAGCCGGGGTCACCCTTCCGCGTGAGTGTCCACGGCACCCGGACGATTTCGAGAGACGTCCGGGTGTTCTGGACGCTCGACGCGCTCGAGCCCTCCCCCGCCCGAGTGCTACCGTGCCCAAGTGATCCCGGATGCCCCTCCCCCGCGCCGCATCCACGTCTCGGCCGCGGTCATCACCGACGCCGACGGGCGCCTGCTGCTCGTACGCAAGGCCGGCACGACGGCGTTCATGCAGCCCGGCGGCAAGCCCGAGGCCGGCGAGACGCCCGCCGAGACCCTCGCGCGCGAGCTGGCCGAAGAGGTCGGTCTGCGCGTTCGCGCCGACGAGCTCGAGCCCCTCGGCTCGTACGCCGCGAGCGCCGCGAACGAACCGGGGTTCGAAGTCGTGGCCGAGGTCTTCCGCGTCGACATCGGCGACCAGCAGCCGATCCCGGATGCCGAGATCGCCGAGCTCCGCTGGGTCACCGCGGCCACGGCATCCGGTCTCGAGATCGCGCCCCTCGCTCGCGAGTACTTCCTGCCCGCGGGCTGACCCGCTGCCCGGCCTGCCGCCGCGTCGCGCTTCGACCTACCAGCTGCCCTTGCTGTAGTCCTTCAGGAAGATGCCGAACAGGTCCTCGCCGGCCTCGCCGCGCACGATCGGGTCGTACACGCGGGCCGCGCCGTCGACGAGGTCGAGCGGGGCGTGGAAGCCCTCTTCGGCCAGGCGCACCTTGGTGAAGTGCGGGCGCTCGTCGGTGATCCAGCCGGTGTCGACGGCGGTCATGAGGATGCCGTCGGTCTCGAACATCTCGCGCGCGCTCGTGCGCGTCAGCATGTTCAGAGCGGCCTTCGCCATGTTCGTGTGCGGGTGGCCGGGGCCCTTGTACCCGCGGCCGAACACACCCTCCATCGCCGAGACGTTGACGATGTACTTCCGGCGCGCGGCCGACGCGGCCATCGCGGGGCGCAGCCGGCTCACGAGCAGGAACGGCGCGGTCATGTTGGCGAGCTGCACCTCGAGCATCTCGAGGGGCTCGACCTGGTCGACGTGCTGCGTCCAGCTGTTGATGCGGTCCTCGTCGGGCACGAGACCGCCCGCGTCGATCGCGGTGCCCGCGGCCAGGCGCTCGAGCGACGAGGATCCTGCGGCCATCGCCTCGGCGGTCAGTTCGTCGGCGGTGCGCGCGGCCGCGGCGAGGATCGGGTGCGCCGAGACCGACTGCGCCAGCGCCAGCGGGTGGGCGTCGTTCGTGTGGCCGAACGTGACCAGCTCGGGCAGGGGGCCGTCCGGGAGCGGTGCGAGTTCGGCATCCACCAGGGGTTTGTACGCCCCAGGGGACCGCCGGACCGTCTGCGCGGCGTTGTTGATGAGGATGTCGAGAGGACCGTCGGATGCCACGGACTCCGCCAACCCGATCACCTGGGCCGGGTCGCGCAGGTCGATGCCGACGACCTTGAGCCGGTGGAGCCAGTCGGCGCTGTCGGGCAGCGACGAGAAGCGGCGCACCGCGTCGCGCGGGAAGCGCGTGGTGATGGTGGTGTGCGCGCCGTCGCGCAGCAGGCGCAGGGCGATGTACATGCCGATTTTGGCGCGGCCGCCGGTGAGCAGGGCGCGCTTGCCGGTGAGGTCGGTGCGGGCGTCGCGCTTGGCATGGCTCATGGCCGCGCAGTCGGGGCAGAGCTGGTGGTAGAACGCGTCGACGAGCGTGTAGTCCTGCTTGCAGATGTAGCAGGCGCGGGCCTTGATGAGCTCTCCGGCGAACGGCGTGGTTGTGCGCGTGGCGAGTGGAATGCCGCGCGTCTCGTCGTCGATGCGGTCGGCGGCTCCGGTCGCGGTGGCGGCGACGACGGCGCGATCCGCGTCGGCGATGCGCTGGCGCTTCTCTTTGCGCGACTGGCGCTTGACGTCCTTGTAGAGCTTGCCGGTCTGGCGACGCAGGGCGATGTAGGCGGGGTCTTCGGGGTCGAGCGAGGAGGCGGCGTCGATGACGCGCAGCGCGATCTCGAGCTCGGTCGGATCGATGGATGCCGCCGACGCGGCGTCTCGATCGGGGCTCAGGGGTGTTTCGGGCACAGGGAAGTGTACCGAGGCGACTCTGAACGATCGGTGGGCCGGGCCGCGCCACCCCTCCTCATGACTTCAGGATCGCTTCGGCTGCTTCGACGAGTCGACGAGCGTGACGCACCAGACGCTCGGCGTCGGCATGCGTCGGTAAGCGATCGCCGTAGGACTGCGTCGACTTCGCCCCGATCAGAACCTCGAGATGTTTCGCGACCGATGCACTCGATGCCTCCCGCGACGCATTCACCGCGTCGCGGTGAGATTCCGCGGCGATCTTGTACCCGAGCACGCGACCGCAGGCGGCGTCGCTCGCCGCTATCCCCGCACTCACCGCGATCTCGGCTGCATGTTTCCATTCACGCGGGCTGTCACCGCCCAGTTGCAGCTCCGCGGAGTCCAATCGGATCTGGGCGTCCCTCATCCGAATGCTCACGGCAGCGGCGTCCATCGCCTGACGCCGCGGGCTGATTCGAGGACTCATCAGCACGCCCACTCTTCGGGTCTCGGACCGCACAGATAGATGCCGTCGCGCAGCACGTTAGCGAGGAAATCGTCACCGTCCATCTCTCGTCGCGCGAACTCGCCGCGATCCATCGGGTTGACCTGAGCGGCGCTTCCGGTGAGTTCTTCGATGCGCTCAGCGAGACCCAGGATCAACCGCGCACGTGAATCATCGTCGTACCCATCGGGGAAGACGAGAAGTACGTCGACATCGGAATCCTCCGTAGAGGTCCGGCGCGCGACCGACCCGTAGAGAATGGCGGTGACCCGCCATTCCGCGGGCACCTCATCGGGGGCATCTTCAGCGAGAAAGAGCCGGATTCCATCGAGCGCGCGGTCGCGCGCTCCCAACGCCGACTCCACGGCCGCCCAGAGAACGTGGGTGCGGTTGGGCCGGTAGATAAGGGATGGGGGTCGAGATTCGACGGAGACGAGCCCGACGCGAGCTAGCGCTCCGAGCGTACGATTCACCCCCGACGCCGACCCTGCATGGGCCACGGCGTGGACTTGCCGACCGGATAGACCGGCGTCCGTTCGACTGAGCACGCGCAGGACGGCAGCGGGGACGGGGCCGACGAGGCTCTCGAGGGGCTCCGAGAGGTTCATGTCTCAATTTTGACTCATTTGAGTTGATAGTGAAACAACCCGCTCCGGGCAAGTCGGCAGCCGGGCGCGGTCCGCGTCAGCGCTGGCCGGACTCGACCCAGCGCGTGTGCGACTTGAGCGCGTGCAGGACGGCGAGGCGCACCGCGACGTACAGCACCGCCCCGACGGCGACCAGGGCCACGCCCCACACGAGCAGGAGGTAGAGGAAGTGGGCTCCGAACATCCCGCGAGCCTATCGAGAGGCAGCGCGAGCGGCCATCGACGCGCCCGGCGTCTCTCCGCCGACCGCGGCACCCGTGCCCTCGGACACCCGCCGCGAGCGGTCGTAGCGCAGCAGCCACTTCTGAGCGGGGATCTCGACGGCCCGGTGCAACACCCACGCGATCGCGAGGGCGATGGCGAAGGCGGCGAGCGCGAGCAGCAGGGCATGCCGCCACGGCAGCTGCGGGTGCCCCTCGGGCCACGACGACGACACCGATGCGATCACGAGCAGGTGCACGAGGTAGAAGGCGAACGACACGCGTCCGAGTTCCTGCCAGAGCGGCCGGGCGAGGAAGCTCGAGCGACCGTGCGCGTCGGCCGCGGCGAGCGAGGCGACCAGCAGCGCGAACGACCCGACGGTGGCGGCGAGGCCCGGGTGGATATCGGTGCCGGGGATCGGGGGCGCCTCCGACAGGGCGTACCCCGCGACCGCGAGGGGAAGCGTGTAGCGCAGCTTCCACGGCATCCAGCCTCCGCTCTTCATGAGCAGCGCGAGGGTGACGCCCAGCACGAACTCGGGCAGGCGAAGCAGCGGAGTGGATGCCGCCGACATCGGCACCGGCGAGATCGCGGCGATCTGGGGGGCCAGGGCGACGAGCACGAGCGCTGCCACGACCACGCCGACGCGCGCGCGGTTCGACAGGCGCACGAGGGGGCGGATGAGGATCGGGAAGCTCAGGTAGAAGAACGCCTCGCACACGAGCGACCAGCTGGCGGGGTTGCCCGCCTGCCACCAGTCGGGCACCCAGCCGTTGACGAGGAAGACGTTCGCGACCAGGGGCGCTCGTCCCGCGGTCTGGATCTCGGGCACGAGGGTCGCCGCGGCGACGAGGGCGAGCCCCACCCCGACGAGGTGCAGGGGGTAGATACGGGCGAAGCGGTGCCAGTAGAACGACCCGGCGCTCTGATGCGGTTTGTGGCCCCAGGCGAGCACGAAGCCCGACAGGATGAAGAACAGGGTGACGCCGGTCTTGCCGGCCTCGAAGACGAAGGCCCAGACGGTTCCGGCGGTGCCGCCGAAGTACTCGACCGCCATGAGGTGGTGCCCGAAGATCAGCATCGCCGTCGCCCAGCGGAGCCCCGTCAGAGAGGGCAGGTGACGGGCGGGATTCGCGGGGCGGGATGCCGTCGGTGCGGCCGTCACGCGAGGCACGGGTGCCGTCATGGTGCTGATGGTCGTCGCCTCCGTGTCGTCTCTCGCGCCGGCAATGAGCGACCCGTGCGGGGCGCACGAGTCCACACCGACCCGGGAGAAGTTACCGGTCGAGTGTCAAGAAATGCCTGGAAGGGGCCGGGGCTTGACGGCGACGGCATCCCTTCTCGTGGCGGAATGGGCCGCGATCCTGGTCCCCGCGGGGCGTCGTGGCTACGCTGGCGGTTCCCGGCCCTGAGCCGGGAAGAGCGAGAGGGATGCCGATGAGCACGGGCTATCGGGGCGATCTGCCGCCCGCGACGCGGGTCCGCCGAGCGCGGATCATGGCCATCGCCTCGGCCGTGGTCTTCACGGCGTTCGGGATCCTCTTCCTGTCGTTCTCGGGCGACACCCCCCTCTTCCTCCTGGGCGGGAGCGCCACGATCGTTCAGGCAGCGATCATGATCCTCGCCGTCTCCCGCGCGTCCGCCGCGATCCGGGCCCTCTCGATCGGCGTGGCCGTCCTCGCCGTCGCGGGCGGGGCCGCCATCGCCTTCACGTCGTCGGCGACCGACGGCGGCTCGGCAGTGGCATCCCTGTTCGGATTGGCCGCCATCCTGGCGGGTGAAGCCTTCCTGGTCCACATGTTCTCGCGCGCCGTCGAGGTGCACAGCACCTGACCCCGCTCGCGCGTCGGCAATCCGAATCGCTCACTCCTCCGAAAAATGCGTGACGGTCCCCCCTTCGAGGGCCGTGCACTCGCCCGGAGGATTGATGTTCGAGACGCACACGCCCGCTTTGGCGAGCCTGGACGCGTTCACCAACGTGACCGATCTGCTCGTCCGCCGCACGGAGGAGGCGCCCGATCACGTCGCCTTCGAGGTGCCGGCCGCCGGAGGGTGGCAGCCGGTCACCACCGTCGCGTTCCTCGACGCGGTCCGCGCCCTGGCGAAGGGGATGGTGGGTGCGGGGCTCCAGCCCGGCGACACCGTGGCCATCATGGCGCCGACGCGCTACGAGTGGGCCGTTGCCGACCTCGCCGCCTGGTTCGCCGGGGGTGTGGTCGTTCCCGTGTACGACTCGTCGTCGGCCTCGCAGGTCGAGGCGATCGTGCGCGATGCCCGCGTGCGCCTGGCCGTCGCCGGAACGCGCGCGCACGCCGACCTTCTCATCGACGCGCTCGCGCAGGCCGACGGCGAGACGCTCGGCACCTGGGCGATGGCGGGCGTCGACGGCGTCCCCTCGCTCGACGAGCTCAGCGCTCGAGGTTCGGACGTCTCGGATGCCGAGCTCGAGGGCCGACGCACCCTCGCCGGCCACGACGACCCGGCGACGATCGTCTACACCTCGGGCACCACGGGTGAGCCCAAGGGGGCGGTGCTCACGCACGCGAACTTCCTCGGCCAGGTGCTCAACATCGCCGCCGCGTACCGCGAGGTCGTCAATCCGCAGGGCAACACGATCATCTTCCTGCCGCTCGCGCACGTTCTCGCCCGCGGCCTGCAGCTCATCTGCATCGCGAGCGGCATGCGCATCGCGCACCTGTCCGAGCCGGCGCAGGTCGTCCCCGCTCTCGCGGTGCTGCGACCCACCTTCCTCGTGGCGGTTCCGCGGGTCCTGCAGAAGATCCAGTCCGCTGCCGCCGACAAGGCCGCCGAGAAGAACCTCGACCGGGTCTGGGCCCGCGCGGTCTCGACCGCGATCCGCGGGGGTCGCTTCGCCGAATTCCAGGATGCCGGCTTCCCGCGCCGCGTTCCGTTCGGCTTCCGCGTGCGTCAGGCCGTCTTCGACGCCCTGTTCTACTCGCGCTTGCGCGCGGTGATGGGTGGCCGCGTCGGGTACATCCTGTCGGGAGGGGCGACCCTCGACCGCGACCTGTCGCTGTTCTTCCGGGGTATCGGCGTTCCAGTCATCGAGGGCTACGGGCTCACCGAGACGACCGCGCCGCTCACCGGCAACCTCCCGGGACGGATCGCCTCGGGCACCGTGGGACTCCCGCTCCCCGGCTCGACGGTGCGCATCAGCCCGCAGGGCGAGGTGCTCGCCCGGGGCGTGGGCGTGTTCTCGGGGTACCGCGATCCGCGGCACGACGCCGAGGCGTTCGTGGACGGCTTCTTCCGCACGGGTGACCTCGGGCGCATCGACGACGCAGGGCGCCTGATCCTCGAGGGGCGGCTGAAAGACGTCATCGTCACCTCGAACGGCAAGACGGTGGTGCCCGCCCGCTGGGAGGGCGCGGTCGAGGCGAGCCCGCTCGTGCAGCACGCCGTCATGGTCGGCGAGGGCAAGCCCTACCTCTCGGCCCTGTTGATCCTCGATCCCGAGCAGTCGGCCGCGTGGCTGGCCGCGAACGGTTCGGCGCTCGAGCCCGGCACTCCCGGGGCCCTGCGCGCGGTCGACGATCCGCGCCTGACCGCTCACCTGCAGACCGCCGTCGACGCGGCGAACGCCCTCGTGTCGCGCAGCGAACAGGTGCGCCGCTTCACCCTCGTGCTCGCCGATCTCGACGATCGCGAGCTCGTCACCCCCACTCTCAAGATCAAGCGCCGCGAGGTCCTGCACCGCGCCGCCGAGACGATCGACACCCTGTACCGAGGAGCCGCATCATGACCGCACCCGTCCCCTCCACCTCGGAACGATCCCCCGCGACCCAGAACCGCACGGCGCTCATCGCGGTCGTGGTGGCCCTCATCGTCGGCGCGGGCCTCGCTGTCGCCGGAAGCTTCCGTGGGGCGCAGGTCGGTGGCATCCCGGTGTTCGCGATCGCCGTGACGGCGGCCTTCGTCATCCAGTTCCTCGTCTTCATCCCCTCGGCCCTGCGTCGCACCGAGCGGTTCTTCGACCTGACCGGCAGCCTCACCTTCATCGCCGTCTCGATCGCCCTCGCCCTGCTCGCCCCCGCGCAGGACGCCCGCGGGTGGATCCTCGCCGCGATGGTCGTCGTGTGGGCGGCGCGTCTCGGCTCGTTCCTCTTCGCGCGCGTGCACCGCGCGGGCACCGACGGACGCTTCGACGAGATCAAGACGAACCCGCTGCGCTTCTTCCAGGTGTGGTGCATCCAGGGGCTCTGGGTGGCCCTCACCGCCTCGGCCGCGTGGATCGCCATGAGCGCGGATGCCGCCGACCGGGCGCCCCTCGACGGGTTCGCGGTCGCGGGGGTCGTCGTGTGGCTCGCCGGGATGGTGTTCGAGGTCGTCGCCGACCTGCAGAAGCAGGCCTTCCGCGCCGACCCCGCGAACAAGGGCGAGTTCATCCGCACGGGCCTGTGGTCGCGGTCGCGCCACCCCAACTACTTCGGCGAGATCCTCGTGTGGGTCGGCGTCTTCGTCGTCGCCGTGCCCGTGCTGCAGGGCTCGCAGTGGGTCGCCGTCCTGTCGCCGCTGTTCGTGGTGCTGTTGCTGACCCGGGTCAGCGGCATCCCTCTGCTCGAGAAGCGCGCCGACGAGCGCTGGGGCGACCGGGCCGACTACCGCGCCTACCGCGATCGCACCCCGGTGCTGATCCCCGCGCTGACCGCGCGGTCCTGACGGGCGCGGCGCTCAGGCGGCCACGAGCTGCGCGGCCACCGTCGCGATCCGCGAGCGCAGCTCGGAGACGGTCGTGTCGAAGGCCTCCGCGCTGCCGCTTTTCGCCGGGTCGCGGATGGACCAGTGCACGTCGTCGCGACCGCGCATCTGCTCGTGCGCCTGGTCGCAGACGCTGATCAGGAAATCGCCGGGACGCGCCACCTGGTCGAGTGATCGGGGCACGGCATCCGGATCGAGGGGAATGCGATGTCGGGTGGCCGCATCGATCGCTCCGGGATTCACGCGGTCGGCGGGGTGCATTCCGGCGGAGGCGGCGGGAATGTCGCTGTGGTCCGCCCAGATCGCCTGGGCGAGCTGCGAACGCGCGGAATTGGCCGTGCAGACGAAGACGACACGACCCGCGACCGGGGTGGGCACGGCCCCGAGCGCCGAGAACGCTTCGGGAATCAATTGCAGGTAGGTGCGGCGCCCGTCGAACTCGGAACGCACCCGCCGCACGATTCCCCTCTCGTGCAGCACATTGGTGTGGAACGCCACGAGGTTCGATTTCATCCCGAGGGCGGCGGCGATCTCGCTCGACGACATGTCACCGACCGCCAGAAGATCGACGATGCGCAGGCGACCGCGATCCCCGAGCGCCGCAAAAGCGTCGACTCTGCGCTGAAGGTCGTCCATTATGCACCCCGGGAATGCGCCGCGCCATCGGTCGCGGCAAACGCTTTTCGCTCAGTAACGTTTGAGCGATCGCGACCGGTGAAGGTCCAAGTCACCGGTTGCGATCCCTAGACAAGCACAGCAACGAGGGAGTTTCCCATGGGTATCGGCAGCGGCATCGCCCTTTTCGTGATCGGCGCCATCCTGGCCTTCGCGGTCAATCTCGACCTCGGTGGCGTGGCGAACCTTCAGACCATCGGATACATCCTGATGGCCGCGGGCGTCGTCATCTTCTTGATCAGCCTGGTCTTCATGTTCCGTCGTCGTTCGGTCGAGTCCACGACCCGTTCCACGGTCGACCCGGCCAGCGGCCAGAGCGTCACCACCCGTCGCACCAGCGACAACGGCGACCCCCTCGTGTGACGACCCCGTCCGAGCTCCACCCGCACGGCGACCGGCCTCTCCACGAAGATCCGATGAGCACCCCCGACGCGACGCTCCCGTCGCTCGGGGGTGCCTTCGCGGGGCGCTACCGGCTGATCGAGCCCCTCGGCTCCGACCGCGAGGGCACCGTGTACCGGGCGCGCGACGACGTGCTCGCGCGCGATGTGGCGGTGAAGGTCTTTCCTCTCGACCCCGACGAGGTCGCTCATCCCCGCCGGCGACTCGCGGCCGCGCGCATCCTCACCGCCCTCGATCACCCGTCGCTCGTGACGCTGTACGACGCGCACCTCACGCGCGAGGGGCACGGATACCTGGTCATGGAGCTCATCCCGGGTCCGACCCTGCGCCAGCATCTCGACGACCACGGCGCGCTGGCTCCCGACGTCGCCGCGGGACTGCTCCAAGATGTGGCCGAGGGCCTCGCCGCGATCCACGAGGTCGGCATCGTCCACCAGCACCTCGAATCGTCGAACGTGCTGTTGCGCCCCGAGCGCGCCGCGCCCCGCCCCTTCACCGCCGTCCTCGCGGACTTCGGCGTGACGCAGGTGCTCGGCGCTCGGCCCGCCACCGCGCAGACGCACCCGGATGCCGAATACCTCCCGCCCGAGCGACTGCACGGAGAGCCCGCGACACCGGCATCCGACATCTACGCCCTGGGCTTGTTGGCGCAGGAGATGCTCACGGCCGAGGGTCCGTTGAGCGGCGGTGCGATGCAGGAACTCGTGCTCGGACCCCTGGACTACGACCCCGAGGTGCCGCAGGGCTTCGGCTACGGCTGGGAGGTGCTGCTCACGGCCATGACCGACCCGAACCCCGCGGGGCGTCCGACCGCCGGCGAGGTGGCCGATCTCGCGCGCGAGCTGCGGAGCGGGCCCGTGCCGGAGGATTCACCGGCCGTCGCCGCGGTCTCGGCGGACTCCACCGCCGTGGCCGCCGTCACCGCCGATGCCGAGCCGGTCACCGCGCTCCGCGCCGTGAACCAGGCCCGGGCGACGTCGGCGCGACGCCGCCGACCCCCGCTGTGGGCCTGGGTCACGCACTACCACTGAGCCGAGTTCAGTCCTCCGCGGGCAGCGCGCGCTGAGCGACCAGGCGCCGCGCCTCGACCGCGGCGGCGGCGAAGTCGGCATCCGGGTCGTCCATGATGATCGCGGTGGCCCGCGCGTGCGCGCTGACGACGTCGTACGGCGAGGCCGCGGCGCGTTCGACGGTGGGCTCGGCGCGCCAGCCGATCGCGGCGAACGCCCGGCTGAGGCTCCGCTGCGTGTCGTGATCGCCCCGGCCGAACTGCGTCGACAGCTCGTCGGCGAGGCTCTCGTGCTGGTCGTCGGGAACGAGTCCGGATGCCGTCCGCCAGGCCGCCCGGGCCACCTCGGGGTGTCTGTCGCGCAGCACCGCGGGCGTGATCGCCGTGTAGGCGACCGGGTCGCCGATCTTCGACAGGGTGTGCAGGGCCTGGCTCCGCGCCTGGGGGATCTCGGACCCCACCTCGGGGAGCAAAGCGGGCACGGTGCGCGCGGGGTCGTGGCGCGTGAGCGCCCACGTGAGCATGTCGCGCACGAAGAAGTCGGATTCGACCGCGCACCGCGCCACGAGAACGTCGACGTAGCGATCATCGGGTCGCGTTCCCGCGGCGAGCGCGGCCTGCAGCCGGGCCGAGGCGTCGGAGTGCTCGAGGGCCGCGCGCAGCCGGTCGGCGGGTGTGGGGTCGGTCATGGTCGATCCCTCCTTCGGATCCAGCGTTTCACGGCCCGGGGCGGGGTGGGCCGTGCTCAGTCGACGCGCGTGAACCGCCAGCTCTTGCCGTTCTCGCCGCACTCGGGCATGCGCGGGCTGTTCCAGTCGGGGTCGCGCAGCACCGAGCCGCCCTTGCCCGCGCGCAGGATGAGCGACGAATCGTCGAACTGCACCCGGATCCCCCACTCGCCGACGACCTCCCAGGTGGCGGGCCCGGTGTAGACGCCCGTCCCCGCGGGCGCGAAGCAGAGGTGCCGGCGGCCGTTGCGGTTCTGCCGGGCCTCGTCGCGGTCCTGACGCGTCACGTCTCCGCGCGGGGCATCGATGACCTCCGCCGTACCGTCTCGCTGCAGCCGGATGCGCATCTCGCTCCCGGGCGCGGCTCCGTCCAAGGCCCCGCGCCATTCGACGGGAGCGACGGAATCGCGCACCGCGTGATCTTTGGCGCTGGTGAGACTCGCCCCCGCGACGACCGCGATCACGAGCACCACGATCGCCAACAGCAGGCCCCGGCGTTCCCGGAACACACGTGGAAGCCGCGGGGCGCGATCTGACGAGGACATCACGTGGAGCGTACGACGGCGAGCGTATGTCAGGCGTATCCTCTCGCCATGAGCACAGGAGCGATCATCCTCGCCGTCGTCGGTCTCGCTTTCATCCCCATCCTCGCCCTGTGCGGGCGCGGGGTCATCCCGAGGGGCTGGGGAGTCGGCATCCGGCTTCCCGCCATCCAGCAGAGCGACGCGGCGTGGCGGGCCGGGCACCGCGCCGCAGTGCTCCCCTATGCCGTGTTCGCTCTCGTGGCGGTCGGTGTCGCGGTCCTGCCGCTGGCGGTTCCGGCCCTGTCGGACGCCGATCCCGCCCTGACCGCGGTGGTCATCATCGCCGGACTCGTCGCGGGCGGCATCGTCGGCAGTCGCGCGGCCGACCGGGTGGCGTCGGACCCCGATCTGCGCGACGCCTGAGCGGCCGGCGGGCTTATGAATCCGCCCAGCGTCGACCGCCGTCGCCACGAATCCGACCTCGAGGTCAGTACCTAACGATCAGGTGCGTACGTGTGCGCGCGACGGGATCTTGCGATCCTGCCGGTACTCCACGAGCCGCCGATCGCGTGCTCGTGTCTCCACCGGTCACCGTCGCCGAGAGGACCACGAGTCGACGGAACGGTGACTCGAAGATCCGCACTGCGTAGGAGAACACCATGCCCCCCTTCACCCCCCGAATCACCCGCGCGGCCGCCCTGGTCGCCGGGGCGGCCATCGTCGCCGGACTCGTCGTCGCCGCACCCGCCAACGCCGCACCCACGACCGGATCGCCCGCGTCCGCGGCCTCCTCCGACGACCGGCAGAACGTCGGCGCCGAGGAGTTCAACGCCTGCCTCATCCGCACGCTCTTCGCCACGACGTTCGCCGATCCCGACAGCCCGTTCGCGCAGGCGATCGCGGGTCAGCTCGTGGCTCCGGATGCCATCGCCCACGGCAGCGGAACGGCATCGGGCCCGCAGGGGCTCCTCGCCCAGTTCGCGGCCGACCGGGAACGCCTCCCCGGCGCTCAGGCCGTGATCAAACACCTCGCGTCCGACGGAGACCTGGTCGCGGTGCACTGGCAGATCGCCCCCGACCCGAGCGATGAGCGCCGCGGTGACGCGGCCGTCGATCTGTTCCGCCTGCAGGACGGCAAGATCGTCGAACACTGGTCGCTCGACCAGGCGATACCGACCGGCACCCCGGCCAGCGGGAACACGAACACGATGTTCAGCGACCTCTACCGCCCGTCGCAGCCCACCCCGCCCCCGACCGAGCAGCAGGAGGAGAAGAACCGCGTCTTCGCCGTCTCGGCCTACAACACGCTGTTCCGCGACAAGGACGTGTCGATCCTCGACCGGGCGTTCGACCCCGCGTACCTGCAGCACAACTCCATCGCCCCGAACGGGACGGCCGCGCTGAAGCAGCTCTTCGGGAGCGGCGTCGCCTTCCCGGCGCAGCAGTCGGTCATCTCGCTGTCGGACGGCGACATCGTCTGGACGTTCTCGCAGGCCGTGGGCGCCAAGCCCGACGACCCGCTGCTGGCGGCCGACCTGTTCCGCGTCGACGGCGGTCTGATCCGCGAGCACTGGGACGTAGTTCCGACGAGCTGAGAAACCCTCGGGTGGTGGGCCCCGTCGGGGGCCTGCCGCCCGAGGGTCAGCGCTTCGTGACGCGCCGCTCCACGAGCTTGCGTGCCACGTCCATGAAGCTGGGCGCGTACTTCGCCCACTCCTGGTCGAGCTTGCGCACGTCGATCTTGCCGGTGTGCAGCAGCTCGCAGATCTTCAGCCAGCTCTCGCCCGTCGCCGCCGTCAGCGCACCCGCGACCGCCGCGTTCACGACGATCCCGGCGCCCGGGATCAGCTTGAGGAAGCTCGTCGCGAGCGCCCGCCCCGCGACCTGCACGCCGAACTGCGCGAGCGCGCCGGCCGAGAGCATCGTCTTGACCTCGAGGTCGTAGATCGCGGCGATGCGGCCCATCATCGTCAGCTGGATCGGCGCCAGCGTGACAGCATCCGAGACAGGAAGCGGAACGGTCGCAGCCCCCGCTGCGGCCGCGGCCGCCGCGGCGATGATCGGCCGCGCCATCTCCCTCTTCCACGGGAGGTTGAGCCGCTGTGCGATGCGAAACGCGTCCTTGTCGCGCTCGGGGGCGAGCTCGAGGGTCTGCGTGACAAGGTCACCGAGGCCGTGCCCCTTGCCCTTCCCGTTCTTGTCGCGGGTCGAGGTGAGGACGACCTGCCGGTAGGGGATGCGCAGTCGTTCACCGGTGTTCGGGTCGACGGGGTCGTTGAGCCACTCGACGAACGCCTCCAGATCCTTCGCGATGCCCTGGTGCCCGGTGAGGGGGTTCTTGATCCAGTCGACCTTCGTCAACACCAGGATCACCGGCAACCCCCGCGCGTCGAGCTCGCGGATCATCGCGATGTCGGCCGGGGTCAGCCGATCGTCGGCGGCCCGCACGCAGTACCAGACGACCGAGATCTGGTGGTCGCCGGGGTGGGCGGCGATCGCGTGGAGGTGGGTGCGCAGCTGCTGATCCGGCGGAACGGGCGAGCCGATCTCGAACCCCTCGACGTCCCAGATACCGAGCGAGTCGTCGCTGTAGAAGTGCACGCCGCGCGTGACCGGCAAGCCGCGCCCGACCTTCGCCCAGTCGCGCCCGAACACCGCGTTGACGAGCGACGACTTGCCCACGCCCGAAGCGCCGACGATCGCGAGGTTGAACCGGCCGTACCGCGACTTCGCCTCGGACGTCGCCTGGACGAACGCCTTGTCGTCGAACTGACGCGCGTCGGTGTTCTTCTTCGCCATGATCTGGCCCTACCCCCGATGATTCGCGTCGCGACCCGCGTGTGCGGGATGGATCGAATCTACGGGGCGAGGCGGCGCGAGGGACTTTCGGGAGCGCCCCTTGCGCGACGACCCGGTACAGGTCACGGTTGCCGCCGCTGCCCCACCCACCCGTCGTCATCCCGCGTGAACACGACCCGATCGTGCAGCCGCGACCGCCGGCCCTGCCAGAACTCGATCTCGCGCGGCTCGACCCGGTACCCGCCCCAGTGCGGAGGCCGCGGCACGACCTCATCGTCGGCGAACCGGGCGGTGACCTCCGCCATCTGCTCTTCGAGAGCGGCTCGGGATGCCACCGGCTCCGACTGACGGCTCGCCCAGGCCGACAGTTGCGATCCGCGCGGCCGCGAGGCGAAGTACGCGTCGTCGCGCTCCGGCGGCAGCGGCGTGGCCGCGCCGAGCACGATGACCTGTCGCTGCAGCGCGTACCAGGGGAACAGGATCGACACCGCCGGGTTCCCGGCGAGCGCGCGGCCCTTCCGCGACTGCCGGTTGGTGAAGAACCACAGGGCGCCGTCGTCGTCGATCCCGCGCAGCAGGACCGTCCGCGACGTGGGCCGGCCCTCGGCATCCACCGTCGAGACGACCATCGCGTTCGGCTCGGGCTGGTCCGCGGCATCCGTCAGCCACTGCTGCAGCAACTCGAAAGGCGAGGCCGAGAGGGCGTCGTCATCCAGCTCGGCGAGCGTGTAGTCGAGCCGGTGGGCGAGGGGGTTCTCGGTCATCGCGGGTCCTCCGGTGAGTGGCTGGGACCCCAGCGTATGGCTGCGCGGCGGAGACCGGATCGCCGACAACAGGGACATATCGGCCCCCGGTGACCCTCCGCGTCCGAGGCCCCGGCCTAGCGGCCGATAGAATCGCCGCATGGAAGAGGGGGGAACGCGGCAGCAGATTCTCGTGCACGCGGCCCGCCTGTTCGGCCGTCACGGGTATCACGGCACCACCACGCGAGAGATCGCCGATGCCGTCGGCATCCGACAGCCGTCGTTGTTTTATCACTTCTCTGCGAAGCACGTCATTCTCGCCGAGCTGGTCGACGCCGACCTCGCGCAGACGTTCGGTCGGTTGCAAGAGGCCCGCGATCTCGACGCGTCGTGGGCGGAGCGCTTCCACTACTTCTTGACGATCAGTTCGCACGACTATCTGACGCTGCCGTACGACGCGCGGGGGTATTACAGCGATGCGATCTTCACCGAGCCGGAATTCGAGACCCAGCGCGGCGAGATCTCGCGCTTCCACGACGAGGTGCGCGCCCTCGTCGGGCACGGCATGACGGCGGGCGAGTTCATGGCGATGGATGCCGAGTTCGTGCAGCGCGCGATCACCGGCCTGCAATTCGAGGGCATGCGCGAGCGCGAGACGAATGCGTCGGCGCCGGTCGCCCACCGCCCCCTTCAGGTGTCGGATTTCATTCTTCGCGCGGTGCTCGTCGATCCTTTCCGTCTCGACGATGTGCGTTCTGCGACCCAATCGCGCCTCGAGGGCGCGGTCTCTTTCTCGCAGTAGTCCCAGCCCCTTCCCCCTGACTTTTCTCGGGGGTGACACTGTCGCGAAATGCGGGCGCAACACGCGCCCTCTATCAATTGATAGACGCATTACCTATCACTTGATAGCCTGCTCCGCAGGTCACTCCCGAGGTGGCGGAGCATTGAGCATCGACGGAGATTTCCATGCACACCACCACTCGCATCGCCGCTGTCGCCGCGGTCGCCGGTATCGCCGCCCTCGGCCTGGCCGCGTGCTCCTCGAGCCCGGCGCCGGCAGCAGACACGGCATCCGCCATCACGACCGTCGCTCCCACCGCCCTGCGGTCGGCCGACACGTTGTCGATCTGCACCACCAACCTGGGGTCGCCCCCGAACATCAGCACCGACGAGTCCGGCAACCTCGTCGGCAGCGAGATCGACCTGGCCAAAGCGGTCGCGGGTCGCCTCGGCCTCACGCCCGATTTCGTCACGGTCGACTTCTCGGCGCTCATCCCGAGCCTGCAGGCCACGCAGTGCGACGTCATCATGGCCTCGCTCTACATCAAGCCCGAGCGCAAAGAGGTCGTCGACTTCGTGCCGTACCTCACCTCCGCCACCGGCGTCGCGGTGAAGCAGGGAGCGGATGCCGGCATTACCGGCCTCGACGACTCGCTCTGCGGCAAGAAGGTCATGGTGACCGTCGGAACCACCGCTCAGGATCTCGCAGAGAAGCAGTCGACGACCTGCACCTCCGAGGGCAAGAAGCCCCTCGACATCAGCACGAACAACCAGGCCACGGTGGGCTTCCAGCAGCTGGTCAGCGGGCAGCTCGACGCGTACCTCGATGCGGCCGAGCTGATCGGGTACTACCAGAAGCAGGGCACCGCGGGCATCGAGATGGTGGGCGACCCGACCGACGCGATCGACATCGGCGCGGCCACCCTCAAGGACAACACCGCGCTGCACGACGCGATCCAGAAGGCCTTCGACGACCTCGTCTCGACGGGCGACTACGAGAACATCCTCAGCACCTGGGGACAAGAGGCCCTCGCGTACAACGGAAGCAACTGACGATGAACTTCGACTGGGGCTTCTTCTGGAAGAACCTGCTCACCCCGGGCGCGCCCTTCCTGCAGGGTCTCGCGCTGACGGTGCTCATCTCGGTGCTCGCGATGGCCGGCGCGCTCGTCGTCGGTCTCGTGATCGCGATGATGCGGCGCTCGACGTTCGCGCCGTTGCGCGTGATCGCCAGCCTCTACATCTGGTTGATCCGCGGAACACCGCTGCTCGTGCAGCTCGTGATCATCTACACGGGCTTCGCGGCGGCGAACGTGTTCCGCTTCCAGGACGTCGATCTCGGCGGCATCCTGGTCAAAGCCGCCATCCAGGCCGCGATCGTCGGGCTGATCATGAACGAGAGCGCGTACATCTCCGAGATCATCCGCGCGGGCCTCGATTCGGTGCCGATCGGTCAGACCGAGGCGGCGCAGGCCCTCGGCATGTCGGGCATGTCGGCGATGCGGTGGATCATCCTGCCCCAGTCGCTGCGGCTGATGGTTCCCCCGCTCGGTAACTCGTTCAACGGGCTCATGAAGAGCACGTCGATCCTGAGCGTCATCGGCGTCTCGGAGATGTTCCTGGTCACCCAGAGCATCAGCGCGGCGAGTTTCCGCACCTTCGAGATCTTCGCGGTCGTCGCGATCTACTACCTCGCCCTCACCACGATCTGGACGGTGATCCAGAGCGCGATCGAGAAGAAACTCAACGCCCGCGTCGGCATCGTGACCACGGCGTCTCCGTGGCAGCGGCTGTTCGGGGGCCGTCGGTCGGCGCCCCTCACCCCCGTCACCGCCCTCTCCGACTCGGGAGTCCTGAAATGAACGATCCCCTCGTCAGCGCGAAGAACGTCACCCGCGAACTCGGCGGGCGTCAGGTGCTCGACAACGTGTCGTTGGACGTGCAGCCGGGCGAGGTCGTCGTGCTCGTCGGTCCCTCGGGTGCCGGCAAGACGACGTTCCTCCGCACGATGAACGGCCTCGAGAGCATCGACGGCGGCGACCTGACGGTCGCGGGCCAGCCGATGGGCTACCGGATCGCGCCGAACGGTCGTCGCATGCCCGCGACGAAGTCGGCCCTGCGGCAGCAGCGGCAGGAGACCGGGTTCGTCTTTCAGCACTTCAACCTCTTTCCGCACATGACCGCGCTCGAGAATATTTGGCACGCGCCCGTGCGCGTCCGCGGTGTCGACAAGCGCGAGGCCGTCGCCCAGGCGCAGGCCCTGCTCGAGCGCGTCGGGCTGGGCGACAAGAGCGACGCGCGGCCGAGCAAGCTCTCGGGCGGTCAGCAGCAGCGCGTCGCGATCGCACGGGCTCTGGCGATGAAGCCGCGGCTGATGCTGTTCGACGAGCCGACCAGCGCCCTCGATCCCGAGATGATCGGCGAGGTGCTCGACGTCATGCGCGAGCTCGCTGCCGACCACATGACCATGGTCGTGGTCACGCACGAGATGGGCTTCGCCCGCGAGGTGGCCGATCGCGTCGTGGTGATGGATGCCGGAGCGATCATCGAGGTCGCCCCGCCCAGCCAGCTGTTCGCCGCGCCCGAGCATCCACGCACGCAGGCGTTCCTCTCGAAGATCCTGTGACGCCCTCCCCCGCACCCGCATCTCCCCGCACGACCGATCGAGGAACACCCATGTCTCGCACGCCCCTGACCGGCGCCATCGCCACCCCGCACGTCGACGCCACCCGCTCCGCGGAGCAGGCATTCGCCCGCGGCGGCAACGCGATCGATGCCGCCCTCGCGGCCGCTGCCACCCTCAGCGTGGTCTACCCGCACAACGTCAGCATCGGCGGCGACCTGATCGCTCTCGTGCGCGACCCCTCGGGGCGCACGCGCTGTGTGAACGCGTCGGGCCCCGCGGCATCCGCTGTCGATCGTGCGGCGATGCGCGAAGCGCACGGCGAGGTGCTGCCGTATCGGGGCATCGACACGGTGACGGTGCCGGGGGCGGTCCGCGGGTGGGAGGTGCTGCGGCGCATGGGCGGTCAGCGCGAGTGGGGAGAGATCTTCACGGATGCCGTGGCTGCAGCCCGCGACGGAGTGCCGGTGTCGCGCTCGCTCGCCGCCGCCTTCCGCGAAGAAGAGGCCGCGATCGGGTTCGACGCGGGCTTCCGCGACACGTTCCTCGCGCAGGGCCCGCCCGTTCAGGGCGATGCCCTCGTGCAGCCCGTGCTGGCCCGCACTCTCGAGGCGATCCGCGACGGGGGCGCCGCGGCCCTGTACGACGGCGAGCTCACCGCCGGGTTCGTCGACGGCCTCGCGCGCCTCGGCTCGCGCATCGGTGCGGCCGACCTCCTGCTCTTCCACCCCGAGGTCGTCGAGCCGCTGACCACCTCGTTCGGCACGTATCGCGTGCTGACGAGCCCGCCCAACACGCACGGTTTCGTGCTGTTGCGGGTGCTCGGCGAGCTGGAGCGGCAGGGCATCACCGACCCCCTGGGGACGGACTTCGGCCGCATGATGGAGCGCTTCTTCGCCGCGAACCTCGTGCGCGACGAGCTGCTCGCCGACCCGCGGGTCACCTCGGGAGACGTCACCGAACTGCTCAGCGGCGACGCGACCGCACACGGCGACGAGCCCGTGCTGCCCGGCTTCCGCCGCCCCCGCGGCGACACGGTCGGCATCGCGGTGTCGGACTCGTCGGGGTGGTCGGTGTCGCTCATCCAGAGCGTTTACCACGCGTTCGGAGCCGCCGTCGTGGAGCCCAGCACCGGCATTCTGCTGCACAACCGCGGCACCGGATTCTCGCTCGACCCCTCGTCGCCGAACGCCCTCGCACCCGGAAAACGCCCGCTCCACACCCTCATGCCGGTCATGGTCGACGACGCGAAGGGCCTGCGGTTCGTCTCGGCGACGATGGGCGGCCAGGGTCAGCCGCAGATCCACGCCCAGACGTTGCTCCGGGCGATGGCGGGAGCCACCGCTCAAGAGGCGGTGTCGGCTCCGCGCGCCATCGTGGGCCCGCAGCGCGACGGCGACAGCCCCTCCGACATCTACGTCGAAAGCGACCTGCCCACCCCCGCCCGCGATTCGCTCGAGGCGACGCGGCTGCACATCATCGAGACTCCGGATGCCGACGAGCTCGTCGGCCACGCCAACCTCGTCATCGTGGCCGCCGACGGTGGCCTGGACGCCGGCAGCGACCCGCGATCGGATGGCGCGGCGAGCGTGCGGGGGTATGGGGGCTGAGGCGACGCCCCGATCTGCCGCTGTTGACGAGCGAGACCACAGCCGAGCGCCGGTCGGGGACAGATAGCGACAGCGACGGCAGCGAGAAACAAGTCCGAAATCGCGCGACAACCACCGTCACCGCGCCTGCAGTGGCGCAATCAGACGCGATGCGCGCAAGAGCCGGATCGCGAACTTCGCTTACGCGTCGCGGCCCCCTCGCATACGGTGACGAAACGCGTACCTGCCCCCGGGCCGTTCGCAACACCCATCTATTGAGACCGAAGTGAAAGATCATTCATGAAGAAGAAATCGTTGCTATCCGTTTCGGGTGGCGCAATGCTCACCGTACTCGTCGCCTCTTTCCTGTCAGCGGCGCCTGCAACCGCCGCGTCCCCCTCGGAGATCGATTTATCGCCGGCGATATCGACAATCTCCGGCGGGACCGTGCTTGAGTCCGTCGGAGCCACGCAAGCGGAATGGGAAGCGGAGATCGAATCCCTCGTTGCTAGCGATCTGCCCCGGTCCGTCACCGAACAGGACGGCGTCACCCGCTACTCGTTCGAGCTCACGCCTCAGGGCGAGGGCGTACCCACGGGGTACGTGATGGATTACACGGTGGAGGTGCGTGACGATGGAGCCATCGTGCCGATGCTGGCTGGCGGCTCCAACCAGCACGGCCCTTATCTGGACCTGAACCAGTTCGATCAAGATCTGGTCATCAGTGGTGGCGCTGCCGCTATCGGGCTGGCCGCGTGCGCGATCCCGGCCGTGGGATGGGTCAGCTGCGCCGCGATCACCGCTGCATTGACGATTGCCGCGGTCGCTCTTGCACACAACGGAAAATGCAAGGGCGAGTTCCGCATCTATCTGAATCGCGCTCGGGACGAACCGCAGTACGCCTGCGTGACCTAAGCGCCATTTCGTCGGAAGCCGTCCGGGCCGAGCATCGTGTCAGACGACACGATGCTCGGCTCCGTCGTTGAGACGGAATACGTCGTGGACGGAGGCGCCGAGCGCTTCGCTGATGCGCAGGGCGAGAACTAGAGAGGGATCGTGTTGACCCGCCTCGAGCGACACGATGGTCTGGCGAGAGACGAGGCAGAGGGCGGCGAGGGCCTCCTGGGTGAGCCCACGCTCTCGGCGAGTAGCTCGCACGGTGTTGACGGTCTTCACCTCACGCTCTCCTCGGCCGAGTCGCGGCGATGCGGATCCAGTAGTCCCCGAGGGCGATGATCAGGAGACCCGCGAGCCAGACCCAGCTCGCGATGCCTGCCAGCAGGACCGCGGCGAGGAGAAGAATCGGTGCCGCGACCAGCACATCGCGAAAAGCCGATGCCCGTGCTTTACGATCCAAATCGGCTTCGATCCCCTCCTCGGCGAAAGATTGAGTCGCGGCTTCTCGCTTCTTCCGGACGGCCACGATGGCTAGCCCCGCCACAGGGATGACAGCGAAAGCGGCGTACCGCAACCATTCTGCGCCAGTGGCCTCCCCCACACCGATAAGAACGGCGATCAGGGCAATACCGATGGCGAGAACCACCACGGGTGCGAAGCGTTTCATAGGGCATCCCCTCAAATGTCAGACGTGCTTGTCATTCCACGATGTCGCATCGATCCGACATTTGCAAGAAGCTGCCTCCGCGAAGCAACGCGACCGTCGCGCGACACCCGCCGAGGGACACACAGACCTCGGCCCCCGTGAGCCGCGAACGGGAGGCGATGCTCCCAGGCTCCAACCCGGGCGAGCGATCAGACACGCACCCGCGCGCACGTCGACACGCCGCCACTCTGCGTGCACGGAATACCGGTTGCGCGCGGCGGGTTGGAAGGCACGGCCCTGTTCCCCCACGAAAGGACACCCATGAGCCTGTTCGCCCCCACCACCGTCGGAGAGATCGGCGTCCGCAATCGCGTCTCGCTCGCCCCGATGACCCGCCTGCGCGCCGGCGCCGACGGAGTCCCCGGACCGATCGTCGCGAAGTACTACGCGCAGCGCGCCGGCATCGGCCTGCTGGTCACCGAGGGTGTCTTCCCGAGCGACGAGTCGCGCGCGTACCCGGGTCAGCCCGGCATCGTGACCGACCCTCAGGCCGCGGGCTGGGCCAAGGTCGCCGACGCGGTGCACGCCGAGGGCGGCACCGTCTTCATGCAGCTCATGAACGGCGGACGCGTCACGCACCCCGAGATCACGGGCACCGACCGTATCGTCGCCCCCTCGGCGATCGCGATCGAGGGTGACACGCGCCTCGCCGACGGCACGAAGGTCGCCTACGCGGTGCCGCACGCACTCGAGACCGCTGAGCTCGCCACGGTTCGCGACGAGTTCGTCGCCGCTGCCCGCAAGGCCGTGGATGCCGGCTTCGACGGCGTCGAGCTGCACGGTGCCAACGGCTACCTGCTGCACGAGTTCCTCTCGCCCGCGTCGAACCAGCGCACCGACGAGTACGGCGGATCCCCCGAGGCCCGCGCCCGCTTCGTCATCGAGGTCGCGCAGGCCGTCGTGGCCGAGGTCGGCGCGACGCGCGTCGGCATCCGCATCTCGCCCGCGCACAACATCCAGGACGTCTGGGAGACCGACGACGCCGAGACCCGCGCCACCTACGAGGCGCTCGTGTCGGGCCTCGCTCCCCTGGGCCTGGCGTACCTGAGCGTGCTGCACGCCGACCCCGCCGGCGACCTGATCCAGGACCTCCGCCGCACCTTCGACGGCACTTTCATCATCAACTCGGGCTTCTCGAGCGTCACCACGCGCGACGAGGCCGTCTCGGTGGTCGAGAAGGACCTCGCCGACCTGGTCGCCGTCGGCCGCCCCGCCATCGCCAACCCCGACCTCGTCACCCGTTGGGAGAAGGGCGCCGACGAGAACGAGGTCGACCAGGCCTCCGTCTACGGCGGCGACGAGCGCGGCTACACGGACTACCCGTTCCTGCAGGGCTGATCAGTCCCGCTTCAAGGGCCCCGCGCGACTCGTTCGCGCGGGGCCTTTTCGCTCTACACCGGTCGGTAGCGCTGCACGCTGGCGCCCGACCGGAACTCTCGCCGCTCCACGAGCTCGAGCTTCATCTGATCCCGCACGCTTTCAAGCAACCGCGGCCCCCGCCCCGCAATCACCGGATGCACCACGAAGGTGAACTCGTCGATGAGCCCCTCCGCCGCGAGCGCCGCAGGAAGCTTCACCCCACCGAGCGCGATCCCTCGCCCCGGTTCCTTCTTGAGCCGCCGAACAGCCTCGACCACATCCCCCCGGACAAGCTCGGCGTTCCAGTCGACAGAGTCGAGAGTTCCGGATGCCACGACCTTCCGCATCGGATCCATCACTTCCGAAAACGCCACCTCACTGGCATCCATCCAGTCCGGCCACTCCCCCGATTCCGGTCGGCGCCACGCACCCTCCATCAACTCGTAGGTGACGCGGCCGTAGAGGAGGGTGTCGGAGCGGCGCAGCTCGTCGGTCCAGAACGCCATGGACTCGGCATCCGGCGGCAGGCCCGCTTCGTGGTGGACGCAGCCGTCGAGGGTGACGTTGATGGCGTAGCGGAGAGGCTGGGTCATGCCGCTAGCTTCCTCGCGGCGGCTCCTCCGCGGAAGAGCCCGCCGCCGCAAACCGGCCAGCCTGCACCGCGAACGCCTCCGCCAACTCCGGCGGCCCGACGACCTCCATCGCCACCTCGAATCGCCCGAACGATGCGGCGAGCGCACCCCACGACCATGATCCCGCCTCGAGGGTGCAGCGCTCGTCGTCGACGGCGGTGACGATGCCGTCGCCCGCGAACGGCAGCACGTCTCGCGCCGGCGTGTGCAACAGCACGGTCCCTCGGCACGGCCACTCGTTCGTGTCCGACCCCTTGAACCGCGCGGATACGAACGCGTCGACGTCCCCGCCCGGCACGACCCGCGGCACGAAGGGAGCACCGTGCGGCACCCGGGGTCGCACGCGGTCCGCCGAGAAGAGCCGCCAGTCCTCGCGCTCGAGGTCCCACCCGAGCAGGTACCACCGACCATGGGATGCCACGAGGTGATGGGGCTCCGCCCGCCGCGTCGGACCGGCCTCGGCGCCGTCCCCTTCCCGCGTTAGGTAGTCGAAGCGGATCGACACGCGATCGCGCACCGCCTGCGCAAGCGTCAGCAGCACCTCCAGCGGAACGGCAGCGACTGGCGCTTCCCCCGGGCGGCCCACCGTCGTCACCTCCACAGCGTCAAGCCGATGCCGCAGCCGCGACGGCAGCACCTGCCGCATCGTCGCGAGAGCACGCACCGCCGCCTCGCCGATGTCCGCACCCAACGCGGGAGCCGCGCGCAGCGCGATCGCGACCGCGAGCGCCTGATCGTCGTCGAACAGCAGCGGCGGCATCTCGGCGCCCGCGTCGAGGCGGTATCCCCCGTCGGGGCCCATCGTCGTCTCGATCCGGTAGCCCATCTCGCGCAGGCGATCGATGTCGCGCCGCACCGTGCGATCGCTGACGTCCAGCCGCGAGGCCAGCACCGACCCCGGCCAGTCCCGCCGGGCCTGCAGCAGCGACAGCAGGGTGAGCAATCGCGACGTCGTGGCCATGCATCCGACGGTACTCGCGGTCTAGGACAGAAACCGACCTATACGGGTGGGAACGTGATGTCACGAGCCGATCCCGGCCGATTCATCGAGGAGCAGACATGCCCGTGCAGACCACCACCCACCTGAACTTCCGCGGCGATGCCCGTCAGGCGCTCGAGCTCTACCAGTCCGTCTTCGGCGGCCACCTCGTCGTCAACACCTACGCCGACTTCGGCATGCCGGCCGAGATCCCCGGCTCCGACAAGGTCGTCTTCGGCCTCGTCGCCGGCGAGAACGGCTTCCGCATCATGGGCTACGACATCCCCGGCCGCACCGAGGGCGGCATCGCCGCACCCGGCTCCACCCACCGCGAGAACAACACCACGGTCACCGACCAGTCGCTGTTCGTCTCGATTAGTTCGCCCTCGCTCGACGAGCTGCGGGGCTACTGGGACGCCCTGGCGGTGGATGCCACCATCGTCGAGCCCCTCGCAGCGTCGGCGTGGAGCGCCGGGTTCGGGATGCTGACCGATCGCTTCGGCGTGACGTGGAGCGCGTCGGTCACCGCGGAGTGACGTGTGCGGTCGCGGCGCGCATTCGCTGCGCGTCGCGACCGCCGACCGGTCCTATCGGAGGCCGGCCCCGTCCCGGCGCCGCACCCTCATCACCAACCCCGGCCTCTCGCGCATGACCACGCACGACGATGCCGCCACGGCCGTCGACGAGAACATCGCCGGCCTGGTCGCCGTCGGTCGCCCTGCGATCGCCAACCCCGACCTCGTCACCCCCAGGCAGACAAAGAAGACCCGCCGTTGAGTCAGCGCGTGCTTTCGTTCGTCGTTCATCCGGTCGCTCACCTTTCAGCTGTCGCGCGAACGCAACTCGTCGACAGGAAGATGATGCGTGGGACGCAGAACCTGGGTGGCGATTGCCCGGTTGCCGCGGTCCGGGGATTGCCTCGATGACCTGCGTGTCGATGTTCGGTTGTTCTTGCAGCGCCCGGGGACTGGCCACAATCACTTGCTCAGCCATACATTCACCCCCCCGACGTGTAGCAGGCACCACACTCGCTGCCCGGTCGACTCACGAAACCGCCCTGTCAAGCACGCTCAATAGGGCGAGGCCCATCCGTACCTTATGAGGGTCGGGGCGGGCTCCGGTCCCCCACCTGCGCTGCCCGTCTCGACGTAGCTCCCCGAAAGGTGCGGAACACCGCACGATGCCCGAGCTCGGGCCCTGGACGTCTCGCAGACTGAGACGTTTCTCTCTGTGTTTTTCGTGCCGGCTGCTCCGACCGTGTTCTGCCCTTAGCTCCCGCTGAGGTGACGTCACCGCGAAAGAACAGAGCCGGCGACGAGAAGGCCCATGAGCAAGGATCCTGCGACTGTGAGGGCTAGGGTCTTGGCGGGAATGCCGCGTGAGCCGGCGACGCCCCCTCCCGCGAGGTGGGAGGTCTGAGTCTGCGCGTCAGTAAGGGTGTCGTGCCGTGCGATCGGTTTCGCCTGGGCGTCGAATGAGATGAAGGTGGCGTCGGGGGCCTCGATGACGTGACCAAGGACAGACCCACCGACGGTGAGGACGTAATGGCCGGGCTCTTCGAGGTACCAGGCGGCGGCCAGGGGCGCACGGGAGCGAATTGGTCTCATGATCCCGGTGATGCCGGGGAGAGTCGAACGGAGGCGTCGGCGGAGGTCTGCGGGATGATGTCGAGGTCGATTCCCACTGTTGAGGTGGCGGCCGTTCGCATCAGTTGTTCCACAACGGCGGATTGCAACGCGATGCCGTCTTCAACGTCGATGACGAACCTCAGAGGTATCGAGGGATGCAACCAGAGATGAAGACGCTCGTCGTTCGCTTCTTGCAACGTTCGCCATGACGCGAAGAACGCCTCATTTCGCCGCAGTTTTGCGACCGTGATGACCTGCAGGTAGGCGAGGAGAACGTCTGGAAGTCGTATCGGTTCGCGGACTGAACCGTAGAAAAGTGTTCCCAAAACATGCCCCGATCTGTGCTGGCGAGTAAGCCTGCCGAGGTCTAGGGCAATGTTGGTTCAGGGTATGGCCCTGCCCGCCCAAGATCAAGAGTGGGCCCGCGTCCCTCAACTGGACACGGTGACGAGCGTCGGCGGGGAAGGGCTCTACAGTGGGGAGCGGCGTCCCCTAGACCTAGGCCGCTGATTTGTCCCTAGGTCAGGAGCATCATGTTGGAATTTCCTGCTTTTTCGTCCCTGTGTGACTGGTTCGTGTCGACGCTACCGATACGCCATGCGGCAATTTCCACTCTGGGAGACCCGTTTGAGCTGGACACCGTGAGCGTGAGCGACGCCGTTGCCGCCGAGCTCGAGCAGACGCAGCTCGACTTTGGGGTGGGTCCCTGTTGGGAGGCCAAAGCAGCCGGCACACCGGTCTTGGTGCATGACTTGCGGCAGGCGTCCAAGCTGTCTTGGCCGGCGCTGCTGACGGCGGCCGAGTCTCGTGGGGTGCGTTCGACCTACGCGTTCCCGATGGCGGTGGGCGCGATCGATGTGGGGGTTGTGGACTTGTACGCAACGACGACGCATGCTCTGGGCCCGCACGAGGTGCAGAATGCATGGGCGATGGCAGATGTTGCCGCGGTCCGCGTGGTGGACCAAGTTCTCAGTGAGGTGGAGTCGCCTGCGTCCATGGGCTCACCGAGGAGGTTCCTCCATCAGGCGACGGGGATGGTGATGGCGCAACTCGGGGTACCGTCTGACGATGCGATGGTCGTAATTCGGGCTCACGCTTTCGCAACCGGTACATCGATCCCCGATGTGGTGGAGGCCATCATCCGACGCGACATCGATTTTTCGGCGTAGTCCGACGTGAATGAAAGTACATTGCCCCTATGACGGATGTATCGCGAGAGAAAGAGCTCGTCGAGACATTCGTCGAACTCGCTGACACGATGGTCACCGGCTACGACATTGTGGACCTTCTTCACCGACTCGTGACCCGGTGCGCTCACACCCTCAATGTCGCAGGTGTGGGCATCCTCATCCCGGATGCGGATGGAACGCTAGAGGTGGTCGCCTCCACCAGTGAGCGCAGCCAGCTGATCAGCCTCCTCCAGTTAAGTGAGGACCAGGGGCCCTGTCTGGACGCGTACCGCCTAGGTGAGCCCGTCACAGTCAGCGATATCGCCGGGATACGGGAACGGTGGCCGAGATTCGCGGGAGCTGCCGGGGAACTCGGCTACCGATGGATGCATGCCATCCCCCTCCGACTGCGCGAGGATGTCATCGGCTCCCTGAATCTTTTCGGTGATCAGCCGGACGCGTTGACTCCCGACGACGCGCTGGCCGCTCGCGGCCTAGCCGATATTGCGACAATCGGGATTCTGCACGAACGGGCGTTCCGGGAAGCGGATCTCGCTCGGCAACAGCTACAGCATGCTCTGAACAGTCGCGTGGTCATAGAACAAGCCAAGGGAATTTTGTCCCACGTTCACAACGTCGATATGGATGCGGCGTTTTTGCTGCTCCGCGAGCGCGCCCGAAGCAATCAGGAAAAGCTCTCCGATGTGGCTCGTCACGTCGTCAACGACGTGACCGTCGGCCGTCCCACGGGGCGGCAAGTGAATGAGCAAGCTCGCCGCCTCGTGGAACAACAGCGGGCATGGAATGATCAGGCGCTCTCCGACCAGCGGAAAGAAAGTTCGGACGACGCGACGGAGGGGTGAAACGCCTTCATCAAACGGTGAGTCGTAACGGACGCGCCTCGGTCGGGTGCTCGTGTTCTCCGGAGTGACCAATCCTGGCCACGCAAGGGATAGAACTGTCGCCGTCATCGTTGCACCGCAACGAATCCACGTCTGCCTCGGCTCCTTGCCACTGGTCGCGCAAATCAACGGCACGCGCGGTAGCGTTGCGCAGCTTCAACTCCGCCAGTTCTTGCTCAGCGAGCCGAGCTCGGTTGCGGGCGTCAATGTACAGCGCGAGAGCTTCCGCCGCGCGTTCGCAGGCCGCCTCGAATTGTTCAGCGGTGACGGTGGGGTACTTGGCAGTCATCTATCAACCTCCGGTCGCGGGCTCGGAAGCCCACGACGGTTGCGCAGCGGCGTCGAACTCATCCCCTTTCGGCGTCGCAGCATCCCCCGAACTTGACGCCGACACACCGTAGGGCGCCTAGCGAACCGTAAATACGTGCCGAGCGAAAGTGGGCCGACCAAATCGTGCGTTTACTGTCACGTGTTCGTGACGAGAACTCACGCCACAAATTCCGCCTGCGCCAACCTGAACCGAATGCCCTCATCTTCGCCGGTGTATCGCCCGGGCCGGGCTGAGCGTGACGGGTTCGCGGCCGGTGTACCAGCCGCGAACCCTGCACCTCGCGTGAAGGTCGACCGTGTGTACCGCCCCGGTGCTTATGTCGAAGCTCCGGGGTAGCAGGAATCTTCACCACAGCGCACTCGTGTGAGGATGACCGCGGTAGGTGCGCGAGGGCACGTCATGCGACGTGACGGCGGTGTCAGCTCGTCAGAGAGTTCTGCTTCCTCGCCGTTTACGCCTCGCCCGGCCAGTCGTGTGGCCGGTTGATCATCACGACCTATGGGGTTGTGGACGTGCGGATGAAGGTGATCTGTTCGGCTTTCGTAGCGATCGCGGCGGCGCGTGAACCTTCGGCCTCTGCCGCGGACGCCAGCCTGGATTGAGCCGATGCGCGGGCCTTCTGGATTTCCTCAGTAATCGCGGCGAGGTGGTCAGCGAGGAAGGTTGCGAGGCCTCTCTTCAGCTGGTCGAGGTTGGTGTTCTTGATCTCGAGACGGCGGTCGGACACGTGCAACGTGACGGAGGGATACCCTGCCGCGCTCAGCGCGTTGAGGGTTTCGAGCGAGTGAAGCGCCGCTACTTCCTCTGATTGGGGGCGACGGTCGAACACGGCGTCGACCTGGTACAGATCGGGTGCTGTGAGGGTGCCAAGGCTGGGAGGGAGGGACCCGGACAGCACGGAAGTGAGTCCGAGCGGGTTCGGATACGCAGACGTAGTCGGGTGGCTGTCAGTTGCGGCTGGAGCGAAGGTATTCATGGGCCCGTTAGACCCCTTTCTGGTTGTGCCTCAGGGTCGGGTTGGCCGGTGGTCTTGGTCTCAGGCGGATCGGCGGCCGTTGCGGCTGCGGATGATGCCGAAGATGAGGGTGGCAACGAACAGCACGATGCCGATAATGGCGAGCCAGAGCAGACCCTGGAACGTGAATCCCACGATCGCCAGCACCACCCAAATGACGAGCAAGACGAGAAGAGTTATCCACATATTCGCGACTGTACGCTCATTCTCAAAAATAACTAGTGGGGAAAATTTTGCACAGCAATTTGATGTGACAGAAATTGGCTCAAATTATTCAAAATTCCCGAAAACGCACCATCTCTGGATGCACCGTTGGCTAGACCGATTTCCGTGTCGTCCCGGGTCGTGTTTGCCGCCGGCGGCCGAAACCGGGTTGCCCTTCACCGCGGGCTACTGCCATCCCTGCATGCGCACTCTGACGTGGAGGCGAGCACGGGCGATGTTCCCGCGGACCTGGCCGGGTGTGAGTGAAGTGGCTCTGGCGATGTCCGAGTACCGCATCTGTTCTATCTCGCGCAGCACCCAGCACTGCCGTTGGATCGTTGTCAGAGCGTTGACGGCGTGAACGAGGTCCTCGAGCTGAGCGTTGCGGGCCGCGACAACTTCCGGTGCGTTGCGCTCAGAATCGGGGAGCCCTCGAGGAAGCGGCTGTTCCACGCGACGGAGGCGCAGATGGGTGAGGGCTTGCCGGGTGGCGATGCGGATCAACCACCCCCGCACGTGCTCGGGCTCTTGAACCTGCGCGAGACGTTTCCACGCGATGACACGGGTCTCCTGGACGGCGTCGTCTGCAGCGAGAGGGCTGCCAACGATTCGGGTTGCCGCACGGCTCATCGCGGGACTGTGCCTATCCATGAGGGCCCGGAATGCGGCCCCGTCGCCATCGACGGCGCGTCCGAACAGATCTTCGTCAGTCGCTACCAGCGCGAGATGCAGGTTCAAGAAGGGGGGTGCGGATGAGTTTGACGCTGGCATGGGCCACGCTCGCATGTGTTTGTGACGGAACCGGTTTCGCAGCCCTCTTACGTATAAGCGAACTCTCCGCCTCCACGGTCAGCGTGTCAGCGCGGTTGTGATCTGCTCCGACACGAGATAAAGGGCACACCTATGTCACCGACACAATCGGCTCCCCACCCCATCTTGAATACGCGCCAGCGCGTCCACGTGTTGCTGGTCAACAAGGTCTTTCCGTCGCGAGGAATGGCCCGATGAGCGCCGCAGCGCACACGGGGGGACGTAGCACCGACAGCTTTAGCCCTTTGGGGCTGGTGTCCGTTCTCGTGAGCTCTCTCCCGGTGACGTTGATGACCGACATGGCCCCGGATAGGTACACGGTCGAGGTTGCCTTCACTCGACGGCCCCTAAGAGATGAGCTGAACGAGATCCTCAGCACCGAGACGGCGAGGTATCTCGCGCGGACGGGCTACCCCACCGTCATTTTGACGGTGGCTGATCGTCGGCTTGAGATCGCCAATACGCACCTGGAGGAACTGCGAGACGGTCTCGCACACGTATTAGCCTCTCGACTCGCTGACATCTCCGCCGCCGTCCGGGCACGAGACCTGGCCGCAGCGATTCGCTCATCCGAGATCGCTGAACACGAGGTGACGCGCGCCAACGCCGTCGCCCGCCTGGCCGGCGCCGTCGCTTTCACCCCCGCAGACGCCTTTCCGCCCCCGTCACCAGAACCCCCCGCATCCGCGCGAGACCGTTGAGATCGACCTCGTATCCCGTGTGCCATTGAGGCACCGAGATCGCGCGCCAGGGGACGGTGCAGAACCCACCTATCGGGCGGTCCGACCCGCGCGTAGAGTCCGGTTATGGGCGATACACACACAGAAGATGACGACAACATCGCCGCCGAACACTGGGCCGACGACGGGGGAACTTCAATCCCCCTCACCCGGAAAAGCCATCAACGCCAAGATCGATGGGACGCGGCGACCAGCGAACATTGGCAGGGGTACAACCCTTCCTCTGAGACACAGACGCGTCGGGACGCGGAAATTGCGCAGGAGACTCGCACTGCTGGCACCAGCGAAAAATGACAGTGGCTGGAGCCGTACTAGCAGGGCCTTCCACCACTCGGGCGGCTCCGCCGATTCAACCTCTTCGTGCCATGAAGGTTCGTGTCTAACGACGTGCAGTGAGAGGATGGCTTTATGGCAATTAAGCGTGTATCGCATTTTATCGATGACATCGATGGCACAATTCTTGAGGATGGCAACGGGAAACAGCTGAATTTCTCTGTTGATGGTCGGGTATACGAGATCGATCTGTCCCGGGAGAATGCGGACAAGTTTTTCGCAGCGTTGGCACCTTTCGTGGACGCCGCTCGATCGGTGGGGGCTGGCGGTGCAGGGCGGAACCGCCGTGCAGCGCAGCGCGGGAGCGACGTAGATCTGCGTGCGGTCCGCGAATGGGCGCGCAAAAACGGGCACACGGTGAGCGATCGCGGTCGTGTCCCCGCCAACATCGTTGATGCGTATAAGAGTGCAAACGCGTAACGCAATGAACTCAGGCGCGACATAGGCGGCGCCCATCTTCCGCGCACCCACGCACCTCTCGAGAATTTTCGCGCGCGCATCTCCCCGGGAAGAATTGTCGTGGTGCCGCGGTACTCCTCCGGCTGACCGATCCCAGCTCTAACCCGGAGTGAACGGGCCTCGTGTCGACGAAGTGGCGAGCCAACGTGGCGATGAACATTTCGTGGTCAGGGCCGAGAGCGGGGATCCCGGTGGGAGGACGCGCTGAGGACATCAAGGTGACCTACGCCCTCAGACGTTCGTACGCTGATGGTGGCGGGAGCCGCACGGAGGATTTCCGCGGTTGCCGCCGGTGTCACCGTGTCGGCTGCTCCCGTCATGGCGGTGACCGGAACGTCGAGTTGATCGAGATCGCCGGGCGCTTGGAACCAGCCAGGCGTGGGGGCGAGGGCAATCACCTTCGATACACGAGGCTCGAACCGCAAGAGATCGGTTTCGGCTCAGCAGTGTTCACGTGCAGGGGTGAGCTGAAACTTAGAGGTCTACAAATAGGTGCGGCTGGCCTCTATCGTTCCGGCGTGGTCGACCGGTCCGGCGCTTTCAGCGGCTGCTTTGTTCGGGCGTGCTCAGCTGCGGCTTCTTGCCGCGCCGTCTGACCGGCGCGCTGTGCCGCGTAGATTGCGTCCTTCCGGGCCTCCTGGTCCAGGGTGCCCGGGCGCGGGGCGATTGGTCTCTCGCCGGGCGCGGGATTCATGGTCAGGCGCGCGTGGTGCGCAATAGCAGCCTGCTCCCTCGTGCGCGCGGCATCCAGGCCGCTATGAGCCCCCGGGGTGGTTGCGGCACGCGCCCACGCGGACTTTCGGGCCGCTGTAGGTGTGGGCGTCGGCGCAGCGTTATGACGCGCCTGGAAGTGTGCTCGGGCGGCTTCTATTTCGCGCTGGGCGGCACTGCGCCGGAACACGGACGCCGACGTCGCGGCCGCTTCGGCTCGTTCAACGGTGGCGTAGTCACTGGTCCAGCGCTTTTCCCCGATGGCGATCGCTTCAGCCGCGACCGATTCCTCGAGTGCGTGCCGCGCGGCGGCGGCTTCCGTGGCCGCGCGAGATGTCAGGTCTTGCTTGGGGCCGCGATGAACCCCTGCACGCTCGCCGG
The DNA here is from genome assembly GCF_026672635.1 of Microbacterium sp. SL62. Classification (NCBI taxonomy): domain Bacteria; kingdom Bacillati; phylum Actinomycetota; class Actinomycetes; order Micrococcales; family Microbacteriaceae; genus Microbacterium; species Microbacterium sp. SL62. The sequence continues at coordinate 487,145 of NZ_JAPPRM010000001.1, forward strand.
ATCCCAGTCCTTCAAGAGCGACGCGAGTACGCGCGAAAGGTGGGGTAACGCCTCGGGACGGCGCCGGACTTTAAGCGCAGAGGTAAATTCGCTGTCGGGCGTCGCGGGTCAGCAACACCACGTCCAGAAAAACGCGCTTCGGGCAGAACGCTGCCGAGACAATGGTTGCGACAGCAACCAGCTGTAGCTGACTCCACTCCCCGGAAGCCCCCAGGCGGAACCTTCCGCGCTCAGCTCACGCCGTCGTTCAGATGGACCTCCGAAGCGATCACCCTCGCGTGGAACACCACCAACGAAGCAGTTCAACTACTCCACCATCGGCAGCAGCTTCCGCTCGAACGCTGACCTGGACACCTCGCCCGCCCACAACGAGGGGCGTGCGCCCCTTAAACACCCCCGGACAGGCCTGCGCCCTTCCCCGAGCGGAAGCCGTCGACGCCGGCATAATCGGCGCCCCTGCGGGGCGTCACTTTTGCCGCGCGGCCTTCGGCAGTTCTCTCCGCGCTGCGATGCGGTCGTTGCAGACTCCGAGCTCCACGCAAGCCCCCGCTGACGCGGGGGCGGGCTCCCGCGCGATTCTTGGCACGCTACTGCGGCCCTTCCCTGATACTGCATCGACTTCCACGGCAGTTGGCGGATCCGCCATTCGTACGTCAAATAGACGTGGAAACCGCCAAGTGCACGTGGAACCTACAGATGGACTACATCCCCGGCGCCATATCCGTGAACCGCGAGTAGTGCCCCTGGAACGCGACCGTGATCGTGTCGGTCGGGCCGTTACGGTGCTTCGCGACGATCAGGTCGGCCTCGCCGGCGCGCGGTGAGTCCTTCTCGTACGCGGCCTCGCGGTGCAGCAGCACCACCATGTCGGCGTCCTGCTCGATCGAGCCCGACTCACGCAGGTCCGACAGGGCGGGCTTCTTGTCGGCGCGCTGCTCGGCGCCACGGTTTAGCTGCGACAGGGCGATGACCGGAACCTGCAGCTCCTTCGCCATCAGCTTGAGCGCTCGCGAGAACTCACTGACCTCCTGCTGACGCGACTCGACGCGCTTACCGCTGGTGAGCAGCTGCAGGTAGTCGATGACGACCATCTTCAGACCCTCACGCTGCTTGAGGCGACGGCACTTCGCGCGGATCTCGACGAGCGTCATGTTGGGGCTGTCGTCGATGTAGAGGGGCGCGTCGTTGATGCGGCCGCGGGTGGAGGCCACCGTGGTCCAGTCGCGAGAGTCGAGCGTTCCCTTGCGCATGCTCTGCAGGGGGATCTGACCCTCGGCGCTCAGCAGGCGCATGGCGATCTCGCTGCGACCCATTTCGAGCGAGAAGAAGATGCAGGGCGCGTTGGCGCGGATCGCGGCGGCGCGGGCGAAGTCGAGCGCGAGCGTCGACTTACCCATGGCGGGGCGCGCCGCGAGCACGATCATCTGGCCAGGGTGCAGACCGTTGGTGAGCTGGTCGAGACCGGCGAAGCCGGTGGGAATGCCCGTCATCGACCCGTCGCGGCCGCGAGCGGCCTCGATCTCTTCGACCGCGGCATCCACCGCCGTCGTCAGGGGGATGTAGTCCTCGGCGCTGTCATCGCCCGAGACGTTGTAGATCTCGGCCTGGGCGCTGTTGACGAGCTCGACCGGGTCGCCCTCGCCCGCGTAGCCCATCTGCACGATGCGCGTGCCGGCCTCGACCAGGCGACGCAGCATCGCGCGCTCGGCCACGATCGAGGCGTAGTAGCCGGCGTTGGCGGCGGTCGGCACGATCGAGGTGAGCGTGTGGAGGTAGTCCGCTCCCCCGGCGCGCTGCAGCTCGCCCGTCTTGATCAGCTCGTCGGTGACGGCGACGACGTCGGTCGGCTCGCCGTGCGAGTAGAGGGTGAGGATGGCCTCGAAGATCAGCTCATGCTTCGGCACGTAGAAGTCGGGTCCGCGGAGCGACTCGATGACATCGGCCACGGCGTCCTTCGACAGCAGCATGCCGCCTAGAGCGCTCTGCTCGGCGAGCATGTCGTGCGGGGGCGTGCGCTCGGGGCGCGGCGCCTTTCCGAGACGTTCTTCGGCGATATCGGCGATCGACACGGGCTCTCCTTCGGTTCTCGGGCACCCCTGGCCGGGCCTCGCGCGCGTGTAGAACGACGCGGAAACGGGGCTCGGGGCGGCCTCGGCAGCATGAAATCACCGACGTCCGACATCGACGCGCGCGGCAACGCGATCCAGCTGCCCGAGGGGCTGCACCCACGCTAGATACCGCTTCCTCCACACGCAAATGACCCTGTGGATAACTCTGTGGAGAGACTGCGGGAAACGCCGCCAGGGCTGTGCACAAGTGCTGTGGAGAACTCCGTGGATGGATGCAAATATCGGGCGTGTATAGGCTGTTGATCTGGGCTTTATTTGTCCACAGTTTTCCTGGGGAAATCCCGTGTGAAGTGGACGTTGAAGGTTCCTGCTAGGAGCATTCACATGTGTACAACTCGGGGGATAACTTGTCGTCCGCCTACCGACCCGGAGCCCTCCGTGTCAAATTTTCTTCACCCTCCGGCGTGTCGCCTTTCACCCGCTCGTCACCCTCCAACTACTTAGATTTCACCCGACCTCTTCCGCCCGGGTGAATCCGGGCGTAACGTCGCCGCCCACAGGTTTCGGAGATTCACCTTTGGGGGGCGAATCATGGAGAACGCGTCCGGTCGGGGGGCACCGCACATGCTGCGGATGCTCCTCGTCGGCGTGTCCACCGCCCTCGGAGCAGCTGCTCTCTCCGTCGCTCTCTCGGCCTCTCCCGCCTCTGCGGACGACGGCTCGGGCGGGCTGCTCGGCACCATCGGCTCCACCGTGAACCAGGTCACCGACACGGTCGACGAGGTCGTCGGAACGGTCGTCTCGCCCACGCTCGAGCACGTCACCGAGACGGTCGCTCCCGTGACGCAGGTCGTCACCGACGTCGCACCCGCCCCCGTGTCCGAGGTCGTGACGACCACCACCGAGACCGTTTCGAACACGGTGTCCGAGGTCGTCGACACCGCCGATTCCACCGTCGGCAGCACCGTCGACACGGTGGGAGACGTCGTCACCGACGTCGCCGGCTCGGGTGTCGTGGGCGAGGTCGTCGCCCCCGTGGTCGACACCGTCCAGACGGTCCCCGTCGTGGGCGACATGGTCAGCTCGATCGGCCTCGGAGACCTCATTTCGGGCGTCACCGACGCCGTCGACGCGGCCCTGCCCGTCATCGTCGGCACCCTCCCCCCGATCTCCCCCGTCATCCCCACGATTCCGGGCGTTCCGACGGTTCCCGGTGGCGACATCACCACCCCGATCATCGACATCGTGCCTGCCGAGATCCTCTCGGCAGCGGCCGCGAGCGATGCCACGGCGGTCGTCACCGGCATCCTCTCGACGGATCCCTCCCTCGTTCCGTCGTCGTCCCGCACGGCCCCCTCGAGCGGGGCGGCGACGGTCTTCAGCGCCCCCTCGACGGGAGAGGTCTCTGCCGCCGTCGCCGGTGCGCAGAGCGCCCCATCCGGGCCGCGGGGATCCGACGAACCCCTCACGACCTTCGGCGCCAGCACGGGCACGAGCTCGTCGGCATCCGGAAACTCCGGCTCGGGCGGCGTCGGCGCTGCCACCGCCGGCAACGCCACGCTCTTCAGCGCCGCACTTCTTCTCGACCGCCGGAACGTCGTCAACGACGACCTGCCCGGCACCCCGGTCTTCGGCACCGACGTCTCTCCTGACTGAGGACGGTCGCACCGTGCATCGCACGGCAGACGACCCCGCGCTTTCGCGCACCCTCATTCATCTACAGGAGAAACTCTCATGCGCAAGATCTACTCGCGTGTCCTTCTGGGCACGCTCGTCGGAGGCGGCCTCGCCGTCCTCGGAGCCGGCATCGCCAATGCCGCAGACACCTCAGGCGTCGACGGTCTGCTCTCGGGCGACCAGGTCGGTGTCTCGGTGAACCTCCCGGTCACCGTCGGCGGCAACGCCGTCTCGCTGATCGGAGACAGCACCAGCGACGGCGCCGACACCTCGGCCCCCGCAGCCCCCGCCCCCGCACCCGTCACCATCACCGACGGCAGCGACGGCGTGGGCTCGGGAAACCAGGGCCTCGTGTCGGTCAACGTTCCCGTGACGGTCGGCGGCAACGCCGTCTCGGTCATCGGAGACAGCCAGAGCACGGATGCCGACACCTCGGCGCCCGCGCCCGAGGCCGCGGCCCCCGCGGCTGATAGCAGCACCGACGGCAGCGACAGCGTCGCCGGCGGCAACCAGGGCGTCATCTCGGTCGAGGCTCCGGTCACCATCGGTGGCAACGCGGTCTCGGTGATCGGCGACAGCAGCACCGACAACGCCGGAACCACCGGCGGCAGCACCTCCGGCTCGACGGGCGGCAGCACCGTCACCGACGGCACCGACGGGATTCTCGGCGGCAACGTCGTGGACGCTCCGGTCGGCCTGCCCGTCACCATCGGCGGCAACGCCGTCTCGGTGATCGGTGACAGCGTCTCGAACGACGCCGACACCACCGGCGGCACCACGGGCGGCACCGGCTCGACCGGCGGCACCGTGACCGACGGCACCGACGGCATCCTCGGCGGCAACGTCATCGGCCTCCCGGTGGGCGTGCCCATCACGGTCGGCGGCAACGCCGTCTCGGGCATCGGCGACAGCGTCACCGACGGCTCCACCACCACCGGCGGCAACAGCTCCACCGGCGGAACCGACACCACCGTCACCGACGGAACCGACGCCATCGGCGGCGGCAACGTGATCGGCCTGCCGATCAACGCCCCCGTCACCATCGGCGGCAACGCCGTCTCGGGTATCGGCGACAGCACCTCCGAGAACGCCACCACCACCGGCGGCACCACCGGCTCGACCGGCGGTTCCAGCACCGACGGCACGGGCAGCATCGGCGGCGGCAACATCATCGGTCTGCCGATCAACATCCCCGTCACCATCGGGGGCAACGCGGTCTCGGTGATCGGTGACAGCACCACCACCGGCTCGACCACCGGAACGCCCGGTACCCCGGGAACGCCCGGCACCCCCGGTACCCCCGGAACGCCTGGCACCCCCGGAACGCCCGGAACGCCCGGCACCCCCGGAACGCCCGGCACCCCCGGTACCCCGGGAACCCCCGGAACCCCGGGAACCCCGGGAACGAACGGAACGAACGGCACCAACGGCACCAACGGCGCCCCCGCCGTGACCGCTAAGGTCGCGTCGGTCGGCTCCGTGGCCGCCACCGGCATGGGCTCCACCCGCGGCACCCTCGCCGTGACGGGCACCGACGGCTCGATGGCCGCCGGTCTCGGCATCGCCGGTCTGCTGACCCTGCTCCTCGGAGCCGGTCTGCTGCTGCGTCGCCGCCGCTCGGTCGCCTGACCCGGAGCGTTCGCCCACAGAACGCGACACCGGATGCCACGCCCTCGGGCCGGCATCCGGTGTCGCGGCGTGCCCGGACGTGACTCACGGACGGTAGCCGACCCGATTCAGTGCGAGCGGCGCCTTACGCGGGGGTTCGGGGCGGATCTCGCCGTTCGGGGCGCGCGAATCTCGCCCCGAAGCGCAAGACGCGCCCCAAACGCCGAGCCACCGCGCCCCGCGCGGCGACCCCGGCACTTGCGCTCCGCCACCGCGCGCAGGGCCACCGCACCGGCCTGCGCCGGCGTTTGGGGCGAACTTTGCACTTTGGGGCGTGCAATTCGCGCCCCGAAGGACGAAACCCGCCCCACACGCCGAGCCACCGCACCCGCGCGCCGCGACCCCGACGCGTTACAGCGCCCCGCCGCGCCTCTCGCGCTCGAGGAACGCTATCGTCTCGGGCTTCTGTGGGGCGTCGAAGATCTGCGCGGGCGTGCCCTGCTCGACGATCTTGCCGCCCTTCATGAACACGATGCGGTCGGCCACCTCGCGCGCGAACGACATCTCGTGCGTGGCCATGAGCATGGTCGACCCGCGGTCGCGCAGCACCCGCACCAGGTCGAGCACCTCGCCCACCAGCTGGGGGTCGAGGGCCGAGGTGATCTCGTCGAGCAGCAGCAGCTCGGGGTCGGTCATGACGGCGCGCACGATCGCGACGCGCTGCTGCTGACCGCCCGACAGCCGGTCGGGGAACTCGCGTGCCTTCGCACCGAGATCCAGCTGCTCGAGCAGTTCGGTGCCGCGGGCGTAGGCCTCGGCCTTCGGCATCCCGTGCACTTTGCGCGCGGCCAGCGTGACGTTGTCGATCACGCGCAGGTGCGGAAAGAGGTTGAAGTGCTGGAACACCACGCCGATGCGCGACCGGGCGGAATCCTGATCGATGGTCGGGTCGGTCAGATCGTCGCCGTTCAGCAGGATCTGGCCGTCGTCGACGCGCTCGATGAGGTTGATGGTGCGCAGCAGGGTCGACTTGCCCGAGCCCGAGGCACCGATCAGCACGACGACCTCGTGCTTCGCGATGTCGAGGTCGATGCCGTCGAGCACGACGTGATCGCCGAACGCCTTCCGCACCGCGCGGACATCGAGCACGCTCATACGATCCCGCCCATCTGCTCGCGCTTCGCCAGCCGCGCCGAGACGTAGTCGGTCAGGCGGATCATCGGCAGCGCCATCGCGACGAACAGCAGCGCCGCCACGATGTACGGCGTGAAGTTGTAGTACTCGGCCGCGGCGATCTGCGCCGCGCGCACGGCATCCACCGCTCCGAGCACCGAGATGAGCCCGACGTCTTTCTGCATCGACACGAAGTCGTTCATGAGCGCCGGCACGACCTTGCGCACGCCCTGGGGGATCACGACGATCCGCAGCGTCTGCCCGTGCGTCAGCCCCATCGACCGGGCGGCGACGCGCTGCGAGGGGTGCACGGCCTCCATGCCCGCGCGCAGCACCTCGGCGATGTACGCCGAGTAGGTCAGCACGATCGCGATGGTCCCCCACAGCACGACCGGCACGCGCCCGAAGATCCCGAGCGCCGGCAGGCCGAAGCCCACCAGGTACAGCACGATCAGCAGAGGGATGCCGCGGAACAGGTCGGTGTAGATCGTGGCCAGGGCGCGCAGGAGGAAAGAACACCGGCCCCCGCAGCGAGCGCATGACCGCGAGGGTCGTGCCGAGCACCGCCACGGCCAGCGCGGCGACGATGAGCACCTGGATGTTGACCCACAGCCCCGCGAGGATCGAGGGGAAGCTCTTGACCGCGATGTCGAGGTCGAAGAAGCTGCGGCGCACGTCTTCCCAGCCGGGGCTCGAGAGGATCGCCCAGCCGACGACCACGACGAAGACGACCGAGCTGACCAGCGCGATCAGCACCGACTTCGTCGACTGCTGACGCCGCGTGGCGCGCCGACCGAGCTCGAGCTCGCTCGGGCGCCACGCGGTGTCGGAAGACGTGGATGCCACGGAGTTACTTCAGCACGGGCGCGGCGGCCGTGCCACCGAGCCACTCCTGCTGCAGCTGGTCGAGGGTGCCGTCGGCCTTCAGGGCATCGACCGCGTCGCTGACGGGGGTGGTCAGGGCCGAGCCCTTGGGCAGGACGTAGGCGAGCTCGTCGCCACCGGCGGAGGAGTCGGGCAGCTGGCCCACGACCTTGCCGTTGTCGAGCACGGCCCCGGCGAGGTAGAACGCGGTCGGCAGGTCGACGACGATCGCATCGACCTGGCCCGACTGGAGAGCGGCGACGGCGTCGTCGTTGGAGTTGAAGACGCTGAGGTTGCCGGTGCCGAGCTGGTCGGCGGCCACCTGGTAGCTGGTCGTGGCGCTCATGACACCCACGGGGATGTTCTTGAGCTCTGCGACGGTCGTGGCCGACGCGGCGGGCGAGGTGCCCGTCGTGACGATCGCCTGGGTGGTCGTGTAGTACGGCGACGAGAAGTCGACGGCCTGCTTGCGCTGGTCGGTGATCGAGAACTGCTGGACGTTCATGTCCCAGTCCTTGGGGCCCGGGGCGATCGCGCTGTCGAAGTTGGAGCGCACCCAGACGATGTCGTCCTTCGTGAAGCCGAGCTTCTCGGCGACGGCGCACGAGACGGCCGCCTCGAAGCCCTGGCACGAGGCGGGGTCGTCGTTCTCGACCCACGGCGAGAACGCGGGCTCGCCGGTGGCGATGGTGAGCTTGCCGGCGGCGACGGTCTGCAGATCGCCCTCGGTGGCGGGGGCGGAGCCGGCGTCGGATCCGGTCGGGGCGAAGGCGCAGGCCGTCAGCGTGACGAACGTGGCGGCGGCCACGGCGGTCAGGGCGGCGGCGCGGCGCAGGCGTGCGGAAGCGGTCACGATGTCTCCTCGTGGACGTATCGGGGTCATCCCCGGAGTGCTGTGATGTGCACAGCGTACCGAGCGCATGTTTCAGGGGATGTCGCCGGTGAAACCTGGCGACACGGGACGCGGCTACTCGGCGAGGCGCCAGTCGGCGAAGCTGAAGCCGGGAGAGACCACGCAACTGACCACGACCTCGGCGTCGCCTGCCGGTCGGGCCGCCTGCCAGACCCCCGCGGGCACGGTGTGCTGCAGCACGTGCCCCGCGGCGAGGTCGGGCCCGAGGGTCACGGTGCGCGCGGCCCCGGGCTGCTCTCCGTCGCCCCCGAGCGAGAGCTCGAGGGCTCCCGGGCCGTGCCAGAGCCACACCTCGTCGCTGGTCACGACGTGCCACGCGCTCTCTTCGCCCGGGGTCAGGAGGTAGTGGATGCACGTGGCCGCGGGCCGCGTGCCCGCGGGGGTCTCGACCTCGACGCTGCCGGTCCACATGCGGCGGAACCAGCCGCCCTCGGCGTGCGGTTCGAGATCGAGCAGGACGGCGGTGGCGGGACGCTCAGCGGTCATCGGCGGATACTCCGGTCTCTCGGGTGAAGGCGGCGGATGCCGAGCGCACTTCGCCGTCGATGAACGTCGCGGCGGCACGCCCCTCGCCGTCGACGACGAGGTGCTCGATGGTGTCATCGACCTCCGACACCGGCACGTCGAAGAACGCGAGATCGGCCACGGCCCCCACCGCGAGATACCCCGTGCGGGCGGGTCCGGTGTCGAGCCCCATCGCGTGCGCTCCGCCCAGGGTCGCCGCGCGCAGCAGCAGCTCCGAGAGGTCGCGGTTCGCGTACCCCTGAGCCCGCGCCAGACGGTGAAGCGCCGACACGTCGGCGAGCAGATCGAGCGAGGGACTGGATGCCAACGAGTCGGTGCCCACGGCGAGCGCGTTGCCCTCGAGCAGGTACGCGGCGACCGGCGGCTCGTCGAGACCGATGACCGCGTTCGAGCGCGGGCAGAGAGCCACGGTCGTCCCCCGCGCGCGCAGGATCGCCCGATCGCGCGCCGTCATGTAGACCCCGTGGGCGATGTGGCAATCGGGGCCGAGCACGCCGAGCTCGTCGACGAACTCGGTCGCCCCGGTGCCGAAGCCCTCGTCGCGGAGCGCGCGGAAGCTCGTCGGCCGGTGCAGCTGCCAGGGTACGGCCTCGCCGTGCTCGCGTTCGAAGGCGGCCTCACCCAGGTGAAGGTGCAGGCGGCTGCCGCGCTCGCGCACGATGTCGGGGATCTCGAGCAGCGGCTCCACGTCGAGCGAGTACGGCGCGTGCGGAGAGAGCCCGGTCCCGGGAGGAGCGGGCAGCGCGTCGAGGCGCGCCTCCACCTCGGCGCGGCCGCGCTCGGCCCACGCCGCGTTCGTCCAGCTCATCACCTCCCAGTAGGTGATGCCGTGCAGCCGCGCGTCGTGCAACGCCGACGCCGCCTCGACGTCGGTGACGATGTCGGCCACCGCCGTGGTCCCCGCGGCGATCATCGCGAGTGCTCCGTCCCTGGCATCCGCCGCCCAGTCGTGACCGGCGCGATAGACGGGGGTGAACGCGTCGTCCCAGTCGTCGAAGCCCACGTACGAGCCCCGGCCGACCTCGGCCATGCCGGTGTACTGCAGGTGCGAGTGGGCGTTGACGAGTCCGGGGGTGAGGATGCCCGGCCAGTGCACCTCGTCGAACGCGACCCCGCGCGCCCGCAGTTCGTGACGCACCCATTCGCGATCCCCGACGTGCCGGATGCGGCCCCCGGCCACGGCGATCGCCCCACCCGGGATGGGCGGTGCCGTCACGGGCACGACGAGGGATGCCGAATACACCACGACGCTCATGCGTCACCGCCCGCGAAGCGCGGCGACCGCCAGTCGTCGAGGCCTTCGGGGTCGAGGTCACGTCGGATGTCGACCGCCGCTCCCCGCACAGCGAGTGCCGTGCGGGCGACGAGGTCGTCGACCTCGGATCCCAGGGCGTGGACGCCCGGCGCGGGCCGCCGCTCGATCAGCTCCCCGAGGGCCGCGAGCTGCACCGAGAACGACAGGTCCATGATCTCGATGGGGTTGCCCTCGGCCGCCGTGATGTTCACCGCTCCCCCGCCGCCCAGCAGCAACGCGGACCCCGCCTCGACGACCTCGCCCGGCACGCCCCCGGCGACCGCGACCACGCGGGCCACGGCGGCGATGTCGGGCGTCACGGTCGCGGGGACGCCGGTCGCCGAGACCACCAGGGCTCCCTCGGCCAGCTCGAGCGCCCTGCCCGTGCGGTACCCGTCGTGCCGCGCCTCGAGCGCCCGCACGGGGTCGATCTCGGCGACGCGTACCTCTGCCCCGAGGGCGCGGAGGTACGCTGCCACCCCCTGCCCGACCGGCCCGTAGCCGATGACGAGGGCCGGCTGATCCGTCAGCGCGATCCCCCGCTCCTCGAGCAGATCCGCGATCGCGAAGACGCACGACTGCCCCGTGCCGTAGCGGTTGTCGAACATGGTCTTGGTGCGCGCGTCGTTCACCGCCATCACGGCGCAGCGCAGCAGACCGGCATCCTGCATGCGGCGGAGCGGGGTCAGCCCGCTCGTCGTCTCTTCGCAGGCTCCGATCCAGCCGTCAACGAGCGCGGGATCGGCCTCGTGCGCCAGGCGGATCAGGTGCGCCCCGTCGTCGAGCAGCACGTCGAGCCCCGCGCGGAGGAACCCCAGGGCCGCCGCGCGCTCCTCGGCACCCGCGAGCGACGGATCCGCCGTCACCGCGAAGCCTCGCTCGCGCAGGTCATCGGCGACCGCGACGTCGGTCTCGTCCGGATGCGCGTACACCGACACCTCGGCGCCGCGCTCTCGCAGCAGCAGCGACAGCACGGCCGTCTTGGGCTCGAGCACCATCGCCACGCCCACCCGCAGACCGGTCAGATCGAGACGCTGAGCGAGGGCCGCGGCAACGGGCATGTGTTCTCGCGCGAAAGCGATCCGCCCCGCCGCGTCGCCCCGCTCGGGCAGGGGCCTTCCGTCGAGCAGCACCCGGTCGGCATCCAGGTCGAACTCGACGCGCCCCGCACTCGGAGAGGGACTCGGGATGCCGCCCAGTCCCGCCAGCAACTCCGTCAGGGCATCAGCGCCGGTCCCGGTCGCCGCGAACGGGCGTCCGGCGATCATGAGGTTCGACGCGCGCGCGAAGCGGCGGACGATGCGCTCGGGTGCGCGATGGTCGGTCACGGCACTCAGCCTAGGGTCACGGCATCCCTCCCCCCGACGACCCCCGCGGCGGGCGGGTTCGGGGCGCATCCCGCACGTCGGGGCGGACAATTCACGCCCCAACCGCGAAAATCCGCCCCGAACCGATGAGGGCGAACGCGAAAAGGCCCCGCCCTGCCGAAGCAGGAGCGGGGCCGAATCGTGCGTCGCGAATTACTTCGCGGCGACCACCTGGAGGGTGATCACGGCGGTGACGTCGTCACGCAGGCGAACGGTCGCCTCGTGCTCGCCGACCGACTTGATCGAAGAGGTGATCTGGATCTTGCGCTTGTCGAGCTCGCCCAGACCGGCGGCCTTGACGGCGTCGGCGACATCGGCGGGCTTGACCGAACCGAAGAGGCGACCCTCGTTGCCGGCCTTGACGGCCAGCTTGACGGTGTTCGACTCGAGCGTGTTCTTCAGCGACACGGCCTCTTCGTGGTCGTGGATCGCGCGGGTCTCGCGAGCAGCGCGGATCGACGCGACCTGCTTCTCGCCACCACGGCTCCACGACACGGCGAAGCCCTGCGGGATGAGGTAGTTACGGGCGTACCCGTTCTTGACCTCGACAACATCACCGGCGCTACCGAGCCCGGTGACCTCATTCGTGAGAATCAGCTTTGCCATCGGGTGCTCCTTAGCGGCCGGCGCCGGCGTAGGGCAGAAGAGCCATCTCGCGCGCGTTCTTGATGGCGCGGGCGATCAGACGCTGCTCCTGCACGGAGACACCGGTGATACGACGGGCGCGGATCTTGCCGCGCTCCGAGATGAACTTGCGGAGGGTGGGGACGTCCTTGTAGTCGATGACGCCGACGCGGATCGCCTTCGCGGGGGCTGCGTTCTTCGCGCCCTTCCGCGGCTTGCGGCGGTCGCCAGTGGCCTTTCCAGCCATGCTTCCTTCTTTCGTGTGGTTCGGACGCCGAGTCGGTCACGCGGACCGGGACATGGCATCCGGAATTTCAGGGGTCGTCTCGCTCGAGAGCGGGGCGAAGTTCAGAACGGGGTGTCGTCTCCGTAGGAACCAGGAGTGCTCCACGCGTCTGCGCCGCCGTTGTTGCCGCCGCCGTTGTTCGAACCGGGCGTCGACCACGGCTCGTCGTTCGACTGCTGCACCTGCGCGCGCTGACCGCCACCGCCGCCGCCACCGTTACCGCCACCGGCGGCACGGGTGACCTGGGCGGTCGCGTAGCGGAGCGAGGGACCGATCTCATCGACTTCGAGTTCGATGGAGGTGCGGTTGTTTCCCTCGCGGTCCTGGTACGAACGCTGCTTGAGGCGACCGGTCGCGATGACACGGCTGCCCTTCGTCAGCGAACCGGCGACGTGCTCGGCGAATTCGCGCCACACCGAGGCACGCAGGAAGAGCGCCTCGCCGTCCTTCCACTCGTTCGCCTGACGGTCGAACGTGCGGGGGGTCGACGCGATGGTGAAGTTCGCGACCGGGAGCCCGTTCTGCGTGTACCGCAGCTCGGGGTCGGCCGTGAGGTTACCCACGACGGTGATGACGGTTTCGCCGGCCATCGTCGTTACTTCGCAGCCTTCTCGGCGGACTCGACCTTGCGGGGAGCGGCGGCCTTGCGGGCGGCCTTCTCCTCGGAGCGCTTGGCCTCGGCGGCGACCTGGGCGATCGCTTCTTCGGCGCGCAGGACCTTGGTGCGCATGATCTGCTCGTTCAGCTTCAGCTGACGGTCGAGCTCGTTCGTGGCCTCGCTGGTCGCGACGAAGTTGACGACGGCGTAGATGCCCTCGTTCTTCTTGCGGATCTCGTAGGCGAGACGACGGCGGCCCCAGATGTCGATCTTGTCGATGGTTCCTCCATCGGCCGTGATGACCTTGAGGAATCCGTCGAGCTTCGGAGCGACCTGGCGCTCGTCGATCTCGGGATCGAAGATGACCATGAGTTCGTACTGGTGCGTCACTAACCCACCTCCTTCGGACTAGAACGGCTGACGGGCATTTCCCGGCAGCAGGAGGGTGTGTTGCACGTCGTCACGGGCTCACACGCGCATGGGCGTCGCCGGACAACCTTCGTAGTCTAACGGATGCCGCTCGCCTCGGGGAATCGGAGATCGGTAGCGTGGACGTGACCAGACGACGGCGGGGGGCCGCATGGCAGGGATTCGACCATTCGACGCACGAGCGTTGCTGACGCCGCCCGACCCCCGGGCCGCGAAGGCATTCACCGCCGACCTGCGCAAAAGGGGTCGGCTCCCGGGCACGGGCGCGGCCGTGGTCACCTTCGCCATCGCGTTCGCGCTCATCGGCGGGATCGGCGTCGTCATCATCGTCGCGGCGGTGCTGCTGGCGCCGGTGCTGCGCGAAGGGTCGTTCATCCTCGGCATCCTGTTCCTCTTCCCGATCGTGCTGGGTCTCGGCGGGCTGGCGCTGGCGTGGTTCCTCGGCCAGAGGGCCCAGCGCACCCAGGAGGACCGCCGCTGGCGACTCGCGGGATTCAGCCGCGACGTGGGCATGGAGTACGTGCCCGCGGTGCCGACTCCCCCGCTTCCGGGGGTGCTGTTCGGGGTCGGCGGAGATCGCACGGGCTACGACATCTTGCGCGGGCGCGAGCCGCGGTTCGTCGAGATCGGCAACTACTCGTACACGACGAGCGACGGCAAGAACACGCATACCTCGCGCTGGGGCTACATCGCGATCCGCCTCGACGTCCCCCTCCCCCACATCGTGCTGGATGCCGTGGGCAACGGCGTGAAACTCGGCCTGTGGGAGCGCGGGCAGCGGTTGAGCCTCGAGGGCGACTTCGACCGGTACTTCCACCTGTCGTGCCCCCAGGGCTACGAGCGCGACGCGCTGTACCTCTTCACCCCCGACGTCATGGCGCGTTTCATCGACAACGCCTCGGCGCTCGAGGTCGAGATCGTCGACGACTGGATGTTCCTCTACTCGCCCGACGAGCTCTCGACCCTCGACCCGGCCCGGTGGGCGTGGGCGTTCGCGGTCGTCTCGGCGCTGCTCGACAAGCTCGAGCAGTGGGGACGGTGGCGCGACGACCGGCTGCGGGAGGGGGCTTCCGCGCCGCGACCCGTTCCGGTCACCGCCGCGCCCGGCCCCGCGGCACCGGGATCCGCGGCGCCGACACCCGCGCCCCTGCCGATGACGTTCACCCCCGCGCCGGTCGGAGTCGCCCCTCCCGGTCAGAGGCTCAAACGCAGCAACGCCTGGCTCATCGCCCTGCTCGTCGTGGCCGGGTCCCTCGTCGTCATCCCGCTCGTCGTCTTCGCGGCCGGCTTCCTCTTCTTCTTGGCACAGTGAACATGACTCTCGACACCACCGCCCTGACCCAACCGATCGACCGCGCGAAGGTCCGCGCCTTCAGCAAGGCGCTGCGCGAGAAGGGAATGCTGCAGAGCCGCGCGTTCACGATCATCGTGTTCGCGTTCGTGGGCCTCGCGGCCCTGTTCATCGTCGTTCCGACCTTCGTCTCGTTCATGGCGATCGCGTTCACGGGCAGCAGCGGCAGCGTCTTCGGGCTCCTGCCCTTCGCGATCATGCTCGTCATCGCGGGGCTCATCGCGTGGGCAGTCATCCGCGGGGTCGGCGGCGCCGCGGCACGCCGCTACCGGCTGAGCCTGTTCGCGAGCGCGAACGGCATGACGTGGCATCCGGGATATTCGAACCCCCGACTCCCGGGCATGATCTTCGACCTCGGCCGCAACCAGGAGCTGCACGACGTGATGCGGCGGACGAAGCCGCGCACCCTCGAGGTGGCCAACTACACGTACGAGACCGGGTCGGGCAAGAACAAGCAGACCCACCGCTGGGGATACGTGGCGTTGCGGCTCGACACCCCTCTGCCCCACATCGTGCTGGATGCCGTGGGCAACAACGGTCTGTTCGGCGGCTCGAACCTGCCGATCACGTTCGGACGCGACCAGCGCCTGAGCCTCGAGGGCGACTTCGACCAGCACTTCGCGCTGTACTGCCCCGAGGGCTACGAGCGCGACGCGCTGTACCTCTTCACCCCCGACGTCATGGCCCGATTCGTCGACAACGCCGCGGCCCTCGACGTCGAGATCGTCGACGACTGGCTGTTCCTCTACGCCAAGCGCGACCTGGCGACCCTCGACCCCGCGACCTGGGAATGGCTGTTCGCCACGGTCGCCGCGATCGACGACAAGCTCGCGCAGTGGGCGCGCTGGCGCGACGACCGCCTGACCCGAGCGACGGCCGGGGCCGTGGCATCCGGGATCCCGGGGGCCACCGTCCAGGGCGCTCCCCTGCTCACCCCGCCGCCCGCGGGCGTGGCCCGCGAGGGACGGCGACTGAAGCGGGGAATCCCCGTGTGGTCGTTCGTCGTGATCGCCGGTTTCGGCGCGTGGTGGATCCTCACGACGGTCTTAGGGCGCTGACGCGGGGCACGCTCCGCCGGCGTCCGGCCCATCGCGCTGAATCACTGACCCTGCGCAATGTCAGCCGATACGACTCGGGGCCCCACGCACCACGCGCGAGGGCCCCGAGGTTGTCAGACCCCGCGGGTCGACCGCCACAGTTCGCGGCGGGCCTCCTGCTCGACCGGGTCGGGCACCGGCAGCGACACGAGCAGGCGCTTGGTGTAGTCGTCGCGCGGCTCGGTGAGCACCTGCACGGTCGTGCCCTGCTCGCGGATCACGCCCCGCTGCAGCACGACCACGCGGTCGGCCACCTCGTCGACGACGGCGAGGTCGTGGCTGATGAACAGGCACGCGAACCCGAACTCCGCCTGCAACTGCGCGAACAGCTGCAGCACGCGCGCCTGCACCGACACGTCGAGCGCCGAGGTCGGCTCATCGGCGATGAGCAGCTTCGGGTCCAGGGCGAGGGCTCGAGCGAGCGAAGCGCGCTGGCGCTGACCACCCGACAGCTCGTGCGGGTAGCGGTCGCCGAACGCGGTCGGCAGCTGCACGGCATCCAGCAGCTCGTTCACGCGCTGGCGGGCGGCGCGGGCTCCCGAGACGCGACGGTGCACCACGAGCGGCTCGGCGATGCACTCCGCGATCGTGAGCAGCGGGTTGAAGCTCGTCGCCGGGTCCTGGAAGACGAAGCCGATGTCAGGGCGCGTCTTGGCGAGGGTGCGGGGCTTCGCGCCGTTCATCTCGGTGCCGAGGACCGTGAGCGATCCCCCGACGACCGAGGTGAGACCGACCATCGCGCGACCGATCGTGGTCTTTCCCGAGCCGGACTCCCCCACCAGGCCGAGCACTTCGCCGGGACCGATCCAGAAGTCCACGCCCTTCACGGCGACGACCCCCGGCGACCCGAAGCGACCGGGGTACCCGATCTCGACCTTGTCGGCCACGACGAGGCTTCCCGCCGGCGGCGAGGTGGGTGCCGCATCGGCGAGCGACTGCCGCGAGCTCTTGCCGCGACCCACGTGCGGCACGGCCGCGAGCAGTTCGCGCGTGTACTCCTCGCGCGGGGCGGCGAACAGCTCGCGCACGGGCGCCTGCTCGACGATGTCACCGCGGTACATCACGATCACGCGGTCGGCGAGGTCGGCGACGACACCCATGTTGTGCGTGATGAGCACGATCGTCGCGCCGAACTCGTCGCGGCACGTGCGCAGCAGGTCGAGGATCTCGGCCTGCACCGTGACATCCAGCGCCGTGGTCGGCTCGTCGGCGATGATCAGGCCGGCGTTCAGCACGAGGGCCATCGCGATGACCACGCGCTGCTTCTGCCCGCCCGAGAACTGGTGCGGGTAGTCGTCGACGCGCTTCTCGGGATCGGGGATGCCGACCCGGCGCAGGATGTCGACGGCCTTGGTCTTCGCCTCGGACTTCGACAGCTTCTCGTGCGCACGCAGGCCCTCGGCGATCTGCCACCCGACCGTGTAGACCGGGTTGAGGGCGGTCGACGGCTCCTGGAACACCATCGCCGCATCGCGCCCGCGCATCTCGCGCAACTGGGCGCGGGTGGCGTGCACGATGTCGGTCTGGTCGCCGTCGCGACCGCGCACGATGACCGCACCCGACAGCGTCGCCGTCTCGGGCAGCAGCCCCAACAGGGTGTTGGCGGTGACGGTCTTGCCCGAGCCCGACTCGCCGACGATCGCGAGCACCTCTCCGGCGTGCGCCTCGAGCGAGATCCCATTGATCGCCGCGACCGGCTCGCCATCGGTGGCGAAGGCGACGCGCAGGTCGTCGATCCGGGCGACGGGGGCGGTGGTGCCGGTCATGAGGGGCTCCCATCGGAGGGGGCGGATGCCGGGGACCCGGCGGGGGACGCGGTGGCCGAGGCTTCGGCCGGAGACGTCGACGGATCGACCGCGGTGACGGGAGCGGGAGCGCGACCCGCGCGGCGGCGCGTGCGCAGACGCGGGTCGCTCAGGTCGTTGAGGCTCTCGCCGACGAGGGTGATGCCGAGCACGGCGAGCACGATCGCGACTCCGGGCGGGATCGCCGTCCACCAGATGCCGCTGGTCACGTCGCTCACCGAGCGGTTGAGGTCGTAGCCCCACTCGGCGGCGGCGGTGGCCTCGATGCCGAAGCCGAGGAAGCCGAGGCCCGCCAGGGTCAGCAGCGCCTCGGAGGCGTTCAGCGTGACCACGACCGGCAGCGAGCGCGTCGAGTTGCGCAGCACGTGACGCAGCAGGATGCGCGCCGTGGGCACACCGATCACGCGCGCCGACTCGACGAAGGGCTCGGCCTTCACGCGCACCACCTCGGCGCGGATCACGCGGAAGTACTGCGGCACGAACACCACGGTGATCGAGATGGCGGTGGCCAGGATGCCACCCCACAGGGTCGACTGCCCCTTGGTGATCGCGATCGACATGACGATGGCGAGCAGCAGCGAGGGGAACGCGTAGATCGCGTCGCACAGCACCACGAGGATCCGGTCGAGCCAGCCGCCGAAGTAGCCGCCGACGAGACCCAGGAAGATGCCGAGGAAGATCGAGAACGCGATCGCGCAGAGGATCACGAGCAGCGCGGTCTGCGCTCCCCAGATCACGCGCGAGAGGACGTCGTACCCGCCGACGGTCGTGCCGAGCAGGTTCATCGCGCTGGGCGCCTGCTGGGTGCCGAACTTCACACCGTCGGCCTCCTGCTGCGCGAACCCGTAGGGCGCGAGAAGAGGGGCGAACAGAGCCGTCAACAGGAACACCGTGGTGATCACGAGGCCGAGCACCAGCATGGTGCGCTGCAGGCCGACGCTCCGGCGCAGGTGCGAGATCACCGGCAGGCGGTCGCGAAGCGGCACCTTGCGCACCGTCACGCTGTCGTCGGAGAGGGCGGGGGTCATGGCATCCGACATGTCAGTACCTCACTCGCGGGTCGATGATCGCCGCGATGACGTCGACCAGGAAGTTGGTGAAGGCGACCAGCACGGCGATGATCACGACGATGCCCTGCACCGCCACGAAGTCACGGGCCTTGAGGTACTCGCTGAGCATGAACCCGAGTCCCTTCCACTCGAACGTGGTCTCGGTCAGCACCGCACCCGACAGCAGCAGGGCGATCTGCAGGCCGATCACGGTGATGATCGGGATCAGCGCGGGGCGATACGCGTGCTTGGTGACCAGGCGGTACTCCCCCACGCCGCGCGAGCGCGCCGAGGTGACGTACTGGGCGCCCAGGGTGCCGATGACGTTCGTGCGCACCAGACGCAGGAAGATCCCCGCCGTCAGGATGCCGAGAGCCACACCGGGCAGGATCGCGTGGATCAGGACGTCACCCGCGGCCGCCCCGTCGCCCAGGCGGATCGCATCGAGCAGGTAGATGCCCGTCGGGTTCTCGATCGAGGCGAACTTCAACTCGGTGCGGGTGCTCGCGCGCCCGGCGACCGGCAGGACGCTCAGCCACACCGAGAAGACGAGCTTGAGGAGCAGACCGACGAAGAAGATGGGCGTCGCGTAGCCGAGGATCGCCCCGATGCGCAGGGTCGCGTCGGGCCAGCGGTCGCGCTTGTACGCGGCGATCAGACCGAACGGGATGCCGATGAGCAGCGCGACGAAGAGCGCGTAGATCGCGAGCTCGAGGGTGGCGGAGCCGTACTGCAGCAGGATCTCGATCACCGGACGGTTGTCGGTGAGCGTCGTGCCGAAGTCACCGCGGAGGATGCCGCCGATGTACTCGAAGTACTGCACGATCAGTGGTCGGTCGTAACCGGCCTGCGCGATGCGCGCAGCCAGCTGATCGGGGGGAAGGCGGCCGCCGAGGGCGGCGGTGATCGGGTCGCCCGTGATGCGCATGAGCACGAACACCACGGTGACGAGGATGAACACCGTCGGGATGATCAGGAGCAGACGGACCAGGATGTAACGCCACAGTCCTCCGCCCTTGGGAGAGACGGGTTTGGCGATGTCGGCAGCGTCGACGGCGGTGACCATACGGGAGAGACCTCACTCAACGGGGGAACGGCGCCTCATCGCTCCGCTCTCACCCGACGACCGAGGGTACGTGACCCCCGGTCGTCGGGTGAGCGGAATCGCGCGAGGCGCCGATTCGGTCTTACTTGTGCAGCGGTGCGTAACGGAACTTGAACGACCCGTCGAGGACGGCGCCCTCGACGCTCGAGCCCACGATCGCGACCTGCTTGCCCTGGAGCAGCGGCAGCGTCGAGAGGTCGGCGGCCACCTTGTCCTGGATCTGGCCGATCTCCTGCTCACGCGTGGTCTTGTCGGTCTGCGTCGCCTGGTCGACGAGCAGCTTCTGGACCTCGGCGTTGTCGTAGTGGTTCAGCAGGAAGTTGTCCTTCGCGAAGAACGGGGAGAGGTAGTTGTCGGCATCCGAGTAATCCGGGAACCAGCCGAGCTGGTACGCGGGGTACGCGTCGGCCTTGCGGTCCTTGGTGTACTGCACCCACTCGGTCTGCGCGAGGTTGACCGTGAACAGGCCGTCCTTCTCGAGCTGCGCCTTGACCGCGGCGTACTCGTCACCCGACGAGGGGCCGTAGTGGTCGCCGTTGTACTGCAGGTTCAGCGTGACGGGGGTCGACAGACCGGCCGCCTCGAGGGTCGCCTTGGCCTTGGCGGCGTCGGGCTTGCCGCTGCCGTCGCCGTACATGTCCTTGAGCGCCTCGTTGGCACCCGCGAGACCCTGCGGCACGTAGGAGTACAGCGGCGAGTAGGTGTCCTTGTAGACATCGGTCGCGATGGCCTGACGGTCGACGAGGTCGGCCGCGGCCTGACGGATCGCGAGCGACTTCGCGGCGTCGGCATCGGGGGTCTTCGTGCCGTAGGGCATGGTGTCGAAGTTGAAGACGATGTAGCGGATCTCGCCGCCGGGGCCGTCGACGACCTTGACCGCGTCGTCCTTCTGCAGGTCGGCGACATCGGTCGCGCTCAGGCTGCGGTAGGCGACGTCGATCGCACCCGACTGCACGTCGAGCTTGAGGTTCGACGAGTCGGCGTAGTACTTGGTCGAGATGCCGCCGTTGGCCGCCTTGGGGAGCGACCCCATGTAGTCGGCGTACGGCTTGTACGAGATGAGCTCGTTCGGCTTGTACGAGTCGATCGTGTACTGACCGGCGAAGGCCTTGCCCTCGACGATCGCGTCGTCCGAGGTGACGGCGGTGGCCGAGAAGACCTCTTCGTCGACGATCGGGGCGGCGGGGCTCGAGAGGATCTGGGGCCAGACCTGGTCGTTGCCGTTCTTCAGGGTGAACACGACCGTCGTGTCGTCGGGAGCGGCGACACTGTCGAGGTTGCCCAGCAGCGACGCGGGGCCGTTCGGGTCGTTGATCGCAACCTGGCGGTCGAACGAGAACTTCACGTCGGACGACGTAAGGTCGTGGCCGTTCGCGAACTTCAGGCCCGACTTGAGCTTCACCGTGTACTCGGTCGGCGAGGTGAACTCGGCCGACTCGGCGATGTCGGGGGTGACCTCGGACGTGCCGTACTGGCTGTTCATGAGGAAGGGGTAGATCTGCGTCATGACAGCGAACGAACCGTTGTCGTACGAGCCGGCCGGGTCGATCGAGGTGATCTTGTCGGTGGTGCCGATGACGAGGGGGTCGGTCGAGCCGCCGTCGGAGGCGCCGCCTCCTGTGGTGGTCGTGCAACCTGCCAGAACAAGGGCCGAGGCGCCGAAGGCGCCGATGACGAGGCCGAGGCGGCCCCGCCCACTGATGTGCAGTGTCATGAATTACCTCTGCTGTGAAGTGTCGACTGCGACAAGCGCCGTAGTCCCTCGGACATCCTTGACCGGGGAAGTGTCAACGGTAAACCCGATCCGCGCATATTTACGAGACCGAAACCCGCCGGAGACGGCACCGGGTACCGATTCCCGTCGGATTCGTTCCGGTGTTCAGCCCCACAGCGGCGGAAATATTCCTGTTCGGGAAGCCTTCTCGCGATGACCGCGGACAGAGAATTCACCCGCTGCGGGCCCCGGGGCGTCTCCGACCGTCAGTGCGCCGACCACCCGCCGTCCATGAGGTAGCTCGAGCCGGTGACCATCGCGGCATCCGGACCCGCCAGCCACAGGGCGAGAGAGGCGACCTCCGCCGGTTCGACGAGGCGCTTGATCGCGGCATCCTTCAACAGGATCGTCTCGAGCACCTGCTCCTCGGCGATGCCGTGCGTGCGGGCCTGATCGGCGATCTGCTTCTCGACCAGCGTCGAGCGCACGTATCCGGGATCGATGCACACGCTCGTCACCCCGTGCGGGCCGCCCTCGAGCGCGGTGGTCTTGGACAGCCCCTCGAGGCCGTGCTTGGCGGTGACGTACGCCGACTTGTACTCCGAAGCGCGGATGCCGTGCACGCTCGAGACGTTCAGCACCCGCCCGAACCCGCGCTCGTACATGCCGGGCAGGGCGGCGCGGATCAGCAGGAACGGCGCCTCGAGCATGAGCCGCAGCATGAATGAGAACCGCGCGGGGTCGAACTCCTCGATGGGGCTGACGTGCTGGATGCCGGCGTTGTTGACGAGGATGTCGACGTCGAGGTGCAGCTCGTGCAGGGCCGCGGTGTCGGAGAGGTCGACGTGCCAGGCCTCTCCCCCGACCTCGGCCGCCACGCGCTCCGCCTGCTCGCCGTTGACGTCGGCGACGGTGACGTGGGCCCCGGCGCCGGCGAAGGCGCGGACGATCGCTTTGCCGATCCCGCTCGCTCCCCCAGTGACGAGGGCGCGGCGGCCGGTCAGGTCGGTGCTCATCGGGCTCCCTTCACCCCCGTCGTCGCCGGGGCCGCCGCGGTGCGTGCGGCGTCGGCGGCGTCGATGTCGCGCAGCGAGATGCCCCGCGTCTCCTTCAACGACAGCACGGCGATCGAGGTCACGATGCACGCCACGACGATGTAGATCGCGATGGGCAGCCACGAGCCGAAGTCGCGCAGCCACTGCGTCGCCAGGATCGGGGCGAGCGAACCCGCGAGGATCGCCGTGACCTGCGCGCCCAGCGAGACGCCCGAGTAGCGCATGCGGGTCGGGAACAGCTCGGCCATGACCGCGGGCTGCGGCGCGTACATCCCGGCGTGGAAGACCAGACCGATCGTCACGGCGAGCACGATCATCACGGGGTTGAGCGTGTCGAACATCGGGAAGGCGAAGAACGCCCAGGTCGCGCTGAGAATCGCCCCCGCGAGGTACACCGGGCGGCGACCGACGCGGTCGGACAGGCGGCCGAGCGGCGGAATCACGGCGAAGTGCACGATGTGGGCGATCAGCAGGGCCAGCAGCAGCTGACTGGTGTCGTACGAGTGCACGATCTTCAGGTAGACGATCGAGAAGCTGACGACGATGTAGTAGACGATGTTCTCGGCGAAGCGCACGCCCATCGCCTGCACGACGCCCTTCGGGTAACGGCGTAGCACCTCGACGACACCGAACGAGGTCGCCTTCTCTTTCTCGACCTGCGCCTTGGCCTCGAGGAAGATCGGCGCCTCTTCGACGTGGCGGCGGATCCAGAAGCCGACCAGCACGATCACGGCCGACAGCCAGAAGGCGATGCGCCACCCCCAGTCGAGGAACGCGGCGGGGCTGAGCACGAATGAGGTGATCAGCAGCACGAGGGTCGCCAGCAGATTGCCCACCGGAACGGCGGCCTGCGGCCAGCTCGACCAGAACGCGCGACGACGGTCGGGACTCTGCTCGGCCACGAGCAGCACGGCGCCGCCCCACTCCCCGCCGACCGCGAAGCCCTGGAGGAAGCGCAGGGCGACGAGCATCGCGGGGGCCCAGTAGCCGACGCTCGCGAAGCCGGGCAGGCAGCCCATGAGGAAGGTCGCGACGCCGACGATGATGATCGTCGCCTGCAGCGTGGGCTTGCGGCCGAAGCGGTCGCCGATCTGGCCGAACACGATGCCGCCGAGCGGGCGCGCGATGAAGCCGACCGCGTAGGTGACGAACGCGGCGATGATGCCGTCGAGCGGCGAGCCGGACGAGGGGAAGAAGAACGTGCCGAAGACCAGGCTCGCGGCCGTGGCGTAGAGGAAGAATTCGTACCACTCGACGACCGTGCCGGCCATCGAGGCGGCGACGACCCGACGGATGCGGTTCGAGGCGGGGGCGTCTGCGCTGCGGCGCGACGCGGCGGTGGGGGGTTCCATGCTGCTCCTTCGGTGTCGACGATGACGACCGCGCCTCAGTCTGAGGTGGTCCGCTGCGCGCGACAATGCCCAGTCCCACTCCCCCACTGTGCAGAATTGCACACATGGATGCCGGAAACGTGCGCGCAGATGACTTGCTGATGCTGTTGGCCGTGGCCCGCACGGGTCGGTACACCGCGGCCGCCCAACTGCGCGGTGTCGATCACACCACCGTCGCGCGGCGGATCGCCGCCTTGGAAGAAGCCCTGGGCGGCAGGCTCGTCGCGCAATCGGGCCGCGGGTGGGAGCTCACGACGCTGGGTGCGCACGCCGCCGAGACCGCCGGGCGCATCGAGGCGGCGATGTCGCAGCTCACCGCCGGGGGAGTGGAGCCCGACCCGGTGTCGGGGGTCGTCCGCATGTCGGCCACCGACGGGTTCAGCGCCTACATCGCCGCTCCCGCTATCGCGAGCCTGCGTGAACGGCATCCGGATCTCGTCGTCGAGGTCGTCGCCGCCCAACGCCGAGCCGCCCTGCACCGCCCCGGCCTCGATCTCGAGGTGGTCGTTGGTCAGCCCCAGACCTCGCGCGGGACGACCGTCGAGCTCGGCTCGTACGCTCTCGGCATGTACGCCTCGCGCTCGTACCTCGAACGCCACGGGCGCCCACGCGATCTCGACGAGCTGCAGACGCACGGCCTCGTCTACTTCGTTGACGCGATGTTGCAGGTCGAGGCCCTCGATCTGCCCCGCCGCGTGGTGCCCCGCATGCGCGACGGGGTCACCTCGACGAACGTGCTCGTGCAGGTCGAGGCGACGCGCGCCGGGGCCGGCATCGGCATGCTGCCGTGCTTCGTCGCCGACCGTCACGCCGACCTGGAGCGCCTGCTGCCCGAGACGATGACCGAGCGGCTGCCGTACTGGATGATCGTGCGCGCCGACTCGATGCGCATCCCCGCCGTGGTTGCCCTGGCCGACGCGCTGCGCGAGCAGACGGCGCGGTCGAAGGCGATGCTCGACGGCGTGGGATGAGGCGCCCTCAGGTCGCAGTGCCCAGCGCGCGGAGCTCGTCCGCAGCCTCGGCGCCCGTCCGCAGGCCGAGCTGAGGCGCGACCTCGGTTGCCAGGAGCTCGATCGACCGGAGTGTCACCTCGTGGACCGGATCGACGGAGTGCACCTGGAACGCCACATCGGTCGCGAGCTGCAGGGTGCGATCTTTCTGGAGTGACGCGACGACTTCGTCGACCGTGCCCAGGTGGGTGTTGGTGAGCGCAGCCAGATCGCGCAGGTCACCGTCGGCATTCCGCTGGAGGAATGTACGCGCGAGGCGCCGGATGCCGGCATCCGCCCCCGCCCACACCTCCTCGCGACGATCGGCGTCGACGACCACGGCGGTGCGTGACGCCAGGACACGCGGAGCGACGCCGCGGGGGAGTGCCGCGAGGTACGCCTCGACGATCGGCACCTGCACCTCATGCAGGTCGTGACCGTCATCGCGCGGCTGCGTGCGAGAGAGCAGCAGTCCATCACCGGCGGCACCCGCACGGCGGCCGCCCTCGACGGAGAACGTCGCCTGCCAGAGTCGGCCGCCCAGGTTCGGCGCCGGGGGGTTGAGTCGCAGATCGGTGTTCCGGATGCCGCGCCCGGCGAAGGCGTCGCACAGCACCTCGACGTGCGCCGCCTGAATGGTCCGGCGGTCGTCGGACGACCGCTCGAACGCCGCGAACGATGAGGGTGTACCGCCCGTCCCGATGCCCAGCTGCACGCGCCCGCTGCTGAGGGCGTCGACGAACGCGGCGTCTTCGGCTACGCGCACGGGGTCGTCGATGGGGAGGGTCACGACCCCGGTTCCCAGCGCGATGCGCTCGGTCTGCACGGCCGCCGCCGCGAGGAACGGGAATGGCGACGGCAAGCCGCCCTCGTCGCGGTCGAAGTGATGCTGAGCCACCCATAGCGAGGCGAATCCGAGCTGATCGGCGGAACGGACCTGCTCGAGCGCCTTCCGATAGCGGTCGCCGTCGGTGCCGGCATCCAAGATCCGCGTGAAGAATCCGAGGCGTGCGCCGCTCATGCGACCTGTCCCTCCCGGGCCGCCGCGCGGCCCCTTCTCGACGTATGCACGGAGTGGAATACCCCGATACTCCAGGCTAGGCCTGGATACGCGCGCCGGGACCGATCTTGGGAGCCGTTCAGCACGAACTCAGCGCGCGGCTACCCTGATCGGATCGCCCCTTCGCGCGAGATCCGCCTCGAGTTCGCGGACGATCGGGATCACCGTCTCGCCGAAGAGCTCCAGCTCCTCCTGGAAGTGCAGGAAGCCGAGCAAGAAGAGGTCGACCCCGCGCTTCTTGTACTCGATGATGCGCTCGGCGATCTGCTGCGCATCTCCGAACAGCTGGGTGCGGAACCCGTCGTTGTACTGCACGAGGTCCTCGAGCGAAGAATCCGCCCACATGCCCTTCTTGTCGGCCGTGGAATTGCCCGCCTCCTGCACGCTCTTGCGGAAGCCCTCGACGGCGCCCGAGTCGGCGTGGGCGATGATCTCGCGCAACTGCGCCTCGGCCTCGGCGCGACTGTCGCGCTGGATGACGAAGCCGTTCAGCCCGAAGCGGGTGCGTCGACCGTGCTCCGCCGCCACGCGGGTGACGTCGTCGTACTGCTCGGTGAAGCCGTCGAAGTCCTTGCCGTTGGAGAAGTACCAGTCCGAGAAAGCCCCGCCGTTGAAGCGCGCTGCCGTGGAGTTGCCGCCCTGGAAGATGTCGGGGTGCGCCCGCCCCGGCACCTCGAACGGGAACGGGCGCAGCGTGAAGTCGGTGATGTCGTAGTACTTGCCGTGGAACGAGAACTTCTCCTGCGTCCACAGACCGCGCAGCACCTGGATGAACTCGGCCGCGCGCTCGTAGCGCTCGTCGTGCTCGAGCCACTCCAGGCCCAAGTCCGTGTACTCGTCCTTGAACCACCCGCTGACGACGTTGACCGCCGCACGCCCGTGCGAGAACTGATCCGCCGTGTTGATGAACTTCGCCAGGACGGCCGGATGCCAGATGCCGGGGTGGATGGCGGCGATGACCTTGAGCTTCTCGGTGGCCAGCAGCAGGGCCAGGCTGATCGAGGTGGACTCGTGCTGCTGCGCGGCGCCATAGCTGGAGGCGTACCGCACCTGGCTCAGGGCGTACTCGAACCCGACCCGCTCGGCCGTGCGAGCCAGCTCCACGTTGTAGTCGTAGTCCCAGTCGGTGCGCTGTTCGATCGAGCTGATGACGAGCCCGCCGCTGACGTTGGGCACCCAGTAGGCGAATTTCAGCGGCTCGTGGGTGGGCGGAAAGTCGGTCATGGGGTTCTCCTCGCGGATCGGAACCCGGCAAACTTCGCACCGCTTTGGTCATCGGTCAACGACATGTGACGGACCGTTTCGCTCCGTGACGCCGGGCGACGCCCACCGGGTGAGGATGGAGCCATGACCTCCCCCCAGCGCGTGCGTTTCGGCTACTGGACCCCCATCTTCGGCGGGTGGCTGCGCAACGTCGACGACGAGCAGACGCCCGTGTCGTTCGCCCACATCGCCGAGATCGCCCGGGCCGCCGAAGAGGGCGGATTCGATCTGACGCTCATCCCCGAGCTGAACCTCAACGACATCAAGGGCGTCGAGGCGCCGTCGCTCGACGCCTGGGCGGTGACCGCGGGACTCGCCGCCGTGACCTCGAACCTCGAGCTGCTCGCGGCCGTGCGCCCGGGCTTCCACAACCCCTTCCACACCGCCAAGCAGGCGGCGACCATCGACGAGATCAGCGGGGGGCGCTTCACCCTCAACGTCGTGTCGGCGTGGTGGGCCGAAGAGGCCAAGCAGTACGACGGCCTCTTCAGCGCCCACGACGACCGCTACGCCCGCACGATCGAGTGGGTCGAGGTGCTGCGCGGCCTGTGGTCCGAGACGCCGTTCGCGTACGAGGGGGAGTACTACCGCACCGAGGGGACGTACCTCGAGCCGAAGCCGCAGGTGCGGCCGCGCCTGTACGCGGGCGGCGAGAGCGAGGCGGGACGCAACGCGATCACGCGCTTCGCCGACGCATATCTGACGCACGGCGGCACCCTCGAGGAGCTCGAGACGAAGGTCGCCAACATGCGCCGGCGCCGGGCCGAGGCCGGGGCCACGCCGTTCGAGGCGTTCGGAATGGCGGCGTACGCCGTCGTGCGCGACACCGAAGACGAGGCGCAGGCCGAGATCGACCGCATCACCGATGTGCGCGGGGGAGCGGCCTACGGCTCGTACCAGGACTTCGTCAGCAAGTCGAAGCTCGACACCCAGGTCGACCTCAAGGAGTACTCGGTCTCGAACCGCGGCCTGCGGCCCAATCTCGTCGGAACCCCTGATCAGGTGACGGAACGTATCGTCGCCTTCGCAAACGTCGGCGTCTCGACCCTGATGCTGCAGTTCTCGCCGCACCTGCCCGAGCTGCAGCGCTTCGCCGCCGAGGTGATCCCGCGCGTCCGGCGCCTGGAGGCGCGGCGCGACGCCTGATCGCGCGCCGCATCACGGGGACTCACCCCGCGCGCGGATGCTAGGGCGCCGCGCGGAGCGCCTGATCCAGATCGGCGATGAGGTCTTCGGCGTCTTCGAGGCCGATCGACAACCGGATGAGGCCATCGCCGATGCCGAGGCGATCGCGCGTCTCTTGCGTGAAGCCGAGGTGCGTCGTGGTCGCGGGGTGCAGGGCCATCGATCGGGTGTCGCCGATGTTGGTCATGCGGCTGAACAAGCGCAGGGCGTCGAAGAACCGCTCGGCTGCGGGACGGCCCCCGCGCACCGTGAACGAGAACACCGAGCCCGAGAGACCGCCGTAATCGCGCACCGCGAGCGCGTGCTGCGGGTGCGAGGGCAGACCCGCGTAGTCGACGCTCTCGACGGCGGCGTGCCCCTCCAGCCACTCAGCGACCGTGCGGGCGCTCGCGAGGTGCTGGCGCATGCGCACCGACAGGGTCTCCATGCCCTGCTGCAGCAAGAAGCCGTTGAGCGGCGAGAGCGCCGGCCCGGTGTCGTTCGCGATGCCGAACCGCAGCGACAGCTCGAATGCGCGCGGTCCGAACGCCTCGACGAACGAGACATGCCCGGCGATCGCGGTGTCGGTGAGGGAGGGATAGGTCCGGTCGGATGCCGCCCAGTCGAACGTCCCGCCGTCGACCACGGCACCCGCGAGGTTCGCACCGTGTCCCGAGAGGAACTTCGTAGCCGAGTGCACGACGATGTCGGCTCCGTGCTCGATCGGGCGGATGAGGAACGGCGTCGCGATGGTGTTGTCGACGACCAGAGGGATGCCGTGCCGATGCGCGACGCGCGCGACGGCGTCGATGTCGACGACGTCGTTCTTGGGGTTCGGGAGCGTCTCGGTGAAGATCGCCTTCGTCTCGGGGCGGATTAGGGCGTCCCACTCGGCGTCGTCCGCGGGATCCCAGACGTACTCGACGGTCACGCCCATGCGCGCGAAGGTGCGGTCGAAGAGCACGCGCGTTCCGCTGTAGATGCTCGCGGTCGAGACGATGTGCTCGCCGCTGCCGGCGAGACCGAGCAGGGCGATGGTGATCGCCGCCTGGCCCGAGCCGACGACGATCGCGCCCGAACCGCCTTCGAGCGACGCCAGCCGCGCTTCGGCCACCTGGTTGGTGGGGTTGGCGTTGCGTGAATAGAGGTGGCCGAGATCGGCTCCCGCGAACCGGTCGGTCGCCTCTTGGAAAGAGTCGAACCGGTAGGCGGCCGACAGGTGCACCGGTGTGATGCGCGAGCCGTGCGTCAGGTCTTCGACCTCGCCCGCGTGAACCTGGCGCGTGGCGAAGCCGAAGCCCCGCCAATCAGAGTGCGGGGGAGAAGCCTCAGCCACGGAGACCGACCGCCTCTTTCGGCAGCAGCGAGCCGAGCCAGCGAGCGATCTCGCGCGGCCCGGAGCGCGGCGCGGTCGCCTCGACGTCGGGGTTGTAATTCGTGTTGGTGTTCACGTCGTAGGTGACGGTCCGGCCGTCACGCGTCTCGATGAACTCGATGCCCGCGATGCCCACGCCCTCTGCCGCGAGGAAGGCCAGGTAGCGGTCGATGAGTGCCGGATCGACGTCGTCGCGACGACGGAACAGCGGCTCGGGCTCGACCCCGTCGGCGCCCGGGATCGCGCAGGCCTCGGCCGGGCAGAGCTCGAAGCTGCCCGCGCTCGTGTCGACGCGCACCGCGTAGACGAAATCGCCGGCGACGAACTCGGCGCGCGTGATGAACGGCGCCTGCGCGATCAGCAGTTCCTGCAGGAGGGTGATGCCGTCGGGGGAGGGCTCGAAGTCCGCGCTCGCCACCCACGACGAGAATTCGTCGACGGAGTCCCAGCGGCGCACGCCGAGGCCCTTTCCGCCCTGGTTGTGCTTGCTGATGAAGGGCGCCCCGAACTCCCGCGCCTTGCCGACGAGATCGTCGGTGCCGAAGACGGCCACCGTGCGCGGAACGTCGATCCCCGCGTGACGCAGCGCGGCGTGCTGCGCCACCTTGCTGACCTCGAGCTCGAGGACGTCGGCACCGTTGATGACCGTTCGCCCCCACGACGCCAGCCATCGCAGCACGGCTCGACCGAACTCCTTGCTGTGCGCGTGATCGCGCGTGTGCGCCGATGCGCTCAACCGCGACCAGAACACTCCCTCGGGAGGCTCGACCGCGAGGTCGATCGATCCGTCGGTGAGCAGCCACTCCTCGAACGGCACGCCCTCCGCCTCGAACGCCGCCGCGAACGGCGGAATCCACTGGGGGTTCTCGTGGATGACATAGACCTTGCCCGACATGCCGCCAGGCTAACCCGCACCTCCGACATCGCGCCCGCCCCGCGTCACGTGGCGACACCGGGTCATGGCATCCCTAGGCTCGATTCCCGGAAAGGAATGCCATGACCTCCGACTACATCGACGCCAACCGCGCCAACTGGAACGAGCGCGCGACGCTGCACGCCGCCCGGGACGGATCGGGATACGGAATCGCGCGCTACATCGACGACGCCGACGCGCTCTCGGACGTGGTGCGTTTCGACCGGCCGCTGCTGGGCGACATCGCGGGCAAGCGCACTGCGCACCTGCAGTGCCACATCGGCACAGACACCCTGTCTCTGGCCCGTCTCGGCGCGAAGGTGACCGGTCTGGACTTCTCCGAGAACGCCGTCGCCGAGGCCCGCCGACTCGCTGCCGACGCGGGCGTCGACATCGAGTTCGTCCAGGCGGATGTTCGGGATGCCGCCAACACCCTGCCCCGCGGAGCCTTCGACCTCGTCTACACCGGCATCGGCGCCCTGTGCTGGCTGCCATCGATCTCGGAGTGGGCCGGCGTCGTGGCCGGGCTGCTCGCACCGGGAGGGACGCTGCACATCCGCGAGGGGCATCCCGTCCTGTGGGCCATGAATGAGGACCTGCCGGGCTTGTCCCTGGCATTTCCGTACTTCGAGCAGACCACCCCGTTGGAGTGGGACGACGACGGCACGTACGTCGAGGTGGCCGCGCCCCTGAAATCGACGCGGACGTACGAATGGAACCACGGTCTCGGCGAGATCGTCACGGCCCTGCTCGAGCGCGGGCTGCGCCTCGACACGCTGGTCGAGCACGACAGCGTGCCATGGGAAGCGCTGCCCGGCCGCATGACGCTTCGCGACAACGGCGAATACGCGCTGGCCGAGCAGCCGTCTGTCGTGCCGCTCAGCTACACGATCAGGGCGACGAAGGTGGCGTAACGGATTCACCCATGACGAACGTCACCTCTGAATGGTGACAGCCGTCCGATGTGCGGCGAGCGCACCGAGGCCAGCATGAACACATGACCTCCTCCACCCCCACCCCCGCCGCAATTGACGCGCGGGGCGTCGTCAAGAGCTTCGGCTCCGTCCACGCCGTCCGCGGCGTCGACCTCACCGTCCGACCGGGCGAGATCGTGGCCTTCCTCGGCCCGAACGGCGCGGGCAAGACCACCACGATCGACATGATCCTGGGCCTCACGAACCCCGACGCCGGCAGCATCGAGGTGTTCGGCCACAGCGCGCGCGGAGCCGTCGCCCGCGGCCTCGTCTCGGCCGTCCTCCAGTCGGGGGGCCTGCTGAAAGACCTGACCGTGCGCGAAACGGTGGAGCTGACGGCGAGCTTGTTCGCCGAGAAGCGTCCCGTCGACGAGGCGCTCGAGCGTGCTGGCATCCTGAACCTCGCCCGCCGCAAGGTGGGCCTGTGCTCGGGCGGCGAGCAGCAGCGACTGCGTTTCGCGATGGCGCTCGTGAGCGACCCGGCGCTGCTGATCCTCGACGAGCCCACCACCGGCATGGACGTCGAGGCGCGCCGCTCGTTCTGGAGCGCCATTCGAGCGGATGCCGCGCGCGGACGCACCGTGATGTTCGCGACGCACTACCTCGACGAAGCCGACGAGTACGCCGACCGCATCGTGCTGATGCGCGGCGGGCAGATCGTGGCCGACGGCAGCACCACCGAGATCAAGAACCTCGTGTCGGGGCGGGTCGTTCAGGTGACGCTTCCGGATGCCGATCTCACGGCCCTCGCAGCTGTTCCAGGCGTCGACTCGGTGGAGGCCGCCGGCGAGCGCATCACCGTGCACACGCGGGATTCCGACGCTCTCGCGCGTCACCTGCTCACCTCCACCTCGGCGCGGGATCTCGAGATCACCGCCCAGAACCTCGAGAGCGTGTTCCTGACGCTCACCGCCGAGCCCTCGGCATCCGACCTCGTCTCGACAGGAGCACTTCGATGACCGCCATCGCCCTCGACCGCCCGCTTCCCGCCATGGGCGGCTTCACGCTGACCTATCTGCGCATCGAACTGGTGCGCAAGCTGCGCAATCCGCGCAGCATCTTCTTCACCGTCGCGTTCCCCGTGCTGATGTTCTTCATCGTCGGGTTCCAGACCCTCGACGTCCCGCTGACCGATACGCCGTTGGCATCCGGGGGAGTGTCGGTGGCCGCGTACATCATGGTCTCGATGGCGATGTACGGAACCATGATGTCGGCGACCCAGACCGGGGCGTCGGTCGCGGTCGAGCGCGCACAGGGCTGGTCGCGGCAGCTGCGGCTCACCCCTCTCAACCCCATCTCGAACGTCGTCGTCAAGATGCTCGCGGGCATGATGTTCGGCCTGATCGCGGTCATCGCGACCTACGCGGTGGCCGCCGGCGCGGGCGTGCAGCTCGCCCCGGTGCAGTGGATCGTCACGGGCCTCGCGGCGTGGGTGCTCGCCGGAGCCGTCTTCACCACCCTCGGCCTGATGGTCGGGTACATGGTGCCGGGCGAGAACGCGGCGCAGATCACGAGCCTCGCGGTGGTGCTGCTGTCGTTCCTCGGCGGGCTGTTCTTCCCCCTGTCGTCGATGCCCGACTTCCTGCAGGTGATCGGCAAGCTGACGCCGGTCTATGGCATCGGTGAGCTCGCCCGCTCGCCCCTCACCGGCGACGGATTCGACCTCGGCGCCCTCGTCAACGCGGTGGTCTGGCTCGCGGTGTTCGTGGCCGGCACCGTGTCCTTCTTCCGTCGCGACACGCGTCGCGGCTGACACGCCTAGGGTGAACGACGTGAGCACGACGACCGGCCCGGAGCGCACCCGCGTTCCGGGCCGCCGTCCGTTCCGCCGCGGCTGGTTCATCGGGGCGTCGATCTCGCTGATCTGGACCTTCCCCGTGCTCGACGAGCTGTGGCAGGGCCCGAGCGTGACGGGCAACGTCGTCGGCACCGGGATCATCGTCGTGTTCGCCGCCGTGTTCATGGCGACGGTTCCTTACGCCCGCGTCACCTCGTCGCGGCTGCGTCGACTGCTGCCGACGGTCGTGCTCTTCGCACTGAGCCTCACCTTGCTGCCCTGGCTCGGCACCGACATCCGTTGGATGTGGACCTTCGTCGGCGTCGCGTTCGCCGTCTCGGAGATGGGCCGCAGAACCACGTGGCTCTTCGTCCCGGCCCTGAGCGCCCTGTCGTTCGTGGTCGGCGACGCCATGGGGGCCGACGCGTTCTCGAATGTCGTGAACTCGGCGATCATCCTCTCGATCTCGATCATGATGTTCAGCTTCGTCGAGAACATCTCGACACTCGAGCGCCTGCGCGCCGCTCAAGAGCAGATCGCCGATCTCGCCGCCGAACGCGAGCGCGGTCGCGTCGCCCGCGACGTGCACGACATCCTCGGACACTCGCTCACGGTGATCACCGTCAAGGCCGAATTGGCGGGACGACTGATGGATGCCGGCTCCCCGGCCGCCCGCGACGAAATCGCCCAGATCGAAGGCCTCTCCCGCGGAGCCCTGGCCGACGTGCGCGCGACCGTGCACGGGTATCGCGGCGTGAGCATCAGCGGCGAGCTGGCCGCAGCCCGCGCCGCGCTCGAGAGCGCCGGCGTCTCGGCCGACCTCCCCGGCTCCACCGACCAGGTGCCCGCCGATCGGCGCGAGCTCGCCGGATGGGTTATTCGCGAAGCCGTGACCAACGTGGTGCGCCACTCGGGCGCGAGCGCCTGCCGCGTGCGACTCGACAACCGCTCGATCGAGGTCGCCGACGACGGATGCGGCCCGGCCGCCGCGGCATCCACCGGCTCAGGACTCACGGGACTCCGTGAACGCGTCGAGACCTCGGGAGCACGGTTGACCATCGGTCGCAGCGACCTCGGCGGATTCAAAGTGAAGGTGGCGTGGTGATCCGACTGCTCATCGCCGACGATCAGGCCCTCGTGCGCGGCGCCCTCGCCGCCCTGCTCGGACTCGAGGCCGACATCGAGGTCGTCGCGCAGGTCGGACGCGGAGACGAGGTGGTCGAAGCGGCGCGCACGTCGGGGGCCACGGTCGCCCTGCTCGACATCGAGATGCCCGGGATCGACGGGATCGCCGCCGCCGCGCGGGTGCGTGCGGAGGTTCCCGGATGCCGTGCCCTCATCGTCACGACCTTCGGACGCCCCGGTTACCTGGCGCGGGCGATGCAGGCCGGCGCCTCGGGCTTCGTGGTGAAGGACACGCCCGCGGCCGAGCTGGCCGACGCGGTGCGGCGGGTCTCCCAGGGACTGCGCGTGGTCGACCCCGCTCTCGCAGCCGAGTCGTTGGCGCAGGGCGACTCGCCCCTGACCGAGCGGGAGACCGACGTGCTCGCCGCTGCCCGCGACGGCGGCTCGATCGCCGACATCGCGCGAACCGTCCACCTCTCGGAGGGCACCGTGAAGAACCACCTGTCGAGCGCGATCGGCAAGACCGGCGGACGGAATCGGGCGGATGCCGTGCGGGTGGCCGTCGAGCGCGGGTGGCTCTAGCGGTCAGCGGTCGGCGCCCA
Source organism: Microbacterium sp. SL62 (assembly GCF_026672635.1). Lineage (NCBI taxonomy): Bacteria > Bacillati > Actinomycetota > Actinomycetes > Micrococcales > Microbacteriaceae > Microbacterium > Microbacterium sp. SL62. Next base: position 522,381 of record NZ_JAPPRM010000001.1, read on the forward strand.
CCCCGAACGCCTCCGCCTCCTCCTCGGTCAGCATCCGGGAGCGGATGAGGAAGCGCATGCCCGTCGGTCCCTCGACCGAGAAGCCCGCGCCACGACCGGGGACGACGTCGATCGTCAGGTGCGTGAACTTCCAGTACTCGAACTGCGACTCCGACATGTAGACCTCGATCGGGTCGTCGAGACCCGCATCGATGTCGCCGAGGTGCACGTCGCTAGGCCCCGTGATGAACATGCCCACGGGGTAACACATGGGGGAGCTGCCATCGCAGCACCCGCCGGACTGGTGGAACATCAGCGGCCCGTGCGTGGCCGTCAGCTCGCGCAGCAGCGCGGCCGCGGCATCCGTCACATCGACGCGAGAGAACTCGGCCATGTCCCGTTCCTTTCGAACGATGTCCCACTATCGGTCGCCTGAGCGGTGCTCAGACGACCATTTGTGTGACATGGCGAGGCGGCGCCGGGAAAGCCCCGGCGCCGCTGCGACTCAGAAGAAGCCCATCGCCCCGTCGGCGTACGACACGAGCAGGTTCTTCGTCTGCTGGTAGTGATCGAGCATCTTGAGGTGGTTCTCGCGACCGATGCCCGACTGCTTGTACCCACCGAACGCCGCGTGCGCGGGGTACTGGTGGTACGTGTTCGTCCAGACGCGGCCCGCCTCGATCGCGCGGCCAGCGCGGTAGGCGGTGTCGCCGCTGCGGCTCCACACGCCGGCACCCAGGCCATAGAGCGTGTCGTTGGCGATCGAGATGGCGTCGTCGAAGTCGTCGAACGACGTGACCGACAGCACGGGGCCGAAGATCTCCTCCTGGAAGATGCGCATGTCGTTCGTGCCCTCGAACACCGTCGGGGCGACGTAGTAGCCGCCCGACAGGTCGCCGCCGAGGTCGACGCGCTCACCGCCCGTGAGCAGCTTCGCTCCGCCCTGCTTACCAATGTCGATGTACGACAGGATCTTCTCCAGCTGGTCGTTCGAGGCCTGCGCGCCGATCATCGTCTCGGGGTCGAGCGGGTTGCCCTGGCGCACCTTCTTCACGCGCTCGAGCCCGTCGCCGAGGAACTGGTCGTAGATCGACCGCTGGATCAGCGACCGCGAGGGGCACGTGCAGACCTCGCCCTGGTTCAGCGCGAACATCGTGAAGCCCTCGAGCGCCTTGTCGTAGTACGCGTCGTCGTGGTGCAGGGCGACGTCCTCGAAGAAGACGTTGGGGCTCTTGCCACCGAGTTCGAGCGTCACCGGGATGAGGTTCTGCGACGCGTACTGCATGATGAGGCGACCGGTCGTGGTCTCGCCCGTGAAGGCGATCTTGCGGATCCGCTTGTGCTGCGCGAGCGGTGCACCCGCCTCGATGCCGAAGCCGTTGACGATGTTCACCACGCCCGCGGGGAGCAGGTCACCGATGATGTCGAACAGGAAGAGCAGCGACGCCGGCGTCTGCTCGGCCGGCTTGATCACGACGCAGTTGCCCGCGGCGAGGGCCGGAGCGAGCTTCCACGCGGCCATGAGGATCGGGAAGTTCCACGGGATGATCTGACCCACCACACCGAGCGGCTCGTTGAAGTGGTACGCCACGGTGTTCTCGTCGAGCTGGCTGAGCGAGCCCTCCTGCGCCCGCAGCACGCCCGCGAAGTAGCGGAAGTGGTCGACCGTGAGCGGAATGTCGGCGGCGAGCGTCTCGCGCACCGGCTTGCCGTTCTCCCACGTCTCGGCGACGGCGATCTTCTCGAGATTCTCTTCGATGCGGTCGGCGATCTTGTTCAAGATGACGCTGCGCTCGGCCGGAGTGGTCTTCTTCCACGACGCGAACGCCTTCCACCCGGCCTCGACAGCGCGATCGATGTCGTGCGCGTCACCGCGGGCGACCTCGCAGAACGGCTTGCCGGTGACGGGGGTGATGTTCTCGAAGTACTCCCCGCTGTGGGGCTCGACCCATTCGCCGCCGATGTAGTGCCCGTACCGCGAGCGGTACTCGGCGACGGCCCCGCGGGTTCCGGGGGCGGCGTAGACGCTGGATACGCCTTCTTCGACGATGGTCATGCGGGTCTCCTTCGACGGTCATGAGTCGCCGCGTCGGCTTCGGGCGGCGATGCGCCGACGGTACGCCGCAGGAGGTTGCATCGGGTTGCACGGGCGAGCGGTCGTGCGCTCAGGACGCATTCGTTCGACGAGACCGCACCAGTTCGACGCGAAACGGGTGCGTCGTCGACGAACGAATGCGGCTTCGACGCGGGCGCGGTGACCGCGCCAGAAGCCCGACGCCGACGCGGGCAGGACGGCCGGACAGAACGACGGATGCCGCGACCCTCGGGCCGCGGCATCCGTTCGAGCGAACGCTGTCTACGCGTCGGCGTCGGCGAGCACCGAGCGCAGCGGGGGCACGTTGACCTCGTGCAGGTCGACGCCGTCGAGGCGCTCGATGCTCTGCACGCGCGGCGCGATCGCGCGGTCGTCGGCAACGATCCAGCTGCCGACGAGCAGGAAGCGGTCGTTGCCCGCCGTGATCGGGCCGGTGAGGGCGAAGGTCTGGTGCGTCGGCGTGAGGAAGGTCACGCGCACGGGCGTTCCGTGGGGGAGGGTCGAGGGATCGACAACGTCGGCCTCGAGCGCGGGCTGGGGAGCCTCGATGCCGAGGTCGATGCGCTGGATCTCGGCGCTCGTGGCGAGGATGACGTCGCCCAAGAGCGGCTGCCCGCCCACGCCGATGCGCACGGTGCCCTCGAGCGCGTACAGGCCGTAGCGCGGGGAGCGGACGATGACGCGCGCGACGTCACCCGCCTTGACCTCGGCGAGGGCCTCGCGGATACGCCCCACGTCGCGACGGGCGCGTGCTGCCGAGAAGATGTCGAGCGCGTTTTCGTCCATATGTTCAGCGTAACGAGGGCCTCCGACATCGGGGACGCTCTCGGGAAATCCCCTGGTGGCGCCGGGCGAGCGCGGAGTGTCACCCCCGAGCGAGACGCTCCAGTCGAGCAACCAGTCCCGCTCGCTTGGGGGAGCGGGCGGGAACGAGCTCGAGGCAGAGCCGCAGCACCTCTTCGTCATCGCGCGCATCGGCTGTCTCGGCGTAGGCGAGCAGGACGTCGACCCCCGCCTCTTCGATGAGGGCCTCTCGCAGGGTCGAGCGCACCGATTCGCGTACCTCGACCACTCCCGGTGCCTCCGACTCCGGCAGCACCGGTCCGGCGTACGCGGCGAGCGCCACGCGATGCGCACCCCTGTCCAGCAGCGACAGCACGTGCTGGGCGTCGGTCTCGAGGCCCACGGGCAGTCGATAAGGACGGGATGCCGGAACGAGACGCGGCGCCACCGGCACGAGCGCGCGCCGAAGCCGCACCATCTCGGGGCGCAGCGTCTCGACGGCGGCGTGGCCGTACACCGCCTCGCTCAGGGCCTCGGCCGACAGCCCCTCCCGGTGCACGGCGAGCAGCAGAAGGATCTCCGCGTGCCGGGCGCTCAACTCGACCGCCGCACCCCCGACCTCGAGCAGCGCGCGATCCCGTCCGAGGATGCGCAGCAGAGCCCGGGCCGGCGCGGACCGCCGCGGGGGAGGAGCCTGCTGAGCGCGCAGCCGCCCCACGAGGATCTCGCTCTCGATCGCCCGGGCCGTGGCATCCACCAACAACTGGGCTTGAGGGGTCACGGCCTCGGGCCCTCCGGTGACATCGATCACACCGAGCAGACGCCGCGTCTCGGGATCGTGCACGGGCGCCGCGGTGCAGGACCACGGCTGCACAAGGCGATTGAAGTGTTCGGCACCGCGGATCTGCACCGACCTGTCGAGTGTCAGCGCAGTTCCGGGAGCGGACGTGCCCACGGCATCCTCCGCCCAATTCGCCCCCGCCACGAACCCCATGTCGCCGGTCAGGGCGCGGATGTGACGATCGCCTTCGACCCACAGCAGACGGCCCGCGGCGTCGCCGACCGCCACGACCACGCCCGATTCCTCCGCGGTTCCGGGCAGGAGCAGAGAACGCACCATGTCCATGACCCCGGCGAGCGGGTGAGCGCGGCGGTACGCCTCCAGCTCGCCGCTGGGCAGGTCGAGCGGAGGAAGACCTTCGGGGCCGACGAGGGATGCCAAGGACCTCCGCCACGACTCCTGCACGAGCGGTCGCACGTCGTCGAGTCGGCGGTCGTCGTTGCCGGCGATGAGCTCCTCGTGAGCACGCGCGATCAACAGCCCCGAGGTCTCGGGGGAAACAGTCGGTCGCGACCATGGAGAGGGCACGGGACTCCCATCGGCGGTGACGGAGGTGCGTCCAGTGTAGGTCGGGCCGGGTGCCGGCGGGAGGGTTCGTTCGACCGGGGTGCGGCCCTCGTCGAACGCCGTCAACCCCCGTTGCCGTCCACGGCTGGCGAGCGCACGGTGGAAGGACCGACAGAAAGGAACGCCATGAAGGCTGTGCAGTACCGCGAGATCGGCAAGGGACCCGAGGTCGTCGACATCGAGGAGCCCCACGCGGGCCCGGGACAGGTGCGTCTGAAGGTGACCGCGGCGGGGCTGTGCCACTCCGACTGGTTCGTGATGGACCTCCCCGAAGACCAGTACACCTACGGCCTGCCGCTCACCCTCGGCCACGAGGGCGCGGGGATCGTCGACGAACTCGGCGAGGGCGTCGAGGGCGTAGAGATCGGTGCGGCGTACGCGATCTACGGACCGTGGGGCTGTGGGCGCTGCCACGCGTGCGCGCAGGGCGCCGAGAACTACTGCCCGTACGCGGCCGAGATGGGCATCACCCCTCCGGGACTCGGCAGCCCGGGAGCGATGGCCGAATACGTGATCGTCGACGATCCGCGTCACCTCGCCCCGCTGGGCGACCTCGACCCGGTCGAGACGGTTTCGCTGACGGATGCCGGACTCACCCCGTACCACGCGATCGTGTCCGCGAAAGAGAAGCTGTACCCCGGTGCGACGGCCGTCGTCATCGGCGTCGGCGGTCTCGGTCACGTCGGTGTGCAGATCCTCCGCGCGATCACCCAGGCCACCGTCATCGCCGTCGACCTCGGCGAAGACAAGCTGGACCTGGCTCGCGAGGTGGGTGCGCACCACACGGTGAACTCCGACGAGCACGCGGCCGAACGCATCCGCGAGCTCACGAACGGACTCGGCGCCACCGCGGTCTTCGACTTCGTCGGCGTGCAGCCCACGATCGACCTCGCGCGCGCGGTCGCCGGGATGGACAGCTTCATCCACATCGTCGGCATCGGCGGAGGCATCATGCCGGCCGGGTTCTTCTCCACGCCGATGGGCGCCGCAGTCCGTGCTCCCTATTGGGGCACCCGCAGCGAGCTCATCGAGGTGCTCGACCTCGCGCGCAGCGGCGCGGTCGGCGTCCACGTCGAGCGCTACGGCTTCGACGGTGCCGTCGAGGCGTACGCGAAGCTGCACAAGGGGCAGGTGCGCGGCCGCGCCGTCGTCGTGCCCTGACGCGAACCTCGAGGGGGTGGCATCCGGATCAAGGATGCCACCCCCTGCGCGTTCGTGGCCCCGGGGCCGCGAACCACGCCCCGGGTCCACGAACGACGCCCCGATGCCAGCATCACCGGACCACGCCCGTGCCCGATACCGGGGAGTGTCGCCCCCTCGCCGGGCGCCCCGAGCCCCGTCGCCCCGAAGCCGCGGACCTCAGCCCCGCGCCGCCCACCATTCGCGCAGGCGCTTCTCGGCCTCTTCTTCGCCCAGCACGCCCTCGTCGAGGCGCAGCTCGAGCAAGAAGCGGTAGGCCTCGCCGACCTCGCGACCGGGCGTGAGGCCGAGGACCTCCTGAATGCGGTTGCCGTCGAGCTCGGGGCGGATCGAGTCGATCTCCTCCTGCTCGAGGCCCGCATCGCCGCGCTGCTCGCGGAGCGCGGCGATGCGGGCCTCGATGTCGTCGTACGCGGATGCCAGGCGCTGCGCCTTGCGCTTGTTGCGCGTGGTCACGTCGGCCCGGGTCAAGATGTGCAGGCGTTCGAGCTCGTCGCCGGCGTCGCGCACGTAGCGCCGGACCGCGGCATCCGTCCACGCTCCCTCGGCGTAGCCGAAGAAGCGCAGGTGCAGCTCGACCAGTCGGGTGACGACGGTGGTCGTGGCCGCATCGAACCGCAGGGCCTGCAGGCGCTTGCGCGCCATGCGCGCGCCCTTGATGTCGTGGTGGTGGAAGGTGACGCCCCCGCCCGCTTCGAGGCGTCGGGTGGCGGGCTTGCCGATGTCGTGCAGGAGCGCCGCCAGCCGCAGGGGCACATCGGGGGCGGTATCCGGGTGTCGCTGCTTCTCGAGCGCGATCGCCTGGCGCAGCACCGTCAGCGAGTGCTCGTAGACGTCCTTGTGGTGGTGGTGCTCGTCGACTTCGAGGCGCAGGGCGGGGACTTCGGGGAGGAACTCCTCGATCAGACCGGTCTCGACGAGAACCCGGATGCCGCGGACGGGATCATCCGTCTGCAGGAGGCGCACGAGCTCGGCCTGCACCCGCTCGGGACTGACGATGGCGAGCGAGCTGCGCAACTCGCGGATCGCGTCGAGGGTGTCGGGGTCGACGACGAAGTCGAGTTGCGACGCGAAGCGGGCTCCGCGCAGCATGCGCAGGGGGTCGTCGCCGAAGCTCACGGCGGGGTCGATGGGCGTGCGCAGGCGGCCGGCGATGAGGTCTTCCACACCGCCGGTGGGGTCCACGAGTGTGCGGGCGGGAACGCGGAGCGCCATGGCGTTCACGGTGAAATCACGGCGGCTGAGGTCGGCCTCGAGGGTGTCGCCGAACTCGACGGTGGGCTTGCGGGTGACCCCGTCGTAGCTGTCCGCGCGGTACGTGGTGATCTCGACCTGTTCGCCCTTCACCCGGGCGCCGATGGTGCCGAACGCCCGTCCGACGTCCCACTGCACGCTCGAGACGGGTTTCACGAGCGCGAGGATCTCGTCGGGGCGAGCGTCGGTGGTGAAGTCGAAATCGTGGGTCACGCGCCCCAGCAGGGCGTCGCGCACGGGACCGCCCACGATCGCCAGATCGCGACCGGCATCGGCGAAGACCCGGGCGAGCGTGGCGACCACGGGATGCGCGGCGAGCTCCTCGAGGCGCGCGAGACCCTCAGCCATGTTCAGCATGCCTTCGAGCCTATCCGGGGCCGCCGACGGCTCCGTCGGGCAGGAACGACGCGTCAGTCGTCGGCAAAGCCCAGGAACCCCGTCACCAGCAACTCGCGCACCCGCGGCAGCAGGTCGGCGCGCAGGGCCTCGGCGCCCACCTCCATGAGCTGGGCGATCGCATCGACGAGGGCTCCCACGGCCAGGTCGCCGTCGCAGGCGCCGACGAGGGCCGCGAGCCCCGGGTCGACCTCAAGCGTGCGCGCGAAGCCGCCGCCCTGTCGGAGTTCGATGACCGAGGGGTCCTCCTCGCCCGGGCGGTGATGGCGCGCCTCGGTGACGTCGGGGGCCACGCGCAGCACGCTCGAGGCCAGTCCGTCATCGTCGAGCAGGGCGGCCCGGTCATGGGCGGCGAGGGATGCCGACAGGTGCGGTCCGAACGCCGATTCGCCGCCGCCCGAGACGCGTTCGTACCGCGCGAGGGTCGGCCCGCCCGCGAGAGGTCGCCGCAGCAGCACGTACCCGAACCCGACGCCGGTCACTCCCCGTGCGGCGAAGTCGTCGAGCCACGCGTCGACGAGCCGCGCGTACTCGGGTGTGCCGGGGACCGTTCCGCCGTCGCGCACCCACAGCTCGGCGTACGCGAGGGGGTCGAGCACTTCACGTTCGATCACCCACGCGTCGAGCGACGAGCCGACCCATTCGCGCACGCGATCGAGCCCCGACTCTCCCCACCGGTACTCCCAGTTGCCCAGCGACTGCGCCACCGCCCCGGGCGCGAGATGTTCCCCCACGCCCGAGATGACCGCGGCGACGAGGGAGTCGCCCTCCATTCCGCCGTCGCGGTACTCGTACGCCGGAACCCCCGCGACGCGCGGCGTGATGACGAACGGGGGATTGGATGCCACTCGGTCGAACGTCTCGCCGGCGACGGGCTCGAACAGCGAGCCCAGGCGGGTCTCGATCCCGTCCACGCCGTTCACGAAGGCGTTGAGGCGGGTGAAGCGCAGCGCGCGCTCGGAGATGTCGGTCGCGACCACGTGGTCGACGAGACGGCGCAGCCGGAGGGCCTGGATGCCGCAGCCCGTGCCGATGTCGAGGGCCGTGCGCGCTCGGCGGGTGAGTTGCAGGCGCGCGAGGGTCTGGGAGGCCCCGCCGACGCCGAGCACGTGGTCCTCGGGGAGCGGACCCTCGAGGGCCGCTTCGTCGAGGTCACTGGCGATCCACCACTCGACCTCCCCCTCGTCGTCGGCGAAGGACTGAGGCCTCACGAGCACGGCGGGGGTCACGGCATCCCCCGAGATCTCCAGCAGTCCGAGCGCGGCCGCTCCGTCGACGCGCAACGTCGGCAGCGCCGCCTCGGCGTCACCGCGGGGGACGGGCAGCCCGAGCCCCCACAGACGACCCAGCACGGCGAGCGCATCGCCGCGCTCACCCAACGCGCGCGTGGCCGGGCGGCGGAGCCCCCTCGCGACGGCGTCGTCGGCCTGGGGTCCCCAGGCGGCGCGGAGGGCGGCGCTCGTGTAGTCCGCGGTGCGGAGATCATCGGCGAGGGCCTGGCACAGCTGGGGATCGGGTTCGGGAAGCACCGGTCCATTCAACCGTCTGCGCGAGGCTATCGGGGGGCTTGGAGGGAGGCGGGCCTAGACTCGCAGGCGGTGCGAGGCCCCCTCGTTCCACCGACGCTCGTATGACCGTGACCTCCCTGCCTTCGGGCGCACCCGTGCCGCGGCGCTCCTTCACGCGCCGGCTCCTGGCGACCCTCGCCGCCGGGGCCATCGTCGCGGGCGTGGCACTGCCGGTCTCGGCGGCCTCCGCTGCGACGCCCAGCCCTTCGCCGTCGGCCTCGAGCTCGCCGTCCGTGCTCATCGCGGCTCCCTCGGCGAACGGCATCCTGCGTCCCGGTGACGCCCTGTCGGTCGTCGTGAGTCTCGCGGCCGGGTCATCGGCTGCGCCCGCCGGCCCCGTCGCCCTGTCGATCGGTTCCGCCCCCCTGGCCGACGACGCCTCCATCGATCGATGGCTCAGCGGTGACGCCTCCGGCATCGCCCTCCAGCAGGTCGCGACGGGAACCCTGGATGCCACCGCCTCCGGCGCCCAGTCGATCACCACCCTCACGGCACCGGGGACCGACCCGGCCCTCGCGAACCGCGCCACCGGCGTCTACCCGGTCCTCGCGACGAGCGGCGGGCTGACGGCATCGAGCGTGGTCGTCGTTCCGGCTGACGCGGGGGCGCAAACGCCGATCGCCCTCGTCGTCCCGATCACGGCGGCCCCCCTGACGCGCGGTCTTCTCACCGCGAACGAGCTGGCCGAGTTGACCGCGGTCGACGGCGGTCTGTCCGCGCAGCTCGACGCGGTGGACGGCACCGCGGCCACCCTGGCCGTCGATCCCGCGATCCCCGCGGCGATCCGGGTGCTCGGCTCGGCCGCCCCGCCCACCGCGGTGGCGTGGCTCCAGCGACTTCTGGCCCTGCCGAACGACCGGTTCGCCCTCCAGTTCGGCGACTCCGACGTCGCCGCGCAGCTGCACGCCGGGCTCACGGCCCCGCTCGGCCCCACCTCACTGCAGAACTACATGGCCGCGGCTGACTTCGTGCAGCCCGCCCCGGCGGTGTCCGCCGTGTCGACGCCCGAACCGGCGTCCAGCACGACGCCCGGCCAGCCCTCGTATCCGTCCCTCTCGACGCTGCTCGACATCGGGGTCGCGACCCCCAACGTGTACTGGCCCGCGACCGGAACCGCGGGAGCGGACACCGTCGCCACCCTCGGCGCGCTCGGCAGCGCCGACGACCCCACCCACGTGCTCATCCCGTCGACCAGCGTCTCCGGCGGGGGGCGGCAAGCCTCCGCCCGCGTCGGAGGGGTCTCGACGCCGGTCTACGACGCGGAGGTCTCGCGCGCCCTCGCCGACGCGGCCGGTCAGAACGACAGCACCCGTCGCGGAGCCTCGCTGGCGGCCGCCCAGGCCTACCTCTCCATCGCCCGCACCGTCACCGCCGACCAGCCGGTCCTCGCCGTCCTCGACCGGGGCACCGATCGTTCGCGCGTGAGCCTGCGCGCGACCCTCGGCCTCGCCGCCACCGCGCCGGGGTACACGGCGTCGACCCTGCGCGCCGTCGCCTCGGTGCCGGCATCCGACATCTCGCTCGAGGCTCCCGACGTCGACGCGGCTCGCGTCGACGAGGTCCGCAACCTCGTGAGCGACGAACAGAACGTCGATCGGTTCGCGTCGATCCTCGATCAGCCCGAGCTGCTCACCGGACGCGAACGCGCGGAGCTCCTCCAGGTCACGAACGTGTCGTGGACGGGGGATGCCGCCCGCCAGGCCGTCGCCGACCACCGCGCCGCCACGCGCACGACGCTCGACTCCGTCGGCATCCTGTCATCAGACTTCCGTCTGGTCAGTTCGAGCGCGCCGCTGCGCCCGTGGGTGCGCAACGACCTGCCGTGGCCGGTGACCGTCGTGATGTCCGTCCGCACCAACGACGTCCGCCTGCGCGTACAGGACCGCACTACGATCGATGCCCAGGCCTCGGCCAACACACGCGTCGAGGTGCCCGTCGAGGCGCGTATCGCCAACGGCGAGGTCAGCGTCGACCTGCAGCTGTACAGCCCCTCGGGCGTGCCGATCGGATCACCCCAGGCGGTCGACGTCGAGGTGCGCGCGGAGTGGGAGAACATCGGCATCGTCGTCGTCATCGCCCTCATCGTGGGCTTCCTGAGCCTCGGGGTCGTCCGCACGGTCGCGCGCCGTCGCCGGCTGCGCGCCGAGGAGGCGTCGTCCCCGGTCTCCGATGACGACGAGCCCGTGGATGGGATCGGCGTGAAGGATCCGGATGCCGACGGGCGCAGCCCCGCCGAGGACGCCGACGATCCCCTCACCGACGAGCACGCCCCCCACGAGAACCCTTCGGACATCGAGCAGGAGACACGCCCGTGAGCAGCATCGGACGGGCCAGTGTGCTCATCGGGGCCGGGACCATCGTGTCGCGCGTCAGCGGGGTGCTGCGCACCATCGTGCTCGTGGCCGCCATCGGGTCAATCAGCAGCGCGGGTGACGCCTTCGCCGTCGCCAACCAGTTGCCGAACAACATCTACGCGATCATCTCGACCGGCCTGCTGACCGCCGTCGTCGTCCCGCAGATCGTGAAGGCCGCCGCGCACGCGGACGGGGGACAGGCGTTCATCTCGAAGCTGTTCACCCTCGGCACGGTGGGCCTGCTCGGGGCCACCGCTCTCGCGATGATCGCCGCACCACTCCTGGTGCATGTGTACGCGGGCAAGTTCACCGACGATCAGCTGGCCCTCTCCACCGCATTCGCCTACTGGTGCCTGCCGCAGATCTTCTTCTACGGTCTCTACGCCCTGCTCGGCGAGATCCTCAACGCCCGTCGCGTCTTCGGTCCGTACACGTGGGCGCCGATCGTCAACAACATCGTGTCGATCGCGGGCTTCGGTGCGTTCATCCTGCTCTTCGGGGGACAGCAGGTGCGCGTCGACGCGTGGACGCCCTCGATGATCGCCGTTCTCGCCGCCACCGCGACCGGCGGTATCGTCGTGCAGACGGCGGTGCTGATGTTCTTCTGGCGCCGCGCGGGACTGACCCTGCGTCCCGACTTCCAATGGCGAGGCGTGGGGCTCCGACACATCAGCCGCCTCGCGGGCTGGACCTTCCTGATGGTCGTCGCCGGCCAGCTCGCCGGAATCGTGCAGTCGAACGTGCTCTCGGGCGCCTCCGGCAACGATCCCGCGATCTTCGCCTCGCAGAACGCCTGGCTGCTGTTCATGCTGCCGTACTCGATCATCGTGCTGTCGATCGGAACGCCCTACTTCACGCAGCTCAGCGAGCACGCCGCCGCGGGACGCGACGACGAGGTACGAGCCGACATCGCTCGCAGCATCCGCACCCTGGGGTTCTTCATCGTCGCGGCCACCGCCGCCCTCGCCGTGGCCGCCGTCCCCGCCAGCCGGATCTTCACGAACGGATCGGAGCAGGCCCTCGCCGCCGCTCCCGTCCTGTGGTGCTTCCTGGTCTGCCTCGTGCCCCTCGCCGTGCTCTTCGTCATCCAGCGCACCTTCTACGCCTACAACGACACTCGCACCCCCTTCTTCTTCACCCTGCTGCAGTGCGCGCTCGTCGCAGGAGGGGCCATCGCGGCCGGCGCGTTCGTCGATCGGTCCGACCTGGCCGCCGGCGTCGCCCTGACCCAGTCGTTCGCGAGCATCGTGCAGGTGGTCGTGGCGACGGTGCTGCTGCGCCGCCGCCTCTCCGGCATCGGCACGGGCTCCTGGCTGTCGGCACTCGGACGTTTCGCCCTCGCCGCGATCCCCGCCGCCGCGGCCGGGTGGGGCGTCCTGATCCTGCTGGGCGGCCCCGAAGGATGGATGACGAGCAGCGTCGCGGCCGGGATCGCCGGTGCCGCGGTGCTGGGTCTGGTCGTCCTCGCCGTGTACATCGGCATCCTGGCCCTGTTCCGTACTCCCGAACTCGCCCCGGCGCTCGCGCTCGGCCGGCGGTTCCTCCCCCAGCGCTAGCCCCCGGGGCCGTGGAATACCCCGCGGCTACCATGGGTTTCATCCGACGGAATCAACGAGAGGGAGGCGCAAACGTGCGTCACGTCATCATCATCGGATCGGGCCCGGCTGGATACACGGCCGCCATCTACGCTGCCCGAGCCAACCTCGAGCCCCTCGTCGTCGCGAGCTCCGTCGAAGCCGGTGGCGACCTCATGAACACGACCGAGGTCGAGAACTTCCCCGGGTTCCCCGACGGCATCCAGGGACCCGACCTCATGGCCAAGATGCAGGCCCAGGCCGAGCGCTTCGGCGCCCAGGTGCTCTACGACGACGTCGTGTCGCTGGAGCTCGACGGTCCCGTCAAGAAGGTCACGCTCGGAAGCGGGAAGGTCGAAGAGGCCGTCTCGGTCATCTACGCGACCGGTTCCGCCTACCGCAAGCTCGGTCTCGAGGGCGAGGAGCGCCTGTCCGGCCGCGGTGTCTCGTGGTGCGCGACGTGCGACGGCTTCTTCTTCCGCGACCGCACGATCGCCGTGGTCGGCGGCGGCGACTCCGCGATGGAAGAGGCGAACTTCCTCACCAAGTTCGCGTCGAAGGTCTACATCATCCACCGCAAGGACTCGCTCCGCGCGTCGAAGATCATGCAGGAGCGCGCCTTCGCGAACCCGAAGATCGAGTTCATCTGGAACAGCGCCGTCGACGAGATCCTCGGAGACGAGGCCGTGAACGGTGTACGCCTGCGCTCCACGGTCGACGACTCGACGCGTGAACTGCCGCTGGACGGTCTGTTCGTGGCGATCGGCAACGACCCCCGCACGCACCTCGTCCACGACAAGCTGCAGCTGACCGACCAGGGCACCATCTGGGTCGACGGCCGTTCGTCGCGCACGTCGGTGGAGGGTGTCTTCGCCGCCGGTGACGTCATCGACCCCACCTACCGCCAGGCCATCACGGCCGCGGGCAGTGGAACCGTCGCCGCCCTCGACGTGGAGCACTTCCTCGCCGCCCGCGGCGAGGCCGGCGAGCCCGCTGTCGCCGAGAGCCCCATCGAGGGCCTCCCCGACGCCGCGGTCGTCTGAGGAACAAAACCCGGTTCACCGGCGTTTTCATCAATTGACGCTTTCACTAAGGAGAAATGCAATGACTGCCAAGGCGACGACCTCCGCAACGTTCGAGCAGGACGTCCTGCAGGCCGACGGACCCGTTCTCGTGGACTTCTGGGCTGAGTGGTGCGGACCGTGTCGCATGGTCGCCCCCGTCCTCGACGAGATCCAGAACGAGAACGCGGGAAAGATCACCGTCCTCAAGCTCAACGTCGACGAGAACCCGGACCTCGCGATGAAGTACCAGATCACCTCCATCCCCGCGATGAAGGTCTTCCAGGGCGGTGAGGTCAAGACGACCATCATCGGCGCGAAGCCCAAGTACGCGCTCGAGCAGGACCTCGCCGCGTTCCTCGGCTGAGACCTCTCACGAAACGTCCCCGGTGCCTCAGGGCGCCGGGGACGTTCGCATGTGCGGGCGAGCCCCGCTGAGGCAGAAAAGCCGACTCAGGATGCCATCACTCCCGGCGACGGCGCTGACGACGGATCTGATTGACGAGGCGCAAGACGGCGTCGATCACACAGACGCCCGCCGTGCGAGCGCTCACCGGCGATCTGAGGGCCGTTCGACGCTGTTTCGACCCCGGAGTGCCCGGGGGGCGACCGAGGGACTCAGGAGGCGTCGAGCCTGACGTTGGCGTCCCACCGGCGGTGGGGTTCTTCCTCGCCCAGGATCCTCCACACGGCTTTCGTGAGCGGGGGGTAGTCGAGCGCGATCTGGCGAAGCACGCGGTAGTTGCGCGAGCGGTTGGGGCGAACTCCACCGTTCTCGAAGATGTTGTCGGCGCGCAGAGTGAGGACGACGAGTTCGTCGACACTGGGCAGGTCTTCCATGAAGTCCCACGGATCTTCACCGCCGCGCAGACGTTCGTGAACGAGGACCGCGAGTTCGTCGGAGGCTTCCGCGCGCAAGAGCTCGAGGCTGGCGCGACGGCGCGGGGTATCGTCGTTCGCTGTCACCGTTCCAGCGTACGTCGACCTACCGACACCGGGCGCGGGGCCGCGTTCGATCGCCGCGAGATCAGCTTGCCGGCGGTCCCGCTTCAGCCGGTGTAGCCCTCTTCACCCAGCGTCGCGAGGATGCGATTGAGGTCCTGGATGCTGGCAAAATCTATGCTGATCTGGCCTTTTTTGGCGTTGAGAGACACGCGGACCTTGGTGTCGAACCTGTCGCCGAGACGATCCGCGATGTCGTCGAGTCCCGACCGGCGCGATCCGGCCTTCGGCTTCTGACGAACCGGGGCGACACCCGGCATCTTGGCGGCAGCCTCAGCAGCGCGAACCGACAGATCCTCGTTGACGATCTTGTCCGCGAGCTTCTGCATCTCTTTGGGGTCGTCCAGAGAGAGGATCGCGCGAGCATGCCCGGCGCTGAGAACGCCGGCAGCAACGCGCTGTTGCACCGGGACGGGCAGCTTCAGCAGGCGGATCGTGTTGCTGATCTGCGGACGCGAGCGACCGATGCGCGTCGCCAACTCTTCCTGAGTGATGCCGAAGTCCTCGAGCAGCTGCTGATACGCGGATGCCTCTTCGAGGGGGTTCAGCTGAGAACGATGAAGGTTCTCGAGCAGCGCGTCGCGAAGGAGGTACTCGTCATCGGTCTCGCGGACCACCGCCGGGATGCTCTCGAGCCCGGCCTCGCGGGAGGCACGCGTGCGTCGCTCACCCATGATCAGCTCGTAGGTGCCGTCGCCCTTGTCGCGAACGACCACGGGCTGAAGGACACCGAACTCGCGGACCGAGTGGACGAGCTCTGCGAGGTCATCCGCATCGAAGTGCATACGAGGCTGACGAGGGTTGGGGACGATGGTCTTCGGGTCGATGTGCACGAGGCGTGCACCCGGCACCGTCACCAGCGCCGCGTCGTCATCGGCGCGATCCGCCTCGGTCTTCGCCGCCGCGTCCTTCGCCGCCGCGACCCCGTCGGGGAAGAAGACATCGACGGGACGTGCCTCCGACGGCTCCATCGTGGGGATGAGGGCGCCGATACCGCGCCCCAGACCGGTCCTCTTGGCCATCAGGAGCCCTTCTTGGTGGTGTCGCGAGCGACGATCTCTACTGCTGCCTCGCGGTAGGCGATGGCGCCCGCTGACTGGCCATCGTACGCGATGACGGTCTGCCCGAAGCTCGGCGCCTCGGACACACGGACGGATCGAGGAATGACGGTGTCGAGCACCTCGTCCGTGAAGTGCGAACGAACCTCCTCCGCGACCTGCTGTGCGAGACGCGTACGCCCGTCGTACATGGTCAAGAGGATCGTCGATACGTGAAGACCGGGGTTCAGGTGCTTCTGGATCATCTGCACACTGCCGAGCAACTGGCTCAGCCCCTCGAGCGCGTAGTACTCGCACTGGATGGGGATCATGACCTCGTCGGCCGCGGTGAACGCGTTGATCGTCAGCAGTCCCAGCGAGGGAGGGCAGTCGATGATGACGAAATCGAGGTGATTGCCCTCGATCGCGAGGTAATCCCGCAGCGCCCCCCGAAGCCGATGTTCACGCGCGACCTGCGACACCAGTTCAATCTCGGCGCCGGCCAGGTGGATGGTGCTCGGAGCACAGAGCAGGTTGGGGGATTCGGGGCTGATCTGCACGATATCCGCGAGAGGGAACTCATCGATGAGCACGTCGTAGACGCTGGATGTATCAGCGTTGTGGGGGACACCCAGGGCGGTCGACGCATTTCCCTGGGGGTCGAGATCGATGACGAGGACGCGAGCACCGACCGAGACGAGTGCGGCAGCGATGTTAACAGCGGTCGTGGTCTTCCCCACTCCGCCCTTCTGGTTAGACACCGTGAAGACACGGGTTCGACCGGACAACTCGACGGTGGTCTCGTCGAGCACACGCCTCCGCGCCGAGAGATTCGCGATCTCACGTGCAATGGGGGAGTCCTCGAAGGATGACGGCGTGGCTGCCTCATCGGACTGTTTCACGTGAAACACACCTTCCCGTCGCCAACCCGATCAGTCTACCCGCGGGTGCTGACATTCCTGATGGGCGGATGCATTCGATCACGTGCAACTGAGGGCCGGGGGCCCAGCCCGACTCACAAGGGGTCGCACCCCCGGACAGGACCTCTGTGTTCGTTTCACGTGAAACGTCCGGTTCTGATCTGACTGTGGGGCGGTCCTCATCTCGCGCCGCCGAGTTGAGCACTAGTCGGCCTGTGGGGGATGTTTCACGTGAAACGTATGCGGAGAATTGAGGTCCTGGCGAAAATGCGCAGAAGAAGGTCGCTACGCAACCGATTTCGAGCGTATGGCGCTTTGCGATAGCAGCTGTTGTCTGCTCGAGCTGAGCGGCAGGATGTTTCACGTGAAACATGCCGTGCCGCGGCTTGCTCTTCGCCTCCTTACGCTGGGTCGACTTAGCGCCGACGCCTTGAGCGCGGCCATGCGTTCGTTCGGATGGGGAGCTAATGTTTCCGCGACTAACCTCGAGAGGTTAAGCAGTCTCGCGATTTCTGCAGCCACCCCACCCAGGACGGGGGAGGACGTAGCCCATCGCGGCGCGAAAAACTGACCGCTATCGTCAGCCAATGTCGACACGCCTCAGCCATACAGGATGACGCCCACTCCTGGTGACAACAGGGAACTCCGAGTCTTGTCGCGAGCGCGACCAGCCAGCCCGCGTCTCCGGGAGGCGTTCACGTTCTTGTCACTCGCGCCAGGGCAAAGTCTTCGGGCTGGCCTCACAACCTGGGCGTGTGACGCATCGGTGCGCGCGATGCAATCGCCCGAGAGCACTCATACGGCTGCTGGCGGCGCACGTCCTCGGACCTCCGAACCGGTGATCGCCCTGGTAGATCACACGGCAGCGGATTCAGCACGTGCGATGCGAGCCGCGCCGCCGCGGGCATCACGCACGGCGAAGGGGATCGGACCGGAATCAGACGGAGTTGGGCAGTTCCAGACGGCGGGCGCCAGTCCGATGGGATCCACGCCTCCGCAAGAGCCGGGCACGGCCCGGGGGGTCGGCCGGAATCCCGCCGAGTTGAGCAGCTCCGTCCAACGACGAGCACCGATCCGGTGCGAGCCACGCCTTCGTAAGAGCCGCGCGCGGCACAGGGGTGGACCGAAACCACGCGGGGTTGAGCAGTTCCGTCAGACGACGACCGCGAGTCCGGTGCGAGTCACGCCGGCGTAATGCCAGGGCACGACGCAGGGGAGCGGACCGGTATGAGGACGCGTGGGCAGCACCGCCACAAAACGACCGCCAGCCAGCAATAACAGCGAGTCGCTCAATGCCGACGTGAGCGATGGGCGGCGGGGGAGAAGAGTTCGCACCACAACGGCATGAATCCGCGGCCGCCGTGCGTAGAGCGCACTCCGCCGGTCGCGCCCGCCACCAGTCCGTCCGCGAGGCCTGCGCGGTGATCGGACGCGCGCACCTCACGCAGACGGGCAATGGCAGACCTGAGTCACCTTCGTCCTTTGGCCGGGGACTGAGGCCACTCTCGAGACGAGCCAGAAGCCTTGCGATCTCACCGGTTTCCAGGCTCGATTCGGTGGATACCGGAGACTCACCGGCAGAGCCGCCAGACTGCGGCGCGACAGCTTCGCTCGATTGTCGTACCGTCCGCGATACATGCGCGTTCGGATGACACCTGGGGCGTTCACGTCAGCGCGGGGTACTCAGGGGTTATGTGCACGGCCATCCAGGCGCCGAGCTCCGCCACCATGTGGCCACAGCGCGACGCGTCGGTATAGGCACGCGCGTCCGACGTGGGCCTGCCAGCTTTACGCGCGACCCGCGCGGTGGGATGTTTCACGTGAAACGTCGGGTGAGTTGATCCCATGCAGGGGTCGGCCTTCTTCCACGCGTTGGCAGTCGAATGGTCCGCTAGTCCGGCGTGCCCTGCACTTCCCGGTCCTCGACAGAATCAGGCCGTGCGCCTCGCGCTCGCACACCAGCAGCCCTGTTCCGTGCCCAGAAGGACCAGTGCAGGAGCGAGAGGAGATCGACCGCCAGCGCGCAATGGCTTTGTCACACCCATTGCATGCCGACACCCGAAGGAGAGCAACCGCACGCGCTCCGTCTGCGCGGAGCCGGCTCCCAAAGAGGTGCTGGTCACCAGTCCAGATCGCTCCACCCCTGGAAACAGGCGCGAGACTACCGGGCGCGCCTTTCACCGTGGTGCCATCCCGACGGGCGCGGTCATATTCGTGGGTGTAACCGGACCGCGATTAAGCCGCGGTTCATGTTGTCAAGAGAAGAGGGTCTTGCTGCCTTTCGGCTCGTCCCGCGAGACATCACCAGCGACATGTTTCACGTGAAACATATCCCCGCACGTTCCGCACCAAGCAACCAGGTGGGTCATGGCTGACCTTCTGGCGCTGCAAAATTACCGGCTCTGCGTGATCAATCGCGCACGGCTCCAGCGCCCGGTCGTGACACCCACTCCATCACGACGGGTTCCGGGGGAGGGGATTCCCGCTTCTCAGTGCATGGCGTCCACGGCGGGAGCGGTCGTCTTCAGGTGGCGGCTCGAGGGCTACACGAAGCGATGTGGGGGAGGGGCTGCGCGCTCGAGTAAGAGCGCGGTCTGTGTCGCTCCTCCGTGGCGGACAGAACTTCAGGGAAGAGGACGGCACCACTGCGACACCCCGCGCTCGCCAACCGAACACGAGCACAGCGACCAGAGATGATTCCGAGCTCTGACGCAGCGCCCTCGACATTCGAGGACGCATCGGACCGCCAAACGCTAGCTAGTCCGCCCTTCGAGACCCAGCCCAGCCCCAAGGAGGGCCTCGTGCCGCCGTCGCGGATGGCATCGCGCCAGAGCTCGGAAGACGACGAAATCGGCCCACCGATAGGCGCTGGGTGGCCGCGAACGAGCGCGAAGGCCGGCGGAGCAGAACAGATCACCCGTCGCGAAGGCGATCCACTCTTTCCACACCTCTCCACACAGACCGAGCTGGCAGACCCACGGCGCCAGGATGATCTCCGCCACTCGACAAGCTCGAGATCCTCTGCAGGACGCCCAGCTCCCGCACCATCCGCGAGCGTCAAAGGTTTCACGTGAAACATTGCGATAGCAGCGGGGCGTTCGCACTGCCGCCGGCCGGGGGAGAGCAGCATTCGTTGTGCGACCAAAGCCCGGCATCACACCCCACCCGAGGCCGACACATACCCATCGACGACGAAACCACGAGCGGCCCACTGGCGGCTCGCTGAAAGGCTCGGGACACGTAACGTCCTCCCCGAGCCCAGCCGAAAAGTAGTGTCCCCGATCGCCTAAAACACCCACGCGGACCAGGACAGTCGTTCGATCACCGCCATAAGAGAGCGCACGAGATCCATACCCATGGAACGCCGAGCTAACGCGGACCACTCTCAGCGCGAAGGCCAGCCCACCCCGCCCGACGCGAGGGCCTACCCAATGACCAGGCGCGGGCACCTGGATCCCGGTTCGCTCCACACAACCGCCACGTCGCGACAACCTCCCCACCGGCCTTGCTCAGCGCCCGTTTCACGTGAAACGCCCGCGTCTCGTTCCTTGGTGCTCACCGTCCCACCACTGCAAGGTACGCGCGCTCGATCCTGCCGATTGGGAAGGCTTCACGTTCGCGTCTCACAGCAGCAGCTCGAGATGATCGACGACGAGATCGGGACGCGAGACGAAGGGATGGTGGCCGGTCCGAAGCTCGCCGAACCATCGCGCGCGAGCAGCATGAACGCGTGCAGGACGACAGGCGCACTGCGGTCCTCTTGGCACCCGATGTACGCCGAATCCACCCCGTGCCAGCCCGCGCACGAGACCGGGGTCGCGAAAGCCGCCGTGGATTGAAACGTATCTCGGCCCCAGGCTTCGGACTGGAGGGCGGCATCGGCGTCTTGCAGGAGTCGCCGCCCGATCCAGGGCGAGACGCAGGGCCGCGGCATCCGCCACCAGACCTCCAGACGCGGGCTCAGCCGTCTCACCGCACGAAGGAAGCGCGACAGCGCGGCTCACGATCCCGGTCCGGTCCCGTAGGAGATCAGCCGTCGGTTTCCACCACCACGCGCCATCCCGCACCAATGCTCCGTGCGCAAATACGACCTCCACGGCCACGGCCTTTCGTGCTGACCCGTCAAGGTTAGACGTAACAACAATTACATGAAATGATCACGCCGTGGGAAGACAGAGGCAGCCAGTAATCGCAGAAGACCTGCTGGATCAGTGCGCCGAACATGCCCTCGCGCACGGGCTCCCCGATCGACTCGAGCCGTTCGCCCAGGCGACGGGCACATCCGCACGAATGCTGCTTTACCACTTCGGCACCCGCGACGAATTGTTCCGCGCCGTGCTGCGTCGAGCACGCGAGATGCACCTCGCATCCTTCGGCGAGCTCCTCCGCGTCGTCCCGGGGACGAGCTACACGCACACGCTGGCCACAGCCTGGGTGGGCATGACCGAACCCGAGGGCCAGTCCTTCTTGCGGATGTTCACGCAGCTCCGTGAGCAGCGCGAGAACTCGCTGTGGCCGGGCTTTCGCGCACGAGCGACCACCGACTGGCTCCCGCTGCTCACCCAGGGTCTGTCGACGATCGACCCGCCACCGTCCGCATCGCTGGTCCTCGCCGTCATCCGCGGATTGATCATGGACCTGGATGCGACGGCGGACTTCCGCCGCGTCGATCAGGCCTTCACCATGTTCCTCCGAAGCATCGACCCGGGTGCACCCGAGGTGTCACGCCCGCATCAACCGTAGCTCGCACGGACACCCCGCCCGGCAGTCCACGAGGACCTCGCGCGCTCGTCGACGACGACCCGTGAGATCGGGATGCCGTGTGATCCGGCTCGCTCGCGACCGTCAGTGCGACGCGCAGGTCTCTCAGCGCGAAACAGTGGCCACGAACACGCGCGTGGGTTCGTCGAGCACTCCCTCGCCGACGACCTCGATCGCGACGTCCGTCAACCCGAACTTCCGCACCTGCTTCGCTGCCGCGTCTACCTCGGCGCCCACATTGGCGCCCTTCAAGAAGACGAGTCTGCCACCTGGTCGAACCAGGGGAGCGGTGAACGGCAGAAGCGTGCGCAGAGCGCTGACCGCCCGGGCCGTCGCCACGTCGAACACCCGTCCCTCGGACCACTCCTCGCCACGCATACGCGCGACGGTCACATTTTCAAGTTCGAGCTCCGCAACCTGCTCCGACAGCCACGCGGTACGGCGCTCCATCGGCTCGATGAGCGTCCACTCCACGTCCGGACGAGCGATCGCGAGCACGAGACCCGGCAGACCCGCACCCGATCCCACGTCGACGGCGCGCCCCGAGAAGTACGGTGCGGCGATCGCGCTGTTCAGAATGTGGCGTGTCCACAGTCGCGGCACCTCGAGCGGGCCGATGAGCCCGCGTTCCTCCCCGTGAACGGCGAGATTCCGCGTGAAACGACGGGCATTCTCGATGTGATCGCCGAACAGCGTCAGCGCCGCGCTCGGCTCGGCCTCGAGCTGTTCCGGCATCCGATCACTCAGCCGCGACGGATCACGGTGTGGCGGTCGGCACCCTCACCGAACGACTCGGAGGTGAACCCGCGGTCGGCGGCGATGTCGTGGACCAGCTTGCGCTCGTAGCTCGACATGGCCGGCAGCGACGCCTGCGAGGCTCCCTCGTCGAGACGGGCGATGGCCCGGTCGACGAGGTTCTCGAGCTGCCGCTGACGGGCGTCGCGCGATCCGCCGATGTCGAGGATCAGGCGCGAGAACCGTCCCGTCGAGTTCTGCACGGCCAGACGCGTCAGCTCCTGCAGCGCCTGAACGGTGTCAGGGTGCGACAGGGTGGACAGCGCCGTGGCATCCTCGGCCTCCACCGAGACGTACGCGCGGCCGGCGCGTACGTCCATGGCGAGGTCGCCGTCGATGTCGGCGATGTCCAGGAGACCCTCGAGGTAGTCGGCCGCGATGTCGCCCTCCTGCTCGAGCTGCTCCTCGGTGGCGGCGGTCTGGTCGGGGGCGATCTGATCGGACGTCGTCATCGTGATCTCCGGTTCTCAGGAGGCGGGTGCGGAGCCGGCGTTGCCGGCGGATCCACCCGCGGCACCGGTGTTCTTGGTGGACTGCTGCTTCTTCGCGCGCTGCTTTCCGACCGGCTGCTGACGCTTCGGCTGGGCTGCGCGAGCCTTCTCGGCCTCTTCGAGGAGGCGCTCCTGCTCGGCGCGATACTTCTCGACCGGGACGACCTTGCCCGACGAGTCGATGGCCTTGCCCTTGCGCGCCAAGCGCTCCTCGCGAGCCTTGGCGGCGTCGGAACCGGGCGTCGGCATCTCACGGATGACCACGAACTGCTGCACCATCGTCCACAGGTTGCTGACGAACCAGTAGATGACGACACCGAGCGGGAAGAAGACGCCCGAGAAGATGAATGCCAGCGGCAGGATGTAGAGCATGATCTTCTGCATCTGGTACGCCTGACCGGTCTTGGCCTCGGGCGACAGGTTCTTCGAGATGATCTGCAACTGCGTGAAGAACTGCGAACCGATCATGAGCACGACGAGCGTGAGCAGGATCGCGACGGTGACCTGCCCGTCGGGCTGGCTCCACGCCGTGACGAGGTTGACGTGCATGGATGCCACGTCGAACAGGCGCGCGTCGTAGAACTCGGTCGTGAGCTCGGGCGTGAGCAGGCCCACGCCACCGATACCGCTCGCCGCGTGCTTCGAGACGTCGTTCAGCACGCTGAAGAGGGCGAAGAAGATCGGCATCTGCACGAGCAGCGGGAGGCAGCTCGAGACGGGCGTCGTCCCGTGCTTCTTGTACAGCGCCATCGTCTCGCGGCTCATGGCCTCGCGAGAGAGCTGGTCGCGCTTGCCCTTGTACTTCTCCTGGACCTTGCGCAGCTCCGGAGCGATCTCCATCATCTTGCGCTGGCTCTTGATCTGCTTCACGAACAGCGGAATCAGGGCGGCGCGCACGATCAGCACCAGGCCGATGATCGACAACACCCAGGTCAGACCCGCAGCCGGGGCCATGCCCAGCGCGGTGAAGAGCGCGTGCCATCCGACCAGCACGAGTTCGACCATCCATTTCAATGGCCAGAGGATGGTCCCAATGAGATCGAATTGCACGATCAGTCCTTTCGGGAGGGCACGACGAATCCGTGCCGAGTGAGTTCGTGGCGGAAGGCCCGATGAGGACGGACGTCGTCGATGCCACCCTGAGCCCAGGGATGGCAGCGTGCGAGACGGGCCGCGGTGAACGCGATGCCCTTCACGAGTCCATGCTGCTGCACGGCGCCCACCGAATAGGCGGAGCAGGACGGGTAGTACTTGCACACGTCGCCGTAGACGTGCGAGATGGTCGCTCGATACGCGTGCAACAACGCCAGCCCCGCGTTGCGGGGGAGGAGCGGGATGGATGCCACGACACCGTCGGCCGAGAGACGGCCAGCCCCCGTGGCGGAGGTCGGGAGAGTCGAAGCGCTCATACCGATGCTTTTCGTTCGAGGCACCGCACCACATCGGCGCGAAGCGTCGGATAGTCGACGGTCGCCGCCGAAGGCAGCGCACGGATGACAATCGAGGCGCCCCCGCGAACAGACGGGAGCGCCTCGGCGCACACCGCCTTGAGGCGGCGGCGAATGGTGTTGCGGGTGACCGCGGAGCCGACCTGGCGGCTCACGATGAAGCCGAACCGGGGCGAACCACTTTCGGCCGAGGTTCCGACGTAGGTCACGGTGTGCGCTCCGGCACAGCGAGTGCCCCGTCGGACCGTGGCTTTGTAGTCCGATCCGCGGGTGAGTCGGTTCGGCTTCGCGAGCACCGGGGCTGTCAGGCCGAGAGCTCGGTGCGGCCCTTGGCGCGACGGGCCGCGAGGATGCCACGGCCGGCGCGCGTACGCATACGGGCGCGGAAGCCGTGCTTCTTGGCGCGGCGGCGGTTGTTGGGCTGGAAGGTGCGCTTGCTCATGGGTCACTCCGGAGGTGATGTCGCCCGATGCTCTTCTGCCGGGGACGGGGGTCGGGACTGCCGTATAGGCATAAGTCAACCGACTAAGGCTACGTCGCGAGCGGCGTTAACTCAAACCGAGAACGCGACCGCCCATTATCCCCAGGCGTTGTCCACAAGCGTGGCAAAGACACGCGACCGAGTCCTACAGTGGATTTTGCTCCGACTGAGCCGCGAACTAGCGTGGCCCCGGAAGTTATCCACAGGTTCGACGCGACACGTCGATCTCCCGTCGCGTCAAGATCCCGGAGGGGATATGTCTCTGCACGAAGCACCGGATGTGCCCGTCTGGTCGTCCGTGCTGGACCAGCTTCTCACCGATGATCGCGTCACCCCGCAACTCCACGGCTTCTTGAACCTCGCCGTTCCGCAGGGTGTGATGGGCGGGACGCTCTATCTCGACGTGCCGAACGATCTGACCGCGGCGCAGTTCAACAAACGCATGCGCGCCCCCATCCTCGAGGCGCTCGCCCAAGTACAGGGAGACGACCCGCAGATCGGCACGTTCCGAGTCGTCGTCAACCCCGACGTCATCGAGACCCAGCGCAGCTCGTCGGCGGCGCCGAGTGAAGAGCGCGCGATACCGGCCGCCCCCACGCACGCCGCCCTCACAGAGCAGGCACCCGAGCCGATCGTTCCCGCGTCCCGCAACGACACGCGCCTCAACCCGAAGTACACCTTCGACAATTTCGTCATCGGCCAGTCCAACCGCTTCGCCCACGCCGCCGCGGTCGCCGTGGCCGAGGCTCCGGCGAAGGCGTACAACCCGCTGTTCATCTACGGGGACTCCGGGCTCGGCAAGACCCACCTCCTCCACGCAATCGGCGACTACGCCGCGAGCATGTATGCCGGCATCCGTGTCCGCTACGTGTCGAGCGAGGAGTTCACGAACGACTTCATCAACTCGATCGCCAACAACCGAGGCTCTGCGTTCCAAGCGCGCTACCGCGACGTCGACATCCTCCTGATCGACGACATCCAGTTCCTGCAGGGTCGCGCCGAGACGCAGGAAGCGTTCTTCCACACCTTCAACACGCTGCACGATCACGACAAGCAGGTCGTCATCACCAGCGACCTCCCGCCGAAGCAGCTCACCGGCTTCGAAGACCGCATGCGGAGTCGCTTCGAGTGGGGCCTGATCACCGACGTGCAGGCACCCGACCTCGAGACCCGCATCGCGATCCTGCGTAAGAAGGCCCAGAGCGAGCGCCTGCTGATCCCGGACGACGTGCTCGAATACATCGCCACGGTGGTGTCGTCGAACATCCGTGAACTCGAGGGCGCCCTCATCCGTGTCTCGGCGTTCGCGAGCCTCAACCGCTCGACGCTCGACATGTCCCTGGCGCAGACGGTGCTGCGCGACATCATCGATCAGGACGACGCGAACGTGATCTCGCCGACCGACATCATCACGGCGACCGCTCAGTACTTCAAGCTGTCGGTGGACGACCTGTACGGATCGAGCCGCTCCCAGGCCGTGGCCACCGCCCGCCAGATCGCCATGTACCTGTGCCGCGAGCGCACGAGCCTGTCACTGCCGAAGATCGGTCAGCTCTTCGGCAACCGCGACCACACGACCGTGATGTACGCCTACAAGAAGATCAGCGACCTCATGAAGGAGCGCCGATCGATCTTCAACCAGGTGTCCGAGATCACGAGTCAACTCGGACGCATGCGCTGAGCGCCCGTCTGCGGAAGGGGTCCGACCACGATCGTGGTTCGGGCCCCTTTCTCTTTTTCGGCCCCTGATCAGGTCCTGCAGGGTGCTCAGCGGCAGTTTTCACCGAGGTTCTGCACAGTGTGGAAAACCTGTGGATAACTCTGTTTTCCTCGGGATGATCTGTGCACTGCGCTGTTAACACTGTGGAAGACGGGCGACCGCCCCCGCGACCCCGACGCGTTAAGTGCCCAGGCTGTCCGCAGCTCCTCCACAGTTAACAGAGCCCGACATCCCTGCTGTTAACAGGCGTGTCGAGAGTTATCCACACTCTCCACAGCTGTTAACAAGATGAAGATTCCAAATCATTGTTAAGAGAGATTCGATGACCTCGCCGTGGAGACGTCGGTCGACAGGCTCGGTCGGACGTGGGCACTAGCATGGGTAAGCCATACCCGCCGTCAAGGGAGCACCCGTGAAGTTCCACGTCAATCGCGATGTGTTCAGCGAAGCCGTCTCGTTCGTGGTCAAGCTCCTGCCGCAGCGCAATCCGCAGCCGATCCTGGCCGGTGTGCTGATCGAGGCCAACGAGCAGGGCCTCACCCTCGCCGCCTTCGACTACGAAGCATCCGCGCGGACGACGATCGAAGCGACCGTCGACGAGCCGGGCACGATCCTGGTCCACGGCCGCCTCCTCAGCGACATCGCCAGCCGTCTGCCGAACGCACCCATCCAGATCGCCGTCGACGACGACGGTGGCATCCTGCTCACGTGCGGATCGGCGCGATTCACGCTCGCCTCCATGCCGGTGCAGGAATACCCCGCCATCCCCGAGGTCACCGGAGAATCCGGCCTCGTGCCGGCCGACGAGTTCGCCACGGCCATCGCCCAGGTCGCCTTCGCGGCGTCGCGCGACGACGTCACGCCCGTCCTCACGGGTGTGCAGCTCGAGGTCTCCGGCACGCGGCTGAGCCTGGTCGCGACCGACCGCTACCGCGTCGCCCTGCGCGAGATCCCGTGGGACGGCGGTGCCGCGGCATCCGAGGAGCCCACCTCGGCCCTCGTGCCGGCCCGTACTCTCCAGGAGGTCGGTAAGACCTTCGCCCACGGTGGCGACATCTCGATCGCGTTCTCGGGTTCGGGAGATCGCGAGATCATCGCCTTCTCGTCGGGCAACAAGACCGTCACCTCGCTGCTGATCAAGGGCAACTTCCCGCCGGTCCGTCGCCTGTTCCCCGCGCAGACCGAGCACCACAGCGTGGTCAACACCGCGGAGCTGATCGAAGCCGTCCGTCGCGTCGCGCTCGTTCTCGACCGCTCTGCGCCGCTGCGCTTCACGTTCGGTCCCGACGGCGTCTCGATGGATGCGTCCGGCACCGAGCAGGCTCGCGCCACCGAGTCGGTCGACGCGACGCTCGTCGGCGACGAGGTCACCCTCGGTCTCAACCCGCAGTACCTGATCGAGTCGCTGGGTGCCGTGCGCAGCGAGTTCACGCGCATCACCTTCACCTCGAGCGACAACGCGAACAAGCTCAGTCCCGTGCTGGTCACTCCGCAGACGTCGGTCGAGAAGGGCGGCGAGGGGACCTTCAAGTACCTCCTGCAGCCCAACCTCCTCCTCCGCTGAGCTGCGTCTCGCTGCCGTGTCGGAGGTGGCGGGTAGTCTGACTCGGTGATCGTGGAGCAGCTGGGACTGAAGGACTTCCGCAATTACGCGGAAGCCGACGTCTCGCTCTCTCCGGGAGCGAACGTCTTCGTCGGTCGCAACGGTCAGGGCAAGACGAATCTCGTCGAAGCTGTCGCGTATCTGGCCACCCTCGGCTCGCATCGCGTCTCGAACGACGCGCCCCTCGTCAAAGACGGAACGGATGCCGCGATCGTGCGCGCGCGACTGGCCCACGGCGAGCGGAGCGTGCTCCTGGAGCTGCAGCTCAATCGCCAGGGCGCCAACAAGGCGCGGGTCAACGGCGTCACTGTGCGCACATCGGAGCTTCCCCGCTACGCGCAGGTGGTCCTGTTCGCTCCCGAGGACCTGCAGATCGTCCGCGGAGATCCGTCCGCTCGTCGTCGCTTCGCGGATCAGCTGATCGTGCAGCGCACCCCGCGCATGGCCGCCGTCCTCGGCGACTACGAGCGGGTCCTGCGCCAGCGCAGCGCCCTGCTCAAGTCGGCGCGCGCCCGCGGTCTTCGCGGTGACGCGCTCAGCACCCTCGACGTGTGGGACGACAAGCTGGTCACCCTCGGCACCGAGGTGATCGAGGCGCGGAGCGCGTTGGCATCCGATCTCTCCGATCCTGTCGCCCGGGCGTACGCCGCGATCGCCGGCGCCGATCACGAACCGCGCCTGTCGTGGGTGCTCTCGGTCGGCGGGGGCGACCCCGAAGAGGGCGACGCGGTCGATGGTGCGGGCTCGAGCGAGCCGCTGGCCGACCAGTTCCGCGCGGCCCTTGCCGCGAAGCGACCGGCCGAGCTCGAGCGCGGACTCACGCTGGTCGGACCCCACCGCGACGATCTCGTGCTGCGCGTGCGCGGTCTACCGGTGAAGGGGTACGCCTCGCACGGCGAATCGTGGTCCGTCGCGCTCGCGCTGCGGTTGGCCTCGGCTGAGATCCTGCGCGCGGAGTCGCGGCTGGGAGACCCCGTCCTCATCCTCGACGACGTCTTCGCCGAGCTCGACGCCGGACGCCGGACGCGATTGGCGGAGCTCGCCGGCGGGTACGAGCAGGTCATCGTGACCGCCGCCGTCGAAGAAGACGTCCCCGACGGGCTGCGCGCCCATGTCGTGCGCGTCGACGCCGGGCGCATTCGGGACATCGACGATGAGTGACGACGCCGAGATCCCCGAGACCATGTCGACGTATCTGCGTCTGCGCGGTCTCGAGCCGTCGCCGTATCGCAAGAAGAAGCGTCGACGCCGCGCCGACGACGGCGAGAACGCCCCGTTCACCCCGGGGCGGGACCCGCGCGGGTTGGGCGATGTGCTGTCCTCGCTCACCAAGTCCGCTGGATGGGACCCCCAGCTCTCGCGCGAAGACCTCGTGCGCACGTGGGACGAAGTCGCCGGAGCCGACACCGCGGCGCACACACGTCCCGTCGCCCTGGACGGCGGAACCCTCACCGTCCAGGCCGATTCCACGGCGTGGGCCAAGCAACTGCAGTTCATGCGCGCGCAGATCCTCTCGGAGATCCTCCGCCGCTTCCCCGATGCCGGTGTCGAGGCGATCCGGTTCGTGGGCCCCGACGTCCCCTCTTGGAAATGGGGGCCCAGAGCCGTTCCAGGCCGCGGTCCGCGCGATACCTACGGCTGAGCCATGGTCGATCCCGGCTTGACGTGATTTATCCCCGCATTGGGGCGTACAAGCCATTTCGAAGGCCCTTCCGCGATAGGATGGAGGTTCCGACGAACCGATCTGGAGCGCGCGTACCCATGACGTCCGAAAACCCCGACAGCGTTTCCGAGGAACCCGAAGCGACCAGCAAGAAGGTTCCCAACGAGTACGGGGCAGACGCCATCCAGGTGCTCGAAGGTCTCGAGGCGGTCCGCAAGCGACCGGGCATGTACATCGGCTCCACCGGTGAGCGCGGCCTGCACCACCTCGTGCAGGAGATCGTCGACAACTCCGTCGACGAGGCCCTCGCCGGCTACTGCGACACCATCGAGGTGACGATCCTCAGCGATGGCGCTGTGCGCGTGGTCGACAACGGTCGCGGCATCCCGGTTGACATGCACCGCACCGAGGGCAAGTCGACCGTCGAGGTCGTCCTCACCGTCCTGCACGCCGGCGGCAAGTTCGGCGGCGGCGGCTACGCGGTCTCGGGCGGTCTGCACGGTGTCGGCTCGTCCGTCGTCAACGCCCTCTCGACGCGCCTCGAGGTCGAGGTCAAGCGTCAGGGTCACGTGTGGCGTCAGTCGTTCCGCGACGGCGGCGTGCCCCTCGCTCCCCTCGCGCAGGGCGAAGAGAGCGACGCGACCGGCACGACGATCACCTTCTGGCCGGATGCCACGATCTTCGACACCATCGACTTCGACTACGACACGCTGCGCACGCGCTTCCAGCAGATGGCCTTCCTCAACAAGGGTCTGCGCATCAGCCTGCGCGACGAGCGCCCCCAGTCGCTGATCACCGAGGGCGAGCCGGGTGAAGAGGTCACCGACGCCCGCCACGACACGTTCCTCTACGAGCGCGGCCTCGTCGACTACGTCGAGCACCTCAACCGCGTGCGCAAGGCCGACGTGGTCAACGACGAGATCATCGAGGTCGAGTCCGAGGACACCGAGCGCAAGATCGCGCTCGAGCTGGCCATGCAGTGGACGACGGCGTACACCGAGAACGTCTTCACCTACGCGAACACCATCAACACCCACGAGGGTGGAACGCACGAAGAGGGCTTCCGCGCCGCGCTGACGACTCTCGTCAACCGCTACGCGCGCGCGAACAACCTACTCAAAGAGAAAGACGACAACCTCACCGGCGACGACATCCGCGAAGGTCTCACCGCCGTCATCTCGGTGAAGCTGTCGGAGCCGCAGTTCGAGGGCCAGACCAAGACCAAGCTCGGCAACACCGAGGCCCGCGCCTACGTGCAGAAGGTCGTCGGCGACAAGCTCGGCGACTGGTTCGACCGCAACCCGGCGCAGGCGAAGAACATCATCCGCAAGGCGATCGACGCCGCCACGGCTCGCCTCGCCGCCCGTAAAGCGCGCGAGACCGCTCGTCGCAAGAGCGTCTTCGAGTCGGCCGCGATGCCCGACAAGCTCAAGGACTGCACCTCGAAAGACCCCTCGATCAGCGAGATCTTCCTCGTCGAGGGTGACTCGGCCGGCGGCTCCGCCGTGCAGGGTCGCGACCCGCACACGCAGGCGATCCTGGCGCTGCGCGGCAAGATCCTCAACGTCGAGCGCGCGCGCCTCGACCGCGCACTGGGCAACAAAGAAGTGCAGGCGATGATCCAGGCCTTCGGCACGGGCATCGGCGAAGACTTCGACATGGCCAAGGCCCGGTACCACAAGATCGTGCTCATGGCCGATGCCGACGTCGACGGCCAGCACATCACCACGCTGCTGCTGACCCTGCTCTTCCGCTACATGCGCGGACTCATCGAGGCGGGCTTCGTCTATCTCGCGCAACCCCCGCTGTACCGCCTGAAGTGGTCGAACCACCCGCACGAGTACGCGTACAGCGACCGCGAGCGCGACGCGATGCTCGTCGACGGTCAGGCCTCCGGACGCCGCATCCCCAAGGACAACGGCATCCAGCGCTACAAGGGTCTCGG
Source organism: Microbacterium sp. SL62 (assembly GCF_026672635.1). Lineage (NCBI taxonomy): Bacteria > Bacillati > Actinomycetota > Actinomycetes > Micrococcales > Microbacteriaceae > Microbacterium > Microbacterium sp. SL62. The sequence goes on from NZ_JAPPRM010000001.1 coordinate 553,919, forward strand.
CGAGATGAACGATCACGAGCTGTGGGAGACCACGATGGACCCCGAGACCCGCACGCTGAAGCAGGTCACCATCGACGACGCCGCATCGGCCGACGAGATCTTCTCGGTGCTGATGGGAGAAGACGTCGAGTCGCGTCGCAGCTTCATCCAGCGCAACGCCAAAGACGTCCGCTTCCTCGACATCTGATCCGCACGACAGATCTCGCTCCGACGTATTCACGAAACTGAGAAGACATGGCTGACGACACCACTCCCGGGCCCGCCGACGCGCGCGAAGAAAGCGCTCACAACCACGGCAAGATCGACCAGGTCGACCTGCAGCTCGAGATGCAGCGGAGCTACCTCGACTACGCGATGAGCGTCATCGTCGGGCGCGCGCTTCCCGACGTCCGCGACGGTCTGAAGCCGGTGCACCGCCGTGTGATCTACGGCATGTACGACGGGGGTTTCCGCCCCGACAAGTCGTTCTCGAAGTGCGCCCGTGTGGTCGGCGAGGTCATGGGGCACTACCACCCGCACGGTGACGCGCCGATCTACGACGCCCTCGTGCGTCTCGTGCAACCGTGGTCGCTGCGCTACCCGCTGGCCCTCGGCCAGGGCAACTTCGGCTCACCCGGCAACCAGGGCGCGGCCGCCCCGCGTTACACCGAGACCAAGATGGCCCCCCTCGCGCTCGAGATGGTGCGCGACATCGAAGAAGAGACCGTCGACTTCGAGGACAACTACGACGGCCAGACGCAGGAGCCCACGGTCCTGCCGGCGCGCTTCCCGAACCTGCTGGTCAACGGCTCGGTCGGCATCGCCGTCGGCATGGCCACGAACATCCCGCCGCACAACCTGCGCGAGGTCGCGGCCGGCGCCCTCTGGGCCCTCGAGAACCCGGATGCCACGCGCGAAGAGCTGCTCGAGGCGCTCATGGAGCGCATCCCCGGCCCCGACTTCCCCACGCACGCCCAGATCCTCGGTACCCGTGGCATCAAGGACGCGTACCGCACCGGGCGCGGCTCGATCACGATGCGCGCCGTGGTCAACATCGAAGAGATCCAGGGCCGCACGTGCCTCGTGATCACCGAGCTGCCCTACCAGGTCAACCCCGACAACGTCGCCGTCAAGATCGGCGACCTCGCCCGCGAGGGCAAGATCACGGGCGTCGCCGACATCCGCGACGAGAGCTCGGGTCGCACCGGTCAGCGCCTGGTCGTCGTGCTCAAGCGCGATGCGGTCGCGAAGGTCGTGCTGAACAACCTCTACAAGCACACCCAGCTGCAGGAGAACTTCGGCGCCAACATGCTGGCGATCGTCGACGGCGTGCCGCGCACGCTCTCGCTCGACGGCTTCATCAGCCTGTGGATCGACCACCAGGTCGAAGTCATCGTCCGCCGCACGCGTTACCGCCTGCGCAAGGCCGAAGAACGCATGCACATCCTGCGCGGCTACCTCAAGGCGCTCGACGCGCTCGACGAGGTCATCGCGCTCATCCGTCGCTCGCCGACTGCTCAGGATGCCAACGAGGGGCTGCAGAAGCTCCTCGACATCGACGACATCCAGGCGCAGGCGATCCTCGACATGCAGCTGCGTCGTCTCGCCGCCCTCGAGCGCCAGAAGATCGTCGACGAGGCGACCGAGCTCGAAGCCCGCATCGCGGACTACAACGACATCCTCGCCACGCCCGCCCGCCAGCGCACCATCATCCGCGACGAGCTCACGGCGATCGTCGACCGGTTCGGCGACGACCGTCGCACCGAGATCCTGCACGGGTTCGACGGCGACGTCTCGATCGAAGACCTCATCGCCGAAGAAGAGATGGTCGTCACCGTCACCCGCGACGGCTACATCAAGCGCACGCGCAGCGACAACTATCGCTCGCAGCACCGCGGCGGCAAGGGCGTGAAGGGTGCGCAGCTGCGCGCCGACGACGTGGTCGAGCACTTCTTCGTCACCACGACCCACCACTGGCTGCTGTTCTTCACGAACAAGGGCCGCGTGTACCGCTCCAAGGCGTACGAGGTCCCCGAGGCCGGGCGCGATGCGAAGGGTCAGCACGTCGCGAACCTGCTTGCGCTGCAGCCCGACGAAGAGATCGCGCAGATCCTCGACATCCGCGACTACAGCGTCGCCACGTACCTCGTGCTCGCCACGCGCAACGGTCTGGTCAAGAAGACCCGCCTCGACGAGTACGACACGAACCGCCAGGGCGGCGTCATCGCCATCAAGCTCCGCGGCCAGGTCGCGGACGACGCAGACGACGCCGAGCAGGGCGGTGCCGACGAGCTGGTCAGCGCGATGCTGGTCGACGAGGGCGACGACATCCTCCTGATCAGTCGCCTGGGGCAGTCGCTGCGCTTCTCCGCCACCGACAGCGCGTTGCGCCCCATGGGCCGGTCGACGTCGGGCGTGAAGGGTATGGACTTCCGCGAGGGCGACAGCCTGCTCTCGGCATCCGTCGCCAAGGACGACGAGTTCGTGTTCGTCGTGACCGAGGGAGGCTATGCCAAGCGCACCGCCGTCACCGAATACCGGATGCAGAATCGCGGCGGTCTGGGCATCAAGGTGGCCCGTCTGACCGACGACCGCGGGGTGCTCGCGGGCGGAATGATGGTGTCGGAGGGCGACGAGGTCCTCGTGGTTCTTGCCAGCGGCAAGGTGGTACGCTCTGCCGTGGCCGAGGTCCCCGCCAAGGGGCGCGACACCATGGGTGTCGTGTTCGCACGAGCCGGAGGTGATGACAGGATCATCGCCATCGCCCGCAACGCAGAGCGGAACCTGACCGAGACGACGGAGACGATCACGGAGCCCACCGCTTCTTCCGCGGATGAGGCCGACGCCTCCTCTTCCGAGACCCCCGAGGAAAGTACTGACGCATGAGCACGGTAGCCGACAAGCTCGCCAAGAAGTCGACTCACAAGACCCCCGCCAAGCAGGTCCGCCTGCGTCTGGTGTACATCGACTTCTGGTCGGCGGTGAAGCTGTCGTTCCTGGCGGCGGTCGCTCTGGCCATCGTCACCGTCGTGTCGTACTTCCTCATCTACCTCGTCGTCTCGGCGACGCTGCTGACGAAGCTCGATGAGTTCTTCACGAGCTTCACCGACGGTGGGGCGACCCTGTCGCAGTACGTGGGCCTGCCGCAGGTGATGGCGTTCGCCGCCATCGTCGCCATCCTCAACCTCGTCATCGTCACCGTGCTCGGCGCCGTGATGGCGGGTATCTACAACCTGGCGGTGAAGGTCACCGGTGGCCTTCTCGTCGGGTTCACCTCGAACTGACGCCGATTCGTCAAAACCTCGCGAGTCCGGTAAAGTCTTCGAGGTTGACATCACGTCAGCGAGACGGGGCTATAGCTCAGGCGGTTAGAGCGCTTCACTGATAATGAAGAGGTCCCAGGTTCAAGTCCTGGTAGCCCCACCCCTTCCCTCGCGGGGCCTTAGCTCAGCTGGTAGAGCGCCTGCTTTGCAAGCAGGATGTCAGGAGTTCGAATCTCCTAGGCTCCACAATCGAGAACGAAGAGCCGGTCCCTCAGGACCGGCTCTTCGCCTTTCCCCCGTGGCTCAGCCGGCGGCGCGACGTCGCCCGGCACGGAGAAGAGTCACCGATACCGCGTAGAGCACGGCTCCCGATACCGCCAGCACCGTGTTCATGCCCTCCAGCGTGACGGCGAACGGCGGGAGGAACGCACACACCCACGCGATCGCGAGCAACACAGCGCCCGGAGGCGGGGGCAGCTCCCCCAGTGCCTCGAACCGCACGAGGACCAGCGAGAGCAGCCACAGCACCACGGCCGTCGCGACGAAGACGAGAGGGCGGGTCGCCCACCACTCCGGGCTCGCCGGGGTCGGTGCGGCGCCGGGGATCAGCAGGGCCACACCCGAGACGATGAGGATGACGGGCAGGTGCCACAGGTACACCGTCATCAGCCGGGAGCCGATCACGAACACGACTGCCTGGGCGACCCTCGTGCGCATCAGGGCGGTGAGAACGGGCTTGGCCAGACGCAGCAGGCAGGCCTGCGCGAGACCGAACAGCACGAGCGGGAGCGTCGGCGGGTTGAGGTTGGCGAGCATGTTGTTCGAGTAGGGCCCCCAGACCACGATGGCACCGACGACGAGATAACTGCCGGCCGCGAGACCGAGAAGAGACAGCGACGAACGGCGGTCGAACCATCCGTCCCGGTACCAGTAGCCCAGCTGTTGGATCAGGGGCCAGACGAACAACAGGTTCGCGTACCCCAGCTCTTGGACCCCCGAGGCGAAGCGCAGCGCGTCGACCGCGATCACCGCGACCAGAAAGGCCATGAGCGTGCGGCGGGGCGCGACCTCGTGCCAGTGCGTCGTGAGAGGAACCACGGCCTGGCAGAGCAGGTACGCCGCGAGGAACCACAGCGGCATCCCCACTCCCACCACCGCGGCATCGACGAGCGACGGATCCACCCCGACGAGGGCGGCCACCACGAGGACGGCCGCGACGACGAGGAACAGCGGAAGCGCCGGTTGCGCGAGGCGCAGAGCGCGGGAGCGGATGAAGCCGCGCGCGTCGCCACCCCGACTCGTCCACGTCGCCCAGCCGGCGGCGGAGGCGAAACCGCCCACGACGAAGAAGAGCGGCATGATCTGCCCGAACCAGGTCGCGGTGTCGAACCACGGCTGCATCTCGGCGGGTCGCGAGGTCACGATGGCGCCGTCGGGACCCCGACCGACGCCCACCTGGAGCAGGTGCACGACGACCACGAAGCACACGGCCGTGACGCGGGCGAGATCCAGCGTGAGGTCGCGGCGCGAGACGTCGGGCGTCGACGGAGAGAGCTCAGTGCGCATGGGACCATCGTGGCGCGACCCGGACGTCTGTCGTCACCTCCGACACGCGGGTGAAACCCGTCGCTAGAGTTCGGTCATGGACATGCGCGTGGCCGCGTACGCCGTCGTGACCGACGCAGACGACCGCGTGCTGCTCGCCCACTGGATCGACGGACGACGGGGAGCGTGGACCCTGCCGGGTGGCGGCCTCGAGGACGGTGAAGACCCCGCCCAGGCGGTGCGCCGGGAGGTGCGCGAGGAGACGGGGTTCCGTGTCGTGGTCGACGAGCTGCTCGGCATCCACTCCCGGGTCATCCCCGCCGAGGCGCGGCTCGCCGACGGCGCCACAGGCCCTCTGCACGCGCTCCGGATCGTCTATCGGGCTCGCGTCGTGGGCGGTCGCCTGCGGTTCGAGAAGGACGGTTCGACCGATCGCGCGGAGTGGTTCACCCTCGCCGCGACCCGCAAGCTGCGGCGGGTTCAGCTCGTCGACGTGGCTCTGCGGATGGCCGGCATCCTCGGCTCGTGAGCCTCAGGCGCGTTCTGCGGTGATGTCGGCGACCGTCGCGCCGTAGGCGGCGATCAGATCGTCCGCGTCGACGAACAAGCTGTATCCGTGCGCTCCCGCGCCCATGGCGATCCGCGACCCGACGATGCGTTCGTCGGCGTACACGGGCCAGTTGGTCGAGCTGCCGATCGGAACGATGGTGCCCCGTTCATAACCCGTCGCGGCGAGGGCCAGCTCGGGCTCGGGCAGGCGCAGCTTGTTCACGCCGACCACCGCGCGCAGCTTCGGCCACGAGATGGCGCGATCGCCCGGGACCAGCGCGAACAGATAGGTGTCGTCCGAACGCTTGACGACCAGCGTCTTCACGATCGAGGCAGAGGGGATGCCGAGCAACTCGGCCGCCTCGTCGAGGCTCGACGCCGCGCGACGCTCGCGCACATCGACGGAGAGGCCGCGCTCTCGCGCGGCCTCTCTGACTCTTATGGTGGGATCGCTCACGCGTCCGGCGCGCGCAGCGGGTCGTCCGCCACCCACAGCTCGTCGTCGGCGCGCAGCGTCTGCCACGCGGCGTACGCGACGCCGGCAGCGGCGACCACGCCCAGGATGATGGCGATGACGCCGCCGGCGCCGATGCCGTCGTGCTGCGAGGGAAGCTTCTTGGCGAGACGCTTCGACGCCTGCTTGCCGTACTTCTCGGCACGCTTGGCGTACTTGTGGGTGTCGAGCTCGAAGCCGCGACCCTTGGCGAGACGGTCACGGGTGTCGCCCGCGGCGTCCCACACCGACATCGCTCCGCCGACCACGGCACCGGCCGCGGGGACCACCTTGTGGCTGAGGAAGCGGTTGCTGTACTTCACGCTCTTGTCGACGTACGGAGCGGCGTACTTGTTGTACCCGTCCTGCACGGCGGGGACGAGGTCTTCGCGGCTGAAGCGACCGAGCTGGTGGCCGGCTTCACGAGCGACCTTCCCGCTCTCGCCCAGCAGCACCTGCTGCGACTCCCACACCTTCGCGGCGTGCTTCTGGAGCTTGCGCAGTTCCTTCTTGCTCTTGCGGCTGAGGCCCACGGCTCATCCTCCCTGTCGATGGGATGTACGTTCGTTCATCTTGCCAGAACGGGTCGCTGACGCCGCCGACCCTTGCAGATAACTCTGAGAGAATGTACTCATGGCCAACCACACCGCCGTCGCGACCCTGCACACCAACCACGGCGACATCGTCGTCAACCTGTTCGGAGACCACGCTCCGCGCACCGTCCGTAACTTCGTCGGGCTCTCCGACGGAACCCAGGAGTGGACGAACCCGGCTACGGGCGCCAAGGGTGAGGGTCCTCTGTACAAGGACGTCATCTTCCACCGCATCATCCCCAACTTCATGATCCAGGGCGGCGACCCCCTCGGTCAGGGCATCGGTGGCCCCGGATACAACTTCAACGACGAGATCAGCCCCGAGCTCGACTTCACCCAGCCCTACAAGCTGGCCATGGCCAACGCCGGTCTGCGCCGCAACGCCATCACCGGCCAGGCCGAGGGCACCAACGGCTCGCAGTTCTTCATCACGACCGATCCGACCCCGTGGCTCCAGGGCAAGCACACGATCTTCGGCGAGGTCGCCGACGACGCGTCCAAGGCCGTCGTCGACAAGATCGCCTCCGTCCCCACCGCCGCGGGCGACCGTCCGATCGAGCCCGTCGTGCTCCAGTCGGTCGACGTCGTCTCGGTCTGACCTCTCAGGCGGCGGCGGGTGTCCACGACTGAGGAATTCCGTCGCAACAGCGACAACTTCTGTTACCGGCATCCCGACCGGCAGAGCTTCGTGCTGTGCCAGCGGTGCATGCGCACCGTGTGTTCGGAGTGCCGCACACCCGCCGCCGTCGGCGTCATCTGCCCGGAGTGCATGGCGCAGCAACGTGCCGCGCAGACCCCGGCGCAGAAGAAAGCTCAGCGCCGCTGGGCCTCTCGTCCCATGTCGGTCGTCTCGTCCGGCCGACCGCAGATGACCCTCGGCATCATCGCCGTCACGGGCCTGGTCTACATCATCGGGCTCATCCCGGGCGTGGGCGGCGTCGTATCGAACCTGCTCGCGTTCAACAGCCTCTACGTGCTGCCGCAGGCCGGTTTCATCGAGCCGTGGCGCTTGTTCACCGTGGCCCTCGTCCACAGCGGGTTCTTCCATGTGGGCCTGAACATGCTCGCGCTCTGGTTCATCGGGCGCAGCCTCGAGCCGCTCCTCGGTCGCGCGCGGTTCCTGGCGCTCTACCTGATCGGTGCCCTCGGCGGCTCGGTCGCCGTCGCGCTCCTCGCCCCCGGGGTGTGGACCGTGGGTGCGTCCGGCGCGATCTTCGCGCTCTTCGGTGCCCTGCTCGTGATCGGACGCCACATCGGCGCGGACATCCGCGTCATCGCCGTGCTGATCACCATCAACTTCGCGTGGCCGTTCGCGATCGCCGGCATCAACGCGATCGGGTCGGGCGACTTCGCGGGCTCGCTCGCCGCGGTGGGGATCTCGTGGCAGGCGCACCTGGGCGGACTGATCACCGGCGCCGGCGTCGGGCTGATCTACGCGCGAACGCGCGCGGCGACGCAGAAGCGGGTGCAGATCGTCCTGCTCGTCGTTATCAGCGTGCTCCTGATCGCACTGCTCGCGATCCCGGCTGTGTTCTACGTCTGAGAGTTATCCACAGCCTCATCCACAGGTGGGGATGAATTACACGGGTGTAAGTCAGCGCCATTTCGTGGTCATGAGGAACCCGACGAACGCGATGCCGAAGCCGATCACGAGGTTCCACGGACCGATGCCGGGGATCGGGAACTGCGAGTTGCTGAGATAGAACACCAACACCCACACGAGGCCGATGAGCATGAGGCCGATCATGATGGGCAGGAACCACACCGGGTTCGGAGCCGATCCGCCTTCGTTGCGCTCAGCGATCGGGTCTTCGCCTTTGCCAGTTCGAGCCATGCCGGACAGTCTAACGGTCAGGTGCGCGTGATCCCGCGGAACTAGACTGCCCCCGTGCAGACCGTCGACCAGCCGCAGACCCGCCGGGGATCACGGCGCGGTCGCGCTCCGCGCCGGCGGGTGTCCGTGATCGGGGTCATCGGTGATCTGCTGGTCACCGCGGGCGTTCTCGTCCTGCTCTTCGTCGTCTGGCAGCTCTGGATCGGCGACGCCATCATCGGCGCGCAGTTCAAGGATCAGGGCAGAGAGATCAGCGAGCAGTGGGCCACCAATCCGCCGCCGTCGGCGCCCCTGCCCACGACGACCGCTCCCGCTCAGCCGGCGGCACCCCCCACGGCCGACCCGCCCGCCCTCGAGCAAGCGGAAGACGCGCAGATCTTCGGCGTCGTCTACATCCCGCGCCTCGGCCCTGACTACCACTTCCCGGTCGCCGGGGGAGTCAGCTCGTCCCGCACCCTCGATCCGATCGGCCTCGGTCACTACCCTGACTCCGCCATGCCCGGGCAGGTGGGCAATTTCGCCATCGCCGGCCACCGCGGCAGCCACGGGGCGCCGTTCGCGGACCTGCCGTCGTTGCGCATCGGCGATGCCATCGTCGTCGAGACCGAGGGCGGGTGGTACACCTACCGGTTCCGCAACATCGAATACGTGCGTCCCGACGGCGTGAACGTCCTCCTGCCGACACCCCAGCAGCCGCAGATCGAGGCGACGGACCGCGTCATCACGATGACCACCTGCAGCCCGCGCTACGGCTTCTCGGAGAGAGCGATCGGCTACGGCGTGTTCGAGTCCTTCACCCCGCGGACCGACGCCGGTCCGCCGACGTCTCTGACCTCTGGAGCAGCCTGATGTACGGAGCCCTGTGGCGCGTCCTCCCCGGTCCGTGGTGGGTGCGTCTGCTGATCGTCCTGGTGCTGCTCGCGGCCGTTCTGTACGGTCTGTTCTTCTACGTCTTCCCCTGGGTGAGCGACCTCGTCTATCCCCAAGAGGTCACGGTCGAGTGAGTCCCTGGCGCGTCGTCGTCGTCGACAATCGCGACAGCTTCGTCCACACCCTCGCCGGCTACGTCCGAGACCTCGGAGCCGATACCGTCCTGATCGAAGCGGACGATCCCGGGCTGCCGGATCTCGCCGTGCGTGACGCACAGGCGATCCTCGTCTCACCCGGCCCCGGTCACCCCGACGACGCCGGGCACTCGGTCGCCGTGGTGCACGCGGCGCTGGGTGCCGGCATCCCTCTCCTGGGAGTTTGTCTCGGACATCAGGCCATCGCGACGGCGTTCGGCGGACGCGTCGGACACGCGCCGGAACTGCTGCACGGGATCACGAGCGTCATCCGGCACGGGGGAGACGGGGTGTTCGCCGATCTTCCCGACGGCTTCGTCGCCACCCGCTACCACTCGCTCTCCGTCGACGCGGAGTCGCTCCCGGCGGAGCTGGAGGTGACGGCGCGGACCGACGCAGGAGTGGTGATGGGCCTCCGGCACCGGACCGCGCCGATCGAGGGCGTGCAATTCCACCCCGAGAGCGTGCTGACCGAGGGCGGACATGTGCTGCTCGGCCGCTGGCTCGAGAACGCCGGACTTTCGGGCGCCGCTGCACGCGGCTCCCGACTTCACCCGCGCGGTGTCAGGCGCCCGAACACACCGTCAGCGTGATCTCGCTGTGCACCGGGACCTCACCCGGGGCGAGAGACTGCGTCTTGACCGTCGGGGGCGTCGCGGCCTTGCAGCCGGGATCCTGCTGCGTCTTGACCGTCAATTGCTTCGCGTCGGACTCCAGCTCGCGCTGGGCCGCCTCGAGGGTGTAGCCGGTGTAGTCGACGATGACCACCTGTCCGCTGGCGACCACGAGGTTCACCGTGGTGCCCTTCGCGACCTCGGCACCCGACTCGACGCTCGAGGAGATGATCGTTCCGGCGGCGAGAGCGGGATCATCCTGGCGGCGGATCGAGCCGACCGACAGTCCCGCGTTCTGCAGCGCTGTCCGCGCCTCGCTCTCGGTGATCCCGTCGAGGGTCGGAACCGTGGCCGTATCGGGTCCGGTCGAGACGTAGACCGTGATCCTCTGCCCGGCGGTGACATTCGTCCCGGCCTCGGGGACCGTGCTCACGACATTTCCGGCGGCGACCTTCTCGTCGGACTCGTTCACGCGACTGGTGGTCAGCTGCTGGCCCTCGAGCGTCTCGACCGCGCGGTCGTACGACATGTCGACGACGTTGGGGACCGTGTATGCGCTGGTGGGCACGTCGTTGCTCGGCTGGATCTGCATGACCCAGATGAGGACGGCCACGAGGAGCACGGCGAGCACGGTCACGCCCGCCCAGATCCAGGCCACCGGGGGGCCGGGCTGCGTGCGGCGCATCGTGGTGTCGGTGCTGAGCTGCCGCAGCGAACGCGCGGTCTCAGCCGCTTGACGCGGGTTCGGACCGTACAGTTCGTTCGACAGCGCCGACATCTGGCGCTTGGTGGGGCCCTTGCCGTCGACGGTCTCGTCGAGGGCTTCGCGGAAACTCGCGGCGTCCTGCGGGCGCTGGAACGGGTCCTTCGCGAGGGCGCGGAGGACGATGGCGTCGAGCGCGCGAGGTACCGTCTCGACGATCTCGCTGGGCGGGACCGGGGCCTCGCTGACGTGCTGGTAGGCGACGGCCACGGGGGTGTCGCCGCGGAACGGGGGTCGACCCGTGAGGAGCTCGTACAGCACGACGCCCGTGGAGTAGAGGTCGGCGCGGGCGTCGACGGACTCGCCCTTGGCCTGCTCGGGCGAGAAGTACGCCGCCGTGCCGACGATGGCCGTGGTCTCGGCGACCGTGGACGAGGAGTCGGACACCGCGCGGGCGATGCCGAAGTCCATCACCTTGACGCGTCCGGAGTCGGTGATCATCACGTTTCCGGGCTTGATGTCGCGGTGCACGACGCCGGCACGGTGCGAGTACTCCAGAGCCTCCAGGATGCCGTCGACGTACCGCAGCGCGTCATCGGTGGGCACGGGCCCCTCGGCGATGACGTCCTTGAGCAGACGGCCGTGCACGAGTTCCATGACGATGTACGGAACCGGGCGCTCGTGGCCGTCGACGCCCGTCTCGACGTCCTCACCCGCGTCGAAGACCCGCACGATCGTGGGGTGGGCCATGCGCGAGGCCGCCTGCGCCTCGAGCCGGAACCGCGTGCGGAAAGCGGCGTCGCCCGCCAGATCGGCCTTCAGGACCTTGATCGCGACCGTGCGCCCGAGCGTCTGGTCGTACCCGCGATAGACGCTGGCCATGCCGCCGCGACCGATGAGGTCGTCGACGCGGTAGCGCCCGGAAAGGACGCGCGTCTCAGTGGTCACGGGTGGAGCTCCTGGCGTGGGGGATGGGGATCAGGGCTTGACGGTGGGAACCGCCGCGGGCGTCGCCGACGGCGAAGACGAGCTGCCGCCCGTGATCGTCGCCGACGCCTCGCCCGAGGGACCGGCCGTCCGGTCGCCGGCGCCCGAGCAGCTGACGGTGTACGTCACCCGCAGGGTCTGACCGGCGGCGTTGTTGACCGTCAGCTTCGCGTTGCGCGCGTCGGGCGCGAACACCGCGGTCGACTGTCCCGTGGCGTCGAAGGTGCCATTGGTGGCGGTGAAGTTGTACGACGTGACCGACCCGGTGCCCGAGGGGCACGAGTACTGCTGCCACGAGACCTGGATGTCGCTGCCCGCCGTCACCGAGGTGCCGGGGAGGGTCGGCGTGCCGGGCGTCGAGAGCGGCGTCTCTTCGCCGTAGACCGTGACCTCGATGTTCGTCCCCCGCGGGTTGCTTCCCGTCGGATTGACGACGTAGACCTTGCCGACCTGGTCGGCGCTGGCGGCCGCGTTCCCGGTGGTGCAGGTGGCGCCGAGGTTCGCGGTGCGGAGGGCGGAGCGCGCTTCGTCGCAGGTCTTTCCGATGAGGTTGAGCGCATCGACGTCGACGAGGGTGTTAGACGGGGTCGGGACGGGTGACGGCGAGGACGGCGCCGGAGCCGGCGTCGACGAGGACGCGGAGGGGCTCGCGGGAGCCGCGTTCGAGTCGCCCTGGTTCGTCAGCAGCGTGACGAGCGTGCCGATCAGCACCAGCGCGAGCAGGGCGATCAGCGCGATGAGCGGCCAGGTCCAGGGACTGCGCTTCTTCTTCTGCGGCGCGGGGTCTTCTTCGGTGTGCTCCTCGGTGAGGAGCGAGGTCGCCGCCGCCGGAGTCGGCATGAGTCGCGTGGTGGCCGAGGTCTGCCCGCCGGCCGTGAGCAGCTGGGTCGCGTCATCGGCGAGAGCGGCACCCGCCGCGATCGCGGGGACGGCGGCGGCCGCGGCCGCGAGGTCGCCGCGACGCAGAGCGGTTGCGGCGCGCGAGACGGCGGCCGACGAGGCCGGACGGTCGTCGGGCTTCTTGGCGATCATCGCCATCACGAGGTTCTGGACGGGCTGCGCCACCGTGGGGGGCAGGGGAGCGGGCTGCTCGTTGATCTGCGCCATGGCGATCGCGACCTGCGACTCGCCCGTGAAGGGACGCTTGCCGGCCAGGCACTCGTACGCGACGATGCCGAGCGAGTAGGTGTCGGTCGCGGGCGACGCGGGGTGACCCGACGCCTGCTCGGGCGAGAGGTACTGCACCGTTCCCATGACCTGACCGGTCGCGGTCAGCGGCACCTGGTCGGCGATACGGGCGATGCCGAAGTCGGTGATCTTGACGCGACCGTCGGGCGTGATCAGCAAGTTGCCCGGCTTGATGTCGCGGTGCACGAGGCCCGCGGCGTGCGCCGCCTGGAGCGCGGCGGCCGTCTGGGCGACGATGTCGAGGGTCTTGTCGGTGGAGAGCGACCCGTCGCGCTCGAGGATCGTCGACAGGGCTTCACCCGGGACGAGCTCCATCACGAGGAAGGCGCTGCCGTCCTCCTCGCCGTAGTCGAACACGCTGGCGATGCCTTCGTGGTTGACGAGGGCGGCGTGGCGCGCCTCGGCGCGGAAGCGCTCGAGGAAGCCCGGGTCGCCCATGTACTCGTCTTTGAGGATCTTGATGGCAACGGTTCGTCCGATGACGTGATCCGTCGCCTCCCAGACCTCGCCCATACCGCCGATCGCGATCCGCGAATCGAGCTCGTAGCGTCCTCCGAAGGTCACACCTTGCGTCGGTCTCATTTACCCAGCACCGCCTCCATGACCTTCTTCGCTATCGGGGCGGCGATCTCGTTGCCGCTCCCGTTCTGCCCCTGGCCTCCACCGTTTTCGACGACCACGGCGACGGCGACCTTGGGGTCTTCCGCCGGTGCGAAGCCGGTGAACCAGAGAGTGTAGGGACGGGAATCGTTCTCCGCCGTGCCGGTCTTACCCGCCACCGCGACCCCGTCTATTCTTGCATTCGATGCTGCGCCGTCCTGGACGTTCGCCGTCATCATGGTGACCATCTGGGCGGCGATCGAGGAGTCCAGAGCACGTCCGAACTCGCTGCTGCTCGCCTCGTCCTTCACCGAGAGGTTGGGCTCGATCACCCGATCGACCATCCGCGGGTTCATCACCACGCCATCGTTCGCGATGCCGGCCGACACCATCGCCATCTGCAGCGGGGTCGCGCGGACGTCGCCCTGACCGAAGCCGCTGAGGGCGGTCTGCGGAGCGTTCGGCGAGGTCGGGTAGATCGAGGGCGTGGACTCGAGCGGCAGGCTGAACGAGGTGTTGAACCCGTACTTCTCGGCCTCGGCGCGGATCGCGTCGTCGCCGAGCTCGACCGCGAGCTCGGCCATCGGGATGTTGCAGCTCAGCCGCAGCGCCGTCGCGATGGTCACGGTGTCGCCGCCGCCGCAGGTGCCGCCGCCGGCGTTGCTCACGACGTTCGTGGACTGGGGCAGCGTGTACGCGGCGAGGTTCGGGAAGGCCGAGTCCGGCGTGTAACGACCGGATGCCAGCGCCGCCGAGGCGACGACGAGCTTGAAGGTCGAGCCCGGAGGGTTGAGGTTGCCGCCGATCGCGCGGTTGTCCATCGGCTTCGACGGGTCGGCGATCAGCTGGTCGTACGCCGCGTTGACGGCATCCGTGTCGTGTGAGGCGAGGATGTTGGTGTCGTAGCTGGGCTTGGACACCATCGCCAGGATGCGCCCGGTCGAGGGCTCGATCGCCACGACGGCGCCCTGCAGGTCGCCGAGGGCGTCCCACGCGGCTTTCTGCACATTCGGGTCGACCGAGAGCTCGACGTTCGAACCCCGCGGCGCCTGGCCCGTGATGGCGCGGTCGATGCGCGAGAAAAACTGGTTCGAATCGGACCCGCTCAGCACGCTGTTCTCGGCGGCCTCGATCTGGGTCTTCGCGTCGAGCACCGGGTTCATGTAACCGGTCACGGGCGCCCACATGTCGGCATCCGTGTACTGACGCTGCCAGCTGTAGACGTCGTTCGAGGGAACCGATGAGGCGATCGCGGTGCCGCCGGCGATGATCGATCCGCGCTGGATCTGGTACGAGTCGTACAGCGCACGCGTGTTGCCGGTGGTGTTGGTCAACGAGTTGGCCTGGGCGACCTGGATGATGCTCGTCGAGGCGAACAGGGCCAGGAACATCGCCAGCATGACGATGCTGAGGCGTCGGAGCTCTTTGGTCACGGTGCCTCCTCGGGAATCGGGGCGTCGACGGGGGCGAATTGGCGGGTCATCAGCCGATCACCACCCGGGGGCGGCTGCGCACCGCGTCGGAGATCCGCAGCAGGAACGCGACGATGATCCAGTTCGCGATGAGCGACGATCCACCGGCCGCGAGGAACGGGGTGGTGAGGCCGGTCAGCGGGATCACGCGAGTGACGCCGCCGACCATGATGAACACCTGCAGGGCGATCGTGAACGAGAAGCCCGTCGCGAGCAGCTTGCCGAAGTCGTCCTGCCCCGCGAGACCGATGCGGATGCCACGGCTGGTGAAGACCATGTAGAGCGCGAGGATCGCGAACAGGCCCACGAGACCGAGCTCTTCGCCGAGGCTCGGCACGATGTAGTCGCTCTGCGATAGCGGGGTGATGTACGGCCGTCCCTGACCGAGACCGGTGCCGAAGAGGCCGCCGTGCGCGAGGCCGAAGATGCCCTGCACCAGCTGGTAGCTGCCGCCGTCGCGGTTGATGACCTCGGGGTCGAAGGCGCTCAGCCAGTTGGCGAAGCGCCCGTTGACGTAGGGGAGGACCCGGGATGCCAAGAAGGCACCGCTCGCGACCAGCACCAGGCCGATGAGCACCCAGCTCGTCTTGCCGGTGGCGACGTAGAGCATCGCGACGAACATGCCGAAGATCAGCAGGCCCGTGCCGAGGTCGCGCTGCAGCACGATGATGCCGAGCGAGACGAGCCAGATGATCAGCACCGGGCCGAGTTCACGGGCGCGCGGCCACGTCATGAACAGGAACCGCGTGCCGGTCGAGGTGAGGCTCTCTCGGGTGCGGACCAGATAGCCGGCGAAGAAGATCGCCAAACAGATCTTGGCGAGCTCACCGGGCTGGAACGACACGAAGCCCAGCGACACCCACACGTCGGCGTTCTGGTCGGTTCCAAGGCCCGGGACGAAGGGCAGCAGGAGCAGCAGGATGCCGACGAGGCCGAACAGGTACGTGTAGCGGAAGAGCACCCGGTAATTGCGCACGAAGATCAGCACGGCGAGGGCTGCGACCATCGCGATGGCCGCCCAGGCGATCTGGCGGTTGCCCGTGGCATCCCATCCGCTCGCCTTGTCAGCGAGGTCGATGCGATAGATCATCGCGATGCCCAGGCCCGTGAGGACGGTGGCGATGGGAAGCACGAACGGGTCGGCATCGCGGGCGCGCAGGCGCAGCACCACGTGCATGATCAGCGCGAGGACCGCCGGGATTGCGGCGACCGAGAGGTAACCGGCTTCGACGGTGTTGTTCACGCCGAGCTGCACGAGGACGATGGCGCCGCCGTAGACGGCGATCGCGAACAGGAGCAGGCCGAGCTCGCGGTTGCGCTGCTTCGCGGGGACGCGGATCTTCTTGAGCGCGCGCATCACAGCCGTGTCGGTGGACACGGCGTCGCCCGATCGGGTGAGCTTCTGGTCGGTCATCCGCTTCCCTCCGCCGCGGGACGCAGGCGTTCGACGATCTTCTCCGCGTCGTTCAACGACGGCGCGGAGATGGTGGCCTGGACGGTCTGCCGATCGAAATCGGACAGCTCGGACAGGGGGATGTTCGTGTCCTGGTAGACCGTCGACAGCGAGATCGGACCGATGGACTGCTGGATGCCGCGGTAGATCACGACCGAGTCGCTGTCGGCGCCGACGTAGTAGAGCGTCTGCGTCCAGTTGTAGCCGGCGAACAGGCCGACGCCGATGCCGGCAAGTACCAGGATCAGCGCGGCGAGCCAGCCGAAGCGGCGGCGGCGGGCGCGGCGACGGTCTTCTTCGATGAGCTCCTCGAGGAACTCGGCCGCCGGCTCGAAGTGGGTGGGCTCGTTCGCGACCTGGCGGGCGTGGTGCAGCCACCCCGACCGGCTGGGACGGGCGGCGGGCACGACCACGCCGCTGGGGGTGGACGCGGAGCCGACGATCGTGGGGGTTCCGATGAAGACCGGGTGCTGGCCGCCGACGTCGACGAGCACGACCGTCACGTTGTCGGGAGCGCCGCCGTCGAGCGCCTGCTTGAGCAGAGCGTCGGCCGTGCGCGCCGGGGGCATGCCGAGGGCCAGCGTCTTGGCGGTGTGGGCGTCGTCGACGACGCCCGAGAGGCCGTCGGAGCACAGCAGCCAGCGGTCGCCGTCCTGCGTCGGCATGATGAAGCTGTCGACCTCGGGGTCGGGATCCATGTCGCCGAGTACTCGCATGAGCACCGAGCGCCGCGGGTGGTACCGGGCCTCTTCGGGCGTGATGCGGCCCGAGTCGACCAGACGCTGGACGAACGTGTGGTCGGCGGTGATCTGCGTGAGCGTGTCGTCGCGGTACAGGTAGATGCGCGAGTCGCCGATGTGGCCGATGACGGCGTAGTCGTCGACCATGACGAGAGCGCTCACCGTCGTTCCCATGCCGGCCAGCTCGGGGCGGCGGGCCACGGTGTCGATGAGCTCCGCCGCCGTGTCGGCGAGGGAGTCGCGGATGGCGTGCTCGGCCTGGGCGGGGGAGCCGAAGGGCTGGTCGAGCTCGGTGAGGCGGCGGATCGCCAGGCTCGAGGCGACGTCACCGCCCGCGTGCCCGCCCATGCCGTCGGCGACCACGAACAAGTTGGACCCGGCGTAGCCGGAGTCCTGGTTGTTGGAGCGCACCTTGCCCGTGTGGGAGATGGCGGCGCTCGAGCCCTGGAAGACCATGGAGGAGGGCTACTTCCTCAACTCGAACGTCGTCGCGCCGACCTTGATCGGAGCCCCCACCTTGACCTGAACCGGTGCGGCGACGCGGACGCCGTCGTGCGAGGTGCCGTTCGTGGAGTCGAGGTCCTGCAGCATCCACTGCTCGCCCCAGAGGACGAGTCGGGCGTGGTGGCTCGAGGTGTAGTCATCGCGGATGACCAGACCCGACTCGCTGGAGCGACCGATCGTCAGCGGCTCGGTGCCCAGGGGCAGCTCGAGGCCGGCCTTGGGACCGCTCGTGATGACGATGCGCGAGACGGCCGACGTGGTCGCCAGACCCCCCGCGGGCGCCGGGGCCGGAGGGGCGGGGCGCTTGACCTGCGTGGTCACGGCGTCGGGCGATGAGGTGGGGGCGGCTGCCGCCGGAGCGGGGGATGCCGTGGGCTCGGGGAGCTTGCGCACCTTGACGCCGAACAGGTCGGCGCGCAGCGAATAGACGACACCGAACACGAAAAACCACAGCAGGACGAGGAAGCCGCCCTGAAGAAGAAGGAGAGTCAGCTGACTCATGAGAGGGGTCCCCGTTCCCGGACGTCGAAGATGCTCGTGGCGTCGGACGCCGAAGGGCGTCGCGGCGGCTGCGCCTGGGCGACCACACGGAACACGATATTGGTGCGGCCGATCGAGATCGTCGAATCGGGCGGAAGAGCGGCCTCCGAGACCTTGCGGCCGTTGAGGGTGGTGCCGTTGGTCGAACCGAGGTCGCGGACCATCGCGCGCTCGCCGTCCCACAGGATCTCGACGTGCTTGCGGCTCGTGCCGGCGTCGGGGATGGTGATGTCGGCGTCGCTGCCGCGGCCGATCACCGTGCGGGCAGCGGTCAGAGGGTGACGAGTGCCGTCGATGTCGACGACCCCGCGCCACGCGACCTGCCCCTCGGTGGTCTGCGAGTCGACACGGAGCGTGCCTGTCGACAGCGACCCGTCGCGTTCGATCGTGATAGCGACCGGACCGGCGAAGGAGTAGCCCTGCGTACGGGCGTGCTTCTTGACCAGGGTGTCGAGCTCGGACACCAGGGTCGAGCCCAGCGCGCTCATCTTCTCGTCGTCGGCGGGCGAGAGGCGCACCGCGAACGTGTTCGGCGCGAGGATGCGCTCACGCGTGACGACCACGGCTTTCTTGTCGAGTTCGCTGCGCAGAGCGGACGCGATCTCCACCGGCTGGATGCCACTGCGGAAGGTCTTCGCGAACGCACCGTTGACGGCGCGTTCGAGACCCTTCTCGAAACTGTCGAGTAGCCCCACGAGACTCCTTCAGGCAGGCAGACCAGTAGGCACATCGTAGTCAGCGCGGCTGGGGAGGTCATGGACGCGGGCTTCGGAGCCGCGTTTCGTGACGCGGTCGCGGCCGTGATATTCTCGGGAAGTTGGTCGCGTGGCATCCTGTGTCACGCAACGCGCGAGTGGCGGAATAGGTAGACGCGCTGGCTTCAGGTGCCAGTGCCCGCAAGGGCGTGGGGGTTCAAGTCCCCCCTCGCGCACCATAGGAGGCTTACTGCAATCACCCTGGCTTTGCAGGGCGGTAAGTAAGTCACCTACGGCTCCAACGAAAAGGTCACCCTTCGGGGTGGCCTTTTCGGCTGTGTCCGGGCTTTTGCGGGCCTGTTCGACTCTTGCCCCAACCAGCGCCGTTTCGAGGCTCGGTCCGGCTTGTAGCGCCAATGCCCACGTGGGGTGAGATCAGAGGCACCCTCGGAAGGAACGATCTGCCGGCGAGACTCGCTGATGCGTGGGAGTGCGACGAATTCGACTCGATCGATGAACTCGCGATAGGCATAGAAGAGGCATGGACACTCGCTGAGTTGACCGGAGGTCTCACCTCGCTGACTCACCGCGTTCACTCACGAGAACACGTGACCAAACTTCATCAGGTCTGATGAGTTAGGGCGTTGGTGCAGGAGCCGGCTCGGTGAGGTGGAAGGTCGCCAAGTCCAGACCGAACAGCAGGACGGCGCCCGCAAGAGCGATCACCACCACCGCCCCGATAATGACGATCATCGAGGCACGCAGATACCAGATACTTCGTGTGACCTCGCGGAGCTCCCACTCTCGTAACGCGTCGGCGGTGGCGATGTTGCGCAACGCCGGCCACCCGAATGAGGCACGCAGGCCGCACGCCATCGCCACCAACACGAGGCCGACGGCGGCGCCGAGGAGCCAGACGCCTTGCTGCAGTTGCGTTGCGGTGGCGTCCTTCACGATCTCAGGCGCAGCTATCAGTCCCGCGAATGTGATGGCTCCGCCGGATAGTCCGACACCGTTACGCCACTTCTCGGCGGCGCTGCGGACGGACGGCAACTGGTTAGCCGCCATCTCCTTCAGCCGTTTCCGTGCGGCCAGTTCATCTGCGGTAGCGCGGCGCACGTTGACCACCCGATAGGTCATGCTGCCTTCTCCACCACGACGCTCCAGCTCTGCCCACAGCCCGTCTGCCCATCGGGTCGTCCTGGGTGGGGTTCGGTGCACGTGCATTCGATCACGAGGACCAACTCGCTCGCACCCTGAGCGACGAATGCTCCGGCGTCGTTGGACGGGACCAGCTGAAGATCGACGGGGCACTCGACGGAGCCAGCGCACCACGGGCACGTCCCGCGGAAGGTGAGCCGCTTACCTCGGGCACTCTCCCTCACCGAATAGTCGCCTGCGGTGTGATCGTTGAAGGACGCGGACGGATCCGAGCCCCAGGGGGTGGCCTGATGAGTCAAGAGCGAGCCCGTCCCCGCACTCGCGCGTTCAGCTGAGCCTGCGTCAGGGAGTGCAAGTCCAGATGTGGCTGTCCGACGGCCAGGAACTCGACCGCGAGGGCGTAGTCCTGTGTCGGGTACTCCTTCTTCTGAGCTTCCGTCCAGGGACTGTAGGTATGGCTCAACACGAGGTAGTACGTCTCGTCGTCCACACTCCACGCGTTCCCCACCGTACGGTACCTGCGACAGAAGACGGTATCGGAGTTGACTGACTGCACCCCGGGCAGAAGGCCTGGTCGCTCCCGGCCCGTGGGCAGGTCTCGGAACGCCGCACCTCGCAGGCGATCCGCGCGTGTGGGTTGGCGGCGCCAAATCTCCTTGATCTCATCGAGGGAGATGTTGCGCACGAAATCGACGTCGATGTGGCACGAGATGTACTCGCGTCGGCTGCGGCGGACCGCGGGGTCGAAGGCGAGCGCCACCCGCAGCTCCCGTTCCCAGGCACCCGACGCGAACTGCTCCGGGACGGGCAGCTCGATCACTTGGTAGGTGTTTCCGTCGATGATTCCTTCGTGCACGAGGATTGCGCGACTGCCCTCGCTTTCGAGCACGTTCTCCGCGCGCGGGACACCGTACGCGGCGTGCTGCACGTTGGGCATGTGGTGCGGCGGCTCGGCGGAGAGAGCGGTCAGCGCCCTCAACAGATTGGCTCCGGCCGCCGGATAGCGCGTGGCGATCTTCGCGACCTCGTTCGCAACGTGCGGCGCAGCGTAACTCGTGCCCGCCACGGTGCTGAAGAGGCGGCCTCCACTGGCGGGCGTAAGCGAGATGGCGGAGACGTTTGCGTCGTTGATGAGGAGGGCGTCGGTGTCGTGGTTCCATGCCCAGCTGCCGCCGTACCCGCCGAACTCAGGTTTCTGCTGGCCTGTGCCGGTAGGCCCGGTGCGGGAGAAGGGTGCGCCCTTCCCTGCGGGGGCAATGCCGACGCCGCCCGGGAAGCGCGACACGTCGACCTGGTCAGTGTGGGCAATCGACCCGACCGTAAGCGCCAGCGCGGCCGTTCCCGGCGCGGCGATACGCGCGTTCTCGTCTTCCAGGTACTGGGGGTAGTCGGTCTTCCAGTGCGTCCCAGAGGGCAGTGCGGTGAGGTTGCCGGCGCTGACGATGACCACCATGTCGAGCTCTCGGGCGAGCATGTCGATGACTGCGGAGAGGTCCGCCGGGAGTGCCCCTGAGTCGGCGTACGCCTGCGCGTACGCGAAGACCACAATGCGTACGTTCTCGGAGGCGAGCCAGCGCATGGCACTTTCGACTTGCAGGGTCGGCTCGTCGGCGAGTTCCGCTTGTCCCTGCGCGTTGCTGTGAGCTACCCGGGCTGCATAGATCGGTCGCGGGTCACGGTCCACGGTGCCACCGAGGAGGTCGGCCACCCGTCCCCATGCGGCAATGGCAGCGACGTGCGTGCCGTGGGTGGTCGGGGTGCCGAGCGCGCCTGAGGAAGGGAAGTCACGGGTCGCCCGCACGACATTGTGCATCCAGGGGTTCGCGGTCGACACGAGGTCGTCGATCACGCCGATGGGCGCCCCGGCGGGGGTGATGCTGTCCGTCGGGCGGGGCGCCGCGCTGAGATCTTCCGCGCGCACGTCGATGGCCAATGGGCCTCGGACGCGCTCGACGAGCGGGTGATTAAGCAGAGCGTCCAGGGTCGCCCGATCCACCTGCGCGCGCAGATGGATCCGATCCGGGTTCGACGCGTCGCTGAGCAGTACGCGGACGCGTCCGTCGGTGTCGGAGGTGATCAGCGCCTCGACCTCGTCGAGGCGCTCTTTGGCGACCTTCAGTGCTCCACGGGAGGCGACGGACGTGGGCCAGATGCTGACGTCGACGGTGGTCACGTCGTCGACCTCGGGGAAGCGAAGGTCTGGCGCGGTACGGTCTTCGCGTCCGTACAGCTCGATGCCGGTGATGTTGTCCAGTGCGTCCAGCCACGCCTTGGAGGACGTGGTGAAGTCTTCGGGGTCCTCGTTGTATCCCTCGATGAGTGTGCGGAGTATCGCGCGGGAGTCCGCATCGCTCAGTGCGAAGAAGGCGCGGTCGTGGGCAAAGGCAAGTTGTACGAACTTGTGCTCCCATCCTCCGAGCCCGGATGTCGAGAACGGCATCTTGCCGGTGATCTTGAACACGTGGCGGCCGAGATCGTCAGCGTCGATACCGTCGTCTTCGACATCGTCATCGGTGCTCAATGAGAACAGCCCCGGCGAATGTGACTCGAGCCCCTCGAGGATTCCTCGCAGGGTCGTGGCCTGTCCGCGGCGGCTCAAGTCTCCGCCGCCGTCAGGGAAGCCCTCGCGGCGTTTGGCACCGTCGAGGGTCAGCGGAGGAGGAAGCGGGAGATGGTCGGCCACGCCAGGATGCTATGGCATCCCTCGGTCGCCGTGGGTTACATCCACGGCCGCGAAAGCGTTTCAGATAGGGCGCGGTGGAGGTGCACGGGGTCGGGGGTGCTTGCATCGTCAAGGGCGGCAGAACGGCGGACCCAGTACGCGAAGTACTCGACCGCAGCATGAGGACGGCCGTTCAACTCGTTCGCCAATCCGCGTATTTCGTCGAAGGGCAGCTCGGGGAGGAGCCGGCTGAGTAGCTCGGTGATCTCAGTTGCGGTGGGCAGAGGAAGTTCGACGATGGTGTCAAATCGCCGCCACAGGGCCGAGTCGAGGACGCCGGAATGGTTCGTGGCCGCCACAATTAGTGACGGACCGGCGTAACGGTCAATCTGTTGCAGGACTGCATTCACGACGCGGCGAAGTTCGCCGTGGTCGCTCGGGTCGTCGCGTCGCTTGCCCAGACTGTCGAACTCATCCAGGAAGAGAACGTACGGGCCGGAGCTGGCGAACTCGAACAGGTTGTTGAGGTTGGCTGCGGTCTCGCCGAGGTAGCTGGAGATGAGCCCTTCTACACGCGCGGTGACGAGTGGGCGACCGAGTTCACCCGCGAGCGCCTCGACCGTGCTTGTCTTCCCGCAGCCCGGCGGCCCCGACAGCAGAAGACGGTTTCGGCGAGGGAGGCCCATCTTGTCTAGCCGAGACCACTGTCGTACCTCGTTCAGAAGCGCCTTCAGCGATGTTGCTGGCTGATCACCGAGGACGAGGTCAGTCAGCATGGCGTCCGGCCGGCTGGTGTAGGCGAGTGGCAGTGATGAATCGCGGTCGACGGGTACCTCAGGAAGTGCCGGTTCTTCGGTGACGGCTAGCGCGCTGTTGGCTGCGAGGATCCCTCGCAGCTCTCGGGCGAGGACGTTGTGCCGCTTGGCTTCCTCTTCCTGAATTATCGCCTGGGCGGCGCGACGGAACTTTAGATCGTCCCTCTCCCCATATGCGGAGATCATGTCCCTCAGGTGACGCCCAGCCATGCTTGCAGTCTAACACTTTTGGTTCACCGTATGGGAAAAAAGTACTAATATTGCGTACGTGTCCGGCCGCCTTCGACGTGAAGAGATGCTCAATTTGCATCGCTCGGAGCATCTATGTGCGGCACTGCGCAGAGCACGCGAGCAAGCCAAATTATCCCGTGCGGAACTGGCGGCGCGGTCCGGGGTGAACGCGTCGACCATCCAGAAGATCGAGGACGGACGCAGCGCCAACCCAGGCGTCTTCACGGTCGCGGCCTTGGCCGTAGCCCTCGACCTTGACATCAGCGACGTCGTCCGTCGTCGGACGGGTCGCCTGAGGACGGCGAGATTGAGTTCGGTTGAACCGAAGTCGGACCCGGACGCTCGGTGAGGGACCCTGGCGCCTTGCCTCCGCGGATAGCCCCGATTAGTTCGGGGTGGTGACGTCTGTGCTGGCCGCGACGGATCCGAGCCGCGTGACCTGCCAGACGTCCGAGACGCTCGCGCAACTGATCAGGATCAGCGGCGCGGACTCGTCCTGGCTGGGCGGTCAGCCTGCTGACGCGCCATCCGGAGCAGGCCGAATACATGCGCCGGAGTGTGGGTCTGTTGCACGGCGGCGATCCGCTCGATTGTCACGCCGGGCTCACGGTTCTCCGCGACGCGCACTACGTCGTCGCGGCGCTCCTTCGAAAGGCTTTGGGCACGATCGCATCCTTCCAGGCCCGCATTCCCAGGCAAGCCAGATCAGATGTCACCTATCCGTGCAGCAGACCCGGATCCTGATGGAGCAAGCTGTGTGAAACTGCCGCCAGTTGCTGTGGCCTGTCTCGGGGCCCTACGTTGACGTGAGGATGGCAACGCATAACGCATGTCGTCTTCGCTGAGGACTGGAGGGTGTCAGATGGGCTTCAGGGTTCAATGGGACGATGACGGCTTCGATGACGAGGACGCCATCTTTGAGACGGAGGCCGAAGCTGAGGCCTACGCTGCCGACCAGCTCAACAACTTCCACACCGGCGCCGAAGTTCTCCACCTTTCTAACCCCGGTGACTACCCGCAAGACGGAGAGGAAGATCCCGAGTACGAGATCGTGGAAGTCGAGGAATAGGCCAGCTTCGAGACCGTCCGAGCGTCCGCGGCGATGGTGGTGTGGAAGAGAAACTTCCTAGAGCATCTGGGATTTCAGCCGTAGGTATCGACCTTCACTAGCCTCCCCTCTGGCGCAGGTACTGTTCCAGGTAGGGGAAATCTCGGCGCTCAGATAGCGCGTCGATGGGTGAGCCAGTGGCGCACATTAAGTTCGCGTCCAAGAGTGGGTGCGCGTGGATCTGCAGCGGATCGTCAAACACGCCGGCAAATGCTAGTCGGGAAATCTCCCCTCCTACGCCGGCGAGTATGTCTGCGACCTGCACTCGTGAATCGCTCCGCGAGTCGACGAACCTGATGCCGCGCAACTCTGCTCCGGGATGCCAAAGACCGAGCACCGGGAACGGGCGCCCAGCAGCAGCTATCAGCTCGTCAACTGAGTCCGGGCCGATGCTGCCGCAATTGTCGGCGACGAACTCAAGCGGCACATCCCCAAGACGGACCGTCCAGGTCTGGGCGACGGCTACCAATGAGGGCCACATGGGATCGATCTCTCTCATCGCTGAGGCAGGCGCGGCAGCCAGCTCGACAACCTTGTGGCAGCCGGCCCACATGCGATGCAGCATCACGCCGGTCGTTCCGTCCTGGCAATTCGCGCGTGCGTCATGTAGGGCGGTGAAGAACGTATCCGGCGCTGGCCGTTCCCTCCCAGCGCGCCGATAGCCTCTTAGCAGCGTCGCGAACGACCCGAGCAGGGCATACCAGCGTTGACTACCCACTGCGACCGCAGCGTTGCTGGCTAGATAGTCGGCGCGTGCGCGGCCATGCAGGCCGATGTCCACGAAGTCACCTGCGAGCAGAACATCAGCGAGCTTTGCAGTGACGAAGTAGGACTTGTCCACCAGATGGATGTTCCCTGCGTCAGCCAGACTGTCGAGGGCGTTTAGGAGTGCGGGTCTGTGCCTCTGGCGCAATGCGATCTTCGACTTGAACTCGGGCGCCTGGCTCGGCATATCGTAACGCAGTCGATCCATGAGTGCGTCTGCGTCAGCGATGCTCAGACTGGTGCTCGCCAGCACGAAAGCGGGATCACGAGCGTCGAGTAGATTGTCCCCTTCGGAACCGGACTCGTCACACGCGATGACGGTGGTCTGCGATGACTGATCCATGCCACTCATCATGGTCGGATGATGATCCGAGCGCTGCTCCAGCTTGGTAGCTTGCCCATGCGGGTACGTCGGGCCGGAGTCGTGGGCCCTGACGTTGATGACCCCGGGGAGCAGGCTCGAGGTGCGTACCGCGACAATAGCTGCGCGGGATCACAGCCGAGACGTACGCTGCCTGTCATGGTCACGTACATCCCCTCGCACGACGTCTCCGCGGAGTACTCCATGTGGCGAATGCCGGAGGAGGAGGTTCGAGCGTTCCTGATTGCTACGAACCACGGTATGAGCGAGTGGCTCGACGCTCAGTGGGCTGCGGCCGATGCGCGTGCTGTTGCGATCTTCGACCCCGAGCAGCACGATGAGGGGCTGGTAGCTGAACTCTTCCAGGAAGCCGTCGGTGTGTGGCCCGACGAGTACTTTTGGCAGCTGTCCAGCGCTGTCATCAAGGATGCCTGCGCGCTCTACGAGGTCTTCCTGGACGCCATGGCGAATGCGGTTCTTCGGCGCTTCGGCGCTTCCCTTAGTTCCCGCGGAACCGAGAACTCTTGGAAGTGGCCGGAGTGTGAGCTGTTCTACCGTCACTACATCGGCATCGATGTCGCCCCACCGGACATCAGGGCGGTGCTTTGGATTAGGAACAAACTAACGCACCTTCGCGGAGACCTTCGGACGCCCGCCGGGGAGAGCGAGTTTCAGGCGTACGTCACTCGTCTCGGTATCGACGCCCCCGCGACACCCGACGAGGCAGCCCTCGGTCTCGTCACTGATGCGCCGTACATGACTCGAGGAGTGCGGCTGACCCAGCTGCACACTCTTCGTATCCTTGACGTCATCGCGGACCAGGTCGGCGCCGTAGCCAAAGCCGCGTTTCCGTTCGACTACGGCGGGAAGACCAACCCGTATCTCCTCGCCGTGAGAGCGAAAGCTCCGCTGCCGCTCAAAGGGTTCCCCGCAGGCCGCCTACAGCTGTAGGTCATGCCTCCTGAGCACGTTGTGGACAGATGACTCTGAGACGCTCACTGAGTGGGCGCTGGCGACGTTTGTGCGTCCCTTGGCGTGAAGGCGCAGTATCTCTTCGATCCTGTCCAGTTGGATCGAAGACGGACGCTTCGTGACACCTGCCCGCTTCAGCCTGTGGTGGACCGTGCCCTCGTTGACGCCGTATTTCCGAGCGATGGCCCGGGCCGACATCTTGGCAGAGTAGTCGGCGACGATGGCTGCGTTGACTTCCACGCTCAACCGCTTCGGTGACGGACTGCCCACGTGAACGGTTGTCGAAGGCCGAGACGCGCGCTCAGCGCGCGCTCGCGTTCGCAGTTTGCTCAGGTGCGTTGTCGCCCGCTCTCGATTGCAGTGGGAACGCAGGAGGCGCACAGGTGACAAAGACCCCCGGGTGCATCCCGGGGGTCTTTGTCGTTTCCCGCAAGGGGAAGCCTCGCAGACCGGGCGGGTCTTGCCGTCACACGAACCTCTCGACGTGGATCCGTCGGTCGGGAAGGCCCGCGGCCCTCGCATCGCGGACGACGAGGTCGATCCACTCCTCGGGACCGCAGACGAAAAGGTCCGAGTCGAGCAGGTCGGGCAGGACGGAGCCGATCGTCGCCCCGCGGGCGACCGCCTCCTCCGTCATCCATGACGTCTTCTCGGTGGGCCGACGACCGATCATCTCGATCACCGCACCGTCCCCGACCAGGTCTTTCGTCTCGCCCCACAGGGCGGTCTGCGAGGGGTCGCTCGCGCGCAGGACGACGGTGGCTTCGCCCGGGCGCAGGTCGCTGTCCTCCAGCAGGGCCCGCGCGGGGGCGACACCGACCCCGGCTGCGACGACGGAGAGGTGCGGCGCCGCGCGCACGGCATCCGTGAAGATCCCGTAGGGGCCCGCGAACGAGACCTTCGCTCCTGGCTTCAGTCGCGCAAGACGCTCCGTTCCCGCACCGAGTGCGCGCACAGTGAGGCGGGCCTCCGTGTCGGTCGGCACCGCGGAGAACGAGATCGGGTGCGCGTGCCACCAGGTGCGGCGACTCCAGAACCGCCAGATCGCGTACTGGCCCCCGCGCACACCGAGGCGCGACAGGTCGCGGCCCGAGAGGTGGATCGAGAACACACCGGGGCTCAGCGGCTCGACAGCGGTCACGCGGAGCTGGTGTTCGTCGGTGGCGAGCAGCGGCGCGGCGAAGCGGAACCACGCGATCGATCCGAATGCCAGGACGTAGAGACAGATCCAGTAGAAGGTCTGCGGTGTGCTGCCGGAGAGCACCTGCCCCGCCGAGAGCTGATGCGGAATGGCGACGAGAACAGCGACGTAACTGAGCAGATGGATCGCGTGCCACACCTCATGGGCGAGACGGCGACGCAAGACGACGAGAGAGGTCACGACGACGACGACCAGCAGACCCGTACCCAGCCACGCGAGCAGCATGTCGGCGCCGGAGAACAACGACAGTGTCTGGTGCCAGAGTGACAGACCGTCTCGCAGGGAGTATCCGACGATGATCAGGGCGCCGTGACCCAGGATGAGATACACCGCGGGTTTGCCGAGGCGCCGGTGAAGCCGGATCGCAGCGTCCTGGCCGAATGTGCGATCCACCCACGGGATTCGCGCGGCGAGCACGAGCATCAGCAGCAGGAAGTCGGAGCCGACGAGGCCCGTCACAATCCCTGCGGCGGTGACTGCGCTGGCGAGGTCGGTGATCTGAGCCGGTCGCCCCGACGTCAGGAACAGCATCACCGCCACGATCACCGAGACCCAGCAGGCCGCGACCAGGACGACCTCGGCCCGTTCTCGTCGGCGGAGGGAACGAACGCGATCCCGTTGCGCGGTCGCCTCGCGCACGGACGGCGAGGGGCCGTTCGATCGGATCGTGCTGCTCACGGGATGCCCTTCAACCCGCAGACGTGGAGCGGGCCTCTCCCAGTTTCGCACCCCCGCCCGGGCGGGACCCGGCTCGTCAGGTCGCGCGACGACCGCGCGCCACCCCCGCCTGCAGCGCCACGACAAAAAGAACGACCGCCGCCCCGGCCGCCGCGAGAAGGGCGATCGCACCGGCGTCGGCGCCCGGAGCGGACGCCTGACCGAACTCGTCCTGCCAGGGCCAGAGCGCGCGGAGCGAGCCCAACATGAGCCCGGTCATCAGCGCGAGCATGAGGGCGTGGTACCGGCGCAGCATCACGCGAAGCAGGTTGACGAAGAGGCTGAGGCCCACGACGGCGCCCAGGGCGAAGGCCGCGATGTACGGCAGGTCGCGTTCATTGAGGGCCACGAGTGTCGTCTCGTAGAGGCCGAACACCAGCAGAAGGAAAGCGCCCGACAGGCCGGGCAGGACGAGGGCGCACACCGCGACCGAGGCCGCGAGGGCGACGATCACCAGCGGCGGCTCCGCGACGGTGGCCGTCGGCAGACCGGTCAGGGCGAACGCCGCGGCGCTCGCGACGAGCGCGATGAGACCGAGACGCCACGTCCAGCCTCGGCCGAGCATACGGACGGGGATGAGGAGGGATGCCGCGATCATCCCGCCGAACACGGCTCTCGTCTCGGTCGGATACGCGGACACCAGCGGCGCCAGGACCCGGGCCCCCACGACGACGGCGACCACCATTCCGAGCAGCACCGGGGCGACGACACTCCAGCGCACGGCCCGGAAGTGCGCGGCGGTTCGTGTCATGCCTCGACCGCGCACGACGTCGGCGCTCGCGACGAGCCCGCGCACGATGTGGCTGGCCGCGTCGATCAACGTCGCGTACACCCCGACGGTGAGGGCGACCGTGCCGCCGCTGACCCCGGGGACGACTTCCACCGCCCCGATCAGCGTGCCGCGCACGAGGTTTCCCAGGGGGCGCAGAGGTGAACGTCGGTCGGCAAGGGTGTCGGCCATTCGGACAACGCTATGCGAGACCGCTCGGGAATGCGATTCGCGCGGACGCGTGATCGCACCAGAAATGAGCGGCTTATGCAACCCACCCCGCAAATGTCGTTCCTGAGAGGAAGCTGGATGCAACGAGAGTCCCGCCTCGAGCGGGCATCGGTTCACACTCGCGAAAGGAACACATCATGGGATTCTTCGGATTTCTTCTCCTCGGCCTCATCGCCGGCGCCATCGCCAAGCTGATCCTCCCCGGAAAGCAGGGTGGCGGCTGGCTCATCACGCTGGTGCTCGGCGTCGTCGGCGCTCTGCTCGGCGGATTCCTCGGCAGTGTCCTGTTCAACGCTCCGCTGCAGGACTTCTTCTCGCTCCAGACCTGGCTCCTCGCCATCGGTGGTTCGATCATCGTTCTGCTGATCTACGGCCTCATCGTGGGTCGTCGCGCCGCGCGCTGATCGACGACGGAAGGCCCGGGGCGATTGGACCGCGTCCCGGGCCTTTCCCTGTCTTCGGTCGTTCACCCGCTTTACTGGGCAGGATGCCGAAACACCGCCGCCTCCGTTTCCTCCTCGTTCTCGCGGGGGGATCGGTGGCGGCGTTCCTCGTGGTGTGGCCGCAAGGTGTCGGCATCCATCGTCTTCCCCTCATCGCGAATGCGATCTCGCTCCGTGCGCTGCTGGCCCTCGGATTCGGGGTTCTCGCGCTACTGGTCGCCGGTGTGGCCGTGTGGCGCCGCCGATGGGGAGTGGCCGCGGCTCTCGCGCTCGCGCTCGCCGCGGCATCCGTGGGCAACGGCGCCGTGCTGCTGACCCGCGGAGGGGGAGCGCCCGTGCAGCCGGGTGAGCTCACGATCGCCGCCTGGAACACGTACGGAGGATCGGTCTCTCCCGAGACGATCGCCCGGATGGTGCGCGAGACCGAGGCCGATGTCGTCAGCCTTCCCGAGACCGATGCGATCGCGGCGGCCGAGGTCGTCGGCATCCTGGATCGGGAGGGCATTCCGATGACTCACGACACCGTGGCCGCCGCGCCGGACGGCGAGTCCATCCCGACGTCGATCCTCATCTCGCGCGAACTCGGCGACTACGCACTCGACGCCGGGATCGGTTCGACCGTCGGCCTCCCGAGCGGCGTGTGGAGACCGGTCGACGGCTCAGGACCGATCCTCGTGGCCGCGCACCCCCTGCCGCCGCTCCCGGGCGTCACCGACCGCTGGGAACTCGGGCTCGAGTGGATCGCCGGACGCTGCGCCGAGAGCCAGGTCATCGTCGCGGGCGACCTCAACTCCACGGTCGATCACTTCAGCGGCCTCGGACGCGGGGGAGGGCAGATCGGCGGATGCCGCGACGCCGCCGCCGACGCGGGCTCGGCCGCCGCGGGGACCTGGCCCGTCCGGATGCCCGTGGGGCTGGCATCGCCGATCGACCACGTGCTGGTCGGCTCCGCGTGGCGCGTGAACGGCTTCGCCGTGCTCGACGGTTACGACGCTGCGGGCAGCGATCACCGCCCCATCGTCGCGACGCTCAGCCGCAACTGACAAGTCAGGTCGTGCGGGTGATGTCGACGCGAGCGTTGTGCGCTGCGACGGACACGATCAACGGCACGAAGAAGACCGCGGCGATCACGGTCGCCGAGACGACCGCAGCTATCCAGGGCTCGCTGTCGATGGCCCTGCTCGTCATGCCGACGCCGAGGATCGCCGCGCCGATACCGAACGCGCGGGCGGCGACGGCGCGGCCCGGCGCTTTACGCGGATTCGCCCACATCGGCAGGCGCTCACCGGCATAAGCCCGCAGCGTTAGACGGATCGACCAGAACCAGAGCGCGGCGCCGATGACGACGAGAATGCTCCACGCCCATTCGCTCGTCATGCCCTCAGCCCAACACGGATGATCAGAGCGGTCAACCGGGCAGCCGCGGGCGCCTGCCGCGCGGGGCCGCCCGCCATACCCCGACCCCGCGCGGACGGCTCAGGATGCGGGTGAAACCCTCGGCATCCGCCGTGCGGGGGGTCGGTTCTTCGTCACTCGTCGGCACCGCGTCACTCCAACGTCGGCGGCAACACGTAGACCACGTCGTCGCCGTCGCGCTCGTGCTCGACGAAACCGATGCGGGCCAGGACCGCGTGCGAGGGCTGATCGTCGACGGAGACGCACGCGTAGAGGGGCCGCTCCGCTTCGTGCGACGTGAGCAGCCGCAGCGCTTCGGTCGGGGCGTCGTCGTGCGCTGAGGGCGAGACCGCGAGCAGGATCTCGCGCTCGCCGTCGACGTCGAGAGCGGCGGCGAGCCCGACCACGGCGTCGTCCTCGACGATGACGTGCGCGTCGACCTTCGCGTCGTCGCTCCAGCGGTCGAAGGCCGCCCGATCGTCGAACGTGGCGCGCGGCCACGCGGAGGTGCTCGCCGACACCGCGCGAAAAGCGGGATCCCGGTCGTCGTCCTGAAGGGCTCGCAGCTCGATGTGGGGCATGGCGTCACGCTAACGGGAGCGGGGGAGCGGGCCACCGCCCTTGTGCGCTCAGGCGAAACCGTGCAGGGCGAGGAAGGTCCACGTGGCGCCGTTCGTGTCGCGACGGGCGATCTGCTCGTGCAGATGGCGGAACAGGGTGTCGCGCGTGCCGTCGTCGACGCTCATCCAGCCCTCGAGATTGCGACGCAGCACGAGATCGATCTGCACGAAGGTCTTCTGGAAGACGACATTGCGCGAAATGGCCACGAGGTGCGAAGCCAGGGCCATCATCGCGCTCACGTAGTCGGGTGAGTTCTCGGCGGAATGCAGCTCTTCGACGATGCGCGCCGTTTCGACGAGTTCGTCGTCGGAGCAGCGTGGCAGGGCCACGTGCAGGACGGCGGCGATCGTGTGCGCGGCGTACTCGCGCATGTCGTTGCGAGCGCGATCGGTCAGGGCGGCCACGCGGGTGTACCGGTTCGCCGCGACTTCGACCAGCCCGATGCGCTCCAGCCTCTGCAGGGCCTCGCGCACCGGAGTGCGGGAAATGCCCATGAGCGTTGCCAGTTCGACATCCCGCAACCGGTCACCCGCCTGGAGCCGACCGTCGACGATCGCCTCGCCGAGGGCCCTATAGGCCTCGTCGACGAGGGCGGAAGCACGCCGACGACTATCCATCAGCCGGATTTTACGGCCCTCGGTTACCACAGCACATGGCCAGAACTTGCTGATTCTTCGTTTTCGTGTCGCGCGCGGGCCTCTGCGCCGGTAAAGTGATCGCCGTCACGCCTCGCGTGACATATCCGGGGGGATCCGTCGACGCCCGGGCTTCGAGCTTGCTCAGCCCGGGCGTCGTATGGGCTTACGGCGTATGACGCCGCGCAACGTTTGTGTCACGGACCCGTGCGCGAGAAGAGTCCGGCCGTTACCGTGAAGGCACAGACCGGCGCGCTCGGCGCCGGCTCAAGCGGAAAACGGCACAACGAATGAGCACGCAGGGCACGGTCAAGTGGTTCAACTCCGAAAAGGGCTTCGGCTTCATCGCCCCCGATGACGGCAGCCAGGACGTCTTCGCGCACTACAGCGCGATCCAGTCGGGCGGTTACCGCTCGCTCGAAGAGAACCAGCGCGTCGAGTTCGAGGTCGCCCAGGGCCCCAAGGGCCTGCAGGCGGAGAACATCCGCCCCCTCTGATCTTCTCCGGCTCCGGCCGGTCGGGCCCCGGTCGCGCGTTCTTCGCGTCGGCCGGGGCTTTCAGCGTTCGTGGCGCACGAGGTCGACCCCCGCAGCGGCGAACTGGCCCAGCGTCGCGTGCGGAAGGAACGCTCGCGTGAGGGCGGCGCCGATGCGGGTCAGATCCACCTCGTCGCGGTAGAGCAGGTACATCGTCTCGTAGCGCGGGTGGAACTTCTGCTTGAACCGGTGCAGCGAGGCGAAGCCGTAGACGGGCTCGAGCATCGCGGCCATACGCTCCTGCAGATCGGCGATGGCGCCAGCATCCGCGGGGTACTCATGGGCCAGCGGAGCACCCGACAGGGACATGATCTGCGCCCCCTCCGCGGAGAACTCCCGGGCGGACGCACCGATCAGGAACTCCATCACGGGCCCGAAACCGCCGTCGCGCCGGCGCATCAGGTCGAGCGTCCACCCGCGGATCCCGCCCTCGCCGTAGATCGGGAGCCACGACAGGAAACCGTCGACGTCGCCCTGCGGCGACACCGCCAACGCGAGGCGCACCTCGGGATCGGCCGCCTCCTGCAGCGTGCCCAGGGTGAAGCCCATCTCGGGCAGCCCCTTATCGCCCACCCAGCTCTCGGAGATCGCGCGAAGCTGCTGGCGCACGCCCCAGGTCTCGTCGGAGAGTCTCGACAGGCGGAAGGTCATGCCCTCGCGCTCGCCGCGGTTGAGCGAGGTGCGCACCGCGCCCCACGCCTTTCCGGTGAACTGCAATCCCGGAAGATCGACCACGGTGTCGTCGGCGACGACGATGCGCCGCCAGTCGCCCGGGACGGCGTCGGCCGTCGCGTCTCCGGCGCTGAAGAAGCACGGCGCGAGACCCGCGGCCTCGGCGGCGTCGATGAACGAGCGGACGGTCCGATCGCGGGAGGACGGGGGACCGAGCGGATCCCCGAGCGCCAGGGCCACCCCGGAGCGTCGCTGGTAGGCCACAATCCCGCGGCCGAAGCGGGCGTACGACATGCCGTCCCACGTCGTCATCCACGACAGTGTGCCCCCGCCGCTCGCGTGCAGCTCTTTCTTCACGTCCTCCACGGTCGGCGCAGGCGTTTCCCCGAGCGCCGCGCGCGGCCGGGCGCGGAACGCGGCCCGCACCAGGAAGAAGTACACGGATGCCACGAGCCACAGCGCCGACGAGGCCAGAACGCTGGTGAAATCGGCATCCAGATCCGCTTCGATCCCGGTGAGGCCCACCAGGAGCAGGACGGCGCAGAGGAGGACCACGAGCAGGAGGTTCAGGGCGCTGTAGAGCATCACGACGACCCACGCCCAGCGGCGGCCGCGGCGCAGAGCGGTTGCCACCACGAGAACGACGAGCGTGTTGACGGCGACGTCGATCCACGAGCCCGAGGTCGCCGCCGACGAGCCGAACGGACCGGTCATCGGGGCGACGTATCCGAGGATCTCGAACGCGCCGAGGGCGCACAGCACCACGAAAGCGATCAGGCGCTGCTCGCGGACGCTCACGCGCTGAGGTCGCAACGACCGGTCGACACCGAGCACGAGGGCGACGGCGAGGACGCGCTCGAGGTCGGGAAGCGAGCCGTAGTAGAGGAAGGTGAGGGCCAGGCCCGCGATCAGGACCGTCCAAGCGCGCAGCCGCCACGGAGAGGGGAGCAGGGCGAGAGCCGCGGCGAGACACGCGAAGACGCCGCCGGACGGACCGACGTCGAGGGCCATGGCCTGCTGCTGAGCCCACGGCCACGGCAGGAAGGCCGCCACCCAGAGGAGCAGCGACGCCGCGAGGATCGAGAAGAGCTGCCCCACGGTGAAGTACGCGGCGGCGACGCGGGTGCCGCGGCGCACCTCGAGGAAGCCCATCCCCACGAGCGTCGGGATGCCGACGAGGTACAGCCAGGGCGCACCGACCACGAACGTGCCGGTGACCGGCGTCCACCAGCGACCGGCCTCGAGGGCGGGAAGACCGTAGGCGAGCAAGGCGAAGGCGTCAGAGGCCGTGAACGGGCTCCACAGGGCGCCGGTGGCGACGCCGACGACCACGAGGACGCCGACCAGGACGAGCGTGGCCGGTAGTCGGCGCGCGAGCTGCGTCGCCCGTCGGAACGTCGAGTTCTCCGCCATGCCGCTCACGATAGGGCACGGTCGTTGCGCCCGCGGGGAGCAGGTGCGGCGGGCGGCGGCTCAGGCCACGGGATCGGAGACGGCGTGCCACCCGGCACGCGCGTGGGCGAGGGCCTGCTCCGCATCGGTCGCCGCCCGAGCCGCGGCCAACTGCCGACGCGCGTCCTCGAGGCGCAGGCGTTCGCCGATCGCGGCGGTGGACCCGCGGGCCTCGGCGGCGGCGAGCGGCGCGCGCGCACGCGAGGGTGCCGGGGAGGGCGGCACGAGCGGCCTCGAGACGCTCGCGGGGGCTCATCGCGTCGCCGAGGGCGTCGTCGCGCGTCTCGCGGACCCGGGCGACGGTCGCGATCGCCCACCGCGGCCGACGGGCGGCTTCCGCCGCGGCCAGGTCGAGGTCGCGCGCCGCGGCGCGCAGACGGTCGAGGGCGTCGGGTGCCGCTTCGGCCGGGCGGCGGGATGCCGACGCTGTAGCCGCCTCGATCTCGGCCCGCGCGGCAACGAGTTCGGCGTCCGCGTTCTCGGCCGCCTGCAGGGCGATGCGATGCGCGTCTTCGACGGCGCGCAGCTGCCGTTCGGCGCGCAGGAGCGCGGCGGTGGCCACGACGAGGTGGCCCTCATCGGGCTCGGACGCCGCGCGCCCGAGGGCGTCGTCGACCTCACGGAGGGCGTCGGATGCCGCCCGCGCGGCCGTCTCGGCATCGTCCCGGTCTTCGCGCGTGAAGCGATCGCGCAGAGCGGCCACCAACGGCTCGGGGTCGCCCGTCGTCTCGATCAGCTCGTCCCGTCGACGGCGGGTGAGCTCCAGGAGGTCGGCCGGGGTACGGTGCGCCCGCGCCCACTCCTGCAGCTGCTCCCGAGTGCGCTCGACTCGTCGGATCTGATCGTCGAACCCGACGCGCAGTCTGCGCGCGTCGTCGGCACGCCGGGCCGCGACGCCCGTGTCGCCCTCGAGCCGCGAGAGGTCGGCGAATCCACGGTCGCGCGCCCGGACGGCCGCCGCGCGGGCTCGGCGGAGATCGGCCGGCTCGTCCGCGGCATCCATCGCATCGACGGCCCGGAAGGCCACGTCGAGCCGGGACACAGCGTCATCCAGGCGCAGGAGCCCCTCGCCCGCTGCGGTCACGGCCCGCGCAGCCGTCGCGCGAGCCCGCGGGGAGCGACGAGAGAACCGCGCGGCGGTCACGAT
Organism: Microbacterium sp. SL62; assembly: GCF_026672635.1. NCBI lineage: Bacteria > Bacillati > Actinomycetota > Actinomycetes > Micrococcales > Microbacteriaceae > Microbacterium > Microbacterium sp. SL62. The sequence continues at coordinate 590,629 of NZ_JAPPRM010000001.1, forward strand.
CACCGCGACGATCAGGGCCGCCACGAGCAGGGCGACCGCCGCGGGGATCACCCCCTCGAGCTCAGACACCGGCGGGGGCGTCCGATTCCGACGAGTCGTCGATCAGCAGAAGGGCGCGGAGCTGGTCGACGTCGTCGACGGCGGCCTGAGCGCCGTCCGCCTCGTGGGGCCAGCTGAAGCCCCAGCGCACGAAGATCACCGGCACCCCGGCATCCGCCCCTCCCTCGACGTCGTGGTGTCGATCGCCGATGAGGATGGGGCGCGAGGTGTCGGCCCCGGCGGCCTCGAGGCGACGCAGCGCCTCGCGCACGACGTCGGCCTTGGTGCTCAGGGTGCGCTCGTCGAGGGTGGCGCCGACCATGGCCTCGAGGGAGGGGGCGAGACCGAAGTGGTCCATGAGGGCGACGACCTGCACCTCGGGCTTCGAGCTCGCCGTCGACTGCGGGATGCCCGCCGCGTGCAGCTCGTGCACCAGATCGCCGACACCCGGATACAGGCGCGCGCTGACCGTGTAGCCCTCGCTCTTGTTCAGCCCGCGATAGAAGGTGACGGCCTCGGTCGCCTGCTCGGGTGTCATGCCCACGTTCACCTGGAACGACTCGTACATCGGCGGACCGATCCAGCGCGACAGCTCTCCGCGCACCGGGGGCGTCCGCCCGAAGTGCTCCAGCGTGATCGTCAATCGGCGGAGGATGCCCTCCGATGCGTCGACGAGGGTTCCGTCGACGTCCCACAGGACGCAGGAGAAGGGAGAGCGTGCAGACATGCGTCCACGCTACCGGCGCGGCATCCGCCCGGCTCGATCCGGCGCGGTCAGAACAGGCGCGGAGCGCCCGACTGCACGCCCTTCATCTCGTCGTAGTCGAGGACCAGGCACCGGATGCCGCGATCGGTGGCGAGGACGCGGGCCTGCGGCTTGATCTCCTGCGCGGCGTAGACGCCCGTGACGGGTGCCAGCAGGGGGTCGCGGTTGAGGAGTTCGAGGTAGCGCGTGAGCTGCTCGACGCCGTCGATGTCGCCGCGACGCTTGACCTCGATCGCCACCGTTCCCTTGCCGTCGTCGTTGCGCAAGAGCAGGTCGACGGGTCCGATCGCGGTGGGGTACTCGCGGCGCACGAGGGTGAGGTTCTCGCCGACGACCGAGACCTGTTCGGCCAGCAGCCGCTGCAGGTCGGCCTCGACGCCGTCCTTGATCAGGCCCGGGTCGACGCCGAGGTCGTGGGCGGTGTCGTGGATGACCTCGTGGATGCGCACGAGAAGCGCATCACCTGTTTTCGCGTGGGTGACGCGCCACCGCTCGATCACGCCGTCTTCGACGTCGACCTCGTCGGGCTGCTCGAGGGTGAGCGAGCACGGCGGGCTCATCCAGTTCAGCGGCTTGTACGAGCCGCCGTCGGAGTGCACCAGCAGACTGCCGTCGTTCTTGTGGACGAGCAGGCGGGTGGCGAGGGGGAGATGCGCGTTGAGGCGGCCGGTGTAATCGACGGAGCAACGGGCGATGACGAGACGCACCCACTCAGCCTAATTGCGCCCCGCCGCGTCGCGTCGCGCGGGCTCGGCCTCCGCCTTCTCGGCGGCGACCAGCGGCTTGGCCGCGCCGGAGAAGAGTCCGGATGCCACGATCAGGCCGACCACGATGAGCAGGGTGTTGAGCAGGCCGATGTGGTCGCCGATCCATCCGAGGATCGGGGGACCGCAGAGGAAGGCGACGTAGCCGATGGTGGCGGCCGCGGCCACGCGGGAGGCGGCCTTGGCGGGGTCGTCGGCGGCGGCGGACATGCCGATCGGGAAGCCGAGCGAGGCGCCGAGGCCCCACAGGGCGGCGCCCACGAAGACGAGCGGGCCGTACGGAGCGAGGATGAACAGCAGCAGGCCCGCGGCGGCGGTGCCGGCGAGCACCCGCAGGACGAGCACGCGCCCGAGGCGATCGACGACGGGACCGCCCGCGATGCGGCCTACCGTCATGGCGACGGAGAACACCGCCAGGACCGCCGGCCCCGCCTCTTCGGGCGCGCCGTGGCCGTAGACGACCGCCGAGGGCAGCCAGTCGTTCGCGCTGCCCTCGGCGAAGGCCATGCCGAGCATGATGACGCCGAGCGTGTAGGTGCGCGGCTCGCGCCAGGCCTGCAACGACACCGAGAGGCGCTCGCGCCAGTGGGCGCGCTCCTCGTCGGCGGGGGCGTCCATCGCGACCTCTGCCCGCGGCACGTTCGCGACCGACACGAAGGCGACGACGATGATCACGACCCCCATCGCGACACAGTGGGCGATCACCGGGATGCCGAGGCTTACCGCGACGAAGCCGAGGCCCGCTCCGATGACGGTGCCGAAGCTGAAGAAGGCGTGCAGCAAGGGCATGATCGTGCGCCCGGTGGCCTTCTCGAGTGCCGCTCCCTCGACGTTCATCATCACGTCGACGGCGCCGTTGCCGAATCCGAAGAGCGCGAGGCCCACCAGGGCGACGGCGAACAGCTGCAGGGAGTCCGCCCCGAAGCCGATGATCATGAGCCCGATGCCGACGAGCAGCAGGGCCACGAGCATTCCGCGGCGCGCGCCGATGCGCGCCATCACGGCCGGGGCGATCGACAGGCCGATGATGGATGCCACGCCCATGCCCAACAGCAGGAGCCCGACGCCGGAGTTCTCGATGCCGAGCGATTCGCGGATCGCGGGCACCCGCGACGCCCAGGTGGAGATGCTGAGCCCGCTCGCGAGGAAGATGGCGCAGATCGCGATGTGCCAGCGGACGAGCTGGGATCGGGTGAGCGTCGAGTGCATGTCGACACTGTACCGAATCGATTCGACGCATATCGAATCGATTCGGCAAGGCGCCCGGTCGGCAGGTACGATCGGCCCGTGAGCACCCGTCGCGCGACCATCAGCGATGTCGCCCGTGAGGCCGGCGTCTCGGCGTCGACCGCCTCGGTGGTGTTCAGCGGCAAGACGCCCACCTCGCAGGCGACCCGGGCCCGCGTGCTGGCCGCCGCCGAGAGCCTGGGCTACACCGGACCGGATCCGCGCGCGGCCTCGCTGCGTCGCGGACGCTCGGGCATCGTCGGCGTGGTCTTCGACCAGCACCTCGGGACCGCGTTCCTCGATCCCGTGACCACCCACATGATGGACGGACTGGCCGACGGCGTCTCGCGCCTGGGTGCCGCGCTCCTGCTGCTGCGCGACGACGGCGAAACGGTGAGCGAACCGTCGTTGCACACCGCCCCCATCGATGCCGCCGTGCTGATCGGCTGCAGCCCGCGCATGCGCGATTCGCTCGAGATCGTCCGAGGTCGCGGCATCCCGGTCGTGGTCGTGGAGGGCGACGCGGGTGAGGGCGTGCCGCAGGTGCTGCTCGACAACACCGCGGCCCAGCGCGCGGCCGCGCGTCACCTGTCGGCGCTCGGCCATCACGACGTCGTCATCGTCACCCTCCCCACCGACACCGCTCGTCGCCGCGGCTGGATCACCGACGACGCCGAGGTTCGCGTCGACGTGACCGCCGACCGTCTGTCCGGAGCCCGCGCGGTGTTCCCCGACGCGCCCGCGGTGGCCGCCGCGTCCAGTTCTATCGACGAGGGCACCATCGCCGGTCGGGCGATCTTCGCCGATCCCGACCACCGCCCGACCGCCGTCATCGCCCAGAGCGATCTGCTCGCGGCCGGGGTGATCCGTGCGGCCGAAGAGGCGGGGCTCCGCGTCCCGGACGACGTGAGCGTCACCGGATTCGACGGCGTGGTCGTCGACGGCCTCGCCCCGCACGTGCTGACCACGCTCGTCCAACCCGCCACCGCCAAGGGTCGGGCGGCCGGTGAGGCGGTCGCCGCGATGCTCGAGGACGAGACGCCCTCGGGGCTCGACCTGCGGTGCACCTTCCGCGAGGGGACCACGACCGCTCCGCCGCGTACCACATGAGTCGACGGGTGCTGGGACTCTCATGCTCCGCATAGAATAGGGACGACACCCCGAGAGCCCGGGCACCCGCCCGTCGACCCCGAGGAGGCCCGACCGTGCTGATCTTCCTCGGCGCCTTCGCGGCCGTGCCCCTTCTTCTGCCGTGGCTCGTCTCGCGCATCGGTGCCCGCGCCTTCTACGTGGCGGCGGTGCTCCCGGCTCTCGCTTTCGCGCACGCCATCGTCCTCGCCCCTGCGGTGTTCGCGGGGGACATTCCCTTCGAGGAATATCGCTGGATTCCGGCGATCAACGTCTCGCTGTCGATGCGCATGGACGTGCTCGGCTGGTTGCTCACCCTCGTCGTGACCGGCGTCGGTGCGCTGGTGATGCTCTACTGCCGGTGGTACTTCCGCGGCAAGACGGCCGGGGTCGGGCAGTTCTCCGCCGTGCTGCTCGGCTTCGCTGGCGCCATGTACGGCCTCGTCCTCACCGACGACATCGTCGTCCTCGTCATGCTGTGGGAAGCGACGAGCGTGCTGTCGTACCTGCTCATCGGGTACTACCACAGCCGTTCCGCGAGCCGCCGAGCCGCCCTGCAGGCGCTGCTCGTCACCACGCTCGGCGGACTCGTCATGCTCATCGGCGTGGTTCTGCTCGTCGTCCAGGCGGGCACCTCGAGCCTGTCGACGATCCTCGCCGACCCGCCCACTGGCGCCATCGTCGACATCGCCGTCCTGCTGCTGCTGGTGGGAGCGCTCAGCAAGTCGGCGATCTTCCCGTTCCACTTCTGGCTTCCCGGGGCCATGGCCGCCCCCACCCCGGTCAGTGCGTACCTGCACGCCGCTGCGATGGTCAAGGCCGGAATCTACCTGGTCGCCCGCCTCGCCCCCGGCTTCGCCGATACGCCGTTCTGGCGGCCTACCCTCATCGCCCTCGGTGTCTTCACGATGCTGCTCGGCGGGTTCCAGGCTCTGCGCGAGCGCGACCTCAAGCGCATCCTCGCCTTCGGCACGGTGAGCCAGCTCGGCTTCCTCACCGTGATGCTCGGATACGGGACGAGGGATGCCGCTCTCGCCGGCGTCGCGCTCCTGCTCAGCCACGCGCTGTTCAAGTCGTGTCTCTTCCTCGTCGTCGGTGTGATCGACCGTCAGCTGAACACCCGTGACATCGGTCAGCTCTCCGGCCTCGGCCGACAGGCGCCGGTCATGGCCACCGCGTCGTTCATCGCGATCTTCTCGATGGCGGGGGTCATCCCCACCCTCGGTTTCGTCGCGAAAGAGACCGCGCTGACGGCCCTGCTGCATGAAGCCGAAGGCGGAGCGGCGTGGGGATGGGTCGCCCTGGTCGGCGTCGTGCTGGGCTCGGCGCTGACGGCGGCGTACGGCATCCGCTTCCTGTGGGGGGCGTATTGGACCAAGCGCGACGTCGAGACCACCGAGTGGCCCGACCCGCCGATCGGCTTCCTGTCGGCGCCGGTGCTCCTCGCGGCGACGTCACTGGGGCTCGGATTCCTCGCCCCGATCGTCGACCACTGGCTCGCGCCCTACGCGGACGGCCTGCCCGAAGCGACCTCGGGCGTCTCCGCTCCCGCATACCCGTACCACCTGGCGCTCTGGCACGGTCTCGAGCCGGCGCTGTTCATCTCGCTCGGCACGCTCGCACTCGGCGCCGGCATCTTCTGGGTCGTGCGCAAGACGCAGCTGCACAAGCGTCGTCGTGTCCTTCCCTTCACCGCGAACGACGCCTACAACGTGGCCCTGCGCGGGATCGACCACTCGTCCGAGTGGGTGACCGCCCGCTTCCAGCGCGGTTCTCTGCCGTTCTACGTCGGAACGATCTTCGTCGTGCTCGTCGTCGCCGAAGGCACGGCGCTGCTCGCCTCGAGCGCGTGGCGCGCCCAGCTCGCCGCGTGGCAGTCGCCGGCGCAGCTGATCTCGGCACCGATCATGATCGCCGCCGGCATCCTGGCCGTCCGCGCCCGCAAGCGGTACACCGGTGTCGCCCTCGTCTCGGTGACGGGCCTGGGCATGGTGGTGCTCTTCGCCACCAGCGGCGCGCCCGACCTCGCCCTCACGCAGGTGCTCATCGAGACCGTGACCCTCGTGGTGTTCGCGCTGGTGCTCCGGCGTCTGCCGGCCCGCATGGGCGAGCAGAACGAGTCGGTCGCCCCTCTCGCGCGTGCCGTGCTCGGCGCGGGCGTGGGCCTCACGATGGCCCTCGTGGCGATCGTGGCGACCGGCGCGCGGCAGGACCTCCCCGTCTCGCTCGAGTGGCCGCCCCTCGCCTACGAGATCGGTCACGGTCGCAACGTCGTCAACGTCGCTCTCGTCGACCTCCGCGGCTGGGACACCATGGGCGAGCTCTCGGTGCTGGTCCTCGCCGCCACCGGCGTGGCATCCCTCGTCTTCATCACCAATCGCAGTGACAACCTCGCACGTCGGTCGGGCACCGCCCGCGCACGGGTGGGACTCGGCCGTCGCCGGCCCCTCGTCGAGACCGACAGTGGCGTGCGCGCGCAGCGCGTGGGCGAGACCGACGCTCCGCGCGCCTGGCTCATCTCGGGCTCGAAGGTGCAGCCCGAGAATCGCTCGATCCTCCTCGAGATCATCATCCGGGTGCTGTTCCACTCGATCATGATCGTCTCGCTCTACCTGCTTTTCGCGGGCCACAACCTGCCCGGCGGAGGGTTCGCCGGTGGCCTGGTCGCCGGGATGGGCCTGGTCATGCGCTACATCGCGGGCGGCCGCTGGGAGCTCGGCGCCGCAGCACCCACCGATGCGGGTCGCCTGCTCGGCGCGGGCATGGCGATCGCGGTGCTGTGTGCCCTGGTACCGATGTTCTTCGGCTTCGCGCCGCTGCAGAGCTTCACCTTCGAGGGCGAACTGCCCCTCATCGGTCACTGGGAGTTCGTCACGAGCACGATCTTCGACGTCGGCGTCTATCTCGTGGTGATCGGTCTCGTGCTCGACGTGCTGCGCAGCCTCGGCGCCGAGGTCGACCGCCAGTCGCTGCACCCCGAAGATGCGGAGATGGCGGCCTCATGACCATCTCCCTCGTCCTCGTGATCGTCATGGCGATCCTCTTCGCCTGCGGTGTCTACGCCATGCTCGAGCGCAGTCTCACCCGCGTGCTGATCGGCTTCCTTCTGCTCGGGAACGCCGCCAACCTGCTGCTCCTCATCGTCATGGGCGCGCCCGGTCGGGCCCCGTTCTACGACGGAGGGCAGACGGATGCCGCGGACATGTCCGACGCTCTTCCCCAGGCCCTGACGCTCACCGCGATCGTCATCACGTTCGGCATCTCGGCGTTCCTGCTCGCCCTCATCTACCGCTCCTGGCAGCTCGGTCAGGCCGACACGGTCATCGACGACGCGGACGACGTGGCGCTGCGCGCCCGCACGGCGAACGAGCCGGAGGACGCGATGGACGAAGAGTCCCGCTCCGACGACGAGGACGTCACCACCGACTTCGTCGGCGACGTCGCCTCGCCCATCCGCGTGCTGCACCAGGGCGACCTGTCGCAGCTCGTCGACGACGCCCCGGTCGATCGCGTCGCCGTCTCGCGCGAGTCCGACCCGGAGCGTGACGACGACACCGACGCCCCCCGCGACCCCCAGGACGGTGATCGCTCGTGAGCGCCCTCGTGCCCCTGCTCGTCGGCATCCCTCTCATCGGTGCCGCGATCAACCTCATCTTCGGTCGGCGCAAGAAGACGCAGATCGTCGTGTCGGTCGCCTCCCTCGCCGCTGTGCTCGTGCTGGGCGCGATCCTTCTCGTCACCGTCGACACGAGTGGGCCCATCGCGGTGGCGATCGCCGCGTGGGACATCCCGTTCGGCATCGTGCTCTACGTCGACGTGCTCGCGGCTCTTCTCGTCGTCGTCACGAGCATCGTGCTACTCGCGGTCCTGCTCTTCTCGATCGGGCAGGGCGCGGCCGACAACGATGAGGACACCCCGGTCTCGATCTTCTACCCGGCGTACCTGATCCTGGGCGCGGGCATCTTCAACGCCTTCATCGCCGGTGACCTCTTCAACCTCTACGTGGGCTTCGAGATCCTGCTCGTCGCCTCGTACGTGCTGATCACCCTGGGCGGCACCGAGTCGCGCATCCGCACCGGCGTCGTCTACATCGTCGTCTCGCTGGTGTCGTCGATCCTGTTCCTCGCGGCGATCGCCATGGTCTATGGGGCGCTCGGCACGGTCAACATGGTCCAGATCAGCGAACGGATGGCCCTGCTCCCGCAGGACACGCAGACGATCCTGCACCTCATGCTGCTGCTCGCCTTCGCGATCAAGGCGGCGGTGTTCCCGCTGTCGTTCTGGCTGCCCGACTCGTATCCGACGGCTCCCGCACCCGTCACGGCGGTGTTCGCGGGTCTGCTGACCAAGGTCGGCGTCTACGCGATCATCCGCACCGAGACGCAGCTCTTCGTCGCCAACGACCTCAACTTCCTTCTGATGATGGTCGCTCTGTCGACGATGATCGTCGGCATCCTGGGTGCCGTCGCGCAGGCCGAGCTCAAGCGCATCCTGTCGTTCACGCTGGTGAGCCACATCGGCTACATGATCTTCGGGCTGGCGATCAACACGCCGCTCGCGGTGGGGGCGACGATCTACTACATCGTCCACCACATCATCGTGCAGACGACCCTGTTCCTGGCCGTCGGTCTCATCGAGCGCCGAGCGGGCAGCACCTCGATCCTCAAGGTGAAGGGCCTCATGCGCGCGGCGCCCCTGCTCGCGGTGCTGTACTTCATCCCGGCGATCAACCTCGGCGGTCTGCCCCCGTTCTCGGGCTTCATCGGCAAGTACGCCCTGTTCGACGCGGCGGCGCAGGTGGGCACCCCCGTGATGATGGTGCTGATCGTCGGCGGCGTCGTCACCTCGATCCTCACGCTCTACGCCCTGATGCGCGCGTGGAACCTGTCGTTCTGGCGCGAAGACGACGACTCCGCCGAGACGACCGAGCGCATCGCCTACCTCGGCAACGCCCCGGCCGCGACCATCTCGACCGAGCGTCGCACGACGCCGAAGATCATGACGCTCGCCACCGTCGGCATGGTGGCCGTCACGGTGTCGCTCACCGTGTTCGCGGGACCCCTGCTCGACATGTGCCTGCGGGCGGGCGTCGACATCACCGACGGCGTGAGCCTCGTGCAGATCCAGGAACAGGCGGGTCAAGGATGAGCCCCTCCCGCCGATCGCAGGTGTCGCTGTTCTTGCACCAGCTGCCGTTCCTGGTGTGGCTGGTCGCTCTGTGGATGCTGCTGTGGGGCCAGTTCACCTGGCTGGCGTTCCTCACCGGTCTGGTCATGGCGGTCTTCGTCACGCGCGTCTTCCGCCTGCCGCCGGTCGAACTCTCGGGTCGCATCAACCTCTGGTACGGCCTCGTGTTCGTCGTCACCTTCCTGGGCGCAGTCATCAAGGGATCGCTCATCGTCGCGTGGCAGGTGATCGACGTCCGCCGTCAGCCCGGCGCCGCCATCATCGCCGTCCCGCTGCGCGTCGACGACGACGTGATCATGGCGCACACCGCCGTCACGGCATCCCTCATTCCGGGATCGCTCATCGTCGACGTCGACCGCGAGAACCGCACCCTGTTCCTGCACACCATCGGCGTCAGAAGCGACGCGGATGCCGAACACCAGCGCCGCGTCGTGCTCGGGTGGGAAGCCCGCATCACGCGTGCCGTGGGCTCGAAGGAAGAGTTGCAGGAGCTGCGGGCCAAGATCGCCGAGTCCGACGCCGATGCACGTCACGGCGCCGAGACGCCGCGCGACGGGAGGACCCTGCTGTGAACACCGCCCTCGTCGCCGTCATCCTTGTCGTCTTCGCCGTCGCCGCCGTGCTGGCCCTGATCCGTCTGGTCATCGGCCCCTCGATCCTCGACCGCGCCGTGGCCGCCGACGTGCTGCTCACCGAGGTGCTCTGCATCCTCGGCGCCGACATGGTCATCAACCACCACACGCGCTCGTTGCCGGCGATGCTCATCATCGCCGCCGTCGGGGTGTTCGGCTCGATCGCCGTGGCCCGCTTCGTCGCGCGGAAGGAGAACCCGAGATGACCCTCGACGACGTTCTCGACACGGTCGCGCTCGTGCTCGTCCTGCTCGGCGCGATCCTCTGCCTGACCGCGACGATCGGACTGCTCCGGTGGCGGGACGTGCCCACTCGCCTGCACGCGGCGACCAAGCCGCAGGTGCTGGGTGTGCTGCTCATCGTCGCGGCGGTCGCGCTGTCGACGCGCACGTGGGAGGCCCTGGCCTTCGGCATCCCGATCATCCTCATCCAGTTCGCGACCGCGCCGCTCGCCGCGCACATGGTCGGGCGGGCCGCGTACCGCAACCGGACGACCGACGAAGAGAACCTCTTCATCGACGAACTCCACCACAGCACCGAGCAACCCGGCTCCACCGGGGCGCAGTCGCGACCCGAGAGCTGACCCGCGCTCAGATCCCCGCTTCGCGCACGTCCTCCTGCGCCTGCGGTGAGGCGGTGCCCTCGGCCGGGTCGGGTGTCGAGGTCCGGTGGTCGAGTTCGCGTGCTTCGCGTTCTTCCCGTCGCCCCTCTGCGAGGAAGGCCAGGCGGTTCAGGCACTCGTGGTTGCGGGCCACGAGCATCGGCTTCCAGGCCAGTCGGGGCAGAAGCGAGGCGGCTCCCGAGACCGGTTCTTCGACGATCGTGACCGCCGTGCCGCCGGCGTGGGGGCGGGCGTCGATGCGGATCACGCCGCGACCCAGGATGCCGGCCTCGGGCCTCAGCCGCATCCGGCGCGGGGGATCCCACTCGACGATCTCGGTCTCGTCGTGGATCATCACGGGCCACACACCGAGGGAGTGGTGGATGCGCGAGCCCTCTCGCGGCCACTGCTCGTCGACGTCGCGCATGCGCGCCGCACCGACCACCCAGACCGGGTAGAGCCACCCGTCCGAGAGGACGGCGAACAGGTCGTCGGGCGTGCAGCGCATCAGTCTCGTGTTGCGGGCGGCCATGGCATCCCTCCGGTCGGCGTGCTCCGACCCTATTCCGCGGCCTCGATCCCGCCCGCGCCCCTTGACGCACTGCCCCTCCTCCTCGCGTGAGGGGTCGAGAAATGACGCCTGGGAGGTGCCCGAGGCGACAGAAACTGACCCCTCACGCGTGTGGCGCCACGCACGGCCCGGAGCGGGCGGGAGGCACCCGCTCAGCCGCGGGTGATGTCGGTCACGATCCCCTTGTCGAGGCGCAGGCGACGGCGCGCGCGGCGCGCCACCGCCGAATCGTGGGTGACCACGATGAGGGTGAGCCCCTCGGTGTTCAGCGCCTCGAGCACGTCGAGGATCTCGTCGCGCATGCGTTCGTCGAGGTTTCCGGTGGGCTCGTCGGCGAGCAGTACCCGCGGTTGCTTGGCGACGGCGCGGGCGATCGCGACGCGCTGCTGCTGTCCGCCCGAGAGCTCGCCGGGTCGGTGGTCGGCGCGGTCGGCGAGCCCGACGCGGGTGAGCGCCTCGGTCACCCGGCGGCGGCGTTCGTCGCGGTCCAGTCCGAGGGGTTCGAGCCCCATGTCGACGTTCTCGGCGGCGGTCAGGGTGGGGATGAGGTTGAACCCTTGAAAGACGAAGCCGATCTCCTCGGCGCGCAGCCGGGCGAGCTGCGCGTTCGAGGCCCGGGCGACATCGAGGTCACCCAGCACCACCGACCCGGCGGACGGGCGGTCGAGGGCGCCGAGCATCTGCAGCAGCGTCGATTTGCCGCCGCCGGTCGGGCCCTGGATGGTGACGAAGTCGCCCGCGGCGATCTCGAGGTCGACGCCCGCCAACGCCTGGACCGTGCGGTCGCGCTGGCGGTAAGTGCGGGTGACGCCCTCGAGGCGGTACGCGGTGGTGGCGGACGGGGGAGCGGTGAGGGTCATGATGTCTCCTTCGGAGGATGGGGGATGCCGCTCACGCGACGGAACGGAGGGCGGCGGCCGGGCTGAGACGAGCGGCACGCCACCCGCCGAAGGCACCCGCGAGGACCCCGCCGAGGACGGCGATCCCGACCGCGGCGACGATGATCACGGGGGTCACCGGTGCGTGCAGCACGATGTCGGTGGCCTGGGCGGCGGCCTGGCCGAATCCGCCCGGGCCGCCCATGCCGCCCCCACTGGGACCGCCCTCGCCACGGCCCGAAGCCCCGCTGCTGACCGAGACCGTCGGCGAGATGACGTTGACGAGCAGGATGCCGCCGAGCCCGAGGACCAGCCCCGCGACCCCGCCGAGAAGCCCTTGCGTCAGCGACTCGCCCGCGACCTGGCGCACGATGCGACCGTTCGACCAGCCGATGGCCTTGAGGGTGCCGAACTCGCGGGTGCGGCGTGCGACGCCCGAGATCGTGAAGAGGACCGCGAGCGAGAGTGCCACCAGCAGCACGACCGCCGAGAGCCAGGTCCCGAGGTTCGAGATCAACGCCGAGGCGCTCGAGAGCGAACCCGACACGGTGGAGGCGAGCTCGGACTGCGAGCTGACGGTGGCGTCCGGAAGCGCGGCCGTGATCTCGCTCTGCACGGAGCCGATGGCATCCGCGGAATCGGCCTGGACGTAGACCGTGGAGACCACGCTGCCCACTCCCGCGAGGGTCTGAGCGGTATCGAGGGGGAGGTAGACGTTCGCGGCGGTGTCGGCGTCGGACGACGTCGAGGCGACGATCCCGACGATCTGCATCGCGGTGCCGCCCACGTCGAGCGTGCCCCCGACCGCGAGGGAAGCGCTCGTCGCGTAGGTCGCGTCGATGACGGCGACATCCGTGCCGGCGTCCGACGCGGTGAGGGCGCGTCCCTCGCTGACGGTGACGGACGAGAGGGGACCGACGGATGCCGAGGGGTCGACGCCGAGGACGGTGAACGAGTCGACGCCGAAGGCGCTTCCGCCGTCTCCGCCGGGACCGCCGCCGCCGGCCGGCGGCTCTCCCATCTGCCCGCCCTCGCCCGTGCCGGACTGAGCGCTGCGATCCGGGACCTCGCCCGAGAAGGTCGTGTTCGTCAGCGACAGCGCGCCGGTCGCGGCGGTCACGCCGTCGAGGCCCGCGATCGTCGAGACGGTCGACGCCTCGAGCGTGCCGCGTCGCATGTCGGTCATAAGCCGCGACTGGCTGAGCGAGGTCGTGCCGTCCTGGGTCGCTCCGTCTTCCGCGCCGAAGTCGAAGCGCGCGCCGCCGCCCTGTCCGGGTTCGGTCTGCGCGCCGGTCACGGTCAGGTCGGTGCCGACGCCGTAGACCGACGACAGCGCCTGCGACTGCGCATCGCGCACCCCGGTCGAGAGGGCGTTCACGACGATCACGAGCGCGATGGCGATCGCGAGGCCGACCGCGACGATCACGGTCTGTTTGGTGCGGCCGGCGAGTTCGCGCCGCAGGTAGGTGCCGTACATGCTTCTCCTTCCGGACGCGGGGTGCGGCCGTCGGACCGACCGTAGGAACGGCACCCTCACCGCTCCCTCACCGTTCCTATGAAGCGTGTATGCCGGGTGACGGGCGCCTCATCGACAGGGCATGCTGGCTGTCATGGCATCCCGCCCCGCCCCCCTCACCCGCCCCGACGGCTCCCCCGTCCGCGCGCTCATCGTCGACGACGAGGCCAACCTGAGCGACCTGCTGCGCATGGCCCTGCAGAACGAGGGGTGGGAGGCCCGCACCGCCGCCAACGGGTACGAGGCTCTGGGAGCCATCCGCGAGTTCGGTCCCGACCTGCTCGTGCTCGACATCATGATGCCCGGGCTCGACGGCATGGAACTGCTGACCCGCATCCGCGAGGCCGGCAACGACGCCCCCGTGCTGTTCCTCACGGCGAAGGATGCCGTGGAGGACCGCATCGCCGGGATCTCCGCCGGAGCCGACGACTACGTGACCAAGCCCTTCAACCTCGAGGAGGTCGTCGTCCGGCTGCGCGGGATGGCCCGCCGCCACGTCGCCGCGGCCGCCGACGCCGACCCCCGTCTGCGCGTGGGCGACCTCACGCTCGACGAGGAGTCGTACGAGGTCGAGCGCGGCGGCATCCCCATCAAACTCACCGCGAGGGAGTTCGAGCTGCTCCGCTATCTGATGCAGAACCCGCGCCGCGTGCTCAGCAAGGCGCAGATCCTCGACCAGGTGTGGAGCTACGACTTCGGGGGCGACGGCAGTGTCGTCGAGATCTACATCTCGTACCTGCGCAAGAAGGTCGACACCCTCGGTGATCCGCTGATCCACACGGTGCGGGGCGTGGGCTACTCGATCAAGGCGTCATGACCCGCGGGCGGTGGACGCTACGTCGCACCCTGGTCGTCGGCACGAGCGTGCTGGTGGCGCTGGCCTTCGTCGTCATGAGCATCGTCACGATCGTCGCCCTGCGCTCGTTCGCTCTCGACCGACTCGACGCCCAGGTGCGCGAGGGCCTGAGCTTCTCGGCGGGATTCGCCGGGCGCGACGGCGGCGCCACGCGCCCTCCGGGGTCGAACACCGATCGTCCGGCGGGGCGGATCGGGTCGTTGCAGCTCGTCCTCGCCGGTGACGGGTCGGTGCAGCGCTCGGGATACACGCGCTCCGACGGCACGCAGGTGTCGCTCTCGACCGACCAGACCGCCCTGCTGCGCTCCTCGGTGTCGACCGACCGGCAGCCGACCACGGTCGATCTGGGCGGCGACCTCGGCGTCTTCCGCGTGGCCGCCGCCGAGAACTCCGGCACGACCGTGTTCGCAGGGGAGTCCGAGGCCGATGTCAGCGCCACGACGACCGCGCTCACGGTCATCCTGGCGGGAGTCGGCGCTCTCGTCCTGCTCGCCGCGGTGGTCGGGTTGTCGGTGTTCGTCCGCAGGAGTCTTCGCCCCCTCGACCGCGTCGCCGCCGTCGCCGGGCGCGTGTCGACCCTCTCGCTCGGGGCGGGGGCCGTCGAGATCCCCGATCGGGTCGCGACCGTCGACACCGATCCCGACACCGAGGTGGGGAGGGTCGGGTCATCGCTCAACGACCTGCTCGGGCACGTGCAGTCCTCGCTCGCCGCGCGTCAGCACAGTGAGGATCGACTGCGACGCTTCATCGCGGACGCCAGTCACGAGTTGCGCACGCCCCTGGCCAGCATCCGCGGCTACGCGCAGCTCTCGCTGGGCGAGGACGCCCCGATGACGCCGACCCAGGCGCGTTCGTTCGACCGCATCGAGTCCGAGGCGCAACGGATGGCCTCGCTCGTCGACGATCTGCTGTTGCTGGCCCGCCTGGATGCCGGTCAGCCCCTGCGCCGCGAAGAGGTCGAGCTGACGCTGCTCGCCGTCGACGCCGTGAGCGACGGGCAGGCGGCGGCGACGGCGCATGAGTGGCGGCTCGACGTCAGCGAGGACCTCATCTCGGTCACGGGCGATGAGAACCGCCTGCGCCAGGTCGTCGCCAACCTGCTGCGGAACGCCCAGGTGCACACCCCGCCCGGCACCAGGGTGACGCTCTCGCTCGCGCGCGACGGCGCCGAGGCCGTGCTGCGGGTGACCGACACCGGACCCGGGATCGACCCCGGCGTCGCAGAGCGCCTGTTCGATGGCTTCGCCCGCGCCGACGACGCGCGCAACCGCGACGAGGGCAGCACGGGCCTCGGCCTCTCGATCGCCCAGGCGATCGTGACCGCCCATGGCGGTTCGATCACGGTCGACAGCGTGCCGGGGCGGACAGTGTTCGAGGTGCGGCTGCCGGCGTGAGGGGCGCCCCGGCGGGCGCCTGCTGCATGAGTCGCCAAGAACTGTCGCTTCCGGCCTG
Organism: Microbacterium sp. SL62; assembly: GCF_026672635.1. NCBI lineage: Bacteria > Bacillati > Actinomycetota > Actinomycetes > Micrococcales > Microbacteriaceae > Microbacterium > Microbacterium sp. SL62. The sequence continues at coordinate 606,246 of NZ_JAPPRM010000001.1, forward strand.
CCTGAAGCGACAGTTCTTGGCGACTCACGCGACTCGTGGATGCCGCCTCAGCCGATCAGGCTCGGCTGCAGGTCGCGCAGGGTGCGGTGGTGCGTCATGCGCGTCACGCCGATCGCCGCGACCAGCACGCCGCCGACCATCCACGCGCCCAGCACCAGCAGGTCCTGACCGACCCTCGAGACGTCTCCGCCGTACATGACCTGGCGCATGGCATCCACCACGTAACCCATGGGCAGCACGTGGTGCAGCGCCGCGAGGGGCCCGGGCAGGGTCTGCCAGGGGAAGGTGCCCCCGGCGGTGACGAGCTGGAGCACCATCAGCACGAGGCCGAGGAACTGACCCACCGAGCCGAGCCAGACGTTCAGCGCGAGGACGATCGCCGCGTACGTCGCCGAGGCGAAGAGCAGGATGCCGAGCGCTGCCCACGGGTTCGCGAACGAGAACTGCAGCGCGAACGCGAGGATCGTGAACAGCCCCACCATCTGCAGGGCCCCCAGGCCCGCGGGCGTGAGCCACCCGGCGAGGGTGACGCGGAAGGGCGAGCGCAGCGCCGTCACGGCGCGCTTCGACACCGGCTTGACGATGAGGAACAGCGCGTAGATGCCGATCCATCCGGCCAGCGCGGCGAAGAACGGGGCCAGCCCCGCGCCGTAGTTCTGCGCCTTCGTGACCGAACTCGTGCCCACGGCGACGGGGTCCGAGATGGCCGAGGCCTGCGCCTGGCGCGTGGCGTCGTCGGAGTCGGGGATCTGCTGGACGCCCGCGCTGAGACCGTCGCGCAGCTGGGTGGCGCCGGTCGAGAGCTGCCCGATGCCGTCATCCAGCTGGGTCGCTCCGTCGCGCAGCTGAGCGGATCCGTCGCGGAGCTGGAAGGCCCCGGATGCCGCGGTGGCGGCGCCGTCGGCGAGGGCCGATGCGCCATCGGCCGCGGTGGCGGCGCCGGTGGCCAGGGCGGCGCTTCCCGAGGCGACCTGGCGGGCGCCGTCGTCGAGCTGATCGATCTGCTTCACCGTGTCCTGCACGCGCGAGTTCGCGGTCGTGAGGCGCTCGCCCACCGGGTCGAGGCGCGAGAGGATCTCGTCGATGCGGGACTGGTCGAGTCCGGCGTCGGCCAGCGCCTTCGCGATGTCCGTTCGGGCCTGCGGTAGCTGCGATGCGGCATCGCCCGCGACCGAGCCCACCTGACGGGCCGCGGCGTCGAGGCGGTCCACGCCACCGGCGACCTGCTGGGCGCCGTCAGCCACACGGGCCGAGCCGTCGCGGAGCTGAGCGGTTCCGTCGCGCAATTGATCGGCGCCCGCCGCCAGTCGCGCGTTGCCGTCGGCGAGGGTCGCGGCGCCGTCGGCGAGGGTGGTCGAGCCGCTCGCGAGCTGCGACGACCCGTTCTTCGCGGTCGCGAGGCCGTCGACGAGCTGGGTCGCCCCGTTCGTGGCATCCACGAGCTTCACGCGGATGGTGTGCAGGGCGTCGAGAAGCGACAGACCCGCCTCGTTGACGACCTTCTTCGCCACCGACTCCTGGATCTTCGCCACCGCCTGCGTGCCGATCGTCGAGGCGAGGTAGTTGTTCGCGTCGTTGGTACGCAGCTCGATGTCGGCCTGGCGAGGAGCGTTGCTCGACAGCGTCGCGACGGCCTCGGAGAAGTCGGCCGGCAGCGTCACGATGAAGTCGAAGTCGCCCGCCTGCAGACCGGCGTCGGCCTGGTCGGACGAGACTCGGTGCCACTCGAAGGTGTCGCTGTCGAGAAGCTGCTCGGCGGCTTCGTCTCCGAGGTTGCGTTGTTGACCGTTCACGTCGGCGCCCTGGTCGTCGACCACGAGAGCGACCGGCACGCTCGAGAGGTTGCCGTAGGGGTCCTGGTTGGCCCAGAGGTACAGGCCGCCGTACAGGATCGGCACGGCGAGCAGCGCGATCAACGCGATCACCGACATGCGCGTCGAGGTGAGTCGGCGCAGTTCGGCCGTGATCATCTGCGGGATCTTCATCGGGCGGCCTCCACCGTCTCGTCGAGGGCGTCGATCGTCGTCTTCGACGCGTGGCCGGCGATCACCAGCACCGCGTAGCCGCGCTCGGCGAACTCCTGCGCGATCCGCCACCAGGCGAGGGGTTCTCCGCCGTGGCGATCGGGGGCGACCAGGACGAGCCCCTCGACGTCCTTTCGGAGCGCCGCGAGCTCGAGCAGCAGACGCACGCGGGCGGCCGGCTCGACGTTGCCGATCGCCGTGGTGGCGAGCGACTCGAGCCCGACGCCCTCGAGCCAACGCGCGGCGGCGAACGGGTTGGGGGCGTGGCCGGCGAACATCAGCTCTTCGGCGACGACACCGGTCACGGTGACGTTCGACTCGGGCTCCGACACGACAGGGGCGTCCACGAGGGCGACACGTCGACGGATGGCCGACGCGTCGGCGCGGCCGTCGATCGTGACCGTTCCGCTGTCGACTTTCATGCGACCGGATGCCACCAGGCCCAGCACCGTAGGACGCTGCTCGGTCTCGGCGACCACCAGGGTCGCGCCGCCGGTTTCATACGCGGTGGACGTCTCGGGCAGGGCGCTCTGCGCGCGGCCCTTGGCGACGGCGTTCAGGACGATTCTCACTGAGCCTCCAGGTCGGGGTGCTGTTCCAGCAGGGCTCGCGCTTCGATCCACGACAGGCCGGCGATGCTCAGAACCGCGCACACCGCGATCGATCGGGCCGTCGAGGAGCCGGCATCCACTCGGGCGACGACCATGCGGCCGGTCTCTTCGAGCAGGCGGGCGAGGGTCGGCGCGGGAAGGTCCGTCCGTAGCTCTCCCGCTTCTTGCCCGCGGCGTACGATCTGGTCGATGCGGCGGCGGAGCGGGGCGAGCGCGTCGGAGGTCTCGGCGAGGTGCGCATCGTCGAGGGCGAGCGCGGCGGCGGCCTGCACGTGGGCGGCTTCGCGCCAGAGTTCGGATGCCAGGCGGGCGAGCGCGACGCGGGAGTCCTGGTCGTCGACGCGGGCGGCGATGGCGTTGAAGCGGGTCGCTCCGGCGGCGATGACCTCGCGCACGATGGCGTTGCGGTCGTCGAAGTGGCCGTAGAGGGCGCGGCGCGAGAGGCCGGCGCGGCGGGCGATCGTGTCGATCGAGGCGCGCGGGTCGTGGCCGATGGCCGCGGTGGCGGCGTCGAGGATGCCGGCGCGGTTCTCGACGGCGTCGCGGCGGGTGGGGGTACTCACGGGTGACCAGTGTACGCCGAAAGTGCACGCTTGTGTGCAACTTCTTGCCGTCCCGTCGACCTCGTCGCGTGTGAGTCGCCAGGAATTGTCGCTTCGAGACCGCGGCAAGCGACAGAAAGTGGCGACTCACGCGCGCGCGGAGCGCGGGAGAGGCGGCGGCGCGGGAGAGGGGCGCGCGGGTGCGGGGCGCGCGCGGGAGAGCGTGCGCCGCGCAACGACGGAGCCCGCGGCGCCGGAGGGGCGTCGCGGGCTCTCGTCGAAGGAAGCGTCAGTCGGTGCCGGCGTCGAACGCGGCGCCCTCGCCCGCGGCATCCGTCGCGTCGGCGAGGCGCTCGCCCGCGGCGTCGAGCGGCGAGGCCGACTCGATGATGTCCTGCGCGCCACCGGCGGCGACGTCGCCGACGAGCTCGCCGGTCGGTCCGCCGAGCAGGCCCATCGCGGCGTACTGCTCGAGGCGCGCGCGCGAGTCGGCGATGTCGAGGTTGCGCATGGTGAGCTGACCGATGCGGTCGACCGGGCCGAACGCGGCGTCGCCCACGCGCTCCATCGAGAGCTTCTCGGGCGAGTACGACATTCCGGATGCCACGGTGTTCAGGATCGTGTAGTCCTCACCGCGGCGCAGGCGCACGGTGACCGACCCGGTGATGGTCGACCCGACCCACTTCTGGATCGACTCGCGCAGCATGAGCGACTGCGGCTCGAGCCAACGGCCCTCGTACATGAGGCGACCGAGGCGGCGACCCTGCTCGTGGTACGTGGCGAGGGTGTCTTCGTTCAGGATGCTGTTGACCAGGCGCTCGTAGGTCAGGAACAGCAGGGCCATGCCCGGGGCCTCGTAGACGCCGCGCGACTTCGCCTCGATGATGCGGTTCTCGATCTGGTCGCTCATGCCCAGGCCGTGGCGGCCACCGATGGTGTTGACCTCGCGCACGAGCTCGACGGGGTCGGCGAAGCGCGTGCCGTTGACGGCGACGGGGCGACCGGCCTCGAACTCGACGGTGACGTCTTCGGTCTCGATCTCGACCTCGGGGTCCCAGAAGCGCACGCCCATGATGGGCTCGACGATCTCGAGCGAGACGTCGAGGTGCTCGAGGGTCTTGGCCTCGTGCGTGGCGCCCCAGATGTTGGCATCCGTCGAGTACGCCTTCTCGACGCTGTCGCGGTAGGGGAAGTCGTGCGCGACGAGCCACTCGCTCATCTCTTTGCGCCCGCCCAGCTCGGTGACGAAGTCGGCGTCGAGCCAGGGCTTGTAGATGCGCAGCGCGGGGTTGGCGAGCAGGCCGTAGCGGTAGAACCGCTCGATGTCGTTGCCCTTGTAGGTGGAGCCGTCGCCCCAGATGTCGACGCCGTCTTCTTTCATCGCGCGCACGAGCAGGGTGCCGGTGACGGCGCGACCGAGCGGCGTGGTGTTGAAGTAGGTGCGTCCGCCCGAGCGGATGTGGAACGCGCCGCACGCGAGGGCGACGAAGCCCTCTTCGACGAGCGCCGTCTTGCAGTCGACCAGGCGCGAGACCTCGGCGCCGTACTGCGTCGCGCGGCCCGGGATCGAGGCGATGTCGTCTTCGTCGTACTGCCCGAGGTCGCCCGTGTATGTGCAGGGGACGGCGCCCTTGTCGCGCATCCACGCGACGGCCACCGAAGTATCGAGACCACCCGAGAAGGCGATGCCGACGCGCTCGCCGATGGGAAGGGACTGCAAGACCTTGGACATGCCCTCGATTCTAGAGCGGAGGGATGCGGAGCCCCGACTCCGGGGGAGGATCGGGCGCCCGCGAGGGGATGGGGAGGAGCGTCAGCCGATCGTCACGGCGCTGATCGTCACCGGGGTGGCGGGGGCGCCGTCGGGCGAGCCGCCGGCCGTACCCGCCGCGGCGATGTTCTTCACGACCTGCAGCCCCTCGGGCGACATCGTTCCGAACACCGTGTAGTCCGGGGGCAGCTGGGAGTCGGCGTAAACCAGGAAGAACTGCGAGCCGTTCGTGCCGGGGCCCGCGTTCGCCATCGCGACCGTGCCCGCGGGGTAGGTCTCGCTGCCGTCGAGCTCGTCGGCGAAGCGGTACCCGGGGCCACCGCGGCCCGTGCCGGTCGGGTCGCCGCACTGCAGAACGAAGATGCCCTGGGTGGTGAGGCGGTGGCACTCGGTGTTGCTGAAGTACTGCTGCTGGGCCAGCGAGACGAAGCTCTCGACCGTGCAGGGGGTGCGCTCGCCGCTGAGGGTCATCGGGATTGCCCCTGCCGAGGTCTCGAGCGTCGCGTCGACGGTGCCCGTGGGACGCTCGGTGCCCGCCGCGGGGGGAGTCACGTCGACGGACGGCTGTCCCGAGGCGGGGTACGAACACTCGCCCGCGGCGGTGCTCGCGCTCGATGCGCTCGCCGCGGGGGCGGGGGCGGACGACGTGCCACCGGCGCAGCCGGCGAGCAGGAGCAGGGCGGAAGCGGCGAGGGCCGCAGACATCAGTCGAGTGCGCACGGGTTCCAGGGTAGGGCGTCGACGTCGACTCGTCAGGGCCGTGCGCGCGTCGCGGGCGTCGGGTCGATCGGCATCCGGATGCCACGTGCCCGACCGATCGCGACGACACCGACCGCGAGGGCGATGATGGCCACGGCGATGACGACGATGTAGACCGCGACGCTGCCCCACCCGCCGGTGTTCGGGTCGAGGAAGGGGTACGGGTACCAGAACGGCGCCCCCGTGGTCGGGTTCGTGATCAGGGGCGCGCGCAGGAGCGTGTAGACGATCCACACGATGGGGAAGATCGCCGCGGCGAACGCCGCCGACCAGGGCAAGCGGCGTCGCGTCGGCCCGAGCAGCACGTCGAGCAGGAGGAAGAGCGGACCCCAGACGTGCATGATCTCGTTCGACCAGGGCACAGTCTCAGGCTGGAGGGGGATGCCGCGCAGCAGCAGGTTGTAGACGATGCCGGTCACGATCATGTACGTGGAGACGAAGGCGAGAGCGGTCGCGAGGGCCGGCGGATCGACCTCGACCCGGCGGCCGCGTGCGAAGAACCGCACGCCCAGAAGCACCAGCACGACGGCCGACGAGACGTTGGACAGGATCGTGAAGAAGCTGAAGAAGTTCGCGGTCACGGTCGCCACGTCGCGGTCGCGTGCCACCGCCTCGGCCACCGACGACGAGAACTGCGCCCCCACCGCGACGAGGATGAGCACCGCGATCGCCACGCGTGCCGCGTTCCACCCGGTCGTCCACCCGCGCGATGTCTGCATCGCCCCAGGCTAGTGAGTGGCCGCACGCGGGGGCAGGGGTTGCGGCGGGCGGCTCGTGCGAGCGGGCCGCTATGGTGGTCGCACCCCGATCCAGGAGTGCGCCGTGAGCTACGACATCCGCGTGTTCGACCCCGCCGCCGCCCCCATCGGACGAGAGGCGCTGCGGGCATGGCTCGCTGGACCCGCCCGCGACGAGCAGCCCAGCGCGCTCATCACCCGGGCCGTCGGTGTCCTGCAGCAGTTCTATCGGCCCCTGTCCGAGGCCCCTGACACCCTGACGAAGGGGGAGCACTTCGCCGACTACGCACCTGAGGGTGCGCTCCTGTCCCTCTCAGCGCCGTGGTACGACGCCGAAGACCTCACCGCCGTCGTCCACCGTCTTGCCACGGAGCACGGATGGGGCTTCGACGACGTCAGCGTGAGGGACGGAATGCTCTGGCGTCCGGATCCGGAGCGCCGGGTCGATCCCACCCCCCTGGTGGGAGCGAGCCTGACGGTCGAGAACGGGGGAACCCATGCCGATCCGAGCCCCGCGCTGCTGGCGGCGTCGGTCGACTGGATCGCCGACCACCGCGGGCCTGCATTCGCGATCCTCACCCTCGGCGAGGACGACTACGTCCAGTACGCGGGTGGGCGCGACGGTCTCACCGTGGAGAGGCGCACGCCAGCAGCCACCCCGCCCGGGTTTCGGCACACGGTCGCCGCCACCTCGGCCAGCACCGCGGGCGACCTCGTCGATCTCACGGGCGCGACGCGCTCGTTCCGCGTCCTGCCGAACGAGGTCCTGTCGGCTCCGGATGCCGTGACCCTGGTGCTCGCATCGGCGCAGGGCGCGAGCGTCCCGGCGTCGATCGCCTGGCACGACATCACGAGCACGTTCGGCTCATAGGGCGCGCGCGGGCCGTATCGGACCCGCTCGATAGGATGGGGTGTACCGCCGGAATCAGACGCGAGGAGCGCACATGCCCGGAATCGTGATCGTCGGCGTCCAGTGGGGCGACGAAGGCAAGGGCAAGGCCACCGACTTGCTCGGTGAGCGCACCGACTGGGTGGTGAAGTTCAACGGCGGCAACAACGCCGGGCACACCGTCGTCATCGGCGACGAGAAGTACGCGCTGCACCTGCTGCCCAGCGGCATCCTGTCTCCGGGGGTCACCCCCGTGATCGGCAACGGCGTCGTGGTCGACCTCGAGGTGCTCTTCAACGAGCTCGAGGCCCTCAACGCCCGTGGCCTCGACACGAGCCGCCTCAAGATCAGCGCCAACGCGCACATCATCACGCAGTACCACCGCACGCTCGACAAGGTCACCGAGCGCTTCCTCGGAAAGCGCATGATCGGCACCACCGGTCGCGGCATCGGCCCGGCCTACGCCGACAAGATCAACCGCGTCGGCATCCGCGTGCAGGACCTTTTCGACGAGAACATCCTGCGCCAGAAGGTCGAGGGTGCCCTCGACCAGAAGAACCACCTGCTGGTGAAGATCTTCAACCGCCGCTCCATCACGGCCGACGAGATCGTCGACGACCTGCTTTCGTACGCCGAGCGCGTGCGCCCGATGGTCGCCGACACCTCGCTCCTGCTGAACGACGCGCTCGAGGCCGGCGACGTCGTCGTCTTCGAGGGCGGCCAGGCCACCATGCTCGACGTCGACCACGGCACCTACCCGTTCGTGACGTCGTCGTCGGCGACGGCCGGCGGCGCCTCGACGGGTTCGGGCGTCGGTCCCAACCGTCTCGACCGCATCGTCGGCATCGTCAAGGCGTACACGACGCGCGTCGGCTCGGGTCCCTTCCCGACCGAGCTGTTCGACGAGAGCGGCGATTGGCTGCGCTCGCGCGGCTTCGAGTTCGGCACGACCACCGGACGCCCCCGTCGCGTCGGCTGGTACGACGCGCCCATCACGCGGTACGCGACGCGGATCAACGGCATCACCGACCTCGTGCTGACCAAGCTCGACATCCTCGGCGGGCTCGAGCAGATCCCCGTCTGCGTCGCCTACGACGTCGACGGTGAGCGCTTCGACGACCTGCCCGTCAACCAGACGGACTTCCACCACGCGAAGCCGATCCTCGAGTACTACCCGGGCTGGAGCGAGGACATCTCGACCGCGCGGACCTTCGAGGACCTGCCCCAGAACGCACAGGATTACGTGCTCGCGCTCGAGAAGATGAGTGGCACGCGGATCTCGGTCATCGGCGTGGGCCCGGCCCGCGATCAGGTGATCGTGCGCCACGACCTGATCGACTGATGCGTTTCTGGGTCGGCGCCTACGCCCCCGACACCGGGGCGGCCGAGGGCATCGGCATCCTGCAGGCGGGCGAGCCCGACTCGCTCGGGGCCGGCGGCCCCCTCGGCATGGTCGCGACCGCCGCCGCCGTGCCGGGCTCCGCCTCGTGGGTGGCCGCGCACCCGTCGAACGACGACATCGTCTACGCCGCTGTCGAGTTCGACGGGACGGTGCAGGCGTTCCGACGGACCGCCGAGACCCGCCTGACACCTCTCGCACCGCCCGTCGAGGCGGGTGGTGCCGTCTGCCACATCGCGGTCGCGTCCGACGCCTCGTTCCTCGTGGCGAGCTGCTGGGGGGACGGCCGGATCGTCCGCATCGCGCTCGACGCCCAGGGTCGGCCGTCGCGCCCGGTCGTCGCCGCCGAGGCCGCGGACCCGTACGGGGCGGCCTCGGATGAGGGCACCGTCTCGACCGGCGCCCGAGTCTCGGGCGCGGTGGTGCCCGACCTGGCCGCCGCGGCACGGGCTCTTCGCGACGCAGCCGGGGAGGAGTACTCCCACCTCGTGCCCGCGTACGACGATGTCCCCGTCACCGACGCCGAGTCGGAAGAGGCCGTCGCGGGAGCCCGCGTGTCGCGTGCTCACCAGGCGGTGTTCCTGCCCGGCGGCCTGATCGCGACGACCGACATGGGCTTCGACCTCGTGCGGTTCTGGCGCACGCACGAGGGCAAGCTGCGGCTCACGCAAGAGGTCGCCCTCCCCCAGGGCAGCGGACCGCGCCACGGTCTGTGGCATCCCTCGGGTCATCTCTACGTGGTGACCGAGCTGAGCTGCGAGGTCTTCGTCCTCGCGCCCGACCGCGCGGGACGGTGGCACCTCGTCTCGGGTCAGCCGCTGCTCGGCACCCTCGACACCGACGCCGCCGCCGAGCTGTCGAGCAGTCGCGACGGGTCGACGCTGTACGCCGGCGTGCGCGGCAGCGACACCGTGGGCGTGCTCTCGGTGCGCGGGCACGGCGAAGAGCTGCAGCTGCTCGCTCTCGCCGAGACGGGCACCCGTTGGCCGCGACATCACGTCGTCGTCGACGACACTCTGCTCGTCGCGGGTCAGCTGGCGCACGAGATCGTCTCGCTGCCGCTCGATGGCCGCACCGGCATCCCCGGCAAGGTGCGCCACCGCACCCCGTCTCCGTCTCCGACGCGCCTGCTGCCGATGCGCTGAAACGCCTCGGGCCCTACTTCTTGGCATCCTGTCGCGGGATCACGACCTGCTTGACGATCAGCAGCACCGACGCGGTCACGGGGATCGCCACGAGCGCTCCGAGAAGGCCGAGGAGCGTGCCGCCGACCAGTGCGCCGATGACGACGAGAGCGCCGGGGACCGAGATCGTGCGGTTCATCACCCGAGGCGTCAGGACGTATGCCTCGATCTGCATGTAGACGAGGTAGACGATCGCAAAGATCAGGCCGGCGCTCGGGCTGACGATAAGCGTGAACACCGTCGCGGTCGCCCAGAACAGCACTGATCCGACCAGCGGGATGAGGGTGATGCCGAACGCGAGCGCGGCGAGCAGCGCGGCGAACGGCTGCTGCAGGATCGTCAGCACGATGAACGCGAAGACCGCGTTGCACAGGGCCAGCACGACCATTCCAGCCAGATAGCCGCCGACCGAGTCGGTGATCTGGCCCGTCATGTCGGCGACGGTCTCGCGGCTGCGGGCGGGGGTGAGGCGCACGAGCGAGTTCTTCATCTTCGGCAGGGATGCCAAGAAGTACAAGCTCAGGACGAGCACGATGATCGCGCCCGAGATGAAGGTGCCGATGCTGATTCCCACCTGGAGCAGCCCGCCGCCGATCGCGGCGATGTTGGCGGGGTTGGTGACGAAGCCCTGCACCTCTTTCAGCACGTCGCCGAGGCTGTCGCCGAAGTTCGTCTCGACCCAGCGCACGGCCTCGCTGTCGATGAGGTCGTTCACGAACGTCGGGATGTCGCCGACGAACTGTTCGATCTGGCGCACCACCGGAGGGATGAGCAGCCACAGGGCGCCGGCGAGGATCACCGCGAGCCCGCCGAACACGATGACGATCGACCACGCGCGGGAGAGCCCGCGCCGCACGAGCAGACGCACGAGGGGGTCGAGGGCGAGCGCGATGAACAGCGCGATGGCGATGTAGATGAGCACCGTCGAGAGGTTCGACAGAGCGAGCGCGAGCAGGATCGCCGTGAGTCCGCCCAGGGTGAGGAAGAACCCGGCCGCATACGGGCGGGCCAGGGCGGACCAGACCGGCTTGTCGCGCGAGGTGGTGGCCCCGGCGTCTGCGCCTTCGGCGGTGGGGTCGGGGCGCGTGGATCGGCTCATGCTCACACTGTAGGACTCGCTGAGAGTCGTGCTCGGGCGTCGGCCTCGACCGGTAGGGTCGGAGCGATTGAGGAGGACACATGACCGAGGCCGATCCTTCGACGATTCTGCAGGGGCTCCGAGGCAGCATCGACAACATCGACGCCGCCCTGATCTTCCTGCTGGCAGAACGTTTCCGCTGTACCAAGCAGGTGGGCGTGCTCAAGGCGAAGCACGGGATGCCGGCATCCGACCCCTCGCGCGAAGAGCAGCAGATCGCCCGGCTCATGCAGCTCGCCGAGCAGGCCGACCTCGATCCGGCTTTCGCGGAGAAGTGGTTCAACTTCGTCGTGGCCGAGGTCATCCGTCACCACCGCTCCGCCGCGGCGCAACCCGCCGTCGACTGAGGCGTCGCCACACCGTCCCGTTCCCGCGCACGGGGGCGGCGACACGCCCGGGCTGACATCGGCGATGTGGTCGGAGACGGCTGCGCGGGCACCTCATCCACACGCGCACGCGTCACACACGGCATCCGGGATCGCAAGGCCGTGGGCGATTTGCCAGGGATTCCATCAGCGTGAAACCTTTGTGGAGGCCCGTTCTCGGGCCGCCCACCCGACCAGTCCGCGGTCGCCGGTGACGACTCGGGGGAGTCGAGCCGGTGAGCGTACGGTCGGCGGCCTGAGCGCCGGATCCGATATCCGGCGCTGACGCGCTCCACCCCCGGAGAGCGCCGACGGCTGCCACCCGGGCGTGACCGCTGCGGCCACCCGAAGGCCGCCGAGGTGCACACAGTGACCCATCCGCCTGCCTCCGCGCCGCCCGCAACCGCGGCGCCCGCTCTCTCCGCCAAGAACCTGTTCAAGGTCTTCGGCCGCGCCCCTCAGGCCGCCGTCGACAAGCTCCGCTCCGGTGCCCGACGCGAAGACGTGGCCGACGACGGAACCGCCGCCGTCATCGATGCCAGCTTCGACGTCCAGCCCGGCGAGATCTTCGTCATCATGGGCCTCTCCGGCTCGGGCAAGTCCACCATCATCCGCATGCTGAACGGCCTGCACGAGGCGACCGCCGGCACCGTCGAGGTGAAGGGCGACGCCCTCACCGGCGTCGGCGCCGCGCGCCTGCGGTCCCTGCGCCGCGATCGCCTCGCGATGGTCTTCCAGCACTTCGCGCTCCTCCCGCACCGCACGGTCGCGGCGAACGTCGCGTACCCGCTCGAGCTCCGCGGCGTCGGCAAAACCGAGCGCCTCGCGAAAGCGAACGAGATCCTCGCCCTCGTCGGTCTCGACGGGTGGGGCGACAAGCTCCCCTCTGCCCTCTCGGGCGGCATGCAGCAGCGCGTCGGCATCGCCCGCGCCCTCGCTGCCGACACCGACATCCTGCTGATGGACGAGGCGTTCAGCGCCCTCGATCCGCTCATCCGTCGCGAGATGCAGGAGCAGCTGCTGGAACTCCAGCGCACCCTGAAGAAGACCATCGTCTTCATCACCCACGACCTCAACGAGGCCATGTTCCTCGGTGACCGCATCGCCGTCATGCGCGACGGTCGCATCGTGCAGATCGGCACCCCCGAGGACATCCTCACCGACCCGGCGAACGACTACGTCGAGCAGTTCGTGCAGGACGTCGACCGCGCCCGCGTGCTCACCGCCGGCAACGTCATGGAGCGTGCGCGTCCCCGCGTCGACGCCTCCGCCGGTCCCCGCACCGCGCTCCGTCAGATGCGCGACGCCTACATGTCCGCGGTCTACGTGACCGACCGCGATCGCAAGCCGCTCGGCATCATCACCGATCGGGATGCCATCAAGCTCGTGCGCGCCGGCGAGAACTCGCTGCTCGGCACGCTCAGGCCGCTGCCGCAGAGCGTGGGCGTCGACGACGTGCTGATGAACCTCTTCGTGCCGTCGGTCGAATCGCCCCTTCCCCTCGCCGTCCTCGACGCCGACGGGCGCCTCGCCGGGGTCATCCCTCGCGTGACCCTGCTCGCGGCTCTCGGCCCCGGCCCCACCGCGACCGAGGAGCTCACCGTGTTGCCCCAGCCCCTTCCCTCCGCCGAGATCGACGCGGCCCTCGATGCTTCGGATGCCACGTCGCTCGACAACCAGGAGGTGGCTCGATGAACGGTTTCCGCATTCCCGTCGGCGTCTGGGTCGACTCCGGAGTCGACTGGCTCCGCGACAACCTCTCCGGCTTGTTCGACGTGATCGCCCTCGTGGTGCGCTTCCTCGTCGGCGGCCTCAGCGACGTGCTGCTGGCAGCGCCCATCATCGTGGTCATCGTGGTCGCGGCCGCCCTCGCGTGGCTGCTGCGTTCGTGGAAGCTCGCGCTCGGCACGGTCATCGGCTTCGCGTTGATCCTGGCGATGGGCCAGTGGGTCACCGCGATGCAGACTCTCGCCCTGGTGCTCGTGGCGACCATCGTGGCGGTCGCCATCTCGGTGCCTCTCGGCATCTGGTCGGCTCGCAACCCCACGGTCCGCGCGATCCTCAAGCCGATCCTCGACTTCATGCAGACGATGCCGGCCTTCGTCTACCTGATCCCGGCGATCACCTTCTTCTCCATCGGCGTCGTTCCCGGTGTCGTCTCGACCGTCATCTTCGCGCTGCCGCCGGGTGTGCGACTGACCGAGCTCGGCATCCGCGGGGTGGACTCCGAGACGGTCGAAGCCGGGCACGCGTTCGGTGCGACCCCCGGTCAGATCCTCCGCGGCATCCAGCTGCCGCTCGCGATGCCCACGATCATGGCGGGCGTCAACCAGGTCATCATGCTCGCACTGTCGATGGCGGTCGTCGCCGGCATCGTCGGCGCGGACGGCCTGGGCAAGGAGGTCGTGCAGTCGATCTCGACCGTCAACCTGCCCAAGGGCGTCGAGGCGGGTCTGAGTGTCGTGGTGCTCGCCGTCTACCTCGACCGGTTGACCGCGGCCCTCGGCAACCGTGCCGACAACCGCGGTTCGCTGCTGGGCCTGCTCTCGCGTCGCCGCGCCGCGCGCTCCGCGACCGCCGTCACGGCCGGATCCACCGCTGCGCCGCACGCCGACACGTCTTCGTCGGATGCCGCGAGCGAGGCCGAGCGCGAGAAGGCCTCGCCGCGTCGAGCGCCGGTGTCGACGGGGCGCTGAGTCCCGGCATCCCTCCCTCCTCCGCGTGAGGGTCGCTTCCGGTCGCTCCGGCTCGCGCCAGGCGCCACAAATCGACCCCTCCCGCGGGAAGGCACCTACGGAATCACATACGAAAAGGAAGAGAACACAGCAATGAACACGCGACACCTCACCTCTGCCCTCGCCCTCGGCGCCGTGGGCGCCCTCGCCCTCGCCGGCTGCGCCAGCGGCAACCAGGCCGAAGGCGGCAACGGCGGCGGCGGCGACAAGGGCACGATCACGCTCGGCTTCCTGCCCTCGTGGACGGACGGCCTCAGCACGGCGTACCTCCTCGAAGACCAGCTCGAGAAGCTCGGCTACAACGTCGAGATGCAGACGCTCACCGAGGCGGGTCCCCTCTACACGGGCCTCGCTCAGGGCGATGTCGACATCTACCCCTCGGCCTGGCCCGAGCTGACGCACAAGTCGTACATGGACCGCTACGGCGACAAGATCGAAGACCTCGGCGCCTACTACGACAACGCCAAGCTGACCATCGCGGTCCCCAGCTACGTCGACATCGACTCCATTGAAGAGCTCAAGGCCAACGCCGCGCGGTTCGACGGTCGCATCTACGGCATCGAGCCGGGCGCCGGTCTCACCAAGCAGACGCAGGAGACCATGATGCCCGGCTACGGGCTGGACGGCGATTTCGAGCTCGTCACCTCTTCGACCGCGGCGATGCTCACCGAGCTCGACAACGCCATCGCGGCGCAGAAGGACATCGCCGTCACGCTGTGGCGTCCGTTCTGGGCCAACGACACCTACGACGTGAAGGACCTTGAAGACCCCCAGGGTCTGATGGGCGACCCCGAGGCGCTGCACTTCCTCGGTACGTCCGGCTTCGCCGAGAAGCACCCGGATGCCGCTGAGCTCATCAAGGGTATCCAGCTCGACGACGAGCAGTACGGCTCGCTCGAGGACCTCGTGGTGAACGAGTACGGCGAGGGCCGCGAGGCCGAGGCCGTGGACGCCTGGCTCGAGAAGAACCCTTCGGCGTTCTCGACGCAGCGCGACTGACGCGTTTCGCCCGAAGCCCTCTCCGCCGCCGCGCGGAGGGGGCTTCGTCGTGTCAGGCGATCGCGTGCGCGCCCGTGAAACGTGTGATGAAACCGGGGTGATCGGCGGGCATCGCCAGCACGGAGTCGGGCGTGCGACCGGCGAGTTGGGGAAAGCCGGAGTCGGCGACCAGGTCGTCGTCGAGTGCATCGAGCTCCGCGCTCACGAGCGGCCATGGCTCGTGCGCGTTCGCCGCCCAGATCGTGCGACCGAGGTGGTGCTCGTGGAAGCCCCAGCGCGCCGTCAAGAACCGCGACAGCGGGGT
The DNA here is from genome assembly GCF_026672635.1 of Microbacterium sp. SL62. Classification (NCBI taxonomy): domain Bacteria; kingdom Bacillati; phylum Actinomycetota; class Actinomycetes; order Micrococcales; family Microbacteriaceae; genus Microbacterium; species Microbacterium sp. SL62. The sequence continues at coordinate 621,703 of NZ_JAPPRM010000001.1, forward strand.
ATCGACCGGTGTCGTACCGAGCGTGGCGCGCACGTGAGTGCCCGGATGTCGACCCCCGTGGCGCCGCGACCGGAACTCGATCCGCGCGCCGTCGGTGCGCACCCCGGCGCGCGCCCAGCGGTAGGGGAGTCCGAACAGAGCCTGCGCCGCAAGCACCGGGGCGAGGTGCTCGGCCTCGAGCGTGCGGAAGACGACCCCACGGCGCCCCTCATCGTCGACGGCGTACGTGCGCACGTTGATCTCGGTGAAGGTGCCCAGCAGCGGCACCGGCGGCAACGGCAGGAACCGGAACTCGCTCAGCACGAACGGCACCAGCCCCACCCAGGCGGAGCCGTCATGCACGTCGGGACGCGTACCCCGGGGAAGCAGCGGAGCGACCTCGGCGGGGTCGACGCGCCAATGCACGAAGACCGCGCGGTTCCATCGCTGCGCGATGACGGCTCGTCCAGGGAGGTCGGGGGCGTGTCGCTCGGTGATCACCGGGTCATTCTGGCCCCGTCGCCTCGGCGCGGAGGGACACTGGACAGATGGCCCCGTCATCTGGTGCAGACCCTCGGCTCGTGGCATCCATTCGCGAGCTGCTCGCGGCGCGCGACGCCGGAAAGACGATCTGCCCCTCCGAGGCCGCGCGCGCGGTCGGCGGCGACGACTGGCGCGACCTCATGCAGCCCGCACGCGACGCCGCGCACGCGCTGGTCGAGCGGGGCGAGGTCGAGGTGACGCAGAGGGGCGAGGTGGTCGATGTGACCACCGCCCGCGGGCCGGTGCGCATCCGTCGGGTGGGCTGAAGGCGCGCGTGTTCAGCCGGTGAACCGGGGCTGGGTGGGCTCGCGGAGGGCTTCCTGAGTCGGATCCTACGGAGCCCGCGCGGTCAGGCGGCGGAGCCGGGCGCCGCCTCGGCAGAGGGCCCGGATGCCGGAGGTGCGGTGCGCTCGCGGGGAAGCTCGAGCGCGACCTTCTTCTCGAGCACATCGACGGCTTCATCCGACAGCAGGATCAGCCCGTCGAGCTCCTCCCGGACCCGCCTGTAGGCGAGCTGGCGCTCGTTCGGGGTGGCAGCCTGATCGGTCGCGACGGTCAGCAACTGCTTGGCGGTGTCGAGGCGCTTGCGCTCGTCGGCCGTGAACGCCGCGTCCTTCACGCGTCGCGCGTCGCGCTCGGCCACGTCGAAGGCGACCTCGTAGTCGGTGACCGCGTCGCGGTACTCCCGCAGTCGCTCGGGCGAAAGAGTCTCGCCCTCGGCCGGGCGCAGGTTGTCGGCGGCTTTCTTCGCCCGAAGGAACGCGGCGGTGAGCGGCTGGCGGCCATCGCTCATCGCGGGATAGGTGATGAGCTTCGTCGCGTCGAGTTCGTACTCGAGCCAGCGGTGCGTGACGGCGTCCTGCGCGGCGATCAGACGCTGCTGACCGTCGGTCGGTGCGGCGAGGGGCATCGGCGCCGCACCCGATGTCTCGATCGAACCACCCTGAGCGCGGATCAGCTCGAGCTGCTCACGGTGGCGACGGCGGGCGGCGAGCTCCCGACGCTTCACGCGCGCGTTGACGGCTCCCATCGTCATCCCGAACACGGGGAAGGCCAACCACCAGTAGTGGCCGAGGAAGTTCAACAGCTCCGTCACAGCGTCATGCTACGCCGCTGCCTCAAGCGGTCCTCAGGAAGACGACGTCGGCGGCCGGTCGCGTGCGGGCGGCGGCCAGACCGGACCGCTCGGCGGCGGCGGGCTCCCGGCATCCGGGGCCTTCTTCTGGGCACGCTTCGCGCCCCGCTCGCTCCAGTTGCGGGCGGCAGCACGCCCCACCGACTCCATCGAGCGGGCGAGGGCGCGCTGGGCGGTTTCGGCGAGGTCGGATGCCACACGGCTCCACGCGTCGTTGCCCTCGACGCTCGGATGCTCGCCGGCACCGCGGCGGGCCGCCCGCTCGGCGCGGTCGAAGGCGTGAGCGGTGCGGCGCACGGCGTCGCGGTAGGCGAGGAAATCGGCGGGAGAGAGGCGCGTCTGCACCGAGGACGGCCGCAGCCACTGCGCTTTCTCGTGCGCGCGGAGGAACTCCGCGAGCAGGGGGGAGCGGGAGTCGCTCATCTGCGGGTAGTCGATCGCGAGCCCGGGGTCGGTCTCGTAGGCCATCCAGCGCGCGAGGATCGCGTCGTGCTCCGCCAGCAGGCGGGCGACCGGCAACGGCGCGCTGCCCGAGCGGATCGCGGGGAGCATCGCCTTCGCGGCCTTCACCCCGGCGCGGCGTGCGCGCACCTCGGCCAGGGCGGCGCGAAGGTCGCGCTGGGCGTCGGTCAACCGCCCCCGCGCGGCCGCGACCGCGTCGGACGGGAGGCGGGATGCCGCCCGCTCGGCCTGGGCGCGCACGACTTCGGCGTCGGCGACCTTCACATCGGCGCGGCCGCGGGTGACGGCATGGCGCGCGGTCTGGAGATCGAGCACGGCGGCGTCGAGCTCGAGGCGGCGTGCGGCCGCCTTGCCGAGGGGGCGTGACGACCAGGCGCGAACGGCGCGATCTGTGGTGGTCGTGCTGCCCGCCGGAAGAGCCCGGTGGCGGGAACGACGCACGCCGAGCCAGCCGACGGTGCCCGCACCGGCCGCAGCCGGGCCGATCCACCACCAGTCGACCAGAAGGGCCATCAGCGGTTCCACGGTCCCCATGCTATGCCGGGGGTCCGACACGCGGCTGGGTGTCGAGCCGGAATCCGCAGCCGCGGCACCTGCGGGCGCAGCCCTCACGGACCCTGTTCCTCCCTCTGCGGCACCGGCGGCTGCCGTGCCAGGGTGGACCCCATGATCACCCGCCTCGACCCGCGCACCTCGGCTGACGAGATCGACGACCTGCGACGGCGCATCGCCGCGACGCGGTGGCCCGACGACGTGGGCGACGACTGGTCGCGCGGGACACGTCCCTCGGCGCTTCGTCGCGTGCTCGATGCCTGGGCGGAGTTCGACTGGAGCCGCGTCGAGCGGCGGCTGCGCGACGAGCAGCACCTGCTCGTGGGCGACCCGGGCCGCCGCGTGCACCTGTGGCGCTCCGGCACGCCCGGTGCTCCCGCGATCGTGCTCATCCACGGGTGGCCCGACAGCTTCGTGCGCTTTCGCGGAGTGGCCGAGCACCTGGCGGACCTCGATGTGATCGTGCCCAGCATCCCGGGGTTCGGGTTCAGTGACCCGGCGGGGCGCGACGAGGGCGGTCCGCGATGGAACGCCGCGCGCCTCCTCGCCGCGCTCGAAGAGATCGGCGTGCGGTCCTTCGCGGTGAACGGCGGCGACCTGGGCACCGCCATCGCCGATCAGATCGCCACGCTCGCCCCCGAGCGCGTGACGGCCCTGCACCTCTCGGACGTGCCGCTCTGGCACACGATCGACGACGACGATCTGTCGGTCGAAGAGAAGGAATGGGCGGATGCCGCTGCCGCCTGGGAGGTCGCGGAGGGTGCCTACGCCGCCGAGCAGCGCACCAAGCCCCAGACGCTGGCCGCCGCGCTGACGGACTCACCGGCGGGACTCGCGAGCTGGTACTTCGAGAAGTTCCAGGCCTGGGGCGAGGGCGACGTGTTCGGGCGCATCCCCCTCGAGCTGATCCTCGAGAACCTGTCGCTGCACTGGTTCACCCGCACGGCCGGCAGCGCCGCCCGCGTGTACTTCGACCGGCGGCGCTTCCCACCGACCGGCCGGGTGAGCGTGCCGACGGCGTTCGGGCTCTTCCCCCACGACCTCGACCACGGGGTCGAGTCGTTCGCCCGCCGCTGGTACCCGACCGTGCGGTTCACGCGCTTCCCGTCGGGCGGGCATTTCGGCGCGATGGAGCACCCGGCGATGCTCGCCGCCGACCTCCGCGCCCTGCTCGAGAACGCATGAGGGGTCATCTTCTGTCGCCGAGGCGCTCGCCAGGCGACAGGAGATGACCCTTCACGCGGGGATCGCGGGGTTCAGCCGAGGATCAGCGAGATGACCGTCGCACCGCCGCCGGTGAGCACGAGCGCGCCGATCACGACCCACGCGGTGATCTTGACGCGCTTCTGACGCTTGTCGCTGAACACGGTCATGTCGTCGTCTTCATCGGTCATCGCGCGTCTCCTCTCGTCGGTGCGGGGGTGCGGTGCGGGGCCGGAGCCCGGGCCTCAGGCCACCGGCTCCGAGACGGTCGGCCCGAAGACCGCGGGCAGCGTCTCGTTCGACAGGCGGCGCAGCTCCGAGACGGGGACGGTGAAGACGTCCTGGATCTCGAGGGTGGCCTCGGTGCCGGGCTCGACGTCGGTCACGCCGATGCGCAGCACCGGGTAGCCGCGACCGTCGCAGAGTCCGCGGAACTTCACGTCTTCTTCGCGGGGCACGCTCACCAGCACGCGGCCGGTCGACTCGCTGAACAGGGCGGCCGTGGCATCCACGCCGTCGCGCTCCATGAGCTCGGTCAGCCAGACGCGCGCGCCGACGCCGAAGCGCATGACCCCCTCGGCGAGGGTCTGCGCGAGACCACCCGACGACAGGTCGTGCGCGCTCGAGACGAGCGACTGGGAGCCTGCGGCCTGCAGCAGCTCGGCGAGCTTGCGCTCCATGCCGAGGTCGACCTTCGGCGGGCGGCCGCCGAGGTGGTCGTGGATCGTGCCGGCCCACTGCGAGCCGTCGAGCTCATCGGCCGTGACGCCGAGCAGGTACAGGTTCTCGCCGGCGTCCTGCCATCCGCTGGGGATGCGGGCGGCGACGTCGTCGATGATGCCCAGAACGCCCACGACCGGGGTCGGGTGGATCGGCTGGTCGCCGGTCTGGTTGTAGAACGAGACGTTGCCGCCCGTGACCGGGATGCCGAGTTCGAGGCAGCCGTCGCTCAGACCCTCGACGGCCTGACTGAACTGCCACATGACCTCGGGGTTCTCGGGGCTGCCGAAGTTGAGGCAGTCGGTGACGGCCGTGGGCACCGCTCCCGTGACGGCGACGTTGCGGTACGCCTCCGCGAGGGCGAGCTTCGCACCGTTGTAGGGATCGAGCTGGTTGTAGCGGCCATTGCAGTCGGTCGCGATCGCGAAGCCGAGGCCGGTCTCCTCGTCGACGCGGATCATGCCGGCGTCGTCGGGGAAGCTCAGCGCCGTGTTGCCGAGCACGTAGTAGTCGTATTGGTTGGTGATCCACGAGGTGTCGGCGAGGTTCGGGCTCGCGACGAGGGTCGTGAACTGGTCGCGCAACACGTCGTTGTCGGTCGTGCGAGGCAGTTTCGTTGCGGAGTCGGCCTGAAGGGCGTCGATCCACGTGGGGTACGCGACAGGGCGCTCGTAGACGGGGCCGTCGACCGCGACGGTCGAGGGGTCGACGTCGACGATGCGCTCGCCGTACCAGTCGATGACGAGGCGGCCGTCTCCGGTGACCTCGCCGAGGACGCTGGTCTCGACGTCCCACTTGCCGACGACGGCGAGGAACGCGTCGAGCTTCTCGGGCGCGACGATCGCCATCATGCGCTCCTGCGACTCCGACATGAGGATCTCTTCGGGCGTCAGCGAGGGGTCGCGCAGCAGCACCTTCGACAGTTCGACCTTCATGCCGCTGTCGCCGTTGGCGGCGAGCTCGCTCGTGGCGCACGAGATGCCGGCGGCCCCGAGGTCTTGAATGGCCTCGACGAGGTCGTCGCGGTACAGCTCGAGGCAGCACTCGATGAGCACCTTCTCGGCGAACGGGTCTCCCACCTGAACCGCGGGGCGCTTGGTGGGTCCGCCGTCGGCGAAGGTGTCGGATGCCAGGATGCTCGCGCCACCGATGCCGTCGCCACCCGTGCGGGCGCCGAACAGCACGACCTTGTTGCCCACGCCGGTGGCGTTGGCGAGCTTGATGTCTTCGTGGCGCATGACGCCCACCGCGAGGGCGTTGACGAGCGGGTTGCCCTGGTAGACCGCGTCGAACACGGTCTCGCCGCCGATGTTCGGCAGGCCCAGGCAGTTGCCGTAGAACGAGATGCCGCTGGTGACGCCGTGCACGACGCGCGGGGTGTCGGGGTGGTCGATCGCGCCGAAGCGCAGCTGGTCCATGACCGCGACCGGGCGCGCGCCCATCGAGATGATGTCGCGCACGATGCCGCCGACGCCGGTGGCCGCGCCCTGGAAGGGCTCGATGTAGCTCGGGTGGTTGTGCGACTCGACCTTGAAGGTGACCGCCCAGCCGTCGCCCACGTCGACCACGCCGGCGTTCTGGCCCATGCCGACCATGAGGCGCGTCTTCATCTCGTCGCTGACCTTCTGGCCGAACTGACGGAGATAGATCTTGCTCGACTTGTAGGAGCAGTGCTCGCTCCACATGACCGAGTACATCGCCAGCTCGCCGCTGGTGGGGCGGCGGCCGAGGATCTCGCGGATCTTCGCGTACTCGTCGCTCTTGAGACCGAGGGCGCCGTACGGCTGCTCCTTCTCGGGAGTGGCGATCGCGTTGTCGACGGTGTCCGCAAGAGCGGTACGGGCGGCGGGGTTCGGGGTGGTCACGCGGCTGAGCTCCAAGATCGCAGGGGCCGGACGCCAGTCAGTCTAGTTGGGCGCGCCGACATGCCCGGGGTCGACGACAGCGTGAGAGCGCAACCTCGGTGATCCGCGGAACGTCGGCCGGGTTCCCGGCATCCGGGCTGAGGATGTGCGGATCGCCGTGCCCGTGCGGCGGCTCGGGGCAAGATGGTCGGTGCGGCGCCGTCCGCAGTCCGCGGAGGGAGAAGCTTGCGCATCGTCATCGCCCCCGACAAGTTCAAGGGCACCCTGACCGCGCGGGAGGCGGCGGGTGCCATGGCCCTGGCCGTGCGCGACCGATGGCCGGGCGCCGAGATCGCCATCGTGCCGATGGCCGACGGCGGAGACGGAACGCTCGACGCCCTCGGCGGGGCCAACGTGCACGACGAGGTGACGGGACCGCTCGGCGCACCCGTGCGCGCGGCCTGGCGCCTCGACGGTCGAGCCGCCGTGATCGAGTCGGCAGCGGCATCCGGACTCGTCCTCGCCGGGGGAGCGGAGGCCAACGACCCCTGGGACGCGACGACACGGGGCGTCGGCGAGCTCATCGGACTCGCCCTCGACTCGGGATCGGTCCGCATCGTGGTGGGCACCGGCGGCGTCGCCGCGACCGACGGTGGACGCGGGGCGATCGAGGCGCTCGGCGCCCACGTGCCGTTCGCTCCCGGGCAGGTGACGGTGCTCACCGACACGACCACGACGTTCATCCACGCGGCCGAGGTGTTCGGTCCGCAGAAGGGCGCCGACGCCGAGCTTGTCGAGCGCCTGACGGAGCGCCTGCGGGCGGATGCCGCGGACTGGGCCGAGCGCTTCGGGCTCGACGTCTTGGTCATGCCGAGATCGGGCGCCGCCGGTGGTCTCTCCGGCGCGTTGCTCGCGGCCGGCGCCGAGGTGGTCGACGGCGCGGCCTACGTCGCGCAGGCGCTCGAGCTGAGCGAGGCGCTCGCCGAGTCGGATCTGGTCCTCACCGGGGAGGGCGCGTTCGACGCCACGAGCCTCGCGGGCAAGGGGCCGGGGCACGTGCTCTCGGTCGCCGCGCGCCACCGGGTGCCGGCGGTCGTCATCGCGGGGATCGTCGCCGCCGACGCCGTCGGCTCGCGCGTCTTCTCGATGAGCGAGGTCGTGGGCGCCGAGCGCGCACTCGCCGACGCCGCCGACGCCCTGCGCGTCACGACGACGCAGGCCCTCTGGCAGCTCGACCTCTGAGGGGTCGCCGCCTCCGTGGGGGTCTCGACTCTTCCCGGCGTCAGGCCGTCTTCGCGATGCGCACCCGGATGTCCTTCATCAGCGGCTGGTCGCTCTGACGGCTGTAGTCGTCGGGGCCGAGCAGCACGTTCAGCTCGGGGAAGTAGCCCGCGGCGCTGCCGCGCGGGGTGTCGTACTCCAGGGCGCGGAACGCCGTGACGCTGCGCACCGAACCGTCGCGCGAGGTGGCCACGATGTCGACGAGGTCGCCCTCGGCGATGCCGCGCTGCTTCATGTCGCGCCGGTTCATGAAGACGAGCTCGCGGATATTGCGCACGCCGCGGTAGCGGTCGTCGGCCGAGTAGATCGTGGTGTTCCACTGGTCGTGCGAACGCATGGTCTGCAGCACGAGCACGTCGGCCTCTTCGGGGATGACGTTGGGCAGATCGGCGTGCGAGAACTCGGCCTTGCCCGACGGTGTCTGGAAGTCGCGCTCGCGCGCGGGCTGCGGGATGCGGAAGCCGTAGTGCTGGCGCACGAGCTGGTTGAAGTCCTCGAAGCCGGGCAGCACCTTCGCCATCGTGTCGCGGATGCGGTCGTAGTCGCCGACGTACCACTCCCACGGCGTCGCCGACTCGGGCATGGTGGCCCGGGCGATGCGCGCGATGATCTCGGGCTCGCTGAGCAGGTGCGGCGAGGCGGGTTTGCGCGACCCCAGCGAGAGCATGACCGAGCTCATGGCGTCTTCGGTCGAGATCGACTGAGGTCCCGACTCCTGCTCGTCGCGCTCGGTGCGGCCGATGCACGGGAGGATCAGCGCCTGCTTGCCGTGGGTGAGGTGGCTGCGGTTGAGCTTGGTGCTCACGTGCACCGTCAGCTCGCACCGGCCCATGCCCTCGGCGGTGAGCGTGGTGTCGGGAGCGGCCCGCACGAAGTTGCCGCCCATGCCGAGGAAGACCTTGAGGTCGCCGCGGTGCAGCGCCGCCACCGTGTGCACGGTGTCGAGGCCGGGCTCGCGGGGCGAGGTGATGCCGCAGACCTCGTCGAGCTTCGCGAGCCAGTCCTCGGTGGGCTTGTGGTTGATGCCGCACGTGCGGTTGCCCTGCACGTTGCTGTGTCCGCGCACGGGCGAGGGGCCGGTGCCCTTGCGCCCGACGTTTCCACGCAGCAGCAGCAGGTTGACGATCTCGCGCACGGTGTCGACGCCGTGCTGGTGCTGGCTGACGCCGAGGCACCAACTGATGACGCAGCGCTCCGAGGCGAGGTACACCGCCGCGGCTCCGCGGATCTCGGCCTCGGTCAGTCCCGCCTGCTCGACCAGCTCGGCCCACGTCGTCGCCTCGACCATCGCGCGGTACTCGTCGAGTCCGCTGGTGTACTGGTCGAGGAACGCCTGATCGATCGCGGTGGGGTCGGTCATCGAGGCTTCGAAGACCACCTTGGCCATGCCGCGGATGAGGGCGAGGTCGCCGCCGGGGCGCACCTGCAGGTTCATCGTGCTGGTCGGGGTGGAGTGGAAGGTCGCCATGTCGACGATCTCGTGCGGCACGATCGTGCGGGTGCCGGCGACCTCTCGCAGCGGGTTCACGTGCACGACCTGGGCGCCGCGGTCGATCGCCTCGGCGAGGCTGGTGAGCATGCGCGGCGCGTTCGAAGCCGCGTTGACGCCGAGGATGAACAGCGCGTCGGCGTTCTCCCAGTCCTCGAGGTCGGCGGTGCCCTTGCCGGTGGCGAGGGATGCCGTGAGTCCACGGCCGGAGCCCTCGTGGCACATGTTCGAGCAGTCGGGGAGGTTGTTGGTCCCGAGCTCGCGCGCGAACAGCTGGTAGAGGAACGACGCCTCGTTGCTGAGGCGGCCCGAGGTGTAGAAGGCGGCCTGGTCGGGGGAGTCGAGCGCGGTGAGGTGCTGCGCGATCGTGCGGAACGCGTCGTTCCACGAGATCGGCACGTAGTGGTCGGTCTCGGCGTCGTAGACCATCGGGCCGACGAGACGGCCGGCGTCCTCGAGCTCGAAGTCGCTCCATCGCGACAGCTCGGTCACCGAGTGCTCGGCGAAGAACTCCTTGCCGACCCTCTTGTGCGTCATCTCCCACGTGACGTGCTTGATGCCGTTCTCGCAGATGTCGAGGGTGACGCCCTTGTCGTCGGGCCAGGCGCACCCGGGGCAGTCGAAACCGCTCTTCGGGTGGTTCATCGTGAACATCGCCCTGGTGCCGGCGACCGGCTGGCGCTGCTGGTAGAGCACCTTGCCGACGGTGAGGGCGGCGCCCCAGCCGGCGGCGGGGTGCTCGTAGGGGCCGGTGCTCGACCACTCTCCCTCGACCTGCGGGCCGAGGCCTCCCTGTCGCGGTTCCTCGGTCATCAGCCCGAACGATTCACCCATGTTCACCCTCCGTGGATTGCGGCGCAGGGGTGGTGGCATCCACACGCCCTGCACTCGGTCGTCAGCGTACGCTCGCGAGATCGGTCGTCGCGGGGGTTGTGGACGGCGCGATGATGCGATCCGTCCGCGTGTACAGGTTCATGCTGTTGCCCCGCACGAAGGCGGCGAGGGTGAGACCCGCGCGCTCGGCGAGCTCGATCGCGAGCGATGAGGGCGCCGACACGGCGGAGAGCATCGGGATGCCGGCCATCACGGCCTTCTGCACGAGCTCGAAGCTCACGCGGCCCGACACCTGCAGCACGGTGCCGCGCAGGGGCAGTCGGTCGTTCAGCAGGGCCCAGCCGACGACCTTGTCGACGGCGTTGTGCCGGCCGACGTCTTCGCGGGCGACGAGAAGATCGCCGCTGGCGACATCGAAGAGCGCTGCGCCGTGCAGACCGCCGGTCTTATCGAAGGTTTTCTGCTGCTCGCGCAGACGATCGGGGAAGGCGGCGAGGTCGTGCGCCGAGACCTGGATGCCGTCGGAGGCGACGTCGTAGCTCGACACCTTCTCGACCGCGTCGATCGACGCCGTTCCGCACACTCCGCACGAGCTCGTCGTGTAGAAGGAGCGCGCGATGTCGGGGGAGGGGAGTTCCACGCCGGGTGCGAGCGTGAGGTCGAGCACGTTGTAGGTGTTGCCGTCGGCTCCGCCCGTTCCGGGACCGCCGCAGTGGATCGCCCGGGCGAACTCGTCGCCGCGACTGATGACGCCCTCCGACACGAGGAAGCCGGCCGCCAGCTCGACGTCGTGCCCGGGGGTGCGCATCGTCACCGACAGGGGCGTACCGGCGACGCGGATCTCGAGCGGTTCTTCGACGGCCACGGCATCCGGCCGCTGTCTGTTCACGCCGTCGAGGGTGAGGCGCGTCACGCGACGCGACGCGGTCAGGCGGCCCATGTCAGGACCGAATCCGAGAGCTGGAGGGGGACATGGGTCGAGCGTACGCCGGGCCTCCGACACCGCGGCGCGCTCTTCCGCGACGAAGTGACCGATCGAGGGGATGCCGACACCCGGTCGCCATGGGAACGTGCACAGTCGCGAAATTCTGCGGTTTCCGGCCATCCGCATTCATGCGAATACAGATCCGCAGAAGTTTTTCAAGTCCGACGTGACGATTCCCCCACCCGGTACGTCTTAGTCCTGTAGGCCGAAGCGCCCACCCCGGACACCCGGGTCCAGACATTCGAAAGGCACGGACATGGCTGAGAACGCCCCCACCACCCCCGCTGCGCAGAACGTCCCCCAGGCGGCGTCGCGCGTGAACCGTCCCCTCGCCGGTCGCGGTCAGGAAGCCCACACCGAGGGCAAGACCACGATCGCCGAAGGCGTCGTCGCGAAGGTCGCCGGCATCGCGGCCCGCGAGGTCAACGGCGTCTACGCCCTCGGCGGCGGCGGAGCCCGCGCCCTCGGTGCCATCCGCGACGCCATCAACGCCACCGACCTGACGCAGGGCGTCAAGGTCGAGGTCGGCGAGACCCAGGCCGCCGCCGACGTCACCATCGTCGTCGAGTACGGCGCCCCCATCCAGGAGGTCGCCGACCAGGTCCGCGCCCGCGTGGCCGGTGCCATCAACCGTCTCGTCGGCCTCGAGGTCGTCGAGGTCAACGTCGACGTGAACGACGTCCACATCCCGGGCGACGAGAACAACGACGCCGAGTCCGAGAAGCGCGTCCAGTGAGCGCCACCACGAAGGGCGCCCTGGTCGGCCTCGTCCTGGCCCTCAGCGCCCTGATCTTCGGTTTCTGGGGATTCATCCTCGTCGCCCTCTTCATGGCGATCGGCGTGGTCGTCGCCCGCATCACGGCGGGTGAACTCGACTTCGGCAACATCGTCAACGCCTTCAAGGGTCGGAGCACATCGTGACCACCGTCACCGCTTCCCCCGGGGTCGGCAACCGCACCACGGTTGCCGGCCCCGGCCTCCCCGCCGGCCGGGTGACCATCTCGGACCGCGTGCTGCAGAAGACGGCGGAGCGGGCCGCCGCCGACATCATCGGAGTGGATGCCAAGAGCGTCCGCGTCGAGATCGTCTCGGCCCGTCAGACCGCCGCCGTGCGTGTGACGACCGCGTTCCCCGTCCCCCGCCTCGACGACACCGAGGCCGTGCACGCCGCGACTCCCGTGCTGGAGGCCGCGCGCGTCGCCCAGACCGAGCTGCGCTCGCGTCTGACCCGTCTGTTCGGCCGCGAGATCTCGCGCGTCGACCTCACCATCTCGGGCGCCACCGCCCCTCAGCGAAAGCGAGTGCTGTGATGACTGACACCGTGCTCCGCACCGTCGTGCGTCGCGAGACCCACTCGCCCCGCACCGTGGCCATGCTCGTCGTGGTCGTGCTGCTGCTGCTCGCCCTCGCGTACGCCGCGGTCGAGATCATCCTCGACCTGTCCGGAGCTCAGCCGTTGCTGGTCGCCCCGGGCGAGGCCCTCAATGCCGTCGTCGCGGCGCCCACCGCTCTCATGCCGGTCGCCTTCGTCGTCGGCGGGGTCGTGCTCGCCATCGTCGGGCTCATCGTCCTGGTCCTGGCCCTCAAGCCCGGCCGCCTCTCGCGCCACGAGATGTCGTGGGGGGAGCGGGCCGTCGTCGTGGACAACGGCGTCGTGGCATCCGCCCTCGCCCAGCACCTCAGCAACGAGTCGGGGATCGCTCGGGAGGACATCGTCGTGGGCGTCGCCCACCGCTCCGTCGACGTGACGGTGCGGCCCCCGGTCGGCATCCCCGTCGACGAGGCGCAGCTGCGCCGCATCGTCGATGAGGAAGTCAGCTCGTACAAGCTCTCGCCCGCCGTGCGCACCCACCTGCGCGTACAGCGTCCCGACACCAAGGAGTCCTGATGAACGCGACGCGACGCGGTCTGAACCGCTTCCTCCTCTTCCTGGTGGCCGTGGTGCTGCTGGGCCTGGGAGCCCTTGCGCTCGCCGTGGGTCTGCTCCCGGGCGGGACCGACACCTGGACCTCCGTCATGGGCGGCTTCCAGGGCTGGCTCGAGTCGCTGGGCCGTGAGTCCGCCGGCTGGGGCGCCGTCGCGGCCATCGTGGTCCTGGCGATCATCCTGATCCTGATCGCCTCGGCCGCCGTGCGCGGGCGCCGCCAGGCTCCGCTGCAGTCGACCGGCAGTGCGAACGACGAAGGACGCATCACCGTCACCGACGGGTTCGCGTCCGAAGCCCTCAAGAACGCCCTGGGCGAGCGCGACGAGATCCTCTCGTCCCGCGTCAGCGCCGGCGAGGTCGGCAAGGAGTCGGTCCTGCACGTGGCCGTTACCCCGCGCCAGAACACCTCGCCCCGCGACGTCGCCGAGCACGTCGACACGCTGGTCACCAACCTGGCCGCTCTCACGGGTCAGAACCTGCGCGCCTACATCTCCATCCACTCGGGTCTGCGCGCGAAGCTCGCACGCGACAACACCCGCGTCCACTGACACCCCCACGAGGAGACGTGATGTCCACCATCGATGCGACCATCGACCCGCCCGACCTCGACGCCGCGGCGACCCTGGCGGCGACCGCCGCAGGCGCCGTCCCGGGCGTTCACGCGCTCGGCAGCCTGATCGGACGGGCGTCGGATGCCGTGCGCGAGCGTGTCGGTCTCGCAAGCACCGCTCCGGGCGTGAAGATCGACACCGATCGGGCCGACGCGGTCACCGCGACCATCTCGCTCGTCGTCGACTACCCGCACAAACTGCGCGAGGTGTCGGACGAGGTCCGCCGGGCCGTGCGCACCGCGCTCGAGCCGCTGGGCCGCGGTCGGGTCGACGTCGACGTGGTGGTGACGGGCGTGTTCGGACCGTTCGACCGTGACGTCGTGGCCGAGGCCGAAGAGCGGGCGGATGCCGTCGCCGCCCGCGCATCCGAGGTGACCGACGTCGCGAAGGCCAAGGCGAAGGACGTCGCGGACCGGGCATCGGCCGTGGCCGACGACGCGAAGTCCCGGGCCTCGGAGGTGGCCGATGATGTGCGGTCGCGGTCGAAGGACCTCGCGGCCAGCGCCTCGGAGACGATCGACACCGCCGTCTCCAGGACGAAGGACGTCGCCGCCGGCGCAGCGGCTGCCGAGGACGAGACCGTTCGTCAGGCACGCGAGCGCGTGGTCGCGGCCGACGCGGAGTCCGACATCGACGCCGCGGATCGCGTGACCGAGGGCCTGGAGCCCGAGCGCACGTCGCCCGCCGCGGATGATCGTGGAGACGTGAGCGACGTCGTCGCCGAGGCGCTCGAAGACGCTGCGATCGACATCGCGATCGCCGCCGACGAGGTGCGCGCCGACGACAAGACCCCGGCGACCGACAGTGTGCAGTCGGTCGTGGAGGACGAGCGCCCCCGCGCCTGAACCGCGAGATTCGAGAGGGCGCCCCGGCTTCGGCCGGGGCGCCCTCTCGCGTGCCGCGGCAGACGCACCCCACCCGACACGTCCCGGACACGTCACCGGAAGTTGTCGCTCGGGCAGGTATCCCACCCCGAGAAGCGACATGCCTGCATGATGGGCAGCATTTCCCTTCGGTGCCCGTGAGCCGGAGTCGATCACGCGGCGTCAGCGCCCGTCGAGTGCGCGGAGGTACCGCCGCGTCATCCAGGACTGCACCCGCCGGCCGACGGGAGCACCGAGACGCGTGAACCAGCGCCCGGGCGAGGAGAACGCGGCGATGTCGAACACCACCTCACCAGATGGCGTGAGGGTCAGGGTGAACCGCTCTTCCCCGCGTTCGGGGTGACCGGGCAGGGTGCCATAGGCGAAACCCGCGAGGGTCTCGGTGCGGTCGGCCCACACCACCAGACACGGAATGCGGAAGCTCAGGATGCCGATACCCAGGCGCATCGTCACGCGCGTGCCCGTGCGCATCGGGGTGTCGGACAGGTCGATCCGCGCACCGGCGCGGCGCTGCGCTTCTCCCGCGAGCAGGGCGTCGGCTGCCCTGGCGAAGTCCTCGGGGCCCCGACCGATCACGCGACGGGCGCGCACGTGGTGGTAGCCCGCGGGCATCTGCCCGGCGGTCGCGCCGACCTCGTCGTACGTCAGCTCGCCCATGGCCTCACGCTATCGGGGGCCGTCAGTGCGGTGGGTAGGTCTTGCGGATCCCGACGATCAGCTCCCGGTGAGCAGGGTGCAGGTAGAGGGCGGTCGGGCTCTCGAAGTGGCACGCCGGGTGGATTGCCGACGTGAATCTGACCTCGACGTGGGGCCTCTCGCTCAAGACTTTGTCCACGGCTCTGGCGACGTACGTTTTCATCACGTTCTCGTGCTCCTCCACACAACCGACGCGGGAAAACTCGGGATCGACAACGAGGGTACCCATTCGACTGAATGAGATGAAGGGGTCTCGCGGACTTCCTCCTGCGCGGCCCGCAGGCGGGGTC
The DNA here is from genome assembly GCF_026672635.1 of Microbacterium sp. SL62. Lineage (NCBI taxonomy): Bacteria > Bacillati > Actinomycetota > Actinomycetes > Micrococcales > Microbacteriaceae > Microbacterium > Microbacterium sp. SL62. The sequence goes on from NZ_JAPPRM010000001.1 coordinate 637,138, forward strand.
CAGGACCGCGGAGCCTCTTCGCGCGATCGGTCGCCGCGGCGCACGACGCGGGGCTGCGGCACATCGATGCCACGATCGGCGCCGACAGCGAGCCCGCCCTGGCCTCCTACCGGGCGACGGGCTTCGTCCCCTACCGGGAGACGGACGGCGCGATCCCGCACCGCTACGACCTCTGACGCGCGCTTACGCTGAGGGCATGGTGTCGACAGTCCCCGGTCCGCTCGCGTGATCGACGTCGCCGAGCACCTCGCCGCGATCCTCGAGGCGGTCGTGCCGCTCGAGCCCGAGCCGCGTGACGTCGCGGCCGCGCGCGGCCGGGTGCTGCCCGTCGCCGTGCACGCCGCTGTCGACGTGCCGGGGTTCGATTGCTCCGCGATGGACGGCTTCGCCGTGCGTGCCGAGGACGTCACGGGGGTGCCGACGACCCTGCGCGTGGTCGCCGACCTGCCCGCCGGCGCTGACCTCGACCCGCCGATCGCGGCTGGCGAGGCGGTGCGCATCATGACCGGAGCCCCCGTGCCGACGCACGCGAACGCCGTGGTGCCGTTCGAAGACACCGCCGACGGGCTCGCGGGCGGACTCGGTCCGGTGACGGTGCTCACGGTGCCCCGCGGACCCGGCGCGCATATCCGTCGTCGCGGGTCCGACGTGCGGGAGGGGTCCCTCGTCGTCGCCGCCGGTGTACGGCTCACCGCCGGGCGGGTCGGTGCGATCGCGGCATCCGGGGTCGGGACCGTCTCCGTCGCTCGCGCCGCACGGGTCGCGATCGTGTCGACGGGGTCCGAACTGCGACCCGCCGGAACGCCGCTGCGACGCGGGCAGATCCCCGAGTCGAACAGCGTGCTGCTGGCCGGGCTCGCCGAAGAGGCGGGGGCAGAGGTCGTGCTGCGCTCCAGCGTCGACGACAGTGGCGACGGCCCGCGCCGGGCGATCGCCGCCGCCGAAGCCGCGGGCGCCGACGTCGTCGTGTTCTCGGGCGGGGTGAGCGCGGGCGCATACGAGGTCGTCAAGAACACCCTCGGCGATCTCATGCGGTTCGAGCCCGTGCGCATGCAGCCGGGCAAGCCGCAGGGCTTCGGTCGTTCCGAGGCGGGGACGCTGCTGTTCGGGCTGCCGGGCAACCCGGTGAGCGCGGCGGTGTCGTTCGAGCTCTTCGTGCGTCCCGCCCTGCGCGCGCTCGAGGGCGACCGCGAGCTCGGCCGTGAGAAGGCCGTCGTGCCGTTCGCCGTCGACTGGCGCTCGCGGCCCGAGCGGACGCAGTACGTGCCTGTTCGGATCGACTGGTCCGACCCCGCGCACCCGGTGGCCGAGCCGGTCGAGCGTGGCACGCGCGGCTTCGGCGACGCGAACGGCCTCGCCGTGATCCCCCCGGGGACGCGCGCGACCGGCTCGGGAGATCCCGTCGAGGTGCTGCTGTGGTGAGCGTGGACGCGATCCTGCTCGCCGGTGGACGCGCCTCGCGCGTCGACGGGGCGACGAAGCCGTTGTTCGAGGTGCACGGAATCACCCTGCTGGACGCGGCGATCGGGGCCGTGCGCTCCCGTGGTGCGCAACGGATCGTCGTGGCCGCACCCGCGCTCGCCGACGACCTCGACGTCGAGTGGGTGCGCGAAGACCCGCCCTTCGGTGGACCGGTCGCGGCCATCGTCGCCGCCCTGACCCGCGTACGCGCCGACGAGGTCTTCGTGCTCGCGAGCGACCTGCTGACCGCTCGCGCTGCGGTCGGTCTCTTGCCCGACGAACTGGCCGTGGACATCGACGGCGCCTGCCTGGACGATGGCCGCCGACAGTGGCTCATCGGTCGCTACCGTGCCGCGGCGCTGCGGGCAGCAGCATCCGGCCTCCGCGAGAAAGGGCGCGACGCCTCGATGCGCGCACTGCTGGGCGGGCTGCGGGTGAGGGCGATCGCCGCGGACGCGTCCCTGACGCGCGACATCGACACGTGGGACGATCTCCGGATAGCCCGAGGAGGAGCCATGACCGATTCCCGCACCCTGCCGCCCGAGGCGCTGAACGACTGGAGCGCCGCGCTCGCCGAACGCTTCGGCCTGGCGGAGGGCGACATCCCCATCTCGCTGATCCTCGACCTCGCGCGCGACGTCGCGAACGGGGTCGCCCGTCCAGCCGCTCCGCTCAGCGCGTTCGTCGCAGGTCTGGTCGCCGGTCGTGCCGGTGGCTCACCCGCCGACACCGAGGCCGCTGTCGCCGCGGTCGTCGAGATGGCCCGCGGGTGGAAGAACGACTGAGCGGGCCATGCCCGAGTGGTTGATCGTCGCCCTGGGCGTCGGGGCGGGCTTCGTGCTCGTGTGGGGGGCGCTCATCGCCGTGCTGCGGTGGCAGCAACGGCGTTCGGGTGGCGACGTCGACTGGCGGGCCGTGCTGCGCCTGGCGCCCGATGTGATCCGCCTGGTGCGCCGCCTCGCCGTCGATCCGGCCGTGCCGCGGGCGACGCGGTGGTGGCTGATCGGGTTACTCGCCTACCTGATCTCGCCGATCGACCTCGTGCCCGACTTCCTGCCGGTGATCGGCTACGCCGACGACGCGATCGTGGTCGCGATCGCGCTGCGCTTCGCCATCCGTCATGCCGGGATGCCGGCCATCGAGCGCCACTGGCCGGGAACGCCCGAGGGGTTGAGCAGCGTCCTCACGCTCGTCGGCGCGGCGAGGGACTGAGGGTCAGCCGAAGACCCCCGACAGCACCACCGTGCGCGCTTGCGGATCGATGACGACCGTCGCCCCGTGACCGCCCGACGAGAACAGGTCGTCGAGCTCCGGGCTTCCTTCGAACGGACCGGTCGGGAGCTTCGGCGCGAGGTCTTCGACGAGGGTGGGCGGATCGACCTTCACGAGGTCCGCGGTCGATCGGTAGACGTCGATCTCGGACTCCGGCATGACCGCGATCGCGTCGACCCAGTACGTCGAGGGGCCGACATCGCTCGAGCCGAGCGTGCCGCCCATCCACTCGACCGACTCAGCGGCCGCGAGCTGCGGGAATCTCTCGGCGAGGGGGGCGAGGTCGGTGCGGAGGCGCCCGTCGCTGTGCTTCGCCGCGGTCGGCGGCTCGGGCGCGGGGGCGGAGCAAGCGGAGAGCGAGACGCAGAGGGCGGCGATGACGAGGGCTGCGGTGCGGCGCATCATGCCGTGCACCCTAGCCAGAAACATGGCGAGGTTCACCCCTCACGGCCCCACGTACTCCCCGCGCGGGCGCAGTCGCATCGCGGGTTCGGCGTACTCCGCGGCGATGTGCGCGATCCATCCCGCGATCCGCCCCAGCACGAAGATCGTGCTCGCGGCATCGTCGGGCAGGCGGGCGCCCGAAACCAGCGCCGCCAGCGCGAGGTCCACGTTGGGCAGCAACCCCGTCCGGGCGGCGACGACCTCGGACAACCGACGTACGGCATCCATCGTCCGGTCTCCGTCGGGCAGCGCGGACAGAAGGGGGAACAGCGCCGTGGCCCGGTCGTCGCCCCCGGTGTAGAGCGGATGACCGAAGCCCGGGATGCCGTTGCCCTCCTGAAGCGCGTCGGTCAGTGCCCGCTCGGGTTCCTGACCGCGGTTCACGCGCGTGAGCAGTCGCGCTGTGCGGGTCGCGGCGGAGATGTGCAGCGGGGAGTCGGCCGCACCGAGCGCAGCGCTGACGGCGGCGTAACCGTCGGCGCGCGCCGAGGCCGCGACACGCGCGGCGAACGTCGAGACCGCCAGGTCGTGGTCGATGGCGAGGACCAGCGCGGCGTTGACGGCGGTGATCGTCGCGTCGTCGGCGGTCGCAGTCCACGTGCTCGCGAGCGAACGCGCGAGATCGGGGTGCGGGCGCCCGCCGAGGGCGACGGGCAGGCCCGTGAGAAGGGTCCAGCCGATGCGGTGGGCGGTGTCCGCCGAGGCGTCGTAACGCAGAGGGTCGTCGGCGGCGAATCCGGTGAGGGCGGCGCGTAGGCGATCCATCGATCCGGCCGGGAGCGGGAGCGCCTCGACCATCGCGCGGGCGCTGCCGATCGCGGGGTCCGGGGCGTCGATGCGCTCCGCGTTCCACAGCCAGGCGACGACCTCGGCGAACGGCTGAGGGATCAGGTCGCGGGCGCGGCGCCCGCGGTAGAGCAGCTCGTCGTCTTCGATATCGGCCACGTCGGTCTGCACGACCCCGAGGGGCATGCCGGTCGTGGGGTGGGTGGGCGTCCGGACGGCCGCGCGACGGCGACCGGCGGCGAAGGCCTCCACCTCGAGCGCGTCGAAGGTCGAGCCGCGGGCGTCGCGCTCGCGGGTGAGGAGGCCGCGCGACACGTAGGCGTACACGGTCTCGGGTTTGACGCCGAGCCGGGCGGCCACCTGAGCGGCGGAAAGACGGGGGAGAGGCGCGCTCATCTTGATCCGATCAACGTTGACGCTGTCGTCGTCATGTTCGCACACTGAGCGCATGAGCGACCTGATCGATGTGCCGCGCGGCCTGAACGGCGTCGTCGCGGCCGAGACGACCATCAGCGACGTCGACGGCGACGCCGGCGTCTACCACTACCGAGGATTCTCCGCCGTCGACCTCGCGCGCACCCGGTCGTTCGAGGATGTCTGGCACCTACTGGTCGTCGGAGAGCTCCCGGATGCCGTGACCCGGGCCGCCTTCGCCGCGCGCGTCTCATCCGCCCAGGCCGATCCGACCCTGCCCGAGCTGGTCGCCGCGGTTACGGCCCGCACCGACCAGCCCCTCGCGGCGCTGCGCGCGGTGTGGACGCTCGCGGCATCCGCCCGCTCTTCCGCGCCGCTGTACGACCTCGCTCCCGCCGGGCGGCTCGACGAGGCGATCACGTTCGCCGCGGTGGCGCCGCTCGCGTTGGCTCCCGGGAGTCCGAGCGGCCGGGGGGTCGTCGCCGACTACCTCGAGCGGGTGACCGGCCGCGAGCCCGGCGAGGAGCACGTGCGGGCGCTGTCGGCCTACCTCGTCGCGGCGATGGACCACGGTTTCAACGCCTCAACCTTCACGGCCCGCGTGATCGCCTCGACCGGGGCCGACATGGCCTCATGCCTGTCCGGCGCGCTCGGGGCGCTGGCGGGGCCCCTGCACGGCGGGGCTCCGGCCCGCGCCCTCGACAGCCTCGACCGCGCCGGCGACGACCCGGCCGCCTGGATCGCGGGGGAGCTCGCCGCAGGTCGCCGTCTGATGGGCTTCGGGCACGCGGTGTACCGCACGAGCGACCCGCGCTCCGAGCTGCTCCGCGGCGTTGCCGAACGACTCGGAGGAGACCGCGTCGCCCAGGCGCTCGCTTTCCAACGCGAGGCGGAGCGGCACCTCGCGGAGCGACGCCCCGAGCGCCCGCTGCACGCCAACGTCGAGTTCTACGCGGCCGTGGTGATGGAGCAGTGCGGCATCCCGCGCGCGATGTTCACACCCACCTTCGCCCTCGCCCGCACGATCGGCTGGACCGCGCACGTGCTCGAGCAGGCGGTCGACCCGAAGATCATCCGCCCGGCCGCACGGTACGTGGGGCCGTTGTTCGGGGGCTGAGCCGTCAGCCCAGCAGCTCGAGACCGCTGAACAGACCGATCGTCACCGACAGCAGACCCGCGGCGACCCCGGCGATGAACCCCGCGGCGGCGAGCTCGCGCGCCATGCGCGCGTTCAGGCTCAGGATTCCGCACACGAACGAGACCACCGCGAGCACCCACATGCCGATCTGGATGAACGGGAGGTTGTCGATCTCGGCGATCGCGCTCGCCGTGGCGATGAAGAGGTACCAGGCGATGACGATCACGCCGGTGACGATCGCGACGATCGACACGGCGCGGAGATCGCCCTTCGGCGTCGGGGGTGCCGGCGGCTCTTCGCGCGGCGGGATGTCGACGGCCGGTTCGAGCGAATCGGGGAGGTCGTCATCTGCCATGCCTCGATCCTCCCAGGTCGCGGCTGCATTCGGCAGGTCTTGACGGGCCGCGCGTCCCGCCACCACACCTAGGCTCGTGGGGTGAGAACCGTCGGAGTCGACCTTGCCGCGGGAGCCCCCGGCACCGCCCTCGCCGAGATCGTCTGGTCGGGCGGTACGGCGCGGCTGACGCGGCTCGAGATCGGGATGCAGGATGCCGACATCGTGGCGTCCGTCTCGGCAGGCGAGGCGTGGCTCGGGGTGGACTGTCCGCTCGGCTGGCCCGACGCGTTCGTCGATTTCGTGCAGGCCCACCACGCCGATGTCGACCCGCGGCTCGGGCCGGTCGACGGGGGAGCCGACTGGCGTCGCACGCTCGTCTACCGCCACACCGACCACGTCGTGCGCGAGCGCATCGGCCGCTGGCCGCTGAGCGTCTCGACCGACCGGTTGGGGGTCACCGCTCTGCGTGGCGCGGGTCTGCTGCGCCGCCTGGCCGCAGCGGGATTCCCCGTCGACCGCGCCGCTGAGGGGCGCCTGTTCGAGGTCTACCCCGGTGGGTCGCTGCGCCTGTGGGGCTTCGACACGAGCGGATACCGAGTGGATGCCACCCGCCGGGCCGTCCTGCTCGACGCACTGACCCGGCGCGCGGCGTGGCTCGACCTCGGCGGGTTCGAAGACCTCGCCATTGCGAAGGCCGACGCTTTCGACGCCGTCATCGCCGCCCTCGCCACGCGCGCCGGAGCGCTCGGGTCGTTCGCGCGCCCGGCACCCGCGAAGCTCTCCGTCGCCCGACGCGAGGGCTGGGTCGTGTTGCCGGACGGACCTTTCGAGGCGCTTGCGGCGACCTAGTCCGTGCGCGTCTACAGGCTAGGCGTGAACGACATCGCGGCACGGCCGGTTCGGTGCCGTGGCGTCGGCCGGTCGGAGTCTCTCTGTGTTGTCCCGCGCGCGCGGTCCCTGGAGGTGACCCCGGTCGTGGTCCGACATCGGATCACTCCCGGGCGAGCTGCGAGATATCGCGGGTGCGGGCACCGTGCGCACGTCAGCTGTCCGCGTTGCCCCTTCTCGCTCCCCCGTGGGCGGGACGGCGTCCGCCCCGCCCACGGGTCTCAGCTGCGGAGACGGGCGGTTCGGCGTCGCCAGAAGAGGAGCGCGATCCCGAGACTGAACAGGAGGGTACCCACACCGGCTACCGCGAGGGGAATACCCGGGGTGCCTGTCACCGCGAGCCAGACCTGCGCGACCGGATTGTCAGCTGGTGACGGCAGGGGATTCACGGTCACTACGGCCGAACTCGGCGGAGAGCTGACAGGACGTCCACCAAGGGTGGCCCGAGCTGTCGCGGTGTTGATGAGGGCCCCGGTGGCCTCCTGGGCAGCGACGGTGTGTCGGCCGAGGAACGTCACCGTCTGTCCCGGCCTGAGGGTTGCGGCACGGTCGGCGTCGGTGGCAAGCGGGGGCGTGTCCAGCGCGATCGCGTGTCCGCTCGCGTCGATGAAGGAGTCCTCGCTGACCGTCACGTCTGTGGCCGTGATGTTCCCGGTGTTGGTGATCGCGAAGGTGTACGTGACGACTTGTCCGGGCTGAGCCGTGGCGACGTCACTGGTCTTCAGCAACGCCAGCCGGGGTGCAGCGGTGGGGACGCTGACGTCTCCGTCGCTGCGGACGTCGGGCCCGGTAGGGGGTGTGCCGGTCGCGGTTGCGATGTTGGTCAGGGGCCCCGCGCCGAGGTCGGCCGCGGTGATCAGGTAGGTGCCGGTGAAGGTCACGCTCTCACCCGGGTTCAGGCTCCCTGAGAACCTGGAGGGAGCCGTCGGTCCCGTGGTGAGGGTCAGCGCACGGCCGTTGGCGTCCGTGAACTCCTTCTCGCGCACGTTCACACCGGTCAACATCGTGTCTCCGGTGTTGGTGACCCGGAAGGAGAACGACGCAGTCTCTCCCTCGACGAAGGCCTCACCGTTGGCGGGAAGAGAGACCGTCTTCTCCAGAGCGATGGAAGGGACCGCCGCGGCGGGCGTGATGATGGCGACGTCCTGCCCGGTCACGGGCGTGACCGGATCGGTCGGGTTTCGGCGCGGCGGATTGCCCGAGACCTCAGCGAGGTTCTGAATGCTGCCCGCGGCTCGGACATCGGCGGTGGTGACGGTGTAGGGCGCGGTCCAGGTCACGCTCTGGCCCGGGGTGAGGCTTCCGTTCCATCCCGCCGGCGTCTCGACGGTGGGTGCGGCGTCGAGGTGGAGGACGTCACCGGCTCCGTTGGTGAACGAGCGCTCGGTGAGGGCGACGTCCGTCAGCGTCAGGTTGCCGGTGTTGGTGGCGACGAACCGGTAGGTGACGACGTCGCCCGCCTTCGCGCCGGCGACCGGCGATGCGGTCTTCACCAGGCTGATCTGTGCCTTCCCGACCGGCGCCTGGCTGGAAGACGTCGCCGTCGGTGGGGCTCCTGCGTAGTTGACACTGCGGGGCACGGTGGCGGTGGCCGTGGCCGTGTTGGTCAGTGTTCCGCCCGCTTGCGCGTCGGTGGCAGTCACCGTATAGGTGGCGGTGAAGTCGACGCTTCCTCCCGGAGTGAGCGTGCCGTCGAAGCCGACTGGTGCCGTGGGGGCACCGTCCAGCTGGACCGTGGTGCCGGCACCGTTGGTGAAGGCGGTGTCGGTGACGGTGACGCTGGCGAGGGGCGTGTTGCCGGTGTTCGTGGCCCGGAACGTGTACGTGACCTTCTCGCCCGCGACGAAGCCCTGCCCGTTGGCGGGCGCGGACGCGGTCTTGACGAGCCCGATGCCGGGCTGGGCGACAGGGATCACGGTTTCTGCACACGAGAAGTAGGTGGTGAAGATCGCGGAGGTCGCGGTGCTGCCGGAGGCGACCCGCTGCTCGTCCGTGCACGGCTTGGCGGAGAAGTTGGCTGCGCCAAGCATGCGCTCGTAGTTGATCAGGCGCTTGCCCCACGCGTCGGCGTTGACCTTCACCACGATCGTGTAGTGGATCGACTGGCCAGGCTGGATCGCGCTCGAACCGGACGCGCCGGAATAGACGACATTGCGATTGAGAGGACCGCCGGAGACGAACCCGGTCGGACTGTCCGAACTTCCGGAGACGAACGTGACGCCGACGGGGAGTGTGTCGGTACCGCGATTGAACCCGCCGGGGGCGTCGCCGATGTTGGTGACGGCGATTGTGTAGGTGAGGGTGTCGCCGGGCAGCGCGGTGGCCTTGTCGACGGTCTTCGTGTGCACCAGTTGCGGATGGGGCGTGATCACGGCGGGGACACAGGATTGGCTGGAATTGTCCGGGCAGGGGTTTCCGGCGTCGGTCGGCGGGTTGTCGCTGCTGACGACGGCGAGTCGGTTGACGTACGTGTCGCCAGTCTTGACCTGAGGTCCGACGGGGAGCTGCACCTGGATGTCGTAGCTGACCTGCTGACCCACGGCGAGGGTGCCCACGTTCCAGGTCGCGGTGGTCGCTGTCGTCGAGGTCGCCTGCGGCACGTACCAGATGGTGGTGCCCGCGGGAATCGTGTCGGTGGCGACCACGTCGTGGAGGTCGGTGGTGCCGTCGTTGGTGACCGTGACGGTGTAGTCGAGGACCCCGTTGGGCACGACGGCCTCGGGTGCGGTGTTGAGGGTCTTATTGATGCGGAGGTGCGTGAGCCCGGCCTGAGCGACCCCGACTTTGGAGGACTCGATCGGGGCGACGGTGGAGCCAGTGCGCTGGTTGGTCTGCGCGGACGCGACCGTGTTCCAGGCGATCTGGGTGGGCGTGATCATCGGGGTGGTCACGTCGTAGGTGAACTCGATGCCCTCGGTGAAGTTGTAACTGGCAGAAGACGCCAGCTTCAGGGCGGTGACGTCGGCGAGATTGGCGGGCGCGGTGGTGGACCAGTCGTTGACGCAGCCGCTGTTCTGCGCGTCGGGGAAGACCTCGTCGCGGCAGGGGTTCGTCGCGGTCGAGTAGGACAGGGTCACGCCGGTCGGGATGGCGCCGATGGCGGTGAGGGCAGGCTGGAAGCTGCTGCCCCGGGGTGCGGTGGCGTTCGAGGCGAGGGTGCCGTGGTCACCCGGGCGCGGGAGGAGGTCGTAGAGAGTGACGCCGGCCATAGGGGACGCGCTCTTGTTCGTCCAGTTCAGCCTGTAGGTCGCTGTTCCGCCCGTGGCGGGCACCACGCCGATCGCGGGGTAGGTCTTGAAGACGGTGTCGGAGCTGCCCTGCACCGCCTTGGTCAGCTGCACCGCGTCGGAGGTCAGCGGCGGCTGAATGGTGGCGGTGGCGGAGGTGACGCAGGAGTACGGGTTGCCGGTCCTGGGCGTCGCGCCGTCCAGGCAGACCCCGTTGTCCACGGGGGTTCCCGCCAGGGAGGCTGCGACGGTGTTGGTATAGGTGCCGGCGTAGTCGGGTGCGCCGGCGACGGTGAACGCGACGGTGAGGCGACCGCCGCGGGCGGTGAGAAGGGAGTTGATGTCCGCAGCGGTGAACGTGACGGTGCGAGTCTGCTGACCCGTGACGGGGTTGGTGCCGGCGGTGACCGTGTAAGGCAGGGTTGTGCTGGCTTGACCGGGACGGGTGATGGTCACGTTCTGGATCGTCAGGTTAGGCAGGTCGGCAGGGAAGGTGTCGGTGATGGAATAGCCACCCCCGATGGGGGCCCGCGTCGCGAGGGAGCCCTGAACGCCCCACGTGATGTTGCCGATGGCGGCGTAGTTGACGCTCTTGCGGACGCCGATCTGAGCTTCGCCCTTGACGTACAGCGCCGCAAAGGGCGAATCGGTTGCTCCGATGCTTGCGGATCTCGGGTCACTGCCCGGCGCGAAGAACGCCACATTCGCACGGTTGCGGAGAATGTCGCCTCCGGCACGGGAGTCGGAGACGTATCCCCCGATGTCGATCGCGGTGAAGCGAGAGTCCATCCCTGCCGTGCGGGGGAAGATCAGCTCGGCGACCTGCCCGACGACAGCGGTGGGGACCTGGTACAGCACCGCCCGCGGCCCGTTCGCGAGCGGCGTCCCGTCGTTCGACACCACGGTCAGTGGCACGGTGGTGCCATCGATGAGGCGGGCGGAGGGCACGAATCCGCTCGGTACTCCGACGGCGGTATCGCTCGAGTTGATGGGGCTGGTGCCGACCGTGACGTACGTGGGGTTGAAGGCGGGGTTGGTGCAGAGTGTCCCGCTCGAGGAGGAGTAGCTGTCGTACTGGACGCCGGAGGCATTGCTGTTGCACGGCATCGGATCGATCGCTGTCCACTGCATGCCCTGGACGGGGTTTCGGATCTCGACCCGATAGGCGGCGGCGAGGAGTCCGGTGCCGGCTCCGGCAAGAACGTCCGCCGGGACGCTGGGGGTCCCGGAAGTCCACGGCCCCGGATAGGTGCCGTCGGTCGAGGTGGCGGAGCCGCCGCGCAGAGGGCCCGTCGCGGTCTTTCCCACGGATCCCATCGGGATCTGCTGGTCGGTGACGGTGACATCCATCGAGGTCGTGCCGGTGGAGACCGGGTCGTTACCGATCGGGTCGACGGTCGCGTTGACGGTGTTGGTCAGCCGTGTTCCCGAAGCGACACCGTTGTCGACGGTGGCGTTGACCGTCAGCGTCGACGGGCCGGGTCCGCGAACCTTGCAGTAGAAGCCGATGTCGTTGCCGGTCAGCGTCCACGTGACCGTGTTCCCGTTCACGACGGCGGCCGGGGTGCTCGAGACGTACGTGAGGCCCGCGGGGAGGGTGTCGACGATGGTGACCAATTCCGCGTTCTGGAATCCGGTGCCGAGCTGGAAGCAGGCGTAGTAGATCGAGTACTTCACTGTCTCGCCCACGCGGTAGAAGTCCTTGTCGGCGGACTTGTTGAGGGCGTTGAGGAAGGTAGAAGACGTTGCAGTGCTCGTCACGGCCGCGGGCGCGGTCGCGGACGGCGTCACGCCGTCGCTGAAGGTCAGGGTGGGCTGCAGTGTCCAGGTGGTGCCGTTCACGGTGGTTCCGTTCGGCGCTGTCAGGCTCAGCCCGATGGTGCCCGAGGTGGACTGGGTGAAGTCGGCGAGAGTGATGACGAGGTCACCGTTGACGATCTGAGAGCCGATCACCGCAGCGCTCTGGGCGATCGTGTACGGGAAGGTCGCGGCGGCTCCCAGGGGGATTCGAATGGTCGGTCCGGTTCCGCACGAGGTCGCGGAGGTCACGGAACACGAGTACGCGATCTGATACTGAAACGCATTGCCGGATTGCTGCGACGCGGGTGTGAGCTGCGAAATCGAGACGGCTGTGTTCGATGTCGCTGACAGGGCCGATACGTCTGACTGCGTCGACGGCGCTGCGGGCGCGATCGGCTGCCCGGCGCTGGGAGATGCAGGCACGGTGGTATCAGATACCCCGGGGTCGGGCGTCGCGGCGGTAGCGGCCACGGCATTCGTAAGAGGGGCGGTCAGAAGCGCCCCTACCGTGACGGCAGCGGCAATCACCATCGCGAGACGGCGGCGTCGGGTACGAGGACGGAGGGATGCACGCATGCGCTGACCTTTCGGAGGAGCAAGCTGTCCGGCTGCTGGAAGGCGGGGGCTGCGAGAATAGGGAGTTCTCGGATGATGCGCCCAGAGCTGATCATTGGCGCGGCCAGCGGTCTTCATCATGAGAAACGGAAAAGGATCAACTTCTGGCTACGGGTTCAAATTGAGAGAGAGCCCGTGCACCGGAGCCCGACAGGAGAGTGTGGCAAAACCTCTCTCGAGGCCGCTCTTGGCGCCCTCGACCTTCAGTTTCAACTCGTAAGGCTGGCGGCATGTGGGGCGATCGCGGGGCGAAGGCGGCCGAGAAGCGCGTGCAGCGTTTCCTCGAGGATTACGACGCGCAGTGGCGGCGGGCGGCGCCCGCTTTCGAGGACCGTGGCACGGGGCGCGATGCGTTCGCCGAGTGGCGGGATCTCACGATTCCCCTGATGCGAGATCACGTCGCGGGAGACCACGCTCGGCTGGACTCGTCGTTCGGGACGCCGCCGCAGTACGGGGTGGCCGTCGAACGGATCGTGCGGCCGGAGGTCGAGGGCGACCGCGCGTTCGTGCTGACCGAGGTGTTCGAATCGCAGACGCGCAAGAAGCACGAATACGTTCTCGAGCGCGATGGGCGCGGGTGGAGGATCACCGCGATCGAGCAGCACTTCGACGATCCGCGGGCCCCGTTCTCGGGTGCGGAGCAGGCACGCGCCCTCGCCGCCGACGCGATGCCGGACGCTCGCCTCGACGACGTGCCCGACGAGCAGCGCGGCCTCGACGAGGTCCGCAACTTCACCGAGCGCACGGTCGTGCACCGCCGCAGCGGGGAGTCGTCGGAGGTGCGCGTCTCGCCGGCGGGGACGCTGGTCACCTCGTCGGGAGTCATCGCGGTGCTCGATTTCGGCTACGACAACGGCGACGCGCGTCCGCTCGCCCGCCGCGTGGCTCCGGGGTCGTATCCGGTCGAACGCGTGACCGGTTTCGGTCGCAACGCCGCCCTGCGGGTGCTTTTCAGCGAACGGATGCCGGTGACCTGGCATCCCGCCGATCTGCCGTCCGGACCGGGGCACTTCTTCGGCGTCGACGCCGGCTCCGCCTGCATCGTCGACCTGCCCGCGTACGCGACGATGAGCCGCCGGGCCAAGGCCGCGGCGTTCACGGACTACATGTACGCGCCGTCACCGAGCGTGCAGGAGGTCGCGCTCGGTGCCCGCGACGTGGGGATCGTCGCGGAATCCGGGTACGGCGACGGCCAGTACCCGGTGTACTGGGGGCTCGACGAGACGGGTGCGGTCGCCCAGCTCGTCGTCGACTTCCTGGTGCTCGTCACCGCGGATGACGAGGGGAACTGGCGGCACCTGTGACATCAGGGCCGTGATCCTGCGGGTGGGCGCTCTGCGCGGCCGTCAGTGTATGGTCCTCGGGGCCGGGTGGAGTGAGGGTGCCGGTACTGATGGCCTCATCGCAGAGCCCCTGAGGATCTTCCGGATCAGTAGTCTGCGCGCCGGCTCATGTCATCGGGCAGCCGGAAGCACGGCGAGAACGAGAAGATCTCGATGCGGGAGCGATCAACGCTGAGAGTGAGCGAATAAGAAGAGCCCGCCGGGCCGACCACCCGTGCCCGAGGTACACCGTCCTGCGTCATCTCGACTCGCGCCGCAAAAGACGCTCTATGTTCGTACGTCTGCACTATTTCGTCCACTAGCTGCTGCACATCGACCGGACGAGAAAGGGGCAGGTAGTTGTGTCCCGTCCATTGGTACACGCCGTCAGGGCCGCAACTCAGGAGGATGCCCTAGCTCGTTCTCCATCGACTGCGCGACCGCCTTCGCGCCGTACACGTCCAGGGTCTCGTCCACAGCGGCCACACTCGCCGCTGTTGCGCACCCGCTGAGCGCACCGATGAGTTTCACCCCGGTGGTGCGTGAAAATCACCCGTTCGGTCGCGGCGAAGAAAGTCCAGGCGGATCGTGTCGTGTCCAGGCCGAGGCCGACGCGCCACGGTCGGTTGCGGCGGGCGGCACAACCGCGGCGCGTCCTTTTCTCCTCCCCCTCCTCGCGGCAGCCTTACGGGTTGCAGGCGTCACACGTCGCCGGATCGGCCTCCCGCTCGGGCCGCGGGCGCTCGCGCTGCTCGTCGCAGGCGGGGCAGCCGTCGACGTCGAGACGCACCTGCGAGGTCGCGTTGCCGCACGCTGCGCACGGGAGACCCCGCACCACGCCCACCGCCCCGAAACCCGGACATCCGCACCCCGGGCACAGCTGGGTGAGTCGGGCGGCGAGCAGCCACGACAGGCGGCGCAGGACCCGCCGCCGGGTGGGGTTCATGTGCGCGCGGAGGTCGGGCTCGAGCTCGACGGGGCCGCGGCGCAGCAGGGCGTCGATGACCGCGGCATCCTGGATGCCCTTCTGCACACCGTCGGCGGTGCGTGCGACGACGCCGTGGTGCGGAAATCCGGCGCGGGCGAGGTAGCGCCGTGCTTCTGCCGACGTTCGCACGGTGCGAGCCGGGGCGACGTGCGTGTACTGGCGGATGCCGTGACGTACGCGGATGCCGCGCTCGAGGTCGATGAAGACGGCGAGCTCCTCGTGCACCATGGGTCCGAAGCCGCCCAGCGCCGGGGCGTACGACGCTTCGGTGGCCAGACCGGTGGCCGTCCCCAACTCGAGCGCCGCCCCCGGGCCTTGGCCGTGGCCGCGTGCTCGGCGGTGCCCGCCCTCGGCACGTCGCGGGTGAACGTGCCGAGGGAGTCTGTGTCGAGCTGCGCCGTCGGCGCGACGCCCGCGTCGAGCCATCGGGCGAAGGCCGGGGCGAACGCGGCCTCCTTGCCGTGCAGGGTGCCGACGGCGGTCGTCTCGCCGGCGTAGGGCGACCCCGAGTGACTCGTCACGATGGTCATCAGGCGAAGTAGTCCGCGCGGCTGACCGAGGTCGGCGAGACGAACATCACGCCCGAGGCGTGGTCGAGGACCGGACGGATGCCGGCGATGATCGCGTCCGCTTTCTCGGGCGCCACGACCGTCACGAGGAGGGTCAGGGTGTCGTGGTCGTTGAAGAGCAGGCGGCCGCCGCGGGGGCCGTGGTGGCCCACCCCGGCCACGCCGGTGATCGCGGTGTACCCGCGCGCGCCGAGGGATTGCATGAGGGCGGACACCTCGGCGACGTCGTCGCTCGCGACGACCACCTCGATCTTGGTCATGGGGGTCAGTTCGGACGGGCTCATCAGCGGTTCTCCTTCGTGGTGGATTCTTCGGTGGCGGCGGGGATGCCGGTGGGGGCGGGGGTGTCCAGGTCGTCGGCCTGCCAGCCGTAGCGTCCCCACCGCATCCAGCGGGCGCTGTCGTGCTCGCGGACGCGGAGGGTGATCCACCGGTTGGCGACCAGGGTGCGGACGGCCTCGGAGGCGTCGATGATGTCGTTCACCCGCGCGAGCGGGGCCTCGACGAACACCTGCAGCCGGATCGGCTCGTGCCGACTCGCGCGGCCGACGCCCACGGACTGCCAGGGCAGGCCGAGCCGCAGGTCGCCGCCGTAGCCCGACAGCACGCCGACGGTGCCGACCACGTTGTGCAGGGGCTTGGGGCCGGCGCCGAACCGGTCGGGGGCGACGGTCGAGGCCGAGTACTGCGCGTTGATCCACTGCGCCACGATCATCGGCGCGGTCAGGATCGTCTCGAGGCCCGCGCCGTCGGGGTCGGCGGCGGCGTCGTAGCTGTGCAGGAAGGCGCGGCGACCGAGGTCGGTGCCCGCGGTGATCGAGCGTGGACCCACGATGAACGCGGCGTTGCCGACGAGACCCCACTCCGCGTACGACTCGGCCCAGTCCGCGGACCGGCGCTCGGTGTCGCAGACGGCGCCGTGCCGCCCTCCCGACCCGGGCAGGCTCGCGCTGCGCTCGGCGGCGTTCGCCGCGCGCGCGGTCTCGAGCAGCCGGGTCACCTCGAGCGCGACGGTTTCGTGCGTCGCCGGAATGGCCCAGGGCTCGAGCAGGGTGACCTCGTCGGTGACGGTGTCCATCTGCGCCGCGACGAAGAGCGTGTCGGCGGGGATCGAGATCCCCCGCCCGGCCAGGGCGTCGCGCGTCTCGGGGTCGTTGAAGATCATCGCCGCCGCCCGCGCGTTCGGTTCGCCCTCGTGGCCGCCGCACGCGCCGCACTGCAGCGACGATGCGAAGGGGTTGTTGGCGACGGTGGCGCCGTGACCGCACAGCAGCACGATCGGGGCGAATCCCTCGACCAGGCCCATCATGCGCAGCGCGGTCTCGGCGTACAGCACGCGCTCCTCGAGCGTGAAGACGACGTTCGCATCGACGTGCGTGGACGGCTTGCTCGGCCGCATGCGCGACACCGTCGTCCGCCAGGCCTCCGGCGCGAGGGTCCGCGCGGCGCTCGCCGCTCCCAGCACCCACCCGGCTGTCTCGGCGAAGGCGTAGGGGGCCACGGCGGACTCCTTGAGTGCGTCGATGGTGGCATCCCGCTCCACGCTCGTCTCGTGCTGACGCTTCCACCGCGCGATCGCGTCGCGCTCCACGGACGACTCGGTGATCGCCACGCGGGGCGTGAGAAGCACCGGGCACGAGGCGACCTCGGCCGACCCGTCGGCGGGCCGGAACGAGATGGGCGCCGCGAAGAATCCCGCGAAACCGAGGGTCTCGACGGCTCCGGCGGCCTCGAGGTGCCGGCGGAAGCTCTCGGACCGCGTGTCGATGCAGAAGACCGCCTGCGCGAGCGGCCGCTGCGGCGCCGTGCTCTCGCGGAGGACAGGTGCGGTCGCGGGGGCGAGTTCGCGCGCGATCCCCGCTCGTACGCCTCCTGCCAGACCGCGAGCCGCGCGGCCGGGGCGATCAGCGAGAGCACGGGGCGAAGGGCGGTCCGCACCGCCGCGTCGGCGGGGTCGACGCCGAGAGCGAGGGCGACCGTGCCGATCCGCGCGGCCTCCTCGGCCAGGCCCTTCTCGGCCGGGGGTGCCGCCGGCAGGGCGACGTCGGCGGGTAGAAGGAGCCGTTCGAGCGTCGCGCGGATCGCGACGAGCGAGGTCAGATCGACGCCGGTCGCGACCGTGTGCCGGACGAGCGCCGCCCACCCCGGCAACGCGAGCACGTGGGCGCGGAGGAACGATTCCGCGGCCGGCCCGTCGAGCTCCCACCGGGCGAGCGCGTCGCCGATGGCCGCGGCCGGGTCGTCGGAGGAATGCCGGATGCCGCTGCGCACCTTCCGCGACAGGGTCGGGTCGAGCGCGGTCAGGCGCCGCCACGCCACCCACATGCTCTCGTCGTTCGTCGGCGACCACGGGGCGGTCCCGAGCGATGCGGCGATCCAGCGTGCGGTGAGGTCGTCGATGCGCGCGTGGATCCGCGGCGACAGCCGTGCGGCGGGGGTGGGTTCGGGCGCGGCCGCGGTCAGCGGGGGAGCGACGAGCAGGTCGTGGCCGAGGATCTCGCCCACGGTGACGCGCGTGCCGCCGATGTCGAGAGAGCGCGGGGCGCCCGCCTCGGGCACGGTGAACCGCAGGGCCGCCTGCAGGTCGGCGGGGCTGATCCGCCCCTGCGCGTACAGGTCGCGGAAGCGCTGTTCCGGAAGGGAGAGCAGGACGCCGTGATCCCGGGCGATCAGTCCGATCGCCTCTTCCCAGTCGAGATTCTCGTACCCGGCGACGGGGTTGCGGGCGATGAAGGTCTCGAGGGGGAAGTGGGGCGAGATGGCGCGGCCGGCGGCGGCGATCCAGCCCCGGATGACGGCGGGAGAGGGAGGGGAGGCGGGGGTGGTCATCAGAATCTCCGGTACTCGAGGGGGCCGTCGGCGGGTGCCGGGGTCCAGGGCGTGTCGATGCGGGATGCGGTCGGAGGGAGGGGCGGTCGGCCCCACGAGAAGGCGGAGGCGAACAGTCGATCCGCGAGGGGACCGGAGCCGCGGGCGGCCAGGCCCGAGGCGGCGGCGAGGACGAAGACGGCCACCGCGAACACGGCGGGGACCGGGTCTGCCGCCGTGACCGGCGCGAGGGCCTCGGCCGCGGGGAAGACCACCGCGAGGTAGGCGGCCGTGAGGGCGGCCAGGCCCGCGAGCTGGGCCGCGCGCGCGGCGACCGACCGGGAGCTTGCGCCGATCCGCGCCCCGGCGACCACCGCGGTGGCCCCGGCGAAGAGCAGGAGGACTGCCGCGCTGTGCTCCCACGCGCCGGATGCCGCGATCGCCGCGACCCCGGTCAGGAGGATGATCACCGCGCCCACGATCGCTCCCGTGGTCGACCGAGCCGGGTGCGCGACGCCCCGCGCCTTCAGCGCGTGCTCGACCGCGGAGCCGGCGCCGAGGAAAAGGCTCGCCTTGTAGAGCGCGTGACCGATCGCG
The DNA here is from genome assembly GCF_026672635.1 of Microbacterium sp. SL62. NCBI lineage: Bacteria > Bacillati > Actinomycetota > Actinomycetes > Micrococcales > Microbacteriaceae > Microbacterium > Microbacterium sp. SL62. The sequence goes on from NZ_JAPPRM010000001.1 coordinate 655,804, forward strand.
TGGACCAGGGCGACGCCGAAGGCGCCGAGACCGCAGGCCAAGAGGAGGAAGCCCATCTGCGCGGCCGTGGACTGCACGAGGCGGCCCTTCACGTCGGGGCGCGTGAGCATCGCGAGCCCCGCGACGATCATCGTGATCGCACCGGCGGCGGCCACGATCCAGGGGCCCACGACGGAGGGGACGGCCGCGTAACGGAGGAGGAGCAGGGCGCCGGCGTTCACGAAGCCCGCGTGCAGCAGGGCCGACACGGGAGTGGTCGTGGCCGCGGTGGCGGGGAGCCACCCGTGCAGGGGGAAGGCGCCGGCGCGGGCGACCGCCGCGAGGGCGACGAGCGCGCTCACCACCGCCGCCGAGATCGCGTCGACGCTCCCGAGAGCGGCCAGCGACACCGATCCGGTCGAGGCGACCGCGATGATGACGGCCGTCCAGAGCGCCGCGTCTCCGAGCAGCAGGGCCACCGCGCTCCGCGACACGGCAACGCGCGTCTGCGGACCCGCGCCGCCCGTGCCGATGAGCGCGATCATGCTGACCGTGCCGAGCGTCCACCCCGCGGCGAGGAAGACGACGTCCCCGGCCGCAATGGCGGTGGTCGTCCCGACGGCCGCGAGCGACGATAACGCGAAGAAGCTGCGCGAACGCGGGTCGCCGCGCAGGTTGCGGCTGGCGTAGGACTGCACGACCACGGTGAGGGCGACCACGAGCAGCGACAGCGCGGCACCTGCCACATCGTCGCCGGCGGCGAGGGTCGAGGCCAGAGCGACCGTGGCGAGGACCGTGGCGGCGCCGGCGGGCCACACGGCGAGAGAGCCCGGGGTGCGCCGACGCGCGACATCCGGGAGGAGGGCGGCGACGACCGCGGCGAGCAGCGCGGCGATCGTGAGCGGGGCGAGAAGCGACATGCGCAGCACGTTACATGCAACAAATTGCGTGTGTCAAAACGCAGGTAACGAATAACCGGTACTTGGATTCCGGTACCTCGGGTCACTATGCTGTGGCGATGACCACCTGGACGTTCCTCACGAATCACGCCCACGTGTTCATCTACGTCTCCCGCGACCCCGGGGCCCGCGTGCGCGAGATCGCGGATGCCGTGGGCATCACCGAGCGCACGGCGCACGGCATCCTGGCCGATCTCGTCGATGCCGGCTATCTCAAGCGCGAGAAGGAGGGTCGACGCAACCGCTACGAGTGTGTCGAGGACCTGCCGCTGCGTCATCCGATCGAGAGCGACCACCCGGTCGGCGCGTTGCTGCAGGCGTTGCGCGGCTGACACCCTTGCGGGTCACGGCCCTTCGCGCTAACGTGCAACCAAATGGTTGAACAACAGAGCGACGCCGACATCGACCGGGTCTTCCACGCCCTCGCCGACGCGACCCGTCGCGACATCGTGCGGCGCACGCTCGTCGCCGAGCAGTCGGTGACGCAGCTCGCCGCGGCCTACGCGATGTCGTTCGCCGCCGTGTCGAAGCACATCGCCGTGCTCGCCGACGCGCGGCTCATCACCAAACGCGCGGAGGGGAGGGTGCGACTCGTGTCCGCCGACCCCACCGCGCTCGCCCGGGCGCAGGACCTGCTGCGCTCGTACGAAGACCTCTGGCGGGGACGCATCGACCGACTCGACGCGATCCTGCTCGAAGACGCCGGGGTGCCGGCATCCCTCCCGCCCTCCGAACCCGCCGAGAACTGAACCGACGAAGGAGTCGTCATGCCCGTCACATCCGTCGAGAGCGACGCCGAAGCGCTCACCATGACCCTGGTCGCCGACTTCCCCGTGGGCGCCGAACGGTTATGGACGGTCTTCACCGACCCGCGGCAGCTCGAACGCTTCTGGGGTCCCCCCGGATGGCCGGCGACGTTCGCATCGTTCGCCTTCGAGGTCGGCGGTCGCGCCCGATACGCGATGGCCAGCGCGAGCGGCGAGATCGCACGCGGGAGCTGGGAGTTCCTCGGCATCGACGCTCCGCGCGGCTTCGAGGTCGTCGACTCGTTCGTCGACGAGAACGGCGAGGCGATCCCCGGCATGCCCGCGATGCGCATGACCTTCGCGTTCGACGAGACCGAGGGCGGCTCGCGGCTGACGAACGTGACGTACTTCGACTCCCTCGAGGGTCTCGAAACGGTGCTCGCCATGGGCGCCGTCGAGGGGTCGACCCTCGCCATCAACCAGCTCGACGCGGTGCTGCAGGGGCTACGGGAGTTCGCGCAGGGCAAGGGCACGCAGCTCGAGATCCTCGACGACCAGCACGTGCGCATCACGCGGCTCATCGACGGGCCGCGCGAGCTCGTCTGGCGGGCCCACGTCGACCCCGAGCTGATGCGACAGTGGATGCTCGGGCCCGACGGATGGCGCATGACCCACCGCGAGGTCGACCGGCGCGAGGGCGGCGCGTACCGCATCGCGTGGGAGCCCGAACCTGGCACCGAGGGGGAGCCCTTCGGATTCGACGGCGAGATCCTGCTGCTCGACGAGCCGCGCCGCATGGTGCAGACCGAGCACATGACCGGCACCGACTACCCCTCGACGATCAACGACCTGTCCCTCTACGAAGAGGACGGGGCGACGCTGGTCACCCTGCTGATCGAGTATCCGGATGCCGAGACCCGCGACGCCGTGCTCGCCACGGGGATGGTCGAGGGGATGGAGCAGAGCTTCCGGCGGATGGAGCGGGTCGTCCTCGGGTGAGGGGGCGGGTGGCGCCGGCTCAGGCCGCGGGCGCCGCCCGGCGCACGGCCTCGCGAATGCGCTGCTCGACCGCGTCCGTCACCTCGACGACCGCGAACGACACCGGCCACATGGGGCCGTCGTCGAGCTGCGCGCTGTCGTCGAAGCTCACCGTGCCGTAGCGCGTCTTGAACTTCGACGCCGGCTGGTAGAAGACGACGACCTTGCCGTCCTTCGCGTACGCCGGGAAGCCGTAGAACGTCTTCGGGTTCAGGTGCGCGGCCTCTTCGAGCACGATGACGTGCAGGCGCTCGGCCACCGCCCGGTCGACGCCCTCGAGCTTGTCGATCGCCTCGAGGCAGGCCTCGTTCTCCTTCTCGAGCTTCGCCGCGCCCTTCAGGCCCTTCATGGCCTTGAGCTCTTCGGCGCGCTGCTTGATCGCCGCGCGTTCTTCGTCGCTGAATCCTGCTCCGCCGGTGGCCATGGCATCCGCCCTCTCGTTCGTCTGACGGAAGGCTAGCGCGCGTCGGCCCGGTCGTATCCTCCGCGATCCGCGCATTCTCAGCCCGAATCGGCGGATGCCGACTGAGCTTGCGCGTATCGCCGAGCTTGCGCGCCGAGGCGCTCAGGCCTGCCGCAGCCCCTCTTCGAGCGCGACCCACGCGAGCATCGCGCATTTCACGCGCGCGGTGAACTTCGAGACCCCGGAGAGGGCGGCGGCGTCGGCGAAGGTCTCCTCGTCGAGGGGGATCTTGCCGCGGGAGCGTAGCGCCTCGCGGAACTGCGCGATCAGCGCGTCAACGTCGGCCTTCGCCATGCCCTCGTCGCCGCCGTCTTCCTGCAGCAGGGCGACGAGCATCGACGCGGACGACTGCGAGATCGAGCAGCCCGCTCCCTCCCAGGTGACGGAGCTGACACGGTCACCGTCGACGGAGACGCGCAGGGTGATCTCGTCGCCGCAGATGGGGTTGCGCTGGTGCACGGTGGCGCTGCGCGCGCCGGGGGCGGCCAGTCCGAAGCCGCGGCGGTTCTTCGCGTGGTCGAGGATGAGCTCCTGGTACAGCGACTCGAGCCCGCTCATGCGCCGGCACCGAAGAAGCCGCGCACGCCCGAGACGGCGTCGAGGAAGGTGTCGATCTCGTCCTCCGTGGTGTGGATCGCGGCGCTCGCGCGCACCGACGCCGTCATCCCGAAGCGGCGGTGCAGGGGCTGTGCGCAGTGGTGTCCGACGCGCACGGCGACGCCGCGCGAGTCGAGGAACTGGCCCACGTCGTGCGCGTGCACGCCCTGCACCTCGAAGGCCTGCAGGGCGACGCGCTCCGCGGCATCCGTGTCTCCGAGCAGCCGGATGCCGTCGATCGAGCGGAGCCCCTCACGCATGCGCTTCTCGAGCGCGGCCTCGTGCGCGTGCGCGGCGGCGAGATCGTGCTCGCCGAGCCAGCGGACGGCGGCGGCGAGGGCGACGGCCTGCGACACCGGCTGCGTGCCGGGCTCGAAGCGCTGCGGCGGGGGCAGGTACTCGGCCGTGTCGAGCGTGACGGTGGTGATCATCGAGCCACCCGTCGTGAACGGCGGCAGCGACTCGAGCACCTCGTCGCGCCCCCAGAGCGCTCCGATGCCGTAGGGCCCGTAGACCTTGTGGCCCGAGAAGACGGCGAGGTCGACTCCGGAGGCCGGCAGGTCAAGGCGCAGATGAGGTGCCGACTGGCACGCGTCGAGCACGGTCAGCGCGCCGACGCCGCGGGCGAGGGTGACGAGCTTCGCGACGGGGTTCACGATGCCGAGCACGTTCGACACGTGCGGGAAGGCGACGACCTTGGTGCGCTCGCCGATGAGGTCGGCTGCGGCGTGCAGGTCGAGCACGCCGTCGTCGAGCACGGGGATGTGACGCAGGCGCGCCCCGGTGCGGGCGGCGAGCTCCTGCCAGGGGATGAGGTTCGCGTGGTGCTCGGCCTCGGTGACGACGATCTCGTCGCCCTCGCGCAGGCGCCCGGCGTAGCCGAGCGAACCCGCCACGAGGTTGAGACCGGCCGTCGCGCCGCTTGTCCACACGAGCTGTTCGGGCTCGGCGCCCACGTACTCGGCGACGGTGACGCGCGCGTCTTCGAACAGTTCGGTGGCCTCGGCCGCGAGGGTGTGAGCGCCGCGGTGTACGGCGGAGTTCGCCCGCTCGAGGAACTCACGTTCGGCGTCGAGCACGGCACGAGGCTTCTGGCTCGTCGCTCCGGAGTCGAGGTACACGAGGGGGCGACCGTCGATCTCGGTCTCGAGGATCGGGAAGTCGGCGCGCACGGCGGCGACGTCGAAGGGGAGGCTCACCCCTCCAGGCTACGTCGCGCCGGGTGAATGGGTGCCGTGTCAGCGAGATGCAGTCTCGACGCGCGAGAGCCGCGGCGCCCCCGCCCCGCGAGCGAAGAGTGAGGAAAGCGCCGACGCCCGTTCGCGAACCGTGAGGGCCGCGGATCCGCCGCCCGACGCGGCGTAGACCGGATGCCATGACCCTCACGGCCCTGCTCCCCACCCTCCGCGCCAGCATCCCGGCGCCCTTCGACGCCGCGGCGTGGCCCGCCGGCTCGGCACCCACGCTCGACGACGTCACGGTGCGGGCGATGTCGGTCGGCCGCTACGCCGACATCTGCGGCACACCCTGCGTCTGCACGGGGCCTGCGGTAATCCCGGCGTCGGGCGGGGTGGCATCCGCGATTCTGTCGACGACCGTCGTGGTGGCGACGGTGACCGAGGCCACGCCCGACACCCTGCGCCTCGACGCGTGCGTCGCGGGACTCGAGGCCGTCTGGCGCGAAGCCCGGCTCATCGGACGCGTCTCGCACGCCTACGACGAACCCTTCGCCGTCTTCGACGCCCACGGGGAGGATTCGTGCGCAACCGTCGTGCTCCCTGGTGACGTCCGCGCGGGCGACCGCATCGCCTTCCCCTGTCCCGGATGCCACACGGTCGGGGAACTGCGCTGATGCTGCTCCACTCGATCGTCTTCGCCTCGCGCTGCGCCCGGGTGCACGCCGAATACGTGGCGGCGGAGTCTGAGGCGGATGAGGACCCGTCCGGCGCCGAGTGACCGCGTCCGGGCGGACAGGACGCAGGAGATCGGGGTCTGGCGGTGGTCCACGCCGGTCGGATCGCGTGTGAACGGGCCGGCGTCCTGCGTTGTGTCCGTTCGCCCTGTCCGCACACCCCGACGGGAAACGTGCCGAGGGCGCTGCCCGGGGTGCTGACGCGACGCAGGAGGACCACCCGGCGACGCGACGCAGGAGGGACCAGATGGCCATGCTCCCCCCGGAACTCCTGCGTTGTGCACGCCGAGGGCCGATCACACGACCAGCCGATACCCCATCCCCTGCTCCGTCAGCAGGTGCACGGGGTTCGACGGGTCGGCCTCGAGCTTCTTGCGCAGCTGCGACATGTACAGCCGCAGGTAGCCGCTGTCAGCGACCTGCTCGCTCGCCCAGATCTCCTTCAGCAGCGTCTGGCGCGTGACGAGCGAGCCGGGGTTGCGGGCGAGGAACTCGAGCATCCGCCACTCGGTCGGGGTGAGGTGCACGCGGGTGCCCGCGCGCAGTACCGCCTTGGCCGACAGGTCGACCTCGATCTCGCCGAAGCGCACGACGGCGTCGCCCGCCGAGGGCACCGAACGTCGGGCGTGCACGCGCAGACGCGCGAGCAGCTCGTCGATCTGGAAGGGCTTGGTCACGAAGTCGTCGGCGCCGGCATCGAGCGCCTCCACCTTGTCGGCGGAACCCGTGCGGCCCGAGACGACGATGATCGGCGCGGTCGTCCACCCGCGCAACGCGTGGATCACCTGCACGCCGTCGAGGTGCGGCATCCCGAGATCGAGCAGCACGATGTCGGGATGGGCTTGGGCGGCGAGCGTGATCGCTGCGGCGCCGTCGGCCGCGGCCACCACGTCGTAACCGTGGGCGGCGAGCGTGATCCGCAGAGCGCGGACCAGCTGCGGGTCGTCGTCGGCGATGAGTACCTTCACGGCGTCCTCCTGGAGATTCCGGATGCCACGGCATCCGCGCCCGCGACGGGAAGCGCCACGACCATGGTGAGCCCGCCGCCGGGGGTGTCTTCGGGGGTGAGAGTGCCGCCCATGCCCTCGGCGAAGCCGCGCGAGAGCGCGAGCCCGAGGCCGAGACCCGCGGTGTTGTCGGTGTCGCCGAGGCGTTGGAACGGCGAGAACATGTCTTCGCGACGCTCGGCGGCGATGCCCGGCCCGTGATCGATCACGCGGATCTCGGCGGTGCCGCCGAGGCGGCTCGTGGCGATGCGGACGCGCTCGCCGTCGGGCGTGTACCGCTGGGCGTTGGTGAGCACATTGACGAGCACGCGCTGCAGCAGCACCGGGTCGGCGTTGAGCATCGGCAGGTCGGGGTCGAGGGCGAGCTCGACGTCGTCGGGCCCCAGGTCGAGCTCGTCGAGGGCCATGAGCACGACGCCCGCGGCATCGGTCGGCGTGAGCGAGACGGCGAGCACCCCCGCCTGCACGCGACTGACATCGAGCAGGTCGGTGACGAGCACCGACAGGGTCGCGAGGCTCTCGTCGGCGGTCTCGAGCAGCTCGCGGCGATCGTCGTCGGACAGCTGGTCGCCCGCGGCGCGGAGGCCCCCGAGCGAGGCGACGGCGGCGGCGAGGGGTCGGCGCAGGTCGTGGCTGACCGCCGAGAGCAGGGCGCTGCGCACCTGGTCGGTCTCGGCGAGGGCTCCGGCCTCGGCGGCCGTCTCGGCGAGATCGGTGCGCTCGAGGGCGGCCGCGAGCTGCGCGACGACGACGTCGAGCAGGCGACGCTCCGAGGCGTCGAGATCGCCGCCGTGCAGCTCGAGGGTCGCGCGACCGTCGCCGACCGGGACCGAGACCGAGCGACCGTCGCGCACGGGCTCGCCGTCGGTGGCGAGAACCGCGCCGTCCGCGGCGACGAGACGCACCCCGGCCAGGCCGAAGGCTTCTCGGGCACGGGTGACCAGGGCGGGCACCGTGCTCTCGCCGCGGAGCACGCTGCCCGCGACCGTGGCGAGCAGCTCGGCCTCAGCCGTGGCGCGGCGGGCGGAGCGGGCCCGACGGGCAGCCTGGTCGACGACGGTGCTCACGAGCATCGCGATGACCACGTACAACACCAGCGCGATCGTGTTCGCGGGGTTGCTGATGGTCACGGTGTACAGCGGCTCGATGAACAGGAAGTTGAGCGTGAAGCCCGACAGCACCGCAGCGAACAGGGCCGGCCAGATCCCACCGATCAGCGCCACGACCACGACGAGCAGCTGGTAGACGAGCACGTCGGCGGCGATCGAGTCGTCGGAGCCCGTCGAGATCAGCAGCAGCGAGATCAGCGGTCCCCCGAGGACGGCGACGACGAAGCCCAGGATGCGACGCTTCGCGCTCAGCGCGGGGCCGCTGAGGCGGGGGAGGGCGAACCGCCCGCCCGCGCGCGCGTGACTGACGATGTGCACGTCGATGTCGCCCGAGAGGCGGATGACGGTCGCGCCGATGCCGGGGCCGGTGAGGGCGGCGGCGAGACGGCCGCGACGGCTCACGCCGATGACCAGCTGCGAGGCGTTGACCGATCGCGCGAAGTCGACGAGGGCGGTGGCGGGATCGTCGCCCACCACCTGGTGGTACGACCCGCCCAGCGACTCGACGAGGGCGCGCTGCTCGGCGAGGGTGGCCGGGGCGCTCGTGCGCAGGCCGTCCTGGCTCGACACGTGCACGGCGAGCAGTTCGCCGCCGGCCGAGCGGGCCGCGATCCGGGCTCCGCGGCGCAGGAGCGTCTCGCCCTCGGGGCCGCCGGTGAGGGCGACGACCACGCGCTCGCGCGCCTGCCACGAACCCTCGATGCCGTGCTCGGTGCGGTAGCGCTGCAGGGCCGAGTCGACCTCGTCGGCCAGCCACAGCAGAGCGAGCTCGCGCAGCGCCGTCAGGTTGCCGAGGCGGAAGTAGTTCGACAGGGCCGCGTCGATGCGCTCGGCGGGGTACACCGAACCTGCGGCGAGGCGATCACGCAGAGACTGCGGTGCCAGGTCGACGACCTCGATCTGATCGGCGGAGCGGACGACGGCATCCGGAACCGTCTCCCGCTGGACGACCCCCGTGATCTTCTCGACCACGTCGTTGAGAGATTCGATGTGCTGGACGTTCACGGTCGTGATCACGTCGATGCCGGCGTCGAGCAACTCTTCGACATCGGTCCAGCGCTTCTCGTTGCGCGAGCCCGGGACGTTCGTGTGCGCGAGCTCGTCGACGAGGGCGATGCGCGGATGCCGTTCGAGCACCGCATCGAGGTCCATCTCGTCGAGCGCGACCCCCCGGTGGGCGACGGCGCGGCGGGGGATCACCTCGAGGCCCTCGGCTTGCGCTGCGGTCGCGACGCGGCCGTGGGTCTCGACGATCGCGATGATGACGTCATGGCCCTCGTCGCGCAGGCGCCGGCCCTCTTCGAGCATCTCGTACGTCTTGCCGACACCGGGCGCCATGCCCAGCAGCACGCGCAGGCGTCCGCGCTTCACGAGGCGCTCCTCGGAGCCCAGGTCGCTGCGCTTGTCGAAGGGACCCGCGCGTACGCCTCGACGGGCTCAGCGACCGCTCGCTCGAACGCACGGCGCCGCCGCCGCGCGAGAGGCGCGGCGGCGGCGGGTGACAGAGGCATGTCCCTGATTCTCGTCTCTCAGAGGGCGTCGAGCGCGCGATTGAGTTCGACCACGTTCACGCGCGGGTCGCCGAGGTACCCCAGGTCGCGCGGGATGGTGTGCGCGCTGACGAGGGATTCGACCTCGGATGCCGAGATGCCGCGGGCCTCAGCGACGCGGGCGACCTGTCGCTCGGCGTTCTCCACCGAGATGTCGGGGTCGAGGCCGGAGGCCGAGGCGGTGAGCGCGTCGGCGGAGATCTGCCCCGACCCGTCGAGCTCGACCGAGGCGGCCTTGCGCTCCTCGATCGCGGCGATCAGGTCTTCGTTCTCAGGGCCCCAGTTCGATCCGCTCGACGCGGTGGAGTCGTAGCCGTCGCCCGCGGCCGAGGGACGGGACTGGAAGTACTGCGGGAGCGCGTTGCCATCGGCATCCGCGAAGGACTGCCCGATCAGCTGCGAGCCCGAGACCTGCCCGTCGGCAGTCGTGATCAGTGAACCGTTCGCCTGGAACGGCAGGGCGACCTGGCCGACCGCGGTGATCAGCAGCATGTAGGCCACGCCGAGGAGGAGGGTGAAGACGACCATCGCGCGGACGGCGACGCCGGTGGTACGCAGGGTGGTGCGCATGACGGGGCCTTTCAGAAGCCGGGGAGCAGGCTCACGACGAGGTCGATGAGCTTGATGCCGATGAAGGGGACGATGACGCCGCCGAGCCCGTAGACGAGCAGGTTGCGGCTGAGGATGCTCGACGCGCTCGCCGCGCGGTACTTCACTCCGCGCAGGGCCAGGGGGATCAGCACGATGATGACGATCGCGTTGAAGATGATCGCGCTCGTCACGGCGGATGCCGGGGAGTGCAGACCCATGATGTTCAGCGCCGCGAGGCCCGGGAACACGCCCATGAACATCGCCGGGATGATCGCGAAGTACTTCGCGATGTCGTTGGCGAGCGAGAACGTGGTCAGGGCGCCGCGCGTGATGAGCAGCTGCTTTCCGATGCGGACGATGTCGATCAGCTTGGTCGGGTCGGAATCGAGGTCGACCATGTTGCCGGCCTCTTTCGCGGCCGAGGTGCCCGTGTTCATCGCGACACCCACGTCGGCCTGCGCCAGGGCGGGGGCGTCGTTCGTGCCGTCACCGGTCATCGCGACGAGGTTGCCGCCCTCCTGCTCGCGCTGGATGAGGGCGAGCTTGTCTTCGGGCGTGGCCTCGGCGAGGAAGTCGTCGACACCCGCCTCGGCGGCGATGGCCTTGGCGGTGAGGGGGTTGTCGCCCGTGATCATGACGGTGCGGATCCCCATCGCGCGCAGCTCGCCGAAGCGCTCGCGCAGGCCGTCCTTGACGACGTCCTTGAGGTGGATGACGCCGAGCACCTGACCCGCGCCCTTCGACAGGGTCGCGACGACCAGGGGCGTGCCGCCGGACTGGGCGATGGCATCCGTCTCGCTCATCAGCTGCGCGCGCAGCGCCGGGGCGACCGGGCTGCCCGAGGCCTCGAGCCACGCGAGCACGGCCGCGCTCGCGCCCTTGCGCACCTGCGTGCCATCGACGAGGTCGAGGCCGCTCATGCGGGTCTGGGCGGTGAACGGTACGGGCTCGGCACCGCGCGGCATGTCGGCGACGATGCCTTGAGCTGCGGCCAGCTCGACCACCGAGACGCCCTCGGGTGTGGGGTCGGCCTGCGACGACAGCGAGGCGTACTCGGCGAGCTCGGGGCTCCCGACGCCCTTCATCGGCACGAAGGCCGACGCGCGACGGTTGCCGTAGGTGATGGTGCCGGTCTTATCCAGCAGCAGGGTGGTGACATCTCCCGCGGCCTCGACCGCGCGACCCGACATCGCGAGCACGTTGCGCTGCACGAGACGGTCCATGCCCGCGATGCCGATCGCGCTGAGCAGGGCACCGATGGTCGTCGGGATCAGGCAGACGAGCAGCGCGACCAGCACGGGGATCGAGACGGGCGATGCCGCGTACGAGGCGATCGGGTTGAGCACGAGCACCACGACGACGAAGACGATCGACAGGCTCGCGAGCAGGATGTTCAGCGCGATCTCGTTGGGCGTGCGCTGACGCGACGCGCCCTCGACCAGGGCGATCATGCGGTCGACGAACGTCTCGCCCGGCTTCGAGGTGATCTTCACCACGATGCGGTCGCTGAGCACGCGCGTGCCGCCGGTGACGGCGCTGCGGTCACCACCCGACTCGCGCACGACCGGGGCGGACTCGCCCGTGATGGCCGACTCGTCGACCGTCGCGATGCCCGACACGATGTCGCCGTCGCCGGGGATGAGCTCCCCGGTCTCGACCAGCACGATGTCGCCGACGCGGAGGTCGCCCGAGGGGACGTCTTCGGTGGTGGCACCGGATGCCGAGGGGTCGGCCTTCTCGTCGTACGAGACGACGCGGCGGGCCGAGGTCGTCGTGCGCGTCTTGCGCAGGGTCGCGGCCTGGGCCTTGCCGCGGCCCTCGGCGACCGACTCGGCGATGTTCGCGAAGAACACCGTGAGCCATAGCCAGACGGCGATGCCCCAGGTGAAGCCGAAGGGGAGGCTGTCGTCGCTGCCGCCGAGGAAGGGCTCGGCGATCGCGATGAGCGTCGTCAAGGCGGCACCCACCCAGACGAGGAACATCACGGGGTTGCGCCACTGCGCGGCGGGGTTGAGCTTCTTGGCCGCGCCCGGCAGGGCGGCCACGACCTGCGCGGCGCTGAACGCGCGGCGCGGGGCGGTCGCCGCCGGTTCGGCTTCGGGGGCCGGGGCGTGGGTGAGGGTGGACATCAGCGGGTAAGTCCTTCAGCGAGGGGTCCGAGGGTGAGGACCGGGAAATAGGTGAGGGCCGTCACGATCACCGCGACGCCGCCCAGGAGGCCGGCGAACTGCGGGCGGTGCGTCGGCAGGGTGCCGGCGGTGGAGGGCACGGCATCCTGAGCAGCGAGCGAACCGGCGAGGGCCAGCACGAACACGATCGGCAGGAACCGGCCGAGCAGCATCGCCACACCGAGTGCGGTGTTGAACCACGGGGTGTTGGCGGTGAGGCCCGCGAACGCCGAACCGTTGTTGTTCGCGGCCGAGGTGAAGGCGTAGAGCACTTCGCTCAGGCCGTGGACGCCCGGATTCCAGATCGAGGTGGTCTCGACATCGGAGCGGATCGCGGGGACGCCGAAGCTCAACGCGGTCCCGGCCAGCACGAGGGTCGGGGTGACGAGGATGTACAGGCTCGCGAGCTTGATCTCCTTCGGCCCGATCTTCTTGCCGAGGTATTCGGGCGTGCGGCCGATCAGCAGACCACCGACGAAGACCGCGATCACGGCGAGGATCAGCATGCCGTAGAGGCCCGATCCGACACCGCCGGGGGCGATCTCGCCGAGCATCATGTTGATCATCGGCATCATGCCGCCGAGAGCGGTGTAGCTGTCGTGCATGGAGTTGACGGCACCGGTCGAGGTGAGGGTGCTGGTGGTGCTGAAGAGGGTCGACCCGAAGATGCCGAAGCGCACCTCCTTGCCCTCCATCGCGCCGCCCGCGAGCATCGGAGCCGTGCCGTTGCCGGCCACCTCGGCCCAGGTCAGAAGGGCCGCGGATGCCACGAAGATCGCGCCCATCACACCGAGGATCGTGTAGCCCTGGCGGTTGTCACCGACGATCCGACCGAAGGCGCGGGGGAGCGAGAACGGGATCACCAGCATGAGGAAGATCTCGAAGAGGTTCGTCCACGGCGTGGGGTTCTCGAAGGGGTGAGCCGAGTTCGTGTTGAAGAACCCGCCACCGTTAGTGCCGAGCAGCTTGATGGCTTCCTGCGAGGCGACCGGCCCGCCGGGGATCGACTGGGCGGCGCCCGCCACCGTTGTGGCATCCGTGAATCCCGAGAGGTTCTGGATGACGCCACCGGCGAGCAGCACGATCGCCGCGATGATCGCGATGGGCAGCAGCAGACGGTAGGTGCCGCGCACGAGGTCGACCCAGAAGTTGCCGATCACACCGCTGCGGCGATAGGCGAAGCCGCGGACGAGCGCCACGGCCACCGCGATGCCGACGGCGGCCGACACGAAGTTCTGCACGGTGAGGGCGGCGAACTGCACGGTGTACCCGAGGGTCAGCTCACCCGAGTACGACTGCCAGTTGGTGTTCGTCACGAACGACACCGCCGTGTTGAACGACAGTGCCTCGCCGGGGGAATCGAAGCCGAGCGACAGCGGCAGCACCGCCTGCAGGCGCATGATCGCGTACACGAACACGACGCCGACGAACGAGAACAGCAGCACCGAGCGCAGGTAGGCCTGCCAGGTCTGGGCGCTGCGGGGGTCGACGCCGATCAGGCGGTAGGTGCCGCGCTCGACCGCGAGATCGCGCTCGCCGGTGTAGATGCGGGCGATGTAGTCACCGAGGGGGCGATACGCCAAGCCCAGGGCGACGATGAGGGTGAGGCTGGTCAGGACGATCGACCAGATCATGCCGGAATCCATCTCAGAACTTCTCCGGTCGGACGAGCGCGACCACGAGGTACACGACGGCGGCGACCGCGAGCACGGCGGCCAGGATCGAGAAGACGATCACGAGCGCTCACCGCCTCGACCGGTGGGACGGGCGGACGAGGGGCGGGCCTCGGGGCCCATCTTCTCGACCCCCTTGGCGACGAGCGCGACCAGCGCGAAGATCGCGACGGTCACGGCGAGGAAGACGACATCGAGCACGACGACTCCAGATTCGGGTCTGACCGCGGGCGGGCCGCGGGCGCCGCGGGGCGGCACGTCTGTCGATACAACTCCTCGAGCCCGCGGCATCCCGGCGTCCTAACGCTTTCCCTACGGGTCCCTGACGGACGCATACGGGGTGCTTACGGGGAAGGAGCTCTCACGCGCACGGGGTGCTTACTCGTACGGGGTGAGGTGGACGCAACGGAGCCGGAGCGCTGTCCCGGATGCCGGAGCCGTCCGGGATGGTTCGCCGCGGAGGGGACGACACAACGCAGGAGTATCGGCCGTCGGATGCCGTCGGCCGTGCGGGATCGGGACCGTAAGGGCCGAATGTCCTGCGTTGTGTCACGAGGGCTACCTCTTCACAGGGCCCACCGACGCATGATGGAGGCATGGCCGACATGGACGTGCGCGTGACCGCGGGGCTCACCATCCCGGCGGCCGAGCTGTCGTGGCGGTTCTCACGCTCGTCGGGCCCGGGCGGTCAGGGCGTGAACACCGCCGACTCCCGGGCGGAGGTGATGTGGGATGCCACGGCATCCGCCGTTCTCTCACGGGTTCAGCGTGAGCGCGTGCTCGAGCGGCTCGGCGACCGGCTGGTCGACGGGGTGCTGACGATCGCGGCCTCGGAGCATCGGGCGCAGCTGCGCAATCGCGACGCCGCGCGCGCCCGGCTCGCGGCCCTCGTCGCCGAGGCGGTTCGCCCGCCCGCCCCGCCCCGCCGCGCGACGAAACCCACGCGCGGGTCGAAGGAGCGCCGCCTGCAGGCCAAGCAGCGCCGCACCGACGTGAAGAAGATGCGTCGGCGCCCGACCGACTGACGCAGGACCGTCCGGTCCCGTCACTCAACATGGCGACGGCGGCGCGGGGAGTCAGCTGGTCGCGCCGCCCTCGGCCCGGCGGCGGCGCACCTGCTCCTCGAGGTCGGCGAGGTGCATCTCGCGCTCGAGGTCGGCGATCTGCTGCTCGGTGGTGCGGCTCTCGCGCGGGGCGGGTGGGGGAGCGGGCTGCGCGTCCTTCTGCCAGCGCCGTGGGTCGCCGAACGACATCGGGGTCGACCGTGCCTCGTACTCGCGGCCGAGGGCGAACCACAGGATCGAGCCGATCAGCGGCAGCAGCACGATGAAGAAGATCCACGCGAACTTCGGCAGGTGCTTCACCTGGTCCTCGCGGCGGGTGATGGCATCGATGAGGGCGATCACCATCACGACGAGGGTCAGCAGGGCGAGGACGGGCATGGCATCCACCCTGGCGGAGACTCCCGGCGGCGTCCACCGCCGCTTCGCGAGCGGGCCGAACTCCTGCCTCTTCGCGCGCGCGGCGTCTGCGGGGCTGATTCCACCGGCTGAACCGCGCGTTCATCAGGAGTTCGGCCCGCCGCCGCCCGCCCGTCGCGCGCCGAAACGCCGAACGCCCCCGCCGGAGGGGCGGGGGCGTTCGAGAGGGGCTCAGGATGCCGAGTCGGTGGGCGTCTTCCGCGCCTTGTGGGCCGGGGCCTCGGCCACGGGCTGACCACCGCGCTGCTGACCGGGGAGCGGACGCGACCGGCGGCCGTAGATCACCTCGGACGAGTCGAGCAGCCACGGCACGAGGGTGATCGAGACGCCGTGCACGAGCATCAGCTGGTGCGCGAGACGGCGCGAGCGGCGGTTGTGCAGGATCGACTCCCACCAGTGTCCGACGATGAACTGGGGGAGGTACACGGTCACGACGGCGGAGCCGTTGTTCTCGCGGTACTTCTTGATGAAGGCCGACACCGGCGAGGTGTACGTGCGGTACGGCGAGTCGATGATGACCAGCGGAATGGGCATCTCGTGGTCGGCCCATTCCTTCTGCAGTCTCGCCGCGTCTTCGTCGGTGATGGCGACATGGACCGCGAGGGTCTTCTGATGGTTGGCCGCGAGGGCGTAGTCGATCGCCTTCATGACGGGCTTCTGCAGGCGGTTCACGAGGACGATCGCGACGTCTCCCGACGAGCCGAAGTGCACGGTGTCGTCCATGCGGATCTCGTGCTCGACGTCGCGGTAGTAGCGGTTCACGCCGATCATCAGCACCGCGAGGATCGGGATCGCGATGAACACGAGCCACGCGCCGTGGGTGAACTTCGTGATCGTGACGATCAACAGCACGAGGACGGTCATCGCCGCGCCGACGGAGTTGATCCACAGGCCCGAGATCGCCGAGCGGCGCTCGATCGCGGCCGACTGCTGCTTCGCCGCCTCGGGCGGCAGGTCCTTCAGCCCGCGCAGTGCGCGGCGCCAGTGCCTGACCATGCCGATCTGACCGAGCGAGAACGAGACGAACACACCGATGATGTAGAGCTGGATCAGCGTCGTGAGGTTGGCCTGGTAGACGATCAGCACGCCGATGGCGACGATGCCGAGGATGATCATGCCGTTCGAGTACACGAGGCGGTCGCCGCGGGTGTTCAGGGCCTTCGGGGCGTAGCCGTCGCGGGCGAGCACGGCACCCAGCAGGGGGAAGCCGTTGAAGGCGGTGTTGGCGGCCAGCAGCAGCACGCACGCGGTGGCGGCCTGGATGATGAAGAACGGGATGCTTCCCATGCCGAAGGTGGCGGCGGCGACCTGGGCCATGAGGCTCGGCTGCGGGTTGTTGGCGCAGTCGAAGCCGATCAGGTGGCAGGGGTTCTCGGCGTAGTGCACGCCCGAGATGAGGGCGAGGATCGTCAGACCGGCGAACAGCACGATGGCGATGCCGCCCATCATGGTGAGCGTCGTCTGCGCGTTGCGAATCTTCGGCATGCGGAACGCGGGCACGCCGTTGGACACGGCCTCGACGCCCGTGAGGGCCGAGCAGCCGCTCGAGAAGGCGCGCAGCACGAGCAGGATGAGCGCCGCTTGCGTGAGCGACTCGGCCTGCACGGCGTACTGGGCGCTCTCGGCGACGGGGGCATCGCCGAGGAGCGTGCGCCCGAGACCCACGACGATCATGACGCCGACCGAGCCGATGAAGAGGTACGTCGGGATCGCGAAGACGCTCGACGCCTCGCGCACGCCGCGGAGATTGACGATCACGATGAGGATCACGAACCCGACCGCGATCTCGACGCGGAAAGGATTCAATTCGGGCAATGCCGAGATGATGTTGTCGACTCCGGATGCCACTGACACGGCGACCGTGAGCACGTAGTCCACCAGGAGAGCTGCGGCGACGACCACCCCGGGCACCTCGCCCAGATTCTTGCTCGCGACCTCATAGTCACCGCCGCCCGAGGGGTACGCCTTGATGAGCTGGCGGTAGCTCAGCACGACCACGACCAGGAGTGTCACGACCGCGACCGCGACCCACGGGCTGAGGGTCAGCAGGGCCGTTCCGCCGATGAGCAGGATCATCAGCAGCTCCTGCGGGGCGTAGGCCACGGAGGAGAGCGCGTCGGAGGCGAAGATCGGCAGCGCCATCTTCTTCGGGAGGAGCTGCTCGTCGAGTTTCTCCGACGTGAGGGGCTCGCCGATCAGGATGCGTTTCGCGATCGGCGTCTCTTCGCCGTCAACGCGACTTTCGTCAGTCACGGCGCGCGACATTACGCGCACTGGACGCCATGCGCAATCTGACGCGCACACCGTTCAGCGCATGGTCGCCGGACCGTGACCTGGTGGTGGCGGGGGAAATGATTCCTGCAGGGCAGGAAACGCTCGCGGCGACGCGATATTCCCGATGATTTCCGCCCCCTCGTGATCGTGCGAGGTCACCGTCGCGATGATGCCACCGACGCACGTCTTGAGCGGCCCGATGGTCTCGCCGCGGGCCGCCTAGGCTCGCGAGGTGGACAACATCGTGCGCTCGGGGCTGTTGGCCGTCGTCGCGGGGGCGCTGGTCGCCGTCCTCGCCTTCGTGCCGTTCGTCGCGGTCAGCTACCGGCGCCGCGGCCGACTCACGCTCGGACGCGCCCTGCTGTGGGCGGCGGCGGCCGTGTACTTCTGGGCGATCTGGACGTACACGCTCATCCCGCTCCCCGACTCCGAGGTCTACCGCTGCGCGGGCGTCAACCTGCATCCCTTCGCCTTCGTCGACGAGGTGCGCGCCGCCGTCGCCGTGTCGGGGCGCTACCTCACCGACCCCGTGGTCCTGCAGGTGGCGTTGAACGTGCTGTTGTTCGCGCCTCTCGGCTTCTTCCTGCGCGTGCTCGGAGGTCGCGGCATCCTGATCGCGGGTCTCGTCGGCTTCGCGACCTCGGGGATCATCGAGACCACGCAACTGACCGGTGCGTGGGGGATCTTCCCCTGCGCGTACCGCGTCTTCGACGTCGACGACCTTCTCGCGAACACGAGTGGTGCGCTGCTCGGGTCGATCCTCGCGTTCGTCGTCCCGGCGCAGCACCGCGGGGTGGAGAGGGCTCCGGATGTCGAGACCCCGCGCCCCGTGACCCGTCGCCGCCGCCTGCTGGGGCTGGTGTGCGACGTCGTGGGCGTCTGGCTGGTCGGCGTCGCCGTCGCCGTGGTGGCGCAGGCCGTGCTCGTACTGCTCGTTCGCGAGACGTCGTCGTTCTCGACCGATCGCGTCGCCTCGCTCGCGGGCGTGGTCGCGGCGGCGGGGCTCTGGCTCGCGGTGATCCTGACGACGGGTCGCTCGATCGGCGACCTGGCCACGCGCGTGCGGTTCACGAACGGCGCGCTGCCGGCCTGGGTTGCACGACCCCTGCGCTTCGCGACCGGAGCCGGGATGTACACGGTCCTCGCCGAGCTTCCGACGCCGTGGTCGCTGACGGCGTTCCTCCTGGCGCTGGCCACCGCGGCCCTTCTGCTCGTGTGGCCCGACGGTCGCGGGCTCACCGGGTGGATCGGCCGGCGCCGCCTTGTCGACGACCGTGCGGGGGTGGTCAGCCCGACGGTGGACCGGGGCGCTCGAGCCCGATGACACGGACTGCCGGAGGGAGTGACCTTCGCTCGTGGCCACGAGCCGGATGCGCCGCGGGCGTTCGCGGGTGAGCAGGTCAGTTCGCACAGTCCACTCTGGGTGTCATCTCCGCAATCGGGCCCTCGCTACGGTGGAGCCGAGCCAGCCCCGACCGAGGAAGACTCCCGCAGATCGGGGGATCCTCGTCTCGTCAGTGAAAGGGACACCGTTATGACCAACCCGCAGCAGCCCTACCGTGACCACGCCCCCGCGCAGCCCTCCGGGACGCCGCCCACGCAGGTGTACGTCGGCTATCAGCCCGCTCCTCCGCGCGGGCTCAGCGTGGCCAGCATGGTCCTGGGAATCGTGTCGATCTTCTTCGGCTTCACCTTCATCGTCCCCCTCACCGGTCTCATCCTCGGATTCGTCGGTTTCCGAAAGGAGCCCTCCGGACACGGCATGGCCATCGCGGGTGTCATCCTGAACGGTCTTGTGCTCGTCGGTGCCATCGCTATCGGCCTCTTCCTGCTCCTCAGCTTCGCCGGTGTTCTCGGCACCGGACTTCTCTACAGCGGCCGCTGACCTCCGCAGCCTCCGCGACGCCGTCCTCGACGGCATCCGTTCGGGCGACGGTTCGGAAATGGATGCCGCCTACCTCGATCGACTGCGGGCGCGCGGCACCGAATCCCGGTGACGCGCCGCGTCGTCTCCTCCCACGCCGCCGACGATGACCTCACCGACGCCGTGGAGGTCTACCGACAGACCGCCGACGCGGCGACGGCCGAGCGGTTCGTCGACGCGATCGAACAGTGCGTTCGCCGCATCGCGGCCTTGCCCTCGGTGGGATCGATGTCGGCCGAAGCCCTCACCGGAATCCTGGGACTCTGCAGTCTGGCGGTCGAGAGGTTCCCGTATCAGCTCCTGTATACGCACGATGACGATGTCGTCCGGGTTCACCGCGTGCTGCACGCGCGCCGCGATGTGGGGGGCGCCTTCGCCGGCTGAGGCGCCGGTCAGCCCGCGCGGAACTCCTCGGCGAGCACGCCCATGAGGACCTCGTCGTGGAACCGCCCGCCGTGGAACGCCACCGCGCGTCTCACGCCCTCGCGCAGGAATCCCGCCTTCTCGTAGGCCCGGATGGCGCGGTCGTTGAAGGCCCACACGCGGAGCTCGACCTTGTGCACCCCGAGCTCGTCGAAGGCGAACCGCAGCATGGTGCGCGTGGCATCCGCGCCGTATCCGCGGCCGACGGCATCCGGGCCGAGGATGATCGCGAAGGTCGCGATGCGGGCCGGGAGGGCGGCTCCCCACATCGTGGCGTGACCGATGAGCTGCCCGGTCTCGTCGTCGATGCTGAAGCCCGCCCCGCCGGGGGAGTCATTGCGGCTCCACGCCTGAAACATCTCGCGAACGGATGCCGCCGGGCGCGGGCTCACGCTGTTCTGCTGCAGCACGGCGCTGTCGCTCCGCAGCCACCAGTCGACGAGCGGGTCGAGGTCGGCGTCGGTCAGCGCGCGGAGCCGCACGCGCTCGCCGCCCAGCAGGGCGGAACCGTATGCCAGGGCGGTGTCGGTGTCGTGGATCGCGTCGTCGGCCATGTCCCCGACGCTACCCAAGACAGCCGCGCCCGCCACCGTCGCGGAACGAACGAGCCGTTCGCCGACGCCGCGCACGACGCCGTGGGAGGCGCTGCGCGCGGGATCCGCGTGAAGCCGGCAGCCCCGGCGCGGCATCGTGATCGGTCTCAGGCGAACATCTGACGCAGCGCCGTGAGATCGCCGGCTGCGAGGGCGTCACGAATGACATCGGCCTCGGCGGGATCGGGGAACAGCGCCTCGAGGTCGTTCGCGAAGATCGAGCGGAGAGCATCCAGGTCGCCCGCGTGGGCGGCGGCGCTCATCTTCTCGACGGCGCGCTGATAGGGGATCTGAAGGTACCCCTGCGTCGCGCTGTTCGGATTGAAGTAGGGAATCCAGGGGAGCGTGCTGTCCGGTCGCAGGAGCAGCAGCTCACCGGGCTGAATCACCCGCGTGTGGTTCAAGGTCGCGACGACTGTGGGGTTCGCCAGGCAGAACCGATCGCCGATCGCGTCAAGGGCATCACCCGCCGCGACGGTGTACGTCACGACGCGCCCCTGGCCGTCGCGGCCCACTGTGCCTTCCGCAAAATCGCGAGGACCTCGGTCGACGAGATCTCGGCTCAGAACCGCGCTCGCCCGCCCGAGATGCAGCGATGCGGGCTTGTCGCAGCCCTCGGGATCGTTTGCGTGGATCGAGACGCCGTCGCCCACGTCGACGTGATCGTCGGGCGGCGAGGTCGATGAAGCTTCGGATGCCGTCGCGGCGGGCTCCGCGTCGGAAGCAGCGGCGGGTGACGCTTCTGGGAGCCGCCAGGACGACACCTGCGTGTACGCCCCGGCTACGGCCGGCGCGGCGAGGGCCACGAGACCGCCGACCACCAGGATCGAGATCCCCGTTGTGATCGCCGCCGCCCTCTTCACCCCTGCACCGTACAAGATCGCCGTCGGCGCGTCGAGGGCCGTGCGCCTCCGGTCCCGTCGTGCGGCGCGCGGCGCCGGCTGCACCTGCGCGGACCGAGCCCGGTGTCTCGACGCCGGACCACCCCTCGCCGCTCCCTGCAGCCCCGCCGCCTAGGCTTGACCCGGAGGATTCGATGTCGTCGAGAGCAGGGCGCGCGCAGCGAGCGGGGCGCGGCATGGCCGCAGCCGCGGTCGCGACGTTCGTGGCGACCCTGTCGCACTCGGCCGTGTCAGCCGAGCGACCGCCCGTCGTCAACATCGTGCTGGCCCTGTGTCTCGCGGCTCCCGTCTGCGTCCTGCTCGCGGGCCGCGCGCTGTCGTGGACGCGACTGTCGCTCGCGGTCGTGCTCAGCCAGGCGCTGTTCCACGCGTTGCTCGTGCTCGATCTGCAGGGCGGGTTCGTCCCGGTCGCTCACCACGGCGCGGCATCCGTCTTCAGCGCCGCCGGAGCGCACAGCGCATCCGCTCACGGCACGGAGTCGCCGTGGATGTGGGCGGCACACGCCGTCGCCGCTCTGGTGACGGTCGTCGCGCTCGGCCGTGGCGAGCGAGCGGTGCAGGCGATCGCCCGGTTCTTCGTCGCGGTGCTCTCCGTGCTGCGCCCCGTGCGTGGTCTTCCTCCGCGGACGGATGCCGTTCTCTCGGCGCCCGAGCCGCTGCTGCTGACGACGGCGATGACCGTGCTGTCGTCGATGAGGCACCGGGGTCCGCCGCTCGCGGCCTGATCCCGACCCCCCTCATCCTTCGCGCGACAGAAACGCCTCATCGGCGTGCGCACTTCTCAGAAAGCAGCACCATGTCTCGAAAGACCACTCTTCGTCGTGCTCTCGTCGGCCTCGCCGCCGGCGCGGCCCTGGCGATCGCCGTCCCCCTCGCGGCGTCGGCCCACGTCACCGTCAACCCCAACACCGCCACGGCCGGCAGCTACGCCACCGTGAACTTCCGCGTCCCCACCGAGTCGAAGACCGCGTCGACCGTCAAGGTCGAGGTGACTCTGCCGACCGACACCCCGCTGACCTCGGTTCTCGTCGAGCCCGTCCCGGGCTGGACCGCCACCGTCGAGAAGGGGGCCCTGCCCGCCCCCGTCGAGGTCGACGGCAACACCATCTCGGACGGCCCGCTCAAGATCGTGTGGCAGGCCGACCCCGGTGTGGGCATCGGTCAGGACCAGTTCCAGATCTTCTCGGCGGTCCTCGGGCCGATCCCCGACACGGGTCACCTCGTGCTCCCCGCCGTGCAGACGTACTCGGACGGCTCTGTCGTCGACTGGACGAACACCCCCGAGCAGGTCGCGGCTGACGACACGCTTGAGCCCGCACCCGTGCTGTACATCAACGACACCCCGCCCGCGAGCGGCCACGGCGGTCACGGCGGGGCATCGGCCGCGCCGACGATGGACGACCACTCGATGGAGGCCGCGGCTCAGTCGAGCGACTCCTCGGGACTGTCGCTGGGTGTCAGCATCGCCGCTCTCGTGATCGCGATCGCCGGCGCCGTTCTCGGCGCCATCGCCGTGTCGCGTCGCCCGAAGCGCAGCTGAGCATGGGCTCCCGGAACGCTCTGCGCCGGGCCCTGGTCGGAGCGGTGGTCGTCGCTGCGGCGATGACCGCCGCCCTCGGCGGGGCGTCGGCGGCCTCTGCGCACGACAGCCTCGTGTCGTCGACGCCCGCCGAGGGCGGAAGCGTCTCGTCGCTGTCGGAGGTCACCCTCGATTTCAGCGCCAACCTGCTCGGCTACGACGGGGGGAACATCATCATCGTGATCGGGCCCGACGGCAAGCACTACGAGAGCGAGTGCGTGGCCCTCGCGGGGCCGACCCTGACCCTCCCGGTGGCTCTCGGAGCGCCCGGTGGGTACACGGTGGAGTGGCGAGCGGTCTCGTCCGACGGGCATCCCGTCTCGGGTGAGATCCCGTTCACGTACACGGGTGAGAGCATGTCGCCCGGTGCCGACGCCTCCCCGTGCGTGAGCGCTCAGGGCGCCGCCCCGGCGGAGACCCCGGTGGCCGCACCCTCGACCTCGGGCGGGATGTCGGGCCTGACCGTGGGCCTGCTCGTGGGTGGCGGAGCGGTCGTGCTCGTCGGCGTGATCGTCGTCGTCATCCTCAGCCGCCGTCCCCGCGAAGAACAGGAGTCGCCCGACACCGAGTGATTCCGGATGCCATGACCCGGCGCGTCCACCCCGAGTCCCGTTCCGCGGGGTCGGGGTGGGTGCGCCGGGTTTCGGCATCCCGAGTCGAACGGGCAGTCCTGGGAGGCGGGGGACGACGCTGATCGACTCTCGCGAGGCGGCGCCGGCGGAGGCCTAGAGGCTGCCGCCGGGCACCGAGAACGTGTCGCAGGCGTTGACGCCGCCCTGGCGGCCCTCGTCGAACCACCGGGTGCGCTGCGCGCTCGATCCGTGCGTGAAGCTGTCGGGGTTCGAGATCTGACCCGCCTCGGCCTGGATGTGGTCGTCGCCCACGGCGGACGCGGCCGACAGGGCGTCGAGGATCTGCTGCTCGGTCGGAGGCTGCAGGTAGGGGGTGCCGTTCTCGTCCACCTGCTCGGAGGCTGCGGCGACCCAGGCCCCCGCGAAGCAGTCCGCCTGCAATTCGGTGCGGACGCCGTTGCTGTCGGCTCCGGTTCCGTTGTTCGGGTACCGCTCCATCACGCCGGTGAGGTTCTGGACGTGGTGGCCGTACTCGTGCGCGAGCACGTAGAGCTGGGCGAGAGGGCCCGCGGTGGTGTCGTATTGCGCGCGCAGGATCGAGAAGAAGGTCGGGTCGACGAACACGGTCTCGTCGGGCGGGCAGTAGAACGGACCGGTCGCGTTCGAGGCCGTGCCGCACGAGCTCCCCGTCTGCTGGTCGACGATGACGAGCTGGGGCTTGCGGTAGCCGTCGAGGCGTTCCGCCCAGAACTGGTCGATGTCGAGCGATGCCGCGGCCAGGCGGCAGGCGTCGTCGGTGTTGGCATCCCGACCCGTCTCGCAGCTTGCGACCTGTTCGCCGCCGCTGCCGGGTGCCGCACCGCCGCCCGAGCCGAGCAGGCCGGTGAGGTCGGTCCCGGTGAACATCGAGATGAGCAGCACCACCACGGCGCCGAGGCCCACTGCCCCACCGCCGACGGCCGCCACGGTTCCTCCTCGGCGCTTGGCCGAGTTGCCGCCGACGCGGGCATTGTCGTTGAACGTCACGGCGATCACGCTACGCGCCGACCGGACCGTCGCCGAGGGGCTGGACTTCGCGTGAGGGAGGGGTTCGCGTCGGCGTCGTCCGTCGGCACACCCCGCGGTGTGACTCTGCTCCGTGTCCCGTCCCCGGTTACCGCTGTGTGATCGGCCACGTCTCGATGTCGAACTGCCCGAACGGCAACGGCGAGTACAGCGAGAACGAGCTCCAGTCGTCGACGTGCACTGTCATGATCGCGATCCAGCCGACGGCCAGGGCCACCAGCGTGAGGACGACGATCGCCATCCGCGCGTTGTTCAGCATGCGGAAGGCGTGATCTTCGTCACCGGCTCGGCGGAGGATGCGGGTGATCGTTCCGATCACGACCACCGCGAGGAGGGCGAAAAGGAGGGGGCTCGGACTCAACTCGATCAACCCGCACCGCGGCTCGATGGCGGTCGGAGCGCCGCCGGCATCGATGAACCCCTGTCCGTTCGCGGCGAGGCCGCCCGAGCAGCTCTGGTGCGTGCCGCGGAGGAACATCGCCGACACGGCCGACGCGACGATGGCCCAGACGAGCAGGGAGCGGATGCCGACGAGGAGCGCCGCTCCGGGAAGGAGCGGCGTCGTGTTCTCTGTCGTGGTCACAGCGTCCTCCGGGGGAAGGGGCGAGATCCCACCCTCACACGGATCGCGGCGAGGCGCGAGGGCTACCGGCCTCGCGGTTCCTGCCGGAGGCAGGACGCCCTCAGCCCAAGAACTCCCGCGCCGCCACGACGAGATTCTCCACGCCGCGGTCGATCGTCGGCTGCATCACCGGGGCGAAGTACGGCGAGTGGTTCGTCGGGATGTCGCGCTCGATGGTGCCTCCCGCGAAGGCCTTCTGGAACGTCTCGGGATCGACACCGCCCCAGAACCAGAACACCAGGGGGGCGCCCGACTCGCGCGCGAACCACGACACGTCCTCGCTCCCGGTGAACATACCGGGGTCGACGACCGAGCCCTCACCGAACGAGCGCTGGAACGCCGAGGTGAGGCGGGCCGTGGCATCCGTGTCGTTGATGGTCGGCGGCAGGGTGTGATCGGTGGTGATGGTGGGCGTCTGCTCGGCCCCCGATGCCTCGGCCTCGGCGCGGATGATGCGCTCGACCTTCGTCATCACGCGCTCGCGCGCGGCGTCGTCGGGGTAGCGCAGGCTCAGCTCGAGCCTGGCCTCGGCGGGGATGATGTTGTTCTTCAGCCCGGCGTGGATCGATCCGACGGTCACGACGGCGACGTCGCGGGGGTCGACCTCGCGCGAGACGACGGTCTGCAGGCGCATGACGGTGGCGGCGGCCATGACGACGGGGTCGATCGTGGAGTGCGGGCGCGAGCCGTGACCCCCGCGGCCGTGGAGCACGACGGTGAGGCCGTCGGATGCCGCCATCTGCGTGCCCGATCGCACGCCGATCATGCCGGCGGGAAGGGGCGTGACGTGCTGGCCGAGCACGATGTCGGGCTTCGGGTACCGGTCGAGCACGCCGTCGGCGATCATCGCCTTCGAGCCCGCCCCGTACTCCTCGGCGGGCTGGAAGACGGCGACGACCGTCCCCGCCCACTCGTGGCGAGTGGCGACGAGGCGCTCGAGGGCGCCGATCAGGGCGGTGACGTGCATGTCGTGGCCGCACGCGTGCATCACGGGGACGGCGTTGCCGGCCGGGTCGGTGCCGCGCGCGGTGCTGGCGTACGCGAGGCCCGTCTGCTCCTCGACGGGAAGGCCGTCCATGTCGGCGCGCAACCACACGACGGGACCCTCGCCGTTGGCGATGGTCGTGACGAGGCCGGTGCGGCCGACGCCCTCTTCGACGTCGAGCCCGAGATCGGCGAGGTGGCGGGCGATGACACCGGCCGTTCTCGTCTCCTGGAACGACAGCTCGGGGTGGGCGTGCAGGTCGGTGTAGAGGCTTTCGAGGTCGACGCTCATGCCCCGAGCCTAGTCAGCGGGGCGCTACCGGATGCCGCTCACCCCCGCAACCCATCCGCTTCGGTCAGGTTGAGCGGCGACGCTGGCGCCATGACCACCACACACTTCGACTACCTCATCGTCGGCGGCGGAATGGTCGCCGACACCGCCGCCCGCGGCATCCGCGAGATCGACGCCGACGGATCCATCGGGATCCTGAGCGACGACGTCGACGAGCCGTACACGCGCCCCGCCCTGAGCAAGAAGCTGTGGACCGATGACGAGTTCACGTGGGAGAAGGTGCCCCTCGGCACCGCCGACGACACCGGCGCCGACATCCGGCTGCGCACGCGCGCCGCGGCGATCCGCCCCGACGAGCACGAAGTGGACGCCGGAGACCAGACGTTCTCGTACGGCAAGCTCCTGCTCGCCACCGGCGGCAAGCCCGTCCCCCTCCCCGTCGACGACCGCTCGAACGGAGAGCGCGCACTGACCTTCCGCACGGCCGAGGACTACCGCCGCCTGCGCGCCCTCTCGAAGGACGTCGACCGCATCGCCGTGGTCGGCGGGGGCTACATCGGCTCGGAGCTCGCCGCAGCCCTCGTGCAGAACGACGTCGAGACCGTGCTGATCCACACCGGTGCGGTGCTCGGTGACGCGGTGTTCCCGCCGGCGCTCGCGGAGCGGTTCGAGAAGCTCTTCCGTGATGCCGGCGTCGAGATCGTCGCCGGTTCGAAGGTCTCGGGAGGAGAAGTGGATGCCGCGGGCGCCCGCCTCGACCTCGAGAACGGTGACGAGGTCCGCGCGGATGCCGTCGTGAGCGGTCTCGGTATCGAGGTCGCCACCGACCTGGCGGAGGACGCCGGGCTGACGGTGGACGACGGCGTGCACGTCGACGCGCAGCTGCGGGCGTCGGCCGACGACGTGTACGCCGCGGGCGACGTCGCCAGCTACCCCGACCGCCTGCTCGGGCGCCGCCGCGTCGAGCATGTCGACAACGCCAACGAGCAGGGCAAGGCGGCCGGACGCAATCTCGCGGGCGCCGCCGAGCCCTACACGCACACGCCGTACTACTACTCGGCGGTCTTCGGCATCCGGTACGAGGCGGTCGGAACCCTCGACTCCTCTCTCGAGACGGTCGAGGACTGGATCGACACCGAGCGCGGCGTCGTCTACTACCTCGACGACGATCGGGTCGTCGGCGTCCTGCTCTGGAACGTCGAAGAGGCGCGGGATGCCGCCCGCGCGGTGCTCGCCGAGGCGGACACCCTGACGCGCGACGACCTCGTCGGGCGAATCCGCTGACGGTGCGGGCGAGGGCGCGAGGTGCGGACGGCCTCGCCCCTCGCCGTGCGCCGGGCTCCGCGCTCGTGCGGACGGCTCCGCGGCACTAACCTGGACGCGCGCTGACAGTCTTCGGCGCGAGAGACCCCCAGGAGCGCCCGATGGCCACCGCTGAACTCCGATTGTCCGTCCCCGTCGATCGAGCCCGCGACGCGGTCGGCTACGCCCTCGCCGAGCAGGGCTTCTCGGTGCAACCGACGGCATCCGGCTCCCTCGACGTCTCGCGCGGCAGCATGGGCACCACCCTCGTCGCCGGAGCCTTCGCGGGTCAAGACATGCACGTCCGCTTCGACGTGCACTTCTCTCAGGCTGCCGAGGGGGCGCTCGCGTCGTTCGAGCACTCCGCGGTCGGCGGGTTCTTCAAGGGCGGCGCGATCGGCGCGGCCAAGGCCGGCGATGTCGTGCGACAAGCGGCTCATCTCACCGGTGAGCGCCTGGCTCAGCAGGGCCTGCTCGTCGGCGGCGTGCCGGCGGCCCCGTCCGACGCGGGCGCCGCGCAGCAGCCGGTCGCGACCGACGGCACGTGGGCACCTCCGGTTCCGCCGGCGCCGCCCGGGTACCCGGGCGCGGCCGCTGCCGCCGCGGACGGCTCGAGCGCCGCCCCCGCCTCCGGTGCGACGCCGGAGTACCCCCGGACGGGTGCACCCGCGTACGGCGCCTCGCCCTACGGCACCGCTCCCGCCGCTCCGGGAAAGACGAACGGCATCTCGATCCTCGCGATCATCCTCGGCTTCGTGTTCCCCGTCGGCGGCATCATCGCGGGTGCCGTGGCCCTCGCCCAGATCAAGCGCACCGGCGAGAAGGGACGCGGCCTCGCCATCACCGGCATCGTCGCGGGCGCGGTCATCAGCGTCCTGGCGATCATCGCCGTGATCGGTCTCGTGATCTTCTCGATCGCGGTCGGTTCGCAGGCGTCCTCGTCGGACCCCTTCGACATCCCGGACTACCCGCAGGACGGCGGCGTCACCGTGGGCCCGAGCGAGGCGGCCCCGGGCGACGGCGACACGTTCACGCTGCCCATCGGCGCCTGCCTCGACGACGTTCCGGGCGGCTTCATCAGCTCGTCCAACCTCGTCGACTGCGCGGTCCCGCACACGTACGAGGTGTTCAGCAGCTTCCTCCTGCCGGAGGGGACGTTCCCGGGCGACGACGCGATCGCGACCGCGGCCCAGGAGGGCTGCGACGCCGCATTCCCGTCGTTCGTCGGCATCCCCTTCGACCAGTCGGCTCTGAATTACCAGTTCGTCGCTCCGACCGAGAGTACGTGGGCCGACGGCGATCGCGAGATCTCGTGCCTGCTGTACGACCCGGCCGTCGAGGAGACCACCGGGTCGCTGGTGGGCTCGGCGCGCTGACGCCGGGCGCGAACGGAGCCCATGCGAGGCGCTGCTTGGCGCGCGGGGCGGGAGGTGCCCCGCGCCGGGTGCGACGGTGGTGAGTTCGCCGACGGCGCCATGAGAGTCGTCTGTGTCCTGACGGTGGGCACGTGCCCACCGGCGGAGGAGCACACGGAGGGGTGAGCGGGGAGACGCAGAGTGGGCCGCGTCCCCCCGCCCGACGCCGAATCGGGTACATTCGGCGCTTGAGCAACCGGGGGAGTCTCTAGGGGGAGAACAGGTTGCTCAAGTCGAAGGTGGGATGAGGCGGGCGTGAATCTCGAACTTCCACACCCGCCCCGAGCGGCCCACCACAGGCTCTGACCACGCGAGGAGCTATCTCGCGCGGACAACATCCTGACCGTGTACCCGCCCGCCAGGAGGGCCGAGCGCGAATTTGTCCACTTCAGGTGACGCTCGCGCAGTTATGGCGTATCCACCCGATCACCGAGCAGATGTGACTCGGTGAGACCGTGAAACCAATTGGACAATTGGACTCTGTTCGTGGTGTCGGTTTTGTCCATCGCGCGGGACACGTACGTCTTGACCGTGTTCTGACTCAAATGCAGGGCCGCGGAGATCTCTTCGTTGCTCGCCCCCATCGCCAGCAATTCGACGACTTGGATCTCTCTGTCGGAGAGCACGGTGGTGCTGGTCTTCGATGAGGAGTCTGCGCCGACGAGCGCCGTGATGAAGTCGGCTGCGGGAGCCGTCTTGGCGACGAAAGCGTTGACGCCGACGTTGCGTGCGTCCGCGTACAGCGCCGGGTTGTCAATCGACGACATGAGGACCATGCGCAGGTCCGGGTAAATGAGACGGACCCGGCGCGCGACGGAGAGACCTGATTCCTCGGGCATGAAGAGGTCCATGAGAAGAACGTCGGGTTGCAGGTCTTTCACGGCCTCCAGGAGCCCCCGATGGCCGGCGAATTCACCCACGATCGAGACGCTCGTATTCCCGCGCAACAGGAGCCTGATGCCGGTGCGCACCAGCGGATCATCATCGATCACCATCACGCGAGCCGGCTTGCTAGACACGTTCATCGGATTCTCCCTCGCGAGCACCCCCAGGCGCCGGAGACGAAACGTATCACCCGACCTCCGTCCTCCCTGGGCGAGATGCAGCACAACTATCAACATCGGTTGACACGGAGCATCTTGAGGGCGGGCGGTATCCGGTACTGTCGGTGTCCAATCCGTCGAGAGACGGGAAACGCACTCACGTTGAACCCGATCGGCGTTGGGCGGACCGCTCGTTGTGCCGCGATGCAGCACCCGACCGTGCGGAGGACGCATTGGTGAAAGACAACCTCGACTACTTCCAGTCGTATCGGCGAAACGCACTACTCGCTGTGGGTGCAGGAGCGATCGGGTTGGGCCTCTTCGCATTGGCCGCCCCGCCTCTGCAAATGTGGAATCTGCTCGTCACCCTCGCGATCGGGTCCGTCGGGGTGACCGCTCTCCTCTGGAATCACAAGCGCACGCGTCTCGTCGCCGGGATCGTCCTCGCCACCGCCGCCCTGACACCCATCGCCGCCCCCGCCGGGTGGGCGATGATGTTCCTCCTCGGGCTCCGGTACACCCCACGGGTGACCATCTGCTTCGTCATCGCGGGGATGACATCGAGCGCCGGACTTTTCGTGCTTTACCTCATTCGCTGGGCGAATACCTCCAACGCCGGCCTCGCCGCTCTCATCGCGGTGTTCTCGATCCTCACCACCGCCGGCGCGGGCTTCGCGGGAATTGTTGCCGGCCACCAGCGTCGGCGGAACGCCGAGGTGACCGACCTCTTCCTCGACGCGATGAAGCAGGCGCCTCGTATCTCCGAGCAGGCGACGCAGACGGAGCGCTCACGCATCGCCCGCCTGCTCCACGACGAACTCGGTCACAATCTGGCGCTCATCAACCTTTTCGTCAGCAGCATCGAGACCGCCCGGCTGACCGACAGCGAGATCAGAGAAGCGCTCAGCACCATCCGCGATCAGAACCGGGCGGCTGCGCGGGCGCTCGCGAATACCGTCACCGACCTCACGTCCACGTCGAGCAGGGCTGTGCTGGAAGACAGGCTTGCCGATATCGTCCGCGAAGTCGAGCGCGCGGGGCTCGCCGTGTCGATCGACGTCGTCGACGACCTCCCGCTCAGCGGTGCTCATTCCGACTTCGTCGTACGCACCGTCCGCGAGGGACTGACGAACGCCGTGAAATACGCGCGGCCTGCTCGGGCGGACGTCACTTCCGCGTTCGACGAGCGATCAGCGACGGTGACCTTCACCATCGCGAGTCCACGCGCAGAGGAACATGAGGCGGGACACCCCATCTCGAGCGGGAATGGCATTCGAAGCCTCCAGGCAGATGCCGTTCCCGTCGGGGGAGTGGTGACCTTCGCAACAGACGACGCCCGTGCGTACTTGACTCTCATGTTGCCCATCGATTTAGACGAAGTCGGTGGTCACCAAATGACGGACGCGGCCCACCGGTCGGGACATTCCGCGGAATAGCGCGCGCTCTCGTGGCCGAAAGTTGATCTCCCACCGGGATTGCTCCGCAGCCGTGTCAGCGGGTCGTTAGATTCGCACGCATTGCGGCGTTTGTCGCCGCATCGGAGAAGACGAAAGGCCTCCCAAGTGGCGCAGCGGAAAATCATCCAGATGGTCGACGACCTCGACGGGGCAGTCATCGAAGACGGCGAGACGGTCCACTTCTCGATCGACGGTCGTGTGTACGAGGTGGATCTTTCGAGACGGAACGCCCAGACCCTTCGTGACATTCTCGCCCCTTACGTGGCCGCCGGCCGCCGCTCCGGGGGTCCCGCCCGCACGCGACGCGCGGCGTCGACCCGTGACGTCGAGGCCATCCGGAGATGGGCGACCGCGAACGGCTTCGCGGTCAGTGACAAGGGCAGGATGTCGAATACCGTCCTCGAGGCCTACCGGGCGGCGAATCACTCCTCATCCCGGGACTGAGCGTTCCTCCGCCCGACGACGGGCGGCGCGCTCGCCGTTCGCCTACCGCGAGAGGGCGAGGGCCACGACGGCAATCACACCGCCCCACACGGGGATGACGAGAAGAGCGGCGATGAGAGCCCCCCGGAAGAACGACAGCGACTCGGCCCGGCCCGCGTCGCGGCCGTTCGCACTCTCCGACGTCATCGTCGGGTCGCCGGGCGGGTCGTCCGATCGCAGCGGGTGAGGGTGTGCTCCGGCGGAGCGTTGAGACGCGCGGAGCGCGGCGGGGGCAGAGAATGTCGGCATCGCGATCACCTCGGGATCAGGTCGCCGGGCCCGGGATGCCCGGTGATCGCATCACTGTAGGAACGCCCACCTCGGCCCCGGCGCGCGCCGACGCCGTTTGTCAACTTCTGACCACCGATCGCACCCTGCGTCGCGCCCCAGGCACTCTCCGACGGAGAGGGGCGGGCTCGTCCGCCGCTCACCAGATCCAGCGCGGGCTCGGCCGCGCCGGCGAGGAACAAGCGGGCATCGGCCTAGTGAGAGGAACCGCCATGATGCGGGAGAGCGAGGTGATGTGCTCCGCTGGTCGCGGCCGCGAGCTGGGCGATCTCGGGGTGGAACCGCCAGGTGATGATGACGCGCTGAGTGTCGTTTCGCGCGACGCGCGATGCCTCCGCCAGCACGTCCCACAGGTCGACCAGGGCGACGTCGTCGGCGAACACCACACCGGACGGCATCAGATCCAGTGCCGTGCGGACGGCGGTCGCTGTCGGGGCCGTCAGTCGTATCCACTCGGACGTCTGCTCCACGGCATCCGCGACGATGGTCGATCGCAGGCGTTTCGTCGCTCCCGTGATGATCACGACACGGTGCGGTCCGGTGAGAGCGTCGTGCACCGCGCGCCGCAGGGGTTTCACGGCCGGCCCTCTGTCGGCGGGAGTGGAGGGGGAGATGTTCATCGGGACTCCTTCATGTGCGGGCCCCGCGCATGAGACAGCGCGGGAAACGAAACTCCTTCCATCGGTTGACGCCCGGGGCGCAGGAATCTATCGCCGACCCCTGCGGGCGAACTCCGCTCCTTCGAGGAGGGGATGCCGATGAGAGCTGAGGAGAGTACGACGGCGGGGGACGCGGACCGCCTCGCCGCTCGTGCGGCCGCCGGAGACCGAGCCGCGGCGGCCCGGTACTTGCAGAGTGTGCTTCCCTACCTGAGACGGATGGCGAACCATGTCACCTCGGCGCCCCTCGACCCCGACGACGTCCTCAGCGAAGCCCTTTCCCGGCTTCTGCAGAAATGGAACCAGGGCACCGGACCCCGATCCCACGCGCACACGTATGTCATCCGAACGATGCGGAACATCGTCGTCGACGAATACCGTGCATCGCGTTCCCGAGATGTTCCCCTCGGCCTCGAGGGGACGCCCACGGACGAATCGGTCGACGAGTCGTTGCGCGAAATCGAGCTGGATGGCGAGTTCACGCTCATCCGGGAAGCCTTCCGCAGCCTCCCCGAGGACCAGCGGAAGGTTCTCGACGCCGTCACCGTTCATGGACGGAAGCCCTCCGAGCTGACCAGCGAACTCGGTCGAAACGCCGCCGCCGTCTCGAATCTGCTCCGACGAGCCAAACTCGCCCTCCGCCGCGCCACTCTCGTGTCGACACTGCGCCGGGGGCACGCCGACTGCGCCGCCAACGCCGCGCACATTCCGCGGACTCCGCAGCCGGAGTGGCGGGCGCACGAACCCGATGCACCGGGGCTGGCGCACATCGGCGGCTGCCGCACGTGCCAAGACAACTGGCGGCGGTGGGCGACCCTGACGTCGGCGCTCGGCGTCACGACCGTCCTCGTCGCGTCATCCGTGAGCGAGCCCCCTGCTGCCGCGGCTCTCTCGCCCGCTCAACGCGGGAGTCGTGACCAGGTGGTGGAGCGCGGGAGGAGCGTGATCTCGCGGGCGCTCACGGGGCTCACGCCGGGTGCGCTGACCGCCGCTGCCGGCTCGACCTTGGCCGCGGTCGGACTCGTCACGCTCTTCCTCACCTCGGCCACCGAACCTCCCGCGCACTTCACCGCCGAAGCGATCTCATCGACCACCCTGTCGCTCTCTTTCGCCGTCGACGCGGAGACCTGGCGGGCCGACTCAATCGCCCTCACGATCGAGGGCGGGCGCCTCGGCGAGATGCCTCCCGCATGGAGGTGCGAGACGCGTGCCGACACTGTGGTGTGCGACCCCGGCCCGGGACCGATAGACGCCGTCCTCACCGTCGTCTCCGACGGCACGAC
Source organism: Microbacterium sp. SL62 (assembly GCF_026672635.1). Classification (NCBI taxonomy): domain Bacteria; kingdom Bacillati; phylum Actinomycetota; class Actinomycetes; order Micrococcales; family Microbacteriaceae; genus Microbacterium; species Microbacterium sp. SL62. Next base: position 690,237 of record NZ_JAPPRM010000001.1, read on the forward strand.
GGCCTCACCCGCCTACCGTGTCGTCGTTCATGCGCGGGCGGGCCAGTTCGATTTCGAGGGGACCGCTACTGGCGATTTTCCGCCTGGCGCCGGGTCTGTCACCGAAAGTTGACAACCCTTTCGCGGGGCGAGTGAGTGCATTCGTCCACATCTACTGTGCAGGGAACGTCCCGGCCCGGGGACGATCTCTGTGCGCCCTTGGGGGGACCACGACATGCCTTCGACCCGTTCCATCGCCCGACGAGCCGCCGCGCTCGGAGCGAGCATCTCCCCGGTCGCTCTCGGGGCGCTGGCAGCGTCGCCCGCCCAGGCCGCGACCTGCACGGTGACACCCACGACCTGGCCCGACCTGCAGGCCGCGTTCGCCACGGCGCCGGCGAGCGGCGGTGTGATCTGCCTCGGTGCCGACATCACCCATGCGTGCGAGGGCTCGCCGGCCGACCCGCTTATCTCCCCTGCCGGTTCGAACATCACCTTCGACCTGAACGGTCACCGTCTCAGCGCCGCCACCACCGACGGTCTCACCAGCATTCCGGGACGGGCGGTCATCGACGTCAGCACAGGGAGGACGCTCACTATCGAGGCCACCGGAGGGGGAAGCCTCGCCGTGTACACCGATACGGGCGCCGCAGCGATCGGCGGCGCTCAAGGCGGAGGCGCCGGGACGATCATCATCAACGGCGGCACGATCACCGCTTCGACCGGATACGACGGTCCTGGCATCGGCGGCGGTCAATACGGGTCGGGCACGGGATCGGTGACGATCAACGGTGGCGATGTGACCGCATTCACCACGAACTGCGGCGCGGGTATCGGCGCCGCTGACAACGCCAGCGACCCGACGAACGTGACCATCAACGGAGGCAAGGTCACCGCGACAGGATCGTGTAGTGCCGCGGGTATCGGCGGCTCGAGCGACATGGTGGGCGCGGCATTCGTCACCATCACGGCCGGTACGGTCGTCGCGACGTCGACGCAGGGAGCAGGCATCGGCGGCGGGCGCAGCGGGGCCAACGTCACCATCTCCGGGGGAGATGTGACCGCGTCCGCCGCAGTGAACGGCGTCGGCACGGGTGCAGGCGCAGCGATCGGAACGCAGTGGGCCTCAGGCACCGCCCCCGGTACCCTGACACTGATCGGTGCGGGAACCCCCACTCCCACGTCCGGGGCGAACGGGGCCGCACTGTCTCCGACGGAGACGGTGCAGCCCGGCCCGGTCGGTGTGACATTCACGCAGACCACCCGAGATGGCTCCGCCACTCAGGGGCCGTGGACGCGGATCGTGTTCACGGTGGCGGTTGCGCCACAGATCACCACGACGAGCGTGGTCGACGGGACAGTGGGGACCGCGTATTCGCAGGCGATCGCGGCATCCGGGACCGGCCCGATCACCTTCGCTCTCGCGAACGGCACGAGCCTGCCGGCCGGTCTCGCCCTGGACCCCGCCACCGGCGTCATCAGCGGAACGCCCACAGCGGCGGGGACGTTCTCGTTCCAGGTCAGCGCCACCAACATCATGGGCTCCGACACCAAGACCTACTCCATGGCTGTCGCTGCGGCGCCGATGATCACCACGGACAGCGTTCCCGACGCGGTCGCCGGCGCCCCGTACTCGCAGGCGATCACCGCCACCGGAACCGGCCCGATCACCTTCGCTCTCGCCGCCGGGTCCACCCTCCCCGCGGGACTCTCCCTGGACTCGACGACCGGCGTCATCTCCGGGACACCGGCCGCGTCGGGGGCGTTCACCTTCACGATCACGGCCACCAATGCCATCGGGACCGCCTCTCGCGTGTACACGATGGCGGTCGCAGCCGCGCCGGTCACCGTCGCCCCGTCCGCGACGCCGACGACGGCGGCGGGTGCGGGGAGCAGCAAGCTCGCCGTCACCGGCATGGACGGAGCGCTCGCTCCCGTTCTCGTGGGCGGTGGTGTGCTGCTCCTCGCCGTCGGTGCCGGAGTCGTCATCCGCGCACGCCGACGCCATCAGTCCTGAGCGGCTCACCGCAAACTCGAACATCCCGCCTTCCCGATTGCGCGCCGCGCGCACCGTTCAGAAAGAAGTCGTCCATGTCTCCCTCTCACCGTCCGTCGGCCCGCCGCTGGTACCCGAAGGTCCTCGGGGCCGCGCTGCTGGCCGGTGCGCTCGTGATGGCGCCCGCGCTGCAGGCCTCAGCGGTTTCTTCGCCGCCCGTGGTGGTCGACCAGTTCTCCACCACGAACGGCGCCTTCCTTCTTCTGAAGCCGAGCGCGGGCAACGTCCTCTACTCGGCGAACGGGGGCGGGGGCAATCTCAACGTCACCGACTTGTCGGCGTCGCCGCCGTCCACCACGCAGCGGGTCCTCCGTGCAGGTCAGGGCGGGAGCAACCGTGAGCTCGATGAGAAGACGGACGGGTCGCGGCTCTACGTCACGTCTACCGCGGGTATCGACGTCTTCGACGTGCTGAACCCCTCGACGGCGTCGGTCTTCTGGCCCGCTCCGGCCGGCACCACCTTCTCGTCCACGGCGTACGACCCGTCCACGGGTCACTTGTTCGTGTCCGCTACGGACAGCGCCGGTTCTTCCATCGTCGAACTGGATCCCGCATCGGGTGCGATCATCGCGCAGCATCCGACAGCGGCCGTGTCGTACACGCAGATCGCCGTCGACGCCACACGCGGGCTCCTCTACGGCACTGCGAACGGGGTGCTTACAGCCATGCGCACCTCGGACTTCGTCGTCGTTGCGACGGCGTCCACCCTCGCCTCCGGGGGGAACAACTCCAATGGCGTGGCCATCGACAGCGCCCGTGGCCGGGTCTTCGTCACCACCGGCAGCGGCAGCAGCGAGGTGACAGCTTTCGACGCGTCCACGTTGGCGACCGTGGCCACCTACCCACTCGGGTCGACTTCGGCTGCAGCGCTCTCTTACATCGACAGCTCCAACTACCTCGTCGTGGGCTTCCTCAGCGCGAGCAAGCCCCGTCTGATCGATCTCAACGCAGGTACCGTGGCCCAGATCGCCGCCGCCCCCACCGGTTTGAACCGTGGCATCGCCGTGGACCAGGTAAACGGGTACATCTACAACGCGGGAACAACCAACAGCCAGGTCACCGTCCTGGCCACCGCCGTCGACATCCTCACCACCACCGTGCCAGCCGCATCCGCAGGCGTTCCGTACTCCGCCACGATCGATGCCGCCGGCTCGCTGCCGCGGACCTTCGCGGTCTCCGCCGGAGCGCTCCCCCCAGGCCTGTCACTGAACAGCGCCACCGGCGCGATCACCGGCACCCCCACGGCGGGAGGGACCCACACCTTCACGGTGACGGCAACCAACGTCGCCGGCGCGGACTCGCAGGCGTACACGGTTTACGTGGCCCAGCCGCCGGTCATCACGACCACCGCCGTCCCGAACGGCACGAGCGGGACGGCGTACACCGCGACGATCGCCGCCACCGGCAACGGCCCCATCTTCTACGCCATCAGCTCCGGAGCGCTGCCGGCGGGCCTGACCCTCGACGCGGCCACCGGTGTGATCAGCGGCACCCCGACCACGGCGGGCTCGTCTTCCTTCCAGGTCACGGCGACGAACGCCGACGGAACGGACACGGCCGACTATTCGATGCAGGTCCTCGCGGCGCCGGTCATCACCTCCCCGACGCCCCCGGCAGCGACCGCCGGCACGGCTTATTCGCACACCGTCACCGCGTCGGGCTCCGGGCCCATCACCTTCACCGTCAGCTCCGGTGCGCTTCCTGCCGGTCTGACCCTCGACTCCTCCACCGGGGTCATCTCCGGAACGCCGACGGTCTCGGGATCCTTCTCCTTCACCGTCGCCGCCGCCAATGCCGCCGGATCCGACGCGCGCGCCTACACGCTGGCGGTCGCAGCCGCACCGGTGACCGTCGCCCCGTCCGCGACGCCGACGACGGCGGCGGGTGCGGGGAGCAGCAAGCTCGCCGTCACCGGCGGGAACGGCGCGATGGCACCCGTCCTCCTCGGCGGTGCGCTCCTACTCGTGGCGCTCGGCTCATGGGCTCTGGCCCGCGCGCGACGGCGTCGGCTCTAAATCCTCACATCACGTCCGGTTCGGTCCGTGCCCACCCTCGAGGCGGGCGGACCGAACCGGGCGCGTCGGCTGTCGCGGTCTTGCGCGCGGGACGCCTGCTGGTGCCCTCCCGCACCGTCGGAACACCACGAGAGAGAAGGGATCCATCTGCTGTGCCCCGTGCGCGATTGCGAGCAGTCATCGCCGTCCTGGTGATCGCCGGGGGAGTCCCGATCGCGCTGCTCGCGTGGATCGGCGGGGTCGTGCTCGCCGATCGGCTCGGGCTCGCCGTGTCGTCGGAGCAGATCTTCTCGGGGCTTCTCGCCCTCCTCATCGCAACCGTCGTGTGGCCTCTCGCGCTCCGCCGACTCCGACGCGAGATGTGGAGCCGCCAGAGTCCGGTCCCGGCGCCCAGACCGACGCGCGGAGACAGCTTTCTGCGGGCGCTCCTCGTGATCTGCGGTGGCGTCGGGATCATGGTCCTGTGCGCTCCGCGCGACATCGTCGTCGCAGTGACCGGTGTCTGGGGTGCGGTGTCCGTGGGCCCGCGAGGGGACGGCATCCTGTTTCAGCTCGCCCTCACGCTCGTAAGTCTCATTCTGGCCGCGCCCGCACTCTTCGTGACGGGGTACGCCCTCCGGCGCATGGACGCTCAGGACCCGCGGCGTCTCCGCTGGCAGGAGCGGCAGACCTGGCACGGCGCGGCGGCCGTCGCATGGGCGGTCTCGCTCGGACTCGGACTCGTTCTCTCGGTCGTGAGCCTCCTCACCCTGTAGGGCGGCCCGTGCACACCGGGTCGGGAGAATCCTCGAGCAGGATGCGGACCCGGGGGTCTGAGAAAGCATCACCGCGACCCGCACGTCAGCGCGGCGGCGGAGCCGCGGTCGAGCCCCGGTCGACGACCTCGAACGGCAGGGTGCCCAGGCCCCGGCCCGGCTCGGCACCGTCGAGAGCGGCGAGAACGGCCTCGGCTGCACGCGCCCCCTGACCCCGCGCGAACTGGTCGATGGTGGTCAACGAGAACCATCGGCCGAGCTCGTGGCCGTCGACCCCGATGATCGAGACGTTGTCGGGAACCCGCAGGCCGAGCTCCCGGGCGGCGAGGATCGCACCGATCGCCATCTCGTCTGACGCGGCGAACAGCGCGGTCGGCCGGTGCTCTGCCGTGAGCAGCCGGGTCGCCGCCGCCGAGCCTCCCTCGATCGTGAAGTCGGCCGGTTCCACCACGGCATCCGCGATGCCCGCTGCCGCCAGCTGCTCCAGGAAGCCCCGACGGCGCAGCCCCGGCACCGTCGAGCCCGCGGCGGTCGCGGCGTCCGCACCGATGTGAGCCAGGCGGCGGTGGCCGAGCCCCAGCAGATGCTCGGTGGCCGCGCGGCCCACGGCGAGATCGTCGACCGTCAGAGTCGTCAACAGCGGGTTCGGGCCGGCGATCGCCACGATGGGAACGTCGAGGCCGCGCAGGGACGTCGACTCCTCGGCATCCAATTCGAGGGCGACCGTGATGACGGCGTCGATGCGGCGGCGGCGCAGGTGGTCGTCGAACACGCGTCGGCGCTCAGCGGGGTCGGCGCTGACGCTGTAGAGCGTGATGTCGTAGCCCTCGCGGACGAGGGCGTCGGAGATGCCGGCGAGGACCGTGCTGAAGAACCACCGGTCGAGGAACGGCACCACCACGCCCACCGCGCGCGCCCGCCCGGTTGCCAGACTCGATGCCGCCGCCGACACGACGTAGCCGAGCCGGTCGGCCGCGGCCAGCACCCGGTCGCGCGTGGCGGTCGAGACGGGTCCGCGCCCGCTCAACGCGCGCGAGACCGTGGCCGTCGACACACCCGCCGCGCGCGCGACGTCGTCGATACCGGCCACGGTCTCGCGATTCCGGATGCCGCGGCTCAGGCCGCCGCGATCCAGACGGTCGTGTCGGTCGGCAGGCGCTCGCCGTCGAGCGGGCCGCTCGCGATGAGAACCTCGCCCGCGGGCAGCTCGACCGCGCCGTCGCCGAGGTTGGCGATCACCAGCAGCGAGCCGTTGCGGAACGCCACCACGTCGTCGCCGAAGCCGTCGAGCCACTCGAGCTCTCCCGCGCCCAGGTTGCGTGCGCGGCGCTCGGCGAGCAGCGACCGGTACAGCGTCAGCGTCGACGAGGGGTCGTCGACCTGCACGTCGCGAGCGAGGTCGGCCCACTCCGCGGGCTGCGGCAGCCACGACTCACCCGTCGTGTTGAAGCCGTAAGCGGGGGCGTCGGCGGTCCACGGGATGGGCACGCGGCAGCCGTCGCGCCCGTACCGCTCGCCGTTCGTGCGGAACCAGGTCGGGTCCTGACGTGCGTCGTCGGGCAGGTCGATGACCTCGGGCAGGCCCAGCTCCTCGCCCTGGTACAGATACGACGAGCCCGGCAGGGCCAGCATGAGCGAGGTGGCGGCGCGGGCGCGGTGCAGACCCTTCACGGGGTCGGGCTTGCCGGGCGTCTTCGGGCCGATGCCCGCACCCTGCGGGTTCTCGGCCGTCAGTGCGAGGCGCGAGGCATGGCGCACGACGTCGTGGTTCGACAGCACCCAGGTGCTCGGGGCGCCGACGGCGGCGTACTCGGCGAGCGACTCGCCGATCACGTCGCGGAGGGCAGCGGCATCCCAGGCGGTCTCGAGGTAGTGGAAGTTGAACGCCTGGTGCATCTCGTCGGGCCGCACCCACAGGGCGGTCTGCGCGACGGTGGGCAGCCACGCCTCGGCGCAGAGGGCGCGGTCGCCGTCGTACGCGGCGAGCACCTCGTGCCACTCGCGCCACACCTCGTGCACACCGGGCTGGCCCCAGTACGGCACCTCTTCGGCGTCGCCGCCCATCGAGCCGCCCTCGGGGTCGGGCGTGAAGTCGGGCAGCCCCTCGGCCTTGATGAGGCCGTGCGCCACATCGACGCGGAATCCGTCGACCCCGCGGTCGAGCCAGAAACGCAGGATGTCGCGGAACTCCGCGCGCACCTCGTCGTTGGTCCAGTCGAAGTCGGGCTGGGTCTCGTCGAAGATGTGGAGGTACCACTGGCCGGGCGTGCCGTCGGCCTCGGTCACGCGCTTCCACATGCCGCCGCCGAAGACGCTCTCCCAGTTGTTCGGGGGCAGCTCGCCGTTCTCACCTTTGCCGTCGCGGAAGATGTACCGCGCGCGCTCGGGGCTGCCGGGAGCGGCCTTCAGCGCCTCCTGGAACCACACGTGCTGATCGCTGGAGTGGTTGGGGACGAGGTCGACGATGACCCGGATGCCGCGATCGTGCGCGCCCGCGAGCATCGCGTCGAAGTCGGCGAGCGTGCCGAAGATCGGGTCGACGTCGCGGTAGTCGGCGACGTCGTAGCCCGCGTCCTTCTGCGGGGAGCGCTGGAAGGGGCTCAGCCAGATGGCATCCACCCCGAGGTCCTTCAGGTCGTCGAGGTGGGCGGTCACGCCCGGCAGGTCGCCGAGGCCGTCGCCCGAGGCATCGGCGAACGAGCGGGGATAGATCTGGTAAATGACGGCGGTGCGCCACCACTCCGAGCCGGGAGCGGCGACGAGATCGGCGCGCGCGTCTTCCTGCGTGAAAGTCATGGCGTCGACCTTACTGCAAGCGCTTGCACTTCGGTCGACAGGCGTGCCGGCGGTGGACGCGAGCGCACCTGCGGGGCGTTCCGCCGACACGCCCGTCGTATCCGAGCGGCCTCGGCGCGTCGGCCGGAACATCCGCCGCTGTGCACGCCGCGGCGATCCCGTGCCGAACTTTCCGAGTTCCCGTGCCGCCCCCGGCGGCGGAGTCTGCGCGATTAGGCTGGGTCGGTGCCCGACGCCTCCGCCCTCGCCCGCGCTGAATCGCTCATCACGAGCATCCCCGACTACCCCAAGCCCGGGATCGTGTTCCGCGACATCACGCCGCTGCTCGCCGACGCCGCGGCGCTCCGCGACGTGGTCGAGGCGCTGATCGAACCGTTCGCCGGCCGTTTCGATGCCGTCGCCGGAGTCGAGGCGCGCGGCTTCCTGCTCGCCGGAGCCGCTGCCATCGTCGCGAACGTGGGACTCATGCCGATCCGCAAGGCCGGCAAGCTTCCCCGCCCCGCGGCCACCGTCTCGTACGACCTCGAGTACGGCTCGGCGCAGATCGAGATGCACGACGACGCCGCGGAGGGCGCCCGCGTGCTGCTGCTCGACGACGTCCTCGCCACCGGCGGAACCCTCGGCGCGGGTCGCGAGCTGCTCGAGGCCGTGGGCAGCGAGGTCGTGGGCATCGCGACGCTGCTCGAGATCGACGGCCTGGGTGGCCGCGAGGCCCTCGGCGGCGACCTGCACTCCGTCTTTCACGTCTGACGCGGCCCGCCGGGTCGACCTCACCCAGCGTCGACTCCCGCGGCGTGCGTCGCGTCAGGAGAGGTAATCCGGGGCCTTATCGGAGCCCCGCCGCCCCCAGCCCGTGCTGCGCGGATGCCGTGAACTTGCGGATCCCGGCACGTCGCCGCCCCGCGGAACGACGTGTCACGCCTCGCCGAGCGCCGGCTCTCTCAGCTCCGGCAGCCGCTGATCGGTGTCCGCGACCTGCGTCATCTTCGCCATGAGGTGTGACAGTGGCGGCGCGGTCATCGCTTTCGTGACCACGTTGCGCGCGGCGAGACCGAGCCGCGAGTGCGGGTACGCGAGCTTCAGCATTCCGCGTGGGAAGCCCTGGATCTCGTCGACCAGGGGCCGCATCCACGCGTCGAAAGAGGCGAGGGCCTCATCGAGTCGGTCGCGGTCGGGGTGCCCCTCGGCCTGCGAGAGGTACGCCGCCAACACGTATCCGCCGGTCAGGGCCAAAGATGCCCCGCCCCCTCCCATCGGTGTCACGCACCACGCGGCGTCGCCGATCACGCACACGCGACCGCGGTGCCATCCCGGCATCCGGATCTGCGTGAGTTCGTCGATGTACACGTCGTCGGACGAGTCGAAGCCGTCGAGGACGCGTTCCGCCTGCCACCCGGCGTCGGCGTAACGCTCGCGTAGGACGCGCAGGGCATCGTCGCGATCGCGTCCCACCAGGTCGTCCTCGCCCGCGTACGACAGGATCGCGCGCGTGGTGCCGTACGGGTCGGGCCGTAGGTGCACCTGGCGGCCGCCGACCGCGTTGTACCACCGCCACCGATCATCGTCGTCGTCCGTCCGCGGGATCGTGCCGAAGGCCATCGTGACGCCGAGGGGATCGGCATCCACCTCGGATTCTGCGAAGAGCAGGTCGCGCGTGGCGGATCGGACGCCCTCGGCGACAACGAGCAGGTCGGCGTCGAGACGGTCGCCGGCGGTCGTGACGACCGTCACGCAATCGGGCCGAGACTCGTCGACCTCGGTCACGGACTCGCCGTAGACGAACCGCACACCGGCGGGAAGAGCCTCGAGGATCGCGCGCGCGAAGTCGCCGCGCAGCACTTCGAGCTCGGCGGTCGCGCCGTCGGGTCCGTTGGAGGGGAGCTCGGCGATCACCTTGTCGTTCGTGTCGACGATCACCGTGCCGGTCTCGGTCGTGTTCTTCGAACGGATCGCCTCGGTCAGGCCCATGCGCTCGAGAACCGCGCGAGCGACGCCGCGCACGTCGACGTTCTGACCGCCGTCTCGGAATGCCGGTGCTCTCTCGACGACGGTGACGTCCCAGCCGATCCGACGCAGCCACCAGGCGGCGGAGAGCCCGGCGATGCTGGCGCCGGTGATGAGGGCGTGCGGTGCGGTCATGGGGTCTCCTCGAAGTCGGTAGATATACCTTTACGGCAAAGTCACTTGACTGTAAAGTCATTGCGTGGCCGCGTCGAACTCTCTCTCCCTGTCCTGGTCCGATGTCGAGGTCGGCGTCATGCACGGCCTCCGCGACTGGACGATGGCGTCCGACGAGCTCAACAGGCACCTCTCGACCTGGATGGGGCTTCCCGTCTCGGACGCCGAGGCCCTCGGGCAGATCGTGTGGGCCGCGCAGTCCGACAGCCCGCTGTCTCCCGCTTCACTGGCCCGGCAGATCGGCATGACGTCGGGGGCGGTGTCCGTGCTCATCGACCGTCTCGAGCGCGCCGGGTACGTCACCCGCCATCGGGAGGGCGACGACCGCCGTCGCGTCATCGTGCGCCCCACCGCGGCGGCGCTGGCCGGGACCGAGCGCTTCCTCGACTTCGCCGGCGCCGAGATCGCTGCTGCCGTCCGCGAGACGCCCGACGACGAGCTGCGCGTGATCCACGCCTTCCTCCGGCGCATGGTGCACGCCGCGGCCGCCGCCAACACGCGCCTTCGTGAAGAACCCGTATCGACCAGAATCGACACATGACGACCCGCCCCGGCATCCTGCACCTGCTCGCCTTCGCCGCGGAGCCCGGCGGCGGGAACCCGGCGGGAGTCGTCCTCGATGCCACGGGCCTCGACGAGCCGCGCATGCAGCAGATCGCGACCGACCTCGCCTACCCCGAGACGGCCTTCATCACCGCGCGCGACGATCGGCGCGCGCGGGTGCGATACTTCTCGCCCGGCGCCGAGGTGCCGTTCTGCGGGCACGCGACGATCGCCACCGCCGTGGCCCTGGCCGAGGCGGAGGGCCCCGGTCCCTTCGTCTTCGACACCGCGGCCGGCGAGATCGCCCTCGAGACCACTGTCGACGCCGACGGTCGCGTGACGGCCGGCTTCACGAGCGTCGACCCGGTGCAGAGCGAGCTCGATGCCGAGGTGGGGCGGCGGCTGCTCGGCATCCTGAATCTCTCCGCGGACGATCTCGACGTGCGCCTGCCGCTGGCGCAGTCTTTCGCGGGCAACACGCATCCGGTCGTAGCGGTGGCCTCGCGCGAGCGCTTCGACTCGTTCGACTTCGACCCGGCGGCCCTGCGGGCGCTGATGGACGAACGCGGATGGGCGGGCACCGTGATGGTCGTGCACGCGGAGAGCCCGGATGCCGAGGCGTTCGAGGCCCGCAATCTGTTCCCCGTGGGCGAAATCACCGAGGACCCGGCGACGGGGTCGGCGGCGGCCTCGCTCGGGGCGTACCTGCGCGACCGCGTGGGGCGCACGGCGCCCTTCTCGTTCACCGTCCGACAGGGGCGGCACGTGGGACGGCCGAGCGAACTGCGCGTCGACGTCCCGGCGAGCGGCGGCGTGCGCGTCAGCGGGACGGCGACGCCGCTCGAGCACTGACGTCGATCACGCCGGCGTGCGCACCGCCGCGAAGCGGTTGCGCCGACGCAGGGCGAAGCCCAGACGCTCGTACGCGGCGATCGCACCGACGTTGCTCGCGGCGGCGTGCATCATCGCGCGGTCTCCCCGCTGCTGGATGTGGAACGCGACGTCGAGGACGAGCCGCGAGGCGAGCCCCTGGCGGCGGTGGTCGGCGTCGACGGCGACCGCGCTGATCTCGGTCCAGCCGGCGGGGTGCAGGCGCTCGCCCGCCATCGCGACGAGACGACCCTCGCGGCGGATGCCGATGTAGCGGCCGAGCTCGTAGGTGCGGGGGCGGAAGGGGCCGGGCTGGTTCCGCGCGACGATGTCGATCATCTCGGCGGCGGCGTCGGCTCCCAGCTCGATCGCTTCATCGTCGGGACGGGTGCGAAGGGCGTCCGTCTCGACGAGCTGCACACCCTCGCCGCCACCGACCCACTCCCAGCCGGTCGGGATCTCGCCCTCGAAGCCCGAGAGGCCCACGTCGGCGCCGGGCCCGACGAGGTCGCGCAGGGCCTCCCACACGTCCGGATCGTCCCAGGTGCGTACGGCCACGAAGGGGGCGACGTCCTCGGGATAGCGCTTGACGAGGTCGCCGCCGATCGCGAAGTGCGCGTGCGGACCGGCGAGGGCATGCCACGCGGCGTTGTCGAGCACGGTGGCGTCGGCGTGCGGAACGGGGAGGGCGGAGGTGGTGGTCATGGGCATCCGTTCTGGGGGAGGTGCACGTAAGACAACAGCGTCAGGCGCTGCGCATTCCGCGGGGCCTCAGCGCACCCCGGCGGGGGCCCGCGCGGCGAGGGCGGCGGCGACGGCCCCGGCGATCCGGTCGGTCTGTCGCAGCGACAGCGAGTCGGAGCGCGGGCGGGTGAAAGCCCCGGCCTCCATCGACGAGGTGAAGGGTCCGATCGCGAACATCGCCGCGCGCGCGTGCCCGTCCCGTGCGACGACGCGGCCGTCGGCGTCGACGTCGATGCGCCCCAGCGAGCCGGTGAACGTCTCGTCCGACACGTGCACCTCGCGGCCGTGGCGGCTCGCGAGCTCGCGAAGCGCGGGGTTCTCGCTCGCCGAGGCGGTGGCCGCGGGCAGCCACGCGTCGATCAGTCCGCGCGCGCTCACCTCACCCGCGGTCCGCGGTGACGACGCGACGAAGCCCCGGTCCGCGTCGACGTGCACGGTGATGTCGGGCCCGAGGAAGCGCACGATCCCGGCCTCGGCGAGAGCGAGGAACTCTTCCAGCCGGTGCGCGGGCGGCCCCGAGGCGACGTAGCTGAAGAAGGCGTGCCAGGTCACCGGCAGGTCGATGGCGCGGGACCGCGCGCTCCACCGTTCGGTGGGGATGTCCGAGAGCCCCAGGAACGACGACAGGATCGTGAGGAACAGCGCCTGCGCCGCACTGCGCTCCTGGGTCGTGCGCAGGTGTAGATCGTCGACGATGTGCCGGAGCACCCTCTCGTGCACCTCGGCGGGACCCGCGAAGCTCTCGTCGCCGAGCGGCACGTCCAGCGCCCGCACGTCGAAGCGGTCGAGGGGATCGGGTACCACCGCGGCCGCGGCGCGGCGGAGGGCCGCGGTGTCGGCATCCACCTTTCGAAGGGTTTCGCGGAACACCTCCCAGGTCGTGGCGACGCGCTCGGGGTGGCCGGTGAACAGCTCCCGGTAGTGGCCCCACACGAGCTCGCGGGCGATGAGCGGCCACACGTCGTCGAGGAAGTCGATGGTGCCCGGGCGGGCGAGCAGCTCCGCGACCGCGGCGGGGGTCAGCACCTCGCGCACGGGCGGGTCGCCCTGCAGCTGCGACGATACCTTCGAGCGATAGGGCACGCCGCGGCGGGATCCGAGGTGCAGCCGCGGCTCGAGTCCCGACGGTTCGTAGTGCAGCCGTCCGTCCGCGTGCCGGGTGAAGACCCCGCCCCGGCCGGCGGTGAGCAACACCACGGCGTCGACAGCGGCCAATCCCATTCCGCGGACGATCACGTCGTCGCCGGGGGCGAAGACGGAGAGGTCGGCGTCGGCGGTGAACGCCGGCGGGACGTAGGTCAGCCCCGCGCCCACGGCGGCGTCCCGAAGGACGACCACCGCGTCCTCGGGCTCGCGCGCGTTGTGGCCCATCGCGTAGACGAGCACGTCGGCGGGCAGGCGGATGCCGTCGGCGAGAGCGACCTCATACCCGTCGAGGGTGTCGTCGACCCACTGCACGGTCCCCTCGTGCCACCGCACCTCGACCCCGGGCGGGGCGATCGCGACCGTACGACGCCAGAACCAGTCGAGGTACGCGCTCTGCAGTCGTCGCGTGGGGAAGGAGTCGAGGCGGAGGCTGCGCAGCTCGGCATCCACCTCCGGATCGTCGATCGCGACGTCGGGGAGGGTGCCCGCGCGCACCCGCTCGGCCCACTCGATGAGCGACGGCCCCGAACGGATCGGCCCGGCGATCGTGCAGGACTCGTCGGTGAAGACGGTCACGTCGCGCGCCATCGAGTTCAGCTTCAACAGGGGCGACTGCTCGCGCCGCCAGATGCGCCCCGCCCCCGGGGGGAACGGATCGACGAGGGTGATGCGCAGCGGGCCGAGTGCCCGCCGCGCGAGCAGGCGCTCGACGAGCATGACCGCGCGCGGTCCCGCCCCGACGATCACGAGCTCGGTCATCGCACCCCGGCGTTCGCGGGGACCGGGGGCAGGCCGAGCAGGTCGTGCAGCGTGGCGCCCTCGTCGTACGAACGGCGGAACGACCCGCGCTCCTGCAGCAGCGGCACGACCTTGTCGGTGAACTCGTCGAGGCCGTGCGGGGTGACGTGACCGACGACGGTGAACCCGTCGGTGGCGCGTTCCTGCACGTAGCGGTCGATCTCGGATGCCACGTGCTCCGGTGTCCCGACGAAGGTGTGCGTCGCGGTCAGGCGGATGACGAGCTCGCGGATGCTGAGGCCCTCGGCCGCGGCCTGCGCGCGCAGCGTACCCACGCGGGTGCGGACCGCCGCGTGACGACCGGCGAAGCCCTGCGCCGTCTCGACGCCCGTGTCGGGCTCGAGGTCGGGGAGTGGGCCGTCGGGGTCGTAGCCGCTCAGGTCGCGGTTCCAGATCTGCTCGAGGTAGGTGATCGCCGTCTGCGGCCGCACCTGGGCAAGGGCGATCTCCCGCGAGCGCTCGCGGGCCTCGTCGGCGGTGTCGCCGAGCACGAAGGTCGCGGCCGGCAGGATCTTGAGCGAGTCCTCGTCGCGACCGTTCGCGGCGAGCCGGCCCTTCACGTCGCGGTAGAACTGCTGCGCGTCGTCGAACGCGGTGTGCAGCGAGAAGATCACGTCGGCGTGCTGCGTGGCGAAGTCCCGGCCGTCGGGGGAGTCGCCCGCCTGCACGATGACCGGTCGCCCCTGCGGGGAGCGCGGCACGTCGAACACCGCGTCGACGTCGAACAACCGCGACTCGTGCCGGACGCGCTCGATGGCGTCCGCGCGCAGGAACTCACCCGTCTCGGCATCCGCCTCGATGGCATCGTCGCGCCACGACGACCACAGCGCCTTCGACAGGGCGGCGAACTCCGCGGCCCGCACGTACCGGTCGGCGTGATCGAGGTAGCCGCCGCGGCGGAAGTTCGCGCCGTGGAACGCGTCCGAACTGGTCACGGCGTTCCACCCCGCGCGGCCGTTCGACAAGAGGTCGAGGGTGCCGAGCTGCCGCGCCAGCTCGTACGGCTCGTTGAAGGTCGTGTTGAGCGTGCCGACCAGGCCGATGTGCTCGGTGACGGCGGCCAGGGCCGTGAGGATCGCGAGGGTGTTCGGGCGTCCCGCGACGTCGAGGTCGTGCAGCTGCCCGCGGTGCTCGCGCAGCCGCAACCCCTCGGCGAGGAAGAGGTAGTCGAAGAAGCCGCGCTCGGCCGTGCGCGCGAAGTGCTCGAACGACGAGAAGTCGATCTGGCTGCCCGCGCTCGGGTCGGTCCACACGGTGGTGTTGTTCACACCCGGGAAGTGCGCGGCGAGGTGGATCTGCCGACGGGTCATGCGCCGACCTCCTGACGGGCGTAGCGACTGGCGAGACGGGGGAGTCCGAGACGTTCGCGGAGCGTGGGCGCCCCCTCGTCGGGGAGCAGGATGCCGGCGGCCGCCGCCGCGGGGACGACCCGGTCGGCTATCGCGTCGAGGTCGGCCGGAAGCCGGGCCGGTCGTAGGCGGACCCCGTCGACGCCGGCCGCGGCGAGGGCCCTGATCTCGCCCACGACGTCGACGGCGGTCCCCACCACCACCCGGGCGTCGGTCGTGAGCGGTGCGCGCTCCTGCAGGCGGGCCCACACGGCTTCGGCCTCGGCGCGCGAGTCCTCGACGAGCACGAGCAGGTCGGCGAAGACGCGCAGGTCGTCGCCCCCGTCGAGGTCGCCGAGGATGCCCCCCACCGCGGTCGCGTCGGCGGGAGTGATGAACACGAGGTCGGCGTGCTCCGCCGCGAAACGGTAGGGGACCGTCTGGTGCGCGAGAGCGGTGATGAGGGGTTGTCCCTGCGGCGACCGCGGCACGATCGACGCGCCCGTGATCGAGAAGAACTCCCCCTCGAACTCGACGTTGTGCACCCGCTCGCGGTCGAGGAACTTCCCCGACTCGAGGTCGCGGACGATCGCGTCGTCCTCCCACGAGTCGGCCAGACGCCGGATGACGTCGGCGACCTCCCCCGCCTCGCGGAAGGCGGCGAGAAGCGCGGGGTCGTCTTCGACGCGACCGGATGCCGGCAACCTGGCCGGTCCGTCGGTGCGGCGCCCGAAGTTCCGGCGCTCCTGCGCGGTCGAGCCCGCGACGAGTCGGACACCCGCGCGGCCGCCGCTCACGTGGTCGAGCGTCTGCAGGCCCGTCGCCAGGTGGAAGGGCTCGGGGTGGGTCGTCGTCGCGGTGGGGACGAGACCGATCCGGCGTGTGGCCGGGGCCAGGAACGACGCCAGCAGCACCGCATCGAGACGCCCGCGGGCGCGGTCGCGGCGGGTCTCGGCATCCGGCTCGAACGATCGTCCGCCCAGGCTCAGCGCGTCTTCGATCGTCGCGAGGACGAGTCCCGCTCCGTCGGCCCTACGGGCCAGGGCGCGCCAGTAGGCGGCCGAGGTCAGCTCGGTGGGCCGGGCCGTGGGCTCGCGCCACGCAGCCGGGTGCCAGCCGGCCCCGTCCAGGGCGACGGCGAGGTGGATGCGGTCGGGCATCGGGGCTCCTTCGGTCAGGCGAGTGCTGCTCACTGTCGCCCGGACCGCGACACGGCTCAATGCGTGACGTAACGAAACGCCTCGAATCGTCATGAACCGACGACGGGGGCGGAACATACCGGCCGCGCCTCACCGATCGTTCGACTGTGACGCCGCGCGACACACGATGTCGATCGGTGACGTCTCGCGACGGACGGTGTCGCTCGGGATGAGCGCTCGTCCGGTTCCGCCTAGCTTCGGCTGCACTCCCGTCCCGTCTGAAAGGTGCTGCCATGAGCGTCCCCACCGCGATCGCCCCGTTCACGGGCGTGCTCGCCCTGCTCGACGATCTGCGTGACGAGGCGCCCGGCATCGAGGTTCGCCCACCCTCCGCGGTGACGGCGGAGTTCTCGTTCGACGCCGGCACCGCTCCACGAACGGGCGCCCCCGTGACGGACGGCCCCGCGGTGGCGTTCCCCACCTCGGTGACCGAGGTTCGGCAGCTCGTGCGTCTCGCCGCCCGCCACGGCGTCAGCATCGTGCCGCGCGGGGCCGGCACGGGTCTCTCGGGCGGCGCGACCGCCCGTGCCGAGCAGCTCGTCGTCTCGACCGAACGGCTGAACCGCATCGTCGAGGTGTCGCCCGCCGACGAGGTCGCCGTCGTCGAACCCGGCGTTCTCAACGCCTCGCTCAACGAGCGACTGGCCCCCCTCGGCCTGTTCTACGCCCCCGACCCGGCGAGCTGGCGTATCTCGACCATCGGCGGCAACATCGCGACCAACGCCGGGGGCCTGCGGTGCGCCAAGTACGGCGTCACGCGCGAGTCGGTTCTCGCCCTCGACGTCGTGCTCGCCGACGGCAGCCTGGTCTCGGTCGGACACCGCTCGATCAAGGGCGTCACGGGGCTCGACCTCGTCTCGCTGTTCGTCGGGTCCGAGGGGGTGCTCGGCATCGTTGTGGGGGCGACCGTGCGCATCCGCCCGCTCCCGGTGGCGCGCCGGACGCTCACGGCGTTCTTCGATTCCACGGCCGCGGGTGCCGCGGCCATCGGGGCGATCACGGCCTCGCGCGTTCGTCCGAGCGTCATCGAGTTCCTCGATGAGATCACCCTCGACGGCATCGACGCCGCGCAGAACTCGGGCCTGCGCGCCCGGGGCGCCGCCCTCCTGCTGATCGAACTCGACGGCTTCGGCATCGACGAGCAGACCGCCGAGCTGACCGCTGCGCTCGTCGCGGCCGGCGCACGGGTCGAGGTCGAGAGCGAGACGGATGCCGAGACCCTCTGGGAACTGCGACGCTCGGGCCGACGTTTCGACGCGGACACGTGGTTCGCCGGGGGCGACGTCGCCGTGCCCAAGTCGCGCATCGCGGAGGTGTTCGCGAGGTTCCCCGCGATCGCCGACCGGTTCGGGGTCGACGTGAGCGCCGTCGCGCACGCGGGCGACGGCAACCTCCACCCGGTCATCTCGCTGCCCATCCCCGCGGGCGTCGATCCCACCGCCGTGCCGGCCGCCGTCCACGACGCCGCCGACGCGGTCGTGCGCGCGGCGCTCGCCGTTGGCGGCACCGTGAGCGGTGAGCACGGCATCGGCACCGTCAAGCGCGCCCTCGCCGCGGAGGAGCTCTCCGTGCGCGTGCGCGAGGCGCAGCTCGCCGTTAAGAACGCGCTCGATCCCGCCGGTCTGTTCAACCCCGGCAAAGCCCTGTAACCCGTCCCCACAGCCCGAGGATTCCCATGACCTTCGCCCGCCGTCCCCGCCGACGCCTTCTCGGCCTCGCCTCCGCCCTCACCGTCGGCGCCGTCCTGCTCAGCGGATGCGGTGCCGCGTCGACAGCAGCTCCCGCCGACGCCGAGCCGAAGACCGGCGGCGACCTCGTCTTCCTCATCGACTCTCTCGGCGCCACCTGGATCCCGAACAACAGCTCGATCTCGAGCTACCAGGGCCAGATCTGGGGCAACGTCACCGACAAGCTCGTCTACGTCGACGCCGAGGGGAACCTCAGCCCCTGGATCGCCGAGAGCTGGGACGAGAACGCCGACAAGACGCAGTTCACCCTCCACCTGAAGTCGGGCGTCACGTTCTCGGACGGCACGCCGCTCGATGCCGCCGCGGTCGTCGCGAATCTCGACATCTGGGCGAAGGGACGCCCCGACGAGGGCATCAACCGCATCGGTCTGTTCCCCTCCGCCAACTATCAGGGAGCGGAGGCGGTGGATGCCACGACGGTCACGGTCTCGTTCTCGGCCCCGACGCTCAGCTTCATCCCGACGCTGGCGTACCACGGCTCGATCCTGCTCTCGCCCGAGACCCTGGCGCTCCCCGCCGATCAGCAGGCCGACCTCACGAAGGACATCGGCAGCGGCCCGTTCGTCGTCGAGAAGGTCGCCGAGGGCGACAGCGTCGTCCTGAAGAAGCGCGACGACTACAACTGGGGCCCCGAAGCCGTCGGACACGAGGGCGCCGCCTACCTCGACACGATCACGTACAAGCAGGTCGCCGAGCCGACGCTGCGCACCGCCTCGGTCGAGTCGGGCCAGGCCCAGGTGGCGTACAACGCCAGTCCGCAGGATCTGGAGGCGCTCAAGCAGGAGGGGTTGACCGTCGAGACGCCCCGCTACCTCGGATTCGTCAACGGCTACGCCCTGAACACCTCCGTCGCCCCGTTCGACGACATCAAGGTGCGGAAAGCGGTGCAGCACGGCATCGACCGCGACGAGATCCTCTCGACCGTCTACACCTCGGACTGGCACGCGGCCGAGTCGTTCTTCCAGAGCACCGTGCCCGAGGCGACCGATCACACCGCCGATTTCGCGTACGACCCCGAGAAGGCCGCCGCCCTGCTCGATGATGCCGGCTGGGTGAAGGGCGCCGACGGCGTGCGCACCAAAGACGGCCAGAAGCTGTCGTTTACGCTGTACCCGAACCCCTACCTACAGGCCTCGCAGTCGGTCGATGAGCTCGTCGACCAGCAGCTCACCGCCCTGGGTTTCGAGGTGAACCTCGAGACCTACGACGTCCCCACCTACGGCCAGAAGGTCATCGGCAACGCGACCGTGCCGGCGACCGAGATCACCCGCAGCTTCGTCGACGTCGGAACCGTCGCCGGTGTCCTCACCTCACAGAAGAAGGGCGACGAGGACTGGTTCAAGCTCGGCACCTCGGATGCCACCCTCAACGACCTGTCGACGCGCATCGCCACGGCCACCGACCGCGACGCCCGCGCGAAGGTCGCCGACGAACTGCAGACGTACGTGTTCGACCAGGCCTACTTCGTCCCGCTGACGCAGATCGTGCAGCGCGTGTACGTGCAGGCCCCGGAGGTGAGCGGCGTCAGCTACAACGGCCTCGCGTACGCGTACTACCTGGACGCCTGGCTCAACGGCTGACGTCCGAGGAGGGGTGGGTGCGCGGCATCCATCCCTCCCGGCCCTCGTCAACGAAAGGAGAGAGCATGCTCCGCACCTACGGCCGCTTCGCGCTGCGGCGCACCGGTCAGGCGATCGTCGTCGTGCTGCTGGCGTACCTGTTCACGTTCGTCGTGATCAGCATCCTGCCCGGCGACCCCATCACGAGCACCCTGCGCAATCCCGACAACGGCTTCACCGAAGACGACATCGCGCGCATCGTCGCGTACTACGGGCTGGACCAGCCCTGGTGGGTGCAGCTCGGGTCGTCGCTCGGGCGCTTCCTGGTCGGCGACCTCGGCGTGTCGCTGCGGTCGAACCTGCCGGTGAGCACACTCGTGTTCGATGCGCTGGGGTCCACGCTCAGCCTCGCGGCGGTGGCGCTGCTCGTCGCCGTCGTACTGGCCGTCGTGATCGCCTACGGCACGCAGTTCCTGCCGCCGCGGTTCGGTCAGGGCGTGCTGCGCTCGCTACCGTCGCTGTTCCTGTCCGTGCCGAACTTCGTGATCGGCCTCCTGCTGATCCACGTGTTCGCCTTCGGTCTCGGGCTGTTCAGCATGATCGACACCGAGACGCCGTGGGGCACCTTCTTCGCGGCGGTGGCTCTCGGCATCCCGGTGTCCGCTCAGCTCGCCGAGGTGCTGATCGCCTCCCTCGATCACGAGTCGCGGCAGGAGTACGTCGCGGTCGCCCGCTCGCGCGGCCTGCGCCAGGGCGCGCTGTTCGCGCGGCACCTGGTGAAGCCCTCGTCGCTGCCGACGGTGACGGTGCTGGCGCTGATCGTCGGTGAGCTGCTCGGTGGCGCTCTCATCACCGAGGCGATCTTCGGTCGGGTCGGCCTCGGCACCCTCGTGGAGCAGGCCGTGGCGGGACAGGATCTCCCGGTGCTGCAGGCGGTGGTCTCGCTCGCGGCCATCGTGTTCGTGATCGTGAACCTCCTCGCCGACCTGGCCTACCCCCTTCTGGACCCCCGCGTGTCGATCGGCGCGCGAGGACGCACGGCCACCGCGGGGCCCCGCGACGATCCCGCGCCGCTGCTGCGCGAGGAAGTGAGCATCGTATGACCTCCGCGCCCCTCGCCGCCGCACGCACGGAGCGCCCCGCCCCGCCGAGTTCTCCGCCGCGATCCGCCCCGGGGGGACTGCTCGCCCGGGCCCGCGGCATCCGTCTCGCCGTTCCGGTCAGCGTCCTCGTGTCGTTCGCCGTGGTCGCCGTGGTGCTGGCCTTCTCTCTCGCACCGACCCTCTTCACGTCGCAGAACCCCGCGCAGGGCGTGCCGGCCGACAAGCTGCAACCGCCGAGCGCGGCGCACCTGCTCGGCACCGATCACCTCGGTCGCGACCTGTTCGCGCGCATCGTGTTCGGCGCCCAATCCTCGGTCACGAGCGCTCTCGTCGCGGTGGGGATCGGGGTGGTCGTCGGCGGCCTCATCGGCCTTCTCGCGGGCTACCTCGGATCCTGGACCGACGTCGTGCTCGCGCGCTTCGTCGACGTGCTGCTCGCGATCCCGGCGTTCCTGCTCGCGGTCGTGATCGTCAGTTCGCTCGGGTTCCAGACCATCAACGCCGCGATCGCGACGGGCGTCTCGGCCGTGGCGGTGTTCGCCCGCGTGATGCGGTCAGAGGTGCTGCGCGTGCGCTCCTCGGTGTTCGTCGAAGCGGCACGTCTCCAGGGCGGGTCGACCCTTCACGTGCTGTTCCGGCACGTGCTTCCCAACGCCTCGCGCTCGCTGATCCCGCTCGCGGTGCTGCAGTTCGGGCTGTCGATCCTCGTGATCGCGGGGCTCGCCTTCCTCGGCTACGGCGATCCGCCCCCGGCATCCGACTGGGGTCTGCTCATCTCGGCGGGCAAGGACTACCCGCGCGCGCCGTGGCTCGTCGTCTGGCCCGCGCTGGTCGCGGTGGCGACCGTGCTCTCAATCAACCGCATCAGCCGCTGGCTCCGGAGGACGTCATGACCCTCGCCGTTCCCTCGCTCCCCGACGCTCCGACGGCGACCTCCCTCTTGCGGGTCGAGGATCTCTCCGTCGCGTACGGTCGCACCCCCGTGGTGCACGAGGTCTCGTTCGCGATCCCCCGCGGCGGCAGTCTTGCGCTCATCGGCGAGTCGGGTTCGGGCAAGTCGACGATCGCGCGGTCGGTGCTGCGGTTGCTGCCCCGCGGCGCGGGGAAGGCGCAGGGTCGCGTCGCGTTCGACGGGCAGGAGCTGCTGGGCCTGTCGGAGGCGCGGTTCCGCCCGTTCCGCGGGCGCCGCATCGGCTTCGTGCCGCAGGACCCCTCGCACGCGCTCAACCCGGTGCGCACCGTCGGCTCGCAGGCGCTCGAGGCGGCCGCGCTGACCGACGCCCCCGACCGCCGCGCGGCCGTCCTCGACGTCTTCGCCCGAGTGGGTCTGCCCGGTCCGGTCCGGGTGTACGACTCGTACCCGCATCAGCTCTCGGGTGGCATGCTCCAGCGCGTGCTGATCGGGCTCGCGGTGCTGCCGCGCCCCGAGCTGCTCGTCGCGGACGAGCCGACGAGCGCCCTCGACGTGACGATCCAGAAGCGCATCCTCGACCTCCTCGACGAGCTGCGCGGAGAACTCGGTATCGGCCTGCTGCTCATCACGCACGACCTCGCGATCGCGGCCGAACGCACCGACGAGATCGTGGTGCTCAAGGAGGGACGGATCCAGGAGGCCGGCGCCACCCGAGCGGTGTTCGCTGCTCCGGCCTCGGCGTACACACGGCAGCTGCAGGCCGACGCGCCGGCGCTGAACCCGGATCGCTATCGCCGCGACGCCGACGAGCGCGGCGTCGACGCGTGGACCACCGACACCACCTCGTCCCGGATCGAGGTGCGCGGGGTGTCGAAGTCCTTCGACGATGCCGCCCGCCCGGCGGTGGCCGACGTCTCCTTCCGCATCCCCGCCGGCACGACGCACGCCCTCGTGGGGGAGTCGGGCTCCGGCAAGACCACGACGGTGCGGGTGCTCCTGGGGCTCGAGACCCCCGACAGTGGGCAGATCCTCATCGACGGAGCGGAGATCGCCGGGCGCACGGCCGCTGAGCTCCGCGGCATCCGTCGCCACCTCCAACTCGTCTACCAGAACCCCTTCACCTCACTCGATCCCTCGTGGAGGGTGGGGCGGATCGTGCGCGAGCCGCTCGACCAGTACCGGATCGGCACGCGCGCCGACCGGGCGGCGAAAGTGGCGGAGGCTCTGGATGCCGTCGGCTTGCCGCTCCACCTGGCCCGCCGTCGCCCGGACGCGCTGTCGGGCGGCCAGCGTCAGCGCGTCGCGATCGCCCGCGCCCTCGTGCTCGAACCCGACGTCATCGTGCTCGACGAGCCGACCTCGGCCCTCGACGTCACCGTGCAGGCGGGGGTGTTCGACGTGCTCCTCCGGCTGCAGCGCGAGCGCGGCCTCACCTACCTCTTCGTCTCGCACGACCTGGCGCTGGTCCGCCAAATCGCCGACACCGTTTCGGTGCTCAAGGACGGCCGTGTCCTCGAGGCCGGCCGCGTTGCCGACGTGCTCTCGCACCCGCGTGAGGACGACACGCGCGCGCTGGTCGACGCCATCCCGTCCCCCCACCCCCGGAGCCCCCGATGACCCTGCTCTCCCCGACCCGTGCCCGCCCCGCGCTGATCGAGGCGTTCACCGCCCCGAGCGGATTCGGCGACCAGACCCTGCGCGATCGCCGACCCGACGCGATCGAGCTGCTCGGTGGCATCCCGGATCCTTCCGTCCTGCCCACCGCGGAACTCGCCGAGGCGACCGCCCGCGTGCTCGCGCAGCCGGGGGCGCCCGCGCTGCAGTACTCGCGGACCGAGGGCATTCCGGCGCTGCGCGAGTGGATCGCCGCGCGCGAGGGGGTCGCCGTCGAGCGGGTGCTCATCACCAACGGCGGCTTCCACGGTCTGGCGATCGCCGTGCAGGCGGTGCTCGAGCGGGGGGACCTCGTCGCGGTCGACAATCCCGTGTTCCCGCTGTTCCTGCGCGGTCTGCAGTTGGCCGATGCGCGGGTGCTGCCCATTCCCGTCGGTGCCGAGGGTCTCGACGTCGACGCGCTGGCCGCCGAGCTGCGCGCCGGTGCGCGCCCGGCCGCGGTCTACACGGTGCCCGAGTTCCACAACCCTTCGCAGTCGTCGCTGCCCACCGCGCGTCGGCGCCAGCTGGTCGACCTTGCCGAGCGGTACGGGTTCGTCGTGTTCGCCGATGACCCGTACCGCGAGCTCCGCTTCGCCGGCGAGCCCGGATCGCTCACGCCGTTCCACGAGTCCGATCACGTCATCCACGTCAACACCTTCACCAAGACCCTCGGCCCCGGCCTGCGGTTGGGCTGGGTCGTGCTGCCGGAGCGTTTGATCCCGGATGCCGTGGCCCTCCGCAGTCGCCAGGATTCGCACTCATCGACGTTCGTGCAGGCCGTCATCGCCGAGGTGCTGACCAGCGACGCGGGGCTCTTCGACCGCGTGCTCGGGCGCGCACGGTCGCTGTACGGGACCCGCGCCGGCGCATTGGCCGAGGCGCTCGAGGCCGAAGCCCCCGGGGAGTTCGAGGTCACCGTGCCCGAGGGCGGGTTGTTCCTCTGGCCACGCCTGCGCGACGACCGCATCGACCCCGACCGCCTGGCCGCCGACGCGAGCGCTGAGGGCGTGGAGTATCAAAGGGGCTCGTTCTTCCCCTCCGGCCCCGGCACCGATGCCAACCGCCACCTGCGCCTGGCATACGGCGACACATCCGAGGAGCGGCTGCGCGAGGCGGCAGCGCGGCTGGGGCGGGCGGTGGCGCGGCAGCGCTGACGCCGGGCGCGTCTCTCGTCCGCGGTTCGCGCAACCTCCGCGATTCGCGCAACCTCAGTCGAGTCGGGGCCTTGGTGACTGAGGTTGTGCAGATGACTGAGCTTGTGCGCGCGAACCCTGCCGCCGCGCCCGCCGCCCCATACCCTCCGCGTTCCTCACCCCGTCAGCCCCGTCGAACGGTGCCGACGGAGCCGGCGCAGATCGCTGAGTTTATGACGCGGCCGCCGGCGACCACCCCAACAGCGGCCCGAGGCGCCCCGCGATGTCCTCGAGGATCTGCTCGTAGTCAGCCGCAGCGAAATCGAACGGCAGCGCGAACGCGACCTCGTCGACCTGCGGAAAGGACCGCGACGACAGCAGCCGCTCAGCGATCTGCTCCGACGTGCCGATGAGGTCCTCCGCGAACAGCAGCCCGCGCGGCCCCTGAGGGATGCCGACCCTCCCGCGCCGCGACTCGGCGTACGCCTCATAGCGTCGGCGCTGTTCGGGCGTGGCGGTGTCGGTCGGTACCACGACGAGCCCCTGCGACACCCGCGCGTTCTCCCCGTGGGGGTGCGTCTCGCGGTAGAGGCGGATCTGCGCGTCCTGCTCGGCGTCGAAGTCGGTCGAGTGCACCGACTGGATGACGCTGCTGGTGAGCAGGTGGAAGCCGTTCGCGGCCGCCCAGGTCGTCGAGGTGGGACTTCCTGCGCCGTACCAGAGCCGATCGGCAAGACCCGCGGAGTGCGGCTCGACCCGCTCGGAGTACTCCTCGATCCCCTCTCTGCCGGCGAAGGGACTGACTCGCTCTCCGGCGAGAAGACGGCGCAGTCGGGCCAGCCGCTCGTACCCGAAGTCCTCGTGGTCGGCGGTGTCGGGGTAGAGCGCGGGGGCGATCTCGTCGAGACGTCGGGGCGGTCCGACCGAGAAGCCGGGCTCGAGGCGCCCGCCCGAGAGCACGTCGACGGTCGCGAGGTCTTCCGCGAGGCGCAGCGGGTTCTCCCATCCGAGCGGGATCACCGCGGTCCCCAAACGGATGCGGCTCGTACGTTGCGAGGCCGCGGAGAGCACCGCGACGGGGGAGGAGATGCCGTACTGCAGGTGCCGATCGCGCAGCCACGCGCTGTCGAAGCCGAGCCGCTCGCCGCGCTCGATGATCGACAGCGTCGTCTCGTGGCCGGTGCGCGGGTCGTCGCGATCGAAGAGGCCGATGGTGAGGAAGCCGAGGGAGCGCAGCGGGCGAGTCACACCGTCACGCTAGACCCGCGGGCCACGCCGGGCGCGACCGCGACGAAGCGTGACAGCGGGTGACGCCGCGTTTCCCCCCGCGCGCCCGAGACGGGCGTCGCGATGCATGCTGGAGGGGACCCGTCCTCGAGGGAGAACGATGACCGAGAACTTCGCCGAGCAGTGGACCGCTTGGCACGAGGCGCACGAGCGTCGCCGTGCCGACCCCCACGGATTCCTGGCCATCACGGGCCTGTACTGGCTGGGCGAGCGGCCCGCCGGCATCCCGGGCCTTCCGGGCATCTGGCACACCGGGGAAGACGGGCCCGTCGTCGATCTCGCGGAGGGGGAATCCCTCGAGGTCGAGGGTGGGACGCTGCGCGGCCGGTTCGCGTTCGGTCCCCTGGACGAGCGCGGCGACGTGACCGTCGGCTTCGATGGCGGGGTGATCGAGGTGGCCCGCCGGGGTGGCCGCGACCTCCTCCGACCCCGCCGGCCGGACGCGGCCTACCTGTCGCGGTACGCGGGGACTCCCGCCTATCCGGCCGATCCCCGCTGGCGTATCGACGTGCGGTTCGAGGCGTACGCCCACCCACGGGCGTACGAAGTCGGAGCGGCCGTCGACGGTCTGACGCACGTCTACGACGCGCCGGGAGAGCTCGCCTTCGAGTTCGACGGCGTCTCTCATCGCCTCGTCGCCTTTCCCGGTCATCGACCGGGCGAGCTCCTCGTCCTCTTCACCGACGCCACCAGCGGCGTCACGACGTACGCGGCGAACCGGTCGGTCACGGTCACCGCACCGGACGCCGAGGGCCGCACCGTCATCGACTTCACCCGCGCGACGAACCTCCCCTGCGCCTACACCGACTTCGCGACCTGCCCCCTGCCGCCGGCCGAGAACCGTCTGCCGTTCGCCGTCGAGGCGGGCGAGAAGACGCCGCTGTCCCGCGCTGAGGGAGTGGCGACGGATGCCGGCATCCAGGCGGCCCGCTCATGACGGGTCGAACGACGATCGGCGCATGGGCGATCGAGAACGTCCCGTGGGAGGACGAGCGGGCCGTGGCCCTGCGCGCGGCGATGGACGAAGAGATCAGCCCGCGCTACGCCGAGGTGTACGCGGCCTTCGACGACGAGACGCGCGCCCTGCTGGCCGAGGACTTCGCCGTCGACCCGGTCACGATGGTCGAGGTGATCCTCGTCCGGGATGCCGAGGGCGTCGCGGTCGGTCATGCTGCGCTGCGTCAGCTCGGCGACGAGCTTGAGGTCAAGCGCGTCTTCGTCGACCCCCGCGCGCGCGGTCGCGGTGCGAGCCAGGCGCTCATGAGCGAGCTCGAACGCCTCGGTCGGGAGCGCGGCGCGGCGCGGCTCATCCTGCAGACGGGCAACCGGCAGCCCGAGGCCATCGCCCTGTACGTGAGGCTCGGGTACCGCCCGATCGACATCTATCCGCCATATCTGCGGTTCCCGGCCTCTCGGTGCTTCGAGAAGGTGCTGACGGACTGAGCCGCGCGCGCTCGCGCAGCGATCCCGCATCCTCAGTTCCATCGGGGGATGCCGACGGAGTGTGCGCGGATCGCTGAGGTTGCGCGCCCGGCGCCGCGCGTCGCGGGCCCTTGCTCGCTCAGCGATCCGCGCAACCTCAGCCCGATCGGGGGGATGGCGGCGGAGTCTGTGCAGATCGCGGAGGTTGTGCGCCGCGCTCTACAGGTCGAACCCGAACGCCCGCAGGTCGAGGAACCGCCCGGGCTCCACCTCGACCGGATACTCGCGCTCGCTCAAGCGACGGAAGCCGAGCTTCGCGTAGAGCGCGTGCGCGCCGAGCATCTCGGGGCCGATGTTCATCACCACGCGGGTCGCGCCACGCTCGCGCGCGAGGTCGAGCACGTGCCGCGTGAGCAGCTCGCCGACGCCGCGGCCGCGCGCCGACGGTGCCACCGCGAGCTGGCGGAAGTCGAGCTCACCCTCGCGGGCCAGGGGCGAGAGCCGCTCGCCGGGCCGCGGGGTCCACACCGTGCCGACGATCCCGTCCCCGTCGAGCGCGACCCATACCTCGCCCTGCTCCACCCGGCCGGAGACGTCGGCGAGCGAGGCGAGGTACGCCTCCGACAGCCCGTCGTAGCTGGCGCGGTAGGCCTCGGCGGTGATCCGCCCGGCCTCCGCGTACTCGTGCGGGGCCACGAGTCGGACGGTGAGGGTTGTTGTCATGGCATCCATTCCATCAGGCGTGCGAGGGGCCCGGCCTCGAAAGACCGGGCCCCGGCGAGTCAGGACTTCGGGAGTCCCGGCGGGTTGATCTGCGAGGTCGAGATGCCCTCGGAGTCGAGGTTCCAGGCCTTGAGCACCTCGGCGTACTTTCCGCTCGTGATCAGGCCGTTCAGCACGATCTGCACGGGCTTGACGAGGCCGTTGCCCTTTTTGGTACCCGCGGCGATGTCGGCCTGCAGCGGGTACCCGCCCGGAACCACGCCGACGACCCTCGTCTCACCGGTGTCGCGCGCCGCCCACGCGGCGGTCGCGTTCGGCCCGAACGTCGCGTCGACGCGGCCCGAGAGCAGGGCGAGGGTCGCTGCGGCGTTGTCGTCGTAGTACTGCAGGTCGGCGGGGGTCTTGCCGGCGGCGGAGAGCTCCTGGTTCCAGCTCAGCAGCACCTTCTCTTGGTTGGTGCCCGAGCCGACCACGATCTTCAGCCCCGAGATGTCGTCGGCGGTCTCGATCTTCGCGATCGAGCTGTCGGCGCGCACGGCGAAGCCCAGCAGGTCCTGCCGGTAGCTCGCGAAGTCGTACAGCTCCTTGCGCTCCTCGGTCACCGTGACGTTGGCGGTGATCAGGTCGTATTTTCCCGACTGGATGCCGAGGGGCCAGTCCGCCCACGCCACCACGACCGGGTTGTACTCGAGGCCGAGGCCCTCGGCGATGAGCGAACCGATATTGGGCTCGGTGCCCGACGGCAACGTCTCGCCCTCGGGCACGTAGCTGAGCGGCGGGGTGAAGGCGCCCACCGCGACCGTCAGCTTGCCCGGCTCGATGGGGGTGAAGCCGCTCGCCTTCAAGGCAGCGACGGCGTCGGGCACGGCGTCGGTGTGCACCCATTCCGCAGGGGTGTTCGTGGCGGATGCCGAGGGCTCGGGCGCCGCGACCGCATCGGCCGGTCGATTGAGGCCGATGGTGACGCCGACGCCGACGACGGCGACGAGGGCTGCGGCGATCACGCCGAGGGCGATGCCCTGCTTCTTGCTGAGTGCCATGCTGTGTCTCCTTGTGAGGGTGTGGATGCCGCGTCGCCGGTGTCGCGTCGCGGGGTCTGGTGGGTCGGTGCGCTGCGGGTTCCGGTCCCTTCGACGGCTCAGGGACCTGGGTGGCGAGGTGGCCGAGCCTGTCGAAGCCACCGGGGGAGCCGACGCGTCAGCCGAGAACCTTTGCGACGAACTCGCGGGTGCGCGCGTGCCGCGGTCGGGTGAGCACCTCGTCGGGCGTGCCCTCCTCGACGATGCGGCCCTCGTCGAGGAAGACCACGCGGTCGGCGACCTCGCGGGCGAAGCCGATCTCGTGCGTGACGATGACCAGCGTGGTGCCGAGCTTCGCGAGGTCGCGGATCACGTCGAGCACCTCGCCCACCAGCTCGGGGTCGAGGGCGCTCGTCGGTTCGTCGAACAGCAGCACCTTCGGCTGCAGCGCGAGGGCGCGGGCGATCGCGACGCGTTGCTGCTGACCGCCCGAAAGTTGGCGAGGGTAGGCGTCGGCCTTCTCGGCGAGGCCCACCCGGTCGAGCAGGCCGAGGGCGAGCTCGCGGGCCTCGGCCTTGCTCAGGCGCTTGAGCGCGAGCGGTGCCTCGGTGATGTTCTCGAGGGAGGTGAGGTGCGGAAAGAGGTGGAAGTTCTGGAACACGATCCCCACCTGGGTCCGCCGCTGCAGGATCTCGCGCTCGCGCAGCTCGTGCAGCTTCCCGTGGCGCAACTCGTAGCCGATGAATTCGCCGTCGACCGTGACCGAGCCGGCATCCACGGTCTCGAGGTGGTTGATGGTGCGCAGCAGCGTCGACTTGCCCGAGCCGCTCGGGCCCAGCAGGGCCACGACCTCGCCCGGCTCGACGGTGAGGTCGATGCCCTTCAGCACCTCGACGCCGTGGAAGCTCTTGCGCACGTTATGCACCTCGACGAGTCCGCGGGTGGCGGTGACCGCGCTCATGCCCGGCCTCCCTTCGGGGCGGCGGGGGTCTCGGCATCCGGCCCTCTCGGGGAGCGGGCGAGTCGCCGAGCCGCGCCCACTGCGTGCTGACCCAGGTGCGTGCACGCTGCGCCGGAGTCGGCGGCAGAGCCCGGGCCGAGCCGCGGGCGTAATACCGTTCGATGTAGTACTGCGCGATGCTCAGGATCGTCGTGATGAGCGTGTACCAGACCACCGCGACCAGCAGCAGCGGGATCACGCGGCTGTTGCGGTTGTAGATCACCTGCACGGCGTAGAACAGCTCGGGGATGGCGATGACGAAGACGACCGACGCGCCCTTCACGAGCCCGATGATCTCGTTGGTGGCGTTGGGCACGATCGAGCGCATCGCCTGCGGCAGGATGATGCGGAAAAGACGACGGGATGCCGGGATCCCGAGCGCCGCCGCCGCCTCGTGCTGACCGGGGTCGACCGAGACGAGCCCGCCGCGGATGATCTCGGCCGAGTACGCGGCCTGGTGCAGCCCGAGTCCGAGGATCGCGGCGGCGAACGCGCTGACGAGCTGGACCGTGGGGAACTCCACGATCCAGAAGTCGGTGGTGAAGGGGGTGCCGAGTCCCAGCGTCGGGTAGAGGTAGCCGAGGTTGTACCAGACGATGATCTGCACGACGAGCGGCACCGAGCGGAAGAACCAGATGTAGCCCCACGCCACCGATGCCAGCAGCGGCGACGCCGACAGGCGGCCGAGGGCCAGCAGCGTGCCGAGCGAGAAGCCGACGACGGCCGAGATCACGGTGAGCGAGAGCGTGTAGCCGATGCCGATCAGCACCGGCTCCGAGAAGAAGTACTGCGCGAACGTCCCCCACATGTAGCGGTCGTTCGTCACGAGGCTCCAGGCGAACTGGGCGACGACGAACAACAGCAGGGCGCTGAGGATCCAGCGCCACCAGTGACGGGTGGGCACGACGGCGATGGTGCCGAGATCGACCTTGGCGGTCGACCCGGGCACCGTCGCGGGCGCTGTCGAGCGGTCGGCGGGGGCCGGCGCGGTGGTGGTCATGACGTGCTCCTCGGGCTTTCCGAAACGGCACGGGGTGCCGGTGGGTGACCGAAACGCTATGACGGGGTCGAACGGCCCGCGAGGCGCCGATTCACACGTCGAAACGCCCCGCCACGCACCGAAACCCACCGCCGCGCGGGGTAACACGTCGGCGGTCGACGCCCTCGGGGCGGTACGGTCGCCGGTTGCGGACGCCGGCCCTAGGCGTCGCGCAGGATCCGCGCCGTCACGCGCGTCCCGAAGAACAGGGCCTCCACCGGCACGCATTCGTCGGCCGTGTGGAACTGCCCGAACACGTCGAAGTCGGCCGGCACGCGCAGCGGCACGAAACCGTAGCCCCGGATGCCGAGACGACTGAGGTGCTTGTTGTCGGTGCTGGCGGGCAGCAGGTACGGCACGACGGTGCCGTCGGGGTCTTCGGCGGTCACGGCATCCTGCAGCACGTCCACCAGCCGCCCCTCAGCCGGAGCCTCGATCGCCGGGATGTACCGCGACCACGCGATCTCGATGTCGTCGCCGACGACGTCCGCGAGCTCTTCGCGCAGCGCGTCCGCCTGCCCGGGCACGACCCGCACGTCGAGCGTCGCGCTCGCCGAGGCGGGGATGACGTTGATCTTGCCCCCGGCCGTGAGCACGGTCGGCGAGACCGTGTTGCGTGCTCCCGCATCGATGACGGATGCCGAGAACCCCAGGCGAGACAGATCGTCGCCGTCGAGGGGGTCACCGCTGGCGCGTCCGTAGACCTCGAGGAAGCGCTCGAGCGTCGCGGTCCGCACGACGGGGAAGCGATGCTCGCCGACCGCGGCCACGGCCCGCGCGAGGCGCACGACTGCGTTGTCGGCGGTGGGGCGGGAGCCGTGCGACGCGGCTCCGCGGGCGGTCAGCGTGGCGACCGTCACGCCCTTCTCCGCGGTGGCGACGAGGTACGCGCGGCGGTCGTCGGGCAGGGGGATCGAGAAGCCGCCGACCTCGCTGAGCGCCTCGGTGGCCCCGGCGAAGAGCTCGGGGCGGTTCTCGACGAGCCATCGCGCGCCCCAGACGCCCCCGGCTTCTTCGTCGGCGAAGAACGCGAAGATCAGGTCGCGCCGCGGCACGACCCCGTCGCGGCGGAACACCCTGGCGATGGCTAGCAGCATGCCGGCGAAGTCCTTCATGTCGACGGCCCCGCGACCGTATAGCAGGCCATCGTGGATCTCGGCGCCGAAGGGCGGGTGCGTCCAGTCCTCGGCGTCGACCGGCACGACGTCGAGGTGCGCGTGGGCGACGAGGGCTCCGGCATCCGGATCCGAACCGGCCAACCGGGCGACCACGCTCGCGCGCCCCGGGCGGGGCTCGACCAGAACCGTCTCGTAGCCGACCTCGTCGAGGTGCTCCTTGACGTAGAGCGCGGCGCG
Organism: Microbacterium sp. SL62; assembly: GCF_026672635.1. Lineage (NCBI taxonomy): Bacteria > Bacillati > Actinomycetota > Actinomycetes > Micrococcales > Microbacteriaceae > Microbacterium > Microbacterium sp. SL62. The sequence continues at coordinate 722,601 of NZ_JAPPRM010000001.1, forward strand.
CGTCTCGCCGTCGCCGATGGTCGCCGCCTCACCCGTGTTGACGCTGTCGATGCGGATCAGGGCGCGGATGTGCTCGAGCGCCTCGATCTCGAGGGGACCGGGCTGCGATGCTCCGGTCGCGGCGGCCCGGGGCGACGGCGTTTCCGTCACGGGGTCAGTGCTCGTGGGGGCGGGCGTCGTCGGCGAGCTTGAACGCCAGGCGTCCGTGCGCGTAGCCGCCGCCCGCGCGGATGGCGGTCGCGACCCAGGCGGCCTCGGCGAGCTCGGCTTCGGTGGCTCCCGCCTTCACGGCGTTCTGCGAGTGCCCGTCGATGCAGTACACGCACTGGGTCGTGATGCCGACGGCCAGGGCGATGAGCTCGCGGTACTTCAGCGGGATCGCGCGCCCCTCGGGGGCGAACACGGCCTGGTCGAACGCGGCGAACGCGGCGAGGATGTCGGGCGTCTCCGCCTTATAGACCTTGGTGAAGGTCTTGTCGGCGGTGCGGTCGAAATACTCGGACATGGGGCCTCCCGGCGGCGTGAGCGGTACGGATGCGTCGCCTCCACGGTGCCACGCGGGGTCGCCGGGGAAGGCGGGGGCGCGTCACACGGTGACATACCGTCGCGCTCAGGGTGGCGGTTTCGCCGAGGTGACGGACGGGGAGGGCAGCCCGCACGGTCGTCATGCTCATCCCCAGAGGCGAGTAACCAAGGCTTCCGCGGTCTCAAACGCCGAGCGCGCCGCGTCCATACCCGACGCGGCATCGTCTAGGTTCGCATTCATGCGCTCGAGCGCTTGCGACCATTGTCGATGGGCGGTGTCGTACGCCGTCCTCGCGTCCCCGGTCCACTCGTCTCTTCCCGCCGCGACAATTGCGTCGAGACTCTCGAGGTGACGTCCGATGGACTCGGTCGCGTCGCGAAGCACCTCGACGAGTTGGGCATGGCGGTCGCCATCGAATCGGATGGTCATGGCTGTGGTTTCGGCCAGGTGAGGTCGTACCAGCGCAGCTCGTAGCCGGACGGGATCTCACCGGTCTCGTAGTAGTGGAAGAAGATGTCGGTCGCTTCGTCGAGTGCGAAGACCTCGTCGGGGTACACGGTGGCCTTGCGTGTGCCGTCGAAGAAGGGGATGTCGACGGAGGGCTCTCTGGAGTGGTCGCCGCCGTGGCCAACGATGTAGTGCCTGTCCTGGCCGTCTTCGTCGATTTTGTGCCATTCGATCGTCATAGCGTCGGAGGTTCCCGCGCACTGCAGGTAGACGGGACTGCCGCCCTGCTTATGCAAATACGTGAGGAAGTCATTCCCGTCAGGGATTGGGGCTAAGAGGAGTGTCGATCGCCCCCCGGGTTTCATCAAGCTCAGCAACCGCTCGAGCATCGCTCTCGGAGGCCTGACGTCCGCTACGAATTCGCCCGAGCGTTGACCATCCACTGTGTAGTAAAAGCCCATCGTATTCACTCCACTCTCTGCACGCGCACGTTTGTGATTGAGACTCGTTCGCCATTCAACGTCACGCTCGCCGGGTTCTCCGGGGAGATTGCCTCGTCAAATGCTTTCTGATTCCCCTCGTTTCGCAGATATTTATCCAACGCGCTGCCGCTCTTGACTTCGACGGCCGTATAGCTGCCGTCAGCGTTCTTGTAGTAGCCGTCAAAGTATCGCTGCTGGGGAGACCCCTCGAGAGAACTGCGAGCCTTCAACCTGACAATTTTCTCGCCAAGCTCGTTCTCGATCTCGTCCAGCCCCTGCTTCTCCTTATCCACCCACGGCTTATTGCCTTGCCCGGGCGCGAAGTGTCCGTAATCGTCGCGCCCATCGCCACGGTCGACCCCACGCTGCTTCTCCATCAGCATGACACCGGCGCTGCCGGTTGCCTCACCGGCCAGCTTCGAGGCGCCCGCGGCCGCCAACGCGCCGCCGGTCCCCGCGACGGCGACGCCACCGACGACCGCAGCCCCGCCCGGAACGCTTCCCACCCCGGTCGCGGCCAGCCCTCCACCACCGAGAGCTGTCGCACCGCCGCCGACTATCATCGCCCCGCCACCCAGGAGAGCGAGGAGTGCGTCTGGATTGCGCAAGATGGCATTGCCGACCGAGGCGGTACCGTTCACCAGATTCGCCAGGAGGTCCCAGTGAATCTGGCCTTGAACGACGAGCGCTCCTAAGAAGAGCGCGCCGGCCCCTTCCCACGTGAGAGCTTCCGGCGGCGTGATGGCGGTCACCGCATGCGCGGCGGTGTCGCCCGCGTCTCGTACCTCAGACCGGGCGTAGGCGAGCAGGCTTTGCGCGTCACTTCGGGTTGCTGCGCCGGCGTCTGTATAAAAGGAACGATGCCTGTCGCGCCCGCCTGGCGTTCTGCCTGCCGGTAGCTCTCGATTCCCTCGGCCGTTTGCGCTTGCGCGGCCTGCCACATGGCGATGGCATCGCCCGCCTTCTGCTGTGCCCACCCGAGTACGGTTGCGTATTCATCGAGCGCGTCGGCTGCCGTGTTCAATGACTTCCCGAGTTGTTGCCATTGACTGCTGACATCGGGGAGGCGGGCTGCAAAGCCCTCCGCGGCAGTCCCTTCCCAGCCTTCCGGCGCGGGGAGTCTCGTAAGCTGGGCGGCTATCTCGCCAGCAGTACGAGCGCGCTCACGCCACTGCCACACGAACTCATCGAGACCGCTCACCGATCCGGGGATGAGGTCGACGGGGTCGGACGTCTGCCCGAGTTCACTCACTTCGGGACCGCCCCGCCGGGCACGACGACATCTCGATCCGTCCTCTCGTAGAGATCGGCGCTCTGTCGGAGCCGCTCGACGAGATGGGCGAGATCTTCGACCGCGCTTTTCCACGAATCCGCCGTGTCCACCGCAAGACGCGAGACCGACCGTGCCACGTCGGCGTGGCCCACGTCTGCCGGACACGTCTCCATGAACGCGCCAGCGGAGTCGCGCACGCCCTCGAGGTGTGCGGCGGTCGTCCGCAGCGCCTCGGGATCGACGGAGAATTTCGACACGAGAGCCCCCTCTCGCCGATGAGGGTAGCGCCGTCAGCGGGAGTGCTTGGACTCTTCGTTCCGAAATTCACCCGGGTGAAACGCGCCCCTCCCCTCCCGCCCGGGGCAGCCTCATCCCAGGCCCGCCATCGGAACGGCATCGCGGCCCCGGAGGCCGTCAGCGCAGCACGCTCGCACCCAGCTCGACCGGACTGCCCTCGATGTTGCCGACGATGCCGCGGATCACGCCCGTCCCGTCCTCGCGGCGCAGGCCGTCGTACCAGGCCTGGGTCGCGGCGACGTCGAAGGCGTGCGTCTCGTGCGCGCGCTTGCGGGCGCGCAGCACCAGGTCGCCCGCCCGCTCGGTGCGGATGCGCTCGTAGCGCTTCAGCGAGTCCTCGACGCCGAGGGTCGAGGTCGCGAACACGATGCCGAGCGCGAAGCTGTCCTCGAGCGCGGAGCACGCGCCCTGCCCGATGTCGGGGGCGGTGTTGTGCGCCGCATCTCCCAGGATCGCCACGCGCCCCCGCACCCAGGTGTCGAAGGGGTCGATGTCCCAGATCTCGACGCGGTTGAGCGACTCGTCGGGGTCGATGCCGTCGAGCAGCGCACGCACCCCGGGAGCGCCCCACGACCCGAACGCGTGCTCGAGAGCCGCCATGCGGTCCTCGACCACCCCCGATGGTCCGGGCACGTCGACGAAGAAGTAGAAACGCTTGCCCGCAACGGGCATGACGGCGCAGCGCTTGCCGTCGCCGACGTAGGTGGTCCACTGATCGAGCGGTCCGATCCGCTCGTCGGCAGCCACCAGGCCGTTGTAGTTGACGTATCCCGAGTAGGCACGTTCGGGGCGGATGCCGGTGGGCTCGGTGACGTAATCCCGCACGAGCGACCGGGCGCCGTCGGCTCCGATCAGCAGGTCGGCGGTGTCGACGGACCCGTCGGCGAAGGTGGCGGTGACCACCCCGTCGGTCTCGGACACCGAGGTCAGCGGCATCCCGAGCCTGAGGTTCTCGGTGCCCACGGCATCCATCATGAGCTGCTGCAGGTCGGCTCGCGCCACGGGGTAGGGACGCTGGCCGGTCTGCGCGGTCACAGGGGCGAGGCTGAAGCGGCAGAGCTCCTCGCCGGTGTGTCCGTCGTAGTAGGCCATGTCGTCCATGCGACCGCCGAGGGCGGCGACCTGCGGGCCGAGGCCCAGCCAGTTGAGCACCTTCACGCCGTTCGACCACAGCGACAGCGCCGCGCCGACCGGGCGGTTCTCGCGCATGCGGTCGTACACGACGACCTCGTGGCCGAGCTTCTGCAGGGCCAGGGCGGCGGAGGTGCCGCCGACTCCCGCGCCGATGACGATGACCTTCATGTCGCTCCTCAGCTGCCGCGGTAGGTCGAATAGGCGAAGGGGCTCAGCAGCAGCGGCACGTGCAGGTGCGCCTCGCCCGAGACGGAGAAAGCGACCGTTGCCACCGGGTGGAACGAGGCGATCCCGCGAGACCGGAAGTACGCGCCCGTCGCGAACGTCAGGGCGTAGTCCCCGTCGGCGAGCAGATCGGGTCCGAGGGCGAGACGCCCGTCGGCATCGGTGACCGCCGAGTCGATGGTCGCGCCGTCGAGATGGGCCAGTGTCACGGTGACCCCGGCCGCGGGCGCGCCGGCCGTGGCATCCAGGACGTGGGTGGTGAGGTGCGTCATTCCGCGGCCTCCGGTTCGGCGGGAGCGTCGTCGGCGAAGGTCGTACGCAGGCGCAGCAGCGCGATCTCGGCGAGCTGGCGGGTGGCCTCGATGGTCTCGCTGTCGGGGTCGTTCGACAGGCGCCGTTCGAGCTCGGCGCGCATCTCGCCGGGTGTGCGGCCCGCCGCGCGGATGAGGAAGACGCGGCCGAACCGCTCCTCGTAGGCGGCGTTGCCGGCCGCGATGGCCGCCACGTCGTCGTCCGCGGCGGAGGCCATCGATCCCTGCTCACGACGGGATGCCGCAGCCTCGGCGCCGTCGCCCGCGACCTTCGCCCCGATGCGCGGGTGCGCGTGCAGGGCGGCCTCGAGGTCGTCCGGCGACCAGGCCGAGGCGAGGTCTCCCGCGTACGCGGCGAGGGCGTCGACGTCGGCGTAGGGCCGGCCGGCGACGACCGCGTCGACCCAGCCGGGGACGTCGGCCCACACGCGGGCGACCGCCCCAGAATCCGCCGTCGAGGCCGCGTTGAAGTCGTACAGGTGCATGCCGGTCAGGCTAAGCGCACCGCGTTACGGGGCTGTGGCGGGATGTGTCGGCGGTGTTGCTGTGGGGAACATTCGGCGGCGCCGGTTTCGGCGCCGGGCTCGACTGCCGACGGGATCTGCGACACAACGCAGGAGAACCCCGCGCCTGTGGGGCGGCGCGGACGGGGTGACGGGGGCGACGCCGAGCGGAGCCGCTTTTGTCCTGCGCGGTGTCCGGGCCGCTTCGGCCACGCGCGGGAGGGCCGAGCTGGGCCGGGCGCGCAGCGGGGTGTCCCGCCACCACTTCCGCCACCGGCGGAGGACACAACGCAGGAGACATCCCGGCGCTGGCGCCGGAAGAGGCGCGAGCAAGCCGATTGCGCACAGAGCTCCTGCGTCGTGTCCGCCGATCGCGCGGAACCGCTGCGCGTCAGGCGTGCACGATCAGCCAGTGCGCGACGGCATCCGCCTCGCCCGTGTTGTGCAGGCGGTGGGGCACCGAGCAGGGGTAGCTGATCGCGTCGCCCGCCCGCAGGATCACCCGCTCGGCCTCGAAGTCGATCGTGAGCTCGCCCGCGACGACCGTGCCGACCTCGTAGCCCTCGTGGTGGAACAGCCCGTCGGCGCCGTGGGCCGAGGCCCCGGGCGGGTAGATCGACTCGAAGTAGTCGACGCCGGGAGAGGTACCGGGGGTGAGCCGGCGGAACGACACCCCGCTGTCGAGCACGATGTCGGGCGATTGCCCGGCGCGCTGCAGCGTGAAGCCCGAGGGCCCGACGGGTTCGATCGGACGGTCGGATGCCGGGTCGAAGGCCGCCACGAGCGGGACGCCCAGGGCGTCGGTGATGGCGATCAGGCGCGAGACGCTCGGTTGCATCACTCCGCGCTCGATCTGCGACACGGCGCTGGGGGAGATGCCGAGCGATTTCGCGAGCGCCCGGGCGGAGATGCCGCGCGCCTGGCGCAGGTCGCGGATGCGAGCTCCGACCCCGACCGACCCCGGCTCGACGGCGGTGGCTTCGGTGACGGGCGGCTGCGACATGTCCCGAGTCTAGGGAGGCGGAAAGCGTGAAGGAGCGACTTCACACGCTCGTTACACGAGCGAAACCAGCGACGTTGCGTGAACCCATAACTTCACATCAGAGCTCCACTCCGGCCGCGGACTCCACGTCGTGGCATCCATCGTCCTGAGAGGAATGACATGACTTCCACCCCGCTCACCGGTCCCCACGATCTCGTGGAGGCCGCCGGCCACCCGCACGGGGGCGGCAACATGAAGCCGCACTACGACGACCGTCTCGCCAACGAAGACCTGGCTCCCCTGCGGAAGCAGAAGTGGTCGAGCTACAACATCTTCGCGTTCTGGATGAGCGACGTGCACTCCGTCGGCGGCTACGTCACGGCCGGATCGCTCTTCGCTCTGGGCCTGCAGTCGTGGCAGGTGCTCGTGGCGCTGATCGCCGGCATCGTCATCGTGCAGGTCTTCGCCAACATGGTCGCCAAGCCGAGCCAGAAGACGGGCGTGCCCTTCCCTGTCATCAACCGCGTGGTCTTCGGCATCCGAGGCGCGAACATCCCCGCGATCATCCGCGGGCTCATCGCGATCGCCTGGTACGGGGTGCAGACCTTCCTCGCGGCCGAGTCGCTGAACATCGTGTTCCTCAAGTTCATCCCGGGTTCCGCAGCTCTCCTCGACGTGTCGTTCGCCGGGCTATCGGCGCTGGGCTGGATCTCGTACGCCATCCTGTGGACCGCGCAGTTCCTGCTCTTCTGGAACGGCATGGAGGTCATCCGCCGCTTCATCGACTGGGCCGGCCCCGCCGTCTACCTCGTCATGATCGTGCTCGCCGTGTACCTCGTGTCTCAGGCCGGTATCCAGAACATCTCGTTCACCCTGTCGACGGTGCAGCTCGACTTCTGGGCCTCGATCCCGGTGATGTTCGCCGCGATCGCCCTGGTCGTGTCGTACTTCTCGGGACCGATGCTGAACTTCGGCGACTTCGCCCGCTACGGCAAGAGCTTCGCCGCGGTCAAGAAGGGCAACCTCTGGGGCCTGCCGATCAACTTCGTCTTCTTCTCGCTGCTCACCGTCATCACCGCCTCGGCCACGGTCCCCGTGTTCGGATCCCTCATCACCGACCCGATCAAGACGGTCGAGCAGATCGACACGCCCTTCGCCATCCTGTTGGGCGGGCTCACCTTCGTCACGGCCACCGTCGGCATCAACATCGTCGCCAACTTCATCTCGCCGGCGTTCGACTTCTCCAATGTCGCCCCGAAGAAGATCTCGTGGCGCGCGGGCGGAATGATCGCCGCCGTCGGCTCCACCTTCCTCATGCCCTGGAACTGGTACTCCAACAGCGACGCCATCCACTACTCGCTCGGCGTGCTGGGCGCGCTGATCGGCCCGCTTTTCGGCATCCTGATCGCCGGCTACTACATCGCGGCCCGTCAACGCGTGAAGGTCGATGCGATGTTCACGATGGATGCCGCCGGGCCTTACTGGTACCGCAACGGCTTCAACCCGAACGCGGTCAAGGCCGTCATCGCCGCGGGGGTTCCGACCGTGCTGATCGCCGTGTTCCCGAAGCTCTTCGCCGACCTGGGGCTGTTCAACGTCTCGTGGGTCAGCGACTACAGCTGGTTCATCGGATGCGGTCTGGGCTACGTGCTCTTCCTGCTCTTCGAGCGTCTCGATCCCCGCGTCCCGACCTTCGATGGTGAGACCGAGGGCATCTCCGACGGCACGGTCGACGCGGTCGCCGAGGCCCCGGTCGTCGAGCAGGTTCCCGTGCTCGCTCAGAAGGCTCGGGATGCCGAGACCCCGGCCGCACCCCCGCGCGAGGCGCTCGCGTGAGGATCCTGCTCATCAACCCCAACACCTCCCGGGCGATGACCGCGAAGATCGCGGACGCCGCCCGGGGGGTGGCGGGGCCCGACGTCGTCATCGACGCCGTATGCCCTTCTGCCGGTGCTGCCGCGATCGAGAGCCACGTCGACGAGATCGCGGCCGCCGCGGCCGTGGTCGAGCTGATCGCCGCCGACCGTGACGGCTCCGACCCGGCGGATGCCTACGTGATCGCGTGCTTCGGCGACCCGGGGCTCGATGCGGCCCGTGAGCTGGTCGAGGTGCCCGTGGTCGGGATCGCGGAGGCGGCGATGCACCTGGCGGCGGTGTCGGGGCGGCACTTCGGGGTCGTCACGACGCTCAGCCGCACGCTCGGGCGGGCGCACGATCTCGTCGCGCGGTACGGCATGGAGCGGGCGTGCGTCTCGCTCGCGGCGACGGGCATTCCGGTGCTCGACCTCGAGGACACGGCATCCGCCGCCGTCACCACCATCGCCGAACTCAGTGCGGATGCCGCAGCGTCCGGCGCCGACGTCATCGTGCTCGGCTGCGCGGGCATGGCCGACCTGTGCGCCGAGCTCACGGCACGCGTCGGGGTGCCGGTCGTCGACGGGGTCGCGGCCGCGGTGGGCATGGCATCCGGGATGGTGAGAATGGGCCTGGGCACGAGCAAACGCGACGAGTACGCGCGGCCGCCGCGGGACTTCGCGGCCGCGGCCGCCGGTCACGCCCTCCACCGCGACGACGTAGCTCGCGGCGCCGAGGTGTTCGCATGAATGTTGATGACGGTTACATTCGCGAAACGCGAGCGTCCTACCGTGACGCCATGACCACCCGGATCGCCGCCCGCCGCGTCTACATCGACGGGGCCTTCGCTCCCGCCACGGTCGTCATCGAGGAGGGGGTGATCGCCGCGCTCGAGCCCTTCGACGCCTCGGCCGACACGGTGCTCCCCGCCGACGCGGTGCTGCTTCCGGGCCTCGTGGACTCGCACGTGCACCTCGACGAGCCCGGCCGCACCGAGTGGGAGGGCTTCGCCACGGGCACGGCCGCGGCGGCCGCGGGGGGCGTGACGACCGTCGTCGACATGCCCCTGAACAGCCTCCCGGTCACGACGAGCGTCGAGGCTCTGGATGCCAAGCGCCGGGCCGCCGTGGGAAAGCTCGCCGTCGACGTCGCCTACTGGGGCGGCGCGGTGCCCGAGAACCTCGGATCGCTGCGAGAGCTCGCTGACGCCGGGGTCGTGGGGTTCAAGTGCTTCCTGTCGCCGAGCGGGATCGACGAGTTCGGCCACCTCGACGCCGAGCATCTGAAGCGATGCCTCGCCGAGCTCGCGGCGTTCGACGGACTGCTCATCGTCCATGCCGAAGACCCGGCCCATCTGCACGCCGACGGCGCGCTCGGCCCGCGCTACCGCGACTTCGAGGCCAGTCGTCCGCCGCTGAGCGAGCGTGCCGCGATCGAACGGGTCATCGATACGGCTCGCCGCACGGGCGCTCGGGCGCACATCGTCCACGTGTCCGACGGGGGAGCGCTCGACGCGGTGCGCGCCGCCAAGGCCGAGGGCGTGCGCCTCACGGTCGAGACGTGCCCCCACTACCTCACGCTCGACGCCTCGGCGGTGCCCGATGGCGCGGGGGCGTTCAAGTGCTGCCCGCCGATCCGCGGGGGAGACAATCGCGACCTGCTGTGGGCCGGGGTCGTCGACGGCACGATCGATGCGATCGTCAGCGACCACTCGCCCGCGACCGTCGAGTTGAAGGGCGACCCCGACTTCGGTCTCGCGTGGGGCGGAATCGCGGGGCTGCAGACCGGTCTCTCGGCGATCCACTCCACGGCCCGCGAGCGGGGCCTCGCGTTCGAGTCGCTGCTGCCCCTGATGACGACCGGCCCCGCTCGCGTCGCGGGTCTCGAGGGGCTGGGTGTGATCGAGGTGGGGGCCCCCGCGCACCTGGTGGCCTTTGCCCCCGACGAGCAGTTCACGGTGGATGCTGCGGCCCTGGAGTATCGCAACCCCGTGTCGCCGTGGCACGGGCAGACCCTCACCGGCGTCGTCCGCGAGACGTGGCTCCGCGGAGAATCCGTCTACCGACGCGGAGCCCCGGTCACCGAGCGCGAGGGTCGAGAGCTGCTGCGCGCGACAGCGGTGGTGGAGGCGTGAGCGTGGTCGAGCCCGTCGAGGTTCCTGAGCCCATCGAAGGGGCCGACACCCGCCCGTTCCCGATCCTGCAGCCCCACGCCGGGCCGATCCCCGGGGATCGCTACGTCGCCGCGACCCTCGACACCGTCCTGTGGGGGCGCCTCCCGTGCGCGGCCGACACCCCCGCGATCGAGATCTCCTCGGGCGAGAGCGTCACCTTCGACACCGTGAGTCACGAGGGCATCCTCGACGACCAGGGCAAGGATCCGCGCGCGTTCTTCGCGGACCACGGCGTGCCCGCCGAGCAGGTGCTCGAGGATGCGGTCGAAATCGCGGCATCCGCCCCCCGAGACCCCTTCGCCGACGGCCCCCACGTGGTTGTCGGACCCGTGCACGTGCGCGGAGCGCACCCCGGCGACCTGCTCAAGATCACGGTCGAGACCCTCGTGCCGCGTGTGCCGTACGGCGTGATCTCGAACCGCCACGGCAAGGGCGCCCTGGTCGGCGAGCTGCCCCGAGGCGAGCACAACGTCAGCGTGTTCGCCGCGGTCGCCGAGCGCGACGGCATCCTGCACGGCACGCTTCCCCTCGTCGAGGGAGGGGATGCCGTGGTGTCGTTCCCGCTCGCGCCGTTCCTCGGCACGATGGGGGTGGCCGTCGCCGGCGACGAGCGTCCGCACTCCGTCCCGCCGGGCCCCCACGGCGGCAACATCGACATCAACCTTCTCATCGAGGGCGCGACCCTCTTCCTCCCCGTGCAGGTCGAGGGGGCGCTCGCCTACATCGGCGACCCGCACTTCGCCCAGGGCGACGGCGAGGTCGCGCTCACCGCGCTCGAGGCATCGCTGCGAGCGACCCTGCGGTTCGAGGTCATCCCCGCCGACGCCGCTCGCGCCGCATTCGGTGAGGTCACCGGCCCGTTGGTGCGGACCCCCGACTACCTCGTGCCGACCGGGATGGACCCCGACCTCGACGCCGCGATGCGCGCGTGCGTGCGCTCGTCGCTGGCGCTGCTGAATGGGCGCTGGGGCATGGACGAGCACCTCGCTTACGCCTATCTATCCGCCGCGACGGACTTCGACATCTCGCAGGTCGTCGACATCGTCTCGGGGGTGCACGCGCGCATCCGCGAGGCCGACTTCGCGGGGATCGCAGCCATGGAGCCCGTGCCGCTGGCATCCGCCCCCGACGCTGCCGCGGAACCCGAGCTCGTCGACGGTTCGGCGACGCACGAAGAAGGAGACGCCGCATGAGCCCCGTCCTCGCCGCCGCACTGGCCCGTGCCGAGGCCGCCGACGCCGGACTGGCCTTCGATTTCGGTCTGGCCGTCGATGCCGACGCCTCGAGTGCGCCGCTCGCTCCCGAGGGGACCCCTCCCCGTCGAGTGTCCACAACACGCGGACGATTTCTCGGATGGTCCGCGTGTCTTGGACGCTCAGCGCAGCGCGGAGAGGGGCGCCGATCATGACGGATGCCACGGGGGCGACGCCCGAGCCCGCAACTCCCGAGCCCGCAATGCCCGAGCCCGCTATGCCGGCCCCCGCGGTGCCCACGCCCGCCACCGCGGCGCCGACGGACGCCCCGGCGATCCCCGCCGACCTGCGCGCGGCGTTCGACGCCTACGAGCGGGCCATCGTCGCGAACGACCTCGACGCGCTCGACGCCTTCTTCGCGCCCGGGCCCGACACCCTGCGCGGCGACCCGGCGGGACTGCTCGTCGGGCACGACGCGATCAGCGGGTTCCGCTCGCTGCGCGGAGGCGTGCCCCCGCGCGACATCGCCGAGGTGCACTACCGGCCGCTCTCGCCGGATGCCGCCCTGCTCATGTCGGTCTCGCGCTTCCACGGCGGAGGCCGCGGCCTGCAGACGCAGGTGTGGCAACGCCTCGACGGTCGGTGGCTCATCACCGCCGCCCACGTCGCCCCGCGCACAGCCCCGCTCGACCGCACCATCTGGCGCAGCGTCGGCGACCCGTTCCTGCAGGGATCGTGGGAGGGGCCGCTGGCAGGGCTCACCGTCGCCGTGAAGGACCTGTTCGCGATCGCTGGGTTCCGCGTCGGCGCGGGCAATCCGACCTACCTCGAAGAGGCGCGGCCCGAGAAGGCCACGGCCCCGGCCGTCGCCGACCTGCTGCGCGCGGGAGCGTCACTGCGCGGCATCGCGCGGACCGACGAGTTCGCCTACTCGATCGCCGGCGACAACGTGCACTACGGCACCCCGCCCAACGGTGCGGTGGTGGGCGCCCTCCCCGGCGGGTCATCGAGCGGACCCGCCTCGGCCGTCGCCCTCGGCCACGCCGACATCGGGCTCGCCACCGACACCGCCGGTTCCATCCGCGTGCCGGCGTCGTACCAGGGTCTCTGGGGCCTGCGCACGACCCACGACCTCGTACCGCGGCAGGGCATGCTGCCGCTCGCGCAGTCCTTCGACACGATCGGCTGGCTCACGCGCGACGGCGAGACCCTGCAACGCGTCGCGGATTGGTGCCTCAGCTACGACGGCTCGACGTCCACCGAGAACGTCTACGGCGCCTCGGGAGACGACCTGCCGTGGCGCTTCGTCGTGCCCGAAGAGGTGCTCGACTGCGTGGAACCGGCGACCCGTGAGGCATTCAGCCGACTGCTCGCGGCTCTCGCGGCATCCGATGATCCGCCGCCCTTCCGGGCCGTGTCGAGCGGAGACCTGGATGCCGCGTTCACGGCGTTCCGCACGGTGCAGGGCGCCGAGGCGTGGCGCAACGACGGGGAATGGCTGCGGGCGCACCCCGGCGCCGTCGGCCCGGCCGTGGCGGAGCGCTTCGAGATCGCCTCGCGCATCACGGCGACCGACGAAGCCGCCGCGCGCGAACACCTTGAGCCGATCGCCGCTCATCTCGCCGAACTCGTCGACGGCGCCGTGATGATCTTCCCGACCGTGCCCGGTCCCGCTCCCCAGCGCACGGCAGACGTGGATGCCGTGCGCGCCGCGACCCTGCGCATGACGGCACCCGCGGCGATCGGCGGGCTCCCCGCGGTGTCGGTCCCGCTGCTGCGGGTCGGCGGCGCCCCGGTCGGCGTCTGCCTCGTCTCGCGCGCCGGCACCGACATCGCCCTCGTCCGTCTGGCTCGGCGCTTCGCCGCGCTCGCATCCACCCGCCCCCGCACCACGGAGTCCTGATGTCCCACCTCCCCGGCCCGATCGACCCGCCCGCGCGCCTGCTGATGGGCCCCGGCCCCATCTCGGCCTACCCGAGCGTCCTGCGCGCCATGGGCGCCCCGCTGGTCGGCCAGTACGACCCGTTCATGACGGCGACCATGACCGAGACGCAAGAGCTGTACCGCCAGGTCTGGGGCACCGAGAACGACGCGACCCTGCTGATCGACGGCACCTCGCGCGCGGGCATCGAGGCCGCAATGGTCTCGCTTATCCGCCCGGGCGATCGGGTGCTCGTGCCGGTGTTCGGCCGCTTCGGCCACTTGCTGGCCGAGATCGCCGAGCGCGCGCTCGCCGAGGTGCACACGATCGAGGTGCCGTGGGGACAGGTGTTCCCGGTGTCGACGATCCGCGAGGCGATCGAGCGGGTGAAGCCGCACCTCGTCGCGTGCGTGCAGGGCGACACCTCGACCACGATGCTCCAGCCGCTGGAGGAGATCGGCGAGATCTGCCGCGCGCACGGCGCCCTGTTCTACACCGACGCCACCGCCTCTCTCGGCGGAAACCCCTTCGAGATGGACGCCTGGGGACTGGATGCCGCGACCGCCGGCCTGCAGAAATGCCTCGGCGGGCCGTCGGGATCCGCGCCGCTGAGCCTCTCGGACCGCGCCGTCGAGGTGGTGCGTTCGCGCGCCCGCGTCGAGGCCGGGATCCGCGAAGAGGGCGACGCCTCGGCATCCGACTTCATCCGCTCGAACTACTTCGACCTCGCGATGATCCTCGACTACTGGGGGCCTCGCCGCCTCAACCACCACACCGAGGCGACGACCATGCTCTACGGCGCGCGCGAGTGCGCCCGAGTGCTGCTGCTCGAGGGTCGCGACGAGGTCATCGCGCGTCACCGGCTGCACGGCGACGCGATGCTCGCGGGGGTCGAGGGCCTCGGCCTGACCGTGTTCGGCGATATCGCGCACAAGATGACGAACGTGGTGGCGGTGGAGATTCCGGATGCCGTCGTGGGCGACGCCGTGCGCAGCGAGCTGCTGAGCGACTTCGGCATCGAGATCGGCACGTCGTTCGGACCGCTGCACGGCCGCGTGTGGCGCATCGGCACGATGGGCTACAACGCGCGGAAAGACGCGGTGGTCACCACCCTCGCCGCCCTCGAGGCGGTGCTGCGCCGCCACGGTGCCGCGGTCGCGTCCGGCGGCGGGGTCGAGGCCGCGCAGGGCGTGTACGCGGGGGCGAGGGCGTGAGGGCGACCGGCGCCGGGCGCGGCCCTGCGACGGGTTGCGGCGGCGGCGGGGCCCGCGCGTGACGGCATCCACTCGCCTCCAGGTCTCGGAGGAGCGCATCGCCTCGGCGGCGCGCCGCGTGATGGGTCGCTGCGAAGAGCTCGCGCGCGTCACCTCGACGCCCGGCTCGATCACCCGCGTCTACCTCTCGCCCGAGCACGCGCGGGTGAACCGCCTGGCGGCCGAATGGATGCGCGAGCTCGGCATGACCACCCGGCAAGACGCCGCGGGCAATCAGGTCGGGCGCCTCGCTCCGGCCGGGATGCCCGATGCTCCCGCCCTGCTGCTCGGCTCGCACCTCGACACGGTGCCCGACGCGGGACGCTTCGACGGCATCGTCGGGGTGCTGATGGCGCTCGAGGTCGTGCGGCTGCTGCGCCGCGTCGACGATGAGGGCACGGCATTCAGCCCCTTCCCCTTCGCCCTCGAGGTCATCGCCTTCAGCGATGAGGAGGGCACGCGGTTCGGCAAGGCCCTGCTGGGCTCGTCGGCCGTGGCCGGTCAGTGGGATCCCGCGTGGTGGGATCTGACGGATGCCGACGGGCTCACCCTGCGCGAAGCCTTCCGCGACTTCGGGCTCGACCCGGGCCGCGTGGGCGAGGCCGCCCGTCGGCCCGACCAGCTCGTGGCGTATCTCGAGGCGCACATCGAGCAGGGGCCCGAGCTGCACCGCAGCGGACAGGCTCTCGCCGCGGTGTCGTCGATCGCGTCGGCGCGGCGGTTCCAGCTCGTCGTCGAGGGTGAGGCGCGGCACGCGGGCGGCACGCCCTACGACATGCGGCGCGACGCCCTGCTCGGGGCGAGCGAGGCGGCGCTCGCGGTCGAGCGCATCTGTCGCGGCGAGCACCACATCGTCGGCACCGTCGGTCAGCTCGAGGCCTTCCCCGGCGCGGTCAACGTCGTGCCCGGCGAGGCGCACCTCTCGCTCGACCTGCGCGGGGAGTTCGACGCCACGCGCGACCACGTGTGGGACGAGATCTCACGCGAGCTCGACGCGATCATGGGGCGCCGGAGCCTGCGCTGGCACGCTCGCGAGGTTCACAGCGCGCCCGCCGTGTTCTGCGCTCCGCTGCTGCAGGACGTCGTCCGCGCGGGCATCGGCGGCGACGCCCCCACGCTCTTCAGCCGCGCCGGACACGACGCCATGGCGATCGGCGCCATCACCGACGTCGGCATGCTGTTCCTGCGCAACCCCGACGGCATCAGCCACCACCCCGCCGAGGCCGTCGCGGGGGCGGATGTGGCCGCGGGCATCCGCGCCCTGGCCGAGGCCGTGCTGCACCTGGGCGCTGAGCCGCGCTGAGGCGCGGGCGCGGAGTTGACGCTGACGCCGCCGCCCGGTGCGCGGCGTCTCGGGGCGCCGGTCGTGGCCCCGGGGCGCGGTGCGCGCGGGCGCGGTCGGAGGTGGGGCGTCGGTCGTGGCCCCGGGGCGAGCTTCGTGACCCCGGGGCCACGAACGGTCAGGGGCTGACGCACCGCCCGAACCGCGACCGTGACAGCGGCGAACCGGCGCCGCCCGGGCCGCGCCTCACATGATCCAGATGTGCTCGCCGTGGTGCACGTCGAAGCACTCGTACGGGCCGAGGTCGTCGATCGCGCGGACGACCGTGCCGTTCTCGAACTCCAGCGCGAGGCTCGAGGGCGCGTCGACTCGCACCGCCGTCACGGTCAGCGAGAGCAGATCGAGGAGCGGCGCGGCGAGGTCGCGGGCATCTTCGGCCGATCTCTCGTCGCCTCCCGTGACGGTCACGGCGAGCACCCCCTCGACGTCGAGACCCACGCCCTCGTCGAAGAACAGCGACACCTTGTAGCGGCCGTAGGTCACGGCATCCAGGCGCCGTCCCTCGAAGAAGCCGAACGTCTCGCCCGCGGTGATCCCGTACACGGCGGTCAGCCTACGCGGCACCCCCGCCGGCGAGCCTCCACACGCGGTCGCGCGAGAACGGCAGCTCGTACCCGCGGCGGCCGAGGGCGCGCGAGACGGCGTTGCCGATCGCCGCGCCCACCGGGTTGTACGGCGACTCGCTCATCGACTTGGCGCCGAAGGGTCCGAGGGTGTCGTCGGTCTCGGCGAAGTACACCTCGGTGTCGGGAACGTCGGCGAACTGTGGCACGCGGTACGTGCGGAACACCGGGTTCTGCACGACGCCGTCCTCGAGGTACACCTCTTCGTACAGCGCACCGCCGAGCGCCTGCGCGGCGCCGCCCTCGATCTGGCCGCGGCACTGGGCGGGGTTGATGACGACGCCCGCGTCGGCCGACTGGACCGACTGCAGCACCTTCACCGTCCCCGTCTCGGGGTCGACGGCCACGCGCACCGCGTGCACGTTGAACGCGAGCGAGCGGACCTCGCCGAACTCCGCCCCATCGGCGGTGAGGCCGTCGGCGCCCCCGGCCTCGACGATGCGCGCCCACGTCACGGTCTCGCCCGCGAACGAGATTCCGGATGCCGTGACCTCGGCCCCCGCGGCATCCGCCCGCGACAGCTCGGCGGCGATGGCGATCATGCGGCGCTTCAGCGAGAGGCAGGCGCCGTACAGCGCCTTGCCGGCGACGACCGTCCCCGCCGAGGCGAAGGCTCCGGTGTCGTGGCGCACCGCGTCGGTGTCGGCGGCCCACAGCTCGAGACGGTCGGGGGTGGCGTCGAGGACCGTCGCCGCGATCTGGCGGTGCACGGTCGCGGTGCCGTTGCCGAACTCGGCGGTGCCGACGCGCAGGAGGTACGTGCCGTCGGGCCGAAGCGTCGCGCTGGTGTGGGCGATGTGCCCGCGCGGCGCCATGGTCGCGATCATCGCGGCAGCCATGCCCTCTCCGACGAGCCAGCCCGCCGGGGCCTCGGCGTCGTTGCCGCGCCGCAGCGCGTCCTGCGCGAGGTCGAGGCACTGGTCGAGGCCGTAGCTGCCCCAGATCAGGTCTTCCTCGTGGGGCTCCTCGCCGTCGTCGGGGTGCAGGGAGTCGCCCTCGCGCACGGCGTTGATGCGGCGCAAGTCGAAGGGGTCGATGTCGAGTTCCTGCGCGAGGGCGTCCATCGCCGACTCGACGGCGAAGACCACCTGCCCGAGCCCGTATCCGCGGAACGCCCCAGAGGGCGGGTTGTTCGTATAGACCGCCTCGGCGTCGATCCACTTCGTCGGCACGCGGTACAGCGTCGTCGACTCGGCGCACGAGTGGAACAGCACGCCGATCGCGTGGTTGCCGTAGGCGCCGGTGTCGCTCAACACGTCGAGCTTCATCGCGGTGAGGGTGCCGTCGGCATCCGCCCCCAGCGTCGTGCGGACGCGCATCGGATGCCGCAGAGAAGCCCGGACGAACTGGTCGGTGCGCGAGAACTCGTAGGCGACGGGCCGGCCGAGGCGCAGCACCGCGAGCGCGGTGAGGTCTTCGGTGAAGAGTTCCTGCTTGCCGCCGAAGCCGCCGCCCACGCGGGCCGCGTACACCCGCACGCGATCTCGTTCGAGGTCGAACACGTGCGCGAGCTCGTTGCGCACGAGGAAGGGCACTTGCGTCGACGAGCGGATCACGAGGCGACCGCCCTCATCGATCCAGCCGACGGCGCCGTGCGTCTCGAGCGCCGCGTGGGTCACGCGCGACGAGCTCCACTCGCCCGTGATCGTGGTGTGGCTCGCGGCGAGGGCCGCGTCGATGTCGCCGCCGTGGCCGACGTGGAAGCCCGCCACGACGTTGCGGCCGGCGTCCATCACGCGTTCGTCGGGCGTGCGGTCGGGGTGCAGCAGCGGGGCTCCGGGCCGGCGCGCCTCTTCGGGATCGAACACCGCGGGCAGCACGTCGTACTCGACCTGCACGGCACGACATCCGGCATCCGCCGCCTCAGCCGTCTCGGCGACGACCGCGGCGACCCGCTGACCGACGTGACGTACGACGTCGTCCAGCATGCGCGTGTCGTCGGGGTCGTCGGTGCGGTGCTCGTGGCGGCCGGTCGAATAGCGCACGTCGGGCACATCGTCGTGGGTGAACACGGCGACGACGCCCGGTACCGCCCGCGCGGCCGCGGTGTCGATCGACGCGACTCGGGCGTGGGCATGCGGCGACGTCACGACCCGCAGGATGAGCGGCGGGCCGCCGGGCACGGGCTCGTCGAAGGTGAACGGTTCACGACCCTGGACGATGCGCCGTGCGGCCTCGGGGATGGCGGAGGTGCCGACGCGGCCGGTGACGGATGCCGCCGCCCCGGTCGGTGTGCACACCTCCTGCAGATCGGCAGGCGTGGGCGTCGAGGCAGCCGTGAGGGACGGATCTGCAGGGGGTGTGTCGTGCCCCGCGCAGGCACCGCCGCAGCCGGCGGAGGCCGCGGCCGGCGCTGCCGACCCGGTCTCACGCACGGGCCCCCGCACCGACGCCCGGATCGCCTCGCGGATCGGGCGGTATCCCGTGCACCGGCAGAGGTTGCCCTTCATACGCCGGTCGAGGTCGCCGAGGTCGTCGGGGGTCAGGGTCGAGGCCGTCACGCTCATGCCGGGCGTGCAGAACCCGCACTGGAAGCCGAAGCCGGTCGCGAGGGCTTCCTGCACGGGGTGGAGGTCGTCGCCGGGAGCGAGACCCGCGGCGGTCGTGATCGCACGGCCCTCGAGCCGCATCGCGGGGATGAGGCACGAGTGCGTCGGCGTGCCGTCGAGCAGCACCGAGCACGCGCCGCAGTCGCCCGCGTCGCACCCCTTCTTCACCTCGGCGTGGCCCGCCTCGCGCAGCAGCGTGCGCGCACTCTGACCGGGGCGGGGGTCGGCCTCGACGGCGGTTCCGTTGACCTCGAACCTCACGCCGCGCCTTCCTGCAGTTCCCGGACGAAGCGCGCCCGCAGGCGCTCCGCGAGCACGACACTCACACCCCGACGCCAGTCGGCGCTTCCGAGCGGGTCGGTGTAGAAGTCGCTAGCGGCGGCCACGGCATCCCGCAGCTCTCCCGCCCCCGGCACGTGCGGAAAGCGCAGCACGCGGGGCCGACGCACCGCGGCCGTCACGACGAACACCGCGGTGCCGTCGGGGTCGACCCGGGCCGTGACCACGGCGCCGGAGCGGCCGAGTTCGGCCAGGGCGATCTTCTGCAGCCCGACCCGCGCCTCCAGGGCCCGCGCGGGAATGTCGAGGGCGCGCACGACCTCGCCGGGCGCGAGGGAGGTCGCGGCGTTGTCGATGACGAGCTCCGCGACCGCGATGCGCCGTTCGCCGCCATCGGGCGTCCACACCAGGGCCGTGGCATCCAGGGTCGACAGCAGGGCGATCATCGCGCCGGCCGCGAAGGCCTGGCAGACGTTGCCGCCGACGGTGGCGGTGTTCCAGATCTTGAACGACGCGAGCAGGGCGTCGGCCGAGGGGCGGGCGAGAGCGAGCGAGGTCCACGCGGGCGGAGCCTCGGTCTCGACCCACGCGAGCAGGCGCGCGATCGTGCAGGTGGCGCCGATCCGCAGGCCCTCGTCGGTGATCTCGAGGTCGGGCCACCCGAGCGTGGTCAGGTCGACGAAGCCGGTGGTGCCGGGCTGCGGCTCGCTCATGATCCAGGTGCCGCCGGCGATGACGACCTCACCGGGCGCGAGCGCCAGGTCGGAGCGCGTCCGCGCGGCGCGGTACGAGGTGACGGTGGTGATGTCCACGACTCAGCCCGCCAGGATCCGGCCCGACCAGCGGCCGTCGGCGAGCGTGTAGTGCTGGCGCGTGCTCTGCCCGATCGGGTCGCCGCGCCAGAACGTCAGTGTCACCGGACGCAGCCGGAACCCGACCCACCGCTCGGGCGGGTCGAGCGCGGGGTGGGCGTCGGAGAACTCCGCCCACAGGTGGTGCCGCGCGTCGAGCGGAAGGTGGGCGTTCTCGTGCGTGTTCAGCCACGCGAGCAGCTGCAGATAACGGGACCGTTCGCGATAGACGGCCGCAGCCTCGGCGGCGCTCACCCGCTCCACGATCCCGCGCACGACGAGCTGTCGACCGATCTCGGGCCACGCCACCGCCATCGCGGCGACCGGGTTCGCGGCGATCTCGGCAACCTTCGCGCTGGCCGAATCGGTGTGGAACGTGAGGCCCGCGGCATCCCTGTCGCTGATGAGCACGTGACGGAGCGAGGGGATGCCGTCCAGCCCGATGGTCGACAGGGCCGCGAGGGGCCGCAGTTCGCCGTCGTGGGGAGGGAGCCAGCGTTGCATCAGCGCGAGCGGGTCGTCGACGAGCACGTCGATGTCGGCGACGTCGGAACCGAACGTGGTGCCGGCCGTGATCATGGCCACCTCCGGGGGCTGCAGCGGGTAGGGCCGAGCGTAGGGACGGCGCGTTTCGGCGATGTTGCCGTCATGAACATTCGCTGAAACACGCGCTTTCTACACTCCGGTCATGACCCCGCTGCCGCTGATCGACGCCTGCCCCAAACGGATGGAGTACGGACCCTGCGGCGGGGTCGGCTTCGACGGGTCGTGCGAGATCGACGCGACGCGCCGCTGCGCGTTCCTGCACCGACCGACCGTGCCGTGGGCGGGGGTCGACCGTGCGGCGGTTCCGGCGCCGTCGCCGCGGACGACCGCGGCAGCGCAGACCCTCGCGGCCCTCGACACCCGGCCCTGGGTGGTGGCGGACCTGCCCGCGCGCGCCCTCAGCGTCTCGTCGATCGACACGTGCGCGGAGATCCTCGCCGGAGAAGTGGATGCCGTCCTCGCCGGCGACGCGGGAAGCGCGCGGGTCCAGTTCCCTCCCTCGTACCGCGCACACCTGCTGCAGCGGCGAGGGCTGCGCGTGTGGACCGGCCTGAACATGCGCGACCGCAACCGTGTCGCGATCGAGGGGGAGCTCGCCGCTCTCGCGGTCGAGGGGGTGGCGGGCGTGCACTGCGTCACCGGTGACCACACGCGCACCGGTCACCGCCCCGACGCCGCGCCCGTCTTCGACCTGGACTCGACCGAGGCCACAGCCCTCGCCCGCGCCGCCGGCCACGTCGTCTCGGTCGCCGCCTCACCGGCGGCGCCGCCGGTCGACCGCCGCGCCGCGCGCCTGCGCGAGAAGGTGCGGGCCGGGGCCGACGTCTGCTTCGTGAACCACGCCGGGGGTGCCGAGCCCGTGCGCCGGTTCATCGACGAGGTGGGCGACGTCGTCCGGTTCATCCCATGTGTCCCCGTCGTCGTCGACCACGCCTCGGCCGACCTGCTCGAGTCGTTCACCACCCTGGTGCTGCCCGAGGGTTTCCTCGAGCGCGTGCGCGGGGCGCGAGACCCACGGGCCGAGGGGATCGCCCTCGCCGTCGCTCTCGCAGAGGAGATGCTCGCGCTGCCCGGGGTCGTCGGCGTCAACCTCTCGGGCGGGCGCGACGGTGCCGAAGACTCGTACGCCGAGGCGCTCGCCGAGGTGGCGCGGCGCCTGCGGTGACGGTCCGGCCGTGGGTCTCGAGCGGGCCGTACTCCTGAGCTTCCGCCGTTCGGGTGCCTCGGCGCGCCGAGTCCCCGCGGCTCGAGCCGGCGCGGCCGGCGTTTCTCAGGAGTTTCGCGCGCCCCGGGTGGATCACCGTGCGCGCCTCAGTGCATGATCATCCCGCCGGTGACGTTGATCGCCTGACCGGTCAGGTAGCCGCCCGCGGGCGACGCGAGGAAGTGCGTCACCCCCGCCACGTCCTCCGGCGCGCCCAGTCGCCCGAGCGGCGACTTCGCGCTCCACGTGCGCACGTCGTCCTCGGATCGGGTGTCGGCGCCCATGTCGGTGAGCACGTACCCGGGGCACACGGCGTTGACGCGGACACCGTGGCATCCCCATTCCTGCGCCCCCGCGCGCGTGAGCGCGACGACAGCGGCCTTCGACGCGGCGTAGTGGCCCTCGCCGCCGCCGCCCTGCTTGGCGGCCATGCTGGCGATGTTGACGATCGAGCCCGCGCGCGCCTCGAGCATGACCGGGGCGACGGCCTGCATCGTCACGAGCGTCGCGCGCGCGTTGATGTCGAGCACGAGATCCCAGTCGTCGACCGAGATGTCGAGCAGCGAGACGTGCTGGAACACCCCCGCGCAATTCACGAGCACGTCGACGCCCCCGAGTGCCTCGATCGCCTCTCCGGCCGCGCGGCGCGTGTCGAGCGGGTCGCGCAGGTCGACGGAGAAGAAGAGGGATGCCGTATCCCCGGCGGGAGCACGACGATCGAGCACCGCGACCCGGGCGCCGTCCGAGACGAACCGCTCGACGATGGCGGCGCCGATGCCGCCGGACCCGCCCGTGACGATCACGCGCTGAGACATGAGGCTCCTTCCGTGGGGCGTCGGGTCGCCCTCGGCGGCACCGTACGCCCGGCGGGTGCACCCTCCGGAGACGCCCGTGTTTCCGCGGCGTAACGCTTCTGCGGTCGCGCCGGGTCGGCGGCATCCGGGGTCGTACGCTCGGCTCATCGCCGGCCCGAAGCCCCAGGAGAGACGTGCCCGTTCACCCCGCCATCACCGACCCCGCCGTGCGCGCGCACCTCGAACGACTCGCGGCGCGGGCCGGCACGATCCCCTCGGGGGCGACGGATGCCGAGGGCGACGACGCCGCGCGGATCGCCGAGCTGCGCGCGAACCCGTCGTGGGTCCGAATGCCCGACGACGAGACCCTCGAGTCGATCGACCTGGATGCCGCGGGCCGGGGCCTGCGTCTGTACCGCCCGCGCGCCGGGCACCGGGGAACCCTCGTGTTCGCCCACGGCGGCGGGTGGGTCGCCGGGAACCTCGACAACAACGACGCTCTGTGCCGTGCCCTCGCTCTCGCCACCGGTACCCAGGTGCTCAGCGTCGACTACCGCCTCGCGCCCGAGCACCCCTTCCCGGCGGGTCTCGACGACCTCGACCGCGCGCTGCGCTTCGCCGCGTCGGGTGCCGACGGGCTCATCGACCCGTCGCTGCTCGGTGTCGCCGGGCACAGCGCGGGCGGCAACCTCGCCGCCGCGCTCGCGCTGCGCGCGCGGGACGGCCGGGCTCCCGGCATCCGGTGTCAGGTTCTGCTCTGCCCGGTGCTCGACGCCCCCGATCCGTCACGCCCCAGCTATCGCGCGCACACCGACGACCTGCCGCTGACCGCGCGCGGAATGGAGTGGTACTGGGGTCTCTACGTTCCGGATGCCGCGGCCGCGGTGCCCCTCGAGGCGGCGCCGCTGCGCGCCCCCGAGGTGGCGGGGTCGGCCCCCGCCGTGATCGTCGCCGCGGCGGTGGATCCGCTGTCGGACGAAGCGGAGGAGTACGCCGATCGCCTCACGGCCTCGGACGTTCCGACGACCTTCGTGCGCCGCGAGGGCGTGCCGCACCTCTTCCTGGTCTTCCCCTCGACGCCCGCGCGCGACGAGGTGCTCGCGCAGATCGCGCCGGCCGTGCGCGCGGCGTTCGCGTGAGGGCCTGACCTCGTCCCACTTTCGGTGGGGTCATGTCCCACTTTGTGCGGTCTGCGACCCGTGCAGGTGACCATTTTTGGGACATGGATACGCCCCCGCCGCCCCGCAAACAACTGGCCCCACGCCCGGAACACCGCGGAAACACGCCATTGTTACCGTCATCAACATGTCGCTCCTGGTCACGAACGCACGTCTCATCACGGTCCCCGCGGGCACCGACGACCCCGGCTACATCGAGCGCGGATACATGCTCGTCCGCGACGGCCGCATCGCCGCGATCGGCGCGGGCGACCCCGATCCGGGCCTGACCGCCGACGAGACCCTCGACGTCGACGGCAAGTTCGTCGCCCCCGGCTTCGTGTCGAGTCACAGCCACCTCTTCACGAGCGGGTCGCGCGGACTCGGCGTCGACCAGACGCTCTACGGCTGGTGCACGTCGATGTTCAGCGTGCTCAACAACGCCTCGCCCGACCAGATCTATTGGGCGACGCTGCACGGCTCGCTCGACTTCCTCGCCAACGGTGTGACGACGGCGTACAACTTCACCGACCCGCTCCTGCCCTGGGAGCCGATGGTCGAGGGCAAGCGCTCCGACGGCGGCGGCATCCTGCGCGATCACGCCTGGCACACCCGACAGGCCGATGGATGCCATGACGCGGGGCTCCGCTTCGTCGACTCGATCGCCCTCGATGCCACCGTCGGTACCGACGAAGAGATCTTCGCGCGCTTCGAGGCCTCGCTCGATCACGTGCTCGCGATGGATCCCGACATCGCCCTCGGGGCCTCGATCATGGGCCAGGTGCAGTGGTCGACGCGTCCGGATGCCGCCGAGATCGAGGTCGCGGTCATGGACCGCTTCGGCGTCACCAACCAGGCGCACTTCCTCGAGACGTACGAGGCGATCGAGCACCAGCAGACGAAGTTCCAGCTGTACAAGAACGCCGGCGCCCTGCGCCCCGGCATGATGTTCGGCCACTTCATCCAGACGACGCCCGAGATCATCGCGGATGCCGCCGCCGGCGGCGCATCCATGTCGTGGCAGCCCGCGTCGAACGGGCGTCTGGCGTCGGGCATCGCCCACGTGCCCGAGATGCTCGAGCAGGGCATGAAGGTCGGCATGGGCCTCGACGACCAGGCCTGCACCGACGTCGCCGACCCGTGGCAGAACATGCGCATGGGCATGTTCATGCAGCGCGCCCGCACCCACGACCCGCTGTCGATGATGCCCGAGCGCGTCCTGCGCCTCCATACCCTCGGCGGGGCCGAGATCATGGGCGTCGACGACCGCGTCGGCAGCCTCGAGGTGGGCAAGTTCGCCGACTTCATGGTCGTCGACCCGCGCACGCCCGACATCGGACCGCTGTGGAACCCCGTGCGCAGCTACGTGCTCGCGTGCGGCCTGCGCAATCTGCAGCAGGTCTACGTCGGCGGAGAGCTCGTAAACGACCGGGGCGTCTCGACGAACCCGCTCGCGGTCGAGGCCTCGCGCGTGCTGCACGAGGAGCTCCCGGCGTTGGCCGAGGAGTTCGGCGTCATCCTCTGACCCCGCGTCTTTCCTGCTGAGCGTCCACTCCGCGTCCCGCGCGCCGGGGTGGCGTCTCCCGGACGCTCAACCTGCGCGGCCCCATCCCTATTGAGTGTCCAAAACACCCGGACGGGATGCCGCGATCATCCGGGTTTCTTGGACGCTCACGGACTCGAGAGCGCCCGCTATCCCGGCCCGCCCTCGCGCGCGACGGGACTCCATGACAGCGTGAAGGCATGCGCAGACGCATCGCGGAACTCGACGTCCACACCTCCGTCGACGAGGTCGCGGGGCGCGACGTGCTGTTGTGGCACCACGGGTCGCCGCAGACCGGGGCGATCCTTGCTCCGGTCCAGAGTGCGGCCGATGCCCACGGTCTCGCCGTGGTCTCCGTCGCCCGCCCCGCCTACGCCGGGTCGCCGCGACAGCCGGGCCGCACCGTCGCGGACGTCGCCGCGGGGCTCGTTGCGGTGCTCGACGCCCTTGGCGCGGCATCCGTCGTCTCGGTCGGCGCCTCTGGCGGCGGGCCTCACGCTCTCGCGTGCGCGGCGGAGATGCCGGAGCTGGTCCGCAGCGTCGTGACCTTCGCGAGCCCCGCGCCGTTCACCGGCGACGACGCCTGGTTCACAGGAATGCAGGCGCCGGGCGGGCTGCGGTCGGCCGTCGACGGAGAAGTGTCACGTCGCCGCTTCGCCGAGACCGACGAGTTCGATCCCGAGCAGTTCACGGATGCCGACTTCGCGGCGCTCGAGGGCGAGTGGGCGTCTCTCGGAGCCGACGCCGGCGCGGCCGGAGCCGACGGACCCGAGGGGCTCATCGACGACGACCTCGCCTTCACCCGCCCCTGGGGTTTCGCGCTCGGCGAGGTGTCGGCATCCGTTCTGCTCGTCCAGGGCGAGTGCGATCGCGTCATCCCTCCCGCTCACGCTCGGATGCTCAAGGCCGCCCTCCCGCACGCGACGCTCGACCTGCACGCCGACGACGGTCACATCTCGGTGCTGCGCCACCTGGGTGCAGCGCTCTCCCGTTGACCGACGCGCGAGACGTCAGCGACGCCGCGTGATCCGAAGCAGCGCTTCGCCGACCGCGGCGATCGCCGCCGCGCACGCCAGCGAGACCGCGATGGTGACGAGAGCTGCCGCGGGGCCGGTGGAGTCCAAGGCGGCTCCGGCGATCACTCCGCCGATCGGCACGCCGAGTGACATCGCCGCGGTCGGGTAGGCGAGGGTCTCGGTTACGCGCCCCTCGGGGGCGCGGGCGGATGCCACCAGGATGCCCGACACCATCACCGGCGACAGCGCGAGCCCGAGGATGAGGATCACCCCGAACAGGAGGGGAGCGGACCCCTGCGCGAACGGTAGGGCGAGGGCGACCGCGCAGGCGAGCACGGCGAAGAGGATGTATCGCGCGGCGGGGGAGAGCTTCCACGTCCGCGCTCCGGTGATGACCGAGCCGATCGCGATGGCCACGGCCAAGGCGCTGAACGCCGGGCCCGCGAGCCACGGCCGCTCGCTCAGCTCGGCCCAGCCGACGAGGCTCACGTCGAAGGCGCCGAACACTCCGCCGAAGGCGATGCAGGCCACCGCGATGGGGATCACCCCGGCGGGAGGCAGGACGAGGCCTCGGCGCGGCCGGCGCGGTGTCGGAGCGGGCTGCGTCGCGCGCTGCGATGCGAGCCACACGCCGCCGATCACTCCGAGCCCGAGCGAGCCGAGGACCGCCACCGCGGGGTCGAGGGCAGCGGCCACCGCGGTGATGGCGGGCGGCCCCGAGATGAACACCATCTGGTCGGCGATCGTCTCGAGAGCCAGAGCGGGGGTGCGCTGCGCCGGCGGTGCCAGCACGGTCCACCGCGCGCGGACGGCCGAGGTGAGGTCGGGGGTCGCCGCCCCCGTGACGAACGCGGCCACGAGCCACGTCCAGAACGGTGCACCCGTGAGCACGAGGGCGAGCAGTCCGGATGCCGCGAGCACGAGGCACGCGAGAGACACCGGGATCACGCGCGCCTGGCCATGGCGGTCCATGCGCGACGACCACAGGGGCGCAGCGATAGCCATGCCCCCGACGAGGGGCGCGACGACCAGCCCGGCCGAGGCGAAGCTGCCGGTCGCGGCCGACACGAGCAGGATGATGCCGAGCGACAGCGTCGCCCGGGGGAAGCGCGCGAGGATGCCGGCGGCGACGAAGCTGCGGGCCCCGGGCAGGCGCAGCACCCGGCCGTAGGCGCGGACGCCCTGGCCCGTCTCGGCGGCGACGCTCACGCGCGCACCGCCCGCCGGTCGCCGGCACAACGCAGGAGCATCCGATGTCCGTCGCCGCTGAGCCGCGGGGCCCGGCGCGCCGGCGGTGGTGAAGGAGCGAACTTCCTGCGTTGTGCCGGGATCGCCGGTATGACCCGCTCGTCGAGCGTTCGTCCTCCGAGCCCGGTTACAGCGGGAGCCCCTGTCTCGGCTCTCACGCGGTGTAGTCGAATCGGCTGATCTCCTCGAGCGCCTCGACGACGAACGACACGCTGTCCTCGAACAGCTGCGCGCCGTGCGCGGCGTTCGCTCCGGTCGGGTCGCCGAGCACGCCGGTGGGACCGAAGTCGTTCGACAGCCACCCGAAGGTCACCGGTTTGCCGTTGAAGCCGATGTGGCGGAAGTCGCCGATGTGGGCAGGCACGGTGGCCTCGAACGTCGTGGCATCCACGAGCTCGGGCCGCAGGTGCATGATCATGCTCGTCTCGCCGTGTCCGGCGTGGATGCCGGTGCCGTGCTCGTCGGGTCCGCCGTCGGTGCCGTCGAACGAGGGCACGCGGGCGGCGGGCATGAAGAACGTCCGCAGGCCGAAGCGGCGACGCAGCTCGCGGTTGGCGACGTTGAGCAGGGCGACGTTTCCGCCGTGGCCGTTGAGGAACACCAGCGTGCGGGCCCGGGTGGTCAAGAGCGACCGGCCGATGTCGACGATCGTCTGCATCATCGTCTCGGGGGTGAGCCACAGGGTTCCCGGCGCCCACGAGTGCTCGTCGGACTTCGTGATCGACAGGGTCGGCAGCTGCCACACGTCGAGGCCCAGCGCGGCGGCGCGCGCGACCGCGACGGTAGCGGAGGCCTCGGCGACGATCGCGTCGGTCGCGAGGGGCAGGTGCGGGCCGTGGTGCTCGATCGCGCCGGTGGGCAGCACGAGGATGGAGGTCTCGGTGAGGGCCTCGGCGGCCGCGGGGCCGCTCAGTTCGGCCAGCAGACGGGTCATGAGATGATCGCTCCCTTGCGCGCTCCGGTGTAGTCGGGGTTGAGCTTTCCGGGGTTCAACAGGCCGTTCGGGTCGGTGACGGCGGCGGTCTCGGCGGTCTGCTCGACGTTGAAGTCGACGTTCCACTGGTGCGGGTTGTGCACGCCGACGCCGATCGCGTTGAGCGCGGTGATGCCGCGGTACACGTCCTCTTCGCTCACGTAGGGCGCGGCGAGCATGCCGATGGGGAACGCCTTCGTCGACTCGATGTGGAGCTTGCCGCCCGCGAACACCGACTCGACGGCTTCGATGTCGTCGGCCAGCGGGGCGCCCGCGACCTCGAGGTGGAACACCTCGTGCGCCTGGCTCTTCTGGTACCACTCGATCGGGTGGTTGTAGCTGAGCATCGACAGGCGGATGCTCGCCTGCGGGCCCTCCCGCACCGCTTCGACGCGGCCGCCCGCACCCTCGATGACCGCGGTGACCTCGTCGATGAGCGAGGCGTCGATGATCGCGCGCAGGCTCGAGCGCCCCTCGGGGATCGCCTCGTCGGAGGGGAGGGCCGCCGAGATCTCGACGCCGTCGCCCGAAACCAGGCGCGGGGTGGGGGTGAGGTTGCCGATCGTCTGCACGACGGAGAGGGTCCCGGCGAAGTCGGGGAAGCTCGCCCAGAGTCCCCGCCACTCGCGCAACGGTTCGAGGCGCACGGTCGCGCGCACGATCACGCCCGCGGTGCCGTAGTTGTGCACGTACTTCTGGGCCTCGTCGCCCTCGACGTGGAGGATCTCGGCGCTGCCGTCGGCGTGGACGACGTCGAGGGCGGCGACGAAACCGCGGTCGTTCGAGCCGTGCTCGATCGATCCGGTGCCCCCGGATCCGCCGGAGAGGAACCCGCCGATCGTCGACTGCGCGGTCGAGGGATACATCCACAGCGCCTGGCCGCTCGCCCACGCGGCCTGCTCGAGCATGACCATGGGGGTGCCGGCCTCGGCGGTGATGAAGCCGTCGCCGACCTCGACGATCGCCTTGGCCCGCGTGGTGTCGATGACGAGGCCGCCCTGCATCGGAATGCCCTGTCCGTAGTTGCCGGTGCCCTTGCCGCGCACCGTGATCGGAACACCGTGACGGGATGCCGCGGCGACGGCCGTGGCGATCTGCTCGGCATCCGCGGCGAAGACGACGAGGTCGGCCAGACCCAGCGGGAGCTTCGCGGCGATGATCGGCGACATCGGCGAACCGTCGACGCTGGCGCGTTCACGCACGCGCGGTTCGGTGCTGACGGCGGCGGGGCCGAGCAGGTCGAGCAGTTCGTCCTCGAGGGAGAGGACGCGGGTGGCGGTGTCGCTCATGGGGTGTGTCTCCGGGTGGAACGGGCGGGGGTGGGTGCCGCTGGGGGCGCCGAGCAGCGGTGCACAACGCAGGAGTGCTCCGACCGGCTGGCCCGATTTCGCGTGTCAGTCGGCGCGGGGCAGCGGATCTCCTGCGTTGTGTCCGCGACGGAGCGGTGACCGGGTTTCGGGGCGCGGGTGCGGCCGGACCGCCCCCAGCGGCCCGGCCCGCACGAGGCGGACCGGGCCGGTCGGTCAGAACGAGATGCTCTTGTCGATGAACTCGTTCGTGTAGAGGTCGGCCGGGGTGTAGCCCGACGCGGGCGGGGTGCCCAGGTCGGTGTAGACCTTGCTCGCCTTGGTGAAGAAGTCCGAGAAGCGGCTGTCGTCGAAGTTGCCGTAGGTCGAGTCGGGGCCGTTGCCCACCAGGCCGAGGTCGACCTGCGTCTTGTCGGAGTAGTCCGCCACGCCCTGCGTGTAGGTCCAGCCGGTGGCGTACTCGTCGACGAGCTTGAGGATCAGGTCGTTCGCGGCCTTCGGGTCCTTGTAATACGCGACGCCGGCCTTCTGCAGGACGGGGACCAGCTTCGACAGGCAGGGCGAGAGCTCGTCGAACTTGTCCGCCTTGACCGACACCGACGACTGGTATGTCTGCCATCCGGAGTCGTGGATGAGGGCGAACTTCACCGGCTTGCCCCAGGCCGAGACCTCGTTCTGGTAGACGTACGGCTCGGCCGAGGCGAAGCCCTGCTGCATGTCCTTGCCGCCGGCGGCGACGAAGTTCGACGGGGTGCCGTCGTACGAACCGTCGAGCACGTCCGACGACGCGAGGCCGGAGCTCTTGAGGTACTCGATGTAGGCCGAGCCGTCGAAGTAGCGCCACACGCCCTTGTTCTTCTCGAGGGCGGGCTTGACGTCCTGGATGGTCTTGACGTCGGGGTAGGTTGCCGGGTCCCACATGACCATGGTCGGGCTGATGTCCAGCGGGGCGAAGACGGCCTTGGTGGGCGTGGTTCCCGAGAGCTGGATCGCCTCGTCGGTGCTGACGTAGCCGAGGGTGATCTTGTCGTCCTGGTACATCTGCGCCGAGACCGTCTGGAAGCCGATCGCGGGGCCGCCCGCGCGGATCTCGAGGTTCACGCCCGTGTACTCGCCGTCCGACATCAGCGGCCCGGTGACCGCCTTGGTGTTGGCGTCGATCGTGTAGTCGTCCTTGATCATCTCGTAGAGGTGACCGTGTTCGGCCTCGGGATTCCAGTCGGTCTGGATGACGACCGTCGAGGGGCAGTCGGCCGAGAGGTCGACGGAGCCGATCTTCAGGTCGGTCGAGGGAGCGGTCTCCGCGGCGCTGCCGGCGCAGGAGCTGAGCGTGAGGGCGATCGCGACGGCGCCGGTGACGGCGGTGCCGCGAAGAAGGGTGGAGCGCTGCATGCTGGTTCGCTTTCTGTGACGGGTGGAGCTCTCGGGTGCGGGGTGTTTCGGGTACGCCGGATGCCGCCACCCGCGCTGTGGCGCGAGTGGAGGGCGTGGCATCCGGAGGTCGGATGGTCTGGTCAGAGGGTGCTGTCGTACCAGCGACCGACGGCCACCTTCGACAACCAGCCGAAGAAGGCGAAGATCGCAACGCCCAGCAGGCAGGCGGCCAGGATCGCCGCGAACAGTTCGGCGCTCTGCAGGCGCGACTGGTAGTTGGCGATGAGCGAGCCGATGCCCGGCTCGCCGCGGCGGAAGAAGTAGTCGCCGACGATCGCGCCGATGACCGACAGTCCCGCGGAGGTGCGCATGCCGACGAAGATCGAGGGGAGCGCGGCCGGGAGGGTGAGCTTGGTGAGCACGGTCCACTTGTCGGCCTTCTGCAGGCGGAAGAGTTCGCGCTGCGACTTGTCGACCGACTGCAGACCGAAGAGCGTGTTCGAGACCATCGGGAACAGGGCGATCAGGACGCAGACGATCACGCGGGCGAGGAACTCGTAGCCGAACCAGAAGCCCACCAGGGGCACGAGTGCGAGGATCGGGATGCACTGGAGCACCACCGCGTAGGCGTACGTGGAGCGCTCGATCCACCGGGCGAGCGACATCGCGATGGCCCATCCGATGCCGATGATCATCGCGATGCCGAGGCCGGCGAGGGCGACACCCGTGGTGCGGAACAGGGCGACCCAGATGTCGCTGCTCACCTGCGGGTCGAAGAAGCCCGAGGTGAACATCTCGTGCGGCATGGGCATGAGGAAGCCCTTGCCCGAGGCGCTCAGGGTGAGCGAGATCGCGTACCAGATGCCCAGCAGCACGACGAGGACGCCGAGGGGCGGGCCCAGGAGCGCGGCCCGGGCCCCGAACCCGCGTCGGGCCTTCGCCACGCGGGGGCGGGGCGGCTCGACGGGGGGAACGGATGCCGAGGACTCGGCCGTGTCGGAGACGACGGGCTCTGCGGAGGTGGTGCTCATGAGTGTCCTTCCCGGAGGGCGTGGGAGACCTCGCCGACGAGCTTCGCGAATTCGCCGGTGTAGCGGATCTCGGGATCGCGGGGCATGTCGAAGGGGACCTCGAAGGTGTCGACGAGGTGACCGGGGCGGCCCGACATCACGACGACCTTGGTGGAGAGGTAGACGGCCTCGGAGACCGAGTGGGTGATGAACAGCCCCCCGAACTTCTGCGCGACGAAGATCTTCAGCAGTTCATCGTTCAGGCGTTCGCGGGTGATCTCGTCGAGCGCGCCGAACGGCTCGTCGAAGAGGAACAGTTCGGGGTCGAGCGTCAGGGAGCGGGCGAGCGAGGTGCGCATCTTCATGCCGCCCGACATCTGCTTGGGCAGGTGCTTCTCGAAGCCGTTGAGGCCGACGAGGTCGATCGCCCACTGCGCTTTCGGTGCGCGGACGCGCTTGGGCTGCCAGTTGAGCTCGGCGAGCAGCTCGACGTTGGAGCGCACATCGCGCCACGGCAGCAGGGTCGCGTCCTGGAAGACGTAGCCGATGCGGTCGGTGGCGACGGTGGCGGTGCCTTCGCTCGCCGTCTCGAGGCCGGAGGCGATGCGCAGCAGGGTCGACTTGCCGCAGCCGGAGGGGCCGACGACGCTGACGAACTCGCCGCGCTGGACGGTGAGGTCGACGCCGGAGAGCGCGGTGGTGCCGTTGGGGAACGTCATGGCGACGTTGCGGAAGTCCAGCAGAGGAGCGGTGGATGCCGCGACGTCTGCGGGAGCGGGAGAGGCCAATGTCACGGGGGCGCTCGCTTTCCGTTCGGGTGGTCAGGAGGCCGTCGCGGGCGCGGCGGTCGGGGTGGGGACGGCGGTTCGGGTCGATACCGTGGTGCGGCTCACGAGCCGACCCCGGTGCAGCACCACGCGGTCGGCGCTGGCGAAGGCCACGGTGTCGCCGAGCGAGTCGGCCTTCACCGCGACGAGGTCGGCACGGGCGCCGGCCACGGGCCCGGCGAAGGGGAGGTTCATCACGTCTCGGGCGCCGACGGTCACGGCGTCGAGGGCGTCCGCGGGGGCGAGGTGACCGGCGCTGACCAGCAGGGAGGCGGTCTCGAGGTGGTCGCACCGTCCAACGGGGTTGAACGGGTCGCGCACGTTGTCGGCGCCGGCCGCGACGCGCACTCCCGCGTCTTTGAGGCGGCGGATCGGAGCGATACCGCGAGGGGTGGCGTGGTCGGCGCCCCAGCCCTGGAGGTAAAGGTTCGTGATGGGGAGGGCGATGATGCCGATGTCGGCGGCGCTGACGGCGGCCGCGAGGGGTTCGAGGTCGGTCGCGGGCATCATGCTCAGGCGCACGCAGTGGCCCGCGGTGCGAGGGCGATGCCACCCGGTGACCGCGCTCGCGTAGGCGGCGAGGGTGTCGGCTCCGGCGAGGCTCTCGTCGGTGTGCAGGTCGAGCCCGACGTCGCGGCGGCGAGCCAGGGCGATGAGTCGTTCGAGATCGGCGATCGGGTCCTCGGCGAGGTGCGGAGCTCCGCCCACCAGGTCGATTCCCGCGTCCAGTGCGGCGTCGAAGACCTCGTCGGCCACCGTCGGTCCGCCGAGGGCGACGAGTTCGAGATCCATGATCCCGTCGAGCTCGGCGCTCAGGCGGACGAGGGCGCGCACGCCGGTCAGCGCGTCTTCTCCGCGCAGGAGATCGACGTGCGTCCGGATCGCGGTGATGCCCGATGCCAGCATCCGCAATGCCGTGGCGCGCGCCCGCTCGAGCGTGTCGTCCTCGTCGAGGGTCAGGGCGAAGGCATGCCAGCTCTCGATCGCGCGCTCGAGGTCGCCGAACGGGGGGTCGATGGCATCCCAGGTCTGGGACTTGTCGAGGTGCGCGTGCGGTTCCGCTCCCGCGGCCGTGACGACGTACCCGTCGAGGTCGAGGATCTCTCCGTCGGTCTCGGGAAGGGGGCTGCCGGCCGGCACCACGGCGAGCACCTCGTCGCCGTCGATCGCGATGTCGACGAGGGCGCCCGAGGCCAGGCGCACGCCGCGCAGTGCGGCGATCGAGACAGGTGGAGCGGCAGACACGAGGGCCTCCGGAGGAGTCGAGAAGACAGGCGTCGAGACGGGAGCCACAGCAGCGGGGCGAGCCGCTCGAGGCGGCGGCGTCAGTGTTGGTGTGACCAACATCCGGCGATGTTCCGATGCTAGGAACCGCGCGTTTCCGCTGTATTTCCCCCGCGTGACCCTCTCGACAAAGTTGTCGGACAGGCTGCGGTCTCACGGGAGGTGCGTTCTCATCGTCCACGTTCGCGAGCATGCCCGCGGGGATGGCAGGATCGTCCGGGCGGTCACCGCCCCCACCCCCGGAGATCGCCGTGCCCGTCATTCCCGCCCCGCCCCGTGCCGCCCGCACGCCCGTGCTGCTGGGAACCCAGCTGATGTTCAACGTCGGCTTCTTCGCCGTCGTCCCGTTCCTCGCGCTCGTGCTCACCGATGACTTCGGCCTGACCGCCGCCGCGATCGGTCTGATCCTGGGGGTGCGCACCTTCGCGCAGCAGGGCATGTTCCTGGTCGGCGGGGTGCTCGCCGACCGCTTCGGCGCGCGGCGGACGATCCTCGCGGGGTGTGCCGTGCGCGTGCTCGGCTTCGCCACGCTCGCCCTGTCGCTGCTGGCTCCGACCCCTCACCTCGCCCTCTTCATCGGGGGGACCGTGCTCACGGGTCTCGGCGGCGCCCTCTTCTCGCCGGGGGTCAACATCCTCGTGGCGGATGCCGAGCAGCGCCGCGCCCGCGCGGATGCGAGGTCCCGCGCCTCGCTGTTCGCATGGTTGAGTGTCGCGGGTGAGTTCGGGGCGGTGCTCGGCCCGCTGCTGGGAGCCGCTCTGCTCGGGTGGGGGTTCGTGGTGGTGGCTCTGGCCGGGGCCGCCCTCTTCGTGCTGATCGCCGTGTTCCTCGCCCACGCTCTGCCGCGTCGGACGCCCGCGGCGACGGAGCGGGGGATCCACGGACGCTGGTGGTCGCTCCGCGACCGACGGTTCGTGGCGTTCTCGGCCCTGCATTCGGCCGACCTGCTGGCCTTCAATCAGCTCTACCTCGCGCTTCCCCTCCAGCTCGCGCGGGCGGACGCGGGCCCGGGGGTCGTCGCGGCGATGTTCGCGTGGGTCTCAGCCCTCACGCTCGTGCTGCAGCTGCCGGTGTCGCGCTGGTGCCAGTGCGTGGGCGCGGCCCGTGCTCTGCGGGTGGGGTACGGACTTTCGGCCACCGGATTCGTCGTGGTCGCCGTCAGTGCCGTCCTGCCGCTCGCCGCCCCCGCGCGTATCGCCGCCGTGTTCGCGGCCGCGGGTCTCGTCATCGTCGGGCATCTGACGACGAACCCCACCGCGCAGGGTCTCGTCCCCCGCTTCGCCGGGGCGCTGCCGACGGGGTCGTTCTTCGGTCTGCTCTCGACGTGCGGCGGCGTGGCCGTGCTCATCGGCAACGTCGCGGTCGGCGCGCTGCTCGGCTGGACCGCGGTTCCGGCCGCGGCCTGGCTACTGCTCGCCGTCCCGCTCGTGGTCGCCGCCGTCTGGGCCCCTCCGGTCGCGGCCTCCGCGGCGCGGGCGTCAGGCGACGAGAACGAGGCGGGTGGGTGCTGAGGGTGGCTACTTCTCGTAAACGTCTCGGCGATGACCGGCGTGGACGACCACGATCGTCAGCACCTCGTCTTCGACCCGGTACAGCACCCGACAGTCACCTGTTCGCACTCGCCATTCCGGCCGCGCGGTCACCTTCTTCGCCGCGGGCGGCCGGGGCTCTTCGGCCAAGACGTCGATGACGGCCTGGGTGCGCCGCTTCGCCTCGGGCGGCAGTTTCCGGATTGCGCGGACAGCGGCGGGGAGGACGTCGATCCGATACGTCACGGGAGGAGGCCGAGGTCGCGTTTGACCTCATCCCAGGGAACGGGAGTCTCGGCGAGCCGGTCCGTCTCGTCCCACGCGGCGTCCACGGCCCGGATGTCGGCCAGTTCTTCGGCGTCCTCGAGCAGTTGCTCCAACTGAGCCGCGTCGACGATCGCGGCGACGGGACGGTTGTGACGAGTGAGATAGACCGGCTCGTCACGGGCGTCGTCGATGATCGCCGACAGGCGAGCACGGGCGTCTGTCACGGCGATCTGACTCATGACGACAGCATAGTCTCGAATGTGCAAATTGTACAGAATGTACTCACTCGCGAGCGCCTACAGCTCGAGCGTGATCCGCGGGCAGGCGGCGCGCGAGACGCACGGCATCATCGAGCGGTTGGCATCCTGCTCCTCGGGGGAGAGCACCGAATCGCGGTGCTCGATGTCGCCGTCGATCACGGCGACCTCGCACGTGCCGCAGGTGCCCACGCGGCAGCTCGAGGGGACGACGATGCCCTGCTCCTCGATCACGTCGAGCACCGACCGCTCAGGCGGCACCGTCACCGTCAGTCCCGACATCATGAGGTCGACCTCGAACGGTTCCTGCCACACGGGAGGGCCGAGCACCTTCGCCTCGAACCGCTCGACGTGGAGACTCCCGCGGGGCCAGCCCGACATCGCGGCATCCAGTCCCTCGAGAAGGCGCGCGGGTCCGCACGCGTACACGACGGCGCGTGTCACGGGCGTCTCGAAACGGGCGGCGAGGTCGAGGCGGCGGCCCTCGTCCGCGGCGTACACCTCGACCCGCGGGCCGTACTGCGCCTCGAGCTCGTCGACGAAGGCCATGGTGGAACGCGACCGCCCGACGTAGAGCAGGGTCCACTCGGCGCCCGCGGCCGCGGCGGCCTCGATCATCGGCACGATCGGGGTGATGCCGATGCCTCCCGCGACGAAGACGTACGAGCGCCCCGCGGTGGGGGCGAACAGGAAGTGGTTGGCGGGCCCGCGCACGCGCAGGGCCGACCCGACGTGGGCGTTCTCGTGCAGCCAGACCGATCCCTCGCGCTCCCGCAGGACGCCGATCCGCCAGGTGCCGCGCTCGGTCGGCGAGCCGCACAACGAGTACTGCCGTTCGATCCCGCCGGGCAGGACGACGTCGATGTGCGCCCCGGGCGACCAGTGCGGCAGGGCGCCGGTCGACCGCTCGAGATCGAGGACGACGACACCGTCCGCGGCATCGCGCCGCCGGCGCACGACGGCTTCGAAGGTGACGCCTGCGCTCACGTGTTCTCCTGTTCGATCAGGTCGTCGGCCCCGCCGTGCACGAGCTCTTTCACGATGAGCAGTCGGTACGTCGAACCGTCGGGCGAGTGCCAGCGGTGCGGGGTGCCCGAGCGGCAGTAGACCGAGTCGCCGACGCGCAGAATGCGCTCGCCGAAACCGCCGAACGAGATGACGATCGACCCCTCGAGGACCGTGAGGAACTCGTCTTCGTCGTGCACGTAATGGTCGCCGGCCGCGGCGTTCGATCCGGTGAACTCGAGGGGTTCGAAACGGCGCGGCCCCTCGGCGAGGAGCCGGGCGGTGCCCTCGGCGTACGGTCCGATGACGCCCTCGTCGGCGGCGACGAACGAGGGTTCGGCGTCGTGGTCGGCGCGCGGCGGCTCCGATCCCGCGAGCAGCTCGACGCGGCTGGTCCCGAGCGCCCGGGCGAGCCGTTCCAGGCTCGCCATGCTGGGCCGGGCCAGGCCCCGCTCCAACTGGCTGAGGAAGGGGTGCGACAGGGTCGCCGCCTCGGCGAGCTGGGTGAGGGTGAGTCCGCGCGCCTTGCGCAGACCGCGCAGGTGCGCGCCCAGGCGTTCGTCGCTGCTCGGGGTGTCCATCACGGGAGCCATGGTCGTCATCGTCCCACCCTCTCGAACAGTGCGCCGACGATCTCGCGCTCGTCGGCGCGCACGAGTCGCCCGTCGTTGACGACCGTGCGTCCACCGACGACGACCGTGCGAGGGCGACGACCGGGTGACGCCCAGAGCAGCCCCGCGACCGGATCGGCTACGCCGGCGTCGGCGACACCCGACACGTCCCACACGCAGAGGTCTGCGGCCGAGCCCGCGACGAGGCGGCCGAGCTCGGGTCGCCCGAGCCCGTCGGCCGAGCCCGCGCCGGCCATGGCCAGGACGTCGGATGCCGCGAGCTGCGGACCGACGAGGGCCGACACCTGCATCGCCAGGCGCGCGTCGGCGAGCAGGTGCCCCGCATCGTTGCTGCCCCCTCCGCTCGTCCCGAGTCCGACGGCGACGCCGGCGTCGAGGAGACGCCGCACCGGCGCGATCCCCCACCCCATGGGCACGTCGCAGCCGGGCGCATGGGTGGCGGAGGCTCCGGATGCCGCGACCCGGGCGATCTCGTCGTCCGAGATGTCGCACAGGTGGGCGAGGGTGACGTCGGGGGCGAGCCAGCCCCAGTCGTCGAGCAGATCGAGGGGACGCCTGCCGTAGCGCTCGAGGGCGATCTCGACGTCGACGACCTCGTTGGCCTGCGTGCGCCGACGGAGCCCGTGGCGCCGAGCGACCTCGCCGAGCAGGGTGAAGGTCTCGCGGGGGTCGCTGTGCACACCGGCCGGGCCCACGGCGACCTGGAGCATGCCGTCGGCCGAGATCCCGCCGGGGTGGCCGGGGACGAGGGCCGAGACGATCGCCTCCGCTGACGCGGCCGCGGTCTGCGGGTCGTCGCGCGCCGCTCCTCGCACGAACACCAGGCGGGCGCCGAGGTCGGTCGCCGCGCGGGCCGCCGCTCGGGCCATCCCGACGCCGTCCGCCTCGGCGGGCCAGGTCAGGTGGTGGTCGGCGACGGTCGTCACTCCGCTCAGCAGCGCTTCGGCGAGGCCGGCGCGGGCGGCGAGCCCGGTCAGTTCGGGATCGACTCGCGCCTCGGCGTAGGCCCCGGCCATGGCCGGGAGCCATTCGCGCATCGGGATGCCGCGGGTTCCCGGCAACGTCCGGAACGCCGTCTGCAGGAGGTGATGGTGGGCGTTGACCAGACCCGGTGCGACGACGCAGCCGGTGGCGTCGATGATCTCGGCATCCGTCGTGTCCGCTGCCTCGACGACCATCCCGTCGACGAGGACGACGTCGCCCGTGCGCACGCGACCGGGTCCCTCCACGACGGCGACCGCTCCGCGGACGACGACGACGCTCACGCGCTCCTCACCGCGCAGGACGCGCTGCCGCCCGCGATCGCGTGCAGGCGGCGTTCGCCGGCGTCGCGGAGCGGGCGGGCGTCGGCCGCGTTCCGGGATGCCACGATCTCGGCGATCACCGACAGGGCCGTCTCTTCGGGGGAGCGTCCACCCAGGTCGAGCCCGAGGGGGGAGTGGAGGCGGGAGAGCTCGGCATCCGTCACTCCGGCGGCGCGGAGCAGCCCGGCGCGGCGCGAGACGGTGGCTCGGGCTCCCATGGCACCGACGAAGCCCACCGGCAGGCGCAGCGCCACGCGGATCGCGGGGACGTCGAGGCGTTCGTCGTGGGTGAGGACGCACACCGCCGTCCGTTCGTCGGGGGCGGGGAGAGCGGCGAGGACCTCGTGGGGTGCTCCGACGACGAGGTCGGTGGCGTCGGGGAAGCGGTCCCGCGTCACGAGCAGCGCCCAGTCGTCGCATACGGTCACCGCGAAGCCGGCCGCCGCGCCCACTCGGCACAGGGCCGCGGCGTGCTCGCCGGCGCCGAGGATGATCAGCCGCGGGGGAGCGGGGCGGTGGAGCACCAGCGGCTCGCCGTCGAGCTCGAGGCGCAGCGACGCCTCAAGACCGTCTCGCGCCGCGATCAGCGCGTCGCGGTGCGCGGCGTCGACCCGGTAGGCGACGACGTCGACGGCTCCGCCGCACGCGAGCCCGGCGGCGATCGGCGCGATCGCGTCGTCGTCGCCGAAGCCGAAGCGCGCTCGGCGCACGGTCCCGGTGCGCAGCGCGTCGAGACCGAGCATGACCGCGTCGCTCTCGACGCAGCCACCCGAGATCGATCCGATCACCCGCGCGTCCCGCGTGACGGCCAACGTCGCGCCCACGCCGCGGGGGGCGCTGCGCACGACGGCCGTGACGGTGACGGCTGCCACGGGTACGCCCGCGTCGATCAGCGGCACCAGGTCGGCGGCCAGTTCGAGCATGGATGCGACCGTAATCGGGGCGTGTTTCGCGCACGCTACGCTGTCGTGACCATGCCCGCCGCCCTTCCCGGAACCGTGTCGGGTCTCGTGCTGGCCGCGGGCGCGGGGCGTCGGTTCGGGGGCCCAAGGCCCTCGCGCGCACCTCCGCCGGCACCCCGTGGCTCGCCCTCGCCGTTCGGGCCCTGCGGGAGGGGGGATGCCGCGACGTCGCGGTCGCGCTCGGCGCCGGCTTCGACGAGGCCGCGGGTCTCGTCCCGGCGGGTACGGCGATCGTGCGCGTCGACGAGTGGGCCACCGGCGTGGCCGCATCGCTGCGCGCGGGGCTCGAGGTCGTGGCATCCGGGTCCTCCGACGCCGTCGTGGTGCTGCCCGTCGACACCCCCGACGTCCCGGCGACAGCCGTCGCCCGCCTCGCCCGCCGAGTGGAGCCCGGCGCCCTCGCGCAGGCCACCTACGACGGCGCGCCCGGTCACCCGGTGCTGCTCGGCCGCGCGCACTGGGCGGGGATCTCGGCGGCGGTGACGGGTGACATCGGGGCCCGCCCGTACCTCATCGCCCAGGAAGCCGACCTCGTGGAGTGCGGCGACCTCTGGTCGGGAGCCGACCGCGACGCGCGCTGACGCGGGCTCAGCCGGGCGGCGACGGGGCCAGTCGGTAGAGGATGCGCGGGCGCCCGCGGGCACCGTACCGGTGCGCGAGGTCGATGACCCCTGTCGACACCAGGTGCTCGAGGTAGCGCTGAGCCGTGGCCCGCGACAGGCCGCAGGCGGAGGCGACGTCGGATGCCGAGACGAAGGCGACCGGGTCG
Organism: Microbacterium sp. SL62; assembly: GCF_026672635.1. Classification (NCBI taxonomy): domain Bacteria; kingdom Bacillati; phylum Actinomycetota; class Actinomycetes; order Micrococcales; family Microbacteriaceae; genus Microbacterium; species Microbacterium sp. SL62. The sequence continues at coordinate 763,827 of NZ_JAPPRM010000001.1, forward strand.
AGACTCGCCCGCACCCCGTCGAGGGTGACCTGGGCGAGGCCCTTCGGCAGCGGCGCCGGAGACGAGCGTTCGGGCACGCGCACCGTGCCCGTTCCGAGCAGGCGATCGATGTCGCCCTGCGTCAGAGCGCGATCGCGGTCGGCCTCGGCGCGCGCCTGCCGCTCGCGGCGGTACGTGTCGAGGCGACGCTGCAGCATCTCCTGCGTGAACGGCTTCACGAGGTAGCCCACGACGTGTGCGGCGAGCGCCTGCCGCACGGTCACCTGGTCCTGCGACGAGCTGATGACGAGCACGTCGAGCCCCTCGGCCCCCCGCGTCCGCAGGCGGTGCAGCACCTCGACCCCGCTGATGTCGGGCAGTCGCATGTCGAGCAGCACCAGGTCGACGTCCTGTCGCGCGCGTTCGACGGCCGCGATCCCGGTCGCCGCCGAGCCGATCACGCGGAAGCCCGGTGTCTCGTCGACGAAGCGGCCGTGCAGCGCGCGCGCCGCGCCGTCGTCGTCGACGACGAGCACCCGCACCGGACCGTCGGTCATCGCGGCACCGCCATCTCGAACGAGAAGCTCGCGCCGCCCCACGCCGATCGGCTGACGGTGACCTCGCCCCCGCGCTCGGCGACGGCGCGACGGACGAGCCCGAGTCCGAGTCCGCGCCCGGTGCCGGTGACGTCGGGCTTCGAGGAGTGGCCCATCGAGAACGCGCGCTCGACGTCGTTCGCGTCGAGCCCCGGACCGTCATCGTCGACCGCTCCGTGCAGCCGGTCGCCGATCTGCGAGAGCGTGCAGCGCACGCGCGAGGCACCCGCCTCGGCGGCGTTGCGACACAGGTTGGCGAGGACGACCAGCACCGTTTCATCGACGGGTAGGTCGCGGTCGACCTGCACCTCGAGGTGCGCCCCGAGGGCCGCGACCTCCGCGCGCAGCGCCTCGAGACTCGCCCCCACCACCGACGGGCCGAGCCGGGTGTCCGAGGCCGGGCGGGCGGTGAGCGTCGGGGCGGCGTCGGCGATGTAGGCCAGTGCGTCGCGCGTGTCTCCGTGCGAGACCAGACCGTGCAGCACGTGCAGCCGCGTGCCGAACTCATGCGCCTGCTCGCGCAGGGCCGCCATCGTCCGGGTGCTCTGCTCCTGCTCCGCTGCGAGCGCGTCGGCCTGCCGGAAGCGCCGTTCGATCGCGGCGGCCAGCAGCGACGACGCCAGGGTTCCAGCCACGAGCGCCCCCAGCGCCCAGGGCAGCAGGGCACCGAGGGCCTCGTCGCGGTCCGCCAGCATGCGCGATTCGAGCACCCCCACCGCGACCATGCCGACGATCGTGCCGTCGAAGCTGATGGGGACCTTCGCGCGCACCGTGCTGCCCGAGGGTCCCGTCTCGATGCCGACGAACGGCGTCCCCGCCAGCACGCTCGCGTTGGCGGTCTCGACGAGCACGCCGCGTTGCGTGACCTCGGGGTGGGTGATGCGCACGCCCTCGTCGTCGGTGATGACGACGTAGAACACCCCGGTCGTGCGCTCGACGAGATCGGCCAGCGGTTGCAGCACCCCCGTCGCGGGCGAGAGGTCTCCGGCATCCGCGAGATCATCCGCCGTTCCGGCGCGCGACACGGATGCCGCGGCCAGGCGCACGTCGTCGAGCTCGGCGAGCCCGGAGGCCACGTCGTACACGCGCTCCACGGTGTCGTCGCGGATGCGGCGCTCCTGCACCGAGGCGGCGATCACGGTGGTCAGCCCCACGGCGAACAGAACGATGACGCTCGGCAGTACCACGAGCACGCGCCTCACCGCTCGCGGGGTGAGCGCCGGGGAGTACTCGCGCATGGTGGGCTTCCTGTCGCACGCAATATGAGCACAAAGCGCGCGGGGGCTGCGCCGTGCCACCCCTCCTGGGAGCGTCTTCACATTCCGCGGAACGACGACGTCCGCGAGGAGGAGCTGTGATGACGGAGCCTACGCCTTCATCTGTCCCCGACTATCCGCCGGCCGGCAGTGCCCGGACCGACAGCGCACCGGTCGACCGGCCGCGGCGCCGTTGGATCGGCCGCCTCGCGGGGGGAGCGGTCGCCGTAACCGCGATCGCCGTCGCTTCGTACGGCTCGATCACCTCGGCATCCGCCGGCGACGACATCCACGCGTCGATGACGATCATCGCGCCCGCCGCCGCCGGCGGCGGCTGGGACGGCGTCGCCCGCGAGCTGCAGCAGGCGCAGAAGGCCAACGGCCTGGTCAACAACGTGCAGGTGGTCAACATGCCCGGCGCCGGCGGCACCATCGCCCTCGGCAATGTCTCGGTGCTCAACGGGCAGGCCGGAAACCTCCTGGTCGGCGGCACGGGGCTCCTCGCCGCGACCGTGCAGTTCAACTCGGCCGCGACCCTCGACGACGTCACTCCGCTGGCCGTCATGGTCGAGGAGTACGACGTCATCGTGGTCCCGGCCGACTCGCCCTACCAGAGCCTCGACGACCTCGTGCAGGCCTGGAAGCAGGACCCGCGCGCCCTGCCCTGGACCGGCGGCGGCTCGTTCGACCAGCTCGTCGTGGCCGAGCTCGCGCTCGCCGCGGGCATCGCGCCGGTCGACATGACCTACATCTCGTCCGACGGTGGCGGCGAGGCCATCCAGGCCCTGCTCAACGGCACCGCCCGGGCGGCAGCGGGCGGCTACCCCGATAACATCGACCAGATCGAGTCGGGGCGCCTGCGCGCCCTCGCCCTCGTCGCGGCCGAGCCGATCGAGGGCATCGACATCCCCACCGCGGTCGACCAGGGCTACCGGGTGGGCCTGACCAACTGGCGCATGCTGGCCGCCCCGAGCGGGCTCGACGACGAGCAGGTCGACGGGCTGACCGAGCTCGTCCTCGACTCGATCGCGACGCCCGAGTGGGCCGACGCCCGCGCCCGCTACCACTGGACCGAGCGCGTCATCACCGGCGATGAGCTCGACGTGTTCCTCGCCGACGAGCGCGAGCGCATCGAGCGCCTGTACGAGGAGATGGGCCTGTGATGCCGTCGAACAACAACCCCACCTCCGTCTCGGCGACTGTCGGCAACCGCCTGCGGTTCCAGCGGGGGAGTGGCCCCCGCGGCATCGCGAAGGCGCTGATCATGCCCGCGATCCTCGCCGCCTTCGCGACGTACCTGCTGTACGGCATCGTCGTGATGAAGGTGCCGCCTAGCGCGGCCTTCCCGGGCCCGCAGTTCTTCCCCGGCATCATCGCGGCAGGGCTCTACACGTTCGCCATCATCCTCGGCATCCAGGCGGTGCGCGCGGCGCTGGTCACCCCCTCGGTCGAAGAGGAGGAGGCCGGCGAGCGCGCGGTGGGCGTCGACTGGCGCTCGTTCGCCTGGGTCGCGGGCTCGTTCCTCGCGTTCGCGTTCCTGCTCGGCATCCTGGGCTGGATCATCGCCGCTGCCCTGCTGTTCACGGGCATCGCCCGCGGGTTCGGCCAGCGCAAGGTGCTGTTCGCCCTCCTGGTCGGGCTGACCATCAGCTCGCTCAGCTACATCGCCTTCGACATGGGGTTGGGTCTGTCCCTGCCCTCCGGAATCCTCGGATGGGCCTTCTGACATGGACGTTCTCGTTCTCCTCGGCGAGGGATTCGCCGGCGCCCTGACCCCCCAGAACCTGATCTGGGTGCTCGTGGGCTGCGTGCTCGGAACCGCGGTCGGCGTCATGCCCGGCCTCGGCTCCTCGATGGCGGTCGCACTGCTTCTGCCGGTGACCTTCTCGCTCGACCCGACCGCCGCGTTCATCATGTTCTCGGGTGTGTACTTCGGCGGGCTGTTCGGCGACTCGATCACCGGCATCCTGCTGAACACGCCCGGCCAGGCGTCGGCAATCGCGTCGACCTTCGAGGGCCACAAGATGGCGCTCAACGGACGCGCCGCGCAGGCGCTCGCCACCGCGGCAATCGGCGCCTTCATCGGCGGCATCATCGCCGCCATCCTGCTGGTGTTCTTCGCGCCCGTGCTCGCGGGGCTGTCGAGCAGCTTCGGACCGGCGGAGTTCTTCGCGCTCGCGATCTTCGCGTTCGCGGCGACCTCGTCGGTCGTGACCGATGACGCGGGCAAGGGCCTCGCGTCCCTGCTGCTGGGGCTCGGCATCGCGGTGATCGGCATCGACGGCGTCACCGGCGCCCCGCGCTTCACGATGGACTCGCCCAACCTGTTCGATGGCATCTCGTTGATCACCGTGACCGTCGGCATCCTGGCCCTCGGCGAGGTCATCTACGTCGCGTGCCTGGAGCGGCACATCAGCAACAAGCAGATGATCCGTCCGACCGGCCGACCGTGGCTGACCCGCCGCGAGTTCGCCGAGGCCACCCCGGCGTGGCTCCGCGGAACGGCGATCGGTCTGCCGTTCGGCGTGATCCCCGCCGGCGGCTCCGAGATCCCCACGTTCCTCGCCTACGGCATCGAGAAGCGCCTCGACGGGCGGCGCAAGAAGCCGCGCTTCGGCACCGGCGCCATCCGGGGCCTCGCCGCCCCCGAGGCCGCGGGCAACGCGACCACGGGCATGGCGATGGGGTCGCTTTTGGCGCTCGGCCTCCCGGTGTCGGCGACGGCGGCCATCATGCTCGCCGCCTTCCGCCAGTACGGTCTGCAGCCCGGACCCCTGCTGTTCGAGCGGGCACCCGATCTGGTCTGGGCCCTCATCGCGAGCTTCTTCATCGCGATGGTCGTGCTGCTGATCCTCAACCTGCCGTTCGCGATGCTGTGGGCCAAGCTCCTGGTCATCCCGCGCCCGTACCTGTACGCCGCGATCGCGGTGTTCTGCGGGCTCGGCATCTACGCCACCTCGGGTGCGACGTTCGATCTCGTGCTGCTGCTCGCGGTCGGTCTGCTCGGCTTCGTGATGCGGGCGCACGACTACCCGCTGGCACCGCTCATCATCGGCATGGTGCTCGGGCCGCTGGCCGAGACCAGCCTGCGCGATGCCGCGATGAGCGCGAACGGCGACCTGACGACGCTCTTCCAGGGGCCGATCGTCATCGCCATCTACGCGGTGCTGCTCGTGGTGCTGGTCGCGGCCGGGCGCAATCGCGTGGTGGCGCGTCGCCGGGCGAAGGCGACGCAGAGAGAGACCGTCGGGGTCTGATCGACGGGGTCGGTGACGGGCGGGGCGCTTCGGCGGCCCGCCCGTTCTCGTGCGCCCGGGGGGTGGAAAATCACGCTCCGGTCACGGTGTGCGTAATTTTGACGCGGCTATAGACAAAACCCTCTCGGATGGATATTTTTTCGGAGCCGTCATAATTCGACGGACCAGAGTGCCGGGAACGAAGACGTACCCGATCCGACGCCGGGGAGGGCGCGGGTACGGATCCGAGGATCCCTGCTGTTCAGAGAGGAACGCAGATCACATGCTGAAGAAAATCCTGACCGGTGCGGCCATCGCCGCACTCGCCGTCGGTCTCGGGGCGTGCAGCTCCACGCGTCCGGCAGACGGCGGTGGAGACGCCGCGGGCGGTGGCTCGACCGAGTGCAACGTCGGCATCGCGATGCCCACCCGCAGCCTCGAGCGCTGGATCAACGACGGCGAGCAGCTGCAGAAGAAGCTCCAGGATGCCGGGTGCACCGTCGACCTGCAGTACGCCGACAACAAGACCGACCAGCAGATCAGCCAGATCCAGAACCAGATCTCGGGTGGCGCGAAGATCCTCGTCATCGCCGCGATCGACGGTTCGACCCTCGGCCCGGTGCTGCAGGAGGCCAAGGCGCAGAACGCCAAGGTCATCGCCTACGACCGCCTCATCAACGGCAGCGAGAACGTCGACTACTACGCCACGTTCGACAACTACAAGGTCGGCACCCTGCAGGGTCAGTACATCGAGTCGCAGCTCGGCCTGAAGGACGGCAAGGGTCCCTTCAACCTCGAGCCCTTCGCCGGCAGCCCCGACGACAACAACGCGAAGTTCTTCTTCGCCGGTGCCTGGGACGTGCTCAAGCCCTACGTCGACAGCGGCAAGCTGGTCGTCCCCAGCGGCAAGTCGCCCGCCAACGACGACGCATGGGCGTCGATCGGCATCCAGGGCTGGGCGTCCGACAAGGCACAGTCCGAGATGGACAACCGCCTCTCGTCGTTCTACGGCGACGGTAAGAAGGTCAACGTGGTGCTCTCGCCCAACGACAGCCTCGCCATCGGTATCGAGGCGTCGCTGAAGTCGGCCGGCTACACCCCCGGCGCCGACTACCCGATCATCACGGGTCAGGACGCCGACAAGGCCAACGTCAAGGCGATCCTCGACGGCGCCCAGGCGATGACGGTCTGGAAGGACACCCGTGCCCTCGGTGACCGCGTCTTCACGATGATCCAGGAGATCAAGGACGGCAAGGACGTCGAGGTCAACGACACGAAGACCTACGACAACGGCAAGAAGGTCGTCCCCTCGTACCTGCTGACCCCCGAGGTGGTCACCAAGGGCGACGTGCAGTCGAAGCTCATCGACTCGGGCTTCCTGAAGGCGTCCGACGTCGGACTCTGATCCACCCTGCGGCGGGGCGGGTTCGCCCGCCCCGCCGCTCCACGTGCCGCCCCGGGCGGCCGAGCCGAAATGCCGCCCGGCGGGCGGCGGAGCCACAATGCCGCCCCACGGGCGGCGGAGGGACAAGCACACATGACCGAACCGATCCTGCGCATGTCGGGGATCTCGAAGTCGTTCAACGGGGTTCCCGCTCTGGCTGACGTGTCGATCGACGTCTACCGCGGCGAGGTCCACGCGATCTGCGGCGAGAACGGCGCCGGCAAGTCGACCTTGATGAAGGTCCTCAGCGGCGTCTATCCCGCCGGGAGCTTCGAGGGGAGCATCACCCTCGAGGGCGAGCAGATGGCGTTCCGTTCGATCAACGACAGCGAGGCCGCCGGCATCGTCATCATCCACCAGGAGTTGGCGCTGAGCCCGTACCTCTCGATCGCCGAGAACATCTTCCTGGGCAACGAGAAGTCGCGTCGCGGCGTCATCGACTGGAATGCCACCAACACCGCGGCAGCCGAGCTGCTCAAGCGGGTGGGGCTGCGCGAGAACCCCGCGACGAAGATCTTCGAGCTCGGCGTCGGCAAGCAGCAGCTCGTCGAGATCGCCAAGGCCCTCGCGAAAGAGGTGAAGCTCCTCATCCTCGACGAGCCCACGGCCGCGCTGAACGACGACGACTCCGCCCACCTGCTCGACCTCATCGACCAGCTGCGCACCCAGGGCATCACCTGCATCATCATCAGCCACAAGCTCAAAGAGGTGCTGCGCATCTCGGACCGCATCACGATCATCCGCGACGGTCGCACGATCGAGACGATGCACCGCTCCGACGCCGACACCGACGAAGGGCGCATCATTCGCGCCATGGTCGGTCGCGATCTCAACAGCCTCTTCCCGCCGCGCGAACCCGACATCGGCGAAGAACTCTTCCGCGTCGAGAACTGGACCGTGCATCACCCCGTCGACACTGAGCGCGTGGTCATCGACGACGCCTCGTTCATGGTGCGCGCCGGCGAGATCGTCGGCTTCGCCGGTCTCATGGGTGCCGGTCGCACCGAGCTCGCGATGAGCATCTTCGGCCGCATGTACGGCACCGGCATCTCGGGCGAGGTCTACAAGAACGGGCAGCAGATCGACGTCCGCACCGTCGACGCCGCCATCAAGCACGGCATCGCGTACGCCACCGAGGACCGCAAGAAATACGGTCTGAACCTCATCGGCGACATCCAGGTCAACGTCTCGGCGTCCGCCCTCGCCCGTCTCGCGCGGCTGGGCGTGGTCGACCGCTACCGCGAGTACAAGGTCGCCGACTCGTACCGCTACAAGATGAACATCAAGGCGCCCAGCGTCGCCGCGATCACCGGGCGACTGTCCGGGGGCAACCAGCAGAAGGTCGTCCTGTCGAAGTGGATGTTCACCGGACCCGACGTGCTGATCCTCGACGAGCCGACCCGCGGCATCGACGTGGGGGCGAAGTACGAGATCTACGGCATCATCAACGAACTCGCGGCCCAGGGTAAGGCCGTCATCGTCATCTCGTCGGAGCTGCCCGAGGTCATCGGCCTCTCCGACCGTATCTACACGATCTCCGAGGGACGCATCACGGCCGAGGTCAGCCGCGACGACGCCACGCAGGAGAACCTCATGCGGCACATGACCGCCGGAAGGAACTGACAGCAATGGCCACCGCATCCACCCAGACGGTCGAGGCGCCGACCCAGCCGGGGCCGCGACGTCGCGGCATCCTGTCGCGCATCAACTTCCGGCAGTTCGGCATCCTCGCCGCCCTGGTCATCATCATCGTGCTGTTCCAGGTGCTCACCGGCGGTCGCCTGTTGATGCCCGGAAACGTCAACAACCTCATCCAGCAGAACGCGTACGTGCTGATCCTCGCGATCGGCATGGTCATGGTCATCATCGCCGGACACATCGACCTGTCGGTCGGTTCGGTGGTGGCGATGGTGGGCGCGATCGCGGCGATCGCCATGAACCAGTGGGGTCTGCCCTGGTACGTGGCGGTCCTGCTGTCGCTCGTCGTCGGCGCCGTGGTCGGTGCCTGGCAGGGCTTCTGGGTCGCCTTCGTCGGCATACCCGCGTTCATCGTGACGCTGGCGGGCATGCTGCTGTTCCGCGGTCTCACGCTCGTTCTGCTCACCGGCGGCACCATCAGCGGTCTGCCCGACGGCTTCACCGCGATCGGCGCGGGCTGGCTGCCGCCGTTCCTCGGCTACCTCGGCAACTGGGACGCCCTGACGCTCGCGCTCGGTGCCATCGCCAGCGTGCTGCTGGTCGTGCAGCAGCTGCGCACCCGCGCGACGCTGCGCCGCCTCGAGCTGCCGCGCGAGGTCGCCTGGTCGTTCTGGGCCAAGAACCTCGTCGCGGTCATCGCGATCATGGCCACCGCGTTCACGATCGCCGCGTACAACGGCACGCCGATCGTGCTGATCATCCTCGCGGTGCTCGTGCTGGCCTACACGTTCGTGCTGAATCGCACGACGTTCGGTCGTCACATCTACGCCATGGGCGGCAACCTCTTCGCGGCCGTGATGAGCGGCGTGAAGACGAAGTGGGTCAACTTCTTCATCTTCGTCAACATGGGTGCTCTCGCCGGTCTCGCCGCCGTGGTCAGCACCGCCCGCGCCGGTGGCGCGGTGGCCTCGGCCGGCCAGAACTACGAGCTGGATGCCATCGCGGCGGTGTTCATCGGCGGTGCGGCGGTCCAGGGTGGCATCGGAACCGTCGTCGGCGCGGTCGTCGGTGGTCTGGTCATGGGCGTGCTGAACATGGGTCTGTCGATCCTCAGCGTCGATGCCGCCTGGCAGATGGCCATCAAGGGCATCGTGCTGCTCCTGGCGGTCGCGTTCGACATCTTCAACAAGAGGCGCAACGGCGGTGCGTGATCGGATGGGGAGCGCGGCCCCGGGGCCCGCTCCCCATCCGCTCCGCTTCTTCACCCGCGATCCACGCTTTCGGCCCCGCCGCGTCGTGATGCGATGATGGGGGAGGTGCGCCTCTCATGACCCCTGCCGTGTTCGAGCCTGCAACCCCGCTCGCGCCGCCGGCTGGCCGTACGACGAACGATCTGATCCGTCAGCAGAACCTCTCGTCCGTCCTGTCGCTCCTCCACTCCCGGGGTGCCCTCTCGCGCGCGCAATTGGGCGCGACGACGGGACTGAACCGCTCCACCGTCACGGGTCTCGTGATGGAGCTGACCGAGCTCGGCCTCGTCCGCGAAGCGCCGAGCGGGGAGCGCACGGGCAAGGTGGGTCGCCCCACCCTCGACCTCGAGCCCGAAGACCACGTGGCCGCGCTCAGCGTCCGCGCCGAACCGCACGCGGTCACGGTGGCTCTCGTGGGCCTCGGCGGGGTGGTCCACGCGCGACTCCGCCACGACACCGCGACCGCTCCGTCGCCGAAGCGTTTCGTGCAGATCGTCGCCTCGTCGGTCGAGGCGATGCGCGCCGACATCGATCGGCACTACCGGGTGGTCGGGGCGGGCCTCGCGGTCCCCGGTCTCGTCAACGCCAACGGCTCCGTCCTCGTCTCGCCGACCCTCGGCTGGAAGCGCGATCCCGTCGCCGCGCGCCTGAGCGATGAGCTCGGGATGCCGGTGGCCGCGGGCAACGACGCCAGCATCGGCGCCCTCGCGGAGTCGCGGTTCGGCGTGGGTGTCGGCGTGGGCAATCTGCTGTACCTCGGCGGTGCGATGCACAGCATCGGCGGGGGACTGATCATCGACGGCACGCTCCTGCGCGGGACGTCTGGCTACGCCGGCGAGCTCGGCCACACCGTCGTCGACCCCCGCGGCCGGCCGTGCGTGTGCGGGCGGCGCGGGTGTCTCGAAGCCGAGGTCAGCCTCGACCTGATCGAACCGCTCCTGGGGCGGCGCAAGCTCGACGAGGACGAACTCGACGTCGAGCTCGGCGTCGCCCGCAACCCCCGGGTCATGACCGAGGTGACCCGCCAGGTCGAGATGCTCTCGCTCGCCCTGACGAACTTCGTCAACGCCTTCGCGCCCGAGACCGTGGTGCTCTCGGGCTATCTCGGAGCCCTGCTGTCGGTGAGTCGCGAGCGCCTCGCCGACGCGGTGCGCGTGCACCCGCTCGGTGCCGAGGGGCGCACGATCCGCCTCGAGAGGGCGCATCTGCGCTCGCGCCTCATGCTCGTGGGCCCGGCCGAGCTCGCGTTCGCCGACCTGCTGGCGAACCCCGCCGGCTTCCGCGGCTGACGCGGCGCCCCGCGTCGTATCCCGCCCGTTCACCGCGACGTCGCCGCGCGCGTCTACCGTCGCGGGGTGCGCTCGACCCGACGGGCGTCGGGAGGTGTCCGTGGACCTCGATCAGGCTCCGCGCCGGCCGTTCTGGCCGTGGGTGCTCGCCCTGCTCGTGGCGCTGGTGGCCGTCGGCGTCCTGTTCACTCAGGCGCAGGCGATGGCGCGCGTCGCCGAGCGCGGCGGCGTGGCGGCACCGTGGCCGGCTCCCGCGTCCCTCTCGTCGAGCGAGGCCGACGCGGCTCCGGCGGTTCCTGCGCAGACCGAGCGACGGACGCCGACCGCGGTCGCGGTCGACGCGCAGTGGAGCATCACGGTCGCGGGGCGCATCGGCATCCCGGAACGGGCTCTGCGGGCGTACGCGTCGGCGGCCCTCACCGTCCAGCGGGAGCAGCCCTCGTGCGGTCTGGGCTGGAACACCCTCGCCGGGCTCGGGGCGATCGAGTCGGGCCACGGCACGCATTCCGGCGGGACTCTGGATGCGGAGGGCTACCCGGATCCCCCGATCCGCGGGATCGCGCTCGACGGATCGCAGAGCGCGGTGATCCCCGACACCGACGGCGGCCGTTTCGACGGCGACGCGACCTGGGACCGGGCCGTCGGACCGCTGCAGTTCATCCCGGCGACCTGGGAACGATGGGGTGCCGACGCGAACGGCGACGGAATCGCCGATCCGAATCAGATCGACGACGCGGCCCTCGCGGCCGGTCGGTACCTGTGCGCCGCGGGCGAGATGACGAGCCCCGCGGGGTGGCGGCGGGCCGTCTTCTCGTACAACCACCTCGACAGCTACGTCGACGACGTCGCCGCCACCGCGAACGCCTACGCGCGCCTCGCCGGCTGACGTCGGGTCGCGGCGCGCGGGCGGAAAGCGGGGGCGATCAGCCGCCCAGCACCACGTTCAGCGGCTCCTCGCCGCGGTGCACGCGCTCGATCTGCCGCCGCACGAGTCGGGCGATGCGCGGGCGCATGGCATCCGTCGCCCCTCCCACGTGCGGAGCGATGAGCACCCCGTCGAGAGCCCACAGCGGGTGGTCCGCGGGGAGGGGCTCGGGGTCGGTGACGTCGAGGGCCGCGCGGATGCGGCCACGGCGCACGTGATCGACGAGGGCGTCGGTGTCGATGAGCGGACCCCGGCCGACGTTCACGACGAGCGCGCCGTCGGGGAGCGCCGAGAGCGCGCGGTCGTCAATGAGGTGGCGGGTCGCGTCGCCGCCGGGAAGGGACGCGATCAGGATGTCGGTGTCGGCGAGCACCTCCTCGAGCTTGCCGAGGGGGAACACCTCCACGTCGTCCTGCAGTCGTCCGTGCGAGGCGACGGCGCGCAGCGTCACCTCGAACGGCGCGAGGCGGGCGGCGATCGCGCGGCCGACGCCGCCGAAACCGAGAAGGGTCACGCGGGCGTCGGCGAGCCCGGGGGTCATGCCGCCCGTCCACTCGCCGCGATCCTGCGCGCGGACGAAGTCCGGCAGGTGCCGCTGCGCCGCGAGGGCCAGGGCCACGGCGAGCTCCGAGGTGGCGGTCTCGTGGACGCTCGAGGCGTTGGAGAAGACGATCCCCTCGGGCAGGCGCCCCTCGACGTTGTCGTAGCCGATCGACTGGCCCTGCACGAGGCCGACCTCGATCTCGGAGAGGCGCCCGATGACGTCGTTCATCGACATGTACGGCGGGACGATCATGTCGAACCTGTCGCGCGGGGCCGGTCCCGTCATATCCCAGACGACCACCTCGACGCCCTCGGGCAGATCGCCGAGGTCGTCACGGAGTTCGTCGGTGGGCACGGACACGATGAGGGGGGTCGGGGTGGTCACCGGAGAGACGCTACTCCGGTCGCCTCGGCGGGCTGCGGAGGTTGCGGGCGGCGCCCGATGTGCACACCGACGGGCACGTCGTAGGCGAGGTACTCCCGCATCAGTTCGTCGGAACCGTGCTCGAACAGTCGCCGAGAGAGGGCGGCGGCCAGCTTGGTCGCTCCGCCGACGAGCCCGGGGATCTGGTGGCTCAGCATCCCCTGGCTGAGGCGCGCGCCGTGGTTGAACATGTGGATCCGCGACAGCGCCGAGGCGTCGGGAGCGCTCCGGCTGACGAGACCGAAGTCGTCGTCGAGGTAGGGGAACGCGGCGAGCCCGGGGTTCTGCGCCGCGGCCTCCGGAGTGAGGCGGTCGCTCCACAGCGTGGCATCCGCGGCGATGGCCGACAGCTCCGGCCTCCGCTCCAGGTCGGCCACGATCCCGGTCGCCGACAGGACGGCGTCGTAGTGATGGATGCCGTGCGGCGTGGTCACCGCGATGTCGCTGCCCGTCCACTGCACGTGCTGCCACGGCGACGACGTGAAGAAGCGGAAGGCGTCGAACGCGTGGGCGCGCCAGAGGGCGTTCTGCGTGGCGGGCTGGTCGACCGCCGACAGGTGCACGTTGAAGGCCCACTTCTGCGTGTCGCTGAAGGCGCCGTAGTTCTCGATGAGACCGGCGAACTCCATCCAGCGGTAGGGGCTGACCTGGGGCATGGCGGGGCGCCGCATGTGCACCTCGACGCTCGCGGCGCCGTGCTCGAGCGCGGTGGCGGCGTTGTCGAACGCCCCCGTCCCCGCGCCCAGCACGCCGATGCGCAGACCCGCGAGGGAGGAGAAGTCGATGTCGTCGTGCGTGTGGTGCACGCGGCCGGCGGGGAGCCCCTGCAGAAGGGCGGGGACATGCCGCCCCCCGGCTCCCTCGATCCCGGTGGCGAGGACGACGTGCCGAGCGGGCAGCATCCATTCGCCGTCCGGGCCCTCGAGGTGCACCTCGATCGGCCCGTCCCCTCCGGTCGGGGTGAGCGACCGCACGCGCGTGGAGGGGACGACCGTGAGGGCGGACACCTCGCGGTACCACCGCAGGAAGCCCTGCCAGGCGACGGTGGGGAAGTACTCGATCGCGTCCCACGCGTCGGTTCCGTAGACGGCCTCGAACCAGGCGCGCGGGCTCACCGCGGGCGTTCCCCAGGTCGGCCAGGCGATGTCCTTGGGTGTGCGCAGCGTGTGCATGCGCGCGTAGGTGCTCCAGGGGCCGGTCGCATCGGCGGGCGCGGCGTCGATCACCACGACGTCGTCGATCCCGCGCCGACGCAGTCCGCGCGCCAGGACGAGTCCGGCTTGACCTGCCCCGACGATGACCACGGGACGGATGCCGTCTCGCTGGCCGACCCACGAGCGTCCGTCGCCGGCGCTGAGGGCGCTCTGGTGCGCGGCCTCCCGTTCGAGCGCGGCGAGTCGGGCCGCCGCGTCGGGGAGCGGGGTCAGCACGGTCATTCCCCGTCGACCACGACGCGGACGCCGAGGGTGTCGTCGAAGCGGTGGTTGTGGTGGTCGGTGACGTTGGTGTCGTCGAGCTCGAGGTTGACGAAGTCCATGCTCGGCTCGGCGAAGAAGGGACCGGCGTGCCACGTGCCCTTGCGCATCGTGATGGCGGTGCGCGGCGGGATGCGGAACGCGCGCAGGTCGTCGAGAGCGGGGGCGTCGATGCCCGGGGCGGCCACGGCGATGGTCCACTCGACGTCGCCGACCGCCATGAGGGTCTGGGTGGTCTCGAGGTGGCGCGTCACGCGCACGAACTCGGGGGCCTTGTCGTCGAGGTGCATGAGGTAGAAGCGGGGGATGCCGTTCGACACGTCGAGTACGGCCTCTTCGGCCGTGAACGGGGTGCCGTCCTCCATGGGGGTCAGGATGACCCCGAAGGGGTCGAAGGTCGCGGGGGTGACGGTTTCGGCGGTGAGGCGGTGGACGGTGAGGGTGTCGGACACGGGAGCTCGCTTTCGTCGGCTCCCTCGACCGTACGCTTGTCCAACAAGCGGTGATGTCACTTGTCCGACATGTTCACCACGCTGTTACGCGGGGGAAACGCTCACGATCGCACCCGACGGATCAGCGCGTTGCGCAGGCCCGTCGGGGCGGCCAGCTGCACCTCGCGCGACCAGTACCCGATCGCGTCGTCGGCGCCGTACCCGCAGTAGGTCATCTCGATCACGGGCGTACCGGGTGCGCTCGACAGGATCCCCGCCCTCTCGGCGTCCAATCCGACCGCCTCCATCCACAGCGTCTCCCAGGCCACGCGGACGCCGTTCGCCGCCTCGGCGAGATCGAAGACCGGGCGATGAGGGTCGAGCGCGGCGTCACGTGCCACGGGGACGAGATCTTCCGCCAGGGCGTAGGGGGCGCCGTCCGCGCGCCACATCTTCACCGTCCGCAGTACGCGGGTGCCGTCGGGGAGATCGTCGAAGCGGTGCGCACCCGGGGCGAGGTCGAGGCGCTCGGACGAGACGAGGTCGAGAGACGCCTCGTACCCCGCGGAGCGGATCGAGAGCGAATGATCGAACTGCTGGTCGATGCGGCGGCCGACGCCCGCGAGTCGACGGTTCGACGTGGTCCGCGCCCCCTGGGTGCGGTGGACGTAACCCCGCTCCTCGAGTCGGATCAGCGCCTCGCGCACCGAGTTGCGGCTCGCCCCGAGCATCTCGGCGAGACGCGGTTCGGAGGGGAGGGGCGCCCCCTCGCTGCTCCAGAGGGCCAGGATGCCCTCGATGATCGGGTCGGGATCGGGTACGCGCACGGACTCATCCTCCCTGATCGACCCCGTGTCCATCACTGCCCGCGCGTCGCGGGAGTCCGAGGGGGCGCCGTCCTCCGGCGACGATCCCCGGCCCCCGTGCGGGGGCGAGGTCGCGGGTGACGTCAGGCCGCGGCGCCCACCACGGCGGCGATCGCCGAGGTGAAGAAGCCCAGGCCGTCGATACCCGAACGCATGGCCGCGGTTGTTCCCGGGCCGAAGCCGGGCTCGACGGCGTGCTCGGGGTGCGGCATGAGGCCCACGACGTTGCCCCGCTCGTTGGTCAGCCCCGCGATGTCGTCGAGCGAACCGTTCGGGTTCACGCCGACGTACCGGAAGGTCACGAGCCCCTCGCCGTTCACGCGCGCCAGGGTCTCGGCATCCGCGATGTATCCGCCGTCGGCGTTCTTCAGCGGGATGACGATCTCGTCACCCTCGGCGAAGTCGCTCGTCCACGCGGTCGAGGCGTTCTCGACGCGCAGGCGCTGGTCGCGACGGATGAACTGCTGGTGGGCGTTGCGGATGAGGCCGCCGGGCAGCAGGTGCGCCTCGACGAGCATCTGGAAGCCGTTGCAGATGCCGAGGACCGGCATGCCCTTGTCCGCGGCGTCCTTGACCTCGGCCATGATCGGCGCGAAGGCCGCGATGGCGCCGGCGCGCAGGTAATCCCCGTAGCTGAAGCCGCCGGGCAGGACCAGAGCGTCGACGCCCTTCAGATCGTGCTCGCCGTGCCAGAGGGCGACGGGCTCGCCGCCGGCGAGGCGGATGGCGCGCTGGGCGTCGCGGTCGTCGAGGGAACCGGGGAAGGTGATGACCCCGATGCGAGCGGTCACTCGACCACCTCGATGTTGACGACGTCCTCGATGACGGCGTTCGAGAGCATCTCGTCCGCGAGCTCGCGGACGCGGGCGAGAGTCGCCTCGTCGACCTCGCCCTCGACGGTGAGCTCGAAGCGCTTGCCGATGCGCACGTCGGAGAAGCGGTGCTCACCCAGGCGCGAGAGGGCGCCGGCCACGGCCTTTCCCTGGGGGTCGAGGAGCTCGGCCTTGGGCATGACGTCGACGACGATGGTGGGCATTGCAGCTCCAGGAGTCGGGTGGCGTGGTGAAGGCCAGTCTACGGGAGGCCCGCCTCCGTCTCCGCCCTGTCTGTCGGGGCTCTGGCGATGCCCCGGGTGACGTGAGGTAACGATCCGGATGCTTTTCCTTGACCTTGTGGGAGCGATCCCATAACGTCTACCCCGATCGGTGAGAGCGCTCCCACGCCATGTCGGGGGAGTTCTCCGCAGCGCCGGTCAGCACCCACCACAAAGGAGTGATCTGTGAAAAACCGCGCCCTGCGTCGTGTGGCCCTCGTCGCCGCCGTCGCCTCCACCTCCGCCCTCGTGCTCGCCGGCTGCTCCGGCGGCGGGGGCTCCGCCTCGGGCGGTGACGGACCGGTGACGCTCACCGTCGCCACCTTCAACGACTTCGGGTACACCGACGCACTCCTCAAGGAGTACATGGACGCGCACCCGAACGTGAAGATCGTGCACAACAAGGCCGCGACGAGCAACGATGCCCGTGCCAACTACTTCCAGAAGCTCGGGAAGACCGGCCTCGCCGACATCGAGGCCATCGAGGTCGACTGGCTCCCCGAGGTCATGGAGTACGCCGACCTGCTCGCCCCCGTCCCCGACGACCTGAAGAGCCGCTGGCTCGACTACAAGGTCAAGGCCGCGACGAGCTCCGAAGGCAACCTCATCGGCTACGGCACTGACATCGGCCCCGAGGGCGTCTGCTACCGCTCCGACCTGTTCGCCGCCGCGGGCCTGCCCACCGACCGCGAAGAGGTCGCCAAGATGCTCCAGGGCGACTGGTCGACGTACTTCGCCGCGGGCGACAAGTACGTCGCCGCGACCGGCAAGCCGTTCTTCGACTCGGCCGGAGGCACCTACCAGGGGGCCATCAACCAGGTCGAGGACGCCTACGAGAACCCCGACACCGGCGAGATCACCGCCACCAAGAACCCCGAGGTCAAGAAGATCTACGACCAGGTTCTCAAGGCCAGCGCCACGCAGTCGGCGCACCTCGGCCAGTGGTCCGACGACTGGATGGCGGGGCTGTCCAACGGCGCCTTCGCGACCATGCTCTGCCCGGGCTGGATGCTCGGAGTCATCGAGGGCAACGCGCCCGAGGTCAAGGGCTGGGACATCGCCAACGCCTTCCCCGGCGGCGGCGGCAACTGGGGCGGCTCGTATCTGACCGTCCCCTCGAACGGCAAGAACGTCGCCGCGGCGCAGGAGCTCGCGGACTGGCTGACCAGCCCCGACACCCAGATCAAGGCGTTCGAGAACGCGGGGACCTTCCCCAGCCAGACCGACGCGCTCAAGAACGACACGCTCCTGAGCAACACCAACGCCTACTTCAACAACGCCCCGGTCGGTCAGATCCTCACCGATCGCGCCGAGGCCGTGAAGGTGTCGCCGTACAAGGGCACGTTCTACTTCCAGATCAACGACGCCATGCAGAAGGCGCTCACACGAGTGGAAGACGGAACCCAGGATGCCGCCACCTCGTGGCAGCAGTGGGTGACCGAGGTCGACGCCCTGAAGTGACCGACGCGGGCGGATACCGGGGGTCGCAGCACCGGCCCCCGGCATCCGCCCCTCGTCTCGAGGAGGAGACACCACCGTGACAAGCACACTCGAACGGCCCACCCGGTCGGCGCCGGCGCCCGCCGGCGCGCGGCAGCCGCGACGCATCGGCTTCGGCCAGCGCCGCAGCGCGTGGGACCTGAAGTTCTCGCCGTACCTCTACATCTCGCCGTTCTTCATTTTGTTCGCGATCACGGGCCTCTTCCCCATCGCGTACACGGCCGTGATCTCGTTCATGGACTGGGACCTGGTCCGCAATTCCGGCCACTTCATCGGCTTCGACCAGTACGCGTGGGTGCTCTCGCAGCCCAAGTTCTGGGTCGCTCTGCGCAACACCTTCAGCATCTTCCTGCTCTCGAGCGTTCCGCAGCTGATCCTCGCGATCTTCATCGCGGCGATGCTCGACCAGAACATCCGCGCCAAGACGTTCTGGCGCATGAGCGTGCTCATCCCCTACGTGATGGCACCTGTCGCCGTCGCCCTCATCTTCAGCAACATGTTCGGCGACCAGTACGGCGTCGTGAACACCACCCTGCAGAACCTCGGTCTTCCCGCGGTGCCCTGGCACTCCGACGCGCTCGCGAGTCACGTCGCGATCGCGACGATGGTGAACTTCCGCTGGACCGGGTACAACACCCTGATCCTCCTCGCGGCGATGCAGGCCATTCCTCGGGAGTTCTACGAGGCGGCCACCGTCGACGGTGCCGGCAAGGTTCGTCAGTTCTTCTCGATCACCCTGCCCAGCCTCAAGCCGACGCTCATCTTCGTCATCATCACCTCCACCATCGGCGGACTGCAGATCTTCGACGAGCCCCGCATGTACGACCAGTACGGCACGGGCGGCGCCGACAACCAATGGCTGACCGTGACGCTCTGGCTCTACAACATCGGATGGGGCGAGTGGAACTTCGGCCGGGCGGCTGCGCTCGCGTGGATCCTCTTCCTGATCATCCTCGTCATCGGCGCGATCAACATGCTCGTGACCCGCTCGCTCGTCCGCGACGAAGGCGGCCGCGACCAGCGGTCCCGTCGAGAGCGACGCGCACAGGCGCGCGCCGCAAAGCAACGTCTCGAGGCGGACGCCGCCCGCCTGTCCACCCCCACGAAGGAGGCGCGTCGATGACCGCCGTGACCCCGGCCCCCGTGCCCGTGATCGATCGCGACCTGCCCGCCCGTGGGCGCCGCCGTCCGCGTGCCGTGCGCGGATCGCGCCCCGGCTGGTTCGTCTACGCCGCCCTCGGCGCCGTGCTGCTAGCCAGCGTGTTCCCGTTCTACTGGTCGCTGCTGATCGGCTCGGGCGACGCCTCCACCGTCCGCGACCCGAACATGTCGTGGATCCCGGGTGGGAACTTCCTCGCCAACGCCGCGGCCGTCATGGGCGACCCGGCGGTCAACTTCTGGCCCGCGCTGATGAACTCGGTGATCAGTTCCGGGATCATCGCGGCATCCGTCGTCTTCTTCTCGACGCTGGCCGGGTGGGCCTTCGCGAAGCTGACCTTCCGCGGCGGCCCGTGGCTGCTGCTGTTCGTGGTCGGCACGATGGCGGTGCCCATGCAGCTGGGCGTGGTGCCGCTGTACATCCTCTTCAGCGAGCTCGGGTGGACCGGTCAGCTCGGGGCCATCATCGTTCCGGCGCTCACGAGCGCGTTCGGGGTGTTCTGGATGACGCAGTACCTGCGCCAGGCCGTCCCCGACGAGCTCATCGAGGCCGCGCGCGTCGACGGGGCGACCTCGTTCCGCACGTTCCTCACGGTGGGCGTGCCCGCCGCGCGCCCGGCCGCCGCGATGCTCGGACTGTTCACCTTCGTGAGCGCGTGGAACAACTTCTTCTGGCCGTTCATCGTGCTCGATCGCCAGAATCCGACGCTGCCGGTGGCCCTGTCGCTCCTGCAGTCCAACTACTTCGTCGACTACTCGAAGGTCCTCGCGGGCGTGCTGTTGTCGACGATCCCGCTGCTGGTGCTGTTCGTCTTCGCGGGCAAGCAGCTGGTCAGTGGCATCATGCAAGGGGCGGTCAAGGGATGACCCTCGCGCCCACGGAAGGAACCCGATCCATGTCCCACTCCCGTTCGTTCCCCGAAGGCTTCCTCTTCGGCGCCGCCACCGCGGCCTACCAGATCGAGGGGGCGGCCTTCGAAGACGGCCGCACGGCCTCGATCTGGGACGCGTTCAGCCGCGTGCCCGATGCGGTGATCAACGCCGACAACGGTGATGTCGCGTGCGATCACTATCACCGCTACGCCGGTGACGTGCAGCTGATGAAGAAGCTCGGCCTGCAGACGTACCGCTTCTCGACCTCGTGGTCGCGCGTGCGCCCCGACGGGGGAGAGCTCAACGCGAAGGGCGTCGACTTCTACAAGCGCCTCGTCGACGAGCTGCTGGATGCCGGCATCCTGCCCTGGCTCACCCTGTATCACTGGGACCTTCCGCAGGCGCTGCAGGACAAGGGCGGGTGGACCGTGCGCGAGACGAGCGACCGCTTCACGGAGTACGCGCTCGACATGCACGACGCCCTCGGCGACCGCGTCGACGTGTGGACCACCCTGAACGAGCCGTGGTGCTCGTCGTTCCTCAGCTACACCGCGGGGATCCACGCCCCGGGCCACTACTCGCAGGCCGAGGGCATGCTCGCCGCTCACCACCTGCTGCTCGGCCACGGCCAGACCGTGCGCGAGCTGCGCGCGCGCGACTCGTCGCTCAACCTCGGACTCACCCTGAACCTCACGGTCGCGGATCCCGTCGACCCGGCGAATCCCGCCGACCTCGACGCCGCGCGTCGCATCGACGGGCAGTTCAACCGGTGGTTCCTCGACCCGGTGTTCCGCGGGGAGTACCCGGCCGACATCATCAAGGACTTCCGCAAGACGGATGCCGAGGCGGTGGCGCGCTGGCAGGAGGCCGTGCAGCCCGGCGACCTCGACGTCATCTCGACTCCCATCGACTCGCTCGGCGTGAACTACTACCACGGCGAGTTCGTCGGCGGCACGGCGCCCGAGGTCGACCCGCCCGCGGGGGATGCGCCCACCCCGCGCCCGGTCGGCAAGCCCTTCCCGGCCCACGAGAACCTGTACTGGCACGACCGCGGCCTCGCCCGCACCAACATGCACTGGGAGGTGCAGCCCGAGGGGCTGACCCGCCTTCTCGAGCGGGTGAGCGAGGACTACTCGGCCGACGCGGGCGTGGCGCTGTACGTCACCGAGAACGGCGCGTCGTACGACGACGAGCTGGTCACCGACGGCGGCGAGGCCCGCGTGCACGACGTCGAGCGCGTGGAGTTCGTCGAAGCGCACCTCGGAGCGGTTCTGGATGCCGTGGACGAGGGCGTCGACGTGCGCGGCTACTTCTACTGGTCGCTCATGGACAACTTCGAGTGGGCCTGGGGCTACGAGAAGCGCTTCGGCATCGTCTACGTCGACTACGCCACGCAGGAGCGGACGATCAAGGACTCGGGGCTCGCGTACGCGCGGGTGATCGCGGACCGCGCACTGGAGTCGGCGACCGTCGGCTGACATTCACCGCTTCTCGAGTGCGCGGGCCGGTCACGGAGCTGCCCCTGCGCGACGCCTCACGCGGCGTCGGAAGCCGCATGCCCCTCACCGGGCATGCGGCTTCTGCTGTGCGCGCCCCGCCGAGTCCACCGGGACGGAGGAGCGTGAGCGGAGTGGCTCAGAGCGTGCGCAACGGTGGGACAGGTGATGGGGTCCGATGGGCCTCGCCGAGGTCGCCGAGCCGTGGACGACGGCTCGATCATGCGTGAGCCTTGGCGAACGGCTTGCCCTCGATATCGCCCCCGATCCGATGTCGGAGGTCGACGATAGCGTTCTGCCATGACCCGCAACGCACCCTCCGCGCGCCGGCCGACGCCGGTGTTGCGAGAGTACGACGGGGCGCCGTGGCCGAGCGATGACGAGCTCGAGTTCGAGGCGGAGTGGGCGGCTTTCCGTGAGAGCGGTGATGTCGAATGGGGGACGGATGCCGAGACCTCGGCGCCCGGCGAAGGACCGTTCGCTCCTGTGACGGGGGAGTCGCGCGAGTCTGTACCGCGTGACGGTGCCGGTGACGTCGACGGGTGGGAGGAGGACTTTCTCGCACTACCGCTCGACAGCGCGTTTCTGGCGGCGTCGGAGGTCGATGCGCGGGTGGGTCACCTGGAGAACGTGGTCGCCGAGCGGCAACGTGCCACCGCTGAGGAGTACCGCCTGATCCTGGCGATCCTCGAGGACGCCGCGTTCGACCCGACACCGTGGGTCGGGCCCGACCCCACGGTCGATCGCGCCTGGCATGACCCCCGGGGTCGCACTCCGAGTGCGGTGCGGCGGGATCGAGTCGATCTCGCCGAACGCGCCGCGGTCGCCGAGATCGCGGTGCGGCTTCACCTGTCGGAGCAGACGGTCCGCACGCGCGCGGCGCACGCGCAGACCTTGGCGGTGGGGTGCCCGAAGCTGTGGGCCGCGTTCGGTGAGGGGCGTCTCTCCGAGAAGCACGCGGTCGACGCGGCCCGGTTGGCGTCGACGCTTCCCGCCGGTGACGCCGACGCGTTCGAGCGTTTCGACGACGAGGCGTGCCCGCCGGCGCTGGTGCTGACCCCGGCGAAGCTCGCTGTCGCGGCGCGCGCGATCCGCGAACGTGTGCACGCTGAATCGATCGAGGCCCGCCATCGCCGCGCCGCGGTGGATCGGGGGGTGTGGATGAGAGCGGAGCTGGATGGCATGGCCTCCCTCCACGCGCTGCTCCCCGCTGACCGGGCTCGGGCCGTCATGTCGCGTCTCGACAAAGCCGCCCGGCACCTGCGCGCCGCGCCCGACGAAGAACGCACCCTCGGCCAGCTCCGCGCCGACGCGTTCGCCGACCTCGTGACGATGACCGACGTCCCGGTAGAGGCGACGACGGCCCAGCCCGCAGGCGCCCCGCCCGCCGCGCCGACCACGTCCACCCCCGACACCCCACGTACTTTCCGCACCGCCCCACCGGCGACCGTCGTCGTCACGATCCCGGACCTCACCCTCCTCGGCCACGACGCCGAACCCGCCGCCCTCGAGGGCTACGGACCGATCGACCTCGACACCGCCCGGCGCCTGGCCGGCACCGCGACCTCGTGGATCCGGCTGCTCACCCACCCCGTGACCGGCGCGCCGCTCGTGCTCGACCGCAGAACGTATCGGGTGCCCGTCGCCCTGCGGCGGTGGCTGGGCATCACCTCACCCACCTGCGTCTTCCCCGGCTGCAACCGCGCCGCACGCGACTGCGACATCGATCACCTCACCGCCTGGGCCGACGGCGGCACCACCGACGACGACAATCTCGACCCCAAGTGTCGCCATCACCACCGCCTCCGACATGAGAGTCGCTGGGACATCGACGATCACCCGGACGGCGACACCGCCTGGATATCTCCTCTCGGCGGCAGCTATAACACCGACCCACCACCCTTCTGAAGCGCAGCCCTCCCCGCTCCGCGCGTGAGGGACCGACTCGTCCTCTCCCCTCCCCGCCACCGGGCGGGAACGGGTGCGCGGCCGCTCTTGGCCCCCATCGAAAGACGCAGTGGGCTCCTGGGATTCACCCGCCGATGCACCTGGTCGGGCGACGATGAACTCGTGCGCCCGCAGCGCCCGCAGTACGCTCGCAGCAGCGCGCAGCGCACCTGGCCACCCGAAGCGCGGTGCAACACCGCCGTCCCGAAGGAGGGGAGCGATGGATCTCGCATCCGTGCGCGGTGCCGCCACGATCGAAGAGGTCGCGGCGCGTGCCGGAGTATCGCGATCGACGGTGTCGCGTGTCGTCAACGGCTCCACCGCCGTCTCGCCCTCCGCCCTCGAGTCCGTGCGCCGGGCGATCGACGAGCTGCAGTACGTGCCCAATCGTGCGGCACGGTCTCTCGCCAGCAGGCAGACCCGCGCCATCGCCCTGGTGATTCCGGAGCAGACCGATCGCTTCTTCGGCGACCCGTTCTTCGCCTCGATCGTCGCGGGCATCGGCGAGGTGATCGGGGAGTCCGACTACATCATGAACATGCTCATCGCGAGCGACGACGCCAGCGCCAAGGCGCTCGGCTACCTTCGCGGCGGGAGCGTCGACGGGGCGATCGTCGCTTCGCACCACACGAGCGACACCTTCCTCGACCGGGTGGCCGACGTCGTCCCCGTCGTCTACGGCGGTCGGCCCGCCCGTATCCGCGCCGACGACTACTACGTCGACGTCGACAACGTCGAAGGCGGGCGCGTGGCCACGGCGTACCTGCTCGCGCGCGGTCATCGGCGCGTGGCGACGGTTTCGGGCCCGTCCGACATGCCCGCGGGCATCGACCGCCTGCAGGGGTTCCGCAACGCGATGGCGGAGGCGGGCATCGAACCGGCGGCCGTGGAGAACGGCGACTTCACCGAGATGGGAGGCGCCCTCGCGATGACGCGGATTCTGTCGAGCGGGGTCGTCCCCGAGGCGGTCTTCGTCGCGAGCGACCTCATGGCACGCGGCGTCTACGGCGTCCTGCGCGACAACGGCCTCGAACCCGGCCGCGACGTCGCCGTCGTCGGTTTCGACGACTCCGCGGTCTCGACCGCCGTCACCCCGGCGCTGACCACGGTCCGGCAGCCCTCTCTGACGCAGGGCCGGCACATGGCATCCGTTCTGCTCGACATCCTCGCCGGGCGTCCCGCGGCTCACGCGACGATCCTCCCGATCGAGGTCGTGGAGCGCGCCTCGGCCTGAGGACGCGATCAGTGCGCGGCGGGCAGGCGCAGGTCGATCTCGTACCCGCCGTCGGCGAGGGGGCCCGCGCGGAAGGACCCGCCGAGCATGTGCGCACGCTCGGAGAGCCCCAGGTGTCCGAGCCGCGCCGTCGGAGCCGGGTCGGGGTGGGGCTCGGGAGAGGCGGCGTTACGGAGGGCGACGTGCACGGCGCCCGTGTCGGTGCTGGTGGCTGTGACCTCGACGCGCGCCCCGGGGGCGTGCTTTCGCACGTTCGTGAGGCCCTCCTGGATCGTGCGGTAGACCGCGCGCTGCGTCGCCGGAGGCAGACCCTCGCGCAGGTCGATGCGTGCGTCGACCTCGAGATCGACGGGATGCAAGATCTCGTCGAGGTGACGCAGCGTCGGCTGCGGCCCGAGCGGGGCGGCCTCCGGGCCGTCGGCGCGGAGCACGAGCAGCATCTGGCGCAACTCCGCGAGGGTCGTGGAAGCGAGGGTGCGGATCGTGTCGGCCGTCTCGGCTACCTCGGGATCGTCGGCGCGCACCATCAGAGCGCCCGCCTGCACGGTGATCAGGCTCACCTGGTGCGAGACGACGTCGTGCATCTCGCGCGCGAGGTGTGCGCGCTCCTCAGCGACCGCCTCGCGGGCGACGCGCCGGTTCTCGTCGGCCCGAGCGCGGCGGAGTTCGTCGAGGCTGGCGGAAAGCCGACTCTGGTTCCGACGCAGTCGGCCGAGCGCCACGGCGCCGCCCGACGTCATCGTGGCGTAGACGATCGCGAGGACATGGTCGTTGACCGAGGTGAAGGTGTCCCACGACAGACCCAGGCCCAAGAAGGTGATGGCGGTCGCGGCGACGAGCCAGATCATCCCCGTCGCCGCGCTGGCGACGGTGTACAGGGCGATGACCGAGGCGATCGGCCCTCCGGTGAGGAAGAGGGCGGGCAGGGCCAGGGCGAGCGAGAGCAGCGGCAGCCGCCGGCGCAGCAGCAGGCCCGCGGCCCCCACGAGCGTCAGCACCAGCTCGAGCATGTCGGTGGTGTAGAGCCCGAGCACCCCGTCGAGCGCGGCGACGGCGACGAGCCCCAGGTCGATCAGCACATCGCGGCGCTTCATCGCGCCTCCTCGTCGCGGAGCAGCCCCGCGCGCTCCGCCACGAGGGCCGCCTGCACGCGACCGTCGACGTCGAGCTTGCCCAGGATCGTGCTGATGTGCGCCTTGACGGTGGCGGGGCTGAGGAACATCGCCGCCCCGATCTGGATGTTCGACAGCCCCCGACCCAGCTGCACGAGGATCTGACGCTCGCGCGGACTCAGCGCGTCGATCAGGTGGGTGTCGGCGGCGGGCTCGGGACGGAGATACCCGGCCACCACCGCGCGACTCACGGTGGGCGAGAACACCACGCCGCCGCCGTGGAGGGTGCGCACGAGCTGGGGGAGCTGACGCGGATCGGTGTCCTTCACCAGGAACCCGGCCGCGCCCGCGTCGAGAGCCGAGGCGATGTGGTCGTCGGAGTCGAAGGTGGTCAGGATCGCCACCGTCATGTCCCACCCGGCCGAGCGGATGTCGCGGAGCACGTCGAGGCCGTTCCGTCCCGGCATCCGGATGTCGAGCAGGACCACATCGGGGCGGGCCTCGGCGAGGACCTCCATGGCGTGGACGCCGTCGGCGGTCGCCACGACCTCGATGTCGCCGGCGGCGCTGAGGATGTGCGAGAAGCCCGAGCGGATGAGCGCCTCGTCGTCGATGACGGCGACGCGGATGACCGGAGAGGCGGTTGATGCCATGCGACCAGGCTAGGCACTCCGGGGGCCGCCCGGATCACCCGATCGGCCCGCCGCCGGGGCCGACCGGCTGATGTGCCGCACACGGGGTCTCGCGAGCATGGAGAGGATGCCGGTGGTCGGCGTGCGCACGCTCGGGGAGGACCGATGGTCGCGGTGATGGACAAGGTGCAGACGGCGCCAGAGACGGCTCGGTCCCCGCGGCCGGAGCGCAGCGCGTCCCGGTGGGACATCCCCGGGCTCCTGCGCCGTCGTGTCGGAACGCTCGGAGTCGCCATGGCGATCCTCGTCGTCAGCGTGATCACCATCGTCACGCAGAGCACGTTCGAGGCGGGCCCGTTCGACCTGCGCGACATGCTGCTCGCCCTGGTGCGCGTCGACGACCCGCTCGTGCTCCTCGCGACCGTCGTGCTGACCCTCGTCGTCTGCGGTCTGGCCGAGGGGCTGATGGGCACGCGTCGACTGCTCGCCGCCTTCGTGGGCGGCGGCCTTCTCGTCTGCGCGATCGGCGAGGTCAGCGGGTGGTTCGAAGACACTGTCATCCCCGAGGTCTCGCTGAACGTCACCCCCGACACCGGAGCGCCGCCCATCGCGGCGCTGCTGTGCGTCGCGATCGCCGCGAGCTGCTTCGCCTCGCCGCTGTGGCGCCGTCGCATCCGCATCGGCGGGGCCGTCCTCGCCGTGACGATGTTCCTCTACGCCGCGTCGGCGTCGGACCTGTACACGCTCATCGCCTTGCCCGTGGGCATGGCGACCGGCCTCGTGCTCGGCGGGACGCGGGCCGTCGGCATCCCGCGCAGCTCTCTCCGCGAGAAGCGCGTGCTGCTCGCCGCGCTCACCGCCATCACCGCGATCGGACCGGTCGTCGCGACCCTCTGGGGTTCGGGGGCCGGCGTGCTGTCGGTCTACAGCTGGCTGTCGTACGACCCCCTGAACGTGGCCGACGGGCTCGTCTGCGCGATCGGTTCGACGGGCGCCCCGTGCCCGAGCTTCGTCGCGACGTACACCGAGCTCCAGCCCGCCTCGGGGTGGATCGCCGCGCTTCCCCAGCTGGTGCTGCTGATCGCGGCCTGGGGGATCCTGCGGGGGCGGCGGGGTGCCCTCCACCTGGCCGTGGCGGTCAACGCCCTCACCTTCGTCGCGATGAGCATCCTGCTCATGCTGAGCGAGACCGACACGCTCGAGCAGCTCGCGACCGTGCGCGCCGCCTACGACGTCGCCGACGTCTGGCAGACGGTCGTCGGCATGGTCGTGGGCGCCGCCCTCCCGCTCCTCGTCGCCGCGTTGCTCATCCGTTTCCGCTCGGCCGTGCAGGTGCGCTCGACGCCCGCCGTGCGTCGGGGGTTCGTGCGGTCCGTCGCTGTCGCCGGCCTCGGGGCCCTGGCCGTGGCGCTGGTCGGGATCCTCGTGGCATCCGCCGACTTCCGTCCGTGGCCGAACGTGACGACGGTGCTCGCGACGCTGCCTCTGCGCCTCGTTCCGCCCTCGCTCCTCCCGCCCGAGGCGCTCGTCTTCGTGCCCATGACGGGCTTCGCGCAGGCCGTCTGGTACCTGCCGCCGCTGCTGTTCTGGGGGAGTGCGGTCGCCGCGACCGCGCGCTTCATCGTGCGCTCGGGTGCTGCCGAGGCCACTCCGGATCGCGAGCGCGCGCGAGCGCTTCTCGCCGCGGGCTCGGGCGACACCCTCGGTCATATGACCCTCTGGGACGGCAACGTGTACTGGTTCGCCGCTGAGGCCGAGGCGGCGATCGCCTACCGGGTACGCGGAGGGTTCGCCGTGACCCTCGGCGGGGCCTTCGGACCCGACCGGGACGACCCCTCCGTCGGTGCGGGGTTCGTCGCCTTCTGCGAAGAGCAGGGCTGGACGCCGGTGTTCTACAGCGTCGACGACGCCGAGCGCGAGCGGGTCGCTCCCCTCGGTTGGTCGGCGCTGCAGGTGGCCGAGGAAGCCTTCCTCGACCCGCAGACGTGGACGCCCGCAGGCAAGAAGCGTCAGGACGTGCGCACGGCGACCAACCGCGCCGCGCGTGAGGGACTGACGGCGCGGTGGGCGCTGTGGAGCGAGCTGTCGTTCTTCGACCGCGGGCAGATCCGCGCCATCTCCGAGGCGTGGGTCTCGGACAAGACGATCCCGGAGATGGGCTTCACTCTCGGCTCGACGGACCAGCTCGACGACCCCGAGGTGCGCCTGCTGGTCGCGCGCGACGGATCGGGGCGCATCACGGCGTTCACGAGCTGGATCCCGATCCACCGCGACGGGGCGATCGCCGGATACGCCCTCGACGTCATGCGTCGACGCGACGACGCCATGCCCGGGGTCATGGAATTCCTCATCGGCAACGCCGTCGAACGACTGCGCGAGGACGGCATGACCGTGATGAGCCTGTCGGGCTCTCCCCTCGCTCGGCACTCGGTCGGCGACGAGGGTGCGCGCGGCCCCCTCGACCGCGGGTTGGACGTGATCAGCGCCCTCCTCGAGCCGGCGTACGGATTCCGCTCGCTCGCGAACTTCAAGAAGAAGTTCCAGCCCGACTTCGCGCCGCTGTGGATGATCTATCCGGATGCCACGCAGATCCCCGCCATCGCCATCGCGCTGGTCCGCTGCTACATCCCGGGACTCACCCTCCGCTCCGCCGCCTCGTTCGCCGCGCAGCTGCGTCGGCCGCGGGAGGCCGCCTCGCGATGACCCTGTCCGTCTCGTCACGAGGACAGGGGGATGCCACGAGAACAGGCCGCGCGGTGGGGCTCGCCGGGGCGTGAGGCGACGGGAGAGCGGCGATACATTGAGGGCGGAATGAACGGGCGGCGCGGGGGTGCCGTCGCTTCTCAGAGGGGGGACTCGCCGTGCACAGAGCATCGATGCCGACCAGAGGGCGCGCGCCGATCAGAGGGGCGTTCGCCGCAGTGCTCGCCGCGACGATGGCCGTCGTCCTGTCGGGCTGCTTCATGATCCCCCTCGTCGACGGGCGATCCCCGTTCGACGACCCCTTCGGCTCGAGCGAGAGCGACATCGACAAGGCGATCCCCCCGATCCAGGCGGCGCTCGACGACAGTGGTGCCGGTGGTGACCGCTGGCACCTGGTGGCGGAGTCCGCGAGCGACAACTGCGAGGGCCCGTGCAATCTCTACGTCGCGGTGCGCGTCGAGCCCGCCGACGTCGATGATCCCGACCGATGGGTGCCCGAGGAGGTGCTGCGCGAGACGCTGATCGCCGTGGTTCCGGTCGCGGAGAGTCAGCGCGTGGATGTCGTCGTGGTCTCCGGATATCAGAAGAACGAGTACGGAGGCCTGGTCAGCGCTGAGCTCTCGACCGCTGTCGAGTCGCTCTTCGGTGAACGAGTGCGCAGCGAGGAGTTCTCGGCCACCTCGGACAAGAGCTACGGCGACGCGGAGGTGCACGCGTTCACCCGGACGCACACGAACGTCCTCGCGAGCATGGGCTTGGACTGACCGGCTCCGTCGACGGCGGTCACGCCCACTCGGCGGTGTCGGGGTCGATACCGTGCGCGCGGGCGCTCGCCTCGATCGCGTCGCGCAGCCAGGTGGCCAGGCCCGGGCGCACGCGGTCGTAGTGAGCCGTGAAACGCTCGTCGCTGACGTACATGCGCCCGAGGTGCACGTGCATCTGCCGCGAGACCGGGTAGAACGCCGACAGGGCCTCGCGGTGACGCTCGACGAGGGCCGCCGCCATCGCCTCATCGGGACGGATGCCGGCGCCCATCGCCGCACCCAGCTCGCCCTCCACCCCGGCCAGCGTCGACGTGACCGCGGCCCAGTCTTCAGCACCGCGCGAGGCGGACCGTTCGGCCGCCTGCTGCCACTGCGGCGACGAGCCGTGCGCATCGCGCGCCTCGGCCGGACAGTCGGTGTTCCAGTCGGGACCGAAGACGGTCCTCTGCTCGTCGGGCGAGAGCAGCACGCCGCGCTCCTGAGCCTCGATCATGCGTCCGAGGTCGTCGTCGAGTTCGCGCAGTTGGTCGATCCGCTGTGCGAGCTGCGCCCGCTGCACCCGCAACTGCGCCGAGACGTCGTCGCCGGGCTCGTCGAGCACCGCGCGAATGGCCTCGAGATCAAGGCCCAGCTCGCGGTAGACGACGATGCGGCGCAGGCGCTCGAGGTCGGCATCCGTGTACAGGCGATAACCGGCGGCCGAGCGCGCGGCCGGTCGGGCCAGGCCGATCTCGTCCCAGTGGTGCAGGGTCCGGACGGTGAGGCCGAGCTGCGCGGCGGTCTCGCCGACCGGCAGCCCCTGGTGTGTCATGTCGTTCATCATGCCGACAAGGCTGCGCCCTCACGTCGCGTCAGGGTCAAGTCGCCTGTCACGAGAACAGGAGATGTCACGAGGACAGGCCGTTCCGGCCGAAATCGTCCTGTTCCGGTCGCGAAGCCTGCTCTCGTGACGTCGTCCGGTGTAGACGCCTCTCAGCGCCCGTCGGGCAGCGGCTGCTGATACACGTCGGGGACGTCGTCGCCATCGGCATCCACCTCTTCGTCCTGCTCGAGCTGCTTGTAGCGGCGGTTGCGCACCAGCAGCACGGCGGAGGCGAGGACGGATGCCAGGAGCGAGGCCGCCATGATCGCGATCTTCGCGTCGTCGGTGTGCGGGGAGCCCTCGGGGAAGCTCAGCTCGGCGATCAGCAGCGACACGGTGAATCCGATGCCGGCGAGCAGGCCGACCCCGGCGAGGTCGATCCACTTCAGCGCCGGGTCGAGGCGCACCTTCGTCACGAGGGTCAGGATGCGCACACCGAGCAGGATGCCGATCGGCTTTCCGAAAACGAGGCCGGCGACGACGCCGATGGTCACGGGGTCGGTGAGCGCTCGCACGATGCCCTCACCCCCGCCGACGGCGACCCCCGCGGCGAAGAACGCGAAGATCGGCACCGCGATGCCGCTCGACAGCGGCCGGAAACGGTGCTCGAACTGCTCGGCGAGATCCATGCCGTGGTGCTCGGGCCGGCGGCGCGAGGCGGCGACGGGAATGGTGAAGGCGAGGGCGACACCGGCGATCGTGGCGTGCACGCCCGACGCATGCAGGAAGGCCCACGCGGCGAAGCCGATGGGCAGCAGCACGACCCACGCGCCCCACGCGTGGCGCGAGAACCACGCCCGCGCCCGGTGCGCGATGACGCCGTAGATCGCCACGAGCACCGCGAAGACGGCCAGGGGAAGCAGCGAGATGTCGCTGGTGTAGAAGATCGCGATGATCGCGATGGCGATGAGGTCGTCGACCACCGCGAGGGTCAGCAGGAAGATGCGCAGGGGCCCGGGCAGGTGCGAGCCGACGAGGGCGAGCACGGCGACCGCGAACGCGATGTCGGTCGCGGTCGGGATCGCCCATCCGGCCAGCAGACTCGGCTGCGTGTGCACGATCGCGACGTAGATCAGGGCCGGAACGGCGACGCCCGCGAACGCCGCCGTGACCGGAACGATCGCCGTGCCGAAGCGACGCAGGCTGCCGCTGACGATCTCGCGCTTGAGCTCGAGGCCGACCATGAAGAAGAACACCGCGAGCAGGCCGTCGGCCGCCCACGTTCCGAGGCTCAGGTCGAGGTGCCACGGCTCGTACCCGAAGCGGAAGTCGCGCAGCGCGAAATAGGCGTCGGAGGCCGGGGAGTTCGCCCAGACGATCGCGACGATCGCGGCGACGACCAGCAGCATGCCGCCGACGGATTCGCGGCGGAGCAGCGTCGTGACGCGGTGGACTTCGGCGTAGCCGGGCCAGCTCGGCGCGCGGGTGGTGTCGTGGCTCATGAGGCCTCCTGAGGGTTCGATCGACGAAATGTCGACCAGACTTCCCGACGCACCAGGAGCCAGTTTACCGTGCCGCCGCTGTCGCTGCCGTGTGGCGAGATCACCGGCGATCGTCGAGATCACCCGCAATGGCGGGTCACCTCGCGGAACCCGTGTGAGCTCGGCGCCGCGGCGGGCGACGAGGGGAGGGGATGCCGGGACCCCGGCGACTCAGCTCGGGTCGCCGCCCAACGGGCCGACCGCGGGGATCGGGCCGCCGTCGTCGGCGCCGGTCTTGCGGGCGCGGGCGATCGCGTTGCCGAGGTGGTAGATCACCAGGGCCGCGACCGAACCCAGCACGATCGCGCCGAGCTGGAACTGGCCGATGTCCATCGTGAACCCGGCGATCGCGAGCACGAGCGCGACGGCGCCGGTGTACTGGTTGACCGGCCGCGAGAAGTCGACGCGGTTGTCGACCCAGATCTTGATGCCGATGATGCCGATCAGGCCGTACAGCGCGGTCGTCACTCCGCCGAGCACGCCCGGCGGGATGGTGTTGAACACCGCGCCGACCTTGGGCGAGAGGCTCAGCACGATCGCGGCGAGACCGGCGACCCAGTACACCGCGGTCGAGTAGACGCGGGTCGCGGCCATGACGCCGATGTTCTCGCCGTAGGTGGTGGTTCCCGAACCGCCGAAGGTTCCCGCGAGGGTCGTGGCGACGCCGTCGGCGATGAGGGCGCGACCGGTGGAGCGGTTGGCCGTGGCATCCGTCATCGCCGCCACCCCCCGCACGTGACCGACGTTCTCGGCCACCAGCACCAGCACGACGGGAAGGAACATCGCGATGACCGACCAGGTCGCGGGAGTGGTGAAGTCGGCGAAGCGGAACTCGGGCAGACCCACCCACGGAGCGGCCTCGACGGCGGCGAAGTCGATGAGCGTCTCGCCCGTCGCGGCCTGGATCAGCACCGTGGCGAGGTAGCCGACGATCACGCCGAGGAAGATCGAGATACGCCCGAGGAAGCCGCGGAACAGCACGCTGAAGAGAATGACCGCGGCGAGGGTGATGGTCCCGGGCAGGGGCTGCTTCTCGAAGCTCTGCCACGCGACGGGGGCCAGGTTGAAGCCGATCAGGGCGACGATCGCGCCCGCCACGACGGGGGGCATGACCCGGTCGACCCAACCCAGTCCGACGAACTGCACGACGAAGCCGATCACGGCGAGCAGCACGCCCACGGACACGATGCCGGCGAGCGCCGAGCCGCCGGTCGCGTCGATCGCCGTGGCGGCCGAGATCGGCGCGATGAACGCGAACGACGAGCCGAGGTAGCTGGGGAGGCGGTTCTTCGTGATGAGCAGGAACAGCAGGGTGCCCACACCCGAGAACAGCAGCGTCGTCGACACCGGGAAGCCGGTGAGCACCGGCACGAGGAACGTCGCGCCGAACATCGCGATGACGTGCTGGAGGCCGATCGCGATCGTCGCGCCCCAGTTCAAGCGCTCGCCGGGGGCGACGACGGCCCCGGGCTCGACCGTGCGGCCGTTGCCGTGCAGCTTCCAGCGGAACATGTGTCTCCTCAGGTGGGGGTATGGCCGAGACCGTACGCGCTCGGCGAGAACGCACCGTTTCGTCGAGGATGCGGTGCGGTTTCGGCGAACGGATGCGGTTTCGAGAGAGGGCGGGTCAGACGCCGGTCAGCAGACGCAGCAGCGTCGCGTAGCGCTCGCGCGTGCGCTCGACAATCTCGTCGGGAAGGACGGGCGGCTCGCCCTGCTTGTCCCAGTTCGCGGCGAGCCAGTTGCGCACGATCTGCTTGTCGAAGCTCGCCATGCGCTCGGCGGGCGTGGATCCGGTGCGCCAGGCCTCGGCGTCCCAGTATCGCGAGGAATCCGACGTGAGCACCTCGTCGGCGAGCGTCAGCAGGCCGTCGGAGTCGTAGCCGAACTCGAACTTCGTGTCGGCGAGGATCAGCCCACGGGCCTCCGCCGTCGCGGACGCACGACGGTAGATCTCGAGCGACAGGTCGCGCAGGGCGGTGGCCGTCTCGACCCCGACGAGCTCGACCGAGCGCTCGAAGGTGATGTTCTCGTCGTGCTCGCCCATCGGCGCCTTGAAGGCGGGGGTGTAGAGCGGTTCCGGCAGGCGATCGCCGTCGGTCAGGCCCTCGGGCAGAGGGATGCCGCAGACCGTGCCCTCCGCCTGATACTCGGCCCAGCCCGAGCCGGTGAGGTAGCCGCGCACGACGCACTCGATCGGCTGCATGTCGATGGACCGGACGAGCATCGAGCGCCCCTGCACGGCATCCGGGATCAAGGACACCGGGTCGTCGCCCCGCAGTGCGTGGTCGGCCGCCAGGTGGTTGGGGAGGGAACGGCCGCCATCGGCGCCGGCGAGCTGGTCGAACCACCACAGGCTGAGGGTGGTCAGCAGTTCGCCCTTGTCCGGGATGCCGGGGGAGAGGACCTGGTCGAAGGCGCTCACGCGGTCGCTGGCGACGACGAGGAGGTGCGCGGGGGCCTCGCCCTCGACGGTGTCCGAGGGTACGTAGAGGTCGCGCACCTTGCCGGAGTAGACGTGGCGCCAGCCGGGAAGCTCGAGCGGGGGAGCGGAGGTCACCCGCTCATTATCGCGGGTGCGCGCGCCCCGCATCGACGCGGATTCTGTCATACCGCTTTCGCGAGCGCCTGCCCCCCCGGTCGCGACGACCCACCTGACTACCCTCGGGGGAATGACCGATGACACCCCCGGACCCGCGGTCGCCATCGACCCCCACGCGGGCAGCAGCCACAAGACGATTCGCGGCTGGGTCTTCTGGCCTGCCGCGGGCATCGCCCTCGCGTTCATCGCCTTCGCGTTGTTCTTCCCCGCGGCCGCCGAAGCCACCTTCGCCTCGGTGCAGACCTTCATCGTGTCGACCTTCAACTGGTACTACGTGCTGATCGCGGCGTTCTTCGTCGCCTTCGCGCTCGCGATGGGCTTCAGCCGCTTCGGCAATATCAAGCTCGGGCAGGACGACGACGAGCCGGAGTTCTCGACGATCTCGTGGTTCTCTCTCTTGTTCGCCGCCGGCATGGGTATCGGCCTGGTCTTCTACGGGGTGAGTGAGCCGCTGAGCCACTTCGTCTCGCCCCGCCCCGGTGTCGAGGGCACTCCCGCCGAGCTCGCGCAGCAGGCGATGTCGCAGACCTTCCTGCACTGGGGCGTGCACGCGTGGTCGATCTACGTCGTGCTCGGTCTCGCGCTCGCCTACGCCTTCCACCGCCGTCGTCGGCCGCGCACGATCCGCTGGGCTCTCGAGCCGATCCTGGGTGCGCGTCTGGTCCAGGGCGGGTGGGGCAACGCGATCGATGTCGCCGCCCTCGTCGGCACGCTGTTCGGTGTCGCCACCTCGCTCGGCCTGGGCGTCATCCAGATCAGCGCGGGCCTCGACTTCCTCGGCGTCGTCCCGCCCAGCATCATCAGCCAGGCGATCATCATCGGCATCATCACCGGGTTCGTCCTCTTCTCACTCTTGTCCGGCGTCGGCAAGGGCATGAAGTGGCTCTCGAACATCAACCTCGTGCTCGCGGGTCTCCTCATGCTGTTCCTGCTGTTCTCCGGTCCGACGGAGTTCCTGCTGCGCGACGTGGTGCAGTCGATCGGC
Source organism: Microbacterium sp. SL62 (assembly GCF_026672635.1). Lineage (NCBI taxonomy): Bacteria > Bacillati > Actinomycetota > Actinomycetes > Micrococcales > Microbacteriaceae > Microbacterium > Microbacterium sp. SL62. Next base: position 799,621 of record NZ_JAPPRM010000001.1, read on the forward strand.
AACTACATCCAGAGCTTCGTCGGGCTCTCTTTCACCGTCAGCGCCTACGCGGGCGATGACGGTGTCGCCTGGCAGGGCGCGTGGACGGCGTTCTACTGGGGCTGGTGGATCTCGTGGGCGCCCTTCGTCGGCATCTTCATCGCGCGCATCTCGCGGGGTCGTACCGTGCGCGAGTTCGTGGTCGGCGTCATCCTCGTTCCGACCCTCGTCGGCATCCTGTGGTTCACGGTGCTCGGTGGCACCGCGATCTACGGCGAGCTCACGGGCACAGCGACCTACACCGGGCCCGACGGGTCGGTCGATGTGTCGACAGCTCTCTTCCAGATGCTCGAGAACGTCCCGGCATCCGGGATCTTGATCGTCGGCTTCCTCATCCTCATCGCGGTGTTCTTCGTGACGTCCGCCGACTCCGGTGCCCTGGTGATGAGCATGATCGCCACCGGCGGCGAAGAGGAGCCCAAGAACTGGGTGCGCGTGTTCTTCGCCCTCGCCACCGCGGTGATCGCGTTCGCCCTGCTCATCGCGGGTGGTCTGAACGCCCTGCAGACCGCGGCGATCAGCATCGCCCTGCCCTTCAGCGTCGTGCTGCTCGCGATCTGCTGGGCCACGGTCGTGGCGTTCCGCCGCGAGATGAAGGCGTACGACAAGGCCGAACGGGCGCAGCTGCGCGACTCGATCGGCGAGCACTACGGCCTCGAGGTCGAAGAGCCCAACCAGCGTGGAATCTTCGGCATCCCGGTGCGCTGGCGTCAGCGTCGAGCGGTGACGGCGTCGGCAGAGAGCCGGACCGAAGCGGACGAGCCTGCTGAGGTCGCGAACGACTCCTCGTCGGCCTGAGTCCCGGCATCCGGAACCTGTCCCGAGCACGCCGCGCCCTGACCGGGTGCGGCGTGCTCTGCGTCGGGCGCACGCCCTCCCCGCCGTCGGGCGTCCGCGGGGTGACCGACCCCTCGCGGCGAGGCGGAGGTCCGTCGGACACCCGATGTTCATCCGTACGGGTTCGCGAAGCGTGGCGAGACCGCGTATAGTCCACGTGGACTAGTCGACACGGACCATGAGGAGGGCGGATGCCGGAGACCAGCCGCCTCACCCCCGTCGCCGTCATGATCCTGGCCACGCTCCGCGAGGCCGACATGCACACCTACGAGCTCGTGCGCTTGCTGAAGGAACGCCGAGACGACCGGCTCGTTCCGTTGCAGAAGGGCACGATCTACCACACGGTCGCCCGCCTCGAACGTGACGGGCTCCTGGCCGAAGCCGGCATTGATCGCGACGGCAATCGTCCGGAACGCACCACCTACACGATCCTGGATGCCGGCCATCGGGCCCTCGAGGAATGGGTGCGCGCCGAACTACCCCGCATCGACAGGCCGAGCGAGTTCCGCGTCGCCCTCTCCGAAGCCCACAACCTCGAGCGCGCCGAGGTCATCGACCTGCTCGACCAGCGACGCGCGCAGCTGGTCGCCTCCGTCGAGGAGCATCACGACGGGCTGACCGCCGCGGCCGAGCGCGAGACCCCCGAACAATTCCTCATCGAGCTGCGGCGCCAATCCGCCCTGCTCGCCGCCGAACTCGCGTGGCAGGACTCCCTGCGTGCGCGCCTCGCCGATCGCTCCCTCGCCTGGGGCATCGCCGAAATCCCCGAACACATCAAGAAGAAGCACCGCGTCTCAAAGGAGACCACCCCATGACCGACTCCCGCGCCGCCTCCGCGGCATCCACTACCGGATCCCACAAGACCCACGAACGCAGCCCTTGGCCGGCCCTCTGGGCCTTGGTCATCGGCTTCTTCATGATCCTGGTCGACACCACGATCGTCTCGGTCGCGAACCCCGCGATCAAGGCGGCCCTCGACCCGAACACGAACAACCTCGACAACGTCGTGTGGGTCACCAGCGCCTACCTGCTGACGTACGCGGTCCCGCTGCTGATCACCGGCCGTCTCGGCGACCGCTTCGGCCCGAAGAACATCTACCTCACGGGCCTCGCGCTCTTCACGCTCGCCTCGCTCGCGTGCGGTCTGGCGCCCTCCCTCGAGGTGCTGATCGTCGCCCGCGCCGTGCAGGGCCTCGGTGCCGCGCTGATGACGCCGCAGACCATGGCCGTCATCACCCGCACCTTCCCGCCGCAGAACCGCGGCGCGGCCATGGGCCTGTGGGGTGCGACCGCCGGTGTCGCCACCCTCGTCGGCCCCCTCGCGGGCGGCCTGCTCGTGGACGGCCTCGGGTGGGAGTGGATCTTCTTCATCAACATCCCCGTCGGCATCATCGGCTTCATCGCCGCCGTCATCCTCGTGCCGCAGTTGCCGCGCACCGCGCACAAGTTCGACATCCTCGGCGTCGTCCTCAGCGCCGTCGGACTCTTCCTCATCGTGTTCGGCCTGCAAGAGGGCGAGCACTACTCGTGGGCCGCGTGGATCTGGGCGATGGTCGCTGCGGGTGTCGTCGTCATGGCGCTGTTCGTCTGGACGCAGGCGCGCAGCAAGGGCGAGCCGCTCGTTCCGCTCGCGCTGTTCCGCGACCGCAATTTCTCGATCGCCAACCTCGCGATCGCCGCGGTCGGCTTCACCGTGACGAGCATGGCGCTGCCGCAGATGTTCTACCTGCAGCTCGCCCGCGGTCTCACCCCGACCGAGTCGGCGCTGCTGCTCGTGCCGCTCGCGATCCTGTCGGGCGTGCTCGCCCCCTTCGCGGGCAAGCTGCTCGACCGCACCGACCCGCGCTTCCTGCTCGTGCCGGGACTCCTGCTGGTCGGCGGCTCGCTGGGGCTGTACGTGGCGCTCATCCTGAACGACGCCCCGATCTGGATGTTCCTTATCCCCTCCGTCTTCATGGGTATCGGAAACGCCGGCATGTGGGGGCCGCTCGCCACCACTGCGACGCGCAACCTGCCGCCGCGTCAGGCGGGCGCGGGCGCCGGCATCTACAACACGACCCGCACCGTCGGATCGGTCATCGGCTCGGCATCCATCGCCGCGTTCATGCAGGCGCGCCTCGAGGCGAACCTGCCGGGAGCCGCGGACGCGTCCGCGAGCTTCGGTGGCGGGGAACTGCCGCCGCAGGTCGTCACCGGCTTCTCGCAGGCCATGGGCGAGTCGCTCACCCTGCCGATCATCGTGATCGCCCTGGGCCTGGTCGCGGTGCTGTTCATGCGTCGGCCGTCGATGATCCGGCCGCACGGCGCTCCGCGCGACGCGGCCCCGTCCCAGGCGGCACAGGCGGCTCCCGCCGCGGCGGGGGAGTAACCCGCGCGATCGAACGCCGTCGTCCCTCCGCGGGGCGGCGGCGTTCGGCGTTTCATCGGGAGGGATGCATCGTAGATGCCGCGGACTCGATCCTGCGCACGGGAAGGGGCTTCTGCTCGCGATGCGAGGATGCGCGGCAGGATGGGGGGATGGCTCGGCAGCGCGTCCTTCCTCACCGTCCGCGCACGACCGTGACGATGCACGAGGGCGATGTCATCGCGGTTTCGCTCGACGACTCCGCGTGGGGCGCGCTGCACGTCGTGTCGCTTCGGCGCTCGGGTCCGGTGAGTCGGTCGGCGTTCGTCGCCGGTGTACTGCCGTGGCGCGGGGAGGCTCCGCCGCGTGCGAGCGACGTGGAGGGGCTTCCCGTCGTCGCGCAGGCCCTCCTGGGGAAGGAGCTGTTCGCCGACGGTCTGCTCGAGATCGTGGCGAACACTCCCGTCGTTCCGACATCGCTGCCGAACAACTTCACCGACAGCGGCGTCATCGGTGCCCGCCTCACTGTCTGGGGGTGGCGCGCCGCGATCGATCAGGTGCGCGCCTGGCGACCTTCGCCGGACTGAGCGAACCGCACCGGGCGGTGTGCGCGAGGCACCGCGACGGATCATCGCCGACATTGCTTCCCCGGCAACCACGGCACCCGACCGGTGCGGAGTTGGGGGGCGCACCGGCCGGGCGGTCTCGAGGTCCGCATCGCGGAACACTGCGGAGACGAGGCGACGGGGCGTTTCGTCACGCCGCGGTGGGAAATTTCTCGGTGATCCGGCGTCTGCGCCGTCGGGACCCCGCGTCAGGTACGCCCTGGAGACTTCGAACGGGGACGAAGCTGGCAGTTGGTCGCCAATGTCGGCGCATCCGCCTATGAAGAAGCTGGGAGGCCCATACTTCGAAGACCGGAGATCATGCGCACGTCGTCGATGTTCGCCAAGTGCCTTTCCGTCATCAGACAGGGGCCTCTCATGGCCACGTCCCGTTTTCTCCGCCCCCTCACTCTCGCCGCCACCGGTGTCGGCCTCGCAGCAGCCATGGGGGTCGCGTTGATCTCCCCCGCCTCGGCCGCGACCGTCATCGATGGCCCGGTCGATCTCGGTACCGCCAGCACCTACGGAGTGCTCGGTGCCAGCGCCGTCACGAACACCGGTCCCACCCTCGTCAACGGCGACCTGGGACTGTCCCCCGGGACGTCCGTCACCGGCTTCGGCGGCCCCACGGAGGGCGTGGTCAACGGCACCGTCCACCAGACCGATGCCGCGGCCGCGCAGGCGCAGCGGGACGCTCTGACGGCGTACGGCACCGCGGCCTCGCTGACGCCGACCCGCACGGGACTCGATGAGCTCAACGGGCTCTCGCTGTCGCCGGGCGTCTACTCCGGTGGCACTCTCGCCCTCGCCGACACGGGCGCTCTGACCCTCGCCGGAGACGCGAACTCGGTGTGGGTCTTCCAGGCGGCATCCACTCTCACGATCGGATCCGGCAGCCGGATCACGATCACCGGCGGAGCGAGCTCGTGCAACGTGTTCTGGCAGGTGGGCAGTTCGGCCACCCTCGGTACCGCCGCGGACTTCCAGGGAACGGTGCTGGCACAGCAGTCCGTCACCGCGACCACCGGCGCAACCGTCCAGGGCCGCCTCATCGCTCAGAACGGTGCGGTGACCCTCGACACCAACACCATCAGCGCGTCCACCGGTTGTCCTCCTCCCGGCACGGTGTCCGAGACGACCGCACCGACCATCACCTCGCCCCCGCCGGGCGACGCGACCGTCGGTGAGGGCTACACCGCGACCATCACCGCCGCGGGAAATCCCACACCGACCGTCACCGTGACCGGGCTGCCTGATGGCCTCGTCTTCGACGGCAGCACCGGCGTCATCTCGGGCACGCCCACGACCCCCGGCGACTACGTCGTGGTCATCACCGCGTCGAACGGCACCTCGTCCGACGCGACGCAGACCGTCACCCTCGTCGTCGGTCAGCCTGCCCCCGCGCCCAGCCCTTCACCGTCTTCGCCCGGCGCGAGTCCGGCACCGTCGGCATCCACTCCGGCGGCTGGAAACGCGACTCCGCCCCCGGGCACCCGTGCGAACACTCCCGGCGGACTCGCCGTCACGGGTAGCGATCCGACGATGGCGATGACGCTCGCCGGCGGGTTGCTCGCCGCAGGGCTCGCGGTCGTCGTCATCGCCCGCCGCCGCGCGCGCCGCTCCTGATCGATTCCCCACGAACGCGAGGCCGGTGACCCTGAGGGGTTACCGGCCTCGAGCCTTTTGTGCAGGGTGAGAGGACGTCCATCACGCATCTCCCGCCGTCCTCAGCGGGACGCCGGGGTGATCCAGCTTGACCGCGACGTGTCCTGCCATGTGATCGAGACGCGGTGGGAGTCCGCGTTCGACTTTGCCGAAGCCCGCGAGACGGGTCCGCCGGCCGAGAAGCGCATCTGTGGTCGCCGTTGTCGCCGTGGGCTCAGCCGTCGAACGCGTCGCGCCGGACGAAGGCCGCGTCGTCGGGCAGTTGCTCGACGAGATCCGGCGGGCACTCGGTGCCCAGTTCGCGGGTCGTCGTCGCGGGCGTCCGGCCGAACGTCGCGGTCACGTCCCAGCAGCTGTAGACCTCACTCGGACCGTTGTAGAGCCCGCCGCCATCGCGGGGGAGGTCCGGCCGGGGACCCGACGAAAGGAAGACGGAGAAGGTAGCGGTGGGCCCGACGATGTGCAGGTCGTAGACGACCATCGCGCCTTCGCGGACATCGGGTGGTGTCTGTCCCATGCGATCCCACGCGGCATTCCGGAGCCCCGTGAGCACGGTCCCGGTCTCGCGCTGCGAGACATCGAGGAGCGCCCCCACCTTCTCGTGCGCCATCGTCTGCCGCCAGAGCACCGCGTCGACGTCCTGGCGCCCCCTCTCCGAGGAGCACCCCGCGAGCCCCAGGACCACGGCGCTCAGCCCGAGCGCGACAACACTCCGCGCCCGCATCACGCCCGCCGCTCGCAGAGCAGCGCCCCCACCGGCCGGGCTCCGCGCGTCTCGCGCGTCTGGGTCTCGACGATGTCGAACCCCGCGGCATCCGCTCTCCGCCCCAGCTCGGCGGCGGGCCAGCGATAGCCGCGGATGACGGCGTGGTCGAACGTCTCGATTCTTTCTCCGACGAAGAACCCGAGCAGCAGTCGCCCGCCCGGGCGGAGCGTTCGAGCGAACTCCCGCAGCGGGACGTCGACGCGAGCGGGCTCGTGATGGATCGTCGAGAACCACGACAGGATGCCGCCGAGCCCACCGTCCTCCACCTCGAGCTCGTCGATCGAGCCGAGATCGAACCGGATGCCGGAATGAGCCGCTCGCGCGTGCGAGATGAACCGCGGCGCCAGATCGACGCCCCGCACGTCGAGGCCGAGGCCCGCCAGGTGCCCGGTCCAGTGGCCGGGGCCGCAGCCGGCGTCGAGCACGGAGCCGGTGACGGTGGCAGCCCAGGCCTCGACGATGCTCCGGTCGACCGGGTGAACGGCATCCATCGTTCCGAGGGCGTCGATGTACTCGTCGGCCCGGGCGTCGTAGGCGGTCGAACTCATCGGTAGAGGCTACGGCGTGATCGCGTCGACGAAGGACCGCGCTTCGTCGATGAGCTGACCCCAGCGGTCGGCCCCGGTCTCGATCGGAACCTCGGCCCATTCACGCAACGGCCGCCCGCGCATGACCAGGGGGCCGGCGATCCCCTCGTCGACGATCTCGCCGACCCGCTCCTCGGGCAGTTTCACGACGAGCGAGCCGCTGTGGACGACGAACGCGAAGACCTTCTCGCGGATGCGCAGCCCCTCGGTGCCGAAGATCCGCCCGATGTCGACGCCCGGCAGGTCGCACTGGCGTTCGGCGATCGGGTCGAAGATCTCATGGCCCCGCGCCATGGCATCCCTGTCGACCATGGCCCACACGCTAGCGCCGCGCGCGGCCCGGGTCGAGCACGAAGCGGTTCGCCGAGGGGGCGACCGCGGGTCGGCGGAACGGGTCGGGCCCGTCAGCCCTGGGCCACGCGCGCGGCGATGTCGGTGCGGTACTGCCCGCCCTCGAGCCCGATGCGCTCGAGCCCGGCGTAGGCCGCCTCGCGCGCTTCGCCGAACGTCGTGCCGGTGGCGACGACGCTCAGCACGCGCCCACCCGTCGCGACGAGCTCGCCGTCGCGCAGTGCCGTCGCGGCGTGGGCGACGTGGACGCCGTCGACCTCTTCGGCTTCGTCGATCCCGGTCAGCACGCGACCGGTGAGGGGCGCCTCGGGGTACCCCTCGCTCGCGAGCACGACCGTGACCGCGGTCGCCTCGGCGAAAGCGGGACGCGGCTGATCCTCGAGCGTGCCTGAAGCCGCCGCCAGCAGGAGGCGGGATAGGGGGTCGATCAGACGCGGCAGGACGACCTGCGTCTCGGGGTCGCCGAAACGGGCGTTGAACTCGATGACCTTCACACCCTGCTCGGTCAGGATGAGCCCCGCGTAGAGGAGTCCGATGAAGGGGGTGCCCTCGGCATCCATCTGGCGGATCACGGGCTCGGCGATGTCGCGCGTGACCTGTGCCACGAACTCGTCCTCGCCGCCGAAGCGCTCGGTCAGCCAGGGGAGGGGCGAGTACGCCCCCATGCCGCCGGTGTTGGGGCCCTCGTCGCCGTTGCGCAGGCGCTTGAAGTCCTGAGCGGGGCTGAGGGGAGCGACGTGGTCGCCGTCGCTGAGGAAGAAGAGCGAGACCTCGGGGCCCGAGAGGAACTCCTCGATCAGCACGGCCCCGCTCGGAAGGTAGCTTTCGGCGTGAGCCAGCGCCGCCGCACGGTCGGAGGTCACGATGACGCCCTTGCCCGCGGCCAGGCCATCGGCCTTGACGACGTAGGGGGCGCCGAACCGGTCGAGGGCGGCTTCGACGGCGGCGGTGTCGTGCGCGCGGACCGATCCGCCGGTGGGGACGCCCGCGGCATCCATGATCCGCTTCGCGTAGGTCTTGGATCCCTCGAGCTGGGCCGCGGCCTTGCCCGGGCCGAACACGGGGATGCCGTGTGCGCGCAGCGGATCGGCGACGCCGGCGACCAGGGGAGCCTCGGGGCCGACGACGACGAGGTCGATCGCCTCGTTCTTCGCGAAGGTCAGGACGGCGGTGGGATCCATCGGGTCGACGTCGACGAGGTGCGCTTCGCGGGCGATTCCGGCGTTGCCGGGGGCGGCGAAGATCGCGTGCGACTCCTCTTCGGAGCGCAGCGCGAGGATGATGGCGTGCTCGCGCGCGCCCGAACCGAGGACCAGGATTCTCACGCGGACAGCCTACCGAGCGCGGGTTCGCCCCTTCGCGCCGCGGGCGCTACGCAGGACGCGCGGCCGTCTGGCCGCATCGGGCGGGCACGCTTGGCTTCGCAGGCGCACGTTCTCCTGCGTTGTGTCGCGGTGGGCCCCGAGGGAGGCGCCCCGACACAATGCAGGAGACCCGGCGACAGAGCGCGCCCCGGCCGGCGGTTCTCCCGTGTTCGCGCGCCGATCTCCTGCGTCGTGCCGCCACGCTCCGCGCGGCGCCCCCGCCACTGGCCCGCGGGTAGCGTGGATGCCATGCCTCCCCGCCGCATCGAGACCGGAGACGGCCGTGCCGCGCTCGCCGCGGTCGCTGCCGGAGACGCGCCGCGCCCGGCGACCGCCACGGCCGTGCGCTACCTGCTGCAGCTGCTCGTCGAGAAGGCCCCGGGCAACTCGGTCGAGATGCGCGTGCCGCCCTTCGGCGCGGTGCAGGTGATCGAGGGCCCCCGGCACACGCGCGGCACTCCGCCCAACGTGGTCGAGACCGATGCCGCAACCTGGATCGCCGTCGCGACCGGTCGAGAGAAGTGGGCGGATGCCGTGACCGCCGGCCGCATCGTCGCCTCGGGCGTGCGCGCCGACCTCAGCGCGTTGCTGCCGCTGCGGCCGTAGCCCGGGTCGCGGCATCCGCGGCTTTCCATCGAGGGCGCGCGATCCGCACGAGATCACACGAACGAGCCGTGCACCATCGCGCGGAGGGCGTTTCCCGGTGCAGTGAGCGTGTATCGCCATCAGGGCCCCGCCCCGGCCCCGCCCCCCGCCCGGCCCGCCCGCCCGCCGCCCCGCCCTCTCGACGCCGAGACAGAGCGACCCCGAAACGGTGCGGCGGTGGGACAATGGGCGTATGGCCGAGCAGCCCGCCCCCGAACGACCGTCCGCCGCGCGCGATGAGCGTCAGACGCTGACGGTCCGTCGCGCCCCGAAGTACGGCGTGTTCCTGGCGGCCGGGGCGTTCCTCGGCATCCTCGTCGCTCTCCTGCTCACCGTCTTCATCGACGGTTCCGACATCAGCCCGTACACGCAGGTCGTCTATTCGCAGATGCAGGTCTTCGGCTTCACCGCCCTGATCTTCGTCGTGCTGGGCGTCGCGGTGGGGGCGATCGTCGCCCTGATCTTCGAGCGCACCGTCGGCGGCCGGACCCGCCAGGTCACGGTCGAGCACGAGCAGCACGGCATCTGACCGGCACAGCGCCCCTCACGCCAGTTCGGCGATGATCGGGTGGATCGCGGTGTCGAAGGCGGCCACGTCGCCGCGCAGACCGTCCGTCACGGCCACGGTCAGCGAGCCGATCCACCACACGCCCCGCTGAGCCAGCGGGAGCACCTGCACGTTCAGCTCGAACGAGTGCGCGCGTCGCCCCACGGCCCGCTCGTGCGCGGCGATCGCGCTCGCGTAAGCGCGGTACGAGACCCCGGGTCGGGCGGCGGCCTCGCGGGCGTAGCGGTCGTGCGCGAGCCGGGCGAAGTCCACCGCGTCGTCGGCGTGCGCCCCGATGGCCGCACGCAGGGCGTCGGATCCTTCGACCGGCAGGGTGACGAGCGTGTCGAAACCGTCGATCAACTCGAGGGGAACGGGCGAGGGGTGCGCCTGCGGCTCCACCGTCATCGCCCAGTACTCGCGCCACTCGCGTTCGAGCTGGGCGTGCCGGGCATCCGTCCGCTCGTCCACCCACGGGGGCGGCACGCGACGCAGGGCGGGGAGCTCGTCGGGAGACCGGATGCCGAGGACCTGGCGCAGATAGAGCGCGACGAGCACCGTTTGCGCCGCGTCTTCGCGGATCACCCACTCCGGCTGACCGCCCGTCATGGCGTCATTGTAGGGACGGGGAGAGGCCTCGGGGTGGGCCTTGCGTCGCGGGCGCGGTGCCCGCGCGTGTTCGCCCCGGGTAGTCTGTTGCGGTGGCTTCCGCTCCCCACGAAAACCCGTACTCCGCCGCAGGCGTCGATACCGCCGCCGGAGATCTCGCCGTCGAACTGATGAAGTCGGCCGTGCGTCGCACGCACGGGCCCGAGGTGCTCGGCGGGGTCGGCGGCTTCGCCGGTCTCTTCGACGCCTCCGCGCTCCGCGACTACGCGCGCCCCCTGCTCGCGACCAGCACCGACGGCGTCGGCACGAAGGTCGCGATCGCGCAGGCGATCGACAAGCACGACACGATCGGCGAAGACCTCGTCGGCATGGTCGTCGACGACATCGTCGTGGTCGGTGCGCGTCCGCTGTTCATGACCGACTACATCGCGTGCGGCAAGGTCGTGCCCCAGCGCATCGCCGACATCGTCGCGGGCATCGCGCGCGGCTGCGCGATGACCGGCACGGCGCTGGTCGGCGGCGAGACCGCCGAACACCCCGGCCTGCTGGGAATCGACGACTACGACGTCGCGGGCGCGGCGACCGGCGTGGTCGAGGCCGATCGCATCCTCGGCGCCGATCGCGTGCGCAGCGGCGACGTCGTGCTGGCGCTGGCCTCGAGCGGCCTGCACTCCAACGGCTACTCGCTCGTGCGTCACATCATCACCGGCGCGGGCATCGCCTACGGCTCCGCCTCGGCCGAGCTCGGCGGCACGTGGGGCGAGGCGCTGCTCGAGCCCACGCGCCTGTACACCTCGCCGTTGCTGCGCCTGCTCGACGACGGGGCCGTGGGAACCGGCATCCACTCGCTCAGCCACGTCACGGGCGGCGGCATCGCGGCGAACCTCGCGCGCGTCCTGCCCCAGAACACGTGGGTCGACGTGGACCGCTCGACCTGGAGCCCGTCTCCGGTGTTCCGCGTGCTCGCCGACATGGGCGGTCTCGAGCTCACGGCGACCGAGGGCACCTGGAACCTCGGCATCGGCTTCCTCGCGGTCGTCGCCCCCGAGGTCGCCGACGCTGCGATCGCGGCGCTGCAGGCCGAGGGCATCGCCACGTGGCAGGTCGGCGTCGTGCGCGACGGAGCCCGCCCCGAAGGCGAGTACGAACAGGGCGCCAAGGGCGTCGACGGCGGCGCCGTGCGCCTGGTCGGAACCTACGCGGATGCCGGCACGCCGGCGAACGGAGCGAGCTAACTCCTCATGTGCGGCATCGTCGGCATGGCCGGGCAGGGCCCGGTCAACCAGGAGATCTACGACGCGCTCCTCCTCCTCCAGCACCGAGGCCAGGACTCGACGGGCATGGCCACGGCCGAGTCCAGCGGCGTCTTCCACATCCACAAGGCCCGCGGTCAGGTGCGCGAGGCCTTCCGCACGCGCGACATGCGCGCCCTGCTCGGCGACATCGGTCTCGGTCACGTGCGCTACGCCACCAAGGGCACCGCGTCGAACGAAGAAGAGGCCCAGCCCTTCTACGTCAACGCGCCCTACGGCATCGTGCTCGTGCACAACGGCAACCTCACGAACACGCGAGAGCTGACCACCGAGCTCTTCCACAAGGACCGTCGGCACCTGAACACCAGCAGCGACACCGAGCTGCTCGTGAACATCCTCGGCTCCGAGCTGCAGTCCGAGATCACCGGGCCCGACCTCGACCCCGCCCAGGTGTTCCGCGCGGTCGCCCGCGTGCACGAGCGCGTCGAGGGCTCGTACGCCTCGATCGCCCTCATCGCCGGTTACGGTCTGCTCGCGTTCCGCGACCCCTTCGGCATCCGTCCCCTCATCCTCGGCAAGCGGCCCGCAGCTCACGTGCCGGGCGGCGAGCCGCGCGACGAGTACATCGTGGCGTCCGAGTCGCTGGTGCTCGAGAACGCCGGCTTCGAGGTCGTGCGCGACGTGCTCCCCGGCGAAGCGGTGTTCATCACCCTCGACGGGACGCTGCACTCCCAGCAGTGCGCCGAGAACTCGACGCTCGCGCCGTGCTCGTTCGAGTACGTCTACCTCGCGCGCCCCGACTCGGTCATGAACGGCGTCTCGGTGTACGAGACGCGCCTGCGCATGGGCGAGCGCCTGGCCGACACGGTGGCGAAATACACCCCCGCGGGGACGATCGACGTGGTCATGCCGATCCCCGACTCCGCTCGTCCGGCCGCGATGCAGGTGGCCCGCAAGCTCGGCATCGAGTACCGCGAGGGCTTCTACAAGAACCGCTACGTCGGCCGCACCTTCATCATGCCGGGGCAGGCGGTGCGCAAGAAGAGCGTGCGCCAGAAGCTCAACGCCATGTCGACCGAGTTCCAGGGCAAGAACGTCCTGCTCGTCGACGACTCGATCGTCCGCGGCACGACGAGCCGCGAGATCATCCAGATGGCACGGGATGCCGGGGCCAAGAGCGTGACGTTCGCTTCGGCGGCCCCGCCGGTGCGCTACCCCCACGTGTACGGCATCAACATGCCCTCGCGCCACGAGCTCGTCGCCCACGGCCGCACGATCCCCGAGATCGCCGAAGAGCTCGGCTGCGACTACCTCGTGTACCAGGAGGTCGACGACCTCAAGGCGGCGATCATGGAGGGGACCGACCTGGTCGATCTCGACATGAGCTGCTTCGACGGCCGCTACGTCACGGGAACCGTGTCGGAGGAGTACCTCGCCTGGGTCGAGGGCAGCCAGGAGTCTTGACCCGCCGCAGCGCGGGAACCATCGCCCTCGCCGCCGCGGCGATCGTGCTGCTGGCGTTGACCCTGCGCATCGCGGTGGCCTCGCTGTCGCCGCTGCTGACGCGCATCGGCGAGGAGTTCCCGCTCCCGGCGGTGGTGGTGGGCCTGATCGGCATGGCTCCTCCGGTGGCGTTCGCGCTCGCCGGAATGGTGACGCCGGCCATCGAGCGGCGCCTGGGTCTCGAGCGCTCGGTGCTGATCGCCGCGATCACGGCCGCGGTCATGCTGGGGCTTCGTGCGGCGGCGGTGGACGCGTGGTCGCTCCTCGGGGCGACGGCCGGGGTGTTCGCGGCGGTGGGCGTCGCGAACGTGCTCCTCCCGACCGTGGTGAAGAAGTACTTCCCCGAGCGCATCGGGCTCATGACGACCGTCTACAGCACCGCGATGGCGGTGGCGACGTTCACGCCCCCGCTCGTCGCCGTGCCCCTCGCCGATGCCGTGGGGTGGCGCGGCTCGTTCGTGACGTGGGCCGTCGTGGCACTGGCCGCGGTCGCCCCCTGGGTCGCTCTGAACCTGCGTGCGCGGGCGTCGCGACGCGATGCGCTCGACGAGCCGCGCACGGCCGTGCTGTCGCGGCTCGTGGCTGTGCCGCAGACGTGGGCCCTCGTGATCACGTTCGGCGTGAACTCCTCGGTCGCCTACGGGATGTTCGCGTGGATGCCGCCCCTGCTCATCGACGTCGCCGGAGTGGATGCCGCGGAGGCCGGCGGACTGCTCGCGCTCTTCTCCTTCATGGGCCTGCCGGTGTCGCTCCTCGTGCCCCTGCTGGTGGCCCGGCTCGGCCGCACCACCCCGTTCTACGTGGTGGCGGTGGGGTGCGGGGTGACGGGGGTGCTGGGGCTGATCGTGGCTCCGGCGACCGCGACCGTGCTGTGGGTCGTGCTCATCGGCATCCCGCCCCTGATGTTCCCCCTCGCACTGGTGCTTTTCGGGCTGCGCACGCGCTCGCACGAGACGACGGTCGCCCTGAGCGGGTTCGTGCAGAGCGTGGGGTACGCCTTCGCCGCCCTGATGCCGCTGGCCATCGGACTGACGCACGAGGTGACCGGGGGCTGGATCGCGGGTCTCTCTCTTCTCGGCGTCGCTCTGCTGCTCGTCGTTCCCGCCGCGATCGTCATGGTGCGCCGCGAGAGCGTCGAAGAGGCGTGGGAACGTCGCACGGGCCTCACCTGGTGACGACGCAACGCGAACGAGGCCGAAGGGCGGCGACGGAAACGTCGCCGCCCTTCGGCGTTCTGGCTTCTGCGGGTACGACGATCAGACGACCGCGGCACCGAGGTACGAGCGGTACGAGAACGAGCGGGAAGGCGTCAGGCCTTCTCGTTGTCGTATTCGTCGCTGTACTGGTCGGCCCACTTGTCGACGTACGCGTCTTCACCCGGAGCGGGTGCACCCAGTTCGCGCTCGAGAGCCGAGTAGTTCACCGAATAGGTGTCGTACTTCAGCTCACGGGCGATCTTGGTGTTCTTCGCCTTCTGACGGCCACGCCCCATGCGAGACCCCCTCACGATCGACGTCGAGGGCCGACTGTGGGCCCTGCGTATTGCGGTTCCGGACCGAGCCGGTAAGAGTAACAGCCAGGATATCACGGCGCATTCCGGCCGAGCCGTCGAGGGGCGGCGACCGGGCCGCGGCCGTCGTCGAGAGGAGACTCCATGACCGATCAGCCCCGCGCGAGCGTCGGTGCCGGAAAGGTGATCGCCGCCGTCGTCCCCGGGCAGTCGAGCCGGATCGTGCGCGAGGCGGCCCACTACGCGGCCCTCTCGCACGCCGAGTTGATCGTCGCCCACGTCGACACCACGCGATTCGTGGCCTTCGAAGACCCCGACGGATACGTGCACTCCTCCACGGTGGACGTGGCCGGGGCGGCGGCGAAGGCCGCCCTCGACGAGGTGCGCCGCGCGACGGCCGAAGCTCTCGGCGAGAGCGCCGTCACCTGGAGCGTGCGCCAGATCATCGGAGACCCCGCCCTGGCACTGATCCAACTCGCCGACGAGATCGACGCGTCGCTCATCGTGGTCGGAACGCGCAAACGCGGCCTCGGCGAATCGCTGCGCGAGTTCCTCACCGGTTCGGTGGCGGCACGGTTGAGCCATCGGCAACGCCGACCGGTCCTCATCGTCCCGCAGGGAGAACCGGTCGGCGCCGAGGATGATCTGCCGTGGGAGTGACGTCCTAGCCGCGCATCGCTCGCGTGACGGCCTCGGACGCCTGGCGCAGTGCCGCCTCGATGTCGTCGACTCCGGATGCCGCGAGCTCTCCGCCGCGCGCCACGTGCGCCCGCAGTTCGGAGCGCACCCGGCCGCGGAACTCGTTGATGGCGGCATCGGCCCGAGACAGCTGTTCCCGACTGCGGGAGCGCGGGTCATCGGCCGGGGTCGGTTGCGACTGCTCGCGCTCCTCGCGCGAGGCGGCGGCCAGATCGGCGCGGAGGCTGCGCATCGCATCCCGGACGCTGCCCCGCACCTCGTCCGCGATGAGACGCACGCTGTCGGCGAGGCCGGCCTGGATCCCCTCGAGGTCGCCCGTGCGCGCGGCGACCTCGGCTCGGCCGGCATCCGTGATCTCGTAGACGGTCTTGCGGCCGTCGACGGTCTTGGTGACCAGGCCCTCCTCTTCGAGCTTCGAGAGTCGGGGGTAGATCGTGCCGGCGGAGGGCGAGTAGGTGCCGCCCGTGCGCTCGGAGAGGGCCTGCATGAGGTCGTAGCCGTGGCGCGGGGCCTCGTCGAGCAGGCTCAGGATGTACAGGCGCAGATCGCCGTGCGAGAAGACGGGGCTCATCACCACTCCTCCTCTCCGGCGAGTTCCTCGGGACGCAGGCCCGAGATGCCACGGCGCAGCACCGTGATCTCGCCCGAGACGGTGTTGGCGCGCACGTCGACGAACTGGCCCGCGAGCGCGCCGGTCGATCCGGTGAAGTTGGTCGGGCCCTTGCCGGAGCGCACCTGGCCGTCGATCTGCACGCGGCCGCTGACCGACCGCGACACGTAGTTGGCGGGCAGCGAGCGGTCGAGGCGGATGGTGGCGGTGCCGCTGACCGAGTTGAGCGAGACGGACTGCGTCGGTCCCGTCGAGTCGACGAGCATGGCGCCCGAGACGGTGTCGATCGAGGCCTTCGTGATGCGGCCGGTCGCGGCGACGTCGCCCGAGACGCTGTTGGCGCTCAGGGCGCCATCGAGCTCGCGCACCTGTACGTCGCCCGAGACGGCGTTGAGGTCCACGTCGCCCGTGAGGCCGTCGACGATGATGTCGCCCGAGACGGTGTTCAAGCGCACATCGGTGTGAAGCCCCGAGACGAGCGCGCTGGCGCTGACCACGCCGAGGGTGAGGGCGACGGTGCGCGGCACCGCGACGCTGACCTCGGCCTTCGGGCCACCCGCGCCGAAGTTGCGGAACACCTCGAGGAAGTTGTCCCACCGCAGCTGGGGGTGGTTGATCTCGAGGCGGCCGTCGACCATCTCGATGCGCAGGTCCTTCACGGTGACGCCGTGCACCTCGATGCGGGCGTCGGGTTCGTCGTGGGCGATCACGTCGACCTGGCCGCCGACGAGTCCGATCTTCAGCTCGCGCAGGGCGTCGACGTCGATGACGCGGGTCTCGCCGGGGTGGACGATCCATTTCTCCATGGCTGTTTCTCCTCACTCGCGATATATCGCGTTGGTTCGAGTATCGCGATATATCGCGAGTTGGTCAACCCCCGCTCGACGAGAGGCTGCGAACGGGTTGTCAAGCCGAGTGCGACGGAAGCCGCTCCCCCCTAGCGTCGGGATTCCCGACGGAAGGAGACGGCCATGCCGCAAGGGCGAGGATCGAACAGCCTGAAGGACCCCGAACTGTACGAGGAGCTGCGGAAGCAGGGCGACTCGAAAGAGAAGGCCGCGCGCATCTCCAACGCCGCAGCCGCTCGAGGCCGCGAGGCGGTCGGCGAGAAGGGCGGGCACGCCGAGAACTACGAGGACCGCACTGTCGCCGAGCTGAAGAAGCGCGCGAAGGAGCTCGGGCTGACCGGGTACTCGGGCAAGAAGAAGGCGGAGCTCATCGACATGCTCCGCACGCACTGACGCGATGGCCCGTCTCGTCCGGGTCCGCCCCTACGAAGACCCCGGGTACCGCCGGGTACGCTCCGGCTCGGGTTTCCGATTCGTCGATCACACCGGGGCCTCCGTGCCCGAACGCGAGGCCGAACGCGCGCGCGGGCTGGTCATCCCTCCCGCCTGGCGCGAGGTGTGGATCGCCCGCGAGCCCAACGCGCACATCCAGGCCGTCGGCACCGACGAGGCCGGGCGGCGGCAGTACACGTACCACGCGGACTGGTCGAAGCGTCAGGACAAGGGCAAGTTCGCCCGTGCCCTGCAGCTCGCCGAGACCCTGCCCCGAGCGCGCGCCCGCGTCACGCAGTCGCTTCGCCGCGCCGAGGTCGACCGCGAGCGGGTGCTGGCGGTGTCGTTCCGCTTCCTCGACCTGGTCGCCCCGCGCGTGGGCAACGCCCGATACTTCGTCACGAACGGGAGCAGGGGGCTCACGACTCTGCAGAGACGCGATGCTACGGTCGACGGCGACCTGATCCGTCTGTCGTTCCCCGCCAAGAGCGGCAAGCGCGCCGAGCTCTCGCTGCGCGATGCGGAGCTGGCATCCATCGTCGAAGAGCTCGCCCTCGGACGCTCGCGGGCGGCGCTGTTGAGCTACAAGCGCGGGCGACGACGCGTTCCCCTGACCCCGGGCGACGTGAACGCGTACGTCCGCTCCTTGACGGGCGGCCCGTTCAGCGCGAAGGACTTCCGCACCCTGCGCGGCACGATTCTCGCGGCGGAGTCGCTCGCGAACGCGGGCACGACGGGCGGGAAGAACGAGCGCAAGAAGGCCGAGGTCGCCGCGGTGCGCGCCACAGCCGAAGCGCTCGGCAACACGCCTGCCGTGGCGAAGGCGAGCTACATCGACCCGCGCGTGTTCTCGCTGTACCGCAAGGGCCGCACGATGGAGCTGGGCGGCTCGAAGGATGCCGCCATCAGGCGGCTGATCCTGGGCGAGTGACTCCGGCTCGCGGCATCGCGGCGGGTCGATCCGGCTGGTCGCCCGATAGCGTGAAGGCGTGCGAGACGAGACCCCCGACGACGGTCGCCGATCGGTCCGTGGTGCCACGCCCCGCTCGACCGGGGCTGCCCCCACCATCCACGACGTGGCCGCGGCCGCGGGGGTGTCGAAGTCGGTGGTCTCGCGGGCGCTCTCGGGGGCGTCCGGGGTCGCCGCGCACACCATCGATCGCGTTCGGCAGGCGGCAGCCGAGCTCGGGTACGTCGCCAACGCGCACGCGCGGGGGATGTCGGCCCACCGCAGTCACACGCTCGGCGTCTTCGTCCGCGACGCGTCGACACCGTTCTACGGTCATCTGCTGACCGCGTTCCAGGAGCAGGCGGCGGCTCGCGGGTACCGGGTCGTCACCGCGACCGGGGCTGGATCCTTTTCGGTCGACGACGAGCGCCGCGCTCTCGAGACCCTCGTGGCGCTGCGGGTGGAGGGGCTCATCGTCTGCAGCGGCGCCCTCCCCGTCGAGGACATCACCCCCTTCGCGCGGCGCATCCCCGCCGTCGTCGCGGGGCGCCCGGAAGAGGACCCGACGATCAGCAGCGTGTACTGCGACGAGGTGGGGGGTGGTCGTGCCCTCGCCGACCACGTGGCCGACCTCGGGCATCGCCGGGTCGCGGTGATGACGTTCACCCCGGTTTCGTCGATCACTCAGTCGAGGCGGACGCACGCGATGGCTGAGCGCCTGCGCGAGCGGGGCGTCGACGTCGTCACCTTCAGCGGCGACGATGCCGGGCCGGGCTTCGACGGGGCCGACGCGATCGTCGCGGCGGTGCTCGCGGCCGGCGGGGTGACCGCCTTCATGGCGCCGAGCGACGCCTGGGCGGTGGCGGCCCTCGTGGCGCTGCGCGTGCGCGGGGTCGCCGTTCCCTCCGAGATGTCGGTGACGGGTTACGACGGTGTCACGCCGTTCATGACGTCGTTGCTGGGCCTGACGTCGTGGCGTCAGCCGCTGCGGACGATCGGCCGGTTGTCGGTCGACGCGGTCGTCGATCAGATCGATGGACTCGCCACCACGGTGACGCACCACGCGATCGACGGCGAACTGGTCCCCGGGCGCACGGCCGTCGTCCGCTGACGTCGTCACCGTCCGTTCACCCGCCGGATGCCGCGGAGTCGATCGCGTCGCGCCCGTTCCGCGCAGAATAGGGAACGTTCCCTATCGGCATCACGGAGAGACCGCATGAACGACCACATCGCCCACAAGCTACCCCGAGACGACAGCGATCCCTTCCGCTACGGCATCTACCTGCGTCCCGACGCGAAGACCTGCCGCGCGGTGACCACGGTGACCGACCAGCTGCGCGCGCAGTACGGTTTGCTCTCCGCGGGCGCGTTCCCGCCGCACGCCACCCTCGTGGGCAGCCAGCCGTTCGGGTTCTCGGAGCCCGCGGTCATCGGCGCGCTGACCGACCTGCTCGACGGCCGCCCGGCCTTTCCCGTGCACAATGCCGGCGTCCGGGCGCAGGGTCGGGGCTACGTCTACGACGTGAGCGAGAATCCCGACGGCTCGGTCAACGACGACCTGGTGGGCCTGGCCCGTGACATCGAGGCGACGGTCGCCCCGTTCCGCTCCCCGATGAACAATCCCCTGCCCAACGACTTCGTCCCCGAGCTCTACCGCGGGCACCTCTCGCTCGCCTCGCACGACCTGTACGTGCGCCCCGACCTGCACGAGGAGGTGGGGGAGTTCATCCGAGAGCTCGCCGTCCCCGTGCCCGGCGCCTTCTCGGGACGCACGGTGGTGATGTACCGCACCTCGAGCCCCGACTGGTCGGGACGCTGGTGGCAGACGATGACGTGGGAGCACGTGCGCACCTGGAATCTCGCCGGCGCGTAGCCCGATCCGAAGAGTCCGGATGCCGCACGGTCGCGGCATCCGGACTCTCTCACTGCCCGGCCGGCATCCACTGCCGGGAGAGGGCGCGCAGGTGCCGGATGAGCACTCCGTGCTCTCCGCCCGCTCCCTCGGCGACGTAGTCGAGGCTCTCGTGGGCGCGGGCGACCTCGACGCCGGAGCGGAATCCCGTGTACGTGCCGCCGGCCCGCTGGAGGATGTGGGCTCCGGCGGCCACGTCCCAGGGGTGGGTGTCGAAGCCCATCGTGGCATCCGCCCATCCGGCTGCGACATGAGCGAGGTTCAGGGCTCCGCTGCCCGTGCTGTGGTGGTGCTGGTACGTGCGCGTGATCTCGGCGAGCAGGTCGAAGGCGCCCTCGCCGAGCAGGTCGACGTCGTGTTGCCCGGGGAAGCTCGTGAGCAGGGTCGAGAGCTCGGCGGGGCCGGACGCCGATCGAATCGGTGCTCCGTTCAGGCGGGCGAGCTCGGCGCCCGCCGAGAACATGTTGTCGGCGACGGGGTCGAACACGACGCCCGCGACGACTTCTCCGTCGAGCTCGGCGGCGATCGAGATGCACCAGTAGGCGAGACCGCGTGCGAAGTTGGCGGTGCCGTCGATCGGGTCGATGATCCAGCGCAGGGGGGCCTCGCCCGAGCTGCCGGTCTCTTCGCCCAGGATGACCGAGCCGGGTGCGCCCTTCTGGAGGATCCCGGCGATGGTGGCCTCGGCTGCTCGGTCGTGGATCGTCACGACGTCGTGCACGTCGCGCTTGAACGACACGCTCATGTCGGAGCGGAAAGCGGCGAGCAGGGCCGGCGCGGCGGTTCGCGCGGCCGTCTCGGCCAGGGAGCGAAGGTCGTCGGGGGAGGGGTGCGTGGTCATGGTTCTCCTCGGGGTCAGGGGGATTGATTCAGGTGCTCGTGAACGCCGCGTGAACGCTCGGCGACCGCTCGCCGGTCGCCTTGACCCCGTCTCTCGTGGTGTCGCAGAGTGAGTCCGTCATCAGAAAAGGGAACGTTCCCTATGACGGAAAGGTAGCCGATGTCGCTCTCGACACTCGACCGCCGGCCGACGCTCGCCGACCGCCGTCGGCAGGCCTCGACCCTGGCCTGGCGGCGCGCCGACCGACGCGTGGGCGCCGCCCTGATGGTCCCCGCGCTCGCGGTCTTCGCCGTCTTCGTCTTCTACCCCCTCGGCAAGGTCGTCTGGCTCAGCACGCAGGGGACCGACATCTTCGGCCAGGCCGCCGGGTTCGTGGGAACGAAGAACTTCGCGACGATCTTCACCGACCCGCAGTTCGCCGACACGCTGTGGCGCACGGCCGTCTTCTGCGTCGCGGTCGTCGTCGGTCGGATCGTCGTCGGGCTGCTCATCGTCATCCCGCTGACCGCGCAGCTCCGCGGCATCCGCATCTTCCGTGCCCTGCTGACCTCACCCCTCGTGGCCTCGGTCTCGGTGGCCTCGGTCGCGTTCGCCGCGATGCTCGCTCCGGCCGGCGGACTGGTGAACTCCGTCATCGCGCGCTTCGGGGGGACTCCCGTGCCGTGGTTGACCAGCACCCAGTGGGCCATGCCGAGCGTGATCGCCGTCACGGTGTGGGGCTCGCTCGGCTTCACGGTGCTGCTGCTGCTCGGGGCGTTCGGCGCCATCGATCCCGACGTGATCGAGGCGGCGCACCTCGACGGGGCGGGGCCGTTGCGCACGCTGTGGTCGATCTCGCTGCCGTTGATCACGCCGACCCTGTTCTTCATCGTGGTGACCGGTGCCGTCGAGGCGCTCACGACGTTCGGGCAGATCCAGATCCTCACCGGCGGAGGCCCGGCGAACTCGACGACGACTCTGGTCTACACGATCTATCAAGCGGCGTTCGGTGCGGGGAGCGCCAACTTCGGCATCGCCGCGGCGGTGGGAGTCGTGCTGTTCCTGCTCGTGCTCGGCCTCTCGCTCGTGCAGTTCGGCGTGCTCGAGAAGCGGGTGAACTACTGATGGCGCGGTCCCTGTCCGCCCGGACTCGCGTGCGAAGCGCCCTGCTCTACCTCTGGCTCGTCATCGCGGTGATCGTCGTGTGCTTCCCGCTCTATTACATCTTCGAGGGCGCGCTCACGCCGACCGCCTGGCTCGACGAGGGTCTCGAAGGTCTCCTGCCCATCCACCTGACGCTCGACAACGTGATCCGCGCCACTCAGGTCATCCCGCTCGGCCACCAGTTCCTCAACAGCGTCGTGGTGACGCTGGTGCAGACCTTCTTCCAGGTCGCCATCGGCGTCGCCACCGCCTACGCTCTCGTCTTCTGCGGGCTGCGGGGCACGCGTGCCCTCTTCCTGCTGATCCTGTCGAGCATGATGGTGCCGGGTGAGACGATCCTCATCGCGAACTATCTGACGATCTCGTCGTGGCGACTGATCGACACCCTGCCGGCGGTTTTCCTGCCGTTCCTGGCATCGGCGCTGAGCATCTTCCTGTTCCGGCAGGCGTTCCTCAGCTTCCCGGGAGAGCTGCGCGACGCCGCCCTCCTGGACGGTGCCGGGCATGTCCGCTTCATCCGGTCGATGCTGCTGCCGGTCGTGCAGCCGACCCTCATTTCGGTGACCCTCGTGAGTGCGACCGCCGCGTGGAACGGGTTCTTCTGGCCGTTGCTCGTGACCAACTCGCCCGAGAACCGCACGGTGCAGGTCGGCATCGCCCAGCTGTCCAGCGCCGAGGCCGCCGACGTCGGCGTCGTCCTCGCCGGCGCGGCCATGGTCACCCTCCCCGTTCTCGTCCTCGTGCTGCTCGCGCAGCGCTTCCTCGCCGGTGGGATCACCGCCGGCGCCCTGAAATAAGACCCGACAGAAAGAAACCCGAGCCCATGTCTCTGCGCCCCCGCACCACGATCGCGGCGACCGCCGCGGGAGTCGCCCTCCTCCTCGCCCTCGCCGGGTGCACGGCATCCGGATCCTCCTCCGGAACCGACTCCGGCCCCGTGACCCTGCAGTTCTGGCACGAGATGAGCGGACCCGCGGCGACCGAGCTCGACGCCCTCGTGTCGCGGTTCAACAGCGAACACGACGGCGAGATCGCCGTCGAGTCCTCGTTCCAGGGGTCGTACGCCGACGCCCAGACGAAATACACCGCCGCCGTGCAGTCGGGCACGACACCCGACGTGCTGATGATGAACGACATCTCGACGGGTTTCATGGTCGACTCCAAGAAGACCGTCCCCCTCTCGACCTTCACCGCGAGCGACACCTCGTTCTCGCCCGACAGCTTCCCCCCGGCGGTCAGTGCCTACTACGGCGATGGCGCGGGCGGGCTCGCCGCCATGCCGTTCGCGGTGTCGCAGCCGGTCATGTATCTCGATCGCGATCTCGTGACGCGCTCGGGGCTGGATCCCGACTCCCCGCCGCGCACGCTCGCCGAGGTGGCCTCGTGGGCCGAGAAGATCCACGCGGCGACCGGTGCCTCGGGCCTGACGATGAACATGTCGGACTCGTGGATGATCGAGCAGATGTCGGCCGCGGGCGGGGTGGACTTCTGCACCCCCGACAACGGTCGCGGCTCCGACCGCGTCACCGGACTGCAGCTCACCTCGCCGACGCAGGTGGGCTTCATGGAGCGACTGCAGAAGCTGTTCCAGGACGGCTCGATGCTCAACCCCGGCACCGACAACAGCGCGATGGTCTCGGCCTTCGCGAGCGGCAAGGTGGGCATCATGCTCACCTCGACCGGCGCCTACACGACGGCCGATCCGAAGAAGGCCGCGTCGACGGTCGCTGCCTTCCCCTCCACCGCCGAGTCCGACGACGCGGGCGTGGTCATCGGCGGCAACGCGCTCTGGATCTCGGGTGACGGCCACTCCGACGCGCAGCAGCGCGCGGCCTACGCCTTCGTGAGCTTCCTGCACTCGGCCGAGGTGCAGTCGGCGTGGGCGAATGCCACCGGGTACCTCGCGTCGAACACGGGGGCGGCCTCCACCGCGACCGGCGCGGCCTCGCTCGCCGACCCGAACGTCAAGGCCATGGCCGACCAGCTCGCGAACACTCCGGCGTCGAACGCCGCGGCGGGCTGCCGCACGGGCGCTTTCCCCTCGCTGCGATCGACCGTCATCGGGGCGTTCACCCAGGTGGCCGAGGGTGCCGACGTGACCTCGACCATGTCGGATGCCGAGACGAAGGCCGCGTCGCAGATCGCCGCCTACAACACGGCGGCGGGCTGAGCCGGGAGCTTTCCGCCCGCGCTCCCGGTCTGTCAAGGCGGCCGGAAGCGCGGGCGATCGCGACGACGGACTGAGAGGATCGACGCGTGACGGACGACCTCTCGCCCTCGGACGCGTCCCGCGGATCCCTCCGGAAGACCGGCGTCGGTGACCCTGGCGAATCCCCCACGCGTCTGTACGGGCTTCTCTCGCCCGAAGCTCGCGCGCTGTACGAGCTGGTCCCCGGCGCGCAGGAGCTGTTCCGCCCGACGGTCGCATCGCGGGGGGCACTCCGGCGGGGGTTCCGGCAGGACGACGCCTTCCGCAACCTGCTCCGCGCGGCGATGGATGAATCCGCTCGTCCACGCGGATGGCGCCGCGACGAGTGGTCCGACGAAGAGGTCGCCCGAGCGGCCGCGGACCCGCAGCTGCTCGCGACCGCCCGGACGATGTCGAAGAGCGCGGCTCCGAACGGCTGGAAAGCGACGTGGAAGAGACGTCGGCAGCGCGAGACGGCGATGCTCGCCATCCTCACGTACTGCTTCGCCGCCGTCGCCCTGTCTCTGCTCACCGGCATCCCCTGGTTCGCGCTCGCCGGGGTGGCAGGAATCTTCGCGACGGTGGGGTACCTCAAGCGGCGTCCGCACCTCGACGACCGGTCCGACCCCGCGCCCCACCCCTCGTCCGAAGGTGACAGCATTCCGCCGGCGGAGGGCGGGGTCGACCAGCCTCTCTTCGTCGTCGAGCGCGCTCCCTCGCAGCATCTGATCGCCCGCGGAACGGGTCTCGTCATCGTGGCGGTCGCGGTCATCCTCGCCGTGATCGAGATCGTCCAGGGCGGCCGCCTCGCCCTCGTCGGGGTCACCGTGTGGCTGAGCACCCTCGGCGTTCTCGGTGCGGTCATCTTCGTCTGGGCGCTTTCGGTCGGGCGCGCGCGCATCGTCGGCTTCGACGATCACCTGGTCGTCCGCCCGGGGCTCCGTCGGTCGCGGGTGGTCGCGGCATCCGAGATCGTGTCGCTCTCGTGGTTGTCGGGCGGACGGCTCCGGGGCGCGGACGCGCGGGGCCGCACGCTGTTCACGGTGATGAGCGTTTACGACGACTTCCCCGATCTCGTCGCCTGGCTCGAGGCGAGGGTCCCGCAGGGGTGGGTCGACCGCGCGTGACCTCGCCGAGTCGCGAGGGCCGCGGGCGTAAGGTGGCGCGGTGAGCATGTGGCGGGATGTGGGCCTCGTCGCCGTCGGCGGCGCGATCGGTACGGCCGTACGCGCCGGTCTCACCCTGGCGCTCGGCGAAGACCTGGGCCCGGCCCTCGTGCCGCTGATCAACGTCGTCGGGGCGTTCGCGATCGGCATCCTGTACGGCTGGAGAGCACGGATGCCGGAGTCCTCGCGTGCGCAGCGCGTGCAGCTGTTCATCGGGACCGGCATCCTGGGCGGATTCACCACCTACAGCTCGCTCGCCGTCGAGTCGGCCGACCTCGGCCTGCTCTGGTGGGGGGTGGCGACGGTCGTCGTCGGGACGGCGGCGGCCTGGGGCGGTGTACTCCTCGGCCGTGGTGGGCGGGCTTCGCGCTGACGCTTGTCGAACCCGGCGAGAAAGTGGTACAAATGTGCCACTTACCGTCGTGGGTTCGCCGCGCCGGTCACCCGACCCGGAGGTTCGACGATGAACGCCGCCCCCTCGATCGTCACGCTCGGAGCCCACGTGCTCGACACGATCGTCCAGCCCGTCGATGAGATCCCCGAGGGGCAGGGCTCGCTCCTCGTCGACGAGATCGTGATGTCCGCAGCGGGACCCGCCGGCGGCACCGCGCTCGTGCTCAACAAGCTCGGCGCGCGCGTGGTCACGAGCGGGGCCGTGGGCGACGACGTTGCCGGACGCGTGCTGGTCGGCCTGCTCGGTGACGCCGGCATCGACGTGTCGAATCTGCGCACCGACGAACTGCCGACCTCGGCATCCGTCCTCCCCATCCGCTCCGACGGGTCGCGACCGGCGCTCCACGTGGTCGGGGCCAACGCGCTCGCCGCCGACGTCGTGCCCTGGGACGCGCTCGCCGCCGCCGACCACGTCCACGTCGGAGCGCCCGAGCTGCTCGGTCCCGAGAACGTCATCGAGATCCTGGAGTACGCCCGTCGGCACGGAGCGACGACGTCGCTCGACTTCCTCATCGGCGGCGACCCCGCGTTCTACGCGCTCATCGAGCCCCTGCTCGCGCACACCGACTACGTGCTCCCCAACGCCGAGCAGGCCATCGGCTGGACCGGCGCCGACGACCTGCCCGCCGCCGCCCGCGCCCTGCACGCGGCGGGAGCAGCGGTCGTCGCGTGCACCAACGGCGGCGACGACATCGTGGTGGTCGACGGCGGCGACCTCGCGTTCGTCCCCATCGTGCCCGCGGAACCGGTCGACACCAGCGGCGGCGGAGACGCCTTCTCGGCCGGCTTCGTCTTCGCCAAACTCCGCGGGTGGTCCTCGCGCGACGCCGCGCGCTTCGGATCGGCCACCGCCGCACAGGTCGTCGCCGGCGTGGGTACCGATCACGGCGCGTACGACGCGGCATCCATCGATGCTCTGCTCTCGGCGGGAGTGCTGTGATCGCGAGCGGTGTGCGAGAAGCCGTGGCGGACGCCTGCCGTGCTCTCGCCGCGCAGGGCCTGGTCAAGGGGACAGCGGGCAACGTCAGCGTGCGCGTGGACGGGGGCATCGCGATCACGGCGACCGGAGTGGTGTTCGCCGAGGCGGTCGCCGACGACGTCGTGATCGTCGACGGCGAGAAGAGGGTCGTCGAGGGGGCGCTCGCCCCGAGCTCCGAGCTCGACCTGCACCGCGCGGCCTACGCCGACGAGGCCGTCGGGGCCGTCGTGCACACGCACGCCCCCGCGGCGATCGCCCTCTCACTCGTCTCGGACCGACTGCCCTGCGTGCACTACCAACAGCTCGCCCTCGGGGGCGAGATCGAGGTGGTGCCCTTCTCGGTCTTCGGCTCGGCCGAGCTCGCCGCGGCCACGGGCGACGCCCTCGCCGCAGCCAATGCCGCGATCCTCGCCCACCACGGCGCCGTCACCACGGGCCGAGACCTCGCCGACGCGGTGACGAACACCGCCCTGCTCGAGTGGGCGTGCGACATCTACCTGCGCGCGCGAGCGGTGGCGGTGCCCGCCGAACTCAGCCCCGAGCAGCAGGCCGCGGTGCTCACCGCCGCGGTCTCGACCGGGTACGGACAGAAGCACGGAGCGTGACATGGATGCCGTGACCACCGACACCTTCGACTCGCTGAGCCCTCTCGATGGGCGCGTCGTCGACACCTTCCCGGTGCGGGGCCCCGCCGAGGTGGTGTCGGCGGTGGACCGCGCGCGGCGCGCGGCGCGCGAGTGGCGGTCCCTCGGTTTCGAGGGGCGGCGGCGCGCGCTCCAGGCCTGGCGGCGCGACATCGTGGCGCACCTCGACGACCTCATCGCCGTGGTGCGCGCCGAGACCGGCAAGCCCCGTGGCGACGCCCGGCTCGAGATCATGCTCGCCCTCGACCACCTGGCCTGGGCGGCGACCCACGCGCGCCCGGTCCTGCGTCGGCGTCGCGTGGGCGCGGGGGTGCTGATGCTCAACCAGTCGGCGAGCGTCGGCTACACCCCGTACGGCGTGGTCGGGGTCATCGGCCCGTGGAACTACCCGGTCTTCACGCCCATGGGCTCGATCGCGTACGCGCTCGCCGCGGGCAACGCCGTGGTGTTCAAGCCCAGCGAGTACACCCCCGGCGTGGGCGTGTGGCTGCAGCGCTCCTTCGTGCGCGCGGGCGGGTCGGCCGATGTCTTCGCCGTGGTGACCGGTCTCGGGCCCACCGGCGCCGCCCTCTGTCGCGCGGGTGTCGACAAGGTGGCCTTCACCGGATCGACCGCGACGGGCAAGGCCGTCATGGCCGCGTGCGCCGAGAGCCTCACCCCGGTCGTGATCGAGGCGGGCGGCAAAGACGCCCTCCTCGTCGACGAGGACGCCGATCTCGCGGCCGCGGCCGAGGCGGCCGTCTGGGGCGCGTACTCGAACGCGGGTCAGACCTGCATCGGCATCGAGCGCGTCTACGCGCACGCGAAGATCTACGACCGCTTCGTCGAGGCCGTCGCCGAGCGCACGCGCGAGCTCCGCGCTGGCGCCGACGACGCCGCGACGCTCGGTCCGCTCACCATGCCGCGCCAGGCCGACGTGGTCCGGGCGCACGTCGCCGACGCGCTCGCGCGGGGCGCGACGGCGCGCGTCGGATCGACCCCGGCGCCCGGGGTCACCCTGCAACCCGTCCTCCTCACCGACGTCGACGAGGAGGCGGACGCCGTGCGCGAAGAGACCTTCGGCCCGACCCTGGTCGTCAACCGCGTGGCCTCCATGGACGAGGCCGTCGAGAAGGCCAACGCCGTGCGGTACGGACTGTCGGGCTCGGTGTTCTCCCGGAGGCGGGGGAGCGAGCTCGCCCTGCGCCTGCGCGGAGGCATGATCGCGATCAACTCGGTCATCTCGTTCGCCGCGGTCCCCGCCCTCCCCTTCGGCGGGGTGGGCGATTCCGGGTTCGGGCGCATCCACGGGGCGGACGGTCTGCGTGAGTTCGCGTACCCGAAGGCGCTGACCCGTCAGCGCTTCCCGCTGCTGACGTTGACCACGATGCGGCGCACCGCGAAGGTCGACCGTCTCGTCGAGCGCATCATCCGGCTGCTCTACGGCTGAGCCGGAACGGCGCGGATGCCGCGGGCTCCCGGCATCCGTCGACGATCACCGCACCGAGCGCACCCGCATGATGATGACCGAGCCGAGCAGGCCCGCCAGCCCGCTCGCGAGGAACAGCCCCGAGAACCCGCCGAACAGCACCACGGCCCCCGCCCCGAGCAGGGGACCGAACGCCTGCGGGCCGGCGAGGGCGATATTCATGATCCCGACGTCCTTGCCGCGCGTCTCGGCCGAGGGCAGCACCTGCGTGGCCAGGGCCTGGTCGACGGCGAAGAAGCACCCCTGGCCGAGCCCGAGCAGCACGGCGCCGATCACCGCGGTCGACTCGGCCGGGGCGACGGCGAGGAGCAGGGCCGAGACGGCTTGAGCGACCCCCGAGGCGAGGACGAACACGCGACGGCGCTGAACCACGTCGCTGAGTTTGCCGAGGGCGACGGATGCCACGATCGTCACGACCATGTAGATCACCGTCGTGAAGACGAGGAAGCCGGTCGGATCGGCCACCCTCAGCGCGAAGGTGAAGAAGTACAGCAGCATCGTCGTGGCGATCGCGTTGCCGAGGTTGATGAGCACACGGCTCGCGACGGTCCACGCGAAGTCGGGGTGACGCCGGGGGTCGACCCAGATCGACGAGAGGATCGTGCGGACGGTGAGCGGACCCAGCAGCGCCGCCTCGGACGTCGTCAGCGGAACGTCGCGCAGAACGAGCAGGAACGGCACGGCCAGGCCTACGCAGCACACGGCCAGCGCGAGGTAGCCCAAAGCCGTCGTGGTGAACACCGCGGTGACCAGCACGATCCCCAGCAGGATGCCGATCGCGTTCGGTGCCGAGATCCAGCCCGACACGAGCCCCCGCTGCCCCGCGGGCACGCGGTCGGCCATGACGGCGGTGAGGGCGGCGGAGGCCATGCAGAAGCCCATCATCACCGCGGTCCACATCGTCACCGTGCCGAGCGACTCGGTCTGGACGCCGAGCAGCGCGAGACCGACGGCCGCGAGCACGACACCGCCGAGGATCCAGGGGCGACGGCGTCCGAACCGAGACCGGGTCCGGTCGCTCAGCGCACCGACGATCGGGTAGGCGATGACCACGAACGTCCCCGCCACGGCGCTGACCAGGCCGTAGGTGAGGAGCGAGACGAGCCAGTCGTCCGAGGCGTGCTGCGCGGCGATCTGCAGGGGCAGCAGCACCTGCACCGGGACGAGCTGCGCCATCCACAGTCCGAGCCACACCCCGGCGAAGGCCGCGATCCAGCCCGCACGAACGGGGCGGGTGGGTTCGGCGTAGGCGGTGAGGGTGGCGGGCGTCGCGTCAGCGGTCACCGGATGCCGCCCGTCCGCGTCGCCGCGAGCGTCGTCACGGCCCACCGGCCGGCATCCGCCACGGCGTCGCGCGCGTCGCGCAGCGCTCCGCAGGCGTTGAAGAATCCGTGGATCTGGCCGGTGTGCGTCACGAGGTGCGTGGCGACGCCGGCGGCCTCGAGACGCTCGGCGTAGGCGACCCCCTCGTCGCGGAGCACGTCGAAACCCGACACCGCGACGTACGCCGGGGCCAGGCCCGAGAGGTCCTCGGCCCGCAGGGGCGATACCAGCGGATCATCGGCGCTTCCGCCGCCGCTCAGGTAGTGCGCGGCGTACCAGTCCATCTGCGCCTCCGTGAGGAAGAAGCCGTCGGCGAACAGCTCGTACGAGCGGTGCTTGCGCGAGAGGTCGGTGACGGGACAGAACAGGATCTGGAACGCCGGTGCGCCCTCGGCATCGTCGCGCGTGACCGAGGCCACGACCGCCGAGAGGTTGCCGCCCGCGCTCTCGCCGCCGACACCGACCGCGTCAGCGGTCCCGCCGAACCGCGAGGCGTTGTCGCGGACCCACCGGAAGGCGTCGACGCTGTCGTGGAGCCCCGCCGGGAACGGCGCTTCGGGGGCCAGCCGGTAGCCGACCGACACCACCGTCATGCCCGAGGTCTTCGCGAGGGTGCGGCACATGGCATCCGCGCTGTCGACCGATCCGAGTACCCAGCCGCCGCCGTGGAAGGAGACGATGATCCCGGATGCCGCACGGTCGAGGTCCGCGCGGTACACGCGTCCCGGAACCCGCCCGGCGCGCGTGGGGATCTCGATGTCGTCCCTCTGCGCGAGCTTCGTGTTCCCGGCGAACGTCCACGCCTCGAGTTCGATGTGCGCGCGGGCCTCGTCGAGGGGGAGCCGCTCGAAGTGTGCGCCGGGCGCGTCATTCATCACGCGCAGAGACGTCTGCACGGCGGGGTGCAGGGTGTTGCCGTCGATCACGACGGGGCGGCCGTTCACCGCGCGGAGGGCCGCGGGCGGAAGCGACCCGAGGGCGCGCGCGCCCCAGCGGAGCAGGTGGTCCTGGGGACGGAGACGGAGCATCGCGGAACCCTTCTGTCGATCACGGCAATGGGATCGACTATCGGGTCACTTTATTGCACACACGTACCGTTTTGTGTGACAAAGATGTGAATTCGACTCTGCGAGGAGGCGACGGGCGCAAGAAACCTGTACGTTTGTGCCAACTAAGCGGGGGAGTGATCCCCCTCGCCCAGCGAAGAGGTCGCGGCGAGGGTCACGAACCCCACGATGGCGGCACGCAGGGCGTGCGCCAGCGACTGGAACTGGACCTCCTCGGAACGGGCGATGCGATGCAGGGCGAAACCGTCGATCAAGGCGACGACCGCAGCGGCGGCGTGCGGATCGGTCACGCCGTTCGTCTGCAGCACGGCCGCCGCGAGCGCCCGCGTCTCGTCGAGGATCTTCTCGACGTGAACACGCAGGGCCGGATGACGCGAGGCGAAGAGGTAGATCTCGAACTGCGCGACCGTGTGGTCCTGCGATTGGCTGCGCACGATCTCGACGAACTCGTCGATCGCCGCCCCGGGGCTGTTCGCGCCCGAGACGAGGACGGAGCGGAACTGCTCGAGCCGCTCGAGCTCGGCCGCCATCGCGTGCGCGACGGCCTCGCCGATCATGTCGTCGAGCGAGTCGAAGAAGTACGTCGTCGACGAGTGCGGCACCCCCGCCGCGGCGGCCACCGACCTGTGCGTGACGGCCGCGATGCCCCCCTCGGCGATGATCGCGATCGTGGCGTCCAACAGCAGCTCGCGACGCGCGCGACCGCGCGCCCGCATCGGCCGGCTCGTCGTCTCGCTCACGCTGTCCTCCTCGCCGACCGGGGTGGTCGGTGTCGCCTTCGGAACGGAGTAAGCCTATGACCGCCTCCCCGCCCTCTGCGGACCGGGCCCCGGCCCCCGACGTCGACGTGGTCGTGGTCGGCGCAGGTCTCTCGGGCCTGACCGCCGCTCACCGGCTTCGCCAGTTCGGCGCGACGGTGGCGGTGTTCGAAGCGGCGCCCCGCGTGGGCGGACGCGTGTCGTCGGCGGAGGTGGCGGGGGTGCACGTCGACCTCGGCGGGACGTTCGTCGGCCCCGGCCAGGATCGCATCCTGGCGCTCGCCGACGAAGTGGGCGTCTCGCGCTATCGGACCTACGCCGCGGGTCGCAACGTCATCCGGTGGCGCGGCGAGCATCGGCGCTACCGGGGCACGGTGCCTCCGGTCGGCGCGAGCCTGCTCGACGTGGGACGGATCCAGCTCACTCTCGACCGCCTGGCGCGCACCGTCCCCCGGGGGAACCCCGCCGCCGCCCCGCAGGCCGCGAACCTGGATGCCGAGAGCCTCGGCTCGTGGCTGCGTCGCTCGCACGCTTCTCCCGCGGCGCGAGAGCTCATCGCGATCGCCGGCCGGACGACGTGGGGGTGCGAGCCCGACGAGATCTCGTTCCTGCACGCTCTGCACTACATCCACCAGGCGGGTGGACTGTCCTCGATGCTCGACACCGAGGGCGGCGCGCAAGAGGAGCACTTCGTCGAGGGCTCGCACGCGATCGCCGTGCGTCTCGCCGACGCGCTCGGGGCTGCTCTGCGGCTGAGCGCTCCGGTGCGACGCATCGAGACCGCCGCCCAGGGGGTGCGCGTGTCGACGGCCGACGAGACGGTGACCGCTCGCGCCGTCGTCGTCGCCGTGCCACCGGCGCTGCGCGGCAGGATCGACTTCGCGCCGGCCCTTCCCCCCTCTCACGCCCAGATGGCCCAGCGCTGGCCGGCGGGGGTGCTGTCGAAGGCCTACGCCGTGTACGAGCGGCCGTTCTGGCGCGACCACGACCTGTCGGGGCAGGGGCTCTCCGACACCGGCCCGGTCTTCATCACCTTCGACGCCGGTCCCGCTCACGCCGGCGCCCCCGGCGTGCTCCTCGGCTTCATCGGCGGGGTCTACGCCCGCGAGTGGGACGAGCTGGCACCCGCCGAGCGCGCAACGCGGGCGCTGTCGTCCTTCGCCGACCTGTTCGGCCCCCGGGCACTGGATGCCATCGGCTACATCGACCAGCGCTGGGGCGCCGAGCCCTGGGTCGGCGGCGGCCCCACGGCCGCCCCGGGGCCGGGAGCGGTCGTGCCCTACGCCGGTGCCCTGGCCGCCCCCGTCGGGTCGATCCTCTGGGCAGGGACCGAGACGGCCGATCGCTGGACGGGATTCATGGACGGCGCCGTCCGCGCCGGTGAGCGCGCGGCGCTCCAGGCCCGCGGCATCCTGAGCTCCTCCTCGACCGACCACGAACAGACGGGAGTCGTCCGATGACCTGGCGCCGCGAGTACACGCACCTCACCACCGCCACCGCCGACGCGGTGTGGAAGAGGTGGACCACGCCCGAGGACTGGGCCGTCGACGATCCCGATCTGCGCGAGGCCACCTTCCCCGTGCCCCCGCGCGTCGGTGCATCGGGCCGCGTGGTCAACCACGGAACCCCCGCGCAGCGCTTCACCTTCACCGAGCTGCAGCCGGGGGTCGCGATGAACTTCCGGATCGGCTTGCCGGGGGCGGTGCTGTCGTTCCCACACCGCATGCGCCAGACGCCGAACGGGCTGTCGGTGACGCACGCCGTCGAGATCTCCGGTCCTCTCGCGCTGGTGTTCGGCCCCCTCGTGGGGCGCAAGATCGCCGCGGGCCTGCCGGCTGTCGTCCGCTTGGTGACGACGAATGCGCTCGCCGATATGGCCGCCGACGCGCGCGGGGAGTAGTCGGTGTCGCTGTCGATGACGCTCACGACCGCGGCGATGTGGGTGAGCGCGCGGCCGATCCGCCTCGCGCTGGCTCGTGACGACTACCTCGAGACGCTCGACCCGGGCCGCCGTCCGGCCGATCCGCCGGCGCGCCTGCGACGCTCGGGCCGTGTCGTCGTCTCGCGTGAGGGCGGGCTGCCCGTCTACCGCTACGAGCCGGCGGCGCGCACCGCGGGCCTCGAGCTGATGTACCTGCCCGGTGGGGGACTGGTGAATCCCCTCGTCGCCGAGCACTGGTGGATCGTCGAGCGTCTCGCCCGGGCGACCGGGGCGGCGATCACGGTGGTCTGCTACCCCCTGGCGCCCGAGCATCGGGCCGACGACACGCTCGCCGTGATCGACGCCCAGTACGAACGTCTCGCCGCGCGGGCGGGGACCTCCCGCCTCCTCATGGCGGGCGACTCGGCCGGAGGGGCCGTGGCGGTGGGGCTCGCCCTGCGCGCCGCGCGTCGACCGGACGGTCTCGTGCTGTTCTCGCCGTGGCTCGACCTCGCTCTCGTCGACCCGGGGATCGCGCGTCGGATGCCGCGGGATCCCTCGCTGCGCGTCCCCGGCCTTCGAGCGGGCGCGCAGGCGTGGGTGGGCGATCGGGGGCTCGACGACCCGGAGCTCAATCCCGCGCGGATGGAGCTCGCCGGGCTGCCGCCGACCCTCGTGTTCCAGGGGGGTCGCGACATCTTCTTCGACGACGCCGTCGCCTTCGCTCGACGGGCGCGCGCCGAGCGGGCGTCGGTGCGTCTGGTGACCGCTCGGGCGGGGTTCCACGTCTACGTCGGGGCGTTCTGGACGCCCGAGGCGCGCGCGGCCTACGCGCTCGTGGGGGCTTTCTCGCGCGATCCCGAGCGATCGATGACATAACGGGACATATGTGCAACAATCTGCCGAGGGCGTGACGGTGCGCCCCGTTCAAGGAGGACCGATGACCGCTCGCTACGACCTGGCAAAGATCAAGCTCGGCAAGCTCATGACCGACCCCGATGCCGAGGGCATCATCCTCGACGTCATCCCCGACCTCAAGGCGAGCCCCACCTACCTCGTGGCGCGCACCCTCACCGCGAGCGCCGCCCTCAAGCTCGCCGAAGCGCAGATCGGCGCCGAGAAGGCATCCGAACTGCGTCGTCGCGTCGAGGCGCTCGAGGCGTGAGGGGCTCGCGCGGCGAGGGGTAGATTGGCGGCGTGATGCCGCTCGTCTTCCTCGCCGTGGCCCTCGCCGGCGGCGTGGGGGCGGCGCTGCGCTATCTGCTCGATGTGGCTGTGCGGCGCCGCACGGGGGAGCGGTTCCCGTGGGGCATCCTGGTCGTGAATCTCACCGGGGCGCTGGTGCTCGGCATCCTGACCCCCCTTCCCGCCGACGAGTCGTGGCGGTGGGTCCTCGGGACGGGTCTGCTCGGCGGATACACGACATTCAGCACGGTGGCTGTGACCACGGCGCTGCTCGCCGAAGAGGGGCGCTCGCGCGCGGCGGTGTCGTACGCGGTGGTGTCGTTCGTCGGGTCCGTCGTCGCGGCGGCACTGGGTCTGTCGCTCGGATCGGCGCTCTGAGGCAGCCGCCCGCCGGGCGGTCCGAGGGGCGGGCGCGCATGGGATACTGAGCTTCGATACATTCCTGTATCGGACTTACCCGGAGGGTCCCCCCGTGTCGTACCTGGCCGTCCTGAGCCTGAAGAACCGCGCCCTCATCGCCCTCGTCACGATCGTCGCGGCGGTCTTCGGCGGGCTCGCGCTCACCAGCCTCAAGCAGGAGCTCATCCCCTCGATCGAGTTCCCCCAGCTCGCCGTTGTCACGACCTACCCGGGCGCCTCGCCCGAGGTTGTCGAGACCGATGTCTCGACCCCGATCGAGAACGCCATCCGCGGTGTCGAGGGACTCGAGTCCACGACCGCGACGAGCACGACGAACTCCTCGATCGTCTCGGCGGAGTTCACCTACGGCACCGACCTGGCGGGGGCGCAGCAGAAGATCCTCGCCGCGATCGCGCGCATCAAGGATCAGCTCCCCGACTCCGCCGACACCACCGTCGCGTCGGCGAGCATCGACGACTTCCCCGTCATCCAGCTCGCCGTCACGGGATTCACCGACGCCGAGGCGACGCAGTCGATCCTTCAGACGAGCGTGGTCCCCGACCTCGAGGACGTCGCGGGGGTCAACGGCGCGCAGATCGTGGGCGGCACGGCCCAGCGTGTGACGATCACCCCCGACACCGCCAAGCTCGCCGAGCGCGGCTTCAGCCAGCAGGCGATCACCGACGCCCTCGACGCCAACGGCGTGCTCTTCCCGGGTGGCTCCCTGACCGAGGGCGACCAGACCCTCACCGTGCAGACCGGGTCGAAGCTGACCAGCGTCGACGAGATCTCGGCCCTCCCGCTCGTGCCCACCGACGCCGCCCAGTTCCAGGCGGGGCAGACGAGAATCAGCGATGTCGCCACGGTCGCCCTCGAGCCCGACCCCGTGACCACGCTGTCGCGTGTCGACGGGCAGCCGGCCCTGACCATCGCGGTCACCAAGCTCCCGGCCGCCAATACCGTCGACGTCTCGCGCGGCGTCCTCGATGCGCTCCCGGGGCTCGAATCGCAGCTCGGTCAGGGCGCCAAATTCACCGTCGTCTTCGACCAGGCGCCGTTCGTCCAGCAGTCGATCGAGGCCCTCGCGCAGGAGGGGCTCCTCGGTCTGGTCTTCGCGGTCGTGGTGATCCTCGTCTTCCTCATGTCGGTGCGCTCGACGCTCGTGACGGCGATCTCGATCCCCACCAGCGTCCTCATCACCTTCGTGGGGCTTCAGGCCTTCGGGTACTCGCTGAACATCCTGACCCTCGGCGCGCTGACGATCGCAATCGGCCGCGTCGTCGACGACTCGATCGTGGTGATCGAGAACATCAAGCGCCACTACGTCGGTGACGCCGACAAGATCCCCACGATCGTGCGCGCGGTGCGCGAGGTGGCGGCCGCCATCACGGCATCCACCATCACCTCCGTCGCGGTGTTCCTCCCGATCGCCTTCGTGGGTGACGTGACGGGAGAACTCTTCCGACCGTTCTCACTGACCGTGACGATCGCCATGGCGGCCTCGCTGCTCGTGTCGCTCACGATCGTGCCCGTGCTGGCGTCGTGGTTCCTGAAGCCCGGGAAGGTCATCCGCGATGCCGAGGGGAATCCGATCGACCCCGAGTCGCCGACCGCGCCGCCCTCGCGCCTGCAGAAGGCCTACGTCCCGGTCCTTCGCTGGACGCTGAAGCACTCGTGGGTCACCCTCACCCTGGCCGTGCTCGTGCTCGGCGGGACGCTCGCGTCCGTCCCCCTGCTCAAGACGGACTTCCTCGGCGACTCCGGTCAGAACACCTTCACCGTCACTCAGAAGATCGGCTCCGCCCCGAGCCTGGATGCCGAGGACGCGGCGGCCCAGAAGGTCGAGGCCGTGCTGCTCGACACCGACGGCGTGCAGACGGTGCAGACCTCCATCGGCTCGAGCGGGTCGGCGCTGCGCGACGCCTTCTCGGGCGGCGGCTCGGGCATCACGTACTCGATCACCTCCGCCTCCGGCGTCGACCAGGTCGAGCTCCGCGACCGCGTCCGCACCGAGCTCGAGGCGCTCCCCGACGCGGGCGAGATCGAGGTCGCGGCCTCCGGCGGCGGACTCGGCTCGGCCGGCATCACCGTCGACGTCACCGCCGCCGACGGACAGTCGCTGCAGCAGGCGAGCGACGCCGTGGTCGCGGGCCTGCAGGGGCGCGACGGCATCGGTCAGGTCACCAGCAGCCTCTCGGCATCCCTCCCCTTCATCTCCGTGCGCGTCGATCGCGATGCGGCCTCCGAGCGCGGACTGTCCGAACGTGCCGTGGGTGCGCTCGTCTCGGCGACGCAGCAGCCGCGGCAGGCGGGCACGGTGGAACTCGACGGACGCGGGGTGACCGTGTACGTCGCCACCGCCAACCCGCCGAAGACCATCGACGACCTGCGCGCCCTCGAGATCCCGAGCGCGCGCGGCAACGTCCGCCTCGACCAGATCGCCACGGTCGAGCAGAGCGAGACCCCGCCGTCGATCTCGACCTCGCGCGGGCTGCGCACGGCCACGATCACGGTGACGCCGACGACCGACGACCTGGGCAGTTCGTCGGCCAGCGTCACCTCGGCCCTCGCCGACACCTCGCTGCCGCAGGGGGCCACCGCGAAGGTGGGCGGTTCGGTGACCGACCAGCGCGACGCGTTCAGCCAGCTCGGCCTCGCGTTGCTCGCGGCGATCCTCATCGTCTACGTCGTGATGGTCGCGACCTTCAAGTCGCTGCGCCAGCCGCTCGAGCTGCTCGTGTCGGTGCCGTTCGCGGCGACCGGAGCGATCCTCATGCTGCTGATCACCGGTGTGCCGCTCGGTGTCGCGGGCATGATCGGTGCGCTGATGCTCGTCGGCATCGTGGTGACCAACGCGATCGTGCTCATCGACCTCGTGAACCAGTACCGCGCCCGCGGTCTGAGCGTCTTCGAAGCGACGGTCGTCGGAGGCGCGCGACGCCTGCGTCCCATCCTGATGACGGCCCTCGCGGCGATCTTCGCCCTCGTGCCGATGGCCCTGGGGATCACCGGCCACGGCGGATTCATCTCGCAGCCGCTGGCGGTCGTCGTGATCGGCGGGCTCGTGTCGTCGACGTTCCTGACACTGCTGGTGCTGCCGACGCTCTACAACCTCATCGAAGGAGCGAGCGAGAGGCGCCGTGAGCGGCGGGCGGCGCGAGAGGCAGGGCACGTCGAGCCGACGGCCGACGACGGGCACCCCCTGAGCCGCCGAGAACTGCGCGAGAAGCACTGACGCGGACCGGGCGGGATGCCGACACCCGGCGTCCCGTCCCTCTCGCGGTGCTCATCCCGAAGTGTCGGCGGTCACCGGTCGGGGTGAGCGTCGATGCGCGATCGGGGTGAGGCGACGAGCCCTCGACGGGGTGACCGGGTGCGACGCGCGGGGCGCGCTGCGCCGCCGAGCGCGCGGGTCGACGGGTGGCCGTCGGCCGGGCGAACGGGAGGCGGGGGCGTCGACGGGGGGCGTGGTGCGCCGCGGCGGGAGTCTGTGCGGTCGGGTGCGAGGTGGCCGCCGTCGCCGCCGACGCGAGGATCTGCGTGAACATCCCCGACCACGCGAACATCGCCGCGCACGAGATGGTCTCGAACAGTGCCAGGTTGATGGTCGCCGAAACGAAGAGCGTGATCGAGACGATCAGCCAGACGGTCGCGATTCCCGTGCCGATCGCCATCCGCTTGCCGAGGCGGTGGAAGAGGAACGGCGCGCTCAGCAGCAGGGCGAGGAACCCCAGGACCATCGAGCCGGCGACCTTGTCGTGAAGGTCCTTGTCGGTGTTCAGGGGAATGCAGCCCACCAGAGCGAGATTCACGCCCACGACGTTCAGGCAGATGAAGGCCACCGTCGCGGCGCCGCGACGGACGGGACCGCGACCCACGCGTCGCACATCGCGCCGGACGCGGAAGGCGAAGACCACGACGATCATCCCGCTGATCTTGAGCGTGGTGTTGAAGAACGCGCTCGAGAGGTCGCCGAAGATCCCCAGCTGGCTGAAGTGCAGCTGCCACCACAGCGGGTCGCTCGTGGTCGCGATCGACAGCAGCAGCCCGCTGACCAGGACGATCAGGGCCGCCGCGCCGACGTGCATCGTCGGGACGGTGTTCAGGCGGCGCGCGAGGGCGCCCAGACGCGGCACCGGGAGCGAAAAGGGGACAGCGGAGCGGAGCGCGGTGCTCATGTGGGGGATCTTTCCTCAGGACGGAACGAGGATCCCCCCACACCGCGGGACCCTCGGCCCCCGTCGGCTCATTCGGGCAATGAGCCAGGAGAAACCTTGGTCCTTTGCCTCCCCCGGCCTTGACGGAAACCGTCAGGGCACATGGTATCGTTCGCGCCGCCTTTTCAGGAAAGGGCTTGTCTGGGAAATTCCCAGGTCATATCGCCAATTCCTTGTCCCCCATTTGGGGGACAAGGGCGTCTCACGCGCGGTAGGAAATGCCCCATTCCCTGGTCATTTCCGCGCCGGGTTCGAGTCGCTCCAGGTCCGTCCCGGTGGCGAAAGCGTTCGCCGGCGCCGTCATCGGCTCGATCGCCACCGCGAGGGACTGCCCGGGGTAGCGGTCGGTCGTGAACACCTGCGCCCAGCGGAACCCGTCGTCCTGCCACAGCTGCACACGCCGACCGTCGGGAGCGGTGAGGGTGTGGTGCGCTCGGCCGTCGGCATCCCGCTCCCATCCGCGGTAGCCGTTGTCGAGCGAGGCATCGCCGAGACGGCGACCCTCGCGCAGGTCGGTGGCGGCGTCGACCGGCACCTCGTCGACGGGGATGTTGCGGTCGTCGAGGACGAGCGTGGTCGTGCCGGTCGAGTGCACCACCAGATCCTCGGTCGGCACCCCGCCGATCTGGAGATAGGGGTGCACGCCCAGGGCGACGGGGGCGGCCTTCGCCCCGATGTTCACGATGGCGTGGGTCACGTGCAGACCGTCGGCGCGGAGGGCGTACGTGACCCGCGTGCGCAGGTGGAAGGGGTAGCCGGTCTGCGGCACCACGTCGGCGCCGAGCACGAGGCGATCGTCGGTGTGCTCGATGGCCTGGTAGGTCCCGAAGCGCAGCAGGCCGTGGCTGGCGTTGCCGAACTTCGGCTCGCTGATCGCGAGCTGCAGATGCTCGCCGTCGAAGGAGTATTTGCCGTCGCGGATGCGGTTCGGCCAGGGGACGAGGACGACTCCGGATGCCGCGGGCGTGGGCAGGTCGTCGGGGTAGCGCGGTACGAGGTCGACG
Source organism: Microbacterium sp. SL62 (assembly GCF_026672635.1). Lineage (NCBI taxonomy): Bacteria > Bacillati > Actinomycetota > Actinomycetes > Micrococcales > Microbacteriaceae > Microbacterium > Microbacterium sp. SL62. Next base: position 840,452 of record NZ_JAPPRM010000001.1, read on the forward strand.
CCGTCGACCGTCAGCGCGCGAAGGGCGGCACCCACCTGGGCGATCTCGGCCGAGGAGTGCTCGCCGCGGAGGTGGAAGCGTGATCCGGTGGGGTCGGCGGTCATGACGTGGCCTTTCGCGATCGGCGCGGGCGCTGCAGCCACGGCTGCAGCATGCGGGTGACCCACGGGAGGACCGCGTAGGTCATGACGGGGGTGAGCATGAGGGTGGTGGCGAGCACGCGCAGCACGAGGGGGATCTCGGCGAAACCGGGGACGAAGCCCAGCAGCCACGACGCCGCGAGGTTCGTCGGGAAGAACCCGACCCAGATCGTCACGGCCTGCTTCCACCGCGGGGGAGCTGCCGGGACCGGCTGTTGGATCGGCTGGGTGCCGGCCTCCGTCACCGTCGCCGCTTCGAGGATCGAGCCGTGCGGGGCGTCGAACCAGCCCTCGATCCCGGTGCGGCGCTCGCTGCGCTCCTCGCGCGCGAAGGGGCGGCCGGAGTCGAGCCACCACTGGCGCTGCGTGGAGCTCTCCCACTCCTCGAGAGTTGTGATGTCGCGGAAGCGGTACAGCATGTACCAGAGGTCGCTGTCTTCGCCCGCGCGCACCCACCCCGAGCCGAGGAAGCCCGGAAAGGCGGTCGCGAGGTCGGTGCCGGCCTGCATCCAGGAGGTCGCTTCGGCGGTGCGCGTCGGGTCGATGCGCCGCTCGATCGCCACCGTGATGGGGTGGGCGTCGGTGTCTGCCATGCGTCTATCTTCCGTCACGGCGACCCTGGGTCCTTCTCCGTGGAGCCCGTCCCGCTCTCGACCGCCTCTGTCGCTCTCTCGACGAACCTCGTCCCCCTTTCGGCGGGGTGTCGTCCCAGGTATGGCTGTCTGATGCGCCGCGAAAGCGCCATAAGTGGGACACGGGTCATCCGAGGGGCATGGATGCCATTCCCAGGCGCGACCTGTAACGTGGTGCGGTCGGCTCTGGACACCGTGCGTGATGCGCGGATGGGTTTGTGAGTCCAAGGGGCCGATGGACAGGACGCGATCGCGGCCTCGACCATCACTAGTGAATTGGCCCCCGGCCGACGAGAGTCCGGGTATCGCACCGCCACGAGCGGTGTCGCTGTTTCGCGCGAACAGAACCCAGGAAGTTTCTCCATGCCCAAGAACAAGAAGCCCGCCGGCGGCCGCGCCGCCAAGAACTTCGAGCCCCGCTACGGCGCCAAGACCTCGTTCCAGGACCGCAAGCGTCGCCCCGGCACCGAGGCGCCCGCCAAGCCCGGCAGCAAGAGCCCCAGCCACCGCGGTTACCGCCCCGAGGCCGAGGCCACCGCCGACAAGGGTCGCTGGAACGCCGCCGACCGCGCCGGCCGTACCGAAGCCCGCAACATCCGCACCTCCGCCCGTGACGACCGTCCGGCCCGTTCGTTCGACGACCGTCCCGCGCGTTCGTTCGACCGCACCGAGCGCCCGGCTCGTTCGTTCGATCGTGATGAGCGTCCCCGTCGCGATGCCGGTGAGCGTTCCGCGCGTTCGTTCGACCGCACCGAGCGTCCGGCTCGTTCGTTCGACCGCAATGAGCGCCCGGCGCGTTCTTTCGACGACCGCCCCGCGCGTTCGTTCGACCGCACCGAGCGTCCGGCTCGATCGTTCGAGCGCAGCGACCGTCCCGCCCGCTCCCTCGACCGCAACGAGCGCCCCGCTCGTTCGTTCGACCGTGACGAGCGTCCCCGTCGCGATGCCGGTGAGCGTCCCGCGCGTTCGTTCGACCGCAGCGACCGTCCTGCTCGTTCGTTCGACCGCAACGAGCGCCCGGCGCGTTCTTTCGACGACCGCCCCGCGCGTTCGTTCGACCGGAACGACCGTCCGGCTCGATCGTTCGACCGCAGCGACCGTCCGGCTCGTTCGTTCGACCGTAACGACCGTCCCGCGCGTTCGTTCGATCGTGACGAGCGTCCCCGTCGCGATGCCGGTGATCGTCCTGCCCGGTCCTTCGACCGCAGCGACCGTCCGGCTCGTTCGTTCGACCGTAACGACCGTCCCGCGCGTTCGTTCGATCGTGACGAGCGTCCCCGTCGTGACGCCGGTGATCGTCCTGCCCGGTCCTTCGACCGCAGCGACCGTCCGGCTCGTTCCTTCGACGACCGCCCGCGCCGCAACGACGGCCCGAGCCGTAGCGATTGGACCAACACCCCGCAGCGCTCCGCCGAGCACGAGCAGCGCGTCGACGTCGTGCACGAGCGCCTGCAGGCCGAGGCCGTGGACGCCGCGACCGTGACCGGTGCCGGTTTCGCCGAGCTGGGTCTGGGCGACAACCTCGTCCGCGCGCTGGCCGGTCTGGGCGCGGCGAGCCCGTTCCCCATCCAGGCGGCCACGGTCGCCCCGATCCTCGAGGGACGCGACGTCCTCGCTCGCGGACGCACCGGCTCGGGCAAGACCATCGCCTTCGGTGCGCCGCTGGTCGAGAGCATCCTGCGCTCGCAGGCGGGTCAGCGCCGCGAGTTCGGTCGCGCCCCCAAGGCGATCATCCTCGCCCCCACGCGCGAGCTCGCCCTGCAGATCGACCGCACGGTACAGGTGCTCGCGCGCAGCGTCGGCCTGTTCACCACCCAGGTCTACGGCGGCGTGCCCCAGGCGCGCCAGGTCGGTGCGCTCAAGAAGGGCGTCGACATCGTCATCGGCACCCCCGGACGCATCGAAGACCTGCTGAACCAGGGCAAGCTCGACCTCTCGCAGGTGCAGGTCGCCGTCCTCGATGAGGCCGACCACATGTGCGAGCTCGGCTTCCTCGAGCCCGTGCAGCGCATCCTCCGCGCGACCAAGAAGGACAGCCAGAAGCTCCTCTTCTCGGCCACGCTCGACCGCGAGGTCGCGGCCCTCGTCGATGAGTTCCTCGTCGAGCCGGCCGTCTACGAGGTCGCCGGTGAAGATCAGGACTCGAGCACCATCGAGCACCGCGTTCTCGTCATCGAGCACCGTGACAAGGCGCAGATCCTCGACTCGCTCGTCGACCGCGAAGGCAAGACCCTCGTCTTCGCCCGCACCCGCGCGTACGCCGAGATGCTCGCCGAGCAGTTCGACGACGCCGGTATCGCGGCGGTGGCGCTGCACGGCGACCTGAACCAGCAGAAGCGCACGCGCAACCTCGAGAAGCTGACCTCGGGTCGCGTCAACGTGCTCGTCGCCACCGACGTCGCCGCCCGCGGCATCCACGTCGACGACATCGACCTGGTCATTCAGGCCGATGCCCCCGACGAGTACAAGACGTACCTGCACCGCTCGGGCCGCACCGGCCGCGCCGGTCGCGCCGGCACCGTGGTCACCCTGATCACGCGCCAGCGTCGCCGTCGCATGACCGAGCTGCTCGACCGCGCCGAGATCCAGGCTCCCTTCGAAGAGACCGCGCTCGGCGACGACGTGCTGGAAGAGCTCTCGGGCCGTCAGCTGTCGAACGTCGACGCGTAACTCCCCCCTCGAAACCCCCGTCGCGAGCGCGGCGGGGGTTTCGTGCATCCCGGGCGCGGTGACGCGACGCTCGCGCGAGCCGAGCGGGCACGATGCTGAGCGGGCTGTTCCTGGGTGACATGTCGGGGAGCGAGGCCCTCAGAACAGCGTCGGCTCGCTCGCGGGCGGGACGCGCGGGCGAGTGGATGCCGATACCCCGACCGTTCGCACGGGTCCGAGGCTGCTCGCCGGCGCGGTGCGTGCCGCGAGGCCGGGCTGGGGTCGTCCGCGCGGGTGGTCGTCCTCATCCCACCCGTCCAGCCGGTGCATGCGCAGGAGGGGGCGCATGCGTTTGCCGAGCCACGTGCGGTACGCCTTCGGCGCCGAGGTCGAGACACCCGGGTACAGCCCGCGGTACGACGAGACCAGGTGCGGATGCTCGCGCTCGAGCCACTCGAAGAACCACTGCTTCGCCCCGGGCCGCAGGTGGAGCGCTCCGTAGACGACGCGCGCCGCGCCGGCGGCTCGAATGCGGGCCAGAGCGTCGTCGAGCGTCGCGACCGAGTCGGTGAGGTGCGGCATGACGGGCATGAGGAACACCGTCACGCGGAAGCCCGCGGCGGTAGCCGCGCGAACGGTCTCGAGCCGCGCCTCGGCACTCGGGGTCCCGGGCTCGATCGAACGCTGGAGCGCGTCGTCGAAGACCGCGATCGACATGGCCAACGACACCGTGACCTGTTGTGCCGCCTCGGTCAGCAGCGGAAGGTCGCGCCGCAGCAGGGTTCCTTTGGTGAGGATCGAGAACGGTGTGCCGTTGTCGGTGAGAGCCCCGACGATGTCGGGCATGAGGCGGTACCGTCCCTCGGCGCGCTGGTAGGGGTCGGTGTTCGTCCCGAGCATCACGGGTTCGCGCGCCCATGACCCCCGGCGCAGCTCGGTGCGGAGCACCTCGGCGACATTCACCTTCACCACGATCTGCGAGTCGAAGTCGGCCCCGTAATCCAGGTCGAGGTACTCGTGCGTTTTCCGAGCAAAACAGTACGAACAAGCATGGGTGCATCCCCGGTAAGGATTCACCGTCCAGTCGAACGGCATGGCCGAGACGCCGGGAACGCGGTTCAACGCGCTCCTGCACAGCACCTCGTGGAATGTCATTCCGGCGAATTCCGGCGTGGTCACCGACCGCACGAGGCCGTCCATGCGCTCCATGCCCGGGAGTGCTGCGGTGTCCTCCACGCCCAGCTGCTGTCCCTGCCATCTCATGCCAACAGTCGAACACATGTTCGACGAATCGGCAACACTGCGCCCGAGTCATTCGCGGAGAGGGCCGAGCGCCCTCGCCCCCGCCTCCACCCGGGTCGACCGTTCAGGATGCACCCGCGAGAATGGAAGCGTGACCAGCCACGACCCCGAGACCTCGCCCCGCCGCGCCGCGCGCGCGGAGGCCGAGCGACTCGCGACCGCGGCCCTCACCCTTCCCGTCGTTCCCGGCGGCGACGACTCCGCCGCAGCGCCTCCGACCCGTCGCGCTCTGCGGCGAGACGACGACGCCCCCGAGGCGGGGGAGTCCGAGCCCCGCGGCATCCGTCGACTCGCCCCCGTCCTCCTGCGCCGCCGCCTGGCGGTGGTCGCCGCGGCCGCCGTCGTGGTCGCCGGTTGCGTGGTGGCGATCGGGGCCGCCGCCTCGGAGGCGGGCCCGACGGCTCCACCGACGCCGTCGCGCAGATCGCCGGCCCCCCGGCGGTCGCCGACGACGGAATCCCCGTGCCGCAGCTCGCGGCCGTCGCCGCCACGGCGACCCCGTGCGACGACCCCGCCTTCACCTCCGCGCTGGCCGCGGGAGACGACGCCGCCGTCATCGACGCGGCGGGGGGCGGGCAGGCGTTCCGCGCAGCGGTGGCATCCGGGATCGCCCCCTGCGTCTCGCTCTCCGACCCGAACCGCGAGTGGCTCGTGGTCAACAAGCAGCGTCCGTACGACCCGGTCGACTACCAGCCCGGCGACCTCGTCATGCCCGCAGGCGTCCGCGCCCTCGAGGATTCCGCTCTGCGCGCCCCCGCCGCGCACGCGCTCACCTCGCTCGTGAAGGCCGCATCCGCCGCCGGCGTCGGCGAGATCGGCTACCTCAGCGCCTACCGCTCGTACACGACGCAGAAGTCGACCTACGCCGGGCGCGTGGCGGTCGGGGGTGTCGCCGAGGCCGATCGCGAGAGCGCGCGGCCCGGCTTCAGCGAGCACCAGTCGGGGATGGCCGTCGACATCGTCCCCTGCAACGGTTCGTGCAAGACGCTCGACGACGTGGCGGCGTCTCCCCAGGGCGCGTGGGTGCGCGATCACGCGTGGGAGTTCGGCTTCATCACGCGGTACGCCGAGGGGCGCGAGAGCGTCAGCGGGTACGAGCCCGAGGCGTGGCACCTGCGCTACATCGGTCCCGAGCTCGCCCGGGCCTACCACGAGGGCGGTTTCACGACCCTCGAGGAGTTCTTCGGGCTGCCTGCGGCGCCGACCTACTGACTCAGTTCACGACGCCGCCGCTGCAGGTCTGCTGCGCGGCGCTCGATCCGGTGATGGCGGGCGGGAGGGCGACGGCTCCCGTGTTCGGATCGACCTCGCCGGGCTCCGGCGCGGGGCCCTCCGTCGGCGTCGGCTGTTCTCCGGGGGCCGGCTCGGCGATCACCGTGCCGTCGTTGACCGCCACGCCTCCGGTCACCTCGATCGACCGGTTCTCGCGCAGCGCGTCCCAGAGCACCTCGGCCGCGGTGTAGTCGGGCGCCACGCGGTTGGCATCCGAGCGGGCCTCGACGGTCGGGTACTGCACGAAGACGATGTCTTCGAAGGGCACGTCCTTCACCGCGGAGGCGACCTGGACGAGGGTCAGGGGGTTCGTGAGGCTCTGCGTCGGCGTGACGTTCCGAAGGCCCGTCGAAGCCAAGCGCAGCACCGTCGAGGGGTTCGACAGCACCTCCTCGCTGACGAGCTTGCGTGCCAGGCGGGACATGTACTGCTGCTGGTTGCTCACGCGGGCCAGGTCGCTGCCGCCCACTCCGTATCGGGTGCGCAGGAACTGCAGCGCCTCGAGGCCCTGGATGCTCCGCGGTCCCGCTTGCCAGTCGATGCCCGTGTTCGCATCGCGCATGTCGCTCGCGAGGCAGATCTCGACGCCGCCGATCGCGTTGGTGATCTCGATGACGCCGCCGAAGGTGACCATGGCGCCGAATTGGATCTGCTGGCCGCTCATGTCGGCGATGGCGGTGATCACGCACGAGAGTCCGCCGTACGTGTAGAGCTCGTTGATCTGCAGGGTGCCGCCGCCGAAGCGGCCCCCGTCGGCGGTGTCGCACGCGGGGGCGTCGAAGATGAGGTCGCGCGGGAACGAGACGACCGTGACCTTCCGGGGTTCCTCCGAGATGTGCACGAGGATGTTCACGTCGTTCAGGCGTCCGCCCGCGTCCGCACCCTCGCAGCGGTCACCCAGGAGGGCGATGAGCTCTTCTTCGCACTCGTCGATGCCGACGAGCATCATGTTCACGCCGCCCGAGAGCGCCCCGAGGTCGGGCGGGACGGCCGGCTGATTCTCGACGACCACGGCTTCTTCGACGAAGTCGGCGGTGAGGTCGTACGCCGTGTACGACACGACTCCGATCACCGCGACGGTGCCGACCACCGCGGCGACGGCGAGGAGCTTCGCGAGCTGGCCGAACGGGTTCGGCGAAGGCAAGCGGGCGTGCTGCGCGACGGTGCGACGGCGCCGGGGCATGGCTCCTCCTCGGGTTTCGTCGAGTCTAGGGGGACCGGATGCCGGGACCCCGGCGCGACGACAGGGGGGGGGCGAAGCGAGGGTCGCCGTTTTCGGACCCCGTCCAAACTGAACGTTGGTGATGAAACCTCTCTGAGTTATGTTTGTGCAACGCGCGCCACCGATGTCGCGCAGATCGCTCAATTCATCCCCCCGTTTGGAGCGCACGATGGGTCGAACCCTGCGTTCGGTCGCGGCCATTTCCCTGGCCGGACTGTTCACCGTTGCCGGAGCCACAGCCGTTCAGGCTGCCGACGTGGGCGAGGAGGTGACGCCTCCCACACCCATCGAATCCGCGACGGGCCGGTACATCGTGGTCCTCGACGAGGCCCCCGTCGCCACGTACCAGGGCGGCGAGCCGGGCCTCGACGCCACGAAGTCCGACGAGGCGCGGCTCGATGCCGACTCCCCGCAGGCGCGGAAGTACTCCGCCTTCCTCGAGGAGCGTCAGCAGAACGTCGCCGACGAGGCGGGCGTCCGCCCCGACGCCACCTACACGATCGCCGTCAACGGCTTCAGCGCGAGCATGGACCCGAACCAGGCCGCCAAGCTCGCCGCGACCAAGGGCGTGCAGAAGGTCGTCCCCGACGAGATCCGCCACCCGGTCGCGGTCCCCTCGACCGAGTTCCTCGGCCTCGAGGGCGACAACGGCGTCTGGCAGAAGATCGGCGGCATCGGTTCGGCCGGCGAGGGCGTCGTCGTCGGTGTCGTCGACACCGGCATCGCGCCCGAGAACCCCGCCTTCGCGGGCGAGCCGCTGGGCACCACCGCCGGTTCAGAGCCGTACCTCGACGGCAACGACGTCGTCTTCCGCAAGGGCGACGGCACCGACTTCCGCTCCCCGCGCGTGGCCGAGGGCAACGGGTGGTCGCTGTCGGACTACTCGACCAAGCTCGTCGGCGCCCGGTACTTCGACCAGGGTGCCGCCGCCACGGGCTTCACCTTCGAGGCGGACTACCGCTCGCCACGCGACGGCGACGCGCACGGCTCCCACACCGCCAGCACCGCGGCCGGCAACAACGGAGTCGACGCGAGCGTCGAGGGCATCGATTTCGGTGCGATCTCGGGCGTCGCCCCGGCGGCCAAGGTCGCCGCCTACAAGGCGTGCTGGGCGGGTCCCGACCCGCTCGTCACCACCGACGACGTCTGCGCTCTGAGCGACCTGCTCGGCGCGATCAACGCCGCGGTGTCCGACGGCGTCGACGTCATCAACTACTCGATCGGTGGGGGAGCTGCCACCACCACGCTCTCCCTCGAGGACCAGGCGTTCTTCAACGCCGCCGCGGCCGGCGTCTTCGTCTCGGTCTCGGCCGGCAACTCCGGCCCCGGCGCTTCGACCGCCGACCACGCCTCGCCCTGGTACACCACCGTCGCGGCATCCACGATCCCGACCTACGAGGGAACCGTGAAGCTGGCCGACGGGTTCCAGGCCGCGGGAGCATCGGTGTCGGTGCGCGAGGGTCACGACGTGACGGCACCCGTCGTCTACGCCGGCGACATCGCGGCATCCGGAGCCGATCCCGCGAACGCCGCACTGTGCCTGATCGGGTCGCTCGATCCCGCGAAGGCTGCCGGCAAGATCGTCGTGTGCGATCGCGGTCAGAACGCGCGCATCGAGAAGTCGCAGGCGGTGAAGGATGCCGGTGGCGTGGGCATGATCCTCGTCAACGTCACGCCGGCCTCGGTTGACAACGACTTCCACTCGGTGCCCACCGTGCACATCGACGCGCGCTACCGCGACGCTCTGCTCGCCTACGTGCGCGGCACGGCGGACGCCACCGCGACCCTCGTCGGCGAAAACGTCACGGGCGAGACGACGCCGACTCCCCAGGTCGCGGGCTTCTCGAGCCGCGGACCGATGCTCGCCGACGGCAGCGACATCCTGAAGCCCGACGTCTCGGCTCCGGGTGTCGCGATCCTCGCGGCGGCGGCCAACGCGCCCGGCGCCACCCCGACGTTCGAGTTCCTCTCGGGCACGTCGATGTCGTCGCCGCACGTGGCAGGCCTCGGTGCGCTGTACCTGGGCGAGCGCCCGCTGGCCACTCCTGCCGAGGTGAAGTCCGCGATGATGACCACCGCGTACGACACCGTCGACGTCGAGGGCGCTCCGGCTCAGGACCCGTTCGCGCAGGGCGCGGGCCACGTCGATCCGACGAAGTACTTCGATCCGGGTCTGCTGTACCTGAACGGTCCGGCGGACTGGGCGGCGTTCCTCCAGGGCAAGGGCCTCGAGGACTTCGGTGTCGCCCCGATCGACGGCAGCGATCTGAACCTCGCGTCGATCTCGATCGGCTCGCTCGCGAAGCCGCAGACCATCACGCGCACGGTCACCTCGACGAGGGCCGGATCGTTCTCGGCATCCATCGACGTCCCCGGAGTGGATGCCACGGTCGAGCCGGCCACGCTCGAGTTCGCCGCGGCGGGTGAGCAGAAGACGTTCACCGTGACCTTCTCGCGGACGGACGCGGCTGCGGAGCAGTGGACGAGCGGGTTCCTCACCTGGACCGGCGACGGTACGCAGGTGCGCTCGCCGATCGCGATCCGTCCGGCCACCGCCGAGGCTCCGGCCGAGGTCTCGGGCACCGGTCTGTCGGGATCCACGTCGGTCGAGATCCTTCCGGGCGTGGGCGGCGAGCTGCCGCTGAGCGTGTCGGGTCTCGCGGCCCAGACGCTGCTGGCCGATCCGGACAACCCGGTCGCCGGTCACAGCGGTAACCAGGACTCGGGCGACGCCGACGGATACGTGCGGTGGACCGTCCAGGTGCCCGAGGGGACGACCCTCTCGCGCTTCGACCTGGACTCGTCGGACGACACCGGCAGCGACCTCGACCTGTTCGTGTCGCGCGTGGTCAGCCCCGACGACCTGCGGTACTACGAGCGGTTCACCTCCGCGACGGCCTCGGCCGACGAGCGGGTGACACTGACGAACCCCACCGCCGGCACGTACCTGATCGAGGCGAACCTCTACTCCTCGACCGGACCGTTCACGTGGGACATGACCTACGCGAACGTCACCCCCGGCGGCGAGGGGCAGCTGACGGCGACGCCGAACCCGATCCCCGTGCAGCAGGGCGCCGCCGTCTCGTTCGACCTGTCGTGGCAGGGGCTCGCGCCTCAGACGCGTTACCTCGGTGTCGTGCGGTACGGCGACTCGGACGTGCAGACGGTGCTGACCGTCGACTCGGGCGAGGCTGCTCCGGCCGTGGTCGAGGCTCCGACGGTGTCGGGCACGGCCAAGCTCGGTCGCACCCTGACCGCGACTCCCGGCACGTGGAACCCGGCCGATGTGACCACCGCGTACCAGTGGCTGCGGGACGGTGAGCCCGTGAACGGCGCCACCTCGGCGACGTATCGTGTGCAGCGCGCCGACCTCGGCCGGGTGCTCAGCGTGCGCGTGACGGCGACGGCACCCGCCAACGGTCTGACGGGCACCGCCGACAGCGCCGGCGTGCCGGTCGTCGTGGGCTCGTTCACGACGGTGAGCGTCGACCCGTGGGTCGGTCGCACCGGTGACGCGTACACGCTCACCGTCAAGGTGCGGCCGCTGAGCGGACCCGCGCCCCAGGGGGACGTGACCGTCACGGTGGCGGGCAAGGAGTACGTCGCCACCCTGCAGGACGGGAAGGCCACCATCGCCCTCGACCCGCAGACGCGCGGCGTGAAGCTGGTCAAGGCCGTCTACGGCGGCAGCGCGACGGTGGAGGCCTCGCGCGCCAGCAGCGCGTTCATCGTGTTGCGGTAGTCGTCGCCGAACCATCGCGGCGCTCGGGCTTCGGCCCGGGCGCCGCGAGTGGTCTTGTCAGCCCCGCCGCTTCCGCGGCGTGAGCCGCACCGCCGGGAGGGGAGGGGCGGGAATCCGCTCGGGGCCGTGGTCGATCACGGCCCCGAAGCGCGGCGCCTGGGCTTCCCACGCCTCGCGTGCCTCGACGATCTCGTCGTGAGACCGCCCCACGAAGTTCCACCACATGACGATGTCGGCCTCGAACGGCTCCCCGCCCAGCAAGAACACGCGGGCGCCCTCTGCACTCCGCAGCTCCAGGTGGTCGCGTCCCTTGCCGAGATAGACCAGCCGCGAAGGGTCCAGGGATGCCGTGGGCCCGGCTTCGGGCGTGGAACCCGGGCGTCGCGCGGCGTCGGCATCGGTGGCATCCATCCCCGTCACCGCCTCGGCGGTACCCGTCATGCCGGAGACCGCGTACTCCCAGTCGGGGTGCAGGGGGATGCGCACGGCGACACCCGGCGGCAGGCGCAGCTCGGCCCCGACGATGGGCGTGTGGACGGTCGCGGGCGAGGCGACTCCGTCGAGCTCGCCCATCACCACGATCGCGTCGGCCCCGTGGCCCAGATCGAGGACGGGGAGGTCCTCGTGGCGCTCGAACGCCGGAGCTCCGTGCCGCCGGGTCTCGGGCAGTGCCACCCAGAGCTGCAGGGCGTCGAGGGGGATGGGCCCCTCGCCGACCGAGTACTCGGAGTGCGCGATGCCCACGCCACTCGTCATGAGGTTCAGGGCGCCGGGACGCACGATGACGTCGCTGCCCACGGCATCCCGGTGTCTGACCTCACCGATGATCGGCCACGTCACCGTCTGCAGCCCGATGTGCGGGTGCGGTTCGACGCGCATGAGCGTGTCCTGTGGGCCGAAGCGGTCGAGGAAGCACCACGCGCCGACCATCGGCAGGGCACGGTGAGGGAGGGTGCGGTGGACCTCCATTCCGCGGACGCCTCCCAACGGCACCTCGCGCGCTGCCACGATGAGCGCGCGCGGACCGTCGCACGCGACCGGACCCTCGGCCTCGGGAGGCTCGACGTCGAGTCGCGTCACGAGGGTTCGCCGGGGCCCGCCGAGTCGGCGGCGTCGTCGTCGTTCGGCCACTCCACGACCAGGCCGGGCACATCGTGCTCGCGCAGGTAGTGCGCGACGAAGGGGCAGGAGGGAATGACGCTGCCGCCACGACGAGCCAGGTCGGAGAGCGCCTCGCTCGCCAGAGCGGAGCCGAGCCCGCGCCCCTTGTAGGAGGGGTCGATCTCGGTGTGGGGGAGCACGGTGCGGTCGTCGTCGATCGCGCGGAACTCGAGGAAGCCGCCGAGCTCGTCGCCCACGTGGATCTCGTAGCGGCGGGCGTCGTCGTTGCGGGTCACGGTCAGTTCGTCGGCCATGGGGTCTCCTGTCGTCGGTAACGACAGCAACGTACGTGTGAGGGCGGATGTTCCGCCATCCCCGCGGTGCCTCGGCCGTCGTTTGCTAGGACGCCTCGCGCGCTCGATGGCGGCGCACGGCGGCGCGGTTGGCGCAGCGCACCGAGCAGTACCGCTGCCGGCCGTTGCGCGTGACGTCGACGACGACCTTCGTGCACGGTTCGGCGGCGCACCGGCCGAGCCGGGTCATCCCGCGCGTGACGAGGTGCAGAGAGGTGCCCACCGAGATGACGGCGGCGAGCACGCGGGGGAGCGCCTCGTCGCTGTCGCGGTAATGCAGGTGCCACCCCTCCCCGTCGTGGTCGGTGAGGCGGGGGTATGCCGTCACGGCCGCCATCTGCGCGTTGAGGAGAGCCGCGCGGGCGTCGGGGTCGGTCTCGTCGACCACGCGGAGCCACTCGTCGATGACGGCGCGGGTGCGCGGATGATCGTCGGATGCCGCGGGGAACGTCATCGTCATCCCCATCTCGATCGTGCGCGCTTCGATGCCCGCGCGGTCGGCGGGCCAGTCGTTCGCCAGCGATGCCGCGAGCAGGACGGCGTACTCCCCGTAAGGGTTGAGATGCATAACGGCATTACATCACGCTGGATCCATGACCGCCCCGTACACGATCCCCCTGGCCCCCTCGGCATCCGTCCACGAACACGCGTGGGTCACGGAGTCGATCCACCTCACCAGCGACGGGCGCGTGCGGTACGTGCTGTGTGCCGGGTGTTCCGTGCGACGCGTCGACGTCGACGCGGCCGCGGTCGTTCCCCCGACCGCACTGACGCGTGAAATCGGCTGACGGCACACCGCGCCGCACGGTAGCGTCGAAGCAGACTGCTGACGGGGGACGCATGCTTGTTCTGAGCCTGATCGCGGCGATCGCGGGTGCGATCCTCGTGCCGGTGATCGCGCTGCACGTCTGGTACGCCATCGGGTTGTCGCGTGTCTTCGCCACGCACGGGGGAGAACCCTGGCGCGCCTGGATCCCGCTGGTCAACGAGGCCGAGCTGTTCCGCTTGGGGCGGCTGGACCCGGTCCGCGCCGTCCTGCTCGTGGTTCCCGGCGTCAACATCTACGGTCTCGTGCTCAAGGCCACCGCCGCTCACCGCCTCGGCCAGACCGCGGGGCGCGGCGCCGGTACGACCGCCCTCGCGGTGATCTTCCCGCCCGTGTGGGCGACGATCCTCTCGGCACGCCCGCGGACGGATGCCGCGCCTGCCGTCGACGTCGCCGAGGAGAGCCCGATTGTCCTGAGCGAGACGGCATCCGGTCCGATCACCACCATCCCCGGTACGAGCGCGGCCGAGGTCGCGACCGCGGGACGGCGACGTTCGACCGCCGTCGCGGCTGAGTCGGTCGCGGTGCCGGTGCTACCCGGTCCGGTCGACATCGATGACGACCTCGAGCACACGTCCCTTCACCCGTCGCGGCGTGCCGCTGCGGAGGCGGCCGCCGTGGACGCCGCGGAGTCGGGTGCCGTCCCCGCGGGGCCTCAGGTGCCCGCGGCTGCTCCGGGCGGCGAGCCGCCGCTGACGCGCGCCCCCGCGACGCCGATCGCAGCCGCGGCCCTCGACACCGGCGCTGCCGGGGTGGTTCCTCCCGCCGCCTCGCGGGCCTCGGCGCCCGTGAGCGCGTCGGCGGAGGTAGCGCAGGGCGCTCCGGCGGAGACCCCTGCTCCCGAGCCGGACGCGGCCCCCGCGTCGACGGCGGCGGCTTCGCCGTCCCCCGCCGCCGCCGTGCCGCCCGCCGAGGCCGGACAGCGGGCTTCCTCGGCTCCGGATACGACCCCCGCCGTCGACGACACCGGCGTCGATCGGGTGGGCGAGACGACGGATGCCACGGCCGCTCCCCGAACAGACGGTGACTCCGCCCCCGCTGGCCCCATCGACGAGCTGACGCAGACAGCGCGCCCGCGCTCGCGGCGACGGGGGGAATGGACCCTGGCCCTCCCCGACGGCAACCAGGTCGCGTTGACCAGCCGCACCGTGATCCTCGGACGCAAGCCCGGCAGCGGAGAAGACGCGGTGCAGTACGTCGCGGTCGCCGACGACACGCGCACCATGTCGAAGCAGCATGCGCGCCTCGAGTGGAGCGTCACCGGCTGGAGCATCACCGACCTCGACTCGACGAACGGCGTGACACTCATCCACGACGACGGGCGCACCGAACGGGTCGGCGGCGGGGCGACCGCGATCGCGACCTCGCGCTTCCGCCTCGGTGACGCGAACATCGAGCTGCGGCCGGCATCGGTGGCCTGAGCGCTCGGTCCGCGGTGGTGTTGCAGTTCGCTGAACCGTTGCACTGTTCGCGCTGACGGCCAGCGCCGGATCTCCACGCTGACGGGCTGCCGGCGCGGCGCGGGCGCTGGCTACTCCTGCTCTTCTGGCCCGTAGAGGCCACGGCCCGTGGGTGCTGCGCGCCGGGGAGCTGTCTCTTCGCGGCGACGGCTGACGTAGATCGCCAGAGCCCCGATCGCACCCAGGGCGATCAACCCGGCGACACCGATCCCGGTCGCGGTCGTGATGGCCGCGGCATCCGGTCCAGGTCCGATGACCACGGCGACGGCCTCCGGCGTGGCGCTCGGCGAGGCGGAGGGGCTCGCGGCGACGAAGGGGCTCTTCGGACCGCGCAGGCCGGTACCCGGAACCATCACAATCGCGTCGTAGGGCTGCACGACGCCCCACCCCGAGATGTTGGAGCGGATGTCGGGCTGCGCGCGGACGGCGGTCGCCTCGAGCCGGTACGCCCACTGCGCGGGGGTTTCGGAGGGATGGGCGGATGCCACGAGGGCCGCGGCCGCAGAGACGTACGCCGTCGCCCAACTGGTCGCCGGCTCGTCAGCGCCGACGACGCAGTCGCCTCCGAGCGGCCACGACGAGGCGATGGCCTGGCCGGGCGCGGACAGGCTCACGTGGGGGCCGTGGATGCTCGCCGTGGTGACGACTCCCTCCGACCCGACCGCGGCGACGCCGATGACTCCGGAGAAGCCCGCCGGGTAGCGCGCTCCGTCCTTGTCATCCTGCTCGGGGGAGTCGTTGTTCGACCGGTTGCCCGCGCTGGCGACCACCAGACTGCCGCGTTGCTGCGCGTAGGCCACGGCATCCGCGAGGGTGGCGTTCTTCTCGCTCGTGCTGATCGAGACGTTGATGATTTGCGCGCCCTGGTCGGCGGCGTACCGGATTCCCTCGGCCAACCGTGCGGTGTTCGGTCCGAAGCCCGCCTCGACGAGCTGCTTCTCGATACCGGCGTAGACACGAACGGGCAGGATCTTCGCGTCGGGGGCCAGGCCTTCTACGCCGGAGCCGGAAATCAGCTGGGCTGCGATCTGGCCGGCGATCACCGTGCCGTGCGCGTAGTTGTCGGTGCGGCCCGCCCCGTCGGTGCCGTCGGGCACGAGGTTGACGCCCGGAAGCACGATCCCGTCGAGGTGGGGATTCGCGGCGACACCCGAGTCGACGACGGCGACGGTGACGCCCGCCCCCCGGGTGAGCGGCCAGGCCGACGAGCTCTGCAGCGAGGAGAGAGCCGCGGGGGTCTCGGGGACCCGCGTGGAGGCCGTGCACTGGCTCTGCGTGGTCGCCGCCACGACGGTTTTCGAGGGTCCGGCGGCGGACGCGGGGGAGGGGATTCCGATCAGCAGGATCCCCGCGGCAGCCGCGACGGCGGCCACTCGCGCGGCGCGTGAGCGCAGGGTCACTTCGTCTCCGGCGTCTGCTGCGCGGCGCTCTCACTGAGTGAGGGACCGGTACGCAGGAGCGCGGTCCACCCGTCGGGGATCGAGCCGACGTCGTTCGTCGAGTAGCCGAGGCGGGCGATGGTGTCGTCGGTCGCTCCCGGGAGCGGGAAGGCCGTGCCCGTGGCATCCACCAGCATCAGGATGCTCGTGTTGTCGTCACCGCGGCCTCCCGCTCGGACGAGTGCCCCGTGACTGGGGTCGACGCGCACGCCCGCGGTGACGGCCGTGGACGACGGTTGCGTGGCGAGGGTCGTCGTGGCCTGGCCCTCGCCGCCGGTGAGCACGGCACAGGGGCGCTGGCCGGCGGCGACGGTTTCGAAGCCGACGGGGGGCCACTCGTCGCCGAGACCCTGCTTGGCTGTGGCGAGCCCGCGGATCTCGTCGGCCGTCACCTCGGTGACCTTGCCCTTCAGCGCTTCGCCGCTGCCGAGCTGGTAGAGCTGCCACGCGAGGGGCGAGAGCGATTCGAGCACTCCGCCGGTCTGGACGAGGAAGCGCTCGTCTTCGGGGGCACCCGCCTGACGGATGACCTGACCGACGCGCAGGGACGTGTTCGCCACGGGCTGGCCGTAGTTCTTCAGGGTGATCGGGGTGAGCGCCGTGCCGGCGGTGAAGAGATCGAGCCAGGATGCCGGGACGGTCACGGGCGACAGCGAAGAGATCCCGGCTGCGCGCAGCACCGCGTCGGCGACCTCGCTCGACACGGCGAAGCTGCGGCCGCCCTGCACGACGTGGAGGATGCCGTCCACCGAGACGACGACGGCGCGGTCGGTGGCGGGCGTCGGGCCCGCGGCGGACGAGATGCGCACATCGAGACCGGCGTCGTCGGACACGCAGGCGCTCCAGCCGGTGTTGATGAGGCCCGACACCGGGGGCAGCTCGTCGGGCGCCCCGGTAATACCGAGGGTGTCGCCGACGGGGGTTCCGCCGAGGGTGGACGAGTCGGTCGAGATCACGCCGTACTCGTTCGCCGGAAGCAACAGCCGGGCGCTGGCGGTGTTGATCACGGGGTGGAGCACGCCGTCGACCGTGACGAAGCGGGCGCCCGTATCGGAGACGAGGACGAGCTTGCCGTTCTCCCAGCCGGTGGGCAGGCCGGGGCGGATGAGGCCGTAGAAGACGCCGACGAGCACCACGATGACCGTGAGCGCGATCGCGGCGATGACCGCGCGAAGGGGCGAACTCGGCTGGAGCTCTTTGCCTCCCGGGGCGCCGCTGACGAATGCGGTGAGGAGGCGTCGGCGCGAGAAGTTCTGCGCCTCGATCAGATCGCCTTTGGTGGCCATGCGTCAGGCCAGACCGGACGAGATGACCGCGAGGGGCAGGAGAGCGGCCAGCACGAGGAGCTCGGCCGTGTCGGCGAGACGGATCAGCCGCAGCCGCGTCTTGGGGGCGAGCAACGTGACGGTGACGACGCAGACGGTGGCCACCGCGAGCACGACCAGGATGCCGACGCGCAGGCCCGGCTGCGCGAGCGAGGCCACGACCCCGGCGACGACGAGCCCGATGATGCCGGTCGCCATGACGGTCAGTACTCCGGAACGAGCGAAGGTCTGGCGCGAGGGGAACATCATGCCCGCGAAGGCGAGAGCGCACACGAGGGCGCCGGTCGCGTTCTGCGCTGCGACGAGAGGCGTCGCCACGAGGACCGCCGCCGCGAGGGCGAGGCGCAGGCCGATCAGGATGCGCTTGCCCTGGGCGACGCGGGCGGCGATGTCGTCGGCGTCGATCGGCTGGGGGTCGGCGAACATCTCGGCATCGCTCTGGGGGGAGACGACCCGCAGTCGCGTCGTTCCGAGAGCGAGCCATGGCAGCGCGCCGCCGAGGGTGGCGATGACGCCGACCATGAGCGTCCAGACGGCGGCCGCCGGGAAGAACGCGGCGAGGGTTCCGGTGACCCCGATCGCGCCTCCAGCGACGAGGGGCGCGAGCTGAAGTTCGGCGCGGTCGCGGGTGAGGGCGAGCGAGACGCCCGCGATGAGGAATGCGCCGCCGCCTGCCGCGGCCATCGGCCATCCCCACATGGTGAGCGAGGCCGGGACGGCGATGAAGCCCGCGACGGCAGCGAAGATGGATGCCGCCATCCCCAGCCCCTGACCGGCTTCACGCTGGCCGAGCCGCGACACGACGGCCGAGACGACGAGCAGGACGACGGCTCCGCCGCCCGCGACGAGGGCGCCGAAGGGGAGGGCACGGCCGGCCGCGAGGAGGAGGACCGCGCAGACGCCCAGGAGCGCCAGGCTGACCGCGAGGGCCGTGCGCGCGTTGTCGCGCGTGGTCCACGGGCGATTCTGCTGGGTGGTGGCGTCGATCACGGCCTCGACGATGTCGTCGTAGACGCGCGGTTGCGCGACGAGCCCGCCGCGGACGAGGGTGAGGACTTCGCCGTCGACGATGCCCTGCGCGGCGGCCCCGCGCGAGGGGTCGACGCTGGTTCCGTCGGAGCGCTGGAGCGCGTAACCCGCCGAGGTCATCGACGGGTCGAGCACTCCGAGCGATCGTGCGAAGCCCGGAAGGAACTCGATGACCGGCACCTGCGCGGGAATCGCGATGTCGAGTCGGCGTCCCTCGCTCTGCACCGACAACCGCAGCAACGCTCGTGTCGCATTCATGACGTCAGCCATCTGCGGCCCCCTCTTTCCGGACCGAAGCCCCCTGCGGTCAGACCCCGAAATCCTATCGGTGGGTCAGGGGTCGGATGTCAGTGGAAACGCGCCGCCGACGCACGATCGGCGGAAACGTAGTCGTGAGCTCGACCAAGCCTCGAAGACTTTCCTTGTCAGGGCCGGTCATTCTGCCCGCTCCTTGCTCGCTTTGCGGCGCTGTGTGAGGACGACGATGACAGTGATGATGATGGCCGCGATGACGAGAAGGCCGAGTCCAACGGCTACCCACAGCGCGGTGGGGGCCGCATCTGATCCGGAAGTCTTGTTCTGCTCACGGTACCTGTCAATCGAACGCGATCTCGCCTCGGGCGTGTACCCGTTCGTTTTGGCCTGCGCGATCTGTTCTTCTGTGGGGAAGCCCGCGGGCTTCCCCATGAGGGGGGTCTGGTCCGGCATCGTTGCGGCGTCGACGGTGAGGAGCGACGGAAGCCACGCTGCGCCGTATCCGTACCCGTCTTCCGTGCGGGTCGGCGTGTGCTGCGCGCCGTTCGTCGTTGCAATGAGTGCCTGGACGAGCTGATCACCGCTGGATTGCGGCGACTTCTGCGCTGCCAGGGCGAGCATGCCCGCGACGATCGGGGGAGCGAACGACGAGCCTGTGGCGCCGACGGACGTGTTCCAGTCGCCCGTACTTCCTGCCGCCGGCAGGTCAACACCGGCGGCGACGATGGTCGTCTGGGGGATGACGAACGGTTCGCCATTTTCCGTCTGCAGGCTGCCGTCACGGTCGATTCCGGCCGCCGACACAACGCCATTGAAAGACCCCAGATCGTCGTATCTCGCGCCCAGGACGCCTGGATTGATCGAGGCTGCGATAACCACTGCACCGTGGGAGATCGCATAGGCCACCGCAGGTGCATCGTCCACGCGCGCTGTTCCGCCGATGCTCGTGAAGATGATCTTCGCGCCGTCATCGGTCGCTTGCTTGACGCCTGCAGCGAACTCCGTGATCTGTGCCCCATCGGCCGTGCTGCATGATGCTCCACCTTCTTCGCCGTACCCGTAGAACGTCACATCGGCGTCGGGTGCGATCCCTCGGATGTTTCCGGCCCCCGTCCCATTGCCGATAACGTACGCAGTCATCGTCGTCCCGTGGACGGCGGCGCTGGTCGGTTCCGTAGTCGCGACGGTCGTCTTGTTGACGCATAGAGGCTGATCGAAGACTCTCAGGCTGCGGCCTTGGAACACGGGGAGTTCCGGATTGATCTGCTTCTCCAGCACTGCGACCTTCACACCGCTCCCGGTGAAACCCTCCTGGTGCGCGGCGTCGACGCCGTAAGCATTCCACCAGTAATCAAGGTTTTCCTCTGGGGTGGGCTCGGCAGTCGCAGCGGTCGCCGTTGGCGACACCGCGCCCATCGCCATGGCGATTGCGGCGGCTGAGGCTGCGAGAAGTCTGATGACGCGTACAGAACCCGTCCTAGTCGCCCCGAAAGACGCGCGCTCAACCTGGCTCATGTTCGCCTTGCCTGGCAGCTCGCTGGAGCCCCAAGTCGCAGGCGGCACGCTGAGAAATGCGGTGTCGCGTTCGTGACGTCAGCCATCTGCGCCCCCCTCTTTCCGGACCGAAGCCCCTGCGGTCAGACCCCGAAGCCCTATTGGCGGTTCAGGGGTCGGATGTCAGCGGAAACGCGCCGCCGACGCGCGATCGGCGGAAACGTAGTCGTCCGCGATCGAGTCGGTGGCGTTCGAGATGCGCTGGAGCACGTCGCGCATCTGCTCGAGTGTGGCGCTCCACTGTTGCTGGGCATTGTTGTACGCCGCCTGCGCCGCGCCCTCCCACTGTCCCCGCAGACGAGTGACCTCGCTGTCGAGACCGCTCAGGGTGGAGTCGATTCGCGCACTCTCGGAGCGGAGTCGAGCAGCCGCAGCGTGCAGCGATTCAGGGGTGACGCGGAAGTCGCTCATGACTGGCCTCCCAGCATCGTTCCGAGACCGTGGATGGTCGTGCGGTGTTCTTCTTCGACGGCTTCTTGGTCGCGGGCCGTGGCCTGGAGCGCGGCGCTGAGAGTGATGAGCACGTCGTTCAGCTTCCGCGCTCCCGCCGTCCACTCCTCGACGAGGATGCCATAGGAGCTTGCTGCGTCGCCCGACCAGTTGCCGCGCAACTCGTCGAGTTCCGCGAGCACCCGCCTGGTGCTGTCGGCGATGTCGGCGTGAGCGCCGTTCACCACCTCGGAACCCCGGGCAAGGGCTCCCTCTTGCGCGGAAATGCGGTCAGACATGTCGTCTTCTCCTGTTGGAACAGTTTGGTGTGGGCGCCGGACAGCATTTCGCTGCACGGGACGTAGCTGAGGGTGACATCTAAACCGTTCTATGTTCGGTCGTCGAATTCAAGGTGGATTTTGTCAACAGTTCACGTCTTCCCTGGCAGGGAGCGGAGTCGTTCGCGCGTGCGGGCCAGGCCGAACCCGTGAGCGACCGACGAAGCGGCGTGCTCGTGATCTGGTCACGACACGACCCCCTTCTTGTCCTTGCGCCGCTGAAGGACGATGACTGCGATGGTGACAGCGGCGGCGAACAAAACAAGGGCGACGATTCCGACGACGATCCAGGGGACCACCGAAGAGATGTCGAATCCCTGCTGCGGCACGTCATCCAGGGTCTTGTCGAAACTCCTCCCTCGCGTGGCGGGGACGAAGCCGTCCGTCCGCGCCGTCGAGATCTGCTCGGCCGTGGGGAAGCCGGCGGCTTTTTCCATCAGCGGCGTCTCATCGGGGTAGGACGATGGGTCATTTTCGAGAAGAGTGGGCAACCAGGCCGCGCCGTAACCGTAGCCGTCGCTCGACTGCACACGCTCCTTTACTTCACCGTTGGTCGTTGCGATCAGGGAGTGCACGAGCTGATTGCCCGTGGCCTCGGGGTACTTCTGTGCGGCCAGTGCGAGCATGGCGGCGACGATCGGCGCCGAGTTCGACGACCCCGTGCGGGCGGCCGTGCCGTTCCAGTCGCCGAGGACGCCTACTGATGGAAGGTCGAATCCCGCGGCGACCACTGTGGTCTGCGGCAACGCGAGCGGCTGTCCCTCGTCGGACTGGAGATTGCCCTTCTCGTCGATGGCGGTGGCACCGACGACCCCATTCATCGCGTCGTAGCCCTTTTTGTAATCGACGAGCCCTTGGCTCGGATTGGGCGTCGCAGCGACGATGGCGACTCCGCGAGCCAAGGCGTAGGCGATGACCGGGCCGTCGTTCGCATACGCAGTCGCGCCTACGGATGTCGTGATGATTTTGGCACCGTCATCGACCGCTGTCTTGACTGCGTATCCGAAGACCGAAATGTCGTCCGTGGTGTTCGGATCGCATATCGGGCCCCCGTCGTCGGGACCATAGCCGTAGAAGGTTACATCTGCGTCGGGGGCAATACCTCGGACCGACCCGCCACCCGTACCGTTGCCGATGATGAGCGCGGCCATGGCGGTCCCGTGGAGAGAACTCTTCGTGGCGTCGTTCGACACGGGGTTCGTCGGAACTTTGCAGAGCTGCGTGGTGGAAACCTTGAGATCGCGACCAGCGAAGACAGGGAGATCCGGGTTTATCTGCTCGTCGATGACCGCGACCTTCACCCCGGCCCCCGTGATGCCGGCCGCGTGGGCAGTGTCGACTCCGTATTGCGCCCACCAACGCCCCAAAGTGTCCTCGCCCGCAGCTTGGGCCGTGGAGGGCACGGCGGCAGCAGGCAGCGCGGTGACGATCGCCACCGCTACTAAGAGCCCGACCCGGAGACGCCGTCTTCTGTCACCTTCTGTCCGCGTGTCTTTGCCGCGGGCCGTGACGTGAGCTGGGATCACTCGTCGCGTCCGCCAGCTTGGGCGTTCTCGGAGCGGGGGCCGATCTCTTCATCGTCCTCCATGCGAGGAGCGATGGGACCACCGAGCCCGCGGGATGCTTCGTCGCGACGGTCGGAGCGAGAGCCGGGCCCGCCCATTCCGCCGACGCCACGGCTGCCGGCACCGGCGCCGCGAACTCCGCCGCCAGCGGCTGCGCCGCCCGCCGAGCCTCCGCCGCCGACGCCACCGGCTCGCATGCCGGCACCCTTCGCCGTCGATTGTGCGGGCGCGCCGCCTCCGGCAGCACCGCCCATTCCGCCGACGCCACGAGTACCGAGACCTGATCCGGCAGCGGCGGTCTTACCGAGCAGTCCACCCGAGCGACCGGCGGCACCGGACGCAGCCGTTCCGCCGGCGCCGCTGAACAGGCTGCCACCCGGAGCACCTGCGCCGCGCGCAATGCTGCCGAGTGCGGCCGCACCGCCACCGCCGGCGATCAGACCCGCGCCGAGACCCGAGCCGATGCCCGCTCCCGCGCCGCCGGAACCCCCGAGAAGGCCATTGCCGGGCGCCGAGGGGATGGCCCCGGGCAGGGTCGGAGTGCCGATGATCGAGCCGTCCGGAGTGGGCTCGGGCTTGATGTTGTCGAGGTCGATGATGGGCACGTCGCCACGAATGGGGCCGTCGGGTCGCGGCCCGATCACGGTCGGCTGCGGCAGCGCGTGATACTCGGGCTGCGAGTCTCCGCCGTCGGTGCCACCGGGGTTCGTCACGGTGGGGTTTTGGTTCCACTGGGGGTACTGCTCGATGCTGCGGCCCCCGGAGCGACCACCGCCGCCCCCGCCGGTCTGGCCGCCGCCACCCGCGCCGCCTGCATCGTCGTCCTCAAATGATTGTGCGTTGAAATTCGGGGGAGTGAGGATCTCGACCTTGTCCAGGTCGTCTGCGGCCGTCGTCATGGCCGCCTTCGCCGCATCTTCTCGGCGCTGTGCCAAGTAAGAGTTCGCGAGTCCGACAGCACCTTCCCCGGCCAAGAAGGAGATTGGCCCCAGCACGAACGTCGTCCCCATCGCAGCCCCGCGAACGACCATCTCCTGCTGGCCGTTCATGCTCCCCGCGGGGAGCGATGCCAGAGCCTCTCGGGCAATATCCCGAATGCGATTCGCTTCCTCGATGCCGGCGATCAGCGGACCATTGATGTAGTCGATCTGCTTTTGGATTTCGCCAGCGTTGTGGGTGAACGCACCTGAAGCGGCGTCGGCCGCAAGCCCGGCGATGCCGGGTTCTTGAGCGACTCGTCCGACGACATTTCTGAGCGTCGACAGTGCGCTGTTCAATTCGCCATACGAGCTGAGACCCCACGGGATGGTGGGTTCGACCAACTCGCGGAGACTCTCTTCCCAGGGGCCGGTCATGCCGCTTGCTCCCTCCGCGCCTTCCGGCGCTGACTGGTGATGATGAGAACAGTGACGACGATCGCGGCGACAACAATGATCGCCAAACCGAGGACCACCCATAGGACAATCGACGACACGTCGAGCAGGGGCGTTCCGGGCGCGGCGGCATCGTTCTGCTCGCGAAGTGGGTCCGCGGAGCTCGGGCGCTTCTCGGGGCTGTAACCGTTGGCCTGCGCCTCTGCGATCTGATCCGCGGTGGGTGCTCCGAACCCGAACGCCTTGTCCATGAGGGGGTTCGAGTCCGGGAGAGTGAGCGGATCCACGGCCAGAAGAGTCGACAACCACGCGGCCCCATAGCCGTAGCCATCATCCGTCCGGGAGGGAGTGTGCTGCCCGGCATTCGTCGTGGAGATCAGTGCCTGAAGGAGCTGATTCGCTGAGGCATCCGGGGTCTTCTGTGCTGCGAGCGCCAGCATCCCCGCGACGATCGGTGCCGCGAATGACGAGCCCGTTCCGGTGCTTCCTGTCTGCCAATCCCCCGTCTTTCCGACAGTCGGCAGGCGGAAGCCCGCCGCCACCACGGTGGTTTGGGGAACGACGAACGGGGCGCCTTCGAGTTGTTGCAGGTTGCCGTCGCGGTCGATGGCGGCCGTGGACACCACGCCGTTGTATGCCCCCTGGTCACCTTCTCGAGCACCAAGCTGGCGCGGATTGATGGAGGCGGAGATGATGACGGCCCCGCGCGCAAGGGCGTAGGCGACCGCAGGGGCATCGTCTTGTCCCGCCGAGCCGCCGATGGCCGTGTAAATGATCTTCGCGCCGTCGTCTACGGCCATCTTCACTCCGGCGCCGAAGCCCGACAGCTTGTTTCCGTCTGCGGTCTCGCACTGGGGCCCATCATCCGGACCGTAGCCGTAGAAGGTCAGGTCTGCCTCGGGAGCAATGCCTCGCACGGCCCCCGCGCCGGTGCCGTTTCCCACCACATACGCAGCCATCGTCGTCCCGTGAATGGACGAATCGTTGGCGTCTGTCGTTGTCACAGTCGGATTGTTCACACACACCGGGCTAGTCGACACGCGGAGGTTGGATCCCTGGAAGACGGGCAGATCGGGATTGATTTGCTTCTCCAATACAGCGACCTTCACACCTTTGCCCGTCAGCCCCGCGGTGTGCGCCTGATCGATCCCGTACTGCCCCCACCAATAGTCGAGGTTCTGCTGACCCGTCGTCTGGCCGGCGGAGGCGGCGACCGCAGGTGCCGCTGAACCGGCGACAACGCAGAGGAGCAGGGTAGAAGCAGCGAGGATGCGAACCGCGGCGGTTTTCATCACTGAGGTACCCCCAGTGCGGAGCGCACACCAGCCGCGCCCCCGCTCGGCGGGGTATCGGCCGCGGGTGCAACGGCGGTCTCGATCAAGGATGCCGTCTGGTCCGCAGCGGCTGCGCTCAGCTCGTCACGTTCGCGGAGGGTCGTAACCGCCGCGTTGAGAGCTTGAGCATTGAGACGGACGTACTCCTGCACCAGGCCGACACGCGTCGCGAGCTCTTCCGCACGCATCCGGAGATGCCCGATGAACTCTGCGGCAGCTGCTCCTTGCGATGGTCCTTCGACCTGGCTCAGGACAGCCTGCGACGGAAGTTCATTGGAAACCGAGGTAACCAACTGCGCGTTGTAGTTGGCAAGGTCGCCGTCGAGACGGATCACGTTGGCCATGAGGATCACTCGTTTCTTCGCGATCGAGAGGGTGCTGTCAGACGGCTGACGCTGTCGAAATAACGTGGGGCGGCCCGAACGGGCCGCAAGAGCGGATCATTCGTCGCGTCCGCCGGCTTGGGCGTTCTCGGAGCGGGGGCCGATCTCTTCATCGTCCTCCATGCGAGGAGCGATGGGACCACCGAGTCCGCGGGATGCTTCGTCGCGACGGTCGGAGCGAGAGCCGGGCCCGCCCATTCCGCCGACGCCACGGCTGCCGGCACCGGCGCCGCGAACTCCGCCGCCAGCGGCTGCGCCGCCCGCCGAGCCTCCGCCGCCGACGCCACCGGCTCGCATGCCGGCACCCTTCGCCGTCGATTGTGCGGGCGCGCCGCCTCCGGCAGCACCGCCCATTCCGCCGACGCCACGAGTACCGAGACCTGATCCGGCAGCGGCGGTCTTACCGAGCAGTCCACCCGAGCGACCGGCGGCACCGGACGCAGCCGTTCCGCCGGCGCCGCTGAACAGGCTGCCACCCGGAGCACCTGCGCCGCGCGCAATGCTGCCGAGTGCGGCCGCACCGCCACCGCCGGCGATCAGACCCGCGCCGAGACCCGAGCCGATGCCCGCTCCCGCGCCGCCGGAACCCCCGAGAAGGCCATTGCCGGGCGCCGAGGGGATGGCCCCGGGCAGGGTCGGAGTGCCGATGATCGAGCCGTCCGGAGTGGGCTCGGGCTTGATGTTGTCGAGGTCGATGATGGGCACGTCGCCACGAATGGGGCCGTCGGGTCGCGGCCCGATCACGGTCGGCTGCGGCAGCGCGTGGTACTCGGGCTGCGATGAATCGACGTGCCCGCCCGCGTCTGGGGTGGGAGTCGCAGGGGACATATCCCAGTCGGGATACTGCTCGAAGCTGCGGCCTCCGGATCGACCGCCTCCGCCTCCGCCCCCGCCCCCGCCTCCGCCTCCGGGAGGCAGAGGCGGTTCGACGATTTGATCAGACGTATCCACCGTGAACTCCGGTGGGTCGCCGACGGTCACGGCGTCCATCTCGTCGGAGAAGTGTTCCATTGCTTCGCGGGCGGCAGCTTCACGCTGGTTGGACAGATAGTTGTTGATGAGGCCGACAGCACCTTCGCCGGCCAAGAACGAAATCGGTCCGAGCATGAGCGTTACGCCGGCCGCCGCTCCCCGCACGGCAGCTTCTTGTCCACCAGACAGCGACCCTGACGGAAGGCTTCCGAGCGCGTCTCGAGCGCGAGAGCGAATGTCGTTCGCGTCGTCCAGACGCCTGTTCAACTCGTCTTGAATGTAAATGATCTGCTGTGCGATCTGCCTGGCAGCGCTGTCGAACGTCTTCTGTGCTTTCGTCCCGGCTGCGCCTGTCAGCCCGGGGTCGCTCGCAACTCGATTCAGGACGTCGCGCAATGAGCCGAGCCCCTCCGCCAGGGACGCTCGACTGGGGACGTCCCACGGCTGCCCCCCTTCGGCGAAGTTCGTAAGACGCTGTTCCCAGGTGCCGGTCATGATCGGGGAGCCTTTCCGCTCTTGCGACGTTGGGCGACGACGATGAGAATCGTGGCTGCAGCGGCCAGAAGCACGATGACCACCAGGCCGACCACGCCCCACACGATCAGGCCGGAGAAGTCGAAGCCAGCGGGCTTCTGCTCGTCGTCGTACTTGTCGAAACTCCGCCCTCGATCGGCGGGCGGAATGAACCCCTGCTCCTTCGCTGCTTGGATCTGGTCAGCGGTGGGAAACCCCCCGCTCTTGCCCATGAGGGGAGTCTCGTCGGGGAACGACGTGGGATCCACCGCGAGGAGCGAGGGAAGCCAGGCCACTCCGTAGCCATAGCCGTCGTCCGTTCGCACGGGAGCGTGCTCGGAACCATTCGTTGTCGAGATGAGCGCCTGTACGAGTTGATTGCCCGTGCTCTCGGGATATTTCTGGGCGGCCAGCGCGAGCATCCCAGCCACGATCGGCGACGCGAAGGATGAACCCGAGGCAGTTTGCGAGGCGTCCCATCCGTTGTCGTCACCGATCGACGGAAGAAGCATCCCTCCGGCAACCACCGTGGTCTGAGGAATCACCCACGGCGAGCCATCGGGCTGCTTCTGCAACGCTCCTTCGGCGTCGATTGCTGCAGTGGAGATGACCCCGTTCATGGACCCGTGATCGTTCGTCTTGTACATGATCGTGTTGATGGGGTTCGCGGACGCTGTGACCAAAACCGCCCCCTTCGCGATGGCGTACGCGATTGCGGGGGCATCTCCCTCTCGTCCAGGTCCGCTGATCGCCGTGAAGATGATCTTCGCGCCATCATCGACCGCCAGCTTCACCCCGTATCCCCAAGCCGTGAGTCCCGTATCGGTATCGGGCTCGCACGGGCGCGTGTCCGGACCGTAGCCGTAGAAGGTGACGTCTGCGTCTGGGGCGATACCCCGGATTTTCCCGGGACCGGTTCCGTTGCCGATGACCATCGCGGTCATGGTCGTCCCGTGCCGGGTGCCTTCGTCGGGAGTCGTCCAGGCGATGGTCGGACGATCCTTGCAGAGCGGTTTGTCGGAGATGTGCAGGTTGCGTCCGGCGAAGACCGGAAGATCCGGATTGATGTGCTCCTCGAGCACCGCCATCTTCACGCCTTTTCCCGTGATGCCGGCGGCGTGCGTCTCGTCTACGCCGTACTTGCTCCACCAGAAATCCAAGTTGGCCTCGGCAGCGACTGTCGTCGCCGCAGCAGGCGAGGCAGCTCCGGGCAGAACGAATGCCGCCACGAGCACAGCCGCCCCGAGCGCTAGGCGTGATCGTCGGCTCATTGGAGCCCCAAGACACCGCGCGCGCCGGCCTGACCGCCGGCGAAGCCACCCGCGGCGGTCCCCGGCTGCGGAGCGACGGATGCGGAGTCGATGAGTGACGCGGCCTGCCGTGCGTCGGTCGCGCTCATCTGATCCTGTTCCTCCAGCGCGACGACGGCCTGAGCGAGAGCCGCTGCGTTCGCGGCTACGTACTGGCGGACCAATTCGATTCGAGCGCCCAGAGCCTCGGCGCGCTGGCGGAGGTGATCCGTGAACTCAGAAGCAGCCGGTTCGGTGGAATTGCCGTCGATGTTCGCGACGACTCTCTCCGTCGGGAGCGCGTCGTTGTGGTGGGTGATGTTGCTGACGTGAGACCGGACGTACTCGCTGTCGACTCCGATATCCAGGGCCATCAGTCACTCATTTCCTCGACGTGGGTCATTGGGCGGTGCGTCAGCACGAACATGAATGGCGGCCCGAACGGGCCGCAAGAGCCGGCGGCCGCCTCAGCGACCGCCGGCTCGAGGCGACTCAGACGAAGCGGCCGGCGGCGGACTTGTCGGTCGAGGTGTAGCCCTGGGCGATCTCGTCGGTCTTGCCGGCGATCTGCTGCAGGAGCTCGTTCAGGCGGGTGATGGACTGGGTCCACTGGGCCTGAGCCTGGTCGTAAGCGGTCTGCGCCTCACCATCCCACGAGGAGCGGAGGGCGTTGACCTGCGACTCGAGCTCGTCGAGGCGGGTGCGGATGCCGGAGGCACCGTTGCGGATCTGACCCGAGAGCGCGATGACCTGCTCGGGACGAACGGACATGGACTGCATGAGAGTTCCTTCTTTCGTGTCGAGCGGGGTCAGCCGAGCAGGGAGCCCAGGTTGCCGATGGTCTGCTGGTGCGACTCTTCCGACGCGGCCTGGTCGCGCTCGGTGCCGCGGAGGGCGTCCTCGAGCGTGACGAGGACGTTGTTGAGCTTGGTGGTCTCTTCGTTCCAACGCTGCATGAGCTGCGTGTACGAGCCGGCTGCGGCGCCGGTCCAGAAACCGGCGACCTGGTCGAGCTCGGTGCGAACCTTGCGCACCTGCTCGTCGATGCCCGACTTCGCGGTGTTGACCGCTTCGGCCCCTCGACGAAGCGCACCCTCCTGGGCTGCGATGAGATCTGCCACTGTGTCTCCTCGATGTTCCTCCGGGCGCGCCCGGGCGTTGCGGATCGAATACGCGCACGGGGATAGATGACCCGCGCACGGCGTCGATGGAGGAACCGGAGCCCCCCACCGGACTTCGAACTTACGTAAAGCATCCCCCCGGTTCAAGCCTCTTGCGCAATTTAAAAGATGACAAAACTCTCATCTTTATCCCCGGTGAACCGTGGAAAGGCGAACACGGCTCCGCGCGGGACGGATACGCTGGTGCGGTTGCGGCCCGTGGGCCGGAGAGCGCGAGAACGAGGGGGACCGTTGAGCGCAGAGGTGATGCAGGGGCGCCGAGTGGCGCTCATCGATGGCGAATCCCGGTTCGACCTGGTCGTTCCTCTTCGTGCCCGCGTCGACGACGTTCTGCGAGCGGCCGGTTCCGACACCGCCCGCGGAACCCGCGTCGTGGGGATCTCGGGCCGAGAGATCGACCGGTCGACGGCGATGACCTCTCTCGAAGACGGAGTCGTGCTCGTGCTGGTCGATCCCGGCGCCTCTCTTCCCGACGCGGTCGCCCGCGCCGCTGCGGCGCCGAGCGCGATGCGCGTCTCGGCCGCGTGGTGGGTGCTCGCCGCGGGCGGTGGCATCCTGGCCCTCCTCCGTCTTGTCGGAGGTGACGGCCTGCCGGCCTCGGTGCGCGGGCCCGTCGCGGTGCTGGCGCTCCTCGCCGCTCTGTCCGCGGGCGCGGTGTTCGCGCTTCGTGCCCGTTCACGGACGCCGATCCTCGCCCCCGTGGTGGGCGTGGTCGGTCTCGCTTTCGGCGGCGGTGTCGCGGTGGTCCCCGGCCTCCCCGCCTCCGCCCCGTTGGTCGCGATCTTCACGGGTCTTCTCGCAGGCGCCGTCGTCGCCGGCGTCATCGGGGTGCTCGGAGCCACCGAGACCTTGCGGGCGCAGAGTCGCACGGCGACGATCGTGCTCGCCGTCCTGGCCGCCGTCTGGGGCCTCTCGCTGCTGATGCACCTCGACCCGTCGGCGCCGGCCGCCGTGACCCTCGGTCTGGTCCCGGTGGCGCAGCGCGTGCTGCAGTCGAGCCTCGTCGACGTGGCTCCCGGTACCTTCATCGACTACGGCCGCTTCCAGAGCACGCGGTGGACGGTGCGCCAGAACCTCCCCGACGAGGTCCGCACCATCGAAGCCGATGACGCCGACGCGCTGGTCGAACGCTCCACCGCCCGCCTCACGATCGGGGTCGTCTTGTTGATCTCGGCCGGGGCGGCCAGCGCGTTCACGGCGCTGCCGACCTTCGACACGGACAACCCGGTCGTCCTGGGCGGGCGCATCGCTCTGGCAGCGACCGTCGTCCTCGCCCTCCTGCTCAGCTCCCGCCGCAGCACGGTGCCGTTCCTGCGGTGGGTGGAGCGCCTGGGGGCGGCCGCCGTGGTGGTCGCCGTCCTGATGGCGTTGCTGCCGAGGGTCTCTCCCGACATGCTGGTCGTCTTCGCCGGCATCCTGCTGGTGGTCGGTCTGGGGTCGGCCCTTCTGGTCGTCCCCGTGGGTCGCGGATTGCGTTCTCTGGGCTGGTCGCGAACCGGCGACATCTTCGAGGCGCTGGCCACGGCACTGTCTCTTCCGGCGGGCATGCTCGCCGCCGGAGCAGTGGAGATCGCGCGTGCGATGATGGCGACATGACGCAGCTGACGCCGTTCGGCGCGCCCGCGACGGTGGGGGTGCGCGTAGGAGCCTTCAGTGTCGACGCGGCCCTCGTTGTCATCGCCTCGGGAGTGGCATCCCTTCTCGCTTCTCCCGTGCTGGGAGCGGCGGTCGCCGCCGAGGCCCTGCTCGGCCTGTGGATCCTCCAAGCGCGACGTGGCGTCACGCCGGGGGCCCTGCTGTTCGGGCTGCGCACCGCTCGCGCCGAGGAGCCCGTCGTGCCAGGTGCCGGCCGCGCCTTCGTCCGGGGCCTTCTCGTGGTGCTGGGTGGCGTCGTCCTCCTCGTGGGCGCGTGGGTCGTCGTCGCCTCGGCGGCGTTCGACAAGTCGGGCCGTCGGCGCTCCTGGGCCGATCGCGCCGCGGGAACGGTTCTGCTGTCCGTGCCCCGCGGAAAGCAGACTCCGGATGCCGACGAGCCCCGCAGTCTGTCGGAGCCCACCGTCCAGCGCACCGGTGCTGCCCGCGAGCCGCTGCGCATGGATTCGTCGGCGGCGGCCCTTCCGCTCGCGCCGGCGTGGGACGCCCCCATCATCGCGATCGAAGCGCCGAGCATCGCCGGTGAGCGGCCCGCGACCATCGCCCCCGAGCCCGTCGCCCCGTCGCCGGCGGCTCCCGCGCGCACCCCGGGCGTCGGCCGCGCGCAACTGCTCGTCGTCTTCGACACCGGTCAGCGCGAACAGTTCGACCTTCCCGCCGCGGTCAACTTCGGTCGCGCTCCCGTCGCGGATCAGCCGAACGACGTGCTCATCTCGGTCGACGACCCCGACCGCCTCATCTCGAAGACCCACCTGCGTCTCGAGCACGACGGCGAGACCGCGTGGGTCACCGACGCCGGGTCCACGAACGGATCGGAGCTGATCGACGACGACGGCACCGTCCACGTCCTGCGCCCCGGTTCCCGCACCCTGCTCGAGGAGGGCACCCGCGTGCGCCTCAGCGAACGCGTCTTCACCCTGAGTCGTCTGATCGGAGGTCCGGTGTGAGCACGGGTCCGCGCATCGCCCCGCCGTCCTTGCCCAACGGGCGGATCGTGCTCCAGCCGCCCCCCGAACTCGTGCCGAACGAGGGGGGCAGCGGCATCCTGACCTCCCTCCTGCCGATGCTCGGCAGCGTGGGCGCCATCGTGATGGTGACCATCTCGAACAGCGGGCCGACGGGCTTCCTCATCGGTGGCATGTTCCTGCTGTCGTCCCTCGGGTTCGTGGCGGTCAACGGGTGGCGTCAGCGCGCCCAGCGCAATGCGCAGGTGCTCGGCAATCGCCGCGAGTACCTCGCCTACCTGTCCGACCTGCGCGACACCGTGCGCGTCGCGGCTCGCAAGCAGCGCCGCCACGGCGGGTGGATCATGCCGGCCCCGGCCGCTCTGCCGTTCATCGCCGAGGAGCGCTCGCGCGTGTGGGAGCGCCAGCCCGGCGACGAGACGTTCCTCCTCGCCCGCATCGGCGTCACCGACCAGCCGCTCAGCCTCACGCTCGAGGCGCCCGAGCTCCCGCCCCTGGCCCAGCTCGACCCGGTGGCCGCGTCGGCCGCGCACCGCTTCATGCTGACCCACGAGATGCAGCGCGATCTGCCGCTGGGATTCCCCCTCGGCGACTACTCGCGCATCGAGCTCGTGGGCTCCGACGAGGACGCCGTCCGCAGTCTCGCGCGCTCGCTGGTGGCCTCCGCCGCGACCCTGCACGACCCCGAGGACGTCATCATCGCGATCCTCGCCGGTCCCGCGCAGATGCCCGCGTGGGACTGGGCCAAGTGGCTCCCGCACGCGATGTCGTCGCGTGTGCAGGACCGGCTCGGCCCCGCGCGCATGATCTCGGCATCGCTCGACGAGCTCGTCGACATGCTGCCCCCGCAGCTCTCCACGCGTCCGCGCTTCACTCCGGGCGGGGGAGTGACCCCGCACGTGGTGCTCATCGTGGACGGTGTCGAGACCCCCACGAACAGCCCGCTCGTCGGCCTCGAGGGTGCGCAGGGCGTGACCGTGATCGACCTGCCCCCGCGCTGGGACGAACTCGACGACCCCCACGTCGCGCGCGTCGCGCTCGCAGAGGCGCCCGTCGTCACGCGGGGCCGTCGCGCCGAGTCGAAGCCGGTCGTCGCCCCCGCCGAGTTCATCGACGGAGCGGGTCGGGCCCAGACCTTCATTCCAGATGCCATGACCATCGCCGAGGCGGAGGCGACCGCCCGTCGGCTCATGCCGCTGCGGCCGGCGCCCATGGTCGTCGTCGACGCGCCGACCACGCAGGGGCAGCTGGAGCTCACGGAGCTGCTCGGACTGCCGGACGTTCGCACGGTGAACTTCGATCAGGCGTGGACGCGCCGCCTCGAGCGCGACCGCCTGCGCGTGCCGATCGGTCAGGAGCCCTCGGGTACCCCGCTCATCCTCGACCTCAAGGAGTCCGCGTCGCAGGGCATGGGCCCGCACGGCGTCATGGTCGGCGCGACCGGTTCGGGCAAGTCCGAGGTGTTGCGCACGCTCGTGCTCGCGCTGGCGATGACGCACTCGCCCGAGCAGCTGAACTTCGTGCTCGTCGACTTCAAGGGTGGCGCGACGTTCGCCGGCATGGCCGAGATGCCGCACGTGTCGGCGGTCATCACCAACCTCGGCAGCGAGCTCGCGCTCGTCGACCGCTTCCAGGACGCCCTGCAGGGAGAGGTCGTGCGGCGCCAGGAGCTGCTGCGCGCCGCGGGCAACTTCGCGAACGTCGGCGAGTACGAGACCGCGCGCCTCGGCGGTCGGTCCGATCTGGCCCCGTTGCCGGCTCTGCTCGTCGTCGTCGATGAGTTCTCGGAGCTGCTGACGGCCAAGCCCGAGTTCGTCGACAGCTTCCTCAACATCGGTCGCGTCGGTCGATCCCTGCACGTGCACCTGCTGCTGGCATCCCAGCGGCTCGAAGAGGGAAAGCTGCGCGGTCTCGACACGTATCTGTCGTACCGGATCGGTCTGCGCACCTTCTCGGCCGCCGAATCGCGCACGATCATCGGAACCCCCGACGCATACACGTTGCCGCAGGAGCCCGGAGTCGGATTCCTGAAGAGCGACACCGAGAATCTCGTGCAGTTCCGCGCGGCGTACGTCTCGGGCCGCCCGAAGGGCAACGCCCGTCTGAACGTGGACGACCTGGAGTCCGGGTCGACGGGCCCGGCCCGCGTCGAGGTGTTCACCGCCCTCGCCCAGCCCGACGACGAGCCGGTCGAAGAGAACACGGATGCCACGCCCGCGGCGCTCACCACCCCGGCCGCCGACAAGCGCTCGACCTTTCAGATCGCCGTCGACCGCATGAAGGACCGCGGACCCGAGGCGCACCAGGTGTGGCTGCCGCCGCTGGCCGATCCCGCCCCGCTCGACGAGCTCATGCCCGACCTCGCGGAGGACCCGGCCCTCGGACTCGTCTCGCGTCGTTGGCGCGAAGCGGGAGCGCTCACCGTGCCGATCGGCGTCGTCGACATCCCCCTCGAACAGCGTCGCGATCACCTCACGGTGTCGCTCGGCGGCGCCGCCGGTCACGTGGCGATCGTCGGCTCCCCGCTGAGCGGAAAGTCGACCCTCGCGCGCACCCTCGTCTCAGCCTTGGCGCTGACCGGAACCCCGCAGGAGTTCCAGTTCTTCGTGCTCGACTTCGGCGGCGGTGGCTTCACCGCGATGCAGAAGCACCCGCACATCTCGGGCGTGGCCACCCGCACCGAGCCCGAGGCCGTCCGCCGTGCGATCGCCGAGGTCGAGGCCGTGCTCGACGCGCGCGAGCAGTACTTCCGCCGCAACGCCGTCGACTCGATCGAGACCTATCGCTCGCGGCGGCGCGACGGGCGTCTCGACGACGGGTTCGGCGACGTGTTCCTCATCATCGACGGCTGGTCGACGCTCCGGTCGGAGTTCGAGCCGCTCGAGGCACGAGTGCAGACGATCGCCGCTCGCGGCCTCAGCTTCGGCGTGCACGTCGTCGTCACCGCGAATCGGTGGCTCGAGATCCGCGCGAACCTCAAGGACCTGATTCAGACGCGCCTCGAGCTGCGCTTGGGCGACCCCACCGACTCGGACGTCGACCGCAAGCAGGCGGCCAACGTCCCGGTCGGCCAGCCCGGCCGCGGTCTGGCCGTGTCGAAGTTGCAGATGCTCACGTCCGTCCCGCGCATCGACGGTTCGGACGACCCGTCGACGATCGCCGACGGTGTCGCCGACATGATCGGCAGGATCACGAATGCCTGGCACGGGGAGCCGGGGCCGAAGCTCCGCCTTCTGCCCGAGAACATCTCCCTCGACGAGGTGCGCGCCCTCGCCGAGCCGGGCGATCGCCGGATGCTGCTGGGCATCGAAGAGGCGCAGCTGTCGCCCTTCGGCATCGACCCCCGCGTAGAACCGCACCTGTTCGTCTATGGCGACTCGGGGATGGGCAAGTCGTCATTCCTGCGCGGCGTGGCCAAAGAGATCCAGCGGCTGTACACGCCCGCCGAGGCGAAGATCTTCGTCGTCGACTATCGCCGTGCGCTGCTCGGTGAGATCCCCGACGAGTACCTCGGCGCGTATCTCACCTCGCACGATCTGGCCACGGGCGGGATGAACGACCTGTCGCAGTATTTCTCGACGCGTATCCCCGGGCCCGACGTCACACCGACTCAGCTGCGGGAACGCAGCTGGTGGAAGGGCGCCGAGGGGTTCATCCTCATCGACGACTACGACCTGGTCGCCACGAGCCAGGGCAACCCGATCGCGGTGCTGCAGCCCCTGCTGGCCCAGGCCGGCGACCTCGGTCTGCACGTCATCCTGACCCGCCGTTCGGGCGGTGCCAGCCGTGCCGCGTACGACCCGATCATCCAGCGCTTCACCGACCTGGGCGTCACCGGCATCCTGCTCGGTGGAAACCCCGAGGAGGGGGCGCTCATCGGTCGAGTGAAGCCGGAGCGAGCGGCCCCTGGCCGTGCGCAGATCGTCAGCCGCGAGCAGGGCCTCCTCGCCTCGCAGCTGGTGTTCGCGCCGCCCACGCACTGATCCGACGATCCTCCACAGGAGCGTCTTCCGCCCCGGCATCCCCCGATGGATGCCGGGGCGGTGTGCGTGTCGGTGGCCCGGGTTACCGTTGGGGGGTGACTTATCCCGGCGCCGCATCCGAGTCGTACGCCGACGCACCGCCCGAGCCGTACGACCTCCCCGACGACCCCTACGCCGGCGCCGACTGGGACCCCGACCAGTTCGCTCC
Organism: Microbacterium sp. SL62; assembly: GCF_026672635.1. NCBI lineage: Bacteria > Bacillati > Actinomycetota > Actinomycetes > Micrococcales > Microbacteriaceae > Microbacterium > Microbacterium sp. SL62. The sequence goes on from NZ_JAPPRM010000001.1 coordinate 876,939, forward strand.
GCCCGAGGATTTCGACGCGCCGCCGCCGCCGGTCGACCCGTCGTCCCCGTTCGCGCGCGCGGTGGCCGTCACCGGCACCGCGCGAGAGCTCCCGGCCGTTCGCGACTTCACGGGCCGGGACCCGCGCGAGGTCCTGCACGAGGTGTACGGGTACGACGCCTTCCGCGGCGATCAAGCCGAGATCGTGCAGCACGTCGTGAACGGCGGAGACGCCGTCGTGCTCATGCCCACCGGTGGCGGAAAGAGCGTCACCTACCAGGTGCCCGCGCTCGTACGCCCGGGCACGGGTCTCGTCGTCAGCCCCCTGATCGCCCTGATGCACGATCAGGTCGAGGCCCTCATCGCCAACGGCGTGCGCGCGGGCTATCTCAACTCCACGCAGGCGCCCGCCGAGCGGCAGGCCGTCGAGCAGGCGTATCTCGCGGGTGAGCTCGACCTTCTCTACGTCGCGCCCGAGCGGCTCAACGGCGCGCAGACCCTGGCCTTCCTCGCGCGCGGTCGGCTCAGCGTCATCGCCATCGACGAGGCGCACTGCGTGTCGCAATGGGGCCACGACTTCCGGCCCGATTACCTCGCCCTCGGCGACCTCGCCGACCGGTTCCCCGATGTCCCGCGCATGGCCCTCACTGCCACGGCCACCCCCGCGACCGCGCAAGAGATCGTCGAGCGGCTGCGCCTGCGCGACGCGCGCGGGTTCGTCGCGAGCTTCGACCGCCCCAACATCCAGTACCGCATCGACGCCAAGGTCGACCCGCGGCGGCAGCTGGTGCAGTTCATCCGCTCGCAGCCCGAGGGCTCCGCCGGCATCGTCTACGCGTTGAGTCGCAAGAGTGTGGAGCAGACGGCGGCCTATCTCAGCGCCCAGGGCCTCGACGCTCTGCCGTACCACGCGGGTCTCGACGCTTCCGTGCGCGCAGCCAATCAGTCGCGTTTCCTCCGCGACGACGGCGTGATCATGGTCGCCACGATCGCCTTCGGCATGGGGATCGACAAGCCCGACGTGCGTTTCGTCGCGCACATCGACCTGCCCAAATCTGTCGAGGGGTACTACCAAGAGACCGGCCGCGCCGGGCGCGACGGCGATCCCTCGACCGTATGGATGGCGTACGGTCTGGGCGACGTGGTCCAGCAGCGTCGAATGATCGACCAGTCGCCGGGCGATCGGTCGTACAAGATGCGTCTCGGCCAGCACCTCGACGCGATGCTCGCCCTCTGCGAGACGGTCGGATGCCGTCGGCAGAACCTCCTCGACTACTTCGGGCAGCGATCCGAGCCGTGCGGCAACTGCGACACGTGTCTGACGCCGCCCGACACCTGGGACGGCCTCGTCGCGGCGCAGAAGCTTCTCTCCACGATCGTGCGCCTGCAGCGCGAGCGCGGCCAGGCCTTCGGCGCGGGTCATCTCATCGACATCCTGCGCGGAGCGAAGACCGAACGCATCGCGCAGCAGGGCCACGACCGGCTCAGCACCTACGGCCTCGGCGCCGATCTGTCCGACCAGGACTGGCGCAGCGTGATCCGTCAGCTGCTCGCGCGCGGCATCATCGTCGCGCAAGGCGACTACGGCACGCTCGCCCTCAGCGAGGCCTCGGCCGGCGTCCTGCGCGGCGAGACGCCCGTGCCGTTGCGCCGCGACGCTCTCGGACGCACCGGGGGAGGCGGGGGTGGCAGCCGTCAGCGCAAGTCAAGCGCCGACGACGTCGCCGCCGGTGACCGCGACCTGTTCGAGGCGCTCCGCGCGTGGCGCGCCGAGAAGGCTCGCGAGCAGGGCGTACCGGCCTACATCGTGTTCGGCGACGCGACTCTGCGAGCGATCGCGGCCGCGCGCCCGAGCTCGGTCGGCGACCTCGACGGGATCACCGGCATCGGCGCGAAGAAGCGGGAAGCGTACGGCGACGGGATCCTGACCGTCGTCGCCGCGAACTGACGAGACCCGCCGCGCGCCAGAAGGCAGGCCGCACTGCGCTCTCGCGCGCCCGTGCCCGCGGCATCCACTCGGCGCTCAGCGCACACTCGGGAATGTTGACCACCCACAACGACCCGTCGAGACGAGACGCGGCGTTGTTGTCGGTATCGCACAGGGTGTTTGGGCTGGCGTTGTGGGACACCTACCGTGGTGAGAGTCCTTTGCAACGTCGAAAGGTGCCGAAATGACCGACGCCGCCGTCCGTCCCACCACGCCCGCCACGAGCACGCGTACGCCCGTCGGGGGTGCCCCGACCGCACCGCACAGTGCCGCGGAGGCCTCCGAAGCCCGCATCGACACCGAGCGTGTCACCGACCTGCTTCTCGGCACCTGGGGCGACACCCGTCGCCAGGCGCGCGAGATGATCAAGGATCCCGCCCTGTGGCGCGACGACAGTCTCGGGATGGACGCGCACCGCGAGCGCACCCTCAGCCAGCTGCACCTGCTCGTCCAGAACAAGGCCGTGCACCGCGCGTTCCCCAAGCGTCTGGGCGGTGAAGAGAACAACGGTGCCAACATCGCCGGCTTCGAGGAGCTCGTCGCCGCCGACCCGAGCCTCCAGATCAAGTCGGGGGTGCAGTGGGGCCTGTTCGGCTCGGCGGTCCTCCAGCTCGGAACCCGGGAGCACCACGACAAGTGGCTGCCGGGCATCATGAGCCTCGAGATTCCCGGCGCCTTTGCGATGACCGAGACCGGCCACGGATCCGACGTCTCGGCGATCGGCACGACGGCGACCTACGACCCCGAGACCGAGGAGTTCGTCATCCACACGCCGTTCCGCGGCGCCTGGAAGGACTACCTCGGTAACGCCGCCGTTCACGGCAAGGCGGCGACGGTGTTCGCCCAGCTCATCACCCAGGGCGTGAACCATGGAGTGCACTGCTTCTACGTGCCCCTCCGCGACGACGACGGCAACTTCCTTCCCGGTATCGGCGGCGAAGACGACGGCCTCAAGGGCGGCCTGAACGGCATCGACAACGGACGCCTGCATTTCGACCAGGTGCGCGTGCCCCGCACGAACCTGCTCAACCGCTACGGCGACGTCGCCGCCGACGGCACCTACTCGAGCGACATCGCGAGCCCGGGTCGCCGGTTCTTCACCATGCTCGGCACGCTCGTGCAGGGTCGCGTCTCGCTCGACGGCGCCGCCGCGTGGGCCTCGGCCATCGGCCTCATCATCGCGATCACGTACGGCAATCAGCGGCGCCAGTTCGACTCGGGCAACGGCACCCCCGAGGTGACCCTGCTCGACTACGGCAAGCATCAGCGTCGCCTGCTCCCGCGTTTGGCGACCACGTACGCGCAGATCTTCGCGCACGACGAGTTCCTGCAGAAGTTCGACGGCGTCTTCAGCGGCCGCCTCGATACGGATGCCGACCGCGAAGACCTCGAGACCCTCGCCGCCGCGCTCAAGCCGCTGTCGACCTGGCACGCCCTCGACACCCTGCAGGAGTCGCGCGAGGCATGCGGCGGACAGGGCTTCCTGTTCGAGAACCGCCTCGTGGGCCTGCGCGCCGACCTCGACATCTACGTCACCTTCGAGGGCGACAACAACATCCTGCTGCAGCTGGTCGGCAAGCGACTTCTCGCCGACTACGCCAAGCAGTTCAAGGGCAAGGATGCCAAGCAGCTCGCCGCCTTCGCCGTCGGTCAGACCGCCGGCAAGCTATTCCACGGTGCCGGGATGCGTCAGCTCGGGCAGGCGGTCAGCGACTTCGGGTCGACGGCGCGCTCCGTCGAGAAGGGGCTCCGCGCCGAGCAGCAGCACGAGCTGCTGGCGGGACGCGTCCAGCAGATGATCGCCGACATCGCCGGGCGTCTCCGTCCGGCATCCAAGCTCTCCCGTGAAGATGCCGCCGCGCTCTTCAACGAGAACCAGGCGCAGCTGATCGAGGCCGCGCGAGCTCACGGCGAGCTGCTTCAGTGGGAGGCGTTCACCGATGCGATCAACCGCATCACGGACCGCGACACCCTGACGGTGCTCACCTGGCTGCGCGACGTGTTCGGCCTGCAGCTCATCGAGAAGCACCTCGCCTGGTACCTGATCAACGGACGCCTGTCGACGCAGCGCGGCGCGGCCGTATCGAGCTACATCGACCGCCTCTGCACGCGGCTCCGTCCGCACGCGCAGGACCTCGTCGACGCTTTCGGCTACGGCCCCGAGCACATCCGTGCCTCGATCGCGTCGGGCGTCGAAGACGACCGTCAGAACGAAGCCGCGTCGTACTACGCGGCGCAGAAGGCCGCGGGCACCGCTCCGATCCCGGAGAAGAAGCCCGCCAAGTGACGCGCGAAGCGGACGGCGGTCGGAAGGGGGGCGCCGCCGTCCGCTTCGCGTCTCTTCGCGTCTCTTCGCGCTGCCGCGCCGTGTCGGTGGTCGGCTCTAGCCTGAGGTGATGAGCGACGTCCTGATCGGTCTCGACGGCACCGCCCGCTGCGCGTGGGCCGGCGCCGACGCCGAGTACCAGCGGTATCACGACGAAGAGTGGGGTACCGCCCTGCACGGCGACCGTCCGCTGTTCGAGAAGATGAGCCTCGAGGGCTTCCAAGCGGGGCTGTCGTGGATCACGATCCTGCGCAAGCGTCCGCGCTTCCGCGAGGTGTTCGACGGGTTCGACCCCGCCGCGGTGGCGGCGTTCGGCCCCGACGACGTCGAGCGATTGATGCAGGATGCCGGCATCGTCCGCAACCGCGCGAAGATCGAGGCCGTGATCGGGAACGCCGGCATCGTCGCAGAGATGGCCGAGGGTGAGCTCGACACGCTCATGTGGTCGTTCGCGCCGGCCACGCACACCCCGCCTCGCCTGTTCGCCGACGTCCCCGCCGTCACCCCCGAATCGACAGCTCTCAGCAAGGAGCTCCGCCGCCGCGGTTTCCGCTTCGTCGGCCCGACCACGATGTACGCGCTCATGCAGTCATCGGGCATGGTCGACGACCACGTGGCGGGCTGCTGGCGCGCGGCCGCGTGACGCACCGCTAGACTGGACTCATCGGGAGCATTCGCTCCCTGCGTCGTCGAACGCACCGGCCCCCTTTCGTTGGGCCTTTGACCTTCACGGCGAACGGATGCGCCACCCGGCGCCTTCGCCCCCTGCAGCCGCAGCATCGCGGCATCCCGAACCGCCGTGCGCGCCTGCGCCGCGGCTGGAGTATTCATGACGTCCCAGACTTTCGCCGACCTCGGCGTGCCCGCCCCCCTCGTCGACGTTCTCGCCTCGCAGGGCAAGAACGACGCGTTCCCCATCCAGGCAGACACCCTGCCCGACACCCTCGCCGGCCGTGACGTGCTCGGCCGCGGCAAGACCGGCTCGGGCAAGACCCTCGCCTTCTCTCTTCCCCTCGTCGCGCGCCTCGCCGGCAAGAACGACCGCCGTCGTGGCCGCAAGCCGCGCGCCCTCGTGCTCGCTCCCACCCGCGAGCTCGCCAACCAGATCGACGAGGTCATCAAGCCCCTCGCCGCGGCCTACGGCCTGGTCACCACCACCGTGTACGGCGGCGTGAACCAGAAGCGCCAGGTCGACGCGTTCAACGGCGGCGTCGACATCCTCGTCGCGTGCCCCGGTCGCCTCGAAGACCTCATCGGTCAGGGCCACGCGAGTCTCGACGACGTCGAGATCACCGTGCTCGACGAGGCCGACCACATGGCCGACCTCGGCTTCCTCCCCGGTGTCACGCGTCTGCTGTCGCGCACGCCCGCCAACGGCCAGCGCATGCTGTTCTCGGCCACCCTCGACAACGGTGTGGACAAGCTCGTCAAGCGCTTCCTGCGCAACGAGGTGCTGCACTCGGTCGACGAGGCGCACTCGCACGTCGCCGCGATGACCCACCACGTCTTCGCCCCCGCCGACGCCGACGCCAAGAAGGAGCTCGTGCAGACCCTCGCCTCGGGCACCGCGCGCCGCATCCTGTTCATGCGCACCAAGCACCAGGCCAAGAAGCTGGCGAAGGCCCTGACGGCCGCGGGCATCCCCTCGGTCGACCTGCACGGAAACCTGTCGCAGCCGCAGCGCGACCGCAACCTCGCCGCCTTCGGCGATGGCCGCGCCAAGGTGCTCGTCGCGACCGACGTCGCCGCCCGCGGCGTGCACGTCGACGGTGTCGAGCTCGTCGTCCACGTCGACCCGCCCGTCGAGCACAAGGCGTACCTGCACCGCTCGGGCCGTACCGCCCGTGCCGGCACCGCCGGTGACGTCGTCACGATCATGCTCCCCGAGCAGCGTCGCGACACCCTCGACATCCTTCGCAAGGCCAAGATCTCGGCCACGCCCACGGCCGTCACGCCGACCTCTCCCGAGGTCGTCGCCCTGGTCGGCGAGGTCGCTCCGTACGTCAAGCCCGAGCCGATCGTCGCGCAGTCCCAGGGCGGCGGACGCTCGCAGGGCGCGAACGCCCAGCGCAAGCGCGCCGAGCGCGCCCAGGGTGCGGACGCCGCATCCGCCGGCGGCGGACGTCGTCGCCGTGGCCGTGGCGCCGGCGGTCCCTCGGCCGATGCCCCCGCCGCCGCGGGCCACGCGCCCCAGGGCGGACGCAGCCAGGGCCAGCGCTCCGGTGCCGGTCGCGGCCAGGGCGCCGGTGGCGGACAGCGCGCCGGAGCGGGCGCCTCGCGTTCGCAGGGCGCGGGCCGCTCGGCATCCGGAACCCCCACGACCGGGATGGTCGTCGGCGCTCGCAGCCCCCGCACGAACCGTCGCGCCCAGGGCTGATCCACGTGACGAGGCCCCCGCAGATCCGTCTGCGGGGGCCTCGTCGTTTCACGGAGTCGTCACCGTCGACGCGGGCAGGCCGGGGATCCAGCGTCCTCGCGCGGGCACGTCTCGCGGATGTCGGAGGTCTCCGCCACACTAGGGGGCGACCCGAGGAGCAGCGCATGAACGGTCCCGACACCCACGACGTCATCCGCGTTCGCGGTGCCCGCGAGAACAACCTCAAGAACGTCGACCTCGACGTGCCCAAACGTCGGCTGACCGTTTTCACGGGAGTCAGCGGGTCGGGCAAGTCATCGCTCGTCTTCGGGACGATCGCCGCGGAGTCGCAGCGGCTCATCAACGAGACGTACCCCACGTTCGTGCAGCAGTTCATGGGTGAGCTGTCCCGTCCCGACGTCGACGCGCTCGAGAACCTCAGCGCCACCATCCGGGTCGATCAGGAACGGATGGCCGCCAACGCGCGCTCCACCGTCGGCACGGCGACCGACGTGCACGCCATGCTGCGAGTGCTCTTCAGCAGGCTCGGTCAGCCGCACGTCGGGTCGTCTCAAGCCTTCTCGTTCAACGTCCCTTCCGTGTCGGGCGCGGGTGCCGTGACCATTGCGACCGGTGCCAAGAAGGGGCAGAAAGAGCGCCGATCGTTCGAGATCACGGGCGGGATGTGTCCCGACTGCGAGGGGCTCGGCCAGATCAGCGACATCGACCTCGACCAGCTCGTCGATCCGACACTCTCGCTGAACGCCGGGGCGATCCTGGTGCCGGGTTACACCGCCGACGGGTGGATGGTGCGCGTCTACAGCGAGTCGGGCTTCGTCGACGCCGACAAGCCGGTGGGCGAGTTCAGCGAGCAGGAACGTCGGGACTTCCTCTACAAAGAGCAGACCAAGGTCCGCATCGCCAACACGAACATGACCTACGAAGGCCTCGTGCCCAAGGTCACCAAGAGCATGCTGCAGAAGGATCGCGACGCCCTGCAGCCCCACATCCGCGCTTTCGTCGATCGAGCCGTCACCTTCGTGGCGTGCCCGGCGTGCGGGGGTACCCGCCTCAACGAGGGTGCTCGCTCATCGCGCATCGGCGAGGTCAACATCGCGGATGCCGCGGCCATGCAGATCACCGACCTCGCTGCCTGGGTGCGCACAATCGACGACCCGACGGTCGCTCCCCTCATCCAGGGCCTGCGCGAGACCCTCGACGCCTTCGTGCATATCGGGCTCGGGTATCTGTCATTGGATCGCGCGAGCGGCACGCTGTCGGGTGGCGAGGCGCAACGGACGAAGATGATCCGCCACCTCGGATCGAGCCTGAGCGACATCACCTACGTGTTCGACGAGCCCACGGCAGGGCTGCACCCGCACGACATCCAGCGCATGAACGAGACCCTGCTGCAGCTGCGCGACAAGGGCAACACGGTGCTCGTCGTGGAACACAAACCCGAGGTGATCGAGATCGCCGACCACGTCGTCGACCTCGGTCCGCGCGCGGGGCGCGGCGGCGGGACCATCCAGTTCGAGGGCGACGTCGCCGGACTTCGGGCCTCCGCGACGTTGACGGGACGCTTCCTCGACCACCGAGCTCGGCTGAAGGACGCCGTCCGGACGGCGACCGGGGTCCTCTCGATCCGCGGGGCCTCTCAACACAACCTGCGTGACGTCGACGTCGACGTGCCCACGGGGGTCCTCACCGTCGTGACGGGCGTCGCGGGATCGGGAAAGTCGTCGCTCATCCACGGCAATCTGCCCGCGTTCGACGACGTGGTGGTCGTCGACCAGACCGCCATCAAGGGGTCGCGGCGCAGCAGCCCGGCGACCTATACCGGCATCCTCGACGCGGTGCGCGCCGCCTTCGCCAAGGCGAACGGAGTGAAGCCGGCGCTGTTCAGCGCCAACAGTGAGGGGGCGTGTCCGGCCTGCAAGGGGCTCGGTGTCATCGTCACCCAGCTGGGTTTCCAGTCGACGGTCGAGACGGTGTGCGAGCTCTGCGGTGGCACCGGCTTCTCGGACGACGTGCTCGAGTACACGCTCGACGGAAAGAACATCGCCGAGGTTCTCGCCATGTCGGTCGATGAGGCGGCGGAGTTCCTGGTCAAAGGCCCGGCGGCGGCCGTCCTGGGGCGCCTCCGCGATGTCGGACTCGGGTATCTGACGCTCGGCCAGTCCCTCAACACCCTGTCGGGTGGAGAACGCCAACGGCTCAAGCTCGCGATCTCGATGGCCAAGACGGGGGCCGTGTACGTCCTCGACGAGCCCACGACGGGGCTGCATTTGGCGGACGTCGACACCCTCTTGCGACTGCTGGATCAGTTGGTGGATGCCGGCAACACGGTCGTCGTGATCGAGCACCACCAGGCGGTGATGGCGCACGCCGATTGGATCATCGATCTGGGGCCGGGTGCGGGCCGCGACGGCGGCGCGATCGTCTTCGAGGGGACGCCGGCCGATCTCGTCGCGAAGCGGGAGACGCTCACCGGCGAGCACCTCGCCCGATACGTCGGGGTCTGACCGGCGACTCGGCGGTCAGGCGCACGGGCGCGGTCCCGTCATGGGGCCGAGGCCGTCGCGCGGCACGAGGGCAGTTGTCGCCCCCGGGCCCGGTCGGGTCGCCGCCCTCGCGCCGGGCCGTGGTTCAACGCGTCGCGAGCGCGGTCACCGCGCCCGTCGGCGCCGCTCACCGACTGTCGGCAGGAGTGCCTCAGCCGCGTGTTGGAAGGGTCGCGTCGTGCAGGTGGCGATCGCCGTGAGAGAGGACTTTGACCATCACGCCGCGTCGACGAAGGTCCGCGACGGCGCGGGTCTCGTCCTCGCGCGTCAGCCCGAGAGCGTGCACGCTCGCGACGACGAGCACGTCACCGCGCGTCAGCGTTCCGAAGAACCGGTCGAGTCTGTTGGACCATCCCTCGAGGGTCTCGGGCGCCGGGTGACGGAAGCCCTCGATCGGCACGCCGAAGCGCGTGAGATCGTCGCGCTGTTGCTTGACGGTCTCCATGTCGGGGCGTGAGACCACGAGGCCGACCAGCCGCGAACCGGCGGGGCGCGCACGCCACCAGTCGCGATCGCTCTGCAGTTCGGTGAAGCACTTCGGGCACTCGGCCGCCGCGTGCACGAGTGGCACGGGGCTGGTCCCGGCGGCATCCGCAGATGACGGCATCGTCGGGATCGGATCGCTCATGGAAACCTCCGGGACCATTCTGCCGCACGACCCTGCGAAACGCCCCGTTCCGCCCGCGGCCTGGCGTCCCCCCTGGGTCGCGCATGTCCCAGAAAGTGCTGTCTTGGCGCGCCCTAGGCCGCCAGAAGTGGGACATGGTCTGGGGGCGAGCGACCCACGGCCCCCTCGCATCGATCCGTGTCCCAGAAAGTGTCGGGGCATGTCCCAGAAAGTGCTGTTCGCCGTGGCCCCAGGCAGCCAAAAGTGGGACATGGTCTGGGGGGTGAGCGACCCGCATCTCCCCTCGCGTCAATCCGTGTCCCGGAAAGTGTCGAGGCATGTCCCACGAAGTGCGGTCTATCGCCCCGCACCGCCCAAGCGGGCCCTGGCCACACCCGCGCGGCCCCGGCAGGCAGCACCGGGCCCGCCGCGGCGGGCCCGGTGGGGTCGGATCAGTGGGCGGAGTATCCGCCGTCGACGAGGTGGTAGCTCCCCGAGATGAACGACGCGTCGTCGCTCAGCAGGAACAGCGTGAGGGCGGCGACTTCGTCGTCCGTGCCGAGGCGGCCGGCGGCGTGCTCGTTCTCGAGGTGGGTCAGCGCCTCGGGCGACAGGCTCGCGCGCACCAGGGGAGTGTCGATGAATCCGGGGCCGACGGCGTTGGTGCGCACGCCCTGGGCGGTGTACTCCAGCGCGGCGACCTTGGTGAGCCCGACGAGGGCGTGCTTGGCCGCCACATAGGCGGAGCTCTGAGCGATGCCCACCGAGCCGAGGACGGATGCCATATTCACGATCGCTCCGCCACCGGAGGCGACGATCGCGGGGAGCTGGAACTTCAGCCCGTAGAAGACGCCGTCGAGGTTGATCGCGCGCACGCGGTCCCACGACTCGATGTCGTAGTCGCCGATGGTCGCGGCTTGACCGCCGATGCCGGCGTTGTTCACCGCCAGGTGGAGTCCGCCGTAGGTCTTCTTCGCGAATTCGACGGCCGACTCGGAGTCCTGCCACTTCGCGGTGTTCTGCGCGAACGCGGTGGCGGTGCCGCCGACGACGGTGATCTCCTGGGCGACGCGTTCGGCGGCCTCGAGGTTGATGTCGGTGACGATCACCGAGGCGCCTTCTCTGCCGAGCTGCCGCGCGATGGCGGCGCCGATTCCGCTTCCTCCGCCGGTGACGAGGGCGACTTTCCGGGCGAACCTGCTCATGGGGTACTTCTCTCCCGCCGTCGAGTCACCCCGACTCTCGCGGTGACCGCATGCGCGTGAATGGAAACCGAAACCCCGGTTGCGGTATTCCGCGTCAGTCGTCCGCGCCGTCGTCGATGCGCAGCTCGAGACTCAGCTGGTCGGCGTCCAGCTCGGCGAGGGCGTGGCGCAGCGCCGCCGTGCTGAAACGCCCGTCGCGGCTCAGCTCGCCCAGGCGCTTGCGCATCGCTTCGATCGAGGCCAGACGCAGCTCCAGCAGGTCTCGCACCCGTGCGTTCGCTTCATCGTCGTCGTCCGGCGGCTGCACGAGCCGGGCGCCGGCGCGCTCGACCAGGTCGGCGGGGAAGGGCTCGCCGTCACGCCGCGCGAGCGAGCCCGACTGAACGGCCGTGATCGCGGCATCCCGAAGCTCCGAACTCAGGGCTCGCTGCTCGTCGCGCGTAGGTCCTTCGCCGCCGTCGCCGCTCAGGCCCACGCCCCGCACGACCGGCGACAGCGTCAGCCCCTGCAGGACCAGGCTGAACAGCGCGACGAGGAAGGCGACGAAGATCAGAAGCGGTCGTTGCGGCGTGAGCACCGGGAGCGTCTGAGCCGCCGCGAGGGTCACGACCCCGCGCATCCCCGCCCAGACGATCACGGTCCCGTGACGCGCGGTCAAGGGCGAGTCGCGGTAGTAGTCGAGATCGGCCATCGTGCGCGAGATCCTCGCGCGCATCCACCCGATGCGGCGCTCGGTGCGGGCGGGGTCGGCACGCCCCTCGCCGAACTGCTCGGGTGCTTCCCGGTACGCCTCTTCGAAGCGGTCGAGACGCTGCTGGGCGCCCTCGATCCGGTCCTGGTGGCGAACGTGCCGTCGGCTGCGCCGAGCCTGCACCGCGATCAGCCCGGTCACGTACAGCGCGCGCACGAGCAGCACGATCCCGAGCGCGGAGAGGGCGAGCCACGTTCCGTGCCAGAGCCCCTCGTGCTCCCTGAGGTTGGCCACGACGATGTCCTTCAGCTCGAGGCCGAAGACGAGGAAGACCCCGCCCTCGAGGATCAGCTCGACCGTGCGCCAGTTGAGCCGGTCGCTGATGCGCTGCTCCGGGGTGAAGCGCCGCGCCGCGCCCTGGCCGGTGACGATGCCCGCGACCACCGCGGCGACCAGACCGGATCCGCCGAGGTGCTCGGTCGGGAGGTAGGCGAGGAAGGGGATGGTGAAACTCAGCGCGGTGTTCGCGGCGGAGTTCGAGACGCGCTCGCGCACGCGCAGGTTGGCCCAGCCGACGACCGCGCCGAACACGAGGGCGATCGCGACGGCCCACGCGAAGTCGGCGAGGGCGTCGCCGAACGCGAATCCCGAAGCCACGGCCGCCACGGCCGTGCGCAGGAGCACGAGAGCGGTGGCGTCGTTGAGCAGGCTCTCGCCCTCGAGCATCGTCACCACGCGCGGCGAGATCCCCAGGCGTTTGGCGATCGAGGTGGCCACGGCATCCGTGGGGCTGAGGATCGCGCCCAGGGCGATGGCGAGAGCGAGGCCGAGGCCGGGGATGACGGCCCAGAAGAACAGACCGAGGACGAGCGAGCTGAAGACGACGAGAAGCACGGAGAGCCCCGCGATGGGGGCGAAGTCGCGACGGAACTCGATGGCCGGAAGCTGCACGGCCGCCGAATAGAGCAGCGGGGGCAGAACCCCCACGAGGATGACCTCGGGGTTCACCGAGAACGGTTCGACGAAGGGGAGCAGGCTCACCCCCGCGCCCACCGCCAGAAGGACGAGCGGGCCGGCGACGTTGAAGCGCGGCCCGATCACCGTGGCGAGGGCGACGACCACCACTCCGGCGAGGACGAGGAGGAGGGGATCGATCACCCTTCGAGGCTATCCCTCGGGCTTCGCTCGGCGGAGCGGCACCGGGCCGACGAGACGAGTGGGGTCCTTGATGCCGCCGGGCCCTCAGCTCTCCGCGCGCACGGCGGCGGCCACGGCCTGCACTCCCGCCAGGGTCTCGGCGAAGCTCGTCGACAGGGGCGAGAGTCCGATGCGCAGCCCGTGCGGGTCGCGGTAGTCGGGGATGACGTCGTCGCTCCACAGGCGGGCCGTCACCGCCCTCATCGCGGGGTGCGAGAGCGTCACGTGTCCGCCGCGTTCCGCCGGGTCGCGCGGAGAGGCGAGCCGCACGCCGAGCGGACTCAGGATGCCGTCGGCCACCCGCACCGCGAATTCGGTGAGAGCGATCGATTTCGCCCGCACCGCCTCGATGCCGGCAACGTCGAGAAGGTCGAGGGTGTCCTGCATGGCGACCATGGCCAGCACCGGGGGTGTGCCGGAGAGGAAGCGGCGCATGCCCTCGGCGGGGCGGTACTGCGGCCCCATCGAGAAGACGTCGGCGGCCCCCATCCATCCCTGGACCGGCTGGGTCAGGGTCGCGTGATGACGAGACGCGACGTACGCGAACGCGGGGGAGCCCGGCCCGCCGTTGAGGTACTTGTAGGTGCAGCCGACCGCGAGGTCGGCGTTCCACGCGTCGAGCTCGACCGGCACGGACCCGGCCGAGTGACAGAGGTCCCACAGCACGAGCGCTCCGGCCCGGTGCGCGATCGCGGTCAGCTCGGGTCCGTCGGCGAGGAAGCCCGACCGGTACGAGACGTGGCTCAACAGCACCACCGCGGTGCGCGGTCCCACCGCGGCGCGGAGGGAGTCGGCATCCACTCCGCGTGCGGTGTCGACCTCGACCCAGACCACGCGCGCTCCCCGTTCTGCCGCGATCCCCTCGACGAGGTAACGGTCGGTGGGGAAGTCGTCGCGCCCGACGACGATCTCGACGCGTTCGGGATCTCGTGCCGTCTGGGCGTCGAGGGCGGCGCGCAGCATCTTGTAGAGCAGGACCGTGGTCGAGTCGCCGATGACCGTCTGACCGGATGCCGCGCCCAGCGCCAGGGCGCCGATCCGGTCTCCGATCACGAAGGGCAGTTCCATCCACGCTTCGTCCCACCCGCGGATGAGGCGCCCGCCCCACTCGTCGGTGACGAAGCGTGCGAGCCGATCGGCGGTGGCGCGGGGAGGGCGCCCGAGCGAATTGCCGTCGAAGTAGATCAGCGACGTCTCGCTGCCGACGAAGGCGTCGCGGTGGTGCGCGAGCGGATCGGCCTCGTCGAGGCGCCGCGCCTCGGCGGCGAAGGAGTGGGCCGGGACCTCGAGCCGGTCCACGGAGCCGAAGTCGGGGGAGGGGTCAGTCGACACGGGCGAGCTCCTCGGTCGGAACGACGGTCGCCCGGCTGAGCCAGCTCGCGACCTCGTCGTCGTCGGTGGGGGCGGCGCCGGCGACGAAGGTCGAGACGGCGTCGAGGGGCCGGGCGCGGGGCCAGGGGGCGGTGAGGGCGGTCACGAGAGCGTCGCCGCGCACGCCCGCCTCGGTCAGGGCGAGCAGCTCGCGCCGATTGACGCCCACGGGCAACGAGCCGTTGCCGAGGTCCGTGCCGTAGAGCACGCGGCCGCCGCGCGCGGCGAACGCGCGGAGATTCGAAATCGCGCGCTCGCGATCGGCCCCGCGGTGGATGTCGAGCGTCGAGATCCACGCTTGGCCCGCGGCGACGGCGCGCGCCACCTGGCGTCGAGAGACGGGGGCGTCGAAGGGGGCGTGAGCGAGGGCGGCGACGCCCGCATCGATCGCCCGGTCGACCTGACCGGGACCTTGGGCGTGGGCGACGACGGGGAGGCCCCGCTCGGACGCTGAGGCGACCACGGCGGCGAGGGCGGCGTCGGACAGCACCGGACCGGCGTCGGCGTGGAGCGCGACCTTGATGAGTGACGCTCCGGCATCCGCCTGCTCATCCACCGCGGTGCGGGCTCCGCCCTCGACTCCCGGATGCCGCGAAGGATCGGTGACGAATCGGACGATCGACGGCGGAGCCCACGAGCGACCGTCGGGGTACCCGCCGGGAACGGTGAGGAAAGCCCCGGCGAACGCGGTCCGAGGCAGGCCGGACGGCCGCCGCGCCAGGGCGAAGGGATCGCCGCCGAGGTCGACCACGGCGGCGATCCCTCGCCGCCCGAGGGCCGCGGGATCGATCAGGTGCAGGTGCACGTGGTGATCGACGAGCGCGGGCAGCGCGCTTCCCGTTTCAGCGGTGAGCGCGCGCCGCACGGGCCACGCGGCGGAGAGGATCACGCCGTGGCGATCAGATCAGCGACAGCTCGCGGAGCTTGCTCTCGACGTCGGCGTTCGACGGCTCGACGTGGTGGCTGGAGTCGGGGTAGACGACCACAGGGATGCTGGTGCGCCCGGAGATCTCTTTGGCGACGTCGGCCGCGGCGGGGTCGGCCACGAGGTCGATGTACTCGTAGTCGATGCCGAGCTCGTCGAGCTGCTTCTTGGTACGGATGCAATCGCGGCACCAGTCGGCGCCGAACATACGGATGGTTGCGTCGGAGGACATGCCTCCAGCGTACGCCGCAGCGCGGCGGTGAGCGCCGGAGGTCAGGCGGTGACTTCGTCCTCGAGGGGCTCGATCGCACGGACGGCCTTGCCGACACGGCTCTTCTTGGGCGCGTAGACCACGAGGGCGTGGAAGACGAAGCGCACCACGAAGGCGGCGATGAGCGTGAGGGCCGCGGCGATGACGCTGGGCATGTGGGCCTGGCTCACGAGAACCCAGATCACCGGGATGCGCACGATGGCCTCGACGCCGTTGAACGTGAACGACTTGATGAAGCGATGCCGCATGAGGCCGGACTCGGCGCGCATGTCGGCGAACACGAGGTACTCGAGCGCGATGAAGTTCGCGACGATCGTGACGATGCTGGCGATGACCGCGGCGACGAGGTACTGAACGCCGAAGGCCTGCAGGGCCCACATGATCGCGAGGTTGGCCACGGCTCCCAGCCCGCCGACGAGGGCGAACGCCGACATGCGTCCGAAGCGGAGCATGGTCAGCTGGGTGAGGAAGCGCATGCCCTGGCTGAAGGTCGCCTTGGACTCGCCGGCGAAGCGGGGGGCGAACGAGAACGGCACCTCGGCCACGCGCATCTGCTTGCGGGCGAGGATCTCGAGCAGGATCTTGAAGCCGCGCGGCTGCAGGGTCTCGATCTCGAGCGTGCGGCGGTCGACGAGGAAGAAGCCCGTCATCGGGTCGGTGCAGTTGTTGAGCTTCTTGGGGAACATCGCCTTGGTCAGCAGCGTCGACGCGCGCGACACGGTGGTGCGCACCGCGTTGGCGAGACCGTCGGAGGTGCCGCCGGCGACGTAACGCGAGGCGACGACGACGTCGGCGTCGCCGACCTCGGCGCGCGCGAGCATGTCGGCGATGACCTCGGGCGGGTGCTGCAGATCGCCGTCCATGACGACGCACCGGTCGGACTCCGCCGCGCGGATGCCCTCGACCACGGCGCCGCCGAGACCGCCCACCGGGTTGTCGCGGTGGATGAGGCGGACGGGGATCTCGGATGCCGCGGCGACGGCCCGGATGATGTCAGGGGTGTCGTCGGTGGAGTCGTCGACGAAGATCACTTCGACCGTACGACCGAGCAGCGCGTGTGTCGTCCGTCGGACGAGCTCGGCGACGTTCGGACCTTCGTTGAAGGTCGGAACGATGACGGAAAGGTCCATAGAAGCTCGCGTTTTCTCGGTAAGACAGAAGTGAACAGCGCAGAGCGGTCGGCGCGTGCCCGATCTGAAAGTCTGGCGTACTTACCTGAGAGATCACGGATGCCCACCTCGGTGGGCCATGAGCGACTGCTCGTGAGCGGGTGTTCCCGCCGATTCTCTCCGGCATGGGGAGGGTCAGCCGATCTCCTTCTTGAGATCGTCGACCGTCATTCCGTAATTCACGCGGATGACGGGCAGGGCGAGTTTATCGGTTCCGATGCGCACGTATCCGTGTTCGATCGTGCGGCCCAGCTCGAAGCCGGCGCGACGCAGTCCCTCCTTCGTCGTGTCGTTGTAGTGCCCGAAGGGGTAGGCGACGACCTCTTTCGCTCCGAGGATCTGCGCCGACCGTTCCAGATCGGCGGCGATCGTGTCGGCGTCCTCGTTGACCATGCGCCCCTTGCCGTTCGCTCCGGCGCGGTGCATGTCGTGGGTGTGCGACCGTTGCAGGACGAAGGGGTTGGGTGTGCCTTCCGTACGTGCCGAGGTGATGACGAACGAGGTGGTCAGGAGCTTCCGGTCGCCGACGATCGGGGCGGCCATCTCGAGCCAGGTGCTGTCGGCGTCGTCGTCGGTGATGACCACGGAGTGCTTCGGCAGGAAGAGCTTGCCGTCGATGAACGCGCTCAGCTCGTCCCAGGTGGGCAGGTAGAAGGCGGACTGCTGGATGTGGGCCATCTGCGCGTCGAAGTCGCCGACGTAGGTGTAGTTCAGCCGCAGCCAGTTGTCTTCGCCGTTCGGGTTCCGCGTGAACTGGTGGTACATGAGGATGGGGATGCCGGCGGCCTCGGCTGCGTTCGCCTCGGGGGTCGTCCACCCGGCGTGGAGCGTCCGCTGCCGGTCGGTGCAGGCGACGAGGTCGGCGCCGTTCAGGCGCGCGGTCTGCGTCATCGCCGAGGCCGCGGTCGCGTCGTCGTACCACCCGGCGAAGACGCGGCCGTCGGCGCGCGGGATGGGCAGGTTCTGGTAGCGAACGCCCTGCGTCTGCAGCTGCGGGTCGAGGGCGATGCCGTCCCCCGCGAACGAGACGGCGCAGGCGTGCGGGTCGGTCGAGCCGGCGAGCAGCGCTTGCGCGGGCGTCAGGGGCGTCGCCGTCGGGGTCGGTGTCTCTGTGGGTGCGGCGCTCACGGAGGTGTCGTCGGCGACGAGGGGAGCCTCGGGGGTGCGGGTCAGGGCGATCGCGACGACGCCCGCGCCGATCAGGGCGACGGCGATGACGGCGCTGATCGTGCGGCGCCGACGGGTACGGCGGGCGGCGCGGCGACGATGCTCGGCTCGGGTGGTGTTCATGGTGCCTCGGGCTTCGGACGGGTGATTCGGCGCGATCCTATCGACGTGAAAAGCCACACCCGTGAACGAGGGGACCGTGCGGCGCGGCGTTCGCGGGAGGATGAGGGCATGATTCGCATCGGCATCGTCGGGACCAGTTCCATCTCCGAACGCTTCGCGGACGCGGTCGCCGTCGTCGCGGGCGTCGAGGTCTCGCGGGTGGCGTCTCGAGACGCGGAGCGCGCCCGGGCCTTCGCCGACGCGATCGGGGCGCCACGCACCGCGGTTGGCCTCGCGGACCTCCTCGCGGCTCCCGACGTCGACGCCGTCTATCTCGCCAGCCCCAACGCGGTGCACGCGGAGCAGGTGCGCGAGGCGGTGGATGCCGGCATCCCGGTGCTCGTCGAGAAGCCCGCGGTGCTGTCGGCGGAGGAATGGGATGCCGCGGTGTCGCACGCTCGCGAGCGCGGCGTCGTCCTGTTCGAGGCGATGCGCTCGGGGTACGACCCGGGACTCGACGCGGTCCGCGGGCTGCTGCCGCGGTTAGGCGTGGTGCGCCGCGTCTCGCTGCGATACGAGAAGCGCTCGGCGCGGTACGACCACGTGCTCGCGGGCGAGCAGACGAACATCTTCGATCCGGCGCTGGGTGGGAGCGCCCTGCGCGACCTGGGGGTGTACCCGCTCCACGCGCTCGTGCGGCTCTTCGGCGCGCCCCGCTCGATCGACGGCGTGCGCGTCGGGATCGCCTCGGGGACGGACGGGCTCGGGAGCGCGATCGCCGCATACGACGGGTTCGTCGCCGACGTCGCCTGGTCGAAGATCACCGATAGCGCCCTGCCCAGTGAGATCCAGGGGGAGGACGCGTCGCTCTCGATCGACGCGATCGACGCTCCCCGCCGGTTGGTACTGACTCCGCGCTCGGGGCCGGCCGAGGTCATCGAGGTGGACGCTCCGGCCAACCCGATGGTCGGCGAGGTCGAACGTTTCCGCGACGCGGTGGCGGGGGCCGACATCGCCGATGATCAGCGCGTGACCGGCGTCACCCTGGCGCTGGTGGACGCGCTGCTGCGTCCTCGTCTGGTGTGACGATTCACCCGTCGTTTCCCCCGCTGCGCCAGGATGGGGCGGTGCAGCGGTCCGGTTCCGTCCGCGAGGTGTTCCTCGCCTTCCTTCGTCTCGGTCTCACCTCGTTCGGTGGGCCCGTCGCGCACCTCGGCTACTTCCGCGACGACCTCGTCGTGCGCCGGAAATGGATGGACGACCGGGCGTACGCCGATCTCGTGGCGCTCTGCCAGTTCCTCCCCGGTCCGGCCTCGAGCCAGGTGGGCTTCGCGATGGGGCTCCAGCGGGCCGGAGTGTTCGGCGCGCTCGCCGCCTTCCTCGCTTTCACTGTTCCCTCCGCCGTCCTTCTCGTCGCGTTCGCCGGGGGAGCCGCCGTTCTGGGTGGCCCCGTCGCCGCCGGCGTGATCTCGGGTCTGCAGGTCGTGGCGGTGGCGATCGTCGCCCAGGCTGTGTGGGGGATGACACGCACGCTCGCGCCCGACGCCCCGCGGGCGGGTATCGCCGTCGTCGGCCTCGCCCTGGCGCTACTCCTTCCGGGTGCTCCGGGGCAGCTGGGAGCTCTCGCCGTCGGGGTGCTCGGTGGGCTCGCGCTCCTGCGCGGTGTCGCCGAGCCCTCTGCGCCGGCGCTGCCGTCGTTCGGCGTCCCCCGCGTCGTCGCCGCGACCTGTCTTGTCCTCTTCGTGGGCGGGCTGGTGGGCCTTCCCGTGCTCGCGGCGGCGACCGGGTCGGGGGTGGCCGCCCTGATCGACGCGTTCTTCCGTTCGGGTGCCCTGGTGTTCGGCGGCGGCCACGTGGTGCTGCCCCTGCTGCAGGCGGGGGTGGTTGAGACCGGGTGGGTCTCGCCCGAGGCGTTCCTCTCGGGGTACGGCGCCGCCCAGGCGGTGCCCGGCCCGCTCTTCACGTTCTCCGCATATCTCGGTGCGGTGTCCTCCGTCGGTCCCGGGGGGATCGCGGGTGCGGCCATCGCGCTCGCCGCGGTCTTCGTGCCGGGCTTTCTCGTGCTCACCGGCGTCCTGCCGTTCTGGGATGCGGTGCGAGCGCAGCCCCGCGTGCGCGCCGCGATGCGCGGGGCCAACGCCGCCGTGGTCGGCATCCTCGGTGCCGCTCTCTACGCTCCCGTCTTCACGACCGCCGTCACCGGTGCGGGATCGTTCCTGCTCGCGGTGGTGGGATTCGTGCTCCTCACCGCGTTCCGCGTTCCGGCGTGGGCGGTCGTGATCGTCGGGGCCGTCGGGGGCGTGCTGCTCGCGTTCACCTGAGCGGGCGCCGAGAGCCGGTCCCGTCCGGGATGACACCGCGTCCCACGGATGCCAGGATGAGCGCACGGCACCGTCGCCGCGGCAGTTTTCGAGGGAGAGAACCGTGTTCCAGAGCCCGTACCCGAGCATCGAGATCCCCGACCAGAGCATCTACGACTACCTCTTCGCATCGCTCGAGGAGCCCGACCTCGATCGCGTCGCGCTGATCGATCCCGCCGGGGGCGCCGAGACGACCTACCGCGCCCTCCGCGCGCAGGTCGACGCGTTCGCCGGCGCCCTGGCCGCCCGCGGTGCCGGCACCGAGACCGTCGTCGCGATGCTGTGCCCGAATGTCCCCGCGTTCGCGACGGTGTTCCACGGCATCCTGCGTGCGGGGTCGATCATCACCACGATCAACTCCTTGTACACGGCGAACGAGATCGAGAAACAGCTGAGGGATGCCGCGGCCACGTGGCTCGTGACCGTGTCGCCGTTGCTGCCGCAGGCGCATCAGGCCGCGCGCGCCGTCGGCATCCCGGACGAGCGCGTCATCGTGCTCGACGGTGCGGAGGGGCACCCCGATCTGCGCTCGCTGCTGAGCGAGGGGCGCACCCCGCCCGAGGTGAGCTTCGACCCCGCGACCCACATCGCGGTGCTGCCGTACTCGTCCGGTACCACCGGGGTCCCCAAGGGCGTCATGCTCTCGCACCGCAACCTCGTCGCGAACGTGCACCAGTGCCGGGCCGTCATCGAGATCGCCCGCGACGATCGGGTGCTCGCCGTGCTGCCCTTCTTCCACATCTACGGGATGACGGTGCTGCTGAACCTCGCGCTCCGCCAGCGCGCGACGCTCGTCACCATGCCGAGGTTCGACCTGATGGAGTTCCTGCGCACCGTGCAGGATCACCGGTGCACGTTCCTCTTCATCGCCCCGCCGATCGCCGTCGCCCTGGCCAAACACCCCGCCGTCGACCAGTTCGACCTCTCAAGCGTGCACAGCGTCTTCTCGGGGGCGGCGCCTCTCGACGGCGAGACCGCCGAGACCGCCGGGCGGCGCATCGGCGCGCGTTTCTATCAGGGCTATGGCATGAGCGAGTTGAGCCCGGTTTCGCATGCCATCCCGGCGGGCACCGACATGCCGGTCAGCTCGGTCGGCGTGCTCATCCCGAACTGCGAGGGGCGGCTCGTCGACCCCGAGACCGGAGCCGACCTCGAGGAGCACGGCGACGACGGCCTCACGGCACCCGGAGAGATCTGGGTGCGCGGCCCCAACGTCATGCTCGGTTACCTCAACCGTCCGGATGCGACCGCCGAGACACTGGATGCCGACGGCTTCCTGCACACCGGAGACATCGGCGTCCACCACGTCGACGGGTACTTCACGATCGTCGACCGGCTCAAGGAGCTCATCAAATATCACGGTTACCAGATCGCCCCGGCGGAGCTCGAGGCCCTGCTGCTGTCGCACCCGAAGATCCAGGATGCCGCCGTCATCGGCGTCCGCGGTGACGACGGCGAGGAGATCCCGAAGGCGTTCGTGGTGGCCGCCCCCGAGGCCGGTCTGAGCGCCGACGACGTGATGGCCTTCGTCGCCGGCGAGGTGGCCCCGCACAAGAAGGTGCGCCGCGTCGAGTTCATCGACGTCATCCCCAAGTCGACCTCGGGGAAGATCCTGCGCAAGGACCTGCGGGCCCGCGAGACCGTGTGAGGTCATCTCGTCCCGTGGCGGATGCGAGAAGGGCGGGGGCGTCTCACGACGACCCCGCCCTTCCTCTTCGGAGTGATCGCCGCTCAGGGAGCGATCAACGCGCCGGTCTGGGCGGCGGCCTCTTCGGCGCGCTCGTCCTCCTTGTCCTTGCCGCGGCGCTCGTCGGCGGCCTCCTGCAGGGCCGACTTCGACCGCAGCGGCGGGGTGCGGAAGAACAGCGACAGCACGAAGGCCAGCAGCACGACGCCCATCGCGGTCCAGTACACCGTCGTCGCCGAGGAGTTGAAGCCGACGAGGAACGGTTTGGTCAGTCGCGCGTCGGCTCCCACGAGGAACGAGGTGTCGTCGAGCGTCGAACCGCCGATCGAGGTGTTCTCATCCCCCGCGGTGAACTGGTCCTCGATCGTCGTGGCCGCGGTGTCCACGAAGGCCGCGCGCTGGGCGGCATCCGAGAAGTCCAGGCTGACCGTGCCGTCCGACGAGACGCGCGCGACCGGAACCTGCTGCTGGATCTGCGTCGTGGCCGCGGTGATGGCCTGGGCGACGGCCGTCTGCGTGGCGGCGGCCTGCGCCGACGCCGGGATGCGACCTGCCGCGACCTGCTCCGCGACGGCTTGGGTCGCGGCATCCTGAGCCTGCTTCACCCCGGCCTGCAGCTGCGTCGTGGTCCCCTCGACGATCTTCGACACGATCGGGGTGTAGATGCCCGACATGATCTTCTCGTTCGCGGGGGCCGAGGCCACGGTGGGGTCGAGGGCCGCGTCGAGAGCATCGGTGAGCGTCGCGCGGTCGGCGAAGGAACCGATGATGTTCGTCGGCATGAGCGTGAACAGCAGCGACAGCAGCACCGCGGTGCCGAGCGTTCCACCGATCTGGCGGAAGAACGTCGATCCGCTCGTGGCCACGCCCATGTCGCGCAGGCCCACCGAGTTCTGGCTGGCGATGGTCAGCGTCTGCATCAGCTGGCCGAGGCCGAGGCCGATGACGAGCATCGCGATCGCGACATGCCAGTAGGGGCTGTCGTACTTCAGGAACGTCAGCAGGAAGAAGCCGACCGACATCAGCGCCGTGCCCAGGATCGGGAACATGCGGTAGCGACCGGTGCGCGCGATGATCTGTCCGCTCGCGATCGACGCGATCATCAAGCCGAGGATCATCGGCAGCATCTCGAACCCGCTCTGCGTCGGGGAGGAGCCGAGCACGAGCTGCAGGTACAGCGGCAGGGTCAGCATCGCTCCGAACATGCCGAAGCCGACGAGCACGCCGATGATGGTCGCCATCGAGAACGTCGGCGAGCGGAAGAGCTTCAGCGGGATGAGCGCGTCGTCCTTCATCGCGGTCTCGGCGATGACGAAGGCCAGGATGCCGAGCGCGCCGATGACGTAGCAGGCGATCGCGATCGGCGAGCCCCAGCCCCACTCGCGGCCCTGCTCGGCCACGAGGAGCAGCGGGACGAGCGCGACGATGACCGTCGTGGCGCCCCACCAGTCGATGCGCACAGAGTGCCGCGGCTGCTTGGGGATGTGGAGGAAGCGCCAGACGATCGCGAGCGCGACGATGCCGATCGGCACGTTGATGAGGAAGACCCAGCGCCATCCGGTGATGAAGAAGATCTGGCTGGCTCCAGCGAATAGACCGCCCACGAGCGGGCCGATGACGCTGGAGATGCCGAAGACGGCGAGGAAGTAGCCCTGGTACTTCGCGCGTTCGCGCGGGGCGAGGATGTCGCCCATGATCGCCAGCGGCATCGACATGAGGCCACCGGCGCCGAGGCCCTGGATGGCGCGGAAGGCGGCGAGCTCGACCATCGAGGTCGAGAAGCTGGCGAGCACCGATCCGATGATGAAGATGAGGATGGCGATGAGGAACAGCGGGCGCCGACCGAAGATGTCGGAGAGCTTGCCGTAGATCGGCGTCGAGATGGTCGACACGATCAGGTAGGCCGTCGTGACCCAGGCCTGAAGGCTCAGGCCCTGCAGGTCGTCGCCGATCGTACGGATCGAGGTGCCGACCACGGTCTGATCGAGGGCGGAGAGGAACATGCCGGCCATGAGGCCGAAGATCACGAACATGATCATGCGGTGGGTCATGACGGTGTTCGTGCCGCCCGTGGCGGGGGGCGGAGTCTGGGCACGCCTGGTTCGAGTGGTGATGTCTGACATCGGGGCCTCTTCGTGAGAAGGCCTGGCGGACGGCTCGGGAAAGCTCAGTCGAGCGCCAGGTGTTTGCTAAAAGTCAACAAATAGTAGCGCTGTCTGACGGTGTCCGGAACCACTCGTGGCTGTGGGGACGCTATGCGGGCGTGTGTCGCGCGGCACGCCGCGGGTGCGGCGCCGGGGCCGGTTGCGGCGAGCGGGGCCGTCACGAGAACAGGGGATGCCACGAGAGCAGGGCGTCATCGCGGAGAACGGCCTGTTCTTGACGCGTGTCCTGTTCTCGGTGCGGCGTGAGACGCCGGCTCGCGAGGCGGAAGCGAGGGAGGGATGCCGACGCAGAGCGGCATCCGGGAAAAGCAAAACCCCCGCCATGTAGAAGCTAGGCGAGGGTTTCTGGGATGACTGTAATGATCATCCGTGTGGCTCCGACGGGCGTCGATCCCGTGACCTCACGATTTTCAGTCGTGCGCTCTACCAACTGAGCTACAGAGCCGAGCGGCATGTCTGCCGCTTCCTAGACGAAAGGCCTCCTCGAAAGAAGGCCCGTCGCTGTGGAGCGACCCTGACGGGACTTGAACCCGCGACCTCCGCCGTGACAGGGCGGCACGCTAACCAACTGCGCTACAGGGCCATGCATTTTCAATTGTACTTCACCGGAAAGTGACCCCAACGGGATTCGAACCCGTGCTACCGCCGTGAAAGGGCGGCGTCCTAGGCCGCTAAACGATGGGGCCGGATGAGCCTGAAACCTTGCGATTTCATCCTCGCTTGCCGACGACCGAGCCTACTTCACATCTTCGGAGATTGCCAATTCGGGGCGTGGCGTGCGGCTCCCGCGCGTGTCGAGGGCGCAGGATGGGCCGCGGCAGCGGGAACTCGCCCTGTTGTGCGTGTGACTCGTGTTGCTACTGTTAGCCGAGTTGCGACCCGGTGAGATGAGGTAGTCCCGTGACGCTCGTGCCCCCTGATAAGACTGACGACTGCGGCTGCGCCCCCACGGCGAGCGAGCAGCGGCGTTTGTGGCCCACCTTCGACCGGCGCAGTGCGCTGAAGTACGGCGCCCTCGGTGCTGTCGCTCTGGGCGCCTTCGGCGCGGCGACGTCCGGCTTCTCCTCTCCCGCCGTCGCGGCCGACTACCCCTCGTGGGACGACGTGCAGGCCGCCAAGGCCAACGAAGCAGCCAAGGCCGGCGAGATCTCGCGCATCCAGGGGCTGATCCAGGGCTTGCAGTCCGAGGTCGCCCGCACGCAGGCAGAGGTCCAGGCCCGCTCCGACGAGTACTACGCCGCACAGCAGGCCTTCCAGGATGCCGACTACCGGGCCCAGCTGATTCAGCAGCAGGCCGATGCCGAAGCGGCGAAGGCGACGGATGCCGCCAGCAAGGCCGGGAAGGTCGCGGCGCAGCTGTACCGCTCCGGCGGCGACGACACCTCGCTCGACCTCTTCTTCTCGGGCTCGGCCGCATCCGCGGACGACCTGCTCGCCAAGCTCGGCACCATGGACAAGCTGCTCGAGCGGAACAAGTCGGTGTACGCCGCGGCCGTCTCGGCGCGCGACAACGCGAAGAACCTCAGCAACCAGGCCAACGACGCCCGGGCCGAGCGCGACCGTCTGCAGAAGATCGCCGAAGAGAAGATGGCGGCTGCTCAGCAGGCGGCCCAGGCGGCCCAGGAGGCCCTCGCCGCACAGCAGGCCAACCAGGCTGTGCTCGAGGCGCAGCTCGCCGCCCTCCAGGACACGACCGCCAAGACCGTGGCTGATTACCAGGCCGGCGTCGAAGCCGAGCGCAAGGCACGCGAAGAGCGCGAGCGCAAGGCCCGCGAAGAGGCCGCAGCCCGTGATGCGGCCGAGCGTGCCCGCCGTGAGCAGGAAGCCCGCGACAACCAGAACAGCGGTGGTGGCGGCGGTGGCGGAGGCGGCGGTGGCGGTGGCGGAGGCGGCGGTGGCGGTGGCGGAAGCGTCGGCGGCTCCGGCTGGGCTCGTCCCTCGTCGGCCTACACGTCGTCGGGCTACGGCCCCCGCTCCGGCCAGTGCAACTCCAGCTACTGCGCCAGCACGTGGCACCTCGGACTGGACTTCGGCGCCAGCTGCTGGTCGCCCATCTACGCCGCGGCCTCGGGTCGAGTGACCTACGCCGGTGTCAACGGCGGCTTCGGAAACTACATCCGCATCCAGCACGACGACGGCTCGGGAACGGGCTACGGCCACATCGTCAACGGCGGTATCTACGTCTCCTACGGTCAGCGCGTCTCGGCCGGTCAGCAGATCGCCGCGACCGGTCAGACCGGCAACTCCTTCGGCTGCCACCTGCACTTCGAGGTCTACCCTCCCGGCGGCGGCACCACCGACCCCGCGCCCTGGTTGCGCGCCCGCGGCGTCTCGGTCTGACCGAGCCCACGAGAAAACCCCCGGTCGATCGACCGGGGGTTTTCTCGTCTGCAGAAGATCAGAGGGTGTTCGGCGCCTCGCCGGATCCCTGCGTCTTGGTCTGCGCGTCGTGCTCGTCGAAACGCGTGAAGGCCTCGGCCACGAGACGCTCGGCCTCAGCGGCATCCGCCCACTCGTCGACCTTGACCCACTTATTGGGCTCGAGGTCCTTGTAGTGCTCGAAGAAGTGCGAGATCTCCTTCTTGGTCCACTCGTCGATGTCGCCGACGTCCTGGATGTGGTCCCAACGCGGGTCCTTCGCGAGCACGGCCACGACCTTGTCGTCGCCGCCGGCCTCGTCGCTCATCTTGAGCACGCCGACCGGGCGTACCTTGGCGAGGATGCCGGGGTGCAGGTCGCGGTCGAGCAGCACGAGCACGTCGAGCGGGTCGCCGTCTTCGCCGAGGGTGTTCTCGAAGAAGCCGTAGTTGGCGGGGTAGCCGAACACCGTGTAGAGGATGCGGTCGAGGTAGACACGGCCGGTGCCGTGGTCGACTTCGTACTTCACGCGGCTTCCGCGGGGGATCTCGATGACGGCGTCGAAAGCGCCCATACTCGTGCTCCTTAGATCTGTGGATTTCCGCGGCCCAGCCTAGTCCGGCGGGCGCGTGACGCCCACGCGGAACCACGCCGCAGGAGTTCGCGGTCGGCGGGCGGTGACGAGGCGCAGCGGCGAGGCGTCGCCGCGGGAAACTCCTGCGTCGTGTCCGGGGGCGCGCAGGCGGCGGCGTCGCGCCCCGGCGATAGCGTGGGGGCATGGATCATCGCCCCGGCCTCGACCCCTCCGTCGCCGAGGTGCGCCGCGCCGTCCGCGCCGTGCTCCCCCAGGACGGTGGTCCCGTCGTCATCGCCCTGTCGGGCGGCCCGGATTCGCTGGCCCTTGCGGCGGCGACCGCCTTCGAAGCGTCGCGTGCCGGCATCCGTGCCGTGGCGATCGTGATCGACCATGGCCTGCAGGAGGGATCGGATGTCATCGCCGCGGCCGCCGCGAACGCGGCGCGTGGTCTCGGTCTCGAGGCGCGGGTCGTGCGGGTCGAGGTGGGCTCGGTCGACGGGCCCGAGGCCGCGGCGCGTGCGGCTCGATACGCCGGCTTGGCCGAAGCGGCGGCCGACCTCGGCGCCGAGATCGTCCTGCTCGGACACACCCTCGACGACCAGGCCGAGACCGTCCTCCTCGGGCTCGCGCGCGGCTCCGGCGCGCTCAGCCTGGCGGGCATGCCCGCGCAGCGGAGGGATGCCACGGGCCCGGTGTGGGTGCGCCCCCTGCTGACGGTTCGCCGGCGCACCACGGTCGCGGCGTGCGCGGCCGCGGGGCTCGACCCCTGGACCGACCCCCACAACGCCGACCCGGGGTTCGCGCGCGTGCGGGTACGCGATCGCGTGCTGCCGGTGCTCGAGGCCGAGCTCGGACCGGGCGTCGCCGAGGCGCTCGCGCGCACCGCCGAGCAACTGCGCGAAGACGCCGACGCCTTCCAGGACATGATCGACGAGACGATCGAAGACATCGTCGAGCACGCTGACGCGGGGATCTCGATCTCGGTCGCCGCCCTCGCCGCGAACCCCGCCGCTCTGCGCAACCGGATCATCCGCTACGTCGTCGACAGCGAGTTCGGCGTCTCGCTCTCGCGCACCCAGACCCTCGAGGTCGCCCGTCTGGCGACCGACTGGACGGGGCAGGGGCCCATCGACCTGCCCGGGTGCCTCGCTCGACGCGTCGGTGCCCGGATCGAGGTCGTCGCGCGCACGGCATCCTGATCCGCCGACGTAGACTTTCCCAATGCGCGCGGCCGACATCTCCGACGACATCAGCGAAGTCCTCCTCACCGAGGAGCAGATCCACGAGAAGCTCGCCGAACTGGCGACGCGGGTGGCCGCCGACTACGAGGGACGCGACGTCGTCCTCGTGGGCGTGCTGAAGGGCGCGGTCATGGTCATGGCCGATTTCGCCCGGCACCTGCCGATGCACGTGTCGATGGACTGGATGGCCGTGTCGTCCTACGGCGCGTCGACCCGCTCGAGCGGCGTCGTGCAGATCCGCAAAGACCTCGACACCGACATCACCGGAAAGCACGTGCTGATCGTCGAGGACATCATCGACTCCGGCCTGACCCTCAGCTGGCTGCTCGAGAACTTCGCCTCGCGCGGAGCCGAGTCGGTCGAGGTGCTGGCGTTGTTGCGCAAGCCCGACGCGATGAAGGTCGAGGTCGACTGCCGCTACGTGGGCTTCGACATCCCCAACGACTTCGTCATCGGATACGGCCTCGACTACGCAGAGCGCTACCGCAACCTGCGCGACGTCGCGGTGCTCGCACCCCACGTCTACTCCTGACGACACACCGTCTCCACGGCGGACGGGCCGGTGGCATCCGGAGCCTTGTACGCCCATGACGAACGCACAGGCCCGGCATAGTCCGTGGGCGTTAGCCTGATGCGACCGCATTTCTGCGGAGGATCACGAAAGGGCTGGGCTCGCCCACCATGAATTTCAAGAAGATCACGCGAAATCCGATCATCTACGTTCTGCTGGTCGGTCTGCTTCTCGTCATCGGTTTCTCCCTCATCACGAACCTGAGCGGTGCCCGTCAGGTCTCCACCAAAGAGGGTCTCGACCTGCTCAAGGGCGGCACCGTGACGCAGGTGGTCACCAACGACCCCGATCAGCGCGTGGACCTGAAGCTGTCGCAGCCCTTCGAGGGCGCCAACGACGTGCAGTTCTACTTCAGCCAGGCCCGTGCGAACGAGGTGGCCAGCGCGATCGACTCCGCGAACCCCTCCGACGGCTTCAACGATGTCGTGCCCAAGCCCAGCTGGTTCGACGGTCTTCTCGGACTCCTGCTCCCGCTCGTGCTGCTCGGTCTGCTCTTCTGGTGGCTGCTCTCGAGCGCCCAGGGCGGCGGCAGCAAGGTCATGCAGTTCGGCAAGTCGCGCGCCAAGCTCGTGACCAAAGAGACTCCCACCGTCACGTTCCAGGACGTCGCGGGCTCCGACGAGGCCATCGAGGAGCTCGACGAGATCAAGGAATTCCTCAAGGACCCGAAGAAGTTCGAAGAGGTCGGCGCCCGCATCCCGAAGGGCGTGCTGCTGTACGGCCCTCCGGGAACAGGTAAGACCCTGCTCGCCCGCGCTGTCGCCGGCGAGGCCGGGGTGCCGTTCTACTCGATCTCGGGCTCGGACTTCGTCGAGATGTTCGTGGGTGTCGGTGCGAGCCGCGTGCGCGACCTGTTCAACCAGGCCAAAGAGAGCTCCCCGGCCATCATCTTCATCGACGAGATCGACGCCGTCGGACGCCACCGCGGCGCCGGCATGGGCGGCGGTCACGACGAGCGCGAGCAGACGCTGAACCAGATGCTCGTCGAGATGGACGGCTTCGACCCCAAGGTCAACGTGATCGTCATCGCGGCGACCAACCGTCCCGACATCCTCGACCCCGCTCTGCTGCGCCCGGGCCGCTTCGACCGTCAGATCGGCGTCGACGCCCCCGACCTCAAGGGGCGCCAGCGCATCCTCGAGGTGCACGGGCGCGGCAAGCCGCTGTCGGACTCGGTCGACCTCGAGGTCGTCGCGCGCAAGACGCCCGGCTTCACCGGTGCCGACCTGGCGAACGTGCTCAACGAGGCCGCTCTGCTGACCGCGCGCTCAAACGCCCAGCTCATCGACAACCGCGCCCTCGACGAGGCCATCGACCGCGTGATCGCTGGCCCCCAGCGCCGCACCCGCGTGATGAAGGACAAAGAGAAGCTCATCACCGCGTACCACGAGGGCGGCCACGCGCTGGCTGCCGCGGCGATGAACCACACCGACCCCGTCACCAAGGTCACGATCCTCCCGCGCGGCAAGGCGCTGGGCTACACGATGGTGCTGCCGCTCGACGACAAGTACTCCGTCACCCGCAACGAGCTGCAGGACCAGCTGACCTATGCGATGGGCGGACGCGTCGCCGAAGAGATCGTCTTCCACGACCCCACCACCGGCGCCTCGAACGACATCGAGAAGGCCACGAGCATCGCCCGCAAGATGGTCACCGAGTACGGCATGACCAACGAGGTCGGTCCGGTCAAGCTTGGCGGATCGTCGGGCGAGGTCTTCATGGGCCGCGACATGGGCCACGGCCGTGACTTCTCGGAGCGCATCGCCGAGCGCGTCGACGCGCAGGTGCGCGCGCTCATCGAGCAGGCGCACAACGAGGCCTACCAGGTCATCAACGACAACCGCGAGGTGCTCGACCGCCTCGCGCTGGCGCTGCTCGAGAAAGAGACCCTCGACCACAACGAGCTGGCCGAGATCTTCACCGACGTCAAGCGTCTGACGCCGCGCCCGCAGTGGCTGTCGTCGGGAGACCGCCCCGTGTCGACCCAGCCGCCCGTCGAGGTCCCGCGTCGTCAGCAGCCCGCCGGCATCGCGGCGTCCACCGAAGCGGAGTCGCAGGCCGCGGCCAAGGCGCAGCCCCGTCCGAGCGGACAGACGCGCCCGGCCACCGCCTGAGGCGCCGTGGCCGTCGATCGTGAACGCGTCGCCGTCCTGGTGCGCGAGCTCCTGGAGGCGATCGGGGAAGACCCCGATCGCCCCGGGCTCCGCCAGACCCCGACGCGCGTGGCAGACTCCTGGGCCGAGTTCTTCGGCGGAGTGAATCAGGATGCCGGCGCCCCGCTGCAGCACACCATCTCGGTGTCGCGTGGCCCGGCGCCGGACACCCTCCCCTCGGGTGCCGTGATGCTGCGCGACATCGCGTTCCGGTCGATGTGCGAGCATCACCTGCTGCCCTTCCGCGGCCGGGCGCACGTGGCGTACCTCCCGGGTGAGGAGGTCGTCGGACTCGGCGCCCTGCCGCGGGTGATCGACATCCTCGCCGCCCGCCCGCAGGTGCAGGAGCGTCTCGGCGAACAGGTGGCCGACACCATCGCCTCGGCCCTGGACGCGCGGGGCGTTCTCGTCGTCCTCGACGCCGTGCACGAATGCGTGACCATGCGCGGGGGCCGACAGCCCGACGCCTCGACCGTGACGATCGCCGCCCGCGGCGTCTACGGCGACCCGGTCGCTCGTGCCGAGCTCGTGGCCCTGATCGGAGCGCGCGCGTGACCCTCATCATGGGGATCGTCAACGTCACCCCCGATTCGTTCAGCGACGGCGGCCGGTACCTCGATCCGGACGTCGCACTGGCCCACGCTCGCCACCTCCGCGCCCAGGGGGCGGAGATCCTCGACGTCGGCGGCGAGTCCACCCGGCCCGGGGCCCAGCGTGTAGCGCCCCGCGTCGAGCAGCAGCGCGTGCTGCCGGTCGTCGAGGCCCTGGCATCCGAAGGCTCCTTCGTGAGCATCGACACCATGAACGCCGCCACGGCGGTCGCCGCCGTCCGCGTGGGCGCACGGCTCGTGAACGACGTCTCCGGTGGGCTGGCCGACCCCGACATGCTCGCCGCCGTCGCCGAGACCGATGCCGACATCGCCCTCGGGCACTGGCGCGGTCCGTCGACGGAGATGTACGCCCGCGCCGACTACGTCGACGTGGGGCGCGAGGTGTCCGCCGAGCTTGCTGAAAGGGTCGAGTCCGCCCTCTCCGCGGGCATCGATCGGTCGCGCCTCGTCGTCGACCCGGGCATCGGGTTCGGCAAGCGCGGAGCGCAGAACTGGCAGACGTTGAGCGCGCTCCCCGAGATCTCGGCACTCGGACTGCGGGTGCTCGTGGGCACGAGCCGCAAGAGGTTCCTCGCGGAGGCGATCGGCGAAGACGCCGATCTGGCTCGCCGCGACCTGGCGACGGCCGTCACGAGCGCCCTGTCCGCCCGCGCAGGCGCGTGGGCCGTGCGCGTGCACGACGTACCGTCCACCCGCGACGCACTCGCCGTCGCCCGCGCTTGGGAGACCTGATGGATGCCGACACGATCACTCTGACGGGGGTGCGTGCCGTGGGTCACCACGGGGTCTACCCCGACGAGAAGCGCGACGGGCAGGAATTCGTGGTCGACGCGACCCTCTCGCTCTCACTGCGGCGCGCGGCCGAGACCGACGACGTGGTCGACACCGTGCACTACGGCGAACTCGCCGAGCGCCTCGTGCGGATCGTCGAAGGCGAGGCGGTCGACCTGCTCGAGACCCTCGCGCAGCGACTGGCCGACGCCGTGCTCGCCGACCGCCGCGTGGACGCGGTGACGATCACCGTGCACAAGCCGCAGGCTCCCATCCCCGTTCCCTTCGGCGATGTCGCCGTGACCATCTCGAGGTCGCGCCCATGAACGTGCGGCTGGCGCACGGGATGGACGCTGCTCCGCGCCCCACGCCCGTCCACGCGGTCGTGGCCCTGGGAGCCAACCTCGGCGAGCGTTTCGAGACCCTCGCCGCCGCGGTCGACGAACTGCGGCGGCTCCCGCTCACCAGCGGGGTCCGGGTGTCCGCTCCGATCGAGACGGTGGCCGTGACGCTTCAGGGTGAGGACGAGGAAGCGCCGCGCTATCTGAACGCCGTCGCTGTTCTCGAGACGCGCCTGGCGCCGGGGGAGCTGCTCGCCTCGCTCCACCGCATCGAAGCTCGACACGGGCGCGTGCGCCGGGAACGGTGGGGTGACCGCACCCTCGATCTCGACCTGATCGCGTACGGCGACGAGCGCATCGATCGCGACGACCTCGTCGTCCCGCACCCCCGCGCGCACGAGCGGGAGTTCGTCCTGGCGCCGTGGCTCGACGTGGATCCGGATGCCGTGATCCCCGAGGTGGGCCGTGTGGCCGACCTGCTCGTCGCGCTGCGGGGAGGACTCTCGTGAGGCGCACGGGCGCGGGCATCCTGACGATCGCCGTCGTCGCGGGCCTGGTGATCGGGTTCCTCCTGGACACCGTCCTCACCGCGATGGGCCGACCGACCTTCGCCCCCGCGGCGAGTCTGCCGACGATCCTCGCTCTGCTGGGGGTCGTGGTGGTGGCACTCGCCATCCCGATCCACCGGGCGACGCGCGGGCGGAGCCCGCGACGGATCGATCCGTTCCGTGCTGTGCGCATCGCGATGCTGGCGAGAGCGTCGTCGATCCTCGGGGCCGCTGCGGCGGGATTCGCGGGCGGACTGCTCGCCTTCCTGTTGAGCCGGCCGGTGGTGCCCTCGGTAGGCTCGATGGGATCGATCATCGCGACGGTGGTCTGCGCGGTCATCCTCGTCGTCGCGGGACTCGTGGCCGAGCAGCTCTGCACCCTCCGGAAGGACGACGATGACGACGCCCCAGGGAACACCCCCGCAGGACCCGTCGGAATCTGAGGCCCGCAGCGTCGACGACGCCGACCGGACGGTGCTCGACGACACCACCTACGACCGCATCCTCGAACCGCGCTCGTCCCGCCGGCTCCCCCTCGGCGACGGCACCTGGCATCAGCTCGCCCGCGCGTACGTCCGCGTGCAGCTGATCTCGCAGGGGGCGGTCTTCGTGCTCGTGCTCGCGGCCGCCGTGATCGCCCAGATCATCACGGGCGTGCAGTGGCAGTGGATTCCGGCCGGGATCATCCTGCTGATCACCGCCGTCGGCCTCTTCATCACCCCGCGGCAAGCGCGGTCCTTCGGGTATCAGTTGCGTCGCGATGACCTCGTGTTCCGCCGGGGCATCCTGTGGCAGCGGGTCGTGGCGGTTCCCTACGGCCGCATGCAGCTCGTGGACATCACGCACGGCCCCCTCGACCGGGGCTTCGGCATCGCCCAGCTCAAGCTCGTGACCGCCGCGGCATCCACCGGAGTGACCATCCCCGGATTGACGCAGGAGGCGGCCGAACACCTGCGCGACACGCTCGTGGCCGTCGCCGAGACCCGTCGGACAGGGCTGTGACCGACCCGCACGCGGCGGGACCGCCCCTCGACCCGCAGCCCCGGCCGCAGCAAGCGGTCGTCCGTTCGCCCTACAGCGACGGCGAGTGGCATCGCCTGCACCCCCTGACACCGCTCCTGCGCGGCGGACTGACCCTCCTCGTGATCATCGGCGTGATCGTCGCGAATCTGCGGGAGCGTCTCGTCGAGTGGATCTTCCCGGTCTTCACCGAGATCCCCCCGGGGGAGCTCCCGCCCGACCCGGTCGACTTCCTCCTCGCGAACAACCTGATCCTCGTGGCAGGGGGAGCGACCCTGGTCGTCCTCATCGTGCTGCTGGTCCTCTTCCGTCTGTCGTGGCGTTTCCACACCCTGCGCATCAGCGATGACGACGTCGAGGTGCGTTCGGGCGTGCTGTTCCGCACTCATCGTCGTGCTCCCCTCGACCGGGTCCAGGGCGTCAACCTGACTCGTCCGATGATCGCCCGCCTGCTGGGGCTCGCGAAGCTCGAGGTGGTCGGAGCGGGACTGGATGCCAACGTCAAACTCGAGTACTTGTCGGGGAAGGACGCCGAGGCCATCCGCGGCGACATCCTCCGTCTCGCCTCGGGCCGGCGTCTCGCCGAGGGGCGGATCGAACCGGGCGCCCGCGCCTCGCTCGCCCGGCAGGCGGCCGAGGCCGTGGGGTCGGGGCTGCAGGGCATCGTCGACGGGGAGGACTTCTCCGACGCCGAGCCGGAGAGCATCGTGCGCATCCCGATCGGTCGGCTCGTGGCATCCCGTGTCCTGAGCGGATCGAGCCTCGTCCTCGTCGCCCTGGTCGTGGGGATCGTCGTCGCAGCGTCGCTGTCGACACTGTGGCTGCTGTTCACCGTGGTCCCGATGTTCCTCGCCTTCGGTGCGTACTACGTGCGCTCGATCGCCCAGGGACTGCGGTACTCGATCGCCCCGACGGCCGACGGGGTGCGCGTGACCTTCGGCTTGTTCACGACGGTGTCGGAGGTGGTGCCGCCGGGTCGCGTGCACGCGATCGAGGTGCGCCAGCCCCTGATGTGGCGTCCGTTCGGATGGTGGACCGTCTCGGTGAACCGACTTTCGGGGCGGTCGTCCACCGACACGAGTAACGATCAGTTGGCGGCGGTGCTGCCGATCGGGACACGAGCCGATGTCGAGCGCGTCCTGCGGATCCTCGTCCCCGACCTGTCGAGCGACGAATGGACACTCGTGTTCCGCGACGGCATCCTGGGTCCGGTGGAGAACGACCCCTACGTGACGACCCCGAAGAGCGCCCGGTGGCTTCGCCCGCTGTCGTGGCGGCGGAATGGCGCGCTTCTGACCTCGGACGCCCTGCTTTTGCGCCGCGGGTGGGTGTGGCGGTCCTTGAGCGTGGTTCCGCTCGCCCGCTTGCAGTCGATCGGCCTGCATCAGGGCCCGTTGGCACGCGCCACGGGGACGGCGACCCTGGTGGCCCACGTGATCGCGGGCACCGTCCAGACCTCGATCGGCGTCCTCGGCCGCGACGACGCCCTCGGGCTGTTCGAGCGGACCGCGCGAGCCGGCGTCGATGCGGCGGCGATCGACCGCACGCACCGGTGGGCCGGATGAGCGCCGGTCGCGACGGGCGCCTCGGCGTCGGGGTGATCGGCGCGGGACGTGTCGGCCCGGTCGTCGCGGCGGCGCTCGCCGGTGCGGGCCACGCCCTGACCGGGATCACCTCCGGCTCGGACGACGATCGCGTGGAGGCGATCCTGCCGGGCCTGCCGGTCCTGACGGCCGACGAGGTCGCTCGACGCAGCGAGCTCGTGGTCGTCGCGGTTCCGCACGACCAGCTCCCGGGTCTCGTCTCGGGCCTCGCCGAGGTCGGAGCGTGGCAGCCCGGCCAGCTGGTGCTGCACACCGACGCCGCGTACGGATCGCGCGTCCTGGATCCCGCCGCGAGGAGCGGCGCCATCCCGCTCGCCATCCACCCCGCCATGGCCTTCACGGGGGTGTCGTCGATCGACCTGCGCCAATTGGCCCAGTCGTATGCCGCCGTGACCGCACCGGCCCCTGTCCTCCCCATCGCCCAGGCTCTCGCGGTCGAGCTGGGGTGCGAGCCCCTCGTGGTCGCCGAGGACGACCGGGCGACGTACGCCGAAGCCATCGCGACGGCCACGGAGTTCTCTCGCTCGATCGTCCGGCAGTCATCGGCGCTGCTCGAGCGCATCGGTATCGACAACCCCGGCGCATACCTCTCGGCTCTCGTGCGTTCGAGTGTCGACCAGGCGCTCGTCGAGGGCGGGCGCCGTGACGACCTCGACGGCACCGCTACGATCGACGGATGATCCGCTCCCTCGAGGATCTGCGCACCCGACTCGGCGAGATCCGAGGCGCAGATCGATCGGACACCGGCCCGCGCGTCGCCCTCGTGTCCACCCTCGGTGCCCTGCACGACGGCCACGTCGACCTCATCCGCGAGGCGCGCGAACGCGCGGACGTCGTGGTGGTGTCGACCTTCGTCAACCCGCTGCGCTTCCGCTCCGCCGACGACACCGCGGCCTATCCCCGGTCGCCCGAGTCCGACGCGCGCGTGCTCGGTGAGCTGGGCGTCGACGTCGTCTTCGCGCCGTCGGCGGCGGAGTTCCTCCCGGCGGGAACGGCGACGACCCGCGTCTCGGCAGGCGATGTGGGTCTCCGCTACGAGGGGCGTGTGCGCCCCTTCTACTTCGACGGGGTGCTGACCGTCGAGGCGAAGCTCTTCCACCTCGTTCGACCCGACGTGGCCGTCTACGGAGAGCGCGATCGGCAGCGCATCTTCCTCGTGCGCCGCATGGTGCGAGACCTCGACTTCGGCATCGACGTCGCGACGGTTCCGACCGTGCGCACCGACGACGGGCTGCCCGTGTCGAGCCGCGTCGCGCTGCTCGACGATGCCGATCGCCGCGCCGCCGCAGCCCTTCCGCGAGCCCTCGAGGCGGCGGCATCGAACGCCGATCTGGGGGTCGACGCCTGCATCGCCGCCGCGCAGTCGGCGTTGATGGGCGAGCAGCGCATCACGCTGGAGTACCTGAGCGTGGTCGATCCCGAGACGTTCCTGCCCGTCGACGACGGGCACCGCGGGCGCGCGTTCGCGCTCATCGCCGCCACGGTCGGCGGTCATCGCTTCATCGACAACGCCGAGATCTCGCTGCGCTGAGGACCCTCGGGCGGTCGGTGACTCCGGGGCGGCCGAGGACGACGAATAGACTGGGGGAGACCCCGAGGAGCCTTCCTGATGACCGACGCGCCCGCGAACGACGCCGCCGAACCGACCGAAGACGAGGTCTTCGAACAGAAGGCGGTGCGCCTGGCCAAGCGCGAGCGTCTGCTCGCGGAACGCCCCGACGCCGCCGGCGGTCCCTACCCGGTGGCCGTGCCCATCACGACGACGATCCCCGAGCTGCGTGCGCGCTTCGGTGATCTCCAGGCCGGGGCCGAGACCGGTGAGACGGCCGGGGTCGCCGGGCGCGTGGTGTTCAGCCGCAACACCGGCAAGCTCTGCTTCGCGTCGCTGCAGTCCGGCGACGGAAGCCGCATCCAGGCCATGGTCTCGCTCGCGAGCGTCGGAGAGGAGTCGCTCCAGGCGTGGAAGGAGCTCGTCGACCTGGGCGACCACGTCTTCGTCTCGGGTGAGGTCATCTCGAGCCGCCGCGGCGAGCTGTCGATCATGGTCGCCGAGTGGACCATCGCGGCGAAGGCCGTCCTGCCCCTCCCCAACCTCCACACCGAGCTCAGCGAAGAGAGCCGCGTCCGCAGCCGCTTCCTCGACCTCATCGTGCGCGATCGCGCGCGCGAGACCGTGCTGGCCCGCGCGAAGGTCAACGCGAGCCTGCGCCGCACCTTCACCGAGCGCGACTTCGTCGAGGTCGAGACGCCGATGCTGCAGGTGCAGCACGGCGGCGCGAGCGCCCGCCCCTTCACCACGCACTCGAACGCCTTCGACACCGAGCTCTTCCTGCGCATCGCGCCCGAGCTGTACCTGAAGCGCGCCGTGGTCGGTGGTATCGACCGGGTCTACGAGATCAACCGCAACTTCCGCAACGAGGGCGCCGACACCACCCACAGCCCCGAGTTCGCGATGCTCGAGGCCTACCAGGCCTACACCGACTACAACGGCATCGCCGACCTCACGCAGACCCTCATCCAGGACGCCGCCGTCGCGGTGGCCGGGTCGACCACGGTCACGTGGGCCGACGGCACCGAGTACGACCTCGGCGGCGAGTGGGACCGCATCTCGATGTACGACTCTCTGTCCGCCGCCTGCGGCCGGTCCATCACCCCCGACACCTCGGTCGAGGACCTCCGCGCGCTCGGAGCAGAAGAGGGAGTCGACGCCCCGCCCCAGGAGACCCACGGCAAGTGGGTCGAGGAGCTGTGGGAGCACTTCGTGAAGGGCGGTCTCACCCGCCCCACCTTCGTCATGGACTTCCCCGTCGACACCAGCCCGCTCGTGCGCGAGCACCGCTCGATCCCGGGCGTCGTCGAGAAGTGGGATCTCTACGTGCGCGGATTCGAGCTCGCCACGGGCTACTCCGAGCTGGTCGACCCCGTGATCCAGCGTCACCGCTTCACCGAGCAGGCGAAGCTCGCCGCGCGCGGAGACGTCGAGGCCATGCCGATCGACGAGGAGTTCCTGCGCGCGCTCGAGCACGGGATGCCGCCCACCGGTGGCATGGGGATGGGAATCGACCGTCTGCTCATGGCCATCACGGGCCTGGGTATTCGCGAGACGATCCTGTTCCCGCTCGTGAAGTAGACCGCTCGAAAACCCACTCCGGGAGGCGCCCGGCGTCGATGACGTCGAGCATGAGGGCGCTGAGCCCGTGGTCAGGGTCGATCTCGAGAGCCGTCTCGGCGTACAGGACGGCGTGAGAGGAGCGACCGGTCGCCCACGCGAGCCACGCGCACGCCGACAGCGGGCCAGAGCGACGCTCCCGGGGGAGGACGGACGCAACTCGGCGGCACAGTTCGAGCGCTCGTCGAAGGCGGTCGGGGTCGGGCAGGGCGCCTTCTCCCCACATCGGCCGGGCGAGGTCGTCGGGGAACGGCTTGCCGCGGTGGAAGGCGGTCTGCGCCTGCAGAACCGCATCACCCGTGGCAAGATCCGCCACCCACTGCATCAACGCGACATCGCGCAGCGACGGTCGGGAGAGGCAGAAGGCCAGGGCGGCGAGCTGCGCGGGGTCGAGTTCTTCGGGCGGCGTGGCCAGGGCGTCCTCGATCAGGACCGGCGGATCCGCGAGCGCCACGGTGGCCGGATCTCCGGTCGCCGCACGCTTCAGCAGGGGGAGCTTACGGCGTTCCTGCGGGCCTCCGAGCACACGCTCGATCGCGCGGAGGTCGGTCATCACCCGCCGAGAGACGGCGGCGTCGAGCGGCGGCAGCTCGGCGGCGGCGAACTGGTCGTCGACGACCGGGCCGGTCGGCTCCGCGAGCGTGTGCGCCGCGATGTCGCTCAACGGGTGCGGCATCGACGACGAGGGGGACACGTAGCTGTCCCATCCGTCCGAACCGACGACGAGGGCGTCGACGACGCGGAGGCCGCAGATCTCCGCTCGCCCCATCGCCGCATCGACGAGCGCGCGGTGGGGCGCCGCCGGAAGGTCGGCGAGGACCTCGTCGGCATAGACGACGATCGCCACGGCATCGGTCCGGGCGACCTTGCAGGCCATACCGATCACGGTCGAGGCGACGCTCTCGTTCGCGGAGGCGTCGTCGGCGGCCGGGAGGTCGACGCGCATGGCGCCGAGGGAACGCGACTCGGCGAACGGGACGAGCACGAGACTCTCGCGCGGGGTGCATTCGAGCAGGTGCGGGACGAGAGCGAGGAACGCGGAGGACGAGGTGGCGGAGACGACGGTGGGTGTCATGCCTCGAGAGTGGCCGGGCGGGCGGGGCTCGCGCCGGGCGGGATAGCTCGACGGTGGATGAATCCCCATATCCACTGCCCGTGGAGGAGCCTGCGCGAACCGCGCGCCCAGGCAGCGCGGGTATTCTCGGAGCATGGACGAAACCTGGACCGCGATGCTGTGGGCGATCCTGCCGACCCTCGTGGTGTCCGTGGTGTTCTTCTTCATCCTCCGCAACGTCATCCGGATGGACCGGACCGAGCGCAAGGCCTACGCCCGTATCGAGGCCGAGGAGCGCGCCAAGCGCGGCCTCCCGCCGGTCGTCCGCACCGGCGACGGTCCCGCGAACTGACGATCGCACGGCCTCTGTCGGAGGCCGTCGCTACGCTGGGTCCACAACCCGCCCAGGAGGACCCGTGATCAACGCCACGTTCGACGCGAGCTGGCTCGTCATCACGCTCTTCATCGTCGACCTGGTCGTGCGCATCGCCGCGATCATCATCGTTCCGCGAAACCGTCGCCCGACCGCGGCGATGGCGTGGTTGCTCGCGATCTACTTCATCCCCTTCGTCGGGGTCTTCCTGTTCCTGCTCATCGGCAATCCGCGCCTGCCCCGCAAGCGCCGGCGCAAGCAGGCCGCGATCAACGAGTACATCCACGACACGAGCGCCTCGCTCGAGTTCGGCACACTCCGGCCCAACGCTCCGCAGTGGTTCCGCGCCCTCGTGCAGCTCAACCGCAACCTCGGTGCCATGCCGATCGCGGGAGACAACGCCGCGACCCTCATCGCCGATTACCAGCAGAGCCTGGATGCCATGGCCGAGGCGATCCGTCGGGCTCAGCGCTACATCCACGTCGAGTTCTACATCCTGCAGTCCGACGACTCGACGGACAACTTCTTCCGCGCCCTCGAAGAGGCCGCGCAGCGCGGCGTCGTGGTCCGTGTGCTCCTCGACCACTGGGCGAACCGCGGAAAGCCCTTCTACAAGCAGACGCTGCGCCGGCTCGACGCGATGGGGGCGCACTGGCACCTCATGCTCCCCGTGCAGCCGCTGCGAGGGCGTTACCAGCGACCCGATCTTCGCAACCACCGCAAGCTGCTCGTGATCGACGGCGACGTGGCGTACATGGGATCGCAGAACGTCACCGACTCGTCGTACAACCTCCGCAAGAACATCCGCCGCGGCCTGCACTGGGTCGATCTGATGGTGCGCGTCGAGGGCCCGGTCGTCGCGAGCATCAACGCCGTCTTCCTGTCGGACTGGTACAGCGAGACCGACGAGACACTGCGCGACGAGATCGATCTGTTCAGCGTCACGTCGGGTCCGGGAGACCTCGACTGCCAGGTGGTGCCCTCCGGCCCCGGCTTCGATTTCCAGAACAACCTCAAGCTCTTCCTCGGCCTGCTCTTCGCGGCCAAAGAGCGCATCATCATCGTCAGCCCCTACTTCGTGCCCGATGAGGCTCTGCTGCTCGCGATCACCACCGCCTGCCAGCGTGGTGTGCACGTCGAGCTCTTCGTCTCGGAAGAGGGCGACCAGGCGATGGTCTACCACGCGCAGCGGAGCTATTACGAGGCTCTCCTGCACGCGGGCGTCACGATCTGGATGTACCGCAAGCCGTACATCCTGCACAGCAAGAGCGTCACGATCGACGACGAGGTCGCGGTCATCGGTTCGAGCAACATGGACATGCGCTCCTTCGGTCTGAACCTCGAGGTGTCGCTCTTGGTCCGCGGCGAAGAGTTCGTCCGCGACATGCGCGAAGTCGAGGGCGCGTACCGCACCCTGAGCCGCCAGCTCACGATCGAGGAGTGGCGTCGGCAGCCCCTGCGCTCGACGATCCTCGACAACCTGGCGCGCCTCACCTCCGCGTTGCAGTGACGCGCCGCGGCCCTCGCCGCCGGCATCCAGGTATCTCCGACATCATGGGCTCAACTCGCCCCCGGAGGTCCGCATGTCACGTCACCGTCTCGCCGTCATCGGAATGATCGGCGCGTCCCTCATCGCCGCTGGAGCCCTCACCGGCTGCGCCACCGGTGCCCCGGCTCCTGAGGGGATGGCTCCGACTCCGGATGCCACCGCCTCCGCGCCCGCGAGCGAGCTCGGCGCCGCGTGGGTCGGCGGTGGCCGTGCCATCGCCCTGGTCACCACCGGTAGCTCTTCGTGCCCGCCGGTGCTGAGCGGCGAGCCGACCGTCAGCGGATCCACGGTGACGGTCGACCTCGCCGAGTCGCCACGGCAGGACTGCACGCGCGACCTGGCTCCGCGCGCGACGCTCATGAACGTGCCCGCGGGCGTCGACCCGAGTGCGGGCCTCGCCCTCACGGTGACGGGTGTCGCCCAGGGCAAGGTGATGCTCGCCGGGCTGGGCTCCGTTCCCGCCGCCCCCGCGGAATTCGCCCCGTCGGCGGGCTGGGTGAACGACTCCCTGGTCGCCATCGTCACGTACGGGAGCTCGACCTGCGTGCCCTCGGTCGAGGCGGTCACCGCGGCCGGCCCGAACATCGAGATCCAGTTCGCGACGCCGCCGTCCGACCAGGTCTGCACGATGGACCTCGCGCCCCGCGTCACTCTCGCCGACATCGGTCGAGAGGCCGGGTCGGGCGCGGTGTCGCTCGTCCTCACCGGCGGGAACGTCGACGCCGGCGACCCCATCCCCGTGCTCGGCTCCCGCTGACGGCCGCGCCCCCGCTCGTGGGCGGGGCGAACGTGTTCAGCGCTGGGCGACGAGAAGCTCGCCGACCTCGCACTCGAGCACGCGGCAGATCGCGGACAGCGTCGAATAGCGGATCGCCCGGGCACGGTCGTTCTTCAGCACCGACAGATTCACCACCGAGACTCCGACGAGTTCGCTGAGGCGGGTCAGCGTCATGCCGCGCGCTTCCAGAAGCTCGTCGAGACGACAGTGGATGCCGGTGGGCCCGTCATCCGTCGCCGCCGGGGTCATACGAGACCCTCGGTGTCGCGCTGCAGGCGGTCACCGACCGCGAAGGCGGTCCCGGCGAGAGCCGCGACGAAGGCGACACCGACAAGGGAGGGCAGGTCGATCAGCTGTACATCTCCGCGGTCGTAGGTGCGCTCGGACAGCCAGGCGATCGCTCCGTTCGCCACCATGTTCTGGAAGAACGGCACTCCGGCG
The DNA here is from genome assembly GCF_026672635.1 of Microbacterium sp. SL62. Lineage (NCBI taxonomy): Bacteria > Bacillati > Actinomycetota > Actinomycetes > Micrococcales > Microbacteriaceae > Microbacterium > Microbacterium sp. SL62. Next base: position 920,227 of record NZ_JAPPRM010000001.1, read on the forward strand.
ATCCCGACCAGGGCCGCGATTCCTGCGGCCGATACCAGGGCGGTGTTGCGACGGCTGAAGATGCGCCCGCGCAGGATGTCGGCGGTGAGGAGGAGGAGCAGGGTCACGACGGTGATCACGACCGCAGCGAAGAGGCCCTCCGCGATGAACAGCGACCACAGCGAGGCCGGCGGAAGGGAAGGGGCGGTCACCACGCCTCCGGTGAGCTCGATCGCGACGGGTGCACCGTTGGGACCGAGTGGCGCCTCGGCGGGTGAATCGAGGAAGGGAACCGCGACGCGGACGTCGCGGTTCGGCGCGGCGGCGATGATGTTCGCGATGCTGCGGACGACCGCCCAGATCGCGATGGCGGCGCCGGCGACGATGAAGAACCAGAGGGAGGCAGTGTCGCCGCGGGAGAGGACGCGGGGAGGTCGGGGGGAAGCCATGATCGCTCCTTATCGATGATCGTTGTTATCGGTTGTCGATAAGGTAACGACTATCGATGTGTTCCGCAAGGTCGAGCGCGCAGGCGGTATGCCCACGGCGAACACGGGGCTCTGGCATCCGGCCGCTGGTTACTCTCGATGTACGGCGCGCGGAGGCGTGCCTGTCAGCCCATTTTTGGAGGGACTGAGGATGTTCGAAAGATTCACCGATCGTGCTCGTCGTGTGGTGGTGCTCGCCCAAGAAGAGGCGAAGATGCTGAACCACAACTACATCGGCACCGAGCACATCCTTCTGGGCCTCATCCACGAGGGTGAGGGCGTGGCTGCCAAGGCGCTGGAGTCGCTGGGCATCTCGCTCGATGCCGTCCGCGAGCAGGTGCAGGACATCATCGGCCAGGGGCAGCAGCAGCCGACCGGCCACATCCCCTTCACGCCGCGTGCGAAGAAGGTCCTCGAGCTGTCTCTGCGCGAGGCGCTGCAGCTCGGCCACAACTACATCGGCACCGAGCACATCCTGCTCGGCCTCATCCGCGAGGGTGAGGGCGTTGCCGCCCAGGTGCTCGTCAAGCTCGGCGCCGACCTCAACAAGGTCCGCCAGCAGGTCATCCAGTTGCTCTCGGGCTACCAGGGCAAGGAGCCCGCGGGCGTCGCCTCGGGTGCCGGTGAGCAGACCCAGGGCGCTGCCCAGGGTGGATCGGCCGTGCTCGACCAGTTCGGGCGCAACCTCACGCAGGCCGCGCGAGACAACAAGCTCGACCCCGTCATCGGGCGCGAGAAAGAGATCGAGCGCGTGATGCAGATCCTCTCGCGCCGCTCGAAGAACAACCCCGTCCTCATCGGCGAGCCCGGCGTCGGCAAGACCGCTGTCGTCGAGGGCCTCGCCCAGGCCATCGTCAAGGGCGATGTGCCCGAGACGCTGAAGGACAAGCAGGTCTACTCGCTCGACCTCGGTTCGCTCATCGCCGGATCCCGCTACCGCGGTGACTTCGAAGAGCGTCTGAAGAAGGTCACGAAAGAGATCCGCACGCGCGGCGACATCATCGTCTTCATCGACGAGATCCACACCCTCGTGGGTGCGGGTGCCGCCGAGGGGGCGATCGACGCCGCGTCGATCCTCAAGCCCCTCCTCGCCCGCGGTGAGCTCCAGACCATCGGTGCCACCACGCTCGACGAGTACCGCAAGCACTTCGAGAAGGACGCCGCTCTCGAGCGCCGCTTCCAGCCGATCCAGGTGGCCGAGCCGAGCCTCCCCCACGCGATCAACATCCTGAAGGGCCTGCGCGACCGCTACGAGGCTCACCACAAGGTGCAGATCACCGACGGTGCGATCGTGGCCGCGGCGAACCTCGCCGACCGCTACATCAGCGACCGCTTCCTGCCCGACAAGGCCATCGACCTGATCGACGAGGCCGGCGCCCGCCTGCGCCTGTCGATCCTGTCGTCGCCGCCGGAGCTGCGCGAGTTCGACGAGAAGATCGCCAAGGTCCGCGAGCAGAAGGAGCAGGCCTCCGAAGAGCAGGACTTCGAGAAGGCCGCCGCCCTGCGCGACGAAGAGAAGTCGCTCCTCGCCGAGCGTCTGCGCCTCGAAAAGCAGTGGCGCTCGGGCGACGTCGCCTCCCACGCGGTGGTCGACGAGGGTCTGATCGCCGAGGTGCTCGCCCAGGCGACCGGCATCCCGGTGTTCAAGCTCACCGAGGAGGAGTCCAGCCGCCTCATGTTCATGGAGAAGGCCCTGCACCAGCGGGTCATCGGCCAAGAAGAGGCGATCGCGGCCCTCTCGCGCACGATCCGTCGTCAGCGCGCGGGCCTCAAGGACCCCAAGCGCCCCTCGGGCTCGTTCATCTTCGCCGGCCCCACGGGCGTCGGAAAGACCGAGCTCGCCAAAGCGCTCGCCGAGTTCCTCTTCGACGACGAGGGCGCGCTGATCTCGCTCGACATGTCGGAGTTCGGTGAGAAGCACACCGTCTCGCGTCTGTTCGGTGCCCCTCCCGGGTTCGTCGGGTTCGAAGAGGGCGGCCAGCTCACCGAGAAGGTGCGCCGCAAGCCGTTCTCGGTCGTGCTCTTCGACGAGATCGAGAAGGCCCACCCCGACATCTTCAACTCGCTGCTGCAGATCCTCGAAGAGGGTCGCCTGACCGACGGTCAGGGCCGCGTCATCGACTTCAAGAACACGGTCATCATCATGACGACCAACCTCGGTTCGTCGGCGATCGCCGGTGGTCCTGTCGGCTTCCAGGTCGAGGGCAGCGCCCAGACCTCGTACGAGCGGATGAAGGGCAAGGTCGACGAAGAGCTGAAGCGTCACTTCAAGCCCGAGTTCCTCAACCGCGTCGACGACGTCATCGTCTTCCCGCAGCTGAACAAGGACGAGCTCCGTCAGATCGTCGGCCTGTTCGTGAAGCGTCTGGCCGACCGCCTGCTGGATCGCGACATGACCGTCGAACTGTCGGACGACGCGAAGGACAAGCTCATCGAGATCGGGTTCGACCCGACGCTCGGAGCGCGCCCCCTGCGCCGCGCCATGCAGCGCGAGGTCGAGGACCGTCTCAGCGAGAAGATCCTGCACGGCGAGCTCGAGTCGGGCGACCACGTCAAGGTCGGCGTCGAGAACGGCCAGTTCTCGTTCGAGACCAGCCCCCGTGGCGAGAAGGTCGCGATCGGTGTCGGAACGGCCGGCGAGATCGCCGCCACCCCCGACACGCTCGCGGGCAACTGATCGCATAGCGAACGAAGGGCCCGGATGCCACGGCATCCGGGCCCTTCGTGCGTCCGGGTGGAGCCCGAGACGCCGAGATGACCGGGCGTTGCCGAACGGACCCGGAATTCGCCGTGATGCGGGGTGATCTCGGCAACGGGCAGTGATCTCGGCGGAGGTTCACGGTGGCTCCGGCGTACGCTGGGACGATGACCTCATCCGCGCCGTTCGTCGTCCGCCCCGCCGGAACCGCCGACGTCCGCCGCATCCACGAATTGCTCGAGCCGTACGTGCAGAAGCGCATCCTGCTCGGCAAAGACCTGGTCGTGCTGTACGGATCGGTGCAGCAGTTCGTCGTCGCCGAGGCCGATGGCGTGGTCATCGGGTGCGGGGCCCTGCACGTCATGTGGGAAGACCTGGGCGAGATCCGCACCCTGATCGTCCACGATGACTGGCTGCACCACGGCGTCGGACGGGCCATCGTCGAGACCCTCGAGGAGCGCGCGCGGGAGGTCGGGGTCTCGCGCCTGTTCTGCCTGACCTTCGAAGTGGACTTCTTCACGCGCCGGGGCTTCTCCGAGATCGGTGAGCAGGTCGTCGATCCCGACGTGTACTCCCAGCTCGTGCGCAGCCCCGATGAGGGCGTCGCCGAGTTCCTCGATCTCGCGCACGTGAAGCCGAACACGCTGGGCAACACCCGGATGCTGAAGCAGCTGTGAGCCCGCGCTCCTGAGCGTGCCGTGGCGCGAGCGCACAGCCGCGCCGCCTACCCTGGATGTATGACCGATGCCCCCCGTAGGCGGAGGCAGTCCCCGGCGGTCTACCGTCGTCGTCGTCTCGCCGCAGGGCTTCTGGCCCTGCTGGTGATCGGCCTCGTCGTGTGGCTCGTGGCGGCTCCTCCGTGGCGTGCTGCCCCCACCGCCGAGGCGCCCCCCGCTCCCGCTGCGAGCACTCCGCCCGCCGCTGCGTCAGCGTCCGCGCCGGCGGCATCCGAGACCCCCTCCGCCGCGCCGTCCGCGTCGCCGACGGCGACCGCTCCCGCCGGGCCCGTCGAGTGCACGGCGTCCGACATCACCGTGGCGGCGCTGTCGGACAAGAGCGAGTACGGGCAGGGTGAGAATCCGCAGCTGTCGATCAAGCTCACCAACACCAGCGCGAACCCGTGCACGATGAACGTCGGCACGAGCGCGCAGTCGTTCACCGTGACGAGCGGCTCCGACGTGTGGTGGCGATCGACGGACTGCCAGGCCGAGCCGAGCGACATGGAGGTGACGCTGGCCGCCGGCCAGGTCGTCACGAGCTCCGCGCCGCTCACCTGGGACCGTACGCGTTCCTCGGTGAACTCCTGCGGCGGGGAGCGGCCCTACGCCCCCGGCGGGGGAGCGACCTATCACCTGAGCGTCTCGATCGGCGGCATCCCGTCGTCGGGGACGGCGTCGTTCATCCTGCGCTGAGCATCACGAGGGGCGGATGCCGGTCGCACCCGCCCCTCGTCGTTCCCGGACTCAGGAGCCGGGCTTCGTGCCGAACACCTCGCCCTCCATGGCGTCGTAGCCCTCCTGCTGCGGGTCGCCGTGCAGCCCGCCGGACAGGGCGTACTCCTCTTCGGGCGAGAGGACGAGGCGGTGACGACCGTAGACGGCGAAGGCCACGAAGATCACCGCGTAAACCACGATGATCGCGACGATCGCGAGCAGGTAGGCGGGGTTCAGCAGCAGACCGAAGAACACCACGGCGGCGATGATGGCGGCCGAATACGCCCCGAACAGCCCCCACGGGCTCTTGTACGGTCGGACCGCGTTCGGGAACTTCCGGCGGAGCACGATGAACGACACCATCTGCAGGAAGTACGCCAGTACCGCGCCCCACACGGCGATGTTGAGCACGATCGCTCCGGCCGGGCTCGCGTCGCCGCCCGCGGCCTGCACCACCACGAGGGCGACGAAGCCGAGCACCGCGCCGAAGACGAGGGCGACCCACGGGGTCTTGCGCGTGCCGGTGAGCGAGAGCCAGCGGGGGTAGTACCCGGCGCGCGAGAGCGAGTACATGTTGCGGCCGTAGGCGAACATGATGCCCATCAGCGAGGCCAGGAGTCCGACGAGGGCGAGGAGCGACAGGAGGGCCGCGGCCTGGTCGCCGACCATCGCGCGGAAACCGTCGAGGAGGGGCTCGAGCGAGCTGCCGGTGGCGTCGGCGCCGAGCACTCCGGTGTTGAGGAACAGCACGATGAGACCCGTGACGATGAGCGTGCCGCGGGCCCAGAGCCCCGCGCGGGGGATGTCGCGGGCGGGATCGTGCGACTCCTCGGCGGCGAGCGGGAGCTCTTCGATGCCGAGGAAGAACCACATCGCGAAGGGGAGTGCCAGCAGGATCGATCCCACACCGAAGGGGAGGAACTCGGTGTTGCCGTCGGTGGGGGCGATGTTCCACAGCGAGCCCCAGTCGAAGGCTCCCGTCATGAGCGACATCGCGCCGAAGACCGCGATGATGCCGATCGAGATGATCGAGACCACGATGGCGAAGCCGAAGGAGATGTTCGCGCCCGCGGCGTTGAGAGCGATGAACAGCGCGTAGAGGATGATCCACCAGACGAAAGCGGGCAGGCTCACCCCCGTCAGCAGCTCGAGGGCCGAGTCGGCGTACTGGCCCGAGAAGTAGACCACCACTGCGGTGGTGGCGACGTACTCGATCGTCTCGGCGAGGCCGGTCGCGAGGCCGCCCCACGGCCCCATGGCCGATCGTGCGAAGGAGTAGGCGCCGCCGGTGTGCGGCATGGCGGCCGCCATCTCGCCGATCGAGAAGGTGAGCCCGTAGTACATCACCACGAGGATGACGAAGGCGATGAGCATGCCGCCGAAGCCGGCGAAGCCGATGCCGAAGTTCCAGCCCGAGAAGTCGCCCGAGATGACCGCGGCGACGGCGAGGCCCCACAGGCCCCAGACGCCGGCGGAGCGTTTCAGGGTGCGTTTCTCGAAGTACGAGGCATCGGTGGCCGTATAGGTGGCTCCGGCGACCTTTTTACGGGAGTTGCTCGAGGTGGACATGGGACCTCCAGACGGATGCGGACAGGCTTCGGGGTCGCCTTGCGGGAAATCATGGCCTTCTATTGGTCGACCTGTCTACCTTTGCCGTGTAAGTTCCTCGTTACGTCCTCCGCACGCGAGGGCGTCGACACCGCGAGAGGGAGACCATGGCGGGCAATCTCAGCAGCGAAGAATTGGATGCCGCGATCGAGGCGGGCGAGATCGACACCGTCGTCGTGGCCTTCCCCGACGCCCAGGGTCGACTCGTCGGCAAGCGCGTGGCCGCGCGATTCTGGCGCGACGAGGTCCGAGGCCACGGCGCGGAGGCCTGCAACTACCTGCTCTCGGTCGACGTCGACCTCAACACCGTCGACGGGTACGCCATGTCGAGCTGGGAGAAGGGCTACGGCGACATGCTGCTCGTCCCCGACCTCGACACGCTCCGCCGTATCCCCTGGCAGCCCGGTACGGCTCTCGTCTTCGCCGACCTCGCGTGGGAGGACCGCGCGCACGTCAGCCAGTCGCCCCGCGGCATCCTGAACGCCCAGCGTGCCCGCCTGGCGGAGCGCGGCCTCACTGCCTACGCCGGGACGGAGCTCGAGTTCATCGTCTTCGACGACTCGTTCCGCGACGCCTGGGCGAAGGGATACACGCACCTGACCCCCTCGACCGACTACAACGTCGACTACAACCTGCTCGCCACCACCCGACTCGAGCCGCTGCTGCGCGACATCCGTCTCGGCATGGACGGAGCGGGCATGTACTGCGAGGGCGTGAAGGGCGAGTGCAACTTCGGCCAGCAAGAGATCGCCTTCCGCTACGCCGAGGCTCTCGAGACCGCGGACAATCACACCCTGTACAAGAACGGCGCCAAAGAGATCGCCGACCGGCACGGCAAGTCACTGACGTTCATGGCGAAGTTCAACGAGCGCGAGGGCAACAGCTGCCACATCCACCTCTCTGTTCGCGGCGACGGCGGCGCGGCGGTCATGGCGGGTGACGGCGAGCACGGGTTCAGCCCGCTCATGGGGCACTGGATCGCCGGCATCCTGTCGACTCTGCGCGAGTTCACGCTGCTCTACGCCCCCACGATCAACTCGTACAAGCGCTACGCGAAGGGCTCGTTCGCCCCGACGGGGGTGGCGTGGGGCGTCGACAACCGCACCTGCGCGCTGCGCGTGGTCGGTCACGGTTCGTCACTGCGCGTCGAGAACCGCGTGCCCGGGGGAGACGTGAACCCCTACCTCGCGATCTCGGCCATCATCGCGGGCGGCCTGCACGGCATCGAGAACGAGCTCGAGCTGCCGGCGCCCCTCACCGGCAACGCCTACGCGGCCGGGGTCGACACTCTGCCGACGACGCTGCGCGAGGCCGCGCGCCTCTTCTCGGAGTCGACGGTCGCTCGCGCCGCCTTCGGCGACGAGGTCGTCGAGCACTACCTCAACCAGGCGCGCATCGAGGTCGAGGCCTACGACGCCGCCGTGACCGATTGGGAGCGGGTGCGTGGTTTCGAGCGCCTCTGATCCGAGCAGGACCCCCGTGGTGGGACTCACCACCTATCTCGAGCGTGCGAAGCAGGGGGTGTGGGACGTGCGCGCCTCGTTCCTTCCGCAGCAGTATTTCGACGCCGTGACCGCCTCGGGAGCAACGGCGGTGCTGCTGCCCCCGCAGCCGCGGCCCGAGCAGGCCGCGGCCGCGGTGCTCGACGGCATCGACGGGCTCATCCTCACCGGCGGCCTCGACGTGCAGCCCGAGCTCTACGGCGCCGAGCGCCACCCGTTGACCGACCCCGCCCGCGCCGACCGCGACGCGTGGGAGATCGCGTTGCTCGCGGGGGCGCGGGAGCGCGGCATCCCGGTCTTCGGCATCTGTCGCGGCCTGCAGCTGATCAACGTCGCGATGGGCGGCACGCTGCACCAGCATCTGCCCGAGGCGCTCGGCACCGAGCGCTATCGCATCGGCGGCGGCGTCTTCGCCGAGAACGTCGTCGAGGTGGATGCCGGAACCCGGCTCGCCGGCCTCGTCGGCGCCGGGGCGCTCCGCGTCCACAGCTACCACCACCAGGGCGTCGACCGGGTCGCCGACGGCCTCCACGTCACCGCGTGCACCGACGACGGGCTCGTGCAGGCCGTCGAAATGGACGGCGACGACTACCTGGTCGCCGTGCAGTGGCATCCGGAAGAGAACGCCGAGGACCGGCGGCTCTTCCTCGGACTCGTCGCCGCGGCGGCGCGATACCGGGCGTCCCGGACCGGCGTCCCCGAATCCCCCGAGCACCACGGAGTTCCCGCATGAGCACCTTCACCGTCATCGACCCCTCGACCGGATCGCCGATCACGACCCTCGAGCGCGCCGAGATCGACCACGTGGACGCGGCGGTAGCGAGCGCCGTCCGCGCGCAGCGCGCGTGGGCCGCCCTCGCCCCGGTCGCCCGCGCCGACGCGCTCCGCGCGTTCGCGCGCGTCGTCGAGGCGCACGTCGACGAGCTCGCCGCGCTCGAGGTGAAGAACTCCGGGCACCCGATCGGCTCCGCCCGGTGGGAGGCCCAGCACGTCGCCCAGGTGCTCAACTATTACGCCGGTTCGCCCGAGCGCCTGATCGGGTCGCAGATCCCGGTCGCGGGCGGGCTGGATGTGACCTACCACGAGCCCTACGGCGTCGTCGGCATCATCGTGCCGTGGAACTTCCCCATGACGATCGCCGCGTGGGGCTTCGCCCCGGCGCTCGCCGCGGGCAACGCCGTCGTGCTGAAGCCCGCCGAGCTCACCCCGCTGACGGCGATCCGCCTCGGCGAGCTCGCGCTCGAGGCCGGACTCCCGGAGGGACTGTTCACCGTCGTCGTCGGCTCGGGATCGGTCGTGGGTCAGCGCTTCGTCTCGCACCCCGATGTGCACAAGGTCGTCTTCACCGGGTCGACCGAGGTCGGCACCGAGGTGGCGGCCGGGTGCGCGCGCCTGCTCAAGCCCGTGACCCTCGAGCTCGGCGGTAAGAGCGCCAACATCGTCTTCGCCGACGCCGACCTCGAGAAGGCCGCCGCGGGCGTCCCCGGCTCGGTGTTCGACAACGCCGGTCAGGACTGCTGCGCGCGCAGCCGCCTCCTCGTGGAGCGCCGCGTCTTCGACCGCTTCCTCGAGATGCTCGAACCGGCGGTCGCGGCGTGGAAGGTCGGCGACCCGACGAACGAGGACACCCAGATGGGGCCCCTGATCTCGGCATCCCACCGCTCCACCGTCCAGGGATTCCTCGACGGGGCGGACGTGGCCTTCCGCGGGTCGGCACCCGAGGGCGACGGATTCTGGTTCGCCCCCGCCGTCGTGCTCGCCCAGCCGGGCGACCGCATCGCCCGCGATGAGGTGTTCGGTCCCGTGCTGGCGGTCATGCCGTTCGACGACGAAGCGGATGCCATCCGCCTCGCCAACGACACCGCCTACGGCCTCGCGGGCTCGATCTGGACCGAGAACCTCGGGCGCGGCATCCGGGTCTCGCGCGGAGTGCGCAGCGGGGTGCTGTCGGTGAACTCGCACTCGTCGGTGCGGTACTCCACCCCGTTCGGCGGCATGAAGGCCTCGGGTCTCGGTCGCGAACTGGGTCCGGATGCCGCCGAGCACTTCACCGAGACGAAGAACGTCTTCTACGCCACCGAGTGACCGCGCCTCTCCCGACTGCCCACCGCCCTACCCCCTCGTCCCACTTATGACGGTCCTTGTCCCACTTGTGGCTCCCCGAGAGGCTCTGAAGCAGCCATAAGTGGGACGAGGTTCGGCTCGAAAGGAACCACCGCACCATGACCATCGACCTCACCCAGCGTCTGCGCGACCGCGTCGCCATCGTCACCGGAGGAGCCAGCGGCATCGGCCTGGCCACCGCCCGACGCTTCGCCGCCGAGGGCGCGCGCGTCGTGATCGCCGACCTCGACGAGACCACCGGCACCGCCGCTGCGGAAGCGGTGGGCGGTGTCTTCCGTCAGGTGAACGTCGCCGACGAGGACTCCGTGAACGCCCTCTTCGACGGCGTGGCCGCCGACCTCGGCAGCGTTGAAATCGCCTTCAACAACGCCGGCATCTCGCCCGCCGACGACGACTCGATCGAGACCACCGAGCTCCCCGCGTGGGACAAGGTGCAGGACGTCAACCTGAAGAGCGTCTACCTCTGCTCGCGCGCGGCGCTGCGCCACATGGTGCCGGCCGGTCGCGGGTCGATCATCAACACCGCCTCGTTCGTCGCGCTGCTCGGCTCGGCGACCTCGCAGATCTCGTACACCGCGTCGAAGGGCGGCGTGCTCGCGATGACCCGCGAGCTCGGCGTGCAGTTCGCGCGACAGGGCATCCGCGTCAACGCGCTGTGCCCCGGACCCGTCAACACTCCGCTCCTGCAGGAACTCTTCGCGAAAGACCCCGAGCGCGCGCAGCGCCGCCTCGTCCACGTGCCGATGGGCCGTTTCGCGGAGCCGGAAGAGATGGCCGCGGCCGTAGCCTTCTTGGCATCCGACGATGCGTCCTTCATCACCGCGACGGCCTTCGTGGTCGACGGGGGTATCACCAACGCGTACGTCACGCCCCTGTGAACCGGTGACGTGACAGGCTGAGAGGGTGACAGACGCGCCGCTCGACGACCTGCGCCGGGCCGTGTACCGTCCCGTGCGCACCGGCAACGCGCTCGAAGACACCACCGCGCGCATCGTGCAGACCGTCCGGCTCGGGCTCGTCGCCCCGGGGGAGTCGCTCCCCGCGGAACGCGAACTCGCCGCCCTGTACGGCGTGAGCCGCGACACCGTCCGCGAGGCTCTGCGGGAACTGTCGGATGCCGGGTGGCTCGAGACGCGGCGCGGTCGCTACGGTGGCACCTTCGTCGTCGACCCCGTGCCGCGGCCGTCGGAACCGGCGGTCGTCTCGCCCGCCGAACTCTCGGACGTCATCGCCCTGCGCGGCGTCCTCGAACCCGGAGCGGCGTGGGCTGCGGCGGGACGCTCCCTGTCGGCCGAGGAGCGCGACGTGCTCTGGGCGCGGCACGAAGCGGCCGCGCTCGCCGAGGGGGAGGACTACCGCCGACTCGACACCCTGCTGCACCTCACGATCGCGGAGTTCGCCGGCATCCCCTCACTTGTTCCGCTCGTGGCCGACAACCGCGCGCGGGTGAACGCCTGGCTCGACACCTTTCCGCTGCTGCCGCGCAACATCGAACACTCGACCTCGCAGCACGCGGCGATCGTGTCGGCGATCCTCGCCGGGAGGCCGGATGCCGCGCATGCCGCGATGCGCGACCACCTCGCCGGATCCGAGGCGTTGCTGCGGGGGTTCCTGGCGTAGGGGTTTGTAGCGCGCGGGTCGCGGCGTTGCGCGAGGAGCGGTTCGGGGCGGGTATTGCGCGGAGCTGTGGCTCGTGGGGCGCGGGCTGCGTTTGGGGCGGGTTCTGCACGTCGGGGCGGGAATTATCCGCCCCGAACGACGGAATGCGCCCCGAACCCGCGATGTGGCCGCGGCGCCGACCATGGGTCCTGCGGCGCGGGGGCCGCGGCTGCGGGCGACCGTCAGGTGCGGTTTGGGGCGAGTTCTGTGCCCTGGGGCGAGAATTGTCCGCCCCGAATAACAAGATCCGCCCCGAACCCTCGATGCGGCCCCGGCGCCACGCGCGATTAGGCTCGGAGGATGGCCGCAGGCAAGAAGCGCAAGGGGAAGAAGCTCGACGTGGACTTCAAGAACACCGCGCTAACAGACGCCCTGCAGACGCAGGACATGGCCGCGATCGCCTTCGCACTGCGGCACGGGCCGACAGTCGTGCCGCTGATGACCCCCGGCGATGCCGACAACCCGCTCAGCGTCGGCGAGGTGTGGACCTACCGCGACCCGAACACCGGCCAGCTGGCGCTGCTGCTCTTCAGCGACGCGGCGCACAAGCCCGAGACGCTGCCGCCGCACGTGGCCCTGCAGTCACCGCAGTGGCTGCGCACATTCCTCGGAACGCATCAGGATGCCATCACCACGGTGTTCATCGACATCGCGGGACCGCACCCGATCCAGGCTTCGCCCGTCGATCTGATCGCCGCTCTCGACGCCTGAAGCGGGAGGGTCGGACCGTCGTGTCGACGGTGGGCCGTACCCGCGGGTGGACACAGAGCGGCGGGCGGTTTGATCGGCACACCGTTGCGGCGGTGTGCGGGCGGCGGGTCGTCGGGTCTGCCCCGCCGTTGTGCCCGGGCGGACGGCGGGGAGCGTCGGCGCTCTGATACGTCGCGGGTGAAGAACCCGAGTCGCGCGGGTGAGCCACGCGTGCAAGACTCGGGGCCATGGAGTACCTGATCGCCGGTGCCGTGTGCGCCGCCGGACTTGTCATCCCCGCCGTGCTGGGAATGACCTCCCCGCACCGTCGTCGCCGGTCGGCTCCTCCCGGTCGCTGAATCGGCGCGGCCCTCGGTCGAAGGGTCCTCGATGTCTCCCGCCGCCGGACGCCGGTGAGCGCCGGGTCCGTCGAGCGCGGCTCCCATTGGTCGCGGCGCCCGGTGAGCGCGGCGCCCGGTGAGCGCGGCTCGGGAGCCCGGCTCCCGTCGAGCGCGGCGCCCGTCGAGCCCTCGGTGCCCGAGCCCCGGGTCAGAACCCCGGTTCGCTGTCGTCGCGCGGCATGCCGCGCACCTGCAACTCGTTGAGCGCCTGCGCGAGTTTGCGCGACGAGGAGTCGAGCACCGTGTGGTAACCGAGGCGCTTGGCCTCGGACGCGCGCTGGGCGGCCTGCGTGACGTTACGGATCTCGCCCGTGAGGGTGAGTTCGCCGATCGCGGCGAGACGCTTCGAGACCTTGCGGTTCTTCACCGCGTTGGCGACGGCGATCGCGATCGCCAAGTCGGCGGCGGGTTCGACCAACCGCACCCCGCCGACGGTCGAGACGTAGACGTCGCGGTCGGAGAGCGTGAGCCCCATGCGGCTCTCGAGCACCGCGAGCACCATCGCGACGCGCGAGGAATCGACGCCGTTGACGATGCGCCGCGGGTTGGGAGCCGTCTGGCGCACGGCCAGGGCTTGAATTTCCACGGGCAGAGCGCGCCGGCCCTCCATCGCGATGGTGACGCACGTGCCGGGTTCGGGTTCGCCGTGACCGAGGAACAGCGCGCTCGGATCGGCAACCTCGGCGATGCCCGTGCCGGTCATGTCGAAGCAGCCGACCTCGTCGGTCGGCCCGAAGCGGTTCTTGAGCGCGCGGACGAAGCGCAGCGAGGTCTGACGGTCGCCCTCGAAGTGGCAGACGACGTCGACGAGGTGCTCGAGGATGCGGGGACCGGCGATCGAGCCGTCCTTCGTGACGTGGCCGACGATGATGATCGGCAGACCCCGCTCTTTCGCGACACGGATGAGGGCGGACGCCACCTCGCGCACCTGCGCGGGCTGACCGGCCGCCCCGTCGCTGTGCGCCGACGACACCGTCTGCACCGAGTCGACGATGAGCAGGCCCGGCTCGACCTGATCGATGTGCCCGAGGATCGTGGCGAGATCGGTCTCGGCCGCGAGGAAGAGCTCGTCGTGCAGGGCGCCGGTGCGCTCGGCGCGCAGTCGCACCTGTGCCGCGGACTCTTCACCGCTCGCGTAGAGCACGCGTCGGCCGGCGCGGGCGCTCTGCGCGGCGACCTCGAGCAGCAGCGTCGACTTGCCCACGCCCGGCTCGCCGCTGAGCAGGATGGCGGCGCCGGGGACGATACCGCCGCCCAGCACGCGGTCGAACTCGCCGACCCCGCTCGTGCGTCGCGGGGCGTCTTGCGTGTCGATCTCGGTGATGCGGCGGGCCACGCGCCCGGCCCCCGGAGCGACCGGCGTGATCGAGCGGACGATGCCCGTCTGCTCCGCCGCCTCGACCACGGTTCCCCAGGATTGGCACTCACCGCAACGGCCGACCCACTTCAGCGTCGTCCATCCGCACTCGGTGCACCGGTAGGGCGCGGTGGCTGCAGCGGGACGTCGGGATGCCATGTGCTCAGGCTACGCGGGGCCTCCGACATCGTCGGTCGCCGGGGTCATCGGCATCCGGACCCGATCCGACCAACGTGGCCGCGCCCGTTGCCATAAACGCCCCCTGCGATGAGAAACGCCGTCGGAGTGCGTTTCTCATCGTAGTGAGCGTTTATCGCGGCGGCGCCTCGTGGCTCAGCCGCGCAGCGACCCCGCGACCGTCGTCAGAGCGTCGGCGGAGCGGCGCAGCAGCGTCAGCTCGTCGGCAGAGAACGGCGTCGCCGCCAGAGGGGAAGCCCCGCGCGCCGAGACGATCGAGGGCACGGAAAGCGCCATTCCGCTGATGCCGTGGAAGTCGTCGAGCACCGTGCTGACCGGGAGGATCGCGTGCTCGTCGCGCAGGATCGCCTCGACGATGCGGGCACTCGACAGGCCGATCGCGTAGTTGGTCGCGCCCTTGCCCTTGATGACCTTGTACGCGGCGTCGCGGACGTCGACGGCGATGGCATCGAGCTGTTCACGGTCGAAGCGCGTGCCGTCGGGGAGCTCGAACTCGGTGATCGGAACGGAGCCGATCGTCGCCGTCGACCACAGCGGGAACTCCGTGTCGCCGTGCTCTCCGACGATCCACGCGTGCACGCTCGAGGTCGCGACCCCCGCGCGCTGGGCGAGCTTCCACCGCAGACGCGAGGTGTCGAGCACCGTGCCCGAGGCGAAGATGCGGCGGCTGGGCAGTCCCGTCGCCTCTTGCGCGAGGACCGTGAGGACGTCGCAAGGGTTCGTGACGATCACGTAGATCGCGTTCGGGGCGACCTCGAGGAGTTTCGGCATCATGTCGCGGATGATCGCGGCGTTGGTGGCGGCCAGCTCGGTGCGCGTCTGGCCGGGATTCTGCTTCGCGCCCGCGGTGATCACGACCACGTGCGAGCCCTCGGCGACCGCGACGTCGCTGCCGCCGGTGATGTCGCTCGACCCGGTGAACTGGGTCCCGTGGGCGAGGTCGAGCACCTCGGCCTCGACCTTCTCGGCGGCGATGTCGTAGAGCGCGACGTGTCGCGCGGACCCGCGGATGAGCGCGGCGTACGCGACACTCGCGCCCACGCTGCCTGCTCCCACGACCGTCAGCTTCGAGTTCTCGATCACGCTCATGGCTCGATCCTGGCAGTGGGTGAGGACGGCATCCAGCGGGGTCGTTCGACGGTGGATGAACGGATGCCGAGGGCCAGCGCGAGGCGCCGATTCGCGGCATCCGCAAGTCTGTCGTAAGCTATTCGGCGGTGACGTGTCCGAGCGGCCGAAGGTGCAACACTCGAAATGTTGTGTAGGTTCACCCCTACCGTGGGTTCAAATCCCACCGTCACCGCCACCACGAAGGCCCCGGATCCTCACGGATGCGGGGCCTTCGTCTTGCCTCCCCTCGATGCGTCGAGCGCCTCGCCCTGACACGATGACTTCATGCCCGTCATCGAGTCCCGCTGCGTCGTCCCGGTCGACGTGAGCGTCGCGTTCGCCGTGTCGCAGACCACCGGCGAGACCCGTAAGCGATGGGATCCGTTCATCCGGCGCCAGTACTTCGTCGACGGTGCGACCGCTCCGGCGAAGGGCGTGCGGACGTACACCGTGCAGCGTTTCGGCTTCCGGATGGAGAGCGAGTACGTCTCCTACAACCCGCCGTCGAACGTCGGCATGAGGATGACGAAGGGATCCTGGTTCTTCGAGCGCCTCGCCGGCGGGTGGAAGTTCACCCCCGTCGCCGACGACCCCGGCAGCACTCTCGCCGTCTGGCGGTACAACTTCGCCTGCCGCCCCCGGTGGCTGGCACCGCTCGCCGAACGGATCGGCGCCGTCGTGCTGCAGCGCGACATGGATCGGCGCATCCGCGGTTTCGCGAAAGGATGCTCCGACCCGATCGTGCTCGCCGCCGCGCGCTGAGCGGGGCTGCTGGCCGGCTGGGACACGGGGCCCGGTCGCCGCGTCGACGCCACGGCGCGATATCGCCCGCCCCGCCGCACCGAGGACCCCACCTCGGAACGGGCGCGTCAGCTCGTTACGGAGCCGCGTCAGTGACCCGATAGTAGGGCTGGACTCTTCCGGGCCTGCCACGAGGTGCGCGCGTGAAGACGCTGACCCGCGACGTCCACGCCCTCGTTCCGATCGGAGCCGCCGCATGACCGCCCCAGCCACCCGTGAGCACCGGACGTACCCGGTGCTGACCCTTCCCGTGTTCGATCTGCGGATGGGGGATGTCGTGGTCGGTACCGACTCCGAGATCATCGGGATCGATGCGGAGAGCCCGTGGACCCGTCGTCTCACCGAGCGGCATCCGGACGGGCAGATCACCCACTTCACGTACGACTGCGCGGACGAACTCGCGGTCCATCGCCGCCCCGCGCCCGCTCCTGTCGTCCCCGCTGCGGCGGCGGAGGCAGCCTCCAACACCGGGCGTCTCGCCGGGATCCGCTGCCCGCGGTGCGCGCACGAGCGGGCCTTCGTCGTTCAAGTCACCCTGAACGTCGTCATGCTCGACGACGGCGTGGATCCGGCCGCGGCGGGGCAGCCGTCGGCGGAGCACTTCCCCGCGCGCGTCATCGACCCGCGGAGCGGATTCTCCAACGGCGACCCCATCCAGTGCCACGAAGGTCGGGGCGGCTGCGGCCACCGCGGGACAGTCGAAGAGTTCCGCATCCGCACGGGCGCTGACGCCGCGGGGTGACCCTGCCGCCGAGCGGTCGCGCCGCCGGCGTCGATACGCTCGACGCATGGACGAGGACTCACCGTCGGCAGCGGCGCCGGGCGAGATCCTGCGCCACCCGGCGTTCGCCTTCTTCTGGACCGCGACGACGCTACGTGCCTTCGGTTCCACCATCGCCGGGGTCGCCTTCCAGGTCTTGATCGTGACGGTGATCGGCGCGACGCCCGGGCAGGTCGGCATCCTGAATGCCCTCAGCGTCGTTCCGTACCTGTTCCTCGGTTTGGTCGTCGGCGCGTGGATGGATCGCTGGCGACGACAGCGGGCTCTGGTGGTCACCACGATCGGCCGGGCGGTGGTGCTCGCGATCGTCCCCGTCCTTGTGCTGACGGGGGCGCTCGATTTCTGGTCGCTCGCGGCGGTCACCCTGGTGCTCGGCGTTCTCACCCTGTTCGGGGATTCCGCGGCGCAACCTCTCCTGCCACGACTCGTGCCGCGGGCGTCGCTCCCCGCGGCCAACGCCCGACTCGGCCAGAGTCAGACCGTCGCACAGACGGCCGGACCCGCGATCGGCGGTGCGCTTCTCGCGATCGTGGGAGCGCCGGTCCTCTTCGTGATCGACGCCGTCGTCGCGGCCGTCGCCGCTGTTCTGCAGTCGCGCATCGTCGTGTCCGAGAAGAGGGCCGCGCCGCGGGCCGCCGGTCGACACGTCGGGCACGAGATCGCCCAGGGCATGCGCTACACCTATCGGCATCCGACGCTCCGGCCCCTCGCCCTGTCGATCCACGTGTGGTTCCTCGGCAACAGCATCGTGGCGACGGCATTCGTCGTCTTCGCGCTGCGAGAACTCGCCCTGCCGCCCTGGGCCTACGGGGTCGCCCTCGCGCTCGGGGGAGTGGGCGGTTTCGTGGGAGCGGTCATCGCCCCGCGCCTCGGCGCCCGCCTCGGGGCGGGACGCGCGATCCTGCTCGGCCGCGTTCTGGTCGTGCTGCCCTGGGCCGCCCTCGCGCTCGTGCCGCTCGGCCCCGACAGCGGTATCGGGGTGACCCTCGGCGTCGTCGCCGCCGCCCAGTTCGTCTACGGACTGGCGATGGGGATCGAGGACACCAACGACATCTCCTACCGTCAGTCGGTCGCACCCGATGGCATCCAGGGGCGGATGAACTCCACCATCCGCACCGTGAACCGCTCGGTGTTCTTCGTCGGAGCGCTCCTGGCGGGGCTGTTGATGACCGTGATCGGTCTGCCCGCGACGCTTGGCGCGGGCGCCGGGTTCTTCGTCCTCGCAGCCCTCGTCGTCGCCTTCTCGCCGTTGCGGGGTGCGCGGCACGGAGGGGTGACGAAGAACTGAGGGCCCCGAGCCTCAGCCGAACAACCGCCGGCGTCCCCGGACCGGCACCGTCCGCACCGCCGCGGTGACGACCGGGGCGGTGACATCGAAAGCCGCTCCGCCGGGCACCGACTCGAGCAGCCGCCGCGTGTACGCCTCGCGCGGATCGGCGAACACCTCGGCGATCGCCCCCTGCTCGACGATGCGTCCGTGCAACAGCACGACCACCTCGTCGCACAGCTCCTCCACCACGGCGAGGTTGTGCGAGATGAAGAGCATCGTGAGGTTCCGTTCGCGCTGCAGTCTCTCGAGCAGCTGCAGGATTTCGGCCTGCGTCGACACGTCGAGGGCCGAGGTGATCTCGTCGGCGACGATGACGTCGGGGCCCACGACCAGAGCCCGTGCGATCGCGATGCGCTGGCGCTGACCGCCCGAGAACTCGTGCGGGTAGCGGTCGACGGCATCCTCTCCCAGAGCGACGGATGCCAGGGCCTCGACGATCCGCGCACGGTGGCGCCGCTGGCGTGCGCCGACGGGATCGATCGCCTCGGCGAGGGTCTGCCCGATCGTGCGTCGCGGGTCGAGGGACGAGAACGGGTCCTGCGGGATGTACTGCACGCGACGCCTGACCGCCGCGACGCTCGCGCGCGGGGCCGAGGCGAGCTCGACGCCGTCGAAGACGACGGAGCCCGTCGCGATCCGGTTAAGCCCCACGATGGTCTTGGCGAGTGTCGACTTGCCCGAGCCCGACTCGCCGACGATCCCGATCGTGCGCCCGCGCTCGACGTCGAGGCTCACGCCGTGCAGAACACGAGTGCTCCGGATGCCATGACCCAGGTCGACCGAGAGGTCGCTGATGCGCAGAAGGGGGGTGTCAGACACGGTCGTGCTCCTCGATCGGGCGGGGTGTCGTCTTCAGGGTGGGAGTGGCCGCCAGCAGAGCACGCGTGTACGGGTGCTCGACCTCGCGGCGGCGGAGCTGGTCGGCCGTGAGCCGCTCGACGATCTCGCCGGTACGCATCACGAGGACGCGGTCGCACAGGGCCTCGACCACGCCGATGTCGTGCGAGATGAACAGCACCGCGGTGCCGTGGTCGCGGTTCAACCGACGCAGCTGTCGCAGGACGTCGGCCTGCACCGTGACGTCGAGGGCCGTGGTCGGCTCGTCGGCGATGAGCAGCTTCGGGTCGGTGACGAGCGAGCTGGCGATGCCGGCGCGCTGCAGCATGCCGCCCGACAGCTGGAACGGGTGCTGACCCATGACCTTCTCGGGCTCGCGGATGCGCATCTCGCCGAGGCCGTCGCGGAGGGTGTCGCGCGCGGCGCGGCGAGAGAGCCCCAGGTGGACGCGCGCGACCTCGGTCAGCTGGGCGCCCATCCGCAGCGCCGGGTTGAAGGTCGACCCCGGGTCTTGGTAGACCAGCCCGATCTCTTTCGCGAGGCGGGAACGGTGGCCCCCGGCGAGGAGATCGAGGTCGTCGAGGCGGAGGACCTCGGCATCCACCGCCACTCCATCCGCCTGCAGGCGAGCGAGCGACATCGCGGTCATCGACTTGCCGGAGCCCGATTCGCCCACCAGCCCGAGGATCTCACCGGGCGCGATCTCGAACGAGATGCCGTCGACGAGAGTCTTGCCGCCGGGGGCGCGAACGGTGAGACCGCGGACCTCGACGAGGGCCTCGGGGCGGGTCGAGGGGCCGCGCGGGGCGCGACGGGCGAGAGTCGACCGGGACGCGCGGGAGCTCCGAGGGTCGAGGTACACGGCGAGACCGTCGCCCGTGAGCATCGCGGCGAC
This sequence comes from Microbacterium sp. SL62, assembly GCF_026672635.1. NCBI lineage: Bacteria > Bacillati > Actinomycetota > Actinomycetes > Micrococcales > Microbacteriaceae > Microbacterium > Microbacterium sp. SL62. Next base: position 940,118 of record NZ_JAPPRM010000001.1, read on the forward strand.
GCCGGCGAAGACGAGCATGACCGAGGGCCCGACCACCTGGAGGGGTTGGGAGTACACGGCCGGAAGCCCCTCGTTGAGTAGTCGCCCCCAGTCGAACGCGGGGCTCTGCACTCCCAGTCCCACGAACGACAGGCTCGAGATGTCGAGGAGCGTGAGGGCGAAGCTCGACGCGATGAGCACGAGCAGCGGGCCCGAGATGTTGGGCAGCAGGTGCCGGCTGAACAGACGGAAGCGGGGGACGCCGAGCAGGCGGGCGGTACCGACGTAGTCGCGGTTCGCCACGGCCCCCGTCATGTTCGAGGTGATGCGCGCGAAGCTCGGGACGCCCGCGACCGCGATCGCCACGACGGCCGAGGCGGTGCCGGCCCCCAGGATCGCGGCGATGACGAGAGCGAGGATCAGAGAGGGGAAGGCGACGGTGGAGTCGATGATGCGCAGCACCCACTCGCGCACCCATCGCGGTCCGACCCACACGAGTCCGCCGATCAGAACGCCCAGGATGACGGATCCGGCGGTGGCGGCCGCGGCCATGATCAGGGTCAGGCGAGTTGCGACGAGAGTGCGGGCGAACACGTCGCGACCGAGGTCGTCGGTGCCGAGCCAGTGCGCCGCCGAAGGGGCCGAACGGGTATCGGGGGTGACCGCGGTGGCGGCCGTCCCCCAGAGGATCGGGGCGATCACGGCGATGACCACGAGCAGGCCCAGCATGATCAGACCCGCGATGAGGGATGCCGGGATGCGGCGGGTGCGTCGATCAGACATGCGTCGAGCCTCCGAGGGTGCGCGGGTCGATGAGGCCCAGGATCACGTCGATGAGCAGGTTGATGAGGATGGCGAGCGCCCCGACCGTCAGCACGATCCCCTGGATCACTGGGAAATCGCGGAAGATGATCGCCTGGACCACCTCGAGGCCGAGGCCGGGGAGGCTGAAGACCGTCTCGATGACGATGGCGCCGCCCAGCATGCTCGCGAGGATCAGGCCGGTGAGCGTGAGGGTGCTGGCCATGAGGTTCGGCAGTGCGTGGCGGATGTACAGCCGGGCGGCATCGAGACGGCGCCCGCGCGCGGTGCGCATGTAGTCCTGGTGCAGCACCGCGTAGGTCTCCTGCACCACCACGCGGGCCACGGCGAAGGTCGGACCGAGCGCGAGCGCGACGATGGGCAGGACGTACGCGGATTGGGTCGCGGCGCCCCCGGCGGGGAGCACCTTCAACCAGATCGCGAAGACCACCACGAGCAGCGTCCCGGCGACGTACGCCGGAACCGAGGCGAAGAAGCCGGCCACCGCGCCGAAGCCGACGGCGAGCCAGGGGCGACGACCACTGCGCGTCAGCACGCCGATGGTCATGCCCACCGGGATGGCGATGACGATGACGAGCAGGATCGCTCCGAGCGCGGTGGTCGCGGTGTACGGCAGCTTCGTGGCGATCGTGGTCGTCACGGGCGTGTTGTAGCGGAAGCTCTGGCCGAGGTCGAAGGTGGCGAGGCCTCGCAAGTAGTCCAGGAACTGCAGGGGCAGGGGCTGGTCGAGATGCAGGCGTTCCCGCAGGGCTGCGACCGCATCGGGGGAGGCGTTGGCACCCAGGATGGCCACGGCGGGATCGCCCGGGATGAGCGGCACGATGAGGAACGTCAGCACCACGAGGAGCCCGAGCGAGAGGACGAGGCCGCCGAGACGTCGCAGCGCGAACGAACCCCAACCGCTGCCCCCGCCCCGCCGGCGGACCGGCGGAGCAGGGGCTTCGGCGATCACCGAGAGATCGACGCCGGACATCAGTCGCCGGTGACCCGGGTCGTGTTGCCCGCCAGCGCGGCGCCGCGGGCGAGGGGCGCCTGGCGGTGCTGCCAGTCGAAGACCGGCTCGAGCTCGGCGCCGACGCGCAGCAGGGTCGCCTCGTCGTAGGGAGCGCCCACCAGCTGCGCGCCGAGGGGCATGCCGTTCGCGCCCGTGTGCACGGGGAGCGAGATCGCGGGCAGGCCCGCGATGTTGCAGAACGCGGTGAACGAGATCGTCGAGAACTCCGTCAACCTCTCGCCCGCGGGATCGTTGTTGGCCTCGTCGTACACCGATCCCACCAGCGGGGTCGGGACCGCGGTGGTCGGGGTCAGCAGGACGTCGAAGTCGCGCCCCCACTGCGCGTTGACCTGACGCGTCTCCCACTGGAGGAGGGCGGCGATCTCGGCGTACTCGCCGGCGTGGAACGACGCCGCCCGGTCGTAGCGGTACCGGATGTAGGTCTCGAGCTTGTCGGCATCCTCGATCGGAGACGCCCACGTGGACGCGCTGATGATCAGGTCGGCGAAGCCGCGGGTCGCGCGCTCCGAGAACAGGAACGGAGAGACCGGCGTGACCTGGTGTCCGAGCGCCTCGAGGGCACGCGCGGCCACGAGCGCGGCCTCGCGGTTCTCGGGGTGCACGTCGACGCCCGTGGGGGCCTCGAGCAGCAGGCCGACGCGCAGGCGAGGACCCGCCGCGCGGATCTCGTCGAGGTACGGGCGCGCGGGAGCCGGGGCCGAGTACCACCCGAGCGGGTCGAGTCGGCCGAGGGCGTCGAGCACGCCCGCGGCGTCTTCGATCGTGCGGGTGATCGCCCCCTCGGTCGTGGAGTGCTCCCACGCGCGCACGTCGTTGGGGATGCGTCCGCGGCTGGGCTTGAGGCCGATGAGGCCGGTGGCGGCCGAGGGGACGCGGATCGAGCCGCCGCCGTCGGAGGCGTTGGCGATGGGCACGATGTCGGCCGCGACCGCCGCCGACGCCCCGCCTGATGACCCGCCCGAGGTGTAGCCGAGGTTCCACGGGTTGCGCGTCTTACCGTGGCGGGTGTTCTCGGTCGCGGTCAAGGCGCCGAACTCGGGGCTGTTCGAGCGCCCGAACAGCACGAAGCCGGCGTCTTCGATCAGGTCGACGGTGATCTCGTTGGCATCCGCCGGTCGTTCTTCGACGGCCATGGACGAGTAGGTCAAGGGCTGATCGCGGACCGCGACCAGATCCTTGATGGGCATCGGCACGCCCTCGAAGGGGCGGGAGTCGTCGCCGCGGCGGATGCGCTCGTCGGACGCGCGGGCCCGCCGGAGCACGTCGTCTCGGTCGATCCAGACGATGGCGTTGACCTCGGAGTTCACCGCGTCGAGGCGGTCGAGGTAGTGCTGGGCGGTCTCGACGGCCGAGATCTCGCCGGCGCGGATCTGTCGGGCGAGCTCGGTGGCGGAGATCGAGGAGGAGATCATGAGGGGTCCTTTCGGGATGCCGGGCATCGACGCCCGGCATCCCCTGTGGCGTGTCAGTTGGCGATGCGGAAGATCGGGTCGTCGAGCGCTCCGCCGAGCATCTGCACGGTGAAGCCGGGACGCGAGGCGTAGATGAACGCGTCGTTGAGCAGCGGAAGGGTGTCCGATCGGTCGACCAGGGATTGCACGGTCTTGTCGAGCGCGGCGCAGCGCGCGGTCGCGTCGGACGCGGAGTTGGCGGTCGCGAACGACGCGTCGGCCGCGGCGTTGGACACGGCGCCGTAGTTGGTGCCGCCCTGGTCGATCGTGGGTCCCGTGAGGTTCAGCAAAGGGCTGGCGAGCGAACCCAGGAAGTTCAGGTCGGCGAAGACCGTCACGTCCCAGTCGCCGGGCTTGGCGACGACGGTGGTGATCCAGCTGCCGACGTCGGTGTTCGTCAGCTCGACCGTCGCTCCCGCCGCGCGCAGCGCCTCGGCGATGTATTCGTTGCCCGCACCCGCGGGGCCGACGATCGTCGGAGCGACCAAGCGGATCGTCTTGCCCGACAGCGCCGTGGTGGCCGCGGCGACGTCCTGCGACGGGATGTCGATGGACGAGTCGGAGACGCAGCTCACGTCGGGGGCGCCGAGCGAGGTGAGCACTGCGCCGGTGTCCTGCGAGGTGACGTTGCCGAACATCGAGCGGTCGATCGCCTGGATGACGCCCTTGCGGAGAGCCTCGTCGGTGAAGGGGCTGCCCTCTCGTTCGTTGAAGATCAGGTAGCTGTCGGAGAAGTGGTTGACGGTGACGGCGTAACCCGTCTGGCCCTGGAAGCGATCGCGGGTGGTGGCCTGGATCTTGCCGATGTCGAGCTGGCCGCCGAGGATCAGGTTGGCCGTCGCGGTGGAGTCGGGCGACACCGTGTATTCGAGGTTCTTCGCGGGCGTGCCCGAGATCGCCGTCGACCACTGGGGCCACGAGCGGTAGTCGTCGCGCAGCGTGTAGTCGTACTTCACCCCGGGCTCGAAGGACGTCAGGGCGTACGGCCCCGACTCGCTGCCCTTCACGGTGCCCGCGGCGAGGCCGGCGGGATCGGCGAGACCCGCCGGGCAGATGATTCCGGCGCTGGCGACCGAGGTGGCGTCGACGAGGTAGGGCCAGGGGGTGGTGAGGCTGACGGTGACCGTGTTCGCGGCGTCGTCCGCGGTGATCGTCGGGGTGTTGCCGGGGCCGAAGGTGTAGACGACCTGCGTGGACCCGCTGCCGGGACGCGCGAAGTAGTCGAGGGAGTTCTTCACGACCGTGGGCGTGATCTTCGTGCCGTCGGAGCAGGTCGCGTCGGTACGCAGCGTGAAGGTGGCCTCGGTGGGCGTCGAGGTCCACGAGGTGGCCAGGCCCGGGACGAGCCCCCCGGCGTCGCGACGGGTCAGCGTGTCGTACGAACTGCGCGCGAGCAGGAAGTCGGGCAGCGACGTGCTGAGGGTCGGGTCGAACGTGGCGGGGATGTCGATCGTCGTGCGGATGGTGTCGGTCGTCGCCGAGGCACCGGTGTCGCCGGTGGTCGTGCAACCGGCCGTCGCGATCGCGACGGTCAGGGCGAGGGATGCGGCGATGACGCCGTGTCGCTTTCTCATGGTCTGCCTCTCGGGTGATGCGCGGGTCGGGTTCAGCTCAGGACTTCGAAGATGTCGATGGTCGTGTCGCCGGCGTGGGCGTAGGCCTTGCCGACGAACATCGAGCGGGTGAGCCAGTGCAGGCTCGGGGCCACCGTGCGAAAGCGCGGCGTGGTCAGGAAGTACTCCTCTTCGTCGGCCTCGGAGGGACGGACGACGCCGACGTTGACCACGTCGATGACGTCGCCGGAGGTGGTGCGGATGAGGTACCGCGCTTCGACGTCGTAGCTCCCGTCGGCGCGCTCGAGGCACCAGTCGCCGCCGCCGGGCACGATCTCGCCCTCGATGTCGCCGGAGACCGGACCTCCCGTGATCGGGATGAAGGTGAGGGTGTCGGCGCCCCTCTTCTCGAGGGGGATGGCGGGGTCGACGCGGGCTACGACGGTGAAGCAGGGGCGGAGCGATGGAGCGGGATTCATCAGGGCCTCCGAGGCGGGTGGGCGGCGCTTCGTTGCGCGTGTCCCGAGTATCCTCATAGTGTATGCTTTAGTCAATAGCATTCACTAACTCGTAACGTCCGCCGACGACGGCGGTAACACCGGGCTCGTCGGCGCGACCCTTTCCTTCTCCTCCGCCTCCGCCGGATGACGACGATCGGTAGGCTTTCCGCTGCCGCGTCGCTTGCTTCACTCCATAGTGAATGAGATGATCATGAACATTCACTAACCCCGGTCGGGCCGATCGACGCTCGCCGGGGTGAGATCGGGGGCGTCATGACCGAAGAGGCGAGGACCCGGCGCAAGCGCGGATCGCTCAGTCGCGTGGAGATCGTCGAGGCGGCCCTTCGGCTGATGGACGGCGAGGGTGAGTCGGCACTCACGTTCTCGCGGCTGGGGGCCGAGCTCAAGTCGTCCCCGACGGCGGTCTACCGGCATTTCGCCAGTCGCGACGAACTGCTCGAAGCCCTGGCCGACCATCTCGACGGCATCTCGCTCGAGGGCTACGAACCCACCGACGAGTGGCGCGCCGACCTCGAGGATCTCGCGTGGCGCGCCTGGCGCACCGCCGAGGCGCACCCCGCGGCCGCCGCCCTCACCCTGTTGACGGTGGCCAACAGCATCAACGAACTGCGGGCCGTCGAATGGATCCTGCGCGCGATGGCTGTTGCGGGTCTGCACGGACGCGAGGCGGTCGTGCAGTACCAGGTCTACGCGCAGACCGTGCTCGGCGCCGCCTCGGCGTACGGCGCGCGCCTGGCCGCCGGCGCCACTCGAGAGGTGGCGGACGGGTGGATCCAGGTCTACGCCCCCACCGACCCTTCGCAGTATCCGCACGCCGAGGCGGCGAAAGCGGAGCTGGCGCTGGTGAACTACCGCGAGGTGTTCGCCAAGCAGCTCGAGATGTACCTCGACGCCCTGGCCACGGTCGCGGCCGCCGTCTGAAGGACGAAGGCGCCCCGGCTCAGCCGAGGGCGGGCTGCTGCTGCGTGATGCAGTGGATGCCGCCGCCGCGGTCGAAGATCGGGCGCGAGTCGACCGTGACCACCCGGCGACCCGGGTAGGCATCGGCCACGATCTCTCGAGCGCGCGCGTCGGCGGTCTCGTCGCCGAAGCCGCACAGCACGACACCGTCGTTGGTGACGAGGTGGTTGATGTAGCTCCAGTCGAGCCAGCCCTCGTCGTCGCGCAGCGCTGTCGGGGCGGGGATGCCGGTGATGCGCACCTCGCGGCCGCGGGCGGCGAACGCGTCCGAGAGCTCGCGGCGCACCAGACGTGACACCTCGAAGTCGGGGTGGGTGGCATCCGTCTGCTCGTGGATGAGGACGTGCTCGGGCGAGGCGAACGTGGCCACGATGTCGACGTGACCGTTGGTGCCGAGGTCGTCGTAATCGCGGGTCAGGCCGCGGGAGAGCCAGATGGCATCCGTCGCTCCGATCGTGCGGGCCATCTCGGTCTCGACGCGGGCGCGGTCGGCGAAGGGGTTTCGGCGCGGGTCGAGCTGCACGGTCTCGGTGAGCAGCACCGTGCCGGTGCCGTCGACGTGCAGACCGCCGCCCTCCGCGACGAGCAGCGAATCGATGCGCTCGGCGCCCAGGTGTTCGGCGACGATGCGGGCGATCCCCGCCGATTTCTGCCACTCGGCCCAGTCGGGGGCGCCCCAGCCGTTGAAGATCCAGTCGACCGCGCCGAGGACGCCCGGGCGGTCGGGGTCGACGACGAAGGTGGGGCCCATGTCGCGCATCCAGAACTCGTCGAGAGGGGCCTCGACGATCTCGATGGCCGACGAGAGCATGCGCCGGGCTCGGGTCATCTCGGTGGGGTCGACGACCATCGTGACGGGCTCGAACTCCCGTACGGCGTGTGCGACGTCGGTCCAGGCCTGGTAGCCCTGTTCGCGGAACTCCGCGCCCTCGCCGAGGGTGATGCCCTCGCGCGGGAACGCCATCCAGGTGCGCTCGTGCGGGGCGGATTCAGCGGGCATGCGCCACATGGCGTGCTCCTTCTCGGGTGGGTCGGGTCAGTAGCCGGTGGTGAGGACGCGGTCGAGCGCGTCGACGAAGACGTCGACCGAGGCCCGCGTGACCACCAGGGGCGGTTTGATCTTGAGGACGTTCTGGAAATCGCCGGTGGGCTGCATGATCACACCGAGCTCGAGCAGGCGGTCGCAGATCGCCGCGGTCTCGGCGGTCGCCGGTTCGAGGGTCTCGCGGTCGCGGACGAACTCCACCCCGAGGTACAGCCCCGAGCCGTGCACGGTGCCGATGAGGTCGTGCTTCTCGCCGAGCTCTTCGAGGCGCCGCTTGAGGTGGCCGCCGACGACCCGCGCGTTCTCTTGCAGGCCTTCCTGTTCGATCACGTCGAGCACGGCCATGCCGATCGCCGACGAGACGGGCGAGCCCCCGGTGGAGGAGAAGAAGTACCCCTGCGTGCGGTAGCGGTCGGCGATCTCACGCCGCGTGATCACCGCACCGAGCGGGTGACCGCCGCCGATGGACTTCGCCACCGCGACGATGTCGGGCACGGCCCCCTGCTGCTGGAAGCCCCAGAACCACTCGCCGAGGCGGCCGTAGCCGACCTGCACCTCGTCGGCGATCGCGAGCCCGCCGTGGCGGCGGATCGCGGCGTACACCTCGGTGAGGTAGCCGTCGGGAAGAGCGACCCCGCCCGCGTTGCCGAAGTATGTCTCGGCGATCATCCCCGCCGGAGGGCGACCGGATGCCGCGAGCTCGTCGATGACCGCGACGGCCTCGGGCGCGTACTTCCCGGCATCCGCCCCCCGGTGCTTCCCCCGGTACGAGTTCGCCGCGTCGACGGTGTGCACCCAGTCGGGACGCGTCTCGAGGGCGAAGGGGTTGTCGGCGATCGAGGTGGAGACGGCATCGCTCGCGTAGGTCCACCCGTGGTACGCCTCGCGCATCGCGACGATGTCGGGGCGGCCCGTCGCCGCCATCGCGAGGCGGATCGCGAGGTCGGTGGCCTCGGAGCCGGAGTTGACGAAGAACACGGTGTCGAAGCCGTCGGGGAGGGTCGCCGCGATCCGGTCGGCGAAGTCGGTGATCGCGCGGTAATGGAAGCGCGAGTTGGTGTTCAGCAGGTGCATCTGGCGGGAGCCGGCTTCGACCACTCGGGGGTGCGCGTGGCCGACCGAGGCGACGTTGTTGACCATGTCGAGGTAGACCCGGCCGTTCACGTCGATCAGGTGTTCGCGCCACCCGCGCTCGATGCGGGGAGGGGCCGCGTAGTAGTGCTCCTGCACCTCGGCGAGCACCTCGTGGCGTCGCTCGAGCACGTCGTCGTCGACCGGGGCCGCGGCGGGCGCGCCGATCACGGCGCCGGGGTCGCCGGCCACCTCGCGCCAGGCGGCGGCGAGGGCGGGCGTGGTGCGCGTCGGGGGGAGGAGCCCGTCGAGCGAGCGGCGCATCGACAGACGGGTGCGCGCCGGAAGGGTTCCGGATGCCGCGGCGGCGGGCACTCCGCCGATCGCCAGGGTCCCGGCATCCGTCGTCACGATCTGCGACCCGTGCTCGTTGCGCTCGCTCCGATCGAGGGTGACCGGTGACGCGAGCCACACGAGCACGTCGGTCGGCACGGTCTCGGGCGTCGAGGGAAGCGGGTCCGTCGTTCCGGTCAACCGCGCGCGCCACGCGGGCACGGTCACGACGTCGGCGCCCGCGTCGAGGGCGGCGAGAGCCGCGTCGTCGAGCGTGGTGGCATCGAGCCAGGCACCCCCGTCGTTCAGCGGTGACTCCGTCGAGGCGTCGAGCTCGACGTGGCGGCCGAGCGACAGCACAGGGGCGCCGGTCCACGCGGGCTCTTCGAGGCGGGAACGCCCGAGCGCCGCCCGGGTCGCGGCGGTGATCACGGGGATCGGAACGGATGCCGCCTGCACCAGGATCCGGAACTCGCGGTCGAGCGCGACGGTGGCGTACTCGTTCTCGTCGTCGAGGCGCACCTGCGCGCGCCCGCTGAGCACGAGCACCGCGCCGCGGAGGATGACGAGCGGCCAGAGCGCCGTGAGCTCATCGTCGCTCAGGTCGCGCAGGCGGTCGAAGGCGCGGATGGCGGGCAAGGCGCTCTCGGGGGTCGCGCCGTCGTGGTGCAGCACCGACGACACGGTCACGGCGATCTCGCCCACGCGCCACGACGCGCACACGTCGCCGAAGTCGATGACCGCGTCGGGCACCGTCTCGCCGGGGGCGCGCAGCACGTTGTCGTCGGTGACGTCGAAGTGTCCGGCCTGCACGGGCAGCGTGTCCTGCACGGGGGCGAGGGCCGCGCGGGCGGCGTCGGCGGCGCGCTGCACGACGTCTCGCACCTCGGCATCCGGTTCGAGGGGGAGCAGGGTGTCGATGACGCGCCCGGCGTGGCGGAGGTCCCACTGCAGCACCCGGCCGCTCGCGGGGTGGGTGAAGTCGGCGAGCGACAGGCTCACCGCCCCCGACAGGGCGCCCATCTCCTCGACGACGGCGGGGGAGAGGTAGCCCGAGCCCATGAGCGTGCGCCCGGCGATGTTCTCGATCACGCGTGCGTGGATGCGGCCCTGGCTCGACTCCCACCACGTCGACATCGCGCCGCGCGGCCCCTCGACGATGCGCGGGATGCGCACGTGGGGGCTCCGCTCGGCGACGAGAGCCGCCGCGGCATCCTGCATCTCGATCTCGGCCTCGCTGAAGACGGGGTTGCTGAGCTTGAGCACTCCGAGGGGCTCGGTCGAGCCCCGGGCGAAGACGCGGAAGTTCTGGTCCTGCTGGCTGCCGAGCGCCTGCACGTCGATCTCGACGCCGAACGTGTCGGCGAACAGGCGCTGCACCTCGTCGTCGGAGAGCGTCGGGGTGGGCAGGTCGACCTGGCTGAAGTAGTCGAAGACGGGGGTCGGGGCGGTCTCGGTCACGGTGTGTTCCTCGGGTGATTCGGGTGTCACAGGGGAGAGTCGGATGCCGTGGCGACGTCGCCCGCGACGGCACCCCCGGCATCGCGCACGACGACCACGATCAGCGGGCCGTAGGGGGCGATCCACTCGCTCACGGGCTCGCCGGACGGCGCGGGGGCGGCCTCGGCGGTGACCCGGCCGTTCTCGAGTCGCGCGGGAACGCGTACGCCGTCGACGAAGACGGCGTTATCGACCGCGACGCCTCCGCTGACGGTGGCCGAGACGGTCACGCGCTCGCCGTCGCGCGAGACTTCGTCGACGGTGACCGACAGCTCGCCCTCGGCCGCGGGGCGGGGCTCGGCGAACGCCGCCTCATCCGGCAGGGCGGGGGTGCGCGGAGGCGTCGTGCGGCGCTCGCCGAGGGCGGTGATCGCCTGGGCCAGTTGCACGAGGCGGGTGTCGCTGTAGGCGGGACCGGCGAGGGTCAGACCCACCGGCATCCGGGTGTCGGCCATCGTCCCCATCGGCACGGTCACGGTGGGGATGCCGAGGTGGCGGGGAACCAGGTTGCCGTTGGAGACCCACACGCCGTTGCGCCACGCGATGTCGGCCGAGGCCGGGTTCACGTCGGCGTCGGCGGGACCGACGTCGGACTGCGTGGGGAAGATCACGGCGTCGAGGCCCTCGGCATCCATCCACTCCTCGAAGTCGACGCGGCGCGTGTGCTCGAGACCGCGCAGGCCGTGCTCGAGGCTGGCGACGCCGCGCCAGTCGGGCTCCCACTCCTGCGCGCGGGCGACGTACTCGCCGATGTCGTACGAGATGTCGTAGTGCCAGATGCCGTAGCGGTCGGGGAGGGCGCCCGGCGGGTGGGGGAAGATCAGGGCCGCCTCGGCGTCGGCGAGACGGGGCAGGTTCGCGTCGCCGTTGGTGCGGAGGAAGGTGTCCATCGCCCAGACCGCGAGGTCGCCGACCTCGTCGTCGAGGAAGGCGCGCGTGACGAATCCGCGATCGAGGAAGTCCTCGTCGCCCGCGTGCAGCTTCTCGTAGCGGTCCACCGCGGGGAAGTCCGTCTCGACGACCTCGGCGCCCGCGGCCTCGAGGTCGGCACGCAGGTCGTTCCAGAGCGCGATCACGCTGTCGCGCGTGACGATGGGCGAGGCGTTGTCGGGGTCGCCGTTGACGTAGATGCGCGGCACGGCGAGGCGCAGCCCCGCGAGCGGCAGCGGCTCGAGTGCGGCGAACGATGCGGGACGCACCTCGGACGGACGCGGGAGGTCGATGAACGGCTGCGTGCGCCAGAGGTCGCCCTCGGTCTCGGCGTCGTCGGCGACGATCGCGTCGAGGACGTGCTGCAGGTCGCCGACCGACCGCGTGTGCGGCACGACGACGTCCATCGTCGGAACGAGGGGCCAGTTGCCGCGTACCGAGATCACTCCGCGCGAGGGTGTGTAGGCCACGAGGGCGTTGTGCGAGGCGGGAGCCCGGCCCGACGACCACGTCTCTTCACCCAGGCCGAAGGTGCAGAAGCTCGCCGCGGTGGCCGTGCCCGATCCGTTGGACGAGCCCGAACCGAAGGCGGATGCCAGGTACTCGCCGTTGTAGGGCGACTCGGCGCGGCCGTAGACGCCGCGCTGCATGCCGCCCGCGGCCATGGGCGGCATGTTGGTGAGCCCCAGGAACACGGCGCCGGCTGCGCGCAGGCGCTCGACGGCGAAGGCGTCGTCGCCGGCGATCAGGTCGCGGAAGGCCGGAGACCCGGATGCCACGGGCAGGCCCTCGACGCGGTAGCTGTCCTTAGCGGTGAAGGGGATGCCGTCGAGGGGACCCAGCGTGCGCCCCTGTGCGCGACGCAGGTCGGAGGCGCGGGCCGCGGCGAACGCGCGGGGGTCGAGCACGGGCACGCTGTTGAGCCGGATGCCGGAGCGGTCGTAGGCCGCGATGCGGTTGAGGTAGCGGGCCACGAGCTCGACGCTGGTGAGCTCGCCGGCCTCGAGTGCTGCACGCAGGCGGTCGATGTCGGCGTCGACGACGGTGAGGGCCTCGGTGGTCATGGCGGTAAACATACACCGTTTGTTTTAGGTGTGCGAGAGTGAATTCGTGAGACCGTGGACCCACGGCTCGCACCGAAGGGGGAGGCCGTCATCGCCAGACCGCATACGCCACTGCTGAGCCGTGACCTCATCGCGCGGACGGCCCTCGCGCTCGTCGACCGACACGGCCCCGACGGTGCCAGCGTCCGCCGTGTCGCCGCTCGCCTCGGTGTCAATCCCGCCTCGCTGTACAACCACGTCCCCAACCGTGCGGCCATGGTCGAAGACGTCCGCGCGCTCGTCTCGGCGCACATCGACTCGAAGCCGCTGCGGGAACTCCCCTGGGAGGAGGCGCTGCGGGCCTGGGGTCGTTCGTATCGGCGGGCCTTCGCGCGGCACGCGCGCGTGGTGCCCCTGCTGATGACGGAACGCGCGTCCGCGCCTGTGCTCCTCTCGCAGTACGAGGACTTCGCGGCCGCGGCAGAGGCCGCCGGCTGGGCGCCGCGAGACGTGATCCCGCTGCTGACCGCCTTCGAGTCGTTCATCCTCGGCAGCGTCCTCGACATGTCGGGTCCCTCCGTCGTCTTCGACCCCACGGGGCAAGAGGAGGCGTTCCCGCGCTTCTCCGCCGCCTTCGCGACCCTGGCCGACGAAGACCCCGACGACCCCGTGGCCACCCGGGCCTTCGAGCGGGGGCTCGACATGCTCATCGCCTCGGCGCGGCCCCGCTGAGCCGCACGCGAGATAGTGAACCACATTCACTATATTCGTGACAAGATGTCGCTCGAGGCCGCCCTCTCGTCGGACCGCCTCGCCCTCACCCGGAGAGAGAAGCGCCATGCCCGCACCGACAGACATCGCCATCGTGAGCGGGGCCGGAAGCGCCGAGGGGATCGGCGCGGCGACCGCGCTCGCCCTCGGGCGCGCCGGCATGCGGGTGATCGTGACGTCCACCACCGACCGCATCCAGGAGCGCGTGGCTGAGCTGCGCCGCGCCGGGGTCGACGCCCGCGGCGTCGCGGCCGACCTGACGGATCCGCGCGGAGTGGAGGTGGTCCTCGATGCGGCGCGTCAGGCGTTCGGCGAACCGACCGTCCTCGTCAACAACGCCGGCATGACCTCGGTGTCGACGGCCGATTCGCCGGCTGCGATCGACGACATCACCCTCGACCAGTGGGCCATGTCCCTGGACCGCAACCTCACCACGGCTCTGCGCATGACCCGGGCGGTCGTGCCCGGCATGCGGGCCGCCGGATACGGTCGCGTGGTGAACGTGGCATCCATCTCGGGTCCCGTCATGGCCTACACCGGAGATGTCGCGTACCACGCGGCCAAAGCCGGCATGCTCGGGCTGACCCGCGGCGCGGCCGTCGACGTCGCGGCGGCGGGCATCACCGTCAACGCGGTGGCTCCCGGATGGATCGCGACGTCGTCGTCGAGCGCGCACGAGATCGCGATGGGAGCCGCCACTCCGGTCGGTCGATCGGGAACCCCGACCGAAGTCGCCGCGGCCGTGGCGTTCCTCGCGAGCCGCGAGGCGTCGTACATCACGGGCCAGCTGCTCGTCGTCGACGGGGCGAACTCCATCAACGAGGAACGCGGGGCCTGACGGGCGAACCCGTCGACGGGTCGGGGCGTCCAGCGGAGTGCTCTCGGCCCGGTCGGCAATGGCTACCGTTCGAGTGTCCCGACCTGACACGATTCCCGAATGGATGCCACCACCGACGAATCAGCGATCCTGCCCGATCGGCCGAGGGTCGACGCGCGTCGCCCCGTCGCCCTGATCGTGGGCGTGGTCGCGACGGTACTCTTCGTGGCGCTGCGCGTGGCCGTGGACCTCGACGGCGGCGCTCCGTTGGCCTTCGACCAGTGGTGGGATGACGCGATGGCCGCGCAGGCGAATCCCGTGGCGGTGATCGTCGCGTGGATCCCGGCCACCGTCGGCGGCACGATCGGCATGATCGTGATCGGCATCTCGACCACGATCGTCTTCCTCCTGGTCAAGCGGCCGTGGGACGCCCTCAATGTCGCGGGGGCGATCGCGCTCGTCGTGCTCATCGGCGCTCCACTCGCGTCCGTGATCGCCCGCGCCCGACCGTCCGATTCTCTCGCCGAGACCCAGGCGACCTCGTTCCCCTCGGGGCACACCGCCGTGGCGACCACCATCGCCATCACCCTGGCTCTCATCCTGCGCCGAGGGTGGATCTGGGCGGCGGGGGCGGTGTGGGTGCTGCTGATGATGTGGAGTCGCACGTACCTCCACGCGCACTGGCTCTCCGATGTGACCGCGGGGTTCCTGGAGGGGGTGGCCGTGTCGACGTTGGTGTGGGCTCTCGTCGAAGTGTGGCGAGTGCGTCGCGCGCAACGGGTGGTCGACGCGGCCGCGTGAGCGCTATCGTGCCCGGATGACTTCCGCCTCCGCCTCCGCTTCCGCCGCCGCCGACAAGGCGCAGGACTCCACCGCGTTCCGCGTGGCGGCGCGCATCGGCTACGTGGTGCTGGGCCTGCTGCACCTGCTCATCGGGGTGATCGCGATCTCGATCGCCACCGGCGGCGGCGGTGAGAGCGCCGACCAGAGCGGGGCGCTGGGGCAGGTCGCGCAGGCTCCCGCGGGGATGCTGCTGCTGTGGGTCATCGTGATCGGCCTCGCCGCCCTCGCCGTCTGGCAGGTCGCCGAAGCCGTCGCCGAGCGCGACCCGGACGCCAAGAAGCGCTGGGCGCACCGCGCCAAGGACGTGGGGACCGCCGTCGCCTACGGGGCGATCGCCGTCACCGCTTTCACCGTCGTCTCGGGCGGCCGCTCCGACTCGGGGGAGCAGACGCGCACCATGAGCGCCCAGCTGATGGCGACGCCCGCCGGAGTCGTGCTCCTCGTGATCATCGGCTTGGCGGTGGCCGTCATCGGCGTCGCCTTCGTCGTCCGCGGCGTCACCAAGGCGTTCATGAAGAACATCTCGAGCCCCGGCGGGACGGCGGGACGCGGCATCCGAACCTTCGGCATGGTGGGCTACATCGCCAAGGGCATCGCGGTGGGCGTCGCGGGGATCCTCTTCCTGGTCGCGGCGTTCGCGCACGACCCGAACGCGGCCGGCGGGCTCGACGCGGCGCTGCGCTCGCTGGCGGGGCTGCCCTTCGGTCAGATCGTGCTCTGGCTCGTGGGCGCCGGGCTCGTCGTGTACGGCCTGTTCTGTTTCGCTCGCGCGCGCTACGCGCGCATGTGAGTCGGGCTCACGCGGCAGGGCGGGGGCGTGCTCCCGCGATCAGCAGCGAGAGGCCGAGTTCGAATGCCCGCGTGGCGACCGGATCGGCCGGGTCGTGGCGCTCGAGAGTGGCGTAGGCCGCGGCGAAGCGCGGCACGTCCGCCTCCTGTCCGGTGGGGTCGAACATCACCGTCGGGCCGCTCATGTCGAGCACGCTGCCGAGGATGAACGATTCGAACGCCGTGAGCAGGGGCAGGATGTCGTCGCTCGTCCACCCCACACGCTCCGCGGCGATGGCGAAGTCCTCGTACTGCGACATCAGCAGCGGCGTCGACGAGCTGTGGGACATGAGCAGGGGGATCGTCTTCGGATGCCGGCGGAAGGCGTCGCGGTACGACCGGGCCCACAGCGCCAGCCCCTCCTCCCACTCGCGCTCCCGCAGGAACGACGAGTCGATGCGCGAGGAGACCAGCGCTCGCACGTCCTCGATGAGCGCGGCGAGGTTGGGGACGTGGTTGTAGAGCGAGGTCGGGTGCACCTTGAGGCGGTCGGCGACCCGGCGGATGCTCGCGCCGTCGGTCCCGTCGCGGTCGACGAGGGCGAGGGCGGCGCGGGCGATCGCCTCGCGCGAGAGCTTGGGCTGGGACGGCCGGGCCACGGCGGAGCCTTTCGGTCGGGTCTGCCCACGCTACGCGATGGTGCGTGTTTCGGGCGTGTAAGACCTCGGTGACGACCTGACGAAACTCATCCGGCCGATGACGGTGAAGCCGTAGCGTTCCTTAAACCTACGCTGTATGTTTCTCGCAGCGCAGGACACGAGGGAGTCTCCATGGCGATCGTCTTCACGGGCGGAACGATTCGAATCGACGGGCACGAAGCCGACGTCGATCGACTCGTCGTCGTCGACGGTGCGGTGGCCGAGGCTCGGCATCCGCTGCCCGACGACGCCGAGCACATCGACCTCGAGGGCGGGCTGCTGCTGCCCGCTTTCGGCGATGGTCACGCGCACCCGCTGCTCGCCGGTCGAGAGCGCACCGGCCCCGCCCTGCGCGACGCCGGCAGCGTCGACGAGATCCTCGAGCGCGTCCGCGCATGGGCTGCGCTGAGCGACGCCCCCTGGCTCATCGGCGGAAGCTACGACGCCACCGTCGCCCCCGGCGGGATGTTCGACGCGCGCTGGCTCGACGCGGCCGTTCCCGACCGCCCGGTCGTGCTGCACGCGTGGGATTACCACACCGCCTGGGTCAACACCGCGGCGCTGCGAGAAGCGGGACTGGATGCCGACACCCCCGACCCCGAGCTCGGACGACTCGTGCGCCGAGTCGACGGCTCCCCGTCGGGAACCCTCGTCGAGCGTCCGGCGATCGACCTGGTCCTCAACCGCGCCCCCCGCTCCTCGATGCGCGACGACGTCGAGGCGCTCGCCGCGGCCACCGAGGTCCTCGCCGCGCACGGAATCGCCTGGGTGCAGGAAGCGTGGACCGAGACGCACGACGTGCCGGCCTGGATCGCCGCGGCGCGGTCCGGTCGCCTGCGGGTCGACGTCGATCTGGCCCTGCGGGCCGATCCGGCACGGTGGCCCGGCCATCTCGACGAGCTCGTTCGGGTCGCGGCGATCGTCCGGGGCGAGCCCGGGCTCACCTGCCGCACGGTGAAGTTCTTCGTCGACGGCATCGTCGAGAACCGTACGGCCCACCTGCTCGAGTGCTACCACGACGCTCGAACACGGGGACTTCCCAACTGGGACCCCGATCAGCTCGTCGACGCGGTCGCCGCGTGCGACGCCGCCGGTTTCGATGTGCACCTGCACGCGATCGGCGACGCGGCCGTGCGCGCCGCCCTCGACGCCGCCGAGGGGATCCGCGAGAGCGTGCGCCGCGGTCGGCGGTTCACCATCGCGCACGCGCAGGTGATCGACCCCGTCGACCTGCCGCGGCTCGCCGACCTCGACGTGACGTTCTGCTTCCAACCGCAGTGGGCGATGGCCGACGCGGTCATGACCGAGTTGACGCTGCCGCGCCTCGGCCCCCTCCGCGAGCGGCAGTACCGCATGCGCGCGGCCCGCGACGCGGGAGCCCGTCTCAGTTTCGGCAGCGACTGGCCCGTCACCTCACCCGACGTGCTGCTCGGCCTGCGCACCGCCGTCACCCGTCAAGACCCCGACGGTCAGCCGGCCGGGGGCTGGCAGCCCGACGAACGTCTCACCCTCTCCGAAGCCATCGACGCCGCCACGAGCGGCGTGGCCCACCAGGCCGGCGATCACGCCATCCGCGGGACCCTGCGTCCCGGCATGCGCGCCGACCTCGTCTGGCTCGACCGCGACGTGCGCCGCGGCCCCGCCGACCGCATCGCCGATGCCCGAATCCGGGGCACCTGGCGACGCGGCATCCGCACCTTCTGAACCGCTCTTTCCGACCCCGAACAGGAAACCGCATGTCCTCATCCGACACCTCGCTGCGGCGAGTCATGGGAGTCCCCTCCCTCGTCGTCTTCGGCTTGGCGTACATGGTGCCCCTCACCGTGTTCACCACCTACGGCCTCGTCGCCGTCACGACCGGCGGTCACGTGCCGACGGCCTACCTCGTCACCCTCGTGGCGATGCTGTTCACCGCGTTCAGCTACGCCGCCCTCGTCACGGCGTTCCCGCGCGCGGGCAGCGCCTACACCTACGCCCGGCGCGCGTTCGGCGGCACCGTCGGCTTCCTCACCGGCTGGTCGCTCATGATCGACTACCTGCTGCTCCCGCTCATCAACTACGTGCTGATGGGCATCTACCTCAACGCGCAGTTCCCCGGCATCCCGCCGTGGGTATTCGCCCTCGCCGGTGTGCTGCTGATCACGGGTCTCAACATCGTCGGCATCACGGTCGTGCGCAACGCCAACCTCGTCCTGGTCGGCCTGCAGCTGGTGTTCGCGGCCGTCTTCGTCGTGTGCGCCCTGCTGCACGTCGCGCAGAACCCCGGCGTCTCGCTGCTGCAGCCGCTCTACGACGCGGGCCTCACCTTCCCGGGCCTGCTCGCGGGAGCCGCGATGCTCGCCCTGTCGTTCCTCGGTTTCGACGCGATCTCGACCCTTTCCGAAGAGGCCCGCGACGCCGAGCGCACCGTGCCCCGCGCGATCATCCTCACCACGATCATCGGTGGACTCATCTTCACCGTGATCGCCTACGTGTCCACTCTGGTGATCCCGAACGTGGCCGACATCGAGAATCCGGATGCCGCGGCCAACCAGATCATGGAGGTCGCCGCCGGGCGCTGGCTCGAGGTCTTCTTCCTCGTCGCGTACATCGCCGGGTGCATCGCGGCGGCCCTCGCCTCGCAGGCGAGCGTCTCGCGCATCCTCTTCGCCATGGGGCGCGACGGCGTGCTGCCGCGCTTCTTCGCCCGACTGAGCCGGCGCTATCAGACGCCGATCGGTGCGGCGATCTTCGTCGGCGTGGTCTCGCTGGCCGCGCTCTTCGCAGATCTGAACACGGTGGCATCCCTCATCAGCTTCGGAGCCCTCGCCGCGTTCTCGCTCGTCAACCTGTCGGTGATCAAGCACTTCCTCGTCGACGAGCGTGGTCGGGGAGCAGCGGCCGTGCTGCGCTTCGGCGTGCTGCCCGCCCTCGGCTTCGCGCTCACCGCCTGGCTGTGGTTCAGCCTGTCGGCGCTGGCGCTCACGGTCGGTCTCGTGTGGATCGGCGTGGGCATCGTGTGGCTCGCGGTGCTGACCCGTGGGTTCCGCCGCCGCCCGCCCGAGGTGGAGTTCGACGACGAGGCACCCGCGCCGGAGCGCGTGGTCGCCTGACGGGAAGGGGCGAGGCCGGGTGCGGCCTCGCCCCTTGTTGCGAGGTGAACGCCGCGAAGACCGCGTCGGGGCCCGACGAGCTCCTTCGCGTAACCCCTGCACGCGTCCTGATCAGGGGGTCAGGACGGTCACGCCGGCGTCGGCGAGGGCGGCCGCCAGCTCGGGTGAGGGCTCGGCGTCGGTGATGAGGTAGTCGGCTGTCTCGAGCGGGGCGACCTGCGCGAAGAGGCGGCGGTCGAGCTTCGAGGAGTCGGCGAGGATGGCGGTGCGATCCGCACGCTGGATCATCTCGCTCATCATGGTGGCGTCGCCGAGGTTGCTCGTCGAGAAACCCGATCCGTCGACGGCGCCGACGGCGATGAGCGCGTAGTCGCAGCGGATGTCGACTTCGGGTGTGTGGGAGTTCATCGCCAGGGTCACCGGCCCCGTGGTCGCCTGGGTGATGGTGCGGACGGCTCCGCCGAAGATGTAGAGATCGCGGAAGACGCTGGGCGAGATCTCGGCGGGGATGCGCAGGTTGTTCGTCGCGATCGTCAGGTTGCGGTGGTTGCGCAGGGCACGGGCGACCGCGAGCGTCGTGGTCCCGGCGTTGAGCATCAGCACCGATCCGTCTTCGACGAGGTCGGCGGCCAGGGCGGCGATGCGCTCCTTCTCGGAGATCTGCATCTGCAGCCGCACGTCGAGTCCGCGATCGCGACCGGGTACCGACATGGCGCTCACGGCGCCGCCGTGGGTGCGGACGACGATCCCCTCGCGATCGAGCTGGTCGAGGTCGCGGCGGACGGTGTCGATCGAGACGCCGAAGTGCGAGGCGAGGTCGACGACGGTCACCTGACCTGATTCGGCGACGTACGCCGCGAGCTCGGCCTTGCGCCCGGCCGGGAGGCGCCGCTTGACCGTGGCTGTGGATGCGTCCATGCCGTCATCTCTAGCACAGCGGCGTTCGCTCGTCCTCAGATTTTGTGGAAAAGCCGCAAAGAACGGCACGGGTTCCGCGCTTTTTGCTGCCATCAGCGCCGCTATGCGCTCGAATAATCACGAATGTGCATCGAACTCTTGCGAGACCCGGCAACGAAGCGCATACTCGTGCTGAAAGACGCAAGAACGCGCAGAACGGCGCGAAATGCGGCAGATCTCAACGAGGAGAAACGATGGACAACAGCGGGCGCCGGCGTCGGAACGCCATCAAGCTCGTCGGTGTCGCAGCAGCGGCCACGACCCTCCTGGCGATGGCGGGGTGCTCGTCGAACAGCTCGGGCACGTCCTCCGACGGGAACGTCACGATCGAGTTCGCCCAGTGGTGGGAGCCCGAGCTGGGAGACGGACAGTTCCGCGGGCTCATGGATGAGTTCGAGAAAGAGAACCCGGGCATCAAGGTCGACCTGGTGAGCGGACCCTACGCCTCGACCAAGGAGCAGCTGTTCGCCGGGGCGGCATCGGGCACGATGCCCGACGTCGTCGGCCTCGACGGCGCATGGGTCAGCGACTTCGCCAAGCAGGGCGTCATCGCCGACCTCTCGAAGCTCATGAGCGACTCCGGCTACGACGAGAGCCAGCTCGCCAGCCAGATCAAGGTCGACGGCAGCACGTACATGATCCCGGTGGTCAATTTCGTCTACCCCATGTTCACGAACGACGGCCTGCTCTCCCAGGCCGGAGTGTCGGCCCCGCCGTCAACGCGGACCGAGTTCGCCGACGCGGCCAAGAAGATCACGGCCCTCGGCGGCGACGTGTCGGGCTGGGTGCTCCCGTTGTCGCTCGAAGCCCCCAACGGCGTGCAGAACGACGTCATGTCGTGGGTCTGGGCCTCGGGCGGCTCGATGCTCAAGGACGGCCAGCCCGACCTGACCAACAGTGACGTGTCCTCGGCCACCGACTTCATCCAGCAGATGTGGGATGACAAGGTCATCGCCCCGGGTTCCTTCACCATGAAGGAGCAGGACAAGGTCGAGGAGTTCACCAACGGTCGCGTCGGCATGATGATCGACTCGCTCGCGCACATCAACCTCATCCGTCAGTCCAACCCGGATCTCACCTTCTCGATCTCGGCGATCCCCGCGAAGGACGGGTTCACCGGCGAGCGCGGGATCCCCTACGCCTCGTGGGGCATCGGCGTCGCCGAGAACTCCGAGCACAAGGACGCCGCCTTCAAGCTGGTGCAGTTCCTGATGGGCAAGGACGTCAACAGCGAGCTGTCGACCATGGCCAAGGCCTTCCCGGGCAACACCGAGAGCGTGCCGACCTTCGTCGAAGACGACGCGCTGTTCAAGACCGCCTTCGACATCTACAAGAAGGGCTACCCGGCGAACGAGTTCACCGGTCTGCCCGTCGCAGAGGAACTGATGCGCCAGTTCGGCACGGAGTTCCAGTCGGCGCTCGACGGCCAGGAGTCGATGAGCGACGCCCTCAAGAAGACGCAGGACGAATGGACGTCGGAGTTCTGATCCGACCCCGAACCGGGATGCCGCATCGCCACCGCTCGCGGTGCGGCATCCCGCTCAGCGAAAGCCGCACCTCATGACCATGCGCACCCTCACGCCTCCCGATACCGAGCTGATCGTCACCGGACGGCCCGCCTCGCGCCGCACCCGGCAGCTCCGCAAGGCCGGCGAGGCATACGTCTTCCTCTCGCCGACCCTCATCCTTCTCTTCGTCCTGATGATCGTCCCGATCGTCATGGTGATCGGGTACTCCTTCCAGGACAACGTGATCCTGAACAAGAGCCCCGACCTGGTGGGGGTCGACAACTACGTCGCGATCCTCACCGACCCGGGCTTCTGGAAGGCCACCGGCAACACCCTCTTCTTCACCCTCACGAGCGTCGCCGCGCACCTCGTGCTCGGACTGTCGTTCGCCCTGCTGCTGAACAGCCGACTGATCGGCGCCGTCCCCCGGGCGATCTTCCGCGGCCTCTACGTCTTGCCGTGGCTGTTCACGGTGGCCGTGATCGCGGTGCTGTGGCGCATGCTGCTCGCCCCCAACGGCATCGTCAACTTCCTGCTGAACACGAACATCGAGTGGCTCGCCTCGCCGCAGCTCGCTCTCGGCACCGTCACCTTCATCAACATCTGGGCCGGCTACCCCTTCTTCATGGTGAGCCTGCTCGCGGGTCTCCAAGGCATTCCAAGCGATCTGTACGAGGCCGCCACCGTCGACGGCGCCAGCCCCGTCCAACGGTTCTGGAACGTCACCGTCCCGCAGCTGCGCCCGATCATCGTCAGCCTCGTGCTGCTCGACCTGATCTGGACGTCCCAGCAGTTCGCGCTCATCTGGCTGACCACGGGCGGCGGTCCGATCGACGTCACCGAGATGCTCAGCACGTTCACCTACAAGCTCGCGTTCGCGAAGTACGACTTCTCGATGGCCTCCACCTCGGCGGTGCTGGTCCTGGCGATGTCGATGATCGTCGCGGTGCTCTACGTCCGCCACCAGAAGGCGAGGGACTGACCATGGCCCTGACCACCCCCGCGCGCCCGCGCGCCACCCGTACGGCCACGCGCCGTCGCTTCGCCCAAGCCGGCGTGCTCGTCGGCCTGCTCATCGGCGCGGTGTTCGCCGCAGGTCCCGTGCTGTGGATGCTGTCGAGTTCGTTCAAGTCGAACACGCAGATCTTCGAGCTGCCGCCGCGGCTGATCACCGACACGTTCTCGTTCGACGCCTACATCTCGATCTTCACCAACCCCGAGACGGTGCGGTTCTTCATCAACAGCTACGTCGTGGCGGGAGCGGTGACGATCCTGACGCTCCTGGTCGCGATCCAGGCCGCCTACGCGTTCAGCCGCTTCGAGTTCCGCGGCAAGCGGATCGTCAACGTCATCATCGTCAGCGTCCAGGCGGTCCCACCCATCACGCTGCTCATCCCGTACTTCGGCCTGATGGTCGGGCTCGGCCTCTACAACACCTATCCGGGCCTGATCTTCACGTACATGGTGTTCACGCTGCCCTACGCGATCATCATGATGACCGGGTACTTCAACACCCTCCCGAAGGAGCTCGACGAGGCGGTCCGCGTCGACGGCGCCGGCTCCTTCACGGCCCTGTGGCGCGTGCTCGTGCCGATCTCGATCCCGGGCATCGTCTCGGTGGGCATCTACACGTTCATGATCGCGTGGAACGAGTTCCTCTTCGCCCTGACCCTCACGCGCACCATCGACATGCGCACGGTGCCCATCGGCATCCAGTTGCTCATGGGCCAGCACTCCTACGAGTGGAACCAGATCATGGCGATGAGCATCCTCGGCTCGATCCCGGTGCTGGTGCTCTTCCTCTTCTTCCAACGCTTCTTCATCAGCGGCCTCACGGCCGGCTCGGTGAAGAGCTGACCGCCGCCTACCCAACCCCGAACAAGGAGTCATCCGTGCTTTACACCGGCAAGTCCATCCTCGACGTCGCCAACGCCCACAGCTTCGCCATCCCGGCCTTCAACATCAGCGACTGGGCGATGTTCACCGGGATCATGGACATCAGCGAGGAGAAGAACGCTCCGGTCATCATCGCCATCCACCCCGACGAGGTCTCGCACATCACCACCGACCTGATCCCGGCGATGCACGCCCGCGCGCACCGCTCGAGCGTGCCCGTGGCCATCCACTGGGACCACGGCGGAACGTACGAGCAGATCATCACCGCGATCAAGGCCGGCTTCACCTCGGTCATGATCGACGCCTCGCTCGAGCCGTTCGAGCAGAACGTGGCGCTCACCCGCAAGGTCGTCGAGGCCGCCCACGCCGTCGGCGTGCAGGTCGAGGGGGAGCTCGGAACCATCGGCGCGAACGACAGCTACGGAGAGTCGGGCGCGGCCGAGATCATCTACACCAACGTCGACGATGCGGTGCGCTTCGTCGAGCAGACCGGGGTCGACAGCCTCGCCATCGCCATCGGCACCTCGCACGGGCTCTACCCGGCCGAGAAGAACCCCGAGCTGCGCCACGACCTGCTCGAGCAGATCAAGGCGGCCGTCGGCATCCCGCTCGTGCTGCACGGCGGCTCGAGCAACCCCGACGCCGAGCTCGCCCGCGCGGTGTCGCTCGGCATCAACAAGATCAACATCTCGAGCGACATCAAGGTGGCGTACCACGACCGCATGCGCGAGGTACTCGGCACCGATCGCCGTCTGCGCGAGCCCAACGCCATCCAGCCCGAGTGCATCGCGGCGATGAAGGTCACGGCCGCTGAGAAGATCGACCTGTTCGGCGCTGCCGGCACGGTCGACCTCTACTGATCGGACGGTGATCGACGTCATGGCGGAAGACCTCGTCCTCGGACTCGGCGGCACCGTCGACTACGAGATCCGGTGGGATGCCGAGGTGCTCACGGCCCTGGCTGCGCAGCACGGCATCCGTCTCGACGAGTTGACCACCACGACGCCGATCATCGACGAGCGCGCGCTCGTCGTCACGGTGCTCGCCTTCCTCGCCACGGGCGGGGGAGGCGAGCGCTTCGTGCTGTCATCGGAGATCGTCGAGACCTTCGCGGCGCACTTCGACAAGACGATCACGCTCGGCGGAACCGGGGTGCGGGCGGGCATCGCCCTCGATCGCATCGGCGTGCCCACCGTGCAGCACCTCGTGAGCATCGACGACAACGTGCGGCGCCTGCTTCCGGCCTCGATGAGCATCGTCTCGTCGGCCACGCGAGACACCCTCGATCCGCACCTCATCGTGCAGTATCCCGCGGGCGCCACGGTGCGCCTCGTCGACGGGGCGGTGACGGCGCCGGCGTCGAACCGCCTGATCTTCGCCAACGACGCCCCCAACCGCGAGATGGCTATTGCCCCCGATCTGGGCGACGCCCTCGAGGGGGCTGCGGCGTTCCTCGTCTCGGGGTTCAACACGATGCAGGATGCCGACCTGCTCGAGGCCCGGCTCGACGATCTCGTCTCGGCGATGAGACGCCTGCCCGCCGAGGCTCTCATCTACTACGAGGACGCGGGCTTCTACCACCGCGAGCTCGCCGCCCGGGTGCGCGCGCGGCTCCTCGAGCGCATCGACGTGTACGGCATGAACGAGGACGAGCTGCAGGAGTACCTGGGGCGACCCGTCGACCTGCTCTCGCCCGACGACGTCGTCGCCGCCCTCGCCGAGGTGCACGAGCTCATCCCGGCGCGGACGCTGGTCGTGCACACGACCTTCTGGGCGATCGCGGTCGGCCCCTCGGCGGCCCGGCACGCGGCGGGACTCGAGAGCGCCGTGCGCACCGCCGCGACGCGCTACCGCCTCGGCGACTCCTGTACCGCCGCCGATCTCGAGGTCACCGCCCGGTCGCCCCGTCACGCGGGCGGTGCGGCGGTCGTCGAAGCCGCGCGGCAGCGCAGCGGAGCGGTCGGGGTCGCGGCCTACGTCGTCGACACCGCGCAGCCCACCACGATCGGTCTCGGAGACACCTTCGTCGGCGGCTTCCTCGCCGCGGTGCCCGCGGCTGTGCGCCGTGCGACAGCCGTCGCCCTCGACCGCGCGCTGGATGCGGTGACCGGGCGCGTGGGTTGATCCAGACGCAGATTCCCGTCACCGCGCCGCGGTGTCGGCATCCGGATCCGAGAACGGTCCGCACGCCGCGATGACGCGGCGCAGACTCACGGCGGCCTCCCACGCGTCGAGAGGTTCGTCCTGCGCGTCGAGGGAGCGCAGGCTCTCGGTGTAGCGGGTCAGGGCGGTCTCCGCGGCGCGCAATTCGCCGGCCGTGGCCTGCGGCTCGGGCGGCGTGGTGGCCAGGCGGGACACCCTCTCGATCGCATCGGCGAGGAGGCGTCGCGCGTCGCCCGGCAGGCGGGTGTCGACGTCGGGGCCCGCGGTGAGCCGCGCCAGAGCGCCGGCGAGCTCGCGGGTCGCGTCGGCCGTGCCCGTCAAGGCGTCGAGTCGTCGCCGACCCAGGTCGCGCGGCGTCTTCAACCGTCGCCCGCGCGGGTTGTAGCGGCGACTCTCGTCGGCGAGATCGACCTCCTCCCGCACCTCGACGAGGGTCCCCTCCAGGTCGGCGGCGGCCCGGTCCGCGGCCTCGGGGTCGAAGGAGCGTCCCGCGAGCGACGACGACATGGCACGGAGGACGTCGCCGAGCGCGTCCCGAAGCCGGCTCAGCCGGTCGTCGGCCTTCTTGACGCGCAGCGGCGGGACCACGACGAGGTTGACCACGACGCCGACCACGACACCGAAAGCCATCGTCACCAGGTACGACACCGAGTATCCGTCGGGATCGGCGCCGCCGAGCAGTAGGACGAAGAGACCGGCGATCGCCACCCAGTCCCGCCCGACGCCGAGGGCCCGCACGCCCGCGAGCAAGACTCCGATCAAGATGACGAGGGCGACGGCGACGATACGGGGCAGACCCGTGCCCACGACGGCGAGGCTGCCCAGTCCTAACCCGATGCCGAGTGCGAGACCGATCACGGCCTGCGCGCCGCTCGACGCGGAACGCGCGACCGTCGGATACATGCTCACGAGCACCCCGAGCGGGGCGTAGTACGAGTACTCGCTCTGCGCGAAGGGCACGAGAGGGGCGAGGTACCAGGCGAGAGCGGCGGCCGCGGCCGTCTTGGCGGCGAGCAGCAGGCGATCGGCGGTGACCGCGTCGGACCACCATCGGCGCGGGTCGAGGGAGGCGGGAACGGTCATGAGCGGGCGGTGCACGGGCGAGTCGACACCCTTCCATGCTCCGCGTCGGCTTCGGGGCCGTCGCGGGGGTTGCCCCGGGGGGCTCCCCGGGTTAGCGCCGCCTCAGCGGCTCGGGCGGTAGGCGTCCCACAGCACGCGGGCATGACGCGCTTTCGCCCGCTCGACGCCGTCCTCGTCGTGGCGTGCCGCGCTGATCCACTCCGCCAGGCGACTCAGCATGGCGCCGAGCACCATTCGCAGGTCGGAGTGCGCGGCGGGCGGCACGGCGGCCTCGGCCGCCGGCATCCGTCCTTTCGGGGGAAGCTCGTCGTCGGCGTGCCGGAGGGCGAGACGCGCCACCCCGACGGCGTGGCTGTTCACGACGCAGTGCGCGGCCCCCTCGATCTCCCACCGTCGGGCGCGATGCGCGCGGGCGACGAGGCGGGAATGCAGGCGGCGCGGCGACGGGCGGTCGAACTCGCCGCGGATGAGCAGCAGAGTCGCCCGGCCCTCGCCGATGCGGTCGGAGATGCGGTAGCGCAACATGTGGGGCAGGGCTTCGAAGAAGTAGAGGAAACCGCACAGGAGATACGCCGAGACCGCCAGGAGCGCGATGTGCAGCGACTCCCGCACCGTCGACTGGACGAATCGCACGCCCTGGGTGATCGCAGTGGACTCCGCTTCGTCGACGACGGGGCTCACCAGCACCGCGTGCGAGAGGTCGGGACGCCGCGCCAGAACCTCGGTGACCACCTGCGTCCCCATCGAGTGTCCAATGAGTACCGGATTCTCGAGACCGTAATGGTCGAGCACTCCCTCGACCTGGTCGGCGAAATACGCGGCGGTGGGGGATTCCCCGGATGCCGGGACCCCGCCGAAACCCGGGAGATCGAGGGCGTAGACCTCGCCCTTCTCGGCGAGCAGCGGTGCGAGGAATTCGAAGTAGGTCGACGCGACGCCGATACCGGCTATGAGGACGAATGGGCGCCCGGTCCCCGAGCCCGTCGAGACACGCGTCACCCGGGTCTGTGAGGGCCCCCGGCGGAGCGTGTCGACGTCGACGTCGGCGGGTCGCGAGTCCTCGGGCATCCGACCAGAATGCCCTACCCGGCTGAGCGTCCTGTCAATCCCGGCTCCGGTGTCGTCGGCCCCGCTTAGCCTTCCTGCATGAGCGATACCTCCCGCGAAGAAGAGACCCTGGGTGCCGTCCGCGAGGGCGACAACCCCGCCGAGAAGGACCCGTCCGACTGGGTGACCGGCGACGAGCCCATGACCGCCCCGCAGCGCAGCTACCTCGACACCCTCGCCCGTGAAGCCGGCGAGGAGATCCCCGCCGACCTGACGAAGGCGGAGGCGTCGGAGCAGATCGATCGCCTGCAGAACGAGACCGGTCGCTCCACCGAGTGACCCTCGAGGCGTCCCGTCTCCTGCTCATCAGGACGCGCGGGGCGCCTCTTCGTCTGCCGACATGTCGTCGATGTCCTGCTTCTCACCGCGGGCGATGTCGTCGAGGAAGTCGGCGACGATCCGCCGTTCGGCGGGACCGAGCCGCCCGGCGGCCGCGGCGGCCGACGCGCTGCGCACCGACAGCACGCGGCGGGCGGGGGAGTCGGCGGGAATCGTCTCGCGGACGACGATGGAGCGCCGATCACCCGGGTACGGCTCTCGTTCCACCCACCCCGCGTCGGCGAGGCGGTCGATCAGCGCCGTCGTGGCCGCCGACGAGATGCTCAGCATCGAGGCGAGGATGCGGGGGGTGACAGGCTCGTCGTCGGCGGAGCGCTGGAGGAGGAAGCGCAGCACCTTCGCGTCGTTCGGGCCGATGCCCAGGGAGTGCAGCGCGGCGCGCTCGGAGGCGACACCGGAATCGGTGAGGTCGTTGAGAGCCTTGACGACGTCGTCGGCGGAAGCCGCGTCTTTCATCTCTCCTCCTCGCGTTCCTCGGTGAGCTACTGTCTTTCACGCCAATCAAGTAGATAGCCGTTCTAGTTAGATGCTACCTGTCCTTCCCGTGCACCGGCAGGGGGCTGGACGCGGAGCCTGACATAGGATGCCCTGGTGGAAACAGGGTCCGAGTCGCGCTACTGGTACGGCGCGAGCGAAGAGGATCGCCGCCGTCGAGCGGTCGAAGTCCTCCAAGCCTTCCGCGTGTACCGCGCCGCCGAGGTCGCGATGCGGCGTCGCACGCGCGAGTCGATGTCCATGGGCGAGAACGAGCTGCTGGTGCTGCGCTACCTCATCAAAGCGGCGGGGCAGCAGCGTCAGGTCTCGCCGAGCGAGCTCACCCGTTACCTCGGGGTGTCCACGGCATCCACGACCGCAATCGTGGACCGCCTCGAGAAGACCGGTCACGTCACCCGCGTGCCGCACCCGACCGATCGTCGGAGCATCTACATCGTGGCCACGGCTGCGAGCGACGAAGAAGTGCGCGCGACTCTCGGGTCGATGCACACGCGCATGATGGCGGCGGTCGTCGATATGACCCCCGAAGAGAGCGCTGCGGTGATCGCGTGCCTCGGTCGGCTCCAGGATGCCGTCGACCAGGTCGACCCGCACCCGGTCGACGCCGAAGCCGCGCACTGAGCACGCGCCGAGCTCGCCCGCGCTCTCCGTCGGGACGGCCGAGCACGCAGGTCGGGCGTGAGAGCATGGGGGCCATGGACGAGAGCGCAAGCGACGCGGTTTCCCCCGCTACCGGCGCCGACCTCGTCCATCAGGTGGACGGAATCGAGGTCGCCTCTTTCCGCGCCGTCATCGCCCGGCTGAGGTCCGACTATCCGCTCGAGGATCCGTCGCGGATCGAAGCCGTCGTGCTGCGCGAATGGGAGGCCTTCTCGGCGGGGCGACCCCTGGTCGTGCCCACCGCCGTCGAAGAGGGGGCTCGCGAGATCCTGGGCCTCCCGCGGGACTGATTCAGGAGCCGCGGGGCTCCGGCTCGTCCACCAACAGCAGGCCGCCCGACGAGTTCGCCGAGGTGGCCAGCGCTTCGATCCACGCGCGACTGAGCAGCGCGGGTTCGGGCTCGTCGAAGACGAACCGCAGCGGAATCGAGGGGTGCAGCCACACGGTGCTGCGCCCCACCTCCTGGGCGGGTCCGTGCGTCCACGACAAGGTGAAGCTCTCGCCGCGGCGGAGCTTGGTTGCGATGACGACCTTGACGTGAGCCAGAGCGCGATCTTCGATCTCGATCGGCGCGGCGACGTCGCCGTAGTAGAGCGTTCCCACACGGGTACGTTAGTCGGGCCCCGAGAGGCCCCCCGGCGGGGTTGATTCGCGCGACGCGACGTGGCATCCCGGAAAGCGGCTGACGGTGCGTTCCTCGGATAGGCTCGGTCGCATGGGCAGATTCATCTACGACACCGTTGCCAATGCGGTCGACATCGATGACCGCACGCTTGCGCACTTGCGCATCGTCGTGATGAACAAGCTTCGGCGCTCCGAGTCGTTCATGTTCGACGTCGAGGTCGGCGACGGCAGCGGTCGCCGCAGCTTCTGGATGCACCCCTCGGTGCCGATCCAGTTCCACTTCTACGGCAGCCGCCAGCCCCGCATCAACCGCGTCTGGGTCGAAGACCTGATGCTCGCGGCCTCGGGCCCCAACGGCCTGGCGATCACGCCCGAGCCCAGCGAAGACGCCCTCGTCGAAGAGGGCTGAGCGCTAGCTCTTCTCCGTCTGCTCCGCCGGGGTGATGTCCTCGGGCACGAGCATGATGCCGCCCGAGGAGTTCGCCGAATCGGCCAGCCGCTCGATCCACTCGCGGCTCAGCGTCGTCGGCTCGCTGTCGTCGAAGACGAAGCGCAGCGGGATGGCGGGGTGCAGCCAGAGCGTGCTGCGACCGCGTTCCTCGTCGTCGCGGTGCCGCCACGACAGCGTGAAGCTCTCGCCGCGGCGCAGCTTGGTCGAGATGACGACTTTCAGGTGAGCCAGGGCGCGGTCTTCGATGTGCACCGTCGTGCCGCTGCCGCCGTAGTGAATGGTCCCCATGCGGCCCACGATACGCCAGGGGGCGTCGCAGGTACGCGGCGGGATGCCAGGTGTCAAGACGGCCGGGCGTGGCGGCGGCTCCTGGCACAGTAGGGGGTGTTGCACGGAAGGAGGGCGCCGTGACAAATCCCCCTATGCCTCGGAACCCCGAATCGGGGAACGACCCGGACGATCTACCCGAGGTGTTCCACGGCTTGATCGGCATCGACGTCGTCGACGGCGAGTTGCTGCCGCGTGCCGGCGGCATCGAACCCCGCCGGAGCTGACGCTCCCAGCGACCTCGTAGTCGTGTTCGCTAGCGTCGACCGCATGTCGGACCCGCTGGACGAACAGCAGATCACCGTCTCGAGTGCGGACCTGCGGGCGATGCGCGACGAGTTCCAGCGGTTCCTGATGGAGTACCGCTTCGGGCTCGCCGAGGTCGAGACGAAGATCTCGATCCTGCGCGAAGAGTTCCAGGAGATGCACGCGTACAACCCCATCGAGCACGTCTCGAGTCGCGTGAAGTCGCCGGACAGTCTGGTCGACAAGGTGCGGCGCAAGGGCATCGAGACCGACTTCGACTCCATTCGCGCGTCGATCACCGACATCGCCGGCATCCGCGTGACCTGCAGCTTCATCGACGACGCGTATCGGCTCTCGAAGCTGCTCACGCGGCAGGACGACATCACCGTCCGCGACGTCAAGGACTACATCGCGAACCCCAAGCCCAACGGGTACAAGAGTTTGCACGTGATCGTGGAGGTGCCCGTCTTCCTCTCGACCGGCCGCGTGGACGTTCCCGTCGAGGTGCAGTTCCGGACGATCGCCATGGACTTCTGGGCGAGTCTCGAGCACAAGATCTATTACAAGTACGACCGGCTGGTTCCCGACGACCTTCTCGCCGAGCTGAAGAACGCCGCCGATACCGCGGCCGAGCTCGACACGAGGATGGAGCGCCTGCACCGCGAGATCCGCGGCGCGCACCCCGGGGTGGTCTCGCTCTGACGAGGGCGACACAATGGACCGATGAGCGACGACGACGCCCGCCTCGACGAGGTCGCCGCCGAACTTCTCGCTCTTCCGCCCGCGAGGTTCACTGCCGCCCGCAATGACCGCGCCGCCGAGGGCGGGGTGCTGGGGCGGAGGATCGCCAAGCTGCGCAAGCCCACGGTCGCCGCGTGGGCGGTCAACCTGCTCGTACGCGACGGTCAGCTCGGCGAGGCCGTGGAGCTGTCCCGCGCTCTGCACGAAGCTCAGGACGACCTGGATGCCGCGGAGCTCGGGCGACTGGGGCGGCAGCGTCGACAGCTGGTCGCCGCCCTCGCCCGCCGCGCGGGCGAGCTCGCCGCCGAGGCCGGGACCCCCCTGAGCGCGGCGATGTCGGATGCCGTCGAGAAGACCGTGAACGCTGCGGTGGTCGACGAGACGGTCGCGGCGGCCGTGCTGACCGGGCGCTTGACCTCGGCGGTCGACCTCGCGGAGATGGGCGACGGAACGCTCGCGGAGGCGGTGGCCGGCTCCGTTCCCGCGGCCGTCCCGCAGGCTGCCGCCCCGCGCGACGACCTCGCCGCGCGTCGCGCGCGGAAGGCCGCGGAACGAGCCGTCCGTGAGGCGGAGCGGGCCAGAGTCGATGCCGAGCGCGAGAGCGCCGCCGCCGGGCGGCGTGCGGAAACGGCGGCGGAACGGGCCGCCCGCGCTCGAGAGCGCGTGGACGGCCTGCGAGCCGATCTCGCGCGCGCCGAGAAAGAGGCGGCCGCGGCCGACGAGGTGCTGGCGCAGCGCCAGGATGAGCAGACCCGTGCTCGCGAGTCCGTGCGTGCGGCGTCGGAAGCCGTCGAGCGCGCCGAAGCCGCTCGTGACGAAGGAACGGATCGATGAGCACCTCACGCTTGTCCGCGGTACTCGACGAGGCGCGCGCGCGTCTGTCCGGGGCGTCGCGAGAACGTCTCGGCGAGCTGCAGGAGGGGCGCCGGCTGCTCGGCATCCCTCGTTCGGCCCGTATCGCGCCGCGCGGCACGGCCTGGCATCTCGGTGTCCTGCTGCTGACCGACGACGCTCTGCTGGCGACCGGCGACATCGTGCGCTCGCGTGCGGAGGTGCGTCGCGGATTCGCCGCCGAATCGCAACGCCGTCGCGCCGAACTCGCCGCCGCGGCCGCACGGGGCGGAGTCCCCGAGGGTGAGACGATCCACATCGGGTGGCGCACCATCGATCCGGACGCGGTGGGGGAGTCGTCCACCCCCGTGGCGATCCGCGGAGGCGAGCCCCTCGTGCGGTGGAGCGCCGCCGGGGGGTTCATGTCCCTCGACCGGTATCTCGCGGAACGCATCGAGCTGCTGCGGCATCCGCCCGAACGCGCATAGAGGCCTGCGCGCATAGTCGGGGGTGGGGTGGGTGTCAACTGCCGTGACCACGGAGGTTCGCGGAAACGACGCTGGTCTATCGTGAGCGACGTGCAGCAGGTATGGCCAGGATCCAGTTATCCCCTCGGGGCCACTTACGACGGTAACGGGACGAACTTCGCCCTGTTCAGTGAAGGAGCGGAGAAGGTAGAGCTCTGCCTCTTCGAGGAAGACGGAACGGAGACGTGCTTCGAGCTGATCGACGTCGACGCGTTCGTCTGGCACGCCTACCTCCCCAACATCCAGCCGGGGCAGCGCTACGGCTACCGCGTGCACGGGGAGTACGACCCCGCGAACGGCAAGCGCTTCAACCCCGCGAAGCTGCTCCTCGACCCGTACGCGAAGGCCGTCGAGGGCCAGGTCGACTGGGGGCAGTCGGTCTTCAGCTACGAGTTCGGCGACCCCGACTCGTTCAACGACGAGGACTCCGCCGCCCACATGATGAAGGGCGTCGTCATCAACCCGTTCTTCGACTGGTCGGGCGACCGCCAGCCGAAGATCCCCTACGCCGAGTCGTTCATCTACGAGGCCCACGTGCGCGGCCTCACCCAGCTGCACCCCGACGTGCCCGAGGAGCTGCGCGGCACCTACGCCGGCATCGCCCACCCCGCCGTCATCGAGCACCTCAAGAAGCTCGGCATCACCGCGATCGAGCTCATGCCGGTGCACCAGTTCGTCAACGACTCCACCCTCGAAGAGAAGGGGCTGTCGAACTACTGGGGCTACAACACCATCGCGTTCCTCGCCCCGCAGAACACCTACTCCTCGACCGGCGACCACGGTCAGCAGGTGCAGGAGTTCAAGGCCATGGTCAAGGCTCTGCACGCCGCCGGCATCGAGGTCATCCTCGACGTGGTCTACAACCACACCGCCGAGGGCAACCACATGGGCCCGACCCTGTCGATGCGCGGCATCGACAACGAGGCGTATTACCGCCTCGAAGACGACGACAAGCGGTACTACACCGACTACACCGGCACCGGTAACAGCATGAACGTGGGCAATCCCCACACGCTGCAGCTGATCATGGACTCGCTGCGCTACTGGGTGCTCGAGATGCACGTCGACGGCTTCCGCTTCGACCTCGCCTCGACCCTCGCGCGTGAGTTCTATGAGGTCGACCGCCTCGCGGCCTTCTTCGAGCTCGTGCAGCAGGACCCGATCGTCTCGCAGGTCAAGCTCATCGCCGAGCCGTGGGACGTGGGCCCCGGCGGCTACCAGGTCGGCAACTTCCCGCCCCAGTGGACCGAGTGGAACGGCAAGTACCGCGACACCGTCCGCGACTTCTGGCGCGGCGAGCCGCAGGCCCTGGGCGAGTTCGCCTCGCGCCTCACCGGCTCCGCCGACCTGTACGAGCACTCCGGTCGCTTCCCCGTGGCATCCATCAACTTCGTCACCGCCCACGACGGCTTCACGCTGCGCGACCTCGTGTCGTACAACGAGAAGCACAACGAGGCCAACGGCGAAGACAACAACGACGGCGAATCGCACAACCGCTCGAGCAACATGGGCGTCGAAGGTCCCACCGACGACCCCGAGGTGCTCAAGCGCCGTGCGCAGCAGCAGCGCAACTTCATCGCGACGCTGCTGCTCAGCCAGGGTGTGCCGATGCTGCTGCACGGCGACGAGCTCGGTCGCACGCAGGGCGGCAACAACAACGGCTACGCCCAGGACAACGAGATCACCTGGGTGGACTGGTCGAACATCGACACCCCGCTCATCGAGTTCACCGCGGCCCTCGCGCGTCTGCGCAAGCAGCACCCCACCTTCCGTCGCAGCCGGTTCTTCGACGGTCGCCCCGTGAAGATGGAGGAGGGTGCGCCCATCCCCGACGTGGTGTGGCTGCGTCCCGACGGCTCGCTCATGCAGCCCGAGGACTGGGATAACGGCTTCGGCCTGGCGGTGGGGATCTTCCTCAACGGCCAGGGCATCCGCGAGCGCGACCGCCGCGGCGAGTCGATCAGCGACGACCACTTCCTCGTGCTGTTCAACGCGGGCGACGACAAGGTCGACTTCCAGCTGCCCGACTTCGAGTACGCCCCCAAGTGGGACGCCTACGTCGACACCGCGGGGGAGCGCGCCAACACCGAGCCGCTCAACCCCGGCGAGACGCTGCCGCTCGAGCCGAAGTCGCTGATCGTCCTGCGCGAGCACCACCTGCCCGAGCCCGAGATCGACCACTCGGTCGCGGCCTCGCTCACGGCGCAGATCCAGACCATCGGCACCGACGACCTGCCCGGCCAGGCGCCTAAGCCGGAGCTGTGACCGAGATGCGGCATCCGCTTTCGACCTACCGCCTGCAGATCCGCGAATCGTTCACCCTCGACGATGCCGCCGAGGTCACGGACTATCTCCGTGACCTCGGGGTCTCGTGGGCGTACCTCTCGCCGATCCTCGAGGCCACCCCGGGCTCCGACCACGGCTACGACGTCGTCGACGTCACCCGCGTCGACCCTGCCCGCGGCGGTGCCGAGGGTCTCTCGCGCTTCGTCGAGGCGGCGCGCGCGAAGGATCTCGGCATCCTGATCGACATCGTGCCCAACCACATGGGCGTCTCCGAGCCGCGCGCGAACGCGTGGTGGTGGGACGTTCTGCGCCAGGGGCGCGCCTCGGCGCACGCCCACGCGTTCGACATCGACTGGGAGTTCGGCGGCGGTAAGGTGCGCGTCCCCGTGCTCGGCGATCACCTCGACGCGGTGATCGACGAGATCTCGTACGACCCGACGCCGGCCGACGACGCCCCCGACGGGCTGATCCGCTACTACGACCACGAGTTTCCGGTCGCCCCGGGAACGGGGTCGTCGCACATCGGCATCCGGGCTCTGCTCGATGCGCAGAATTTCGAGCTGCGCTTCTGGCAGGACGAAGCGGCCGACCTCAACTACCGTCGCTTCTTCGCCGTGACGACGCTCGCGGGCGTGCGCGTCGAGCTGCCCGAGGTGTTCGAGGCGACCCACGCCGAGATCCTGCGTTGGGTGCGCGAGGGGCTCGCGGACGGCCTGCGCGTGGATCACCCCGACGGGCTCGTCGACCCCGGCGGGTACCTCGACCGTCTCTCGGCCGCCCTGAGGGACGCGAGTGACGACGAGGTCGGCTACGTGCTCGGCGAGAAGATCCTCGAACACGGCGAAGCCCTGCCCTCGTGGTGGAAGACCGCCGGCACGACCGGGTACGACGCGCTCGCCGAGATCGACCGCGTGCTCACCGATCCCGCGGGCGAGGTGCCGCTCGACGCCCTGGATGCGCGACTGCGCACCGAGAGCGACCTGCCCGCCCTGACCGGCTGGCACGACCTCATCCACGACACCAAGCGCAAGATCGCCGATTCCATCCAGGTGTCGGAGATCCGTCGCATCGTGCGCGGCCTTCCCGAGGCGTTGCGCACGGAGTTCGAGGCCGAGGTGCTGCAGGACGCCCTCGCCGAGATCCTCGCGTGCTTCCCCGTCTACCGGTCGTACCTCCCCGCGGGTCGCGCGCACCTCGACGCCGCCGCGGGCGAGGCCGAGATCCGCCGCCCCGAGCTCGACGACGTGATCGAGAAGCTCGTGCCGGCGCTCGCCGACACCGACCTCGAGATCGCGTGGCGCTTCCAGCAGACGACCGGACCGGTGATGGCGAAGGGCGTCGAAGACACGGCGTTCTACCGCTACACGCGCCTCGGTTCGCTCACCGAGGTGGGCGGCGATCCGGGTCAGTTCGCGCTCCACGTGCACGGCTTCCACACCGCGCAGGCGCTGCGCCACGCGTCGTGGCCGACCGCGATGACGACCCTCTCGACGCACGACACCAAGCGCGGCGAGGACACGCGTGCGCGCATCGCCGTGCTCGCCGAGATCCCCGAGAAGTGGGCCGCGCGGCTCGAGGAGTTCCGCGGCATCGCCTCGACCGGGCACGGTCCCTTCGACGCCCTGCTGTGGCAGGCCATCGTCGGGGCGTGGCCGGCATCGGCATCCACCCCCGAAGGTCTCAAGGACTACCGCGAACGCCTGCACGCCTACGCCGAGAAGGCCGCGCGCGAGGCGTCGGAGGTCACCGGCTGGTGGGAGCAGGACGAGGCCTTCGAAGAGCGCATGCACGCGCTGGTCGATGCGGCCACCGGTCCCGCCGCCGAGCGCGTGCGCGCGTTCGTCGACGAGATCTCGGCCGACGGCTGGTCGAACGGCCTCTCGGCCAAGCTGCTGCAGATCATGGGCCCGGGCGTCCCCGACGTCTACCAGGGCTCGGAGCTGTGGGAGCAGTCGCTGGTCGACCCCGACAACCGTCGCCCGGTCGACTTCGCCGAGCGTCGACGTCTGCTCGCCTCGATCGACGGGACGGATGCCGTGCGCCCGCCCATCGACGGGACCGGGGCCGCGAAGCTGCTCGTGACCTCTCGCGCGCTCCGGGTGCGGAACGACGTGCCGCTCGACGTCTACCGTCCGCTCGAGGCCGCCGGCGTGGCATCCGATCACGTCGTCGCGTTCGATCGCGGTGGGGTGTTCGCGGTCGCGACGCGTCTGCCCCACGGGCTGCGTACCGCGGGCGGCTGGCGCGACACGGTGCTGCTGCTGCCCGACAAGCTGGTCATCGACGTGCTCACGGGCAAGCAGTACCAGGGCGGTCCGACCCGCCTCGCCGACCTGCTCGCGACCTACCCGGTCGCCCTGCTGATCTCCTGACCCGTCCCTCGCGTGAGTCGCCAGGATTTGTCGCCTCACGCGCCTCCGAAGCGACAATTCTTGGCACCTCACGCGAAGGAAGAACCCACATGAGCATCGACGTCTGGGCACCCAAGGCCGACCGAGTGCGACTGCGCCGACTCGACGACAGCGGCGACACCGTCGTCGAAGACGTGGAGATGTCGGCGGATGCCGGCGGGTGGTGGACCGCTCCGGTCGATCTCTCCGACGGGGATCGCTACGGCTTCGTGCTCGGCGACGGAGACGACCTTCGTCCCGACCCGCGGTCGCGGCGCCAGCCCGGCGGCGTGCACGAGGCGTCGGCGTGGTTCGACCCCTCGGTCTACGCGTGGAACGACGCCGCCTGGACGGGCAAGCAGCTCGCGGGCGGGCTGATCTACGAGCTGCACCTCGGCACCTTCACCCCCGAAGGGACGCTGGATGCCGCGATCGGCCGCCTCGACCACCTCGTCGACCTGGGCGTGACCCACGTCGAGCTGCTCCCGGTGAACGGCTTCAACGGCACCTGGAACTGGGGCTACGACGGGGTGCTCTGGTACACCGTGCACGAGGCCTACGGCGGGCCCGAGGCCTACCAGCGCTTCGTCGACGCGGCGCACGCCGCGGGTCTGGCCGTGATCCAGGACGTCGTCTACAACCACCTCGGCCCCTCGGGCAACTACCTGCCCCTCTTCGGCGAGTACCTCCGCGAGGGCAGCCGCAACACCTGGGGCGACTCGGTCAACCTTGACGAAGACGCGGTGCGCGCCTACATCGTCGAGAACGCGCTGATGTGGATGAGCGACTACCACGTCGACGGTCTGCGCCTCGATGCGGTGCACGCGCTGCTCGACCACCGCGACCCGCACGTGCTGCAGGAGATCGCCGAGCGCACCGACGCCCTGTCGGCGCACCGCGGCGTGCCGCTCACGACCATCGCCGAGAGCGACATGAACGACCCGAAGCTGATCCTCCCGCGTGAGGCCGGCGGCTACGGACTCACCGCGCAGTGGTCGGATGACTGGCACCACACCGCCCACGTCGCCCTGACCGGAGAGACGATCGGGTACTACGAGGACTTCGCCGACCTCGACGCGTTCCGCAAGGTCAGCGAGGGCGGCTTTTTCCACGACGGCACCTACTCGAGCTTCCGCGAGGAGAAGCACGGCAAACCGATCCCGGAGGACGTGCCGAACTGGCGTCTGGTGACCTTCGCGCAGGACCACGACCAGATCGGCAACCGCGCCGCCGGCGACCGCCTCTCGCAGACGCTCGGTTACGACCGTCTCGCCGCGGCCGCCGTGCTCACGCTGACGGCCCCCGGCACGCCGATGCTGTTCATGGGCGAGGAGTGGGGCGCCACCACGCCGTGGCAGTTCTTCACCTCGCACCCCGAGCCCGAGCTCGGCAAGGCCACCGCCGAGGGGCGCATCGCCGAGTTCGAGAAGATGGGCTGGGACGAGTCGACCGTGCCCGACCCGCAGGACCCCTCGACCTTCGAGAACTCGAAGCTCGACTGGGACGAGGTCGGAGAGGGCGACCACGCGCAGCTGCTGGGCCTCTACCGCGAGCTCGCGAAGATCCGTCGCGAGCGCCCCGAGCTCACCGACCCCTCGCGCGAGGGTCTGTCTGCGGTAGCCCGTGAGGCCGAGGGCGGGCGCGTGTACGAGCTACGTCGCGGCGACCTCGTCGTCGTCGTGAACCTGTCGGATGCCGAGGCGTCCGCCTCCGCGGCATCCGGTGCTCGTGTGCTGCTGGCCACCGCCGAGGGCGTCGTGCTCGACGGCACCACGCTGACGGTGCCCGCCGGCGCGAGCGCGATCGTGGCGCCGGCTCTCTGACCCCCGTTCGACGGCCCCGTCCCTTCGAGGGGCGGGGCCGTCGGCGTGAGCGGGTCAGTCGGTGAGCGAGATGCGGCCCATCGCGGCCTGGATCGCCACCGCCGCGGCTCCTCGCGCCCAGGCGGAGAATCCCGAGCGGTCCACGTGGATCGAGACGGCGGATGCCGAGCCCTCGCGGCCGCGCGCGAGAGACGCCTCGACCCGGTCGCGCACCAGATCGAACGCCTCGACGCCCTCGCCCGCGAGGACGATGTCGGACTGCAGCGACAGGTTGGCGGCGAGGGCGCACAGGGTTCCGAGGGCGTCGCCCGCGGCATCCATGACGGTGCGTGCGGCGGGGTCGTCGGCGCGGGCGAGCGAGAGGGAGTCGTCGTACGAGACGGAACGGCGGAGTGCCTGGGACACCTGCGAACTGATCGCGGTGGTCGTCAGCAGGGCGGCGGCGCAGCCACGGTGCCCCTCGGGGCAGGGGGGTCCGTCCGCGACGAGCGGGAGGTGGCCGACGGTGCCGACCCCGGCATCGGGCGTGCGCACGGTGCGCCCGTCGATGACGAGGCCGAAGCCCACCCCCGCGCCGACGGTCACGATCGCGAAGCCCGGCAGGGCGCGGCCCACCCCGAACCAGCGCTCGGCCTCGGCGAGGGCGACCACGTCGTTCTCGAGGGCGACCGGCACGTCGAGGCGCGCCGCGAGCGCGTCGGCGAAGGCGACGTCGCGCCAGCCGAGGAAGGGGGCGTCGACGGCGATCCCGTCGCGCACGGCACCGCCCAGGCTCACGCCGACCCCGCGGACATCGCGTAGCCCCAGGGCGCCGACCACGGCGACGATGTCGTCGATCACGTGCTCGGGCGTCGAGCCCGTGAGGCGACGGTCCGCGCGCTCGCACACCTCGGCACGGATGTCGGTGGCGGCGAGGTAGAGGTGGTCGCCCGTGAGTTTGACGCCGACGAACGTGCCCGCGGTGGGCGAGATGTCGAGGGGTCGCGAGGGGCGACCGACCGAGCCGTCCACCTCGTCGTCGAGTTCGATCAGGATGCCGGCGTCCACCAGGGGGCGGGTCAAGCGGGTGAGGCTCGGCGGCGACAGGTGCAGGCGCGCGGCGAGGGCGCGGCGCGAGACGGGGCCGTGGATCAGTACGGCACGGGCGACGGCGGCCTCGCTCTCGGTGAGCATCTCGCCCCTCCCGCTCTCCCGCGGCAGGCGGGCATTTGTTCCGTGGTAGAAATAATGCCATGTCGCACACCGTCGTCGCCCTCGAGACCGCTTCGGCGGCGCACCTCCGCGCCGGAGGCACCAGCGTCGTCGTCGACCTCACCGCGCAGCCCGCGCCCGCCATCATCCACTGGGGGCCCGACCTCGGCGCCCTCGATGACGAGACGCTTTCGTCGATGGCCGTTGCGGCGCGTCCGCAACGCGTCTCGGGGGGCATCGACCAGACGCCCCGACTCACGATCGTGCCGACGGCCGCGGCCGGCTGGCCCGGCGCGCCCGGGTACGAAGGAGGGCGCGGCGGGGTCGTGCAGGGAACGGTGTTCTCGCTGGCATCCATCCACTCCGCCGTCGATGCCCTGACGCTGCACCTCGTCGACGAGCAGCGCGGTCTGCGTCTGCGCGCGGAGCTGCGAGTGGATGCCGCGGGCCTGTTCTCGCAGAAGCTCACCGTGGTCAACGACGGGGCCGACGATCTCGTCGTCTCGACGCTGCAGCCGAGCTTTCCGCTGCCGTGGGAGGCCACCGAGATCCTCGACACCACCGGACGCCACCTGCGCGAGCGCTCGTCGCAGCGCCACGCCTTCACCTTCGGCACGCACCTGCGCGAGAGCCGACGCGGTCGACCCGGCGCGGACGCGACGCTGCTGCTCGCCGCCGGGCGCCCGGGCTTCGGGTTCGAGGCGGGGTTGGTGCACGGCATCCACGTCGCCTGGAGTGGCAATCAGCGCGTGTCCGCCGAGCGGCTTCCGCTCGGTGAGGCGCTGCTCGCGGGCGGCGAGATGGCCGCGTGGGGTGAGATCGTGCTCGCACCGGGCGCCGAGGTCTCGTCGCCGCTCGTCTACGGGTCGTGGGGCGACGGCCTCGACCAGCTCGCCGCGCGCTTCCACGACACGTGGCGCGCCCGGCCGCAGCACCCCGAGCGCCCGCGTCCGATCACGCTCAACACGTGGGAGGCGGTGTACTTCGACCACCGCCTGCCGAAACTGCTGCAGCTGGCAGATGTGGCGGCCGAGGTCGGCGTGGAGCGGTTCGTGCTCGACGACGGCTGGTTCCGCGGCCGTCGCGACGACACCGCGGGTCTCGGCGACTGGTTCGTCGACGAGGGCGTCTGGCCCGAGGGGCTGAGCCCGCTCGCCGACCACGTCACGGGCCTGGGCATGGAATTCGGGCTGTGGTTCGAGCCCGAGATGCTCAATCCCGACAGCGACGTCGCCCGCGCGCACCCCGAGTGGATCCTGCGCGGACGCGACGAGCTCCCGCCGTCGGCACGCCAGCAGCAGGTGCTGAACCTCGCCCACCCTGGCGCCTACGCCTACATCCTCGAGCGGATGACCGAGGTGCTGCGGGCCTCCCCGATCGCGTACGTGAAGTGGGACCACAACCGGGATCTCGTGGATGCCGCGACCGGCCCCGGCGGCGGCTCGGCCGTGCACGCCCACACCCTCGCCGTGTACCGGCTCATCGACGAGCTCAAGGCGACCTTCCCGGGTCTGGAGATCGAGAGCTGCGCATCGGGTGGGGCGCGTGTCGACCTCGGCATCCTGGACCGCACCGACCGGATCTGGACGAGTGACTGCCTCGATCCGGTCGAGCGGCTCGAGACGCAGCGCTACACGGCGCTGGTCGTGCCGCCCGAGATGATGGGCATGCACCTGACAACCCCGCACGTGCACTCGACCGGCCGCACGGTCTCGCTCGCTTTCAGCGGAGCCGTCGCGCTGTTCGGGCACTTCGGCATCGAGTGGGACCTCACCACGCTCGACGAGCGCGACCGCGCCGTCGTGGGGGAGTGGGTCGCCCTCGCGCGGAGGGTGCGCCCGCTCGTGGCGACGGGGCGTCTGGTGAACGTCGACGTCGCCGACCCCGGGCTCGACGTGCGCGGGGTGGTCGCAGCCGATCGCGATCACGCCTTCTTCACGATCGCGCAGACGCAGACCCTCATCGCCTCTCCCGCGGGGCGCGTGCGCCTGCCGGGTCTCGACCCCGACCGGTCGTATCGCGTACGGCTCGTGACGCCGGGCGGCCTGGTGCAGGAGCCCGCGCAGTCGCCCCTGCCCTGGGCCCACCACGACACCGTTCTCACCGGCCGCCAGCTGGCCGTGGCCGGCATCCGCCCGCCCGTGCAGAATCCGCAGCAGGCGGTGGTGGTGGAGCTGACGGCCGGCTGAGCCCCGTCGCCGGCGGTGGTGAGGAGCCCACCGGTGCCGACCGTGGACGGCCCACGGGGTTGACCTCTCCGGCCCGCGGTGGAAGCGTGGGCCGTCACCTCACGAAGGAGCGGAACATGGATGCCGGACTCGTCGCAGCCCTGTCGACAAGTGGTCTCGTGGTGATCGCCGTGACCGTGGTGATCCTCGCCGCGGTCAACCGATCGGGGGGAGCGCGAGGCGCGTCACGCCATCGTCCCGACAGTGAGCTCGGCCGAGCCCGTGAGGAGATCCAGCGTCAGATCGACCTCGGTCGAGGCATCTGAGGGCTGCGATCGCGCGCAGAACCGTCGACGGCGACGCCGCCGGGCGGATCCGGGTCAGTCGACGCTCGGCCGGATCAGACGCAGCACGCTGACGATCGCCGGCGGCAGCAGCACGACCGCGGCCACGACGATCGCGGTCGCACCGATCGGGCCGCTCTGCGGCTCGCCGGTGAAGCGTTCCACGGCGAGCCAGCTCAGTCCCCACGCGAGGGCGATGGCGGGCGTCACGCGCCACGAGCTGCGCCACGCGATCGCCAGCCCGATGAGGGCCACCACGATCAGGACCGCGATGCCGATGGCATCCGCTGCGCTCTCCCACTCGGCGGGCACGATGGTCGTCAACCACGCGGCGGTGTTGGCGACGGTCGCC
Organism: Microbacterium sp. SL62; assembly: GCF_026672635.1. Classification (NCBI taxonomy): domain Bacteria; kingdom Bacillati; phylum Actinomycetota; class Actinomycetes; order Micrococcales; family Microbacteriaceae; genus Microbacterium; species Microbacterium sp. SL62. The sequence continues at coordinate 983,839 of NZ_JAPPRM010000001.1, forward strand.
AGGGTGACCCAGCCGAGGTGCAGGCCCGTGACGCCGTCGATGACCACGGAGTCGACGACACCGCCGCGCGGCTCGCGCGTGGCGACGGCGACTCGGAAGGTCCAGCCGAGAGCGGCCAGCAGGAGCACGATCACGACGACGGTGAGGAGGAGCGTGCCGAAGCGCGCCGCCACGAGCCACAGTCCGTTCAGGGTCATCGTCAGGGCGATCAGCCAACCGAGGGCGCGCTGTCGCGGGTTCGTACGCTGGCGGGGAAGTGCCTGCCAGATCGAGTAGACGATCAGGCCGAGGTAGATGACCGACCAGATCGAGAACGCGGGGCCAGCGGGCGCGAGGTACGAACCGTCGGTATTGAGCGCGCCGCCCTGCTGGTCCTGCACGGCGGTGTTGCCGAAGGCGCCCGCGCCGATCACGGCCGCGATCAGCATAAACGACACCGCGGAGAGGACGACGATCTGACGAGCGAGGTCCGAGCCCCGCCACTGAGCTGTTGCGTTCATACCTAGAACACTAGAAAAGCTAGGTAAATGTGGCTCTCGGGGTTGACATCGGCCCGGACGGCGCCGCCGCCCCTCGATCCCCCTCGTTTCGAGCCCCCACCGGGGGCTGCGCCGCATCAGGCCGCGACGGAACGCGCGGCGAACGAGCGCAGCAGGCGCGTAGGCTGCTCGACCGAGGCGGTACGCACGTGAGCGGACACCTCGTCGAACGCGTCGGCATCGAAGTAGCCCGCATCGCGGTAGACGACCATCCGCTCCACGAAGGCATCGGTGGTCGGCTCGGGATGGAACTGCGTGGCCCACAGCCCGGCCCCCGCGCGATACGCCTGCACCGGGCAGGCGTCGTTCTCGGCGAGCAGGACGGCGCTCGGCGGCACGGTCGCCGTGCCCTCTTTGTGCGCGGTCAGCGCCTCGAAGCGAGGTTCCAGGATGCCGAACAGCTCGTCGTCTCGGCCGGCCGCGGTGAGCGCGATGTCGGTGGGACCCGTTCCCTCGGGGTGCAGGAGACTCACCCGACCGCCGAGGAGGCGCGTCACGACGCCGATGCCGAAGCAGGTGAACAGTGCGTTCGTGCGGCCCTCGATCGCCACCGCGGCGAGGCGTTCCAGATCGCGCTCGAGACGACGCTGGTCGTCGGTCTTGTCGGGGTCGGTGACGTTGAAAGGGCTGCCCCCGACAACCACCGCAGCGTATCGGTCCAGGTCTTCGGGGAGCGGAGCGCGGACGAGATCGTGGTGTACGAGGTCCTCATCGCGCGCGCCGAGACCGTCGCGGAAAGACGCCCACTCGGCCACGGCCGCCTCACGCTGCGGGCGGACGCAGACATAGAGAAGAGAACCGGTCATCCCGGAATTCTACGCGCGCGCTCTCGCGTCGGATCGGGGGGTGACATGCGGCGAAACGTGGGTGCGCGGCCCCCACGGACGCAGGGTCAGCGGGACGATCGCGCCGTGCGACCACGCACGACGCCCACGAACGTCTCCACATCCGGGGTCGTGCGGTCGCGAAGCCACGCAAGGGCGACGGTGGAGCGCGGACCATCGCGCAGCACGCGGTACTCGACGTCACGTCGCTGGTGCGCACGAGCGAGCGACATCGGCACGACCACCACCCCCACCCCCGCGGCGACCGTCGCGATCGCCTCAGCGGTGTCGCTCGGGGGCGCGAACGCCGGGGCGACGGCATCCGGAACCGACAAGTGCAAGACGTCGTCCGCCGCCGCGATGACGACCTCACCACGCAGGTCGGCGATGTCGAGCTCGTCGGCGGCGGTCAGATCGGAGTCGGTCGACATGACGACGACGGGCTCCTCTTCGTAGAGGGGGATGACGTGAAGATCGTCGGACTCCTCGACGGGGAGGCGGACGAGCGCCGCATCGACCTCGGTGAGCGCCTCGAGTTGAGTGGAGACGGAGATCTCTCGGAGTTCGAGGGAGACGTGCGGCATCCGCTCGCGCCACAGCCCGATCCACTTGCCGGGCGTCGCGCCGGGGATCGCGCCCAGCACGAATTCGCGTGGCTCCTCGCGGGGCGGCGGAGCGGGTCGTTCGACCTTCTGCTTCGGTTTCGGTGAGGGCGACCGTCCCGCCGCCGAAGACTTCGCGCCGGCGGTGCGTCGAGGCGCGCCACCTCGTCCGCGGGACCCGCTGCCTTTCGCCATGGCTCCAGGCTAGCCGCGGGACTAACGTGGGATGCATGATCGGCATCCTGGCGCTCGTCTTCGCGGGACTCGCAGCCCTGCTCCACGTCTACATCTTCGTGCTCGAGAGCGTCCGGTGGACGCAGCCGAAGACGTGGAAGGTCTTCGGCATCGCCGACCAGCAGGCCGCCGACGTCACCAAGCCCATGGCGTACAACCAGGGCTTCTACAACCTGTTCCTCGCGGTCGGCGCGGCGGTCGGCATCGTGTTCTGGGTGGTCAACGGCATCGGCGACGTCGCCGGACGCACGCTACTCATCTTCTCGCTCGGGTCGATGCTCGCCGCAGCGCTCGTCCTCGTCACCTCGGGCAAGAAGTACCTCCGCCCCGCGAGCATCCAGGGGACGCTGCCGCTCATCGGTCTGATCCTGGCGATCTTCGCCTGAGGCGGACGAACCGCCGGCGCAAACGAAAACCCGCACGCTCCGAGGAGTCGTGCGGGTCGTTGCGCCCTTCGGGCGATGGTCAGGCGGCCAGGCGCAGGCCCCGCCGGTCGGTGGCGACCGCCTCACCGTCGTTGATGATCTCGTCGTCGCCGATGAGCGAGCCCACCGCGATCCGAGCGTTGTGGCCGACCTGTGTGCGGACGCCGATGTGGGCGCCCGCGCCGATCACCGCTCCGGCGCAGATGTGCGCGTGCGGCTCGATGTGGGCCTCCGGGCCGATCACGGCGTCTGACTCGATCCAGGCACCGCGGCCGACACGAACACCCGCGGCGATCTGCACGCCGGGTTCGACGTACGCGCCGTTCTCGACCAGCGCCGACGGGTGGACCTTCGCGCCGTGCGCGACGAGTCCGCGACCATTGACGTGCTTGCGGTAACGCAGCGTCTCGCCGTGGTCGTTTTCGATGTCGATGTAGTTCTTTCCCACGATCCCCTCCGGTCGGCCATCGGGTTGAGCCGACATGTATCACAACGGGTCGGGAATGGCGTTCATTCCCTCGAATGCTTCTTCGTCGCCGGTACCGTGATCGGTTTCCTCGATGTCGAGGAAAGGGAAACGTCGGGGTGCGGCGTGGAGTTGTCCCCCTGTTTTCGCATGCTCGACGAGGCGAGCCGGGCGGGTTGACATGCGCCGTCGAATCAGTTGCTCACGCCCGCCCTCGCCCGTTCAGCCTGGCTGGCACGTCGGGCACCAGTACACGTTCCGTTCGCTCGTCGCGGTGGCGCCGAGTGAGGTGGCCCGAATGGGAGTGCCGCAGCGGCGGCACGGTGCCCCCTCGCGCCCGTACACCCAGAAGCGGCGCCCGGGACGGCTGTCGCCGGTGAAGGTGCGCTCGGGACGGGGAAGATTGGCGCGGATCATGCGCTCGCCGAGGGCGATGGTCGCCTGGGCATCGATCTCGGTGGCCGGGGTGGTCGGCGCGATACCGCGGACGAACAGCAGCTCGTTCGCATAGACGTTGCCGAACCCCGCCACGTTCCGTTGGTCGAGGAGAGCGACGTGGGCGGCCCTCTCGTCGGCGGACACGCGTCGCACGGCCTCGGCTTCGTCCCAGTCGTCGGCGAGCAGATCGGGACCGAGGTGCCCGATCACGGTCTGCTCGTCGGCCGTGCGCAGAACCTCGACCATGGCCAGGTCGAAGCCGACGGCGTCGGCGCCCGTCACACCGACGATCGCCCGAGCCTTGAAAGCGGGGCGTCGCCAGCGCTCTCCCGGCCGATAGACGTCCCACCGGCCCTCCATCTTCAGATGCGAGTGCAGCGTGTACCCGCCGATGCGGTGGAGGAGATGCTTGCCCCGCGCCGCCACCTCATGCACCGTCTCGCCGCGGAGATCCGCGGTGGCGCTCCCGGGCACGCGGATGTCGAACCGCGTGACCACCTTGCCCGTGAGCGCCGCGGAGAGCTTCGCCGCGGCGCGGTACACGGTGTCGCCCTCAGGCACGAGCCGCCTCGCGCAGGGTGTCGCCCGCGGTGAGCTTGCGCAGGGTCAGCCCCTTCGGGGACTCGACGAATCCCGCCTCGCGCAGCGCTCGGCCGACCGCGGTGCCGTAGACGAACTCGCCGTTCACCTGCTCGACGGTGAGCGTCTCGAGCCGTCTCTTCTTCGCCGTCTCGGCGAGGTGACGTGCTGCCGCCTGCAGCACGGGCTCCGCGTCGGTGAAGGCGAGGGCGCTGCGCCCCCCACGCTCGAGGTAGAGGGTCAGCTCGCCGTCGACGAGCACGACGAGACCTCCGGCCTTGCGGCCCGGTCGGTGGGTGACCCCTTCGATCGCGGGCCATCCGAGGGCGGCGCCGTACGGGTTGGCGGGGTCGGTGGCGGCGAGCGTCACCGTTCGCAGCGGTGGCGGGTCCGCGACCGCTGCGAACTCGCGCAGGCGATCGACGGTGGCGGAGGCGGCGAACTGCGCCGCGCCGAGCTTCTCGATCACGTATCCGCGTCGGCAGTGGCCCGCCTCTTCGAAGCCGGCGAGGATGCGGTACACCTGCGCGAAGCCGCCGGGAACCCCCTCGGACTGCACCGCCCCGCGCGTCACCACCCCGTAGCGATCGAGGAGGAGGCTCGCGGTCGCTGTGGCTCGGGCCGCCGGATCGGCTTCGCGTTCGGGCAGCAGGGACCATCGACCGCCGAGGGACGGAGGTCGCGGCGCGGAGGTCGCGCGCGGCATGGTGGCGCCCCGGTACATGCGCGCGCGGGGGGCACGCCGTGCGACGCGGTGCGTCTGACCCCCGCCGCTCAGGAGGGTGCGGACCGGGGCGAACGTGTCGTTCGTCACCCGTCCGGCCCACGTGAGGGCCCACAGGGCGTCGTTGACGGATTGCTCGTTCGGGGCTCCGGCGAGCTGCGTCAGCTGGGTGGCGAAGTATGCGCCCCCGCCTTCGAGTGCGGAGAGGATGCGCGCCTCGAGCGAATCGGGTGCGGGGTCGTCGGCGTCCTCGGGATCTTGCAGCGTGAACGGTGCTGCCTCAGCCGGGTGCAAGGCGATCCACCCGTCGCGACCGGGAAGGGTGCCGTGGCCTGACCAGACCACTTCACCGGTGGCGGTGAGCTCGTCGAGCAGGGCGGGGGAGTAGTCGGCGACGCGCGAGGGCAGGATGAGGGATTCCCAAGCGCTGGCCGGGATCGGGACACCCGCGAGCTGCTCGATCACCGCCAGCACCCCGTCGATGCCCTCGAGGGGGCGCCCGAGGTGCTGCCAGACGGGGAGGAAGCGCGCGTACGCGGCCGGGGGAACGGGCTCGACGCTGCCGCGGATGGCCGCGAGGGAGCGCATGCGCAGTCGCCGGAGGACCTCGACGTCGCACCACTCGGTCTCGTCGCCCCGGTTTCCGCCCGAGGCTTCGGGCAGGAAGAAGCCGCTGGACAGGCGCCCTTGCGACTCGAGGCGCTGCAGGGTCAGCCGTGCGACCGCCACGCCGACGCCGAGGCGTTCGGCGACGGCGTCGGTCGTGAACGGCGCGTGCGTGCGGGCGAAACGCGCGACGAGGTCGCCGAGCGGGTCGGGGAACGGCTCGAGGAACGCGTTCGGGATGCCGACCGGAAGCGCCGCGCCGAGAGCGTCGCGGAGCCGCCCGGCGTCTTCGATCCCGGCCGTGCGGGAGACGCCCGCGATCGTCACGCGGATGGCGCGCCGGTCGTCGACGAGGCTGGCGAGGTGCTGCTCGGCCTCGGCGACCGCGTCGCCCTCGGTGTCGAGCCTCGCGGCCACTTCGGTGACATCGAGCGGACCGAGGATGCGCAGCAGATCTGCCACGCCTTCGACGCCGCGGGCGCGACGGTCGGGATCGAGGCGCTGGGCCTCGCGCTCGAACTGCGCGATGACGTCGGGGTCGAGCAGCTCGCGCATCTCGACCTTGCCGAGCAGCTCGCTCAGCAGTGCCGGATCGACCGACAGGGCCGCGGCACGACGCTCGGCGAGCGGGGAGTCGCCCTCGTACATGAAGGCGCCGACGTAGCCGAAGAGCAGATCTCGGGCATAGGGCGACGGCTGCGAGGTGGTGATCTCGACGAGGCGGACCTTGCGCTCGCCGATCTGCCGGGTCAGGCGCAGAAGGGCGGGCAAGTCGTAGACGTCCTGCAGCACCTCGCGGAGCGTCTCGAGGATGATCGGGAATGCCGGATGACGCTTGGCCACCTCGAGCAGCTGCGCGGAGCGCTGCCGCTGCTGCCACAGCGGTGACCGGCGGTTCGGGTTCAAGCGCGGCAGGAGCAGCGCACGGGCCGCGCACTCCCGGAAGCGCGAGGCGAACAGCGCGGATCCGCCCACCTCGTCGGTGACGATCTGCTCGAGTTCGTCGGCCTCGAAGACGAACAGGTCGGCCCCGGGCGGCTCGGCCGCGGCATCCGGGACCCGGGCGATGATGCCGTCGTCGCTCGCCACGGCGGCGCCTTCGACGCCGAGGCGCTCTCGGATGCGGGCGTTCACCGCGAGGGCCCAGGGGGAATGGACCTGCATGCCGTACGGGGAATGCAGGATGATGCGCCAGTCCCCGACCTCGTCGCGGCTGCGTTCGACGGTCAGCGTCTTGTCGGTGGGGAGGCTGCCGGTGGCCTCGCGCTGCTCGGCCAAGTACGCCAGCAGGTTGGTGATGGCGTTGTCGTCGAGGCCCGATTCGCGCAGGCGCTCCTCGGCCTTAGCCCGGTCGGCCCCGGCGATGTCGCGTGAGAACTTGCCCAGCGCCTCACCGAGTTCGGCCGGGCGACCGATGCCGTCCCCGTGCCAGAACGGGAGCTTGCCGGGCTGGCCGAAGGCGGGCAGCACATTGACGCGGTCGTGGGTGATCTCGACGATGCGCCAGCTCGTGGTGCCGAGGGTGAAGACGTCGTTGACGCGCGACTCGTAGACCATCTCTTCGTCGAGCTCTCCGACGCGGGCGTTCTGCGACTCGCCCGCGACGAAGACGCCGAAGAGGCCCCGGTCGGGGATGGTGCCGCCGCTGGTGACCGCGACGCGTTGCGCTCCGGGCCGGCCCGTGAGAGTGCCGGCGTCGCGGTCCCAGACCAGGCGGGGACGCAGCTCGGCGAACTCGTCGGAGGGGTAGCGGCCGGCCAGGAGGTCGAGGGTGGCCTCGTACGCGGAGCGGGGGAGCGAGCGGAACGGCGCGCTGCGCTTGACCGTCTCGAACCACTCCTCGACGTCGATCGCGCCCAGGGCCGAGGCCGCGACCGTCTGCTGCGCGAGGATGTCGAGCGGGTTCTGGGGGACCGAGATCGCCTCGATGCGCCCGGCGAGCATGCGCTCGGTGACCACGGCGGTGTGCAGCACGTCGCTGCGGTGCTTGGGGAAGAGCGCCGCCCGGCTGACCTCGCCGACCTGGTGGCCGGCGCGTCCCACACGCTGGAGGCCGGATGCCGCGCTCGGCGGTGATTCGACCTGGATGACGAGGTCGACCGAGCCCATGTCGATACCGAGCTCGAGGCTGCTGGTCGCGACGACGCAGCGCAGCACTCCCGACTTGAGCTCGTCTTCGACCTGGGCGCGCTGTTCTTTCGACACCGAACCGTGGTGGGCCTTGGCGAGGATCGCGGCGACCCCGGCGGACGAGCCCGCCTGCGCCATCGTGGCCGCCGGAACCGTCGGGTCGGGCACGTCGATGCCCTGCCGCTCGGCGTAGATCTCGTTGAGCCGACCGGTCAGTCGTTCGGCGAGGCGCCGGGAGTTCGCGAACACGATCGTCGAGCGGCGCTGGAGGATGCGGTCGACGATGGCCTCTTCGACGTGCGGCCAGACCGAGCCGGCCATCTCGGTGCTCTCGGGACGCTCGGAGAACCACTCGCCGTCACCGGCTTCGTCGGGAGCTGGCGACCCCGGGGGCGGCGGCGGGTTGAGCATGTCGTCGATCGGTACCACGACCGAGAGGTCGAAGGCTTTGGTCGCCTTGGGGGCGACGATGTCGACGGGCTGCGCCCCGCCGAGGAAGCGAGCGACCTCGTCGATGGGACGCACGGTCGCCGAGAGCCCGATACGCTGCGCCGGCTTGTCGAGCAGGGCATCGAGCCGCTCGAGGCTCACGGCCAGGTGCGCGCCGCGCTTGGTGGCCGCGACCGCGTGCACCTCGTCGATGATCACCGTGTGCACGCCGCGCAGCGTCTCGGCCGCCTGGCTCGTGAGCATGAGGTAGAGCGACTCGGGCGTGGTGATGAGGATGTCGGGAGGTGCGGTCACGAGCTTGCGACGGTCGCTCGAACTCGTGTCGCCCGAGCGGACGCCCACGGTCACCGAGGGCACCTCGATCCCGAGGCGGCGCGCGGACTGCCCGATCCCGACGAGCGGCGAGCGGAGGTTGCGCTCGACGTCGACGCCGAGGGCCTTCAGCGGCGAGATGTAGAGGATGCGCGTTGTGGTCGGCGGTGCTTTCGGGGCGGTCTTCTTGCCGCGGCGCGCGGGAACGGCATCCGGAACCTCGGGGCCCTTCTCGCGGAACACCCGGTCGATCGCGAAGAGGAAGGCCGACAGCGTCTTTCCCGAACCGGTGGGCGCGACCACGAGCGCGTTGCGGCCCGACGACACGGATTCCCACGCGCCCTTCTGCGCATTGGTCGGTGCCGAGAACGCTCCACGGAACCAGTCCTGCGTCGCAGGACCGAATCTCTCCAACACGTCGGCCATGCCGACATCCTCTCCCGGACCTCCGACATCGGGTCGGGGTTGACGTTCGCCCGCCGCGGAAGCGCCTGCTGACGATGGCGCCATGAGTGGTTCTTCGCGAGCCTGAGCGGTCGCGAATCCGACCGCTGAGAGAGACCGCTAGTGGCAGATAAGGCCCCCGGTGGTCACCGCGATCCGGTGCCGGCCCGCTCGACGAGGCGCTCGTCGAGGAATGCCCGCACGTCGTCGAGCTCGTCCGGAGAGACGGAGTGGGTGAGGCCCGGATACACCCGGCCTCGGAGCTCGCTGTGGCGGGGCAGCCATTGCGAGGTCGCGTCGATCAGCAGCGGGGGGATCACGTCGTCTGCCGCGCCGCGCCCCCAGAACACCGGAGGGCGCCGCTCCGCGAGAACGGCGTCGCCGGGCAGCTCGCCACCCGCGGCGTACCCGGCCAGAACGACGGCGAAAGACACGGCATCCGGGTTCACCCGCAGGGTCTGCAGAGCGACCGCCCCACCCTGCGAGAACCCGAGCAGTCCCACAGGGGTCTCGCCCACGGCGGAGCGGACCCAGGCCAGCACCGCGTCGGCCGCGCGGGTGACCGCGGCCGGGTCTCGACCGTCGAGGCCCTCGATGGGGTACCACGAGGCCCCGGGCATGGGCCACGGCGGGGCAAGGGGAGCGCGAACGCTCGCGACGACGAAGGCGTCGGGGAGATACGGCACGAGACCGAACAGGTCGTTCTCGTCGGAACCGTAGCCGTGCAGCAGCACGAGAACCGGTCGGTCGCCGCGTTCCGCGGGCGGCACCGACCACCGCACGACGGACGGATCGAGGGAGGGCGTGGTGCTCATGCGGCCATTGTCGCAAAGGCCTCCGACATCGCCCCGCGGGGTCGGACACGCGGCATCCGGAGCGGAGCGTTGATATACAGGGAGCATGCCCGTGCGCACTCCCGATCCCGAACCCGGCGACAACGGCGATGAGCGCGAGCCGCTCTCGGCGTCCTTCTCAGGAGCTCAGGGGGGTCCCAACCCCAACCCGGGCTGGCTGAGCGAGGTCGAACTCGCCGAGGCGCGGCGACGCCTGCCGATGCTCTACGTCGAGGCCCTGCCGGTGCGCACCGATGGCATGGGCGCCGTCACCCAGGTCGGCATCCTGCTGCGTGCCACCCCGCTCGGCGAGATGACCCGCACCCTCGTCTCGGGCCGCGTCCGCTACGGCGAGACGGTGCGCGACGCGCTCTTCCGGCACCTCGAGAACGACCTCGGACCGATGGCCTTCCCGCTGCTTCCGCCCTCGCCCACGCCGTTCACGGTCGCCGAGTACTTTCCCCTGCCCGGGGTCAGCGCGTTCCACGACGACCGCCAGCACGCTGTGGCCCTCGCCTTCGTCGTCCCCGTCACGGGTACGTGCGAACCGCGCCAGGACGCGCTCGAGGTCACGTGGCTGTCGCCCGAAGAGGCGGCATCCGACGCCCTGTCCGATGAGATGGAGGGCGGCCGCGGCACCCTCATCCGTCAGGCGCTCGCATCGGTCGGCGCCCTGCGCTGACCCGGGAGGACGGGGTTCCGGCGCTCGGATGATTGCCTGTGTCGGAGGCCCTGCCTAGGGTCGAGGCATGCCGCATCCTCCCCTGGAACCTCTGACCCTTCCGCGCGACCTCGACGGGTGGCGAGCATTCGCCGAAGACCGTCCGACCGAGCGCCTCACGCGCGTGGCCGAGATCGACGCCCGGCTCACCGCCGAGTCCGATCTCCCGCTGCCGGAGCGTCTCGCGCTGTGGAACGAGGCCGAGATCGCCCTGAGCGAGGCCGCCGCGCCCTCCCACCTGGTGAGCGAATCGCATCCCGATGGCGAGGTGCGGGACGCCGCAGAGAAGCAGGCGCAGGCGGTCGACGCCGTGCAGTCGCGCCGGCTGCTGGACCGCGCGCTGTGGGCCGTCTTCGCCGACGCCACCGCCGACGGACTCGACGCCGACGAGCAGCGCCTGCTCGCCCAGATCCAGCGCGACTTCCGTCGCGGCGGCGTCGACCTCGACGAGGCCGACCGCGAGCGCGTGCGCGAGCTGACCGACCGCGACACCGAGCTCTCGCTGACCTTCTCGCGCAACATCCGTGAGGGCCGCCGAGAGATCCGAGTGCCCGCGTCGTCGCTCGACGGTCTCCCCGACGACTTCCTCGCAGAACACCCGGCCGATGCCGACGGGATGGTGACGCTCACCACCGAATACACCGACCTCATGCCGGTGCGCGAGTACGCGCGAGACCGCGCGGTGCGCCACGAGCTCATGGGCGCGTACAACGACCTCGCGTGGCCCGTGAACGAGCCCGTGCTCGCAGAGATGCTCGCCGTCCGTGCCGAGCGCGCGGCGCTGCTCGGGTACGGCGACTGGGCCGACTACGAGACCGAGACCCGCATGATCGGTTCGTCGGCCGCGGTGAAGACCTTCCTCGAGAAGGTGGCGGATGCCGTGGCTCCCGCCGCCGCCGTCGAGTACGACCGCGTGCTCGAGCGTCTCCGCCGAGACGAGCCCACCGCCGACGCCGTCACGATCGCCGACTTCTGGTACGTCCTCAGCGCCCTCAAGCGCGAGGAGTACGACGTCGACTCGCAGCTCGTGCGCTCGTACTTCCGCTTCGACCGCGTGCTCGAGGGGGTCCTCGCGACCACCGCGCGCCTGCTCGATGTGGAGTACGTCCCCGTCGACGCGCCGTCCTGGCACGACGACGTGCGCACCTACGACGTCGTGCGCGGCGAGGAGCGCCTCGGGCGCATCCACCTCGACCTGCACCCGCGCGACGGCAAGTACAACCACGCCGCGTGCTTCGGTCTGGCCCCGGGCATCACCGGTCGGTCGCTGCCCGAGTCGGTGCTGCTGTGCAACTTCTCGTGCGGCCTGCTCGAGCACGACGAGGTGGTGACGTTCTTCCACGAGTTCGGTCACCTCGTGCACGACATTCTCGGCGGCCACCAGAAGTGGGCGCGGTGGACGGGCGTGGCGACGGAGTGGGACTTCGTCGAGGCGCCCAGCCAGTTGCTCGAGGAGTGGGCGTGGGATGCCGAAGCGCTCGCCGCCTTCGCCGTGAACGACGAGGGCGAGCCGATCCCGGCCGACCTCGTCGCGCGCATGCGCACGGCCGACGCCTTCGGTCGGGCCCTGGAGGTCACGCGTCAGCTCGGCCACGCCACGACCTCGTACCGCCTGCACGTCGACCGGCCCGCCGATCTCGCCGAAGCCGTCGACGGCTACTACCGCGCCGCGAGCCCCGTCACCCCGCTCGACGGCTCGCACTCGTACGCCGGGTTCGGACACCTGACCGGCTACGGCGCCTGCTACTACACGTACCAGTGGAGCCTCGTGATCGCCCGCGACCTGTTGTCGGCTTTCGGCGACGACCTGTTCGACGTCGACACCGCCACGCGCTACCGGCGCGAGATCCTCGAGCCGGGCGGCACCCGTGACGCCCGCGACCTCGTGAAGGCGTTCCTCGGTCGTGAGTCCACTTTCGACGCCTACCGGGACTGGCTCGCCGGCGCGTGAACGTCGAGGGCCGCGGCATCCCTTTCCGGATGCCGCGGCCCTGGGTGCGACGTGAGTTCGCGGTGGCGCGAGCTCAGGCCGTCGTCTCGCGCGCGATCGCCGCGATGAAGGCGTCGATGTCGGCCTCGGTCGTGTCGAACGAGCACATCCACCGCACCTCGCGGCGCAGTTCGTCCCAGTCGTAGAAGCGGAAGCTCTGACGCAGGCGGTCGGCGACGCCGGCCGGCAGGATCGCGAACACGCCGTTGGCCTGCGTCGGCTGGGTGAACTCGACGCCCTGGATCGAGCCGTCGGCGAGACCCGCCTCGATGCCCTCGCGCAGGCGCTGCGCCATCGCGTTGGAGTGACGCGCGTTCTTCAGCCACAGGTCGTTCTCGAGCAGGGCGACCAGCTGCGCCGAGACGAACCGCATCTTGCTCGACAGCTGCATGTCGAGCTTGCGCAGGTACGTGAGTCCGGTCGAGGCCTCGGGGTCGAGCACGACGATGGCCTCGCCGATCATCGCGCCGTTCTTCGTCCCCCCGAAGCTCAGCACGTCGACGCCGGCGTCGCGCGTGAAGGACCGCAAGGGAACGTCGAGGGCCGCGGCGGCGTTTGAGATGCGCGCGCCGTCCATGTGCAGGCGCATGCCGTGGCCGTGGGCGTGGGCGGCGAGCTCGCGGATCTCGTCGACCGTGTAGAGGGTGCCGAGTTCGGTCGACTGCGTGATCGAGACGACCAGCGGCTGCGCGCGGTGCTCGTCTCCCCATCCCCAGGCCTCGCGGTCGACGAGCTCGGGGGTCAGCTTGCCGTCGTCGGTCGGGACGGTCAGCAGCTTGATGCCGCCGACTCGCTCGGGAGCGCCGCCCTCGTCCACGTTGATGTGCGCGGTGGATGCCGAGATCACGGCGCCCCAGCGGGGGAGCATCGACTGCAGGCCGACCACGTTGGCGCCGGTGCCGTTGAAGACCGGATAGGCCTCGACGCCGTCGCCGAGCAGCGAGACGAACAGCTCCTGGAGGCGGGAGGTGTAGACGTCTTCGCCGTAGGCGACCTGGTGGCCTTCGTTGGCGGCGGAGATCGCGGCGAGGACATCGGGGTGGATGCCGGAGTAGTTGTCGGAGGCGAAACCGCGCACCGAGGAATCGTGGAGGGTGGTCACTCCTCCAGCGTAACGACCGGGGGACAAGCCCCTCCTCCCCAGGGATGCGTCTCGGAGCGTTCTCCCCTTTCGCGTCCCCGGCGGCGCCGGGATGTCGGTGGGGCCCGGAAGAATGGCGGAGTGCACATGGACCCCGAGGCGCTCAGCATCGCCGGCGAGATCTTCTCCCCGGCGGCGATGTCGCGCGCCGACCGGCTCCTCATCTACGGCTCGGTCGAAGTCGGCGACGTGAAGGCATTCGACGGCGTTCTCGTCGTCTCCGCGCAGTCCTTCGGGGCAGCCGGGTACGAACACCTCGAACTGCGCGTGCCCACGGATTTCACGCGCGTGTCCGGCTGGTGCTCGTGCGGCCGCGGTCCCGAGTGCGAGCATTCGTGCGCCGCAGCGGTGGTGCTCTTCGACCGGATGATCTCGGCCGGCCGGCCGCCGCGCCCCGAGTGGCAGCGCACCCTCGACGAATTGCTCACGGTCGGCGCCCGGGTCGACGACGAGCAGGCCGTCGACCTGTGTCTCTTTTTCGCCATCCGGCGCGGTGGAGGCCACGGACGCAGCACTGCGCTGACGCTCACCGCCCGCCCCGGCATGCGGGGGACGCGCGGTACCTGGATCAAGGGGCGCGCCGGATGGTCGGGGCTGCCGCTCCTCTCCGCCGACCCGCGGGCGCGCGCCGCCCTCGACAGCCTGGGCCGCCTCGGCCGCTCCGGGAACGGCGCGTTCCTCTCCGACGAATGGATGCCGCTCTCCGCCGTCCCCCCGCATTCCCTCTGGATGCAGCTCGAAGCCGTCGTCGCGGCCGGGGTGCCACTCGTGGCGGCCTCGGGCGCGCATCACCCGGTGCGGATCCTCGAGCCCGAGGTGACGGCTGCGGTCGCCGTCGACCGACGCGGCTCGGCCCTGCACGTGAGGGGGATCCTCGAGGGCGTCGACGACGACGTCGCGTCGCTGCCGTCGTGGGTGGTGGGCGACCCTGCCGTCGCCGTCGCTTTCGTGGCGGATCGCGACGGCGACGACGAGAGGTTCACCCTCGCGCGCCTGGCGACGCCGGTGACCGGTGCCGTCCGCGGGCTGTTGGCGCGACCGGGCGCCCTCGCCGTCGACGGGGGTTCCGAGGTCTTCCTGCGCGACTACCTTCCGCGCTTGCAGCTCGAGGCCCCCGTGGTGTCCCCGAGGGGCACGGTCGACCTGCCGCCTCCGCCACGTCCGGTCCTCGAGCTCGACCTCGACCACCGAGGCGGTCGTGCGTCCATCACCGTCCGGTGGGACCGGTCGTCAACCAACGGTCGTCGCGACGAGGCGCACGAGGCCGCGGTGTGGGACGCCGTGGCGGCCATCGCGACCGAGCTCGGCGTCGGCGTTCCGCAACCTTTCCCCTCGGGTACCACCCCGCCTCGGGCGTGGACTCCCGCCGACGCGGCGATCTTCGTCGCCGAGGGCGTGCCGCGACTGCGGGCTCTGGCTCACGTCCGAGTGAACGTCGCCGACGGCGCCGCGCCCTCTCGCGCGGCGGCCGAGCCGGCTGCCGTGGAGCTTCGTACCGGTGACGACGACGGCAGCGACTGGTTCGACCTGCACGCGCGCGTCACGGTGGGCGAGACCGAGGTCGACTTCTCCGCGCTCTACACCGCACTGGTCGTGGGCGACCGGGCTCTCTTCCTGGACGACGGGTCCTACGTGCGACTGGACACCCCCGCCTTCGACCGCCTCCGCGCGGTCATCGACGAGGCGCGGACACTCGCCGATCGCCCGGAGGGCGGGTTGAAGCTCAACCGCTACAACGTCGGTCTCTGGGACGACCTGTCCGAGCTGGGCCTCCTCGCGGCGCAAGAGGCGGAGTGGTGGCTGCGCGTGCGTGGTCTCACCGACGAAGCCGCCCTCGCCCCTGTCGCATCCCCCGCGGGTCTGCGCGCCACGCTGCGCGACTACCAACGCTCGGGCCTGGACTGGCTGCACTTCCTCCGCACGCAGGGGCTCGGGGGCGTCCTCGCCGACGACATGGGCCTCGGCAAGACCGTGCAGGCGATCGCGATGATGGAGGTCGCCCGCGAGTCCGACTCCGAGATGGCCCCGTTCCTGATCGTGGCGCCGACCAGTGTCGTGGGCAACTGGGCTCGCGAGTGCGCCGCATTCGCTCCGGGACTGCGAGTGGCGACCATCGCCTCGACGCAGGCGCGACGCTCCACCCCCATCTCCGAGGTCGCCGCCGGTGCGCACGTGGTGGTCACGAGTTATGCGCTCTTCCGTCTCGAGCAGGAGCAGTACGCCGAGGTCGAGTGGTCGGGACTCGTGCTCGACGAGGCACAGCAGATCAAGAACCCCTCCTCGCGGGGCTACCGCGCGGCGCGCTCTCTCTCGGCGCCTTTCACGCTCGTCATCACGGGCACGCCGATGGAGAACAACCTCCTCGAACTCTGGGCCCTCATGTCTCTCGTGGCGCCGGGGCTTCTGGGCACTCGCGAGTCCTTCACCGCGATGTACCGCACGCCCATCGAGAAGCACTCCGATTCCGCGCGCCTCGACCTGCTCCGTCGACGGATCCGCCCGTTCCTGTTGCGACGGACGAAAGAACTCGTCGCGTCCGAGCTCCCCTCCAAGCAGGAGACCGTGGTCGAGGTGACCCTGCACCCGACGCATCGCAAGCTGTACGACCGGCGCTTCCATCGCGAGCGTCAACGCCTCCTGGGCCTGCTCGACGATGCCGAGGGCAATCGCTTCGCGATCTTCCGCTCGCTGACGATGCTGCGCCAGCTCGCTCTCGATCCGGCGTTGGTCGACGAGGGAGAGGCCCCGTCCGCCAAACTCGACGCCCTGGTCGAACTCGTGACCGAGGCCGCTGCCGAGGGACACCGTGTCCTCGTCCTCAGCCAGTTCACGCGCTTCCTTCGCGCAGCTCGAGACAGATGCACCGAGGCGGGTCTTCCGTCCGGCTACCTCGACGGTGCCACCACGCACCGACAGGTCGAGATCGACCGCTTCCGCGAGGGCGACGACCCGGCGTTCTTCATCTCCCTCAAAGCCGGCGGAGTGGGCCTCAATCTCGTGGAGGCGGACTACGTGGTACTCCTCGACCCGTGGTGGAACCCCGCGGTCGAAGACCAGGCCATCGATCGCGCGCATCGTATCGGGCAGACCCGCCCCGTGATCGTGTACCGGCTCGTGGCCGCCGACACCATCGAGCAGAAGGTGGTGACCCTGCGCGAGACGAAGGCCGAACTCTTCTCCCGCGTGCTCGACGGCGGTGAGGGCGAGACGTTCGGTGGCGGCACCCGCCTGACGGCGGCGGACATCCGCAGCCTCATCGACTGAGCCCGCGGATCCGCCGTTCGACCGGGCCCTGGTCAATGTCGGACCCCCGGTCTACCGTGGCGCTATGTCCGAGAGTCCGGCCCCCGTCGCCCCGGTCGACGCGGTCGCGTCGTCCGGGCGCCGCACCTTTCTCGCGGTGCTCGTCAACACCGCCGCCGCCAACGTGACCACGAGCTTCCTCTGGTTCGCCCTCACGTTCTGGGTCTATCTCGAGACCCGCTCCGTCCTCGCCACCGGCATCGTCGGCGGTGCGTACATGTTGCTCCTCGCGGTGTTCGCGATGGTGTTCGGATCGCTCGTCGATCGCCATCGCAAGCACCGGGTCATGGTGGTCTCGGGGTTCGTGACGCTCGTGGCGTTCCTTCTGGCAGGGGCGCTCTGGCTGGCGTTTCCCGAGGCCGCGCTCCTCGACCTGGGCGGACCGTGGTTCTGGCTCTTCTCGGGCGTCATCCTCGCCGGGGCCGTGATCGAGAACCTTCGCAACATCGCTCTGTCGACGACCGTGACGCTCCTCATCCCCGTCGAGCGTCACGCCAACGCGAACGGCCTGGTCGGCACCGTGCAGGGGCTCGCGTTCGTCGTGACGAGCGTGTTCAGCGGGCTGTCGGTCGGGTTCCTCGGCATGGGATGGACGCTCGCCATCGCGCTGGCGCTGACCGTCCTCGCGCTCGCCCACCTGTTGACGATCCGCATCCCCGAGGAGCGCCCCGCCGCCGGCACGGCTCCCGGTCCCATCGTCGATCTCCGCGGGGCGGTCCGGGCCGTGCGCCGCGCCCCGGGCCTGTTCGCCCTCATCGTCTTCTCGACGTTCAACAACCTCATCGGCGGCGTCTACATGGCGCTCATGGATCCGTACGGCCTCGAGATGTTCGACGTGCAGATCTGGGGCATCGTCCTCGGGGTGACCGCGACCGGATTCATCGTCGGCGGTGGTCTCGTCGCGAAGTTCGGCCTCGGAAAGAACCCCATCCGCACGATGCTCTGGATCGTCATCGCGATGGGGGCCCTCGGGGCGCTCTTCACCCTGCGCGAATGGTGGTGGCTGTACGCGATAGGTATTTGGGTCTACATGGCCCTCATCCCGCCGGTCGAGGCGGCGGAGCAGACGGTCATCCAGAAGGTCGTCCCCTTCGAGACCCAGGGGCGCGCCTTCGGTTTCGCCGCGGCGTTCGAGTCGGCTGCGGCGCCCGTGACGTCGTTCCTCATCGCGCCGATCGCGCAATTCCTGATCATCCCGTACATGGACGCAGACGACGGAAGCGCGACGTGGGGCTGGCTGCTCGGCGACGGGCAATCGCGGGGAATCGCCCTGGTGTTCCTCGTCGCGGGCCTCGTCATGGTGGTGGTCGGTGCGCTCGCGTTCCTGACCCGCTCGTACCGGATCCTCTCGCGACAGTACAGCGAGGCGATGGTCAATGCCGACGTGGCCGAAACGGACGGGACGGATGCCGCCGACCCCGAGCGACCCGCCGCAGCCGAGCAACTCAGACCCGGCCGGTCGGCGTCCTAGCCGCCCGCGCCGATCTCGATCACGACGTCGTTCCACGCGTCGGCGGCGTCGTCCCACAACGCCACGACGGCCGAAGCGACGGCGGCCTCGAGCCCGTCGAGGCTCCGCACCCGCATGATCACCGCGGCCGACGACACCTCGCGCGCCTCGTCCCGCGCCGCCTTGGCGTATCCCTGTGCGACAGCACGCACCCACGCTTCGCTCGCCGCCTTGACCGCCGCGTAGTTCGCGCCACCGGCGAGGGGCCGCGCGACCGCCGTCGACGAGACGATCGCCAGGCGACCGGCGGTGGACGAGCGCAGGTCGGCATCGAAGGCGCGACTGACGTTCCGCAGCGTCGTGAACGAGCGCATCAAGAAGGCGAGGTCGTCGTCGCTCTGCCGAGCCAGTCCACCCCCGCCTCGCCACCCCCCGACGAGAGGCAGCAGGCCGTCGACGCTGCCGTGAGCGGAGTGCACGCGATCGCGCAGCGAGGCCACGGCATCCGGATCCATCAGATCGCACACCTCGGCGAACGCCCCCGGCGCCTCGGCCGCCGCGGCGGCCACGCGTTCGGCGTCCGAGCCGACGATGACGACCCGCGCCCCGGCGTCGACGAGCGCGCGGGCGCTCGCGCGGCCCACGGCGCTCGTTCCGCCGGCGAGCAGCACGAGCCGCCCGTTCACTCCTTCGTCGGCGCGATCGGTCATGTCGGCCCTTTCGTCAGTCCGTCCCGCGGATGCCCGCGGTCGACGCGATGACCGGGCGCATCTTCTTCTCGAGCGCTTCGAAGAACATCGACAGGGGGAACTCGTCGTCGAGCACCGCGTCGGTGTACCCCTTCGGCAGCCCCGCGAGCACCTCGTCGGGCAGCCCGCGCGCCCATACCGAGGCGGGATGGGGCGTGACGACGCCGCGCACGAGGTCATAGGCGGCGAGCCAATGGGCGACCTTCGGGCGATCGATGGATCGCCAGTACAGCTCGTCGATCGCGTCGGCGAGGGCGATGACCGCGGCGGGCACCTCGTCCCAATCGAACGCGAGCGAGGTGTCGGTCCAGTGCAGCACGCGGTGCTGGTGCAGCCACGCGAACAGCAGCTGTCCGCCGAGGCCGTCGTAGTTGCGTACCCGGGAGCCGGTGATGGCGAAGCGGAAGATGCGATCGAAGATCACGGCGTACTGCGCGAGCTCGGCGTGCTCGAGCATCGCCTTCTCGGCGGTGTCCAGGTCGTCTCGCGCCGACAGCCGGGCCTGCAGCGAGACGCACTCGCGGAAGGCGGTGAGGTCGCAGCGCAGCTCTTCGAGCGAGTAGAGGAAGAACGGCATCCGCTGCTTGATCATGAACGGGTCGAACGGCAGGTCGCCGCGCATGTGCGTGCGATCGTGGATGAGATCCCACATCACGAACGTCTGCTCGGTGAGCGCCTGGTCGTCGAGCATGCGGGCGGCGGCCTCGGGGAGGTCGAGCTTGGTGATCTCGGCAGCGGCGCGGGTCACGCGGCGGTACCGCGCCGCTTCGCGGTCCTGGAAGATCGCGCCCCAGGTGAAGGTCGGGATCTCGCGCATGGCGACGGTCTCGGGGAAGAGCACGGCCGAGTTCGTGTCGTAGCCCGAGGTGAAGTCGATCAGACGCAGCGAGACGAACAGGCGGTTGGTGTACTCGGTCTCGAGTCGCGCGATGAACTCGGGCCAGATCGCCTCGACGAGCACCGCCTCGACGTGCCGTTCGTTGGAGCCGTTCTGCGTGTACATCGGGAACACGACGAGGTGGCGGATGCCGTCGACTCGGTGCTCCTGGGGCTGGAAGGCGACCAGGGAATCGAGGAAGTCGGGCACGTCGAGGCCGTCGTCGCGCCACCGGCGGAAGTCGGCGACGGAGGCCGCGAGGTAGGACCGGTCGTGGGGGAAGAGGGGGGCGAGTGCCTCGATGGCGATGATGAGGTCGTCGAGCAGGGGTGCGGCCGCGGCGGTGTCCTCGATGGAGCCGTCTGTGGCCTGCAGCGCCTGCAGGGCGGTGGCCGCGCTCTTCAGCTGGGTCCAGGCGGGGGTCTGCTCGACCGTGTCGACGCCGTGGTCGGCGATCAGATCGTCGGCGGCACGGGTGGGCGTGGCGATGGTCATGGCATCCTCCATTCTGTGCTGTAAATATTCCTGCTGAACGTGGATACTAACGGAAAACTTACGGACCTCGCCAGAGTGGCCCGTGGCGCCGCTGGTACTGTCGACCGCATGACCGAGGCCTCTTCCCGCGCCCCTCGCCTCGAGGACTCCGTCGATGCGGCCATCGTGCGAGAGATCTCCCTCGACGCGCGGGCGACGCTCTCGCACTTGTCGGAACGCGTGGGGCTCTCGGTGTCCGCGGTGCAATCCCGTCTGCGCCGGCTCGAGGCACGCGGCATCGTGAAGGGCTACCGTCCGATCCTCGATGCCGAGGCCCTCGGGCGACCCCTCGCCGCGTTCGTCGAGATCACCCCCCTCGACCCCGCCCAGCCCGACAACGCCCCCGAGCTCCTGGCCCACCTGACCCCGATCGAGGCGTGCCACTCCATCGCGGGCGAGGCGGCCTACATGCTGTTCGTCCGCGTGCCGACGCCCCGCGATCTCGAAGAGCTGATCCGCGACATCCGCGCCGCGGCCCAGGTGAACACGCGCACGACCGTGGTGCTCCAGACGTTCTTCGAGGCGCGACCGATCGAGCCCGCCGACTATCCGGCGTGACCCCCCGGCCACGGGGCCCGGTCCCGAGGCGATCCGCACGACGGCCGACGGCGGGATACATCCCGCGACGGATGCCCCGCCCCCGCCGGCCCGCGTAGCGTGGCCATGATGTTCGCTCTGCGCCCGCTCACCCGCTACCAGCTGGTCACCGACCTCGGTATCGCCGTGGTGTTCTTCCTGGTGGCCATCGCGATCGAGCTCGTCGCAAGCGCCACCCCGATCGACAACGTCGCGGGATTCTTCATCGCGCTCGCCTTCGCGGGGGCGGTGGCTCTGCGACGGCTTCATCCGGGCCTCGCTCTCTGCGTGGCGTGGGCGGCCGCCCTCGCGCAGATGGGGTTCGGCCGGCAGCCGTCGCCGTCCGACCTCGCGATCTTCGCCGTCCTCTACACGACGTCGGCGTACGGCAGTCGTCGCGTGTTCTGGTTCGGGTTCGTCTCGGCGATCGTCGGAGCGGCCGTGGTCCCGCTGTACCTCGTGGGTCGCGGGCTGCAGGCCCCGCCGAACGGGAACGACTGGTTCGCCGTCATCGCACTCTTCCTCGCGGCGGGTTTCGCGCTCATGCTGGCCTGGGTCTCGGGCGCACTTGTCCGCACGGCGATGAGGGCCGCGGCGAACAGCCGTGCTCAGCGGGCGGCCGAGGCCGAGACGATCGCCGAGCAGGAGCGTGTCCGCATCGCCCGCGACATGCACGACGTCGTCGCGCACTCCCTGGCGGTGGTCATCGCCCAGGCCGACGGTGCCCGGTACGCCGCGGCATCCGATCCGCGGGCGAGCGCCGAGGCGCTGACGACGATCTCGTCGACCGCGCGCGCCGCGCTCGCCGACGTGAGGTTGCTCCTCACCCAGTTGCGGCACTCGCAGGCCGAGGGGCCCCAGCCGACTCTCGCCGACCTCGAGACCCTCTTCGAGCGGATGCGGGCGGCGGGCGTGGCCCTCGAGGTCGAGGTCGACCCGTTGCCCCCGGGCGAGCCCCCCGCGGCCATCCAGCTCGCGGTCTACCGCATCATGCAGGAGGCGCTCACCAACGCCCTGCGGCACGGAGTCGACCCGCGCGTGCGCGTGC
Source organism: Microbacterium sp. SL62 (assembly GCF_026672635.1). Lineage (NCBI taxonomy): Bacteria > Bacillati > Actinomycetota > Actinomycetes > Micrococcales > Microbacteriaceae > Microbacterium > Microbacterium sp. SL62. The sequence goes on from NZ_JAPPRM010000001.1 coordinate 1,005,834, forward strand.
ACCTGGGATGGTGGCCCGACCGGGTCGTCGCCTCGGTGCGCAATGCCCGGGCCACGGCATCCGTCCCCGCTCCGGCTAGCCCTCCGTCGGGCGGGCACGGGCTGATCGGCATGCGCGAGCGTGCGCAGCTCGTCGGAGGTCACCTGACCGCGGGGCCCGAGTACGGCGAGTTCGTCGTGCGCGCCACCCTCCCGATCGGTTCCCCGCTGTGAACGCCCGAGCGAGAGGGCAGAGTGGATGCCGAGCCACCCCCGACCCGCGAGAGGAGCCGTCGTCATGACCGCCCCCGTCCGCATCGTCCTCGTCGACGATCAAGCTCTGTTCCGCGCCGGAATCCGCATGGTGATCGACTCGCAGCCCGACCTCGAGGTGGTGGGGGAGGCATCGGATGGCCGCGAGGGCATCGAGGTCGTGCGTTCCACGCGTCCCGATCTCGTGCTCATGGACGTGCGGATGCCGGTCATGGACGGTCTGGCGGCGACGGCCGAGATCCTTCGCGAGCCCGACGCGCCGCGCGTCGTGGTGCTGACGACGTTCGACCTCGACGAGGCCGCCGCCCGCGCGATCCAGGGCGGGGCCAGCGGGTTCCTGCTGAAGGATTCCGAGCCGGAGTTCCTGCTGTCGGCGGTGCGCACCGTGCACGCCGGTTCGGCGGTGATCGCCGCCGAAGCGACGCGCGAGCTCTTCGCCCACATCGCCGACGGCGGGGGAGGCGAGCCGGTTCCGGCGGCCTACGGCGCGCTGACCGATCGCGAGCGCGAGATCTTCGCCCTCGCCGCGGCGGGGCTCAGCAACGCCGAGATCGCGGAGCGCGAGTTCCTGTCCGAGGCGACGGTGAAGACGCACATCAGCCGCATCCTCACCAAGCTCGCCCTGCGCGATCGCGTGCAGCTCGTGGTCTTCGCCTATAGACACGGCCTCGCCTGAGCGGCGGGCGCCTCAGGCGTCGTCGTTCTCCGGGTCGTGCGCCCACGTGGGGGCCAGGGCCTTGATGCGCGTCGCGCGCCACTGCCACGTCGCCCAGAGCGCCGGCCACAGGGCGGGAGCTGCGGCGCCGCCGATGGTCAGTCTCTCTCGCCAGAGGGTGCGCCCGGGCTCTCCGGGGGCGGCCGACACCGCCATCTGGTGATCCCATACGTCGAGCACCGACAGCGGCCCGGTCAGGGGGACGCCCCAGTCGCGGAAGACGCGGACGCGCCCGTGTCCGTCGCTCGTCTCGCGGTCGGCGACCGAGATGAGCTGGCGACCGACCGGAATGAGCCCTGCGACGCTCATCTGCACGGGAACGTCGTCGCCCGATGAGAACGAGGTCGGCATGTCGCCCAGAGCCTCCACGTCGAGGAGCGGACCGTACAGCTCCGCGACGGCGCGGGGTGAGTGCAGTGCGCGCCACGCGGCGTCCGGGTCGCAGTCGATGACGAACTTCAGCAGGATGCGCATGACCTCGATCGTGCCCGATCCCGGCCGTCGGTGGGCACGGCTTGACGCGAGGGGTGCACTCCGGGCGTTTTACGATCGAGGGATGCCGTCTTCTCCCGCCCTCGCCCAGTCCGACTACCAGGTGCGTCTGGACTGGGGCCGCTCGGGGCTGAAGCGTCTCGCCCCCGCTCACGTCGTCATCGTCGTGCAGACGTTGGGGCTGTCGATGCGCGCGCTGGACGCGATCGAGGGCGGCGAGGCGTTCCCCCTCGAGGGCGATGAGGCCGCGGTACTCGCTCTCGCAGCCGAGGGTGACGGCGCCCATGTCGTCGTCGGTGGACTGCGCAACGCGGCCGCCGTCGCCGCCCACGTGCTCGAGGTGCAGCGGTCGCGGGGTGAGCGCACCAGCATCTCGGTGGTCGCCGCCGGTTACCCCGACGACGACGGCCTCCGCTTCGCCGTCGACGACCTGCTCGGCGCGGGCGCCGTCATCGCCGCTCTCGGAGATCTCGGCATCGACCACGCCTCTCCCGACGCCGCCGTCGCGGGAGAAGGATTCCGCGCCCTCGGCGGAGCGGTCCGGCACCTGCTGACGGCCAGCGGCACCGGCCGCGCGCTCGCCGCCGACGGTCAACGCGAGGCGGTGCTCGCCTCGGCCGCGCGCGATGCGGCATCCGTCGTTCCGATCCTGCGCGACGGGGTGATCGTCTCGGCCTGAGCCCTCGCCCTAGCGGGGTGTCGAGGCCGCGAGCCGCGTCGCGCGGCTGATGTCGCGGTGCACCCACGACAGAGCGAACCGCGGGTCGAACGACGGGGCGCACTTCGCGCACGAGGTGGGCCGGGTCGCGCGCCGGTGCCGATAGGCGACGTGGCCCGCCGGGCACGTGCCGACCCACGGGGCGAGTTCGTTGGCGGTCTCGCCGGCGTGGGTCGTCCCGCCCACGTAACCCAGCTCGCGTGCCGTCCGCTTCCACACCGGACCGTGCCCCGCGGCCGGTCCCGCCACGGCATGCGCGACCTCGTGCAGCAGGGTCTGGTGGTTCGTGTCGTCGTCGTAGCGCGCGGAGAGGTAGCGCGAGACGCTGATGCGCTGACGGCCGTAGTCGCACAGGCCCGCGCGCCGCTTGGCGTTGTCGAAGGCGAACGTCCACGACGGATCGAGGTGGAGGGCGATCAACGCCTCGGCCCAGATGCGGACGCGCTGCAGATCGGACATGAGCGGAAGCCTAGAAGGGACCTACGACACTCAGCTCGCGACGACCTCGCGCGTGCGGCGACGCTCCGCGGCGTCGATCGCGAGCAGGGTCGATTCGAGCTGCGCGTCGGTGGCGCCGGCGTTCTGCCGCAGGAACAGCGCCTGCTTGAAATCGCGGCGGGCGGCGTCGAAATCACCCTCGTCGTAGTGCACCTTGCCGCGGTGCTGGAGCGCGAAGGCGGCGATGCTCGCCCAGCCCTGCCCCTCGGCCTCTTCGGCGCACATGGTGAGTTCCTGCTCGGCGGCGGCGTACGCCCCCCGGCACTGCATGATCGTCGCGTGGAGGATGCGCGCGCGCAGCAGGTCGCGACGGGTGCCGGCCATGCGGGCGACCCGGACCGACTGCTCCGAGATCGCGAGCGCCTCGTCGAATCGGTCGAGCACCTTGAGCAGCCACACCCGCTCGAGGAGGGCGTGGAGGCTGCGCTGGGAACCGATCTCCTCGAGACGTTCCGCGCACTCACGGGAGTCGGTGACCTCGCGCAAAGTGTCGGGGTCGTACCCGTGGATGTAGCTCACCATCGCTCCTCTCGTTCCGGCAGGACTTCCAGTGTGCGCCGCACGGGCGTCGGGGGTGCCTCGCCACGCGGTCGGGCGGCGAAGACGCCGGGATCATCTCTCGAACAGGGATGCCGAGGGCTTCGGAGACGCGGTCGCATCGGCGTCCGTGGCCGGTCGCGACCCGCGCATGAACTCGTCGATCTCCGCGCCCTGAGCGACCTTGGCGGGGTGGGGGCCGGCCGCCATCAGCCGCGGGAGCCACTCGACCGGCAGGGGCGCTGCCGAGGCGGCGACGACGAGGTTGCCGAACCGGCGTCCCTTGAGCACCTGCACCTCGGCGAGCACGATGACCTCGGGCAGGGCCTCGCGGATCGTGGCGACCTGGCGGCGGGCGAAGGCCAGTCCGGGTCCGTCGGACACGTTCACCAGGAGCACCCCCTCGGGGGCGAGCAGGGCCGCCGCCTCGCGGTAGAACTCCACGGTGGTGAGGTGGGCGGGGGTCTGCGCGCCGGAGTACACGTCGCTGATGAGGAGGTCGACGGCACCCGAGAGCCCCGCCGGCAGTCTCGACAGCCCGGCACGCGCGTCACCGATGCGCACGCGCACCGACGCGCCGCGGGGGAGGGGCAGGTTCTCGCGCACGAGGTCCCAGAGCGCCGGCTCGAGCTCGATGACCTGCTGGCGCGAGCCGGGTCGGGTCGCCTCCACGTAGCGCGGCAGCGTGAGGGCGCCCGCGCCGAGGTGGACCGCGGTGAGGGGCTGTCCCGGCATCCGGAGTCGATCGATCACGGCGCCCATGCGCGCCACGTACTCGAAGTGCAGGTGCGTGGGGTCGTCGAGGTCGACGTGCGACTGGGGCGTCCCGTCGACGACGAGCTCCCATCCCGACACGAACCCCGAGGGCGAGACGCGGGCGAGGGCGCCGTCGGACAGCCGCGCGGTCGGGGCGTCGTCGGGTTCGATGCGCATGCGGGCCATGAACCCACGCTAGGCCCTCGGGGCGGCGGTACCGTGGCCGCATGCGGGTGGATCTCAACGCCGACCTGGGCGAGACCGTCGACGGAGTGCCGACGGCCGACGACGACGCCATGTTCGCGGTGATCTCCAGCGCCAGCATCGCCTGCGGCGGGCACGCGGGGGATGCCGGCGCCATGCGCGCCTCCGTCGAGAGGGCGGGGCGCTTCGGGGTCGCCGTCGGCGCACACCCCTCGTACGAGGACCGCGAGAATTTCGGCCGCGTGCCCCGCTCGCCCGGCTCCGCCGATCTCCGCGCGAGTGTGATCGGGCAGATCGCCGCGCTCGCCGCGGCCGGTGCCGACCTGCGGTACGTCAAGCCGCACGGCGCGCTCTATCACGCGGTCACCGTCGACCGACGGCAGGCCGACGCGGTCGTCGCGGCGGTGGCCGACCACTCCGCGCGGCTCGGACGCGCGCTCCCGATCCTCGGCCTTCCCGGCGCGATCGCCCAGGCCGCGGCATCCGCGGGTCTTCCCTTCGTGCCCGAGGCCTTCCTCGACCGCGGGTACACGGCGACGGCGACGCTCGTGCCCCGGGGGTCTCCCGGCGCGCTCGTCGACGACCCGGCCCTCGTGGCCGAGCGGGCGGTGCTCCTCGTACGCGACCGAAAGGTCGAGGCCGTCGACGGGACGCGGCTCGCCGTCGAGGCCGCTTCGCTGTGCCTGCACGGGGACACTCCCGCCGCCGTGGCGATGGCGCGGGCCGTGCGCGCGGCCCTGGACGACGCGGGTGTCGAGGTGCGCGCTCCGTGGTGACGCTGCGGGCGATGGGCGAGAGGGCCGTGCTGGCCGAGGTCGCCGATCTGTCCGCGGTCGTGCGGTTGCACGCCGCGCTCGCCGCGGATCCGCTCGACGGCGTCGACGATCTCGTGCCCGCCGCGCGCACCGTGCTCATCGCCTTCGATCCGCTGCGCACCTCGGCGTCCGCGGTCGCCGCGTGGGTCCGGGCGGCCGCGACCGGGGATCCGGATGCCGCCCGACCCGGCCCCCTCGTCGAGATCGCGACGCGGTACGACGGCGCCGACCTGGACGACACGGCCGAGCTGCTCGGCATCCGAGCGGACGAACTCATCGCGCGCCACCGCGCCGCGGAGTGGATGGTGGCCTTCACCGGCTTCGCGCCGGGTTTCGCCTATCTCGTGAGTGCGGACTGGCCGTTCGACGTCCCTCGACTCGACCGACCCCGCCTTCGCGTCCCCGCCGGAGCCGTGGGTCTCGCGGGGGCGTTCAGCGGGGCCTACCCCCGTGACACCCCGGGCGGCTGGCGGCTCATCGGGTCGACGGATGCGGTCCTCTTCGACCCCGAGGCCGTCGACCCCGTCCTCTTGGCGCCTGGCAGCCGCGTGCGGTTCGTCCCGATTCGCGAGCGCGCGCACATCGTCGGGCCGCCGGAGCCCGACAGCACGACGCCGACGAGCGGACGACCGGATGCCGCGGCCCCGCCGTTTCCCGCCGGTTCCTCGCCCGGCGGGGCGCGTTCCTCGACCGCCGGGGCGGCGCCCGGCCCGGTGCTCCGCATCCTCGCCCCCGGTCCGCTGGTCACGGTGCAGGACCTCGGCCGACCCGGCCGAGCGGCGCTGGGGGTGGCCCGCTCGGGCGCCCTGGATCGCGGCGCCCTGCGCATCGCGAACCGTCTGGTCGGAAACGACGAGAGCGCGGCGGCCCTCGAGATCACGCTCGGCGCCTTCTCGGCGCGGGCCGAAAGCGACTGCTGGATTGCGGTGACCGGTGCCCTCGCCGACGTGCGCGTCGACGGGCGCGGTGTCCCCGCTTACGCGCCGGTCCGGCTCGCGAGGGGCGCGGAGCTGACGATCGACCCCGCACGCGCGGGCCTGCGGCTGATCCTCGCCGTCCGCGGGGGAGTGGCCGCCGAGTCCGTGCTCGGCTCCCGCTCCACCGACGTTCTCGCGCGACTCGGCCCTCCACCCCTCCGTGCCGGCGACCTCGTGCACGCGGGATTCGCGACCGGGGAGGTGCCCGCGGTGGACGGGTTCCCCTGGTCGATTCCCACAGCCGTGCTCGAGGTGGGGCTCCGGCCGGGGCCGCGGGCGGACTGGTTCACCCCCGCCTCCGTCGATGCGCTGACCGATGCGTCCTGGACCGTGTCGACCGACATCGACCGCATCGGCGTCCGTCTCGACGGTCCGGTCCTCGAGCGCACCCGGCACGACGAGCTCCCCAGCGAGGGCATGCGTCCGGGAGCGCTGCAGGTTCCTCCGCACGGGCGCCCGGTGATCCTGCTCGCCGACGGTCCTGTGACCGGGGGCTATCCCGTGATAGGGGTGATCCCGGATGCCGCCCTCGACGCTCTCGCACAGGTGCGGCCGGGTGACCGGGTGCGGTTTCGCCGGGCCTGACGGGGCGGGAGCGAGGAATGCCGGGCGAGCGCACGCGGTTATACCGCAGGTCCGAGAACGCGTCAAGAATTGGACTGGACACGGCGAGTCCTCCCGCGTATGCTTGGACTTTGCGCTCCTCGATTCCCCCTGCCCTCATATGGTGGTCGGCTGAGCCTGCCCGTCCCCGCTTCACCGCGGTGTGCGACGTGCAGGTTATCGGGGCAGGAACGCACTCCACCTGACGACAAGGAATCACGAGCCCCTCGCCCGGGCTTCTGGAGGTTATTCCCTTGGCTGCTGCGAGCAACGCATCCACCACCACCACCCCGAAGAGCGGACGCGGCGCATCTCGCCTCTCGTTCGCGAAGATCTCCGACAAGCTGACCGTTCCCGATCTGCTCGCGCTGCAGACCGAGTCGTTCGACTGGCTCGTCGGTAACGAAGCATGGAAGGCGCGCGTCGCCGAGGCTCAGGCCGCCGGTCGCACCGACGTCCCCGAGATCAGCGGACTCGAGGAGATCTTCGAGGAGATCTTCGAGGAGATCTCGCCGATCGAGGACCTGAGCGAGACCATGCAGCTCTCGTTCACGAACCCCTACCTCGAGCCGGAGAAGTACTCGATCGAGGAATGCAAGGAGCGCGGCAAGACCTACGCCGCCCCGCTGTACGTCGAGGCCGAGTTCATGAACCACCAGACCGGTGAGATCAAGACCCAGACGGTCTTCATGGGCGACTTCCCGCTCCAGACCAACAAGGGCACGTTCATCATCAACGGCACCGAGCGTGTCGTCGTGTCGCAGCTCGTGCGTTCGCCCGGTGTCTACTTCGACAAGACGCCCGACAAGACCTCCGACAAGGACATCGTGTCGGCGCGCGTCATTCCCTCGCGTGGTGCCTGGCTCGAGTTCGAGATCGACAAGCGCGACCAGGTCGGCGTGCGCATCGACCGCAAGCGCAAGCAGTCGGTCACTGTCTTCCTCAAGGCCCTCGGCCTGACCAGCGAGGACATCCTCGCCGAGTTCTCCGGGTTCGACTCCATCGAAGAGACGCTGTCCAAGGACACGATCCTCACGAAGGAAGACGCCCTCCGCGACATCTACCGCAAGCTCCGTCCGGGCGAGCAGGTCGCCGCCGAGGCTGCGCGCGCGCTGCTGGACAACTTCTACTTCAACTCGAAGCGCTACGACCTCGCGAAGGTGGGTCGCTACAAGATCAACCAGAAGCTCGGTCTCGACAAGCCGCTGAGCGACTCGGTCCTGACCGTCGACGACATCGTCGCCACGATCAAGTACCTCGTCCGCCTGCACCGCGGTGACGTCACGTTCGACGGCGTCCGTGGTGGCCAGCCCGCCGAGATCCGCCTCGACACCGACGACATCGACAACTTCGGCAACCGTCGTATCCGCGCCGTCGGCGAGCTCATCCAGAACCAGGTCCGCACCGGTCTGTCGCGCATGGAGCGCGTCGTCCGCGAGCGCATGACCACCCAGGACATCGAGGCGATCACGCCGCAGACCCTGATCAACGTGCGCCCCGTCGTCGCGGCGATCAAGGAGTTCTTCGGAACCTCGCAGCTGTCGCAGTTCATGGACCAGAACAACCCGCTCGCGGGTCTGACCCACAAGCGCCGCCTGTCGGCTCTGGGTCCCGGCGGTCTCTCGCGTGAGCGTGCCGGCGTCGAGGTCCGCGACGTCCACCCCTCGCACTACGGCCGCATGTGCCCCATCGAGACGCCTGAAGGCCCCAACATCGGTCTGATCGGCTCGCTGGCCTCGTTCGCCCGTATCAACGCCTTCGGTTTCATCGAGACCCCGTACCGTCGCGTCGTCGACGGCCGGGTGACCGACCAGATCGACTACCTCACCGCCAGCGAAGAGAGCGACCACATCGTCGCTCAGGCCGGTGTCGCCCTCCAGGCAGACGGACACTTCGTCGAGGATCGCATCCTCGCCCGTCGTGGCCAGGGTGGCGAGGTCGACCTCTTCCCGAACGACGAGATCGGCTACATGGACGTCTCGCCGCGCCAGATGGTGTCGGTGGCGACCTCGCTCATCCCGTTCCTCGAGCACGACGACGCCAACCGCGCCCTCATGGGTGCGAACATGCAGCGCCAGGCCGTGCCGCTCGTGCGCAGCGAGTCGCCCGTCGTCGGTACCGGTATGGAGGGCTTCGCGGCCATCGACGCCGGTGACGTCGTGACGGCTGAGAAGTCGGGCGTCGTCCTGGAGGTCTCGGCCGACGTCGTGACCATCCAGCTCGACGAGGGCGGCACGCAGGACTACTTCCTGCGCAAGTTCGACCGCTCCAACCAGGGCACGTCCTACAACCAGCGCGTGGTCGTCTCGGCCGGCGAGCGCATCGAGGCCGGCGAGGTCATCGCCGACGGTCCCGCGACCGAGAACGGCGAGCTCGCGCTCGGCAAGAACCTCCTCGTGGCGTTCATGACCTGGGAAGGTCACAACTTCGAGGACGCGATCATCCTCAGCCAGGACCTCGTGAAGGACGACACGCTGTCGTCGATCCACATCGAGGAGTACGAGGTCGACGCGCGCGACACGAAGCTCGGCAAGGAGGAGATCACCCGTGACCTCCCCAACGTCAGCCCCGATCTGCTGAAGGACCTCGACGACCGCGGCATCATCCGCATCGGCGCCGAGGTCCGCCCCGGTGACATCCTCGTCGGCAAGGTCACGCCCAAGGGCGAGACCGAGCTGAGCGCCGAGGAGCGTCTGCTCCGCGCGATCTTCAACGAGAAGAGCCGCGAAGTCCGTGACACCTCGCTGAAGGTGCCCCACGGCGAGCAGGGCACGATCATCGCCGTCAAGGAGTTCAACGCCGAAGACGGAGACGACGAGCTCGGCTCGGGCGTCAACCGCCGCGTCGTGGTCTACATCGCCCAGAAGCGCAAGATCACCGAGGGCGACAAGCTCGCCGGTCGCCACGGCAACAAGGGCGTCATCGCCAAGATCCTCCCGATCGAGGACATGCCCTTCCTGCCCGACGGCACGCCGGTCGACATCATCCTCAACCCGCTCGGCATCCCCGGTCGAATGAACTTCGGTCAGGTCCTCGAGCTCCACCTCGGCTGGATCGCCCAGCAGGGTTGGAAGGTCGAGGGCACCCCCGAGTGGGCCGCCCAGCTGCCCGAGTCGGCTCGCGAGGCCGCCCCCGGCACGAAGGTCGCCACCCCGGTGTTCGACGGCGCCTTCGAGGCCGAGATCGCGGGTCTGCTCGACTCGACGATCCCCAACCGCGACGGCGACCGCATGGTCGACTCCACGGGTAAGACGCTGCTGTTCGACGGTCGCTCCGGCGAGCCGTTCCCGGCGCCCATCTCGGTCGGCTACATGTACATCCTGAAGCTGCACCACCTCGTCGACGACAAGATCCACGCGCGTTCGACGGGCCCGTACTCGATGATCACCCAGCAGCCGCTCGGTGGTAAGGCGCAGTTCGGTGGTCAGCGCTTCGGTGAGATGGAAGTGTGGGCGCTCGAGGCCTACGGTGCCGCTTACGCGCTGCAGGAGCTCCTCACGATCAAGTCCGACGACATCCTCGGCCGCGTCAAGGTGTACGAGGCCATCGTCAAGGGCGAGAACATCCAGGAGCCCGGCATCCCCGAGTCCTTCAAGGTGCTCATGAAGGAGATGCAGTCGCTCTGCCTGAACGTCGAGGTTCTCTCGGCCGACGGCACCGCGGTGAACCTGCGCGACACGGATGACGACGCCTTCCGCGCTGCGGAAGAACTCGGCATCAACATCTCCAGCCGCTTCGAGTCCTCGTCGATCGACGAGATCTGAGCTTCCAGCTCAGCGACCCAGCTCAGATTTCAGAGAATTCCGACACAGGAGAACCAGTGCTCGAATCAACCACTTTCGATCAGATCCGTATCGGTCTGGCCACCGCCGACGACATCCGTCGTTGGTCCTTCGGTGAGGTCAAGAAGCCCGAGACGATCAACTACCGCACGCTGAAGCCCGAGAAGGACGGACTCTTCGGCGAGCAGATCTTCGGACCCTCCCGCGACTGGGAGTGCGCCTGCGGCAAGTACAAGCGCGTGCGCTTCAAGGGCATCGTCTGCGAACGCTGCGGCGTCGAGGTCACCAAGTCCTCGGTCCGTCGCGAGCGCATGGGCCACATCGAGCTCGCCGCGCCCGTCACGCACATCTGGTACTTCAAGGGCGTGCCCTCGCGCCTCGGCTACCTGCTCGACATGGCGCCGAAGGACCTCGAGAAGGTCATCTACTTCGCCGCCTACATGGTGATCTCGGTCGACGAGGATGCTCGTCACCGTGACCTGGCCACGCAGGAGAACAACATCCGCCTCGAGCTGAAGACGCTCGGCGACCGTCGCGACGCCCGCGTCGCGGCCCGCCTCGCCAAGCTCGAGGAGGAGCTCGCCGCCCTCGAGGCGGAGGGCGCCAAGGCCGACCAGAAGAAGAAGGTCAAGGACGCCGCCGAGAAGGACATGACGGCGGCCCGCAAGAACGCCGACGAGCAGATCGCCAAGCTCGAGCGCGTGTGGGAGGACTTCCGCACGCTCGAGGTGGGCGCCCTGAAGCCCGAGGACGACGTGTTCCACGAGCTGCAGGACCGCTTCGGTCAGTACTTCGAGGCCCACATGGGCGCGGAGTCGATCAAGCGTCGCCTCGAGGCCTTCGACCTGCAGGCCGAGGCCGACAGCCTCCACCTGCAGATCTCCGAGGGCAAGGGCCAGCGCAAAATCCGCGCGATCAAGCGCCTCAAGGTCGTCAACTCGTTCCTGCAGACCGGCATGAGCCCGGCCTCGATGGTGCTGGATGTCGTCCCGGTGATCCCGCCGGAGCTTCGTCCCATGGTCCAGCTCGACGGTGGCCGCTTCGCGACCTCCGACCTGAACGACCTCTACCGTCGCGTGATCAACCGCAACAACCGCCTCCGTCGCCTGATCGACCTCGGTGCCCCCGAGATCATCGTCAACAACGAGAAGCGCATGCTGCAGGAGGCCGTTGACGCGCTGTTCGACAACGGCCGCCGTGGTCGCCCCGTCACCGGTACCGGCAACCGCGCCCTGAAGTCCCTGAGCGACATGCTCAAGGGAAAGCAGGGTCGCTTCCGCCAGAACCTGCTCGGAAAGCGCGTGGACTACTCGGGCCGTTCCGTCATCATCGTCGGACCCCAGCTCAAGCTCCACCAGTGCGGTCTGCCCAAGCAGATGGCGCTCGAGCTGTTCAAGCCGTTCGTCATCAAGCGCCTGATCGACCTCGGTCACTCGCAGAACATCAAGGCCGCCAAGCGCGCCGTCGAGCGCTACCGTCCCGAGGTCTGGGACGTGCTCGAGGAGATCATCCGCGAGCGCCCCGTGCTGCTGAACCGTGCACCCACCCTGCACCGTCTCGGCATCCAGGCGTTCGAGCCCCAGCTCGTCGAGGGCAAGGCGATCCAGCTGCACCCGCTCGTGTGCGCGGCGTTCAACGCCGACTTCGACGGTGACCAGATGGCCGTCCACCTGCCCCTGTCGGTCGAGGCCCAGGCCGAGGCGCGCGTGCTGATGCTCGCCTCGAACAACATCCTGAAGCCGTCGGACGGTCGCCCGGTGACCCTGCCCTCGCAGGACATGATCATCGGTCTGCACCACCTCACCACCCTCAAGGAGGGTGCGAAGGGCGAAGGCCGCGCGTTCGGTTCCGTGGGCGAGGCGATCCTGGCCAAGGACGAGGGCACCCTCGACCTGCAGGCCAAGGCGCGCATCCGCATCCCCGGCCTGACGTTCCTCGAGGGCCAGGCGCCCGAGGGTTACGACGTGCACGGTCTCGTCGACGCCTCGCTCGGACAGGCGATCTTCAACGACACGCTCCCCAAGGGCTACCCGTTCGTTCGCGAGCAGGCCGACAAGGGCAAGCTGTCGCAGATCGTCAACAAGCTGGCGGAGGAGTACCCCAAGGTCGAGGTCGCAGCATCGCTCGACCGGATCAAGGACGCCGGCTTCTACTGGGCCACCCGTTCGGGTGTCACGGTGGCGCTGAGCGACATCCTCACCCCGCCGAACAAGGCCGAGATCGTCGCGGGCTACGAGAAGCAGGCCGCGAAGGTCCAGGGCCAGTACGAGAAGGGTCTCACCACCGACGCCGAGCGTCGTCAGGAGCTCATCAAGATCTGGACCGAGGCCACCGACGAGGTCCAGAAGGCGATGCGGGACAACTTCCCCGCCGACAACACCATCAACCGCATGGTCTCGTCGGGCGCCCGTGGTAACTGGCTGCAGATCCGCAACATCGCGGGTATGCGAGGCCTGGTGAACAACCCCAAGGGTGAGATCATCCCGCGTCCGATCATCTCCTCGTACCGCGAGGGTCTGTCGGTCGCCGAGTACTTCATCGCGACGCACGGTGCCCGTAAGGGTCTGGCCGACACGGCCCTCCGTACGGCCGACTCGGGGTACCTCACCCGTCGTCTGGTCGACGTCTCGCAGGATGTCATCATCCGCGAGGAGGACTGCGGCACGTCGAAGGGCCTCGAGCTCCCGATCGCCGCGGCCGACTCGACCGGTTCGCTGGTCAAGGATGCCAACGTCGAGAACTCGGTGTTCGCTCGTACGCTCGCCACGGCGGTCGTCGACGCGCAGGGCACCGTGCTGGCCGAGGCCGGCGACGACGTGGGCGACGTGCTCATCGACAAGCTGGTTGCGGGTGGTGTCGAGACCATCAAGGTCCGCTCCGTCCTGACCTGCGACTCGGCGGTCGGTGTCTGCGCGAAGTGCTACGGCCGTTCGCTCGCCACCGGCAAGATCGTCGACATCGGCGAGGCCGTCGGCATCATCGCGGCCCAGTCGATCGGTGAGCCCGGTACCCAGCTGACGATGCGTACCTTCCACACCGGTGGTTCCGCCTCGGCGGACGACATCACGCAGGGTCTTCCCCGTGTGCAGGAGCTCTTCGAGGCCCGTACCCCCAAGGGTGCGTCGCCGATCGCCGAGGCCGACGGCCGCATCACGATCGACGAGACCGACAAGGCCAAGAAGGTCATCCTGACGCCCGACAACGGCGACGAGCCGGTGGTCTACCCCGTCCTGAAGCGCGCGACGCTCTTGGTCGAGGACGGCCAGCACGTCTCGGTCGGCGAGCCCCTCCAGGTCGGAACGCTCGACCCCAAGGAGGTCATGCGCGTGCAGGGTGCCCGCGAGGTGCAGAAGTACCTCGTCAACGGCGTCCAGGGCGTGTACCGCTCGCAGGGTGTGCCGATCCACGACAAGCACATCGAGGTCATCGTCCGACAGATGCTCCGCAAGGTCACCGTCGTCGATCACGCCGACACCGATCTGCTGCCCGGTGAGCTGGTGGACTTCAAGCGCTACCAGACCATCAACCGCGAGGCGGTCGGCGAGGGCAAGCGTCCCGCGTCGGGTCGTCCCGAGCTGATGGGTATCACGAAGGCGTCGCTCGCGACCGAGTCGTGGCTGTCGGCGGCATCGTTCCAGGAGACCACCCGCGTCCTGACGCAGGCGGCCATGGAGGGCAAGAGCGACCCGCTCGTCGGCCTCAAGGAGAACGTCATCATCGGAAAGCTCATCCCCGCCGGAACCGGACTTGCGAAGTACCGCAACGTCACGGTCGAGGCGACGGAAGAGGCGAAGAGCGAGCGGTACCCCAACCGCATCTTCGCTTCGGACGGGGCGTACAGCGACGCCGACCTGAGCTACGTCGACTTCGACAGCTTCTCGACGGACGACTTCACGCCCGGCACATACAACTGATCGAGGCTCGGGAGGGCGGGTCGCCCGTCCTCCCGAACTCGACGGGAGGGATGCCACGCCCCGGCGCGGCATCCTGATCCCCGAAGGCCCCCGGCTCACGCCGGGGGCCTTCGTCGTGCTCGCGGCGTGTCGAGGCGCGGGGGAGGCACCTCGGTGCGCCTACCGTTGTGGTGGAGGAACGCATGGCCCGCATCGGGGGACGCAGCTTGTGGCTGGCATGGCCGGCGGGTCTGCTGTGCGCGGCCGCCGTCGCCGCTCTGGTGGTCATCGCCACCCCCGGCGTGCCGATGGCCGTGGGATTCGTGGGCGACACGCTGAGGGCCGCCACGGGGCGGCACGCGGCGGTCGAGGCCGCCCCTCCCGCGCCGGCTTCGGACTGCCGGCACCTGTACTCGCAACCGCTGTGGTCCTCCCTCGTGTGGTCTCCGCAGGCGTTGCTCTCCCAGCGGCGTACCGCGCCGGCGTCGACGCCCGAGGCGGTCGCCGCCGCCGCTCCGACGGTCGTGATCACCTGCCACTGGCGGGGCGAAGCCGGGCGTTCGATCGAGACGACCGTCTCGACGGTGACGCCCGAGGGGGCCGCAACCGTCTCGACCACGCTCGCCGCACAGGGTTTCGCGTGCTCGGTCGCGGCCGACACCACCCACTGCGAACGCGCCTCGGGCGAGCTCCTCGAGGTCCACGATCTGCGTGCCGACCGGTGGGTGTCGTCGACGCTCTCCGGGTGGGTGCCCGACGGGTACGCCGCGATCGTGGCATCCCACGCCTTCTTCGGCGAGTGACGGTGCAGCCCCCTCGCGGGGTCAGCCGGCGAAGACGGAGGCGATGATGCTGCCGGTGTATCCCGTGGGGGCGAGGTTCGAGTACTGCGTGTCGATCAACACGCCGTCGCGCCAGTAGAGCGTACGACCGTCGTTGACGGGGTAGGTCGGGTTGATCCAGGTCTTCTCGCAGCGCGTCCCCGCGTCGGGGGTGTAGCAGCTGAAGCCCTGGGTGTCGACGAGACCGTTCAGCATGTCGAGCGCGGGGCCGCGGTCCATGCGCGAGATGTGCGTGACGAGGCCTGTGGTGTCCGCCGCCGGATCGCGCCAGATGCAGATCAGCGAGCCGTCGGACTGCACGCCCGAGGGCCCGAGCGCGGGGTCGTTCAACGGAGTTTGGCCGAGCTGAGCCAGGACGTCGGCCGAGAGCATCGAGCGGCAGTCGGCCGGGATGCGGACGGCCGATGCCGTCTGGGTGATCGTCGGGATGGGGGTCGGGCTGGACGACACGACCGGTGCCGCGGGGGTAGGCGCGGCGTCGTCTGCGGCGGGGGCGCACGCGCTCAGCGCGAGGAGGGTGGCGCCGGCGAGAGCCGCTGCGACGGCCGGACGGAGCAGGCGACGGGACATGGGAACACCCTAAGCCGCCCTACCGACACGGTCGAGAAGGACATCCCACGGCACGCCTGCACGGCGCCGCGGGATACCCGGGTTAGCCTTGCGCCGCAAGCACCGCGTGAGGAGACCCCATGAGCGACAACACGTCGGGCGGCGACCCCGTCGCTGAACCGAAGGCTTCGTACGGCGACCCCGTCGTCGAGCCGAAGGACGAAGCGCAGGATGTCGTCGGCCGAGCCCACGAGGGTCTCGCCGATGCCGAGGCCGCCCGCCGCGACGCGGTCGACCCCGCGGCGGCCGAAGCCGCGTGGGACGATCGTGAGGCGCACGAGCACGCCGCCTCCGCTCCGACGACGCCCCGCAGCGAGCACGCGGCTCCCGTCGTGCACGATGCGTCGCCGGTGGCCCCGCAGGGGTCCACGGCGTCCTCCGGGTCGGTCGACCTCGAGGACGAAGACGCTCGCTGGGCCGCTTACGCCGCCTCCGCGGAGCCGGCGCGCGACGACGTCCGCCGCGACGACGTCCGTCACGACGACACGACCGCGACGTCGCGCTACGACGACGTGAGCACGACGGCGTACCCCGCCGCCGGTGCCGCCGCCGCCGCTCCCGTCGCCGAAGAGCCCACCCGCACGGTGGGCGGGGCGCAGCCGATCTTCGTGCAGGCGCCCGAAGCCCCTCGTCCCCGCAACAACCGGGGTGCGGCCGGTGCCATCGGCCTTCTCGCCGCTCTGGTCTTCGCGGTGCTGTATCTCGCCGCGACTCTCGGCCTGGGGCTGCTGACCGGCCGCACCGCCACCGCCGACCTCGGTCAGGCGGCCCTCTCGGCCCTGACCACGTGGGACCTGTGGGTGCCCACCGTGGCGTTCTACTTCGGGTTCTGGTTCCTCGGCGCCCTGATCAACCGCGGGCGCTGGGGTCACTGGGTGGTCTGGGGTCTCGTCGTCGGTGTCGTGGCCTGGGCCGGGCACCTGCTCGGCGCCCTCTTCGCCGCGCCGTTCTGGGAGATCACCCCCCGCCAGTCGGTCGAACTGCTCCAGAACAACGTCCTCGCCCCGCTCGCGATCGTCGCCTTCGTCCTCGGTCGCGAACTCACCATCTGGTTCGGCTCGTGGGTGTCGGCACGCGGTCGCCGCGTGACCGAGATCAACGCCGAAGCCCAGCGCGAGTACGAGCGCACCCTCGAGGCCGGTCCGCAGCTCTCGCAGCGCTGAGCCGGAGCCGATGACCAACGAACAGCGACCGGCGGGGGTTTCCCCGCCGGTCGCTGTCGTCTTCGCGTCCGTCGTCTTCATCGCCCTCTCGATCGGCGGCCTCGGGGTGACGAGCCTCGTCGTCGATGCCGATGTCATCCCCGTCCGCGGTCTCGGCGCGATCCCCGGCATCATCGGTCAGGTGCTGGCCCTCGCGGGATTCGCGGCGACGCTGTGGTGGGGCCTTCGGGCCGATCCGCCCGGCTGGTTGACCGCCGTCCCGTGCGCGATCGCGGCCTATCTGGGCGAAGTGCTCGGGGTCGTGCTCGGCGCTCTCGTCAGCGGGGCCGATCCGGTTCGCGGCGTCGCCGCGGCGCAAAGCGTCGCGCTGGGATTCCCCGGTCCGGTGGTGGCCGGTGCGGCTGTGCTCGCGGGACTCTTCGGCATCCTGCTCGTGCGGGCTCGCACGACGGGCCCGCGCTGGCGCTGGGAAGACGAGGACGAGAGCCCGTGATGCGACCCGTGACGCGCGGGTCCGCCCGCATCCGCGTGTTCCCGGGCGTGTCGGGCTAGCGTAGGGGCGTGGAGCGGTCGCTCGAGAGCCAGGTCGGTCAGGCGGTGGACGCCTGGCTCCGTTGGCTGCCCCGGTGGGAGCCCGCGAACCACCGCGGACGTGTCGCTCCGTGCCGTCGGTGCTTCGGCTCGCCGGTCCTGTCGGCCGCAGGCCTCGGGTCCGATGTCCCGCACGGGGTACAGCATGGCCTGTCGACGCGGGTGAAGGCGATCGTCGATCATGCGGTCGCCGAGTACACGTCCCGCAACCTCCCGATGCTGCAGGCCGAGCTCGACCAGCAGGCCGAACGCAACCGACGACGTTCCTACCGCCCGGCCGAGGGACTCGAACCCGAGTTCGACGGGATGCCGCTCGACCCCGACCCCGAGCCCGGATCGCCCTTCCTCTTCACCCTGTCGGGCCTCGCGGCCGAAGAGGATGCGGCCATCCCCGCTCTTCCCCCGCTGTCGGATGCCGCGAAGGCGGCGCTGCGACAAGAGGTGGGCCTCGCCGACGATTACGCCAACATGATCGGCCGCGAAGTGTGCACGATCCTGCTCCATCACCGCCTCCGGATCCAGGCGGCGGTGGCGGAATTCGTCGAGCCGCAGATCGCCGCGCTGCTGGACGACCTCACCCGCTCGCTCGATGCGCCGTTCGATCCGCGCGACGTGGAGCCTCCGGCATCCTGAAGCTCTGTTCACAAGGGCACGGCGGGAGGCCGCGCTTTTGTTAGCATCAACGGGTTGTCCGCTTATCGAGTCGCGGACGCGTCTCAGGGGGAGGGGGCTCGATGCCGCAGCGCCTGCCGTCTTCGCCGCCCATCTTGCCCGGGCTCGCGTACATCCGACCGCTGGGGTCCGGAGGATTCGCCGACGTCTTCCTCTACGGACAGGACATGCCGCGCCGCGACGTCGCGGTCAAGGTGCTTCCGAGCGATGTGCGCGACACCGATCTGCTGCGCATGTTTAATGCCGAGGCCGACGTCCTCGCCCATCTCTCGGCCCACCCCTCGATCGTCACGGTCTACCAGGCGGGGATCTCGGCCGACGGCCGGCCGTACATCGTCATGGAGTTCTGCCCGGGCTCGCTCGCTCAGCGTTACCGCGTCGAGCGCATGCCCGTGCCCGAGGTCCTCTCGATCGGCGTCCGCATGTCGGGGGCCCTCGAATCGGCGCACCATGCGGGACTCATCCACCGCGACGTGAAGCCGAGCAACATCCTCGTGACGACGTTCGGAGCCCCCGTCCTCGCCGACTTCGGTATCTCCTCGTCCCTCGTGCGCCAGGGGGCGGACGAGATGCTGGCGATGTCGGTGCCGTGGAGCGCTCCCGAGGTCGTCGCCGAGCAGACGGCCGGAACCGTGTCGAGCGAGGTGTGGAGCCTCGGCGCCACGATCTACTCGCTGCTGGCGGGACAGAGCCCGTTCGAACGACGCGAGAAGGGGCAGAACTCCCGCGAGCAGTTGCGACGCCGCATCGCTCGAGCGACCTACACCGACATCACCCGCAGCGACGTCCCCGCCTCGCTGCAGGCGGTGCTCGCGAAGTCGATGTCCCGCAACCCCGCCGACCGGTACGCCAGCGCGCGTGAGTTCGGCGAGGCGATCCAGGCCGTCCAGGTCGAGAGCGGCCTGCCCTCGACGCCGCTCGAGGTCCCCGCCGCCGAGTGGGCGCCCGCCGCGCGGGCGGTCGATTTCGCCGACGGGACGTTGCGCGGCCCGGCGCGGTCGCGCATCGAGCGCGAGGGCGGGCGCAAGCTCCGCGGCACCTCCGGTATGGCGGGCTACGTCCGCGACGAAGACACCGACATCGCCGCGCCGGCCTCGACCGGCTCCAAGGCGCTGCCGTGGATCCTCGCCTCGGCGACGCTCGTGACCGCGGGGGCCGTTGTCGTCGCCGCCTTGTTCGCCACGGGAGTCCTCCGGTGAAGCGCTCGACGATCGCAGGGTTGGCCTCGACCCTCGCCGCCGCCGCCCTCGTCATCACGGCGAGCATCGTGTGGCCCGGTCTGGACGCCCAGCAGACCCCCGAGGTCGACACGTCGGTGTGGGCGCTGCAGACCGGTGACGGCCAGCGCTACGCGCGCGTGAACACCACCGTCGGCGAACTCGACACCGTGCGCACGGCAGGCAACCCCAGCCAGGTGGTGCAGAGCGGTGACGGTGCCTACCTCTTCACCGACAGCTTCAGCAAGCTCACCCGGATCAACGAGGCCCAGCCCGTCGACCTGTCCGACGATCAGCTCGAGGCCGCCCCCGACACCCCGCCCGGTACGACATCGGTGGTCACGGCGGGCGACTACGCGGTGTATCGCACCGACACCGGCACGCTCTTCGCGAGCCGCTTGAGCCAGGCGGGGCAGAAGCCCACCGAGCTCGACCCCTTCGACACCTCACAGGACGAGAACGCGCCGTCCTACACCGCGGATGCCATCGCCCTCGACGCCCGCGGCATGCTCTTCGCCTACTCGTCCGCCGACGGCTCGGTCATCCGGTACGACATCGACGCCGACGAGCTGCGCGGCCGCGACGCGCTTAAGGCCGAGGTCGCGGCTCCCGTCCTCTCGGCGGCCGGGGACACCTGGGTCCTCGTCGACGCGGACGCCGGGCGGGTGTGGGTGCGCGGCGCGGACCCCGTCACCATCGATGCGGCCGATCAGCTCGTGGTCGCCGATGCGGACGCCGACGCACGCGCGGTGTACGTCGCGGACGACCAGTCGCTGTGGAGCATCCCGGCAGACGGCTCCGAGCCCCGGCGCG
This sequence comes from Microbacterium sp. SL62, assembly GCF_026672635.1. Taxonomy (NCBI): domain Bacteria; kingdom Bacillati; phylum Actinomycetota; class Actinomycetes; order Micrococcales; family Microbacteriaceae; genus Microbacterium; species Microbacterium sp. SL62. Next base: position 1,025,982 of record NZ_JAPPRM010000001.1, read on the forward strand.
AGGTCGGCGGCGGCGGCAATGTCCTCGGCCAGCCGGCCCGCCCCTTGTCGCACCAGGGCGTCGCGTACGCCGCGTGGCTCCTGCCGGGGGATGCCCGCGGCACGCTGTGGCGCTCCGACCAGGGTGAGACCGACCTCGACTACGGCGGGGCGACCATGCCCGACCAGCGACGGCCGGTCTTCGTCGCGACCGACCACGCCGTGATCTTGAACGAGACGCGCACGGGGTGGGTCTGGACGGTGCCCGACGGGGCCCTCGTCGCGTCCAGCCAGAACTGGTCGCTCGACGACCGCACCGAGCAGACCGCCGTGCAGAGCGACGAGAAGCTGAGCGTCGTCCTCGACCCGAAGCCGCCGATCGCCGAACCCGATTCGTTCGGCGTGCGGCCCGGTCGTCTCACGACGCTCCCCGTGCTCTTGAACGACCACGACCCCAACGAGGACGTCCTCAGCATCATCGCCGAGAGCGTCACGGGACTCGATCCGGGGTTCGGAACCCTCACGGTGACCGACGCCGGTCAGCGTCTCGCCGTGCGCGTCGCACCGGGAGCGACCGGCAGCGCCACCTTCTCGTACGCGGTCACCGACGGCACCGCGGCCGACGGCTTGAACTCCGCCCCCGCCTCGGTGACCCTCTCGGTCTCGGCGCCCTCGTCGAACGCGGCACCCGTGTGGTGCGGCGTCGACAAGTGCCTGCAGCCGTGGCCGACCCCCGAGGTCGCTCGCGGCGGCACCATCACGGTCCCCGTCCTGCCCGGCTGGGTGGACCCCGACGGCGACCCGCTGCTGCTGCTCTCGGTGGACAACCCCGGCGGCGTGGGCACGGTCGCCGCGACCCCCGCGGGAGACGTGGTCTACCAGCACGCCGACGACGGCTCGGGCGGAGAGCAGAACATCCAGCTCGACGTCACCGTGGCCGACACCGAGGGGGCCGTGACGACGAAGCCCCTCGTCATCCGCGTGGCTCCCGATCCCACGTTGGCCGTCCAGTCCTTCGCGAAGATCGACACGGTCGGGTCGTCGGTCGCGGTCGATGTAGGCCCCCATGTGACCGGGACCGCCGGCAACGTCAGCCTCACCTCGGTCCGGGTCCTCGACGACGCCACCGCCACCGCGACGGTGGTCGGCGGCAGCACCACGTTCGACTTCTCGGCGAATCAGCCCGGCGTCTACCGCGTCGACTTCACCGTCAACGGCGGGGGTCGCGACGCGACGGGGACCGCGCGCATCACCCTGCTCCCCGCTGACGCGCCGGCGCAGCTGGCGACCTCCCCGGTCGTCGCGTTCGTCCGACCTCAGGAGGACGCCACGCTCGATGTCTTCAGCGCGGTGTCGAATCCCACCGGTCGCGTGCTCCTGCTGAGCGACGTGGCCGGGACGGCTCAGGAGGGCGCCTCGCTCACCGTCGACACCGTGGGCCAGAACGACCTGCGCGTCTCGGGCAGCACCGCCGACGGGTCCGCGGGGCTGCTCGGCACCGTCGCGTACACCGTCAGCGACGGAACGGACGACGAGGGCTCGCGGGTGACGGGTGAGGCGACGGTCTACCTGCTCCCGCCGGCTCCCGAGATCGCCCCGATCGCGGTCGACGACAACGTCACGGTGCGCGTGGGCGCGCAGATCGACATCCCCGTCCTCGACAACGACATCTCACCGGCGGGCGGACGCCCGACGCTCGACCCCTCGAGCGTGCAGACCCAGCCGGCCAGCGATGCCCTCGCCTTCACCTCCGGGGGAGTGCTGCGCTACCTCGCCCCGACGACGCCGGGTTCGTACGAAGTGACGTACCGCGTCTACACGACCGGTACTCCGGCTCTCTGGGACGAAGCGACCGTGCACGTCACGGTCCTGGGCGGAGAGGCGAACCGCGCCCCCCTGCCCGACACCCTCGAGGGCCGCGTCCTCAGCGGCGGCACCGCCTCGATCGACTTCAAGGGTTTCGGTGTCGACCCCGACGGTGACGCCGTCACGCTCGACCGGATCGTCGCGCAGCCCAACCGCGGCACCGCCTCGATCTCGCCGGACGGGTCCAGCATCCTGTACTCCTCGGTCCCCGGTGACCGTGGTCAGGTGTCCTTCCGGTACCGCGTCTCGGACTCCTCGGGAGCGACGGGCGAGGGGACCGTCCGCATCGGGGTGCTCGACGCGCAGGCCAACCCCAGCCCCATCACTTTCACCGACTACGTGCAGGTGCAGGCCGGCGCTGACCGTACGATCCGCGTGAGCCCGTTGGCGAACGACATCGACCCCACGCAGGGGCGGCTCACGCTCACCGGCGTCCGTCCCGACCTGCCCGAGAAGCTCGTCGACGAGAGCGACAACCCTGAGTACGCCCGCCTCAAGGGATACATCGACGCGGTGTCCGACACCGGCGTCGTCATCGAGGCGGGCGAACAGCCGGGAACGATGTCGTTCCTCTACGACGTCGCCTCCGACTCGGGGAACACCGGCCGCGGTCTCATCGTGGTCAAAGTCGTCCGAGAGAACGTGCCGGACTACCCCGTCGTCACCGACACCGTACTGACGGTCGAGAACCGCGACGATTTCACCTCCGGCGTCGATGTGCTCGCGGGCAAAGCAACGTGGTCCGGCGGTGACGTCAGCGACCTCGACGTCTCGCTGTGGGGCACGCCCGCAGACGTCACGTTGAACGGTCGCCAGATCTCGGGCACCCTGCCCGCGACGCGACGCGTGATCCCGTTCGCCATCACCGGCCGCGTCGGCGACTCCGACGTGACCACCTATGCGTTCCTGCGCATCCCCGGTGACGACGACCTCAGTCTCTCCCTGCGCCCGGGCGCCGCTCAGCGCGTCGACGAGCTCGCCTCGGTCGAGTTCGACATGGCAGGGCTCGTCGCGCTCCCGCGCCGGGCGACGCTCGAGGTCGGCACCGATGTCTCGGCGACCGGGGTGCGCGCCGAAGGACGGTGCTCCGTTACGGGGACGGTCGTCCGCTACGACGCCGGCGCCGGCTCCCCGTACACCGATGCCTGCCAGGTGCCGGTGCGCATCGCGGGCACCGAGGAGTGGACGGTGGTGTCGGTGCCCATCGGCATCGTCGCGCGCGACCCTCAGCCCGAGCTCAAGCCGGGAGCCCTGACGGTCGGGCCCGGCGAGACGGCCACCTTCGATCTGCGCAACATGACGAGCTGGCAGCTGGGTCGCGAGGACTGGGACGGCATCCGCTACGCCCTGGACTACGGCGGATCCGCCTTCGGCGTGTCGCTCGACGGGTCGATCGTGACCGTCACCGGCAACGACCGCTCCGTTCCCGGCACCGAGAACGCCGCGATCATCTCGGTGACGAGCCACAACGCGGTCGCCCCGGCCCGCTTGGTGCTGCGCGTGGGTGCTGCTCCCTCGACCCTTCCGCAAGGAGGCACCACGTCGCAGCAGTGCTCGCAGGCCTCGGGCTCGAGCTGCACGATCGGTGTCGTCGGCACGAGCGGCGAGGTCAACCCGCTGCCGCGCACGCCCCTCGAGGTCGTCGACGTGCGCCCGACGGCTGCCTGCGCCGGCGTGAGCTTCGGCGTCGCCTCGGCCTCGGGCATCGTCGCCTCGTGGAGCGATGACGCCCCCGGCGCCACCTGCAGCGCGAGCGTCACGCTCCGCGACGCGCAGGGGCGCACGACGGCGTCGACGCGCGACGCCCGCGTGGTGCTCGACCTGCTCGGGTTCCCGCGCCCGCCGGGGAGCGTGCGACAGACCGCTTACGCCGACGGCTCGCTCACCCTCCGCGTGGACCCGGGCGAGGCGCGACGCGCCTACCCCGCGATCTCGGGCTTCACCGTGCGGTCCAACGGCGCGGTCGTCGGCCAGTGCGGCGCGGACGGCACCTGTCCGCCGATCGCTGCTCCCAACGGCGAACAGCGCGAGTACGTCGTGACCGCGGTGAACAGCGTCGGCGAGTCCAAGACGGCCGTGCGCACGACCGGGTGGGCGTACCGCCCGCCGAACGCACCGCAGGGCATGGACTTCACGCCGACGCAGACCGGGGGAGAGGGAAACCTCGCCGACCTCGTCATCAAGGGCGTCGACAGCGCCGAGACGGGGACCCTCGAGATCGCGAGCGCCGCGGGCGACAAGATCCAGGTGAGCGTCGGCCGCAACCAGGAGGTCGTGCAGGTCGCCCGCTTCCGCGTGGGTTCCAACTCGTCGACGCAGGTCACCGTCACCCCGATCTCGCGCTTCACCGTGCCGCCGGGTCTGGGTGGCGCCTCGGCGGGCAATCAGCTGAGCGCTATCGCGCACGGCGTCGGGGCACCGACCAATCCGACCCTCACGCTGACCTCGACCTCGAACGGGAACGGCACCTCGACCGTCGACGCCCGCGCGACCGCGCAGCAGAACGGCACGGATTCCGAGGTGCGGTTCAACATCGTGCAGAAGGGGCTGCCCTGCATTCCCCGCAGCGGCGGGGACTCGCAGAAGTTCACGGCCCTCGGCGACGGCGAGACGTACACGTTCATGATGTGCGCGGAGTCGTGGTTCAACGGCCGGTCGTACGGCTCGGTGAGCCTGGACCAGCAGGTGAACGCCGAGCAGAGCAAGGCGGCGCCGAAGGGGTATACCTTCCGGGTCGGCTCGAAGGCGACGATCGACGGCAACGAAGCGCGCTGGTACATCGATCGCATCAACGACGGCGATCCGCCGCCGCGCTTCAACGACAAGAAATTCGTCAACTGGGGCCCCGGTACCACGGTCTTCGACCGCGATCCGCAGATCCAGGTCTACTTCCAGCACCAGGTGTGGGGAACGCAGTCCGCCTACGCGCCTGTGCCGGCGGCGAACGGTAGCGCGCCCTACCAGGTCCAGGCGTCCTGGAAGGTGGCGAGCTGCGAGGGCGGTAAGACCCTCAGCGCGAGCGGCTCATCGAGCAACGACAAGGCGAAGGTCACCTTCAACTACGACAGCGCCCGCTATTTCGACAAGGACGGAAAGCGGCTGACTGTCGCCGAGGGCGCTCCGGCGACGAGCGTCCCTGTCGGCGCCACTCGTGTCGAGAACATCCGCGTCACCGTCGATTGGTCCGCTCAGGGGTGGAACCTCGACGCCGCCTCCACGGACTTCGGCGGCGAGTGCAAGCCCGGCACGCCCGCCCCGAACCCCTCGTCCTGAGCCCTCCCGGCATCCCCATTCCCGCTCTCGCCCACCGAAGGATTTCGACATGACGATCACCCAGGAGCAGGCCACCTGGTTCTCCCAGACCTTCTCGCAGATCGCCGACAACGTCGAGCGCGCCGTCCTCGGCAAGCGGCACGTGGTCGAGCTGGTGCTCACCGCCATGCTCAGCGACGGCCACGTCCTCCTCGAGGACGTCCCCGGCACCGGCAAGACCTCGCTCGCGCGGGCGGTCGCGTCGTCGGTCCAGGGCACGAACACGCGCATCCAGTTCACCCCCGATCTCCTCCCCGGTGACATCACGGGCATCACGGTCTACGACCAGAAGACGGGGACCTTCGAGTTCCACACCGGCCCGATCTTCGCGAACATCGTCCTGGCCGACGAGATCAACCGCGCGAGCCCCAAGACCCAGTCGGCGCTGCTCGAGGTCATGGAAGAGGGCAAGGTCACCATCGACGGCGTCTCTCGAGAGGTGGGCGTGCCCTTCCTCGTTCTGGCGACCCAGAACCCCGTCGAGCAGGCGGGAACCTACCGTCTCCCCGAGGCCCAGCTCGACCGGTTCCTGCTGCGCACCTCGCTCGGGTACCCCGACCACGCGGCGACCGTTCGCATCCTCGACGGTGCGCCCGTCGCCACGGCCGAGCTGCGCGCGATCATCACGCCACAGGCCCTGGTCGGAATGGCCGACCTCGCGGCATCCGTCTACGTCGACGCGCTCGTGCTGGACTACATCGCGCGTCTCGTGGATGCCACCCGCACGGCCGACGAGGTCCGCCTCGGCGTGAGCATCCGCGGGGCCCTCGCCCTCACGCGCGCCACGCGCGCCCGTGCCGCGTCGCAGGGGCGGACCTACGCCACCCCCGACGACGTCAAGGCCCTGGCCGTCGCGGTGCTGGCGCACCGGCTCATCCTGCACCCCGAAGCCGAGTTCGACGGGGTCACCCAAGAGGCCGTCGTCGGCCAGGTGCTCCTCGACACCCAGCCGCCCTCGCAGCGCGAGAGCGCCTGACGGTGGCGCGTCCCGTGGCGTCCGCACCCCGATCGGGGGGTGAGCCGTGCCCGATCTGAATCTGACCGAGTCGCGTCTCACGCGGACCTCGGCGGGCACCATGGTGACCGGCTCGCGCACTTCGGTCACGTCGACCTCGGTCCGTCGACAGCGTCGGATCGTGCGCGCGGTGGTCCAGGTCGCGGAGTGGTGGCGGATCACGACCGAGGCCGTCGCCGCCGCGGTGCGATGGGCTGGCCGGACCGTGCGTCCCGCCGGGGCGGTGGTCGTGGTCGCCGCGACGGTCGGCCTGCTGCTGGGCGTGCTGTTCGGGTGGGTCGAGTGGATGGTCGCGGGCAGCGCGGCGCTGATCCTGCTGGTCATGAGCGTGCCGTTCCTGTTCGGCGCTCGGGCCTACGAGGTCGACCTGGCGCTCGAGCACGAGCGCGTGACCGCCGGCAACGGTGTGACGGGACAGATCGTGGTGCGCAACGAGAGCGCGCGTCCCGCGCTGCCCGGCCGCCTCGACATCCCCGTCGGTCGGGGCCTCGTGGAGTTCGGGGTGCCCTTCCTCCGCCCCGGGCAGAGCTCCACCGAACCGCTCGAGATCCCCCCGCTCCCGCGCGGAGTCGTCCGGGTCGGGCCTGTCACGACCGTGCGCAGCGACCCCGTGGGGCTGCTCCGTCGGGAGCACGCCTTCGACGACGTGCACGACCTGTTCGTGCACCCGCGCACGGTGGGTCTTCCCTCCACGAGCGCGGGTCTCGTGCGCGACCTCGAGGGCAACGCCACGCGCCGACTGGTCGATGCGGACATGTCGTTCCACGCGATCCGCGAGTACGTCCCCGGGGACTCCCGTCGGCAGGTTCACTGGAAGTCCACCGCGAAGACGGGCCGGCTCATGGTGCGCCAGTACGAAGAGTCGCGCCGCTCGAGGATGGCGGTCGTGCTCGGTGCGGCGACGCAGGAGTACACCGACGCCGACGAGTACGAGCTCGCCGTCTCGGCCGCGGCCTCCCTGGGCCTTCGGGCCGTGCGCGACGCGCGTGACATCGACATCGTCACCGGGTCCGAGATCCCGCGTGTCGTGAAGGGGCGCCTGCGCGCGATCCGCCACATCCCCGTCGTGGCCCCGCGCACGATGCTCGACGGTTTCAGCGCGATCGAGCGGCACGAGAACACCATGCCGGTCGAGGACGTCTGCCGATTGGCATCCGAGGCGAACGAACGCCTCTCGATCGCCTTCGTGGTCGTGGGCGCCACGGTGCCGCTCACCCGCCTGCGCCAGGCGGCCCTCGCGTTCCCGGCCGACACGGCCGTCGCCGCCGTGATCTGCGACGAGCGCGCGCACCCGCGGATGCAGAACATCGCGGGCCTGACGGTGCTGACCATCGGCACTCTCGACGACCTCTCGGGTCTGCTGGTGAGGGGGGCGACCTCGTGAGCGGGCGTCGGAGCACGCGCGCGGGGATGCGCCGGCGCGAGACGAACCTGCCGCGCTACGCGGCCGCTGCCGTCTACACGGTGCTGTCTGTCGCGCTGGCCACCGTCGCCGCGTGGCCCGTTTACGCGTCGGGCTCCTTCCTGCTGCTGGTGGCGGTGTCGGTCATCGTCGCCGGAGCCGTAGTGGGGGTCGTGTCCTGGCGCCGGTGGAGCGGGTGGATCCTCGCCGTCGGCCTGCTGGGGGCGTTCACGGTGCTCGCGGTTCCGCTGGCCGTTCCTTCGCGGCTCACCTCTCCCCTCGACGTCCTGCGCGGCCTGGGCGAGTCGTTCGCCGGCGTCATCGTCGCCTGGAAGGACCTCGTCACCGTCGACCTTCCGGTGGGGGCCTACCGCAACCTGTTGATCCCCGCGCTCGTGATCTTCGTCGTCGGGACCGCCCTCACCTTCGCTCTCGCCACCCGCGGCGATCGCTGGGCGCCGTTCGCGGTGGTGGGCGGTCTGGGCATGACCGGGTTCGGCCTCTTCTTCGGGCGCACCTCGACCAGCGCGCCCCTGTCGATCGGCTCGTTCGACCTGCCGGCGCCGGTGGAGACGTTCGTGGGTCTCAGCGCCCTGCTGGTCTCGGTGCTGTGGTTGGCGTGGAGGGCGCAGGATGAGCGCGGGCGAGCCCTCCGCCGAGCGAGCGACGTCTCGGCCGTTCCCGTGGGCCCCGGACGCTCGCGTGCGGATCGCCGACGGCTGGGCCTCGGCGCGGGGATGCTGGTGGTCGCGGTGGCCGTCACGGTCGCCGTGGTCCCCGCGGCTGCGCGGGACGCGGATCGCCAGGTCCTCCGATCGGCCGCCGGTCCGGAGCGACTGATCGCCGAGGCCGTGAGTCCCCTGTCGGAGTACCGCTCGATGTTCTCCGACGCGCGCTCGGACCAGGTGCTGTTCCGCGTCGGCGGGACGGGGGCGGAGCCCGAGCGCATCCGCATCGCGACCCTCGACGCCTACGACGGCGAGATCTTCCGGGCTTCCGGCAACGAGGGTGCCGGGTTCGTGCGCCTTCCGTCGACGCGCGATGCGGGGGAGGGCAGGCCCGTCGAGGCGGAGGTCGAGATCGTCGATCTCGGAGGCATTTGGATGCCGACCGCCGGCCGTCTCGCGTCGGCCACGTTCGAGGGGGACCGCCGCGGCCTTCTCGCCGACCGGTTCTACTACAGCTCCGACGCCGAGGCGGGCGTGCAGACCGCTGACGGCGGGCTCGTCGAGGGGGATCGCTACCGCCTCGAGGCCGTCGAGCCCGTCACCGACGACCTCGCCACGATGACCCCGCCGGGCGCGGGAGACGGCGTCGCCGGGGGAGACAACCTCCGTCGCTGGGTCCAGGAACACGCCAGCGGCAACGACGGCGCGGCCCTGCAGAGCCTGGTCCAGATGCTCCGTCAGCGGGGCTACCTCAGCCACAGCCTCGCCCCGGAGGGTGGGCCGACGCCGAAGTGGGCGGCCGGTCTGCAGGGATACCAGCTCCAGCCCAGCGCGTCCGGGCACTCCCTGGCCCGTATCGACCGCATGTTCGAGCGTCTGCTCGAGCGGGAAGACGACCCGCGAGCCGCCGCCTCGGGCAACTTCGTCGCCGCCGTCGGCGATGACGAGCAGTTCGCCGTCGCCACGGCGCTCATCGCCCACGAGCTCGGCTTCCCGGCTCGGGTGGTCGTGGGCACGCGGTTGGTGTCCACGGACGCGAAGCTCTCCACCTGCGAGGCGGGGGAGTGTCGAGCGCGCGATCTCACCGCGTGGACCGAGGTGCAGGGATCCGACGGCCGATGGGCTCCCATCGATGTCACCCCGCAGTGGGAGCAGTCGCCGAGCCTCGAGGTCACTCAGCAGCAGGATCCCGAGAACGTCACGGAGGTGCGGCCCGACACCGTTCAGGAGGTCGTGCCTCCCGAGCCGGTCCAGGAGGACAACGCCCAGAACGACGACCCGCGCACCGACGACGGGGTCGACCTCGCCTGGCTGTGGGCGAGCCTGCGCATCGCGGGGATCTCGCTGCTCGTCCTGCTCGTGCTCTTCGGCCCGTTCCTCGCGGTCGTCATCGCTAAGGCGGTGCGCCGTCGTGGGCGCCGCCGCGACGCGGATCCGCGGACGGCCATCGCCGGAGGCTGGGACGAGTACGTCGACGCGGGCGTCGATGCGGGTCGCACCGTTCCGCGCGCGCCGACGCGTCGCGAGGTGGCGGAGGCCTTCGCCACCCCCTCCGGAACGCTTCTCGCCGAGGGTGCCGACCGGGCCGTGTTCTCGTCCGAGCAGGTGGATTCTGACGAGGTGGAGGCGTTCTGGCGCATCGTCGACGAGGAACGCCGTACTCTCACCCGTGAGCGGGGCTTCTGGCGGCGCCTGCGTGCGGCCGTATCGTTGAGATCGTTCCTGCGGTTCCTCGCTCCACGCCCTTCGCGGCGGGGGTCGCCGCACCGCGACGAGAGGGGGAAGCGTTCCACCGCCCTGGTGGAACGCGACACGACATGAACGATTCGACCATGGTGGTGCTCGGGGCGACGTCTTTCGCCCTCGTCGTCGTCCTGTACGTCTGGCTCGCGCTCGCCCTCGCGGCTCTTTTCCGCAAGGTCGGAGAACCCGCCTGGAAGGCGTGGGTGCCGTTCCTGAACGTGGCCACCGTGCTCAAGCTCGGCGGGTTCTCGCCGTGGCTGATTCTTTTGAACCTCGTGCCCATCTTCGGAGGGATCGCCTTCATCGCGGTTTTCATCGTGGCGGTGCATCGCATCAACACGGGGTTCGGAGCGGGAGCGGGCCTCACCGTCGTGGGGGCGTTGTTCCCCGTCATCTGGGCGAGCATCCTGGGCTTCGGATCCGCGCGGTGGCACGGGGGAGCGCCGTACGAGCCGCCCCGACGAGAACTCCGCTCCCGTTCGTCGCGGCAAGGACTTCGACGGTCCGTACGTCCCCCTCATCGGCGGATGGACCCCGGAACAGGGCCCCTCGGCTCCCGCCCCGAATGCCGCGGCTCCCTCCGCGCCGCCCGCGCCGGTGTCCGCCCCTGTCACCCTCCCCTTCGCCGCTCCCTCGCCGTCGCTCACCGACGCGGTTCCCTCGGCGAACGACTGGGCCCCGCCGGCTCACGTCCCCGCACCCGCGGCGGAGCGCCCTCGCGCAGAGGATGAGCGGGTCGGGCAGGCCCGCGACGCCGCGCCCGCGACGTCCGTCTTCGAGGTGCTCGACGCCTTGCGCGACGGCTCCCCTGCCGAGGACGACCGTCCCGCAGCCGCCCCCGCCGCCCCGCCGGTTCCGTCCGCAGCGCCCGAGGCCCCGCGCTCCCACGTCGCCGAACCGCCGGCAGCCGTCCCCACCTGGGCGCCGCCCGTGGTCGCACCGACGCCCTCGCCCGCTCCGACCGACGAGGTGGAGGAAGAGTCCGACCCCGTCGCTCCGTGGGCCAACCCGCCGCGTCGTTCCTCGCAGGGTGCCGCATCCGCGCCCATCGCAGACGTGCCCCTCACCCGCCCCGCACCCGACGCGGTCCCCGCTCCTCGCCCCTCGGTGGCCGCGGCCCTCGACGAGTTCCCCGAGTTGTCCGAGGCGGTCTCCGCGGTGGCTGAGGCTCCGGATGCCGGCTCCCCCCGCTCCGCGCGCACGTCGGTGTCGGCGCTCTACACGCAGCCCGAGGTTCCGGCGGTGTCGGCGGAGGACGACTTCGACGCCCTCGATCGGACCGTCGTCACGCGTCGCAAGCGGATCCCGTGGGCTCTCGTGCCGCCGAGTGGCACGCCCGTCGATCTCACCTCCGCGGTGGTGATCCTGGGTCGCCGTCCCGGCCCCGACTCCGCCTATCCGGATGCGCAGCTCGTGCCGATCTCGGACGAGACGCGGACGGTCTCCAAGACCCACGCGCGTCTCGAGCTCCGCGGCGACACCTGGTACGTCACCGATCTGCACTCCACCAACGGCGTCCTCTTCGCCACGCTCATGGGTACCGAGGTCGAGGCCCCTCCGGGCGAGGAGATCGAAGCCGGTGAGCGCTTCTTCCTCGGTGACGCGGAGGTGCGCCTCTCGCGGAGCGACGCGTGAGCGGCCCGTACGACCGCCCGGACGACCCCGACGAGGTCACGCTCTGGGCAGGGCGACTCCGATCGTGGCCGACCCCGCCGCCGGCGGAGGACGACGAGCTCGCCGACGAGACGGTCCTGTCCCGTCGGGACACCCCGGACGACGACACGGTTCTGTCGGCGGCCGACGCCCCCGAGGACGAGACGTACGTCTCGCGGCGGACGCCGGGGGAGGAGTCCTCGGCTTCGCGGGGGGAGCTTGCGGACGAGGTGACGGTCGTGTCGCGTCGTGAGGCGCCGGTGGAGGAGCCCTCGGCTTCGCGGGTGGAGCTTGCGGACGACGCGACCATCGTGTCGCGCGCGGAGGTGCCGGCGGGTGAGATGTCGCGATCGCGGGTGGATCTTCCCGACGACGCGACGGTCGTCTCGCGTCGTGAGGCCATCGACGACGCGACCATCGCTACGCCCCCGACGCGACCCGCACTTCCCGGCCGGGCCGGTTCCGCCGACGACGAGGTGGGCACCACGGCTCCGCGGCGCGCCACCACGCGTCCCCCGCTCGACGTCGCCGTTCCCGACGAGGCGACGCGGAGCGGATCAGCGCCGGAGGCGGAGGGTGTCGTCCCCGACGAGCTCACCCGTCGCCGGAGCTCCGACCCGGATCCGCTCGACGAGGCCACGCGCGCGCGTCCCGCCGCGGACGTCGACGACGAGACCGCCTCGGGCTCGCGCCGTCGTCGTCGCGAAGCGGCAGGGGAGCGGACGGAACCGGTGGTCGAGGGAGCCGTTCGCGATGCCCGTGTTCCCGCCGCTCTCGCCACGGAGTCGTACGGACCGCGACGCGAGGCGCCCGCGCGCGTGGAGCGTGTCGCCGCCGTCCGGGCGCCGTCGGCCCCGGACGTCGGGACGGTCCGTCCGCGCGCGAACCGGGGCGCCGGCCGCGTCATCGTCCTCGTCGCGGTCGTCGCAGTGGTGCTCGTCGCCTCGATCGTCGGGGCCGTCCTGCTGCTGACAGGCTGAGGGGCCCGGCATCCGGGATACTCCCAGTGACCGGACCCGTACTCGTTTGCCCACGTCCCGGGGAACGCGTATCATTGACCGGGTGTGCGTTCACGCGCGCCGTGCGTCATGCCTTCGGGTGAGTCGTTCGGATCAACGCTCGCACCATCTCAGGGATCGGCCTGCGAACAGGTCGCCCCCACGGCATATCCACCACGAATCGCGCTAGATCATTCTGCCGCGCGGTGGATCACACGTGAGCCCGACACGTCACGAATCGCAAGATGAGCGACATGACGGGGGAGACACGACGCTGTCACCGTGCAGCACCCTGGGCGCCACCGCGAGGGAACGTCCAGCCAATCAAGGAGAGAACGTGCCAACCATTCAGCAGTTGGTTCGCAAGGGCCGCTCGCCGAAGGTCTCGAAGACCAAGGCTCCCGCGCTGAAGTCGAACCCCCAGCAGGCCGGCGTGTGCACCCGTGTGTACACCACGACCCCCAAGAAGCCGAACTCGGCCATGCGCAAGGTCGCCCGCGTGAAGCTGCGCAACGGCACCGAGGTCACCGCCTACATCCCCGGCGAGGGCCACAACCTGCAGGAGCACTCGCTCGTGCTGGTTCGCGGCGGTCGCGTCAAGGACCTCCCCGGTGTCCGTTACAAGATCGTCCGCGGTGCACTCGACACCCAGGCTGTCAAGAACCGTAAGCAGGCTCGCAGCCGCTACGGCGCGAAGAAGGGCTGAGAAACATGCCTCGTAAGGGTCCTGCCCCGAAGCGTCCCGTCGTCAACGACCCGGTGTACGGCGCTCCCGTCGTCACCCAGCTGGTCAACAAGATCCTCGTCGACGGCAAGAAGTCCATCGCCGAGTCGATCGTCTACGACGCCCTCAAGGGTGTCGAGGCGAAGAACAGCCAGGACGCCGTCGCCACGCTCAAGAAGGCGCTCGACAACGTCCGTCCCACCCTCGAGGTCAAGAGCCGCCGCGTCGGTGGCTCGACCTACCAGGTTCCCGTCGAGGTCAAGCCGCACCGTGCGAACACCCTCGCGCTGCGCTGGCTCGTGAGCTACGCGAAGGGTCGTCGTGAGAAGACGATGACCGAGCGTCTGCAGAACGAGATCCTCGACGCCTCGAACGGCCTCGGTGCCGCGGTCAAGCGCCGCGAAGACACCCACAAGATGGCCGAGTCGAACCGCGCCTTCGCGCACTACCGCTGGTAAAACCCGCGGAGGGTCCGTGACCGCACCCCGGTCGCGGACCCTCCGATGGGCCCGGCATCAACCTCCCAACAGGTAAGGAAGACACCCGTGGCACAAGACGTGCTCACCGACCTTCACAAGGTCCGCAACATCGGCATCATGGCCCACATCGATGCCGGCAAGACCACGACGACCGAGCGCATCCTGTTCTACACGGGCGTCAACCACAAGATCGGTGAGACGCACGATGGTGCGGCGACCACCGACTGGATGGAGCAGGAGCAGGAGCGTGGCATCACGATCACCTCCGCTGCTGTGACCTGCTTCTGGGACAAGAACCAGATCAACATCATCGACACCCCCGGTCACGTCGACTTCACGGTCGAGGTCGAGCGCTCGCTGCGCGTGCTCGATGGCGCCGTCGCCGTCTTCGACGGCAAGGAGGGCGTCGAGCCCCAGTCCGAGACCGTGTGGCGTCAGGCCGACAAGTACGACGTCCCCCGCATCTGCTTCGTCAACAAGATGGACAAGCTGGGCGCCGACTTCTACTTCACGGTCGACACCATCGTCAACCGCCTGAAGGCCAAGCCGCTGGTCATCCAGCTCCCGATCGGTGCCGAGAACGACTTCGTCGGCGTCATCGACCTCGTCGAGATGCGCGCTCTGGTGTGGCCCGGCGACGCCAAGGGTGACGTGACCATGGGCGCCAAGTACGAGATCCAGGAGATCCCGGCCGACCTCGCCGACAAGGCCGCCGAGTACCGCCAGCAGCTCCTCGAGACCGTCGCCGAGTCCGACGACGCCCTCCTCGAGAAGTTCTTCGGTGGCGAGGAGCTCACGGTCGCCGAGATCAAGGGCGCCATCCGCAAGATGACGATCAACTCGGAGCTCTACCCCGTGCTCTGCGGTTCGGCGTTCAAGAACCGCGGCGTGCAGCCCATGCTCGACGCGGTCGTCGACTATCTCCCCTCGCCCCTGGACGTGCCGGCCATCGAGGCCCACGACCCCAAGGACGAAGAGATCGTCATCGAGCGCCACGCCGACCGCGAGGAGCCCTTCGCGGCTCTCGCGTTCAAGATCGTGACGCACCCGTTCTTCGGTCGCCTCACCTACATCCGCGTGTACTCGGGTCACCTCGACTCCGGCGCCCAGGTCGTCAACGCGACCAAGGGCAAGAAGGAGCGCATCGGGAAGATCTTCCAGATGCACGCCAACAAGGAGATGCCGGTCGACTCGGTCACCGCCGGTCACATCTACGCGGTCATCGGCCTCAAGGACACCACCACCGGTGACACCCTGTGCGACCCGGCCAACCAGGTCGTCCTCGAGTCGATGACGTTCCCGGAGCCGGTCATCGAGGTCGCCATCGAGCCCAAGACCAAGGCCGACCAGGAGAAGCTGGGTGTCGCCATCCAGAAGCTCGCGGAGGAAGACCCGACGTTCCGCGTCGAGCAGAACTCCGAGACCGGTCAGACCGTCATCAAGGGCATGGGCGAGCTGCACCTCGACATCCTGGTCGACCGCATGAAGCGCGAGTTCAAGGTCGAGGCCAACGTCGGAAAGCCGCAGGTCGCGTACCGCGAGACCATCCGCAAGTCGGTCGAGCGTCACGACTACACGCACAAGAAGCAGACCGGTGGATCGGGTCAGTTCGCGAAGATCCAGTTCGCGATCGAGCCCCTCGAGGTCACGGCCGACAAGACCTACGAGTTCGAGAACAAGGTCACCGGTGGTCGTATCCCGCGTGAGTACATCTCGCCGACCGACCAGGGCTTCCAGGACGCCATGAACGTCGGCGTGCTCGCCGGCTACCCCATGGTGGGTGTCAAGGCGATCCTCCTCGACGGTGCCTCGCACGACGTCGACTCCTCGGAGATGGCGTTCAAGATCGCCGGCTCCATGGGCTTCAAGGAGGCCGTCCGCAAGGCGAACCCCACCATCCTCGAGCCGATCATGGCCGTCGAGGTCCGTACTCCCGAGGAGTACATGGGCGACGTCATCGGTGACCTGAACTCGCGTCGTGGCCAGATCCAGTCGATGGAAGACGCCGCCGGCGTCAAGGTCGTCCGGGCCAACGTGCCGCTGTCCGAGATGTTCGGCTACATCGGTGACCTGCGCTCGAAGACCTCGGGTCGCGCCGTCTACTCGATGGAGTTCGACAGCTACGCCGATGTCCCGAAGGCCGTCGCCGACGAGATCATCCAGAAGAACAAGGGCGAGTAAAACCGCTCTCACGGATGCCGGGAACCCCGGGTTCTGCTCAGGTTCCCGGCATCCGCTCAAACTGAATACCGACTCTCTAGTAATCTGAGAACCATCCCCGCGAAGAACCGGTCGCAATCCAGTGCCCGAGACCTCGCAACCAACGTCCTGAGGAGGACCCAGTGGCTAAGGCCAAGTTCGAGCGGACCAAGCCGCACGTGAACATCGGAACGATCGGTCACGTCGACCACGGCAAGACCACGCTCACCGCTGCCATCTCGAAGGTGCTCGCCGACAAGTTCCCGTCGGCCACCAACGTTCAGCGCGACTTCGCGTCGATCGACTCGGCGCCGGAAGAGCGTCAGCGCGGTATCACGATCAACATCTCGCACGTCGAGTACGAGACCCCGAAGCGTCACTACGCTCACGTCGACGCGCCCGGTCACGCCGACTACATCAAGAACATGATCACCGGTGCCGCTCAGATGGACGGCGCGATCCTCGTGGTCGCCGCCACCGACGGCCCGATGGCTCAGACCCGTGAGCACGTTCTGCTCGCCAAGCAGGTCGGCGTTCCCTACCTGCTGGTCGCGCTGAACAAGAGCGACATGGTCGACGACGAGGAGATCCTGGAGCTCGTCGAGCTCGAGGTTCGCGAGCTGCTGTCGTCGCAGGACTTCGACGGCGACAACGCCCCCGTCGTCCGCGTCTCGGGCCTCAAGGCTCTCGAGGGCGACGAGCAGTGGGTCAACGCGATCGTCGAGCTCATGGAAGCCGTCGACGAGTCGATCCCCGACCCGGTGCGCGACAAGGACAAGCCGTTCCTCATGCCCATCGAGGACGTCTTCACCATCACCGGTCGTGGAACGGTCGTCACGGGTCGCGCCGAGCGCGGTACCCTCGCGATCAACTCCGAGGTCGAGATCGTCGGCATCCGCCCGACGCAGAAGACCACGGTCACGGGTATCGAGATGTTCCACAAGCAGCTCGACGAGGCCTGGGCCGGCGAGAACTGTGGTCTGCTCCTGCGCGGCACCAAGCGTGACGACGTCGAGCGCGGCCAGGTCGTCGTGAAGCCCGGTTCGGTCACCCCGCACACCAACTTCGAGGGCACGGCGTACATCCTGTCCAAGGAAGAGGGCGGCCGCCACAACCCGTTCTTCACGAACTACCGCCCGCAGTTCTACTTCCGCACCACCGACGTGACCGGCGTCATCACGCTGCCCGAGGGCACCGAAATGGTCATGCCCGGTGACACCACGGAGATGTCGGTCGAGCTCATCCAGCCGATCGCCATGGAAGAGGGCCTCGGCTACGCGATCCGTGAGGGTGGCCGCACCGTCGGTGCCGGTACCGTCACCAAGATCCTCAAGTAAGTCCTTCCAGACTTCACTCGGCACAGGCCGGGCCTTCGGGCCCGGCCTTTGTCGTTCCCGCGGGGGATTCTCCCTTGAGTGCGATCTCCGAAGCCGGGGGTTCCGTTCCACGCCGGTCCGTGACCACAATGAGGCGAGAGTCGGCGGAATCGCCGGCCGTGTCTGCGAAGGAGATGCGCATGGGAGTGGACGACATCATCGCCAAGGGCAAGAAGCTCCTGGACGAGAACCGCGACAAGATCGAAGAGGCTCTGAAGAGCGAGAAGGCCGAAGAGGTCAGCGACAAGGTGCTCGACGGAGCGGCCGACGCCATCAAGAAGGTCGTTCCCGCGGAACACCACGCGAAGGTCGACGAGACCCGAGCGAACGTCGACAAGCACATCGGCAACGCCTGACGAACGCAGCCTGGAGCGGCGCCGTCCCCGAGCGTCGGGGCGGCGCCGCTGTCGTTCGGACTGCGGTTTGCTGAGCATCGGCCGGGCGCGACACGCCCGGGTTTGCGACTCGCCCGAGCGGTACGTAGACTAGTCCAGTTCCACATTCCGGTGCGCGCTCGGCGTGCGCCAGGATCACTGTCTCGGCAGTGCACAGGCGGCGCGTCAGCGCAGGGTCCTGGGCCGCGGGCAGCAGAACGCCACACCGAACCCCCTTCATCTCCTCGTGAGATTCGCACGCGTGCGTGCGAGGGGCGGGCCGGATGCCATGGCATCCGGTTTCACAGCTGAACAGCGGTGCAGCATCTCTCGCGAAAGCGAGGGGAAGTGCCAGGGCGCGACAGCGCCACCGTGCGTCCAATGCCCCAGGTCGGGTAAGACGCGAGAAAGAGAGAGAGCAGACAATGGCGGGACAGAAGATCCGCATTCGCCTGAAGTCGTACGACCACGCCGGGCTTGACTCGTCGGCGCGCAAGATCGTCGACACCGTGACCCGTGCCGGTGCCACCGTGGTGGGCCCGGTTCCCCTTCCGACCGAGAAGAACGTCGTGTGCGTCATCCGGTCGCCCCACAAGTACAAGGACAGCCGCGAGCACTTCGAGATGCGCACCCACAAGCGCCTCATCGACATCATCGACCCGACGCCCAAGGCCGTCGACTCGCTGATGCGCCTCGACCTTCCTGCCGATGTCAACATCGAGATCAAGCTCTGAGGTTCGACATGGCTGACATCAACTCCAAGATCTCCAAGGGCCTCCTCGGCACCAAGCTCGGCATGACCCAGGTGTGGGACGAGAACGGCAAGCTCGTTCCCGTCACCGTCATCGAGGTCGCGCCGAACGTCGTGACCCAGCTGCGCTCGCTCGAGAAGGACGGCTACAACGCCGTTCAGATCGGCTACGGCCAGATCGACCCCCGCAAGGTGAACAAGCCGCTCACGGCTCACTTCGACGCCGCGGGCGTCACCCCTCGCCGCCACCTCACCGAGGTGCGCACGGCTGACGCCGCAGACTACGCGCTGGGCCAGGAGCTCACCGTCGACGGTCTGTTCGAGGCCGGCCAGCTGGTCGACGTCGTCGGCACCAGCAAGGGCAAGGGCACCGCCGGTGTCATGAAGCGTCACAACTTCAAGGGCGTCTCCGCATCGCACGGTGCGCACCGCAACCACCGCAAGCCCGGCTCGATCGGCGCCTCGTCGACCCCGAGCCGCGTCTTCAAGGGCATGCGCATGGCCGGCCGTATGGGTGGCGAGCGCGTGACCGTCCTCAACCTCACGGTGCACGCCGTCGACGCCGAGAAGGGACTCATGCTCGTCAAGGGCGCCGTCCCCGGTGCTCGTGGCCGCATCGTCTACGTCCGCAACGCAGTGAAGGGTGCCTGATCATGGCTGACTCGACTCTCGCGCTCGACGTCGTGAAGGCCGACGGCAAGAAGGCCGGCTCTGTCGAGCTGCCCGCCGCGCTCTTCGACGTCAAGACGAATATCCCGCTGATCCACCAGGTCGTCGTGGCGCAGCGCGCCGCGGCTCGCCAGGGCACGCACTCGACCAAGCGTCGTGGCGAGGTCTCCGGCGCCGGTCGCAAGCCCTTCAAGCAGAAGGGCACGGGTAACGCCCGCCAGGGCTCGATCCGCGCGCCGCACATGACCGGTGGTGGCATCGTCCACGGCCCCAAGCCCCGCGACTACAGCCAGCGCACCCCCAAGAAGATGATCGCGGCCGCCCTCTTGGGTGCGCTCAGCGACCGTGCTCGTGGGCAGCGTCTGCACATCGTCGACAGCTTCGCCATCGAGGGTGCCCCCTCGACCAAGGCCGCTGCCGCCGCGCTGAAGGCCTTCGGTGCCGTCAAGAACGTCCTCGTGGTCATCGACCGCGACGACGAGCTGACGATCAAGAGCGTCCGCAACCTCGCGTACGTCCACGTGCTGACCGTCGGCCAGCTGAACACCTACGACGTGATCGTCTCCGACGACATCGTCTTCACCAAGGCCGCCTACGACGCGTTCGTCGCGTCGAAGTCCGCAGCCACCGAGGAGGTCTCGGCATGACCACCGTCAACAAGGACCCGCGCGACATCATCCTGAAGCCGGTCGTCTCGGAGAAGAGCTACTCGCTCATCGACGAGGGCAAGTACACCTTCCTGGTGGACCCCCGTTCGTCGAAGACCGAGATCAAGCTCGCCATCGAGAAGATCTTCGGCGTCAAGGTGGCCTCGGTCAACACGATCAACCGCGTCGGCAAGGCCCGTCGCACCCGCTTCGGCATCGGCAAGCGCAAGGACACCAAGCGCGCCATCGTGTCGCTCAAGTCGGGCACCATCGACATCTTCACGTCTGTCGGCTGACGGTCGGGATAGAGGACAAGAACAATGGCTATTCGCAAGTACAAGCCCACGACCCCCGGTCGCCGCGGCTCGTCGGTGGCCGACTTCGCCGAGATCACCCGATCGACGCCTGAGAAGTCGCTGCTGCGCCCGCTGTCGAAGACCGGTGGCCGCAACAACCAGGGCCGCATCACCACCCGCCACATCGGTGGTGGACACAAGCGTCAGTACCGTCTGATCGACTTCCGTCGTAACGACAAGGACGGCATCGACGCCAAGGTCGCTCACATCGAGTACGACCCCAACCGCACCGCGCGCATCGCGCTGCTGCACTACGCCGACGGTGAGAAGCGCTACATCCTCGCTCCGGCGAAGCTGTCGCAGGGCGACGTCGTCGAGTCGGGTGCCGGTGCTGACATCAAGCCCGGCAACAACCTGCCGCTGCGCAACATCCCCACCGGTACCGTGATCCACGCGATCGAGCTCCGTCCCGGTGGCGGCGCGAAGATGGCCCGTTCGGCCGGCGCCTCCGTGCGTCTGGTCGCGAAGGACGGCCCCTACGCGCAGTTGCGTCTGCCCTCCGGCGAGATCCGCAACGTCGACGTCCGCTGCCGCGCGACGATCGGCGAGGTCGGCAACGCCGAGCAGTCGAACATCAACTGGGGCAAGGCCGGCCGCATGCGCTGGAAGGGCGTCCGCCCGACCGTGCGTGGTGTCGCCATGAACCCGGTCGACCACCCGCACGGTGGTGGTGAGGGTAAGACCTCCGGTGGTCGTCACCCTGTGTCGCCGTGGGGTAAGGCCGAGGGCCGCACCCGCCACGCGAACAAGGAGAGCGACAAGCTCATCGTCCGCCGTCGCACCGCCGGCAAGAAGCGCAAGTAGGAGTAGAGGAAGATGCCTCGCAGCCTTAAGAAGGGCCCCTTCGTCGACGAGCACCTGCTTCGCAAGGTCGTCTCGCAGAACGAAGCCGGTTCGAAGAACGTCATCAAGACCTGGTCGCGCCGTTCGATGATCATCCCCGCCATGCTGGGACACACCATCGCCGTGCACGACGGTCGCAAGCACATCCCCGTGTTCGTGACCGAGACCATGGTCGGCCACAAGCTGGGCGAGTTCTCGCCCACCCGCACCTTCCGCGGCCACGTGAAGGACGACAAGAAGGGCCGTCGCCGCTAAGGCGACCGAGGAGGAGAGAGAAATGGTGGAGTCCATCGCACGTGTGCGACACATCCGCGTGACCCCTCAGAAGGCTCGTCGCGTCGTCGCCCTCATCAAGGGCAAGCAGGCCGAAGAGGCCCTCGCGATCCTGAAGTTCGCGCCGCAGGGCGCGAGCGAGCCGATCTACAAGCTCGTCGCCTCGGCCATCGCGAACGCTCGCGTCACGGCCGACAAGACGAACGAGTACCTGGATGACGCCGACCTGTACGTGAAGAACGCGTACGTCGACGAGGGCACGACGCTCAAGCGTTTCCAGCCCCGCGCTCAGGGTCGCGCCTTCCAGATCAAGAAGCGCACGAGCCACATCACGGTCGTGCTCGCGACGCCCGAGACCGCTGAAGCGGCCCCGGCTCGCGCCAACAAGAAGGCGAGCAAGTAATGGGACAGAAAGTCAACCCGTACGGCTTCCGCCTCGGCATCACGACCGACCACGTGTCGCGGTGGTTCTCGGACTCGACGAAGGCCGGTCAGCGTTACGCCGACTACCTCGCCGAGGACATCAAGATCCGTCGCCTGCTGACCACCTCGCTCGACCGCGCCGGTGTCAGCAACATCGAGATCGAGCGCACGCGTGACCGTGTCCGCGTCGACATCCACACCGCCCGTCCGGGCATCGTGATCGGTCGCCGCGGCGCCGAGGCCGAGCGCATCCGTGCCGACCTCGAGAAGCTCACCGGAAAGCAGATCCAGCTGAACATCCTCGAGGTCAAGAACCCCGAGGCCGACGCTCAGCTGGTCGCTCAGGGTGTCGCGGAGCAGCTCACCGCTCGCGTGGCGTTCCGTCGCGCGATGCGCAAGGGCCTCCAGGGCGCGCAGCGTGCCGGCGCCAAGGGTGTCCGCATCCAGGTGTCGGGCCGCCTCGGCGGCGCCGAGATGAGCCGCTCGGAGTTCTACCGCGAAGGCCGTGTGCCCCTGCACACCCTGCGCGCGAACATCGACTACGGCTTCTACGAGGCCAAGACCACCTTCGGCCGCATCGGCGTGAAGGTCTGGATCTACAAGGGCGACCTCACCAACAAGGAGCTCGCCCGCGAGCAGGCCAACGCGCCCAAGTCCCGCGGTCGTGACGACCGCGGCGGCGACCGTCGTCGTGGCCCTCGTAACGAGGCCCCCGTGGCAGAAGGAGCGTCGGCGTAATGCTCATCCCCCGCAAGGTCAAGTACCGCAAGCAGCACCACCCCGGCCGTTCGGGCCAGGCCACCGGTGGCACCCAGGTGTCGTTCGGTGAGTTCGGGATCCAGGCGCTGACCCCCGCTTACGTGACCAACCGTCAGATCGAGTCCGCTCGTATCGCCATGACGCGTCACATCAAGCGCGGTGGAAAGGTGTGGATCAACATCTACCCCGACCGCCCCCTCACGAAGAAGCCCGCCGAAACCCGCATGGGTTCGGGTAAGGGTTCCCCCGAGTGGTGGGTTGCGAACGTCAAGCCGGGCCGCGTCCTCTTCGAGGTCGCGGGCGTCGACGAGCAGCTCGCTCGCGAAGCTCTGACCCGAGCAATTCACAAGCTGCCCCTGAAGGCACGCATCATCAAGCGCGAGGAGGGCGACGCGTAATGGCGATCGGCACCAAGCAGCTCGCCCCGAGCGAGCTCGACACGTTCGAAGACCAGCGCCTCGTCGAGGAGCTGCGTAAGGCCAAGGAAGAGCTGTTCAACCTGCGCTTCCAGTCGGCCACCGGCCAGCTCGAGAGCCACGGTCGCATCCGTGCAGTCAAGCGCGACATCGCGCGTCTGTACACCGTGATCCGTGAGCGCGAGCTCGGCATCCGCGCCACCCCGGCCCCGGTCGAGGCGACGAAGGCGAAGAAGAGCAAGGCGAAGAAGGCGGACTCCGCTGACGACGCCGCGAAGGAAGAGGCGGAGTAATGGCTACCGCGAAGAAGGCCGAGGCGCAGGTCGCCGGTCACGAGCACTCCGAGAACGACGTTCGCGACGAGAACGCCCGCGGTTACCGCAAGGCGCGTCGTGGCTACGTCGTCAGCGACAAGATGGACAAGACCATCGTCGTCGAGGTCGAGGACCGTGTGAAGCACCCGCTTTACGGCAAGGTCATCCGCCGCACCTCGAAGGTCAAGGCGCACGACGAGTCCAACTCGGCGGGCATCGGCGACCTCGTCGTCATCAACGAGACCCGTCCGCTGAGCGCCACCAAGCGCTGGCGCCTGGTCGAGATCCTCGAGAAGGCCAAGTAAGCCTCGCGGCTTACTTGGAATCCAAGGAGTAAAAAGTGATTCAGAACGAATCCCGGCTGAAGGTCGCCGACAACACCGGCGCCAAGGAGCTGCTCACCATTCGGGTGCTCGGCGGCTCCAACCGTCGCTACGCCGGCCTCGGTGACGTCATCGTCGCCACGGTCAAGGACGCGATCCCCGGTGGAAACGTCAAGAAGGGCGACGTGGTTAAGGCCGTCGTCGTCCGTGTCGTCAAGCAGACCCGCCGTCCCGACGGCTCGTACATCAAGTTCGACGAGAACGCCGCCGTGATCCTGAAGAACGACGGGGAGCCCCGCGGCACCCGTATCTTCGGACCGGTCGGCCGTGAGCTTCGCGACAAGAAGTTCATGAAGATCGTCTCGCTCGCCCCGGAGGTCATCTGATCATGGCGAAAATCAAAAAGGGCGACCTGGTTCAGGTCATCTCGGGCGCCAAGCCCGAGCGCGGCGGCGACCGCGGTAAGCAGGGCAAGGTCCTCGAGGTCCTCGTCGAGCAGAACCGCGTCATCGTCGAGGGCGTGAACTACGTCACCAAGCACAACCGCGTGGGTCAGTCCCAGCGCGGCACCAAGACCGGCGGCATCGAGACCTTCGAAGCTCCGATCCACATCTCCAACGTCGCGATCGTCGACCCCTCGACCAAGAAGCCGACCCGTGTCGGTCGCCGGGTCGAGGAGCAGGTGAAGGACGGCGTCAAGCGCACCGTCCGCGTGCGCTTCGCGAAGAAGTCAGGCAAGGACCTCTGAACATGAGCACCTCGACTGCCGCGGCGGCTGGCAAGATCCAGCCCCGCCTG
Source organism: Microbacterium sp. SL62 (assembly GCF_026672635.1). NCBI lineage: Bacteria > Bacillati > Actinomycetota > Actinomycetes > Micrococcales > Microbacteriaceae > Microbacterium > Microbacterium sp. SL62. The sequence goes on from NZ_JAPPRM010000001.1 coordinate 1,050,341, forward strand.
AAGCAGAAGTACAACGCCGAGATCAAGAAGGCGCTGCAGGACGAGTTCGGCTACGAGAACGTCATGCAGATCCCCGGTCTGGTCAAGGTCGTCGTGAACACCGGTGTCGGTGAGGCGGCTCGTGACAGCAAGGTGATCGATGGTGCGGTCGACGACCTCACCAAGATCACCGGTCAGAAGCCCATCGTCACCAAGGCCCGCAAGTCCATCGCGCAGTTCAAGCTGCGCGAGGGCCAGGCCATCGGTGCGCACGTCACCCTCCGTGGCGACCGTGCGTGGGAGTTCGTGGACCGCCTCGTCAACCTCGCCCTGCCCCGCATCCGCGACTTCCGCGGGCTGTCGGCCAAGCAGTTCGACGGCAACGGCAACTACACCTTCGGTCTCCAGGAGCAGTCCGTGTTCCACGAGATCGATCAGGACCGCATCGACCGCGTGCGTGGTTTCGACATCACCATCGTCACCACCGCCAAGACCGACGACGAGGGTCGCTCGCTGCTCCGCCAGCTCGGCTTCCCCTTCCAGTCGGCCGACGCGCAGGCCTGACACCTCGGGCCCCCGGGTTTCCGGGGGCCCCTCATAGAAGGTCGACTGTCGCGTAACGGCAGTCGAAACCTCATGATCGAAAGAAGCAACACATGACGATGACAGACCCGGTCGCAGACATGCTGACCCGTCTGCGCAACGCGAACTCGGCGCACCACGACTCCGTGTCGATGCCGAGCTCCAAGCTCAAGACGAACATCGCCGCCATCCTCAAGCAGGAGGGTTACATCGCCGACTGGAGCGTCGAAGACGCTCGCGTCGGCCAGACCCTCAACATGACGCTGAAGTACGGCCCGAACCGCGAGCGGTCGATCGCCGGCATCAAGCGCGTGTCGAAGCCCGGCCTCCGCGTGTACGCGAAGTCGACCGAGGTCCCCACGGTTCTCGGTGGCCTCGGCGTCGCCATCCTGTCCACCTCCTCCGGTCTCCTCACCGACCGTCAGGCCGAGCAGAAGGGCGTGGGCGGAGAAGTTCTCGCCTACGTGTGGTGATCTGACATGTCGCGTATTGGACGTCTTCCCATCGACATCCCCGCCGGTGTCACCGTTTCGGTGAACGGCCGGGAGGTCTCCGTCAAGGGCCCCAAGGGCGAGCTCGCGCTCACCGTTGCCCAGCCCCTCGAGGTCGCGGTCGAAGAGAACCAGGTTCTCGTCACGCGTCCCGACGACGAGCGCGAGTCGCGGTCGCTCCACGGCCTGACCCGCACTCTCATCAACAACAACATCATCGGTGTCACCGAGGGCTACACCAAGGGCCTCGAGGTCGTCGGTACGGGTTACCGCGTGGCGCAGAAGGGGAGCTCGATCGAGTTCGCCCTCGGCTTCTCGCACCCCGTCCTCATCGACCCGCCCGCCGGCATCACCCTCACGGTCGAAGGCAACAACAAGGTCACCGTGAGCGGCATCGACAAGCAGGCCGTCGGCGAGGCCGCCGCCAACATCCGCAAGATCCGCAAGCCCGAGCCCTACAAGGGCAAGGGTGTGCGGTACGCGGGCGAGGTCGTGCGCCGCAAGGCCGGAAAGAGTGGTAAGTAGCCATGGCTGTCAAGACAAAGTCCGTCGCTCGCTCGCGTCGCCACCTTCGTCTTCGCAAGAAGATCGTCGGTACCGAGCTGCGCCCCCGCCTCGTGGTGACGCGTTCCGCCCGCCACGTCTTCGTCCAGGTCGTGGACGACAGCAAGGGCCACACCGTGGCCTCCGCCTCCACCCTCGAGACCGACCTGCGCGGCTTCGACGGTGACAAGACCGCCAAGGCCCGCAAGGTCGGCGAGCTCGTCGCCGAGCGTGCGAAGGCCGCTGGCGTGTCCGACGTCGTGTTCGACCGCGGCGGTAACCGTTACGCCGGTCGTGTCGCCGCGATCGCCGACGGAGCTCGCGAAGGAGGGCTGAACCTGTGAGTGACAACAAGGAGACCGAAGTGACCGAGCAGACTGCACCGGCTGAGGGTGCGGCTGCGGCTCAGGCCCCCGCCGAGCGTGAGCGCGAGCCGCGTCGCGGTGGTCGCGAGCGCAACACCAACCAGCGCGACCGTGGTTCGCGCGACCGCAACGAGAGCCAGTTCCTCGAGCGCGTCGTGACGATCAACCGCGTGTCGAAGGTGGTCAAGGGTGGCCGTCGCTTCAGCTTCACGGCGCTCGTCGTCGTGGGCGATGGCAACGGCGTCGTGGGTGTCGGTTACGGCAAGGCCCGCGAAGTCCCCCTCGCCATCTCGAAGGGTGTCGAAGAGGCCAAGCGCAACTTCTTCCGCGTCCCCCGCTCGGGCTCGACCATTCCCCACCCCGTCCAGGGTGAGGCCGCTGCCGGTGTGGTGCTCCTGCGCCCCGCCGCTGCCGGTACCGGTGTTATCGCCGGTGGTCCCGTCCGCGCCGTCCTCGAGTGCGCCGGCATCCACGATGTCCTCTCGAAGTCGCTCGGCTCGTCGAACACGATCAACATCGTGCACGCGACCGTCGAGGCGCTGAAGTCGCTCGAGGAGCCCCGCGCCGTGGCCGCCCGCCGTGGCCTGGAGTTCGACCAGGTCGCCCCGGCCCGCCTCGTGCGCGCCGAGGCCGCCGCTCAGAAGGTAGGTGCCTGATGGCCGAGCGTCTGAAGGTCACGCAGATCAAGTCCAAGGTGAGCGAGAAGCAGAACCAGCGTGACACGCTGCGTTCGCTCGGTCTCAAGCGGATCGGCGACTCGGTCGTCCGTCCCGACGACGCGCAGACGCGCGGTTACGTCAAGACCGTCGCCCACCTCGTCAAGGTTGAGGAGATCGACTAATGGCTGCCAAGAAGGACGAGACCGCCACGGTCGACGCCCCGAAGAAGGCATCGGCTCGTAAGACGGCCGAGAAGAAGGAAGCCCCCGCGGCGCGCCCCGGCGTGCTCAAGGTCCACCACCTGCGTCCCGTCCCGGGCGCCCGCACCGCCAAGACCCGTGTGGGTCGCGGTGAGGGCTCGAAGGGTAAGACGTCGGGTCGCGGTACCAAGGGAACCAAGGCCCGTTACCAGGTCAAGGTCGGCTTCGAGGGTGGGCAGATGCCGCTGCACATGCGCACCCCGAAGCTCCGCGGCTTCAAGAACCCGTTCCGCGTCGAGTACCAGGTCGTGAACCTGGACAAGCTCGGCGAGCTCTACCCGCAGGGTGGCGACGTGACCGTCGCCGACCTGGTGGCCAAGGGCGCCGTCCGCAAGAACGAGAAGGTCAAGGTGCTCGGCACCGGCGACATCTCGGTCGCGCTGACCGTTTCGGTCGACAAGGTCTCCGGCTCCGCTGAGCAGAAGATCGTCGCCGCTGGCGGCTCCGTCAACTGACGCCCGACCCTGGAGGGGCCGGCGGCCTTACGGCCGTCGGCCCCTTCTGGGTTAGTCTGATTTGGTGTGCGCCCCGTCGCGTGCCGAGATCGTTCTGGAGGAATCTCCCTTGTTCAGCGCCATCGCGCGGGTTTTCCGCACGCCCGACCTGAGGCGGAAGATCGCCTTCACGCTGGGCATCATCGCCATCTACCGGCTGGGTGCCCACGTGCCGACGCCCTTCGTCGACTTCCCGAACGTTCAGCAGTGTCTGAACCAGTCGGGCGGTACCGAGGGTCTGCTCTCCCTGGTCAACCTGTTCTCCGGTGGCGCTCTGCTGCAGCTGTCGATCTTCGCCCTCGGGGTGATGCCGTACATCACGGCGACCATCATCGTGCAGCTGCTGCGCGTGGTCATCCCGCACTTCGAGACCCTCTATAAAGAGGGTCAGGCGGGTCAGGCCAAGCTCACGCAGTACACCCGCTACCTCACGATCGCGCTCGCTCTTCTGCAGTCGACGACGCTCGTCACGGTGGCGCGCTCGGGCCAGCTCTTCGGCTCCGCCGGTGTGCCCGAGTGCCAGCAGCTCCTCACCAATGACATCTGGTGGGCGCAGCTGCTCATGATCATCACGATGACCGCCGGCACCGGCCTGGTCATGTGGTTCGCCGAGCTCGTCACCGAGCGCGGCGTCGGCAACGGCATGTCGATCCTCATCTTCACCTCGATCGCCGCCACGTTCCCCGGCGCGATGATCTCGATCCTCAACGCCCGCGGCGTCGAGGTCTTCCTCCTCGTGCTCGCCGTCAGCATCGTGATCGTCGCCCTCGTGGTGTTCGTCGAGCAGTCGCAGCGTCGAATCCCGGTGCAGTACGCCAAACGCATGGTCGGACGCCGCACCTACGGCGGCACGAACACGTACATCCCGATCAAGGTCAACATGGCCGGTGTCGTGCCGGTCATCTTCGCCTCGTCGCTGCTGTACATCCCGGCGCTCATCGCCCAGTTCAACCAGCCGCAGGCGGGCCAGGAGCCGGCCCCGTGGGTGACCTGGATCTCCCAGTACCTGACGCGTGGCGACCACCCGCTGTACATGCTCGTGTACTTCCTCCTGATCATCGGCTTCGCGTACTTCTACGTGGCGATCACGTTCAACCCGGTCGACGTCGCCGACAACATGAAGAAGTACGGCGGGTTCATCCCGGGCATCCGCGCCGGTCGCCCCACCGCCGAGTACCTCGACTACGTGCTCACCCGCATCACGCTGCCGGGCTCGATCTACCTCGGTCTGATCGCGCTACTGCCTCTGGTGGCGCTGGCCACGGTAGGCGCCAACCAGAACTTCCCCTTCGGCGGAGCCTCGATCCTCATCATCGTGGGTGTCGGCCTCGAGACGGTGAAGCAGATCGACGCGCAGCTTCAGCAGCGCCACTACGAAGGGCTGCTGCGATGACCGCTCGCCTTCTGATCGTCGGGCCGCAGGGTTCGGGCAAGGGAACCCAGGGCGTCCGCGTCGGCGACGCCCTCGGCATCCCGGTCGTCTCCACGGGTGACGTATTCCGCGCCAACGTCAAGGACGGCACGGAGCTCGGCCTACAGGTGAAGTCCATCATCGATGGGGGCGACCTCGTTCCCGACGAGCTGACCAGCGCCGTCGTGCGCGACCGTCTCGCGCAGGACGACGCCGCCGGGGGATTCCTGCTCGACGGGTACCCCCGCAACCTCGCGCAGGTCATGCACCTCGACGAGTTCCTCGAGGGCCGCGGCGAGTCCCTCGATGCCGTGATCGCGCTCGTGGTGCCCCGAGAGGAGTCGCTGTCGCGTCTCACCGCCCGCGCCGCCGAGCAGGGCCGCGCCGACGACACCGAAGAGGCGATCGCCACCCGTCTGGGGATCTACGAGCGCGAGACGGCTCCCATTCTCGATGTCTACGGCACGCGCGGCATCGTCGACGAGATCGACGGGGTGGGCAGCCTCGACGAGGTCACGGCCCGGATCTTCGCTGCTCTCGAAGCGCGCGGCATCGCCGCGACCCCGGCCGCCTGACGTGGGGTTGCGCTCCTCGATCTACAAGAAGCCCGCGCAGCTGCGGTCGATGGTCGAACCCGGACTCATCACCGCCGATGCACTGGATGCCGTCCGCGCACTGATCGCGCCGGGCGTCACGACGCTCGAGCTCGATGCGGCGGCGTCCGCGCTGATCACGGCGCGCGGAGCGGTGTCCAACTTCCAGATGGTGCGCGGCTATCGGCACACCATCTGCGCCTCCGTGAACGAAGAGGTGGTCCACGGCATCCCGAACGATCGTCCTCTGCAGGCGGGTGACATCCTCTCGATCGACGCGGGGGCGGAGTTCCGCGGATGGAACGGCGATTCCGCCTTCACGATGATCGTGCCGGGAGAGGCGCCCGAAGAACTCGTGGCACCGCGTCGGCGACTGTCCGAGGTGACCGAGGGGTCGCTGTGGGCGGGGATCGCGGCGCTCAGCCGCGCCAGCCACCTCTCCGAGGTCGGCGCGGCCATCGAGCAGTACATCCAGGAGCACGCGCCCGCGGGGGGCTACGGCATCCTGCGGGATTACGTGGGTCACGGCATCGGCCGCAAGATGCACGAGTCGCCGAGCATCTTCAACTACGCGGTTCCGGACCGCGGACCCGAGGTGCGCCCCGGCCTGGCCGTCGCGATCGAGCCCATGGTCGTCGTCGGCGACCAGGAGACGTTCACCGAGGACGACGGGTGGACCGTCTCTACCGTCGACGGCACGGCCGGCTCCCATTGGGAACATAGTGTCGCCGTGCATGATGGAGGCATCTGGGTCCTCACCGCGCATGACGGCGGTGCCGAGAAACTGGCGCCGTTCGGTGTGGTGCCGAAGGAGATCGACTGATGATGATGGCCGCCGCGCGGAAGACCACCAACTGGTTCGCGATCGGGGTGACCGCCGCCGCTCTGGTCGTGGTCCTGATCGTCGGGGGAGTGGTGTGGTTCGCCAACAGCCAGGCCACCTCGCCCGGCACGCTGCCGCAGGCCTCCGCGGTCGACACCGAGACCGGTGCGATCTCCGTCGGATCAGGTGAGAAGACCGTCGACACCTACATCGACTTCATGTGCCCCGTGTGCAACTCGTTCGAGCAGGCGTACGGCCCGACCCTGCAACAGCTCGTCGACGACAGCACGATCACGCTCAAGATCCACCCGATCGCCATCCTCGACCGTCTCTCGCAGGGTACCCAGTACTCGACGCGTGCGGCCAACGCCGCGTACTGCGTCGCGGTGGACAACTCCGCGAACATCCCGGCGTTCGTGAAGGCGCTCTACGCGCAGCAACCCAAGGAGAACACCGCGGGCCTCGATGACGCGACCCTCGCCTCGATCGCGACGTCAGCGGGAGCATCGGATGCCGTGTCCTCTTGCATCACGTCGGGCACGTACACCAAGTTCGTGACGGCGATGACGCAGAAGACCCCGTTGCAGCCGAACGCCACGAGTGTGGCCACGCCGACGATCGCCGTCAACGGCACCGTCCTGCAGAACCAGACCGACCTGTCGGGCGACCCGCAGAAGGACATCGTCGCCCGCCTCAACGGCTGACGACACTCCCGGCGAGTTGCCGGGTCAGGCGATACCACGTATGCTTGATCTTTGGTGCGTTGCGCCTTCATTGGCGTGTCGAAGCACCGAATCCCCATCCACCGCAGACCGGCCGGTCTGCAACTGAGCGTGAGCGAGTTTATGGCGAAGAAAGACGGTGTCATCGAGATCGAGGGCACGGTGTCCGAAGCACTGCCCAACGCGATGTTCCGTGTCGAGCTGACGAACGGGCACAAAGTGCTCGCGACCATCTCGGGCAAGATGCGGCAGAACTACATACGCATCATCCCGGAGGACCGCGTCGTCGTCGAACTGAGCCCCTACGACCTCACCCGTGGTCGTATCGTCTACCGCTACCGCTGAGTCCGGCCGAGAAGTAACGAGCCGCTTCCGCGGTCTCGAAGACAGCGAAATCAGGAACATCATGAAGGTCAACCCCTCCGTCAAGCCCATCTGCGACCACTGCAAGGTGATCCGTCGTCACGGGCGCGTGATGGTGATCTGCAAGAGCAACCCGCGCCACAAGCAGCGCCAGGGCTGAGCTTCCAGCTCGACACCTTTTCCAACTGAATACACAACGGCAGGATCAGATCTCGTCCGCGAAGGCGGATGGGGGACACCTCGGGTCGGAGGCCCGAGCACCGATCCTGCTCCACACCTCCACGACACTCTGAGGAGAGCCGCATGGCACGTCTCGCCGGCGTCGACATCCCGCGCGACAAGCGCGTGGTGATCGCACTTACTTACATCTACGGCGTGGGTCGCACCCGCTCCGTCGAGATCCTGAACGCAACGGACATCAGCCAGGACATCCGCGTCAAGGACCTCACCGACGACCAGCTGGTCGCTCTGCGCGACCACATCGAAGGCACCTACAAGGTGGAGGGTGACCTCCGTCGCGAGGTCGCCGCCGACATCCGCCGCAAGGTCGAGATCGGTTCCTACGAGGGCCTGCGCCACCGCCGCGGCCTCCCGGTGCGCGGTCAGCGCACGAAGACGAACGCGCGTACCCGCAAGGGTCCCAAGCGCACCGTCGCCGGCAAGAAGAAGGCGCGCTAAGCCGCGGGCTGAGCGTCAGGATTCAGGAGAACGCACATGGCACAGGCCAAGTCCGCCGCGCGCAAGCCGCGCCGCAAGGAAAAGAAGAACATCGCCGTGGGTCAGGCCCACATCAAGTCGACGTTCAACAACACCATCGTTTCGATCACCGACCCCTCGGGTGCCGTCATCAGCTGGGCTTCGTCCGGCGGTGTCGGGTTCAAGGGCTCGCGCAAGTCGACGCCCTACGCCGCCGGCATGGCCGCGGAGTCGGCCGCTCGCCAGGCGCAGGAGCACGGCGTCAAGAAGGTCGACGTCTTCGTGAAGGGTCCGGGTTCGGGTCGTGAGACCGCGATCCGTTCGCTCACCGCGGCCGGCCTCGAGGTCGGTTCGATCCAGGACGTGACGCCGCAGGCCCACAACGGCTGCCGTCCGCCCAAGCGTCGCCGCGTCTGATGCGTTTCGTTCCCGGGGAGTGCTCGTCACTCCCCGGGAACGCCGCGCTCCCGCGCGATTCAGACTTCTGGATGCCCCGAGCGACCGTCGAGGTCACGCGGCATCCCGCGAGTACAACTCAACACCTCACCCCATTACACGTGTCATATAGCGGGCACGTGATCGAAAGGAACACATAGTGCTCATCGCACAGCGTCCCACTCTGACCGAGGAGAAGATCGGGGAGTTCCGCAGCCGTTTCGTCATCGAGCCGCTGGAGCCCGGCTTCGGTTACACGATCGGCAACGCGCTGCGTCGCAGCCTCCTGTCGTCGATCCCCGGCGCGGCCGTCACGAGCATCCGCATCGACGGCGTCCTGCACGAGTTCAGCACCATCCCGGGCGTGAAGGAAGACGTCACCGAGATCATCCTGAACATCAAGCAGCTGGTCGTCTCGAGCGAGCGCGACGAGCCCATCACGGCGTACCTGCGCAAGACCGGCGCCGGTGAGGTCACCGCCGCCGACATCTCCGCTCCCGCGGGTGTCGAGGTGCACAACCCCGAGTTGGTCATCGCGACGCTCAACGACACCGCCAAGTTCGAGCTCGAACTGACCATCGAGCGTGGCCGCGGCTACGTCTCGGCGACCCAGAACCGCAACGAGTACGCCGAGGCCGGTCAGATCCCGATCGACTCGATCTACTCGCCCGTGCTCAAGGTCAGCTACCGCGTCGACGCCACCCGTGCGGGTGAGCGCACCGACTTCGACAAGCTGGTGCTGGACGTCGAGTCGAAGGCCTCCATCGCCCCGCGCGATGCCGTGGCCTCCGCCGGTCGTACCCTCGTCGAGCTCTTCGGCCTCGCCCGCGAGCTGAACGTCGAGGCCGAGGGAATCGAGATCGGCCCCGCGCCGGTCGAGACCGTCCTCTCGAACGAGCTGTCGATGCCGATCGAAGACCTCGATCTGTCGGTCCGCTCGTACAACTGCCTCAAGCGCGAGGGAATCAACACCGTTTCGGAGCTGGTCGCCCTTTCCGAGACGCAGCTGATGAACATCCGCAACTTCGGTCAGAAGTCGGTCGACGAGGTGCGCGACAAGCTCACCTCCCTCGGCCTGTCGCTCAAGGACTCGGTGCCCGGTTTCGACGGCGCTCAGTTCTACAGCGGCTACGACGAAGAAACCGTCTGACCCCGTCGGACCCGACCGAACCTTCTCCTGGAGTAATAAGACATGCCCAAGCCCACGAAGGGTCCCCGCCTCGGAGGCGGCCCGGCCCACGAGCGTCTGCTTCTCGCGAACCTCGCGGCAGCCCTCTACACGCACAAGTCGATCAAGACGACCGAGACGAAGGCCAAGCGCCTCCGCCCGCTCGCTGAGCGCCTCATCACCTTCGCCAAGCGTGGCGACCTCCACGCGCGTCGTCGCGTGCTGAGCGTCATCGGCGACAAAGAGGTCGTGCACACCCTCTTCACCGAGATCGCGCCCCTGGTGGCCGAGCGTGACGGCGGCTACACCCGCATCACCAAGGTCGGCAACCGCAAGGGCGACAACGCCCCCATGGCCGTGATCGAGCTCGTGCTCGAGCCCGTCGCGAAGAAGGCGTCGAACAAGGCCGCTGCGGCCCCCGCCGCCGCTGCCGCCCCGGCCGCCGCCGAGGAGCCCACCGCCGACGAGACCTCTGCTGAGGAGACCTCGAACGACGAGGCCGCCGAGGCCGGCGCCGAGTCGCCCGAGGAGGGCGCTGCCGCCGAGGCCGCCGCCGACGACGCCGTCCAGGACGACGCCAAGGCCTGAGCCTTCCCGCTCGTACGAAGCCCCCACCCGATCAGGGTGGGGGCTTCGTCGTTCGCGCACGGTTGTCGCCCGCTCGCGTTCGCGAGCGCCCCTCGGCGCTCGTAGGCTGGAGGCGTGCGCATCCGTCTCGACATCGCCTACGACGGCTCGCATTTCCGCGGCTGGGCCCGCCAGCCCGGGCTGCGCACGGTGCAGGGCGATCTCGAGACCGCGCTCGAGCGCATCGTCGGGGGCTCACCGCGACTGATCGTGGCCGGGCGAACCGATGCAGGTGTGCACGCGAGCGGACAGGTCGCGCATCTCGACCTCGACGAGGAGCAGGCGGCCCGTCTGCCCCGCCGCAGGCGTGACAACGACGAGGGGGATGCCGTCGCCGCCCTCGCCGGCCGCGTGCGGGGAGTCCTCGGTGCGTATCCCGACGTGACGGTGCGTCGCACCTCGATCGCCCCCGAAGGGTTCGACGCACGATTCTCGGCCGTCTGGCGCCGCTACAGCTACCGTCTGGCCGACGCGACGACCGGCTACGACCCCCTCGACCGGCTGCGGACGACCACACTGCGAAGCACGCTCGACGTCGAGGCGATGGATGCCGCTGCGGGGCGCTTGATCGGACTTCACGACTTCGCCGCGTACTGCAAAGCGCGCGAGGAGGCCACGACGATCCGGACCCTGCTCGAGTACGACTGGCGGCGCGGTGACGACGGTGTGCTGGTCGCCAACGTGCGCGCGGACGCCTTCTGCCACAGCATGGTGCGCGCCCTCGTCGGCGCGTGCGTCGCCGTGGGGGAGGGGCGGATCGGAGTCGACGATGTCGTCGCCATCCGGGACGCGCGCCTGCGCATTCCGGAGACCAAGGTGCTGGCAGCCCGCGGTCTCGTGCTTGCCGAGGTCGGCTACCCCGCCGATGACCTGCTTGCCGCGCGGGCCGAGCAGACGCGCAACCGTCGAGACGCCGACGACGCGGCATCCTGAATCCGCCTCGGACGGGGTGAGCGCAACCCTCGCCCCGCTCTTCGACGCCGGTCGTATGCTGTGTGGGCCATGAAGGTCATCTCGTACAACCTCAACAAGCACCGCGCCGCCGGTGAGCTCGTCGCCCTCGTCGACACGCACGAGGTCGACGTGCTCTGCCTGCAGGAGTGCGACTCCACCGACATCCCCGAGCACATCGGCGGTCTCCGGCTCGCGGAGGCGACTCAGCGCAACCGCCTGGGTCTCGCCGTCTACTACCGCGAGAACACCTTCCGCGCCGAAGAGGTCCGTGCCATCGGGCTGAAGAAGTCCCTGCACGACTACGTCCTCAAGCCCGCGGAGGAGCGCATGCTGGGCGTCCGGTTGCGCGACATCGACGGCGGGCGCGACGTCATCGTCGCATCGTTCCACGCGGCGCCGCTGACCGCGCTCAACTCCCTACGCCGCCACCAGATCCGCACCGCCCTGGCCGAGTTGCAGAACCTCGGCCCCGGTCTGCCCGCGCTGATGGTGGGCGACTACAACTACCCGGTGTTCAAAGAGAACCTGGGCCAGAAAGTACGAGACCAGGGGTACGAACTCACCCTCAGCGATGCCCGCACCTACACCCGCTACCGCTTCTTCCGGGGCCACTACGACTTCGCAACGTCGATCGGGTTCGACATCGCGCACATCAAGACGCTGCCCCAGGGACTCAGCGACCACCTGCCCATCCTCATCACCGCAGAGGTGACGCAGGGCCACAGCTTCGCGGCGTCGTGAACCGGTACGGCGATGAATCCCGCGCCCCCGGCGCCACCGAGGCCAGCACCTGTGGTCGGCGGTACCCGCCTCCACGCCACCTACACTGGGGGGAAAGGTCCGGGGGAGGATTCATGCGTCTCGCAGCGCGTCGCCGCAGAGCGGTTTTCGGCACGGCCGTGGCGGTGACGGCCGTCCTCGGTCTCACCGGGTGCGGAGCTCCTCCGTGGGCTCAGGGTGGCGGTCAAGCGCCCGCGTCCGCGTCGCCCACGGCCACGATGACGACGGCCCCGCAGCCCGTCCGCAACGACCTGTCGAGCGGGTCCACGCAACGTTCGCTCACGGCAGGATCTGTCGCCGCCACGGTGAACTACTGGTCCACGCTCTCGATGGACCGCTGGACGGCGACCGCTCTCAAGCCCGTCAACCTCTCGATGGAGACGACGGTGACGCCCAACGACGGGCAGAAGGTGTACCTGCAGCGGGCAACGATGACGGCGGTACCGGGCAACGCGTCGCAGTCGTTCGCGGCGCTCTCGCCCCAGAGCGACCAGACGGATGCTCCGGGTTACCTGGTCCTCTCGCCGTACAGCTACTCGCAGACGTTCAACGTCGGAGAGGTTCCGGCGGAGGTGACATTTGTCACCCTTCAGTTCACCTTCGAGTTCTTGGTTCAGACCACCCCCACGTCGAACGAGTTCGCGAAGCAGACGGCCAGCGATTCGCTGACCGTGGCGATCGCGGGTGGCGGAGACGCCGGCACCGGCGGCTGATCAGGCTCTGACGCGCTCCCACCGGTCGCCGCCGTGGCGCGTCGCCTCCTCGGCCGCCGCGTCCGCTGCGGCGATGAGGGAGGTCAGATCGTAACCGCCGGTCGCCGCCGGAACCCATCCGACGCTCGCGGAGAGCTGGATGTCGATGAAGGCGGAGACGTCGAGTTCGGTGACCCGGCGCAGGACGGAGCGCACGTGCTCGCGGAGTACCGAGTCCGGACGGGAGACGACGACCACCACGCGGCCGCGGATCTCTCGGCCCAAGTCCGCCTCGGCGGGAAAGGTATCGGCCACGATCGCCTCGAACTGCGCGACCAGGCTGAGCCAACCGCTCTCGCCCGCAGCACTGCGCAGCTGGGCGGGGTCGTCGAGACGGACGCTCAAGACGGCCCACGATTCCTCGTGCGCGCGCTCCGCGCGAGACAGGCGGTCGGTGGCGGTGACGACGAAGTGCGGCCAGCTCGATGCCGCGCGTCGGCCACTCGGGGAGACCGAGGTGAAATACAGCAGTGAGACCGTGGCGCACACGAGGAAGATCAGCATCCCCAGCCCGTTGAGGACTCGCGGCAGCTCGAGATCGCCCAGCGTCGTGGGCGCGGCGAGCCCCGAGATGAGCGTCCCGACCCCCAGCGCCACGAAGGCGGCCGAGACGATCGTCAGGGGGAGCGCCAAGCGTTCGAGGCGGTCGGCGGCGAGACGCAACTCCCACACGGTGAGACCCGCGAAGACCGAGGAGCCGACGAACGCCGAGCGGAACACCAGACCGTAGGCGCTGACATCGGTGACGAGGACGAACACGAGCGCCGTCGCCACGGCCTGGGCGGCCCCGACCCAGGGAAGGGCGCGCGCCCCGCGACGCGCACGAAAGCCCGACCAGATGAGGGCGGGGGCCCCCAGCATGACACCGAGGCCGGCGCGACGGACGGTCTCGTCCTCGAGGATCGCCCCGGTGACCGAGACCCAGGTGCTCGACATCGCCAACACGAACGCCAGCGACCACAGCAGCGCGGATCGGGAGGGGCGGTGCAAGAAGCCCAACCCGATGATCATCACGGTCCCGAGGGTCGCGACCGTCGCCTGCGCCAAACCGAGATTGGACAGGACGTCCGACGGCATCAGGCGGCCCCGGCTTCGGCGCGGGCGGGCAGGATCACCGTGACCGTCGTGCCTGCGCCCAGCTCGCTCTCGAGGAAGAGCGAACCGCCCTCATCCTCGACGATGCTGCGGATGATGCCCATTCCGAGCCCGGTCCCGGGTGTGGGGCTCTCGCGGACGGACTGCGCGCGGAAATACGGATCGAAGACGCGCTCGAGGTCATCGGGGTGGATGCCGATTCCCGTGTCCGCGAAGTGCAGGATCACGTCCTCCTCCGAGACCTCGCCCGAGATGCGGATCGTTCCCCCCGCCGGGGTGTACTTGATGGCATTGCTCAGGATGTTGTCGAACGCCTGGCGGAGACGGAAGGCGTCTCCTCCGACCTCGGCCGATTCCGGCAGGTCGTCCACGACGCTCACCCGACGCGCTGCGGCCGCGGGGCGGAACGACGCCAGCGACGACGCGATGATCCGACTCGCGTCGGCGGCGACGGGGGAGGAGGTCTCGCGGAACACGCCTCGAGACGTCGCGAGGATCTCGGAGATGAGCTTCTGCATCCGCTCGCCGGCGCCAGCGATCACCTCGAGCTGCTCCCTGACCTTGGGAGACAGGTTCGGATCGTCGAGGGCGAGATCCGCGTGTCCGATGATCGCCGTCAGCGGGTTGCGCAGCTCGTGGGACACCGTGGCGGCGAGGCGTTCACGGGCGCGCTCCGACTCGATCAGTGCGGTGATGTCGTGGACGATGAGCAGCGTGCTCTCGGGCTCGTCTGAGGAGATGAGTCGTCGGGTCGAGGCGGACAGGGCGTGCCACTCCCCGTGCGGATCGAACAGCCACACACGCTCGTCGTCGAACTGCTCGCCCCGCGACGCGCGCGCGAAGGGTCGCTCCGCCTCGGGCAGGGGCTCGCCCCTCAGCGTCGCGTATTCGACAGCCGACCCGGGGCGCTGCGGTTCGTCGCGCTCGACCCCGTAGAGGGCGACGTAGGTGTCGTTCAGGGCGAGCACCTCGCCGTCCACTGACAGGCGCGCGATGCCGGTGTCGAGCCCGTTCAGCATCTGCGAGACGCGCCGTTCCTGACCGGACACGCGCTGGAGAGTTCCCTGCAGACGGCTGGCCTGCCGTCGCAGCAGCTGCTTGAACGCCCTCGTCTGCCGGGCCGAGAGGAACGACGTGATGGCGATGAAGGCGAGCGACAGGAGGACGACGATCAGTCGGAGCGCCGTCACCGGGCCGGACGCATTCACCGTGGCATCCACGACGATGATGACGCCGACCGCGCTGATCGCCGAGATCAGGTAGACCAGGGTGAAGTGGGTGGCGATCCAGATGATGGGGAAGACCCAGAAGTAACCGAAGCGGAGGTCGGTTCCGAAGCTCAGCAGACCGATGCCGATGATGTCGCCGAACGGGATCGCGGCGACCGCCGACCGAGGCAGCTTCTGCCAGGGCACCACGATGGCGATCGCCGTGAGCGCGATGATGACGCCCACACCGGACGAGAACGGCCACAGCGAGAAGAGGGAGGGCTCGAGAGCCTGGACCAGCAGCACCGTGATGACCACACTCGCGCCCAGCACCAACTGCAGGAGCCACACTGAACGCGTGCGACTACCCGGATTCGTCGTGTCGTCGTCGGGAATGCCCTCCGGAGGAACCGCCGGGGGGACGCTCCTCAAGGATGCCATTCTCCGAGTGTATAGAGAGTGGTGTAGTCTTCTGCGCGCCATCCTGTCTCTGCTCGCCGCGCGTGATCCCGATCGCGTCGCCCGGTCAGACTCCCCCTGAGGCCTGCATCCTGCAGCGTGATGGTCGATCATCGACCTCTCGCGCGTTTCGCGCTCGTTCCTCAGGAGATACCTGTGAGCATGCCCTCTCGCCGTCGTGCACGCGTAGCCGCAACCGCCGTCGCCCTCGCCCTCGTCGCCCCGACGATGCTGTCCGGCTGCAGCCAGATCGCCGACGCCATCGGACAATTCCCCGGGCAGGTCGGAAGCAACGCGTCCGTGGTCGTCCCCACGCCCGTGCCGCAGTCGTCGGCGGGCACGAAGCCCTTCGACTCGCAGTTCACCTACGACGGGTCCGTGCGTCTGACGTCGGAAGTCGCGGACGGCCTCGAGCTGCGCCTCGACGTCTGGGCGGTCGACCCCAAGCGGACGATGGAGTGGACCGCGACCAACGAGAAGCAGCTCGGGTTCGCGGTCAACATCGTCGACAACCGCGTGGACGAGAAGGCCGTCCTCGCCCAGAAGCGTCGTGTCTACGTCTCGTCCATCTCGATCACTTCGCAGACCGCGCAGACCAGCGGCCAGGTGTCGAGTCCCTTCCAGTTCAGCGCCGACCCGCGGACCCTGGTTCCCTCCGACACCCTGCGCTCCGACCGGGGACTGCTTCTGAACAGCTTCCAGGGTGGTCTTCTCGTGCCGACCACCTCGATCCGGCAGCTGCCGACGGACACCTACGGCATCACCTTGGAGTTCGCGCTGAACGTCGCCGTCGAGGGAACGGCCAACACCGACACCTCGTTCAGCCAGCAGACCGTCTACCAGTACCTCCCGATCGCGATCTTCGCCGACGAGGGACAGTCCACGAACGGGCAGAGCACGGGCACATCGAGCACGAACGGACGCGCGCCCGGCTGGGGACAGACGACGAACCAGGGCTGACCCTGCGCGTCGGACTCAGTCGCTTCCGGACTGCGTCCGACGCGGTCGCGACCGCCGGCTCTCCATGAGCCACGAGAGGTCGTCGACGTCTCTGAGCAGATGGTGCTCGAAGGCGAGATCGGGGACGTCGTCGTAATCGATCGACGGCATCCGGCGCGCGAAGGCGTTGCGCAGCGACTCCTCGACCCCGGCTGCGTCCGTCGCTGCGGGGGCGACGACGAACACCGTGTCGCGCGCCGGCATCCCGGTGACGGCACCGGGCACCGCATCCAGCGCGGCGTCGGCCACGGTGCGCAGCATCGTCTCTCCCCGCTCGCCGCTGTGGGCGGCGCGGATCAGGTCGATCTCGGGGACGCGGACGAGGGTCGCGCGGATGATGGCGTGCTCCGAGAGCAGGCGACCGGTCTCACGGCGGAGGGCTCCCCGCGCGAAGGCCCGCGTTCCGGGCGCGGGGTCGTCGTCGAGCTGGCGACCGACCCAGACGGCGCCCACGGAGACCAGGGCGATCGCGACCGCGCTCACGGCCGCCGTGGTCTCAGCCGATACCGGGCCGGGCCGGAGCAGCGGCCCCATGCCGAAGGCGGCGGCGACGGTGAGGCGGGCGAGGTTGTAGGCGGCGTAGAGGCTCAACGTCCAGGACAGGAGCCGGGCCCCGCCCAGCTGCCCGACCGGTGGGCGCGCGCATTCCAGCGCGCACAGCGCTGAGAACACGACGAGACCGGCCGTCTTGAGGAGAGTCGCGTCGTCCAGGGGGACGAGGAAGGTCAGGCCGAAGAGGAGGATGCCGCCGGCACCCGTGCTCACGGCGCCGATCGCACGTCGACCGTTCAATCGACGTGCGCCGGCCCACAGCAGTCCGACCGCCACGATGTTGGTCGCGTTCCCGGCGGCTGCGGCGGCGACCGAGTCCCACGCGGTCTCCATGACGTTCATCGCCCCGCACACGAGGGCGGCGATCGCAGACATACCGAAGTACCGGACCATGTCGGCGCGTTCTCCGCCCCGATCGTCGTCGGGTCGACCGTGGGCCAGGAAGAGCATCGTGAGGGCGACTCCCGCGGCGGCGATGGATGCCAGCAGGGCGAGGACGATCACGGACGGACGTCTCCTTCGGGTGCCGCCGCAATCTTGAGCAAATCTTGCGGCGACGGTGGTCGTGTACAGCGGTCGTCTTGCGGCGAACCTATCAGAGTAGGACTCGGCCGATACGCCGCGAGAACCGACAGGAAGACACCGCCATGACTGATGCGCGCAGCTTCACCCCCCACACGAGGGACTTCGACATGCACCAGGGTGCGCTCGAGGCCGCGGGTGAGCACGGTTTCGCCGACGACTTCGCGGCCGTGCTGGAGAACACCTCCGTGCACCGGTCCACCATCGGCTGCGTCATCCCGGCCTACAACGAGGAGGAGTCGATCGCGGACGTGATCGAGGCCCTCCTCGCTCAGACCCGTGTGCCCGACGTCATCCACGTTGTCGTGAACAACACCTCGGATGCCACGGTGAAGATCGCGTCGGAGTTCAGCGGACCGCACGAGCTGCACACCGAACTCGGCGAGCAGTTCACCGAGGTCTTCGTGCACGACATCGGGAAGAACCCCGACAAGAAGGTCGGCGCGCTCAACTACGGCTACTCGCTCGTCGAGGGGTACGACTACCTCCTCGGCGTCGACGGTGACACCATCGCCGACTCCAAGGCCGTCGAGTACCTCGAGACCGAGGCGATCTCGGACTCGCGCATCGGTGGCATCTCGGCGATCTACACGATCGACGACAAGCCCATCAAGGGTCTCGTCGCGCGGTTCCTCACCGCGGGTCAGCGCACGCAGTTCGCGGCGTTCAACCTGCAGAACATGCTCCGCGGCCGCAACATGGCCGTGCTCGGTGGGCAATTCTCGATCTTCTCCACGAACGCCCTGCGCGACGCGATGAAGCAGAACCACCAGTCCACCCCCTGGGTGAAGGACTCCGAGGTCGAGGACTCGCTGCTGTCCCTGCAGATCAAGAGCGCAGGCTACCTCACCAAGATCAGCCCGTACGCCCGCGCCGACGTGGGCGGCATGACCACCCTCTCCGGCTACGACGCCCAGCAGGTGAAGTGGACCTACGGTGCCATCGAGCTGATGTGGCCGGGCCAGCGCGGCGATACGAAGGGCCAGCCCTTCCACCCCAACCTGCGCCTGCGCTGGTTCGAGAACTTCGGCATGCTCACGAACCTGTTCGTCCGCGTGGCCTTCCTCACGTTGCTGGCGGGTTCGCTCTCGATCGGTGCCTTCGTGTTCTCGCCGCTGTGGCTCATCCCGCCGGTGATCGCGATGCTGCTGAACCTGCGCATCGCCCGCACGATGAAGAACGTCGATCGCACGGACGTGCTCTTCGCCGTCCTGTTCTTCCCCGCCGAGATCTTCATGTGGATCCGCATCAGCCACTTCGTGCGCTCCTGGACCCGATTCCTCTCGCGCAAGAAGGTCGACAACTGGGCCATGCAGGCCAAGGCCGAACGCGGTGGCGGTCTCGGCCACTGGACCCCGATGGTCGTGCTGGTCGCCGTCGCGATCGCGCTCGCCGTGATCTGGGTGATGGTCGGTCCGATGGTGCAGTCGTCGATCCTGTGGATCGGCTGGCCGATCGTCGGCGTCGTGACCGTCCTTCAGACGCTCCTCATGTTCTCCAAGCTCGTCCGTCGCCACCACGGGTTCAAGGTCTGACGGACACCCGGTCTGATACGCCCGAACGCATCAGAGAAAACGGATGCCTCGGCCCTGGGGAGGGTCGAGGCATCCGTTGTATGCGCGGAGCGTCAGGGCGTCGCGAGCAGCTCCGAGGTGAGCCGGTAGCCCACTCCGCGAACGGTCTCGATGTAGCGCGGGTTCGCGGGGTTGTCGCCGAGCTTGCGACGCAGGTTCGTCATGTGCGCCTCGATGGCGCGTTTGTCCGCCTCGCCGACGAAGTAGCTCGTGACGTAGGACTCCCCGCGGAGAACGAGGGTGAGATCGGCCTTGCTGCGGACGCGTCGCTTCGATTCCATGAGGGTCGCGAGAAGGTCGAACTCGGTCCGCGTGAGCTCCAGCTCTTCCCCACCGACCCGGACGAGCCGGCTGTCGGGGTCGAGGAGCAGGTCGCGGTGCGCGACCCAGGCGCCGCCGGTCGGAGTGAGCTCTCCCGGTGCCGACCGCGGGACGACCTCTCCGCCCGGAGCGGCCTGTCGAGGCTCCGGTCCCTGCGACGACGGGACGATGACGGCCGCCGTGGGACCGGTGGCGGCGGGCTGCACGCTGGGGGCCTCGGAGCGGCCTGCCGGGAAGGACGGGCCGACGCTGTCCTGGCGCGGTGCCGACGAGACGGAGGACTCTCCGCCCCGGGGACGACGCAGCAGCGCCTCGATGCGCGCGCGCAGCTCGCGCGGGCGGAAGGGCTTGACGACGTATTCGTCGGCGCCGGCGCCGAGACCGAGGACCACGTCGGCCTCTTCTTCGAGACCGGTGAGCATGATGATGTAGGTGTCACTCTGCTGGCGGATCCGGCGCGCGGCTTCGAAACCGTCGATGCCGGGCATGTTCACGTCCAGCGTGGTGATGAGCGGTTGATAGGCGATGACCGCGCGCACCCCGTCGATCCCGTTGCCGACGGACACGGTGGAGAAGCCCGCTGATTCGAGCACCTCGACCAGCAGGTGGCGGATATCGGGATCGTCTTCCACGATTACGGCTGTCTTCAGCATCTCGGTGCTGTCGCTCATGTCACCCACTCTTCCGGCTTCGCACGGGACCGTGCCCGCGTTCTCCCCCGAGTCGCGGTGTCGCAGCGCGACGAGCGCAATTTTGACACACTTCCCGGCACGGTCGCGGTCGACCCCTGGGTCAGCGCTGTTCGCGGGTCAATTCCGCCGCTGCGGCCGGCCACCATGCGCCGGCGACGGGACCCCCGTTGCACTCGCCGTCGCTCTCACCGGCCGGCTTGATCCACAGGTTGGTGTCGACCACTCCATCGCCGTAGGAGCCGCCGGGGCTGCCGACCAGGCGGCCCGAGGGGTTGCACCACTCCGACCCGGCGGGGCCCGCGCCGTTGCGCGAGGTGTCGACGACCGCGTGAGTTCCGCCGAGAAGGTCGGACAGCTCGTGGGCGTAGGCGAACTCCGCGGCGGTGTCCTGGTAGTTCGAGACGTTCAGGGCCACGCCTCGGACGTCGGGGAGGACTCCCATCGCCTGGATCAGGCTCGCCATCTCGGCGGCGGGATGCCACGCGGAGTGGCCGCCGTCGACGTAGATCCAGGTGTTCGTTCCACGGATGTTCTGAACCGCCTGCTGTAGGTAGCCCGCGCGATCGCTCACCGACCCGCACGAGGAGGACAGGGCGATGGAGTCCGGCTCGAGCACGACGATCTTCTGGATGTCGGAGGCGTTGCGGAGGGCGTCGCCGATGCGCTTGGTCCACTGCGCGTACGACGTGGGGTCGAGGCCCCCCGCGGAATGATTGCCGCAATCGCGGTCCGGGAGTCCGTACACCGCGACCGAGATGGATGCCTTCTGGTCTCGCGCCTCTGCCGCGAGGTGAGCGATTCGGTCCCACACCTCATCGATGGGATCGAGCTCGGGCGTCAGCCAGTACGTGGTGGGCTGCGTGGAGAGCCACTGCGCGGCCGCGACCTGGTCGGTGTCGCCCTCTCCCGAGCGTGCGGCCTGCGCGGCCTTCGACTCGTCCGGCGCGACGATCCGGGTGCCGACCGCCGGCGGCTTCGCCCACAGCGTCTGGAAGAGGTTCGTGACCAGGCTCCCGACGACGCCGATTCCGACGATGAGAGCGACGACGGCGACGATCGCGCCGGCGACGATGAGCGCGCGCGGGACCCGCCGTCGGGGCCGCCTCGGCCGGGGTGATCTCGCCACGTTCAGGACTCTAGTCGAGGTGAGCGGGGCCAGGGCCGAGGTAGTTAAGGGGGTGAAGCGTTATAGACTGAAGCCGTGGGCAAACTGGTTTACAACACCCTCGGGCATTCTTTCGACATCGAGGACCGAACCCTGTCCCACCTCCGAGTGGTCTTCATGAACAAGCTGCGCCGCGGCGAACCCTTCATGTTCCAGTTCCCGATGGGGGACGGCAGCGGGACCCGCACGCTCTGGATCTCACCGTCGATCCCGCTGGTCTTCCACTTCTACGGCAGTCGGGCGCCGCAGCTCAATCGTCGGTGGGTTGAAGCTCTCATGGACGAGGCGAGTTCCCCGCAGGGACTGAGCATCACGGCCGAGCCCGACCCCGACGCGGTTTCCGCCTCGGTGGGCTGAGCTCCCTCAGGCGCACTCGGCGTCGACGACCTCGCGCACACGGTCCAGGAACACGGCGAGTTGATCCGCGGTGTCGTCCGGAAGGCCCAGGGCGAATTCGCGGATGCGCGCGGTCACCGGGTCGATGGCATCCGGATCGGCGCCGCGATCGAAGGGGACGACGAACTTGCTCCGGCGGTCCGAGGGGTTTGCGACGAAATCGATCAACCCGCCCGCGCGCAGGCGGTCCAGCATCCCCGTGACCGAGGCGGTGGAGATTCCGAGCGCCTGGGCGATCTCCGTCGGGGTGACGGTGACTCGGGCGTCGGCGCGTTCCAGGATCAGACGCATTGCCGCGCGGGCGTTCTCGCTGGGACCGCAATCCGTCTGCCGCCGCCGAGCGAGCCGGGCTTCCGCGAGGCGGAGCCTTTCGACCGCGCGCGCCGCCGTCATCGCGTGATCGTCCTGCGTCTCGAGCGTCATGAGTCTCCTCGGGGTAGAGCCCCCGTGTAGGCATTGTAGTTAGGTCGCCGAGATTCCAGCCGACCGATGCATTCCGGCTCGAGTCCGACAAGGGAGATCACGCTGAGACTTCCCTTTCGGTTCATGTGCTCAGCCGGGCGGATCTCGTATGATCAGGGGACCGGAATCACCCGGAAGGAGACGCCGATGGGCTCACTGTTCTACGGATCCTCTCCGAGCCCGATCCGCATCCCCGATCGCGTCCTCGCGCACGTCAAGGTCGTCATCGCGACCAAGTTGCGTCGCGGCGAGAGTTTCACCGTCTCATGGCGGCATCCATCGGATGAACCCGCCGGGCGGAGCACCCTCTGGATTCAGCCGTCGATTCCCCTGCGGTTCGTGTTCGGGTCTGCGGAGCCCGAGGTGCTCGACCCCGCCCTGCTGCAGAGCCTGGCGAACGCGGCGAATTCATCGAGCGGTCTCACGCTCGATCTCGGCGACAGCACCGCTGCACTCGTCGCGGACGCCCGCTGAGGCTCACCGCGGCGCCGTGGCGTGGCGGTGAGCGATAGCCGACATCCACTCCATGCCGGGACACGGGGGAGCCGAACGCCCGCGCATGCGTTCCCACGCCTCGACGTAGATGCCCTCGAGGAGCGCGTCGGCGCGCGCCGCGACCCCCGTGAGGGAGAGCAGCACCGCATAGATGCGGGGTGAGGTGGCGTCGTAGAACTCGACGAAGGCGTCGCAGTCGCCCGAGGCTGCGCGCACGAGGAGGGCGTCGAGATCCTGTTCTCGACTGTCGCGGGTCGCGGTATCGGTCATGGTCACGGTGCACCTCCTTTGTCCGTGATGCCAGTCAACCGCCGCGCGCCGTCGGCGGCCTGGGGTTGCGCAATCGGGACGTGTGCCGTAGCGATCGGGGAGGGGGCGCGGGAGCGCCGGAACATGGCGTCAAGCCTGCCCGCGGCAACCGAGGACCGTCGTACGGTGTCTCCATGAAATCTGTCGTGCGCTGGGCTCTCGCCCTGGCAATGCTCTTCGCCGGTGTCTCGCACCTGACCTTCGCCCGCCGCGACTTCCAGGCCCAGGTGCCCGACGTGCTGGTCGAGAACGGTCCGCTCGATCGCGACGCGGTGGTCGTGGCATCCGGCGTGGTGGAGGCGGCCTTCGGGCTGTCACTCCTCGTCCTCCCGAAGGAGCGGCGTCGGATCGGAGCCGCGCTCGCCGCCTTCTTCGTGGCGATCTTCCCCGGCAACATCGACCAGTGGCGCAAGGGTCGTTCGGCGTTCGGGCTGGACACCGACCAGAAGCGTTTCGGGCGGTTGTTCTTCCAGCCCGTCCTGGTGGCGGCCGCGTGGTGGTCCACCCGGTGACGCGACGATGACGGATGTGGTCAGCCTGGAGCTGGTCTTCGACGACGAGACCGACTCCGCCGTCCGCGCAGAGTGGGACGCCCTCGTCAGCGCCGACCTGCCCAGTCAGGCCCGTCACCGTGGCGAGAGCAACCGCCCCCACGTGACCCTCCTCGTCCGACCGGACCTGGCGCCGTTCGATGCCGCGCCCCTGGAGGCGGCTCTTCCGCTCGCGCTCCGCCTCGGGGCCCCCGTCCTGTTCGGAAGGGGACGCAACCGGGTCATCGCGCGCTCCGTGGTCCCGACGGAGGAGCTCCTCTCGCTGCACGCGCGAGTCCACGAGCTCGCCGGGCCGGGGGCCGACGTCGACCACTCGGTTCCCGGCGCGTGGACGGCGCACGTGACACTCGCCCGGCGGGTGCCCCTGGAGCGCCTGGGCGACGCGCTCGGCGTCCTCGAGGAACGGGGCGGCGAGGATCTCGCAGCGCGAGCGGTCGGCATCCGCCGGTGGGACGCTGCGACGAAGACGGTCACGGATCTCGTCGGACGTGGCACCCTGGAATCGTGCTGACCGACGACGCCTTCGAGTTCCTCCGCGAATACCACCTGGCCACCCTGTCGACCATCGGGCGGTCGGGGCGGGTGCATTCCGTCCCGGTCGGGTTCACCTACGAGGACGGTGTCGTCCGCGTCATCGGATCGCGGGGTACGCAGAAGTTCGTCAACGCGGAGCGCAGTGGTCGGGCTTCCATCTGCTCGGTCGACGGGGCGAAGTGGATCAGTTTCGAGGGTGCGGCGCGGGTGAGCGATGATCCGGATGCCGTGAGCCACGCGGTCGAGTTGTACGCCGCCCGCTACCGGCAGCCGCGGGTCAACCCCGATCGGGTCGTCCTGGAGATGACCGTCGAGCGCACCCTCGGCTCGGCCGCCTTCCGAGGCTGAGAGGCGTATCGTGGGGTCCATGTCCCCCGTCATCTCGTCGATGCCCTCCGGGCGTGAGGGGGTCGTCGGCGCACGGAGCGCCGACGGCACAGGCGCCGTGCACGCCGCCTTCCTCGCCGGGTGACCGGCGCGGGCGCTCGGCTTCGCCGCACGCGCCCACCTCGCCCGTCCTCTCGAGGCGGGCCCATCGCCGCGCGATTTCCCGCGCGTTCGTCGCCGCTTCGCTCCGCGCGAGGCGGTTCACCGACGGGTCTCTCCATGCACGCCTTCTCTGCCTCCGATCTCCGCTTCAGCTTCGTCAACGTCTCCACGCGTGAGCGCAGCTCCATCGTCATCCCCACCGACCTCGACGCGGCTCCGTGGGACCGCCTCGACTACTTCGGCTGGCGTGACGCCAAGACCCCGCTCCTCGGATTCGTGGTCGCCGACATCGATGGGAGCCCCGTCGGTCTTCAATTGCGACAAGCAGAGCAACCGACGCGCACGCGCCCGCAATGCTCGTGGTGCTCCGATGTGACGTTGCCGAACGACGTCGTGTTCTTCGCCGCCCGCCGCGCCGGGAAGGCCGGGCGCGCGGGCAACACCGTCGGAACCCTCGTGTGCGCGCGGTTCGAGTGCTCGCGGAATGTTCGGCGGCTCGATCCGCCCGCCTACCTCGGGCATGACGCCGCGGCCGCTCGCGATCGACGGGTCGAGGCGCTGCGCGCCCACGTCGACACGTTCTTCCGCGACCTACGCGACGGCGCGTGAAGACGAACCGGGCTGATGACCGACGACTCGTCGGCGGTCAGTCCGGTGGGTCGGCGCCGGCGGAACGGGCGCCGCGCGGGCGCACACGAGGGGGTGCGCGCGGCGTTCACACGGCGCTCGTCGGACGCGATAGTGTTCAGTGTCTCCCCCGGACATGAGTCGACGGCTTGGTGCCTGAGGGGGAGAACGGTGTCGGCACGATCACACGGCGCGGTCGAGGCGGGTTCTCCGACTCGAGACCGGCGTCCTTCAGGGCCATCTCCCGCGCGGGGCGCGGTACCGGTGCAGTGCACTGAGGTCGGAAGGTGACCTCGATGTCCGTCGACGACCGCCTCGACGCCGTCTTGAACACCCTCGCTGACCGAGTCCGTCGTCTGCGGCGCGAGCGCGACCTGTCCGTCACGGCTCTGTCGTATGAAGCCGGGATCTCGGAGTCGCGTGTTCGCGCGATCGAATCTGGACGTACGACGGCCTCGCTGGCGACCCTCGTCGCTCTCGCGGAAGCCTTCGAGATCGATCTGTCGGAGCTGTTCGGCGAGACGGCTCGGGACCGGAGGGATCGAGAACCCGAGAGCCCGTACGTCGTGCCGAGCGAGGTGACCTGGGGCGGGGACCTCCCTCCGGCGCCGTGGATGACGTCGGCCGCGCCCGCGCCCGCGTCGAGCCCCCATGTCGTGCCCAGTGAGGTGATCTGGGGAGGGGAGCTCCCCGCCGCCCCGTGGGTGAGAGGCATCCCGGCGCCGCAGACGACCGCCGTCACGCCGCCGCGAGTCGACCCAGCGCCCGCGTCGCCCCCGATCGAACCGACGGAGAAGTCGTGGGGAGGCGCTCTTCCTCCGGCGCCGTGGAGGGGGAGCGCCCCGGCTGCGAAGACCGTCGTCTCGCCCGCGTCCACCGCCACCATCGTCCGAACGGAGATCGGCGTGGCGCCTTCGGCTCCTCTCGTGGCCGAGAGCGACGCGCCCCCGCCCACTTCGCGCTACGTCCTCGTCGCTCAGGATGCCGGTGTCGCCCGCGAACCGCGGACCTTCTCCGATCTGCGCGAGGGGGTTCTCGCAGGTCGGGAGTTCCGCTCCCTCCGGGAATTCGCGGTCGCGGCCGTCGCCGAGGCGGACTACGACGTGGTCACGGTCGCCCGGATCTTCCGCTTCCCCGTCTGGAAGCTCGAGCGTTGGGTCGCCGAGGCGGGATACGTCGGACGCGCGTGATGCCGGGGTGCGCGCAGTGCGCACCCCGACCCGTCACAGCGCGCGGAGCTTTTCGAGAAGCGGGGCCGCGATCTCGTCGACGAAGCGCTGCTGCTGCTCGTCGCCCACCTGGACGATCGCGATGTCGGTGAACCCCGCGTCGATGAAGGGGCGGACGCTCTCGGCGAGCTCGTCGAGGTCCGGGCCGCAGGCGATCGACTCCGCGACATCCTCGGGTCGCACGAACTGCGACGCGCCCGCGAAGCCGGCCGGAGTGGGCAGGTCGGCGTTCACCGCCCAGCCCCCGGCGAACCACCGGAACTGATCGTGGGCGCGGGCGACCGCGGCATCCTTGTCCGGATCCCAGCTGATGGGGATCTGGCCGATCTTCCGCGACGGGCCCTCGTGGTGCGCATCCCATCCGTCGATCAGATCGCCGTCGGGTTCCGTGGTGATCAGGTGGTCGCCGAGCGGGGCGAAGCGTTCGATCGAGTGCTCGCCCGACACGGCCACACCGATGGGGACGCCACCGTCGGGGGCATCCCACACGCGTGCGGAGTCGACGCGGAAATACTCGCCGTCGTAGGTGACGAGGTCGCCCGTGTGCAGCGCGCGGATGATCTCGATCGCCTCGACGAGCATGTCCTGACGCGCGTGGACGGCGGGCCACCCCTCACCCACGACGTGCTCGTTCAAGTTCTCGCCGGATCCCAGGCCCAGAGTGAAACGACCGTCGGACAAGAGCTGAAGGGTCGCCGCCTTCTGGGCCACCACGGCGGGGTGATAGCGAACGGTCGGGCAGGTCACGTACGTCATCAGCTCGACGTCGGTGGTGGCCTGTGCGACCGCTCCGAGCACCGTCCAGGCGTAGGGCGCGTGGCCCTGGCTGGTGAGCCACGGGGAGTAGTGGTCGCTCGAGACGAGGAAGTCGTAGCCGGCGCGCTCGGCACCGACGGCGTAGTCGACGAGGGCCTTGGGGCCGCTCTGCTCGGTCATGAGGGTGTAGCCGAATCGCGTCATGTCGGCCACGGTAGGGCGGGGGAATCGCGCGCTCGCCGGGGTTGCGTTCGCCACGCAGATGCGGCAGACACGACGAAGGGCCCGCGGTGCCCGCCGCGGGCCCTCCGTGACGAGGTCAGTCTTCGGGAGCGTGGATGACCTTCTCGCCCTCGAAGGTCTCGCGCTCCTTCTTCTTGTCGTCGTTGCGGGTCTTGCGCAGGCTGAGGAAGGTCGCCACTGCCACCGTCGCCGCGATGAACAGCAACGAGAACCAGATGGGGATTTCGGGCACCCACAGCAGCGGTTCGCCGCCGTTGATGAACGGCAGCTCGTTCACGTGCAGAGCGTGGAAGACGAGCTTGACGCCGATGAACGCCAGAATGACCGCGAGGCCCTGCGCGAGGTAGACCAGTCGCTCCAGCAGGCCGCCGATGAGGAAGTAGAGCTGGCGCAGACCCATCAGCGCGAACGCGTTGGCGGTGAAGACGATGTACGCCTCGTTCGTCAGGCCGTAGATCGCGGGGATCGAGTCGACGGCGAAGACGAGGTCGATGAAGCCGATGGCGATGATCACGAGCAGCATCGGGGTGACGAATCGCTTGCCGTTCTTGCGCACGGTCAGCTTGTCGTCGTTGTACTCCTCGCTTACCGGCAGGACGCGGCGGACGAAGGTCATGAATCTGCCGTTCGCGGGGTCGCTCTCACCGTGCGCGAACGCCTGACGATAGGCGAGGAACAGCAGCAGTGCGCCGAAGATGTAGAAGATCCAGGAGAAGTTCTCGATGAGGGCGGCGCCCACGGCGATGAAGGCACCGCGCATGATCAGAGCGATCACGATGCCGATCATCAGCACCTTCTGCTGGTAGATCTTCGGCACGGCGAACCCGGTCATGATGATCAGGAACACGAAGAGGTTGTCGATCGACAGCGCCTTCTCGGTCAGATAACCGGCGAAGTACTCCCCACCGAACGTCCAACCGGAGAACACTCCGATGCCGACGCCGAACAGGAGCGCGAGGCCGATGTAGAACGCCGACCAGCGGGCGGATTCGGCGATCGAGGGCTCGTGGGGCTTTCGGACGTGCGCGAAGAACTCGAACACGAAGAAGGCGATGGTGATCGCGATCGTGATGATCCAGATCAGAGGGGTGACGCCCATGGCGGCCTCCAAGGGAAATAGGTGTACGACAAGACACCAAGGTCTCCTCCACCCGGCGAGATGGGCCGACGTCCCGGGCTCACGATGGCGTGATCCGTATTGACGAGAACGTCGCGGTGGGAGTACTCCCCTTGCTGAGCTCGATTCTACGGCATCCGGCTCCGCGGTCCGGGACTGGACGACGATCCGCCCGCTGTGCTATCCGGGGGTGGATGCCAGACCTCGGCGTTCGACGGCGGTGCGCCTCAGCGCAGGGGAGCGCCGCCCACGACGGCGTCGACGAGGGCCAGCATGTCGGCGGCGTCGAACTGCTCGCGGCTGAGGGCGCGCAGGATGACCGCCCCCACCAGGGCGTCGGCGGCGGCGTCGAGCCGCGGGCCCGAGACGCCACCCATGGCCTGCGAGAGGCTCTCGACGAGAGGGGCAGCGAGGATCTCCGCGCGGAGCCGCCGGCCGGTTTCGGCGCTGCCGGCGGCCGCAGCGACGAGAGAACGAAGCATTCCCTCGCCGTCCGCGCTCGCCCGCAGAGTGAACAGGTCGGTGAGCCACGCAGCGAGATCGGTTCGCGGGTCGCCGGTGTCGGGGAGCTCGCGCCGGCCGCCGAGCAGGCGGCCCTCGAGAATCGCCTCCGCGATGACGTCGCCCTTGCTCGCCCACCAGCGGTAGATCGTCTGCTTGCCGACGCCCGCGCGTCGGGCGATCCCCTCGACCGTGAGGTGGTCGTATCCGCGTTCGAGGAAGAGCGCCACCGCGGCGTCGAGGATCGCCAGACGCGCCGCCTCGCTGCGCACGGGTCCACTGCGCGGAAGAGTCATGTCACACATTCTGGACGATCGCGGGGCAAAGCGAGACGAGACGGTGCGTGTTATCTTTGCCCGGACTTGTCGGAGCCGACGGTGCTCCCTCGCGCGCACCGCACGAGAGGAACACCCCGCATGGCTGAACTGCTGCACCGCCTCGGAACATTCGCGGCTCGTCGCGCGTGGACGGTGATCGTCGCGTGGCTGGTCATCCTGGGGATCGTCGTGGGCGGCTTCCTCGTCGGATTCAGAGGCCTCAGCTCGAGCTTCGACATTCCGGGAACGGCATCCGGAGAGGTGATCTCCGAACTGCAGGGGGAGCTTCCCGATTTCGCGGGCGCCTCGGGCGCCGTGGTCTTCCGTACCGATGACGGCTCGCCCCTCACCGACGAGCAGAAGACTGCGATCTCGGCGCTGGTGACCTCGGCGGGCGACCTCCCCGACGTGGCCCGTGTCACCGACCCCTTCACCGCCCAGCAGCAGCTCGACGCGCAGCGGCAACAGGTCGTCGACGGCAGGCAGCAGATCGACCAGGCCCGAGCGCAGGCGGAGTCCGGTCAGCAACAGCTCGACGCCGGAAGGGCTCAGCTCGAGGCGGGACAGCAGAAGCTCGACGAGGCGAAGGCGCAGATCGAATCCGCGCCGCTTCCGGCCGCGCAGAAGCAGGCCCAGCTGACGGCCCTCGAGGCGCAGCAGCAGCAGATCGACCAGCAGCGGTCCGGCCTCGAGCAGCAGCAGACTCAGCTCAGCGACGGCCTCGCCCAGATCGACGCCCAACAGACGCAACTCGATGACGGGTCGGAGCTGCTCGGCTTCGCGAATGCCATCCGCCTGGTCGCGGCGGACGGATCCACGGCCATCGTGAACGTCTCGTTCAGCGAACCCCGTCTCGAGCTCTCGCAGGCGTCCAAGGACGCCGTGGTCGAGCACTTCACCGCCGCACCCGTCGACGGGGTCGAGGTCGCCTTCAACACCGAGATCTCGCAGGGGGTCCCGGAGATCCTCGGCGTGGGCGAGGCGATCGGCGTCGCGATCGCCGCGATCGTTCTGATCGTCGTGCTCGGATCCCTCCTGGCGGCTTCGTTCCCGATCATCACCGCACTGGTCGGGGTCGCGATCGGCGCGATGGCCACGTTGTCGTTCTCGGGTCTGGTGCAGATGGCATCCGTCACGCCGATCCTGGGCGTGATGCTGGGGCTGGCCGTCGGCATCGACTACTCACTCTTCATCCTGTATCGGCACCGGCGCCAGCTCCTGCAGGGCGCGGACGTCGTCGACTCGATCGGCCTCGCCAACGGCACCGCCGGCAATGCGGTGGTGTTCGCCGGCACCACGGTCATCGTCGCCCTCCTGGCGCTGAACATCACCGGCATCCCGTTCCTCGGGCTGATGGGGACGGCGGGTGCGGTGAGCGTCCTCGTCGCCGTGCTCATCGCCGTGTCGTTGACGCCGGCCCTGCTCGGCCTCGCGGGCACGCGCATCCTGAGCCGACGCGCGCGCGGGCGACTCGTCGCCGCAGCGGCCGAAGCGCACCCTCGTCGGGCGGCCCGCGAGGGCATCGCGCCCTCGGACGTCCAGGAGCACCCTCGACGCGCCGCTCGCACGGGTGCCGTCCCGGTCGCCGCGGCCGGAGTGAAGCCGATGTCGACGTTCCGTGCCGTCGTCACGATGGTCGTGGCCACGATCGTCCTGCTGGTCGTCGCGATCCCCGCACTGTCGATGCGCCTCGGTCTTCCCGACGGCGGATCGGAGGCCGAGGACTCGACGGCGTACAAGGCCTTCACCTGGACGGAGCAGGCGTTCGGTGCCGGTGCGAACGCCCCGCTGCTCGTGACCGCCGCCCTTCCCGCGGGAACCGCCGAGGACGAGGTGCGAGGTATTCAGCTCGACGTCGCCCGCGAGCTGTTCTCGCAGAACGATGTCGCCGCCGTCGCCCCGGTCGCGGTCTCCGACGACCGCACGCTCGCGGCGTTCCAGGTCATTCCCAACGAGGGGCCGAACGCCGTCTCCACCGAACAGCTCGTGCGCGACCTGCGGGCGATCCCGCCCGTGGACGGTGACATCGACCTGGGGGTGGCGGGCGCCGCGGCGATCAACATCGACATCTCCGAGGGTTTGGCGAGCGTCCTGCCGATCTACCTCGTCGTGGTGGTGGGGCTGTCGTTCCTCATCATGGTGATGGTCTTCCGCTCGCTCCTCGTGCCGCTGATCGCGACCCTCGGGTTCGTCATGTCGCTGTTCGCGACCTACGGCGCCGTGACGGCGGTGTTCCAGTGGGGGTGGCTCGGTGGCGTGCTCGGCGTGCACAACCCCGGCCCGATCCTGAGCTTCCTGCCGGTGATCCTGGTCGGCATCCTGTTCGGGCTCGCGATGGACTACCAGCTGTTCTTGGCCACGGGGATGCGCGAGGCGTGGGCGCACGGAGCGGCGCCGCGCGTGGCCGTCGCCCAGGGCTTCCGAGCCGGGCGCACGGTCGTGACGGCGGCCGCCATCATCATGGTGGCAGTGTTCTCGGGCTTCATCGCCTCGGACTCCGTGATCATCAAGTCGATGGGCCTCGGTCTCGCGCTCGGCGTGCTCTTCGACGCGTTCATCGTGCGGATGCTGCTCATGCCCGCGATCATGCACGTCCTCGGCGGGTCCGCCTGGTGGCTTCCGAAGTGGCTGGACCGGATCGTTCCCGACGTCGACGTCGAAGGGTCCGCTCTCGAGCGGCGCCACCCCGGGCATCACGGGTCCTGAGCACCCGCGGCCGGGCGGCGCAAGCCCCGGCTCCCGTGGGGGCGGAAGCAACAGGATGCCGGGTAGGACCGATTCCGAGGAGGACGACGATGACCGATCGTGAAGAGACGCAGGACGCCCCCGTCATGGACGGCGCCACCGACGCCGGCGTGGAGGAGAAGAAGGCCGGAGCGCAGCAGCAGCGCGCGGCGGACGCCGCCGTTCACGACGACGAGCCCGCGCAGCAGGACCTGAAGGACGACCTCCGCAGCATTCGCGGATACGGCGAGGACCGCTAGGCGGACGACGACTCCCGTCCGGAGCCGAGTGGGGGACGGGCTCGACGGGCGGGAGTCGTCGGGGACGCCGAAAGTGGCGTCATCCGCGCCGGCGATGCCGGGGCCGGGTACCGGCAGGCTACGCCGGTGCGCCACTCCGGTCGCGTTCTCTCAGGCGATACGAAGGCGGTCCCGCGGATTCTCGCGGGACCGCCTTCGTCGCTCGGGGGTTCAGGATGTCGTGGGGATCTCGCCCGCCGCGATCGCGTCGGCGTAGGTGCGGATGTCGGGGCCGGGCTCGTAATCGATGAAGCGGTCCTTGATGCGCGCGTTGATCTGCGCGAAGGCCTCGTCCGACGAGATGCCCTCGCTGTCCCGGGCGATCGCGACGACGGCCTCGCGCAGGACGGCGTCGGCGTCGTCGAGGATTTTCTGGCGGGCGGGTTCGTTCCAGCGGATGTCTGAGATGTCCATGGCCACACGGTACGGTCGGCGCCCTTCCCGCGATCCCGGGCTTGTGTCGCACGAGCCGATGTGCGCGGCAACCCGCCCGTATCGTCGTCCCGAGCGCGACACGATGGGGATATGAAGAGGGATGCCGTGACGACCCTGCCGCAACGAGTGCGCGTCGCCGCGCGCGATGCCGGGTGGTGGGCGCTGGACTACGTCTACGCGGTGCGGGCGCAGGCGCGCGCTCTGCGGGATCGTGGTGCCCCCGATTCACTCGCCGCGGGGGAGGGCGCCCCGATCGTCCTGCTTCCGGGCATCTACGAGACCTGGCGGTTCATGGAGCCGCTCGCGCGTGCCCTTCACGACCGCGGCCATCCCGTGCACGTCGTGACGGAGCTCGGCGGCAACCGTCGGCCGATCGCCGAATCCGCCGGGCGCGTGGCGGAGCTGTTGATCGCTCGCGGCCTCGATGACGTGCTGCTCGTCGCGCACAGCAAGGGCGGGCTCATCGGCAAGCACGTCATGGCGTTCAGCCCCGAAGGCGCTCGCGTGAGGGGGATGGTCGCCGTCGCCACCCCGTTCGGCGGGTCGCGCTACAGCAGGCTCATGCCGACCCCCTCGCTGCGCGCCTTCGCCTCGGGTGACGCGACCATGCGCGCGCTCGCCGCCTCAGCGGACGTGAACACTCGCATCGTCTCGATCTTCGGCCCGTTCGACCCCCACATTCCCGAGGGGAGCGAGCTCGCGGGGGCGAGGAACATCGTCCTGGCGCGCGGCGGGCACTTCCGCGTCCTGGCGGATCCGCGGGTGATCGCCGAAGTGTTGCGCGCCGCGGAGTGACCGGTCGGTTCAGCGCCCTCCGCCGCCTCCGCCGCCCATTCCGCCGCCCGAGAAGCCGCCGCCGAACGAGCCGCCGGAGAAGCTCCCCGACCCACTCGTCGTCGCCACGGCCGGGGCGCTCGCCGTGTGCAGCGACCCCATCATGCCCGTGAAGGCCACGGGCGAGAACCCGCTGCCGCCGCTGTACCACCCCAGATCCGCGCCCGCTTCGCGAACGCGGGTGTCGAGGGCCTCGGCCCACTCCTTCTCCACGCCCCACACGACCGCCCAGGGGAGGAGCCGTTCGTACAGGTGCAGCACCTGCGTCGGGTCACCCGGGTCGAGCGAGGTCCTCTCGGCGCCTTCCGGGCTCTGCAGGACGCGGAGGCGATCCGCTTCGGCGAGGCTCAGGTAGTCGCGCAGGCCCCGAAGGTGATCGCGTGCCGGGGCTCCGGCATCCGTGATTCGATCCCGATAGCGCAGGACGACGAAGGTCAGGATGCCGAGAACCACCGTCGCGGGAATCGCGACGATCTGCCACCAGGCCGGTGCACTGCCCGCTGCGGCGAGGACCAGGGCGGCCACCGAGATCCCGAAGGCCAGGACGACGATGCCCGCGGCGAGGATCGCGGTGCCCGGTCTCTGCTTCGCGGTCCAGCCGCGTGAGCGGAGCTCCGCCGAGGCCGCGGCCGGCAGCCGCCGCAGAGCGAGGGCGACATCCTGACGGGCGGGCCCGGGCCTCACTCGTTGCCCGGCGGCCGGGGCGTCGCCGAAGACGGCGTGGACGACGGCGGCCCGAAGCGGTGTCGCCCCCGCGTCGTCGACGAACTCGAGCTCGAGCGAGCCGGGTTCCCCCGGTGTCTCGATGATGCGCAGATGGCCTGCGATGGCCGTGTCGAGAAGGGCGGCCGGGATGCCGGCACCCGACCGGTGCACCAGTTCGGCGCCCTCCATCACGTCGACTCCTGAGGGCGGCCCGTACTCGGGAACGATGATGCCGCGTCCGTCCGCATCGCGACCGCGCCGACGAGCGACGGCGGCGACGCCGACCCCCGCGAGGCCGATCCCCACCGCCGCGATCGAGCTGCCGGCCAGCGCGGGGGCCGCGTCGACCGAGAATTGCTCGAGGGGTGTTCGCACCACCTCCCCGGGGATGAACGTCCCGCGGGCGAACCCGATGGCGACGGTGACGTTCTCGCCGGGGCCGAGCGACTGCTCCTGCGACGAGAATACGACGCCGGCGGCGCCGGATCCGCTCGCGATGTCGCACCGACGGTCCGATCCCTCCGAGCCGACGTAGCAGGCGGCCGCCCCCTCTCGCAGGAAGGGGACGAGCGCCGCGTCGACCGACAAGCGCACGGAGACTGCGCCGAAGGGCTGCTCCCACTGCGTGCCGTTCACGTCGCGGTAGAACTCATCGGCGTCCGTATCCGCGAAGGAGCGGATGGTGTCGCGCTGCGTGTAGGAGATCACGTACGTCTGCACGCCACGGACGTAGGAGTCGTCGCCGGTGAGCACCCTCACCTCGCGGCGGTCGGACTCGACCTCGAAAGGAACTGCCGCGCCCGCGGCGTCCACGACCGAGACGACACGGGTCTGCAGGGGCACCCCGTCGTAGTCATCGGGTATCGACCGGATGATGCCGCGGTTCTGGTCCTCGTCGGGGAACCGCGCGACGAGCGTTTCGGTCACCGCGAGCTCGGCGTGACCGTCGGCCGCCCGAGTGAGCGTCATCTGCGCGTCGAAGGAGTCGAAGGTGAAGTCGCTCGTATCGGCCGAAGCGGGACGAGGCGATGCGAGCGCGATGAGCAACGCCAACGCGACGACGGCGACGGCCGCCCACGAGCGGCGGACCCGGAAAGGCGAGGAGGCGAGGCTCGGCATGCTCAGACGCTATCCGGCCGCCCGTTGCGAGCGGATCCCCCCTGCGGCGGAGTCTGGTGCGCGGTCGAGGGAACGCAGCGCTCAGGCCGCGGCGCTGGGGGTGGCCGCCGCGACCGTCCGAAGGATCGAGGGCGCGGCAGCAGGGGGAGCGAACAGCGCACAGCAGGAGCGGCCCGAGACCTCGCAGGCATCGGCGACGGCGCATCGCATGCGCTGGAGAAACGCCGTCACGGCCACCGTCTCGCTCTCGGACATCCCGCGGGTCGCCTGCATCATGCGCGCGTGCATCGACCGGAGGGTCTCGCGCATCTCCTCGTCGGCGTGCGGGGTGGCGGTGATGACCACCTTGCGGCGGTCGGAGGGGTGCGGCGTGCGCCGGAGGTGCCCCGACCGCTCGAGCCGATCGAGCAGGGCCGTCACGGACGCCGTCGACACGCCGAGATGGCGGGCGAGGTCGATGGGGGTGACGTCCCGGCCCGCGCCGCTGGCCCTCGCGAGGAAGCGCAGGACGAGGAGTTCGTTCTCGCCCATCGACATGGAGTCCTGAGTGCGGCGACGCATCGCCATCTCCGCTGAACGGTACGCGCGCATCGCCTCCATGACGCGCGCCCCGCGCTCGTCTTCGACGCTGTCGCTGTACCAGTACGACGGCGGTGCCGCGTTCTCGCTGGACATCGATCTCCTAATATCTCGCTTGCCTATTCGCTAGTCTACCTAGTAAGTTCTTCAGTGAGCAACGAGCAGAGGGGTACATCATGGCGAAGCTCTACTACGGCACGACGACCGAGCCGATCCGCATCGACGACCGCATGTTGGCGCACGTCAAGGTGGTCGTCGCCACCAAGCTCCGCCGCGGCGAGAGCTTCACGCTCTCGTGGGTGCACGGCGCCGACGAGCCGGTGGGACGGTCGACGATCTGGCTGCAGCCGTCCATTCCTCTGCGGTTCGTCTTCGACTCGGAGCAGCCGGAGGCGCTCGACCAGAACCTTCTGAAGCGCATGGCCAACGATGCCAACTCCTCGCGAGGCCTCAGTCTCGACATCGCCCTCGAGGAGCCCGCGGAGAAAGTCGTCCCGCCGCGGGTGTCGGCCTCTGCGTCGAAGTCGACGCGTTCCCTCGTCCGCGCGGCGTGACCCCTTCTGCGCCGCACGCGTCGAACGGGGCGGTCGTCTGGTCACGGGTAGACGCCGACCTCTCTGTCGCCACGCGCGACGGCGACTTCGCCGGGTACGTCGATCGCCGCTCCCTCGGGACGTTCCTCGCCTTCGACCCGCACGGGCGGCACATCGGCACCTTCGACCACGCCGATGCGGCGCGATCGGCACTGGGCGGCCACGCCCGGGATCGACGCGAGAACCCGGCCGTCCGCGGAATGCAGTTCCTCCGCGAGGTCAGGCGTAGTGCGACGATCGCCAGACTCTTCAGAGCGCAGTCATGATCGAAACCCCGACGTGGGACGCACCCGCGGGACGATCCGCATCACCGACCCGGGGGATCCTCCGGTTCCCGGTTCTCGGTGACGTCCTCGCCTGACCGGTCGACGGGCGCCCGCGCCGCGGGCTCTTTTCGCACGAGCAGAACGGCGACCGCGAAGCAGACCCCTCCCAGGGCTCCGAAGATTAGTCGGGGCCCAGTGGGCGAATCGGCGGGGAAGAGCAGGGTCGGGGCGGCCAGGACGGCCATTGCGACGACGCAGAGCGCGAAACCCATCGGACGTGGTGATCGCGAACTCATCGGACCCCTCCGGATGCGGACTTGACGCCAGCCTAGACGAGTGCCGGGAGGAGCGGCGTGAACAGACGCGAGTCGGGGCCATTCCCGACGTCACGGGGGCTGGCCCGCGCGCAACACCGATCTCTTCCGTCATGCCGAGGCTCTTCCCGCCGGAACGAGCTCATCGGCCGGAGTTCACGGAGGGACACCTCTTCGCCGAGGCTGATGCGGCCAACGATGACGGGTGCGCGCGATCGAAGCGATAGGGTGGCCGAGCCCGTTGCAGGAGGAGCCGATGACCGAAACCGCCGAGCGGCCCCTCGCTCGGGTGCAGGGGCTCCGAAGCGCACCACCCGCCCTCGCGGCGACGATCGGCGGTTCGGCCGCTTTCGTCAGCGCTGCGCTCATCTGGATATGCCGCCTCTGGGAGCCCGGTGTGCAGTATGTGAGTCAGCTCGGTGCGACGGCGATGCCCACCGCGCCCCTGTTCAACACGGCGCTGCTTCTGCTCGCGATCGCCACGGTCCTGCTCGATAGATCGCTCGCCGGGCGGGGCGAAGGTTACGGTGCCGGGTGGCCCGTCGCCACGACGCTGCTCGTGTGCGGGTTGTGCTTCGCCGTGGCATCCGTCGTCACCTGCTCGCCCGGATGCCCCATTCCTTTCACCGAGGGCGCCCTCCCCCAAGACCTGATCCACATCTCCTTCGCCGTCCTCGGGTTCCTGTCGGCGATCGTCGCCATGGGTCAGGTTGCCGCGAGGCCTCGGCGTCCCTGGATGCGCGCGGCCTCCGTCTTCACGCTCGTCGCAGTCGGTGCCACATCGCTGACCGGCGCGATGATCGCTCTTTCCCGTGGTGACACGGTGCTCGGCGGCAACCTGGAGTTCGCCGCCGCGACGCTCGCCATCGCGTGGTTCGGGGTCTGGGGCCTGCAGGTCGCCTCTGATATTCGGCGAAGCCACCCGGATGCGTTCGGCGTGCGCGCGTGAGTACCCCGGGAGATGCGTTCCGGCGACTGCGGCGCATCGCGGGGTGGCTTGCGCCCCTGGCCGCATTCGCCGTCATCCTCGCGGTTGTCCGGTCAGCGGGCGTACCGCTGACGCTCCCCGGCATCTTGCTCGCCATCATCCTTCTCGGTGCCGCGCGCCTGATGATCGGACGAGCTCGCCGTCACCGGCGCGAGCGCTCCGTCACACGTCCTCGGGGCTCTCGATGAGTCCCCACGCGTGGGCCGCTCGGATCGCACTCGACCGATCCGACGCCTCGAGCTTCCGGTAAAGACTCCGCAGCTGCGTCTTGACCGTATTCGGAGAGACGGAGAGCTCGCGGGCGATGACGGCGATCGTCGCCGACGGCGTGAGGTGGTCCAACACCACCTTCTCGCGGGCGGTGAGTTGGGGCACGCTCGCCGATGACACGAAGTAAGACGCGCGCGCTTCGATGTGAGCGCGCGACGTGGACGACAGCGTCTTCGCGACCACCGCGCGGTCTTCTGGCGCCAACGCGCTCCAGGGGCTCCACAGATCGTGTCGGATACTCAGCGCTTCGGCGCGCTCCAGGGTGGGGCGGCGGGAGGCGGCCCCACGCAGGCGCACCTCGGCCACGATACTGACGACGAGGCTCTCGAGAGTCGTGCGTGGGGAGGGCTCGTGCTGGAGGCCCCACTTAACGCTCAGGACGAAGGCGTCGTGCGCTCGCCCGGCGTACAGCTGAGACAGCGCGATGGCGGGAGCGGTGAGGGGGGAGAGCATGAACGGGCCCTCGAACAGGGCGAGAGCGTCCCGTGCTTGCCGGAGGGCGATGAGCACTTTCGCTCGCGTCGTCAGGAGAAGCGTCGACTGGAAGTGCGATGGGGGTGTGCTGCGTATTGCCGTCGTCCACGTGCGCAGCACTTCGAGCGCGTCGGATGCGGCGCCCGACACGAGGAGCGTCAGGACGTGGGCCGACGCCGCGTAGGGCCACAGCTCGCGAGCCGCGGCGGTGGACGGCAGAGCGTCGAAGAGCGGGCGCGCCTCTTCCGCTTCGCCGGCCTCGAGGAGGACCCACGCGGACGCCAGTCGGAGGCCTTCACCCCAGGGAGACGCCACCCAGGTGTCCGAGCACTCCGCCTCGACGAGGGCTCGCGCGGTGCGCACGTCACCTTCGAGCAGAGCGATGACGGCGAGGGCGCCGCGCGCCCGCAGCCGCTGCGCAGGGAGCGCCGTCTGCTCGGCCCGTGACATGCACTCGCTCGCCGCGCGCAGCTGCCCCATGGCGAGGAAGGTCATCGCGACCTGATACCACCCCTCGGCCTTCGTCTCGAGTTTGAGATCTCGCGCGCGGCCGAGGGCGTCGGAAAGCATGTCCGACGCTTCGGAGGCGAGTGCGAATCGCCCCGCGGCGCGAAGAAGACTCACACGGATGATCAGGGCGTCGGGGCGGCCCGCTGTGACGCTCGAGACATCGGGCAGGCGGTTGAGAGCGGAGGCCACGAGCGAGGGCGTCTCTGCTGACACGGCGGTCTCGGGGTCGAGGGAGAGTAGCGCCTCGACGACCACCGGAGCTGATGACGCGCTCGATCGGAGCCGCGCGAGGGCGC
The DNA here is from genome assembly GCF_026672635.1 of Microbacterium sp. SL62. Taxonomy (NCBI): domain Bacteria; kingdom Bacillati; phylum Actinomycetota; class Actinomycetes; order Micrococcales; family Microbacteriaceae; genus Microbacterium; species Microbacterium sp. SL62. The sequence continues at coordinate 1,090,117 of NZ_JAPPRM010000001.1, forward strand.
TCGAAAAGCCGTCGGCGCTGCGCGCCCAGACCTCGGACCCCGACCTGCGCAGGATCCCGGCCAGGGTCGTCCACTGTCGCGCGTCCGCGGCGAGCCGGGTCGCCAGCAGGGACTCGCCGTTCGACACGAGATGCTCGAGCAGCCGGAGCCGGGCTGCGGACACCCGGGACGGCTGCTTCGCGGTGATCTCCTGGAACCACCGCTCGCGAATCGGCTCGGCCAACAGCGCGCGCGTCGTGCCGGGCCAGACCACACCCGCGCTCTGGAGCCGATCGAGAAGATCGGGGGTGGCTCCATGCTGCGAGTCGACGCCGAGGGCGCGGGCGAGGGGCTCGGTGATGTAGGGGGCGAGAGCGAGGAGGCGGAGATCGTCCGTGACCGGTGCGCCCAGTCGCGCCTCCATGTCGCGGGTGAGCGCGGCGCTCGCATAGGCGGCCGCCGTGGCGGCTTCGCCGCGCGTGTGGAGGGGGAGGCCCTCCAAGCGGAGCCGAGTGCTGGCCAGCTGGACGAGGGCGGGCCACCCGTGCGTGAGTGCGGCGAGCTCGTCGGTGGCGATGTCGGTTGACTCGACCCCGTTCACGGCGAGGACCGATGCGACCTCCTCTCGGGTCATGAGCAGGTCTCCTGAGGGGAGCGCCTGCACATCGAATTCCAGTGCGACGAGGGGATTCTCGAAACCCGTCGGCTGACGGGTGGCGACGACGATTCGAAGGTTGCGGTCGGCGCGCAGCAGATCGAGCAGATGGTGGGTCGAAACCCCGCGTCCTTCGACGTGATCGTCCACGAGGAGGACATGGGAGGCGGGCCCGTCTGCGAATGCCTCCGCGATATGCGGAAGGGATTCCGGCGAGGTGAGGGCGCCGTCGATGAGCTGTACGCCATGCTCGGTGTCCGATGCCAGAGCGTCGGCGAATTGGCGCAGCAGCGCGGTCTTCCCCACGCCGGTCGGCCCACGGAGCAGGACGACATCGGTGCGCAATGCCGCTTCGAGACGGCCCAGCGCCTGTGGACGCGGTGCCCAGAACCGGCTCGTGCGGCGGGCGGCTCGAACGCCGATCACCATGTCATCCACACCGATCAACATCGGGACCTCCAGGAGCGAAAGGACTGCCGCCCCTCTGAGGTGGGGCTGCGGTCGACGCGGTGAACTCCCACCCCGTCGAGAAGATCCTGCGGGTTTTGCGCACGATGGTCGGACGAATCTCGCAGGTTTCATCCCCCGCGTCATCCCCGATTCACCCCCTCCGCATCACCCTCTCGGGCCGGTACGTCCTTCACCTGGTCGCTCGCCGTTCTCGCGTCAAGAGCGGCGTCGCCTCGCCGTGCTCGGAAGAGGGGGCGTTGGGTGACCCGTCGTCGGCCGTCCGGGTGATGCTGCGGGTGAAATATTCGCCGTCTCTCGTGATCCGCGTCCGATGCGCGGTGGCTTCCCGGCGCTCTGATCAGGGGAGTGGGCGGGCGCGGGGGCGTGGTGCCGCCCCGGCGCCGGCGCCCCATAGGCTGGTGCGCCGCGCGGGGGCGGGTACGCGGGAATGACCGGCTCGGGCTCCATTCCGGGGGCTTCGCTCTCTGCGCGGGGGAGGGGCGGTCGGGTGACGCCACGAAGACTGCCTGGCGCGTTCCACCTCCGGCCGCCCGTCCTTCGCCCGCCTCGATCCCCACCGTGGGGGTCGCGCCCGGCGGCCGGGCATGTATGCATGTTCATGTGAGCGTTGACTTCCGATCAAGCTGGTCTCATGAACGACGCGCCCGACCCCTGGACAGAGTTCGCCCGCGAGTTGGGCGTGCGCATGCTCCGCGCCCGCGCCGAGAAACAGATGTCTCAGGAGCAGGTCGCCCACGAAGCGGGGCTCGCGACCTTCACCTATCGGAAGCTCGAGAAGGGGGAGTCCAATCCCGGGACCGCCGCGAACCCGCGCCTGCGCACCTTGGTGGCCCTGTCGGATGTCCTCGGGATCGCTTTGCCCGACCTGATCCCCACCCCGCCGAAGGGGCTCCCGCCCGGACGGTGACGGCGGTGTCGGAGGTTCGCGATGTAATGCGTTCGTGCCCACCAGTGTTCGGTTCGCCGCCCGCGGTGACCCCGACGGAAAGGTGTCATGCATGACTCGGCAGTCTCGCGCCAAACGGACCTCCGGTGCCCGAAGGTGTGCCTTCCGCTGGTGCGTCACAGAGCACGGCTCGACCGCTCATCCCGACGACGAAGATCACCGCAGCGCAGGCGTCGGAGTCAGCGCGAGGGTGCGAGACGCGGTGGGGCTCGGCCCCGGCCTCCTCGCGGAGGTGGAGATCGGTCTGCTGCGACGGACCACCGATGCCGAGACATGGGTGATCGTGGAGACCGGGATCGGGGCGTCCGTTTCCCTCCCGGTCAGCGCGGTCCGCGAACTCGCGATCGGCCTCCGGGAGGAGGGTGAACTCGTCGCCCTCCTCGCTGCCGAACCCGAGACCCACTGATCTCCCGCGCAGGAAGGACTGCGCGCCGATGACGGAGGTGCCGACGGGACCGTTCGTCGGTCCGCGACGAGTCAGCCGCGGCGTCCGAACGTCTTTCGCACGATGCGGAGGAGACCGAGGAAGCCGAACAGGCCGACGACGGCACCCAGGACGGCGAACAGGGTGATGGACCCGTCGAGAACGGGCCCGCCCCCCGCGATCACCAGGACGACGGCGATCACGACGGCGGCGATCGAAACCAGCGTGCTGGCGATCTCGCCCGTCGCCCGGCCGAGGATGCCGCTGACGTCCTCCCCATCGGAGCTGCGCAACGTGATCCCGATGGACCCCTTCTCGACACCCGTGAGCAGGGCGTCGAGGCGACGGGGGATCTGTTCGAGGCGAGCGAAGGCAATGACCGTTTGCGCCTGGAGGTCGGTGGCCATGCGCTTGACCGACACCGTCCGACGAAGGAGGCTCGGCATGAGCGGGAGCGCTCGACCGACCATGTCGAAGTCATCGACGATGACGCGCAGGCACCCTTCGAGAGTGGCGAAGCTCCGGAAGGCCGAGGCGAGTTCGCCGGGCAGAGCGATGTGGTGCTGGCGGATCACGTCGACCATTCGCGTGAAGATCGATCCGTGCCCGCTGGTGCGCAGGTGCTCGGTGGTGAGGACCACTCCCACGTCGTGTCGGAAGGCGTCGAGGTCGGCGTCGTCGGGGGCGTCGACGATGAGGAGCAGGGCGTCCGTCGCCGCGACATCGTTCTCGCTGAGGGCGGCGAGGAGGAAAGCCGTCATGTGCTGACGTCGACTGCGCTCGATGACGCCGACGGCGCCGAAGTCGATGAGCCCCAGGGTCCCGTCGCTCTTCAGCAGCACGTTGCCGGGATGAAGGTCCGCGTGGAAGACCCCGTACACGAGGATCTGCTCGAGGACGGTCGCCATCAATGTCTCGGCGAGGCGATCGCGCTGCGACGGATCGAGGTCGGCGATCAGCGGCGCCGCGTCGCTCAAGGCCGTTCCGTCGACGAGGCCCATCGTGAGCACGCGTTGGCCGGACGCGTCGGAGAAGATGCGCGGAACGCTCACGAGCCCGCGGCGTCCGGGTTCGGCGCGATCGATCAATTCGAAGGTCGAGCCGATCATCTGCGTGTTGCGGGCCTCGATGCGGTAATCGAGTTCTTCGAGGAGGGTGGTGGTGAAGCCGCGGGCGACCGATTCGATGCGGAGATCGCGTCCGACGCGTGTGCGCGCCTCGGCCCGGTGCGCGAGGCGGCCGATGATGTCGGCATCCGCCTCCACCTGCGCCCGCGCGGCGGGCCGCTGGACCTTGATGACGACGTGGGTGCCGTCGAGCAGCCGCGCGCGGTGTACCTGGGCGACGGAGGCGGCGGCGAGGGGGACCGGATCGACCTCGGCGTAGACCGCATCGATCGGCTGGCCGAGGTCGCTCTCGATGACCGCGCGCACTGTTTCCCAGGGAAGCGTCGTCGCGCTCGTCTGCAGGGAGGCGAGGGCGCTCAGATACGGCTCGGGGACGAGGTCGCGACGGGTCGAGAGCACCTGGCCGAGCTTGACGAAACTCACCCCGGCATCGTTGATCGTCGCCACGATGGCTCGCGCCCGTTCCTCCGAGGTGCTCAGTTGCTCCTCGACGCGCGCGCGGCCGCCGTGGAAGAGCCACCCGACCCCGTGCCGAGAGGCGATCGCGAGGATCTCCAGGTACCGCCGGGTCCGTTTGCGCTGGCGAAGCGCTGCCCGCACGACGTCGATCGGATTCGGGAGGGGGCGCGTCGGGAAGATCGCCTCGCTCGCCACGAGGGCGGCGACGCCGAGGGCGAAGACCCATGCCAGCGAGAGCGCGATCAGGCCCGCCCAGATCCAGCCGTCCTCCGCGGGAATGGATGCCGAGGAATCGGGGAACCCGGTCTGTCGCAGCGTCCATCCGGCCGAGGGTACTCCCAGGAGGAAGACCAGCAGACCGACGACGATACTGCGCGGCCAGCCCACCGCGGTGCCGAGGACTCGACGCGCGACGAACCCGACGAGGAGCGCCGAGACGACGGCGGTGATCGAGATGAGGAGACTGGCCATCACGTGGTCAGCGTAGCCGGGCGAGGCTCACGCGATCCGGGCGAGCCCGCAATGGTGGCAGGCCCACCAGGCTGCAGAGCCTCGCTGGATGGGTTCGGTCACGCCCCCGCAGGACGCGCAGGCGGGGGCGAAGCCCGCGATCTCGTCGTCGCCGTCATCCTGAAGCACGGATCGGTCGCCGGGAGCCGAGATGCGCATGAGGCATTTTGACATGCGCATGTGCGGGTAACCGTGTTATCCACAGGCCGCTGCTCAGAAGATCCCCGACACCTGGTCCCACAGGATCGCGACGACTGGTCCGATCTCGCCGACGCGCTGGGCCGACCCGAGCACGACGGCGACGAGCGGGAAGGCCGTCACGGCCAGCGCCACGAGAACGCCTATGACCGCCAGCGTCCATGCGGCGGGTGCCCGGCGCCGTGTGATCGCGAGGGCGAGAAGCCCCGCGATCACGACGGCACCGACGACGGTGACCGCGAGGACGCTGAGGGCGGGGAAGGGCACGATACCGACTGTGCTCGCCGTCGCCCCGCCGAGAAAGCCGACGAGTGGTAGGTACAGCGCCAGCGCGATGATCGCGACCGCGCCAGCCCCCACTGCTCCCGCGATGACGCTGCGCCGCGATTGCAGCAGGGTCCCGCTCGAGGAGGAACGAAACATGGAGAGCCTCCGTTCGAGGGTCGGGTGCATCACTTCCGGAGGTCGTGAAACGTCTTCTTCGCGCGCTTCTCCGCGGCGGCGGCAGCCTTCTTCGCCGCCTTGTGGCGACGCTTGCGGGCGCGCGGGTCGTCCCACAGCCGGACGATCTGGTGGCCGACGGACTCCCGGTTCTTCACCTGGACGCGCGGGGTCCGGGTGCCGACCGCATAGGCGATCAGGGCGACGGCGCCGATCACGATGAGCTTGTTGCGCATGGCATCCTCCTTGTCGTCGAGGATCTCGATGCACTCCGCAGGGAGGGGCCCTCGGCGCGAGATCCGTCACCGAGGAGACGTGGCGAGCGGCTGATTCGTCACGCGCCGTGGAGGAAAGGTCGACAGCGCCGACGTCTGTCATCGCGCGCGCGGGGCGCGACGCCCTCCGGAGCAGACGCGTTCACGATCAGGCGGACCGTGTCCGGGTCAGGGGCGCCCCATGCCGTGATAGGTCCAGCCGGCTGCGCGCCACGCCGCCGGATCGAGGCAGTTGCGTCCGTCGATCACGACGCGACCCCGCGCGAGCGAGGCGGCGTGCTCAGGGCTCAACTCGCGTCGGTACTCGTCCCACTCCGTCACGACGATGACCGCGTCCGCGTCGCGGAGGGTGGCGTCCAGGTCGGTGTCGTAGGTGAGCTGCGGGTGCACCCGTCGCGCGTTCTCGATCGCCGCGGGATCGGTCAGGGTGACCTGGGCCCCCAAACCGTGCAGTCGAACGGCCACATCGAGCGCGGGAGAGTCGCGGATGTCGTCGCTGTGCGGCTTGAAGGCCGCTCCCAGCACGGCGATCTTCTTCTCGAAGACGGATCCGTCCAGCGCGCTCACGGCGAGCTCGACGGCGCGGTCGCGGCGGCGGAGGTTGATGGCATCCACTTCTCGGAGGAAGGCGACGGACTCGCCGCGGCCCAGTTCTTCGGCCCGCGCGGAGAAGGCTCGAATGTCCTTCGGGAGGCACCCTCCGCCGAATCCGATGCCGGCTCCGAGGAAGCGGCGTCCGATGCGCACGTCATGGCCGATCGCGTCGGCGAGCGTGGTCACGTCGGCCCCCGTCACCTCCGCGATCTCGGCCATCGCATTGATGAAGCTGATCTTGGTGGCGAGGAAGGCGTTCGCCGCGACCTTGACCAGCTCGGCCGTGGCGTAGTCGGTCACGACGAACGGCGTTCCCTTCGTGATCGAGGGGTGGTAAACCTCGCGCAGGATCTGTGCGGTGCGCTCACCCTCCGCCGTCGGGGAGCCGTCAGCCGAGGGAACGCCGGCGACGAGTCGATCGGGGTCGATGGTGTCCTGCACCGCCCAGCCCTCGCGCAGGAACTCCGGGTTCCAGACGAGCACCGCGCCGCGCTCGGACACCCGGGGTGCCAGACGGGCGGCGGTGCCGACGGGGACGGTCGACTTGCCCGCGACGACATCGCCGGGAGCGAGGAAGGGAAGAAGCGTGTCGATCGCCGCATCGACGTAGGTCAGATCCGCAGCGTGGCCGCCCGCCTGCTGGGGTGTGCCGACGCCGATGAAGTGCACCGCGGCACCTCGAGCCGCCGACATGTCCGTCGTGAACGAGAGGCGTCCCGAGGCGATCCCCTCGGTGAGAATCTGCTGCAGGCCGGGCTCGAAGAACGGTGCCTCTCCCCGCGAGAGAGTCGCGACCTTGCGCTCGTCGACGTCGATGCCCACCACGTCGTGGCCGATGGAGGCCATCGCCGCCGCGTGAACAGCTCCCAAGTATCCGCAACCCACGACAGACAGACGCACGATCACAGCCTTTCAGATATCCGCGGCGAGAACCGACGGCGACGGTCCGAAGACCGGAACGGGGTAGTGGCGATCGTCACGCCGCCGTCTCACCGGGAGCGAGGGCCGCGCGGGCGGTCTTGCCGAGGATGACGAAGTCGCCCAGAAGGGTCCAGTTCTCCACGTACGACAGGTCGAGTCGTACGGACTCCTCCCAGGAGAGGGAGGACCGCCCGCTGACCTGCCAGAGACCCGTGATGCCGGGTTTGGCGAGGAATCGCCGGTGCACGTGGTCGGCGTAGACGGCCACCTCCGAGGGAAGCGGAGGGCGCGGTCCGACCAGCGACATCGAGCCCCCCACCACGTTGAAGAGCTGGGGGAGCTCGTCGAGGCTGAACTTGCGCATCACCCGACCGATGGGGGTGACGCGCGGGTCGTTCTTCATCTTGAACAGCACTTCGTTCCCGGAATCCCGCTGCTGCGCGATCAGCTGCGCGCGCAACTCCTCGGCGTTGACCACCATCGAACGGAACTTGAACATGGTGAACTCGCGGCCGCGGAAGCCGACGCGAGTCTGGCGGAACAGGACCGGCCCCTCGCTCGACAGTCGCACGGCGACGGCCAGGAACAGCAGCAGGGGGCTGAGCAACACCACCCCGAGGCTCGCCGCGGCGAGGTCGACGGATCTCTTCAGGAAGCTCTGTCCCCTCGAGAACTTCGGGGTCTCGACGTGGATGAGGGGGAGGCCGGCGACGGGCCTGGTGTGCAGTCGTGGCCCGGCTATGTCGACGATGCTCGGGGCGAGCACGAGGTGCTGGCGACCCGCTTCCAGGCTCCACGAGATCTCTTTGACCTTCTCCGCGGGCAGCTCGTCGGCACTGGTGATGGCGACCGTGTCGGCGCCGGTCGCGGCCAGGGCCCGCGACACGTCGCCGACGTGACCCATGATCGGAATCTCGGTGCCCGGGATGGTGTCGGCCGTCTTGGCGTGGGGCACGCAGGCGCCGACGACGCGGTAGCCGGCGCTGGGCGTTCGGGCGAATTCGCGCGCGAGCTGCGTCACCGAGGGGAGCGAACCGACGAGGAGGACGTGCGCGGAGTACCGACCGCGGGACCGCTGCACGACGAGCCACTGCCTCCACATCCACCGCGTGAAGCAGAGGACCAGGATGCCGGACGGCAGGCTGACCAGCAGGTAACCGCGGGCCACGTCGATCTGGGTGAGGAAGGCGATGATCGCCACGGCGCCGAACAGGCGGAAGCTGGCGTCGGCGATGCGCACGTACTCGGCGGAGCCGGTGCCGATGACCCGGTCGCTGCGGGACTCGACGAAGGCGAGCGCCCACATCCAGGTCACGATGAGGATGGCGGAGAAGGCCCAATAGGAGAGATCGCTGATGCGGCTGTCGCTGCCCGCGGCGAGTTGCGCATTCCCGAGCCCGAACCAGAGCAGCTGGGTGCCGTAGACGACCCAGACCAGCGCGGCGAAGTCGGTGAGGACCAGATTGCGCCGGTACCGACCGCGCCAGCGGTCTTTCACGTGCGACGGGGGAGGTGCCGTCACCGGTGTCACTCCGGCGGAGGCCTCGGTCGGTACGGTCCGGGATGCCGGGGCGGTGGCACCGACCGGATCCGCATCTGCGGAGGACGCGCCGGGGCGCAGGTCGGACATCGCCATGTCTCTTCCTCCCCCCATCCCACGCGTGCGTGGGAGCCCTCCCGCGAACAGTAACAGGCGAAATTCACCCGTCAAGTCACCCTGCATCTCTTGTCATACGTAGGAAACCTGAACGATAGGCGTGTGCAATTCACCTGGCGAATGAAGTGTTGGTCCGGTATGGACGTTCCTCTACACTCGGGCGCGGATCAGCCGAACTCGGCTGTCTCGAGATCGTGCCGCACGGTGGGGTCGTCACACCCCGTCCGAAAGGTTCCGATGCCACGCGCCTCGTCGTCGATTTCTCGCCCCCGTCGGGTGCAGGCCGGGCTCGTCGTCGCGATCGCGATCGCCGCCGTGGTGGTCTTGGCGGTCGGCGGCGTCTTCGCCTTCGCACTGTTCCGTCCGGAGCCCGCGTCGACGCCGACGCCGACCCCGTCCGCGGCGGCAACGACGGCCACGCCGTCCGCGTCGGCCTCACCGACCGCGACGATCCCGCCGCCGCCCCCGCCCGTCCCGTCGTCGCCCGCCGCGCAGGGATGCGAGGGGGCGTCGACCCTGATGACCATCTGGGCGCACCCCGACGACGACATCATCTTCGCCAACCCGACCATCTCGGACGCCATCGCCGCCGGTCGGTGCGTGCGGACGGTGTTCGTGACCGCGGGCGACGCCGGTAAGGGCCTGGACTACGTGGCGGCGCGGGAGCTCGGCATCCTGCGCGCGTACAACGCCATGCGCGGCAAGGACGGCGAGTGGGATGCCGCCGAGATCACGCTCGGCACGGGAATGCAGGTCCGGCGGCTCGTTCCGAAGGACGATCCGCGCCTGTCGGTTCTGTATCTCCGCCTCCCGGACGGGAACCTCACCGGCGAGGGATTCGACGCGACGGCGCACGCGACCTTGAGCAAGCTCTACGACGGAGCCGCGGGGACCCTCGCGCCCGTCGACGGGGGACCGGCCGTGACCCGCGATCAGCTCATCGCGTCCGTCCGGGAGCTGGTGTCGGCATTCCACCCGGAAGGGACGCTCACCCATATCCCGCGTGGCAGCGCCTTCGCCCCCGGGGACCACCCGGATCACTCGGCGGTGGGAACGCTGATCCGCGACTCACTGACCTCCGACGCGGCGGTGGGGCCCGGCATCCGGTACTTCGTGGGGTACCCCTCCGAGAACCTGCCGGCGAATCTCGAGGGCGCGGTGCTCGACACCAAGGTCGACACCTACCGCATCTACACGCAGCAGGATCAGGTGGTCCGGTGCGCCGATCGCAGCGCGTGCCTGAAGACCCGGAAGTTCGGGCAGTGGCTGCAACGGTCCTATCCGAAGGCCGAAGCCGACCTGCAGATGGGGTGAATCGGTCCCGGTGCCCGAACTCAGGAGTCGGCGGCGAGCGATTCCTCGACGGCCGCGCGGGCCTCACGCTCGGCGATGATGTCGACGAAGTCCTTGACGGGAGCTTCGGCGTACTTGTCCACCGCGATGACGGCCTCTTCGTGAACCACCTCCGGCTCGGCGTCGGGGAAGCGCGCCTGGACGCGCTCCTCGACTCCGGCGACCGTCTCGTCCTTGTCGAAACCTTCGCTGCGCTTCGTCATGGCCGGATCCTCAGTGCTGGTAGGTGCCGTGCAGGATCGCCCGCCCCAGCGTCTTGAACGCCAGATTGAACGAGACGACGGCCGGGGAGGCATCCGAGTCGACGCCGAGCGTCTCCTCGCCCACGGCGTGCACGACGAAGAAGTACCGGTGGGGCTGGTCGCCCTGCGGGGGAGCCGCCCCGAGGAACCCCTTCTCGCCGCCGTCGTTGCGAACGTGGAAGGCCGCGCCCGGGAGCTCTCCGGAAGCGGCGCCCGAGGCCATTTCGCGGACATCCGCCGGAACGTCGACCAGGACCCAGTGCCAGAAGCCGCTCGGGGTCGGCGCGTCGGGGTCGAAGCCCGTGATCACGAACGACTTGGTGCCCTCCGGGACCTCTGACCACGCCAGGTGCGGGGAGGTGTTGCCCTTGTCGGCGACCTGGTCGTCCTTCAGGGGCTGACCGTCGGCGATGTCGTCGCTGGTCACCGCGAAGGACGGCGCGAACGGAAGGAGCGGGTACGGATCGGGGGTCTGCGGGCGGGACAGATCGGCCATGCAGGCACGCTAGAACCGCCCGGTGGCCGGGGAGCAGGGCTTGCATCCCGGCCCGACGCCGGATAGCGCTCAGCCGTGCAGGCGGAGAAGAGAGTGCGCGGTCTCGCGGCACCCCTCGGGAGCGGGAAGGCCGTAGTCGTTCTCGACGACCGTCCGCAGCTCCGCGGCCAGTTCATCGACCGAGGGCCTCGTGTCGAGTGCCTCGAGGATCGGCAGGATCAGGTCGTCGTACTCGTCATCGGGCCAGCCCTGACCGATGTGGTGGACCCCGATGGGATCCCACTCGTTGAGGACGGCGCGGATGCGCAGGGCTACGGGCGACAATGACCGCGGCGGTGTGGACGTCTGCATAGGGCGAGTGTCGTCACCCTCTCTAGGTGCGCGCTGAGGATCGTCGATGCGTCCGGTGCGCGGCGTTCTCATCGCGCCGCCCGTGTGGGAGCGTGATCCGCCGATCGGTTTCACCCCACCCCGCCGGGTGGCGGGGCTGTGGGGTTTCGGATCCGCAAACCGGCACCGTCGCGATAGCGTCGGAACGCGCCCGAGGGCGAGGGGGAACCCGCAATCCGTCGCCGGGGGGCGAAGTACAGGACGGAGTCGCCGTGAGTGACATCGACGAGCCTTCGGGCGCCGATCAGGCACCCGTCGACCCCGCGGCACCGCGTCGTTCCGGGATCTCCCGCAGAGCCCTCGTGTTCGGCGGCATCGCCGTGGGCGGCCTCGCCGCGCTCGGCGGCGGCGCGCTCGTCTACCGCGAGATCCGTCGCTCAGCGCCGCCGGAGGGGACCTGGGTGAAACTCAGTCCCATCGTCCCGGTGCCCGAAGCCTCACCGCGGCCCGTGTCGCCGGCCTTCGAGGAGCCGGGAAGCGACACCACGGTGGCGGTCTGGGCGCACGCCGACGATGACATCATCTTCGCCAACCCGCACCTCGCCGGAATCATCGGCTCCGGTGCGACCCTGCGCACGATCTTCGTCACCGCCGGTGACGCCGGCCGCGGCCTCGATTACGCGAAGCAGCGCGAGGCCGGCATCCGGGCCGCGTACGACGAGATGCGCGGCAGCACGCAGCCGTGGAACACCGCCCAACTGACCCTCCGGAGCGGTGCACGCGTCACCCGATTCGTGCCGTCCGATGACCCGCGCCTGTCGATCACGGTGCTGCGCCTCCCCGACGGCAACCTCAGCGGAAAGGGGTTCGCGACCACGGGCGAAGCGGGACTCACCCAGCTCATCAACGGCACGGTCCCCGCGCTCGCCCCGATCGACGACGGGCCGACGCTCGACGCGAGCAGACTGGCCGAGACGGTCGCCGAGCTCATCCACGCGGGTCGCCCCGACCACATCACGACCAATATCCCGCACGAGAGCGCCTTCGCGCGCGGCGACCACCCCGACCACTCGTGCGTCGGCTCGCTCGTCCGCGCCGTCGCCCCCGTGTCGGGGATCGCCCCGGAAGCGGTCACGTACTACATCGGGTATCCCTCGCTGCACGAGCCGGTCAACGTCGAGGGCGACGCTCTCGATGCAAAGGTCGACGTGTACGCCACCTACGCCGCCCAGGACCCGGTGGTCACGTGCGACGGCGCCGCCGCCTGCCTCGCGCAGCCGGGGTTCGGGCAGTGGCTGCGTCGTTCGTACGGAAAGACCGAGGCCGAGCTGCGTCTCACCTGACGCCTCGCGGTTCGAGGCGGGTCAGCGTCGCGAAGCGGGAGAGCCCGCGCGCTCCGCGATGAGCGCGGCCTCGACCCGGGACGAGACCGACAACTTGCTCAGGATCGAGCTGACGTGGTCTTTGACCGTGGCGGAGCTCAAGTGCAGCCGGCGCCCGATCTCGGCATTGGAGTCTCCGGTGGGGAGGCACTCGAGCACGTCGCGCTCGCGCTCCGTCAGGAGAGCGACGCGGCGCGCGGCGTCGAGGTCGGGGCCGCCCGAGAACCCGTCGACGAGGGCCCGAGAGACCTCCGGAGAGAGCACGACGCCGCCGGCCGCGAGCGAGCGGACCATCGCGGCGAGGTGTTCCGGGTCGGTGTCCTTGACGAGGAAACCCGTCGCGCCCTCTCGCAGGGCTCTCGCGATCGACTCGTCCGCTGCGAACGTCGTGAGGATGCCGACCACGGGCGGATCGTCATCGCCTCGCACCTCGGCGAGGATCTCGAGGCCGGTGAGTCCCGGCATCCGGATGTCGAGGAGCACGACATCGGGGCGGAGCGCCCGGATCGCGTCGAGCGCGTCGGGGCCGTCGACGGCCGCGACGACCTCGATGTCGTCGGCGGCGTTGAGGATGAAGGCGAAGCCGGAGCGGACGAGGGCCTCATCGTCGACGACAACAACCCGGATCACGCCAGTCACTGTACGCCGATACGACGAAGCCGCCCCGCGGGATACGGGGCGGCAGGCCGGGACGAGGCACGATACGTGGGGCTCAGCGCCTCGCCCCGGGGTCGGGGAGAGGTCAGTCCTCGGAGACGGTGACGGTGACCTCGATGTTGCCGCGCGTCGCGTTCGAGTACGGGCAGACCTGGTGCGCCTCGTCGGCGAGCTGCTGAGCGAGCTCGGACTCGATGCCGGGCAGGACGACCTCGAGCAGGACGGCGAGCTGGTAGCCGCCCTGGCCATTGGGGCCGATGTGGACGCGGCCACCCACGGACGAGTCCGCGATGGCGACCTTACGGGCGCGGGCCACGGAGTGCAGCGCGCTGTGGAAGCAGGCGGCGTATCCCGCGGCGAAGAGCTGCTCGGGGTTGGTGCCGGCGCCGGAGCCGCCGAGCTCCTTGGGGGGAGCGACATCGAGGTCGAGGTAGGTGCCGGCGGTCACGTGGCCGAGGCGGCCCTGGCCTGTGGAGACGGCTTCGGCGGTGTAGAGAACGTCCATGGTGTTCCTTTCTGGGGACGGATGGGGGTGCGGCCGTCAGGCCGGGTGTCGCGCCGCGTCGGCGTCACGCACCTCGTCGGGGTGGTCTCGCAGGCCTTTCATGGCCTCGGTGAGCTGGTGCAGAGCGTCGATGAGCTCTCGGGCGCTGTCGGCGTCGGTGATCCCCGACCCCGCGGCGATGCACCGGGGGACGTGGGCGAGTTCGGTGCGCAACTCGGTGCCGCGGTCGGTGAGCGTGACGGACACCACGCGCTCGTCATCGGCGCGACGCGATCGGGTCAGATAGCCGGCGCTTTCCATGCGGGCGAGCATGGGGGAGAGAGTCCCGGAATCGAGCTGCAGGGCCTCGCCGAGACTGCCGACCGTCTGATCGCCGTCGTTCCAGAGCGTCACGAGGGCGATGTACTGCGGGTACGTGAGGTTCCACGGTTCGAGCAGTGCCCGATACGCCTGCGTGGTCGTTCGATTGGCGGCGTAGAGCGCGAAGCACACGAGCTGGTCGACGGCGGGCATGCGAAAACTATTGCACACAACTTAATTGTGCACAACTGAATTGTGAGGATCAGCCCCACGTCGACGATGTCAAGCCCTGACATCGAGCCCCGTCGCGACGGAGCATGGGTCCCATGATCAGCCGCAGCGACGCGAGCGCATCCGCGCCCCCGGGGTTCCTCCCCGACGGGGACCGGGATCTGTTCGCCATCAACGGGCACCACTTCGACCTGGGCGGGCCGATCGCCCCGGTCGCCGGCGACCTCGCCTGACCATCACCCGTGCGGGCCGACGAGCTCGCGTCCTCGGCCCGCCCCGGGCGATCAGTCGGCGGTCGAGTCGTCGCGTTCCTCCGCAGGCTCGTCGACGGGATGCCGGGTCACCAGCAGCTCGGCCACCCGGCGACGATCCACCGCGCTCACCTTCAGTGTCGCGCCCTCGACCTCGACGACATCGCCGACGCGGGCCAGGCGGCCGAGCCGCTCGACCACGAAGCCGGCCACGGTGTCGGACGCCCCGCGCGGGAGGGGGACCCCCGTCGCCTCCTCGAAGTCCTGCAGGTTCAAACGCCCCTCGACGGTGCCGTGCTCTCCCTCGGACAGCAGCTGTTCGGCATCCGTGTCGTACTCGTCGAAGATCTCTCCCACGACCTCTTCGACGAGGTCTTCGAGGGTGACGATGCCGTCCGTCCCCCCGTACTCGTCGACGACCACCGCGATGTGGCTCCCGTCCGCGCGCATGGACGTGAGCGTCGGGAGGACGCGGGCGGTGGAGGGGATGTACCGGATCTCGCGCATGACGGCGCTGAGCGCGCGTTCGGGATCGTCGGTCAGGTCGCGGACGTGCACGAAACCCACGACGTCGTCGATCGTCTGCTCCGCGACCGGGTAGCGCGAGAAGGGGAGGTCCCGGACCTGCTCGTAGGCCTCGGCGACCGTGCCGCCGGCGTCGAGGGTCACCACTTCGGGGCGGGGCCGCATGACCTCGCTCACGTGGCGATCACGGAGCGAGAGCACGTCGTCGAGGATGCGCCGCTCGTCGGCGGGGAGTCCTTCGTGACTGGAGACGATGTCGCGGAGCTCTTCTTCGGTGAGTTCCTCGCCGGTCTTGTTCGGGTCGCCCCCGAGGAGGCGCACGAGCACGTTCGTCGAGATCGACAGCAGCCAGATGACGGGGCGCATGAGCGTGGCGAAGCCGTTGAGGACCGGCGCGACCGCGTACGCGAACGCCGCGTTGCGCTGGATGGCGAGCCGCTTGGGGACCAGTTCGCCGAGAACCAGAGACAGGTACGCGATGACCAGGGTGAGGGCGATGGTCGCGACCGTGGCGGCGACCCCCTGCTCGAGACCGAGACCGGTGAACAACGGCGTGACCGAGGGGGCGATGGAAGAGGCCCCGTACGCCGCCGAGGCGAATCCGGCGACCGTCACGCCGATCTGCACGGCGGAGAGGAAGGTGTTGGGATTGCGCGCCAGATCGGCGACCTTCTGGCCGCGGCGACCGCGGGCCGCGAGGGCGTTCACCTGGCTCTCGCGCAAGGTGACGAGCGCCATCTCGGTGGCCGCGAACACCCCGCCGATCAGGACGAAGACGACGACCAGCACGATATTGAGGACGAGATCGTTCATCGGCGCACCGCCCCGGCCGGTGAGAGAGCGTCGCCCGGGGTCACCCGGGCGCGTGGACTGTGGCCGTCGGCATGGGGGGCGTGGTTCATGCGCCGAGTGTAATGAGCGCCGCGCTCGCCACCGGGAGAGCCCGGCGGGCTTGCGTCGATGCGAGGATTCTGCTCAGCCCACGCTGCCGTCGGCCGCGGAAACGCGCACCGTGACGCCGCCCGCGAGGTCGACGCTCCAGCGAGCGGTGGTGTCGTCCCGCTCGAGTTCGGCATCCTCGACGGAGCCGCCCGTGCCCTGGGCCGCGGCGATGCGGACGGCGTCGGCGAGGGTGGTGCTCGCCGCATCGAGCGCCGCGCGATCCGCGGCGTCGAGGGCCCCACTGTCCGAGGAGGAACGCACCGAACCTCCGTCGGCGCTCACGCGCACCTCGACCTCGCGATCGCCGGATGCCACGTGCACCTCCCACGCTCCGTCATCCGCCTCGAGCTGGAAGGCTCGTCCGCCCGCGGTCGACTCGGCGGTCGTGATCGCGCGAACGGCTTCGCGATCGTTCGCGGCGGCACTCCCGGAGGTGTCGGAACCGCAGGCGGTCGCCACCAGGGCGACCGCGGCGAGCAACAGGGCGGCGGTAGGAATGCGACTCGGGGCCATGGGGGAAGGCTAGTCAGCGCTCGAGCGCCCTCCGAGGTGTTGCGCGTCGACCGTGACGTGTGCTCAGCGCCGACTTATCAAGCGGGGCACGAGTCGTCAACAGGTGCCGCACGTTCAGGCGGGACTCGAATCATGACGTCCATGAGCGAGATCACTGCACACCACGGACTTCTGACCGACATCGACCTCCACGTCGACGACACCGGCGGCACCGGCCGCCCCGTCGTCCTGATCCACGGCTGGCCCCTCTCCGGCGAGTCGTGGGCGCACCAGGTCCCGGCCCTCGAGGGCGCCGGATATCGGGTCGTGACCTACGACCGGCGCGGATTCGGCCGCAGCGACAAGCCGCGCACCGGGTACGACTACGACACGTTCAGCAACGACCTCGAGGCGGTGCTGGAGGCTCTCGACCTGCGCGATGTCACCCTGGTCGGGTTCTCGATGGGGGGCGGCGAGGTCGCCCGTTACCTGACGCGTCACGGCTCCGACCGCGTGCACAGCGTTGTCTTCGCCGCGGCCGTTCCGCCCTACCTGGCCCAGACCGACGACAACCCGGAGGGGCCGCTCGACGACGCGACCGCCGACGGGATGAAGCAGGGTCTGAAGGGTGACGAGAAGGCCTTCTACCACCAGTTCACGACCGACTTCTTCTCGGTCGACGGCGAGCTCATGGTTTCGGAGGCCGACCGCGCAGAGGCCGAGCGCCTGGCGAACCAGGCCGACCACCACGCCGCGCTGAAGGCGATGGAGGCGTTCGCGACCACCGACTTCCGCGACGACCTGCCGAACGTGACGGTGCCCACCCTGGTCATCCACGGCGACAGCGACGCGACGGTCCCTTTCGAGGGCTCGGGTAAGCGGACCCACGAGGCGATCGCCGGGAGCGAGCTCCACGTCGTCGCGGGCGCTCCGCACGGAGTGAACGTCAGCCACGTCGACGAGTTCAACCGCGTGCTTCTCGACTTCCTGAAGCGCTGAAACCCGCCTCCGCTCACGCCCTCACCTCTCGCCCGCACTCGCGGAGGGCATGGGCGGATGCCATGATGCCCCGCGCCTCATCGGTGACGGGGCATCACGGCGTTCGGGCGAGAAGTTCGAGCAAGCGGGTGAGGCGCTGGGTGACGCTCCGCCCCCCGGGGGTGGACCGGGCGCGATCGGTTCTGTTTGGTCATGGCATCCGGATGACGTAGTCTTGATCTTTGGTGCCTGCCTCTCTGCGAGCGGGTCACCCGAACGTGAGCCCTCCACCGGCCCTGTTCCATCGCCCTCAAGCGGTGAACGGACCACCGGAGCGGGATTCACGAACTCCTCCGTTCGATCAAGAAAGCAGCACTACTGTGACGCGCACTTTCACCCCCAAGGCCGCTGAGGTCACGCGCGAGTGGGTCGTTATCGACGCCACCGACGTCGTTCTCGGCCGTCTGGCCTCGCACGCGGCGGCCTCGCACGCGGCGGTCCTCCTCCGCGGCAAGCACAAGGCGACCTTCGCCAACCACATCGACTCCGGCGACTTCGTCATCGTGATCAACGCCGAAAAGGTGGCGCTCACGGGTCAGAAGCTCACCCAGAAGAAGGCGTACCGCCACTCGGGCTTCCCGGGCGGCCTCAAGTCCGTCACCTACGACGAACTCCTCGAGAAGAACCCCGTCCGCGCGGTCGAGAAGGCCATCCGCGGCATGCTGCCCAAGAACAGCCTCGGCGCGGCGCAGCTCAAGAAGCTCAAGGTGTACCGCGGCGCCGAGCACCCCCACGGTGCCCAGCAGCCCACGGCATACACCTTCGACCAGGTCGCCCAGTAAGCGCCGCCGGATAAGGACGAAACAGTGTCGAACATCGACTCCAGCAACTACAGCACCGAGACGCCGGCCGAGCAGTCGGCCGTCGCCACCGAGCGCCCCGTGCTCTCGGTTCCCGGCGCAGCCGTGGGCCGTCGCAAGCAGGCCATCGCCCGCGTGCGTCTCGTCCCCGGTTCGGGCACGATCACGGTCAACGGCCGCACGATCGAGGACTACTTCCCGAACAAGCTGCACCAGCAGCTGATCAACGACCCGTTCACGGTGCTCGAGCTCGCGGGCTCGTACGACGTGATCGCGCGCATCTCCGGTGGCGGCCCCTCGGGTCAGGCCGGCGCGCTGCGCCTGGGCATCGCCCGCGCGCTCAACGAGATCGACGCCGAGAACAACCGCCCGACCCTCAAGAAGGCCGGCTTCCTCTCGCGCGACGCTCGCGTCAAAGAGCGCAAGAAGGCCGGTCTCAAGAAGGCCCGCAAGGCGCCTCAGTACTCCAAGCGCTGAGTTCGAACCTCCGTATGCCTCTCTTTGGCACGGACGGGGTGCGGGGGCTGGCCAACGGCCTCCTCACCGCCGAACTTGCGCTGCACCTGGCCCAGGCGACTGCTGTCGTCCTGGGCCAGGGCCGTTCTGCGGAGGCGCGAAAGGCCGAGGGTCGTCGACTCACGGCCGTCGTCGCGCGCGACCCGCGCGTCTCGGGAGAGTTCCTCTCGGCCGCGGTCGCCGCAGGACTGGCCTCCTCGGGGGTCGACGTCCTCGACGCCGGCGTCATCCCCACCCCGGCGACCGCCTTCTTGATCGCCGATCACGACGCCGACTTCGGTGTGATGGTCTCGGCCTCCCACAACCCGGCGCCTGACAACGGCATCAAGATCTTCGCCCGTGGCGGGACGAAGCTCCCCGACATCGTCGAGCAGCGCATCGAGCGCGCCCTCGAGGGGGAGCGGCTGCAGCCGACCGGCGCGGGCGTCGGACGCATCCGCCGCTTCGCCGACGCGGAAGACCGCTACGTGCTGCACCTCCTCGGGTCGCTGCCGCACCGTCTCGACGGCATCCACGTCGTCCTCGACTGCGCGCACGGCGCCGCGGCCGGGGTCTCTCCCGAGACCTTCAAGGACGCGGGCGCCCAGGTCACCGTGATCGGGGCCGAGCCCGACGGCCTGAACATCAACGACGGCGTGGGCTCCACGCACCTCAACGTGCTCGCTGAAGCCGTCGTCCGTCTGGGAGCCGACGTCGGCATCGCCCACGACGGCGACGCCGACCGCTGCCTCGCCGTGGACGCGCAGGGCAACATCGTCGACGGCGACCAGATCATGGCGATCCTCGCGGTCGCGATGAAGCAGCGCGGTGCGCTCGTCGACGACACGCTCGTCGCGACGGTGATGAGCAACCTCGGCCTGCACCGCGCCATGGAAGACCATGGCATCCGGGTCCTGCAGACCGGGGTCGGCGACCGCTACGTGCTCGAGGCCATGAACGAGGGCGGCTACTCCCTCGGCGGCGAGCAGTCGGGGCACGTCATCATGAGCGAGTTCGCGACCACCGGCGACGGGCTGTTGACCGGCCTCCACCTGGTGGCCGAGATGGCCCGCCAGGGCAAGACCCTCGCGGAACTCGCCTCGATCATGACCGTCTACCCGCAGGTGCTCGTCAACGTGCGCGGCGTCGACCGCGACGGGGTGAGCGACGAGGGCGTCCAGGAGGCGGTGGCCGTCTCGACCGCCGAACTCGGTGATTCGGGCCGCGTGCTGCTGCGCGCGTCCGGCACCGAGCCGCTCGTTCGCGTGATGGTCGAAGCGGCCGACGAACACACCGCACGGGCGCACGCCGACCGGCTCGCCGACGTCGTCCGGGAACGTCTGGCGCTGTAGGTCCCGTTCCCTTCGACAGGCTCAGGGTCCTCCGTTCATCGGAGCCCTGGGCCTTCGTCGTCTCAGTACTCGAGCGATTCGATGTAGCGCAACAGGACGCCCTCACGCAGGGCCCAGGGCGACACCTCGAGCTCCTCGACGTCGAGGGCTTTCATCGCGCGCTCGACGACGATCGCCGCGGCCACGATCTGGAAGGTGCGGTCGGCGGTGATGCCCGGCAGGGCTTCGCGCGCATCGGCGGGGATGCGGGCCAGGCGCGGAATCCAGTCCTTCAGCTCCCTGCGCGGGAGCACCATGCGATCGATCCCCGACCAGCCCGGCACGGGGTAGCCCGCCAACTTCGCGAGGGATCGGATCGCCTTCGACGACCCCACCACGTGATCGGGGCGGGGGAGTGCCGCAAATCGCTCGGCGACAGGAGCGAGGACGGAGGCCGCATGCTGGCGAAGCGCATCGATCTCGTCGTCGCTCGGAGGATCGTGGGGCAGGAACTGCACGGTGGACCGCCCCGCTCCCAGCGGGACCGATTCGGCGAGGTCGGGGAGTTCGTCCGCGCCACCGGCGATCTCGAGGGATCCCCCGCCGATGTCGAACAGAAGGATCTGTCCCGCCGACCACCCGAACCAGCGCCGGACCGCGAGGTAGGTGAACCGTGCCTCGGTCTCGCCGCCGAGCACCTGGAGTGGTTGTCCGAGCGCCTCCTCGATGAGAGCGATCACCTCGTCACCGTTGGTCGCCTCCCGGACCGCGGAGGTCGCGGTGGCGAGCAACTCGTCGACCCCCTCGGCGCGAGCGCGATCGCGCGCGGCGGTCACGGCATCCACCAGTCCCTGCACACCCTCCGCCGAAATCGATCCGTCCGGCAGCAGATAACGCATGAGGCGGAGCACGGAACGGTGCGAGGTGGTGGCAGTGGGGCGCCCTCCCGCTCGGGCGTTCGCGACGAGCAGGTGGACGGTGTTCGAACCGATGTCGAGGACTCCCAGGCGCACGGTCCGAGCGTAGTGGGCGCGGTGCGCACGGCTCCGACCGCGGGGGAGGGCGACGCCCCGGGTAGCATGAGCGGGTGTCCGCAGCCGAGACCACCGCTCCCGCACCGTCGCTGAGCCCCTACCGTCAGATCGACCGCGACGACTGGGCTCGCATGGCCGGCGGGCTGACACAGCCGCTGACCGAGAACGAGATCGTCCAGTTGCGCGGGATCGGCGACCGGCTGGATCCGCGCGAAGTCGCCGAGGTCTACCTCCCCCTCAGCCGGCTGTTGAGCCTCTACGCCCGCGCCACGCGCCGCCTCGGCGCCGACACGAGCAGCTTCCTCGGCGAACCGGACGCCACGACCCCCTTCGTCATCGGGGTCGCGGGATCCGTGGCCGTCGGGAAGTCGACGATCGCGCGACTGCTGCGCGAGCTGATGAGCCGCTGGCCCGACACCCCTCGCGTCGAGCTGGTCACCACCGATGGCTTCCTCTACCCGAACGCGGAGCTCGAACGCCGCGGCCTCATGGACCGCAAGGGATTCCCCGAGTCGTATGACCGGCGGGCGCTCGTCGAGTTCCTCAGCGAGGTGAAGTCCGGTGCCGAGGAGGCGCGCGCGCCCTTCTACTCGCACGTGCGATACGACATCATGCCGGACGCGCACGTGACCGTGCATCGGCCGGACGTGGTCATCGTCGAGGGCCTGAACGTGCTCCAGCCGCCGCCGTCTCCGAACGAGGTCGCGGTGAGCGACCTCTTCGACTTCTCGATCTACGTCGACGCGGACGCCGCGCACATCGAGCGGTGGTACGTGGACCGGTTCCTCGCGCTCCGAGACAACGCCTTCACCAACCCGACGTCGTTCTTCCGCGTCTTCGCCGACATCAGCGATGAAGAGGCCGTCGAGCGAGCGCTCGGATACTGGCGCGAGATCAACCTCCCGAACCTCGAAGAGAACGTGCTTCCGACGCGACACCGCGCGAAGCTCGTGCTGCAGAAGGGTGCGGATCACACCGTCGAGACGGTCCTGCTCCGCAAGCTCTGAGGTGCCCGCCGCGGTGCGGGCACGGTAGTGAGTCGGTATACCGAGGTCCACCGGTATCGGCGTCGATCGCGGGGTGCTTCCGCCCGGCCGCTTGTCGATCCGGGCGATTCGCAGGCGCCGTCGCATGCCCGTTGACCTCGGTACTACGGGGAGCGCGGACCCGTACCGATCCCCGTAGCCCAGCGTGTTCTCAGGGTTCTCCGAGCCCCCTTGGATGTCCCATACGGCTGTCGAAAGGCCGCAGAGGGCGCTGCACACGCGCGTCCCGAGCACCACGTACAGGAGTGTTTCTATGGATCGCGCGAATCAGGGGACGTCCGGCGCATCGCCCGGACGGACCGCCACACGGAGTCGGAGTGCGCTGTGGACGCGCTCCCGGATCGGACGGGCATCGGTCAAGACGGCCGCGGCGGTGGGGGCCGCCTCTCTCAGCCTGTTCGGCGGCGTCACCGCCGCGAACGCCGCCCCCGGTGACCTGTCGAACGCCTCGGGCACGTTCGTGGGCGGGTCGATCCTCAGCCTCGTCGATCTCGACGACCTGGCGCAGATTCAGGGCGCGGTCGCCACCAACGCCGGGTCCGTCCCGACGGTGACCGACCAGAACACACTCGACCTCACGGCCCTCGGCGTGATCAACGTCACCGTGCCCGGCGGCATCCAGGTTCCCATCGACTTCGGATCGCTCGGCGTCGTCGGCCAGTACGCGAGCGCGGATCCCGATGGCTCGTCGGTCGGGGCCTCGGGCGCCGTGGGCGACGGCGGGGTCATCGGCACCGGCGGCCCGGCGACCGGCCCGCTGAGCATCAGTCTGGGCGGCGCGGTCGATTCCCTCGCGGGATCCCTGGCCGCCGAGCTCGTCGACGAGATCGCCGCCGTGGACCTGACCCTGGGCGCCGTGTCGGCGAGGGCGTCGCAGGACGCTCCCGACGACGCGACGAGCAGCTACACGATCGCGGGCGGTCAGCTCATCGTCGAAAGCGCGACGCTGTCGACGTTGACCGCGGAGCTGAACACCGCGGTGGCCGGCCTCCAGAACTCGCTCGACGGGGTGGGCGGTCTGGACAACCCCGCTGTGGGCAGCGCCCTCGGACTCCTCGGCGTGCAGGCGAACCTGGAGGTGGGCACGACCAGCCTGACCGACGCGATCAGCGGTCTCTTGACCGGCCAGATCACCTCGGACGACTACCCCGGCGTGGTGATCGACCTGGGGACGGGCGAGATCACGGTCGACCTCGACGAGATCGCCGGTCTCAACGGCCTCCCCGCGGGGACGGAACTGCTCGGATCGCAGACACTGCCTTACATCCAGGCCGCCGTCGTCGACGCCGTCAGCGGCCTCACCGACCGGGTCGACACGGCCGTCCTGAACGCCGTGCGCGGTCTCTCGGTCCTCGGCGGGGTCGTCATCCCGCCGACCCTGATCACCCCGCAGATCCCGGTCCTCAGCGTGAACACCACCATCGGGCAGCTGCTCGACGGGAACACCTCCGGGATCCAGGTGCTGGGCGGAATCACCCTTCCGGTCGGCCTCGGTGTCGTGGCGGGCGCGATCCTCGCTCCGGTGCAAACCGTGATCGGGAACGTCGGCGCTGCGGTCGACACGATCGTCACCCCGGTGACGACGCTGCTCTCGCCCGCGCTGGGCGCCGTGCTGCCCGCCGTCGCGAGCGCGACCGTCAACAACCAGTCGACGAGCGCCGAGGGTGTCTTTTCGATCACCGGGGCCATCGTGACGGTCCTGCCGGGTTCGGCGGCCACGACGATCGAACTGGCGAACGCCACCGTCGGACCGAACGCGCTCGATGAGAACGCCGACGTGACGATCACCGCTCCCGAGAGCGGCGACGAGTTCGTCGTTCCCGGGGCCGACGACGTCTCGGACGTGACCGTCTCCGGAACCGGCGAGCCCGAGGCCGTGATCACGGTCTCGATCCCCGGTCAGGAGGATCAGGACGCCACGGTCACCCCCGAGGGCACCTGGACGGTCACGTTCCCCGACCTCCCGGTCGGCGACTACACGGCCACCGCGACGCAGGATGCCGACGGCACCACCGCGACCGTCGACTTCTCGGTCATCGAGGCCCCGGACGTGGTCATCACCGCTCCGACCCCCGACCAGATCATCGTCGTCCCCGGGGCCGACGACACCTCGGACGTGATCGTCACCGGAACCGGCTTCGCGGGCTCGGATGTCGAGGTCGAGGTCGGCGGCACCACCCAAACGGTCACCGTGACCGCGAAGGGAACCTGGACGGCGACGTTCCCGGGCCTGCCCATCGGCGACTACACCGTGACCGCGACGCAGGAGTTCGACGGATCGACCGACACGGTCGACTTCTCGATCGCCGAGACGCCCGATGTCGTGATCGAGGAGCCCGCTGACGGAACCGAGATCGCGGTCGGCACTGCGGAGGGCGTCACCGCGGTGACCGTTTCGGGAACCGCTTCGCCGGGAGCGACCGTCACGGTCGAACTCGACAACGGCGACATCGAGACGACGACCGCGGCCCCGGACGGTACCTGGAACGTGGTCTTCGACGCTCTGCCGATCGCCGACTACACGGCGACGGCGACTCAGGATGCCGACGACTCGGTCGACACCGTCGCGTTCAGCGTCGTGCTCGCCGAGGCCGTCGACATCACGGCACCCATCGCCGGCACGGAGTACGAGGTCGGAGAGGCGGATGCCACGCGCTCGGTGACCGTGACCGGTTCCGGCCAGGCCGGCGCCGAGATCGCCGTCTCGATCCCGACCCTCGGCGCGCAGACGACGACCGTCTCGGGCCTCGGTCTGTGGTCGGTCTCGTTCGCGGAGGTTCCCGTGGGTGACTTCACGGTGACCGCGATCCAGGACATCGACGGCTCGGTCGACACGACGTCGTTCTCGGTGACCGCGGCCGACGCCGACGCGGACGCGGACGCGGACGCGATGGATGCTGACGCGGCGGACGCTGACGCGATGGATGCTGACGCTGTGGACGCTGACGCTGTGGACGCTGACGCCGTGGACGCCGATGCGACCGACGCCGACGCGACCGACACCGACGCGATGGATGCTGACGCGACGGACACCGACGCAATCGATGCAGACGCCGTGGATGCTGACGCCGCGGACGCCGACGCGACGGACGCTGACGCGACGGACGCCGACGCGACCGAAGGCGACGTCACCACGCAGGCGCGTGCCGACGTGCTGCTCCCGCAGATCGTGCGCGGCACCGGGGTCAGCCAGACCGTGGTCGTCCAGGGCTTCCAGCCCGGTGAGACGGTCTCGGCGACGGTGAATTCCACTCCGTTCGAGCTCACTCCGGTGACTGCGGACGGCTCGGGTACGGCGCGCATGACCTTCGCGGTCGGCGCCGACTTCGAACTCGGCGCTCACCGGGTCGACGTGCGCGGTTCGGTCACGGGTGAACTCCCGACCGAGCGGGAGAACACCGCCTTCACCGTGACGGCGCAGCCCGCCGTCGCGGGCAACGGCGGGGGCTCCTCGCTCCCGGCCACCGGTCTGGGCCTCAACGGTCCTCTCGCCGGCGGCTTGGCTGCGGCACTGATCCTCGCTGGTGCGGCTGTGTGGACCCTGCGTCGACGGAGGGCCAGCGGAGAGCAGCGCTGACGATGACCACCACGGCGGAGGAGGCCCCCGAAGCGGGGGTGTCGAAGGGGCCTTCCTTCGCCCGGCGGTCGGGTGGGGTCATGGCGGCGGTCGCCGCCGCCATGACCCTCGCCATCGTCCTCGGCTACGCCTTCGTGGCGGTGTCGTTCACCATTCCCTCGAGCCCGACGCGTGCCGCCGTGTCGGCCGCCTTCGCCCCGTACTTCCAGCAACGGTGGAACGTGTTCGCCCCGAACATCATGAAGGTGAACCGCTCGCTCCAGATCCAAGTGCAATGGCGGGAGGACGGCGAGCTCCAGCGCAGCGAATGGGTCGACGTCACCGACGCGGAGTTCTCCGCGGCGCGCGGCATCCCGACTCCGTCGCGGATCTCGAAGAACAGCTTCAACGTCGCTCAGACCTACCTGACGCGGTACTAAGCGCTCAGCGCCGATCAGAGGGATCGCGTGCGCGACACCTTCATCCGCCGCGTCAACGACGGCGCCTTCGCGCCGATGGACCCGTCGGCGTTGCTCGAGGAGCTCGACGATCTCGGGGGCAGCCGCGCCGCTCTGGTGAGCTACCTGCGGTACGACTACATGCTCGTGCGCTTCTCGTCCGCCTTCGGCAGTGCGTACTCCGACCACGACGTAGAGCGCGTCCGGTGGCGAATCGAGCACGATCGGCCGAACGACTTCCTCCACCGTTTCGACACGGAGCGCCAAACGGAACCCTCGTACACGACGTTCGGGTGGCGGCAACCTGCGGTCGCGCCGTCGGATGAGGTGCAGGCCATCTACGACGAGGTCATCGAGAGGTACACGGGACGATGAGCCGATCGGCATCCGTCGACGACGAGAAGACCATCGCGACGACCGGTCGGCGGGACCGCGTCGCGCCCTCGACGCTGTGGCCGCGCCTGCAGCTCTGGCTGACCGGGCGGAAGCATTCGACGATCGGCTTCTCCGTCCTCCGCGTGCTCTTCGGCGTCGCGATGCTGATCGTCCTGGTTCCGAGCTACGCCGACCGCCACTACCTCTGGGGCGCCGGGGCCTGGTGGGTCGACCCCGAAGCCAACCGGCGAGGGTGGTGGGAACCGCTGAGGATGCTCTTCCCGAAAGACAACGCGGTGGTCTTCGACCTCTCGTTCCACGTGCTGCTGGCCCTCGCCGTCCTGTTCGTCGTGGGGTTCCAGACGCGGTGGGTGACCCCGGTCCTCCTCGTGTTCTGGGTGGGGCTCTCGACCAACAGCACGCTGCTCGGCAACGGCGGAGACACGCTCATGCGGATCGTGCTCTTCTTCGTCATCTTCGCCGACCTGAGCCGGCACTTCTCGGTGGATGCGTGGATGCGCCCGCGTCGCGGCATCCGGCCCTCCCGGCTTTCCGGACGGATGCCGACCTGGGTGCCGCCGTGGCTGGCGATCTGGGCCCACAACACGGTGCTCATCCTCTGCGTGTTCCAGATCCTGCTCGTCTACGTCGTCTCGAGCGTGCTGAAGTTCCAGGGGGAGGAATGGCTGGACGGGACGGCGATCTACTACGCGCTGAGCATCGAGCAGTTCCACGTCCTGCCCGCCCTCAGCCAGCTCGCCTGGCAGTCGGCGCCCGTCGTGGCGCTCGCGACCTGGACCGCGCTCTGGGTGCAGATGCTGTTCCCCCTGCTCATCCTGTGGAAGCCGACGCGCTACGCGGCGGTGTTCGTCATCACCGGAATGCACCTGAGCATCGCGATCCTGCTGGGGCTGTGGCCGTTCTCGCTCGCGATGCTCGCCCTCGACCTGCTCCTCGTCCGCGACGGGTCGTGGACCAGGCTGGGTTCGCGCCTCGGTTCGGTGCGGAGGGGTTTGCTCAGCCCCGCCACGTAGACTCGACCCCATGTGCGGAATCATCGGTTACGTGGGTCCTCGGCAGAGCCAGGACATCCTTCTGGCGGGCCTGTCGCGCCTGGAGTACCGGGGGTACGACTCCGCCGGCATCGCCGTGATCGACGGCGACGGTCAGCTCGACATGCGCAAGCGCGCGGGGAAGCTCGCCGTCCTGCGTGACGACCTCGAATCGACGCCCATGCCCAACGGCACCACGGGCATCGGCCACACCCGCTGGGCCACGCACGGTGGCCCCACCGACGCCAACGCCCACCCGCACCTGGCCGACGACGACAAGCTCGCCGTCATCCACAACGGGATCATCGAGAATTTCGCCGAGCTCAAAAGCGAGCTCGTGGGCGAGGGCTTCGCCTTCCGCAGCGAGACCGACACCGAGGTCGCGGCGGTCATGATCGGCCGCGAGTACGCACGCACGAAGGATCTCGTGCAGGCTTTCCGTTCGGTCGTATCGCGCCTCGAGGGGGCCTACACGCTCCTCGCGATGCACGAGGACCACCCCGGTCTCGTCGTCGGTGCGCGTCGCAACTCGCCGCTCGTGATCGGTCTCGGCGAGGGCGAGAACTTCCTCGGCTCCGACGTCGCCGCGTTCGTGGAGCACACGCGCAACGCGCTCGCCATCGGCCAGGACGAGATCGTCGCGATCACCCCCGAGGGCGTCGAGGTCACGGACTTCTCGGGCGCTCCGGTCGAGGTGGAGGCCTTCGAGGTCACGTGGGACGCGTCGGCGGCCGAGAAGGGCGGCTGGTCGTCGTTCATGGCCAAGGAGGTCTCGGAGGAGCCCGAGGCCGTCGCCAACACCATTCGCGGTCGCATCCACGAGGGCCGTGTCGAGATCCCCGAACTCGAGGGGATGGACGACTTCCTCGCCGACATCGATCGCATCCTCGTCATCGCGTGCGGCACCGCCGCCTACGCGGGCATGGTCGGCAAGTACGCCCTCGAAACCTGGACCCGGGTTCCCGTCGACGTCGAGCTGGCGCACGAGTTCCGCTACCGCAACCCGGTGCTCTCGGAGCGCACGCTCGTGGTGTCGATCAGCCAGTCGGGCGAGACCATGGACACACTCATGGCCGTCAAGTACGCGCGCTCGCGCGGCGCGAAGACGCTGTCGATCTGCAACACGCAGGGGGCCACGATTCCGCGCGAGTCCGACGCGATCGTCTACACCCACGCGGGTCCCGAGGTGGCCGTCGCCTCCACCAAGGCCTTCGTCGCGCAGATCACCGCCCTGTACCTGCTGGCCCTGCACGTGGGCCGCGTGCGCGGCGCGATCGACCCGATGTCCGCCGTCGAGGCCGTGACCGAGCTCGAGGCCGTCCCCGGCAAGATCGCC
Source organism: Microbacterium sp. SL62 (assembly GCF_026672635.1). NCBI lineage: Bacteria > Bacillati > Actinomycetota > Actinomycetes > Micrococcales > Microbacteriaceae > Microbacterium > Microbacterium sp. SL62. The sequence goes on from NZ_JAPPRM010000001.1 coordinate 1,119,001, forward strand.
CGGGTCCTCGAGACCGAACAGGAGCGCATCGGGCAACTCGCGCACTGGATGGCCGACACCCGGTCGGTGCTCTTCCTCGGCCGAAACGTCGGCTATCCGATCGCCCTCGAGGGCGCGCTCAAGCTCAAGGAGCTGGCCTACATCCACGCTGAGGGCTTCGCCGCTGGAGAGCTCAAGCACGGCCCCATCGCGCTGATCGAGCCCGGCCAGCCCGTGTTCGTCGTCGTTCCGAGCCCACGTGGTTCGGGCGAGATGCACAAGAAGGTCGTCTCGAACATCGAGGAGATCCGCGCCCGCGGCGCCCGTGTCATCGCGATCGCCGAAGAGGGCGACGTGGCGGTGCTCCCCGCCGCCGACGAGGTGCTGCGTATCCCGCTCGCGGCCCCCCTCTTCGAGCCGCTGCTGGCCGTCGTTCCGCTGCACATCTTCGCGATGGGCCTCGCCGAGGCGAAGGGCCTCGACGTCGACCAGCCGCGCAACCTCGCCAAGTCGGTGACGGTCGAGTAGACCTCGCGTCGAGACGGGGCCGGATGCCGTGGCATCCGGCCCCTTCGTCGTCTCGGTGTCGGCGTGCACGGGCAGAATAGAGGGATGCCAGGAGGGGAGGGCGCATGATCGTCGGTATCGGCGTCGATCTCGTCGACGTGCCGCGGTTCGAGGAGCACCTGGAGCGAACGCCCCGGCTGCTCCCGCGTCTGTTCTCGGCCTCGGAGCGCGTGCTGAAGCCCCGCTCCCTGGCCGCCCGGTATGCCGCGAAAGAGGCCCTGATCAAAGCGCTCGGCGGGTCGGACGGCGTGCACTGGACCGACATCGAGGTCACCTCGGAGGCGTCCGGACGCCCCGGCTTCTCGCTGAGCGGAGAGACCGCCGCGACGGTCGCCGCGCGGGGCATCACCGCCCTGCACCTGTCGATGTCGCACGACGCGGGCCTGGCGACGGCGTACGTCATCGCCGAGGCGCGTGCCGGCGCCGAGTCGTCGGCATCCCGAATCCCGCCCCTTCGAGAGGACCGCGCATGACGATGCAACCGGGAGTGCTGCGCGAAGCCGTCATTGACGTCGACGCGATCACCGAGAACGTGCGTCATCTGCGCGCGCTGACGGGGGCCGAGATCATCGCGGTGGTCAAGGCCGCCGGCTACGGGCACGGGGCGTACCGCGCCGCGGCCGCTGCTCTGCGCGGGGGAGCGACGCGCATCGGCGTGTCCGACATCGACGAGGCGTTGGCGCTGCATCGCGCGGGCATCACCGCGCCCCTGTTCGCCTGGCTGCACGCACCGGGGGCCTCGTTCGTCGAGGCCGTGCGCGAGGAGGTCGAGCTGGGGATCTCCGACATCGACCAGCTCCTGCGCGCGGCCGACGCCGCCCACGGTGAGCGTCCCGCCGTCGTGCATCTGAAGATCGAGACGGGGCTGTCGCGCAACGGCATCGCTCCGGCCGACTGGCGCACCGTGTTCTCGGAGGCCGCGCGACTCGAACGCATCGGGCGACTCCGGGTCGTCGGTCTGTTCTCGCACCTGTCGAACACGAGTGTCGACGACGATCGTGCCGCCCTCGCGCGCTTCGAAGAGGGCGTGGTGCTCGCGGCCTCGGTGGGGCTGAACCCCCCGCTGCGTCATCTCGCGGCCACGAACGCCGCCATCGCCCTCCCCGAGACCCGCCTGGGGTGCGTGCGCATCGGCATCGGCCTGTACGGCATCTCGCCCTTCGACGACCGCTCGTCCGCCGACCTGGGGCTGCGCCCCGCGATGACCCTGCGCGGCGCGGTCGCGGCGGTGCGGCGCGTGCCCGCGGGCACGGGCGTCTCGTACGGCTACGACCACCGCACGGAGCGTGAGACGACGCTCGCCCTGGTGCCGCTCGGCTACGCCGACGGCGTGCCCCGGCAGGCCTCGGGGCGCGGGCCGGTGTCGATCAACGGTCGCCGTTTCACGGTGGCGGGGCGGATCGCGATGGACCAGTTCGTCGTCGACGTGGGTGATCACCCGGTCGCGGTGGGCGACGAGGTGGTGCTCTTCGGTGATCCGACGTTGGGCGTCCCCGCCGCACGGGACTGGGCGGATGCCGCCGGCACCATCGATTACGAGATCGTCACGCGCGTGGGAGCACGCGTGCCCCGACGGGAGGTTCGCGCGTGAGCGTTCCCGACAGTGTGCTGGGCGAGAGGATCGTCGAGGGCCCGGGCGACATGGAGGAACTCGGACGGAGCATCGGCCGCGCTCTCGAGCCGGGTGACGTGATCGTGATGACCGGCCCCCTCGGCGCCGGGAAGACGACCCTGACCCGAGGTATCGGCGAGGGTCTCGGCATCCGGGGTCCCGTTCAGAGCCCCACTTTCGTGATCGCCCGCACTCACCCCTCTCTGGTCGGCGGGACGCCGCTGGTGCACGTGGACGCGTACCGGCTCGGAGCCGCCGTGGAGCTCGACGACCTCGACATCGACGTCGCGGGGTCGGCGGTGATCGTCGAGTGGGGTCGCGGTGTCGCCGAATACCTCGCCGATTCGTGGTGGGAGATCGAGATCGATCGTCAGGTCGGGGGCCGAGGCGTCGACAACGCGTGCGGCGAGATCGGGGTGCACACCGTCGAACTCGACGCCGACGCCCCGCGCCGGGTCACGATCTCGCGTCACCCCTGAGGTTCGAGCGCCGCGCGATGGACGAGCGGGGACGTCCGGATCCTCCGCGGGGCGCCGGAGCGCGGTCGGCCGCCCACACCTCGCGCAGGGCCTGGAGCGTCTCGACCGGCTGCTCGACGTGGGCGAAGTGCCCGCTGTCGTCGAGGACGCGATCGTCGTAATCGTTCATGAGGCGCCCCCATTCCCGAGCGTCGCGCTCGGCGACGAACACGTCGTGCGCGCCCCGCACCGATCGCACCGGACAGGTGATCCGACGCCAGACGCCGTCGTCGTGGCCGGTCGAGAGGTGCGCCGCGGCGAGAAAGGCCGACGGGCGGATCTCGTCGGCGAGATCGTCGGTCACCGACCGATCCACGCGCTCGGGATGCCGGAACAGCGGTCGCGCGAGCCGGTGCAACGCGCCGGTACGACGCAACAGACGCAGCAGCGGGCGGGCGAGGGGGCCGAGTCCGCGCAGCACCCGCATCGCGAGCACCATCCCCGCGAGCCAGGGCAGCCGGACAGCGCTGCGGACGGGGCGCCGCGCGATGGCCCGCGCCCCCGCTCCGCTCGGTGAGACGACCCCGACCGCGACGGTCTCGCGCGGGAAGCGGGCGGCGACGTCGAGCGCGATCACGCCGCCGAGGGAATGCCCGACCACGCGCCAACGCGGGTAGCCGAGCGCGCGAGCGACCGCGGCGACCGACACGGCGATCTCGGCCGGCTCCGGCACGGGCCCCGGCGTCTCGCCCCAGCCGGGCAGGTCGATCGCGACGATGTCCGACAGGGGGAGCCGGAGCCCGTCGGATGCCGCGATCAACGCGCCCCACGTGCGCCATGACCCCGCGGCGCCGTGCACCAGGATCGTCGCCACGGGGCTACCCGACCGACGGCCGGCGTGCACCACCAGCGGCCCCACCCCGGTGGGGACCACGACGCGCCGCAGCGCGAGGTCGTCGGCATCCATGCCCTTTCTTCGGAGCGGAGGGCGCGGTCGGATGCCGTGGAGAGGGGGCGGATACCCTGGAACCGTGATTCTCGGCATCGACACCTCGCTCGGCACCGCCGTCGCCGCGATCGCCCGCGACGGGGAAGTGCTCGCCGACGAGCAGAGCGGCAATCCCCTCGGCCACGCGGAGGTGATCGGCGATCTGCTGGTCCGCGCGACCGCCGGAGCGCCCGCCCCCACGCACGTCGCGATCGGCATGGGCCCCGGACCCTTCACCGGGCTGCGGGTGGGCATCGCCACGGCCCGCGTCTACGCCCTCGGGCGCGGGGTGCCGGTCGTGCCCGTGCCGAGCCACGACGGCGTCGCCCTCGGCGTCCTCCTCTCCGACGCGTTGACGGGCGGCGAGACCGGTCGGTTCGCCGTCGTCACCGATGCACGCCGCAAGGAGTTCGCCTACAGCGTCTACGAGGGCATCGACGACGACGGTCTTCCCGTTCGGGTCTCCGGCGCGCAGCTGAGCCCCCGTGACGACCTCGACGCCCGGCTCGATGCGGCCGGTGCGCGTCGGTACGATGCCACGATCGTGTCGGCCGCGATGATCGCGCTCGCGGCGGCACGAGCCCTCGACGCCGGCCGCACGCTCGCGGACTCCGAGCCCCTGTACCTGCGCAGCCCCGACGTCGTCGCCGCCCACGCGCCGAAGCGGGTGAGCTGATGGCGACGCGGACCGCCACCGTCGCCGACCTCGACGCGATCATGGCGCTCGAGCACGCCTCGTTCCCGACCGACGCGTGGAGCCCGGCGATGATGCGTGAGGAGCTCGCGTCGCCGCACGGCTGGTACGTCGTCGCCGAAGAGGCAGGGCGGGTCCTCGGCTACGCGGGTCTGCGCGCCGTGCGCGGGGCTCGGGATGCCGACATCCAGACCATCACGGTCTCCGAGGCCGCGCGGGGTCGGGGGCGGGGCCGAGCCCTGCTGACCGCTCTGCTCGACGAGGCCGCGCGCCGCGGGGTCCACGACGTGTTCCTCGAGGTGCGCGCCGACAATCCCGTCGCCCAGAAGCTGTACCTCTCGGAGGGGTTCAGCGAGGTGGGGCGTCGCCCCCGCTACTACCAACCCGACGACGTCGACGCGATCGTCATGCAGTTGAACCTGCGCGGCTGGGTCGCCCGGCGGGCGGAGCCGACGGCCCCCGCATCCGCCTCGCCCGAGAGCTCTCCGCCCGTCGACGGCGCGGAGGCGCCGTCCTCCCCGACCGCCACCGGAAAGGGCTGGTGCTGATGAACGCGCCTCTCGTGCTCGGCATCGAGACCAGTTGCGACGAGACCGGTATCGGGATCGTGCGCGGCAGGCAGCTGCTCAGCAACACGATCGCCTCGAGCATGGACGAGCACGCCCGCTACGGCGGGGTCGTGCCCGAGGTCGCCGCGCGCGCCCACCTCGAGGCTCTGCAGCCCTCGATCGACGCGGCTCTCGCCGAGGCCGGTGTGACCCTGGCCGATCTCGACGCCGTGGCGGTGACGAGCGGGCCGGGCTTGGCGGGTGCCCTGATGGTCGGCGTGGGTGCCGCCAAGGGGCTCGCGGTCGCCCTCGACAAGCCGCTGTACGCCGTCAACCACCTCGTCGGGCACATCGCCGCCGACATCCTCGACGCCGACGCAGGGGAGCTGGAGTACCCGACCGTCGCCCTGCTCGTCAGCGGCGGGCACACCTCGCTCCTGCTGGTGCGCGACCTGACGAGCGATGTCGAGCTCCTCGGCGAGACGATGGACGACGCGGCCGGCGAGGCGTTCGACAAAGTCGCCCGCCTGCTGAAGCTCCCGTACCCCGGTGGCCCCGAGATCGATCGTGCCGCGGCCGAGGGCGACCCGACGGCGATCCGCTTCCCGCGCGGCCTCTCCCGCGCCTCCGACATGGCATCGCACCGCTACGACTTCTCGTTCTCGGGGCTGAAGACGGCCGTGGCGCGCTGGGTCGAGCAGCACGAGGCCGCGGGGGAGCCCGTTCCGGTCGCCGATGTCGCCGCGTCGTTCCGCGAGGCCGTCGTCGATGTGCTCGTGACGAAGGCCCTCGACGCGTGCGCGCGGCACGGCGTGCCGCGTCTGCTGCTCGGCGGTGGCGTGATCGCCAACAAGCGCCTGCGCGATGTCGCTCTCGAGCGTGCGGCGGCCGCCGGGGTCGCCGTGCGCATCCCGCCGCTGCGGCTGTGCACCGACAACGGCGCGATGATCGCGGCGCTCGCTGCGGAGCTCATCTCGTCGGGCCGTCGCCCCTCGACCCTCGCCTTCGGGGCCGATTCGACGCTCCCCGTCACCGAGATCCAGGTGGCGGAGGATCCGGATGCCGAGACCCCGGCGCCGCGCGCGGGAGCCACCCCGTGACCGAGGTGCCACCGCCCACGCGTCGGGCCCGCAAGGAGGACGTCGCCCCCGCGGTCGAGCTGCCTCCCGTGCCACCACTGCCCGCCGACGTCCGGGCGGCGGGTTCCGAGATGACGACCCCCGACGCGGGTGACGATGACGACGGTCGCCTGCCGACCGCTCAACTCGAGATGGCCGCGTTCGGCGATCATCTGATCCCGTACGCGCCGCCCGTTCCGCCGAAGCCGCCGTCCGTCGCGCCCTGGGCCCTGGGGGTGGCGATCATCGCCCTCGCGGCGGCGCTGTTCACCGGGTGGCTGGTGCCGATCGGTGTCGTCGGGGCGATCCTCGCGACCGTCTCCCTCCGCCGGGCGCACGACAGTCGCCGGGGCGCCGTCTGGGCTCTCGCTCTCGCGGTGGTGTCGATCGCGTTCAGCGTCGGATGGTTGATCTGGGGTTTCTCGCAGCTCTCGGTCGGGTGACCCGGGTCGTCAGACGCGGTCGGCCAGGAGGGCGAGCCGCTTCGACCCCACGCGCGTGAGGATGAGCGTGGCGGCTGCGTCCCCGCGGAGCGCGAGCTTCTTGCGGAGCACCGCCGGATCCACGTCGACACCGCGCTTCTTGATCTCCAGCGTGCCGATGCCCCGGGTGCGGAGGGCCTGAGCGAGCTTCTTCGGGTCGGCCGGCAGCTGCTCGCGCACGCGGAACGACGACACGAACGGGCTCGTCAACGCCGCGTCGGAGGTCAGGTACGCGATGCCGGGCGCGAGCATGCCGGCATCCAGGGCTCGTCCGACCTCGCCGATGAGCCGTGCGCGGATGACGGCGCCGTCGGGCTCGTGGACGAACGCGCCGAGTTCGCGGTCCGCGACGTCGGGGCTGTCGGCCGGGGCGGTGAGCTCCCAGGCGTCTCCGCCCCGCACCACGAGCGCGGCCCGTCGCACGCCCGCGCGGGCGAGGGATCCGGCCCAGAGGACGAGTTCGATGGTCGAGCCGTCGGCGCTGATCCACTGCGCCTCGACGTCGTCGGGGATCTGCGTGCGATCGAATCCCGGCCCGAGCTTCACCCCACCCGGCTTCGTCTTCAGCAGCTCGAAGACCCACTCGAGAGACGGCGACCACTCGGCGGACGACACCTGTCGCGTCTCGGCGTGCCCCGCGGTGCGGCGCGCGGGATCGAGCCAGACGGCATCCGTCCCGCTCAGGTCGACGTCCTCGGCCCGCGCGTGCTGCACCGTGGCCGCGTCGCCGAAGGGGGCGAGGTTGTAGGCGGCGATCGCGGCGGTCACCTCGTCGGCGTCGACGGCGTGCACCCGGATGCCGAGACCCGCCATCCCGAGGGCGTCCCCGCCGATCCCGCAGCCGAGGTCGGTCACGCGGTCGATCCCCGCGGCGCGGAAGCGACCCGCGTGTCGGGCGGCGATGGACAGGCGCGTGGCCTGTTCGAGGCCGGCCTTGGTGAAGAGCATCCGCTCGGCGAAGGGTCCGAACTTCGCGGCCGCACGGACGCGGAGGCGCGCTTGCCCGACGACGGCCGAGACGAGATCGGGGGAGTGCCCGGAGGCTCGCAGGCGCGAGACGGCTCGGGCGACCTCGTCGGTCGAGTCGAGGGCGCCCACCTCGTCGAGGAGGCGCAGGCCCTCGGGTGTGAGCAGGGCGGTCAGCTCGGTGGTATCCACCGATTCAGCCTAGGCGCGGGTCGTTGCTGGCACTCGCGTTGCGTGAGTGCCAGCGCTTCTCTACACTCGAATTAGCACTCTCCCCGCGTGAGTGCTGACAAGTCTTCTGTAACGAGAAAGAAGAGGTAGACCGTGTCGGTTTCCATCAAGCCGCTCGAGGACCGCATCGTCATCAAGCAGGTCGAGGCTGAGCAGACCACTGCGAGTGGTCTCGTCATCCCCGACACCGCCAAGGAGAAGCCGCAGGAGGGCGAAGTCGTCGCCGTCGGCCCCGGCCGCATCGACGACAACGGCAACCGTGTCCCCCTCGACGTCGCCGTCGGCGACCGCGTGCTCTACAGCAAGTACGGCGGCACCGAGGTCAAGTTCGGCGCCGAGGAGTACCTCGTGCTCTCGGCTCGCGACGTCCTGGCGGTCGTCGTCCGCTGACCGAGTGAGATCGTTCGAAGGCCCCGGATGCCACGGCATCCGGGGCCTTCGTCGTCCCCGGCGCTCATCGGCTCCCTCTGGCAGGAAAGGCGCGATGGTCGGCGGCCCGACGCGCGAGCGGAGCCCTAGGCTGGATCGGTGACCTCCGCTCCTTCCGCCCCGACCGGCGGGAGCACCCGCGGTGCGCTGTACGCCCTCGGCGCCTACCTGTTGTGGGGCGTCCTGCCGATCTACTTCCTGCAGCTCAAGCCCACCGGCCCGTTCGAGGTCGTGGCCTGGCGGATCATCCTCGCGTTCGTCTTCTGCCTCCTGTTGTTGACGGTGCTGCGCATGTGGCGGCCCTTCCTCGCGATCGTGCGCCAGCCGCGTCTGATGGGGCTCACCGCGGTGGCCGGCGTGCTCATCTACGTGAACTGGCAGACCTATCTGTTCGGCGCGCTGACCGATCGGGTCATCGAGACGAGCCTGGGCTACTTCATCAACCCGATCGTGACCGTGCTGCTCGGAGTCATCGTGCTGCGCGAGCGGCTGCGCCTCGTGCCGTGGATCGCCATCGGCCTCGCCGTCGTCGCGGTCGCGGTGATCGTCATCGGCTACGGTGCGTTCCCCTGGATCGCGCTGACCCTCGCCTTCTCGTTCGGCTTCTACGGTCTCGTGAAGAAGCAGATCGGGCCGGCGGTGGATGCGGTCAGCGGACTCACTCTCGAATCACTCTGGCTCCTGCCGGTCGCCGCCATCCAATTGGTGTTCGTCGCGAATCTCACGGGGATCACCCTGGGCACGGCGGGAACGCTGCACACGGTTCTCCTCCTCTCGGCGGGGGCCGTCACGGCCGTCCCCCTGCTGCTGTTCGCCTCGGGAGCTCGGCGCGTGCCGCTCACCGTCATCGGCCTGCTGCAGTTCGTCGCCCCGATCATCCAGTTCGCGATCGGGGTGTGGGTGCTGCACGAGCCCATGACCGTCGAGCGCTGGACCGGTTTCGCCCTCGTCTGGGCGGCTCTCGCGATCCTCAGCGTCGACTCCGTCGTCGCCTCGCGTCGTCATCGACGGGCTCCGGTCGATGTCGTCGAGCCCGTGTGACGCCTTTTCCTTCGTTTCTCGGCCCGGAATTGCCGCGCGAAAGTAACGATTAGGTCGCGTAATCGACCGTTAACACATTGCAACATCACGGCTACAAGTGCGCCATTAGGTTTGTCACAATCCGAGCGGGTTATCCGCGCGGTTCCATCTCACCAAGGAGCACCCATATGAGTGTCCTCTCCCGTTCGCGTGCGGCGAAGATCATCGGCGGCTTCGCCGTGGTCGGCGTCACCGCGCTCGTCCTCGCCGGTTGTACCGGCACCAGCACTCCGTCCGACTCCGGCAACGCCGCCGGTGGGGGCGACTTCCCGATCGACTGCAACGCCGCCGAACCCGCCTCGTACACGCCCGAGTACTCGTCGACCTCGACCGGCCCCGCCAAGGACCTCACGTACAACATCGGTACGGCCCTGCCCGTCACCGGTAACCTCGCCTTCCTCGGCCCGCCCGAGATCGCGGGCACCGAGCTCGCGGCATCCGACATCAACGCCGCCAACAAGGGCGTCAACATCAACCTCATCCAGGGCGACTCGGGTGACACCGACAACAAGGCCTACGAGACCGAGATCCCGCGCCTGCTCGGCGCCGGTGCCACGGCCATCGTGGGTGCGGCGTCGTCGGGCACCTCGCTGCAGTTCATCGACCAGGTCATCGCGGCCAATGCCGTGCAGATCTCGCCGGCGAACACCTCGGCGGCCTTCACGGGCTACAACGACAAGGGCCTGTACTGGCGGACTGCTCCCTCGGACGTGCTCCAGGGCGAGGTCCTCGGCAACCTGATCGCCTCCGAGGGCAACGAGACCCTCGGCATGATCGTGCTGAACGACTCGTACGGCACCGGCCTCGCGTGCTTCACCAAGAAGGCGTTCGAGGGCGCGGGCGGATCCGTCGTCGCCACCAGCCTGTACAACACCGGTGACACGAACTTCTCGGCGCAGATCGAGGACGTCCTGGCCCAGAAGCCCGACGCGATCGCCCTGATCACGTTCGACGAGGTCTCGACGATCATCCCCGACCTGACGGCCAGCTTCGCGAAGGACAAGCTGTTCTTCGTCGACGGCAACCTGAAGAACTTCGGCACGCAGTTCCCCAACGGCACCCTCACCGGCGCCAAGGGCACGTACCCCAGCGTCGACCCCGACTCGACGGCGACCTTCCGCAGCACGCTGGATTCGTTCTGGACGGGCAAGGGCAACGCCAAGCTCGAGGACTACACCTACGCCCCCGAGTCGTACGACTCGGTCGTCCTCCTCGCCCTCGCGGCGCTGAAGGCGGGCTCGGCTGCCGGTCCCGACGTGGCCGCGAACATGCAGGCGGTCTCGGGCGGCAAGGGCGGCGGCACGAAGTGCACCAGCTACGCCCAGTGCGCTGACATCATCGTCGGCGGCGGCGAAGCCGACTACGACGGCGTCTCGGGCCCCATCACGTTCAACGACGTGGGCGACCCGACGCAGGCCACCATCGGTGTCTTCGAGTACGGCGACGACAACAACTACAGCTGGCTCCGCGCCGGTTGATCGGTTCCCTCTGAGAGGCCCCGGGACTTCGGTCCCGGGGCCTCTTGTCGTGCGCGCAGCGGCGCCGAGGGCGGTTCGAGGCCGTCGGTGGCGCCTGGAGTGGACCCGTGGGCGCGGGGCGGAGCGGGGGCGGGACGTCGCGGCATCCGGGAAGGACCCGCGGACGAGGGACGCGCCCGTCGGCGGGGCGTCGCGGCATCCGGGATCGGTCACCGACGGGGGTCGCAGGACGCGGACGGCGCGATGCGGGTTCCGCGGGCTCGTCGCCGGTGTTCGAGTCGGACGGACCGGGGATGGATGCCGTGGCCCGTGGCCGCGACGGGCGCATGAGCGCGCTGCTCGTCGGAAGGGGCGGCCAGGTTCACGGCGCGACGGGCGGATGCGCGAGTCGGCTCGTCGACAGAGGCGGATGGCGGAGCCCGCGGCCGCACCGGGTGCACGGGTGCGCTGCTCGTCGGCAGGGGCGGGGGAGCGCCGCCTCACGGAACGAAGAAGGCCCGAGCCCCCGGGGGGACTCGGGCCTTCCGGCGGGAGCGCGGCTCAGGTGCCGAGCGTGCCCAGGTACAGGCCGATCACGGCCGGGTCGTCCATGAGCTCGCGGCCCGTGCCCGTGTAGGCGTCACGGCCCTGGTCGAGCACGTAGCCGCGGTCGCAGATCTGCAGGCAGCGGCGGGCGTTCTGCTCCACCATGATGCAGGTCACGCCGGCCTTGTTGATCTCGGAGACGCGGATGAACGCCTCGTCCTGACGGACGGGAGAGAGACCGGCCGACGGCTCGTCGAGCAGCAGCACCTTCGGGTCCATCATGAGCGCGCGGCCCATGGCGACCATCTGGCGTTCACCGCCCGACAGCGACCCCGCCCGCTGCTTGAGGCGCTTGGCGAGGTCGGGGAAGATGCTCGTGACGAAGTCGACGCGCTCGGTGAACCCCTTCGGTCGTTGGTAGAGACCCATCTGCAGGTTCTCGGCGATCGTGAGGCTCGGAAAGACATTGTTCGTCTGGGGGACGAACCCGACGCCCTTCGCGACGAGCTTGTTCGCCCGCAGCCCCGTGATCTCCTCGCCCTGCAGCAGGACCGAGCCCGAGCGCACCTTCACCTGACCGAAGATCGCCTTGAGCATCGTCGACTTGCCGGCGCCGTTGGGGCCGATGATGCCGATCAGCTCGCCGGGAGCGGCGGTGAGGTTGGCGCCGTTGAGGATGTTCACGCCCGGCAGGTAGCCGGCGTGAACGTCGCGGAGCTCGACAACGTTGGCGGTCATCGACCGTCCTCCTTCTCGTGCGACGACTCGTTGTCGATCGCGGCGTCGACCTGCTGAGCGGTCTCGAGCAGCTCGGCGGCGGCGGCGGAGTCGACCGTCCCCTCGTGGCGACCCGTGACGACGCCGAGGTCGACGTCCTGATGGGCTCCGAGGTAGGCGTCGATCACGGCCTGGTCCTTCATGACGGTGTCGGGCGGTCCCTCGGCGACGATCTTGCCCTCGGCCATCACCACGACCCAGTCGGCGATGTGGCGGACCATGTGCATGTCGTGCTCGACGAAGAGCACGGTCATCCCGAGATCCTTCAGGTCGAGGATGTGGTCGAGCAGCGACTGCGTCAGCGCCGGGTTGACCCCGGCCATCGGCTCGTCGAGCATAACCAGCGTCGGGTCGCTCATGAGCGCTCGCGCCATCTCGAGAAGCTTGCGCTGACCGCCCGAGAGCGACGCGGCGAAGTCCGTCTCCTTGGAGTCGAGCTTGAACCGCTTCAGCAGATCGCGCGCCTTCTCGTCGTTGGCGGTCTCCTGCTTGCGCCAGACGAAGGGGAGGATGCTCGAGAGCAGGCTCTCGCCCTTCTGCTTCGTGGCGCCCAGCTTCATGTTCTCGAGCACGGTCAGAAGGCCCAGCGCTTTGGTGAGCTGGAACGTACGGACCTGGCCCATCCGGGCCGCCTTGAACGCGGGGATGCCGGCGAGGTTGCGACCGTCGAACGACCACTGGCCGCTGTTGGGCTTGTCGAAGCCGGTGAGCAGGTTGAACAGCGTCGTCTTGCCCGCACCGTTGGGCCCGATCAGCGCCGTGATGGCGTTGCGCGGGATCTCGAGGTGCTTCACGTCGACGGCGGTGTTGCCGCCGAAGTCGCGACGGACGTTGTCGGCGACGATGATCGGATCGACTTTGGCGACGCCGGGGGCGATCTCGCCCTTGTGCAGTCCGGTCGCCTTCACCCGTTGCGCGGGAGCGCTGGGCACGACCGGCGTGGACTCATCGGACAAAGGTCATCTCCTTCTTGCTGCCCAGGATTCCCTGGGGGCGGAAGATCACGAGCAGCATGAGCGCGACGCCGACGATGACGAAGACGAGCATCTGGGACTGGTCGGCGGTGAGGAAGGGCAACAGTCCGATCGAGGACAGCGCCGGCAGCAGGTTCGACAGGAACGCGCGCACGACCCAGAACAGCACCGCGCCGAGCACCGGGCCGAAGATCGTCGCGGCCCCACCGAGGAGCAACGCCGTGTAGACGAAGAACGTCTGCGACGTGACGTACACGTTCGGGTTCACGTTCGTGTCCATCGCGGTGATGATGCCGCCCGCCGCGATGATCACGCCGCCGATGACGAGCGCCTGCATCTTGAAGGCGAAGACGTTCTTGCCGAGCGCGCGCACGGCGTCCTCGTCTTCGCGGATGCCGCGGATGACACGACCCCAGGGGCTGCGCATGAGCATCCAGACCAGGAGCACGGCGACCACGACGGCGAGCAGGCCGAGGATGATGACGTACCACCGGTTGGCGTTGTAGGTCCACGGGCCGAATCCGTAGTCGCCCGCGGGGAGCGGGTTGTTCTCGCCGCGCCAGCCGGACTGGAAGTTGAACAGACCGTCGGCCGAGCCCGTGACGCCACGGAAGGTCGAGGTCAGGAACACCAGACGGAGGATCTCGGCGGCCGCGATCGTGACGATGGCGAGGTAGTCGCCTCGCAGTCGCAGCGTCGGGATGCCCATGATGAGCGCGAACACGACGGCGGCGGCGAAACCGATCAGGGCCGCGATCGGCCACGCGAGACCGAACGTCAGGATCGAGATCGCGAAGCCGTACGCGCCGATGGCCATGAAGCCGGCGACGCCCATGTTGAGGAGGCCGGCGAAGCCGAAGTGCATCGACAGGCCGATGGCGGCGAGGGCGTAACCGAACGTGGCCGGCGCGAGGATCTGCGAGGCCGTGTTCGAGAGGATCTGCAGGAAGTCCATGGTTTACCTACCCGATTCGCTCTCGGCGGCCGAGGATGCCCTGCGGCCGGAAGAGGAGGATGACGATGAGCACGACGAGGGCGCCCACATACTTCATGTCGGAGGGGATCCACAGGGTGGACACCTCGACGAGGAGGCCGACCACGATCGAGCCGATGAGGGCTCCGAACGCGGTACCGAGTCCGCCGAGCACGACGGCGGCGAACATGAGAAGCAGGATGCCGGAACCCATGTCCCAGCGGATGCCGGGGCGGAAGTAGGCCCACAGCACGCCCGCGAGACCGGCCAGAGCCGACGACAGGATCCAGACCATGCGCACGACGTTGTCGACGTCGATGCCGCTCGCAGCGGCCAGCGACGGATTGTCCGACACCGCGCGCGTGGCGCGCCCCAGTCGCGTGCGCGTGAGGAACCACGCGAACGCCGCGATGACGACGATCGAGATGCCCATGCTGGTCAGGTCGGTGACGCTGATGCGGATCGACCCGAGGCCCGGGATGATGTCGCTCGACGCCCCCGGGAGCTGCTGCGTGCCACCACCGATGAAGATCTGGAAGATGTAGCGCAGCGCGAGCGAGAGGCCGATCGAGACGATCATGAGCTGGACGATGCCGAGGCCCTTGCGCCGGAGGGGCCGCCAGATCCCGGCATCCATCGCGAGTCCGAAGACCCCCGAGAGGATCACCGCGAGCGGGATGGCGATCCAGATCGACCACCCGGTGCCGGCGCTCAGGAAGAGGGCCGCGATGGCGCCAAAGGTCACCATCTCGCCGTGCGCGAAGTTCGACAGGCCCGTCGTGCCGAACACGAGGGAGAGGCCGATCGCGGCGAGGGCGAGCATGAGACCGAAGTTCAGGCCGTTCACCGTGCGAGAGAGCAGCTGGTCCATGAAGCCGACCGTCTGGCGCTCCGCGGCGCCGAGGGTGAAGTTGCTCGAGACGGTGCTGGAGCTGCCGAACTGCACCTGCCGCTCGAACTCCTGCCCGTCGGGGACGGTGACTCCCGAGGGGAGCGAGTTGCGGTCGAGGTCGACCGTCCACGCCCCCTCTTTCGTGGGGACCTTGATCGTCGCGCGACCGCGCTCGTCCGTTGTGGCCTCGCCGGTGAAGGAACCGTCTGTGGCGGTCACCTTCGCTTGAGCGACGGGCTCACCTTCGGAGCGCACGTTCACCGTGATCGAATAGGGAAGATCCTCATCGTTGACGGCTGCCGTCGATGCCGGGGCGAACCCCAGCACCAGGGCGGCAGCGAAGAGTCCTGACAACAGCGTCAGGATCGAGCGTCGACGGCGAGGCATCCGTGGGGATGCTTGCCGAGTGGTCACGAAACCTCCTGGTCGTTCGACGACGTGGACCGTCGCCGCCCGGACACCGTAGTCCGGGAATATTGCCGCGTTGTTTCCATCGCAGCAGTCGATGCGAGAACGATACCTGGATGCGATGGATTCGCTGTGCGTTGCGCATTTCCGGCGCCGTCGAGAATGCGGAACGGGGGTAGAGGGGAGAGCGCAGGGTGGGGTATACCGCGCGGGCGGGGAAGAAAAGACGCCCCTCCGGCGCTTACACTTTCAGGCGGAGCGCCTCGCACGCGCCCCGGCCGACGACGTCCCTTTTCGAGCAGGCGCCGCGCGCGCAGGAGGATTCATGGAGCAGCACGACCCGTTCGGATTCATCGGACTGACTTACGACGACGTGTTGCTGCTTCCCGGCCACACCGACGTCATCCCGAGCGAGGCCGACACGTCGTCGCGTCTGAGCCGCCGCATCACGGTGGCGACGCCCCTGCTCTCGAGCGCGATGGACACCGTCACCGAAGCGCGCATGGCGATCGCGATCGCGCGCCAGGGCGGTATCGGCATCGTGCACCGCAATCTCTCGATCGAGGATCAGGCCGGCATCGTCGACCAGGTCAAGCGCAGCGAGTCGGGCATGGTCTCGAACCCCATCACCACGAATCCGGATGCCACGGTGGCCGAGGTCGACGCGATGTGCGCGCAGTACCGCATCTCGGGTCTGCCGGTGGTCGACCCCGACGGGGTCCTCGTCGGCATCATCACCAACCGCGACATGCGCTTCGTCTCGGGCTTCGAGCGTCAGACCACCAAGGTCAAGGACGTCATGACCAAGGACGGTCTGATCACCGGGCACGTCGGCATCCACGCCAACGACGTCATCGCGACCTTCGCCAAGCACCGCGTCGAGAAGCTGCCGCTCGTCGACGACGACGGCAAGCTCGCCGGCCTCATCACCATCAAGGACTTCGACAAGAGCGAGAAGTACCCGCTCGCCACCAAGGACGAGCAGGGGCGCCTGCGCGTGGGCGCGGCGATCGGTTTCTTCGGTGACGCGTGGCAGCGTGCCGAGGCCCTGCGCGACGCGGGCGTCGACGTGCTCGTGGTCGACACCGCGAACGGGCAGTCGGCCGGCGTGATCGACATCGTGCGTCGCCTGAAGGCCGACTCCACCTTCGACCACGTCGACGTCATCGGCGGCAACGTCGCGACGCGCGAGGGCGCCCAGGCGCTCATCGACGCGGGGGTGGATGCGGTGAAGGTCGGCGTCGGACCGGGCTCCATCTGCACCACCCGCGTCGTCGCCGGCGTCGGCGTGCCGCAGGTCACCGCGATCTACGAGGCGGCGAAGGCGGCGATTCCCGCGGGCGTGCCCGTGATCGCCGACGGCGGCCTGCAGTACTCGGGCGACATCGCCAAGGCGCTCGTGGCGGGCGCCGACACCGTCATGCTGGGCTCGCTCCTCGCCGGAACCGACGAGTCGCCGGGTGAGATCGTCTTCCAGGGCGGCAAGCAGTTCAAGCAGTACCGCGGGATGGGCTCGCTCGGCGCTCTGCAGACGCGCGGCAAGAAGACCTCGTACTCGAAGGACCGCTACTTCCAGGCCGACGTCCCCAGCGACGACAAGCTGATCCCCGAGGGCATTGAGGGCCAGGTGCCCTACCGCGGCCCCGTGGCGGCCGTGGCCTACCAGCTCATCGGCGGGCTGCGTCAGTCGATGTTCTACGTCGGGGCTCGCACGGTCGAGGAGCTCAAGTCCAAGGGCAAGTTCGTCCGCATCACCTCGGCGGGACTCAAGGAGTCGCACCCGCACGACGTGCAGATCGTCGTCGAGGCGCCGAACTACAAGAAGTAGGCGTTCTGCACGAAAGGGCCGGGCAGGCGACTGCCCGGCCCGTCGTCGTTTCGCCGCGGCTCCTCGGCGGTAGCGCCCGAAGCGCGGGTGGTCGCTGGGGACACGGCATCCGGATGCCGATAAGCTGGTCGGCTCGCCAGCCGCGGGCCGACGTGGGACTGCCGTGGGCATCCGACGTCGCCTCCGCCGCCACGAGCGGCCGACCCGGAATTCGCCATGGGATACCTCGACCTCGCCGCCCTCTCGTTCACGCTGCCCGACGGCAGGCCCCTGCTCGACGAGGTGACGTTCCGCGTCGGCGAGGGGATGACGACCGCTCTGGTCGGTCCCAACGGGGCGGGGAAGACGACGTTGCTGCGCATCATCCGCGGTGACGAGAAGGCGCACGGCGGTGTCGTGTCGATGGGTGGCTCGCTCGGAGTGATGGACCAGTTCGTCGGGCACGGGCGCGACGAAGAGAGCGTCCACGACCTCCTCGTGTCGGTGTCGCCGACCCGCATCCGACGTGCGGCGATCGAGCTCGAGGCGTCCGAGAACGCCCTCATCGAGCGCGACGACCTCGACACCCAGCTGCGGTACGCCTCGGCGCTCGCCGACTACGCCGACGCGGGCGGCTACGAGCACGAGACGGTCTGGGACACCTGCACGACGGCCGCCCTCGGGCTGCCGTACGAGCGGGCGCGGTTCCGCGACCTGTCGACGCTTTCGGGCGGCGAGCAGAAGAGGCTCGCCCTGGAGGCCCTGCTGCGCGGACCCGACGACGTGCTCTTGCTCGACGAGCCCGACAACTACCTCGACGTGCCCGGCAAGCGCTGGCTCGAGGAGCAGCTGCGAGCCACGGCCAAGACCGTGCTGCTCGTCTCGCACGACCGCGAACTGCTCGCCCGCGCCGCCGACCGCATCGTCACCCTCGAGACGGGAGCCGCGGGGAGCACCGCCTGAGTGCACGGCGGGGGATTCGGCACGTACGGCGCCGCGCGGAAGGACCGCATGGCCCGCCTCGAGGAGCTGCGTCGCCGCTGGGATGAGGAGCACGAGAAGCTGCGCGCGCTGGTCGCCCGCATGAAGGTGGCCGCGGCCGCCAACGACGGCTTCGCCTCGCGCTACCAGGCGGCGGTGACGCGCCTGTCGAAGTTCGAGCAGGCAGGTCCCCCCGAGGAGCGCCCGCCCGAGCAGGATCTGCAGCTGCGCCTCCGCGGAGCGCGCACGGGCAAGCGCGCGGTGGTGACGGAGGGGCTCGAGCTGTCGGGGCTCATGAAGCCGTTCGACCTCGAGGTGTGGTTCGGCGATCGCGTCGCCGTGCTCGGCTCGAACGGGTCGGGCAAATCCCACTTCCTGCGTCTTCTCGCCGGCGGAGGCACCGACCCCGACGCGCGTCTCGGGCACGTCACCACCGTGGGCGCCGGGCTCGATCGGGTCGCCCACTCCGGCCGCGCCATCCTGGGCGCCCGGGTCGTCCCCGGGTGGTTCGCCCAGACGCATCGGCATCCGGAGTTCGTCGGGAGGACCCTCTTGGACCTGCTTCATCGCGGTGACGACAACCGGGCGGGGATGCCGAGGGATGCCGCGAGCTCGGCGCTCGATCGCTACGGCCTCATCGCGCAGGCCCAGCAGGCGTTCGACACGTTGAGCGGCGGGCAGCAGGCGCGGTTCCAGGTGCTGCTGCTGGAACTCTCGGGCACGACACTCCTGCTGCTCGACGAGCCGACGGACAACCTCGACCTCGCCTCGGCCGAGGCGCTGGAGGACGCGCTGTCGCGGTTCGAGGGCACCGTGCTGGCCGTCACGCACGACCGGTGGTTCGCGCGCTCGTTCGACCGGTTCGTCGTGTTCGGCTCGGACGGAGAAGTGTACGAGGCGGCGGAGCCCGTGTGGGACGAGAAACGGGTCGTGCGGGCCCGGTGACGAGAACCGCTCCGGCGTCGAACCGTTCGCCGACGGCGATGTCGGAGGGCGCGGGTAGGCTGGTCGGGTGACCATGGAGATCGATCTCGGCCGCGCCAAGCGCGCCCGCCGCGCGTACACCTTCGACGACATCGCCGTCGTGCCGTCGCGGCGCACGCGCAACCCCGAAGACGTCTCGACCGCGTGGACCATCGACGCGTTCCCGTTCGAGATCCCGGTGCTCGGTGCGCCCATGGACTCCGTGGTCAGCCCGCGCACCGCGATCGAGCTCGGGCGCCTGGGTGGGCTCGGCGTCCTCGACCTCGAGGGCCTGTGGACGCGCTACGACGACCCCGAGCCGCTGCTGGCCGAGATCGCGACGCTGCCCGAGGCCGACGCCACGCGCCGCATGCAGCAGCTGTACGCCGAGCCGATCAAGCCCGAGCTCGTGCGCGACCGCCTCGCCGAGGTGCGCGCCGCGGGCGTCACCGTCGCCGGTGCCCTCACCCCGCAGCGCACGAACGACCTGTACGAGACCGTCGTCGCCGCGGGCGTCGACCTCTTCGTCATCCGCGGGACCACCGTGTCGGCGGAGCACGTGTCGAAGGTGGCCGAGCCCCTCAACCTCAAGAAGTTCATCTACGACCTCGACGTCCCCGTCATCGTGGGCGGCGCCGCCACCTACACGGCGGCTCTCCACCTCATGCGCACCGGTGCCGCGGGCGTGCTGGTCGGCTTCGGCGGCGGCGCCGCTTCGACGACGCGCGCAACGCTCGGGCTGCACGCGCCCATGGCCACGGCCGTGGCCGACGTTGCCGGGGCCCGACGCGACTACCTCGACGAGTCGGGCGGACGCTACGTGCACGTCATCGCCGACGGCGGCGTGGGCACCTCGGGTGACATCGTGAAGGCCCTCGCCATGGGCGCCGACGCCGTCATGCTGGGTGTCGCGCTCGCCCGCGCCACCGACGCCCCCGGGCGCGGGTATCACTGGGGTCCCGAGGCGCACCACCCCGAGCTTCCCCGCGGACGCCGGGTCGAGGTCGACCGCGTGGGTCCTCTCGAGCAGGTCCTCTACGGCCCCGCCCCCGTCGCCGACGGCACCGCCAACCTCATCGGTGCGCTCAAGAAGTCGATGGCCACTACGGGATACTCCGACCTCAAGGAGTTCCAGCGCGTCGAGGTCGTCGTCGCCCCCTACGGGCACTGATCACGAAAGCCCCATGACCTCCACCCCCACGACCGAGCCGGCACCGCCGCAGATCTTCCCGCCGACGCTGCGGGAGGTCATGCTGCGGCCGCGCTGGATAGCGCTCCTGGCGTTCTCTCTGGTCGTCGCGGGTGTGCTCGCCTGGCTCGGGCAGTGGCAGCTCGGACGCGCGGTCGACACCTCTCCTCCCGAGCCGGGGCTGACCGAGGTCGTGCAACCTCTCGCCGACGTTGTGAAGCCGGGCGATTACCTGCCGGAACCTCTCGTCGGTCAGCGGGTCGAGACGAGTGGCACGTGGGTGGCATCCGATTTCATCGTCGTCTCGTCGCGCTTCAACAACGACGTGCAGGGCTACTGGGTGACCGGTCAGCTGCGCGTCTCGGGAACGACCACACCGACGTCGATCGCCGTCGCGACCGGATGGACGAGCAGCCTCGATGAGGCCGACGCCGCCGCCGACGAGCTGCGCGCCCAGGCCGAAGCGGACCCGACAGCGGTCGTGGACGTGACGGGACGACTCATCTCCGACGAAGGGGCGTCGATACCGCCGGCGAATGCCGACCCCCTCACGCTCGTGAAGATGTCGCCCGCCATGCTGCTGGGCCGATGGCACGACACCCAGAACCTCGACGTCTACCGCCAGTACATCGCCTCCCAGACGGCGATCGGCCCCCTCGACGCCATCGCCTCCCCGGCGCCCGACGAACGCTCGCGGGTCAACTGGCTGAACATCTTCTACGCCGCCGAGTGGGCCATCTTCGCCGGCTTCGCGCTGTACCTCTGGTACCGCCTCGCGCGCGACGCGTGGGAGAAAGAAGTCGAGGATCTCGAGGACGAAGAGGCCGAGCCCGTCGCGGAAAGCTCCGCGTCGAGCAGTCCGGCGGGAGCCGCGGAATCCCGCGACTAGACTGGCCTCCATGCCCCGCGCCCCCAAGCTCGCCTCGTTCCCGGCGATCCGCGGAGCCCTGAAGTTCTACCAGATCTGCTCGATCATCACGGGTGTCGGCCTGCTTCTGCTGGTCGCCGAGATGATCCTGAAGTACACGCCCATTCACGTGGAGCTGTTCCTCGGCGGATCCGGTGGCTTCCTGTGGTTCGCGGATGCCGTGCCCGGCCCCGACTGCCAGTGGTTCTCGCTCTTCGTTCCGGGCGGCAACGGGTGTTCGATCCTGTCGACCGGCGACGGTGTGAACATCTCGCTGGCGATCCTGGTGGTCCACGGCTGGTTCTACGTCGTCTACCTCATCTCGTGCTTCCGCGTGTGGAGCCTCATGCGGTGGCCGTTCCGTCGGTTCGTCTTCCTCGCCCTCGGTGGCGTGGTGCCGTTCCTCTCCTTCATCCTCGAGGTGCGCACCGCCCGTCGCGTGCGCGCCTACCTCGCCGAGCGTGAGGCCGCGAAGGCCTCCGCTCCCGTTCCCGCCCCGGAAGGCAACCGGTGACCGAACAGACCGAAACGTCCCAGCGCCCCGTCCTCGTCGTCGACTTCGGCGCCCAGTACGCCCAGCTGATCGCGCGCCGCGTGCGCGAGGCCGGCGTGTACAGCGAGATCGTCCCGCACACCGCATCGGCGGAAGAGATCGCGGCGAAGAACCCCGTGGGCATCATCCTGTCGGGTGGCCCCTCGTCGGTGTACGAAGAGGGAGCCCCGAGCCTCGACTCCGGCGTCTTCGACCTCGACGTCCCGACCCTCGGCATCTGCTACGGCTTCCAGGTCATGGCGAAAGCACTCGGCGGAGAGGTGGCGAACACGGGCCTCCGCGAGTACGGAGCGACGGATGCCACGGTCGTCACCGAGGGCACGCTGCTCGAGGGGCAGCCCGCCGAGCAGAACGTGTGGATGAGCCACGGCGACCAGGTCTCGCGCGCCCCCGAGGGCTTCGAGGTCCTCGCCCGTACGGCGCACACCCCCGTCGCCGCGTTCGCGAACGACGCGCGCCGGATGTACGGCGTGCAGTGGCACCCCGAGGTCAAGCACTCCGACCACGGTCAGCACGTGCTCGAGAACTTCCTCCACAAGGCTGCAGGACTCCCGGCCGACTGGAACAGCGGAAACGTCATCGCCGAGCAGGTGGAGCGCATCCGCCAGCAGGTCGGTAGCAGCCGCGTCATCTCGGCGCTGTCCGGCGGCGTCGACTCCGCCGTGTCGACAGCTCTCGTCCACGAGGCCGTCGGCGACCAGCTCATCGCCGTGTTCGTCGACCACGGGCTGCTCCGCCAGGGCGAGCGCGAACAGGTCGAGAACGACTACGTCGCCTCGACGGGCGTGAAGCTCATCACCGTCGACGCGCGAGAGACGTTCCTGAACGCCCTCGCCGGTGTCAGCGACCCCGAGCAGAAGCGCAAGATCATCGGCCGCGAGTTCATCCGCGCGTTCGAGAAGGTGCAGGCCGACCTCGTCGCCGAGGCGAAGGCCGAGGGCGAGCAGGTGCGCTTCCTCGTGCAGGGAACCCTCTACCCCGACGTCGTCGAATCGGGCGGCGGAGCCGGTACCGCCAACATCAAGAGCCACCACAACGTCGGTGGCCTGCCCGAAGACCTGCAGTTCGAGCTCGTCGAGCCGCTGCGCACCCTCTTCAAGGACGAGGTGCGCGCCATCGGACGCGAACTCGGACTGCCCGAAGCGATCGTCGGCCGCCAGCCCTTTCCGGGGCCCGGCCTTGGCATCCGCATCGTGGGCGAGGTCACCGCTGACCGTCTCGAGATCCTGCGTGAGGCCGACGCCATCGCGCGCGCCGAGCTGACCAAGGCAGGCCTCGACAACGAGATCTGGCAGTGCCCCGTGGTGCTGCTCGCCGACGTGCGCTCGGTTGGCGTGCAGGGCGACGGCCGCACCTACGGCCACCCCATCGTGCTGCGCCCCGTCTCGAGCGAAGACGCGATGACCGCCGACTGGACGCGCCTGCCCTACGACGTGCTGTCGAAGATCTCGAACCGCATCACCAACGAGGTGCGCGACGTGAACCGCGTGGTTCTCGACGTGACGTCGAAGCCGCCGGGGACGATCGAGTGGGAGTGAGCATCTAGCCTGCTCCCGCGCCGACGTCGTCGGCCGGCTCCGGGGCACCGCCTTCGGGTCGAGAGCGGGGCCCCTACCCCGATCGACCCGAAGACGGTGCCCCTTCGCCGTCCGGCGCCGGCGGCGCTCTGTCTGGACGCGGAGGTAGGGGGAGGGCCCCTACCCCGATCGACTCAGGAGGGCGTGCCACTTCGCCTCGCGTGCGCGGCGAGGTGCGCGCTCCGCCTGCCCGGGCTGTGGGAATTGGGGCGGGATTTCTCGTTCGGCGCGAGAGAAATACGCCCCGAATGACGGCATGCGCCCCAAACCACGTTCACAGGTGGCCCCGGGGCTTCGTCTGGCGCCCCGGGGCCACGCTCGGCGCCCCGGCGACGTCGGCAACTGCATGGGCGGCGCCCCGGGGCCACCGCCCGCGCCCCGATGCACAGACCGGGTAGCCCACCGCGCGCACGCCGAGGGGCGCGCCGCGGGTGGGGGAGGATGGGGGCGTGACTTCCGGCGACTTCCCCGACGCGTGGTACCTCATCCTGTCGAGCCGGCTGATCCCCGACCTCGACGGCGGATACACGATCGCCACGCTCGCGCGGGCGCGACAGATGGCGGATGCCGGTGCGGATCCGCGGCTGTTGACCGTCGATCCCGGTGACGCCGACGCTCACTCCGTGCAGCGCGCGACCTTCGTCGAGCGGGGGGCGGCCTCGGCATCCGGGATCTTCCGCAACCTCTTCGACGAGGCCGTCGACGCCGACGGGGGAGCCGCGGGATGGCTGCGCGAAGCGGCGCACGCGGGCGATGCCGATCCGATGCTCGAGTACCGGAGCGTGGCCGGGGGAGCGGTCGAGCTGCCCGTGGTCATCGGCCCCGACTGGCACCTCACGACCGCGCCGATCGTGATCCGGGATGCCGCGGGCGAAGCCGCCGGCGTGATCGACGGATTCGGGGCGCTGTACCGCGCGTGGCTGACCTCCCTGGCCGATCGGCTCCGCGCCGAGAACGACCGGCCCATCGTCGTCATCTGCGAGTCCAGGCAGCTCGGCGAGCTCATCGCGGGCTGGGGCGACGACGCTGTGCGGATCGTGCACACCGTGCACACGATCCACCTCGAGCCGCCGTTCCAGGCCGACTCCGAGCTGAACCCCCTGTGGACGCGGTGGTTCGACATCGCGCCGCGGTTCGACGCCGTGCTGTGGCCGACCGCGTACCAACGCGATGACGTGCGGGCGCGCTTCGGCACTGCCCCGAACGACGTGGTCGCACCGCACGGGGTGGAAGCTCCGGATGCCGTGGTGCCGGCGTCGCAGCGCGAGAGTGGCCTTGTCGTGGTGCTGGGGCGGCTCGCCCCCGGCAAACGGCTCGACCGGGCGATCGAGGCCTTCGCGCGCGTTCTCGCCGACGTGCCGGACGCCCGACTCGAGCTCTGGGGCGAGGGGGCGCAGCGCGGGGCGCTCGAGGCCCTCGTCGCCGAGCGCGGACGCGAGCACGCCGTCTCGCTGCCCGGGCTGACCACCGACCCGGGCGCCGTGCTCGACCGTGCGGCGGTGTACCTCACGACGTCCGCCTTCGAGGGGCAGGGGCTTGCCCTCGCCGAAGCGCTCGCGCACGGCACGCCGGTGGTGGCGTGGGACATCCGGTACGGCCCGCGCGACATGCTCGCGTCGGGTGGGGGCATCCTGGTTCCGGACGGTGATGACGACGCTCTGGTCGACGCGCTGCGGAGGATGCTCACGGACGACGGGCTGCGCGAGAGTCTCGCGGCCGAGGCGCGGCACGCGGCGGAGGCCGTGGGCCCGGCGCGCGCGATGCGCACGCTCGCCGCGGTCGCACGCGAGGTGCTGGGGAGGCCGCGCCGGCGCTGACGCCGGGCGCCCGCGACAGCCGCGCGACCTTGCGCACCGCGTTGCCGCATCGGCCGGAGAGCCGCGGTACGCCGGGCAGCACCCACTCGGCGCCCACGCCCCCGACACGATCGACGAGGAGAGTGCCTCCACCGGGCCGTCGATGGAGGGCGGCGCGTCCGCTCCGACCGACATGGTCCGCGCCGGCTCAGCCGCGCGCGACCTTTCGCACCGCATCCGCCGCATCCGCCGGAGAACCACGGAACGCCGGGCCGTGTCCGGGCAGCACCCAGTCGGCATCCACTCCCGCAATGCGATCGAGCGAGGCGAGCGCCTCGGCCGGGTCGTCGGTGAAGGGCGCGGGTCCGGGTCCGGTGCGACCGGTGAGAACGTGGCGCGTCGTAAGGGCGTCGCCGACGAACACGGCGCGCACTGCGGGGGAGAAGACCGCGACGCTGCCGGGGGAGTGGCCGGGCATGCCGACGATGCGGGGGCTCCCGGGCAGGTCGAGGGTCTCGCCGTCGGCGACCTCTCGCACCTCGGTCAGCCACTGCGGGCGCATGCCCTTGCGGATGCCGAAGGCGGCGAAGCGCAGCAGCGGGCCGAGGCGGAACGGGCCCATCGCACTTTTGGGCTTGTCGCCGCCACGGGCGCGATCGGCGTCGGCCGCGTGCACGAAGACGGGCACGCCGCGCTCGCGGCGGAGGCGCTCGGCGAAGCCCACGTGATCGCTGTCGCCGTGGGTGAGGATGACGCCGCGGATGTCGTCGAGCGACCGGCCGGTGGCGTCCACCTCCGCGCGAAGGTCGGCGTACATGCCGGGGAGGCCGGCGTCGATGAGGGTGATGCCCTCGGGCGTGACGATGAGGTACGAGGCGACGATGTCATTGCCCATGCGGTGGAGCGATGGCGCGAGTCTCACGGGGTGCCTTCCTTGATGGCTACGAGCATTAGTCATGATAGCTTATAAGCATAGCCATGAGGAGGGTTCGTGCCCACACCGGAGAGAACGTCGCTCGATGAGATCGTCGAGGCGGCGGCGCGACTGCTAGAAGAGGGCGGACCCGGCGCCGTGACGATGCAGGCCGTCGCTCAGGCGGTAGGCGTCAAGGCTCCGTCGCTGTACAAGAGGGTGCGCGACCGCGAGGCCCTGCTCGGACTCGTCGGGGCGGCCGCGGCCGACGACCTGACGGCGCGGCTCGAGACGGCATCCGACGACCTCGACGGCCTGTTGGTCGCCTTCCGCGCGTTCGGGCACGACCGGCCCGAGGCGTTCCGTCTGCTGTTCACGACGGTGGTGGATGCCGACCGCCTCGCCGCCACGAGCGCTCCGGTGCTGCGGGCGACGACCGTCGCCGTGGGCGAGGCTCATGCGCTCGAAGCGGCGAGGCTGCTGACGGCGTGGGCCACCGGGTTCGTCACCATGGAGCTCGCGGGGGCCTTCCGCCTCGGCGGTGACCTCGACGAGGCGTACCGCTACGGCCGGCGCCACCTGGTCGTCTCACTCACGCCGGATCAAGGGGCGGAGCGGCCGGCCCAGGGATCGTAGTCGGCGATCAGATCCTCTTGCGCCGGGCGCTCGGCATCCGGAACGTGCTGGAGGTTCACGCGAACGCGGTACCAGAGCGAGCTCGACCCGCGCATGCCGTCGACGAGGACATCGGCGGGGTGAAGCTGCGATGTCGCTTCCGGATGCCGCTGCTTCCACGTCTCGAGAGCGTCGAGGGCCTCGGGCTTGGTTTTGGTGCGCGCGACCTCGACGAGCGGCATCGTCGAGGCGCGGCGTCCGGAACCGTCGGATCCCCGCGGAGGCTTCTCGGCGGGGCCGAGCTGTTTCGCCAGGGACAAAAGGGCGTCGAGAGACCCCGCGGCGTCGTCGATGCCCGCGTGCGGGTCTCCGATGCTGCGGAACCGGTCGGGCACCGTGAGCACGGTGAACTCCTCGGGGCGACGGTCGCGGACCTCGTCCCATGTGAGGGGAGTCGAGACGCGGGCATCGGGCAGCGCGCGGATCGAGTACGCCGAGGCGACCGTGCGGTCCTTGGCGTTCTGGTTGAAGTCCACGAACACGCTCTCGCCGCGCTCCTCCTTCCACCAGCGGGCGGTCGCGAGTCCCGGCGCGCGGTTCTCGACCTCGCGCGCGAGCGTTTCGGCGGCGAGACGGACGTCGGTGTAGTCCCACTCGGGGCGGATGCGCACGAGGATGTGGAGGCCGCGCGAGCCCGAGGTCTTGGGCCAACCGATGAGACCGTGGTCTTCGAGCACATCGCGGGCGATGAACGCGACGTCGACAATCTGCGACCAATCCACGCCGGGCATCGGGTCGAGGTCGACCCGCAGCTCGTCGGGGTGGTCGAGGTCTTCGGCGCGGACGGGATGCGGGTTCAGGTCGAGGCAGCCGAGGTTGACGACCCAGGCCAGGCCCGCGGCATCCCGGATCACCGTCTCTTCGGCGGAGGTGCCCGAGGCGTAGCGCAGGGTCGCGGTGTCGACGAAGTCGGGGTGGTTCTCGGGGACGCGCTTCTGGAAGAACGGCTCCTGGTGGAGACCCTTCGAGAAGCGCTTGAGCACCATCGGTCGACCGCCCGCTCCGCGCAGGGCGCCCTCGGCGACCGAGAGGTAGTACCGCACGAGGTCGAGCTTGGTCAGCCCCGGCTCGGCGAAGACGACGCGGTCGGGGCTCGTGACGCGTACCTCGTGGCCGTCGACATCGAGGATCTCGGGCGGCGTCTTCGCGGGACTCATGGCGCGAGGCTAGCGCCGCGGCATCCGGGGTTCGCACCCCTTGCGGGCGCGGCGCGGGGGCTTCGCCCGGGCCGACGCGCGCGGGCCGCGCACGACGAAGGGCCGCCCCGAGACGGGACGGCCCTTCGTGTGAAGCGATTGCGTCAGTTGTTGCCGCGCAGGATCGCGATCATGCGCAGGATCTCGACGTACAGCCACACGACGGTGACCATGATGCCGAAGGCGCCGACCCAACCGTAGACCCGGGCAGCGCCGTTGCGGACGCCGCGCTGGATCTGGTCGAAGTCGAGCACCAGCGAGTACGCGGCCATGATGACCACGAAGACGCCGATGATCACGCCGAGCGGGATGCCGAAGATCTCGATCGAGCTGCGCAGGCCGAACGCGCCACCGGCGATCGGGACGTTGAACAGCATGAGGCCGAGGTTGACCAGGCTGAACACCAGGTAGCCGACCATCGCGATCATGAAGATCTTGGTGGCGCGCGCCGAGGCGCGGATCTTGCCGCTCGCGAACAGGGCGAGGGTCACGCCGACGACGGAGAGGGTGCCGAGGGTCGCCTGCAGGACGATGCCCGGGAAGATGAACTCGAAGAAGGCCGAGATGCCACCGACGAACAGACCCTCGAACGCCGCGTAGGCGATGAAGACGGGGACGGAGGGCTTCTTCTTGAAGGTCGCGACCATGGCCAGCACGAAGCCGACCAGCGCACCGATGATCATCGGCGCCGCGCTCGGGTTCGGGTTGGCGACGCTGACGCCGGCCATCGACCAGATCCAGCCGACGACGGCGGTGACGACGAGGATGCCGAACAGCGCAAGGGTCTTCATGACGGTGTCTTCGACCGTCATGCGACCGGTCTCGACGGCGCTCGCCGACGGGGCGGCGTACGCGCCTTCGATCGAGGCGGCGGCGGCGGGATCGACGGCCGGGGGCGGGCTGTAGCGCGTGTTAGCGCCACCGGCTCGAGGGTCCTGGAACGCCGGGTTGTTGAATGCCGGGTTGTTGAGGGCCACGGGAACTCACACTCCAAAGATGGTGATCACAGCACCGTGCTGTCAGACAACACTAGCCGAGCGGGGCGGTGGATTCCTTGTGCTGACTGGGATTCTGCTCTGAGCGCACTCGCTGTTCACCCGGTGCCGTTAGCGTGTCGAGGTGCCTCTCGTCATCGGTCATCGCGGTGCCCCCGGGTACCTGCCCGAGCACTCGCGCAGCTCGTATCTGCGGGCGATCGCGGAGGGGGTGGATGCCGTCGAGCCCGACGTCGTCCCCTCGAAGGACGGCGTGCTGGTCGTGCGGCACGAGAACGAGATCTCGGGCACCACGGACGTGTCGACGCGACCGGAGTTCGCGGAGCGACGAACCTCGAAGGTCGTCGACGGCGAGCACCTGAGCGGCTGGTTCGTCGAGGACTTCACGTGGGATGAGCTGCGGACGCTGCAGTGCCGCGAGCGGATCCCCGCCCTCCGCCCCGACAGCGCGGCGCGCGACGACTCCGAACCCGTGCTGCGCCTTCGCGACGTCCTCGACCTCGCGCGGCAGGGCGGGGTGGCGGTGGTGCTCGAGATCAAGCACGCGGCATCGCTCGCCCGACTCGGGTTCGACCTGGCCGAGCTCGTCGACGCCGAGCTGCGCGCCGCGGGATGGCGGGATGCCGAGGACGCGCTCGTCATCGAGTCGTTCGAGCCCCTGGTCCTGGCGCGGCTGCGAGAGCGCGGCATCCGGGTTCCGCTCGTGCAACTCATTGAAGCGGAGGGGACGCCGTGGGATCTGCGGGAGCGGGACGGGGCGGACGCCGCCTCGTACGCCTCGATGCGGACCGCGGCGGGTCTCCAGGCCCTCGCCGGCGAGGTGCAGGGCATCAGCCCGGACAAGCGCTCGGTGCTCGCGCCCGACGAGCGCGGCGTCGCGCGGGGGCCGGCGCGGTTCGTGCGCGAGGCGCAGGATCGGGGCCTGCGGGTGTTCACCTGGACGTGTCGGCCCGAGAACGCCTTCCTGCTGCCCGCCTTCCGCGGCCCGGGCGGTGAGGGGGCGTTCGGCGACTGGCGAGGCGAGTGGGCCGTGCTGCGCGATGCCGGGCTCGACGGGGTGTTCGTGGATCATCCCGATCTGGGCGTCGGGTTCTTCGGGACGGCGCGGAACTCCTGAGTCCCGACCCTCCCACCGGTCGTTTCGGTCCCGGAACCGCCTCGGGGCGACGATCCTCAGGAGTTCTGGCCCGCGCAACCCCGACCCCCGGCGTGCGCGCAGCCGACAGGATGGCCGCATGACGACGGATGTGACGGTGGTCGGCGGCGGGATCTCGGGGCTCGCGTGCGCGCGGGCGGTTCAGGATGCCGGTCGCTCGGTGCGCGTGCTCGATCGCGGGCGCCGGGTGGGCGGGCGTCTGTCGAGCCGCACGATCGACCGTCGACCCGTGGACCTCGGAGCCTCGTACTTCGTGGTCGGCGAGGCCGAGGGCTTTGCGCGCGTCGTCGCCGACTGGGAGGAGCGCGAGCTCGCGCGGCCGTGGACCGACACGTTCCAGGTGATCGACGCCGACGGCGGGTGGACGCCCAAGCCCGGACCGATGCGGTGGGCCGCTCCCGCCGGGTTGCGTTCGCTCGCCGTCGACCTGGCCGAGGGCCTCGACGTCTCGTCGGAGCGCGTCGTCGAGAGCGCGGCGCCGTTCCGCGTCGACGGCGAGGAGGCGGGCGAGGTCGTCCTGGCGATGCCGGCCCCGCAGGCGGCGCGGCTGACCGGCGAAGCGCCGGGCGGCGGGCAGGAGTGGGAACCGGTGATCGCCGTCGTCCTACGGTGGGACCGACGGCAGTGGGATGCCGACCTGCACGGCGCTTTCGCCGACGGCGACGCGGATGTGTCCTTCGTCGCCGACGACGGCGATCGCCGCGGCGACGGCGCGCCCGTGCTCGTCGTCCACACCACGGCGGACCGCGCCCGACAGCACCTCGACGACCCCGAGTCGGCGATCGCGCCGGTGCTCGCGGCGACCCGGCGGCTGCTGCGCATCGACGTCGAGCCGGTGTCGACGCACGCGCATCGCTGGACCTTCGCCCGGCCCGCCGGAACGACCGGACAGCCGTTCTTCCGCTCGCCGGGGCTCTCCGCGTGCGGGGACGCGTGGGGCGACAGCGCCGCCGTCCGCACCGCGTGGGCGTCGGGCGATGCCCTGGGGCGGGCGCTCGCGGCATCCTGAATCACGTCGAGGACACGCGCGGGCGGTGAGCGCGCGCGAATCCCGGGCGCGCCGCGGAATCGCCGAGGACGGACGGGGGGATCGACGTCGGTTGCCCTCGGGGGTGTCGAGGGCTCCCTCTATGGTGAGGCTATGGATGCCGGTATCGACGTCGCAGGAGTCAAACGGTCCTTCGGCGCGGTGCACGCCGTGCAGCAAGTGACGTTCACGGCGCTGCCCGGCCGGGTCACCGGGCTTGTCGGGCCCAACGGCTCGGGCAAGACGACCCTCATGCTCATGCTCGCGTCCCTGCTGCGGCCCGATGAGGGCGAGATGCGCATCGGCGGCATCGACCCCGTCTCCGACCCGGCCGGCGCGCGTCGCCTTCTCGGATGGATGCCGGACTCCCTGGGCGCGTGGCCGAGCCTCACCTCGCGCGAGGTGCTGGTCGCCACGGCGCAGCTCTACGACCTGTCGCGAGACGACGCGCGGGCCCGGGCCGACCACCTACTGGAGCTCGTCGACCTCGGTGCGCTCGCCGCGTCGCCCGCTCGCGTGCTGTCTCGCGGGCAGAAGCAGAGACTGGCGCTCGCGCGTGCTCTGGTGCACGACCCCCGGGTGCTGTTGCTCGATGAGCCCGCGTCGGGCCTCGATCCCCAGGCGCGCATCGCCTTGCGCGTGCTGCTGCGGCGGCTGGCGGGCGAGGGGCGCACGATCCTCATCTCGAGCCACGTGCTGTCCGAACTCGAAGAGGTCGTGGACGACGCCGTGTTCATGGTCGACGGGCGGACCGTCGGCACCGATCGCGTCGCCGCCGCGGCGACCCGCGTGCGGGTGTGGCGTGTGCGTGTCGCCGCAGACCTCGCTCGGTCGACCGAGTCCGTGCGGGGCGACGTTACGGCCGCCCTCGGGCGGACGGCCGAAGAGGTGCGGGTCGACCGGCGCGACGTCCTCGTGCCCTTCTCCGACGAGGCGGCAGCGGTCGCGGGGCTGCGCTCGCTCGTGAGCGCGGGGCTCCCGATCGTCGAGTTCGCCCCGGCGGTGGGCGACCTCGAGCACGCGTTCCTCGACCTGAGGGCCGAGGCCTCGCCTCCGACACCCGACCTCCCCGATGGCCCGGCGGGGCCGCGAGATGCGTCTCCGCCCGGCTCCTGGGCGCCGCCCGCCGCGCATCCTGTGACGGATGCCGATCGCACCGACGACGGGAGCACCTCGTGAACCTGCATCGCTTGCGTACGATCATCGGCATCGAGCTGCGCCAGCGCGTGCGCTCCGTCGGGTGGTACGTGCTCCTCGGCATCTTCGCCGTCATCCTGGTGGCGCTGCTGAGCCTCTCGTTCGCCGCGTTCTCGCTGACCACCGGCGGCAGCGAGTGGTTCTTCTCGCTCGTCATCATGCTCGTCCTGCTGCTCACGCTGTTGGTGTCGCCCACCTTGAGCGGGAGCGCGGTGAACGGCGATCGGGATGCCGCGACCCTCGCACCCGTGCAGGTCACCCTGGTCACCACGAGCGAGATCGTGATCGGCAAGTTCCTCGCCGCGTGGATCTCGGGACTGGCGTTCCTCGTCGTGGCGCTGCCGTTCCTCGTCGTCGCCACTCTTGCCGGCGAACTCAACCCCGGAGCGATCGTCACGTCGCTGCTGATCCTGATCATCGAGGTCGGCGTTGTGGCCGCGATCGGAGTGGGGCTGAGCGCGGTGATCGCCCGGCCGATCTTCTCGGTCGCGTCGACGTATCTCTTGGTGGCGGCGTTGACGGTGGGCACGCTCATCTCGTTCGGGCTCGGGGGTGCTGCTCTGCGCACGCAGACGACGACGATCAGCCGCGACGTCGATTGGAACGCGGTGCCACTGGGGTGCGACCTGAGTTCGCCCTCGACCTCGCCGAATTGCCCGAGCTACGACGAGCTGCCGTGCGTGGAGTCGAGCTACGTCTCCGAGCAACCCCGGTTCGATCGCGTCTGGTGGATCCTCGCGGCCAACCCCTTCGTCATCCTCGCCGACGCGACTCCGCCGACGTACGAGAACGGCAACCCGACCGATCTGTTCTCTCAGATCGCGTCGGGCGTCCGCCTGGCGCAGATCGCGCCCGATGCGACCACGTCGTTCGACGGGTGCGCTCTCTCGCGCGGGTCGAGCGTCGAGTCGTATCCGAGTACCGAGCAACGGATCGCGGGCACCGCGCCGAGCTGGTTCGTGGGGCTGTTCTTCCAGCTGCTGCTGGCCGGTGGGCTGCTCGCGTGGGGCATCTTCCGCACGCGGACGCCCGCGAAGCGGCTGCCGCCCGGGACGCGCATCGCCTAGCTGCCCACGCGGTCATCGAGACCGAGCGAACGAAGGGGCGCCCCCCTGCCGCAGCAGAACGGGCGCCCCTCTCGAGTGCGGGGAGGTCAGGCGTGGCCTTCGGCGGCGGGGAAGCCGGGGTCGTCGGCGGGAGCGGCGTCGCCGTCGAGGGCGTCGCCGGTGCGGTCGTCGAGGTTCACGTGCTCCTCGGCCTGGGCGGCGTCTTCGCGGACCTCGTCGGTGACGGCGTCGGTGGGGGCGGCCGAGTCGGCGCGGGCGTCGTCGGAGTGGCGGGAGGGGATGTCAGGAGTGCTCATGCGTTCACGTTCCTCTCCCCGGACGGTGCGGGCGACCGGCTTGACACGGTCAGTCGGTGGCATCCGGAATCGATGACTCCACCGCGGGCCACGCCGGCAGGGGGTCGTCGAACGCGAGCCAGGTCGCGGGACCGCCGGCGAACTCGTCGTCGGTCAGGACGGCGTGGTCGAGGAGGTGCGCGAGTCTCGGCGCCGAGAGGTCGAGACCGGTGAAGACGATCTCCTGCCCCAGGCCCATGCGGCCGTCGTCGGCGCCGAGCGGTTCGATCCACATCGCGGACCCGACGTGTTCCCAGCGGGCCAGGATGCCGGGGCGCGATGCCAGGCGGCAGAACCCGGCCGAGCGCACCAGCCGGCCGGCGGCGCCGGCGTCGAGGCGATCGAGGGTCGCCGAGAGGCGCGCGGGGTGGAACGGCCGCACCTGCTCGTACGCGAGCGTCATCACGCGGTTGTCGCGCATGTAGGGGTCGTGTTCGCCGTTCAACGCACGCACCCACCCCGCCCGCTCGAGGATCTCGCCCTCGTACGTCGCGGCCGAGCGCAGGTCGCTGAGCGGGTCGCGCGACAGGCGCACGACGGCGGCGGGGTTCAGGTGCGACGCCAGCGCCATCTGGACGGCAAGCGCCGGCGTGGGCACCTGCTCCCAGTTGACCCAGACGATGCGCGTCGCGAGCTCCAATGCCAGCGCCGCCTGGCGCGCCCGGGCGCCGATGTCGCCGCGGGTGTCGCCGGGTCTCGCGGATGCCGAGAGGGCGGCGTCGTCGAGGAGGTCGCCGATCATGTGGCGGGCGTCGACCACGCACACCGCCTCGACCTCCGACCCGCCGCGCGCCGCGATCGCGTGGATCAGGTCGACGTCGGTGCCGAGGTCGACCACGGTCTGCGCGTCGTTCGCCCGCGGGCGGGGGAGGGGGAGCGCGTGGGACACGCGCAGGTCGGCGTAGCGCAGCAGGTGAAGGGGTCGTGAGAGCGCGACGGCGGTCCGTTCCGCGTAGGTGCGGCGCTCGGGGGCGCACACGCCCATGATGGCGATCGTGCGGGGCATGGCATCCACCTCTCATTTGTCAGGGGAGTGTGGACACTCTAGCTTGTTATTGATAACGCTTATCAACAAGGAGGATGCCATGAAGGTCCGCGCGTCGATCAGGTCCCTGAAGAAGCAGCCCGGTGCGCAGGTCGTGCGCCGACGCGGCAAGGTGTTCGTGATCAACAAGCTCAACCCGCGCTTCAAGGGGCGGCAGGGGTGATCGTCGCCCTGTCGCGATAGCGGAAACGAGAACCGTTCCCGAATAGGTGAACACATTGCAATTTGTGCATGTGTGTGGTGATCTGGATGCCGTGGACAAGATCGCGGGGCTCGACGCGGCCGCCGAGCTGTTCAAGGTTCTCGGCAACGAGTCGCGCCTGGCGCTCGTCTGGCTGCTGAGCCGCGAACCGCTCACGGTCGGGGCGCTCGCCGAGCGCACCGGACTCTCGCAGCCGCTGGTGTCGCAGCACCTGCGGACCCTGCGGCAGTCGGGACTCGTGAGCTCGGAACGCGAGGGCAAAGAGATCCGTTACGCCCTCGCTGACCAGCACGTCGCTCACGTCGTGCTCGACGCGATCGCCCACGTCACCGAACCGACCGATCAGGGGAACGAAGAATGAGCACTGCTGAGACCCACGCCGAGCACTCCGTCGACGAGCACGCGCACGGCGACGACTGCGGCCACCAGAAGATCGAGCACGGGGATCACATCGATTACGTGCACGGCACGCACCACCACGCGCTGCACGGCGATCACTACGACGAGCACGAGTCGAAGGCGGAGCACGGCGTCGACGAGCACCGTCACGGCGACGACTGCGGCCACGAGAAGGTGACGCACGACGACCACGCCGACTACGTGCACGACGGCCACCGCCACGCGCTGCACACCGATCACTACGACGAGCACTGAGCTCGAGCGGCATCCCGTGTCACGAGCGCGGGGTGTCTCGAGGCCCGCTTCCCCCTCGGGGTGGCGGGCCTTTCGCGTGCCCCCGGTCAGGCCTGGACGCGGAAAGAGGGGGTCGATACATAGACATGGCGGTGCGGAACGGATCCGTTCACGAATCGGATGGTGTCGACGCCACCCACCAGTCGGTGAAGAGCGCGGCACGACCGTCTTCGGCGAGCCGGATGACCATCAGGTTGTCGTAGTGTCTCGCCTTCGCGGTGGCGGTGGGGTAGTCCGTCCACCCGCGGATCACGGCGACGTCGCCGTCGACCGCGACGAGCTCGTACGTGAACGACCACGTTCCCGGTTCGTCCTTCTGCGCGAGCCACGCGTCGACGATCGCATCGCGACCCACCCACGGAGGGGTCGACGGTCCGTCGCGGTACTCGGCCTCCTTCGTGAAAAGGGAGCGGATGTCGTCCGGGTCGTTCGTCGACCACGCGCGGACGTAACGAGCGATCCAGTTTTCTGCGGCGGCGGCATTCTCGCGATTGTCCATGCGGGTCAGGCTTCCGGAGCGAAGGACGGTGCGCAAGCGCTGTTGCGGCGGAGCAGGGCGGCCGCGTCACGTGACGAGGGACGGCTCATCGCGGCACGGTCGGGTCGCGTCAGGCCTGCACGCGGAAGGAGCGTCCCTCGAAGGTCACGACGTCGCCCACCTGCAGCTGGCGGCCGCGGCGGCGTTCGACCTCGCCGTTGACGTGGACGTAGCCGTCGATGATGGCCTCTTTGACGTCTCCGCCCGAGTCGAGGATGCTGGCGAACTTCATGAACGGGCCGAGGCGGATGCCCTCGCTGCCGACGGGCACATCCTGGGGCGCGGAGCAGGTCATACGTTCAGTCTGACAGCAGTCACGAGATCGTCGCGGGTGTCGAAGCGCTGCTCCATCGCGTCGGCACGTCGCGCATGAGGAGGGCGTGGTCGAACTGCGCGGCGCCGTCGGGCAGGGCGTCGAAGAAGGTCGAGGAGAGGGAGGTGACGTCGATCGGCTCGACCTTCCACGCGTCGGTCTCGAGCCGGAGCCCCTCGAGCGCACCGGAGCGCGTGGGCGACCAGCCCACGGCATCCTTCCGGAAGAAGGTCGAGGACTGCTCGAGGGTCTCGAAGAGGGTGCTGCGGAACGGGATGCCGGGACCCCGGCGCGCGGCGACGCGGACGCGCAGATCGTCGGCCTCGACGCGGACCTCGAGGTCGTCGGCGGTGGAGCGGAAATCGACGCGGGCGGCGGCGTGCGTTCCGGGGAAGACGCGTCCGCCGACCAGTCGTGCGAGAAGAGATGAACTGTGGCGACGGGGGATGTAGACGCCTGTCTGCGGGCCCCCGGCAGTGTCCCCCTCGACCGCGATGCGGTGAGCGGCGTTGCGGCTGTGATGGCCGATCGCCGGAGCGAACCACGCGGGGCGGAAGGCGGTGAGGTGGATCAGGCAGACGCCGGCCACGGCGCTCCCGTCGACGAGCTGGGGGCGGATGCCGTCGGGCAGCAGCGACCGGGCGACGTCGGGGTCGACGCGGTAGTTCACGAGCACGCGCTGCGTGATCGTCGCGGCCATCCGGGGGATGGGGGCCACGGGGCGCCTGCTCGCCGTCCATCGGCCCAGGGTGTCGATCTGCGTCCTCATCGGATCTCCTTCGCTATTTAGCGAAGAAGCTACACGCAATTTAGCGTCAGTGCTAGATTGAGGATCGTGACCGACGCGGCATCCGACATCTTCGCGGCTCTCGCGCACCCCACGCGCCGCCAGATCCTCCAAGACCTGAAGGACGGCGAGATGGCCGCGGGGGAGATCGCGGCGCGGTTCGATGCCAGCGGGCCCACCATCTCTCGGCACCTCGGTGTGCTGCGTCAAGCCGGTCTCGTCTCCGAGCGACGTGACGCGAACCGCATCCTGTACTCGCTCGTGGGAGAGCGTCTGGCGCTGTCGGTGGGCGACTTCCTGTCGACGGTGTGCCCCGAGCAGATCGTGCTGCGCGAGGTGCGCAAGAGGCGTCCCGCCCGAGGCGGAGCGCTGCCGGCAGAGGTGTAGGAGCGCCGCGGGTCAGTGCGACGGGGAGTCCTCGGCCGCGCGTCGCCACGAGGCGATGTGCGGGGGAAGCTCGACCGTCAGCGTGACCCAGAAGAGGTCGTCGTTCATCGCCCGGTATCCCGCGTGCGACGCGATGTTGCGCATCGTCCGGAGGGCGGTGACGACCTCGGCGGGGGTGTCGGTGATGAACGGCGCGAACTCGGCGGTATCGAAGAGCGCTGCGGCTCGGATGATCGCCATCGAGCCGGACGCGTACGACGGCGAGGTGCGCCGGAACGCGCTCCTCCCTCCGCTTGTCGCGTGGCCGAGGAAGGCCTCGATCGCGTCGACGCTCTCGAGGAAGTTCGCCTGGGCATGCGGTGCAGGAGGCTGCTCCGCCCTCGGTGCGCGCCGGAAGCGCGCGGCCGGTCGCGACTCGGATTCCGTCACAGGGCGGCCAACGCCGTCGAGTCGAGGAAGGCAGGCCGGTGCTCGTCGTCGACGATCACGTCGACGGCGAAGCCCGTGAGCTCTTCCACGGTGTGCGCGAAGGCCGCGATGTCGAAATAGCCGCGTCCTGCGTCGACGCGAGCGAGAAGGTCGATGTCTGACGTGAAGTGATCGGCGCCGGTCGCGACCGAACCGAAGACGCGGATGTCGCGGAGTCCGTGCCGCAGCCCTGCCTCGACGATCGCTTCGGCGTTCTCTTCGACGGCCAGGCTGGGTCGGTAGTCGGCGGCCCGCAGCAGGCGCTCGAAGGCGTCGTCGCTGGGGTTTCTCGTCCCGTTCTCGATGGCCGCCACATTGGGCTGGCTCATCCCGGCCGCGCGCGCGAGATCTGCCTGAGACATCTTGCGGTCGAGGCGCGCAGCTCGCACGAGGTGCGACGCGCGGCTGCGGTCGAAGCTTCGGGTCACGGCTATACCTCCGTGATATACCCTAGCGATCCGTCGATCTGCCCAGGGGTGTCGACGCGACGGCGGGAGTCGAACCCGCCACGCCTTCGGTTATGAGCCGAGGCCCGGGACCGCCCGGATCGCCGCGATGTGCCCCCACGCTAACCCGGGGCGCGCGAGCGACGAAGGGGCGTTGCGCGAGGTGACGGGATGTGTCGCCGTGTGGCGGTGGGGCCCTGAATCAGCGACCGGATCCCCCGTCGATGATCGCCCTCGTGGAGTGCTCGAGGTGTGCGCGCACGACCCGCTCGGGGTCGCGGAGCGCCTCGTCGACGTACGCGCGGTGCTCCGCGGTCAGCGCCCCGGGTGCGTAGGCGGGCCGCACGTGCGTGAGCAGCAGGCGCATCTCGCCGTCGAGGCGGCGGTACTCCTCGGTGATGCGCGGAGACCCCGCCGCGGCGACCAACGCCAGGTGCACGCGGGCGTGCGCGTCGAGGGTTCCCGCCCAGTCGCCTCCGGCCTCGGCGTCGGCGAGAGCGTCGAGAGCTTCATCGACCTCGGAGGGGCGGATGCCGCGATCCCGCACGATCCGCAGCGCCTCGGTCTCGAGAGCGCAGCGCAACTGCTGCAGGGCGATCAGGGCGTCGTCGTCGAGCTGGGACACGTGGACGCCGCGGTAGGGCTCGGCCGTGGCGAGGCGCTCCGCCGTGAGGGTCGCGAGCGCCGTGCGGGCGGTGTGCCGCGAGATGCCGTGGGTCGCGCTGAGCTCCTCCTCGCGCAGGGGAGTGCCGGGGGCGAGCTCGCCCGACAGGATCGCGGCGCGCAGGGTGTCGGCGACAGCGTCCGCGGTGCGGGGGCCGGGTAGGGGCGCTTCACGGCGGCGCGGGTGCGTCTCGCCCGTGCCCGCCGCGGCGCCGTCACTGGTGTCACGCGCGGGCCGTGGCATCCGGGACCTCCTCACGCCTGCGAGACGGAGCCGACACCACGGCGAGACCCACCGCGATGAGGGCCAGGCCGATGCCGCTCACGAGAGTGAGGTGCTCGCGCAAGACGAACAGGCCCAGAAGCGTGGCGGCGAGGGGCTCGGCGAGGGTCAGGGTCGACACCGTGACGGCGCTCAGGCGGGCGAGCCCCCATCCGAACAGCAGGTACGCGATCGCCGTGGTCACGACCCCGAGCCAGAGGGCGAGGGCCAGGCCGTTCGGGGTGAGCAGCCACGACGTCCCGGCGAGGACGAGGACGGGAAGGCTCGCCACGGCGGCGACGCCGAACACCGCTCCCATGACCCGTGTGGAGTTCCACCCCCTCTCGATCAGTGCTTTGCCGCACACCGTATAGAGGGCGTACGACATTCCCGCGCCGGCCGAGGCGAGCAGGCCGCCGGGCGCGAGAGCGGTCGCCCCGCCCGTCACGCCCGACACGAGGACCACGCCGATCAGCGCGACGGCGGTCGCGAGCATCCAGCGCGGCGTGGGAGCGCGGCGCAGGCGGACGGCATCGACGATCCCGGTCGCGATGGGTGCGGAGCCGAGGGCGACCACCGTGCCGATGGCGACGCCGTTTTCGCGCGTGCCCAGGAAGAACAGCGGTTGGTACGCGAGGACGCCGAGGGCTCCGACGGCGATCAGCGCCGCGGTGGACGCGCGGGATCCGCTGCGCGCGCGACCGGGCGAACGCTGGGCGAGAGCGAGAAGGCCCAGGATGCCGCCTCCCACCACGATCCGCGCCGCTCCGACCGCGAGGGGAGAGGCGTCGACGCCCGCGAGGGCCTGCGCCGTGCCGGTGGTGGAGAAGCACAGCGCCGCGGCGAGGATCGCGAGGGCGGGAAGCATGGATGGATTGTTACACAATCCCGCGCTCGGCGTGGGTCAGCTGCGGAGCGACGTCACCATCGACCGCAGGGCGTGCAGGGCCGCCGCCTGCTCGGCATCCGTCATTCCGCTGAGCATGCGCTTCTCCACCGAGCGGACCGCCGCGCTCGCCGCGTCGAGGGAGCGCTGCCCCTTCGCGGTGAGCCGGGTGGGGAGGGCCTTGCCGACGGGGGCGGCATCGGGGCGTTCGACGACGCCCTCGCGTTCGAGGTTCTGCAGGAGGACGTTCATCGACTGCCGGGTGACGAAGGCCCCTCGCGCGAGGTCGGAGTTCGACAGGCCCGGCCGCTGGGCGAGGAGTTCGAGGCAGGAGTAGTGCGTGATCGTCATGCCGAGGGGGCGCAGCACGTCTTCCATCGCCGCGCGCAGCGCGCTCGCCGCCTCTTTCAGGAGGTAGCCCAGGGAGGTGTCCAGGTCGATCGCCTCTTGCGTCATGTCAGTATTCTGACATACAGTGGGTGTCAGATAACTGACACAAAAGGAGAAACTCATGCCCGTCACCGGACCCGACTTCATCTCACTGCAGGTGCGCGATCTCGCCGCCTCGCACGCCTTCTACGAGAAGTACCTCGGCCTGCGCCGTTCACCCGCCGGCCCGCCCCACGCGGTCGTCTTCGACACCGCGCCGATCGCCTTCGCGCTGCGCGACCTCGCTCCCGGCACCGACCTCACCGGGGTCGCCCAGCCCGGTGTCGGCGTCGCGCTGTGGCTCCACGGCACCGAGGTGCAGCAGATGCACGACGAGCTTGTCGCCGACGGGCACCGCATCGTGATGGAGCCGATCGACGGCCCCTTCGGGCGCACTTTCACCTTCGCCGACCCCGACGGGTACCACGTGACCCTGCACGACAAGGCCTGAGCCCCGTCGCGGGCGCGCGTGGCGCCGGCCTCCTGAATCGCCGTTCGGAGAGGGATGCCGGCACCCCGGCGCTCGCGCGAACTCACCCGTGCCGCTGCGCACCGCTGACCGGTCGGGAGCCTCGAGTCCGACGGGTAACGTAGGTATATGGCGACGACGGCGGGGCGAGGCATCCTGGCCCTCAGCGTCGCCGCGATCCTCCTGGCGATCGGCACGGTTCTCGCCGTGATGGTCGACCCGTTCGCGCGAGAGCAGATGACGGTCGACCCGGCGACGGAGTGGATCGCCCGGGTGCTCCTGGCCCTCGGCGTGGTCTGGCTGCTGATCGGAGCGGTCGCCGCCCGCACCCGTCTGGTCCGCCGCCCCGGGGCCGCCGCCGCGCGCGCGTCGTGGATCGCGTCGACCCGACCCTGGCGGGCGCGCGAATCGAGCCTCGGCCTGCTGCCACTCGACCGCTGGCTGATGATCCTCGTGCCGGGCGGACTGCTCGTGCTCACGCGCGTGGTGCAGACTCCGCGCGACGGGCTGTGGGGAATGGTCATCGCCGTGGCCGGCTGGCTCCTGTTCGCCGCCGCGGTGCGGCTGCTGCTCGGGCGACGCTCGCCGTGGCCGATCATCGCGGCCGTCGGCGGCGCGCTCGTCCTGCGCTGCGTGGTGGCGTTGCTGGCTGTATCGCTGTCGGGTCCCGAGGGGATCTGGGAGGCGATCTGGGCGCAACCGTGGGTGCGCATCCTCTACCTCGCGGTCGCTTTCGCGCTCGTCGCGTGGGTCTTCGTCGTGGCCGGCTGGTCGCTGTCGGCGCAGCTGGGTCGGCGCCGCGCGGCCGGCGTCGCGCTCGCCGGTATGGGCGTCGGGTACGCCCTACCCGCGGTGACCATCGCCGTGGTGGGCGCGCGGGACGCGCTGCGCTCGTGGAACGAGCAGATCGGCATCCTGCCCTGGGATCTGGCCCGCTTCGCGGGGGTGCGCGACGGGGCGTTCCCCATCGAACTCATGACGGTCACGGCGGTGATCGGGGGGATCGCGACGGTGGTCGGCATCCTGCTCGCCCTGCCCCGCCGGGTGTACGTGCGCTCCGCGCGCTGAGCCCTACCGGCCGAGCGTCTGGTCGAACGGTCCGCCGCGACCGATCTCGCGCACCTCTTTGCCGAGCGGCATGAGCGACACGGGGACGAGCTTGAAGTTCGCGATGCCGAGCGGGATGCCGATGATCGTGACGCACAGCAGCAGCCCGGTGAAGATGTGCCCCAGGGCGAGCCACCAGCCCGCCAGGATCACCCAGACCACGTTCCCGAGGAACGAACCGACGCCGGCCGAACGCTTCGCGACGATCTCGCGGCCGAACGGCCACAGGGCGTACAGCCCGATGCGGAAGGACGCGATCCCCCAAGGAATCGTGAGGATGAGGATGCACAGGACGATCCCCGCGGCGAGATAGCCGAGGAAGAGCCAGAAGCCAGAGAGCACGAGCCAGAGGACGTTGAGGATCAGCCGCATGGATCCATCATCGCGGTGTCGGCTGAACGGCATCCGGGGTGTGATACTTCGGCGCTAACCGGGGCCCGGCCCGCGCGCAACCGCCCCGCGCGGTGCGGGCGGCGTCGTTAGCGTGGGGTCACCGAGGGAAGGAACCCGCCATGTCCGACATCACCCGTGCCACGCCCGAGCGC
Organism: Microbacterium sp. SL62; assembly: GCF_026672635.1. Lineage (NCBI taxonomy): Bacteria > Bacillati > Actinomycetota > Actinomycetes > Micrococcales > Microbacteriaceae > Microbacterium > Microbacterium sp. SL62. The sequence continues at coordinate 1,161,754 of NZ_JAPPRM010000001.1, forward strand.
CGCGTCCTCTCGAGCTTCAGCGACTACACCGGGGCGCAGGCCGCCGTCGACCGCCTGTCCGATGCAGGCTTCCCGGTCGAGCACACCGCGATCGTAGGAACGGGTGTGCGCATCGTCGAGCAGGTGACCGGACGCCTCACGCGCGGCCGCGCCGCGGGCCTCGGCGCCGCCTCGGGTGCGTGGTTCGGCCTCATGATCGGCGTCCTCATCGGTCTGCTGAGCGTGGGAGGGTTCCTGGGGTTCGTGCTCCTGGGCCTCGTGCTCGGTGCCGTGTGGGGCGCGGTCTTCGGCTTCGTCGGGCACGCCTTCACGGGCGGGCGCCGCGACTTCTCGTCGGTGCAGGGCTTCGAAGCCGAGCGGTGGGACGTGACGGTGGATGCCGAGCACTTCTCGCGCGCGCAGTCGCTGCTGTCGTCGGGTGCGGCGGGCGAAGCGCGCAGCTGAGGCGTTCGCGGGGCCGAAGAGCTGGGGCGCGGGGGCCGGTGGCCGGTCCCGGGGCGTCGTTCGTGGCCCCGGGGCGCGATCCGTGGCCCCGGGGCCACGGTTGCACGCCGCAAACCCTCGGGCGTAGCCGCCGACAGGGCCGATGTCGGAGGCCCCGCCTAGACTTGACCACGCCATGACCGACGCCTCCACGCCCCTCATCGTCGACGGTCCCGGACCGTCGGCATCCCGACCCGACGCCGACCTCCTCGAGGGGCTGAACGGTCCGCAGCGCGAGGCCGTGACCTATCGCGGCCAGGCGTTGCTCATCGTCGCGGGCGCCGGCTCCGGCAAGACGAGCGTGCTCACGCGCCGCATCGCGTCGCTGCTACGCACGCGCGAGGCGTATCCCAGCCAGATCCTCGCGATCACCTTCACGAATAAGGCCGCGGGCGAGATGCGCGAGCGCGTGCACCAGCTGATCGGGCAGAAGGCCGACGGCATGTGGATCTCGACGTTCCACTCGGCGTGCGTGCGCATCCTGCGACGCGAGGCCGAGCAGTTCGGTTTCACCAAGTCGTTCACGATCTACGACTCCGGCGACTCGCGCGCCCTCATCAAGCGGCTCGTCAAGGAGCACGAGGGCGATTCGTTCGGCCTCACCCCCGCCGGCACGCAGAGCCGCATCTCGAAGCTGAAGAACGAGCTGGCGGATGCCGAGTCCTACGCGCGGTCCGCGAACATGAGCGACCCCGCCGAGCGTGTGTTCGTCGAGATCTTCGGCTCGTACCAGCGCGAGCTGCAGCGGGCCAACGCGTTCGACTTCGACGACCTCATCGCGCAGACGGTCTACCTGTTCCGGGCGTTCCCGCAGGTCGCCGACCGCTATCGTACGCGGTTCCGCCACATCCTCGTCGACGAGTACCAGGACACCAACCACGCGCAGTACGCGCTCATCCACGAGCTCACGCGGCCTCCGGGATCGGATGCCGAGCCGTTCTCGTCCGGCGGCATGATGATCTTCGACGCCGAGCCCACCGGCGAAGACGCCGCCTCGCTGACCGTCGTCGGCGACTCCGACCAGTCGATCTACGCGTTCCGCGGTGCAGACATCCGCAACATCAGCGAGTTCGAGCGCGATTACCCGGGCGCCAAGGTCGTGCTGCTCGAGCAGAACTACCGTTCGACGCAGAACATCCTCTCGGCGGCCAACGCGGTCATCTCGAACAACTTCGACCGCAAAGACAAGAAGCTCTGGACCGACGTCGGCGCGGGCGACCCGATCATCGGCTTCACCGGGTACTCGCAGCACGACGAGGCGCAGTTCGTCGCCGACGAGATCGAGGCGCTGCACAAGAAGGGGCTGCCGTACTCCGGAGTCGCGGTGTTCTACCGCACCAACTCGCAGTCCCGTGCGCTCGAAGAGATCTTCATCCGTTCCGCGGTGCCGTACAAGATCATGGGCGGCACCAAGTTCTACGAGCGCGCCGAGATCAAGGACGCGCTCGCGTACCTCATCGCCGTCGCGAACCCCGCCGACTCGATGGCGCTTCGTCGCATCCTCAATCGTCCGCGCCGCGGCATCGGCGATGTCACCGAGACGGCCATCGCTCGATACGCCGCCGAGCACGGCATCACCTTCCGCGATGCCCTCGCCAACTCGGCCCAGATCGGTGTCGGCCCGAAGCTGCAGAAGGCCATCGACCAGCTCGACGCGGTGCTGACCGAGGCCACGGCGATCATGCTCCCGGCATCCGGAGAGCTCGCCCCCTCCACCTCGGTCACCGAAGGCCTTACGCTGCTGCTGAACAAGAGCGGCTACTTCGATGCCCTGCGCGCCAGCAAAGACCCGCAAGACGAGGCGCGCCTCGAGAACCTCGACGAGCTCGTCGCCGTGACCCGCGAATTCGCGCGCAACAACCCCGAGGGCACGATCATCGACTTCTTGACCGAGGTCACCCTCGTCGCCGATGCCGACGATCTCGACGACGCATCGGGCTCGGTGTCGCTCATGACCCTGCACACGGCGAAGGGCCTCGAGTACGACGCGGTCTTCCTCACCGGTGTCGAAGAAGATCTGCTGCCGCACCGCATCTCGGCGAACGAGCCCGGTGGTCCGCAAGAGGAGCGGCGGCTGTTCTACGTCGGTATCACGCGCGCCCGCAAGCGCCTGCACGTCTCGCTCGCGATGACCCGCGCGCAGTTCGGTGAGGTGACGGTGGCGATGCCGAGTCGGTTCCTGCAGGAGATCCCCGCCGACCTCATCGACTGGCGGCAGTCGCCGGGCGACGTCAACGGCCGTGGCGGCTCGCAGTCGCGCGCGCTCAACGCCCGCGGCGGACGACGCCCCGGCCAGCCCGGGGGCGGAAGCCGGTACGGTGACGACCTGGTGCCGCTGCCCAAGCGCGCGCCGGCCGATCCGAGCAAGTTCCCCAACCGCATCCCGGCCAAGGTCCGCGACAACGGCGACATGCAGCTGGCGTCGGGCGACCGCATCCGGCACGACGACTTCGGCGAGGGCCGAGTGGATGCCGTGACCGGCGAGGGCGCGAAGCGCGTGGCGCACGTGCGCTTCGACACCGTCGGCCCGAAGAAACTGCTCGTCAAGATCGCGCCGATCACCAAGCTGTAGGCGGCGGGCGGCGGGCGGCGGGCGCTGGGCTGAGCGCCGGGCGCTGGGCTGAGCGCCGGGCGCTGGGCTGGGCGGCAGGCGCCGGGGTCTCCCGCGTGCGAGAGGTTTTCCCCGCGCGCGGGGCGGTTCGGGGCGGATTCTGTCAAATGGGGCGTGTTCCGTGCCGGAGGGCGTGCAGTGCGCACGTTGCACGCGCTAGGTCCCCAACCCGCCGGCCCCACGACACGGGGTTCGGGTGTGGGGCGTGTTCCGTGGTTCGGGGCGTGAAATTGCTGCCCCAGGCTGCGGCTTCCGCCCCACATCTGCGGATGTGCGCACCGTGGGGCGATCGCGGTGTCGTTCCGCGCCGGGCGTGAAACCCGGGGTTTGGGGCGTGTTCTGTCAATTGGGGCGTGAAACTGCTGCCCCAAGCTACGGATCCCGCCCCAAACGTGCACGGGAGCCCGCCGGGCCCGCGTCACGCGCGACCCGCCGATCCTCCGGGCGCACCCTACCGACCCCACGGCGCCGCGCTCGGCGGACCGGGCGGGGGAGCGCCCCGGCTAGGCTGAAACAATGGCTCTCTTCTCGCGCCGCAAGAAGTCCGACTCCGACGACGCATCGGTCGACCGGCCCGACACTACGATCGAGCCGGGCGAACAGCCCGTCGATCCCGCAGGCCCGAGCGACGCTGCTCCGGCCCCGGAGGTTCCGGCCGAGGCCGCCCCCACCGTCGGCATCTCGATGTCGTCGTTCCGCGGTGTGGGTGCCGGCCCCGACACCCCCGAACCGTCGTCGACCCCACCCGTTGCTGCTCGCCCTTCGGCGCGTCAGCCCGGCGCGATGGAAGCGCCCGAGGCGCCCGAGACGGTGCCGGGGCTGCGCGACAACGTGCTGCTCGGTAACGCTCTCGCTGAGATCGAGGGTCAGCCCGAGCCCGCTCAGCTGCTCAACATCGCGCGTCAGCTGCTGCAGGGGCACGTCTTCCTGCGGGTGAAGGGCGACGCCCGCGCGCTGCTGGCCGAGGGCAAAGACCTGCCGCTCGCGGTGGCCAACAACGGCGACGAGCAGCTCGTGCTCGCCTACAGTGGTGGACTGGCGCTGCGCGCCAGCGTCGACGCCGATGGTGACCGCGACACCTCGGCGATGGGGCAGCCGGTCATGGCCCTGCTGCGTCACGTGCTCGCCGGTCCCTACGCGGGCATCATCCTCGACCCCGCGTCGGGCGCGAACCGCGCGGTGCTCCCCAAGGCGCTGCTCGAGCGCATGGTCGCCGAAGTCGACCCCGAACTCCGCATCAAGACGGCCCTGTGCGAGACCCGCGACGACTCGACGGCATCCACCATCGTCGACGCGATCGTCGCCGAGGCTCCGCTGTGGATCGGCGTGAACCGCTCCGAGGAGGGCGGCCCGATCGGCGTCGCCGAGTCACGCTCGGCGACAGGCGAGCGTTTCCTCGAGGTGTTCACGCACCCGCTCGAACTGCTCGCCCTCGGTCGCGGCGACCAGCCGCTGCCCATCAAGCGCGACCAGCTCGCGAAGGCGCTGGCCGGGGACACCGGGCTCACCGGCATCCTGATCGATCCGGCGGGACCGTGGATGCGCATCGACCGCGACGAGCTCGCACCCGTGATCGCCCTCGCGCAAGAGGGCGCCGAACCCACCGCGTAAGACACGAACGACGGCGGGCCGCTCCCTCTCGGGGCGGCCCGCCGTCGTTCGTGTCAGACCCCGTACAACTCGCCGACCGGCACCGCGACGGGTAGGACGTTGCCGGCCGGGGCCAGCGGGCACGCCCACATCGGGTCGTAGGCGCACGACGGGTTGTACGCGAAGTTGAAGTCGATGACGAGGGTGTCAGGGGCGGTGCCGCGGCCGAGGTCGGCGCCCTTGATCGTGTCGAGCAGGTAGCGCCCGCCGCCGTACGTGCCGCCGGGGCGTCCGGCTGCGGCATCCCGTACCGGGACGAACAACCCTCCGCCATACGAGGTGAGCCGCCAGACATCGAGCGAGCCGGTGTCGGGGAGCTCGACGCGACCGATGCGTTCGAACCCGACCTCGCCGTCGGTGCCGGTCGTGGCGACGAACGACGCCTCGTCGGCGTCGAGCAGCGGGACCTCGAACCGCCACGCGGCGTCGTACGGCGCCAGCGGCAGTCCGACGAAGCCCTCGCGCTGTTCCGGGAGCAGGGGAGTGGCCGGGTGATCGGCGAACAGCGCGTCGCGCTCGATCCGCCAGAGCTCGTGAGCGTCTTCGGGATCATCGGCTTCGCGCACGGCGTCGTACAGCGCGAACACGCGGCGGCGCCAGTCGGCGATGTCGAGGGCGGAGCGGGCGGCGGCGGAGGTCATACACCGAGCGTAGGACCGGGGCGGATGCCGCGGCTCGGGCTGGACACGCCCGCCGCGGGGCGTCGGTGGTGTGCGTACGTGGCCTCAGGGCCACTTCTGGCGCCCCGGGGCCACGGATGGCGACCTGATCCGCGCCGGATGCGGTGTGGCCCAGGGGGCGGATGCGGTGCGCGGGCCGAGCGAGGGTGGCAGGGAGCGTGCGGGTGCCGTGCGTAGGTGGACCCGGGGCCATCTCTCGCGCCCCGGGGCCACGAAACGTGCCCCGGAACGGCCGAGGCGCCCCACGGCAAGGGTGCCCCACGAAGCGTGCCCCGGAACGGGCGCGGCACCCCACGGCAGTGACACCCCACGGTAGTGGCACCCCGCAGAAGCGGAGCCCCGCCCGAATGCCCGCAACGGGGCAGACACGGCCCCGGCCCGCGCACTAGCGTCGGGTCATGGCATCCCCCCGCATCACGCTGACCGTTCCGGGACCCGACGGCGAGCGCGAGATCGGCATCTCGAACCCTGACCGCGTGTTGTGGCCCGAGGTCGGGATCACCAAGCGCGAGCTCGCCGAGTACCTCATCGCCGTCGCCGAGCCTTTCATCGCCGCGAACGGGCACCGGCCGGTCTCGCTCGAGCGCTTTCCCGAGGGCGTCGGCGGCGAGGCCTTCTTCTCGAAGAACCCGCCGAAGGGTGCGCCCGCTTTCGTCGAGGCGGTGACCGTGACGTACAACAGCGGGCGGCGGCATCCGCAGCTCTTCCTCGGCGAGATCGCGTCGGCGGTGTGGGCGGCGCAGATGAACACGATCGTGTTCCACCCGTGGGCCTCGCTCGCGACCGATCCCGACCATCCGATCGAGCTGCGTATCGATCTCGACCCGCAGCCGGGAACGGGCATAGCCGAGGCCGTCACCGCCGCTCACGAGCTGCGCGCGGTGCTGCGCGAGGCCGGGCTCGAGCCCTGGATCAAGACCAGTGGCAACCGCGGCCTGCACGTGTTCTGCCCGATCGAGCCGACACACGAGTTCCTCGACGTGCGGCACGCGGTCATCGCCGCGGCACGCGAGCTGGAGCGACGGATGCCGGATGCCGTGACCACCAACTGGTGGAAGGAAGAGCGCGGCGAGAGGATCTTCGTCGACTTCAACCAGGCGAATCGCGACCGCACCATGGCCGGGGCGTATTCGCCACGGGCCCTTCCGACCGCGACGGTGTCGACGCCGGTGGCCTGGGACGAGCTCGACGACCTCGACCCGCTCGCGTTCACCGTGCGCTCGATCCCCGAGCGACTGGCATCCGTCGGTGATCCCTGGAAGGGGTTCGCCGACAAGCCCGGACGCATCGACACCCTGCTGGAGTGGTGGCAGCGTGACCTCGACAACGGTCTGGGGGAGCTGCCGTTCCCTCCCGAGTTCCCGAAGATGCCGGGCGAGCCGCCGCGCGTGCAGCCGTCCCGCGCCAAGAATCCGGACGCCTAGGGGGTCAGAGCGTCTCCCGCGGCGCTGCGGTAGTACAGCACCGCTCGTCCGTAGCGGGCGCGATTGAGCAGGCCCGCGCGCTCCATCACGCGCAGGTGCTGGTTGATCGCCGAGGTCGACACCCCGAGACGCAGAGCGAGATCGGTGGAGGATGCCGGCTCGCCCAGGGCCGCGAGCAGGGTGGCGCGCGTCCGCCCGAGGAGGTCGGACACGGCGTCCGGCGCGGGCTGCCCGCTCGTCGACCACATCGCCCCTTGGCCACGGGCCGGGTACATCACCGTCGGCGGCAGGTCGTCGTCGATGGGCGTCGAGACGCGGACCGTGAAGATCGAGGGGACGAGAGTGAGCCCGTCGCCGCGCACCGGGCGACGGCGGATCTCGGGGTTCCACAGCCGAACGTCGAGGTGGCGGCCGTCGTAGCGGGCGGCATCCGAGAGTCCGTTGAGGACGGTGCCCATCCCGGCCTGGGCGGCGATGCGGCCGCGGTAAGCGATGTCGGCGCGCAGCACGGTGCTCATGCGCGCCCAGTGCGGGGCGAAGCACAGATCCCACGTGGTGGCGAGGGCACGTTGCAGGCGGGCGATGACCAGGTCGTGTCGGCCCCGGAACACCGCGGGCACCTCCCCGTGCACGCGCTCGAGGTCGGTCATGAAGTGGGCGCGGGTGATCCGTCCGAGCGCGGTCAGCTCGTCATCGAGCGAGGTCAGCGGAGAAGCCGGCCGAGGGTTCACGAAGTCGGCGGTCCACCTGCGGTCGTTGACGAGCGCGAGCAGCACCTCGAGGTCGAGCAGCGGGCGCACCGACGCGATCCGCTCGAGCCACGGGCGCTGCAGCGGAAAGCCGTCGGGCTGTGAGAGCGCGCGCAGACCGAGGCCGAGTTCGGACAGCGGCGAGATGCCGAAGCGGATCGCCGAGATGTCGGCGGCGTCCAACTCGTATCGGATCATGAAGCCCTACGCTACATCGATTGAACGGCCCCGCTAAGCCTGGATCAATGGAGACGTGACCAGCACGATCCCCACCGTCCCCCTGAGAACCCTCGTGCAAACGGACAAGACGCTCCGTCGCCTGCTGACGATCACCCTGGTCGACACCCTCGGTCGCGGCGCGTTCTTCACCCTCACCACGCTCTACCTCACGCTCATCGTCGGCCTCGAGCCGGTCACGGTCGGAATCGGCCTCACGATCGCCGGCGCGGTCGGTGTCGCGAGCTCGCTCGTCTTCGGGCACCTGTCCGATCGCTTCAGCGCGCGCACGATGCTCGTCGTGCTGCACGTCGTGCAGGGCGGCGCCCTCATCGGCTACCTGTTCGTGCGCGATCTGCCCACGCTCGTGGTCGTCGCATCTCTCGTGCTGCTCGCCCAGCAGGGCGGCGGCAGCGTGCGCTCGTCCGTGGTCGGCCGCGCGTTCCGCGGCGAGGATCGCGTGCGGATCCGCGCCACGATGCGGACCGTGACCAACGTCGGCATCGGGGTCGGAACCGCGATCGCGGCGATTCCCCTGGCACTCGGGACGCCTTTCGCCTTCCACCTGACGATGACTCTCGCCGGGTCGCTCTTCCTGGCCTCCGCGGTGCTCGTCGCCGGCCTGGACCCGGCGCGCGTCGACGTCGTGGTCACGGCACCTGACTCGACGGCCGCCGCCGCGGGAGGCCGGAGTCCTTACCGCGACCCACGTTTCCTGTGGCTGACCGCTCTGATGGGGGTCTTCGGCATTCAGTTCGGGGTCTTCGAAATCGGTGTGCCGTTGTGGGTCGTCGCGCACACGATCGCCGCCGACGTGGTGGTGAGCCCGCTCCTGCTGGTCAACACGATCGTCGTGGTGCTGCTGCAGGTGCGGATGAGCCGCGGCACCGGAACCTTCGCCGGCGCGGGACGCGCGATGACGCGCGCCGGGTGGCTGATGGTGGCGGCGTGCGCGCTGTGGGCGAGTGCCGGATGGGTCGGGGGAGAGGGCTGGGGGCCCGCAACGCTGGTGATCGTGGTGCTCTTGGCGGCCGCCGTCGTGCACTCCCTCGCCGAGATCATGTCGAGCGCCGCGGGCTGGAGTCTCAGCTTCGACCTCGCCCCGCAGGAGCGTATGGGCAGCTACCAGGGCGTCTACGGCACGGGGTACGCGGTGGGGGCGATGATCGCGCCCGCCGTCGTGACGCTGACGGCGATCGACCTCGGGACGGGCGGGTGGGTCATCCTCGCCGCCATGTTCGCCGGAGCTGCGGCGGGCGTCGTGGTGATCGCCCGCCGGGCGGCATTGAAGGCGGACGCCGCGGGGTAGCGCCCGCGATCGCCGTCACGAAAACATGACGCGGCGTCGAGGACAGGACGGTTGCGCCGCCAGTTTTGGCCTGTTCCGGTGGCGTTCCCTGTCTTCGAGACGCGCGCGGACAGATCAGAGCGCACGGATGCCATACCCCGACCGCACCGCCAGCTCGACGAGCAGCCGGTCTCAGTCGAGCACGTCGCCCAGGTCGTACGAGGTGACGGTCTCGAGCTGCGCGAAGGTGCAGGAGCGGGCGTCGCGGTCGGGGCGCCAGCGGTCGAACTGCACGGTGTGGCGGAAGCGCATGCCCTCGAGCTGGTCGTAGCGCACCTCGAGCACGAGCTCGGGGCGCAGCCGCACGAATGACACGTCCTTCGACGCCGAGAAGCGCGAGCGATCGGTCTCGCCGACCACCGCCTCGCCGTCGGCGTCGCGCTCCACCAGGGGCGCGAGCTCGTCGATCAGCTCTTTGCGGCGCTTGTCGGTCCACGCCGAGACGCCGCCGACACCGTGCAGACGGCCTTCGTCGTCGTAGAGGCCGACGAGCAGCGAGCCCACGCCCTCACCCGACTTGTGGATGCGATACCCGAGGGCGACGACGTCGGCGGTGCGGGCGTGCTTGATCTTGAACATCGTGCGCTTGTTCGGTGTGTAGGGCTGGGCGAGGGGCTTGGCGATAACGCCGTCGAGGCCCGCGCCCTCGAACTCGGCCAGCCAGCGGCGGGCGAGGTCGGGGTCGTCGGTGGTTCGCGTGACGTGCACGGGATGCGGCACGGCACCCAACAGGTCTTCGAGCTGCGCCCGTCGCTCCGAGAACGGCTCGTCCTGCAGGTCGCGGTCGCCGCGGGCGAGCAGGTCGAACGCGATGAACATGGCCGGGGTCTCTTCGGCGAGCATGTTCACTCGCGAGGCCGCGGGGTGGATGCGCTGCGAGAGGCCTTCCCAATCGAGGCGCTGTTCGCCCTCCGCCCCACGGGCCACGACGACCTCGCCGTCGATGAGGCACGGCTCGGGCAGCAGCTCGGCGAACGCCGCGACGAGCTCGGGAAAGTAGCGGGTGAGCGGCTTGGCGCCGCGGCTGCCGATCTCGACGTCGGTGCCGTCCCACGAGATGAGGGCGCGGAAGCCGTCCCACTTGGGCTCGTAGCTGAAGCCGCCCTCGACCTTCGCGTGCTCGGGCACCTCAGGCACGGACTTCGCCAGCATCGGCGCCGGGATGTCGTACGGCACGGGCGTCAGCTCTCGTTACCCGACAGGGGGACGGGATCTTTACGCTTCTTGCGGCGCGCCCACTCGGCCGGCTTGTCGGGGCCGTTCCAGACGGTGATGATGCCCCACACCACGGCGGTCAGGGGCACGGCCAGCAGGGTGCCGAGGATGCCGCCGATCGCGGTACCACCGGCCAGCACGACGAGCACGACGAACGAGTGCAGCTTCATCGAGCGACCCATGAGCACCGGCTGGAGGAAGTTGCCTTCGAGCTGGTTCACGAGCACGACGATTCCGACGACGATGAGGGCCACAATCGGACCGTTGGTGACCAGCGCGACGAGCGCGGCCAGGATGCCGGCGGTGACCGCACCCACGATCGGGATGAACGCGAGCAGGAAGACGAGCACGGCCAGCGGCAGGGCGAGCGGCACCTGCAGGATCGCGAGGCCGATGCCGATGCCGATCGCATCGACGGCGGCGACGGATGCCGTGCCGCGCACGTACGAGCCGAGCACCGTGACCGTCTTGTCGCCGATGCGGCGCGCCCGCTCGTAGTCGCTGCCGTGGAACGGACGAAGGACGAACTCCCACATGCGCGGGCCGTCTTTGAGGAAGAAGAAGAGGATGACGACCATGAGCACGAAGCCGGTCACGAACGAGGCGACCGCGCTCACGCCCGCGAGTGCGCCGGTGCCGAAGGACGAGCTCGTCACGAAGCCCTGAATACCCTGGATCGCCTGATTGACCTGGTCTTGAGAGATCGCGAAGGGCAGCGTGTGGTACCAGTCCTGGGCTTGCTCGAAGCCCTGCACGGCCTGCGAGCTGAGGTAGTCCCACTGGTTGATGACGGCGTTCGCCACGAGCCAGCCGAGGCCGGCGAGCACCACGACGACGGCCAAGAGCGTCAGCAGCGTAGCGATGACCGCGGGCACGCCTTTGCGGCGCATCCACATCGTGACCGGGCCGAAGGCCGAGGCGAAGATGAGCGCGAGCACCAGCGGGATGATGACGAGGGTCACCTGCTGGATGCCCCAGATGATCCCCGCGACGAGCACCACGATGACGATGATCTGCACGGCCCGCACCGCGAGCCGGCCGAACCCGTCGGCCCACAGGCTCTTCGGCGGAGTCTGGACGGCCTGCGCGACGGAGGTGATGGCGTCGCGCGGCGCGGGGTGACGAGAGAACAGGCCCATGCTCACACGGTAGCGGCGGCCTCCGACATGACCGGTGTACCTTGCGCCGGGTGGCGGGGCGGATTAGGGCGCGGCGACGATGCTTCGCCGGACTCCTCGGTCAGCGCCCCATGATCTCCTGAACCTGCGCGACGACAGCCCGCGGTCGGAAGGGTTTCGGGATGACCGTGTCGACGCCCGACTCGCGCGCTCGGCACCGATCTTCGGTCTGCGCGCGGGCCGTGAGCATGAGGATGCGGGGCTGCTCGATATCGCGCGTCGCTCGGATCTTCTCGCATGCCCGGATGCCATCCATGACGGGCATCATCCAATCGAGAAGAACGACGCGCGGCCGTTCGCGCAACACCGCGTCGACTCCTTCCTCCCCATTGCTTGCCCGGACTGCTGAGATGTCCGCACGCTCGAGCCCCATCAGCAACAGACCGGCGATGTCATCGTCGTCGTCCACAACCACAACCGAAGCTCCCATAGGAGATATCTTGCCCGGAAAGTGCGGCGATGGTCGGCGTGCGCAACCTCATCTCAGATCCTGACAAAATCACTCCAGGCAGCGCCGTCCTGTGGCGCGCGGAAGGGGACGGAATGCCCGAACGATCTATCTGGACGCCCCTTCTTCCGCGTCAGTTGTTCGTGCGTCTGCAACTGCCCTTCTTGCTGGGGGTCACGCTGCTCTCGGTCGCAATGCTCGTCGCCGTTCCCGAACTCGAACGATCGGCGGAATTGTGGCTGGGCTTGGGGGTGGTGGCGGCTGCCTCGGCCCTGTTCCTCCTGCCCCGGCAGACGTGGATGCACACGGGGTGGATCATCGTCATCCCCGTGCTCGACATCGTCAGTATCGCGTTGGTGCGCACCGCGCTCCTGCCCTATCTGCCGTCCGCGGGACTGTTGTCCCTCATTCCCTTCGCATGGATCGCATACCGGTTCGGGTGGCCGGGACTCGCATTGATCCTCGTCTCGGGCATCGTCATCGCCGGTCTTCCTTTCGTTCTCGGCGGACGACCCGTGACGACTCTCCTCGCCCTCGTGAATGTTCTGACGCTCCCCTTCATCGCGACCGGGATATCGGTCGCGATCCATCTGGGCTCGCGGAATTTCGAAATGCGGCGCCGAATGTCGGAAGACGCGACGGCGAAGCTTCGCACCGCTTTGGATCAGTCCCACGAGGCGCAATTGCTCCTGCGTTCCGTGTTCGACACCGTCAGCGGAGCCGTTGCGTACTACAACGCGCGAAACGAGCTCGTGCTCGCCAATGCGACCGCGGCGAAGATGGTCGATATCGTCGGATTCCGTCTCGACGTTCCCCCGTATGCAGGGCCCGACGCATTGATGGCCGACAGGAAAACGAAAATCCCGCTCGAGCATCAGATCATTCCGCGTGCCCTGCGGGGTGAAATCATCGCGAACCACATCGAATGGCTCGGCCCCCCGGGCAGTCAGATCGCCATCATGGCCTCTTCGCGGCGCGTGCACCGAGAAGACGGCCGTCTGCTCGGCACGGTGATCGCCGCGTATGACGTCACCGAGCTGGTCGAGGCCATCGAGGTGCGTGAGGAGTTCTTGACGACGGTGTCACATGAGCTGCGTACTCCGCTCACCTCGATCATCGGCTACACGGAAGAGATCGTCGACGTCCTCGGGGAAGGGGCCAAGACGCTCGGCATCGACTCCTGGCTGGCGACGATCTTGCGCAACACCGACACGTTGCTCGAGCGCGTCAGCGAATTGCTGACGGCTGCCGATTCGCAGATGCAGCTCGACAGCAGGGAGGTGGACGTGGCATCCATCATCGCGCGTGCCGTCGAACCGTTCGCCGTGCTGGCCGAGCGTGCCGATATCGAATTGCTGACCGACGTGTCCGCCGACCTTCTCATCGAGGCGGACTCGATGCGCTTGGCGCAGGTGGTCGAGAACCTCGTCGGGAACGCGACGAAATTCACCGGGCGCGGGGGGCGCGTCACGATCAGTGTGCGGCGACGAGGCGACGAAGAACTCTCGATCTCAGTGGCGGACACCGGCATCGGAATGACCGCGGACGTTCGACGGCGCGTGTTCGACCGCTTCTATCGAGCGCAGGCCGTGCGAGACGACGCCATCCAAGGAATCGGCGTCGGCATGTCCATCGTGAAGAAGATCGTCGACGCCCACGGCGGGGAGATCCAGATCGAGAGCGCCCCCGGGGTGGGGACGACGGTGACGGTGGTGTTGCCGATGCGCTCCGTCGCGAGCCCGGTTCTCGCAGCGCAGGCGGTGGTGTCCGCCTAGCCCCCTCGGCGCGCGGGTGCCGGTCACCCGGCATCCGGGATCAGACGAACGCGCTCATGCCCGTGATGTCACGGCCGAGCAGGAGCGCCTGGACGCTTTCGGTGCCCTCGTAGGTGTGGATCGCCTCGATGTCTGCCATGTGCTGCATGACGCCGTTCTCGAGCAGGATGCCGTTGCCGCCGAGCAGGTCGCGGGCGATCGCGGCGACCCGGCGCGCGGCGCGGGTGTTGTGGTACTTCGCGAGCGACGCCTGGGTGGGGCGCAGGCCGCCCGACGACTCCAGGTCGGCGAGACGGCGGCAGTACAGCTGCATCGCGGTGAGTTCGTCGAGCATCTGCGCGAGGCGTTCCTGCACCATCTGGAACTTTGCGAGGGGCTTCCCGAACTGCATGCGCTCGGTGGCATATGTCCGCGCGATCTCGTAGCAGGCAGTCGCGTGGCCGAGCGCCGACCAGGCGACGCCCGAACGCGTGGCGAAGAGCACGACCGACGCGTCCTTGAAGGTGTGAGTGCCGGGCAGCACGGCATCCGCGGGAAGACGCACGTCGTCCATCGCGATGTGAGCCTGGTGGATGCCGCGCAGCGACACCTTTCCGGTGATGACGGTGCCCGTGTAGCCGGGGGTGTCCTGCTCGACGAGGAAGCAGCGCACGTTGCCGTGGTCGTCGCCGCCCTCGTTCTCGACGCGGGCCCAGACGAAGGTAATGCCTCCGGAGGCGCCGTTTCCGATCCACTTCTTCGTGCCGCTGAGCGACCAGCCGTCGTCGGTGCGCGTCGCCGTGGTCTCGAGCGAGACGGAGTCGGAGCCGTGGTCGGGCTCGGTCAGCGCGAAGGCGCCCAGCACGGTTCCGTCGGCGAGGGGCTTCAGCCAGCGTTGCTGCTGCTCGGGTGAGCCGTAGAACGCGAGCGTCCGCAGCGCGAGTCCGCCCTGCACGGCGAGGGCGGTGGCGAGGGAGCCGTCGTGGCGCGAGATCTCCATGTTGACCAGGCCCGCGGCCAGGGGCGAGGTGTAGGGCAGCTCGTCGTGCTCGATGCCGTCGGTGAACAGCTCGAGCTCGCCCATGCGCTTCACGAGGTCGATCGGGTAGCTCGCGGCATCCCATTCATCCTGCATGCGCGTGCCGACCTCGTCGGCGAAGGCCTTGGCGGTGTCCCACACGGCGCGGTCGGCGTCGGGGATGTCGGCGAACACCGCGTAGTAGTCGGTGTCGCGGCGACCGAGCAGGTCGTAGTGGGCGACGCGCTCACCGGGGAGCGTGCGGGCATCGGCGTCGATGGTCATGGGTCCCAGTATCGCGCATGTTGGTACTCGGTGTCACGGTTCTGGTGGCTCATCGCACGATGAGTGTTCAGAACACGCGGACGATTTTCGGAAGTGTCCGGGTGTCTTGGACACTCAACGTTCAGGCGGGGCGGCCGAGCGAGCGGCCGCGTCCCCGCGCTCAGCCCCCGAGCGCCGCGCCCCGAGCTCAGTCCCCGAGCGCCCCGCGCAGCCGCCGCGTGACCTCGGCCGCGGGCATGCGCCGCGGGAACGCGGCGACGATCAGGTCGTCTCCGGCCGCGTCGTCCCCGTCGGGGTGCACGCCGTAGCGGCGCAGCACGTCGTCGAGGGCGCGACGAAGAATGGATGCCGGCACCCGCGCACCCCGCATCAGCCGCCGCAGCACGTGGTTGTGCACCGCCGTGACCGAGGCCGCGAAGCCGACGGCATCCAGGGGGTCGAGACCGGGGAGCGCTTCACGTAGGTATTCGTCGAAGAGGCGCTCGTAGCGGAACACCGTGACGATCTCGCGGTCGCGCAGGCCCGGGATCTGCCGCACGATCGCGTAGCGGCGCCGGGCGACCTCGGGGTCGGCGGCGAAGTGCCGGAACACCCGCACCGATGCCTCGCACACCGCCGCCCACGGGTCGTCGTGCGGCTGCGCGAGGTACGCGCGCGTTTCGGTGAGCAGCACCTCGTGGTCGGCGAAGACGACGTCTTCTTTCCCACCGAACTGCCGGAAGAACGTCGACCGCGACACCCCCGCCGCTTGCGCGATCTGCTCGACGGAAGTCTGGTCGTAGCCGTGCTCGACGAACAGGTCGATCGCGGCGGACACGACGGCCGTCCGACTCGAGGGGGCGGCGCTGTCGGTCACGTCCCGAGCCTATCGACGGGCACGGCCGCTCGCGTGAGGGGTCGGAAAGTGTCGCCCAGATCGATCCTCGGCGACACTTCTCGACCGCTCACGCGGCGATAGACGATTCGGACGATGGAGGCAACCGGATGCCGAGACCCCCGCGCCCGCGATGAGATGAACGCATGACCTCCTCCCTGTGGCACCGCGACCAGACGTCCCTCGACGGGACGCCGTTCGAACCCGACGCGCGGCACGACGTGGTCGTCGTCGGGGCGGGGATCACCGGCCTATCGACCGCGGTGATGCTCGCCGAAGCGGGAGTCGACGTCGCCCTGGTCGACGCCGGCGAGGTGGGCCAGGGGGCGACCGGGGCGTCGGTGGGGATGGCATCCCTTCTGCAGGGGACGACCCTCGCGGCGCTCCGCGCGCATCACCCGGCCGGGCTCGTGAAGGCCTACGTCGACGCGAACCGCGCGGGGCAGGAGTGGCTCGCCGAGCGCGCCGGTGCCGCCGCCGACCGGCGCACCGCCTTCACGTTCGGTCGGGGCATCGCGACCGATTCGGCGATCGACGCGGTGCGCGACGCCGCGCGCGAGGCGGGGCTCTCCGTCCGCGAAGACGCTCCCTCCGACCTCGGCGGTCGCACGCCCGTGCGGGCACTCGCCCTCGACGATCAGCTCGCCCTCGACCCCGCGGCGCTCTCGCGCACGCTCGCCGAAGCAGCCCTCGCGGCCGGGGCGACGCTGCACACGGGCGTCCGCGTGACCGACGTCCACGCCCTCCCCACGGGTCGCGTCGACACCGACCACGGCACGATCTTCGGCGACACCATCGTTCTCGCCACCGGCACGCCCATCGCGCGCCGCGGCCTCTACGACCTCAAGACGCGCGCGCTGCGTTCGTGGGCGATCGCGTTCGAGATGGAGGGGGATGCCGAGGCCCCCGGCGGCATGTGGAGCGAGGTCGGCGCCGACGGCCGCAGCGTCGTCGCGGCACCGTCCTCGTTCGGACGCGGTGTTCTGCTGGTGACCGGGGCACGGCATCCGGTCGGCTCCGCCCCCTCGGAAGTCGCTCTCGCCGAAGGCCTCGCCGCCTGGGCCCGTCGCACGCTGCCGGTCGGCGCCGAGATCGCCCGCTGGTCGGGCCAGGACTACCAGTCGCACAACCTCGTGCCCTTCGTCGGAGGGATGCCGAGGGGCCTCGGGCGCCTCCGCTTCGCCACCGGATACGCGGGGTGGGGGCTGACCAACGGCCCCGCCGCCGCGATGCGGCTGACCGACGAGATCCGCGGGGTCTCGCGCAGCGACCGCCCGCAGTGGATGCGCACGATCGGCACCCGTATGACCGTTCCCGCCGACCTCGGCCGGGGGATCGGCGAGGTGGGACGGCGCGTCGGCGTGGCCGCGGGGGCGTTCGCGGCGGCGGCTCCGGCGCCGGTCAAGCGGCCGGCCGAGGGCGCCGGTCTCGTATCGCGGCAGGGCCTCCGGACCGCGGCGGTCTCGACGATCGAGGGACAGACGCGCGCGGTGGTCGCCCCGGCCCCGCTCACCTGGAACGACGCGGAACGCTCTTGGGACAGCCCCGTCGACGGCTCGCGCTACGCGCCGGACGGCACGCGGCTCGAGGGTGCGGCATCCGCCGATCTGGGTGTGCGCGGGCGCTGAGGACGCGGCGGTCGCGACGGGGCGCTGAGACTGCATCTCGCTGACACATCCGCTGCAGGATGATGCTGAGTTGTCAGCGAAGTGCAGTCTCGCGGGCCCGGTGTCAGCTCTTCGCGCCGGTCAGCGCCAGCGCGCCGCCCAGGCCGATCATCATGAACCCGCCAGTGCCCGAGAGGGCCGACAGGCGCTTCGGCGACCCCGCGAACCAGGTGCGCGCGGTGCCGGCGGCGAGGGCCCAGGTCGAATCGCAGATTACGGCCAGCACCTGGAAGATCAGGCCGAGCGCGAGCAGCTGCATCCACACGGCTCCCGCGTGAGGGTCGACGAACTGCGGCAGCACGGCGACGAAGAATGCGATCGTCTTGGGATTGGTGACGCCGACGACGAAGCCCTGACGCAGGAGGGTCCAGCGCGACTTCGGGCTCGGCGCGGGGCCGGCGACGTGATCGCGGCGGTGACGGATCGCCTGGATGCCGAGCCACACCAGGTACGCCGCCCCGACGGTCTTGAGCACGGTGAACGCCACGATCGACGAGGCTACGATCGCCCCGATGCCGAACGCCGTCGCGAGGATCGCGGGGATGTTGCCGATCGCGTTGCCGAGCACGCTGAGCAGCCCCGCACGGCGGCCGAGCGCGATGGAGCGCCCGATCACGAACAGCACGCCGGGACCCGGGATGACGATGAGCACGAGCGACGCCGCGACGAACGCCAGCAGGTTCTGAATCGGAGGCATGCGTGAACTGTACTGCCGTCGCGGTTCGGGGCGGTATCGCGCGGCGTGACGGGCCAAACTCCTGAGATTCAGGATGCCGACGGCCTCGGACGCGCTCAAGGCGGGGTGGTCGCCCGGTTGCTCAGGAGTTCGGCACGGGCCGCGGGCGAGACCCGCGACCCGCCGTCGGAAGTAACGCCCCGCCGCCTCAGGCCGGGACGGCCTCGCGCGCGAGCAGCTCGGTGATGCGCCCGACGCAGCCGCCGCAGCCGGTGCCGGCGCGGGTCGCGGACTTCACGCACGCGACCGTCGGCTCGCCAGCGGCCACCGCCTCGCGAATCGCCCCGGCGCTCACCCCGTTGCACCAGCACACGGTCGCATCCGCGGCGAAGGGGTCGCCGACGGCGGGCATGCCGGCATCCGCGGCGTCGAGGCGCAGAAGCGACGAGCGGTCGGCGGGCAGCTCCGACCCGCGCTCGAAGAGCAGCGTGAGCTCGGCCCCGGTCCGCGGCATCCCGACCGCGACGAAGCCGGTCAGCACGCCCTCGACGGTGACGAGCTTCACGTACGCGCCGCGCGCGGGGTCGGTCCAGAGCGTGACCTGGGGGCCGTGGCATCCGGGAGCGTGCGAGAACGGATCAGCGTCGACAGTGCCTCCGGCGACCACGTCGATGCCCTCGGCTTTGAGCATCACCACGCCGGGGCGTTCGACGGAGGCGGGTCCCTCGACCCCCGACGACAGCAGCGCCGCGAGGCGGTCGGCCTGCCGCCAGCCGGGTCCGACGAGTCCGCTCGGGCCACCCGGCACGCGACCGTCGGGCTCGGCGTCGGCGGGATCGGCGACGTGCGCGCAGTCGCCGATGGCGAAGACGTTCGGGTCGCTCCACGAGCGCGACGCCGCGTCGACGAGCACGCCGGCCGAGGTCGCGAGGCCCGAGAGCGACGCGAGCTCGGTGCGCGCTCCGACGCCGCACGACAGCACGAGCAGGTCGCCCGCGAGCACCTTGCCGTCGGCGCAGACGAGTCCGTCGAACCAGGCCTGACCGTGATCGTCGTAGCGCTGCACGATGCTCTCGGCGCGCGCGTGGTGCCTCATCTCGACGCCCACGGCGCTCGCCGCGGCGGCGAGTACGCGTCCGCCGTTCTCATCGAGCGTCCGGTTCATCGGGGCGGCTGAATGGTACGCGACGACCACCTCGGCGCCCGCTTCGGCGGCGGCGAGGGCGAGCTCCATGCCGAGCACTCCCGCGCCGAGCACGACGATGCGCTGGCCCGCCGAGACCGCCGCGCGCACGTGCTCGGCGTCGGCGAGGTCGCGCAGGGCCACGACGCCGCGGGGGAGCGGCGCGGTGCCCTGATCCAGGGCGGTGGGCTCCGCCGGCCGCGCGGACCGGTGCCGTTGCGCCCGCTCGAGACCGGCGAGCGTGGGCACATTCGCCCGCGCACCGGTGGCGAGCACGAGTCGGTCGTAGGGGATCCGGATGCCGTCGTGCAGGCGCACCACCCGAAGATTCCGGTCGACGCCGACCACCGTCGTCCCGAGCGCGAAGCGCACGCCCGCGTCTTCGGCGACGCGGCGATCGCTCATGTCGAGCCCGTCGCGATCGGTGCGGCCGACGGCGTACTCGGCGAGCAGCACGCGGTTGTAGACGTCGTGCGGTTCGGCGCCGACGACGGTGAGGTCGATCCGCCCCTCGCGCACCGCGGGCAGGAGCCCTTCGACCAGCCGCGCCCCGACGGGGCCGTAGCCCACCAGCACCACACGCTCAGACATGGGTCTCCTCCTCGGTGCGCGACGACGCAGTGCTCGACGACGCGGCGCTCGTCGACGGTCCGCTCGGCGATGTCGCGCCCGCCAACAGCGCGCCCGCCAGTAGCGCGCCCGGCGCCGCACCTCCCGAGACGCCGACGAGCGCGGGCGCCACGCCCGGGTGCTCCGCCACGACGACCGGCGCAGCCGTAACGTGACGAGCCGCAGGGGTCGCGGCATCCGGGATCGCCTCGACCCGAACCCGCGTGCGCTTGAACTCGGGCATGGCCGAGGTCGGGTCGACGATCGCCTCGGTCAGGCGGTTGGCGCACCCCTCGTCCGCGTAGTGGAACGGCAAGAACACCGTGTCGTGGCGGATATCCGTGGTCACGCTCGCCCGCGCGCGCACGGTGCCGTGCTCGTTCGAGACGGCGACGAGGACCCCGTCGCGGATGCCGAGACGCGACGCCGTCGCCGGATGGATCTCGAGCCGCGCCTCGGGGCGGGCGTTGTGGAGCTCGGCGACCCGGCGCGTCTGGGTTCCCGACTGGTACTGCTGCAGGTATCGGCCGGTGGTGAGGGTGAGGTCGGCGCCGCGGTCGGTCGGGGTCGGGGGAGTCGCCTCGACGGGGACGAGCCGCGCGCGGCCGTCGGCATGGGCGAAACGCTCCGTGAACGGACGCGGTGTGCCCGACGAGCGGTAGGGCCAGTACGCCTCGACGCCGGTGTCGAGCAGCGCGTGCGAGAGGCCGGAGTAGTCGGCGATGCCGCCCTCGGAGGCGCGGGCGAGCTCGTCGAAGACCTCGGCCGGATCGATCGACCACGTGGATGCCGCGCCCAGACGCCGCGCGATCTCGGCCATGATCCACAGCTCGCTGCGGGCGCCCTCGGGGCCGGGCAGGGCGCGCCGGCGGCGGATCACGCGACCCTCGAGCGAGGTCATCGTGCCCTCCTCTTCGGCCCACTGCAGCACCGGCAGCACGATGTCGGCGAGCTCCGCGGTCTCGGAGAGGAAGAAGTCGCAGACGATCAGAGTGTCGAGGGCCCTCAGTCGCTCGCGCACGGCGTCGACGTCGGGTGCCGAGACGACGACGTTGGAGCCGGCGACCAGCAGTGTCTTCACCGGCCCGCCCAGCTCGCCGAGCAGGGTGGTGGCCGGGATGCCGGCATCCGGAATCTCGTCGGGGTCGACGCCCCAGACCCCGGCGACGTGCCGGCGCGCTTCGGGGTCGCGGATGGAGCGGTAGCCGGGCAGCTGATCGGCCTTCTGGCCGTGCTCGCGTCCGCCCTGGCCGTTGCCCTGGCCGGTGAGGGTGCCATAGCCCGAGCCGTCGCGGCCGACGAGGCCGAGCACGAGCGCGAGGTTGATCGCGGCGGTCGCGGTGGCGGTGCCGTCGACGTGCTGTTCGACGCCGCGTCCGGTGAGGATGTACGCGCGTCCCGCGGCGAGGCGACGCGCGGTGGTGCGGAGGTCGGCGACGGGGACTCCGGTGGTGGATGCCGTCCGTTCCGGCCACCACGGCGCCACGCTCCGTCGCACGGCGTCGAAGCCCGCCGTGCGCTCGTCTAGATACGCACGGTCCGCGAGGTCCTCGGCGATCACGATGTGCGTCAGGCCGAGCAGGAGCGGAAGGTCGGTTCCGGGAGCCGCCTGCAGGTGCGTGCCGGCGCCGTCTTCGGTGAGGCGCGCGGTGGCCGAGCGGCGCGGGTCGACGACGATGAGTCCGCCCGCGGCTCGTGCCCCGGCGAGGTGCGCGAGGAAGGGCGGCATGGTCGCGGCGACGTTCGAGCCGAGCAGCAGGATCGTCGCGGCGTCGTCGAGGTCGGTGACCGGGAACGGCAGGCCACGGTCCATTCCGAAAGCGCGGTTGGCTGCCGCTGCCGCCGACGACATGCAGAACCGGCCGTTGTAGTCGATGCGCGAGGTGCCGAGGGCGATGCGGGCGAACTTGCCGAGCTGGTAGGCCTTCTCGTTGGTGAGTCCGCCGCCGCCGAAGATGGCGTTCGCGTCGGGACCGTACGTGGCCTTCGTCTCGCGGAAGGCCCGGGCCACGGCATCCAGTGCCTCCTCCCACGTGGTCTCGGCGAGGGTGCCGTCGGGTTGGCGAAGCAACGGCATCCGGAGCCTGTGGGGAGACTCGAGGAGCTCCGCCGACGTCCAGCCCTTCGCGCAGAGTCCTCCCCGGTTGGTGGGGAAGTCGCGGCCGGTGACCGTCGTTTCACCCTGGTGGGTGACGGTCATCGCGCACTGCAGCGCGCAGTAGGGGCAGTGGGTGTCGGCGGAGCTCATGGCGTCAGATCCGGGTGCCGGTCTTCTTGGACATCCGCAGGTACACGCCCGCGGTGAGGGCGAGGAAGATCACGTACGCGGCGACGAAGCTGCCGAGCGCGGGCACGTACGAGCCGAACGTGGTCTTCGAGAAGCCGAGCACCTGCGGAATGAAGAAGCCGCCGTACGCGCCGATCGCCGAGATGAGGCCGAGGGCCGCGGCCGCCTTGCGCTGTGCGCCGATGCCGCCGTTGGAACGGAGGGCGAAGATCGTCGGGATCATGCGGTAGGTCGAGCCGTTGCCGATGCCCGCTGCCGCGAACAGCACCAGGAAGCAGAGCAGGAAGATGGCGAAGTTCTGCGTCGGGAGGGTGAGGGTCACGCTCAGGATGCCGAGACCCATCACCGTGAATGCGCCGATCGTGATGACGGTGCCGCCGAAGCGGTCGGCGAGCTTGCCGCCGTAGGGGCGGGCGAGCGAGCCGACGAGGGCGCCGAGGAAGGCGAGGGTGACGGTCGCCGTGCCGATCGCGATTCCCTTGAAGTCGGGGAAGGTGTCGGCGAGCAGCTTCGGGAAGACGCCCGCGAAGCCGATGAACGAGCCGAAGGTGCCGATGTAGAGCAGCGAGAGCACCCACATGTGCGGCTCTTTGAGAGCGGCGAGGGATGCCGTGATGTCGGCCTTCGCGGCGGAGAGATTGTCCATGCGGAGGTACGCGCCGACCATCGCGACGAGGATCAGCGGCACCCAGATGAGGCCCGCGAGCGGCAGGTTGAGGGTGGCCGCGGCGCCGACGGTGATGACGATGGGGACGACGAACTGCGCGACCGAGGCGCCGAGGTTGCCGCCGGCGGCGTTGAGTCCGAGGGCGTATCCCTTCTGCGCGGCAGGGTAGAAGAAGGTGATGTTCGACATGGAGCTGGCGAAGTTGCCGCCGCCAAACCCGGCGAGGGCCGCGATCAGCAGGAGGACGCCGAAGGGGGTCGCGGGGTTGCTGACCGCGATCGCGAGTCCGATGCTCGGGATGAGCAGGAGGCCGGCCGAGACGATCGTCCAGTTGCGGCCGCCGAAGCGCGGAACCATGAAGGTGTAGGGGATGCGCAGCGTCGCACCGACGAGGCTCGGCATGGAGATGAGCCAGAAGATCTCGCCCGTCGACAGCTGGAAGCCCGCCGCCGGCAGCGAGACGACGACGACCGACCACAGCTGCCAGACGACGAACCCGAGAAACTCGGCGAAGATCGACCACCGCAGGTTGCGGGCGGCGATGGCCTTGCCCTCGGCGTTCCACTGCTCGGCGTTCTCGGGGTTCCAGTTGTCGATCCAGCGGCCGGGGCGGTGTTGCAGCTCCGCTGTTTCGGTTGCAGCCGCGGGCGGCGTTGCGGTTTCGGGGCGCGGGTCGGTGACGGTCACGGGGTCCTCCGGTGGGCGATGCGGGGAGGTGCAGCGCCTCGCATGGGCGGGGCGTGCCGTCAGCGTAGGGAGGAGGGGTTACCCGGGACTGCGTCGTCGGGGGCGGGGAGGTAACGAGTGGCTCACCGGGGGTGGGGGTGGGGGAGAGGGGGAGTTTACTTGGGCGTTACATGGCGCGAGTGAGGCGATGTTGCGTAGTTTCTCGGCGTACCCCGGTCGTAAGTGAGCCTGAGTGTAGGCGCGGCTCTCTGGATGCATGTAAGCGTCGCGCGCGCGAGGCCACCAGTGCTGCGCAGGGCCGCTGGCCCCGCGTACAAACAGTGCTCTTACTCCGTTGAGTCGCCGCTGGCCTGAGCGTGTGACAAGCGGGTTGGTGTCACAGGCCGGACGGGAAGGGGCTCTAGCGGGCGATGTCGGAGGTTACAGCTACAGTCAATCCAAGGGGGTCAGCGATGCCGAAAATGGATGATGTTGAACTTAGTGACGTGCTGGGGGAGCTCGATGACACAACTAAAGAGGAATTTGCTTCGAAACCCGCGGTTGAGAAATGGGCGGACGACTTCGAGGTTTCCGACCTACCCATTGAAGCGCGCAAGTGGATTCAAGTCCCAGATGTGGTTGCAGTCGTTGCGGACCTCAAAAATTCCACGCATCTTGGAACTGGCAAGCATGCGGCCTCGACTGCCAGTATCTACGAGGCGGCAACCGGCGGAACAGTAGCCGTCTACAACAGTTTCGGCGCAGACTTCATTGCTATTCAGGGCGATGGAGCGTTTGCTCTCTTCTGGGGCGACCAGCGGTACGAACGAGCGCTCTGTGCTGGAATAACTGTGAAGACCTTCAGTCAGCGCCATCTCATTCCAAGGCTGGAAGCCAAGTGGCCCGTACATGCAAGCGACCACCCGACTGGGTTCAAAGTCGGGATCTCTTCCGGCAGGGTCCTTGTCAAACGCGTCGGGACCCCACGTAACCTGTCCGAGCAAGAGCCGGTGTGGGCTGGGGTACCTGTCAACTTCGCCGCTAAATCGGCCCAGCAGGCCGATCGTCACGAGCTCATCGTGACGGGTTCAGTGTGGGATCACATCGAGAAAAATGACTATCTTGCACTCACCTGCCCGTGTAGCGGCGGACCAAGCTCAAGCTTGTGGGCGGACGTAACTATCGAGAAGATTCCGGACAGCAATGCTGAGAGGCAAGGTCGCGTTCTATCCGCCACGTGGTGCGAGGTTCACGGCGACGAATACGTCTCGGCCATCCTTGGCGGCCTGAAAGTGCGATCGGAGGCAGCAGAGGCGCGCACAGCGTTGACTAAAAAGCTGTTCGCGAATGCCATAGCGAAAAAAGCGAGCCAACAGCGAGCGGATTTGCGTAACCGGCGGGCGGGCTTGAGATGAGCAACTGGACCCGCCGGTTATTCGTTCGATCTCGGGGTACGTCGACGGATTTGGGAGGAGGTTCGCATGCGGAACTCCGCGTCGAGCCTAACGCGGACCATGCGTGGAAGGCACTGGCCCTCGTCAACGACTGGATTCGTCATTCTGACGCGAAAGCTGGGGTTACTTTGGCTTTCGTCGGGGCGCTTGGGGCCATGCTGTTCAATCTGACTCGGAACACTCAGGCCGACTGTGAAATTATCTTCCCGGTTGCGGCCGGTTCTGCGTTATTGCTGGTTACAGCCGCGGTTCTTTGTGGTCTGACGCTGAGTCCCCGTTCGGTCGACCGCGACGCAGTTCCCGACGCGGTCAACCTCCTCTTCTACGCGAGCATTTCCCGTAATTTCAAGCGTAATCGTGTTGGCTTTTCGGATGTTCTTGGCACTCTGACCGCAGACGAGCGCGAACTAGTCCGGCACATTGCGCACCAGATCCACGCAAATGCCAAGATAGCGACGACAAAGGTTTCTCTCGCGAGGTGGGCCATACGGTCTGC
Source organism: Microbacterium sp. SL62 (assembly GCF_026672635.1). Lineage (NCBI taxonomy): Bacteria > Bacillati > Actinomycetota > Actinomycetes > Micrococcales > Microbacteriaceae > Microbacterium > Microbacterium sp. SL62. The sequence continues at coordinate 1,187,392 of NZ_JAPPRM010000001.1, forward strand.
TTTCTTGGCAGGTCTCGGCGTGGCGAGTACTGCACTTCTGACGGTTCTTTAAGAGTCACAATGGACGGCAATTTTAGATCGTACAGCTTCGTAAGCAGCTCAGATCGAATTGGAGAGATTTTAGATCAGCCAATCGGGAACTTCGAAGAGATGGAGGGTCTGGCGGACCGCGAGAGGCTCACGTTCTCGAACGGTTTTTACGGCATGTGCTCGGCGATATTCATTGACGTCCGAGATTCTTCGGGCTTGCCGCGAACCTATCAACGGCCCACACTAGCCAAAATATACCGGGCATTCATCTCCGAGATGGTAGCTGTGCTGAATTCTGATCCATTTGTGCGCGAGGTGAATATCGTTGGCGACTGCGTTTGGGCTACCTACAAGACGACGCATGTGAACCATATTGACGATGTGTTCTCAATAGCCTTCACCGCGAACACCGCTCTTCAGCTATTAAACTACCACCTCAAGAAAAGGCAACTGTCGCCACTTCGAGTCGGCATTGGTGTAGATTATGGTCGCGTGCTGATGATTAAAGCTGGGTTTAATGGTAGTGGGATAAATGATGTGATCTACATGGGAGATGTCGTCAACAGTGCGGCTCATCTCGCGCATGAGGGGGGTCGCGGATGGGGGCGCCCTGCGATATACGTGGGAGCCGATTTTCAGCAGAATCTCAATGAAGTCAATAAGAGCCTTCTCTCTTCGGCTCAAGTGTCGGGTATTGGGACGGTTTACCGTGGAGACGTGGTGCGTGGGGACATGAGCAATTGGATTGATGACCTGCCGTGAGAGAATTCCACAGCCACCTCAAGTGAGACTGGTGAACATCTGGTCTTGGCACTGCTCGGAAGGTCGTCTGACGTGCGCTTGAGGCCGTTCGCTTCAGTCGGAAGGCGGAAGATGTGGGTTCGTCCTCCCGAGTCAATCGGCGGTGTTACGCCCCACTACGCCCCAGATCGCCCGCCCCCGCGGCATCCCGTAGCTTCATCACACCAACCACTCCGAAGGCAGGTGAAGCCATGTCCCGCACGATCTCGTCGACAGTCCACCCGATCCAGCGCTGCATGGCAGCCTCGAACCCGTCTGCGTGGTGGGACGGCCTCATCATCGAGGTCGATGGCTCGACCGCAACGGTCACTCTGCTGAACGGCACGACGGTGCAGCTGCGGATCGTCGGCCCGGCCGTCGACATCGCGGTGGGGGAGCCGGTGGCGTACCACCCGGTCGCCGAGCTGCTCAGCGCGTCGGCGATCATCACGACCGCGCGCGCCGCATAGCCGAGCGGCCGCCGACGAAACGTCAGCGGCCGCGCGAAGAAGAGAACTCAGGCGGTCATCGAGGCCATCATGGCCTCGCACTTCATGACCATGTCGTCGCAGGCTATGGCGCAGTAGCGGCACATCTCGTCCATGTCGCCGTGCGCGCGGCACTCGGCAGCGCACGCCTTGCCCATGGTCATGCAGGCGGTCATCATGGCGCTCATCACGTCCATGTTCATGCCGGCCGGACGCATCATCATGTGCATCGTCGCCTGCGCCATCTCGACCATGTTCGAGCACATGGCGCAGCACGTGGCCATCTCGGCACCGTGCATCATGTCGCTGCCAGCGCACATGGCCGCGGCCATCGCGCACGCGTTGAGGGACTGCATGCATTCCTGCATGGCATCCATGTCCATGGTCATCTCGCCCATGTCCATCGACTTCATCATGGCCATCGTGTCCATCTGGATCTCCCGTGTTCTCGTCGGTTCGGAGGGACCGGATGCCGCGGAGGGACTCCGGCGTACCGGCGATGCTACGCCGCGAGCCGCGTGATTCGACAGGGCTCAGGGGAGGTTGATCAAACCGCCGATGCCGGCTCACATCGTCTTGGGCGGCTCCGATCAACCGCCCTCGAGCGGGCGATCTTCCTTGGCTGTCGGCGCTGGATTCGTCATAGTGATCCAGTGACGTGGAAGTATCAGGCGGCGATCATCGGGGGCGGCCCCGCGGGCCTGCAGGCTGCTCTCACCCTCGGGCGAATGCACGTTGAGACGGTCGTCTTCGACGACGGGCGGTACCGGAACGCCTCTTCGCCGGTGATGGGCAATGTGCTCGGGTGGGCGGGCGCGGAGCCCGCAGCGCTCCGGGCCGCCGCGCATGAAGAACTCGTCGCCTATCCCTGGGTGCGCCGCGTGCCCGAGCGCGTCGAGACCGCGCGCGAGGACGGGAGCGGGCTGGTGCTCGTCACCCCGAGCGCGCAGTGGAGCGCCGAACACCTCCTTCTCGCGAGCGGCGTCGACGACGCGTTGCTGCCCATCCCCGGGGTTCGCGAACTCTGGGGCGACACTGTGCTGCCGTGCCCCTACTGCCACGGTCACGAGTTCGCGCCCGGCCCGATCGCCGTCATCTCCGACGGGGGCCACGCCGAGCATGTGGGCGGGCTGCTACGCGGGCTGTCGTCATCCGTACCGGTCGTCGCACCGGCAGATGTCCTGTCCGTGAGCCGGTCGGCTACCGGGGTGCGGATCGACCTGCGCGACGGCGACGCGGTCGAGGCTGCCTGCGCGTTCATCCCCCCGAACGCACGCGCTCGATCGGGGATCGCGGACGATCTCGGCATCCGCTCCGCCCCGGAGGGGATCGAGATCGATGCGCTCGGGCGCACCAGCCGAGCGGGCGTGTGGGCAGCGGGCGACGTCGCGAAGAGGGTCGATTCTCGAATCCCCGCTGCGGTGGTCACCGCGATGGCGTCGGGGCTGACCGCGGCGGCCGACATCGCGGCATCCGTCGCCCTCGTTCGTGACGGACGGTCCTAACGCACGCTCGCCGCGGTATTCGGCCCCGGTGAGGGGATTCGGATGCCGACAGACCTCAGCTCCAGACCGGCGAGGCGCTGCATGACGACGGGGTCGCCGCGGCGCCAGGCGGCCGCCGCGTCGGGGTCGACCTTCGTGAGTGTGCCCACCTTCTGATGCGAGAGAGCCCGCAGCGCGAGAAGGTCGGTGGTGAGGCCCGCGCGCACCTGAGCCCGGGTGCGCGTCGCCAGCGAGACGAAGCGGAGGCGGGGGAGCAGCCAGATCAGCAGAACGATGAGGATCGGTAGCGCCGCGACTCCGACGCCGAGCGCGATCGCCGCCTGGCGAACGATGTCCTGCCGCGTCTGGCCGACCGCCGTGAGGGTGTCGCCCGCGGAGCTCGCCGTGGTGAACGGGCTGCTGATCCCTTCTCCGATGAAAGGAACTCCTCCGAGTCGCGTGCCCGCGTCGGTCATCGACGTGCGAAAGTCCACGCCGGTGGTCTGCAGCTGACGGCCGAACTGCGCGAACTGGTCGACGGCGGAGAAGACGGTGATCCCCGCGAAAATGCTCACCGCGATGAGCGCGAGAGCGACAATGTCGGCGATCACCTGACGCCCGCGTTGCACGGCGAAGTCGGAATACAGTTTCACGCCGTCACTCTGTCACGGGAGAGCTGCCGTCGAGGGGAACGTCGAACGGATGCCGTGAACCCGACGGAGCACACCGGGCGCGATGTCAGCTCGAAGGGCCGACGCGCCGGAACCGCGGCCCCGAGTACCCGTCCCGCTCGACGTGCTCGGTGAACATCGCGATCGGGCGCACCCACAAAGAGTGGTCGCCGTAGAGCGTGCGGTACGAGACGAAGACCTCTTCGGTCTCGGAGTGCCTCGCAATACCGAAGACCTCGTAGCGCTGGCCCTTGAAGTGCTCGTAGATGCCGGGCTCGATGTGCGGCAGCTCGGCGTCGGTCACGAGGCCGCGACGGCTTCGTCGGTGCGCGCCTGCAGGTACTCGCACAGCTTGCCCGTCGTGTAGAGCTCCTCGCCGAGGGCGATGAGATTGCCGCCCGACAGGGGGAACTCGCCGGAGCGCTCCGAGAGCGAGGCCGTCCACGTCCGCTCGCAGTCCACGTTCAACGAGATCGATGCGGGGCCGTGGTTGAGATGGATCGCCACCATGCCGGACTCGAGGTGCTCGGGATCGTCCTGGCGGAGCACGTGAACCGTGGCGTGGGCGACACTGTCGTGCTTCTCGTACTCGGTCACCCACTCGTGAATCTCGGCGAAGGTAGGGCGAGCGGAGCAGGTCATGAGTCGAGACTAACGGGGGACCGGCCTGTCGGTCAGCTGCCCGACCCCCGCACCCCGACGAGGTCGTGCAGCGCACCGAAGGTCGCCGCGTACCGCTCCCGCAGAGCCTCCCACCCGAGACCCGGATCGATCTCGCTGGGCGACGGCACGGCGACGGCGTATCCGTGCTGCGCGCGCGGAACGGGCTCGCCCGGCAGGCGCAGCTCCTGCGTGAACGCGCCGGTATCGGGCGCGAAGGTGAGGGTGTGGGCGGCGATGTCGTGGTCCCAGTCGGCGGACGGCCACGACATGAACGAGACGTGCCGCGGGGGATCGAGAGGGGCCGTGGCCGATACCCAGCACCCGTGATGATCCTCGCCGGGGGAGAGGATCGTGTACGTCCCGCCCCGGCGGTAGACGAGCAGCGCCTCGCGGAACGGCTTCCGCGAGAACATCGCGGTGTAATAGAGGGCCTGCGCGTAGATCGGCTCTCCGAGAGTCAGGGTCACGGTCTGCTGCGGCATCGGGCTCAGGGTCCTTTCGAATCCGGGCGGGGTTCTTCCATCCACGCATACGCACGTTGTGCGGAGGTTGCGTACACCGAGGTCTTCGCTATGACCTCACCGAGTCGGCCGAGAACTCGGTTGCGGCCTCGGTCACGGCATCCACCCTGCCGCTCTCGTCACGCCACGGCGCGGATCACGCCCGTGATGATCAGCGTGATCATCGTCGTCCACAGCGCGATCGCGGCGGCCTGCCAGGCGATGACGCGCATCGGCGGGACGCCGGTGGAGGTGAGGGCCGCGGCGGTGAACTGCGTCGGCAGCAGCAGCGGGCCGAGCAGGCTCACGCCCGGGGTTCCGTAGCGGTGGTAGGCCTTCTCGAACTTCTCGCGGCGGGCCGACGTTGGCTTCTCGGTCACTCCGCGGCGGGTGGTGACCGCGGTGCGCACGCGCGACGACGCGAACACGACGATCGCCACGCAGAGCAGGTTGCCGATCGCCCCGGCGAGAGCGGCGACGACGGGAGGGATGCCGCCCAGGATGCCGATCGCCGCCGCACCCTCACCCTCGATGAACGGCACGGCCCCGGCGAGGGCGACGATGAGCGGCTGGACGAGGTCGGGCACGTCGGCGACGAGGCCCTGGAAGCCGAGGATGAGGTCGGATACGGGGTTCGACACGAGGACTCCTGGGGGATGAGTTCGCGGCGTGTTCCGCGGTGATTCCATCCCACCGGCGTGCGGCTCGCGGCGGCAGTGTCGTGGTGTCACGAGCGAGCGGGAGGATGCGAGGGCGCACCCGTGACGAATGTCAGGGTCGCCCTTTCGGGCGCCGCGGGCGTGGCGTATCGTCGCAACCCCGCGAGAGACCGCGGCCGATCCGAAGGAGCAACGATGCCGAGCTTCCTCGTGTGGATCGAATACCTCTTCTGGGCGGCCATCGCGGTCGGGGTGCTCGTGCGTCTCGGGATGGTGCTCGGACGACGTCGCGCGGGCCGACGGAAGGACGCCGTGCGCCAGGCGATCCGCCCCGTCATCGACGCGGGCGCCGTCGAGTCGGCCTTCTACGGGTGGACGCCGTCGACCTCACTGCAACTGAGGGCGGAGCCCACGTCGGTCGAGACCGCGCAGGACCGCGATCGGGTGCCACCAGAGCTCCCCGACAGCTACCGCTGACCGCCGCGCGCGCCGCTCCGCGGGACGATCAGCCGCGCCACCCGTGACGAATGTCACGCCCGTACAGTGGCGGGTGTGAGCGCCCCCGCACCCGCACCCGTCCGTACGCCCGCGGCGACGTACGCCCGTGACGTCCGCGTCACCTGGTGGTACACGGCGTCGTCGATCCTGTTCCTGCACGTGTTCGCGGTCTTCATGTGGGCGCTGGTGGTCGTGCTGCGGGGGACGCCGCTCGACATCGTCCTCGTGCTGATCGGGGCGGCCGGGGCGGTGGCATCCGGAGTCCTTCTTCTCATCCACTACCGACGCGAACCTCTCGACGACGGTGACGACTCCGCGCGCAGGCCGGTGTGGCCCCTCGTGCTGCTCGGGGTCGCGTCGGCGGTCGTGCTCGGCATCGGCGCCGGGTCGGTGCTGCTCGCCGCAGCCCTCGCGGCGCAGGCGCTGTGCACGGTGCGGTGGCGGGGTGGCATCCGGGTGCGGCTCGTCGCGCTGATGCTCGTCGTCGTTATCGCGGTGTGGGTGATCGAGGCGACGCGGCTGAGCCCCGACGGGTACATCTCGCTGACGTTCGCGCTGCCGCTGTTCGTCACGATGCTTGCGCCGCTCACCGCCACCTCGCTGTGGTGGTGGGACATCGTGCGCGAACTCGACCGCGCCCGCCGCGCCGAGGGGCGTCTCGCCGCAGCCCAAGAGCGCCTGCGCCTCGCCGGCGACCTGCACGACCTGCAGGGCCACCACCTGCAGGTCATCGCGCTGCAGCTCGAACTCGCCGAGAAGATGATGGGGAGGGACCCGGATGCCGCCGTCGGACAGGTGCGCGCGGCTCGCGCGAGCGTCGACGAAGCCCGTCGCGGCACGCGGGACCTCGCCGCGCGGTTCCGCGGAGTGCCCCTGCCCGACGAACTCGCGAACGCCGCAGATCTGCTGCGCGCGGCGGGCCTGACCGTCGACCTGCTCGTGGACACGGAGGCCGACCGCGCGCCCGCCGACGTGCTCGGACCCGTCGTCCGCGAGTCCACGACGAATGTGCTGAAACACGGGGGTGGGGTGTCGGCATCCCTCTCCCTCGCCCGCCACGACGGATCGTGGGTGCTGATCGTCGAGAACGACTCGCGGGGGGCCGCGTCTCCCGTCGGCGATGGGGCGGGCCTGTCGGGCATCGCCGAGCGCGTGGGTTCGGTGGGAGGAACGGTGGATGCCACCCGCCTCGGCGACCGCTTCCGCGTGACGGTTCGAGTGCCCGAGGAGGTTTCCGCATGATCCGCGTGCTCATCGCCGACGACGAGGACATGATCCGTACCGCGCTCGCCGCGCTGCTGCGACTGGAGGACGACCTCGAGGTCGTCGCCGAATGCCGCGACGGCGAGAGCGCCGTGACCGAGGCGCAGCGGCTCAAGCCCGACGTGTGCCTGCTCGACCTCGAGATGCCCGGGCTCGACGGCGTCGACACCGCGGCGAAGATCCTGCGGAGCGTGCCCTCGCGCTGCGTGATCGTCACGCGGCACGCGCGGCCCGGAGTGCTGCGGCGCGCGCTCGGCGCCGGGGTCAGCGGGTTCCTCCCCAAGTCGCGGCCCGCGGATGACGTGGCGGCCGTGATCCGTGAAGTCGCGGCCGGGCGGAGGTACGTCGACCCCGAGGTCGCGGCCGATGCGCTGAGCGACGAGCGGAGCCCCCTCACCGACCGGGAGCTCGACGTGCTGCGCGCGGGAGCGCGAGGGCAGACGGTGGCCGAGATCGCGGCATCCCTTCATCTGTCGGCGGGGACGGTGCGCAACCACGTTTCGTCGGTGCTGGGCAAGCTCGGGCTGGCGAGCCGGCAGCAGGCGACGATCCATGCGCGCGAGCGGGGCTGGATCTAGTCGACGACCGTCGATCCAGCGCGGGGCTGGTGCGGGGGCGACGATGGCTTCTGCCTCGTCTTCGCCCGGGTGCAGCGTCGGCTCGGCGGGCCAGCAGAACGCGCTTCCGAGACGATGGACGGGTGGGGTGCGACCGTCCGGCGCAGGGCGGAAGGGGCCGCCGCGCCGTGACGGGAGCGGCACGCCACCCCGTATCGTCGGTGGTCGACAGCGGGGACGCGCGGGTCGGAACCGTGCGACGACGCACTCGTGCGAGAGAGGATGGATCTGATGGGCGAAGTTCGCTTGGTGGAGCTCGAGGCGGCCGATCGCCCCGTGTGGCTGACGCGGATGGAGACAGCCTTCGCTGCGGGCTTGCGCGATGCCGGGCTGAAGCCGGGGGAGCAGCCGATTCCCCAGGCGGACGAGATGGACAGGGTGCTGGACGCACCCGGCACCGAGACCCTTCAGATCGTGCGCGACGACCTGGTCATCGGCGGGGCCGCCGTGACAGCACCGGATGACGGGCGCCGCAGCCTCGAACTCTTCTTCATCGACGCCGGTCATCACGGTGGCGGGATCGGTGCGTCCGCGTGGCGGGCGACAGAGGCGCGCTACGCCGATACCGAGGTGTGGGAGACCGAGAGGCCGTACTTCGACCAGCGCAACATCCACTTCTACGTCAACCGCTGCGGCTTCCAGATCGTGGAGTTCTTCCACCCGGGGCACCGCCCCCAGGCCGGGAGCGAGGGGGATCACCCCGGCCCCGACCGCATGTTCCGGTTCGAGAAGCGGATGCCGGTATGACCGGCGACCTGCCCCCGATCGAGTTCATGTTCCCCGGGGCGGGACGCGACCGGATCGTCGCGGCGATCCGCGCGGGGGAGAAGACGGCGACCAGCTCGCTCGTGCGGGAGTATCTCGTCGCGGGGGAGCCGTTGCCGGCGGTCGGGGATCGGGGCGCCGTGGTCGACTCGGCCGGTGAGCCTGTGTGCGTCATCGAGACGACCGGGGTAGAAATCGTCGCTCTGCGAGACGTGTCGCTCGCCCATGCGCTCGACGAGGGCGAGGGGTACGCGTCCGTCGCGGATTGGCGCCGCGGTCACGTGCGGTTCTGGACCTCGGATGCCATGCGTGAAGAGCTCGGGAGTGCCTTCGTCGTCGACGACGACACGTCGGTGGTGTTGGAGCGGTTCGCGGTCGTGGGGTGAGCCTCGCGGTCAGTCGACGACCGCGGCGACCGCTTCGATCTCGACCAGCTGATCGTCGTAGCCGAGGACGGTGACGCCCATCAGCGTGCTCGGCACGTCGTGGTCGCCGAAGGCGTCGCGCACGACCTCCCACGCGGTGACGAGGTCGGCCTGACGGGTCGATGCCACCAGCACGCGGGTGCTGATCACGTCGGTGAGTTCCGCGCCGGCTGCGCGCAGCGCGCCCGTCATGTTCTCGATGCAGCTCGCGGCCTGCGCGGCGTAGTCGCCGACGCCGGCGGTCGAGCCGTCGGCGTTCAACGGGCACGAGCCGGCGAGGAAGATGAGGCGCGCGTTCGCCGGAGCGGTGGCGGCGTAGGCGTACTCGGCGGCGTCCGAGAGCGAGGCGGAATGGATCAGGGTCACAGCGGAGGGCATGGCTCAAGGCTCCCGGGAGGTGGCGATGTCGCAGGCGATCCTCACGGCGTGGGGCAGTCGACCGAGAAAGTCGCCGTCGCTTCGACGCGCTCGCCGCCGGGCATGTCCAGGTCGTTGAGACGGGGTGATGTTCCCGCCGGCACCGCGCGAACGGTGGCCGTCCCCGTCACGTTCGAGCCGCTGATGCTCGAGTCCGCGTCGCTGCGCTCGATGTCTCCTTCGCCGAGGAATTGCACTGCGTAGTCGCCGACCGCCCACGCGGCGACGTTCGCGCGGACGGAGCCTCCTGTCAGGCCCAGCTGGACACCGGCGTCGGGGAACTCCTGCGCGGCGACGGTGACGAAACGGTCGTCGCAGGTGCGCAGGCCGTCGGCGACGGAACCGACGATCGTGTGCGTCTTTCCATCAAGTTCGAACGTGAGTGCAACGGAGTCGACGCTCAGAGCTGTGTCTTGCGTTGCCGTCGATGGGGCGGCTGAGGACTCGGCCGAGCCGCAGGCGGTCAATGCAAGTGCGCTCGTGGTAGCCAACAGGACCAGCGCGTACAGACGACCTTGTGAATGCATGCGTCGAACCTCTCACAGATCGCCCTGCCGGCAACGGCGGCATCCCGCAACTCCCTCCCATCGAAGGGGCAAGGGTCGGGGGTCTCCAGCCCCGTCTAGTAGGGTTGTCGACTGGCGAAGATCTCTTGATATCGAGAGAGTTCGCCTCCTCCCACCACCGATCGCCCAGCGAAGGATTGTCCGTGGATCTCTACGAGTACCAGGCACGTGATCTGTTCGAAAAGTACGAGGTGCCGGTACTCGCCGGCATCATCGCCGACACCCCTGAGGAGGCGAAGGCGGCCGCGGAGAAGCTCGGCGGTGTCGTCGTCGTCAAGGCTCAGGTCAAGACCGGAGGCCGCGGCAAGGCCGGCGGCGTGAAGGTCGCGAAGAACCCCGACGAGGCGTTCGAGGCGGCCCAGGCCATCCTCGGCCTCGACATCAAGGGTCACGTCGTCAAGCGCGTCATGGTCGCCGCCGGCGCCCGCATCGCCAAGGAGTTCTACTTCTCGGTGCTGCTCGACCGCGCCAACCGCTCCTACCTCTCGCTCTCGAGCGTCGAGGGCGGCATGGAGATCGAAGAGCTCGCCGTCGAGCGTCCCGAGGCGCTCGCGCGCATCGAGGTCGACCCGATCGAGGGCATCACGCCCGAGAAGGCCCTCGAGATCGCCAAGGCCGCGAAGTTCGACGACGAGCTGGCTCCGAAGGTCGCCGACGTCTTCGTCAAGCTCTTCAACGTCTACAAGGGCGAGGACGCAACCCTCGTCGAGGTGAACCCCCTCATCCAGAGCGAAGACGGCGACATCATCGCCCTCGACGGCAAGGTCTCGCTCGACGAGAACGCCGGCTTCCGTCACCCCGACCACGAGGCGCTCGAAGACAAGGACGCCGCCGACCCGCTCGAGGCCAAGGCCAAGCAGCACGACCTCAACTACGTCAAGCTCGACGGTCAGGTCGGCATCATCGGCAACGGAGCGGGCCTGGTCATGTCGACCCTCGACGTCGTCGCGTACGCCGGCGAGAAGCACAACGGCGTCAAGCCCGCCAACTTCCTCGACATCGGCGGCGGCGCCTCGGCCACCGTCATGGCCGCCGGCCTCGACGTCATCCTCGGCGACGAGCAGGTCAAGAGCGTCTTCGTCAACGTCTTCGGTGGCATCACCTCGTGCGTCGCCGTGGCCGAGGGCATCGTCAAGGCTCTCGAGATCCTCGGTGACACCGCCACCAAGCCGCTCGTCGTGCGCCTCGACGGCAACCAGGTCGAAGAGGGTCGCGCGATCCTCGCCGCCGCCAACCACCCGCTCGTCACCCTCGCCGCCGGTATGGACGAGGGCGCCGACAAGGCCGCCGAACTGGCCAACGCGTAAGGGATAGGGACAGAAACATGTCGATCTACCTCAACAAGGACTCCAAGGTCATCGTCCAGGGCATCACCGGCGGTGAGGGCACCAAGCACACCGCCCTCATGCTCAAGGCCGGCACCCAGGTCGTCGGCGGCGTGAACGCCCGCAAGGCCGGCACCACGGTCTCGCACAAGGACGCGTCGGGAGGCGACGTCGAGTTGCCCGTCTTCGCGTCGGTCGAAGAGGCCATCCGCGAGACCGGCGCCGACGTGTCGATCGCGTTCGTGCCCCCGGCCTTCACGAAGGACGCGATGGTCGAGGCCATCGACGCCGAAATCCCCCTGCTCGTCGTGATCACCGAGGGCGTTCCCGTCGGCGACACCGCCGAGGCGTGGGCGTACTCGAAGGCCAAGGGCGAGAAGACCCGCATCATCGGCCCGAACTGCCCCGGCATCATCACGCCCGGCGAGGCGCTCGTGGGCATCACCCCCGCGAACATCACCGGCAAGGGACCCATCGGCCTCGTGTCGAAGTCGGGCACCCTGACCTACCAGATGATGTTCGAGCTGCGCGACCTCGGCTTCTCGACCGCCATCGGCATCGGCGGCGACCCGGTCATCGGCACGACGCACATCGACGCCCTCGCGGCGTTCGAGGCCGACCCCGAGACCAAGGCCATCGTCATGATCGGTGAGATCGGTGGAGACGCTGAAGAGCGCGCCGCCGACTTCATCAAGGCCAACGTCACCAAGCCGGTCGTCGGCTATGTCGCGGGCTTCACCGCTCCCGAGGGCAAGACCATGGGCCACGCCGGCGCCATCGTCTCGGGCTCGGCCGGAACCGCTCAGGCGAAGAAGGAGGCCCTCGAGGCCGCCGGCGTCAAGGTCGGCAAGACGCCGTCCGAAGCCGCCGCCCTGATGCGCGAGATCATCGAGAGCCTGTAAGCAGCACTCCCTGCGGGGCCCGGATGCCATGGCATCCGGGCCCTTTCTCGTGTGCGGGGCGAGGCGGGCGGCGCGCACTGGCCGCGAGAACGCGCGCCGTTGTCTCCATGCCGTCGGTGGCTATCGCCTCGACAAGGTCGACGTGACGGGCGGCGTCGAGCTCTGACCACTCGATCTTGTAGACCAGGCCGTAGCCAGATGTTCCCGCCTCCGCGCGAGATGGTGGCATCCGGGCCATCCCAGCTCATTATCAGAGCGTTCGTGTGAGGGCCGGTCTAAGCGCCGGAGCCGCAAGGGTCGAAGAACCCGCAGCTCTGGCCGGCGCCGATCGTGTGGGAGATCTTGTGCAGCGCGGTGCGCTCGGTCATCTACGACCTGTTGTCGCCGAAGCGCAGGTCTCCGATGATGTCGCACCGGCGGTGTAAGCCCGCGGGGCGTAGTACACGGTGATCTGCTTTGCCAGGTCCGACAGATTTTTGTAGCGGTTGTCGGCGGCGTTCATGGCCGGGGCGATGCGGCCGTCGGCGTCCTGCTCGTCAGCCGACGGCGTGCTGTTCTGGTGCAGCGTGTAGGTGATCCCTCCCTCGGCGATGTCGGGTGGGGCGGCGAGTGCTTCCGTTCCGAGCATTCCGGCTACCGCAAGTGCGTCTGCCGGAGAGGTGCGACGACGACGGGGACATGTTCGTCTTCTGCATGGTTCTCCTTCTTCGAAACGGCGCACGCGGTCGGTACGTCCATGGGTCGAAGCAGGTCGAGGTGGCCGCTTTGGCACGCACGCGAGAGAAGTTTCATCAGAGTTGCATCCGCCTGGCACTTCTCGCGGGTTTAGTCCTCACGGTGCCCGCGAGCCGAACGACGAATCGCGGCGACGCGTTGACTACCGTGCTTCCTCGCATCTCGGTCCTCGCAGGGTCGAGCAGTAGAGCGTCCGGACCACTAGGCGGGGTGAGGGTGCGGGTGAATTCTTGTGCCGTTGGAATGGCCGCATCCCTATCGCAGCACGCCGCGAGAGCCGGCGCACGGTGGACGTGGTAACGGGCCGTCGCTCGAAGGCTCAGAAAGCATGTAAACATGTGCTACGTTCGCCAGCGTTCAGCGACGAGGGATCAGAGTCCTCATCCCACATGACCGGGCTGGACGACTCGAACGAAGGGATCACCATGCAGGTCAACTACAACGGCGGCGGTTGCCGCCCGTTCCGTCAGAACAACACCAACGGCGGCGGCTGCCGCCCGTTCCGTCAGAACAACCACAACGGCAGCGGCTGCCGCCCGTAAGAGACGCCGAGCTCGCAACAGCGGGCTCGAGTTGCATCGCGTGGCCACGGACATGCGTCTCGTTCGTGGCCACGCTTCCCAAGGCCTGAATTTCGCCCGTCGCGCCGATCGCGTCGCCCATTACGAGGAGCCCAGCCGTCATGCTCTGCGGCCGATACATGACTCTCCGATTTCCTGATCCGTCCGTCGATACCGAACCCTTCTTCCAATGGCTCGGTCCCCGCTCCGACAGCAACGAGTACGCCGCGCATCAGGACCGTCCGTGTCGACGGGAGGACATCGCCCGGGTTCTCGACAATCCCACCGGGACCACCTTCATTGTCGAGGCCGGAGGCAAGCCCGTCGGCGCTGTTTGGGCATTTCCTTCGGGTCCTCTGAACACTCGCAACGTCGAGCTCAGTGCCGTCATTGGCGAACCCGGCTTGCGCCGATCGCCCCTCGCGGGCGAGGCCCTGCTGATGGCAATTGACTTCCTCTTCATGCGGAAGAACCTGCACAAGATCTCGGCTCGGATCATCGAGCGCAACTCACCGATGCTCGCAATACTTGATTCTCATCAACTCGGTCGACGTGAAGGCACGCTTCGTGCGTACTCGCTTAGCGGGGGAGCGCTGGCCGAAGGCATCTGCTGGGGAATCCTGCGGACAGAGTACGTCGCCCATCCCCGCTTCGCCGACATCCAGCGGATCCTGGGGCGGAGCGTCATGCCTGACCGGCAAGTGAGCGCGTCCTGGATCGCCTCTGCCACGCACCTCCTCGAGGCGCGGCGTGGGTAGCGCCGGTCACCGTCAGCAGGGCCGTGAAATTATTCGAACGGTCCTGGGCGAGCCGTTTTCGGTCCTGCTGGTCTCCCTGACGCTGGGAGCGGTGGTGGCGGGGGCGTGGGTGGTCCAGCCTCAGCTCCTCGGGGGTCTCCTGGCGGCCCCGGGTTCGATAACCGACACCTGGGGAACGGTTGCTGCACTCCTCCTCATCACTTTCGCGCAGGTCGCGGTCTTGACCTTTCAGCAACTTCACGTCGAGAGGGTGACCATCCGCGGGCTCGACAGGCTCCGTCGCCGCCTGATCGACCATGTCGTCCGGCTTCCGTTGGAGGACGTCGTGCGCGCACAGCCGGGCGAACTGGCGTCTCGCGTCGCCGCCGACACCTCGGCCGTGCGAACCATGGTGGTCGACGGCATGCTGATCCCCGTCTCCTCCCTGCTTCTGGTCGTCGGTTCGTTCGCGATGATGGCGACGGTCAGCCCCCTCCTAGCGAGCGTCGCCCTCGCCAGTATTGCGGTCGCGCTGTCGGCCACATGGCTGATCGCCCGCCCGCTCGATTCATTCGGTGTCCGAGTACAGGCTGCCGTTGCGCGTCTGACCTCGGATACGACGTCCTACCTCCAGGCCGCGCGGACCGTGAAGAGCGGACGACTCGAGGACGAAGCCGTGCGGCGCTTGGGTGCGGGGGTCGCAGAGATCACCTTCGCCCGTGCCCGCGCCTCAGTTCGTCTCGCGATGCTCGCTCCCGTTGTCACACTCGGGAATCAGCTGTCGCTCGTTGCTGTCACCGGCGCCGCGGCCGCCCTCATGGCGGCGGGAACACTGACGGCGGCTGCATTCTTCGTGTTCGTCATCTACTTCTACTTCATGGTCGGACCGCTCCAACAGCTAGGGTCGGCGTTTGGTGCGCTCGCACAGGGATCTGGCGCGCTTCGTCGGGTGGCAGAAACGCTGGCTCTGCTCCCCGAATCATCTGCAGGAGCGCCGGTGACCCGGACGGCAACTCGCCGAGCCCAGACGGAGGCCATGTCGGCACTCCGAATCCGGGGACTCAGCTACTCGACCGGTGGCGGCGCGCGGGAGTTGCTGCGGGACCTTGATCTGGAGGTGGCTCCAGGGGAGCGCGTTGGGATCGTGGGGCCCTCGGGTTCCGGAAAGAGCACTCTTCTCGACCTGGTGGTGCGCCTGCGCGAGCCTCGCACCGGGACTATCTGGGTCTATGGAGACGACGTTCGCGGAATGTCCCTCTCGCGACTTCGGACACGTGTCCACCTTGTCGAACAGGCGAGTCCGCTCCTTCCGGGGTCGGTCGGCACGAACGTCGGACTTGAACAAGAGCGGCTGACCGCGAGAGCGGGCCGGGTGCTGGCCGGACTCGCTGGTCGCATGAATGCCGATGCGCGATCCGGCAGTCTCTCGGGCGGCGAGCGCCAACGTCTCGCCTGGGTGCGGGCGCTCTCCTCGGACGCGGACATCATCCTGTTCGACGAGCCGACGTCAGCGCTTGACGGCGCGGCCGCCCGCGCTCTCATCGCGGAGTTGTCCTCCCTTCCCCCCGCGACCGCCGTGGTGTTCGTCACGCACGCCCCGGAGATGCTGCGTGATTTCGACCGGATCTATGTCTTGGGCGAGGGTCGCATGGTCGCCCACGGTACGCACGAGCAGCTGATGACGGGATTCGACCCCTACCGAGAACTTGTCTCAGTCCGCTGACGCGGCGGGCCAGAAGCCCCCAGCCACGAGGAGAGTGTGTGTCCAGACACAACAGGTTTATGCGACTACGCCACGCGGACCCTGTCGATGACGTCGAGGTCGTTTACCGATGGATTGGTCCGCGGTCCGATACCCGCCAGTTCGCCATGAACGGTGAGACTGCTGTGTCGCGAGATGTCGTCCGGCAGATCGTCGACAACCCGACCGGGCACACGCTAGTCGCCTTCGACGGCGACGATGTCCCGTTCGGACTCGTGTGGCTGGGTGCCTACGGTCCGCCGAGCTCTCGGACGTTCGAGATCGAGTGCCTCGTTGGAGAGCCAGCCCATCGCCAGAGCGTTGCAGCGGGCGCGATGGTCGCGCGCGCTCTGGAGTTTGCGTTCCAAGATCTCGGCGCACGAAAACTCTTGGCGACAGTTCCCGCCCACAACGCGCATGCCATCGATTTGCTCACCGCCCACCGGCTTGGTCGCAGGGAGTGCCTTCTGCGGGATTACTACTTCATCGACGGGTCCTACATCGATGCCTGGGTGTGGGGGGTCTTGGACAGCGAATACGCAGAAAAGAGGAAGATGTGAGCGTTCAGACCGTTGCAGATTTCGTTATCGATCTCGTCGAGAAGGAGATGGACGATGAAACGCGGGTCGTCACCCTCGACTCGCGCCTCCGGGAGGACCTCGAGGTGGACTCTCTCAGTATGGCGGTGATCGCCGTCGACACGGAGAATCGATTCGGCGTCCGATTCGATCTGGCGGACCTGGCCCGGATCGACACGGTTCGCGATGTCGTCTCACTCATCACGACCCATCCGGCATTCACTTCGGCAAGCGCCCCCGCCCCGGACGATGCCGCATGACCGTGGTTGCCATCACTGGCCTGGGCGCCTGCACACCCCTCGGATCTTCGATGGGCAGCTCGTGGGCAAATCTCCTCGCTGGAGTCTCCGGACTCCAGCCACTCGCCGCCGAGCTGCGCGCGCGGTTCAGTCTGCCCGACGTTGCCGTGGCGCACTCAACCCATGATGAGTCACGTGTGGTCTCGCGTCGCGCTCGTCGGATGGATCGCGCGACGCTCCTCGGCGTCGCGAGCGCCCGTGAGGCTTGGGAGCACGCCGGTTGCCCCGAGGTCCGGAGTGAGCGGATCGCCGTTATCGTTGGATCGGGATTTGGCGGACTGACCACCACGTTGCAAACGGTGGAGTCCTTCCACCTCGCGGAGCAGCGGCACCGAGTGCACCCGAGGGCAATCCCTATGCTCATGCCTAACGCGATTGCGGCGGCGATTGCGATCGACCGAGCGGCGCGGGGACCGGCAATGACCGTGGCGAGCGCATGTGCCTCCGGAACGGAAGCGCTCGCGGCCGCTTTCGATCTCGTTCGGCTCGACCGTGCCGACGTGGTCATCGTGTGCGGCACGGAAGCAGGGATTCACCCTGCAACCATTGCCGGCTTCGCGGCGATGAATGCGCTCTCAGTAGGGGCCTCCCTCAGCCGGGCGTCTGCACCGTTCGCGCGGGATCGCGCAGGACTGGTCCTCGGTGAGGGTGCCGCCACGATCATTTTGGAGTCGGAAGCGCACGCCCGAGCGCGAAATGCGACCGTATACAGTCACATCCTCGGTGCAGGCGTGACGGGCGACGCCCACAGCGTCGTCGCTCCCGCGCCCACGGGAGAGGGCGCTCTCCGCGCGATGGAGGAAGCGCTGGCGGTCGGCGGCGTCGAGCCCGCCGACGTCGCACACGTAAATGCGCACGCGACCGGCACGCCGATCGGCGATCTGGTGGAGTACCGCGCGCTGCGAGGTCTCTTCGGCGCCGATGCCGATGCGATACCCCTCTCGGCGACGAAGGCTTCGACGGGGCACCTGCTCGGCGCCACGGGCGTGCTGGAGGCGGCGTTCGTGGTACTCACCCTGTGGACTCGCCTTGTTCCGCCCACGATCACGTCGACGGTGGCGCGGGATCCGGACCTCCCGGTCAACGTCGCCCCGGAGCCTCGACCGCTTGCCAGCCACTCTCGATACGCCCTCACGAACTCCTTCGGGTTCGGCGGGCATAACGCGTCCGTCCTGATTGGAGCGTCTCGATGACCCACACGACCGAACGGCGAACACCGCCTCTCATCGAGGCGGTCGAGCTCCGGCGACACTACGCCGAGGGAGGCGGCACGGTGGCGGCTCTCGACGGCGTCAGTTTCACCATCGGTGCGTCCGAGCTGGTGGCGGTGCTCGGGCCTTCGGGATCGGGGAAGTCGACGATGCTTCATCAGCTCGGCGCGCTCGACAGCCTCGATTCCGGACGGCTCACGGTGAACGGCATCCGGGTTGACGAACTCGACCAGACGGAGAAGACGAGATTCCGGCGTGAGCAGGTCGGCTTCGTCTTCCAGTCCTTCTTCCTCGTGTCATATCTCACGGTGGCGGAGAACATCGCCCTTTCCGCAATCGTCGGGAACCGACCCGAGCGAGCGTGGCGACCGCGCACCGTCGAACTCCTCGAACGTCTGGGCATCGCGCACCTCTCCCGCCGCTACCCGCACGAGCTGTCGGGGGGTCAGCGTCAGCGCGTCGCCGTCGCTCGTGCCATCTACTCGCACCCCACGATCCTGTTGGCCGACGAACCCACGGGAAATCTCGACACGGCAGCGGGCGCTGCGGTGCTCGGGCTCCTCCGGGAAGCCGTGTCGGAAGAGCGGTGCGGGCTCCTCGTCACCCATGACATCCACGCGGCCGCAACCGCGGACCGGGTGTTCGCCTTCCGGGACGGACGCATCGTCGCCGAGTTCGATACCCGCGCCCCCGGCGACCGACACCAGACGGGAGGCAGCCGTGTCGACCGCGTTCGCGATTGGTATGCGTCAGCTGCGCGTTGAGTATCGGCGGTTCGTCGTGGTCGGAATCGCTCTGACGTTGAGCACGGCGCTTCTGGGGGCGACCCCTCTCGCAGCCACCAGCCTGTCCGCGGGACTTCACCAGACGGTCGGGAGCCTCGCCTCCGAGACAGAGGTCACGGTCACGTCCGACGATGGGAGCGCCTCCCTCACCTCCGACGAGCGCGGTTCGGTGGCCGTGCTGCCCGACGTCGCGACGGTTCAGGGCAGGCTCGACCAGCCCACCGCTGCCCGCGTGGGGGACGACGACGTGTCGATCATTTTGAGCGGACGGGAGCCCGCCGCGCTACCGGAGTCCGCAGCGGGCGCCCTGCAGGGCATGGATGGCGACGACTCGACGTTCCCCGTCGTCGTGCCCTCCGGGTTCGCCTCGTCGAACGGCATCGTGCAGGGCGATGTCCTGACGATCGCGTCGCCTCTCGGCTCGAAGCAGGGCAGGGTGACGGAGCTCGTCGACTCGTCCACGCTCTCCGCGAGTGACCGCAGCGTCGTGGTCGCCGCGCTGGCCGACGTCCGAAAGGCCTTCGGTGTCAAAGACGGCTTCTCGTCGTTCGTCCTCAGCCTGTCGCCGGGAACGACGGCGGACGCCTGGCAGAAGGCGCACGCGCGTGACCTCCCCGCCGGACTTACGGTCGCCTCTCAGACGGCGCTCACGAGCGCGTTCGCCAACCTGCTCGTCGCCGTCACTGCAATCCTCGGTCTCATCGCGCTCTCGGCGTTGGTGGTCGCCGTCGCGCTCACCGCCGGCGTCTTCGAGGCGGGCATCCGTCAGGGCGCGGTCTCGTTCGGAGCCCTTCGGAGCACGGGGGCGAGCAAACGCTGGCTCGCGACGATGATCGTGACGCAGACGATCGCACTCACGACCGTGTGCACCGCCATCGGGTTCGTCCTCAGCATCGGCTTGTCGACGGTGCTCGTGTCGGTCCTGGCCAGCGCTGGTGCGCTCACCGGGGGAGGTGTGCTCATCGAGTGGTGGCATCCGTTGGCTCTGCTGGGTGTAGGTGTCGTCGCCGGTCTTATCGGAGGCGGGCGAGCCGCCCTCCGGGTCGTCAGCCGATCGCCGGTGGAAAGTCTCCACGGCGCGACGCCCCGGCCTCCGGCCCGCCGCATGCTCATGACAGTTCGTGTGCTGGTCGCATTGTCGGCCCTCGTCGCAGGCGCTGCGCTCACGGTCTTCGCCGACGGCGTCGCGCGCGCCGCCGCAGCCGTGCCCCTGCTCATCGCTGCGGCGATGCTCGGACCGATGGGTCTGGCGGCGGCGAAGGCACTACAGGGCAGGCTATGGTGGCCGGCACGCCTTGCCGCCGACCGTGTGCTCCGGGGCCGCGAACTGCGTGCCGTCACGAGCGTCATGGCGGTCGTCGTGTGTCTCGCCACCGGCCTCTCTGTGGGGGCGGCATCGCTGAACACCGCCACCGAAACCGTCATCGGCGCGCAGTACGGTGCAGACGTGCGGGTCGCCTCCCCGGTGGCGTTCACCGACGGGTCCTTCGACGAACGCCTCCACGGCATCGACGGCGTGGGGACGACCTCGGGGTTCATCGGAGCGAACGTCGAGCTGTCGACGCAGGCGGGTGACGCGCAGAGCGCCCGGGCGATGTTCATCGACCCCGAAAGCTACTTCCGCACCGCCCAGTTCGCCTGGACCGGCGGCACCGCTGCCACACCGCAGCAGGTCGAGGCCGACGGGCTCGTGCTCTCGGAGTCGTATGCGCAACAGCTCGGGGTGCAGGTCGGCGATCGCCTCACGTTGTCGCGAGGCTCGCAAACCGTCGCCGTCACGATCGTCGGCACCTACACCTCGATTCAGCTCGCGGGCAACAATGTGGTGACCTCGCGCGCTGTCGGGGAGCGGCTCGGTGTGGAGGGCGTCGCGGGGTGGACGGTGCTCGCCGCCGGCGGGATCGATCCGGAGGTACTCCGCCAGCGCGTCCAAGGTGCGTTCGCGGACATCCCGGGACTCTGGGTGTCGACGAGCCAGCAGGTCCGCACCGAGGTGGAAGGGCAGATCTCGCCCTACATCAGCACCGTCGCGCTGATGGTGGTCCTTGCGCTGATTCTTGGTGCGCTCGGAGTCGGAGGCGCGTTCGCGTTGTCCGTGGTCATGCGTGGCACCGAGTTTGGTGTGCTTCGGGCTCTTGGCGCTCAACGGGGTGGCATCCGCGGACTTGTGCTGCTGGACTCGATGCTCGTCGGGGTCGCAGCGCTTGTCGTCGGTATCCCGACCGGACTTCTGATGGGGGCGGCGGTGGCGTCGTCTATCGGCACACTATTGCGCATCGGACTCAGTCCCGCGTGGGATCCCGCGCTTCTCGGAGTCGTCGCCGTGGTGTGCCTCGTCGCCCTGGTGCTGGCCGCTCTCGCGCCGAGCAGGCGTGCAGCGACGACCGACCCCATCGCCGCCCTGCGCGTGTGAGGGGGAGGCCCTGGATGCCGCCGGCGTCACTCTGCGGGGTCCGGACGTCATGGCATCCGGGCCCCGTTCTCATGCCCGGGCGCCGGGGCGGGGCGGGCGGAACTCCGAGATGACGGGGCTTTCGTGAGGTGACCGGCCATTCGGTCTGAACGCGGGTCTTCTCGGCGAACGCGTGTGATCTCGACGGCGGCCAGGCGCGCGACGGCGGCCGGGTGCGGGGCGGGCGACGCGTGGGGCCGCGACGCGCACCCGGCACGCGGCGGCGACCAAAAAGGGGCCCGGATGCCGTGGCATCCAGGCCCCCGAAACGGGCACGGCTCAGCCGAGCAGGGCCTCCACCGGACCGCGGGCGAAGAAGACGACGAAGCCGGCGGCGACGATCCACAGCAGCGGGCTGATGCGGCGCGCGCGACCCGACAGTGCCTGGATCAGCACCCAGCTGACGAAGCCCGCGCCGATGCCGTTGGCGATCGAGTAGGTGAGGGGCATCACGGTGACGGTGAGGAACACCGGGATGAGCACCGACATGTCGCTCAGGTCGACGTGGCGGATCTGCGCCATCATCAGCGCCCCGACGATCACGAGGGCTGCGGCGGCGATCTCGGTGGGGACGATGCTCGTCAGCGGCGTGAAGAACATCGCGAGCAGGAACAGGCCGCCGGTGACGACGTTGGCGAGACCCGTGCGGGCACCCTCGCCGATGCCGGAGCCCGACTCGATGAACACGGTGTTCGACGACGACGAGGTCGCTCCACCCGCGACGGCGCCGATGCCCTCGATCACCAGCGCCGAACGCAGGCGCGGGAAGGTGCCGTCGGGGGCGGCGAGGCCCGCCTCGCGCGAGAGGCCGGTCATCGTGCCCATGGCGTCGAAGAAGTTCGTGAACACGAGCGTGAAGACGAGCATGAGCGCGGCGAGCACGCCGATGCGCCCGAAGGATCCGACCAGGTCGACCTGACCGACGAGCGACAGGTCGGGGAGGCTCACCCACTGGGCGGGGAGGGTCGGGACGCTCAGGCCCCAGCCGCCGGGGTTGCCATCGGCCTTGGCGCCGAGACCGGTGACGGCCTGGACGATGACGGCGATGACGGTGCCCGAGAGCAGACCGATCAGCAGGGCGGCCTTGACCTTGCGCACGAGGAGCACGGCGGTGATGACCAGGGTCAACACGAACAGGGCGGTGGGGATCGTGGTGATCGAGCCGCCGACGCCGAGGCCGACCGGGGGAGAGCTGAGGCCGGTCGAGGTGACCAGGCCGCTGTCGACGAAGCCGATGAACGCGATGAACAGGCCGATGCCGACGGTGATCGCCGTCTTGAGCGCGAGGGGCACGGCCTCGAAGATCATGCGGCGCAGGCCGGTGACGGCGAGCAGCACGATGATGAGGCCGTTGATGACCACGAGGCCCATCGCCTCGGGCCAGGTGACCTGTCCCACGATGCCGACCGCGAGGAACGAGTTGATGCCGAGACCCGCGGCGAACGCGAACGGCAGGCGCGTGACCAGTCCGAAGAGCATCGTCATGACGCCCGCGGTGAGTGCGGTGACCGCGGCGACCTGCGAGAAGCCGAGCGCGTTGCCCGCGACGTCGGGGGTGCCCGACAGGATGATCGGGTTCAGGATGACGATGTACGCCATCGTGACGAAGGTGACGACGCCGCCGCGGATCTCTCCGCCGACGGTCGAACCGCGGGCGGTGATCTCGAAGAACCGGTCGAGGCCGTTCTTCGGTTCGGGGACGGCCGTGGTCTCGGGAGCGGAAGCGCTCATGAAGGCTCCAGGAAAAAGGGGGAGGGACTAGACCGGAGGGGAAGACGCCGACGTATCGTGTGAGCTATGTCACTCTCAGGAGAGTATCTACCCAGCACCAGCGAATGGGCCCGCCAGCAGGCGGAGACTTTCGAAGCCACGGGGGGCAAAGAGTCCGCCGACATGCGGGGCGTACCCATCATCGTCCTCACCACCGTCGGTGCCAAAACGGGCGGCCTGCGCAAGACCGCGCTGATGCGCGTCGAGCACGACGGAAAGTACGCGGTCGTGGCATCCAAGGGCGGCGCCCCTGAGCACCCCGCCTGGTTCTACAACCTCGTCAAGAACCCCCGCGTCGCCCTGCAGGACGGCGACGTGAAGAAGGAGTACGAAGCGCACCAGGCCGAGGGTGCCGAGCGCGAGGAGTGGTGGGGCTACGCGACCGAGGTCTGGCCCGACTACGACGAGTACCAGAAGAAGACCGACCGCCGCATCGAGCTGTTCGTGCTGGAGCCGGTCGAGTAAGTCCTCTCGGTCGCTCATCCGCGTGAGTGTCCACGACACCCGGACGGATCGAGCATTCGTCCGGGTGTCCTGGACACACGACGGGGTGGGGCCGACGCGCAACGTGGAGCAGAGGTCCGGATGCCGGGATCCAAACCTCACACCACCCCCGCCCCCGCGTGAGAGAAACGTTCGCCGGGGGTAACGCGGGCGCGAGGGCGGGGGAAACCTCGGCTGCCTAGCGTCGGGGCATGGCCCGCTCGAACCCCGCAATCGGAACGAAACACGCCGCTGACGCGTCGGCAAAGTCCGCCGCGTACGGTGACGGCATGCTCCACCCCGCTCCATCCGGATCCGTCGTGGTCGTGGGTGCGGGAATGGTGGCCCACCGCTTCGTCGAGAGCCTCACCAGCCGCGACACCGAGGGCCACTGGTCGGTCACGGTGTTGGGCGACGAGGCCCGCGGGCCGTACGACCGCGTGGGCCTGACCGGCATCTTCAGCGGCAAGACCCCCGACGACCTCGCCCTCGATCCCGCGGTACTCGCCCACGAGCGGGTGCGGGTGAAGACCGACGCCCGCGTCACGAAGATCGACCGCGCGGCGCGCACCGTCACCACGGCGGGCGGCTCGACCCACGCGTACGACCGCCTCGTGCTGGCGACCGGGTCGTTCGCCGCCCGTCTTGCTCTCGACGGCTTCGACCACCAGGGGTGTTTCGTCTACCGCACGCTCGACGACGTTGCCGGCATGCGCGCCTGGGTCGCGAAGCGCTCGGCCCAGCTCGGCCGCCCCCTGCGCGGAGCGGTCGTCGGCGGCGGTCTGCTCGGACTCGAAGCCGCGGGAGCCCTGCAGGCCGAGGGCGTCTCACCCTTCGTGCTGCAGTCGAACGAGCGTCTGATGTCGGCCCAGCTCGACCTGGGCGGGGCGCGCACCCTGCAGCGGCTCATCGAAGCGCGCGGCATCGAGGTGCGCACGAGCTCGGTGACGACCCGGGTGGATGCCGACAAGACCGGCGCCGTGTGCGGCCTCGAGCTGCGCGACGGCACGTGGGAGGCCGTCGACATCGTCGTCTTCACGGTCGGCGTCCGGCCCCGCGATGAGCTCGCCCGTGCCGCCGAGCTGCGGGTCGACGCCCGCGGCGGCGTCGTGATCGACGAGGGCTGCGACACCTCGGACCCCACGATCATGGCGATCGGTGAGGTCGCGAGCTTCGACGGGCAGTGCATCGGCCTCGTCGCCCCCGGCTACGCGATGGCCGAGGTCGCCGCGACCCGCCTGCTCGGCGGCGAGGCGGCCTTCCCCGGTTTCGACACCTCGGCCAAGCTCAAGCTCTCGGGCGTCGAGGTCGCGAGCTTCGGCGACGCGTTCGCCGAGACGCCGAACGCCCTCGACGTCACCTACGCCGACCCGGTGTCGGGCGTCTACAAGAAGCTCGTGCTGAGCGACGACGCGCAGACGCTTCTCGGCGGCATCCTGGTCGGCGACGCCTCGGCGTACACCTCGCTGCGTCCGCTGGTCGGTCGCGCGCTCGGCAGCGACCCCGCTGCCTACCTCATGCCCTCCGATCTCGCCCCGGCCCCGCAAGGCGACCTGCCCGCCGACGCGATCGTCTGCTCGTGCAACGGCGTCACCGCCGGAACCGTGCGCGAGGCCGTCACCGAGCACCAGTGCGCGGATGCCGCCGAGGTCAAGGCCTGCACCAAGGCCGGGGCCGCGTGCGGCTCGTGCTTCACGCTCGTGAAGAAGCTCGTGGCGACCGAGCTCGCGGCATCCGGAAAAGAAGTCTCGAACGGACTGTGCGAGCACTTCTCGTTCACCCGGGCGCAGCTGTTCGACGCCGTCCGAGTGTCGGGGCTGCGCACCTTCACCTCGATCGTCGAGCGCTTCGGCACCGGCCGCGGCTGCGACATCTGCAAGCCAGCCCTCGCGAGCATCCTCGCCAGCCTCTACTCGGGGCACGTGCTCGACGGCGAGCTCGCGACCATGCAGGACACCAACGACCACGTGATGGCCAACATCCAGCGCGACGGCAGCTACAGCGTCGTCCCGCGCATTCCCGGCGGCGAGATCACGCCCGAGGGTCTGGTGGTGATCGGCGAGGTCGCGCGCGACTTCGGGCTCTACACGAAGATCACCGGCGGACAGCGGATCGACCTGTTCGGTGCCCGCCTCGACCAGCTGCCCGACATCTGGAAGCGCCTCGTCGACGCCGGCTTCGAATCCGGACACGCCTACGGCAAGTCGCTGCGCACCGTGAAGTCGTGCGTCGGCTCGACCTGGTGCCGCTACGGCGTGCAGGACTCGGTCGGCATGGCCGTGCAGCTCGAGCTGCGCTACCGGGGCCTGCGCTCGCCGCACAAGCTGAAGTTCGGCGTCTCGGGCTGCGCGCGCGAATGCGCCGAGGCCCGCGGCAAGGACATCGGGGTGATCGCGACCGAGGCCGGGTGGAACCTCTACGTCGGCGGCAACGGCGGCTTCACCCCGCGCCACGCGATGCTGTTCGCCGAGGGCCTCGACGACGAGGGGCTGTTGCGGGCGATCGACCGGTTCCTCATGTTCTACATCCGCACCGCCGACCGGCTGCAGCGCACCGCGCCCTGGGTCGAGGAGTACGAGGGCGGCCTCGACGCGCTGAAGGGCGTCGTGTTCGACGACACGCTCGGCATCGCCGACGATCTCGACCGGGCCATGGCATCCCATATCGACGCCTACGAAGACGAGTGGGCCGCGACCCTCGCCGACCCCGGGAAGCTCAAGCGCTTCCAGAGCTTCGTCAACGCGCCCGAGAAGGCCGACCCCTCGCTCGCCTACGTCGCCGAGCGCGGCCAGGCCCGACCCGCCACGGCCGAGGAGCGCGCGTCGGGCGCGGTGCTCATCGGCGGCACGACGCTGGCGGTGCGGTCATGACCCTGATGCAGGCGACTCCGGATGCCGGGAACCCGGCCATGACGTCGGGTTCGGCCGGCGCTCCCGACGGGCCGGCGGCACAGGGCTGGATCCGCGTCTGCCGCGTCGACGACCTGCTCGTGGAGCGCGGGGCAGCGGCCCTGCTCGGCGGTCGGCAGATCGCGCTGTTCCGCACGTTCGACGGCCGCATCTTCGCGACCGACCAGATCGACCCGTTCAGCGGGGCGGCCGTGCTCTCGCGCGGGATCGTCGGCGATCGCGGGGGAGTGCCCACCGTCGCCTCGCCCATGTACAAGCAGGTGTTCGACCTCCGCACGGGAGCCTGCCTCGACACGCAGGGCAAAGAGTCGCTGACCGTGACCGTGCACCCCGTCGCGGTCGCCGGCGGGGATGTGTTCGTGAAGCTCGTGACCGGCTCGGTGCCGGCGGGCAGCGCGCACGCCGACCCCGCGCACGCTGCACCCGCAGAAGGAGACGCCCGATGATCGCTCTCGCAGGACTCGACCTCACCGACAAGCTCGTCGTGTGCGTGGGCGGCGGCTCCGTCGCCGAGAAGCGCATCGCTCGACTGCGCGCCGCCGGCGCCCGGGTGCGGATGGTCGCCCCCGTGGTGACGCCGGGGCTCGCCGCGCTCGCCGCCGCGGGTGACATCGAGTGGCACGCCAGGGGATTCGCCGACACCGACCTCGACGACGCCTGGTTCTGCCACACGGCCACGGGCGCGGCATCCGTCGACGCCGCCGTCGTCGCCGCAGCCGAAGCGCGCCGCGTGTGGTGCGTCAACGCGGGCCACGGCGGCAAGGGCACCGCGCGCCTCGCCGCCGAGACCACGAGCGGCGACGTCATGGTCGGCGTCGTCTCCGCCGCGGGAGCCGACCCCCGCCGCAGCGTCGCCGTGCGCGACGCCATCGCCCAGCGCCTCGCCGAAGGCGCCCTTCCGCTCCGCCGCCGACGTCGCCCGCTCGTGGGGAGCGTGGCCCTCGTCGGCGGCGGTCCCGGCCCGGTCGATCTGCTGACGGTGCGCGCCCGCGCGCTGCTGGCCGAGGCCGACGTCGTCGTGCACGACCGGCTCGGACCCACCGGCGTGCTCGCCGAACTCGGTGACGACGTCGAGCTGATCGACGTGGGCAAGCGGCCGCAGCACCACCCGGTGCCGCAGCACGAGATCAACGCGATCCTCGTCGACCGCGCGGCTCGCGGGCTGCGCGTCGTCCGACTCAAGGGCGGCGACCCGTTCGTCTACGGCCGCGGCGGCGAAGAGGTCATCGCGTGCCGCGGGGCCGGCATCGCGGTCGAGGTCGTGCCCGGTATCTCGAGCGCGATCGCCGTTCCCTCATCCGCGGGCATTCCCGTGACGCACCGGGGCGTCGCCGGTACCCTGCATGTCGTGAACGGTCAGGACACCCCGAGCGAAGCGACCCTCGCCGCCCTGCGCGACGACAGTGCCACGGTCGTCGCGCTGATGGGTGTCAGCGCCTTGCCGCGCTTCGTCGCCGCGGCCCGCGCTGCCGGTGCTCCTGAGACGCGCCCCGCCGCCTTCGTCGAGAACGGCCACACGCCCGCTCAGCGTACGATCCGCACCACGCTCGGGACGGCGATGGCGGATGCCGAGACCCACCGCCTCGCGAACCCCGCGGTGCTGGTGTTCGGTGAGGTCGCTCGGGCCGACCTGCTGCTGCCGGTCGCGACGCCCGCGGCGGCTCAGGCGCCCGCGGCATCGGGCGCGGTCGCCCGGAGCGAGGGCATCGGGTGACCACACCCGCGCGGACGATCAGCACGGTGCTCCAGGGGTGCACCGTGCTGCTTCCCGTCGATCGACGGTCGGGGGAGCTGTCGGCAGCGCTCGAGCGGCACGGAGCGCGCGTGCGCGTCGCTCCGGCGCTCACGATCGTCCCGCACGTCGACGACGACGAGCTGATCGCGCAGACGCGGTCGCTGGTGGACGATCCGCCCGACGTCGTCGTGGCCACCACCGGCGTGGGGTTCCGCGCGTGGATGGAGACCGCTGACGAGGCGGGCCTGCACGACGCTCTGGCGCCCGTGCTCGACGGTGCACGGATCGTCGCGCGCGGTCCCAAGGCGCGCGGGGCGATCCAGCAGGCCGGGTTCGAGGCCGACTGGGTCGCCGAGAGCGAGACGGCCGCCGAGCTGCGCGACTTCCTCGTGGCCGAGGGCATCGAGGGACTGCACGTCGCGGTCCAGCACCACGGCTCCGGCGCCGACGGCCTCGACGAGGCGTTCGAGGCGGCCGGCGCGCGCGTGACCAGCCTCACGATCTACCGCTGGGGTCCGCCGCCCGACCCCGAGGTCGTCGCCGCGTCGACCCAGCAGGTGGCGCGCGGGGAGATCGACGCGGTGCTGTTCACCTCGGCCCCCGCCGCGCGCGAGTGGATCCTCGCCGCAGAGCGGGCCGACGCGCTCGACGGAGTGGCCTCGCGAGTGGCCCGCGGGCACGCGCTCGTCGCCGCTGTCGGGCCCATCACCGCGGGTCCCCTCCTCGAGGTGGGCATCACCCCGCTCATCCCCGACCGCGGGCGACTCGGCGCGCTCGTGCGCGCGGTCGTGACGCACTACGGCGGGGCGGACGCGGCGCTCATTCCCACGACGGTCGGGCGTCTCGGCATCCGCTCATCGGGGATCGTGCTCGACGGGGATTTCACGCCCCTGCCGCGTACCGGAGTCGAGATCCTGCGGGCGCTCGCCAAGAACCCCGGGGCGGTCGTCTCGCGCGCCGACCTGATCGCCGCGCTGTCGAGCGCGGAGGCGAGTGGCCACGCTGTCGAGGTGGCGGTGGCCCGCACGCGCGAGGCGCTCGGCGGGCTCGACCTGATCCGTACCGTCTACAAGCGCGGATACCGGCTCGACGTGATCGATGAGGAGGACGCATGACCGCCGTACTGATCGCCTGCGCCCACGGCACGAGGTTCGAAGAAGGCCGCGTCGTGGTGCGCGAGCTGCTCGAGGTGCTGCGCGCGACAGCTCCCGCTGACGTCGAGGTGCACGAGGCCTACGTCGACGTGCACGGTCCGTACGTCACCGACGTGGTCGCCGCAGCCCGCGAACGCACCGACGACATCGTCATCGTGCCGTTGCTGCTCTCGACCGGCTACCACACCGAGGTCGACCTGGTGGAGGCCGCCGACGGACTGCCCGTCGCCCCCGCACTCGGACCCCACCCGGTGCTGGCCGAGATCCTCGCCGATCGCGTGCGCGCCGCCGGAGCCGGTCCCGACGACACCGTCGTGCTCGCCGCGGCCGGGTCCACCCGCCCGGGCGCCGTGGTCGACGTCGAACGCATGGCGGAGCTGATGACGGATGCCGGGGTCACCGGTCCCGTCGTCACGGCCTACGCCGCGGCATCCGATCCCCGCATTTCGGATGCCGTGGCGACGGCACGCGCGGACGGTCGCCGCACGGTCGCCGCGAGCTACGTGCTCGCTCCGGGGCACTTCTCGCGCGTGATCGAGAAGGCGGGTGCCGACCTGACTACCGCCCCGATCGGTGCCGACCCGCGCCTGGCGACGGTGGTGTGGGAGCGGTGGCGCGATGCGCGTGTGCAGCTTTCGTTGCAGACGGTCGCGCACAATGGCGAGAGCCGACCCGTCGCACGGTGGCGAAGCGGCCTGTACAACGTTGTACAGTGAGCCCATGGAGATCCGATGACGGCCACCCTGCATGACGTCGCGCGGCTGGCTTCGGTGTCGATCAAGACCGTCTCGAACGTCATCAACGATCGGCCGAACATCCGCCCCGCCACGCGCGAACGGGTCGAGCAGGCCATCGCCGAGCTGGGCTACACGCCCAACCTGACCGCGCGCAATCTACGCAGCGGACGCACGGGTGCCATCGCCCTCGCCGTGCCCGATCTGGCGTTGAGCTACTTCGCCGAGCTCGCCGCGATCGTCATCGCCGAGGCCGAACGGCGAGGTGTGGTCGTGCTCGTCGAGCAGACCGGCGGCGACCGGGAGCGCGAGATCGAGCTGCTGCGCTCGCCGCGGCTGAAGCTCACCGACGGGCTCATCTTCAGCCCTCTCGGAATGGGGCAGGACGACGTCGATCGGCTCGAGGTGACCTACCCGATGGTGCTGCTGGGTGAGCGCATCTTCGACGGGCCGACCGACCACGTGACCATGCGCAACGTCGACGCCGCGCGCGACGCGACGCGATTCCTGCTGAAGAGCGGGCGTCGGCGCATCGCCCTCGTGGGCGCTCACGACGGCGAGGTCATCGGCTCGGCCGGACTCCGCCTGAAGGGATATCGCGAGGCGCTCGACGAGGCGGGGGTCGCGTACGACGACGACATCGTCGGGTACACGACCATGTGGCATCGCGCCAACGGAGCCGATTCGATGCGCGAGTTGCTGCGCCGAGGCGTCGACTTCGACGCCGTCCTCGGGCTCAACGACACTCTCGCGCTGGGTGCCATGAGGGCCCTGCAGGAGGCAGGGCGACTCGTGCCCGACGACGTCTGGGTGGTGGGCTTCGACGACCTCGACGAGGCGCAGTATTCGATCCCGTCGCTCACGACCATCGATCCGGGCCAGGACTGGATCGCGCGGACAGCGGTCGAGACGCTTCTCGCGCGCATCGCCGGGCCCTCGGAGGCGCCGGCTCCGCAGCTGCTTCTCGCCGACTATCGCCTGGTCGAGCGCGAATCGGCGCCCGGCCTGCGCTGAGTCGCAGACGCGGCGCTTGACAGCGCGTCGCCCGACAGGCATCATCCTTTTACAACGTTTACTTCCAACGTTGTAAATCGTGCAGAGCGGCACTCTTCAGGCGCCGGGCTGCGCCGATCCATCTCCGAGAGACACCGGTGTTTCGCACCGCGAGAGGAACACACAGCCCATGAAGAACAAGGTCTTCGCCGGTCTCGGCGTCGTCGCCGTGGCCGCGGCCGCACTGACCGGATGCAGCTCGGCATCCGGGTCCGCCGCTGCCTCGTGCACCAACGAGATCCTGAAGCCGGATGCCACGCAGGTGAGCGTCTGGGCGTGGTACCCGGCGTTCGAGCAGGTCGTCGACCTGTTCAACCAGAACCACGACGACGTGCAGATCTGCTGGACCAACGCCGGGCAGGGCAACGACGAGTACACGAAGTTCTCGACGTCGATCGAGTCGGGCTCGGGAGCCCCCGACGTGATCATGCTCGAATCCGAGGTGCTCTCGAGCTTCTCGATCCGCAACGCGCTCGTCGACCTGTCGGCCTACGGCGCCGCTGACGTCAAGGGCAACTACACCGATGGCGCTTGGAAGGACGCCTCCAGCGGCGACGCGGTCTACGCGATCCCGGTCGACGGCGGTCCGATGGGCATGCTCTACCGCCAGGACATCCTCGACAAGTACGGCATCGCCGCTCCCACCACCTGGGCCGAGTTCGCCGACGCCGCGCAGAAGCTCAAGGACGCCGGAGCCCCCGGAGTCCTCGCCAACTTCCCGCCCAACGGTCGCGCGTTCACGCAGGCCCTGTTCGCCCAGGCGGGCTCGAAGCCGTTCACCTACGACAGCGCCGCCCCCACCGACATCGGCATCGACGTCAACGACCAGGGGTCGAAGGACGTGCTCGAGTACTGGCAGAAGCTCACGTCGAAGGGCCTGGTCGCCACTGACGAGGCGTTCACCGCCGACTACAACACCAAGCTGGTCGACGGCACCTACGCCATCTACGTCGCGGCCGCGTGGGGCCCCGGCTATCTGCAGGGACTGGAGGGCACCGACGACAGCGCCACGTGGCGCGCGGCCCCCATCCCGCAGTGGGACCCCGCGAAGCCCG
Source organism: Microbacterium sp. SL62 (assembly GCF_026672635.1). Taxonomy (NCBI): domain Bacteria; kingdom Bacillati; phylum Actinomycetota; class Actinomycetes; order Micrococcales; family Microbacteriaceae; genus Microbacterium; species Microbacterium sp. SL62. The sequence continues at coordinate 1,219,436 of NZ_JAPPRM010000001.1, forward strand.
TGCAGGTCAACTGGGGCGGCTCGACCTTCGCGGTCACGAGCCAGGCGAAGGACAAGGCGGCTGCGGCGACCGTCGCCAAGGAAGTCTTCGGCACGGAAGAGGCGTGGAAGATCGGCATCGAGAAGGCAGCGCTCTTCCCGCTGTGGAAGCCCATTCTCGACTCGGACTACTTCCGTGAGCTCGAATCGCCTTTCTTCGGCGGTCAGCAGATCAACAAAGAGGTCTTCCTGCCCGCGGCCGCAGGCTACAGCGGCTTCACCTTCAGCCCGTTCCAGAACTACGCCTACGACCAGCTCCAGCAGCAGGTCACGGCCGTGACGGTCGACGGCTCGAAGGACGCTTCCGCTGCGCTCGACGACCTCCAGTCGAGCCTCGAGCGGTACGCCACGGAGCAGGGCTTCACGATCAAGTGAGTCCCCGGTGGGCCGACCCGACGGTCGGCCCACCGTCCGCCCCATCCCTCTCGCCACCGTCCCACCGGGAGACCCCATGGCCACGCACACCCTCACGACGCGGTCGCGGTGCCGCGCCACCGGACACGCGCGTCGACAGCGCGTCGGGTGGCTCTTCATCACGCCGTTCCTCGTGATCTTCGCCGCGTTCCTGATCTTTCCTCTCATCTACGCCTTCGGGATGAGCCTGTTCAGCTCGACGCTGGCCACGGGCACCAAATTCGTGGGAGCAGCCAACTACCTGAAGGCCTTCACCGATCCGCTCTTCCTCGGCGGGCTGGGTCGCGTCGCGCTGTACGCGATCGTGATGATCCCGGCTCAGCTGCTCGTCGCGCTCGTCGCCGCCCTCGTGCTCGACACGCTCGGCACCTGGCTGGCGAAGGCGTCGCGCCTGCTGATCTTCGCGCCGTATGCGATCCCCGTCGTCATCGGTGCGCTGATGTGGAGCTTCCTCTACAGCCCCCGCTTCGGCCCGGCCGGCACGATCTTCGGGCTGTTCGGTCTCGACGCCCCCGACTTCCTCGCCAGCAGCGCCATCTTCGGCAGCCTCGTCAACATCGTGACCTGGCAGTGGTCGGGCTACTACATGATCGTCATCTACGCCGCGCTGCGATCGATCGACCCCTCGATCTACGAGGCCGCGCGCGTCGACGGCGCCAGCGGGTTGCAGATCGCGACGCGCATCAAGGTGCCGATGATCGCCTCGTCGATGGTGATGGTCATCACCTTCGCGCTGATCGGAACGCTGCAGTTCTTCACCGAGCCGACGGTCTTGCGCTCGATCGCCTCCGGGGCCTTGCCGGCGGAGTACACGCCGAACATGTACGCGTACGCCCTCGCCTTCAGCTACAGCCAGTTCAACTACGCCTCGACGATCGCCTTCTCGCTCGCGATCGTGGTCTTCATCGGCTCGTTCGGCTTCCTCTTCCTCACCCGCAAGCAGAACGGACTCAAGTGATGGCCGTCCCCACCACCGCGCGAGACGACCGCACGCGCACCATCGTCACCGCCGGCGCGGGTCGCCCCGACCGCTCGGCCCGCCGCGAGGCGCGTCGCAACGCCCGCGTCGCCCAGGGCGGACGCCGCATCGGTTCGCACGTGCTTCTGCTGGTGCTCGCCCTGTACTTCGTCATCCCCATCTGGTGGCTGTTCGTCGCCGCGACCAAGAGCACGGGCGGACTCTTCTCGAGCCCCGCGTTCTGGTTCGACGATCCGACGCAGCTGTTCGCCAACATCGCGGGCCTCTTCGAGCACCAGGGCGGCATCTACTGGACCTGGCTCGGCAACTCGTTCGTCTACTCGTTCGTGTCGGGGGTCGGCGCGACGATCGTGGCCGTGCTCGCCGGCTACGGCTTCGCGAAGTACCGCTTCCGCGGACGGGGGTTCGTATTCGGCATGATCCTCGGGTCGGTCATGGTCCCGCTGACCGCACTGGTCATCCCGCAGTTCATGCTGCTCAGCCAGTACGGCCTCGTGAACACCGGATGGGCCGTCATCCTGCCCTCGCTTCTGAACCCGTTCGCCGTCTACCTCATGCGCGTCTACACGCAGGACACCGTGCCCGATGAGCTGCTCGAGGCCGCGCGCATCGACGGCGCGGGGGAGTGGCGCACGTTCACCACGATCGTCGTCCCCCTGCTGCGCCCCGCGATCGTCACGGTGCTGCTGCTGTCGATCGTGGGCACGTGGAACAACTTCTTCCTGCCGCTCGCGATGCTCACCAACCCCGAGACCCTTCCGGTGACCGTGGGGCTGAACCGCTGGCTCGCGCTGTCGAACGCGGGTGCCGGCGGCGAGCAGGTGTGGAACCTCATCACCTCGGGTGCCTTCATCTCGGTGCTGCCGTTGCTGCTGTCGTTCCTCCTGCTGCAGCGCTACTGGCAGGGCGGCCTGACGCTCGGCAGCGTGAAGTGACGCCCCCGCGCACCCCGACCTCTTCTTCTCGCACGACCACAGAAAGCTCACCCATGCCTGACGCACGTCTCACCATCGACCCCGGATCCGTCATCGGCCCGATCCGGCGCAAGATCTTCGGCGGGTTCGTCGAACACCTCGGCCGCCACATCTACACCGGCATCTTCGAGCCGGGTCACCCGACGGCGGATGCCGAGGGCTTCCGCCAGGACGTCATCGACCTCGTGAAGGAGCTCGGTGTCGACACCATCCGCTACCCCGGCGGCAACTTCGTCTCGGGTTTCCGGTGGGAGGATTCCGTGGGTCCCGTCGAGCAGCGTCCGCGCCGGATCGACCTCGCGTGGCACTCGACCGAGACGAACGAGATCGGCCTGCACGAGTTCTCGTCGTGGCTCGACAAGGTCGGCTCCGACCTCATGATGGCCGTCAACCTCGGCACGCGGGGGACGCTCGAGGCGCTCGACCTGCTCGAGTACTCCAACGCCCACGGCGGCACCGCGCTCAGCGACCAGCGCATCGCCAACGGTCGCTCGGCGCCCTTCGACGTGCGCATGTGGTGCCTCGGGAACGAGATGGACGGCCCGTGGCAGCTGGGCCACCGCTCCGCCGACGATTACGGCAAGATCGCGTCGCAGGCGGCCAAGGCGATGCGCATGTTCGACCCCGACCTGCAGCTCGTGGTCTGCGGCTCGTCGAGCGCTCACATGCCGACCTTCGGCGAGTGGGAGCGGGCCGTGCTCACGCACACTTACGACGACGTCGACCTCATCTCGTGCCACGCCTACTACGAGGAGCGCGGTGGCGACGTCGACAGCTTCCTCGCTTCGGCGGTCGACATGGACGGGTTCATCGAGAAGGTCGTCGCCACGGCCGACCACGTCGGCGCGGTCAAGCAGTCCGCGAAGCGCATCGACATCTCGTTCGACGAGTGGAACGTCTGGTACATCGACCGCTACCACGAGGTCGACAAGCTCTCCGGAGTCGACAACTTCCCCGTCGCCCCGCGCCTGCTCGAAGACTCGTACTCGGTGCTGGATGCCGTCGTCTTCGGCAACCTCATGATCTCGCTCCTCAAGCACGCCGACCGGGTGGCATCCGCTTCTCTCGCCCAGCTGGTCAACGTGATCGCGCCGATCATGACGGAGCCGGGCGGGATCGCGTGGAAGCAGACCACGTTCTTCCCGTTCTCGATCACGTCGCGTCTGGCGCAAGGGGAGGCGCTGCGCCTCGATCTGCAGGCGCCGACCTACACGACCGCGGCGTACGGCGAGGTTCCGCTGGTCGACGCCGTGGCCACGCACGACGCCGAGACCGGCCGGAGCGCGGTGTTCCTCGTGAACCGCTCGACCACCGAGGCCCTCGACGTGACGATCGACGTCTCGGCGCTCGGAGAGATCGCGGTCCTCGAGTCGCACACGCTCGCCGACGACGACCGATCCGCCGCGAACACGCTCGACGATCCCGAGCGCGTCGCGCCGGCACCCAACGAGACGGCGACGATCTCGGCGGGAACCCTCACCGTGACCCTGCCGCCGGTGTCGTGGACGGGCCTGTCGCTCGGATGACACCCGGGTCGTGCGGGCACCCGTTCCGGCGGGTGCCCGCACCTCGAACGCCGACTTCTCCGTGCGGCGGATGCCGCCGCGCCTGAGCGGCGGTCACGCGCGTCGCGGGTAGGGTTCCTCTCGCCCATGCATCGCCTCCTCATCACACTCCTCGCCGCCCTCGACGCCGTCCTGGCGGCCGCGGGTGGCATCGCGGTCGTGCTCGCACCTCTCACGCTGCTCTGGGTCTTCGGAGTCGGCAGCCCCGACTGGGGAGCGCTCTGGCCCGCTGCCGCCGCGGTGTGGCACCTCGGCCACCTCGTCCCCGTGACGATCACGCTGCCCGACGCGTACCTGGCCGTCACCGGCATCGACCCGACCTTCGCGACCTTCACGCTCTCGCTCGCGCCCCTCGCCTTCGCGGCTTTCACCGGGCTCTTCGCTGCCCGCTCGGGGGCACGCGCGGCCGAGGCGGGTGCCGGGCTGACCGGATGGATCTCGGGATCGCTCGTCTTCGCGGCTCTCTCCGCGGGCGTCGCGCTCACCTCGGGCGCAGCCCTCGTGGCATCCGAGACCTGGCTCGCGATCCTCCTGCCCTCTCTGATCTTCCTCGTCCCCTCGCTCATCGGCGCCCTGATCGGCGCGTGGCGCGTGGGCGACGACGGTCCGGTCGACGCCCTGCGCGAGAGGATCGAGCGGATGCCGACCGCCTGGGCGCCCGTGCCCGGACTCGCGCTGCGCGGACTCGCGCTCACCACCCTCGGGCTCGTCGGCGTGGGCGCCGCGGTCGTGGCGGCCGGGCTCATCGCCCGCGCCTCGCAGGTCATCGGCCTCTACCAGGCGAGCAATGCCGACCTCATCGGTGCGACCGTCATCGCGCTCGGTCAACTGTTCTACCTCCCGACCCTCGTGCTCTGGGGCATGTCGTTCGCCGCCGGTCCCGGATTCGCCCTCGGCACCGACACCGCGGTGACCCCGGCCGCGACGCAGGTCGGCGCGCTCCCCGGCATCCCGGTGCTCGGGGCGGTGCCCGACTCGACGTCGTCGTGGCTGCTGCTCCTCGCCCTGCTGCCCATTGCCGTCGGCGCGTTGACGGGGTGGATCCTCCGATCCCGGATGCCGTTCACCACCGGCCCCGAGCCCCTCGGGCCCCGGCTGGTGCTGGCGGTCGCGGTCGCCGCGCTCACCGGCGGGATGGGGGCGCTCGCCGCCGTCGTCTCGTCGGGGTCGATCGGACCCGGCCGGCTCGTCGACACGGGCCCGCAGCCGGGACCGCTCGCGCTGACCCTCGGTCTCGAGGTGCTCGTGGGCCTCGCGATCCTGCTGTTGAGCCCGAGGTTCGGGGCCGACGAGGGTGACGACCGATTCGAGGAGCGCGAGCACCGCGGGTTCTCTTTCGCCGCTCGAGAGCACGTGCCCTTCGACCGTGATGAACACGCGACGGGTCCGACCCCGACGGGGTCCCGGCTCGGGGCGGGGATCGCCCACGACGTGTGGCCGAGCTCGTACCGCGATCCGGATGCCGTGGCGACCGACACCGCGCTCGGGACACGGAGAGGCGCCGCGGACGCCGACACGTCGTCCTCGCGGGCCGGCGCGGGAGTGTCCCTCTCGGTGCCCCTTCCCCCCGCTTCCGATCCGACGCCGTCCGCCCCGGTGACGTCGGCGGAGAGTGCGGGGGCGTCGGACGACCTCACCGACGACGAGGTGCGCGCGCGCATCCGCGCGGCCTGGTCGGAGCACGGCGGAGAGCCCGGCGGCAAGCACTGACGACCACCACTGCGCACCGCGGAGGTTCCCGTGCTCACGGCGACAGGGTCGGTCGGACTGGTCGCTCGGACCGCGCCGCGCCCTCAGGCGTCCTGTCCGGCGGGCCCGCGCGCCCGAGCGCACCTGCGTAGACTGAGCGCGTGCTCACGGTCGCCGTCCTCATCTCCGGCGCCGGCTCGAACCTCCGCGCCCTGCTCGAGGCGGCATCCGCCCCCGACTTTCCGGCGCGCGTGATCGCGGTCGGTGCCGATCGCGAGGCCGACGGCTTCGCCCACGCCGAGCATTTCGGCATCCCGACCTTCCTCGTTCCCTTCAGCGCCTTCGCGTCACGCGAAGAGTGGGGCGCCGAGCTCGGGGCCCAGCTGTCGGTGTGGAACCCCGACCTCGTCGTGCTCAGCGGAATGATGCGTCTGCTCCCCGCCGACCTCGTCGCCGCGTGGGAACCGCGCATCATCAACACCCACCCCGCCTACCTGCCAGAGTTCCCCGGAGCGCACGGCGTGCGAGACGCCCTCGCCGCGGGCGTGACGCAGACCGGCGCGAGCGTGATCGTCGTCGACTCCGGCGTCGACACCGGGCCCATCCTCGCCCAGGAGCGCATCCCCGTGCTCCCCGGCGACGACGAGGACTCGCTGCACGACCGCATCAAGCCCGTCGAACGACGTCTGCTCATCGACGTCGTCCGACGGATCGCCGAAGGCGAGCTCGACCTCGCCGCCGCGGCATCCCGAACAGCCTGACCCGCTCGGCGGGCGCCGGCCCGTCGCGCATCCGAACCCGACTCGAGACACAGGAGCCGAACGCCATGGCCGGACCCCGCCACGACCCCGCCGACTACCGCCCCCGAGACATCGTCCCGATCCGCCGCGCACTGGTGTCGGTGAGCGACAAGACCGGTCTGCTCGAGCTCGGTGCGGCCCTCGCCGCCGCGGGCGTCGAGATCGTCTCGACCGGCGGCTCGGCCACCCTCCTCCGCGACGCCGGATACGCCGTCACGGACGTCTCGTCGGTGACCGGCTTCCCCGAGTCGCTCGACGGACGCGTCAAGACCCTGCACCCGAGCGTGCACGCGGGCCTCCTCGCCGACCTGCGTCTGGCCTCGCACGAGGCGCAGCTCGAAGAGCTCGACATCCGCCCCTTCGAGCTCGTCGTCGTGAACCTCTACCCGTTCGTCGAGACCGTGGCATCCGGTGCCGAGGGCGACGATGTCGTCGAGCAGATCGACATCGGCGGCCCCGCCATGGTGCGCGCCTCGGCGAAGAACCACGCGAACGTCGCGATCGTCGTCTCGCCCGAGTCGTACCCCGCGATCATCGACGCCCTGCAGGCCAGCGGCGGCACGAACCTCGTGCAGCGCCGCGAACTCGCCGCCCGCGCCTTCTCGCACACCGCCGCCTACGACACCGCCGTCTCGACCTGGTTCGCCGAAGGCACCCTCGCCGACGACATCGACCTGCCCGCGCACCTCACCATCCAGGCCGAGCGTCTGTCGACCCTGCGCTACGGCGAGAACTCGCACCAGCGCGCCGCGATCTACACGCGCGTCGGCGGTCACGGCATCGCCCAGGCCACGCAGCTGCAGGGCAAGGAGATGTCGTACAACAACTACGTCGACGCCGACGCGGCCCTGCGCGCCGCCTTCGACATGGTCAAGCCGGCCGTGGCGATCATCAAGCACGCGAACCCCTGCGGTATCGCCGTCGCCGCCCCGAACGCCCTCGACCCGATCGCCTCGGCGCACCTGCGCGCGCACGAGTGCGACCCCGTCTCGGCCTTCGGCGGCGTGATCGCCGCGAACCGGACCGTGACGCTCAAGATGGCCGAGAACCTCCGCGACATCTTCACCGAGGTGATCATCGCGCCCGACTTCGAGCCCGAGGCGCTCGAAGTGTTCAAGCTCAAGAAGAACCTCCGCGTGCTGCGCCTGCCGAACGACTGGCAGCAAGAGCGTATGGACGTCCGCCTCGTGTCGGGCGGCCTGCTGCTGCAGGACGCTGACCGCTTCCCCGACGACATCGAGTCGGTCGCGAAGAACTGGGAGCTCGTCTCGGGTGAGCGCCCCGCCGACGAGGACATGGAGAGCCTCATCTTCGCGTGGAAGTCGTGCCGCGCGGTCAAGTCGAACGCGATCGTGCTCGCGAAGGGCTCGGCCACGGTCGGCATCGGCATGGGCCAGGTCAACCGCGTCGACTCCTGCCGCCTCGCGGTCGAGCGCGCCGGTGACCGCGCCGCCGGCTCCATCGCGGCATCCGACGCCTTCTTCCCCTTCGCCGACGGCCCGCAGGTGCTGATCGACGCCGGCATCTCGGCGATCATCCAGCCCGGCGGGTCGGTTCGGGATGCCGAGGTCGTCGACGCCGCGCGCGCCGCGGGCGTCACGATGTTCTTCACGGGAGAGCGCCACTTCTTCCACTGAGCCGTCGCGCTTCGCACCGCCCTCGTGACCTCGGTCGCGGGGGCGGTGTGGTGTTTCGGGCGGGGGTTGGCCTTGGCCTTGGCCTTGGCCTTGCGTTGGCGGGGCGTTGCGAGGGCTTGCGGGGCGCGGTTTGGGGCGCTTTTTGTCGTTCGGGGCGTGAAATGTCCGCCCCAAACGACGGAATCTGCCCCAAACCCGGTGAGGGGGTTTTCGCCGGGGAGGCGGAGCCGTCTCGGGCTCGGGTGGGCGTCGTTCGGGGTGCGTTCTGTCGTTTGGGGCGTAAAAAATCCGCCCCGACTGACAGAATCCGCCCCAAACCGGCGAGGGCGGCCGCAGTCCACGCGGGGGTGAGTGGACCGCGCGAGCGCGGCGCCCGATCTCGCAGGGTGGGGGGATGCAGTCGGCATCCGAACACGTCTCGCGGCGCGGCCTCGTGTGGGGTGGGCTCGGCGTGCTCGCCTTCTCGTTCACCGTGATCTTCACCCGCGTCGCCGTCGTTCAGCTCGACCCGCTTTTCGTCGGGGCGGGCCGCGCCGTCGTGGCTGCGGCGATCGCGGGGGTCGCGCTTGTGATGACGAGATCCCGGATGCCGTCGCTCGGGCAGGCCGCGCGTCTGGCCATCGTCGGCGGGGGAGTGGTGCTGGGCTTTCCGCTGCTGACCTCGTTCGCCTTGACCTCGGCGCCCGCGAGCCATGGCGCGGTCGTGATCGCGGTGCTTCCCGCCGCCACCGCCGTGGCCGCGGTGCTCCGCACGCGCGAGCGACCGGGCCGCGGGTTCTGGATTGCGGCCGCAATGGGGGCGGTCGTCGCCGTGCTCTTCGCGGTCGGGGGCTCGGGCGGCGAGGGGCTGCGCGCCACCGATCTGCTTATGCTCGGCGCGGTCGTGGCCGCCGCCGTCGGCTACGCCGAGGGCGGGGTTCTGTCGCGCGAGCTCGGCGCGTGGCAGACCATCTCGTGGGCCCTGGTGCTGTCGAGCCCGGTGATGATCGGCCTCACTCTCTTCGCGGGGATCCGCACGCCGATCAACGCTGATCCCGCCGCGTGGGGGTCCTTCGTCTACCTGGCTGTCGTGAGCATGTTCCTCGGGTTCGTCGCCTGGTACCGCGGACTCGCGTTCGGACCCATGGCCCGTGTCAGCCAGCTGCAGCTCGCCCAGCCGGTGCTGTCGTTGGCCTGGGCCGCCCTTGTGCTCGGAGAGCCGCTCACGCTGGGGACCGTCGCGGGCGGTCTGGCCGTCATCGCGTGCGCGGCGATCGCCGCGACGATCCGTCAGCGCTCGACGTGGCCTGCGGCGCCTACCTCGCTCGACGCGACGGATGCCGCTGCGCTCACGCGCTCATCTCGATGAGCTTCGCGACGGTGTTTGCGTTGCGCGCCGTGCCGATGGCGCCGAGCCTTTTCTCGATGTAGCTCGCCTGCACCTTGGACCGCCCGATGCCGTCGGGGTAGCGGACGAACACCTCGCGCCCGTCGACCACAGCCTGCTCGGGCGCGTCGGCCGGGAGCTCGAGAGTGGTCGTGGCGGCGAGTTGGTCGAGGAAGACGGTCTGCACCCACCGCCCCTCCGGATCGGAGGCGAACGGATTGCGGGCGTGCGCATCGGCGAGCTCGGCGTGGGTGCGCACGATGACGGGCAGGTCGAAGCCGAACCCGTCCCGCACCGCCGCGCGCACCGTCTTCGCGATGGTGGCGGAACTGCGCCGCCCCGGGTCGAGTACGAGGTTGCCCGCGACCTGCAGCGTCTCGACCTCACCCAGACCGGCGGATGCCAGCACCTCGCGCAGCGCGGGCATCTTCATCGCCGTGGGTCCACCGACTCCACGGATCAGGGCGACGGAGCGTGACATGAAGCGACCTTATTCCGTGGGGCTCCGTCGGGAGAGGGTGGGGCGACGAGTGAAACGCATCAGGCCACGCCCCGGCCCGGTCGAGCACCGATCGGCGTCTCACGCCCGCCCCGACTCAGGCCGAGTCGCGCCCCAGGGTCTCGAGCAGGCGCAGCCATACTTCGCTGACCGTCGGGTACGAGGGGACGGCGTGCCAGAGCCGTTTGACCGGCACCTCGCCGACGATCGCGATGGTCGCGGAGTGCAGCAGCTCGGCGATGTCGGGGCCGACGAAGGTCGCGCCGACCAGCACGCCCCGATCGAGGTCGACGATCGCACGGGCCTTGCCCACGTAGGCGTCGGACTGCTCGCTCGAGCCGGCGACGCTCGCGAGGTCGTAGTCGAGGACCTCCGCGTTCAGGCCCTTCTCTCCGGCCTTCTTCGCGGTGAGCCCCACCGAGGCCACTTCGGGGTCGGTGAAGGTCACCTGGGGCACCGCGTCGTGATCGGCGGTCGCCACGTGCGCGCCCCACGGCGCGTCGTCGATCTCGTCGCCCTTCGCCCGGGCGGCGATCACGTCGCCGGCCGCGCGAGCCTGGTACTTGCCCTGATGGGTGAGCAGCGCGCGGTGGTTGACGTCGCCGACGGCGTACAGCCAGTCGAAGCCGCGGACGAGGAGGGTGTCGTCGACGTCGAGCCAGGCGCCCGGCGTCAGACCCACGGCATCCACTCCCAGGTCTTGCGTGCGAGGCGTGCGCCCGATCGCGACGAGCACCTCGTCGGCCGTGACCGCCGTGCCGTCGGAGAGCTCGAGCGTGACGCGGCCGTCGTCGTCGCGCCGGGCAGAGGTGGTGTCGGCGCCCGTCTTCACGGTGACCCCGCGGTCGCGGAGCGAGTCGGCGACGAGTTCTCCGGCGAACGGCTCGTTGCCGCCGAGCAGTCCCGAGCGGGCGATGATCGTGACGTCGCTGCCGAGGCTCTGGAACGCGGTGGCCATCTCGGCGCCGACGACCCCGCCGCCGATGATCGCGAGGGATGAGGGGATCTGCTCGACCGCGGTGGCCTCGCGGCTGGTCCACGGCGAGATGTCGGCCAGGCCCGGGATGTCGGGAAGGAGCGCAGCCGACCCGGTGCACACCGCGACCGCGTGGCGCGCGACGAGGTCGGTGATCGTGCCGTCGGCGGCGGTGACGCGGACCGTCTTCTCGCCCCTGAGCGTGCCGTGGCCCCGCACGAGATCGATGCCCGCGCCCTGCAACCACTGCACCTGGCCGGAGTCGTCGTAGTTGCTGGTCATGGTGTCGCGTCGACGCAGTACGGCGGCGATGTCGAGGTCGCCGGTGACCGCCTGCTTCGCGCCGTCGACGTCGCGAGCGGCCCGCAGCGCGGCAGCACTGCGCAGCAGAGCCTTCGACGGCATGCAGGCCCAGTACGAGCACTCGCCGCCGACGAGCTCGGATTCGACGATGGCAGCCGTGAGGCCGGCCTGGACGGCTCGGTCGGCCACGTTCTCGCCGACGGGGCCGGCGCCGATGACGATGAGGTCGTATTCGCGTTCGCTCATGGTGTTCACGGTACCGACGACCTCCGACATCGCATCGGGGTTGCGCCCGGGCGGGTAGAGGGAGAAGTCCGGGGGGCGGGCGTCCCACGGCCGTGTCCGATTTCCGCCAGCCGATGTCGGAGGTCGGTGGCAGGGTGGATGCCATGACCGCCACCGTCCCCCAGATCCCGGGCTTCGCCGAGCGCTACCGCGTCATCCAGTCGCGCGATCGACGCTTCGACGGGCAGTTCGTCACCGCGGTCCGGTCCACGCGCATCTACTGCCGTCCGAGCTGCCCCGCGCGCACGCCGAAGGAAGAGAACGTCACGTTCTACGCCACCTCGGCGGCCGCGCACGAGGCCGGTTATCGCGCGTGCAAGAGATGTCTGCCCGAGGCTGCTCCCGGTTCGCCCCTGTGGGACGTCCGCGGTGACGTCGTGGCGCGCGCCATGCGCCTCATCGCCGACGGTGTCGTCGATCGCGAAGGGGTTCCGGGACTCGCCCGCCGATTGGGCTACTCCTTGCGTCACCTCACGCGCCTGCTCACCGCGGAGCTGGGGGCCGGTCCTCTCGCCCTCGCCCGCGCACACCGGGCCCACACGGCCCGGGCGTTGCTCGTCGGCACCGATCTGTCGTCGGCCGATGTCGCGTTCTCGGCCGGATTCTCGAGCGTCCGACAGTTCACCGACACCATCGGGGAGGTGTTCGGCATGCCGCCACGCGACCTCCGCGCGCGGCGCTCGCGCGACTCGGGGCTCGAAGCCTCGGCGGGCGAGATCGACCTCGCCCTCCCCGTCCGCGGGCCGATCGACACGATCGGTCTGTTCGGATGGATGAGGGCCCACGCGATCCCCGGGGTCGAAGAGGGCGACGATCGGTCGTTCGCGCGGGTCGCGCGTCTTCCGGCGGGGCCGGCGTGGTTCGAGGTGCGTCTCGCCGACGACGGGCGCCTTCGCCTGCGCGCTCGGCTCTCGGCCCTGGCCGACCTGGGCACCCTCATCGCCCGCGTCCGGAGGCTGTTCGACCTCGACGCCGATCCGCTCGCGATCGACGAGGCCCTCGCACGGCATCCCGAACTCGCACCCTCCGTCGCGGCGATCCCGGGCGTCCGGGTGCCCGGGGCGATCGACGCCGACGAGATGCTGCTCCGCGCCATGATCGGGCAGCAGATCAGCGTGGCCTCGGCCCGCACGATGCAGGGGCGTCTGACCGCCGAACTCGGCGAGCAGATCGCCGTCGGTCCCCGGCCGTTCACGCTCTTCCCCTCGCCGGCGGTGATCGCCGAGCGCGGGCTCGAGGTCTTGCGCGGCCCCGCCGCGCGCATGCGGGCGATCGTCGAGACGGCGGCGGCGCTGGCCGACGGCAGCCTCGAGCTCGGCGCCGGCGACGACGGTGCCGAGCAACGGGAGCGGCTCCTGGCGATGCGGGGGATCGGCCCGTGGACCGCCGACTACGTGCGGATGCGCGTGCTCGGCGACCCGGACGTCCTCCTCCCCGGAGACGTGGCCGCCCGCGCCGGTGCGGCGGCCCTCGGCCTCCCCTCCGATCCGGCCGGTTTCACGAGCTGGTCGCAGCGGCTGGCGCCCTGGCGCAGCTACGCGATGGCGCACTACTGGTACGCCGCGCCCGTGACGCAGGCCTGGCGCGCTCCGGCGGAGTCCGGGGCCGCGGTCGCCGCGGCGCCGACCCGCCGGCGAGGCCCCCGCCTCCGCGCCGACATCGTCCTGCCTTCCTCACCCGCACCCGCACCCGCACCCGAGACCGAGAGCGAGAATCTCGCATGACCGCTGCCACCCTCCAGTTCGTCGAGACCCCCGATGGGCCGTTCGCGATCCTCGCCGATGAGGCCGACCGGGTGCTCGTATCCGGCTGGACCGACGACACCGACGCCGTCCTCGCGCGCCTCCGCCCCGAGCGACGACCCGCCGACATCCGCCCTGGCGACACCTCGGCGGCCGAGGCCGTGCGCAGGTACTACAGCGGTGACCTCGCCGCGATCGACGCCGTCGCCGTCTCGCAGTGGGGGACACCCCTCCAGCTCGCCGGGTGGGAGGCGCTGCGAGCGATCGAGGTGGGAACGCCCCTCACCTACACGGGCTTCGCCGCGGCGCTCGGCTCACCGTCCGCCGTGCGGGCGGCGGCGTCCATCTGCGCGCGGAACGCGGTCGCGCTGTTCGTGCCCTGTCATCGCGTGCTGCGCGGCGACGGGTCGATGGGCGGCTTCGCCTGGGGCACGCACGTGAAAGAGAGCCTGCTGGCACGCGAATCCGCCGTCTGACCGGCCCGTCGTCACAAGACGCTCTTGCCTCCAGCGTTTTCTCAGGGATATCCTGGAGGGCTGCCGTCCCCCCGCGGAAGCTTCACCGAACAAGGAGGATGCCATGGACCAGACCGACGCCCCCGTCGCCCCTGTTGCCGCCGCACCCTCCCGTGCTGCACGACCCGGCCGACGCCCCTAGGGCTCCGCGTCCGCGCTCCGGCGCCCCGCTCCGCCCCGATCGACGACCTTCGTCGCGCCCCTGGCACCTCTTTCCGCGCCCGATCCCGGCGCCCGCTTCGACCCCACGAGGATCATGACTCCCTCCACGTCTCCGCCCCGTCTTTCGACACCGCGCGCGCTCGCGCGGCTTCTCCCCATCGCACGGCCCGTGCTCCCGCGTCTCATCGCGGGTGCCGTGACCGCCCTCATCGCGAGCCTCCTGGCGCTGGCGATCCCGCTGGTGCTCGAGCAGATCGTCGCTGGCCCCATCGCCTCTCTCGATCCTGCAGCCCTGGTGTGGGGCTCGCTCGCCGTGCTCGGTCTCGGTCTCGCCGAGGCCGCGATGGTGTGGCTGCGCCGCTGGTTCGTGCTCGCGCCGGCGACCAAGGTCGAGTACGACCTCCGCCAGTCGTTCTACTCGCGTCTGCAGCGTCTGCCCGTCGCGTTCCACGATCGGTGGCAATCCGGCCAGTTGCTCTCGCGCATGATGCAGGACATCAGCATGCTCCGCCGCTGGCTGGCCTTCGGCGTCATCCTCCTCGTCGTCAACATGCTGACGATCGCCATCGGCGCCGTCCTGCTCTTCCGCTGGCACTGGTTGCTCGGCGCCCTGTTCCTCGTCACCTCGGCGCCCGTGATCTACGTCGGCTTCCGCTTCGAGAAGCGCTACGGCGCGCTCACCCGCCAGAGCCAGGACCAGGCCGGAGACCTCGCCACATCCGTGGAAGAGAGCGTCCACGGCATCCGCGTCCTCAAGGCGTTCGGACGGGGCGCACACGCGCTCAAGAAGTTCACCCGCCAGGCCGAGTCGCTGCGCGAGACCGAGATCGACAAAGCCCGCGCCATCGGATGGATCTGGTTCTGGCTGGTCCTTCTGCCCGACATCGCCTTCGCGGTGTGCCTCGGCGCGGGCATCGTGCTGACGCAGCTGGGGCAGCTGCAGGTGCCCGAGCTGGTGGCGTTCTTCGCGATGGCCACGGTGCTGCGATGGCCGATGGAGTCGATCGGCTTCCTGTTCTCGTTCCTCCTCGACGCGCGCACCGCGACCGATCGCATCTTCGAGGTGTTCGACGAGCAGAACACCATCGTCGACCCCGAGAACCCCCGCACGCTCACCGAACCCCGCGGCGAGCTCACGTTCGAGAGCGCCCACTTCCGGTACCAGGATGCCGCCGACACCGAGCGTGACCTGCTCGACGGCGTCGACCTGGTCCTGCACCCCGGTGAGACGATGGCCCTCGTCGGTCTCACGGGTTCCGGAAAGACGACGTTGACGACCCTGCCGGGTCGCCTGTACGACGTCACCGGCGGGCGCGTGCTGATCGACGGCGTCGATGTGCGCGACCTCACACTCGCCGAACTGCGGCGTCACGTCGGTATGGCGTTCGAAGACGCGACGCTGTTCTCGCAGACCGTGCGCGACAACGTGCTGCTGGGTCGAGAAGACCTGACGCCTGGTTCGGACGAAGCCGAGGACATCCTGCGCGAAGCCCTGCAGGTCGCCCAGGCCCAGTTCGTCTACGACCTGCCCGACGGACTCGACACCGTCATCGGCGAAGAGGGGCTCAGCCTCTCGGGCGGACAGCGTCAGCGTCTCGCCCTCGCGCGCGCCGTCGCCGCGCGTCCGGCCGTGCTCGTGCTCGACGATCCGCTGTCGGCACTCGACGTCGACACCGAGGCGCTCGTCGAGGACGCCCTGCGCGAGGTCCTCAGCGAGACGACCGCCCTGGTCGTCGCGCACCGCCCGTCGACGGTCACCCTCGCCGATCGGGTCGCCCTTCTCGAAGAGGGGCGTATCACCGCGGTCGGCACGCACTCCGATCTGCTGCGCGAGAGCGACCACTACCGCTACGTGATCTCGAGCCTCGAAGAGGCCGAGCAGGCCGAACGCGAAGCCCGCACCGGGGCCATTCCCGTCATGACCGATGATGCCCTCGCCGACAAGGAGGCGACCCGATGAGCACCGCCACCGTCTCCGGAACCAGCGGCGAGGACCGCTCCGACTACACACGCGACGAGAGCCGGTCGATCCGCCAGCGTTCGCTGCGCCTCCTCGGCACGCTCGTGTCGCCCCTGCGCTGGCAGCTCGTCCTCGCCGGTGCCGTCCTCGTCGTGTCGACCGCTCTGCGCGTCGCCGGTCCCGCGCTGATCGCCTTCGGTATCGACAACGCCCTGCCCGCCGTCATCGAACGATCAGACTGGATGCCGACCATCGGCGTCGTGGGCGTGTACCTGCTCGCGGGGATCGGCGGTGCCGTCCTCATCGGGTGGTACGTCGTGGTGGCCGCTCGGCTCACGCAGGCGGTCATGCTCGACCTGCGCAAGCGGATCTTCCTGCACACGCAGAAGCTCAGCCTGGAGTTCCACGAGTCGTACACCTCGGGCCGCATCATCTCGCGTCAGACGAGCGACCTCGACACGATCCGCGAGCTGCTCGATGGTGGCCTCAACGAGCTCGTGTCCGGAGTGCTCTACGGCCTGTTCACCCTCGGGGCGCTCTTCCTGATCGACTGGCAGTCGGGGCTGATCCTGACGGTCATGGGAATCCCCATGTACCTGTTGATGCGCTGGTTCTACTCGCGTTCGCAGGTGATCTACCGCGAGTCGCGCGTGATCAGTGCCCAGGTCATCGTGAAGTTCGTCGAGTCGATGACCGGCATCCGCGCGGTGAAGGCGTTCCGCAAGGAGCCCCGCAACGATCAGGAGTTCGGCAAGCTCGCCGCCGACTACCGCGACGTCAACATGCGCTCGATCAAGCTGTTCGGCACGTTCGAGCCCGGGATCATGGCGGTCGCCGCGGTCTCGGTCGCCGTCGTCCTGCTCTGGGGTGGCGGTCGCGTGATCGCCGGTCCCCTCGAGATCGGTGTGCTCACCGCGGCGGTGCTGTACGTGCGCAACTTCTTCTCGCCGCTGCAGGAAGTCGCGTTCTTCCTCAACTCCTACCAATCGGCGACGGCGGCGCTCGAGAAGGTCTCGGGAGTTCTCGAAGAGGAGCCGACGGTTCCCGACCCGACCGACCCCATCGACCTGTGGACCGCGAAGGGGCACGTGCGGTTCGACGAGGTGACCTTCGGGTACTCCGACGACCGCGTCATCCTGCCGCACTTCTCGCTCGACCTCCCGGCGGGGCAGACCGTCGCCCTCGTCGGGACGACGGGTGCCGGAAAGTCGACGCTGGCGAAACTGGTCTCGCGGTTCTACGACCCCTCGAAGGGGGCGGTGACCCTGGACGGGGTCGACCTCCGCCGTCTGCACCCCAAGGATCTGCGGCGCGCGATCGTCATGGTCACGCAGGAGGCGTACCTGTTCAGCGGAACGGTGGCCGACAACATCGCCCTCGGAAAGCCCGACGCGACCATGGACGAGATCCGCGCCGCCGCTCGCGCCGTGGGTGCCGACGCGTTCATCTCGAAGCTGCCCGACGGCTACGACACCGACGTGAACAAGCGCGGTGGCCGCGTCTCGGCGGGTCAGCGTCAGCTGATCTCGTTCGCCCGCGCATTCCTGGCCGACCCGGCCGTTCTGATCCTCGACGAGGCCACGGCCTCTCTCGACATCCCGAGCGAGCGCCAGATCCAGAACGCGCTGCAGACGCTCCTCGCCGACCGCACGGCCATCATCATCGCCCACCGCCTGTCCACGGTGGCGATCGCCGACCGCGTCCTGGTGATGGAGCACGGCCGCATCATCGAGGACGACACCCCCGCCGCCCTGATCGCGGGGACGGGCAAGTTCGCCCAGCTGCACGCCGCCTGGCGCGAGTCCCTCGTCTGAACCGATAGCGCACACCGGATGCCACGTTCCCTCGGGGGCGTGGCATCCGTGTTCCTACAGAACATCACCGGGAGCGCTCTGCGACCGCGCGACGCGTTCGCAGAGCGGCGCCCCTCACCGGGGCACAACGGGTCTACCCGAGAACAGTCAGCGGGTGACAGCGGGTGCGCCCGAGAACGGGTCAGACGCTGGCGCGGGCGATGATCTCGCCGTACTCGGTCTCGCCGACGGGCTCGAAGCCCACGCGCTGGAAGAACGCCTCGGGGCCGCCGACGCCGGGCTCGTAGATGACGTCGACGTGGTCCGTGCCGCGGCCACGGGCCTCTTCGAGGACAGCGGCGATCGCGTAGCTGCCGACACCGCGGCCCTGCTCGTCGGCGTCGACGTTGATGCGCCACAGCACCGAGCGGAAGTGCTCCTCGTGCGCGTCCGGGTCGAAGTTCGCGCTGACGAAGCCGACGACCTCGTCGCCGTCGAGCACGACGCGCTGCCACGACGTCTGCGGGTTGCTGACGGTCGCCGCGATGCCGTAACTGACCGGCGCGAGGAACTGCTCCTGCCCGGGCTTGAGCGACAGGGTGTTCACGGCCACGATCGTGGCGGCGGACAGTTCGACGAGACGCAGGTCAGCCATGGGCCCAGGCTAGCGGCACCCCGACCCCGCCCCCAAGATCGCATGCCGTCGCATGCGGTTCTCGTCACCTGTGCATACGCTGGGCGGGTGCGCGATGCTGACCGGCCCCTGCGAGCGCCCGAGACGAGCGCGGGGCGTCACCGGATCCCCCTGTCCTGCACAGTGCACGTTCCGCAAGGCGTCCAGGATGCCGCTCTGCTCGCGTTCGAGCAGGCTCTGCAGCGCGCACATCTGCGTGCCGCGCCGGACCGAGCGGGCCACGCGAACCCGGGTGCGACGGGAGAGACGCTCACCGTCTACGAACGTGGCAGCTTCCTCGCTGAAACACTCTTCAACGGGACCGGTCTGTCCCTGCTGACCACCCGTGTCGGGCCCCTCTCGATGCAGGCGGTCGTCGTCCTCACGACGCGCACGGTGAACGATCTCACCCGCGTCATCGTGTCGATGGTGGTCGGGGGAGAGGTCGCGCCCGAGATCGCCCGAGAGGTGGATGCCGCCATCGACGACCTCGTCGCTCGTGGCGTCGTCGTCGAGGGACCCGGCTGGGCGCGGGCGGTCGACGTTCCCCGCGAGAGCCTGGGGCACCCGCGGACCGCGCGCGAGCACGGCATCCGGGGCTGAAAAGTCCGCACGGGACGGCGGAGGGATGCCGAGAACTATCTCGACATCAAGAGACTTTGTCCACGTGCGATAGGCTGAATCGCAACCCTGGCCGCCTCTACGGAGAGATCTGACGTGCCCGATTCCACCATCATCTACACGTACACCGACGAGGCGCCGGCTCTCGCCACCGCGTCGTTCCTGCCCATCGTGCAGGCCGTCACGAAGCAGGCGGGTGTCGACGTCGAAACCCGCGACATCTCGCTCGCCGGCCGCATCCTCGCGGCCTTCCCGCAGCGCCTGACGCCCGAGCAGCAGGTCGGCGACGCGCTGGCCGAGCTCGGCGGTCTCGCCACGCTGCCCGAGGCGAACATCATCAAGCTGCCGAACATCTCGGCATCCATTCCGCAGCTGAAGGCCGCGATCGCGGAGCTCCAGTCGCAGGGCTACGACATCCCCGACTACCCCGATGAGGCGTCGAGCGTCGAAGACAAGGACGTGCGCGCGCGCTACGACCGCATCAAGGGCTCCGCTGTGAACCCCGTGCTGCGCGAGGGCAACAGCGACCGCCGCGCCCCGCTCGCGGTGAAGAACTACGCCAAGAAGCACCCGCACCGCAACAAGGCGTTCGCCGAGGGTTCGAAGACCCGCGTCGCGACCCTCGGCCACGACGACTTCCGCTCGAACGAGAAGTCGGTCGTGCTCGGCGACGACGACGTGCTCACCATCCAGCACGTGGCCGCCGACGGCTTCACCACCACGCTGAAGGAGGGGCTCAAGGTCCTCCGGGGCGAGATCGTGGATGCCACGTTCCTCTCGGCCGCGGCCCTCGACGCCTTCCTCGCCGACACCCTCGCGCAGGCGAAGGCCGACGACGTGCTCTACTCGGTGCACCTGAAGGCCACGATGATGAAGGTCAGCGACCCGATCATCTTCGGTCACGTCGTCAAGGCGTTCTTCGCCGACGTGTTCGACCGCCACGGCGACGCCCTCGCCGCGGCCGGCCTGACCCCCAACGACGGCCTCGGCTCGATCCTCGCGGGTCTGTCGAACGTCGAGGGCGGCGACGCCATCGCCTCCGAGATCCGCGACGCTCTGGCATCCGGCCCCCGCCTGTCGTACGTCAACAGCGACAAGGGCATCACCAACCTGCACGTGCCGAGCGACGTGATCGTCGACGCGTCGATGCCCGCGCTCATCCGCAACGGCGGAAAGCTGTGGGGCGCCGACGGGGGAGAAGACGACACGCTCGCCGTGATCCCCGACTCCTCGTACGCCGGCGTCTACCAGGCGACCATCGAGGACGTCATCGCGAACGGCCCCCTCGACCCGGCGACCATCGGCTCGGTTCCGAACGTCGGTCTGATGGCCCAGGCGGCCGAGGAGTACGGCAGCCACGACAAGACGTTCGAGATCGCCGCTGCCGGCCGCGTGCAGGTCGTCGCCTCGAACGGCGACGTGCTGCTCGAGCACGAGGTGAGCACCGGCGACATCTGGCGCGCGACCCAGACCAAGGACGTCGCGGTGCGCGACTGGGTGAAGCTCGCCGTCACCCGCGCCCGTGCGACCGGTGTCCCGGCCGTGTTCTGGCTCGACGAGACCCGCGCGCACGACCGCAACCTCATCGCCAAGGTGCACGAGTACCTCGCCGACCACGACACCGAGGGCCTCACTATCGAGATCCTCGCCCCCGCCGAGGCGACGACGTACTCGCTCGAGCGCATCCGCCGAGGCGAGGACACGATCTCGGTCACCGGCAACGTGCTGCGCGACTACCTCACCGACCTGTTCCCGATCCTCGAGGTGGGCACGAGCGCCAAGATGCTCTCGATCGTCCCGCTGCTCGCGGGCGGTGGCCTGTTCGAGACCGGTGCCGGCGGCTCGGCCCCCAAGCACGTGCAGCAGCTCGTCGAAGAGGACTACCTCCGCTGGGACTCGCTGGGTGAGTTCTTCGCCCTCGCGGCCTCGCTCGAGCACCTCGCCGATACCACGGGCAACGACCGTGCCCGCGTGCTCGCGCAGACCCTCGACGCCGCGACCGGCACGTTCCTCGAGAACGACAAGTCGCCCGGCCGCGCCCTCGGCACCATCGACAACCGCGGCAGCCACTTCTACCTCGCCCTGTACTGGGCGCAGGAGCTGGCGAAGCAGTCGACCGATGCCGACCTCGCCCAGGTCTTCGCCCCGGTCGCCGAGAAGCTGGCCGCGGAGGAGCAGACGATCGTCGCCGAGCTCAACGCCGTCCAGGGCCACCACGCCGAGATCGGCGGGTACTACCGCCCGAACACGGAGCTCGTCGAGAAGGTCATGCGCCCCTCGGCCACGCTGAACGCCGTGGTCGACGCGCTGCGCTGATCCTGAAACCCGGAAGGGGCGGATGCCATACGGCATCCGCCCCTTCTGCATATCCGGGCCGCGGTTCGGCTCGTCGGCCCGACACGACTCCTGCAGTCCGCTGGTTTCGGGTGCTTCGGGGGACCCGGTCGGCGCATAGTGCAGGAGTTGTGCGCGCCGGGATGCCGGAAGCGGAGTGCCGGAGCGGGCTGCAGGGTGGAAGTCCTGCGCTGTGACCGGAGCGGAGTGCGACCCGGCCGTTGATGGACCACCGGCGTGGCACGGGCCGCCCAGTCGGTCTCGGGTCGCCGCGCGGCGACCCGAGGTGCTGGCGGCACAACTCCTGCGATCCGCTGGTTTCGGGCGCCTCGGGGGCCCGGTCGGGGCATAGTGCAGGAGTTATGCGCGCCGGGCCGCGCAAGCGGAGTGTCGGGGCGGGATGCAGGGCGGAAGTCCTGCGTTGTGTCGGAGCGGGGCGACGCGAGACGCGATGACGCCGATCTGCCGGGAGGAACGACAGAGGGGCGGATGCCGAAGCATCCGCCCCTCTCCAGGGATCCGGGCTCAGTAGTGGACCGAGACCTCGGTACCGCGGTATGCCCAGTCGTACAGCTCCTTGGCCTGCGGGATGGTCATGTTGATGCAGCCGTGGCTCATCGGCGTGCCGAAGTTGTTGTGCCAGTACGTGCCGTGGAAGCCCTCGTCGCCGTTGAAGTACGCGACCCAGGGGACGTCCTTGGTGCAGTAGTCGTAGCCGGGGACGCAGCCCATGTCCTGCATCGCGGTCTTCCAGCCGATGCGGAAGTTGCCGGTGTGGGTGGCGTGGTCGCCCGCGCCCGACGAGATCGTGTACGTGCGGTACACCTCGCCGTTCTGCCACAGCGTGGTGGTCTGCGTGCTGAGGTTGACGTCGATGCGGCGCTCGGTCTTGGTGGTGTCGAACGCTGTCTCGGTCACGGGCAGGGCGTAGCGGCCGTTGCCCTCGGCGAGTTGCTTCGCGAAGGCTGCGGCCACACCGCTTGTGTCGCCGAGCGCGCGGCCCGTCTGGCCCTCGGTGAGCGCCTTGATGACCTCTCCGCCGGTGTCGACGATCACGTCGGCGTTGACGGCGGCGCGGTCGACCGCACCCGGGAGGCCCGCGACGGCGGACTGGATCGCGGCCTGATCGGCCGAGATGGCGAAGTCGCCCTTGCCGTCGGGAGTGACGGTGAGCCACGAAGCGGCGGTCGCGCGGTCGACGGGGACGGTGCGCTCCTCGCCGACGTAGAAGCCGACCGAATCCAGGATGCCGTTGAGCGTGGCGACAGCGGCGCCGGCCTCGTCGGTCGAGACGGGGGCGTCGACGGGCACGAGGCTCGCGGTGACGGTCGCGGTGCTCTGGCCCGCGTCGAACGCGGACTGGAGGGCCGCTGTCACGGCGGCGACGTCGATGCCCTCGCCGGCTTCGGCGGGGGTGGCGACGTACGCCTGCGAGCCCGCGTCGTACGCGATGGAGGCGTCGACGGGCGCGCGGTAGGTGCCGGGGGCGCGGTTCTTCAGCGCGGTGGCGGCCTCGTCGGCGTTCACCTGCACCTGCACGCCGGTTCCCTCGGGGAACCACGAAGCGGGCTTCCACATGGGGTTGTCGGCGAAGGCCTTGTCGGCGAGGGCGGCGGCGTCGACGGTCGCGCCGAGGTCGGCTCCCGTGACGGTGACAGCGCCGGCGGGGGAGTCGACGGTGATCGCGGTCTCGGCCAGGCGGTTCGAGATCGCCTGGGCGGCGGCGCCGGCGGTCAGGCCGCCGATCTGCACGCCCGCGACCGATGCACCCGGTGCGATCAGTACGAGGGAGGCGGTGATGAGAGCCACGGCCGTCGCGCCGGCGGGGATGCCGATCCAGAGGCCGGAACGGTTCTTGCGCTTCGTCGGCTCGGGCGGTGCCCAGGCGTAGGTCGCGCCGTCGGTGCCAGGTGCGCCGTCGGTCATAAGTCAAACCCCCCGATAGTCAGTCTTCCCATGCTACGAGCGGATGTTGCGCGTACACCGTGAGCAATATCACGGTCTGATCACGTCGGTGGCGCGACGCGGCCGGAGCGGCCACGCACCGCACCGCTCAGGGGGTGAAGACCTTGCCCGGATTCAGGATGCCGAGCGGGTCGAAGACCCGCGCGATGTCGCGCTGCAGAGCCCACTGGTCGTCGCCGAGCTCGTCGGCGAGCCAGCGCCGCTTCAGCACGCCGATCCCGTGCTCTCCGGTGAGGGTGCCGCCCAGCGCCAGTGCCGCGCGGAAGAGTTCCTCGGCCGCCGCCCACACGATCGGCGGCACCTCGGGCCCCTCGAACACGAAGTTGGGGTGCAGGTTGCCGTCGCCCGCGTGGGCGACCGCGGGGATGACGAGGCCGAACTCGCGCTCGATCCGCGCGATCTCGTCGAACATGTCGGGCAGGGCGCTGCGCGGCACCGACACGTCTTCGATGAGGGTCGTGCCGAGGGTCTCCATCGCGGGATGCATCGCGCGGCGGACGGCCAGTAGCGCCTCGCCCTCGGCGGCGTCCGCGGCGACGGTCACCGTGCCTCCGGCGGCGCGCAGCACCTCGGCGACCGCGCGCGCCTCGTCGACGGCAACGGGTCCGTCGGTCTGCACGGTCAGCTGGGCGGCGCCGGCGACGGGGGCCGGCAGCGACAGCAGGCGGTGCACGGCCGCGAGGCTCCTGCCATCCATCAGCTCCATGATCGCGGGCTGGATACCGGATGCTGTGACCGCGGCCGACGCGACGGCGGCGGCCCGCACGCCCTCGAACAGGGCCGTGAGGGTCACGCGCTCGCCCTCGACGAGGCGACGGAGCTTCAGGGTCGCGCCGACGACGACGCCGAGCGTGCCCTCCGACCCGATGACCAGGGAGGTCAGGTCGAGGCCGGTCACGCCCTTCACGCTGCGGTGACCGAGGTGGAGGAGGCGCCCGTCGGCGAGCACCAGGTCGACGCCGAGCACCGCGTCGCGCACCACGCCGTACTTCGCGCACAGCAGGCCGCCCGCGCCGGTGGCGATGTTTCCGCCGACTGTCGAGATGGCCCGGCTCGCGGGATCCGGCGCCCACCACACCCCGTGCGGTTCGAGCTGCGCGTTGAGATCTGCGTTCAGGATGCCGGGTTCGACAACGGCCAGCAGATCGTCGGGGCGTACCTCGAGCACGCGGTCCATGCCGCGCAGGGACAGGCTGATCTCGCCGCCGCCGGTGTTCGCGCCTCCGGCGAGGCCGGTACCCGCTCCGCGGGGGACCACCGGGGTGCGGGTGGCCGTGGCGACGCGCATGACCGCTTGGACATCGGCGACGGATGCCGCGTGCACGACCGCGAGGGGGAGTCCCTCGGAGGCGTGGCCCGACTTGTCGGCCCGCGCGGCGTCGAGGGCCGCGGGCGAGGTGTCGACGCGCTCGCCGAGCTCGGCCCGCAGAAGCGCGAGTGCGCGGTCAGCCGCAGCCCGGGAGCGCGCGGACGGCGCGGAATCCGCCGTCCCGTCGGGCGTCATGCCAGGCGCCGGCGGCCGTTCAGAGCGCCCAGCACGACGGCGACGATCGCGAAGACGAGGCCGATCCAGGCCTGACCCATGCTCCACCAGGCCACCGTGGCGGCGGCGTAGACGAACAGTTCGACGAGGGCGCGCACGAACGGGTGCACGGCGAGAACGGCGCGCGGCGAGACGAAGAGCGCCCACACCAGGATCGCCAGGGCCGGGGCGCCGATGCCGGCGACGATGTTCCAGGGGAACGGCCAGGCCAGGAAACCCCAGACCGCGAGGGTCACGAAGGCGAACAGGCCGCAGATGACGCTGCCGATCTCCCACACCGACGGCCGGGGGCGCATGCCGGGAGCGAGAGGCGCCTGGGCGCGGACGTTGCGGGAGTCGGTCACCCCGCCATTTTACGCGGGCCTCGGGCCGCGGCATCCGCGATCCCTCGGCGTCGAGCCGACGGTGGCGCGATCGAGGCTCGGCCGAAGGGACCGGGCCCCGGTGGGGCGGAACCTGTGGAGGAACGGTGGATGCCACGACGCGTGGGGCCGCGAGGGGTTTACCCGCTAAAGTGGCACCGTCGCGACTGGCGTTGAGGTGGGGAACCACCGGGGAGCGACCGCTTGACGGTATTCGACCGCACGCCTGGGTCGATGCGGTATCTCCGCGGGCTCGCCGAGTCCGTGGCATCCGGAACCATCGTCAAGGAGATCGCATGACCGATCCGTACTTCAACGCCCCCCTCTCCGAGGTCGACCCCGAGATCGCCGAGGTCCTCGAGCGCGAACTCAACCGCCAGCGCGGCTTCCTCGAGATGATCGCGTCCGAGAACTTCGTCCCCGTCTCGGTGCTGCAGTCGCAGGGCTCGGTGCTGACGAACAAGTACGCCGAGGGCTACCCCGGTCGCCGCTACTACGGCGGCTGCGAAGAGGTCGACGTCGCCGAGTCGCTCGCGATCGAGCGCGCCAAGCAGCTGTTCGGCGCCGAGTTCGCCAACGTCCAGCCCCACTCGGGCGCCTCGGCCAACGCCGCGGTGCTGCACGCGATCGCCCGCCCCGGCGACACGCTGCTCGGCCTCGCCCTCGACCAGGGCGGTCACCTGACCCACGGCATGAAGATCAACTTCTCGGGCCGTCTCTACGACATCGTCGCGTACGGCGTCGACCCCGAGACCTCGATCATCGACATGGACGAGGTGCGCCGCCTCGCCCTCGAGCACAAGCCGAAGGTCATCATCGCCGGCTGGTCGGCCTACCCCCGCCAGCTCGACTTCGCCGCCTTCCGCGCGATCGCCGACGAGGTGGGTGCGCTGCTCTGGGTCGACATGGCGCACTTCGCCGGCCTCGTCGCTGCTGGCGTGCACCCCTCGCCGATCCCGCACGCCCACGTCGTCTCGACCACCGTGCACAAGACGATCGGCGGCCCCCGCTCGGGCCTCATCCTGACCAACGACGCCGACCTGGCCAAGAAGATCAATACCGCGGTCTTCCCCGGCCAGCAGGGCGGTCCGCTCATGCACGTCATCGCCGCGAAGGCCACCGCGTTCAAGCTCGCGATGACCCCCGAGTTCACAGAACGCCAGGAGCGCACCCTGCGCGGAGCATCGATCCTCGCCGACCGCCTCACACAGGACGACGTGAAGAACGCCGGCATCGCCGTGCGCTCGGGCGGCACCGACGTGCACCTCGTGCTCGTCGACCTGCGCGAGGCCGAGATCGACGGCAAGCAGGCCGAAGACCTGCTTCACGACATCCACATCACGGTCAACCGCAACGCGGTGCCGAACGACCCGCGTCCGCCGATGGTGACCTCGGGTCTGCGCATCGGAACGCCGGCGCTCGCGACCCGCGGCTTCGGTGACGCGGAGTTCACCGAGGTGGCCGACATCATCGCGCTCGCGCTGATCCCCGGCGCCGATGTCGAGGCCCTGCGCGCGCGCGTCGCGACCCTCGCCGACGCCTTCCCGCTGTACCCCGACCTGCAGCAGTGACCCCCGGCCGGGGCGGGGCTGCTGCGGCGGCCCCGTCCCGGTGGGCGGCCGCTCTTCGCGCGGCGCCGGATGCCGGCATCCGGCCCCCGCTTCCCGCCGCGCAGCCCGCGCGGCGCCCAGCCGCGACAAACGCTCTTTCTTCCGAAACACGGTGCGAGGCGGCGTGTCTCGACAGGATCGGCGTTTATCGCCGAGGGGTTGCGGGGCGGCTACTTCGCGACACGACGAACGACAGACACAGAACGAGGGATGCCATGACGGCGACGATTCTCGACGGTAAGGCCGCGTCGGCGGCGATCAAGGCGGAGCTCACCGAGCGCGTCGCGGCCCTGCGCGCGAAGGGCGTGGTCCCCGGTATCGCGACCGTGCTCGTCGGGGCCGACCCGGCCTCGCAGCTGTACGTCGGCATGAAGCACAAGCAGTCCGAGGCGATCGGCATGAACTCGATTCAGGTCGAGCTGCCCGCCGAGGCCACGCAGGACGAGGTCGAGGCCGTCATCGACCGGCTCAACGCCGACCCCGCCTGCCACGGCTACATCGTGCAGCTCCCGCTGCCGAAGCACATCGACACCGACGCCATCCTGGAGCGCATCGATCCGGCGAAGGATGCCGACGGCCTGCACCCCACGAACCTCGGTCGTCTGGTGCTCAACGTCAACGCCCCGATCCACACGCCCCTGCCGTGCACGCCGCGCGGGGTCATCGAGCTGCTGCTGCGAGGCGGCTACGACCTGCAGGGCAAAGAGGTCGTCGTCGTCGGCCGCGGGGTGACCATCGGCCGCTCTATCGGGTTGCTGCTGACCCGTCGCGAGATCAACGCCACCGTGACCCTCACGCACACCGGCACCGCCGACCTCGCGAAGCACCTGCGGGAGGCCGACGTGATCGTCGCCGCCGCCGGCGTGAAGCACATCGTGCGCGCGGAGGACGTCAAGCCCGGCGCGGCCGTCCTCGACGTGGGTGTCACGCGCGAGACCGATCCCGAGACGGGGAAGTCGCGCGTGTACGGCGACGTGCACCCCGACGTGGCCGAGGTCGCGGGCTTCGTCTCGCCCAACCCCGGCGGGGTCGGACCGATGACCGTGGCCCTGCTGATGACCAACGTCGTCGAGGCGGCGGAGCGCGCCACCACCCCCTGACGGTGAACCACGGCGTGCCGCCGGTTGAACAGACGGAGCGTCGCACGCAATGGGGAGGCGCAAGCGCGTGCGACGTGGCAAGGTTTTCTCATGACTGAGTCCGTGCTGAACGACCTCCTCCGCCGCGTCGCCGAGAGTGGCCTGCTCGAAGACGCCCAGATCGACGAAGACAGCGTCATCGGTTCCGGACACCTGGATGCCGCCGGCGTCGAGGTGGAGGTCGACCTCGACCCCGAGATCGACGAAGAAGAAGCCCCCGACCTCGACGCGATCATGAGCAACCTCAAGGATGTGCTCTCGGTCGGCGAGGAGCGCTGGCGCGCGATCGTCGAAGAGATCTCAAGCGACATCGAGGACGCCCTCGACGACGACGAGCTCGATGCCGACGTCGACCTGCGCACCGACCTCGAGGCCATTGGCGTGGGCGTGTTCGCCGACGCGATCATCGTGGTCTTCGCCGGTCAGACCTCGTTCCCCGACGCTCTCGTGCACGTGCAGCTCACGCCCGAGCTCGAGGTCGAGGACATCGAGATCATCGGTGACGACGACGAAGAAGACGACGAAGACGAGGACTGACTCCCGTTCGAAAGGGCCGCGCCGCATCGGCGCGGCCCTTTCGCGTTCTCAGGCGGTGCCGCCGAGGGAGGCCTTCATCGACGTGATCCGCGCCTGCTCGTCGAAGTCGAAGGTGACCGAGCCGGACGAGTCGGTGACGACGGCGCCCGAGAACGCCTCGTCGGTCCACGTCATGCTCCACCCGGCCAAGCGCGCGAGGTTCCACACGGCTCCGCGCGGATCGGCGGGCGTCGTGGTCGACAGGATGCGTGGCATCCGGATCATCGCTTCGGCGACGGTCAGCGCGGGCAACGGGGCATCGAGAAGCAGCACCGCGCGCGTGCCGGATTCACCCGAGGGTGCGGAGTAGTACGCCGAGCGGCCGGTGATGTCGACGGCGGCTCCGGCGATCTCGTGCGAGACCTGCGCGATCCAGTCGGCGTCGCCCGGGGCATCCGCGGGGAACGGAACCTCGGGTGAGGTGAGCTCGGCGATCCCGTGGGTCTCGCCGTAGGCGCGCAGCTGCGCGGCCACTCCCTGATCGCCGCCTCCCGCGGGGTGCGCCCACCCCCACAGGACGGAGCGGGGACCGGGGGCGATCGACGCGATGAGGTGCGCGCCGCAGACGAATCGGCGGGTCGGGTCGGTGGTCGACGAGAACGCGAACGTCCCCGTCGCGAGGTCGACGTCCCATCGGTGGTCGCCGAGCTCCTCAGCCGCCTGGCCCAGTGCGTCCTGGCGGAGGGCGGTGAAGAACGAGGCGCGGTCGGCGAGAGCCCGGAGAGTCGGATAAGTCGTCACCGCTCCACGCTAGACCGGTCGCTCGGGATCGTCAGGTCGAAACGAGGACTCGCCCTCGAAACGGCGAAGGGCCGGACGAGTGATCGTCCGGCCCATCGCCGTTCTCAGGACGCGGTCGGCGCTCAGACGATCGCGGCGCGGAGCTCGGCCGCGGCGGCGCCCACATCCGAAGCGCTGTAGATGGCGCTGCCGGCGACGGCGACCTGCGCGCCCGCCTTCTGCACGTCGGCGATGCTCGACGCGTTGACGCCCCCGGCGACCGAGAACGGCACGCCCGAGGCTTCTCCGTCGCGCAGCAGCGTGGCGAAGGTGAAGCCCTCCTCGGCCTGCTCGTCGAGGCCGGCGTGCATCTCGACGAACTCGACGCCGAGGGCGATGACCTCCTTCGCGCGGGCCGGCTTGTCGGCGACCCCGATGAGGTCGACGACGACGCCCTTGCCGTGCTTCTTGGCGGCGGTGACGGCTCCGATGATCGTGCTGTCTCCGGCGCTGCCGAGCACCGTCACGAGGTCGGCTCCGGCGCCGAAGGCGATGTCGGCCTCGAGCTCGCCGGCATCCATCGTCTTCAGATCGGCGAAGACGATCTTGTCGGGGTGCGCCTTCTTGATCGCGGTGATGGCCGACAGGCCCTCGCTCTTGATGAGCGGGGTGCCGAGCTCGAGGATGTCGACGTGCGGGGCCGCGGCGGCGGCGAGGTCCAGGGCGGCCTCGGTGGAGAGGGTGTCCATGGCGAACTGCAGCTTCATTGGGTGTCCTGACTGTCGGGGTGGAGGGTCATTCGAGGTTCGCGTGGCGGGGCCACAGGTCGTCGGCCGAGTGGCCCGAGCGCTGCCAGAGCGCGTCGAACATCGCGTCGCCGACGAGCACGACGGCCTGCTCGAACAGGCCGCCGGCGTATTGGGTGGAGGCCGTGCCCGAGCGGTCGAGCTTCGTCGCGGCGGGGACC
Organism: Microbacterium sp. SL62; assembly: GCF_026672635.1. Classification (NCBI taxonomy): domain Bacteria; kingdom Bacillati; phylum Actinomycetota; class Actinomycetes; order Micrococcales; family Microbacteriaceae; genus Microbacterium; species Microbacterium sp. SL62. The sequence continues at coordinate 1,249,643 of NZ_JAPPRM010000001.1, forward strand.
ACGACGAGGGCGTCCGCCGCCTGCCCGAGGGGCGAGTCGGGAGCGGTGGTGATCGCCACGATGCGGGCGCCGACCTCGGTGGCCGTCTCGACGGCGCGGACGATCGCGGTCGTCGTTCCCGAGCCGCTGGCGGTGAGCAGCACATCCCCGGCGCGGATCGCGGGGGCGGTGGTCTCGCCGACGACGTGCACGGCGAGGCCGAGGTGCATGAGGCGCATCGCGGTCATCTGCAGCGCGAGGCCCGATCGGCCGGCGCCGAGGACGAACACGCGGTCGGCGCCGCCCAGCACCTCGAGCACGTCGTCCACGCTGTCGCCGGTGGCCAGGCGGTCGACGACCGAGGTCAGCTCGCCCGCGATGCGGGAGAGGGATGCCGCGATGCCGGCGTCGGGGGAAGTCATGGCCCCATGCTTCGCCGGCGGAGCGGCGCTCATGGCCGGTCGACGGCACAGGTCGACCTACCCGATCGGGTAGGTGCCGATCCGTCGGCTAGGTTTGGGCGGGTGAAGCCGTCCGCCGAGTTGTCGTCCCCCGCGTCTCGCGCCCTCGTCATCGAGCACGAACGCATCGTCGCCGAGCAGGCCGACCGCCACGCCGTGACCCTCGAATCGGTGCTGGCGATCCTGCGGTCCACGCGCCTCGACGACCGCGCGGCACGCGCCCTGGCCGTGGAGACCGCGGCCGCCGCCCTCGTCGTGCTGCGGACCTCCACCGATCAACATCGCAGCGCCCTGCTCGAGCCCGTCACCGGGGCCTTCGCCCGGTTGCGCACCGACCTTCGCCCGCTCGTTCGACACGGCGACCTCGACGTGCAATTCGTGGAGCCGCCGGCGACCGGGCGCGCCCTGCCGGGTGAAGTCGCGCACGAGGCCCGGGCGATCGTTCGCAGCGCCGTGCTCGCCCTGCTCGACCGGGGTACTCCGCACCGCGTGCGCATCCAATGGGATTGCGACGGTCTCAACCTCCTCATCGGCATCCGCGACGACGGAGCAGGCACCCTCACCGCTCACGACGACTCGCTGGGACCGATCGTCGAGCGGGTCAGCGCGCTCAACGGGGCGTTCGACGTCGCTTCGACCCCCGGGTGGGGGTCGGAGCTCTCGGTCGTCCTGCCGCTCGATCCGCCGCCGCGACCCGACTTCCTCGACGAAGCGGTCGATCTCAGCCCCCGCGAGAGCGAGGTGCTCAGCCTGGTCGTGGCCGGCTCACGCAACCGCGCGATCGCCGAACGCCTCGGCATCAGCGAGAACACCGCGAAGTTCCACGTGTCGAATCTGCTGCGCAAAGCGGGGGTCTCGACCCGCGCCGAGCTCGCGGCCCTCGGGACGGCGCGCGCTCAGTAGCTGTCGCGCTGCTCCGCGCGGGCAGTGACGAACCGCGCCGCCAGTGCCTCCGACGCGCGGGCGAGCAGAGCCACGTCTGCGCCGACCGCGACGAAATCCGCGCCGGCGTCGAGGTAGGCCTCGGCCACCGCGGGGTCGAAGGCGTTCACGCCGACGGGGGTCCCGGCATCCGCCGCTGCGGCGAACACGCGATGCACCGCGGCCACGACGTCGGGGTGCGACTGCTGGCCGAGCAGGCCCATCGAGGCCGAGAGGTCACTGGGGCCGACGAAGACGGCATCCACCCCCTCGACCGTGGCGATCGCGGCGGCGTTGTCGACGCCCGCCGTCGTCTCGATCTGCACCGTGAGGGAGACGTGCTCGGCGGCCTCGATGAGGTAGTCGTCGACGCGGTTCCAGCGGGCGCTGCGGGCGAGGGCGCTGCCGACTCCGCGCACGCCCTGGGGCGGGTAGCGCGTGGCGGCGACCGCGGCGCGTGCCTCGTCGGCGGTCGAGACCATCGGCACGATGAGGTTCTGCGCGCCCAGGTCGAGCACCCGCTTGATGGTCACGGGGTCGTTCCACGGCACGCGCACGACCGGGGTGACCGGATAGGCGGCGGCCACCTGCAGCTGAGTCAGCACCGACTCCAGCGAGGTCGCGGAGTGCTCCATGTCGAGCAGCAGCCAGTCGAGGCCCGAGCCCGCGGCGATCTCGGTGATCGTGGCGTTTCCCGAGCACACCCACATGCCCGCGAGGGGGCGATCGGATGCCGCGAGGGCGGCCCGGAAAGTCGGGGTCAGACGAAGCGGCACGAGATCGTTCCCATCGGTCCGTAATCGCACAGCACGTCGTCGCCCTGCGACACCCACATCGGGCGCGTGAACGATCCTGCCAGGATGATCTCGCCCGCCTCCAGGCGCGCGCCGTGCTGGTGGAACTTGTTCGCGAGCCACGCCACCCCGGTCGCCGGGTGGCCGAGGACGCCCGCGGCGACGCCGGTCTCTTCGATCTCGCCGTTGCGGCTGAGCACCCCCGGGACCCACCGCAGGTCGATCTCGTCGGGGCGCTTGCGCACGTCGCCGAGCACCATCGCCCCGTAGGCGGCGTTGTCGCTGATCGTGTCGACGATCGTGCGGCCCTCGAGCTCGATGTGCGAGTTGAGCACCTCGAGCGCAGGTACGGCGTAGTCGATCGCGGCGAGGGCGTCGTCGAGCGTGCAATCGGGACCCTCGAGCGGGGTCTTCAGCACGAACGCGAGTTCGACCTCGATGCGCACGTTCGAGAACAGGGCGACCGGGATCTCGTCTCCCGAGCGGTAGACCGTGTCGTCGAACATCACGCCGTAGTCGGGCTCGGTGATGCCCGTCGCCTGCTGCATCGCCTTCGACGTCAGGCCGATCTTGCGCCCGACGAGGGTGCGGCCCGCGGCGATCTGCCTATCGCGCCAGCGGCCCTGGATCGCGTAGGAGTCTTCGACCACGGCATCCGGATACCTCTTGGTGATCCGCGGGATCACCGCGTGCGCGCGGTCGGCCTCGGCGAGCTCGGCCGCGATGGCGTCGATCTGTGCGTCGGTGAGCATGGGGTCCTCTCGGGTAGGCGGACACAACGCAGGAGATTGGCGGTGCCGCGAGCGGAATCGGCCGTTCCCGGCCCTCTCGCCGCACGGATCTCCTGCGCTGTGTCTTGGGGCGGTCGGTGCCGGCGGGCGCTCGCCGCCGGGGTCGGTGCGAAGGCCCGCCCGGACACAACGCAGGAGATGCCGCGAGCGACGGGCACGCCGATGCCGCCACCCGCGGCGGCGTGCTGAGAACTCCTGTGTTGTGTCACGGTGGGGCGGGTCAGAGCTGGTTGCCGAGCTTGAACTCGCCGGAAGCGGATGCCACGGCCTCGGCGCCCGCGCCGACCTCTTCGGGGGCGCGGGTGTAGCTGAAGCCGTCGGCGCCGATCGTCACGGCCATCTCGCTCGCGTCGGTGCGGGCGCGCACCGGCTGCGGGGTGCCGTCGAGGTCGAGAACGAGCGAGCCCTCGGTGTACCACGACGGCACGACGGGGTTGCCCCACCAGTCGCGGCGCTGGTTGTCGTGGACGTCCCAGGTGATGACGGGGTTGTCGGGGTCGCCGGTGTAGTAGTCCTGCGTGTAGACCTCGACGCGGTGCCCGTCGGGGTCGCGCAGGTACAGGTAGAACGCGTTCGAGACGCCGTGGCGACCGGGGCCGCGTTCGATGGCATCCGATCGACGAAGGGCGCCGAGCTTGTCGCAGATCGCGAGGATGTTGTGCTTCTCGTGCGTCGCGAAGCACACGTGGTGCATGCGGGGGCCGTCGCCGCCCGTCATAGCGGTGTCGTGCACGGTGGGCTTGCGGCGCATCCAGGCGGCGTAGACGGTGCCCTCTTCGTCCTGGATGTCCTCGGTCACGCGGAAGCCGAGCGACTGCATGAAGTTCACCGCGCGCGGCACGTCGGGGGTGATCTGGTTGAAGTGGTCGAGACGCACGAGCTCGCCGGGGGAGTGCAGGTCGTAGCGCCACGACAGGCGCTCCTGGTGCTCGGTGTCGAAGAAGAACTCGTACGGGAAGCCGAGGGGGTCGACCACGCGCACCGAGTCGCCGATGCCCTTCGTGAAGCCGTTCGGCTCGCGGCGCACCTCGCAGCCGAGCTCCGTGTAGAACGCGACGGCCCTGTCGAGGTCGTCCGCCGCGCGCACGCGGTACGAGAACGCCGCGACGGCCGCGACCGGGCCCTTCCGCAGCACCAGATTGTGGTGGATGAACTCCTCGGTCGAGCGGAGGTAGATCGCTTCGTCGTCCTCTGCGGTGACGTGCAGCCCGAGGATGTCGACGTAGAAGACACGGGATGCCGCGAGGTCGGTCACCACGAGCTCCATGTACGCGCAGCGCAGGATGTCGGGTGCGGGTGAGGCAGGCGTGGGGATGGGGTTGTCCGACTGGATCGGTGCCTCTTCGGTCACCCAGAACCCGGAGGAGGTCTTCTGTTCTTCGGTGTGCTTTGCCATGGTTCGCGTCCTTGCGTGTGTGTCGGCGTCTCGGGGGTCGGGCGGGCTCAGTGCGCCTGCGCCTTGCCGAAGGTCGGGTTGTGGGCGGGGCCGAGCGTGATGTGCACGGCCTGCTGGTCGGTGTAGAAGTCGATCGAGCGGTAGCCGCCCTCGTGGCCCAGGCCCGAGGCCTTCACGCCGCCGAAGGGGGTGCGCAAGTCGCGGACGTTGTTGGAGTTCAGCCACACCATGCCGGCCTCGACGTTCTGCGCGAAGTTGTGCGCCCGCTTCAGGTCGCTGGTCCAGACGTAGGCGGCCAGGCCGTACTTCGTGTCGTTCGCCAGGGCGAGCGCCTCTTCGTCGGTGTCGAAGGGTGTGATCGCGACGACCGGGCCGAAGATCTCCTCCTGGAAGATGCGCGCGTCGGGGGCGACGTCGGCGAACACCGTGGGGCGCACGAAGTTGCCCTCGTCGAAGCCCTCGGGGCGGCCGCCGCCGGCGACCAGGCGACCCTCCGCCTTGCCGATCTCCACGTACGACATCACCTTGGCGTAGTGCTCGGGGTGCACGAGGGCGCCCACCTCGGTGTCGGGGTCGTCGGGGAAGCCGACCTTCACGCGGTCGGCCTGAGCGGCGTAGCGCTCGACGAACTCGTCGTAGACCGAGCGCTCCACGAGGATGCGGCTGCCCGCGGTGCAGCGCTCGCCGTTGAGCGAGAAGACGCCGAAGATGGTCGCGTCGATCGCGGCCTCGAGGTCGGCGTCGGCGAAGACGATGGCCGGGCTCTTGCCGCCCAATTCCATCGAGAGGCCCTTGAGGAAGGGCGCCGAGTTGGCGAAGATCAGCTGGCCCGTCGAGCTCTCACCGGTGAACGAGATCAGCGGCACCTCGGGGTGCTTCACGAGCGCGTCGCCGGCGTCTTCGCCGAGGCCGTTGACGAGGTTGAACACGCCCTCGGGCAGGCCCGCCTCTTCGAAGATCCCGGCCCACAGCGACGCCGACAGGGGGGTGAACTCGGCGGGCTTGAGCACCACGGTGTTACCGGTGGCGAGGGCGGGGCCGAGCTTCCACGACTCGAGCATGAAGGGGGTGTTCCACGGCGTGATGAGGCCGGCGACGCCGATCGGCTTGCGGTTGACGTAATTGAGCTGGCGACCCGGCACCTTGAAGGCGTCGTCGGTCTGGGCCACGATCAGGTCGGCGAAGAAGCGGAAGTTCTCGGCCGCGCGCCGGGCCTGACCGAGCGCCTGCGTGATCGGCAGGCCCGAGTCGAACGACTCGAGCTCGGCGAGGCGCTCGTCGCGCGACTCGACGAGGTCGGCGATGCGGTGCAGCACGCGCGAGCGCTCGCGCGCCAGCATCCGGGGCCAGGGTCCCTCGGTGAAGGCCTTGCGTGCGGCCGCGACGGCGAGGTCGATGTCGGCCTTCTTGCCGGCGGCGGCCTGCAGGTAGGTCTGGTTGGTCACCGGGTCGAGCACGTCGAAGGTGTCGCCGTCGACCGAGTCGACGAACCGGCCGCCGATGTAGTGCTGGATGCGCTCGGGCAGATCGGCCGGGATCCGGCGGGCGGTGGTGAGCGGGGTGGTCATGGGTGCTCCTTCGGTGAAGAGGGGTGGATGCCGGGTGGCAGGCGAACCGCGACGGCGATGTCGTCGGGCGCGAGGTCATGGCATCCGGAAGGGTCTTTCGAGGTCAGAAAGCGGGGAGGCCGAGCACTTCGTCGGGGTGCTCGTGGATCATGTAGGCGTCGAGGGTGGCCGAGCGGTGGCGTCGCGAGACCTTCTCGATCTCGGCCAGGGGAGCGCCGTTCTCGATGAGGACGAGGATGTTCTCGTGCTCGCGCACCGATTCCGCAGCTCGCCCCGGCACGAAGCTGAACGTGGAGTCGCGCAGGTGTCCAAGGCGCGCCCACTCGGCCTCGACGAGCTCGAGCATGCGCGGGTTGGCGCACTTCTCGAACAGGATCGCGTGGAACTCCTGGTTGAGCGCAGTGAACGCGCGCGGGTCGAAGTGCTCGAGCGTCTCGACCATCAGCTCGTTGACCTGGCGGGCGCGGCGCACGTCGTCGGCGGTGAGCGAGCGGGCTGACAGGGCGGTCGCGGCCCCCTCGAGCAGACTGAGGGCCTGCATGCTGAAGCGATAGGCGGTGTCATCGACCATCGACACGCGCGCGCCGACGTTGCGCTCGAACATCACCAGGCCCTCGGCCTCGAGCTGGCGGATCGCCTCGCGCACCGGCACGACGCTCATGTCGAGTTCGCCGGCGATCGAGCCGAGCACCAGGCGGTAGCCGGGGGTGAAGTCCTGCGAGGCGATGCGCTGTTTGATCCAGTGGTACGCCTGCTGCGACTTGCTCCTGCTGGCGGTGACGTCGCTCATCGGGTGGCCTCGCTCTCGTACCGGGCACGCCATTCCGCGTTCATCGGGAACAGCCCCTCGATCGGATGACCGGATGCCACCTGACCGGCGATCCACGCGTCTTCGGCCTCTTGCGCGAGGGCGGCGTCGACCATCTCTTCGGCGATCGCGGGCGGGATGACGATCACGCCGTCGCCGTCGCCGACGAGGATGTCGCCGGGCTCGACGGTGGTGCCGCCGCAGCCGACGGCCACGTCGGTCTCCCACGGCACGTGACGGCGACCCAGGACGGCCGGGTGCGGGCCCGCGGTGAAGACGGGGATGCCCACCGCGGCCACGGCCTCGGCGTCGCGGACCCCGCCATCGGTGACGATCGCCGCGGCCTTCCGGGCGTGCGCGCGGATCGCGAGGATGTCGCCGAGCGTGCCCGATCCGGTTTCGCCGCGTGCCTCGATGACGATGACCTCGCCCTCGCCGACCGCGTCGAACGCGCGCTTCTGGGCGTTCTGTCCGCCGCCGTGCGAGGCGAAGAGGTCTTCGCGGTGGGGGAGGAAGCGCAGCGTCCGCGCCGTGCCGACGAAGCGGCTGCCGGGGGTGAGCGGGTGCACGCCGTCGATGGTGACGTCATTCAGGCCGCGCTTGCGCAGCTGCCCGCTGAGGGCGGCGACGGGGATGCGCTCGAGCTTGGCGCGTAGGGCGGGGGAGAGGGCGGGGGCCGGAGGGGTGAGCCCGGCCGCCTCGGCCGAGCCCCAGGCCTCGGTGCGTTGGGTGTCGTCGACCGCGGGGAGCGAGCCGATCGCGGGATCGAACGACTGCGCGCCCTGGGTCACGGTCGTGCGGAGCCGGCCGGTCGAGTGGGCGCCGGCATCCACCTGCACCTCCACCACGTCTCCCGGGACGACCACCGACGAGCCGGCGGGCGTACCGGTGAGGATGACGTCACCGGTTTCGAGGGTGAAGTGCTGCGAGAGGTCGGCGACGATCTGGGCGAGCGAGAAGAGGAGGCCCGCGGTGGAGTCGTCCTGCACCAGCTCGCCGTTCACCCACGTGCGCAGGCGCAGGGCGGCGGGGTCGACCTGACGGGCGTCGATGAGCGCGGGGCCGAGCGGCGTGTAGCCGTCGCCGCCCTTGGAGCGGACGTTCGAGCCCTTGTCGTTCGCGCGGAGGTCGTAGAGACCGAAGTCATTGGCGGCGGTGACGGATGCCACGTGCGACCACGCGGCATCCGGAGTCACCCACCGCGCCGGCTCGCCGACGACGAGCGCGATCTCACCCTCGAACGCGAGGAGTTCGGTGCCCGCGGGGCGCACGATCTCGGACCCGGATGCCGCGAGCGAACTCGACGGCTTGAAGAAGTACGACGGGGCGGCCGGTCGGCGGCCGCGCTGGTCGGCGCGCGAGCCGTACGAGAGGTGGACGGCCACGATCTTGCCCGGGCGTGCACCGAGGACGGTGAACCGGGGGTCGGTGGTGTCGTTCATGAAGCTCCCTTGCGTCGTATTCGAAATCGTATACGATGACCAACGCCCCAGCAACACCACGCCTCGTCGCCGACGACGACGTCCCGGGGTCTGACGATGACGTCTCGAAGGAGTCCCCATGTCCCGCTCTCAGCCGCAGGGCTTCACGCCCACCGGCACCATCTCCACCCCGAAGGACCGCCGCCGCGTGGTCTTCGCCACCGTTGTCGGCACCACCGTCGAGTGGTACGACTTCTTCCTCTACGCCTCGGCCGCCGGTCTCGTGTTCGGCCAGCTGTTCTTCGCGCCCGCCGGCCCCGGCATCGCGCAGATCCTGTCGTTCCTCACGGTGGGGCTGAGCTTCCTGTTCCGCCCGCTCGGCGCCTTCCTCGCCGGGCACCTCGGCGACAAGTACGGCCGCCGCGTCGTGCTCATGCTGACGCTCATCATGATGGGCGCCTCGACCACCCTCATCGGTGTGCTGCCGACCTACGAGGTCATCGGCGTCGCGGCCCCCGTGCTGCTCATCCTGCTGCGCGTTCTGCAGGGCATCTCGGCCGGTGGCGAGTGGGGCGGCGCGGTGCTCATGGCCGTCGAGCACGCCCCCAAGGCCAAGCGCAGCCTCTTCGGCGCCTCGCCGCAGCTGGGCGTGCCCCTCGGCCTGCTGCTCGCCAGCGGCATGCTCGCCCTGATGGCCGTCATCGCCCCGGGAGACGCCTTCTTCGCGTGGGGCTGGCGCGTGCCGTTCCTGCTGTCGTTCGTGCTGATCATCGTCGGCTACTACGTGCGCAAGAAGGTCGAGGAGAGCCCGGTGTTCGTCGAGCTCGCCGAGCGCAAGGAGCAGACCCGGATGCCGATCGTGCAGCTTTTCCGCAAGCACTCGCTGCTCGTGATCATCGCCGCGTTCGTGTTCGCCGGCAACAACGCCGTGGGCTACATGACCACCGGCGGGTACATCCAGCGCTACGCGACCAACCCCGACGGGCCCGTGGGCCTGGCGACGCCCGACGTGCTCGGCGCGGTGACGCTCTCGGCGGTGTCGTGGCTCGTCTTCACCTGGATCGGTGGGTGGATCGGCGACGTCATCGGGCGTCGCACCACCTACCTCATCGGGTGGGCAGCCCTGCTGGTCGGTGTGTTCCTGCTGTTCCCGCTGGTGAACTCCGCGAGCGTCGGCCTGCTGGCCCTGGGGCTCGTCATCCTGACCGTGGGTCTCGGGCTCACCTACGGACCCCAGGCGGCTCTCTACGCCGAGCTCTTCCCGGCATCCATCCGCTTCTCGGGGGTGTCGATCTCGTACGCCCTCGGCGCGATCCTGGGTGGAGCTTTCGCCCCGACGATCGCCGAGGCTCTGGTGCGTGAGACCGGGTCGACCATGTCGGTCACCTGGTACCTCGCGGGCATGGTCGTGCTGGGCGCGGTCGCGACGCTGCTTCTGCGCGACCGCAGAGGCATCCCCCTCGGTCCCGACCACGAGGCGGAGCAGGAGGTGAGCCCCGTCCGCGGACTGTCCAGGGTCTGAGCTCGTCGTCACGGCCCCGTCGCGCTCTGCAGCGGCGGGGCCGTTTCGGGTGCGCCCGGGCGTTCGAGGTGCCGCGTGCCGCGGTCAGCGCGCCGCGATCTCCTCCCAGTACGGCGCCACGACCGCAGCGCTCACGCGGAGGTCCAGCAGCAAGAAGCGGCGATCCTCGACCGGACGAGAGACCCAGGATGCCAGGGCCTCCAGGTCGTCGACCGTCTCGACCACCACGCCCTCGGCGCCGAACCCGCGCGCGACCGCGGCAAAGTCGACCTGGGGGATGAGCATGGGATCGGGGTGCAGGCCCTTCAGTCCGTAGTTGAGCACCTCGGCGCCGTACTGTGCGTCGTTCCAGACCACGGCGATACCGCGACCGCCCGCGACGCGCACCGCGGTCTCGAGGTCGGCGAGGGCCATGAGTCCGCCGCCGTCGCCGGTGGTGAGCACGATCGTCGAGTCGGGGCGGGCGACCGCGGCTCCGGGGACGCTCGGGAAGCCCAGGCCGATCGACTGGTAGGCCGTTCCAACCATGATCATGCGGTCGGGCGAGGCGACCGGCCAGTACATGTTGGACCACCCGAGGAAGTGCCCGCCGTCCGAGACGACCACGCGGTCCTCGGGGAGCAGCTCGGCGATGCGTGCGGCGGCGGTGCGCGGATCGAGCCGTCCGTCGGGGCCGGTGCCCTGTCCCTCGGGCTGTCGCCGGGCGACGGCGAGGTCGAGGCCGTGACCCCACGACGAGGGCGTCGCGCCGCGCCCGCGCAGGCGCCGCGTGATCTCGGTGGCGACGTCTGCGGCATCTCCCCGCACGTACCCACCGATGTTCGGGTGCGTGGCGGTGGGCGCGAGGTCGACCTGGAAGACCCGCGTGCCGGGGGCGAAGAGCTCGCCGAAGCGCATCGTGAACTGGTTCAGCCCCGCGCCGAATACGACGGCGACGTCGGCCTCGCGCACGAGCTCCATCGCGCCGGGCGCACCGAACCCGCCGGCGACGCCGAGGTCGCGCGCGGGGTCCGAGAACAGTCCGCGGCCCAGGGCGCTGGTGGTCGTCAGGGCTCCGGCGGTCGCGGCGAGGTCGTCGAGGGCCGCTCCCGCGCCGGCCAGCCACGCGCCGCGTCCGCCCAGGAGCAGGGGGCGCTCGGCCGAGGCCAGCGCGTCGGCGATCCGGTCGATGACCGCGTCGGCGAAGGCGCCGAGAGGGGGGTGCTCGGGCGTCACCTGGGGCGCGGCGCCGGGGGCCTCGGCATCCGGGATCGAACCGGCCTCGCGGGTCGCGACGTCGTACGGGATGCCGAGGACCACGGGAAGGCGATACGTCAGGGCGTGCTCGACCGCGATGACGATGGTGGCCGCAGCGTCGCGGTGACCGACCGTATAGGTGCGCGCGCCGACCGCGGCCGCGAGGGCGATCTGGTCGACCCCCCAGGGGCGGGGTCCCGAGGTGGGCTCGTCGCCCACGATCAGCACGAGGGGAGTGCGTGCCTGCACGGCCTCGGCCAGCGCCGTGAGCGTGTTGGTGAAGCCGGCACCGTAGGTGGCGGTGGCGGCGGCGAGACGCCCGCACGCGCGATAGTGCGCGTCGGCGGCGACGACACCCGCGGCTTCGTGTCGGACGGCGACGAAGCCCGAGGGGGTCTCGCGCCCGAGAGCGTCGAGGAAGTACGCGTTGCCGTTGCCCATCACGCCGAAGACGGTGTCGATGTGGCGGGCGAGGGTGTGCGCGACGTGCGCGGAGACGGTGGGCATGACGGGGAGGGCCTTTCGAGACGGGACGGAGGGATGCCGTATGTGTCTCGCGGGGACTCCGCTACGTGCCCTTTTTTCGAGCAGCGACCCACGACCTCGTGCGCCTGACGGATGCGATCTTATGCGATTGCGCGGTACGTGGGTGGTCCGTCCCTCGGTGGGCGTCGGTCGCGGGCTTCGGGTGGCGCCCCCTGGGCGCGACCGCCCTACAGCGCTCCCCGGATCGCGGATGCCGCGGCCTCGAGCCGCGCGGCGATCGCGGCGTCGTCGAGGTCGGTCGACACGTGCACGGCGGCGACAGCCGCGGGCTCGCGGCCCTGCACAGCGAGGGGGACCGCCACCGCGCGGAGCGTCGGGATCACCTCGTCGTGACTGCGCGCCCAGCCGCGCTCCGCGGCATCCGCCACCTCCGACGCCAGCTGCGCGTCGACCTCGTCGGGCCACCGGCGCGGGGGGAGCTGAGCGAGGATCGCGCGACCGGGAGCGCCCCGGGTGACCGGATGCCGCGTGCCGGGCCGCTGCGCGACCGCGGTCACCGTGTGCCGGGGCTCGACGCTCGCGAGGGTCACGCACTCGTCGTGGTCGAGCACGACGAGGAAGCACGTCATGCCGAGGTCGGTGGCGGCCGCGGTGAGTTCGGGCAGGGCCTCGGCCTGCAGGTCGGCGGCGACTCCCGCGGCCAGGGCGGCCAGGCCCGTGCCGAGGCGCACCGCCCCCGCGGCGTCGCGGGTGACGAGACCGTGGTCCTCGAGCGTGCGGAGGAGGCGGTAGGCCACCGAGCGGTGCAGGTCGAGGCGCCCCGCGAGCTCGTCGATCGTGAGCGGTGTGCGGGCGTCGGCGAGGGTTTCGAGGAGGCGGATGCCGCGACTCAGCGTCTGCGAGGCGGGGGAGGAGTCTTGCCGTGGCGTCATGGCTCGGCTAACCTCTCGTTCGATAGCGGAACGCTGAGTTCGAATATAGAACACACCGTCTCGCGGGGCAACCTCGACATCGACGTCAGGAGAAACGATGCAGTTCCACCACCACGGCTACGTCTCGGGCGATCCGCGCGTGCAGAACGCCGCGGGCACCGGCGTCGACCGGCCCGAGCGCCTGCCCGACGAGGTCGACGTGCTGATCGTGGGCTCCGGACCCGCCGGCATGCTGCTGGCCGCGCAGATGTCGCAGTTCCCCCAGCTCACGACCCGGCTCATCGAGAAGCGCGAGGGGCGCCTGCCGCTGGGTCAGGCCGACGGCATCCAGCCCCGCAGCGTCGAGACGTTCCAGGCGTTCGGCTTCGCCGACCGCATCACCGCCGAGGCCTACAACATCGGCTGGATGAACTTCTGGGCGCCCGACCCCGAGGATCCCGCCAAGATCGTGCGCACGACCCGCACCGAGGACTACGGCTTCAAGATCAGCGAGTTCCCGCACCTCATCGTCAACCAGGCGCGGGTGCTGGACTACTTCGCCGAGGCCGCGGCCGACGGCCCCGCGCGCATCCGCCCCGACTACGGCGTGGAGTTCCTCGGCCTCGAGGTGCACGACGACCACGTCGAGGTGCGCGTCCGCACGGACGAGGGCGAGCGCACGATCCGTGCGAAGTACGTGGCCGGATGCGACGGTGCCCGCAGCGGCGTGCGACAGGCGATCGGCCGCACCCACGTCGGCGCTGCCGCCCGGCACGCGTGGGGCGTGATGGACGTGCTCGTCGAAACCGACTTCCCGGACTGGCGCATCAAGTGCGCGATCAACGCGGCGGCGGGCAACATCCTGCACATCCCGCGCGAGGGCGGCTACCTCAGCCGTATGTACATCGACCTCGGCGAGGTCGCGGCCGACGACGACCACCGCGTGCGGCAGACCCCGATCGACGAGGTGATCCGCCGGGCGAACGAGATCTTGCACCCGTACTCGATCGACGTGAAGCAGGTCGCGTGGCACAGCGTGTACGAGGTGGGGCACCGGGTGACCGACCAGTTCGTCGACGACCTCGACAGCCCGCGCGTCTTCCTCACCGGCGACGCCTGCCACACCCACAGCGCCAAGGCCGGGCAGGGCATGAACGTCTCGATGCAGGACGGCTTCAACCTCGGCTGGAAGCTCGGGCATGTGCTCACCGGCCTCGCATCCGCCGACCTCCTGCGCACCTACGACGACGAGCGCCGACCCGTCGCCCAGCAGCTCATCGACTTCGACCGCGAGTGGTCGTCGCTCATGGCGCGCAAGCCCGGCGAGATCACCGACCCCGCGGAGCTGTCGACCTACTACCTGGCCACGGCCGAGTTCCCCTCGGGCTTCATGACGCATTACGGCCCCTCGGCGATCACCGCCGACGCGCCCGCTCAAGAGCTGGCATCCGGATTCCCCGTCGGCAAGCGCTTCAAGAGCGTCGAGGTCGTGCGGGTGTGCGACGGCAACCCCGTGCACCTCGGTCACCACGCCAAGGCCGACGGGCGCTGGCGGGTGTACGCCTTCGCGGATGCCGAGGGCTCGGCCCTGCGCGAGTGGGCGACGGCGGCGCGCGACATCGTCGAGCGTTTCACCCCCGAGGGGGCCGACCTCGACGCCGTGTTCGACGTGAAGGCGGTGTACCCGGGCCGCTGGGAAGACGTGGTCGACGTGCCCGATCTGTTCCGCCCGCGCTCCGGCCCGCTCGGACTCACGGACGGGGAGAAGGTCTTCGCCGCCGCACCCTCGGCTTGGACGAGCGCCGACATCTTCGCCGAGCGCGAGATCGTGGCAGAGGGGGCCGTCGTTGTCGTGCGCCCCGACCAGTACGTCGCGCACGTGTTGCCGCTGACCGACCCCGCCGGGCTCGAGCGCTTCTTCGCCGGGGTGATGGCCGGCCCGCGGCGGAATGACGCGGTGCACCGCCGCCTCGCTCAGACGCTCCGATAAACGCCGATCCTCACCAGACACGCTGCGTCGCGGCGTTTCCGGCGAGAAATGGCGTTTATCGCGACGCGGCGCTGACGGCGGACGCCTGTGGCGGCGGCGGCGGACGGCGGCGCGGGACGACGCCTGCCGCGCGACGCCTGCCGCGCGACGCCTGCCGCGCGACGCCTGCCGCGCGACGCCCGCCGCCGTCTGCGTCGGCCACGCGGCGCGAGCGCACCGGCCACGGCGGCGAGCACACCACCCCCTTTGTACGCCACGTATATCGGCGCACCCCCGTGTGCTGACGAGAATGGGCGGGACACCCCCGCATCGATCCAGGAGGATTCATGACCGATTCGCGCGAGAGCGAGCTGCTGGCATCCGTACCCACCGGCCTGCTGATCAACGGGGAGTGGCGCCCCGCCACCGGCGGCAAGACCGTCGACGTCAACGACCCCTCCACGGGTGAGGTCATCCGCGAGATCGCCGACGCGACCGTCGACGATGGCATCGCGGCGATGGATGCCGCAGCAGACGCGTTCCCATCGTGGGCCGCGACCCCCTCGCGGGAGCGCGCCGAGATCCTCCGCCGCGCGTTCGACCTGCTGCAGGAGCGTAAGGAGGACATCGCGCTGCTGATGACCCTCGAGATGGGCAAGCCCCTCGCCGAGGCTCGCGGGGAGGTCGGCTACGGCGGGGAGTTCCTCCGCTGGTTCAGCGAGGTCACCGCGCACACCCAGGGCCGCTACGGCGCCAACCCCGAGGGCACCGGCCGCATGGTCGTCTCGCAGCACCCCGTCGGGCCCTGCTACCTCATCACCCCGTGGAACTTCCCGCTCGCGATGGCCACCCGCAAGATCGCCCCCGCGCTCGCCGCCGGCTGCACGGTCGTCATCAAGCCCGCGACCCTCACGCCGCTCACGACGCTGTTCTTCGCGCAGATCCTGCAGGACGCAGGGCTCCCCGCCGGTGTCGTCAACGTCGTGACCACCACCAACACCGGCCCGGTCTCGGAGCGCATCATCTCCGACCCGCGTCTGCGCAAGCTCTCATTCACGGGTTCGACCCCGGTCGGCGTGAAGCTGCTGCAACAGGCCGCTCCCGGAGTGCTCCGCACCTCGATGGAGCTCGGCGGCAACGCGCCGTTCGTCGTGTTCGACGACGCCGACCTCGACAAGGCGGTCGAGGGGGCGATGCTCGCGAAGTTCCGCAACATCGGCCAGGCCTGCACCGCCGCCAACCGATTCATCGTGCAGCGCAGCGTCGTCGAGGAGTTCACCCGCCGCGTTACCGAGCGCGTGCAGGGCATGAAGATCGGTCGCGGCACCGAGGAGGGCGTGCAGATCGGACCCCTCATCGACGACCGCGCGGTCGACAAGGCCAAGACCCTCGTGGGCGACGCGGTCGAGCGCGGCGCCACGGTCACCGTGGGCGGCTCGCCCATCGACGGCCCCGGCACCTTCTTCGAGCCCACTGTCGTGGCCGACGTGCAGCCGGGCAGTGACATCCTCCGCGAGGAGATCTTCGGACCCGTTCTCGCGATCATCCCCTTCGACGACGAGGACGACGCCGTGCGCCTCGCCAACGACACCGAGTACGGCCTCGTCTCGTACGTCTTCACCGAGTCGCTCGCGCGCGGTCAGCGCATGATCGACAAGCTCGAGACCGGAATGATGGGCCTCAACGTCGGCGTCGTCTCCAACGCCGCGGCCCCCTTCGGCGGGTGGAAGCAGTCGGGCCTCGGCCGCGAGGGCGGCGACGAGGGCATCCACGAGTATCTGCAGACCAAGTACACGCTGACGGCCAACCCGTACGCCTGATCGGCCGGACACGACACCGGATGCCACGGCCCCGGCGCCCCGCGAGGGCCCGGGGTCGTGGCATCCGTCGTTCCGTCGGCGACCCCGCGACACAACGCAGGAGATCACGGTCCCCGTCGCCAATCCGACGCCCGGGGAAACCCTCGACGACCGAAAGTCCTGCATTGTGTCGAGGTGGGGAGGGACGCCGACATCCCCGGCGGAACCGGCGTCAGCCGTCCGCGTGCCGGTCGAGGAACGCGAAGACCTCCGCGTCGTCGACGCCGGGGAACATGCCGCGGGGGAGCGGCGAGAACATGTACTGGTGCACGCGGGCGCTCGGCCAGGCCTTGCCCGACCAGCGCTCCGCGGCTTCGGTGTCGGGGCGGCGGCAGCACGACTCGTCGGGGCAGTGCGAGACGCCCCGCTTCGTGGTCTCGCGTCCGCGGAACCACCGGGCGTCGTCGAACGGCACGCCCACGGTGATCGAGAAGTCGCCGCTCGAGGTCGTTCCCGTCTGGCTCGAGCACCAGTAGGTTCCGGCGGGAGTGTCGGTGTACTGGTAGTGCTCGGTGGTGCGGTTGTGCTCGTCGAAGGCGGACCGCGCTGAGAACTTCTTGCACACGATCTGCCCTTCCACCGAGCCGGTGACGTCGGTGGGCAGGGGGAGATCGTCGTTCTCGTAGACGCGCGAGATCGCACCGTCGCCGTCGACGCGCATGAAGTGCAGGCGGATGCCGAGGTGCACGGTCATCAGGTTCGTCATGCGCATGGCGGCTGCTTCGTGGGTCACCCCGAACGCGTCGCGGAAGTCTTCGACGGCGAGGTTGCGGTCCTTTTTCGCCTGCGTGAGGAAGGCGACCGAGCTCGTCTCGGGCATGAGGCAGCAGGCGGCGTAGTAATTGATCTCGAGGCGCTGCTGCAGGAAGTCGGCGTAGTCGGTGGGCGGGCGGTGCCCGAGCAGACGGTGCGCCATCGCTTGCAGAGCCATCGATCGCAGGCCGTGGCCGCCCGGGATTGACGCGGGAGGCAGGTAGATGCGCCCGTTCTCGAGATCGGTGACCGAGCGCGCCGAGTGCGGCAGGTCGCTGACGTAGATGAGTTCGAAGCCCAGCTGTTCCGCCATGATGCTCACCGTGCGGTGGGTGAGGGCGCCGGTCGAGTGCCCCGCGGCCTTGAGCTGCTTCTCGGCGAGACGTTCGATCTCGGGCAGGTGGTTCGACATCTCCCGCATGCGCAGGCGCAGTTCGGTGTTGGCGCGGCGGGCTTCTTCGGGGCTGGCGATCGTCTCGCGCTCGCGCCGTTGCAATTCGCGGTGCAGGCCCAGCACGGCCTCGATCGTGTCGTCGCTCGTTCCCTTGGTCACTTTGACGGGAGGGATGCCGAGCTGCCGGAAGAACGGACTTGTCTGCGCCCGCTCGAGCTCGATCTCGAGGGCCGCCCGGCGGTTCGGGGGCTCCCGCGAGAGGAGCTCGGTGACCTCGGTCTCGGTGGCCCGCGCGATCTCCTGCAGGAGGGAGAGCTTCGGTTCGCGTTTGCCGTTCTCGATGAGGCTCAGCTGGCTGCCGGCGACGCCGACCATCGCACCGAGCTCGTCGAGGGTGTAGCCGCGCGCGAGTCGGTGGTGCCGGATGCGGTGCCCCAGGGTCGTGAGTTCGAACGACGATGCCATTCCTTGACCATATCGAAAGATCGTCGATTCTTACGGGCAAACTTCTCGGAAAGAAGTCGCTCGCGCGCCCACCATGGAGGAAGACCACCGATTTCGCTCTCAACCGAGGAGAACGACATGGCACTCGCCGACCTCTTCAACTCCACCCCGCGCACCGCCGCGCCCGTCACCCGTGCGGGCCGCGTGGCTCGCGCCGGCCACGGGGAACGCCCCGCCGTCGAAGGCCCCGGCCTCGCCGCCCTCACCGCCTGGGTCGACCAGGTCGCCGCTCTCACGCAGCCCGACCGCATCCACTGGGTCGACGGCTCCGCCGCGGAGAACGACGCGCTGCTGCGCGAGATGGTCGACGAGGGCAAGCTCATCAAGCTCAACCCCGAGTGGCGTCCCGGTTCCTACCTCGCCCGCTCCCACCCCGGCGACGTCGCCCGTCTGGAGTCGCGCACCTACATCGCCTCCGAGCGCGAGGAGGACGCGGGACCGACGAACAACTGGATCGCCCCCGCCGAGATCCGCGAGACGCTGAACGGCGTCTTCGAGGGCTCGATGCGCGGTCGCACCATGTACGTCGTGCCGTTCTCGATGGGTGCGGTCGGCGGGCCCCTGAGCCACATCGGCGTGCAGATCACCGACAGCGCCTACGCCGTGGCATCCATCGGCGTGATGACCCGCGTGGGCACCTCGGTCACGCAGCAGATCGCAGGCGGAGCGCCGTGGGTCAAGACGGTCCACTCGGTCGGTGCGCCCCTCGCCCCGGGCGAGCAGGATGTCGCGTGGCCCTGCAACGACGAGAAGTACATCGTGCACTTCCCCGACACCCTCGAGGTCTGGTCGTTCGGCTCGGGCTACGGCGGCAACGCGATCCTCGCGAAGAAGTGCTTCGCCCTGCGCATCGCCTCGGTCATTGGCCGTGACGAGGGCTGGCTCGCCGAGCACATGCTGCTCATCCGCGTCATCGACCCGAAGGGCAAGGCGTACCACGTCGCCGCCGCCTTCCCCTCGGCCTGCGGCAAGACGAACCTCGCGATGCTCCGCCCGACGATCCCCGGCTGGCGCGTCGAGACGCTCGGGGACGACATCACGTGGATCCGACCGGGTGAAGACGGACGCCTCTGGGCGATCAACCCCGAGGCCGGCTTCTTCGGCGTCGCCCCCGGCACCGGCGAGTCGACCAACGTCACCGCGATCGAGACGCTCTGGGGCAACACGATCTTCACCAACGTCGCGCTCCGCCCCGACGGCGACGTGTGGTGGGAGGGCCTGACCGACGAGGCGCCCCCGCATCTCACCGACTGGGAGGGCAACGCCTGGACGCCCGCGTCGGGCCGCCCCGCCGCGCACCCCAACTCGCGCTTCACGGTCGGCGCCGCCCAGTGCCCGCAGATCGCCGAGGACTGGGAGGCCCCCGAGGGCGTCCCCCTCGACGTCATCCTGTTCGGCGGTCGTCGCGCCACCAACGTGCCGCTGGTCGTCGAGGCGACCGACTGGTCGCACGGTGTGTTCATCGGCTCGACGGTCTCGAGCGAGAAGACCGCCGCCCAGGAGGGCACCGTCGGCGAACTGCGCCGCGACCCGTTCGCGATGCTGCCCTTCTGCGGCTACAACATGGGCGACTACTTCGGCCACTGGCTGAAGGTCGGCCAGAAGCTCCGCTTCGACCGCGCTCCGCGCATTTTCCAGGTCAACTGGTTCCGTAAGGGCGACGACGGACGCTTCCTCTGGCCCGGCTTCGGCGACAACGCCCGCGTGATCGACTGGATCATCCGCCGCGTCGACGGACAGGTGGATGCCGTGGACAGCCCGATCGGCCGCCTGCCCAAGGTCGAAGACCTCGAGCTGTCGGGTCTCGACCTGCCCGCCGCCGACCTCGAGGAGTTGTTCTCGATCGACCGCGCGTCGTGGCTCGCCGAGGCTGACCTGACCGAGGAGTTCTACGACACCTTCGGTTCGCACCTGCCGGCCGCCCTGCGCGCCGAGCTCGCCGCGCTGCGCTACCGCCTGCAGCGCTCCTGAGACCGGCTCGCCCTCCGCGCCGTTTCGTGCGGACAGGGCGAGCCCTCGAATCGACGCCCCTCCCGTTCTTGGCGCGCGGGAGGGGCGTCGGTGTTTCCGCTCAGGATGCCGCCGGCGATTTCTCCTTCTCGCCGGGGCTGTTCGGCGTCCAGCCGTACCACCCGTCGGTCGTGGCGATCACCGACCACGCCCCGCACGCGAACACCCGGTCCTTCGAGTAGACGTCGGGGGCGTCGTCGATGTGCACGGTCGGGGCCGACTGCCGCTCCATCTCGACGCAGGTGGCCGGATCGAGCGCGGAGCCGCTCCGCGCGATCGCTGCGGCGACCTCGCCGTCGCGCTTGGTCTTCAGAACGATCTCGGTCGCGTCGGCGGGCAGCCAGGGCACGGTCGTCGCGGACTGCGCGACGACCTCGGCCGTATCGCGGAACTTCGTGGTGACCTCTTGAGAGAAGGCTTCTTGGATGCCGGTGCATCCCGCCAACGCGAGGGTGAGGCTCCCGCCCGCGGCGACGGCGAGCGCGAGGAGGAGGGGGGACGAGCGGTGCGATGTCATGGGTCGATCGTGACCGAGTGGGGATCGCGGGGGCGTCGTCCGCGGGGATGACTCCCGTCCGTCTCGAGACGCATTTCACCCCGCCGCCGGTGCAGCGTCATCCCCGGGATGTACGACGAGACGACGTCAGGCCGATGCCGCCGGTCGGGAGTGATTCGTAGCGTCGGGTTCATGCAGCAGAACTCTTTCGACACCGCGCCGATGGCCGCGCGGGTGCAGAACCTCACGAAGACCTTCGGTGCCGGCGAATCGCGGGTCCACGCTCTCGACGACGTGACGATCGGCCTGCGACGCGGCGAGTTCACCGCGATCATGGGGCCGTCCGGTTCGGGCAAGTCCACCCTCATGCACGTCATGGCGGGGTTGGATGCCGCGACCTCGGGCCGCGCGTTCATCGGCGATACCGAGATCACGGGCCTCAGCGACCTCGACCTCACGGTGCTGCGTCGGTCGCGCGTGGGGTTCGTCTTTCAGTCGTTCAACCTCGTGCCCACGCTCGACGTGCTCGGCAACATCACCCTGCCGTTCGAGCTGGCCGGTCGTTCGCCCTCTGCCGAGGCCCGACGCCGCATCGACGCGATGGTCGAGTCGATGGGGCTCGGCGGCCGCCTGCGTCACCGTCCGCATGAGCTCTCGGGTGGCCAGCAGCAGCGGGTCGCCATCGCCCGAGCCCTGGCGACGCAGCCCGACCTGATCTTCGCCGACGAGCCGACCGGCAACCTCGACTCGCGCACCGGCCGCGAGGTGCTCGCGTTGCTCGCTGCGGCGAGTCGGGAGCACGGGCAGTCGATCGCGATGGTGACGCACGACCCGATGGCCGCCTCGCACGCCGACCGCGTGATCTTCCTCGGCGACGGCCGCGTCGTGGCCGACACTCCGCGCCAGAGCGCCGAGGCCATCTCGGCATACATGCTGTCGTCGGAGGTCGGGGCGTGAGCGCCGTCGTCGAGCGGCCGGTGCGCGCGTCGCGCCCCCGCCGCCGGACGCGCTCCCTGCCGCGTGCGGAGCGCGGTCTCGGCGCCTCGGTGCTGGTCGCCGCGATCTCGAGCGGCTTCGGCACCTTGCTCATCGCCGCGACGGGGTTCATCGGCGCGTGGCTGCTGGCGGCGCCGTATCTCGCGGGTCGCGAGAGCGTCGTGGTGGTCGTGGCGATCCTCAGCGCACTGCTGGTGGGGGTGGCGATGTTCGTCGCGGCGATCGTCACCACCACCACGTTCGCGACCATCGTCGCGGGGCGCACCCGGCAGATCGCTCTGATGCGCCTGATCGGGGCGTCGGCGCGGTCGGAGCGGGTGCGGGTCGCGCGAAAAGGTCTCGTGGTGGGGGCCATCGGAGCGGCCGTGGGCCTGATCGGCGGCGCCGCGGGCGCTGCTGCACTGCTGCCGGTGGCGCGCACCGTGTGGGGGATCGACGTCGAGTACGCGCTCCTGCAGCCGGTGCTCGTCGCGCCCGCGGTCATCGTGACCCTCACGACGTGGGCCGCCGCCTGGGCCGGCTCGCGCCGGGTTCTCGAGGTGACGCCGCTCGAGGCGATCTCGGGCGCGACCGAGCGCAATCGGAGCGAGGCCGTCGGTGGTCGTGCCCGCCGCATCGTCGCGGGGATCCTTTTCTTCGGCGGCTCCCTCGTCCTGGCGGCCGGTGTGGCTCTGGGCCTGCTGTCACCGCTCGGTGTGGTCGTCGCGTTCGTGGGCGGCATCTTCTCGTTCACGGGACTGAGCCTGGGCGCGACGGTGATCATGCCGCCCCTGCTGCGGGTGACCGGACGCCTCTTCGGCCGATCGGCCGAGGCGCGCCTCGCGGCAGAGAACGCCCTGCGCTATCCCGAAAGATCGAGCCGCATGGCGATCGGCGTCGTGATGGGCGTGACGCTCGTGACGATGTTCGCGGTGGCGTCGC
Source organism: Microbacterium sp. SL62 (assembly GCF_026672635.1). Classification (NCBI taxonomy): domain Bacteria; kingdom Bacillati; phylum Actinomycetota; class Actinomycetes; order Micrococcales; family Microbacteriaceae; genus Microbacterium; species Microbacterium sp. SL62. The sequence goes on from NZ_JAPPRM010000001.1 coordinate 1,271,839, forward strand.
AGTCGGCTCGCGAGGTGCTCATCAGCTCGGGCGGGGGTGAACCGCCGGAGGAACTGCTGTCGCTCATGGACACCTTCGCCGCGATCATGATGTCGCTCGTGGCCGTGTCGGCCATGATCGCCGCTGTCGGCCTGGTGAACCTGCTGACCCTCGGGGTGATCCAGCGCCGTCGGGAGCTCGGCCTCCTGCGCACGCTCGGCTTCGCCGCCCCGCAGATCCGACGCATGGTGCTGCTCGAGGCCGCACACCTCACCGTGACGTCGGTGGCCCTCGGGCTCGTGCTCGGCGTGGTCTACGGCTGGGCGGGAGCGCAGTCGCTGCTCGGTTCGGTCGGCGTCCCGCCGGAGTTCTCGTCACCGACGTTCGTGCTGCCCGCGATCCCGTGGGCGACCGTGGGCATCGTCGCGGTGGCGACGGCACTGCTCGCCGCCGTCGCCGCCGTCGCGCCCACGCGCCTGGCCACCGCGGTGTCGCCGATCGACGCCCTCGCGGGCGACTGACCCGCGGTCGCGGCTCAGACCAGCAGCTGGTGCTTCGCGAGGTCGCGATAGAGCGGGGTGGATGCCACGAGCTCGCTGTGCGTGCCCCGACCGACCACCCGGCCCTTGTCGAGCACCACGATGAGGTCGCTGTCCACGACCGTCGAGAGGCGGTGCGCGATGACGAGCAGGGTGCGGTCGGTGGCGACGGCGTCGATCGCCTGGCGCATGCGCTGCTCGTTCACGCCGTCGAGCGACGAGGTCGACTCGTCGAGCAGCAGCATCGGGGGAGCGGCCAGCAGCGCGCGGGCGATCGCGAGGCGCTGGCGCTCTCCGCCCGACAGCATGACGCCGTCCTCGCCGACGGGAGCGTCGACGCCGAGCGGACTGCGCTCGAGCACGTCGCCGAGGTTGACCGCGCGCAGCACCCTCTCGCAGTCGGCGTCGGATGCCGCGGGCGAGGCGAGTCGCAGGTTGTCGGCGATCGTGCCGGCCAGGGTCGGCGCGTCCTGCTCGACGTAGCCGAAGCGCGCGCGCAGGTCGTCGCGGGAGAGGTCGCGCGCGTCGACGCCGTCGACGAGGATCGCCCCCTCCGTCGGATCATAGAACCGCTCGATCAGGGCGAGGATCGTGCTCTTGCCCGCGCCCGAGGGGCCGACGAGCGCGACGCGCGATCCGCGCGGCACCTCGAACGACACCCCGCGCAGCACGTCGCGGTCGTCGTCGACCTCGGCGACCGTCTCATCGGCCGCCCGCTCGAGGTGCGCCTGCTCCAACACGGACCGGGCCTCGGCAGCGGCGGCCTCGCGCGCCTTCACGACGTCGTCGGGGTAGCGGAAGTGCACGTCGCGGAACGCGAGGGCCGCGGCATCCGGAACCGCCGCAGGCGACGACGGACGGTCGGCGTCGTCTTCGAGGGGGAGGTCGAGCACCTCTTGAATGCGCCCCAGCGCGCCCAGCGCCTGGTTGACCGAGGTGATCGCGCCGATCGCCGAGGCCAGAGGCTGCACGAGCAGGAAGAGGAAGATCACGAACGTGACGAGCGCGGCGACGTCGATGGCGCCGGATGCCACGCGGTAGCCGCCGACGCCGAGAACGACGAGCAGCGACACCTGCAGGGCGACGAAGGCGATCGGCACGATGAGCGCCGACACCCGCGCGATGCGCACGCCCGCGGCGTACGCGGCCGTGGCGTTCTCGGTCACCGCCGCGATCTCGCGCTCGGTCGCCCCCGACGCGCGGATCGTGCGGATGGAGCCGACCGCGCGCTCGACGCCCGACGACAGCTCGCCGACCTTGGCCTGCTGATCGGCGGATGCCGAGCGGATCCGCGTGCTCAGCAGCACGACCACCGCGAGCGAGGCGCCGACGACCACGATGATGAGCCCGAGCAGCAGCGGATCGATGACGGCCATCGCGATGACCGCGCCGACGAGGATGAGGGCGTTGCCCACGGCATCCGCGAAGCCCTGGGTGAGCACCGCGTACAGCAGGGTCGTGTCGGTTCCCACGCGCGAGACGAGATCGCCGGTGCGACGCGCGTCGAACTCGCTGATCGGGAGGCGCAGGATGCGCGAGATGAGTCGCCGCCGGCTCGAGAAGACCACGGCGGTGCCGGTGCGCTGCAGCAGGTAGTGCTGGAAGCCCGAGATGACCGACGACAGCACGACGAAAGCCACCAGCAGCCACACCAGGGCGCCGAGGGGAACGCTGCTCTGCACGCGCGAGATGACCTCGCCGACGAGCAGCGGCTGCGCGAGCGTGGCGGCGGCGCCGAGCACGCTGAGCACGGCGACGACGAGGAGCGTTCTCTTGTGCTCGAGCAGGAAGGGGACCAGCTGACGGAACGACGCGCGCGGGCCTTCGGGCGCGCGGCGGCCGCGCCGACCACGCGCGGGAGCGGGAAACGACATGCTCACCTCGGGAAAGGAATGGGGTGCTTCGACCGTACCCCGCCCCACCGACACCGCCGGTCGGTCCCCTCGATGGCGTGCGAAACTCCGGAGAAATCCCGCGAAGCGCCGTCGTTCCCGGGTGAAGACCCCCGGGGCGCACCGATCTTCAGGAGTTCGGCCCGCCCGCCGACGAAGCCCGATCGCAACGAAGGATGCCACGAGGCCTGGGCCCCGTGGCATCCGGTGTCGAGAACGAACCCGTTACGGCGCGGTCGCTCCCGCGGCGAGGTTGTCGTCGTAGTCGACGTCCTTCGTCTCGGGCGAGAGCACGAGTGCGACGAGGGTCAGCACGCCCATCGCCGAGAGGTACACGCCCACGAGCCACGGGTTGCCGCCACCGGCCGCCCACAGCGCGACAGCGACGATCGGGGCGAGGGCCGCGCCGAGGATCGACGACACGTTGTACGAGATCGCCGACCCCGTGTAGCGCACGTTGGTCGGGAAGAGCTCCGGCAGCACCGCGCCCATCGGCCCGAAGGTCGCCCCCATGAGCATGAAGCCGAGGATCAGGAACGACTGCACCAGGATGCGCGTGAACGCCGGGTCGGCGTGCGGCACCAGGAAGAACGAGAACGTCAGACCGAACACGATGATCGCGGCCGTGACGCCGATGAGCAGGCGCTTCCGGCCGATCCGGTCGGCGATCGGGCCCGACAGCATCGTGAAGACGCCGAAGAACACCACGCCGATGATCTGCATGATCACGAAGTCGGTGTAGCCGTAGCCCAGGCCCGGCACGAACTCGGCCGCGTTAAACGCCGTCCCCGCCTTCTCGGCGGCGGCCTGAGCCCCCTCGAGGGTGGGCTTGATGCCGTACGAGAGCGTGAAGCTCGTCATGAGGTAGAAGAGCACGTACGTCGCCAGCATGATGAACGTGCCGAGGATGAGCTGCTTCCCGTTGCGACGCACGGCCTCGCCGAGCGGGAACTTCTTGATGGCGCCGGTCTTCTCGGCCTTCGCGAACGATTCGCTCTCGACCAGTCGCAGGCGCACCCAGAGTCCGACGATCACCATGACCGCCGAGAACAGGAACGGTACGCGCCAGCCCCACGCGAGGAATTCGGCCGAGCGCTGCGCGGTGCCGTCGGGGTGGGGGAGGGCGAAGTTGATGAACAGGAAGACGCCGTTGGCGATGATGAAGCCGATGGGGGCACCCAGCTGCGGGAAGGTGCCGAACAGGGCGCGCTTGCCCTTCGGGGCGTTCTCGGTGGCGACGAGCGCCGCGCCCGACCACTCGCCGCCCAGTGCGAAGCCCTGCGCGAGACGCATGACCAGCAGCAGGACCGCGGCCCACACACCGATCTCGTTGAAGGTGGGCAGGCAGCCGATGAGGAAGGTCGCCACACCCATGGTGAGAAGGGATGCCACGAGGGTGGCCTTGCGGCCGAAGCGGTCGCCGAAGTGGCCGAAGACGATGGCGCCCAGCGGGCGCGCGATCATCGCGGCGCCGAAGACGCTGAACGACAGCAGCAGCGAGGTGGTCTCGTTGCCGGTCGGGAAGAAGAGGATCGGGAAGACGAGGACCGCAGCCGTGGCGTACGCGTAGAAGTCGTAGAACTCGATCGTGGTGCCGATCAGGCTCGCGGTGATGACGCGCGAACGGGGGTTCGCGGGGGCCGCAGCGGATCGGGTGGAGGGGGAGGAGGTGGTCATGACTGCCTGACGAGAAGGTCGATCAATCGCGTCCGGGGTGGGGCGCAGCGGTGGCGCGCCGCGATCACGGGGGTGTGTGTGAGCGGGTGCGCGAGGGAGCACCGGAAACGTCTCCGAGTGGGGGGCGTTAGACCCTCCAGTCTATGCGCGTGCTGAGTGGACGCCGACGAGCGGCGTCGTCAGTGCCAGATCACCGCGAGGCCGGCGTTGAGCAGAGCCAGGATGCCGATCGGCCAGAAGATCGCCGGCGACAGCGACCCGTTGCGCTTCTGTCGGGCCGAACCGATGCCCAGCAGTGCGCCGATGACGAGCAGGACGACGAGCTTGATGCCGATCTTGGCGTAGTTGAGCTCGTGATCGAGGCCCCACGGCGCCGAGAGCGCCAGGCCCGTGACCAGGGAGATGAGGAGGGCGTAGTTCATCAACGAGGTGACGCGCGCCCGGCGGCTGACCGCCTCGACGACCCACGCGCCGAAGAGGATGGCGAAGCCGACGAGGTGGACGAGGACGACGACGCTACGCAGGATCTCCATACCCGACAGGGTAGGGACGCGGCGCGTCACCCGCCAGGAAGGGGGGCCTCACCGCGCGCGCTTCCTGACCCGCGCGCACGGCCCCGGACCCGCGAGCGGCCCCTGAGGCTGTCGAAGGGCGCGCCCCGACGCGCGGACCTCGGTGGCGTCGACGGGCTCAGCCACCTGCACCCTCGGACGAGAACGGGCCCGGCGACCGCAGAGGTCACCGGGCCCGTCAGGAAGAACGCGTCAGCCGCGCAGCTCCCGCAGAACGAGGGCGGTGCGGATCGCGGCATCCGCGGCCTCTTCGCCCTTGTCCTCCTTGGAACCTTCGAGCCCCGCACGGTCGAGGCCCTGCTGCTCGTCGTCCAGCGTCAGCACGCCGAAGCCGACCGGCTTGCCGGCGTCGAGGGCCACGCGGGTCAGCCCGTCGGTGGCCGCCGACGAGACGAACTCGAAGTGCGGCGTGCCGCCCCGGATGATCACGCCCAGGGCCACCACGGCATCCGCTCCGCCCTCGAATGCCGCGCTGGCGGCGACGGGGAGCTCGAACGAGCCGGGCACGCGCACGACGCGGTAGGTCGCACCGGTCGCGTCGAGCACGCGCTTCGCGCCCGCGATCAGACCGTTCGTGATGACCTCGTGCCACGTTCCCGCGACCACGACGACGTTCAGGCCCGACGCGTCGACGCCACCGGTCTCGGGTGCTCCACTGCCGGCCATCAGGCGCTCTCTTCCTTCATGTGCGCGAGGGCATCGCGCAAGTCGTCCTCGGCGATGATGTGACCCATACGGTCGCGTTTCGTCTCGAGGTACTGGTGGTTGTTCGGGCCGACGCCCACGAGCAGCGGAACCTGCTCGACGACGTCGAGACCGAAGCCACGCAGCTGCGCGACCTTGTCGGTGTTGTTCGTCAGAAGACGCACCTTCTCGACGCCGAGGTCGGTCAGGATGCCGGCGGCCGCGGCGTAATCGCGCGCGTCGGCGGGCAGGCCGAGGGCGAGGTTGGCGTCGACGGTGTCCATGCCGCGCTCCTGCAGGTTGTAGGCGCGCAGCTTGTTGATGAGGCCGATGCCGCGACCCTCGTGACCGCGCATGTAGATCACGATGCCGCCGTCGCGGTCGATCGTATCGAGAGCCGCCTCGAGCTGCGGGCCGCACTCGCACTTCAGCGAACCGAACGCCTCGCCCGTCAGGCACTCCGAGTGCACGCGCACGAGGGGTGCCTTCTCGGTGAGGTCGCCCGAGACCACCGCGAGGTGGTCGGTGCCGGTGATGCGGTCCTTGTAGGCGAGGAAGCGGAAGGTGCCGTGCGAGGTGGGGACGTTCGACTCGGCGCGCAGGCTCACGCGGCGGCGGGCGGGCGCGGTGGCGGGCAGCGGGTCGGTCTCGTTGAGGTGAGCGATGAGCTGTTCGATCGTGATGACCGGGATGCCGTCGCGCTCGCCGAGCTCGAAGAGTCCGGGCAGGCGCATCATGCTGCCGTCCTCGGCGACGACCTCGGCGATCGCACCGACCGGCTCGAGACCCGCGAGGCGCATCAGGTCGACCGCGGCCTCGGTGTGGCCCGCCCGCTCGCGCACTCCGCCGTCGACGGCGCGCAGCGGCAGCACGTGTCCCGGACGGATGAGGCTGGTCGGAACCGACGCGGGGTCGGACAGCACGTTGAGGGTGCGCGCGCGGTCGGCGGCGCTGATCCCGGTGGTGACTCCTGATGCCGCGTCGACGCTGACCGTGTACGCGGTGCCGCGGGCGTCCTGGTTGACCTCGACCATGGGCGGCAGGTCGAGACGGTCGGCCCACTCGGCGGGCATGGGGGCGCAGACGTAACCGCTGGACCAGCGGACGGTCCAGGCGAGCCACTCGGGGGTTGCGAGCTGCGCCGAGATGATGACGTCGCCCTCGTTCTCGCGGTTCTCGTCGTCGGCGACCAGGATCGGCCGCCCCTGACGCAGGGCTTCCAGGGCCTCGGGGATGGTGGACAGGCTCATCGGGAGCCCCTCTCGGTCTGTGCGGCGGTCGCCGCGGGATTCTCTGTCGTGCGGAAGGCGAGCATGCGCTGGACATGACGGGCCAGGATGTCGGTTTCGAGGTTCACGGGCGTGCCGGCTTCGGCGCGGCCGAGTGTCGTGGCCTCGAGGGTTTCGGGGATCAGCGAGACCTCGAGCCACGGCTCGGGCTCGGAGGCTTCGCTCACGGCGCTCACGGTGAGCGAGACGCCGTCGATCGCGATCGACCCCTTGTCGACCACGAGCGGGGCGAGGGGGGCCGGGATGCCGACGCGCACGACGCTCCACTGCGCTCCGGGCCGCACCTCGCGCACGACACCGGTGCCGTCGATGTGGCCCTGCACGATGTGCCCGCCCAGGCGGCCGTGCGCGGCGGTCGCGCGCTCGAGGTTGACCGCGCGGCCCGGGGCGACGTCGGCGAGCGTCGACATGTCGAGGGTCTGCTTCATCACGTCGGCGGTGAACCAGTCGTCGCCCTGATCGACGACGGTGAGGCACACACCGCTCACCGAGATCGAGTCGCCGTGGCCGGCGTCCGACACCGACAGGGGGGCGCGCAGCGTCAGGCGCACGCCGTCGCCCGAGGGGTCGACGGCCGTGACGGCCCCGATCTCTTCGACGATTCCGGTGAACATCAGGCGTCTCCTTCGTTCTCGCCCGCGGTCGCGGGCACAGTCTCGGTGCTTTCGGGTGCGGTCTCGGCTGGGCGGGCGACGACCAGCAGGTCGTCGCCGAGGGAGGTGACGGATGCCACCGCCAGGCGCTTCGCCGCGTCGATACTCGGCACGCCGACGTCTCCGAGTGCGAGGCGCGAACCGCCGAGCAGCACGGGCGCGATGTAGACGAGCAGCTCGTCGGCGAGGCCTTCGCGCACGAACGCGCTCGCGAGGGTCGGCCCGCCCTCGACGAACACGCGCTGCACGCCCTGCTCGGCGAGGTCGGCGAGCACCGCGCGCAGGTCGCGCGTCGAGCAGAACAGGGGCTTGCGCGGGTGGCGGCGCACGGCGGCATCCGGAGCCGTTTCGCTCTCGCCGATGATGACCGGCATCGGCTGGTCCTCGAGCAGGGTCCCGTCATCCGCTCGCGCGGTCAGCGCCGGATCGTCGGAGCGCACCGTGCCGGTGCCGGCGACGATCGCGTCCGCCTGCGCGCGGCGCGCGTGCACGTCGCGGCGGGCGTCGGGTCCGGTGATCCACTGGCTCGTGCCGTCATCGGCCGCGGCGCGACCGTCGAGACTCTGCGCCCACTTCACGGTGACGTGCGGGCGGCCGCTGCGTTGCAGGTGCGTCCAGTCGGCGACGAGCGCCTCGGCGGCAGCTGCCTCGGGTCCCGCCTCGACGTCGACCCCGGCTGAGCGCAGGCGGTCGGCTCCACCGGCCGCCGCGTCGGTGGGGTCGTCGAGCGCGTAGACCACGCGCGCGATGCCTGCCTCGATGAGCGCGACAGCGCACGGGCCGGTGCGACCGGTGTGGTTGCAGGGCTCGAGGGTCACCACGGCAGTGGCGCCGCGTGCGGCACCGGGGGCGAGCTGCGACAGCGCGTCGACCTCGGCGTGGGCGGTGCCCGCGCCGCGATGGAATCCCTCGGTGAGAACCTCACCCGCGGGCGACAGGATCACGGCGCCCACCTGGGGGTTGAGCCCGCGCGGGCCGCGCCGGGCGAGCTGCAGAGCTCGCCGCATGGCGTCGATCTCGACGGCGGATGCCATTTCCTTGTCCTTCCCGCGGAGTCGGGGCAGGGCCAGCGGGAAGGCGCGTCACGCCGTCCGTGCTGCCTCCTATCCGGACTAGCGAGGGCTCACCCTCGCATCACCGTCGGTCCCGGAATTCCACCGGATCGGCCCCACCGCGTGAGCGGAGGGGTTCGCGGACTGTCACCGCCGGTTCGGATTCTCACCGACCCCGGAGCACGTTTTTGCACTTCTGATCCTACTCAACGTGCCTCTCGCGGTTTCATTCCCGGTCATACGGCGACGTTTCGTGGTAGTTCTCTCCGGCTCCTGCGGCGCTGCGTCTCGCACCCCGCGTCTCGCGATGCGGTCACTTGAGCAGTCGCGACAGTCGACGGTCGGCGAGCAGCTTGCCGCCGGTCTGGCAGGTGGGGCAGTACTCGAGGGAGTTGTCGGCGAAGAACACGCTGCGCACCTCGTCGCCGCACACCGGGCACGCCTCGCCGCGGCGTCCGTGCACGCGCATGCTGCGACGCTTCGCGTCCTTCAACTCGGCCGGGGGCTTGCCGCGGGCCGCGTCGATCGCCTCGGCCAGGGTCGTCGTCATCGCGCTGTAGAGATGGTCGACCTCGGCCTCCGACAGGTTCGCGGCCAGGGCGTACGGCGACATCTTGGCCGCATGCAGGATCTCGTCGGAATAGGCGTTTCCGACCCCCGCGATGGTCGACTGATCGCGCAGCACACCCTTGATCTGCGTGCGACGGCCCTCGAGCAGCGAGCCGAACGTCGCCCGGTCGAAGCCTTCGCTCAGCGGATCGGGACCCAGCCGCGCGATGCCCGGCACCTCGGCGGGGGAGCGCACGGCGTAGACGGCGAGCGACTTCTTCGTGCCGGCCTCGGTGAGGTCGAAACCCGAGCCGTCGTCGAAGCCCACACGCAGCGCGATCGGCGTCTTGCCCGGCTTGATGATCGTCGTGGGCAGGGCGTCGTACCAGCGCAGCCATCCCGCCTTGGCGAGGTGGAACACGAGATGGATGCCGGCGTCGGACGCCACGTCGACGAACTTGCCGTGGCGATCGACGCCCGTGATGCGCGCGCCGACGAGGGCCGTCAACGGCGGGTCGTACGTCTTGAGCGCGTTGATCGCCGACACGGTGGCCTTGTCGACGCGCAGCCCCGTCACCCGCCCGCGCAGGTATTCGACGAGCCCCTCGACCTCTGGCATCTCCGGCATGCGCCCATCGTGCCACCGACCTCCGACATCGGCGCGGGGCCTTGCGTCAGGGTTCGAGCACCCGCCAGGGCTGGGGCGCGCGGTCGTCGTCGCGCAGCAGCCCTCCGACCCAGAGATCGGAACGACCGAGGGAGTTCACGTGCGCGTGCCGAAGAAGCCCCTCGTAGCGGAATCCCAGCGCCCGCGCGACGCCTGCCGAGCCGGCATTGCCCACGACCGCGCGCCACTCGATGCGCTCTATCGCCGGACGCTCGGGCGCGAAGCCCCAGTCGACGACCGCGCGCGCGGCCTCGGTCGCCAGCCCCCGCCCACGCACCCTCGGCGACACCCAGTATCCGATCTCGGGACCGCCGGAGGGCAGCTTCGCCAGGCCCACCATGCCGACGAGTCGCCCCTCGAGGCGGATCGCCCAGGTCGCCTCCGACCCCTCTGCCCACCACCCGCGCGTCAGCTCGACGAACGTCTCCGCGTCCTCGGGGAGGTACGGCGCAGGCACCGTCGTGAACCTCTGGATCGCGGCATCCTGGCATTCCGCGTGGATCGCCGCGACGTCGTTCTCGCGCGGCGCCGACAGCTCGAGGCGGGCGGTGCGCAGGATCTCCGGTTCCATCCGGCCACGCTACCGGGGGCGGTGAAGGTGGAGGTGGAGGTGGCCGCGTCCGTCAATCGGCCGGGGGACCCCCGCACCTCAGTTCCGTACTGCGGCACAACGCAGGACTATCCGCCCGTTCCGCGCCCTCACACGCCATGGGTCGCGGATTGCCCGAGAGAATCCTGCGTCGTGCCCGGCACCGCGCACAGGCGGGCTAGCCCGACCCGGCGAGAGCTCGGTGACCGGTCCGGCGCGGCGCGAGCCTCAACAGACACAACGCAGGACGTTCACGGTGCAAAAGGGCAATGACACCGGCATCGTTGGCGACGCGAGGTGCTTCTCCTGCGCTGTGGCGAGGCTTCTCCCCATCGGCGTCGCCGCGCGAGTTGTTCCCGCCCGAGCCGAATTCCCGGAACACCGCGGACGGACACGTCCACTGTGTGCGGAATGACCTCACTTTCCTTTCCAGGTATCGAACCCGACCACACGCTGACCTACGCCGACTTGCGCGCATCGGGGGCGACCCGGGCCGAGGTGCGCTCGGCGCTGGCCGAGGGGGTGCTGGTGCGCGCCCGTCGGAACGTCTACCTCGATGGCACAGCGCCGCGAGCCGTTCGAGCAGCGCAGCGTGTCGGCGGTCGACTCGACTGCGTTTCCGCCATCGCTGAAGCGGGCATCTTCGTTCTCGACCCGAACGGCCTGCACGTCCAGGTCGAGCCGGAGCGTTCGCGGCTGAGGTCGCCCCATTCCCGCCGAACCCGACTGTCCGGTTCTCAGGGGGTCGTCGTCCACTGGCGCGCGTGCGCCGCGGGCAGCCTCCACACCGTCCCCATCGTTGAGGCTCTCGCGGCTGCGGTTCGTTGTCAGCCTCCTCGCGCCGCCATCGCGACACTCGACAGCGCCTTATTCACCGGTGCGATCGACGCGGATGGTCTTGCGGAGGTGTTCAAGCTCCTCTCGGCTCGATATCAGGTACTCCGACCCCTCACCGATGCTCGCGCAGAGACGGGTTCCGAAACGATTGCCCGCCTTCTCTTGCGTGGGAACGGTTTCGACGTTCGCGTTCAGGTACAGATCGACGGAGTCGGGCGAGTTGACCTCCTGGTCGATGACTGGATCGTCGTCGAATGCGACAGTCGCGCTCATCACGGTGGGTGGGAGGCGCAAGAGCGTGACAGATTGCGCGACCTGCGCCTGGCTGAACGCGGTTACGTGGTCCTGCGTCCCTCCGCGAGGCTGATCTTTACCGAGCCTGAGATCCTCGCGCGCGCCGTTGCCGGCCTTCGGCAGCACCCCGCTCGGCTCAGCAGATGACAGTCGGGCGTGCCTGCTGAGACGTAACGCAGGAAGACAGGACTCCAGCAACCGCAAAGGGGATGTGAGCCCCACTCAGAGCGCCAATCTCCTGCGATCGGTCTCGATGACGTGCGGATCCGGCTGCAGTTCCTCAATCGCCTACTGGGCGATTTCTCCTCGGCGGGGAGGGCGTCTCCCTGACGCAGCGCAGGAGAATCGCTCGCGTGGCGACCGGTGGGGGCGGTCGCGAGGGGGGCGGGGGCAGAGGCGCGGGGCTCCTGCGCTGTGTCCGGGGAGCCCGAGGACGGGCTTCCTCCGACGGCAGTCGGACGCAATCGGGCCTCGGGAGGCCTGCCACCCGCCCCCGAAACGACGACGCCCGCACGACTCGGCGAGTCGTGCGGGCGTCGGACAGACGAAGGATCAGCCGCGGCGGAGCAGACCGATCCGGTCGTACACGTCGGTGAGGGTCTTCTCGGCGACGGATGCCGCCTTGCCGGCGTTCACGGCCAGCACGCGGTCCAGCTCGGCGGGGTCGTCGAGCAGTTCCCTGGCCCGCGCGCGCACCGGCTCGAACTCGTTCACGACGACCTCGGCGAGGCCCTTCTTGAAGTCACCGTACCCGCGGCCGGCGTACTCGTCTTCGATCGAGGTGATCTCGCGGCCGGTGAGGGCCGAGTAGATGACCAGCAGGTTCGACACGCCGGGCTTGGTCTCGCGGTCGAAGCGCACTGACCCCTCGGAGTCGGTCATGGCGCGCATGATCTTCTTCGCGCTGACCTTGGGGTCGTCGAGCAGCCACAGGACGCCCGCGTCGGACTCGGCCGACTTCGACATCTTGGCCGTGGGGTTCTGCAGGTCGTAGATGCGCGCGGTCTCGCGCTGGATCACGGGCTTGGGAACCGTGAAGGTCTCGCCGAAGCGCTGGTTGAAGCGCTCGGCGAGGTCGCGGGTGAGCTCGATGTGCTGCTTCTGGTCGTCGCCGACGGGCACGACGTCGGTCTGGTACAGCAGGATGTCGGCGGCCATCAGCACCGGATAGGTGAAGAGGCCGACGTTGGTGGCGTCCGTGCCGTAGCGGGCCGACTTGTCCTTGAACTGGGTCATGCGCCCGGCCTCGCCGAAGCCCGTGAGGGTCGACAGCACCCACTGCAGCTCGGCGTGCGCGGGCACGTGAGACTGCACGTACAGCGTCGAGCGCGAGGGCTCGATGCCGGCGGCGATGTACTGGGCGGCGGTGCGGCGGGTCTTCTCGCGGCGCTCGGCGGGGTCGCCGGGCTGCGTCAGGGCGTGCAGGTCGACGACCGAGAAGAAGGCGTCGTACTGGTCCTGGAGGTCGCGCCACTGCAGGAGAGCCCCGATGTAGTTGCCGATCTGAAGGCTGTCGGCGGAGGGCTGCATTCCGGAGTAGAGGCGCTCGGTGGTCACCGTACGATCCTAGGCGGCGTGCGCGGGACGTTCCTGCCGTCGAAGCGGTTTCCGGATGCCGACACCCGGCCCGCCGGGCGATCTGGGACACCGCCCTCGGCGCAGGACGACCCGGATGCCGGTGTCCCGGGCCTGACGCGCCCCGGGCCGGACACCCCGACGCTCCGGGCCGGACACCCGCGCGCCCCGGGCCGCGGGCGCCCCGCGTCCTCGGGGAAGCCCTCGGTGTCAGCGCCCGAGTGTGTAGTCCACGATGACGGGGGAGTGGTCGCTCCACCGGGTGTCGTACGACGGGGCGCGGTCGACCCGGTACGACGTCACGCGCTCGGCCAGGGCGGGCGTGGCGACGTGGTAGTCGATGCGCCAGCCGCTGTCGGTGTCGAACGCCTTGCCGCGCATCGACCAGAACGTGTACGGGCCGTCGACCTCGCCCATGGCGCGGCGGCCCACGTCGATCCAGCCGAGGCCGGTGCCGGTGGAGCCGTCGACGCCCTCGACCTGCTCGCCCGCGGGGCCGAAGAAGCGGTCGAAGTACGCACGCTCACGCGGGAGGAACCCGGCGTTTTTGCGGTTGCCGCGCCAGTTCTTGATGTCGAGCTCGCGGTGGCCGACGTTGAGGTCGCCGGTCACGAGGGCCAGCTCGCGCTCGGACTTCAGCTCGGCGAGGCGACGCTCCATCGCGTCGAGGAAGAGCCACTTCGCGTCTTGCTTGGGGGTGTCGACCTCGCCGCTGTGCACGTAGGCGCTGACGATGGTGACGGTCTCGCCGTCGATGTCGAAGTCGGTCTCGATCCAGCGCCCCGACGCGTCGAGCGGCTCGGGGCCGAGGTGCGTGCGGGTCTCGACGCCGGGCAGACGGCTGATGATGGCGACTCCCGCGCGGCCTTTCGCGAGGGCCTCGTCGTTGACGATCTCCCACCCGGGGAGGGCCTCGGCGAGCTGGTCGGCGGTGGCCCGCACCTCTTGCAGAGTGACGATGTCGGCGCCCGAGGCGTCGAGCCACTCGACCATGCCCTTGCGGACGGCGGCACGGATGCCATTGACGTTGACGGAGACGATACGCACGGAACGAGCCACCCGACGAGCCTACCGACGAGCTCCGACATCGGGCCCGCCGAGAGAGCGCGCACAGACAGAGCGCCCACAGACAGAGCGCGCACAGACAGAGCGCCCACAGACAGAGCGCCCACAGACAGAGCGCCCGCAGACAGAGCGCCCACCGAGAGAGCTCCATCCGACAGCGCCTGCCGCCGGATCAGTCCGGAATGAGGGACACCCGACGCGGTGCCGGGACGTCGGCCCGCGCCCGTGCCAGCTGCTTCTCCGCCGTATTCAGCCTGCGCTGGGCCCGCCACCGCCACGGCCAGTGCGAGAGAGCGAGTGCCTTCTGCGCCTCACGCACGCCCACCTGGGCGGCGATGACGAGGGCGGCCTGTTCCATCGCGAGTCGGTCCTCGGGAGACCGGAGAGGCACGTCGCGGTCTCCGGCGGCGACGGCGATCCAGGCGGCCGAGACGAGGATCACGATGCCGATGAAGCGGAACCACAGCAGGAATCCGATCAGAACGGTGAAGGTGGCCAGCAGCGGGTTCGAGGGTGTGTAGACGAAGAGGAAGCCCGCGGCGACCTGCAGCACCACCATGCCGGTCGCGCCGACGAGCGCCCCCGGCCAGGCGCGACGCCAGGTGAGGGTCGTGCCGGTGAGGAACCGGAAGAGCGACGCGAGCGCGACGGTGTTCACGCCGAAGGCCACGACGAGCGACACGATCCGTGCGCCGATCGACCAGCCGAGCGTCTCGCGATCCCACCCGATCAGCCCGAACACGAGATCGACGGCGCCGGTGGTGATCGAGCCGAGCAGTGCGCCCACGAGCAGGGCGATGCCGAAGAGGATCGACGCGACGAGGTCGCGGGCTTTCAGCAGCACGTAGTTGCGCAGGTCGAAGGGCAGTCCGAACGTGTCGCGCACGGCGCGGCGGGTGAAGGTGACGAAGCCGATCGCCGTCCACACGACCACGACGACGGCCACGATGCCCGTGATGGTGAGCAGTCGACCGCTCTCCTGGGCGACGGCTTCGACCTGCTCGCGCTTGACCAGGCCGTTCTCGCTGATGATCCCGGGGATGTAGCTGTTGACGATGTGGATGAGCCCGTCGATCGCCGTCTTGCTGCCGCCCAGCCAGATTCCGACGCCGGCGAACGCGAGGTACAGCGCCGAGAACACGGCGAAGAGCGCCTGGTAGCTCATGCCGGCGGCGAGCAGGAAGCCGTTGTGCCGCAGGAAGTGCCGCCACACGCGGATCGGGAACCACTCCGCGATCTTCGCGGCACGGGCGATGGGTTCGTCCAACCGCTCGCGTACGGCCGTCTGCGCCGCCTCGAGGCGTTCGCGCAGCGAGGTGTCGTCGTCGCGCACCGCGGGCAGCGGCCGCGGGTCGTGGCGGCGATCGGTCACCGGAAAAGCCTAATGAATGGATGCCGCAGCCTCGGCCGTTCCGCGGAGCCACGGCATCCGTCCCCTTTTTCCCCCGCGTGAGTCGCCGGAAGATGTCGCTTCGGCCACGCCGTAAGCGACGGATCTCGGCGACTCGCGCGCGGAAGGAGGGCGGGAACGCCGAACGGCGGGGGAGCCGGCCCCGTGAGACGAGCTCAGGGATCGGGCGCACCCGCCGTTCGAGAGGCTGAGGGTCAGCGACCGCCGCGGAGGACGGCCTGCTTGACCTCGGCGATGGCCTTGGTGACCTCGATGCCGCGGGGGCACGCCTCGGTGCAGTTGAAGGTGGTGCGGCAGCGCCACACGCCCTCTTTGTCGTTGAGGATGTCGAGGCGCACATCGCCCGCGTCGTCGCGCGAGTCGAAGATGAAGCGGTGCGCGTTGACGATCGCGGCGGGGCCGAAGTACTGACCGTCGGTCCAGAACACGGGGCACGACGAGGTGCACGCGGCGCACAGGATGCACTTGGTGGTGTCGTCGAAGACCTCGCGGTCGACGATCGACTGCACGCGCTCCTTGCCGGCCTCGGGCTTCGAGTTCGAGATGAGGAAGGGCTGAACCTCGCGGTAGGAGGCGAAGAACGGCTCCATGTCGACGATGAGGTCCTTCTCGAGGGGCAGACCCTTGATGGCCTCGACGTAGATCGGCTGCGAGATGTCGAGATCCTTGATGAGCGTCTTGCAGGCGAGGCGGTTGCGGCCGTTGATGCGCATGGCATCCGATCCGCAGATGCCGTGCGCGCAGGAGCGGCGGAACGACAGCGAGCCGTCGACCTCCCACTTGATCTTGTGCAGCGCGTCGAGCACGCGGTCGGTGGAGTAGAGCTCCACGTCGTAGTCGACCCAGCGCGGCTCGTCGTCGACCTCGGGGTCGAAGCGGCGGATGTTGAAGGTGACCAGGAACGACTGGATCCCGGTGTCTTCGGGGGTCTCGGCGACCTCGTCCGAGGTGTCGACCTGTTCGATGACGGTGGATGCCATCTCAGTACTTCCTCTCCAGCGGCGGGTAGCGCAGCTCCCCGGCCTCGTTCTTGGTGAACACCACGGGCTTCCAGCCGAGTTCGATGTGATCGGCGGGGTGCGACGAGTGGGGGTCGCCCGACAGGTACGCCATGGTGTGCTGCATGTAGTTCTCGTCGTCGCGCGTGGGGAAGTCGTCGCGCATGTGACCGCCACGGCTCTCTTCGCGGTTCTGCGCGGAGTAGACGACGACCTCGGCGAGGTCGAGCAGGAAGCCCAGCTCCACGGCCTCGAGCAGGTCGGTGTTGAAGCGCTTGCCCTTGTCGTCGACGTGGATGTTCTTGTAGCGCTCGCGCAGGTCGGCGATCACGTCCATGACGTGGGCCAGCGACTCGTGCGTGCGGAAGACCTGCGCGCCCTTGTCCATCTCGTCCTGCAGCGTCTTGCGGAGCACCGCGATGCGCTCGGTGCCGCTGTTGGAGCGCAGACCCTCGATGAGCCCGCGCACCTCGGCGGCGGGGTCTTCGGGGAGCGGCACGAAGTCCGCGGTCTTGACGTACTCGACGGCGTTGCGCCCGGCGCGCTTTCCGAAGACGTTGATGTCGAGCAGCGAGTTGGTGCCCAGGCGGTTCGAGCCGTGCACCGAGACGCACGCGCACTCACCGGCGGCGTAGAGGCCCGGGACGACGGTGTCGTTGTCGGCGAGGACCTCGGCCTTGATGTTGGTCGGGATGCCGCCCATCGCGTAGTGCGCGGTCGGCATGACCGGCACCGGCTCGACCACCGGGTCGACGCCCAGGTAGGTGCGGGCGAACTCGGTGATGTCGGGGAGCTTGGTCTCGAGCACCTCGGCGCCCAGGTGCGTGCAGTCCAGCAGCACGTAGTCGCGGTGGGGACCGGCGCCGCGGCCCTCGGCCACCTCCTGCACCATGCAGCGCGCGACGATGTCGCGGGGAGCGAGGTCCTTGATGGTGGGGGCGTACCGCTCCATGAAGCGCTCACCGCTCGCGTTGCGCAGGATCGCGCCCTCACCGCGAGCACCCTCGGTGAGAAGGATGCCGAGACCGGCGAGACCGGTCGGGTGGAACTGGAAGAACTCCATGTCCTCGAGCGGCAGACCCTTGCGCCACACGATGCCGACGCCGTCACCGGTGAGGGTGTGGGCGTTGGAGGTGGTCTTGAAGATCTTGCCGAACCCACCGGTCGCGAAGACGACGGCCTTGGACTGGAAGACGTGCAGTTCGCCGGTCGCCAGGTCGTAGGCGACGACACCGGCGACCTGGGTCTTGCCGGCGGCGTCCTTCACCGTGATGAGATCGAGCACGTAGAACTCGTTGAAGAAGTTGATGCCGAGCTTGACGCAGTTCTGGAACAGCGTCTGCAGGATCATGTGGCCGGTGCGGTCGGCGGCGTAGCAGGCGCGGCGCACGGGCGTCTTGCCGTGGTCGGCGGTGTGTCCGCCGAAGCGACGCTGGTCGATCTTGCCCTCGGGCGTGCGGTTGAACGGCAGGCCCATGTTCTCGAGGTCGATGACGGCGTCGATGGCCTCTTTGGCGAGGATCTCGGCGGCATCCTGGTCGACGAGGTAATCGCCGCCCTTGATGGTGTCGAAGGTGTGCCACTCCCAGGAGTCCTCTTCGACGTTGGCCAGCGCTGCGGCCATGCCGCCCTGCGCCGCACCGGTGTGCGAACGCGTGGGGTAGAGCTTCGAGATGACGGCGGTCTTCGCGCCGGGGCCGGCCTCGATGGCCGCGCGCATGCCCGCGCCGCCGGCGCCGACGATGACGACGTCGAACTGGTGATAGTGGACGCCGTCCTTGACGATCGAGTCCGAGCTGGTCTGAGTGCTCACGTGTGCAATACCTCTGCTGTCAGGGGAGAGAAGGGATGCCGCCGGCTCACGCCGCCTGGCACACGTCCCACAGGGAGCTGCTCTCGGTCACACCGAGGCAGGGGTCGAAGGTGAAGACGACGAGCGTGCCGAGCAGGATCAGGAATCCGGCCGACACCCACAGCGATCCGACGAGGATCTTGCGGACGGTCGCGTTGCCGACGTAGTCGTTGACGATCGTGCGCATGCCGTTGGCACCGTGGATGAGGGCGAGCCAGAGCATCAGCACGTCCCACCACTGCCAGAACGGCGAGGCGAGCTTGCCCGCGACGAACGCGAAGTCGATCTGGTGGATGCCCTCGCCCGTCATCAGGTTGACGAAGAGGTGGCCGAAGATCAGGACGATCAGCAGCACGCCGGAGGCGCGCATGTAGATCCAGCCCCACTTCTCGAGGTTGGAGCCCTTCTTGCGCACGCTGGGCGTGCGGGGGGCGGGGATCGTGGCGGCTTCTTGGGCGACGGACATCAGTGGCTCCCGGTGACGGCGCTGAAGACGTTGATCAGGTGGCGCGGGGTGAACCCGAGCATCGTGACGACCCACAGGCCCAGAACGCCCCACCACAGCTGACGCTGGTGGCGCGTGGCCCACGGCCAGAAGTCCACGAGGATGATGCGCAGGCCGTTGAACGCGTGGTACGCGATCGCACCGACCAGGGCCACCTCGCCGAGACCCATGATCGGGTTCTTGTAGGTGCCGATGACGGCGTCGTAGGCCTCGGGTGAGACGCGGATGAGCGCCGTGTCGAGGATGTGCACCAGGAGGAAGAAGAAGATGGCGACACCGGTGATGCGGTGAAGCACCCACGACCACATTCCTTCGCGGCCCCGGTACAGAGTGCCGCGGGGCCTCTTCGAGGTGGTCTCTTTCACCGACGGCGTGGCACGTGCTGGTGCTGACACGGTCGTCCTCCCTGATCGAACACGGTGTGGGGCCTCGCATGGGCCCCGAGCGTCACACGGGCGCCATTGAATACTACGGCCGGGCTATGAACGGCGGGGATGAGGGTCGCCTAACACTCTCTCGACATCGAGATAAATCGGATGCCTTTCACCCCTCCGTGGGCGCCGCCTCGACCTCCCGTGCGTTCGCAGGTGCGACCGCTAGGGTCGGGGCCATGGCAGACCCCGTTATCGACGACTTCTACGCCGTGATCCCCGCCGGCGGGATCGGCAGCCGCCTCTGGCCTCTCTCCCGTGCCGACGCTCCGAAATTCCTCCACGATCTGACCGGTTCGGGTCAGACGTTGCTGCGCGACACGTGGGACCGGCTCGCCCCGCTCTCCGGCGAGGGGCGTATCGCGGTCGTCACCGGTCGCGCGCACCGGGCGGCCGTCGAGCGGGAACTCCCGGGGGTCCCCGACCACAACGTCTTCCTCGAGTCGGAGCCCCGTGATTCCTCGGCGGCCATCGGCCTCGCCGCGGCGATCCTCGTCCGCCGAGAGCCCGACGTCATCATCGGATCGTTCGCGGCGGACCATGTCATCCGTCAGACTCGCCAGTTCGAGTTCGCCGTGCGTCAGGCCGTCGCGGTCGCCCGCGAGGGGTACATCTGCACGATCGGCATCCAGCCCGCCGAAGCATCGGTCGGGTTCGGCTACATCAAGCAGGCCGGTGAGCTCATCGTCGACGGCGCTCCCGAGGCCTACCTGGTGGAACGCTTCGTGGAGAAGCCCGACCTGGACACCGCGAAGGAGTACTTCGCCGACCGCGCGTACCTCTGGAACGCGGGCATGTTCATCACGCGTGCCGATGTGCTCCTCGCCGAACTCGCCGTCAACGAGCCCGAGCTGCACGCGGGCCTGCTCGAACTGGCCGAGGCCTGGGACGACCGCGACCGTCGCGGCCCCGCCGTCGACCGCATCTGGCCGGGGCTGAAGAAGATCGCGATCGACTACTCCGTCGCCGAACCGGCCGCCGAGAAGGGACGCCTCGCGGTCATCCCCGGCCACTTCGACTGGGACGACGTGGGCGACTTCGCGAGCCTGTCGAAGCTCAACTCCTCCGGCGGGCGCAACGAGCTCGCGATCCTGGGTGAGGACGCCCGCGTCCTCTCCGATGCCTCCAGTGGCATCGTCGTCTCGCAGACCAAGCGCGTCATCAGCCTCATCGGCGTGCGCGACATCGTGGTCGTCGACACCCCCGACGCGCTGCTGGTCACCACGAGCGAGAACGCCCAGCGGGTGAAGGGCGTCGTCGACGCGCTGAAGCTCACCGGTCGCGGCGACGTCCTTTAGGCGCCCGTCCCCTGATCGCCTCTGAGACCGGATGCCACACCTCGTGGCATCCGGTCTCGTGCATGTCCGGGTGTGTGGCGGTGGCGTGACGCGAGATTGCGTCTTTGTAACCATTGCCGCGAGCGGGGGCTCCCGGCACGCAAGCGCGGCGACACAGTAGGTAACGTGACGGGATCGTCCCTCAAACCCGTTGGGGGCATCCGTCTTGGAGGACCATTCGTGAAGACCACGAAGAAGGCCGTCGTCAGCGGTCTCGCCATGCTCGGCGCCGCCGTGCTGCTCGCCGGTTGCGGCGCTGCGCCCGAGAGCAACGGCTCGACCGCTGCTGCCGGGGGAGACATCGTCGAGGGCTTCACCCCCTGCATCATCTCGGATGACGGTGGGTGGAACGACCGCTCGTTCAACCAGTCGGCCAAGGAAGGCATCGACAAGGCGGCGAGCGAGCTCGGCGTCAAGGCGATCGAGGTCGAGTCCAGCTCGGCGAACGACTACGCCCCGAACCTCGAGAACCTCGTCGCCGAGGGCTGCACGTTCATCGTCGCGGTGGGCTTCAAGCTCAGCGCCGACACCGTCGCTTCGGCCAAGGCCAACCCGAACCTGCAGTACGCGATCATCGACGACCGTGCCGACACCGACAACGACGGCAAGACCGACGCCCCGAACATCAAGCCGCTGCTGTTCGACACCGTCCAGGCCGCTTACCTCGGTGGCTACGCCGCCGCCGCCTACTCGGCTGAGAACGGCGTGAACAAGGTCGGCACCGTCGGTGGCATCCCGATCCCGCCCGTCACGATCTTCATGGACGGCTTCGTCGACGGCGTCAAGAAGTACGACGAGGACAAGAGCGCCAGCGTCCAGACCTTCGGCTGGGACGTCGCCGCGCAGAACGGCTCGTTCACCGGTGGCTTCGCCGCCAACGACGCGGCCAAGCAGGCTGCTCAGGGTCTGCTCGACCAGGGTGTCGACGTGCTCCTGCCCGTCGGTGGCCCGATCTACAGCAGCGCCGCCGATGCGATCCGCGACAGCGGCTCGAAGAGCGTCATGCTCGGTGTGGACTCCGACCTCGCCAAGGCCGACCCGAACGTGTCGGACCTGGTGCTGACCTCGATCCTCAAGCGCATCGACACCGCCGTGTACGACTCGGTCACGCAGGCGGCCAAGGGTGACTTCGACGTGACCCCCTACGTCGGCACGCTCGAGAACGACGGCGTCGGCCTGGCCGACTTCAACTCGAAGTTCACGCTGCCCGCCGGCCTCACCGACGAGCTGTCGGCGCTGCGTGAGCAGATCGTCTCGGGTTCGCTGAAGGTCACCTCGCCCAGCTCGCCGTAAGGCCCCGGGCCTGAGGCCCTTTGAGATCACAACCGCGGTCGCTCGGACCAGGAGTCCGAGCGGCCCCCGGGCCTGAGGCCCTTTGAGATCACAACCGCGGTCGCTCGGACCAGGAGTCCGAGCGGCCCCCGGGCCTGAGGCCCTTTGAGATCACAACCGCGGTCGCTCGGACCAGGAGTCCGAGCGACCGCGGTTTCTTTCCGTCTTCTTAACGTCTTCGAATAGGGTGCACAGCATGAAGCTCGAGCTCCGCGGCATCACCAAGCGGTTCGGGTCCCTGGTTGCGAACGACCACATCGATCTGGTCGTTCAGCCTGGTGAGATCCACGCTCTCCTCGGAGAGAACGGTGCCGGTAAATCCACACTCATGAACGTCCTCTACGGCCTGTACCAGGCCGATGAGGGCGAGATCCTCCTGGACGACGTCGTCCAACGTTTCCGCGGTCCGGGCGACGCCATGGCCGCGGGAATCGGCATGGTGCACCAGCACTTCATGCTCATCCCCGTCTTCACCGTGGCCGAGAACGTCATGCTCGGCCACGAGAACACCAAGGCCCTCGGCGCTCTCGACCTGAACGCGGCCCGCACGCACGTGCGCGACGTCGCGCAGCGCTTCGGCTTCGAGGTCGACCCCGACGCCCTCGTCGGCGACCTGCCCGTGGGCGTGCAGCAGCGCGTCGAGATCATCAAGGCCCTCTCTCGGGATGCCAAGGTGCTCGTGTTCGACGAGCCCACCGCCGTCCTCACACCGCAGGAGACCGACGAGCTCATGGGCATCATGCGGCAGCTGCGCGACGAGGGCACCTCGATCGTGTTCATCACGCACAAGCTCCGCGAGGTGCGTGAGGTCGCCGACCGCATCACCGTCGTCCGTCTCGGCAAGATCGTCGGCGAGGCCGAGCCCACCGCCAGCAACGGCGAGCTGGCATCCCTCATGGTCGGTCGTGCCGTCGAGCTCACCGTGGTCAAGGACGCGCCGAAGGCGGCGGCATCCGGCGGTCTTTCCATCCGGAACCTGCGCGTCGTCACCGCCGAGGGGACCGTGGTCGTCGACGACGTCGACCTCGACGTGCGTCCCGGCGAGATCGTTGCGATCGCGGGCGTCCAGGGCAACGGCCAGACCGAACTCGTCGAGGCCATCGTCGGGCTCGCTGACGGCGTGACCGGCACCGTCGATCTCGACGGCACCGACCTCGTCGGCAAGAGCGTCCGCGCGATCCTCGACGCGGGCGTCGGCTTCGTGCCCGAGGACCGCAAAGAAGACGGACTTGTCGGCGGGTTCTCGGTCGCCGAGAACCTCATCCTCGACCGCTCGTCCGACGCGGCGTTCGTCTCCGGGGGGACGATCAAGCGCGCGGCCCTCAGCTCGTTCGCCCGCGACCGCATCGCGGAGTACGACATCCGGACGCAGTCGGCATCCACCCCGGTCGGCACCCTCTCGGGCGGCAACCAGCAGAAGGTCGTCATCGCCCGCGAGATGAGCCGTCCGCTGAAGCTGTTCGTCGCCGCCCAGCCCACCCGCGGCGTGGACGTCGGCTCAATCGAATTCATCCACAAGCAGATCGTCGCCGCGCGCGATGCGGGCGTGCCCGTGATCGTCGTGTCGACGGAGCTCGACGAGATCGCCGCCCTCGGCGACCGCATCGCGGTGATGTACCGCGGCGGCATCGTGGGCATCGTGCCGGGGAACACCCCGCGCGAGGTCCTCGGGCTCATGATGGCGGGCGAGCAGCCCGCGGAGGAGACAGCGTGAGCGGCCACATCCCGAGCACGGGCGCGAACGGGGACTCCGGTCTCCCGCCCGAGCAGCTGCCGACCGCATCCGGTCCCCTGACCGGTCACACCCCGGCCGAGACGCCGGCACCGCCTCGCACGAACCAGTTCCTCACCGAGCTGCTGCGTTCGTCGTGGATCACCACGGTGCTCGCGGTCGTCGCGGCGATGATCGTCGGCGGCATCCTGATGGCCGCCACCAACGACCAGGTGCGCACGACGTCCGCGTACTTCTTCGCGCGTCCCGGCGACATGCTGGCCGCGATCTGGAACTCGGTGTACGGCGGGTACGAGGCCCTGTTCCGCGGTGCCGTGTTCAACTCCCGTGTCGCCGACTTCGGTGCGCAGATCCGCCCCCTCACGAACACCCTCGGGTTCGCGGCTCCGCTGATCGCGGCCGGTCTCGGCGTCGCGCTGGCGTTCCGCGTCGGCCTGTTCAACATCGGTGGGCGCGGTCAGATCCTCATCGCGTGCGCGTTCGCCGGACTCGTCACGTTCAACCTCGACCTGCCGATGATCATCCAGCTGCCGCTGACGCTCATCGTCGGTATCGCCGGTGGAGCGCTCTGGGGTGGGATCGTGGGTCTTCTGAAGGCCCGCACCGGCGCGCACGAGGTCATCCTCACGATCATGCTGAACTACGTCGCCTACTACCTGGTGACGTGGATGGTGCGCACTCCGGGCCTGCTGCAGCGCCCGGCCGGTGACCAGCCGATCTCGTCGGCCACCCCCGCGAACGCGCAGTTCCCCGAGCTGTTCGGTCCCCAGTTCCCGCTGCTCGACCTCGGCTTCGTCTTCGTGATCGCCGCGACGGTCTTCGTCTGGTGGCTCATGGAGCGCTCGAGCCTCGGCTTCCGCCTCCGCGCGGTGGGGGAGAACCCCCACGCCGCGCGCGCCGCGGGCATCTCGGTGCCCCGCATGTACGTCTACGCGATGCTCTTCGCCGGAGGCCTTGCGGGCCTCGCCGGCATGAACCAGATCCAGGGTGCGGTGACCACGGGCTTCGACGGCCTCATCGATTCCGGCATCGGCTTCGACGCCATCACCGTGGCCCTGCTCGGCCGCAGCCGTCCGTGGGGCGTGTTCGCCGCCGGCATCCTGTTCGGTGCCCTCAAGTCGGGCTCGTTCACCATGCAGGCGTCGCAGGGCATCCCGGTCGACATCGTGCTCGTCGTGCAGGCCCTCATCGTGCTCTTCATCGCGGCGCCGCCGCTGGTGCGCACGATCTTCTTCCTCCCCAAGAGCGAGGCCGAGCGCGCGGCCAAAGACCGGGCCAAGGCGGCCAAGAAGGCGGTGGCGGCATGACCGCGACGCATCTCGCGGATGACGCGATCCAGTTGACCACGGTGCGTGTGCGCCACATCAAGCTGGCGGTGAGCCTCGCGGTCGTGACCGTGCTGCTCGCCCTGCTGTTCGCCCTCGTCCCGCGCGACGGGCAGAGCACCTTCCGCCTCGGCGACCCGGCCTCCGACATCGACCTCGGCAGCGTCGCGGTTCCCACCGCGGTCACCAGCTGGAGCGTGCTCGTCCTGCTGGTCCTGCTCACCGCGTGGTCGGTCTGGGATGCCGTGGGCTACCGCCGCACCCCGCTCTGGCTGCCGATCGCCTTCGGCGCGCTGGCCGTCTTCGCGTTCCTGGTGTGGGCCGCGGCCGACGGACTGGTCCCCGTGACCGGTCTGCTGTTCGGAGCGCTCTCGCTCTCGGTCCCGCTCATCTTCGGCGCCCTGGGCGGCGTGATCGGCGAGCGCGTCGGTGTCGTGAACGTCGCGATCGAGGGGCAGTTCCTGTTCGGAGCGTTCAGCGCCGCGCTCGTGGCATCCCTCACCCGCAATCCCTTCCTCGGGCTCGTCGCGGCCATGGTCGGCGGCGTGCTCGTCGCGTTCGTCCTCGCGGCGTTCTCGATCAAGTACCTCGTCGACCAGGTGATCGTCGGTGTCGTGCTGAACGTGCTCGTCACGGGTCTGACCGGCTTCCTCTACGGTGCGCTGCTCGTCCCGAACGAAGACGTGCTGAACCGCCCCGAGCGTTTCCCCCGCATCGAGATCCCGCTGCTGGGCGACATCCCGATCATCGGGCCGGTGCTGTTCAACCAGACCTTCATCGTCTACCTGATGTACGCCGTCGTCGCCGTGGTCGCGTGGGGCCTGTACCGCACGCGCTGGGGTCTGCGTCTGCGCGCGGTCGGCGAGCACCCCCAGGCCGCCGACACCGTCGGCATCAAGGTCAACTCGAGCCGCTTCTGGAACGTCTCGCTCGCGGGCGCCATCGCCGGCATCGGCGGGGCGTATTTCACGCTCGTCTCGGTCGGGCAGTTCACCAAAGAGATGACCGCCGGCCTCGGCTTCATCGCCCTCGCCGCCGTCATCTTCGGCCGCTGGGACCCGATCCGCGCGACGCTCGCGGCGCTGCTGTTCGGCTTCGCGACCAATCTGCAGAACCTGCTGACCGTGCTGCGCACCCCGATCCCCAGCGAGTTCATGCTCATGCTGCCCTACATCGTGACGATCATCGCGGTGGCGGGTTTCGCCGGCCAGATCCGGGGGCCCGCGGCCGCCGGAAAGCCCTACATCAAGGGCTGACCCCCTTCCCTTCACGAGAGGATCCACCACTCCACGATGACCGACATCGACTGGGACGAACTCCGTTCGGCCGCCACGGATGCCATGCACCGCGCTTACGCGCCCTACTCCCGATTCAAGGTGGGAGCCGCCGCGCTCGTCGCCGACGGACGGATCGTCTCGGGGTGCAACGTCGAGAACGCCTCCTACGGCGTGACGCTGTGCGCCGAGTGCGGACTGGTGTCCGACCTGCACATGAGCGGGGGCGGCCAGCTGGTGGCCTTCGTCTGCGTCGACGGTGAAGGTCGCACGCTCATGCCGTGCGGTCGCTGCCGTCAGCTGCTCTTCGAGCACGCGATCCCGGGCATGCTGCTCGAGACCGTCAGCGGCATCCGGACCATCGACGACGTGCTCCCCGACGCCTTCGGACCCCGCGACCTCGAGGAGGCGGCACGATGAGCGCCGAGCAGTACGACGCCGTCGACATCATCCGCGCCCAGCGCGACGGGCGGGCCATCACCGAGGGCGAGATCCGCTGGCTGGTCGACGCCTACACGCGTGGGTACGTCATGGACGCGCAGATGTCGGCGTTCACCATGGCGGTCCTGCTGAACGGCCTCGGCCGCGACCAGATTCGCGTGCTCACCGACGCGATGATCGCCTCGGGCGAGCGCATGGACTTCGGCTCGCTCGGCAAGGTCACCGTCGACAAGCACTCCACCGGGGGCGTGGGCGACAAGATCACCCTCCCGCTGGCTCCGCTCGTCGCCGCGTTCGGCGTCGCCGTCCCGCAGCTCTCGGGCCGCGGTCTCGGTCACACCGGCGGAACGCTCGACAAGCTCGAGTCGATCCCCGGCTGGCGCGCGGCGCTGTCGAACGACGAGATCATGGCGCAGCTGCGCGACGTGGGTGCGGTCATCTGCGCCGCGGGCACGGGCCTGGCTCCCGCGGACAAGAAGCTGTACGCGCTTCGCGACGTCACGGGCACCGTCGAGGCGATCCCCCTGATCGCGTCGAGCATCATGTCGAAGAAGATCGCTGAGGGCACCGACTCGCTCGTGCTCGACGTGAAGTTCGGCTCCGGCGCCTTCATGCAGGACATCGACCGTGCGCGTGAGCTCGCCGAGACGATGGTGGCCCTCGGCACCGACTCGGGGGTGAACACCACGGCCCTGCTCACCGACATGAACACCCCGTTGGGACGTGCGATCGGCAACGCCAACGAGGTGCGCGAATCGGTCGAGGTGCTCGCCGGTGGCGGCCCCGCCGATGTCGTGGAGCTCACGGTCGCTCTGGCGCGCGAGATGCTCAGCCTCGCGGGGCAGCCGGACGCCGACGTCGAGGCGGCCCTGTCGGACGGGCGCGCGATGGACGTCTGGAAGCGCATGATCCGCGCGCAGGACGGAGACCCGGATGCCGCCCTCCCGACGCCGCGCGAGACGCACACGGTCGTGGCCGAGCGCTCGGGCGTCGTCACGCGCGTCGAGGCCCTGCCCTTCGGCATCGGAGCCTGGCGCCTGGGCGCGGGCCGCGCGCGTGCCGAGGACGCCGTCGTGCACGCGGCGGGCATCGACCTGCACGTGACCGTCGGTCAGACGGTCGCCGCCGGTCAGCCGTTGTTCACCCTGTCGGCGGACGATGAGTCGCGCTTCGAACGCGCCCTCGGCGCCGTCGAGGGCGCCCTCGAGATCGGCGACACCGCGCCCTCGGCGTCCCCGATCGTGCGCGAGCGCATCACCGCGTGATGGCATCCGGAAAGAGGAGCACCATGGCATCCGACGACCTCCGCATCGGCGGCCGGAAACTGCGCGATCTTCCGAAGGTCTCGCTGCACGATCACCTCGACGGCGGTCTGCGCCCGCAGACCGTCCTCGAACTGGCCGACGAGGTCGATCTCGACCTCCCCGCGGACGACGCGAAGGGTCTCGAGGCCTGGTTCTCGGACCACATCGACGGCGGCTCTCTCGAGGACTACCTCGAGAAGTTCTCGGTCACCGTCGGCGTCATGCAGACGCGAGAGGGCCTCGTGCGCACGGCGAAGGAGTTCGTCGAAGACCTCGCCGCGGACGGCGTCGTCTACGGCGAGGTCCGCTGGGCGCCCGAGCAGCACCTCACGCGCGGGCTCAGCCTCGACGAGGTCGTGGATGCCGTGCAGGAGGGCATCGAAGCGGGAGAGGATGCCGCGGACGCCCGCGGTCGCGACATCCGCGTGGGGCAGTTGCTCACAGCCCTGCGGCACAACGACAACGCCCGCGACATCGCCGAGCTGGCCGTGTCGTGGCGGGGGCGCGGCGTGGTCGGCTTCGATCTGGCCGGCCCCGAGGACGGGTTCCTGCCGCAGCGGCACCGCGAAGCGTTCGACTACCTCGCCGAGCAGTTCTTCCCCACCACCGTGCACGCGGGGGAGGGGGCGGGGCTGGCATCCATCCGCTCCGCTCTGCTCGATGGACGGGCGCTCCGCCTCGGTCACGGCGTGCGCATCGCCAACGATCTCGACGTCGTCTCGCGCGAGGGCGAGGAGGTGCAGGTCACCTTCGGCGACCTCGCCCGCTGGGTCCGCGACCGAGAGATCACGCTTGAGCTATCGCCGACGTCGAATTTGCAGAGCGGGGCCGTCACGGCCTGGGGCGACACGATGGACGCCCACCCGTTCGACCTGCTGTACCAGCTCGACTTCTCGGTCACCGTGAACGTCGACAACCGCCTGATGAGCGCGACGACGCTCACGCGCGAGCTGGGTCTGCTCGCTCAGGCCTTCGAGTACGACCTCGATGACCTCGAGGCCTTCCAGCTCAACGCGGCCGCCGGGGCCTTCCTGCCGGTGGAGGAGCGCGAGGAGCTCATCGAGATCATCTCGGAGGGTTTCCAGCGCTGACGCGCGGACGAGGCGGCGCTCATCGTTTCGATGGGCGCCGTCGTCGTTCGCAAAGGCGGCGGGAATGTCGCACGGCGCGCGAAACTCCTGAGGTCTGCGCTCTTACACGGCCCCGGGGCCCTGTAGTCTGCCTCGGCTGCCCCGCCTCTCAGGAGTTTTTGCCCGCCGGGTCCGCCGCCGTCGGTGCGGGCGGGGTGGCTGTCGGTCGGACGCAGGAGCGGGGCGCCCGAGTGAGCGGCGCGCGAAACTCCTGACGGTTGCGCCTGACCGCGGTCACACGGGCGGGTCGCAGTCCTGTGGGGTCGAAAACTCAGGAGTTCGGCCCGGGAGCGCCGTGCGCCAGGATGCGCCCGAGTGCGGCGCGGACACGGTCCGGACGGTACAGGATGTCCTCGGCGAGCAGCCGCAACGTCGCATAGCCGCGCTCCAAAGCTTCCATATCGCGGCGACGATCCTTCTTGTGAACGTGCCAGCCGCTGTGGAACTGCTCGCTGTCGCACTCGACGATGAGCCATCCATCGACCAGCAGGTCGACACGCCCCACGCCGCCGATCTGAACCTGTAGTTCGACACGGCAGCCGAGCTGACGCAGAAGAAGGCGAGCCAGCGACTCTGTCCCCGCTTCGGCACGCGAGTCCAGCAGTGGGCGCAGGGCGTGGAATCGATGGGGGACACGTGCGAAGACCTCGCTGACGTCTGCTTCATCGACGAGCCCGAGGTGCCAGGCGTTGTCGAGCGTGGCGACCGCAGACCGTGGCGGTTGGCACCGTATGGCCTGCGCGAGCGCTTCGACGACGTCGACCGCGGCGCGGTCCCGTGGCGCTGACGACGGACGCCAGTGGTAGATAACGTCGCGGGGTGCCGGAGGTCGGCGGCTCGCCAGCGGGTCCTGCTGCACATGGCGGTGCGAGTGATGATGGACGAACACCCCGCGCAGGGCCAGGAGGGTGACGCAGTCCAGTCGCCCACCCAGACGCGCCGCTGCGACGATGTCGTCGTGCGCGCCCGCCGCGACGAACCGCCCTTGCCGCACGCGCGTCAGAACGCCGTCTGCGACGGCGCGGTTGAGAGCGCGCCGCGTCCACCCGGCAGCGTGAAGTTCGTGGGTCGTCCAGACGGACTCCCGGTTCTCGTCGCGCCAAGGATCAAGGGACGTCATCCGCTCACACTGGTCGGTCTGGTCGCCCCCAGGGCGGCGAGGGCCCGAGCTGTGGATAACGGATGCTGGGGAGGAACCGGTGCCTCAGCCCTCGCTCGTGCCAGACTCCTGACTTTTCGCGCCAGACGGGCCTGCTGCCCCGCCGACGGCGATTGAGCGGAGAGATTCTCAGGAGTTTCGCTCGCGCCGCCGTCCGCCTGCCCCGCGACGACTGGCCGCCGGGCCGGCGCGTCAGGGCCGGGGGAGGAAGCCGGCGAGCTGCGCGGCGATCACGCGGTCGACCTCGGCCGGTTCCGCCGTCGGGGTGCCGTCGCCCGGCTGCGGGCCGTACGCGCCGAAGGAGGCGTGCGAGGCGCCGGGGATCTCGACGAAAGTCGTGTTCGCCGGGAGTTCGCCCTTGGCATCCGCGATCTTCTGCGGCGTGGACAGGCCGTCCTCCGAACCCGACAGACTCAGAACGGGCAGACCGGATGCCGAGAGGTCGTTCGCGCAGTACGAGGCGAACAGCACGAGGGCATCGGCGTCGGGTGCCAACTGGCACGCCCGCACGCCGCCGAGGGAGTGACCGCCGACCGCCCAGGTCGACACGTCGGGGGCGAGGCCCGTGAAGGTCGACAGCGGCCGCGGGTCGAAGAACGCGAGGTTCAGCCAGGGCTTCGTGATGACGACGGTGACGCCGTCGTCGACGACGGTGTCGGCGAAGGTCGCGATGTACCCCGCGGCCGCGACCTTCGCCCCCGGGATGAACACCAGCCCCTGCCCGGTCGCGCCGGAGGTGGGGGAGAGGACGAGGCCGGACCCGTCGTCGGTGATGGTGAGCCCGGGGTTCGCCTGCGCTTCAGACAGCGGCTCGGGTTCGGCGCCCATGACGCCCACCTGGCTGTAGATCAGGATGCCGCCCACCAGCAGCACCACGATCGCGCCCAGACCACCGAGGATCCAGCGCAGAAGACGACGACGCCGGCGGGGCGCTCGGGGCGCTCCGCCGGCGTCGGACGGGGTCGTGTCGGTCACCTCTCGAGGGTAACGCGGGGCTCAGGCGGGCAGTGCCGCCTTGCGCGCCGCGACGATCTCGACGATGCGCGCGTACAGCGCGTGCTCGGGGTCGAGGCCGGTGACCTCCGCCGTGAACGCCTCGGCATCGAGTTCGCGCAGCATGCGCTGCAGGTCGACGGCCTGGGCGTCCTCGGCGTCCGAGAACTCGAGTGCGGCGGCCATGGCGGCGACCAGGGCGTCGACGGGCAGGCCCCGCTCCACGGCCTCGGCGGCGGGTCCGACGAAACGCTCGTGACGCGAGAGCTTGCGCAGCGGCTGACGCCCCACGCGCCACACCGTGTCGGGCAGGGCGGCGTTGCGGAAGCGGCGCAGGATCGTCGCGCGGTACTCGCCCTGCACGCCGGCATCCAACTCGTGCTTCTCGACCAGCAGAGCGCTGGTCTCCTCCAGCGCGGCCTCGACCTTCGCCGCGATCTCGGGGTCCGCCAGGGCGTCCGAGATGCGCTCGATGCCCGCCTGCGCACCGAAGTACGCGGTGGTGGCGTGCCCGGTGTTCACCGTGAAGAGCTTGCGCTCGATATAGGGCTCGAGGTCGTCGACGAAGTGCGCCCCGGGGATGTGCGGGGGGTTGTCGCCGAAGGGCGGCCGCTCGATCGCCCACTCGTAGAACGGCTCGACGGTGACGTCGACGCCGCCGCCGGACTGGGCCGGGACGATGCGGTCGACCGCGGTGTTGGCGAAGACCGAACGGGATGCCAAGGCATCCCAGGACTCACCGGCGAGCTCGACCACGTGCTCCCGCAGCTGGTCGGTCGCCCCGATCGCGTTCTCGCACGCCATGATCTGCAGCGGCGCGAGCGAGGGGTCGCGAAGAGCCAGACCCGCCACGATGTGCGGGGCGACGAACTTCAGGATCGTCGGCCCGACGGCGGTGGTCACCACGTCGGCGGTGGCGATCTCGTCGACGAGCGCCTCGGCATCCACCGAACTGTCGATCGCGCGGAAGCCGGTCACCTCCTTGTCGACGCCGCCCTCGCCCACCTCGTGGACGGTGTACGACGACGCGGAGTTGATCGCCTCGACGAGGGCCGCCGACACGTCGGAGAAGACGAGGTCGTACCCGCCCTCGTGCAGGAGCAGACCGACGAAGCCCCGGCCGATGTTGCCGGCGCCGAAGTGGACGGCCTTCATGCGTTGACGGAGCCCGAGAGGGCCTGGAAGAGCTCCTCGGGGGAGGAAGCGGCCTTCAGGCGCGCGACGTCGTCCTCCTCGGAGAACAGGATCGCGATCTGCGAGAGGATCTCGAGGTGCTCGTCGCCCTTGCCGGCGATGCCGATGACGAAGGTGACGGGTTCCCCGCCCCAGTCGACGCCGCCGTCGTAGCGCACGACGGACAGGCCGGACTCGAGGATCGCCTGCTTGGTCTCGTTCGTGCCGTGCGGGATCGCGAGCTCGTTGCCCATGTAGGTCGACACGGTCTCTTCGCGCTGCTGCATGGCGGCGAAGTAGTCGGCGGTGACGGCGCCGGTGGCCTGGAGCAGGTCGGCGGCCTCCTTCATCGCCTCCTCGCGGGTGGCGCTGCCGGGGTGGATGCGGACGGATTCGCTACGGAGGACGTTCGACATGATTCTCGCCTTTCTCGTCGTGCTGTCCAGCCTCGCAAACCGCGGGCCGGACGGGAAGACGCCAGGGGCCGGGCTGACGCACCGACCCCTGGCGTGCTAGGGGAATTACTTGGCTTCGTGCTGAGCGCGCACCATCTCCACGACCTCGTCGTACTTCGGCGAGTTCATGAAGTTGTCGACCGACACGTGGAGCGAGTCGGGCGACTGCGCCTTCGCGCGGTCGGTGAGCTGGTTCTGCGTGATGACCAGGTCGGCCGAGCCGTCGAGGTTCGCGATCGCCTGGTTGGTGACCGTGACGCCGTCGATGCCGGCCTTCTTGATCTTGTTGCGCAGGACGCTGGCGCCCATGGCCGAAGAGCCCATGCCGGCGTCGCAGGCGAACACGATGTTGTTCAGCTGCTTGGTCGCCACGGCGCCGGCGGTGCCGCCGAGGGCGGCGTCGACGTCGCGGTCGGCCGCCTCGGTCGTGCCCGAGCCGGTCGTTCCGGCGGCGCGGGTGCGGAGGGCACCGAGGGCGGAGGACTCCTTGCCCTTGTTCGCGGCGGTCTGGTCGATGGCCGCGGCGAAGCTGTCGCCCTCGGCCTCCTGGTCGCGCTTGCGCGAGGCGCGGAGGATGACGCCGGCCACCAGGAAGGTCACCGCGGCGGCCACGACGACCGACAGGTAGACCACGAGGAGGTTGGCGGGACCGGCGCCGATGGCGGCGACGGTGACGGCGATGATGCTGCCGGGAGCGGCCGGGAAGGCCAGTCCGCCCTGGAAGATCATGTTCGTCGCGACACCCGAGGCGCCACCGGCGATCAGCGCGAGGATCGTCATGGGCTTCGCGAGGGCGTACGGGAAGTAGATCTCGTGGATGCCACCGAGGAACTGGATGATGATCGCGCCGGGAGCCGAGGCCTTGGCCGCACCGACACCGAAGAAGGTGAAGGCGAGCAGCAGGCCCAGGCCGGGGCCGGGGTTCGCCTCGATGAGGAACAGGATCGACTTGCCCGACTCCGCCGCCTGCTCGATGCCGAGCGGGGTGAAGACGCCGTGGTTGATGGCGTTGTTGAGGAAGAGCACCTTGGCCGGCTCGACGATGATCGACAGCACCGGCAGCAGGTTGAACTGCACAAGGAACGCGACGATGCTGCCGAGGACCGCGCTGATGCCGAGGAACACGGGACCGAAGGCGAAGAAGCCGACGATCGCGAGGATCATACCCAGGATGCCGGCGGAGAAGTTGTTCACGAGCATCTCGAAGCCGGGGCGGATCTTTCCGTCCCACAGCTTGTCCATCTGCTTGGTGACCCAGGCCGCGAGCGGGCCCATGATCATCGCGCCGAGGAACATCGGGATGTTGGTGCCGACGATGACGCCCATCACGGCGATGGTCGCCACGACGCCACCGCGGGCGCCGTAGACGATACGCCCACCGGTGTTGGCGATGAGCAGCGGCAGCAGGTAGGTGATCATGACGCTGACCAGGCCGACGTAGCCCTGGTAGGTGCTGCCGTCTTCGTTCGCCGTGAGCGCGGTCATCGCCCCGGGCCAGTTGATGGTCGCGGCGTTTCCGCCTCCGCCGAGGATCTCGGCGACGGGGGCCCAGTGCCAGCCGAAGGGGCTGTTGGCACCGAAGAATCCGGCGGGGATGAAGAGCATGGTGATGAAGCCCCATGCGATGAATGCCGCGATGTTCGGCATGATCATGCCGGAGAGGAACGTGCCGAATCGCTGAACCGCGATCCGTGCCCCTCCCGGCTTCTTGGTGGGTGACGTCGTCGTCATTGCTGTGTCTCCTTGACTGACTGCACGGCCGGGGCCGTATGGGGGTGCGGCTGACGCCGCGGTGTCGACGGGGCGGCCGGAACCGCCCCGGGGTTTACGGGGTGTGGACGAGGGTGGAGGCGGCCTGCGCTGCCTCGCGGGCGGAGGCCGCGTCATCCGCGGCCAGGGCGGCCTCGGCGATGCGGCGGGCATCGTCGAGAGTGTGGGTGAGCAGGGTCGCGCGCACGTCGGCGAGGGCTGTGGGGGCCATCGACAGCGTGGTGGCACCGAGCCCGACGAGCACGACGGCGAGCATGGGGTCGGCCGCGGCCTCGCCGCAGATGCCGACGGGCTTGCCGTGCGTGCGGCCCGCGGCCCCGACCTCGCGGATGAGGCGGAGGACGGCCGGATGCCACGGGTCCTGGAACGACGCGACCGAGCCGAGCAGGCGGTCGGCGGCGAGCGTGTACTGCGTCAGGTCGTTCGTGCCGATCGAGGCGAAGTCGGCGATCTCGAGGATGCGGTCGGCCAGGAGGGCCGACGAGGGGACCTCGACCATGACGCCGGTGGTCTTCAGGCCGTAGTCCTTCGCCAGCGCGGTGAAGTACCGGGTCTCTTCGACGGTCGAGACCATGGGCGCCATGACCCACAGGTCGGCGGGGCCAGCCTCGGACGCCCGGGTCGCGGCATCCGCTTCGGCGAGAGCCGTCAGCTGCTCGCGCAGGATGTCCTCGCTGGCACGGAGGGCGCGCAGGCCCCGCAGACCCAGCGCGGGGTTCTCCTCGTGCGCGTCGTTGAGGAACGGCAGGGGCTTGTCGGCGCCGGCGTCGAGCACGCGCACGACGACCTTCTTGCCGGGGAAGGCGCTGAGCAGCTCGGTGTACGCCGCGCGCTGCTCCTCGACGGTGGGGGCCGAGCTGGAGCTGAGGAAGAGGAACTCGGTGCGGAAGAGGCCCACGCCCTCGGCGCCGAGCTCGACGGCCTCGGCGGCTCCGCCGGGCTTGCCGAGGTTGGCCAGCAGCGGAACCTTCGTGCCGTCGGCGAGGGCGCCGTCGGTGATGGGGGCGGATGCCGCGGCTGCGCGCGCCTCGGCACGGTTGGCGGCTCGCGCCTTCTCGTCGTCGCTCGGGTCGACGGTCACGACGCCGGCGGCGGCATCGACGATGACCGACTGCCCGTCGACGAGGTCCTTCGCTCCGGCCGCGCCCACGACGGCGACGATCGACTTCTCGCGCGCGAGGATCGCGGTGTGCGAGGTCGGGCCGCCCTCGGTGGTGACCAGGGCCAGCACCTTGTCGAGGTCGAGCAGGGCGGTGTCGGCGGGGGCGAGGTCCTTCGCGACCAGCACGAAGGGGTGACCAGGATCCGGGATGCCGGGAGCGGCGACGCCCCGCAGACGCGCGATCACGCGCTGGGCGACGTCGTCGAGGTCGGCCGCGCGCTCGCCGAGGTAGCCGCCGAGGGCCACGAGCTGCTCGCGGAACGAGGCGAAGGCGTCGTGCACGGCGAACTCGCCGGTCTTGCCGGCGGCCAGGCGCGCGTCGACCTCGGCTTCGAGGGTCGGGTCTTCGGCGATCATCGCCTGCGCCTCGAGCACGTCGCGGGCGGCGCCGCCGGCCTGGGCGCCGCGGGCTTCGAGCTCGCGGGCGACGGCACCGATGGCCTCGCGCACGCGCGCCGTCTCGTCGTCGACGCTCAGCTCGCTCTTGGCGTCCTTCGGAGCGGGCAGGGGCTCGGCCATGCGCGCGATGGGTCCCTGGGCCACGCCCAGTCCGATTCCGACTCCACGGAGTTCCGTCATGGTGCTGTGTTCCTTTACTCGGCGTCGTGGTCGGTGGTGAGGAGCTCCGCGAGGCGCTCCAGCGTCGCTTCGGCGTTGTCGCCGTCGGCGGTGAGGGTCACATAGTCGCCCTGCTCGAGTCCCAGCGCGATGATCCCGAGGATGCTCGCGGCGTTGATCGGCTTCCCCGCGTCCTTGGCGAGGGTCACCGGGATGCCGGAGTCCTTCGCCGCCTGGGCGAAGAGCTTCGCGGGGCGCGCGTGCAGGCCGTGCGACGATCCGATGCGGACGGTGCGTGTCAGGTGGGGCATGGGTGTCCTCTCCGTCGAGTTCAGATCGTGTCCGCGGGCTGGGCGGAACGCAGGGCGTCCTCGACCAGGGCGAGGGTTCGGGTGCCGCTCTGGTCGGCGAAGACGTCGTCGGGCAGCAGGACGACGGTCACGCCGCGCGGGGCGGCCTCGAGGCGGATGCGCTCGAGTTCGGGCGCGAGGTGCGGGCCGACCAGCACGAGGTCGGCGGCATCGAGGTCGATCGGGAGGGACCGCGAGGTTCCCGCCGAGGCGGAGTAGTCCAGGCCCTTCTCGTGCGCAGCACGACGGACGCGTTGCGCGACGAACGTGCTCGACGCACCCGCTCCACACACCACGAGGATCCTCATCGACCGGCCTTTCTTCCTCTCGATTGTCCGCACCTGTCTCACAGCGGACAACCAGGTTCGTTTCCCACCCCCCGGAACGCGGATGCCGCAGCCGCCTCCTGCGCGCGCCGTCCCTAGCCGCGCCCGGTGCGGACGGGCGTGAAAGGATGGATGGAAGGCTGCCAACCGGGGCGGTGCGGAGGACGGATCGTGACGACGAAGGCTCGCCAAGACCGCCTGCTGGCCCTGTTGCTGCGGGACGGGGAATGGTCGACCGCGGCGTCTCTCGCCGACGCGCTCGGAGTGACCCCGCGCAGTGTCCGGTCCTATGTCACGGCGATCAACGCCCGTGTCCCCGGCGGAGCCGCAATCGAGTCCGGGCCCCTCGGCTATCGCGCCGGGTCCGACGCCGCCGCAGCCCTTCGGGCGTTGACCGGAACGGATGCCGGCACCCCCCGCGATCGTCTGCACACCCTCGTCCGGCGGCTTCTGGATTCCGCCGACGGCATCGACGTCTTCGACACGGCCGACGCCCTGCACGTGAGTGCCGCGACCCTCGAGGCGGATCTGTCACGCGTGCGGGGACTGCTCGGCGGAACGGAGCTGACGCTCGAGCGCTCGGCATCCACCGCCCGCCTGCGCGGAACCGAGGTCGCCCAACGCCGGCTCCTGTCGAAACTCGCGCACGACGAGATGGACGCCGGGCTCTTCGACCTCGACGCCCTGCGGCGCACACTCGGCGAGCAGTCGGTCGGCGCCCGCGCATTCGGGCCGTTCAAAGCCGAACTCGTCGCCGAACTCGGCGCCCTCGGCTACTACGTCAACGAGATCGGCATCGGCGATGTGGTGATGCACATCGCGATCGCCGCCGACCGCACGACGCGCGATCGGGCCCTCGGCTCCCCGGGCGGGGATTCGTCGGATGCCGCGGCCGCCGTCGTCGCCCTGCTCGACCGACTGACGGTCAAGCACATCGGCGTGCAACTCGGCTCGGGCGACCTGCGCCACCTCGCGACCCTCGTGCTGACCCGCATCGTCGCACCCGGCTCCCCGGCCGGCGACGACGTGCGCTCCCGCCTCGACCCGGCGGTCGAGGTGGCCGTCCGGCGGGTCGTCGAGAACGCGGCATCCGAGTTCCTCGTCGACATCGCCCACGACGACTTCATCCTGCGCTTGGCGCTGCACGTGCAGAACCTTCTGCACCGCTCGCGTGAGCAGGCGTGGTCGCGCAATCCGCTCACGCGGTCGCTGAAGTCGACGTACCCGATGATCTTCGAGGTCGCGGTCTACATCGCCAAGGGGCTGCAGGACGGCCTGGGCATCCCGATCCTCGACGACGAGATCGCCTACATCGCGATGCACGTCGGCGGCCGCCTCGAGCGCAGCCGCCGCGCCGACCAACTGCTGACGGCGACGATCGTGTGCCCCGGGTACTACGAGCTGCACGAGCTCCTGCGCTCGAGCGTCGACCGCTCGCTCGGCCAGGCGATCGAGGTCGTGGGCGTCGAGACGCGCATCGACCCGGCGTGGGATTCGATCGAGACCGACCTCGTGCTCACGACCATCGACCCGCCGCGGCCGGGCGACCGCTTCGTGCGGATCCAGCCGTTCCTCACCGACGCCGACGTCGAGCGCGTGCAAGCCGCCGCCGGTCGCATCCGCCGCGGGCGGCGTCTGGCGCGCCTGCGGGCCGAGCTCGAACGGTACTTCGCGCCCGAGGCATTCGTGCGGGGGCTGGATGCCGCTGACGGCGAGGCCGGCGTCATCCGACGCCTCGGCGAGATGCTCGTCGAGCAGAGCGTGATCGACGACGCCTACGTGGCTCGGGCCGTGGAGCGCGAGGCCATCTCGTCCACCGCGTTCACCGACGCGCTCGCCGTGCCTCACGCGATGGGCATGACGGCGACCCAGACCCGCATCGCCATCGGCATCGCCGACCCCTCGATCGCATGGGGCGAGGGTCGCGTGCAGGTCGTGGCGCTCGTGGCCTTCAGCGAGACCGACCGCGAGGCCTTCCAGACGGTGTTCGAGCAGTTCGTCGAGGTGTTCAGCGAGCGCGAGAGCGTGCAGCGCATCGTCCGCCGCGCGGTGTCGTTCCCCGCGTTCCTGGACGAACTGGTCGCGGTGATCGACGGCTGAGGCGGGTCCTCGCCGCCGGTCGAAGCTTGCCCGGCACGTCTCTCACGCGTTGTGGGGCGTAGTTGGTGGTCCCGGGGCGTGGACGGTACCTCTCTCGGTCGTTGTGGGGCGTGATTCGTGGCTCCGGGGCGTGGTTCGTGGTCCCGGGGCCACATCCGCCGCCCCGAACGGCCGCCCCGGCCCCGCTGGGCGACGGCGTGATGTCGAACGGCAGGGGCAGCTTGGCGCACCAGTCGTGCGCTGTGCGCTGTGCGTCTCAGGCTGCGGCTGGCCTGGGCACCGATCCATGACCCACGGATGTGGGCGCGCCTGCTACTCGAAGCGGTTCACGGACGCGGTCCGGGGCGCACACCGAAGGCAGCAAGACGGCGGCCCAGAGCGGCGGCGTCGCTGATGTGTTCCCACCCCCAGCGCACCACGGCGCGCCCCGTGGTGCCTCGAATCCAGTCCTCGCGCCGCTTCTCCGCTTCGACGACCTCGCGAGACGAGCGTCCAGAGGTGTCGGCGAGCTCGCGGTACTTCACCTTGCCGTCGAATTCTCCCCATGCGTTCGCTTCATCGAGCCCGAAGTCGAGCCAGTAGGTCTTACCACGCGGCCCGTCAACGGCAACCTGCAGTGACGGGGAGGCGAAGCCCAGCTCGTCGAGTCGGATTCGGCTGATGCTCTCTCCGGGGCGCTGTGCTCGTCCGTCTGCGAACTCCAGAGCGCGGCGCCCGCGGCGACGTCCGCGCGGAGAGACGTCGAGAGCGTCGATTGCGGACGCGCGAAACGTCGCCGCCTTGTCCAGGTCGTACGTGTTGGATGGTGTCCAAGCGATGGCGCGCAGACCGGCGTCAGCCGCTGAAACGGCCGACTCTCGCGATTCCCATCTCGCCACGTCAGCGACGGTTCGAACGAGTGACGTACATGCGATTCCGTTGATTTCCGTGATGTCATCGGTGCTGAGTTCTCCGCGGTGCCGGACGACGTCAGAAGCAGCGCTCGGTCGATTTTCGGGCGAGCAGACGTGCAGTCGCCCATCATCTGCGAGCAGCGGGAGTCCATGGAGGGCCGCAGCAGTGCGACCGGCGAAAATTGGGCGAGAGGTCGCGACGGCACCGTAGGAGCGTGCCCGAAGGACCACCTGCTCCTCGATCTTTAGATCCTGCAGCTCGGAAGCGCGTGCGAACACACCGCGCCGCACGGCGATGAGTTGGCCGGCCTTCAAAGCGCGGGCGATCTGGCGGGAGTCCCACCCCAGATCCTCCAGGTCACGACGACGACGCAGAGGAACGACGAATGCATTCGACATGGCCTGATCGTTGCGGTCACCGGCGCTCCCTCGCGGACCGGGACGCCCCGACTGCGGACAGAGGGCGCGAACCCGTGGATGGGGAGGAGGGGCGCACCCCGCGGCAGCCTCTTCCCCACCAGGCTGCGGCCATACAGCCCGAGCGCGCTGACATGCCCGTCCGTGGCCCCGGGGCCACGGGGCACGCCCCGGGGCCACAATCTGCGCCGCAGACCGTAGCCAGCAGGGAGGCCCCCTGCGCGCTTCACAGCGCAGCAGCACCAGCGATTCCGCGTCCCCGCATGCTCATGATGCCTGCGGCCACGTCCCCTCAGGCGCGGTGACCTGCTCATTCGTGGCCCCGGGGCCATGGAGTGCACCCCGGGGCCATGGAGTGCACCCCGGGGCCACGGTTCGCGCCCCGAACCGGGTCGGCGCTCGTCGTCCGCCGCGCCGGACCCCTCAGCGCACCGACACCAGCAGCTCTTCGGCCCCGGCGCGCAGGGCCTCGAGACGCCGGCGCGCCTTCTTGGCCGACGAGCCGCGCACGTCGAGGTACAGCTTCAGCTTGGGCTCGGTGCCGCTGGGGCGAACGATCAGGCGGGAGCCGTCGTCGAGCCACAGGCGCAGCACGTCGCCCGGGGGCAGTCCGTCGACGCCGAGCAGCAGGTCGTCGATGCGCGACACGGCGATCTCGCCCACCGCGGCGGGGGGCTGGGCGCGCAGCGCGGCCATGATCCCTGCGATCTCGCTGACGTCGCTCACGCGCACCGAGATCTGGTCGCTCGCGAAGGCGCCGAACGTGTCGCGGAACTCCTGCAGCAGGTCGGCCACGGTGCGGCCCTGAGCGCGAGCCTCGGATGCCATGCCCAGAAGAGCCACGGCGGCCGAGATCCCGTCCTTGTCGCGCACGGTCGTCGGGTTGACGAGGTAGCCGAGGGCCTCTTCGAAGCCGAACACGATGCCGGGCGCCCGCGAGATCCACTTGAACCCGGTGAGGGTGGAGTGGAACTCGAGACCGTAGTGCTCGGCGACGGCCTGGAGTCCGGGCGACGAGACCAGAGAGCAGGCGAGGGATGCCGGCGCCCCGGCGTCTCCGCCGATGCCCGACCCCGCAGCCGCGAGCCGCGCCGCGCGCCACCCCAGCAGCAGCCCGATCTCGTTGCCGGTCAGCCGTCGCCACCCGCCCTCGGAGTCGGCGTCGGGGACCGCGACGGCCAGGCGGTCGGCATCCGGATCGTTCGCGATGACGAGCTCGGCGTCGACGGCGCGCGCGGTCTCGAACGAGAGGTCCATGGCCCCGGGCTCTTCGGGGTTGGGAAACGCGACGGTCGGGAAGCGCCCGTCGGGGTGGATCTGCGCCTCGACGACGGTGGGCTGGGGGTAGCCCGCTTCGGTCAGCACGCGCGAGACGGTCTCCCATCCGACGCCGTGCATGGCGGTGTAGACCCAGTTGAGACCCTCGGCTGCGGCGGGTGCGGGTGCCACCGCGGCGGTCGCGGAGACGTACGCCTCGACGACCGACTCGGGGGCGTTGGCGTAGCCGACCGAGCGGGGGAGGGTGGTGATGTTGCCCTCGTCGGCGATCCGCTGGATGTGGGCGGCGATCTCGGCATCCGCCGGTGAGACGATCTGCGCGCCCTCGTCGGCGCCGCCGAGGTAGACCTTGTAGCCATTGTCGTCGGGCGGGTTGTGGCTGGCGGTGACCATGACGCCCGCGTCGGCACCGAGGTGGCGCACGGCGAAGGCGAGCACGGGCGTGGGCAGCAGGCGGGGGAGCAGGATCGCGTTCAGGCCCGCGCCGGCGAAGATCTCGACCGAGTCGCGCGCGAACACGTCGGAATTTCGGCGTCCGTCGTACCCGACGACGACCGTGGGCGTCTCGCCGCCCGAGCGCTCGAGCAGGTACGCCGCGAAACCGGCCGCCGCCTGGGCGACGAGCACGCGATTCATGCGGTTGGAGCCGGCACCGAGTGTTCCGCGCAGGCCCGCGGTGCCGAAGGCCAGCCGCGTCGAGAAACGATCCTCGAGGGCGGCGGCAGCCTCCGCATCGCCGTCCTCGACGCGCGCGAGCAGCTCCGACAGTTCTTCTCGGGTCACGGCATCCGGATCCTGCGCCATCCAGGCGCGGGCCGCGTCGACGTACGCGCTCACAACGCGCCGATCACACGGGCGAGCAGCGCCGAGATCACGGGCTCGGCCTCGCGGCCGGCTTCGAGCACCTCTTCGTGGCTGAGGGGCGTCTGCTGGATGCCGGCGGCCAGGTTCGTGATGAGCGAGAAGCCCAGGATCTCCATGCCGGCCTGACGCGCGGCGATCGCCTCGAGGGCGGTCGACATACCGACGATGTGGCCGCCGATGGTCTTGGCCATCTGCACCTCGGCGGGCGTCTCGTAGTGCGGCCCGCGGAACTGCGTGTACACGCCCTCGTCGAGCGACGGGTCGATCGAGCGGGCGATGTCGCGCAGGCGCTTCGAATACAGGTCGGTGAGGTCGATGAAGGTCGCGCCCTCGAGGGGCGAGTCGGCCGTGAGGTTGATGTGGTCGCTGATGAGCACGGGCTGGCCGGGCTTCCACGTCTCGCGGATGCCGCCGGCGCCGTTCGTGAGGATCATCGTTTTCGCACCCGTCGCGGCCGCGGTGCGCACGCTGTGCACGACCCGGCGCACGCCGTGGTTCTCGTAGTAGTGCGTGCGGGCGCCGATGACGAGGACGTTCTTGCCGCCGGGGGTGCGGACGCTGCGGAGCGTTCCGACGTGCCCCTCGAGGGCGGGCTTGGAAAAACCGACGACCTCGGTCGCGGGGAACGACGCCGTCTCCTCGCCGATGAGCTCGGCGGCGCGTCCCCAGCCGGACCCGAGGGTCACGGCGATGTCGTGGTGCTCGACGCCCGAGAGGCGGGCGATGTCGGCAGCCGCGGCGGCGGCGATCTCGAACGGGTCGACCGCGGGGTCGTCGAGCGGGTGTGAGGTGCTGTTGGACATTCCCCCACTCTAGAAACTGCGGGGCCTGCGGGCCAGACGGCACACACCTCGGATCATCGTGTCGGGCGCAGCTGTGTGGAGCATCGGCATCCGCCCAGCGCTGACAGAATGGATGCCATGGTGCAGAGCTTCGAGCGCAAGCAGTCCGTCGCGATCGTCGGCGGCGGCCCCGGCGGGTACGAGGCGGCTCTCTCCGCCGCGCAGCTCGGCGCCGACGTCACCCTCGTCGAGCGCGCGGGAGTCGGCGGCTCGGCCGTAATCACCGACGTGGTCCCCTCGAAGACCCTCATCGCCACCGCCGACGCGGCCGTCGCGATCCGCAATGCCAGCAGCCTCGGCGTGCAGCTGTTCGCCAAGGACGACCGCGGCAAGCCGCTGACCCCCGAGGTGGCGATCAACCTCGCCGCGGTCAACCAGCGCCTGCTCTCGCTCGCGCGGCAGCAGTCCGACGACATGCGCGCCTCGTTGCTCGAGGCGGGTGTCCGCATCATCTCGGGCCACGGACGTCTCGACGGCAACGGCGCCGTGGTGGTCTCGACCGAGGCCGGCGGAACCGACTTCGACCGTGTCGAGGCCGAGACCCTCGTCGTCTCGGTCGGTGCGTCTCCCCGCGAGCTCCCCTCGGCCAAGCCCGACGGCGAGCGCATCCTCACGTGGACGCAGCTCTACAACATGAAGTCGGTGCCCTCGCACCTCATCGTCGTGGGCTCCGGCGTGACCGGCGCCGAGTTCGCCTCGGCGTACATGAACCTCGGTGCCAAGGTCACGCTCGTCTCGAGCCGCGACCAGGTGCTCCCGGGTGAGGATCAGGATGCCGCGGCCGTGCTCGAGCGCGTGTTCCAGCGCGGCGGCATGACCCTGTTGGCGAAGGCGCGGGCCGATTCGGTCGTCAACACCGGCGATGGAGTCACCGTCACCCTTTCCGACGGCCGCACCATCGAGGGCAGCCACTGCCTGATGGCGGTCGGGTCGATCCCCAACACTGCCGGCATCGGGCTCGAGCAGGCGGGGGTGCAGATGACGGCATCCGGTCACATCCGCGTCAACCGCGTCGCGCGCACCTCGGTGCCCAACATCTACGCGGCGGGCGACTGCACGAACTTCTACCCCCTGGCATCCGTCGCCTCGATGCAGGGGCGTCAGGCGATCTTCCACGCCCTCGGCGACATCGTGATCCCGCTCGAGACGCGCCGCATCACGG
The DNA here is from genome assembly GCF_026672635.1 of Microbacterium sp. SL62. Lineage (NCBI taxonomy): Bacteria > Bacillati > Actinomycetota > Actinomycetes > Micrococcales > Microbacteriaceae > Microbacterium > Microbacterium sp. SL62. The sequence goes on from NZ_JAPPRM010000001.1 coordinate 1,316,326, forward strand.
CCAACATCTTCACCGCGCCCGAGATCGCCACGGTCGGCTTCAGCGAGCAGGACGTCACCGAGGGGCGGATCGCCGGCAAGGTGCGTAAGCTCCCGCTCTCGGCGAACCCCCGCGCGAAGATGCAGGGCATCACCGACGGCTTCGTCAAGCTGATCGCCCGCGAGGGCAGCGGCACCGTGATGGGCGGCGTAATCGTCGGCCCGAAGGCGTCGGAGCTCATCTACCCGATCGCGATCGCCGTCGAGCGCCGCCTCACCGTCGACCAGGTCGCGCGCGTGTTCGCGGTGTACCCCTCGCTGACCTCGAGCATCACCGACGCTGCGCGCGCCATGCACATCGTCGACCGCGACGACCCCGGCGAGGACTGAGCATTCCGGATGCCGCGGCCTCGCGGCATCCGTCCCTCGTCCGACGCCCGGGCACGGGCGTGGTGAGGCGCGGGGCAGCGGTGCGATCCGCGGCCTCCAGGTGCTCCCTCCCGCGCGATAAACGCCGTTCCGGTCGAGAAACGCCGCCTCGCGGCGTGTCTCAGCACAGATGCCGTTTATCGCCGCCTGGCCATCTCGGACCGCGCCCCGGGTGATCGCGCCCCGGCGGGCCGTGCCCCCTCCTCTCTCGCGATAAACGCCGTTCCTGTCGAGAAACGCCGCCTAGCGGCGTGTCTCGCCACAGATGCCGTTTATCGCCGTCCGGCTGCGCCGCTCGGCTGCGCCGAACCGTGCCCCGCCCCGCCGCACCCCGTCGGATCGTGCCGCGCCGGACCGCGCCGCGCCGGACCGCGCCGCTCCCTTGCGACAAACGCTGTTTCTGCCGGGAAACGCGGCGTCGTGGCGTGTTTCGGTACGGATGCCGTTTATCGCCGTGCCGCAACGCGCCGCAGCCCGCAGGGCACCGCAGCGCGCCGCAGCGTGCCGCAGCCCGCCGTTGCTGGCGCAGCCCCCACGAACGACGGCGCCGCGTCCCCGAAGGAGCGCGGCGCCGTGTCGAATGGAGTGGCCCGTCAGCTGATCAGCAGCAGCTGGTGCCCCGCGGCGACCGTGGTGCCGGCCGAGGCGTCGATGCTCGCGACGGTGCCGTCCTTGTGGGCCTGGATGGGCTGCTCCATCTTCATCGCCTCGAGCACCACGACCAGGTCGCCCTTGACGACCTGCTGGCCCTCTTCGACGGCGACCTTGACGACGGTGGCCTGCATCGGCGACTTCACCGCGTCGCCGGTGGCGCCGGCCGTGGGCGAGGCACCGTGCGCGCGGCGGGACGGGGAGCGGCGGCCGGACGACCGACCGAGGGAGCCGCGGCCGTGATGCGGTCGGGCAGGCTCACCTCGAGGCGCTTGCCGCCGACCTCGACGACCACCGTGTGGCGGCCGGGGGCTGCGGCGGGGGCTTCGAGCTCGCCGTCCCACGCGGGGATGTCGTTGACGAACTCCGTCTCGATCCAGCGCGTGAACACGCCGAACGACCCGTCCTCGGCCGTGAACGCGGGGTCGCGCACGACCTTGCGGTGGAACGGCAGCACGGTGGGCATGCCGGCGACCTCGAACTCGTCGAGGGCGCGGCGCGAGCGCTCGAGGGCTTCGGCGCGGTCGCGGCCGGTCACGATGATCTTCGCGAGCAGCGAGTCGAAGGCGCCCGAGACGCTGTCGCCCGCGGTCACGCCGGAGTCGAGGCGGATGCCGGGGCCGCCGAACGTCTTGAACACGTGGATCGGGCCGGGCTGGGGGAGGAACCCGCGACCCGGGTCCTCGCCGTTGATGCGGAACTCGATCGAGTGACCGACCGGGGCCGGGTCGTCGTAGCCGAGCTCTTCGCCCTCGGCGACGCGGAACTGCTCGCGTACGAGGTCGATGCCGGTGACCTCTTCGGAGACGGGGTGCTCGACCTGCAGGCGGGTGTTGACCTCGAGGAACGAGATCGTGCCGTCGGCGCCGATGAGGAACTCGCAGGTTCCGGCGCCGACGTAGCCGACCTCCTTGAGGATGGCCTTCGACGCCGAGTAGAGGATGGCGTTCTGCTCGTCGGTCAGGAACGGCGCGGGGGCCTCTTCGACGAGCTTCTGGTGGCGGCGCTGCAGCGAGCAGTCGCGCGTGGAGACGACCACGACGTTGCCGGCCGAATCGGCCAGGCACTGCGTCTCGACGTGACGCGGCTTGTCGAGGTACTTCTCGACGAAGCACTCGCCGCGGCCGAAGGCGGCGACCGCCTCGCGCGTAGCCGATTCGAACATCTCGGCGACCTCGTCGAGCTCACGCGCGACCTTGAGCCCGCGTCCGCCGCCGCCGTACGCGGCCTTGATGGCGATCGGCAGGCCGACCTCGTTGGCGAAGGCGATGACCTCGTCGGCGCCCGAGACGGGGCCGGGGGTTCCGGGGGCCAGCGGTGCGCCGACCTTCTCGGCGACGTGGCGCGCGGTGACCTTGTCGCCCAGGGCCTCGATGGCGTCGGGCGAGGGGCCGATCCAGACGAGGCCGGCACCGATCACGGCGCGGGCGAAGTCGGCGTTCTCGGCGAGGAAGCCGTAGCCGGGGTGCACGGCGTCGGCGCCGGAGCGGCGGGCGACCGAGAGGATCTTCTCGATCGACAGGTAGGTGTCGGCGCTGGTCGCACCGTCGAGGGCGTAGGCCTCGTCGGCGAGGCGGGTGTGCAGGGCGTCGCGGTCCTGATCGGCGTAGACGGCGACGGAGGCCTTCCCCGAATCACGGGCGGCGCGGATGACTCGGACGGCGATCTCGCCGCGGTTGGCGACAAGGACCTTGGCGATCTTCGGCATCCTCCCAGCCTAGCGAGGGGTCACCCCGGCCTTTTGACCCTCCTCGATAAGAAACGCCGAGAAACGTGAGAGGGAGTCTACGAACGGTTCCACAGGTCGGTCCACGAACCGCCCAGTTCGCGCACCAGTCGGCGGACCGTCGAGAGCGACATGCCCACCACCGTCGAGGGGTCCCCGTCGACCCGCTCGATGAACGCCCCGCCGAGGCTGTCGACGGTGAACGCCCCCGCCACCAGCAGGGGCTCGCCGGTGGCCACGTACGCGGCGATCTCGGCGTCGTCGACGTCGGCGGCGAAGGTCACCGACGCTTCGGCGACGGCGAAGGCCTCGCGCGGCTCGGAGCCGGGGGAGAGGCGGAAGACGCTGTGCCCGGAGTGCAGCACCCCGGTGCGCCCTCGCATCCCGCGCCAGCGTGCGGTCGCGGCATCCGGGGTGTACGGCTTTCCGAGGATCTCGTCGCCGAGGGCGAACATCGAGTCGCCCCCGATGACGAAGCCCTCGAAGTCGGGCTCCTCCGCGCGCAGGCGGTGCGCGACGTCGGCGGCCTTTCGGCGCGCGAGCAGCAGCACGTGCTCGGGGGCGGGCAGGCGCCGCGCCTCGGCCGCCTCGACCTCGGCGATCACGGCTTCCTCGTCGACCTGAGGTGCCCGCGCCTCGGGCTCGATGCCCGCTTGGCGCAGCAGCATGAGACGAGCGGGAGAAGTGGATGCCAAGCACACGCGCATGCGACAACGCTACCCAGGTGCGGGGGCGGCGGTCTCCGCGCCGCCCGGACCCCTCGACGAGCTCAGGGACCTCCCGCCGGGGCGGTCGGGCGTCGCCGCGTCCGCCCCCGGCGGTCTCCCGGCCGCATGTGAAAGGCTCGGAGGATGCATGACGGCGACCTCATCGAACTCGACATCACCGGCATCGCCCACGGCGGCGTCTTCGTCGGACGGCACGAGGGGCGGGTCGTCTTCGTCTCGGACACGATGCCCGGCGAACGCGTCCGCGCGCGGTTGACCGACACCCGCAAGAAGGCGTTCTGGCGGGCCGAGGCCGTCGAGGTCGTGGATGCCGCTCCCCAGCGCCGTCCGCACGTCTGGCGTTCGGCCGATATCGATGTGGATCCCGCGGAACGCGTGGGCGGGGCCGAGTTCGGTCACATCGACCTCGCGCACCAGCGCGCCCTCAAGGAGCGCGTGATCCGCGAGGCCATGGAGCGCGTGGGCCGGCTCGAGCTGCCGGTCGACGTGCGCCCCGCCGGCGACGCCGATCACCCCGAGTCCGTCGACGGAACGGGCTGGCGGACGCGCGTGAGCCTCCACGTCGACGACCGGGGCCGGGTGGGCGCCTACGCCGCGCGGTCGCACCACGTCGTCGAGACCCCCGACTTCCCCCTCGCGACAGAGGCCGTCGCGCATGCGGCCGCCGAGGTGCGCGGGGGAGCGCGCCCGGGCGCATCGACCTCGTCCAGCCGGCCGACGGACGCGTGCGCGTCCTGCCGCGGCCCGAGGGCGATCGCTCGACCGCTGCCCCCGAGGTCGTCGACGAGATCGTCGGTGAGCGCGTCTTCCGCGTCGATGCGGGCGGGTTCTGGCAGGTGCACCGCCTCGCCGCGTCCACGCTGACCTCTCTCGTCACGGCGGAGCTCACCGCTTCGGTCGGGGCCCTCGACCCCGAGGCGATGCATCTCGACCTCTACGGCGGCGTCGGCCTCTTCGCCGCCGCGCTCGCCGAGCTGGGCGGGTCGTCGACGCGCGTGGTGAGCGTGGAATCCGACCCCCGGGCGACGGAGCACGCCGGTGAGAACCTCGCCGAGTGGGTCGGTGCGCGGGCCGAGACGGCACGGGTCGATCGCTACGTCCAGAACCTCGCCGCCGGCGCTTCCGAGCGGGAGCGCGAGCGTCTGGAGCGCGGTGTCGTGCTGCTCGACCCGCCACGGGCGGGTGCGGGCCGGGTCGCCGTCGAGGGCATCGCCGCGCTGACCCCGTCCGCCGTCGTCTACGTCGCGTGCGACCCCGTGGCCCTCGCCCGCGACCTGGCGCTGTTCGCCGAACTCGGGTACCGCGCCGAGCGCGGCATCCGGGGTGTCGACCTCTTCCCGAACTCGCACCACGTCGAGGCCGTCACGGTGCTGCGCCGCTGACGCGCCGGGTCGCGCGAGCTTCACCCGCGCGGTGGCCCCCGCGCCGATACGATGTGGGGATGACGCGCGTCGCCCTCATCGATGACCACGAGTCGGTCCGACTCGGGCTGGAGGCCGCCCTCGCGCGCACCGAGGCCACCGAGGTCGTCTTCTCGGGCGCGAACGTCGCCTCGTACCTGTCCTGGCGTCAGGCGGCGGCCGCGAACCCCGCCGACGTCGTGGTGCTCGACCTGACGCTCGGTGACGGCACGACGGTCTCCGAGAACGTCGACCGCGTCGTCCGCGACGGCTCCAGCGTCATCATCCACAGCGTCGCCGACCGCGCCGCCGCGGTGCGCGAGGCACTCGCCGCGGGCGCCGCGGGGATCGTCAGCAAGTCGTCGCCGACGCACGAGGTGCTCGGCGCCATCAGCACCGTCGCCCGGGGCGAGGTGCTCGACAACGTCGAGTGGGCGAGCGCCGTCGAAGGCGATCGGGAGTTCGCCGACGCGCAGTTGTCCGCTCGAGAGCGCGAGGTCCTGCGCCTGTACGCCGCGGGCCTTCCGCTCAAGGCCGTCGCCGACCGCCTCGGCGTCGCCTATTCCACCGCCAAGGAGAACATCACCCGCGTCCGCGTGAAGTACGTCGAGGTGGGGCGCCCGGCACCGACGAAGGTCGACCTGCTGCGGCGCGCCATGGAGGACGGCATCCTGCAGGACGCACCCGATGATGCTCCTCGCCATGGCTGAGAACCATCGGTCCGTGCTCGACGAAGCCTGGGGGCGGATCCCCCACACCCGCGAGGGGCAGGCGGAGCAGGGGTCGTTCACGCAGACGCGGATCGAGCGCGTCATCACCCTGATCGTGGGCCCGGGCTCTCTCGTGCTGGGGCTGCAGGCATTCGTCGCCGCGTTCGGCCCGGGAGATGAGGCGGCCGGGTGGCACATGCCTCTCGTCCTCGCCGTCTTCGTGCCGCTGGTGGCGATGATCATCGCCTGCACCGTGGGACGCTTCGCGCGGGTGTTCTCGGGTGTCTTCGCGGTCGTCTTCATACTCGCCCTCGCGTTCTGGCCCGTTGCCACGGCCGGCGGACCCACACCGGTCCCCACCGAGAACCCCTGGATCTTCTACCTCATCAACGTCGCTACGGTCGCCACCGTGGTCGCGTTCCCCCTCTCGCTGCAGATCGTCTGGACGGTCGCCGCACCGCTGCTGTTCGGGGTGGTGCGCCTGCTGCAGGCCGGCGGGCGGGGAGAGTTCATCCTGCCGATCTCGCTCGACGTCTCGTTCGCGCTGATCCTCGGCAGCGTCCTGGTGACCCTCGGCTGGATGTACCGCTCGATCGCCGCGAACGTCGACCAGGCCCGCGCGTCGGCCGTGTCGAGCTACGCGGCCGCGGCCGCGACGGCCGCGACCGAGCACGAGCGGGTCGCGGTGGCGGCTCTCATGCACGACAGCGTCCTGGGCGCCCTGCTCGCGGCGGACCGCGCCACGACCCCGCGCGAGCGCACCCTCGCCGTCAGCATGGCGCGCGAGGCGCTGACCCGGTTGGCGAACGCCGAGAAGGACTCCCTCGAAGGAAGCGACGAGCCGGTCCCCGCGCTGCGCCTGGCCGACGACATCGAGGCCGCCGCTCGCGAGCTCGGGGTCGACCTGACCGTCGTCCGCCACGTCGACGAGGGCACACCGCACGTCCCCGGGCGGATCGCCCGCGCTCTCGTCCTCGCGGCGATGCAGGCCGTCGCCAACGCCGTACAGCACGCCGATGCGCAGGGCCTCACGGTGCAGTTGACGGGCTACGCCTCCCCGGGAAGCGTGTCGGTCCGGGTGCGCGACACGGGCCCCGGCTTCGACGTCACCGCCATCCCGGCCGACCGACTCGGCATCCGCGGTTCGATCGACGCGCGACTGGCGGCCGTGGGCGGTCGCAGCGAGATCGACTCGCACGCCGGTGGCACCACGGTCACCCTCGAGTGGGAGAGCGGAGACCGCTGGTGACCGTTCGCGCCATCCTGTCGGTCATCGGACTGGCCTTCACCGCCTACCTCGCGGCGCGCGGCCTCATCTGGACCTCTCCCGAGACCGTCGAGCGCGGGTGGCTCATCGTGGCGGCCCTGGTGCTCTACCTCCCGGTGACGTGGCTGTGGATCTTCGCGATCGGCGCGCGCGGCCGGCGGGGACAGCCGGCGCCGACCTCGGGTGCGCGACTGCCCGCCTGGGGGGTCGTGCTCGCTCTCGTGGTGGCGATCGTGGTGTCGAACGCGACGTTCCTCGCGGTCACCGAGGCCGGTCGCACACAGCCTTTCGTCACGTGGGTGATCGGCGGTGTCGGCGCGCTCATGACCATCGTCATGGTGCGGCGTCGGCCCATCGTCGCATGGGTCGGGATGCTGATCCTCGCCGTGTCGACGTCGTTCTGGCTGGGGCCGCTGCAGGCGCTCAGCCTGGGCCTGGTCGGCTCGATCGTGTGGGTCACCGCGGCGCAGCTCGTGACCATCGCCCTCGACCGCGCGGCGCGGGACGCCGAGCGTCTCGCCGAGCTCCAGCAAGCGGCATCCGCGTGGCAGGCCTCGCAGAGCGGCCGGCAACGAGAGCGTCGACTTCACGTTCAGCGCGCGCTGCAGGCGGCGGGCCCCATCCTCGCCCGCACCATCGAGAACGGCGGCAACCTGCGCGCGGCCGACAAGCAGGCCGCTCGACGCGCCGAGGCCAGCCTGCGCGATGAGCTGCGGGGCAACCGCCTGCTCGACGACGACGTGCGGGCCGAGATCGACGCCGCGCGTCGCCGGGGGTCCGCGGTGAGTCTGTTCGACGAGGGCGGTCTCGAGGGACTGGGCGCCGCGGATCTGAAGGGCATTCGCTCGGAGCTGGCGGGCATCCTGCGGGAGTCCGTGTCGGAGCGCGTGATCATCCGCACCTCTCCGCACCACGAGATCGCCGTCACGATCGTCGGGCGCTCGAGTGGTGAGAGCGCCGGGGGAGACGACGATCAGGTCGACCTCTGGCGCGAGATCCGTCGCCCGCGCTGACCCGCAGGCGGCAGCATTGCCGCGACCGTGATCTCGGCTGTGATCGAGCCCCGCGTGTGCGCGCCCCCGCGGCCGGCGGCGACGACGTGAGGGGGGTCCGTCGACGCTGCCATGCCCTCCGCGGGGGAAGAAGATGGGGGTGAGGGGCGGCGAATGCGCCTGCCCCTCACCCGTGCGAACGGTTACCCGAAAACCGTCCGCGCGGTCGAATCCGGCTCTAAGGAGCGGTCCGACCGAACGCGTGATGCGTTCCAGCTCCTCCAGTATTCGGCAGAGTGCCTCGCCCGTCTGTAGGTATTTCGGGGGACATTTCGAACACGTGTCAGCCGGTGAAACCGTGCCATCCGGCGGTGCGGTTCAGCGGGGTGCGCAGGCCGCGAGCCGACAGCTCCCAGCGGGAGCGCGGCGTCTCGTCGGGAACCGTGGCGTCGGCCACCTCGCGCACGTAGGACTCGCTCACCACGACGATCGCCGCGGCCAGTTCCTCTTCGGTGGGCGTACCGCGTACGACCTCCGCGACGATGGGTCGGGAGGCGTCGGGGTCGACGGTGTCGCTCACAGCGGGATGTTCCCGTGCTTCTTCGCGGGCAGGCTCGCGCGCTTGTTGCGCAGCGCCCGCAGGGCCTTGGCGATCGAGACACGCGTCTGCGCCGGCTCGATGATCCCGTCGAGCTCACCGCGCTCGGCAGCGAGGAAGGGGGATGCCACGTTGTACGTGTACTCGTTCGCCAGGCGCGTGCGCACGGCCGCGACGTCTTCGCCGGCCTCTTCGGCGCGCTTGATCTCGCCGCGGTAGAGGATGTTGACCGCGCCCTGACCGCCCATGACGGCGATCTCGGCCGTGGGCCACGCGAGGTTGATGTCGGCGCCCAGCTGCTTGGAGCCCATGACGATGTACGCGCCGCCGTAGGCCTTGCGCAGGATCACCGTCACCAGGGGCACGGTGGCCTCGGCGTAGGCGTACAGCAGCTTCGCGCCGCGGCGGATGACGCCGGTCCACTCCTGGTCGGTGCCGGGGAGGTAGCCGGGCACGTCGACGAGGGTGACGATCGGCACCGAGAACGCGTCGCAGAAGCGCACGAAGCGGCTGGCCTTCTCTCCCGCGTCGATGTTGAGGGTTCCGGCCATCTGCGAGGGCTGGTTGGCGATGATGCCGACAGTGCGGCCCTCGATCCGGCCGAAGCCGATCACGATGTTGGGGGCGAACAGCGGCTGCACCTCGAGGAACTCCGCCGCGTCCACGATGCCGTCGATCACGGTGTGGATGTCGTACGGCTGGTTCGGGGAGTCGGGGATGACGGTGTTCAGCGAGCGGTCGGCATCCGTCGTCTCAAATTCGAAGGGCGTGTCGTAGACGGGGATCTCGGCGAGGTTGTTGTCGGGCAGGTAGCTGATGAGGCCGCGCGCGTAGTCGATCGCGTCGTCCTCGTCGTCGGCGAGGTAGTGCGCGACGCCCGAGCGGGTGTTGTGCGTATGGGCTCCGCCGAGCTCTTCCATTCCGACGTCTTCGCCGGTGACGGTCTTGATGACGTCGGGGCCGGTGACGAACATCTGGCTGGTCTTGTCGACCATGATGACGAAGTCGGTGAGGGCGGGGGAGTACACCGCTCCACCGGCGGCGGGTCCCATGATGATCGAGATCTGGGGGATGACCCCGGATGCCGCGGTGTTCAGGCGGAAGATCTCGCCGTACTTGCCGAGGGCGACGACGCCCTCCTGGATGCGGGCTCCGCCCGAGTCGAGGATGCCGATGATCGGGATGCCGCTACGCAGCGCCAGCTCCATGACCTTGATGATCTTGTCGCCGGCGACCTCGCCGAGCGACCCGCCGAAGGTCGAGAAGTCCTGCGCGTACACCGCGACCGTGCGGCCGTGGATCGTGCCGGTGCCGGTGACGACCGAGTCGCCGTAGGGGCGCGACTTGTCCATGCCGAACGCGGAGGTGCGGTGGCGCACGTACTCGTCGAGCTCGACGAACGAGCCGGGGTCGACCAGCATCTCGAGACGCTCGCGGGCGGTGAGCTTGCCCTTCGCGTGCTGCTTGTCGCGGGCGGCGGCTTCGGCGTCGACGACCGCCTCCTGGAACCTGTTGCGCAGGTCCGCGATCTTGCCGGCGGTGGTGAAGAGATCGGGCTGGTCGGTCACGCTTTCCACCCTAGCGACAGCGTCGGCGCCCGCGTTGGAGGGTGCGCACAAGCGAATGCGCGAGGCGCTGTGGCATCCGCCCATGTCCTCCCGTGCCGGGCCGCCGCGTCGAGCGCAAGAGGATGCCGTGGACCCGGCGCGTTCTCTAGGGTGTGCTCATGCCGATCCCCGCCGCCGGATACCCGCTCGCCGCCGCCCACAGCCCGCGCGTGCAGGTCGTCGAGACGACCGACTCCACGAACGCCGACGTGATCGCGGCGGTCGCCGCCGATCCCGAGGGGTGGCCGCACCTGTCGCTGCTGGTGACCGACGACCAACGCGCCGGGCGCGGGCGGCTCGACCGCAGCTGGACGGCACCGGCCGGAACCGCGCTCGCCGTCTCGGTCGTCGTCGACGCGGCGATGGTCCCGATCGCCCAGCGCGGGTGGATCCCGCTGGTCGCGGGCGCCGCCATGACGCGTGCGGTGCGCGCCCAGCTCACCGGCCACGGCGGAACGGCAGAGCTGAAGTGGCCGAACGACGTGCTCGTCGACGGGGGCAAGATCTGCGGCATCCTGGCCGAGGTCGTACCCGGCGCGGCCGACACGGTCGTGGTCGGGGCGGGCGTCAACACGCGCATGAGCCGCGCCGATCTTCCGGTCACCACCGCGACCTCGTTCGCCGCGATCGGCGCGGAGAGCGACGACGACCGCCTCCTCGCCGACTACCTCGAGGATCTCGGCAAGATGCTCTCGCGCCTCGTGCACGACGACGTCGAGCGTGTGCACTCCGAGATCGAGAAACTCTGCGTCACCGTCGGCAAAGAGGTGACCGTCGCGATGCCCGACGGCTCCACCCTCCAGGGCACGGCCACGCGCCTCGACCGGGACGGGCGCCTCGTCGTCGACGCCGGCACCATCGAGACCGTCGTCTCGGCCGGAGACGTGGTCCACGTCCGCTGACGGCGAGGCGCCCCGCGTGGCACCGGCCCGCCCGGCCTCGCGCGTCGCACAATGAGACCGTGACCCAGCCGTCGAACTCGATCGGGCGCCCGCGGATGCCGGCGCCGGGGACGGCCGCGCCCGAGTTGCGCATCGCTCGACTGCGCTCGCACGCGCGGCGCCTGTTCTGGTCGGCGCTCGTCCTGATCGGCGTCGCGGGGGCGGCGGCCTTCTTCTACGACAACCTGCCGGCGCCCTACGAGAACTGGATGCTGCTGACCGCGGCGGGCCTGCTCGTCCTGCTGCTCGTGGTCGTCCCCTACCTCGTATGGCTCTCCCACACCTGGACCATCACGACGCGCCGCGTGATCGAGCGCTCCGGTCCCTTCGGGGCCAACCGGCGCGAAGTCTCCCACGTGCGCGGGTACGCCATCGAGATGCGGCGCGGCATCCTGCAAAGGATGTGGGGCGCGGGCACGCTCTCGCTCTCGAACGGCGTCGAGCCTCCGCTGCGTCTGAAGAACATCCCGCACGCGGTGCTCGTTCACGAGACGCTCGTCGACCAGGTCGAGGTCAACCAGATCCTCGCCCACCGCGACGCGCAGACCTTCGGCTCGGGCGCCGTCGGCGGTCTCTGAGCGCGCCGCGGCCACCGTCCGCCCCGGCGTGCGCACCTGCCCCCTGACGACATAACGCAGGAGACGCACGCTCCTCCTGCCGAGATCGCGCTGCGACCGGGGTCGCGCGCGCACATCTCCTGCGTTGTGTCCAGCGCAAGGTGCACCGGCGGATGGCTCGGTCCCCATCGCCCGGCCATCCGGACCGACTCGCGCCCCCGCGGGCGGCCAGACAGAATGGATGCCGACGGAAGGAGCGGCATGGCGCTGCGAGTCGGAGTGGTCGGTGGCGGACAGCTGGCGCGGATGATGATCGCGCCCGCCGTGGAGCTCGGGGTCGAGATCCGCGTCCTCGCCGAGAGCGAGGGCATGTCGGCCGCGCTCGCCGCGACAGCGGTCGGCGACTACCGCGACGCCGACACCGTGCTGGCTTTCGCCCGCGACGTCGACGTGATCACCTTCGACCACGAGCACGTGCCGCAAGATGTGCTCGCCGCCCTCGTCGACGCCGGTGTCAGCGTCCACCCGGGGCCGGCACCGCTCGGGGTCGCGCAGGACAAGCTGGTCATGCGCGCCAAGATGGCCGAGCTGGGGCTCCCGCAGCCCGACTGGGCCGCCGTGTCCACGGCATCCGATCTGCAGGAATTCCTCGACGCGCACGGTGGGCGAGCGGTCGTGAAGACGCCGCGCGGCGGGTACGACGGCAAGGGCGTCCGGGTGGTCTCCGCCGCCACCGAGGCGGACGACTGGTTCGCCGCGCTCGCCGAGGACGGCAACGGCGGTGCCCTCCTCGCGGAAGAACTGGTCGACTTCACCCGCGAACTGGCCCAGCAGGTGGCACGTCGTCCCTCGGGCGAGGTGCGCGCCTACCCCGTGGTCGAGACCGTGCAGCGCGACGGCGTGTGCGCCGAGGTCGTGGCCCCGGCGCCCCGCGCCGACGCCCGCGTCCAGCGCGTCGCCGCCGAGATCGGCGTCGCGGTCGCGGAGGGACTGGGCGTGACCGGCATGCTCGCCGTCGAGCTGTTCGAGACGAGCGACCAGCGCATCCTGATCAACGAACTCGCTATGCGCCCCCACAACAGCGGTCACTGGACGCAGGACGGTGCGATCACGAGCCAGTTCGAGCAGCACCTGCGCGCGGTCCTCGACCTGCCCCTCGGATCGACGGATGCCGTGGCCCCGTGGACGGTCATGATCAACGTCCTGGGCGGCCCCGCCGAGGGCGGCCTCGACGAGCGGTTCGCCGCCGCCATGGCCGCGCACCCCGCCGCGAAGATCCACACCTACGGCAAGGCCCCGCGCCCGGGCCGCAAGGTGGGCCACGTCAACGTCATCGGGGAGGACCTCGACGACGTCGTCTACGAGGGTCGCGCGGCCGCCGCGTTCTTCGACTGAGCGCGCCGTTCCGAGATCTTCCAGCGAGCCGCCCTACCCTGGACCGGTGACCCGGCCGCTGCATTCTTCCGAGACGCCCGTGGTCGGCGTCGTCATGGGCTCCGACTCCGACTGGCGCGTGATGAACGCCGCCAGCGAGGTGTTGACCGAGTTCGGCATCCCGCACGAGGTCGAGGTGGTCTCCGCCCACCGCACCCCCGACAAGCTCGTCCGGTACGGGCGCGAGGCGCGCGGACGCGGGCTACGCGCCATCATCGCGGGCGCCGGAGGAGCCGCGCACCTGCCGGGCATGTTGGCATCCGTCACCGCCCTCCCTGTCATCGGCGTCCCCGTGCAGCTGGCGACGCTCGATGGCCTCGATTCGCTGCTCTCGATCGTCCAGATGCCCGCGGGCATCCCGGTGGCCACCGTCTCGATCAACGGAGCGAAGAACGCCGGCCTCCTCGCCGCGCGGATCCTCGGCAGCGCCGACACCGCGCTCGCCGGGCGCGTCGAGGCCTACGCGCGCGATCTCGAGGCGCAGGTCGAAGAGAAGAACCGTCGCCTGAAGGATTCCCTATGACGCTCGCCGCCGCCCGGCCCCGCTCTCGGGCGCACGTCGTCGAGCAGCGCCCGATGCGTCATCCCGACGCGACCTCGCGGGCGGTCATGACCCGTCGCGGGTGGTGGCTCGTCGCCCTCAACTTCCTGCTTCCCGGTTCCGCTCAGGTTCTGGCGGGCAACAGGCGCCTCGGTCGATTCGGCCTCGGCGCGACCCTGGCGATGTGGACGATCCTGGTGCTCGCCGGTCTCGGAGCCCTGCTCCTGCCCAGCGGACTGTTCGCCCTGGCGACCGGATCGTTCATCCCCGACTTCCTGTCGTGGTTCCGCCCTCTCCCGCTGACGCTCGTGCAGATCGCGCTCATCGCGTACGCCGTGCTCTGGATCGTCCTGACCATCGACACGCTGCGGTTGGTCCGACTCGTCAAGGTCGGACCGCTGTCGCGCGTGGCCATCGCCGTCGTCTCGGTGGCGCTGCTCGTCGTGTCCGGCTCGGGCGCGGCGTGGGCGGCACAGGCGGCGGGAACGACCCGCGACACCTTCTCGGAGCTGTTCGCGCAGTCCGCCCCCGTCGTCCCGCCGTCCGACGGGTACTACAACATCCTCCTTCTGGGCGCCGATTCCGGCGAGGGGCGCGACTCCATGCGCTTCGACAGCATCTCGGTCGTCTCGATCAACGCCGACACCGGTGCGACGACGATCACCGGCATCCCGCGCGACATGCCGCACTTCCCCTTCGCCCCGGGACCCATGCAGGACAAATACCCCGACGGGCACACCGGGTACGCCAACGCGACGTGCGGCTGGGGCAGCGGTATCAACCAGCTCCGCACCGAGGTCGAGGTCTGCCAGGACGGGAACACGCTGTACCCGAACGCGAAGGCCGAGGGGTCCGAGCCCGGCATCGAGGCGACGAAGGACGCCGCCGAGGGCATCATGGGCATCCAGATCCCGTACTACGTGCTGATCGACATGAAGGGCTTCGCCGACCTCGTCGACGCGCTCGGCGGCGTCGACATCGACGTCAAGGAACGCTTGCCCAAGGGCGGCCCCGCCTACGACGGTCAGCCGGTCGACGACTGGGCCTTCGGCTGGATCGAACCCGGGCAGCAGCACATGAACGGCGACACCGCCCAGTGGTACGCCCGCTCGCGGTACACGACGAGCGATTTCGACCGCATGCGCCGCCAGCGCGAGCTGCAGGAGGCGATCCTCGCGCAGACCACCCCGCAGAACGTGCTCACGCACTTCCAGGACGTGGCCACCGCCGGAACCAACATCGTCCAGACCGACCTGCCGCAGGGGCTCATCGCCCCGACCCTGGTGAACCTCGCCCTCGAGGCGAAGGGCCAGCCGGTCGGCACGCTCGAGCTGACCCCGGCGGGCGGTGTCGACGAGTTCGATCCCGACTACGCCCAGGTGCAGCAGATGGTGCACGACAAACTGCACCCGCCGACCGAGACGGAGGCGCCCTCCTCGTGACCGTGACCCTGCGCGTCGTGCTGGACCAGCTCGTCGCCCCGACCTCCCTCGACCTCGCCGAAGCGTCCGCCTCGTTGACCGAGGCCCTCATCGCCACCGCCCCCCGCGGGTGCGATGTCGGCGCGATCGTCCCCTCACCCGGGATCCCCGACGGCGAGGGCATCGCCGGCCTGAGCTCCGAGACCCGTCTGTCGATGCGTCGCCGCGAGCTCGCGGCATCCTGGCAGCTCGGCGTCGCCCCCGGAATCGGCAAGGGACTCATCCACTCGCCGACCCCGCTCGCACCTCTCGTGCGCCACGACCGCGTCAACGAGACGCACCAGATCGTGGTGACCCTATGGGACTTGCGCGCGTGGGAGACCCCCGACGAACTGCCCAAGGCCGAGGTTCTCGCCGGCCGCGCGCTGCTCTCGCGCGTGACGAAGCACGCGGACGCCGTGATCGTGCCCACGCACGCGATGGCCGAGCGCCTCGCCGAAGTCGCCAAGCCCAAGCTCGTCAAGAAGCTGCGCGTGATCGGCGGCGCTCCCGCCGCGGGACTGCGCGTGCCCTCCGACGCCGTCGGGCGCCTGCGCGCCCTCGACCTGCCGCAGACATTCGTCGCGGCAGCCGGGGGGAGCGCGGCCTCCGACGCCCTCGGGCGCGCGTTCGCCGCCGTCGTCGCCTCGGGGTGGGAGGGCGACGTCGTCGTCCTCGACGTGCCCGAGGGCGACGAGCCCGCCGTGATCGACCTCGCCGTCGCCGCGGGGCTGGCCGAGGGGTGCGTGCACGCCCGTGGTGCGCTCGACCGCTGGGACCGGGCTGCCGTGCTCTCGCATGCGGCGGCGTTCGTTGCCTCGTCCGCGCGCGCGGACTGGCCGTGGCGGGCGGTCGACGCCCTCGCCGTGGGGGTGCCCATCGCAGCCGTCGATGCGCCGGTTCTCCGCGAGGTGCTGGCGGATGCCGCGGCCTTCGCCCCGGCCGACGGGCTCGGTTCCGCGCTCTCACGAGCCTTGGGAGAGGATGCCGAGCGCCTGCGCGTGCTGGCCGGCGACCGCGCGAAGGGATTCGCCTGGGGGGCCTCGGCCGACCGGGTGTGGGCGCTGCACGCGGAGCTGTGAGGGCGCCCCCTAGAGTGATGTGAAACGGCAATGCGGCCGTTTTATCCTTGGGGGGGGGGAAATGAAACCGAACATCACGTCCACAGCTGTACGGCGTGGCCTTCGAGCGGGTGCTCTGGCTGTTCTGCTCGGGTCGATGCAGGGGGGTCTTGTCGCTATGCCAGCCTCCGCGGTCGAGGGGAGTGTAACGGCGGAGGTGTTCGTCTCATGTGGCGACGGTGGAACTCTCACCGTGTCGATGCGCAATGGGACCAGCGTCATGCAGGGCGTCGTTTTCGACGTCGACAAAGGCGATGACGGAACACTCGACTTCGGAGACGGGGCTGAGGTGGTTCCCCGGGGGCGGGTAGACCTGCCGGTCACACAGCGCGGCGATGGTGTGTACCGCGTGACGGTATCGACGGAGAGTGGTCAGCCCATCCTGAACAAGGTCGTAGAAATCGAGTGCGCGGTGCCGGCTGAGCGGTATGTGCTCACGGCCTACGACGGAACGATCTGGCGCGTCTCGGACACGGAGATTCACGCCCTGTCATACGAAGAGTGGGCGGCAGCCGATTTCCCGCAGCCGGAACCCGCGCCCACCGATTACGTTCGCTATCCCTGGTCATCGACCATCAGCGCCGTGACGTTCTTCGGTCAGACGCGCGATCGATGGGTGTGGCGACACATCACATACTCCGAGTGGAGCCGAGCGGGATTTCCCAGCCCCCGGAGCGCCGGATGGATCGAGGGGTCGGTCTTCTACCAGTGGGGCACGAGTGACCAGATTTTTGTGCAGGACGTCGGGGGTGTCCGGCACGCGCTGTCCTACGAGGAATGGCGGGATTCCGGTTTCGAGCCGTTCGAACGTCGAGCGAACCAAGGATTCGTCCGACTGACCTGGGATAGTTCGATCGCCTTCATGGCGGACCTCCCGACCGGGCAGGGCGGACCCATCGGGTACAGCCGGTGGCGAGACGAGGGTTTCCCTCAACAGGCGACGGCCCCGCGATTCGCGGGGGATCACGTGTGGCGCAACTATGGTTCCCTCGACATCTGGTACGCCGGTCCCACGACGAACCGACGTGTCACCGCCCAGGAGTGGGCTGTCATGGGTCGGCCGACGCCCGAACTGCGTGGAGTCCCCGCTCATCCTGGCGACACGAAGAACTGCAACTCGTTCCCGTCACAGGCAGCAGCCCAGGCGGCGTTCGCGTACTACTTCGAGGCCTACGGAGACGTGTTCCGCCTCGATGCGAACAGCAACGGCGTCGCATGTGAGGACTTCACGTACTGAAGAGCTTCTCATCGGTTCCGCGACGCGAAGGGTGGTCGTGCGCTGTGAGCTGCACGACCACCCTTCGCACGGTGAGGAGTTCCGTTAGTTTCGCATGAGCGCGACGGCGTCCTTGCTCCCGCCGTCGAACGCCACTCCGCCGTCTCGAAGGAGTATGCCGCGCTCGCACAGGTCGGAGACCATATCGAGGTCGTGGGACACGACGACCAGCGTCTTGCCGGCAGCATGCAACTCGCGAATGCGTGCCAAGCACTTCTGCTGGAAGGGTTCGTCTCCGACCGAGAGGATCTCATCGATGAGGAGAATGTCGACCTCGGTGTGGATGGCCACGGAGAAGGCGAGGCGCAGGAACATCCCCGACGAATAGTGCTTCACCTCTGTATCGATGAATTTCTCGATCTCGCTGAAGGCCACGATGTCCTCGTACCGCTCCTCGGTCTCTCGCTTGCTCATGCCGAGGATGGCGGCGTTCAAATAAATGTTCTCCCGCCCGGAGAGATCGGGGTGAAATCCCGCTCCCACCTCGATCAAGCCTGCGACGCGCCCGCGAGTGTAAACGCCTCCTCTGTCAGGTCGCAGGACGCCTGAGATGAGCTTGAGCAGCGTTGATTTCCCCGAGCCGTTGAATCCGAGGAGGGCGACGGACTCGCCCGCCCCCACGTCGAAGCTGACGCCGTTCAGGGCATGGAACTCTGTGGTCAGCTGCTTGCGCCGCACCGCCGCGAGGAACGTCTCCTTCACGGAGTGCGTGTGTCGGAGCTTGAATTCTTTATGCACGTCCGCAACACGAATGCGCGGTTCGGTGGCCTCAGAGGTCCTGGGCAAAACGCCCCTCCAGTTGACGGAAGACGAGCTGTCCCACGATCAGGAACAGAAGAGAGATGGCGGTGGCGATGCCGGCGTATGTCCACATGTCGGGGAGTAGTTGACCGCCCGACGGGTTGAGCGGGTACCAGATGCCGTAGTGGAAGAGCTCGACGGACACGGTCAGCGGGTTCAACCGGTAGGCGACGAAGAGCCAGTCCGGCAGTTTGTCCGCGACCATCTCCCACTGGTACATGACCGGAGATGCCCACACCGCGCACATGGTGATGATCTCGACGAAGCTCTGGGCGTCGCGGAAAGTGACGTTGACGGCGCCGAAGAGCAGGCCGAGCCCCGTCGCAAGAGCCGCGATGATGACCAGAGCGAGCAGAATCGCAGCGATGTGGAGAACGGACGGCGCCCACCCGAAGAACAGCGCGATCACGACCAGTACGGCGATCTGCGGAAGGATGTTGACTCCGGCGATCATCATGCTCGACACCGGGAACATCTCCCGAGGCAAGTAGATCTTCTTGATCAGGGCGGCGTTGTCCACGAGTGAACGAGTGCCGTTCGTGAAGGCCTCGTTGAAGAAGGTGACGATGGTGATTCCGGAGAGCAGATACAGCGGGAAGAATTCGACCCGCGAGTTCAGGCCGAGAAATACACCGATAGCGAGGTAGAAAACCGCGAACTGGACCAGCGGCTTCACATAGGACCACATCCAGCCCAGTACGGAGCCGCGGTACCGGATTTGCACTTCTTTGCGCACGATGAGGGACAGCAGGTAGCGCCGTCTGAAAACGTCGGCCAAGCCGATGCCACGGCCTGGCGGAATCAGAACGTCGTCGCTCGTCACAGCGCTCATAAGCCTTCTTTCGGGAGATCGGCGACACGCGCCCGAGCTATCATAATCCGCCCGCGGCCGTTCGCCTGGCGGCAGGCTGGGAGCGCGCGCATCGCGGCGAGTCGTCGAGAAAATGCTCGCGGACCACCGCACGGCGGGCGAGACTGTTCAAGTGAATCATCGATGGTCGCGGTCAATCGCGTCGCGCGTCCTCTCGGGGTCCGCTGTCATGGCAGTCCTCCTCGCCTTCGCCGTGCCAGCGCCCGCTGCGGCCCAGCCGCGTCTCGAATCTGCACCGCTCGCCGCCGCCAGCGAGTCGAGGGCGGCGATCGGCGTGCCGCGACTGGCGTCACTCGACGGATTCACACCGGGCAACATCATCGACGATGGGGTGTTCTTCAACTCCGCCACGATGAGCGAGGACGACATCCAGCGGTTCCTCGAGGCCCGTGTCCCCAACTGCCAAAGTGGATACACCTGTCTGAAGGACTGGCGCGATACGTCTCGGACGACAGCAGCGGACGCGATGTGCGGGCCGTACTCTGGAGCTTCGGACGAGCGTGCCTCCCGGATCATCTTCAAAGTCGCTCAAGCCTGCGGGATCAACCCTCAGGTGATCCTCGCGACTCTGCAGAAAGAGCAGGGACTGGTTACTCACACATGGCCGAGTGACTGGCGTTATCGCATCGCGATGGGCCAGGGGTGCCCGGACACGGCGGCGTGCGACACGAGGTACTACGGCTTCTTCAACCAGGTCTACGGCGCCGCCTGGCAGTTCAAGCGCTATGCGAACCCCCCGGGCACCAGTCGGTATTTCACGTGGTACGCCCCCGGCAACACGTGGAACATCCAGTTCAACCCCAATGCCAACTGCGGGTCTTCGCCGGTTTTCGTCGCCAACCAGGCCACGGCAGATCTCTACTACTACACGCCCTACCAACCCAATGCTGCCGCGTTGGCGGCGGGCACCGGCACCGGTGACGGATGCTCCGCCTACGGAAACCGCAACTTCTACCACTACTTCACCGAGTGGTTCGGAACCGTTCGTGGAACGGGGATGGTTCTGGTTCGAACGGCTGCGAACCCCGCCGTCTACCTCGTCTCGAACGGGCGGCGCTGGCACGTCACCGACGGGGACAACCTCGCATCTCTCTCGAGTGTTTTCGGGCAGGTCTACACGGTGACCGACGGATACCTTTCCGGCTTCACCGCCTCGGGCGATACGGGACCCGTTCTGCGGGACGATTCCACCGGGGAGATCGCCTACTTCCAGGACGGCCAACGACACCGTCTCGCGTCCTGCGATCTCGTGAGCCGATGGGGTGGAGATTGCGCGGCGCCCGTTTCGGTGGCGGGCTCGCTGTTCCAACGTGCCTCGGTGGGCTCGGAGATGACCGCGTACTACCGGGTCGCCGGGACCACGCAGTGGGGACGGATCGAGTCGTCGTCGACGGTCACGCCGATGTGGAACGAGGCGGCCGCTCGGGCAGCCAACGGCGATCCCGGCACACCGATTTACGCAGCATCTCTGAGCCGTGGGGTCCTCGCCTCCAAGTCGAAGAGCCCGCTCTTCTTCGCCCCCGCTCAGGTGGTCAAATCGACCGGGGGAGACAAGGTCTACATGACCATCGACGCGGGCTCCCTCGTGTGGGTCCGCTCGTGGAGCGACCTCGCCGAGTACAACCGTGACGCATCGACGATGGCCGTCGTATCCGACACCGATCTCTTCGGCCGGTACCGAGAAGTCGGCGAGGTTCGTTCGCTCCTGAACTGCGACGGGACCACCTTCTTCCCCGGTTCGGGCGTCATCTACCCGCTTCCGGACCCGAGCGTCTCGGGGCTGTCCGCTATGAATGCTGGATCACCGACGTGCGCGCAGTTCACCAGAGGTCCGTCGATGGGCAAGACGCCTCTCATCAAGGTCGCGGGACGCACGTCTGTTGCAGCGGTCGATGGGAGCACCCGTCGCGTGGCCGCAACGTGGTCGTCGCTCATGGCGTACATGAACGGGACGGACATGACGATTGCGACGGTGTCGGCAGGCACTTTCGACGGGCTTCGTGGCGGTGCTCCGATCGCCGACGGAGAGATCGTCAAGGGGACAGCGGCGACTCTGTCGTTGGTGTCCGGTACCACCACAGTGGCGGTGCCGTCGTTCGATCTCGCCCGGGATGCAGGGATGCGCACGGATTTCGTCCCCTTGGCTGATGCGGAGATCGCGAAGCTCACCCCCGCGGGTTCGCCGCTCGGAGTGTGGATCTCGTGTGCGGGAACGACTTTCGCGGTCGGTTCGGGCGGAGTCACGGCCGTGGCGGCCACCGCTGCTCAAGGCTTCACCGTTCCGAAACTCTCGGAGGCCGCCTGTCAGCGCTTCACCACGCGAGCCGGGACGCTGCAGACCGTTTTCGTCAAATCGTCGTCGAGTGACAAGGTTTATGTCGCAACCGGAGGTGTGTACCGGCACGTTCAGTCTTGGGCCACCCTGCAGGCTCTCGCGAACGGCAATCCCACTGTGCTGACCTTGTCACCCTCGACCGTCACGGGCCTGCCCCTCGGGCAGCCGATGACCTGATCAGGTGCGATAGCGTGCGAGAAAGCCCCCGCCGACGGCGGGGGCTTTCTCACGCGCTATCGCAGTGTTCAGATCGATCCGAGGTAGGCCTCGAGACTGTCCCGCCAAGACGGGGTACGGATGCCGTGGCGCTCGGCGGACGTCAAGTCCAGAAGGCTATTGGCGGGGCGAGGCGCAACCGGGGCCGTCGAGCTCGCGAAATACTCCGCTGTGCTCACACCGGTGACCCGCTCGGGATCGTGGCCCGTGAGGCGGAAGACCTCGCGTGCGATGTCGAACCATGTGGCTGCGTCGCCGGATCCGGTGACGTTGTACGTCCCGCTGGGCGCCCGCCGCTCGAGAAGTGTGCGAATCGCTGCGGCGATGTCGGCGGTGAAGGTGAGACGACCCGTTTGATCGTCGACGACACGAGGATTCACCCCCCGCTCGGCAAGTGAAGCCATCGTGCGGACGAAGTTCGCTCCATCGCCGATGACCCAGCTGGTACGGATGATGTAGTGCCGACCCGTCGAAGCGGCGGCAGCGGCATCACCGGCGGCCTTCGATTGTGCATAAACGCCGAGCGGACAGACCGGATCGGCCTCGGTGTAGCTCCCGGATTTGCTGCCGTCGAAGACGTAGTCGCTCGAAATGTGGACAAGAGTGATGGCGTTCTCGCTGGAGATCTTGCTGAGCGCTGCGACGGCACCGGCATTCTCGGACCACGCGGCGACTCGACCTGCGGGGGTTTCCGCGTCGTCCACCTTGGTGAAGCCCGCCGCGTTGATGATGGTCGAGTAGTCACGCCATCGTCGTGCCGTTGTCAGATCGGGTGACGTCACATCCAGGTCAGCTCGAGACGCGTACTCGATCCACGCGTGATCTCCGAGCTCGGCCTTCAGGGCACGTCCGAGTTGGCCGTTCGCACCCGTGACGAGCATCTTCTTCGGAGGCATCGGCACGACGTCGGAGAGACGCGGATGTCTCTTGTCCTTCTCGCTGATCTCGACCTCGTCGAGGGGGATCGGCCAATCGATCGCGACGGTCTCGTCCTCAAGGTTGAGGAATGTGTACGTCGCATCCGGTGACCAATGGTCGTTGACGAGATACGTGTAAGCGGTGTCCTCTTCGAGCGTCTGGTAGGAATTACCGACCCCGCGCGGGACGAAGATTGCTCGCGAGGGATCGAGCTCCGCCGTGAAGACGGCACCGAAGGTGTCGCCCGCGCGAAGGTCGACCCACGCACCGAAGATACGACCGGTCGCGACGGAGACGAACTTGTCCCACGGCTCGGCGTGAATACCGCGCGTCGTGCCGACCGAATCGTTGAAGGAGATGTTGTTCTGGACGGGTCCGAAATCGGGCAACCCCACCTCGCCCGCGGTCATCTTCTCGCGCTGCCAGTTCTCTTTGAACCACCCTCGCGCGTCTCCGTGAACGGGGAGGTCGAAGAGCATCAGTCCCGGAATCGGCGTGGTGCGGCTACCGAGGGATCGGCCGAACTCGAGCGTCAAGGGTTACTGCCCTTTCGAGGCGTAGAAAGCTTCGACGCCGTCTTTGGCGGGGGCCCACCACGCCTCGTTCTCGCGATACCAGTCGATGGTCGCAGCCAGGCCCGAGCCGAAGTCACCATACGTGGGGGTCCATCCCAGTTCGGTGCGGAGCTTGGTGGAGTCGATTGCGTACCGCAGGTCGTGACCGGGACGATCGGTCACGAGGTCGTATGCATCGGGAGCCTGGCCGGTGATCTGAAGGATCAGCTCGACGACACTCTTGTTGTCCTTCTCGCCATCCGCCCCGATCAGGTACGTCTCGCCGATCTCTCCCTTGTCGAGGATGGTGAGAACTGCCGACGAGTGGTCGTCCGCGTGAATCCAGTCGCGCACGTTCTCGCCGGTGCCGTAGAGCTTGGGACGGATCCCGCGAAGCACGTTGGTGATCTGGCGGGGGATGAACTTCTCCACGTGCTGGTACGGACCGTAATTGTTCGAGCAGTTGCTGATGGTTGCCCGGACGCCGAACGAGCGGACCCAGGCGCGCACCAGCAGATCAGACCCGGCCTTGGTGGACGAGTACGGCGACGAGGGATTGTACGGAGTCCGCTCGGTGAAGCGGGCCGGGTCGTCGAGTTCGAGATCGCCGTACACCTCGTCCGTCGAGATGTGGTGGAACCGCACGTCGTATCGACGCGCCGCCTCGATCAGGGTGTAAGTCCCGATGATGTTGGTGTCGAGGAAAGGGCGCGGATCGTGCAGGGAGTTGTCGTTGTGCGATTCGGCGGCGTAGTGGACTACGGCATCCGCCTCGGCGACCAGCGGGTCGACGACGGAGGCGTCAGCGATGTCGCCGACGACGAGACGAACGCGCTGCGGAGGCAGGCCCTCCAGGGAAGCTCGGTTGCCCGCGTAGGTCAGTTTGTCGAGCACGGTGACGGTGTGGTCGGTGTGCTCGACGACGTGATGAACGAAGTTCGAACCGATGAAACCGGCACCGCCGGTAACGAGAAGATGTGCCATCAGCGGCCCCTTTCCAGGATCTCCAGCAGGTATGCGCCATACCCCGACTTCACCAGCTTGTTCGCCCGTTCGCGCACTTCGTCGTCTGAGAGGAAGCCCTGCCGCCACGCGACCTCTTCCGGGACTCCGATGCGGAGTCCGGTGCGACGCTCCATGGTGCGGACGTAGTCCGCGGCATCCGTCATCTGGTCGAAGGTGCCCGTGTCCAACCACGCCGTTCCGCGCGGGAGGACTTCCACCTGGAGCTTGCCGCGTCGCAGGTACTCGGCGTTGACGTCGGTGATCTCGTACTCGCCGCGTGGGGACGGCGCAAGGTTCCGGGCGATGTCGATCACGTCGTTGTCGTAGAAATACAAACCCGGCACCGCATAGTTGCTCTTCGGCTGCGACGGTTTCTCCTCGAGGGAGACCGCTCGCCCGTCGTCGTCGAATTCGACCACTCCATACGCCGAGGGCTCGGCAACCCAGTAAGCGAACACCGCGCCGCCGTCGACGTCGGCGTAGCGCTTCAGTTGCGTTCCCAGGCCCGGGCCGTACAGCAGATTGTCTCCGAGGACGAGGGCGACCTTGTCGTCACCGATGAAATCCGCACCGATCGTGAACGCTTGGGCCAGCCCGTCCGGGGAAGGCTGGACAGCGAACGACAGCTCGACTCCGAACTGCGAGCCGTCGCCGAGGAGGCGCTCGAAGAACGGAGCGTCGTGCGGGGTGGTCACGACCAAGATCTCGCGGATGCCGGCGAGCATCAGCGTCGACAACGGGTAGTAGACCATCGGCTTGTCGTAGACAGGGATGAGCTGCTTCGAGACGCCGAGCGTAATCGGATGCAGACGCGTGCCGGAGCCGCCGGCGAGAATGATGCCCTTCACGATGTCCATCCTGCCAGGTTGACCGCCGGTCCCGAGACCGCGATCACGGCAATCGCCAGAGTTGCAGGGTCTGGCCCTCGCCGTAGCTGCGTTCCGCCACGAAGGTCCCTTGTTCTCCCGTGACCTCAATGTGGGTGGGGCAGGCGCTATCCCGGAGGATCCACCCGACGCCGGCGTCTGACGCGAGATCAGAGCTGATGGGGCTGCCTGCTTCTCGGTGGTCCATGACCGTCTGGATCGCCTCTCGATCGGTCGGCCACGCCATTCCGAGATAGTAGAACGCCATCGGCGCTCCGGACGTGGCCTTGACCGTTCGGTCGTCCATGCACGTGTCGACGAGCAAAAGCCTGTCGTCGGCGTCGACGGTCGATCGCGCGAGTTCTGTCGCCGCGGCGGCACGGGGCGCGTCGGGGTTCCACGTTTCCGACATTCGAGGATCGCCCGTGAAATTGATGAAATCCACCAGGCCCACCGCGTAGAGGGCGGCACACGCCACGGCGAGGGCACGGGTCACTCCGACGGTGACACGGCGCGGCGCGGCCTCTCGCTCGGCGCCGCCGATGAGTGCGGCTCCGGCAACGAGGGTGAGGATCCCCCCGAAGAGGAAGCAGTCGATCCAGAAACGATACGGCTCAGCGTTCGCGCCCCAGACGTCGTTGGTAGCCAGGATGCCCCACACCACCACGCCGGCGGAAGCGACGGCGGCGGGAATGGCGGCCCGTCGACGGATCGCCAGGGTCAGCACGACCAGAAGCGGCACCGCTACAACCGTCGAGGCGACAAGCGTTTCCGGTCGGATGACACCCAGGTTCACGTTCGAGGCGACTCGGTAGCTCAAGAAGGGGTCGCCCTGGAGAACGCCGGAGAACGTCCAGACGATTTGCGGAAGCGCGGCCGCCGCGAAGGTTGCGGCATAAACCGCGAGAAGACCTCGCGTGAGGACGAGCCCGCGCACGAGTCCGGGGACCGCCGGCAGGAGTCCGAACACGAGGGCGGGAAGTTGTCCGGCGGCGCTGGAGACGAGAGGGCCCGCCACGAAGAGGACCGGGAATGTCGCGAGCGTCAGAGCGATCCACCACCGTCGATGCCCGGGACGAGTCAGGAACAGGGCGGCGGCGACATAAGCAACCACGTAGGCGCCGCTGAGGAAACTGTAGGTCTGAAAACTCGAGAGCCCCCCGAGAGCGAGCATGGCCACGACCGAGGTCATCACCCGTACGGAGGCGCGCCGGGGGCGCAACCACACGGCCGCGAGCGCGCTCGTAGCGATCACGATGATGCAGATTCCCGCCGTCTCACCGTTGTTCGAGAACATCACCCCGTAGGGCCCCCAGAGAACGGCGTGCGAGTCGAGCGGGCGGAACCACACATCGCTCAGGGGCGATGAGAAAGCGAGAACGCCGGCGAAGAACGGCAGCGGCGCGAGGAAACCTGCCCACGCTCGTCGTGAGACGACGACGAGGCACAAGGAGAGAGCGACCACTGCGGACACCTGCAACACGAGCGAAACGGCGTTCCAGGCGGTGATGGGCTCGAGGTGAAGGGCGTGCGCGACCAGACCCACGGTCGTGTAATAGAAGCGCGGGTAATGATTCACACCCGTCTCGGTGACGGGTTCGGTGTTGCTGACGTCGCCGTCCGCGACGTTGGCCACCATGCTCAGGTATCCGAGTTGGTCGTGCCAGGCGAACGTTCGAATCGACCGGAGCGGCCCCGGAGGCGACACGAGAAGCGGCCAGAACATGAGGACCGCGTACAGGACGGCGGAAAAGACCGCTCCTCCCGCTGCCGTCACGCGGTGAGCGCGCGAACCGCTCACGCTCCGACCTCCGCTTGGGCGCGCATGCGGGAGCGATAGACCTTGTCCAATCCCTCGGGCAATGTGGTCCGCACCAGGGCATCGAGCTCGGTCCAGACGACGGATCGCACCCGCAGATCGGAGGCCTGGCCACCGGCCCTGCTCTGGCCGAGGGTGATTCGTGAGCGCTGCCGCCGGAGGCGGGTGATCTCTCCGAGCAGCGCTCCGATGGAGACGGCGGTCATGGCCCCGACGATCTTCGTGATCGTCGTTCCCGGTGCCTCGGTCGACAGTCGTTCGGTCCCCGCTGCCACGACTCTGGCGCAGTCGTCCTCGTAGATGTAGTCGCGCAAGGTGTCGAGCGACACGTAAAGGGAGACCGGTTTGCCGGAGACGTAGCTGTCCGTGATGACGGAGATGAGCCCCTGCCCCTTCCCCATATCCTGACCGGGTCCGTACAGGTTGGTGATGCGCCCGATGAACGCTCGCCAGCCTGCCGACCGGGCGGTCTCCGTGAGCTTTCGTTCCATCGCCAGTTTCGCGACACCGTATGAGGAGCCGGGGGCGACCGGTGTGTGCTCGGAGAAGGGCGGTTCGGAGGCCAAAGCGTAAGCGCCCCCCACCGATGAGGCGAGGAAGAAGCGCACGTCGCGACCCCGCAGGATCGACGCGAACTCCGTCAGCGCCCGCTCGAAGAGCTCGACCTCGGCGTCGAGTTCATGTTGCGGCGTCGATGTGACGCCCCGTCCTGCGCACCAATAGATCTCGAGAGGTCCCTCGACGAGACTGAGCGCCATCGCGTGCGCGCGAAGGTCCGACAGGGCGTCGTCGGCGTCCCCCCACCGCACGGGTCGGATGATGGGCGGCAGGCCCCGAGCGCGTTCGACAGCGCGCCCCAGGAGACCGCGACCGATCACCCAGCCGTTGTCACTTGCCATCGCGTGCGTGCCCGAGGGGTCCCGCGGCCGGGTCTCGCACGATCAAGTAGGGAGGCCGCCCCATGGCCATGTTCACCGCCACCCCGAGATATTCGGCCACGATTCCGAGGGATACGAGGATGAGCCCCGTGCCGAGGGCCGTGACGACCATCTGCGAAGTCCATCCCTCCGGGATGTCTCCTGAAGCGAAGCGCATGATGACGAGGTAGATGGCGAAAAGGACTCCGCCCACGAAGAACACCGCTCCAGCCGCGGTGACCAACCGCAGTCCGCGGGTACCGGAGGTCAGGATCATCCGCCAGAAATGCGCCATCAGGCGGCGGTAGGAGTATCCGGACCGGCGGTCTCCTTCTTCTCGTAGCTGGACGGGCGAGGTGACGATACGTGCCGCGACCCAACCGAGTGCGACGTCGAGGTAGACGCCCGTTCCGGCATAGGCGGCGACACTGCGTGCCACCTCGCCGAGGATGAGGCGGTAGCTGTTGAAGTGTGAAGCGCGCCCGCCACCGAAGACGGTCTCGAGGATGCGTTTGGAGGCCTTCGACGCGGCATTGCGCACGGCGCCGTGCGGAGGGCGGTTCGTCGGCTCGGCGTAGACGACGTCGGCTTGGTCGTCGAGCGCGGTGTCGAGCAGGCTGCCGATGAAGGAGGGGTCGTGTTGGCCGTCTTCATCCAAGGTGACGACCCAGTCGCCGCCGGAGGAGGCGATTCCGGCGAGCGTGGCCGCGTGCTGGCCGAAATTCCGACTGAGCCATACCGGACGCACCCAGGAGAACTCGGTGGCCAACTCGCGGATCACTGCCGCTGAGCCGTCGGGGCCGTGGTCGTAAGCCGTGATGACCTCGGTGACGCGCCCCGTTCGTCCGTGGGGAGTGCGAAAGCCCTCGGTGAGGGGGACGATCTCTGCGAGGACATCGCGGAGGGTTCGCTCGGCCTGGTAGACCGGGATGACGATGGTGATGTTGTGCACGTAGGCCGGGTTCTCGGGGGCGTTCATCGCATTCTCCGCTTCAGCATCCAGTACGAAACCTGGCGCGCTCTCGCCATCAATGTCGCGCGGACGTTGCCGACCATTACGTCGACGGCGGACACGGCGCGGGGGTGCTCGGCGTGCAGCGCACGGTGGAATTGCTTGGCTTGGGTCGCTTGGTCGCGCACGAGAACCACGCTCCACTGCGTCGCACTCATGCGGAACGTCGCGCCGGTGGCCAGGTCCGGTACGAAGTCGCCCTGGAAGAGCACGCGCGAGTAAGTCGCTTGGTCGATCAGGTAGGGGAAGTCCGAACGCCAACCGCCGGCGTCTTCCAGCGCCGACCTGCGCATCATCACCGAGGCAGGCTCGCCGAACAGATTGGATCCTGCCCGCACGGCGGCTCGCACAGCGCGGTGCCCGGGCATGCGCCTGCCGATACCGCGGAGACCCCAGCCGGAGAAGAGGACTTTGCCCTCGGCATCCACGATGTCGCGCCGACAGGCGGTCAGCGAGACGGATGGGTCCTCGAGAATCGCCATCTGCCGACGAAGCGTCCCGGGAAGGACGATGTCGTCGCCGCACACGAGCTTGAGCAGCTCGCCCCGGGCGCTCTCGGTCACGCGGTTCCAGTTTCGGGGCGCGCCGCCGCCCGATGGAGTTTCGAGGATGGTGACGCGATCGTCCGACGCGAACTGCCGGATTTGCTCGAGCGTGTCGTCGGTGGAGGAGTGATCCGCCACGACCAACTCGATATCGTCGCCCCCATCCGCGAGGATCGAGCGGATCGTCTCCGCGATCGTCTTGCCGTTGTTGTAGGCGGGGATCACGACGCTGAGTCGGGGTGTCCTCACGAGACTTTTTTCCTTCGGAACGAGAACCGGCTGTGGCCGATGTAGCTGACGAGAGTCGTGACGAAGACGATGACCGCCTGCGCGACGATGGGTTGCAGGCCCCCGAACTCCACCAACAGGGGGAGGAGCAGGGCATTGATCCCGAGGGCGACGAGGTACACGCTTTCGAAGCGCGCGAGATCGACCCAGACATGCCCCCGGACGCGGAACACGAAGCGCCTGTAGAGGACGAAAGCGCAGAGGACGGATGCCACGTGTGCGAACAGCAGAGTGGCCATGTATCCCCAGAGTCGTCCCACGCTGAGGTCGAAAAGGGCGAACCACGCGAAGCCGACCACGGTGTTGATGACACCGACGATGACGAACGCGATCCGCCGATCCTTGATCAGGCGGAGAAGCGGTCCATCGGGACCGGACATCCCACCGACGGTCTCGCGTTCAGACATCGTCATCTTCCAGGAGAGGACGGCTCGCCATCGGCGATGCCGGTCGAGAAGGTCGCGAGACCGTGATGACACTCATCGTTCGCAAACCTTTCATTCGGTGTCGGTGGGCCACTCGGAGACGACCGATCGCCGACGCGTGCGGGGGATCGGTGGGCACACCACGGACCACACGACGCTACCGCCTCGAGTCTGAATGACCGTTGACAGCCCGGTGGGGCGCGCCCCAGCTTACCGGGGCGTCCCCTCATCATCCGCACGTTCCGTGCGGTCCGGGCTGCCTGCCGCGGGTAGACTCCCGGGAGCGCATCGGAGGCCGTCCGGGTCTCGCATGCCCTCACGGATTGCGAACGGAAGAAGTTGCACAGTATGGATCTCCTCGTCGTCGGCTCAGGTTTCTTCGGCCTCACCATCGCCGAACGGGCGGCCGAGGCGGGGCGGAAGGTGACGGTCATCGACCGCCGTCACCACATCGGTGGCAACGCGTATTCGGCGAACGAGCCCGAGACGGGCATCGAGGTGCACCAGTACGGCGCTCACCTTTTCCACACGTCCAACCCGACCGTGTGGGAGTACGTCAACCGTTTCACGCAGTTCACGAACTACGTGCACCGTGTGTACACGACGCACAAGAACGTGGTCTTCCCGCTGCCGATCAACCTCGGCACCATCAACCAGTTCTTCCAGGCCGCGTATACCCCAGACCAGGCGCGTGCGCTCGTGCACGAGCTCGCGGGGGAGTTCGAGGCGAAGGATGCCGCCAACCTCGAGGAGCGTGGGATCGCCCTGATCGGTCGCCCCCTGTACGAGGCGTTCATCCGCGATTACACCGCGAAGCAGTGGCAGACCGATCCGAAGGATCTGCCCGCCGAGGTGATCTCGCGCCTGCCGGTCCGTTACACCTACGACAACCGCTATTTCAACGACACGTGGGAGGGCCTCCCCGTCGACGGCTACACCGCCTGGCTGGAGCGCATGGCGGACCACCCGAACATCGAGGTGAAGCTGTCGACCGATTACTTCGACGAGTCGCAGCCGTTGAACAAGAAGGCGACCGTCGGTCAGGTGCCCGTGGTCTACACCGGGCCTGTCGATCGCTACTTCGATTACGCCGAGGGTGAGCTGTCGTGGCGCACCCTCGACTTCGAGCAGGAGGTTCTGCCGATCGGCGACTTCCAGGGAACCAGCGTGATGAACTACGCCGATGCTGACGTGCCGTACACGCGCATCCACGAGTTCAAGCACTTCCACCCCGAGCGCGCCGATCGATACCCGACCGACAAGACGGTCGTCGTTCGCGAGTTCTCGCGCTTCGCCACCCGCGCAGACGAGCCCTACTACCCGGTCAACACGGCCGATGATCGCACCGGCCTGCTCGCTTACCGAGAGCTGACGAAGGGTGAGCAGGATGTGCACTTCGGCGGACGCCTCGGTACGTACCAGTACCTCGACATGCACATGGCCATCGGCTCCGCGTTGTCCATGTGGAACAACACCCTCGCGTGAGCGCCATGGATCACTCGGAGCAGCACTACGCCGTCGTCAATCGAGCCGTCTTCCCCACGGAGGATGTCGCCGAAGTGTCCGCGCTCTACGTCGACACGGGGACCGGTGACGGTTCTCAGCCCGGCGAGTTCTATGAGATCGTCGGTCGGCGTTCGATCCGCATCTACGCCCACCGTCGCGTCTCGCTGGCCGCATTCTTCAACGCCTTCCCCGCTAGCTATTGGCAGCGTTACACCTCGGTGCGGGAGGTCAGACTGACGGCATCGTTCTCCGGCACAGGACTGATCTCCGTTTATCGGTCGAGTGCGCGAGGACGATCGTCGGCTGTCGCGTCGCGTTCGTTCGACAATGAGACGGTCACCTTCGATCTTCCGGTGACGTCGTTCGTCGATGGCGGCATGTACTGGTTCGAAATCGCGTGCGGCAACGACGACGCGGTCCTGCTCGAGGCTGACTGGAGCGTGGAAGAAAGCGTTCGTCGACGCACGGGCGCGGCGACCGTCGGCATCACTACGTTCAACCGTCCGTCCTACTGCCTGAAACAGCTCGAGATCCTCGGTGGTGATGAGTCGCTCGTCGACGTCGTGAACGCCGTGGTCGTCGTCGACCAGGGCACGGACCTCGTCTCCGATCAGCCGGGCTTCGCCGCCGCTGCAGATATGTTGGGATCCCGTCTGGATCTCGTCCGACAGCCGAATCTCGGCGGTTCGGGGGGCTTCTCCCGCGCGATGCTCGAGGGCATCGGCCGCGACAGCGAGTACGTGCTGCTTCTCGACGATGACGCCATCTCCGAGCCGGAGGCCATCGCACGCAGCGTGCTCTTCTCCGACTTCGCCGTCGTGCCGACGATCGTCGGCGGCGGCATGCTGCACTTGGACGACCGATCCGTTCTCTACACGCGCGGCGAAGTATGGGATCCTCGACGCGTCTGGATGGCCCCCTCCGGCGGCAGCGAATACAACCACGACTTCGTCGAGGAACCCCTCAGAACGACGAGCGATCTGCATCGCAGACTCCACACTGATTTCAACGGGTGGTGGATGTGCCTCATCCCGACCGAGATCCTGCGGTCGATCGGTCTCTCGCTGCCCGTTTTCATCAAGTTCGATGACATCGAGTACTCCATCCGAGCTCAGGCCCACGGATACCCCACGATCTGCCTGCCGGGAGTCGCTGTCTGGCATATGGCCTGGCACGACAAGGACCCCACGCGCACCTGGGAGGAGTACTTCTTCCACCGCAACAGATGGATCACGGGTCTGCTTCACGGTACGACACCGGGCAACGCGCTTCCGTTGATTTCGTTCCTCGGCGACGTCAAGCAGCTCTTTCTGCTGCAGTACTCCTCGGCCCGTCTCCGCCAGGAGGCCCTCCGCGACATCCTTCGCGGGCCGGACGCGATTGCCAAGATGCTTCCCACCCGGCAGGCCGAGATCCGCGCGATCCGCGGCGGGTACATCGATGCGGCCGTCGAGGGTGAACTCAGCACGCTTCCGCCGATTCGCCCGAGCTCGAGCCGGATCACCGGCAAGGTGCGGCGCCCGACGAACCCCTTCGCCACCCTCTCGCTCGCGCTCCGTGTAACTTTCCGCCAGTTGT
This sequence comes from Microbacterium sp. SL62, assembly GCF_026672635.1. NCBI lineage: Bacteria > Bacillati > Actinomycetota > Actinomycetes > Micrococcales > Microbacteriaceae > Microbacterium > Microbacterium sp. SL62. The sequence continues at coordinate 1,349,398 of NZ_JAPPRM010000001.1, forward strand.
TCGTGCCCGCGTCGGCCGCGAGTCGCCGCAATCCGCAGCGGATCATCGCGGCGCAGGACATCTCATGGTGGCGCTTCGCCGACATCGACTCCGCGCTCGTGACCTCACCGGACGGAATGGGCGTCGCCTGGTACCAGCGCGACCGCCGAAAGATGGTGACGGCACTGCTGACGTCGGCGCGGCTCCATGCCCGACTGGTGCTCCGATGGAAGTCGCTCCGAGAGAAGTACCGGAGTCGCGCGCCCGAAATCGTCTCGCCCGAGGCGTGGACGTCTTACATCGAGGATGCCCGTCGTCACCAGGCTGCATCGTCGTGAGCCGCGAAGCCACTGCTGGGTCGCGTGTGAAGAACGTCTGGTGGCCGATCGCCGTCGTCGTTTTCGCCGTTGCCATCGGTACGTTGCGCCAGCTGTGGACACCCGGGTTCTACTACGCGGACGACACACAGCTCGGGTCCGTCGGGCAATGGTACGAGCTGGGTGGTCGCCTTCTTCGCGGTGAGATTCCGCTTCTCAGTCCGCAAGCATGGCAAGCCGGTAATTACTGGGCGGAGGGGCAGTGGGGGCTCATCAGTCCGCTGACGTGGTTGATCGCCATCGGTACGCGGCTATCGAGCGACGTCGCCCTCTGGACGGCGGGTGTGAAGATCGCGCTCCTCGCGATCTCAGCCCTCGGCGCCTACTTCCTCATGCGGTCGTTCCTGGTACGCCAGCCCTGGGCAGCGCTCAGCGCGGCGCTCGTTCCGATGGCGGGGTTCACCGCCTACATGGATGCCGCATCGTGGTCCACCGGCTTGATGACCTCGGCACTCTTCCCCTGGGCATGGTGGACGCTGCGTCGTGTGACGCGGGGACGACAGCCCTGGCCGTTCCTCGTCGCGAGCTACCTCCTCATCGCCTCCGGCTACGTGTTCGGCACGATCGTTCTCGTCGCGCTCCTCGTCGCGCACCTGGTGCAGGCGATGATCGCCCGCGACAAGACGGCAGTCCTGCGTGTCGTTCTCGCATCCGCCTGGGGCGCGTTCTGGACCGTCGTCATCTACCTGCCCGGTGTGCTGACCGCACCCGTCACCGACCGAGGCGCGGTGGGCATCAGCAATGACATGTTCCTCAACGCCGACTTGGGCGACTTCGCGACGTCGGCGTCCCCTCTCACGACCGCGACCATCAGTTCCTGGTGGGGGCCGGTGACGGCCGGTCCGCTCATGTACGTGGCCTGGGTGCTTCCGCTGGTGGTCATGGTTCGCCCGTGGGGGCGGGAGATGTGGCGCGGCACGGCGATGCCCGTCGTACTGCTGGCCGTGTCTGCCTACATCGTCGTGGCTCCGAGCACTCTCGGTCCGATCCGGTGGCCCGTTCGTTTCATGCCCTACGTGGCGCTGGCTGCGCTGCTTCTCTTCGCGATTCTGATGAGTCGCGGATTCCCCGAACGGGTGACACGGTCGAGCGTCATCGCGGCCATGGCCACAGGGGGTGGTCTGCTGGCGTTGACCTGGGCTCTGACGCCGGGCCCGTGGCGATCCATCTGGGGCACTTTCGCCGTCCAGATCGTGGCGATCCTGATACTCAGCTGGACCGCACGACGAGTGAAGGCTGCGGATGAGCGCAAGGACGCCGTATCCCGCCGATCGCTCGGAAAGGCTGCGGTGACCGCGGCGGCCGTCCTCGTCGTCTCGACGGTCGGCCTGACCGTTCTGCAACTACGCACCTTTCCGCACACGCCGCTGCCCGTCTTCGCGAGCCCGACCCAGACGGCTGATCTCACCTCGGTGCTCCCCGGTGGCGGGGGCGACACTTTCACGGTGGGCGACGCCTATGCATCGGCGGGGGATCCCGCGTCGTACTCCGAACGGCTCATCGCCAACGAGTGGTACTTCTCGGACGCGGCTGTGTCCAACGTCTACACGGTCCTTCCGTACTCGAAGTTCTCTCAGGACTTCTGTCTCGATCTTCGAGGGAGCACTTGTCAGGGGGCTCTGCCGGCTCTCTTCCGGACCGACCCCACGACGGGGGTGCCGCTCGTCGATCTTCTGTCCGTCAGTCGGATCCTCGGATACCGGGACACCTTCCCGGATCCCCCTCTCGTCGTCCCCGCCGGGTGGCAGATCACCCACGAGGGTGAATACGCATGGACGATGGAGCGCATTCAGCAGTCGCCACCGGCAGGCGGAGTCGTCTGGGCGGATGAGGGCACAGCGGTCGACGTCGTCGATCAAACGGACTCCAGCCTCACGTTCCGGGTCGACTCCGTCGGCGGCGACGGCAAGGTCGTGATGAGCCGGCTGGCGTGGCCCGGCTACACGGTGGACGGGGCCGAGCTGTCCGATCCCCTGCGCGGCTATTTGTTGACCGTCGATGTGTCCACGGCCGCGCCCGGGGATGAGGTGACCGTGACGTTCCGTCCCCCGGGGGCCGTGCTCGAGATCGGCGCGGCCATCGCTGCCCTCCTCCTGGGCCTCGGGTGGACCGTTCTCTCCGCGACGCGCTCGCGACGTGGCATCCGGCCGCAACGCCCGCGAGTCGCGCCCGCAGCGGTGTGAAGGTGTTGTCATCGTCCTCACGAGAGCGTCGTGAGCGAACAGCGACGGGGGCGGGCAGAGCGAGCCGGGCTCGGAGAGCCGATCTAGACGGTCTGCGTGCGGTGGCCATCGTCCTCGTCGCCGTGTCGCATATCTGGACTCATCGTGTCTCCGGCGGTGTCGATGTCTTCCTTCTGCTGTCGGGATTCTTCGTGGGCGGGGGCGTTGCGAGAGCATGTCTCCGGGGTGATTTCGATGCGGGGGAGTATTTGATCCGCACCGGACGACGGCTCCTGCCGCCGCTCGTCGTGGTCGTCGCTTCGGTCGTGGTCGTTGCCGCCGTCTCGGCTCCATCCACGACGTGGGCAGAGGTCTCCCGCCAAGCGGTGAGCTCGTTGCTCTACATCCAGAATTGGTATCTCGTCGCGGTCGGCCAGGAGTACGGCGCTGCGGGGGTTGTGGACGCCCCCTTTCAACACCTGTGGTCGATGTCTGTGCAGGGCCAGTTCTTCGTCATCCTCGCGGTGGCGGGCGCGGTGGCTCTCATCGCCAGGACGCGAGGCGTCGCTGTCACGTCACGACGGTTGGTCGTGACCGTGTCCGTGGCTACGGTGCTGTCCTTCGCGTATGCCGCGGTGATGACGGTCGTCGACCAGCCGACGGCCTACTACGACACCCTGGCGCGGGCGTGGGAGTTCCTCGCGGGTGCGCTCCTCGCACTGGTCACGGCGGGGCGCACTTCTCCTCGTCCGGCTGGGAGTGCGGCGAGTTCCCATGCACGTTCCGCCCTGGGGTGGCTTGCCCTTGCTCTCATCCTCAGCACGAGTGTTTTCCTGGATGGAGCCCAATTCTTCCCTGGGCCTGCAGCGCTGCTCCCGATCGGGGCGGCTGCCGTCCTCATCTGGAACGTCGGTGGCTCGTGGGCGCCGTCTCGTGCCCTTTCCTGGCGTCCTCTCGCCGCGGCCGGCACCTACGCCCACGGCTTCTATCTCTGGCATTGGCCGATCCTCATCTTCGTCACCGAAGCACGCGGCGGCGCAGAGGTGGGCTGGCTCGCAGGGTCGGCGGTTCTTCTCCTGAGCGCGGTGCTGGCCTTCGTGACGCACCGTGTCGTCGCCGGGTGGATGGACCCGACCCGTATTCGTCGGATGCGAAACGCGAGGCTCTGGCGTCCTGGGCTTGTCCTCACATCGCTCGTCGCAGTCGTGGCCGTGGGCGTTCCCGCGGCATGGCTGACGCACGTCGACCTCGGACGAGCGCAGCTGGGAGTGGCGGCTCAAGACCTGGCTCGTTATCCTGGCGCGGCCGCCGTGACCTACCCGGATCTCTTCCCGTGGAATCCGTCGGACGGGTTCATTCCCGACGTGTCCATGGCTCTCGAGGACAAGTCGCGTGCCGTCTTCGACGGATGCAATTCGATCGTCTCCGAGGTCCCGATATGTTTCTACGGCGATGTGGGTGCGGACCGCACCGTTGTCGTCGCAGGCGGCTCCCATACCGAACAGTGGACGGATGCGATCGCTGAGCTCGGCCGGATACATGGATTCCGGGTCGCGACGGCCATCAAGTGGGGATGCGAGTTGGTCGATGGGAGCGAGGGCGTCGAACAGTTCGATGAGGATTGCCTCGAATGGGGCGACAACGCGCTCGAAGAGATACGCACGTTGTCCCCGGACGCCGTTTTCACGACATGGACCCGTCCGGCGACCGGTTCGACGGTGAAAGAAATGGTGCCGGTGGCATACGAGCGTGCGTGGACGCGACTGACCGACCGCAATATCCCCGTGGTGGTCATTCGAGACAATCCCTGGGTCGGCTCGGGTCCTCTCGAGTGTCTCGGCGACGTGTCGAGCAAGGATGAGACGTGCGGTGTCGCGCGCGCAGACGTTCTCGACGCGTCGGTGCCGCGCTCTGATCACGTGGAGTCGTCTTCGCTCATCCACCCGCTCGACGTGAACGACGTGATCTGCCCCGAGGGCTGGTGCCCTGCCGTCCAGGGCGGCCGCATCGTGTACCGCGATGCACATCATCTGACGAACTCGTGGGTGCTATCGACCGTGCCCCTTCTCGAAGAAAGACTGCTTCCGCTGCTGCAATTCTCCTGAGCCCTTCGCCGCGATCAGAGTGCGCAGGGTTCGCGGACCGGCGCGAACGACGAACGGTTCCTCCATCCGGTCGGTCGACCGTGTCAGCCTGGGAAAATGCGGTACGTTTCGTTTCGAAGCACGGGGAGCGGCCGAGGAGGCTTGTGTGGGGACACGTCTCGGGACGGCGATGATCGGTGTTGTGATCGTCGCGGGGGCGCTGATGGCGCCGCCGCTTCCGGCGGGTGCAGTCGCGGGTACCGAGTATCTGCGCACGGCCTATGACGGGACGATCTACGAGGTGACGAGCAGCGGCGTGACCCCGCTCACCTGGGACGGGTGGGCGGAGCGCGACTTTCCCGCTTGGCGGACCGCGGAGACCGTCTATCACCGCACCCTCACTCTGCCCACCGTCACCGCATTGACCGCCTTTCCCAGGGCTCGGCAAGAACTGCGGAGAGCCCTGACGTGGTCGCAGTATGCGTCCGTCGGATTTCCGGCCGTGTGGACGGCGCCGTGGGACGAGTCTTTGACCGCGTATAAATGGGCTACCGGTCCTGAGATCTTCGCGCGAGATCGCCAGGGCGACGTCATCGTCCTCACCGCGCTCCAGTGGCAAGCCGCGGGATACCCCGCCTTCGCGACGCGGGAGAATCGGGGCTTCGTTCGCCTGTCATGGGACGAATCCGGCGGAATCGCCTACATGTGCGACCTTTCCGGCGGTCGCGGAGCGCGTCTCACTTATGACCAGTGGCGCAGCTAAGGCTCGCCTCCGCCGGACGTCGTGGTGGGCACCGCCCGGGATGTCCTGTGGCGACCTGACCCGCGCCAATCGCGACTCGTGTATTTGGGTGCCATGAACATGGCGTATGTCCCTGACGGCAATCCGCCACGGTTGACTCTTCGAGAGCTTCGATACGAGGAGTGGCGAGGAATGGGGTCGCCTGCTCCCGCGCCCGAGCCCAGCTATTCGAGCGTCGAGCGGTACTGCGGTATGGGGGACCCGGCCCCCTTCTCCTGATCTGTTCGACATCCAGACCCGAAAGAAAGATCGTTCCGAAGACATGAAGCTCCGACTGCTCAGCGCCCTCGCAGCATCCGCGGCCCTCGCCGGTCTCTTCGCCCCAGCTGCCCACGCCGCGCCGAATGCGCCAGAGTATGTTCGTACCGCCTACGACGGAACGATCTTCGAGGTGACCGATGACGGCGCCGTCGCCCTTGACTTCGCCGAGTGGTCGGCTCGCGGCTTCCCCACCTTCGTCGATGCGAAGACGACGTACGAGAAGATCCTCAGTTTTCCGACCGTCATCGCGGTGAGCGCGTTCGACCGTGCCGGCATCCAGATCATGCAGGACGTCGACTGGAACGAGTACCGGGCTGCGGGGTACCCGCCCGTCCGCACCGTCGCGTGGGGCGAGGGCGTGTCCGTTCACAAGTGGGGGACGTCTGCGGAGCTCCTCGCTGAGGATCACACCGGCATGGTCATCAAGCTGACGTATGGGCAGTGGCGTGAGGCGGGCTACCCGTCGTACCAGGTTCGAGACGGTCGTGGCTTCGTGCGGTTGAGCTGGGACGCCGGCGGAGGTATCGCTTATCTCTGCGACACGGCTGCAGGCAAGGGTGGTCGGGTGACGTACGAGCAGTGGACTCGCGCTGGCTCTCCGACTCCGATGGCGGTGACGAGGACGGCGAACGACGCGGTGTGGCGCATAGCATCTCGTAGTTCCGGGCTCAGCTACGTCGGGGCGATGAACCTTTCCTACGATCCGTCGTCCGGGCTCCAGCCGCCGCTGTCGAACCGCGGGCTGTCCTACCCGGAATGGGTGGCGATGGGTCGACCCGCACCGACGACGGAGCTTCCGCCCGCGGCGTGGAATCTGTCCTGCCCAGCAGGTTCTCCGGGCCCGTGGGAATGACGCCCGGACCGGGGTGAACTGGCGGCCGCTCCAGCGCCGGTCTCTTCGCAACGGCCGCCGGGCACCTCGACACCGGGCGCTACACCGGCTGCGACTGCTCCAGCGGCGGCATGGGCTTCCACGACGCGTCGCGCAGGATGCGTCGGCCGTCGCGGAGTCCGCGGAAGAGGTGGCTCGTGCCGGTGATCTTGCGCTCGACGACGACGAGACGGATGAGTTCCTTGACGAAGGTCAGCGTCGTCCCGAGGGTGAAGGGCAGCGCGCGGTAGACGCCGAGCGCGCGGTAGTACTTCTGCAGGTACGCGCGGTTCCGCATGATGTAGTACCGGTACGCGTCGCTCGAGGCGTTCATGTGCCGGATGCCCATGTCCCACTGCTTGATCTCGCGCGTGCGACGCAGCACGAACTCGTTCACGATGACCGACGGCGTCTGGCGCGAGGCCAACCACCCGTAGAGCTGGTCGTCCCAGTAGATGAAGAAGCGCGGATCGGGGAGGCCGATCTTGGCCACGATGTCGCGGTGGATGAACATGCCTTCGAAGCAGCCCGAGTTCATCGGCTTGAAGCCGGAGTCGTCGAAATCCGCCGGAGCGAAGGGGATCGGGATCGCCATCGACTCGGCCACCCGGTACTGCCAGTAGAACTCGCTGCCGTCGTAGTCGTACCGGCGTCCCTGGATGCTGCGGAAACGCGGCGTCCAGTGGCCCATCCGGGCGAGCCCGTCGGTGACCACCTCGACGTCGTCATCCATGAGCCAGATCCACTCGGACCCGAGTTCGTAGGCGACCCGCATGCCCTCGCTGAAGCCTCCGGAACCACCGGTGTTCGTCTCGAGGCGGCGGTAGACCAGTTCGGTGGGCAGGCGGTCGCGGAACGACTCGACCACCGCGGTCGTGTCGTCGGTCGAGGCGTTGTCGATCACGACGAGGTGACCGGGCGCCGGGTCCATGCGCTCGATGCTCTCGAGCAACCGCGTCAGCAGGTGCGTGCGGTTGTAGGTGACCACGACGATCGTCGCGGTCTTCGGGTCGAACGGGGCCGTGGTCACGGACGCTCCTCGAAGGTCGCGCGCCAGTTGGCCTCGGAGACGAGGTCGGGCAGGGCGCGGCGGTACTGACGGGACAGGCGGGGCCATTCGCGCTGGAGGCGGCGGTGCAGCTTCCAGCTGTCGACGAGCATGCGGCGGAACATTGCGCGGTCGCGCGTGTAGATGTTCTTGCCCGACCCGTCGGCGGCGCTCACGAGGGCGCTGTCGTAGAGCGGGACGCGCCACCAGTGGGCGTCGCCCTTGCCGAACTCGACCTCGGGCTGCGCGACGTTTTCGGGCTGGGGGGTGTGGAACCAGTGCGATAGGAGCGTGCGCACGGTGAAGGTCCGCAGAGCCACACCCGTCGGGCTGTCGAACTCATGCTTCTTGAGGCGCTTGAACACCTGACGTCCGCGGCGTGAGCGCAAAGGCACGCCCGAATCCTTGTGCACGACGGTCTCGGGGTGCTTCTTCGCGACCGTCCGCGCGTCGGGCATGGCCGTCGCGAGGTTCGCGCGCATGTGATCGGGGCCGGAGAGCACGTCACGGAGTGCGCGGTGACGCAATTCAACCGGGTAGTACTGCATCATCATCAGGTGCTTGAGGTCGACGCGACGGCTGTGCCGGATCAGCGTTCCGCCCAGCGGCGATCGCGAGTGCAGGAGGGCGGCGACGATGCGGTTGCGCGCGTGGAAGTACGCCTGCCAGTCGATCGAGTCGTCCTTGCCCAGCCACGACACGTGCCAGAGCGCGACACCGGGCATGGAGACCGTGGGGTAGCCGGCATCCCGAGCCCGGACGCAGAACTCCGCGTCGTCCCACTTGATGAAGGCGGGGAGCGACAGGCCGATCTCGCGCAGGATGCTGGTCGGGATGAGGCACATCCACCAGCCGTTGTAATCGGCGTCGAGGCGCATGTGCAGCAGGGGGCTCTGGCGCAGGTTGGCGACGCTGAAGTCGTGGGGGAGACGCTCCTGGAACAGGGCACGCCACATGAAGGGCGCGTCGTCGACGACCTCTGCCCACGCGTGCAGCTTCGGCCGGTCGAGCAGGTCGAACATGTGGGCGCCGACGATCGTGGGCACCGAGGCGTATCGACCGAACACCACGGAGCGGCGGATCGACTCGGGCTCGATGCGCACGTCGTCGTCGAGCAGTTGCACGAAGTCGCTGCCCTCGCGGGCGAGGGTCTCGACCATGGCGCGGGCGAAGCCGCCGGAGCCGCCGAGGTTGGGCTGACGCACCACCTGGAGGGTGTCGCCGAGACGCTCGGCCACCTCCGGGTAGGCGTCCTGCGCCTCGACCAGGTCGGTGCCCTGATCGATGATGAACACCCGGTCGACGACGTCGAGGACGTCGGGGGCGTCGGCGAGGGCCATGAGCGTCTCGACGCAGTAGTCGGGCTTGTTGTAGGTCGTGACGCCGATGCTCGCCTTGCCGCCGCGGACCGGCTCTTGCTCGGTGGTCCATTCGGCGCCCTCGAACATGGCGTCCGCGCGGTCGGCGGCGACGTCGAACCAGATCCAGCCGCCGTCGCTGTACTGATCGAGGACGAGGTCGAACGAGGTGGCGACGGCGTCGCCGCGCACCTCTCGGGTCTCGATGCGCTGCTTCGTGCCGCCGCCGTTCGAGCGGTACACGAGCACCGTGGCATCCCCCGAGGTGTGCACCGTGAGGCGGACCTGGCGCACGGCCGTCCAGTGCTGCCAGTACGAGGCGGGGAAGGCGTTGAAGTACGTGCCGAACGACACGCGTCGACCCGCGACGATGCGGGCGCGGTGGCGATCGAGGATGTTGCTGAGCTGGGCGACGTTGGTGACCCGCACCGGTTCCTCGTCGATGGTCGACCACGTCTCGGGGTCGACGTACAACGGGAGGAGGTCGGGGTCGCGGTCGAGCGGCAGCACGGCGTTCTGCAGGGTGTACGTCACGAAGAGATCTTTCGGTCGAGGAGCCGCGGCCGCGGACGGCCAGCGGGAAGTCTACCGGGCGCTCTCCGCGCCACCCTGAGCGTCCGACGCTTGCCGGTCAGGGCGCGGGGCGCTGCAGTTCGCCGCGTTCGATCGAGATGCTCTGCTCGCTCGGGCCGACCCCCACGAGCGGGGTCTGCTTGATCTTCGCGCCGAACAGGACCACGAACATCCAGCCCCACAGCAGCAGGGGGCCCGAGTCGGTCAGTCCCTGTACGACGAGGAGGGCGCCGACGAGGGTCGGCAGGAGCGTGAGGGGAGAGTGCGGGCGATCGGCTCGCAGGTCCCACCGGGGGCGATCGACGGCGAAGAACCACGACCTCCACAGGTAGGCGAGGTACACGAGCGCCAACAGCGCCATGCCCACCCCGCCGAGCTGCAGGTACGCGTCGAGCCACATGCCGTGCGCCTGGGCGACGGTCTGCCCCTGGTCGACGATCCAGCCGTCGATGAGCGGCTCCGTGCTGATCCACGGCGTCGAGAACCCCCAGCCGATGAACGGATGCTGGTCGGCCCGGGTGAGCACGTCGGCCCAGATGCCCTCGCGACCCGTGAGGTCGGCGCCGCGGCCCAGCATCTCGAAGATCGTGTCGCGCCCGAACCACAGCGCCGCAGCGCCCCCGAGCCCGATCGCGGCGTAGAGCAGGTACCACCGCGTGCGCTCGCCGGGGCGCTTGGCCGTCCGCATGACCAGGACGGTCCCCAGCACGAGCGCGACGAAGGCCGCGGCGATGACGGCGGTGATCGACGCGGCGCGGACGAAGAGGAATCCGGCCACCGCGATCCACACGATGAGCAGGGCCCGCCGAGGCGCCCCCGCCGCCAACCGCACGCCGAAGACGATGATGGCGACGAGCATGACGGCCGCCAACAGGTCGGCGTCGCCGTAGATCCCCTGGATCCGGCCGCCCGTGAGGAGGGCGCCGTCGGACCAGGGGGCGACCGGATCCGCGCCTGCGGTCGGCGCGGCGAATCCCGGGAGCAGCGGTCCCCGGACGATCAGAGCGACCGCGATCTCGAAGAGGAGCGAGAGCCCGACTACCCACTTCGCGGCGGACGCAATCGCCCGCACGACATCCCTCCAGGTGAGGACGGCGCCGACGAACAGTCCCTGGAAGGTCGTGATCCACAGCAGAAGGAGAGTCAGGACGGATGCCGCGGGCCACGCGCTCCATGCGAGCGACGCGGTCGCCCAGACGAGGTAGCCGGCGGCGATCCACGGCAGTCGCCGGACCGCGAGGGGTGGGCGGACCACGAGCCACACGATCGCCGACACGACGGCGCTGGCCGCCACGACCACGGCGGTCGCGGCCGGCCCGACGGCGTGCACGAGGCCGACACCGCCGAGGGCGAGCACGAGCAGGAGGACGCACCAGGCCCGGAGCAGCAGGTGCCCGGTCGTCTCGCGCGCCGGTGCCGTCGGCAGCGCCGACACCGGGTGATTCGTGTGCATCGCCATGGTCTGTTCAGGGTAGCGGTCGGCATCCGTCGCCGTCGGGTGCGCACATTATGCTGACGCCGTGCTGATCGCCATCTCGAACACCCCCCGCGACTACGCCTGGGGGAGCCCGACCCTCATCGCCGACCTGGAGGGGCGCGAGCCCACCGGGGCCCCCGAAGCCGAGGTGTGGTTCGGCGACCACCCGGGATCGCCGGCCGAGGTGCACGACGGCTCCGCCCGCACGCTCGACGCGTGGCTGCCGGCCGTCGCGGCCGAGCAGGGTGTTCCCGCGAAGCTGCCGTACCTGTTGAAGCTCCTCGCCGCGGGAGCTCCCCTCTCGATCCAGGTGCACCCCTCGAAGGAGCAAGCGGTCGAGGGCTTCGCCCGTGAGGAGCGTGCCGGGGTTCCCCGCGATGCGGGGGAGCGCAATTACAAGGACGACAACCACAAGCCCGAGGTGATCGTCGCACTGAGCGACACCTTCACCGCCCTCGCGGGGCTCCGCGACCTGGAGCGCACGCGTGCCCTCGTCTCGGCCCTGGGTGACGCTCCCGCCGTCGAGACCCTGCGGGCCCACCTGGCCGGCGACGACCCGCTGCGCTCCGCGATCGGTTGGCTGCTCGGCGAGGCCGAGCGCGCCGAGATCGAAGAGATCGTGGATGCCGCGGCCTCGGCCGAGGCGCCGGAGTTCGGCGCCGAGCTGGCCCTGACGCGGTCGCTGCACGCGGCGTACCCCGCCGACCCGGGCATCGTGGTGGCCCTGCTGATGAACCTCGTCGAGCTGCGCCGCGGGGAGGCGATCTTCGTCCCCGCCGGCGTCCTGCACGCCTACGTCGCCGGTCTCGGCGTCGAGATCATGGCGGCGAGCGACAACGTGCTGCGCGGGGGCCTGACACCCAAGCACATCGACGTGTCCGAACTGCTCGCCCTGGTCGACTTCCGGCCGGCCGAACCCCCGTTCCTGCGCCCGGTCGCGACGGGGGAGAACGCCGAGGTCTTCGCGCCCGGGATCGCCGACTTCGCGCTCGGTCGCTTCGAGGTGGGCGCTGTGGGCAGCCTGGAGCTCCGCGGTGTCGCGATCGCCCTCGGCGTGACGGGCGAGACCGTGCTCACGGGCGCCTCGGGGCGGAGCATCACCGTGCTCCCGGGTCAGGCCGCCCTCGTCACGCCCGACGAGTCCCCTCTCGCCGCAGACGGTGGCGGCGAGGTCTTCGTCGCCATGCCCGGTGCGTGAGAGCCGCGACACGCCGGGGACGCGGCTAAAGGTTCACCTCGCCCTTGAGGGTTTACGATCCGCGACTTGACTCAGCGGAATGACACGGGTGTAATTATGACTGCGCGGAACCGCGTCATGGGGGCTTGAACGAGGCGGAGGACGATATGGCGACGTCGCAGTACCGGTCCGGTGTCCCGGAGAATTGGTTCGTCGATCCGGTCGATCTCGGTGTACCAGGCGTTCGCCGCGACATCGACTCCACCGAAGAGAACACGCTCGCCTGGCAGACCGATGCGCTCTGCTCGCAGACCGACCCCGAGGCGTTCTTCCCCGAGAAGGGCGGCTCGACGCGAGATGCCAAGCGCATCTGCACGTCGTGCGACGTCAAGTCGGAGTGCCTCGAGTACGCGCTGCAGAACGACGAGCGCTTCGGCATCTGGGGCGGCCTCAGCGAGCGCGAGCGCCGCAAGCTCAAGCGTCGCGCCTGATCCGCGTCATCCGTCCGCTCGAGCGATCCTCGCGCCGACGGCGCGGCGTCCGTGATCAGGGGAGCACGCGCTTAGGCTGATCCGCGTCATGCCCGCCCGTGTTCACGCCATCCTCGTCGTGCGTCCCGAAGGACGCACTCCTGCAGCGAACCATCTGGAGCGCACCCTCGCGGCCCTCGCCGCCCAGACCCGCCCCGTCGACGCCCTCACGATCGTGCTGTGCGGCTCCGACCCCGCTCTGACGCGTCTCGCCGCCTCCTCCGGCGCGGAGGGCGTGATCACGGCTCCGGCCGGCACCTCGTTCGCCGCCGCCACGGCTCTGGCCACCCCGCGCCTCACCGGCGATGCGGTCTGGCTGCTCGCGCAGGACACCGCGCCCGGCCCCGACGCCCTGGTGCGCCTGGCCGGCGCCCTCGAACTCTCGCCCCCGCTGGTCGTCGCGGCCCCCAAGCTCGTGGCGTGGGACGACCGCGACGCGATCCTCTCGCTGGGCGTGAGCATGAACCGCTACGGCGGCACCGTCGAGCTCGCGGCCGGCGAACTCGACCAGGGACAGCGCGACGGCGATGCCGACGTGCTCGGCGCCGACGTCCGCGGCCTGCTCGTTCGCCGCGACGCCTGGACCGCCCTCGGCGGTCTCGACCCCGCGCTGGGCGGCGCCGACGAGGGGCTCGATCTGGGCGTGCGCGCACGTCTCGCGGGCCACCTCGTCTCGCTCGTGCCCGCCGCCCGTGTCGCCGTCGCCGGCGACGGGGTCGCGGCGATGGCCCGCGGTCGCCGCCGCGCGCGGCGCCGCGCCTTTGCGACACGGACCGCGCAACTCCACCGCCGCCTGGTCTACGCGCCCGCTCCGGCGGTGGCGCTGCACTGGCTGTCGTTGCTGCCGCTCGCCCTGTGGCGCACGATCCTGCACCTGGTCTCGAAGGTCCCGTACCGCGTCCTTCCCGAGTGGGGGGCGACGCTGCTCGTCATGGCCCGACCGGCGGCCATCGCCCGGGCCCGTCGTCGCATCCGCTCCTCGCGGGTGGTCGGATGGTCACGGCTCGCGCCGCTCCGGGTCTCCCGCTCGGAGATGCGGCTGCGCTGGGAGAGCGACGTCGCCGACCCCGACGCCCCCGTGCGCTCGGAACTGCGCTTCTTCGTCGGCGGGGGAGCATGGGCTGTGCTCGGCGCCCTCGCGGTCTCGGCGGCCCTTTTCGCCCCGTTGCTGGCGTGGCCCGTGCTCGGCGGGGGAGCCCTCGCCCCGCTGCGCCAGAACGTCGCCCAGCTGTGGCAGGACGCCGCCTGGGGAGCGCGCCCCCTCGGCCTGGATGCCATCGGCCCGGCGGACCCGTTCTCGGCTCTCGTCGCCCTGATCGGCACGCTGTCGCCCGGTGACCCCTCACGCGCGTTCGTCGTGCTCTGGGTGCTCGCCCTTCCGCTCGCGGTGCTGGGCGGGTGGTTCGCCGCGACCCGCGTGACCGAGTCGTCGATGCTGCGCATCGTCGCCGGTGTCGCCTGGGCGCTCGCCCCCACCTTCCTCGCCGCCCTCACCGAGGGGCGGCCGGCCGGTGTGCTCGTCCACCTGCTCCTGCCGTGGCTCTTCTACGCCGCGTGCGTGGCGCATCGCTCGTGGGCGCCCGCGGGAGCGGCCTCCCTCCTGCTCGTCGCCGTCCTCGCGTGCGCGCCCTCGCTCGCGCCGGCGGTCGTGGTCCTGTGGTCGGCGGCGCTCGTCGTCGTCGCGCTCGTGGCCGGCCGCGGTGTCGCCCGCGTCGTGTGGCTCCTGATCCCCTCGGCCGTCGTCTTCGCCCCGCTCGTGTGGACCCAGGTGCGCGCCGGCAACCCCTGGGGCCTGCTCGCCGACCCCGGCATCGTCTACGCGGGAGCCGAGGCCTCGGCCACGCCGCTCGGCCGCGCGCTGTTGGCAGCCGGGTTCCCCACGTCCGACCCGGGCGGGTGGGCCAGCCTGACGGAGGGACCGGTCTGGTGGGTGGGCCTGCTCGTGGCCCCTCTCGCGGTCCTCGCCGTGCTCGCCGTGCTCACGCCGCGGTGGATCACGGCATCCGCCCTCATCGTCATCGCCGTCGCGGGCCTGGCCACCGCCTTCGCCGCGGTGGGGATCGCCGTGTCGTTCGACCACTCCGAGCCCGTGCCGATCTGGCCGGGAGCGGGACTGAGCCTCGCGTGGATCGGTCCCGTCGGCGGGGCCGTGGTGGCGCTCGACGCCGGCATCCCCGCGCGCGTCCGCGTGCTCCGCCCCGTCGGCGCGCTGCTCGCCCTCGCCGCTCTCGCCGTCTCGGTCGCCCCGGCCCTGACCGCGCAGACCGCAGGCCCCGGCACCGACCGCTCCGTCCTCACGAACGGTCCCGTCTCGACCCTCCCGGCGTTCGTCGCCGCCGAGGGCCGCGGGTCGCTCGACATCGGCACGATCGTCCTCGACCCGCGCTCCGACGGCCTGCGCGTACAGGTGGTGTGGGGCGGGAGCGCCACCCTCTCGGGGCAGAGCACCGTCGAAGCCACGCGCACCACGGCCGACGATCAGGACGTCGAGCTCGCGGCCCTCGCCGCCGACCTCGTGACTCCCTCCGCCGACGACGTCGTGTCGCGGCTCGCCGCACGCGGGATCTCGTTCGTGCTGCTCGAGTCGGCTCCCGCCGGCGAGGACGACGTGATCCGCGGCACGCGACTGGGCGCGGCCACCTCGCTCGACCAGCGCGACCTGCTCGACCCCGTGGGAGCGACCACACGCGGTGACCTGTGGCGGGTGAACGCGGCGATCACGCCGCGTCCCGCGCTCGACGACCACCGTCTGGGCCTCCAGCGACTCGTTGCCGTCGGTTCGCTCGGTGTCGTTCTCGTCGCCCTCCTGCTCGCGGTGCCCACCGCGGCCTCGCGCCGGGTCGCCCGCCGGACGCCGCGCATCGTCGGCCCGAACCCGGGAGGATCCCGATGAGCGAGCGTCGTCTCGTCCGTGTCGCCGCCACGAGCGCCCGCGTCGTCGCGGGAGCCGCGGTGGCGACGGCCGCCGTCATCGGCACGGTCGTCGGCATCGCCGCGCCCTGGCCGCAGTACTCCGCGACCCCCGTGCGCGTGCAGGCCACGCCGGCCCCCGGCGATACGGTCCTGGCGTGCGACGGTCCGCTGCTGGCCCTCGGGCGGAGCGCCGACTCCGCGAGCTCGCTGAGCTCGGCGGCCGGCCAGCAGGTGGTCAGCGGTCCCGCCGACTCCGACGCCTCCTCGACCGCGCTGACGGGGGCGACCTCCGACGCCTCGGGCGACGCCGAAGCCCTGCGCGCGGCCCCCCGTGACGGCGTTCCGTCCCCGCTCGCCGCCGCCGGGTCCGCCACGGCCGCCGCGAGCGACCTCGTCGGTTTCGCGGCATCCGCCTGCCGCCCGCCCCTGGCGGAATCCTGGCTCGTCGGGGGCGCGACCACGACGGGCGCCAACGATCTGGTCGTCCTCGCCAATCCCGGGGCCGTTCCCGCGACCGTCCAGCTGTCGGTCTACGGTGCCAAGGGGGTGTCGGATCCTCCCAGCGGTCAGAACCTCGTGGTTCCCGCGGGCGGTCGCCGTGTCGTGCCCCTTGCGGGTCTGCTGCTCGGAGAAGAGAGCCCGGTCGTGCGCGTCGTGTCGTCGGGCGCCCCGGTGCACGCGTCGCTGCAGGCGCAGCTGACGCGTCTGCTGCTGCCGGGCGGGGTGGATCAGGTGGCGCCTCTCGCACAGGCCGACACGCGACTGGTCATGCCGGGCGTGCAGGTCCTGGCCGCGGACGCCAGCCAGGCGGGCACGGTGCTGCGCCTGCTGTCTCCCGGATCCGACGCTTCGGCGACCGTGACGCTCGTGCCGAACGACCCCTCGGTCAGCGCTCCCGCCCCCACCGACATCCCTCTCACGGCGGGGCTGCCCACCTCGGTGAACCTGTCGGGCGCCGCTGCCGGCGCGTACACGGTCGACGTGTTGGCCACCGCGCCGATCGTCGGGGCGACGTGGTCGACCACCGGTTTCGGCGAGGGCTCCGATTTCGCCTGGTACGTCCCCGCGCCCGCCATCTCGACGCCCAGCGATATCGCCGTTGCCTCGGGTGTGGGCGCGAACCTGGTGATCGCCGGCGGCGACACCGACGCGACCGTCACCCTCACCCCCGCGGATGGCGGCGCCGCGGTCACCACGGCCGTCGCCGCCGGCGCCAGTGTCGCCGTGCCGGTCGCGGCGGGCGTCTACCGTCTCGAGACGGGGGCGCCCGTGCGCGCGGCCGTGACGTACGCGGGCGCCGGAGCGCTGGCGTCGTACCCCCTGTGGCCGGCGGATGCCGCGGCCTCGGCGCTCACGATCCTGCCGTAGCGTCGCGCCGCCGGGTGCGGGTCAGAAGAAGCGGAAGCGTTCGGGGCCGAGGTCCCACGGGTCGCGGTCGAGGTACTCGGCGGCCGCCCGGAAGACCGCGCCCTCGATCATCATCCGCCGGTGCAGGTCATCGTCGTGATGGGGGTGACCGAGGCGTTCGATCGGCACGCGGTAGAGGATGATGCGCTTCTGTTCGCGCAGGACGGTCCAGCGCGGGATGCCGTCGGCCGCGGCGGGAGGCATGATCCCGATCTCGAACGAGACCTCGCGCAGGTCGGTCCAGGCCGAGCGGAGGAACTCGGCCGCGGCGCCGACCGCGATGTCGAATCTCTCGACGCGCGTGTCGATCGGGGGCAACGGCGGGCGTACGACCGGGCTGCGATTCTCACGGCCGTGACGACCGTGCCGCGAGGGGCGGGCCACGGGTCGCGCTTCGCGGGATCGGCGACGCATCATGGGCCCATCCTACGTTCGGGGGCCCGGCTCGGTCGTGCCGTGTCCCCCGCTCGTCGACGCCGGAGTGATCGGCGGGCCGGGGTCCCGGTATCCGGACCGGGGTTGTCCGGGGCGGCCTCGGCGCGTCGCATGCACGACGGGGGGACGCCGCTGAGAGACCGATGCCGCCGGTGTGTCGGGTCGGGGGCCCGCCGATGTGCCCCACCCCCGGTCTGGATGCTGCCGCCCGGGCGCCGGCATGCGCTTCGAGCGGCGCGGCGTCCGCGCGGTGTCGGAGGGGTTGACTAGGCTGACCCGCGATGCGCGACAGACTCTGCTCGAAGGTGGGATGCGCCCGCGAGGCGATGAGCACCCTCACCTACGACTACGGCGACCAGATGGCGGCTCTCGGCCCCCTCGGTCCCGCGGGGGACCCGCACGCGCACGATCTGTGCGCGATTCACGCCGACCGGCTGTCGGTGCCCAAGGGCTGGGTCGTCGTTCGTCACGAGACGCTGCGCACCTGATCCGCTGACGGCTCTCGGGCGTGAGCGTCCCTCAGACGCGCGTCGCCGGGAATCGCCGCTTACGGCGCGTCCGAAGCGACGATCCTCGGCGACTCACGCCTTCTCGGTGAGGGTCGCCGCCCGATCGTTCTCGAGCAGCAGCGCGCGGTACTCGCGGTCCCGGCGCACCGCCGAGACCGCCCGCACGAGCCCCTCCGGGTCGGACGGGGGCAGCGGTGAGACGAAGGGACGCACGGCCTCGGCGAGCGAGGCGGCGACGCGCACCCGGGCGGCCGGCTCGAGCGCGTCGGCCCCGCGGACGAACTGCGCGACGCGCGCGGCCAGTCGATCGGGCAGGCGCGACACGTCGGCGATCGCGGCCCAGGACTCCCAGCCGGCGGGCAGGCCGGGGGCCGGATCAGGAAGACGGCGCGTGCGGGTGCGCTCGCTCGCGGTGCCGGCGAGCAGGTCGCCCAGGCGCTGGGCGCGCGGGGTGAACATGCCGACGACCGCCGCGATCGCGCCGAGCGTGAACCACACCTCGAGCACCCCGGTGAGCGAGCGGATCAGGGCCTGGCGGAAGCCCGCGGCCCCGCCGTCGGTACGGACGATGCGCGCTCCCACGGCGAGGCGGCCGAGGCTCCGGCCGCGCGAGAGGGTCTCGACGGTGGTGGGGATCGCGACCGTCACGAGCACCAGCAGCGAGATGACGCCGATCCGGACGGCGGACTCGGGCAGGGTGCCCGCCGCGACCATCGACACCAGCAGCAGTGCGCCGCCGATGAGCAGCACGACCCCGACGAGGAAGTCGATGACGGCGCCGACCGCGCGTAAGAAGAAGCCGACGGGCTGGACGTCGAGGGCGACGGCCTCTCCGGTCAGCGTCTCATCGGCGCTCGTGTGGACGAGGGCGACCGCGGGAGCGGGGGTCGACGACGAAGCCATGCGTACAGTTGACCACATGGACCTCGACGCCCTGACGGCCGCCCGGCGCGACGAGTGGGCGCGACTCGACGAACTGGGCCGCCGTAAACGCCTGAGCGGCCCCGACGTCGACGAACTCGTCACCCGTTACCGCGCGGCCTCGGCCGACCTGGCCGACATCAAGACCTCGGCCGGACGCACGCCCGAGGGCGACTACGTCTCGATCCTGCTGGCGCGGACGCGCCTGCGTCTCACGGGCGTCCGCGACAACGTCCTGCGGCAGCTGCCGCGCTTCTTCGTGCTGCAGCTGCCGGCGGCGTTGTATCGCGTGCGCTGGAGCACGCTCGCCGTGACCCTGAGCTTCCTCGTGGTGGCGACGCTCGTCGCCCTGTGGATCTCGGGCGATCCCGCGGCCGTGGCGGCGCTGGGGGAGCAGAGTCAGTTGCAGAACTACGCCGACGAGCAGTTCGTGAGCTACTACCGCGAGAACCCGAACGCCATCTTCGCCGGGTCGGTGTGGACGAACAACGCCTGGATCGCGGCGCAGTGCGTGCTGTTCGGGGTCACGGGCATCTGGCCGCTCATGGTGATCATGCAGAACGCCGTGGGGGTGGGGACGTCGGCGGCGATCATGTTCTCGTTCGACCGCGGCGACCTGTTCTTCCAGTTCATCCTCCCGCACGGTCTGCTAGAGCTCACGGCGATCTTCGTCGCGGGAGGGGCGGGCCTGCAGATCTTCTGGGCGTGGGTCGCCCCGGGCCGGCGGACGCGGGCGGAGGCGCTCGCGGCGGCGGGTCGATCGCTCGCGACGGTGGCCGTGGGCCTGGTCTTCGCCCTGGCCCTGTCGGGCCTCGTGGAGGGATTCGTGACCCCGCGCGAGTGGCCGTGGCAGATCAAGATCGCGATCGGCGCTCTGGCCCTCGGGGTCTTCCTGTTCTACATGCTGGTCGTGGGTCGACGCGCGGCGCGCGTGGGCGAGACGGGTGATCTCACTGAGTACGAGGCGGGCACTCCGACGTTGACGGCGGGGTGACGGCATCCGGATGCCGTGTGCTCCGCGCCATGACGACGATCGGGTGAGCGTTCCCGAGCGTTTCCCGGCGTGTCATTTTTGATTCACTCAAAAATAGATACGCTGGTCGCATGCTCGACAGTCGGCCGGACGCTCCCGCGGATGCCCTCATCCGCGGGGCGGGTCTGCGGGTGACGGCGACACGCATCGCCGTCCTCGAAGCCCTCCGCGCCCGGCCGCACGCCACCGCCGACGCCGTCTACGACGGGATCGTCGGCACTCTCCCCGGAACGAGCAAGCAGTCGGTGTACAACGCGCTCGGCGACTTCGCCGACGCGGGACTCGCCCGCCGTATCGAACCCGCCGGCCACGCCGGAACCTTCGAACTGCGCGTGGGCGACAACCACCACCACGTGGTGTGCACCGGGTGCGGCCGCATCGACGACGTGGACTGCGTCGTCGGGGCCGCGCCGTGCCTGCACATGCCGGCGGGAAGCGGCTTTCTCATCGAAACCGCAGAGGTGACGTTCTGGGGCGTGTGCTCCGATTGTCGGGCGAAGTCCGAAGCCGAAAAACCGAGAGGATCCCGATGAGCGACGCTCTGAACGGGTGCCCCGTCTTCCACGATGGTGCCGCCCCCGACGACAACCGACTGCCCGTGGGCGAAGCCCCCGCCGACAGCGAGCCCGCCGGCGCCCTGCCCCACCCCACCCAGGGATCCGCCAATCGCGTGTGGTGGCCCGAGAGCCTGAACGTCAAGATCCTCGCCAAGAACAACGCTCTGCGCGACCCGCTCGACGAGGGCTTCGACTACAAGGCGGCCTTCGAGGCGCTCGACCTCGCCGCCGTCAAGAGCGACATCCAGCAGGTCATGACGACCTCGCAGGACTGGTGGCCCGCCGACTTCGGCCACTACGGCCCCCTCATGATCCGCATGGCCTGGCACAGCGCCGGCACCTACCGCGTGACCGACGGTCGCGGCGGCTCGGGCGCGGGCATGCAGCGCTTCGCCCCGCTGAACAGCTGGCCCGACAACGTCAACCTCGACAAGGCCCGTCGCCTGCTGTGGCCGGTCAAGAAGAAGTACGGCCAGTCCATCTCGTGGGCCGACCTGATGATCCTCGCCGGCAACGTCGCGCTCGAGGACATGGGCTTTTCGACCTTCGGCTTCGCCGGTGGCCGCACCGACGTGTGGGAGCCCGACGACGACGTGTACTGGGGCCCCGAGACCACGTGGCTCGGCGACGAGCGCTACACGGGCGATCGCGAGCTCGACAAGCCGCTCGCCGCGGTCCAGATGGGCCTCATCTACGTCAACCCCGAGGGCCCCAACGGCGAGCCCGACCCGCTGAAGTCGGCACGCGACATCCGCGAGACGTTCGGTCGCATGGCCATGAACGACGAGGAGACCGTCGCCCTCATCGCCGGCGGCCACACCTTCGGCAAGACGCACGGCGCGGCGAGCGACTCGCACGTCGGCCCCAACCCCGAGTCCGGCGACATCGAAGACCAGGGCTTCGGCTGGAAGAGCGACTTCGGCAGCGGCAAGGGCGACGACACGATCTCCTCGGGCCTCGAGGTCACCTGGACCTACCACCCCACCCGCTGGGACAACGAGTTCTTCCACATCCTCTTCGGCTACGAGTGGGAGCTCTTCCAGAGCCCCGCGGGCGCCCACCAGTGGCGGCCCGTCAACGGCGGGGGAGCCGACATGGTGCCGCTCGCACACTCCGAGGGACGCCGCGAGCCCCGCATGCTCACCAGCGACCTGGCCCTGCGCGTCGACCCCGCGTACGAGAAGATCTCGCGCCGGTTCCTCGACGACCCGGCGGCCTTCCAGGACGCCTTCGCCCGCGCCTGGTTCAAGCTCACCCACCGCGACATGGGACCGCGCGAGCGCTACCTCGGCTCCGAGGTGCCCGCCGAGGTGCTCGTGTGGCAGGACCCCGTGCCCGCGGTCGACCACCCGTTGATCGACGAGGCGGATGCCGCCGCCCTCAAGAAGCGCATCCTCGACAGCGGTCTCACGGTGCAGCAGCTCGTCACCACGACGTGGGCCGCGGCATCCACGTTCCGCGGCAGCGACAAGCGCGGCGGCGTGAACGGCGCGCGCATCCGCCTGGAGCCGCAGAAGAGCTGGACGGTCAACAACCCCGAGCAGCTGGCATCCGTTCTCTCCGTGCTCGAGGGCGTGAAGGCCGACTTCGACGCGCAGGGCGAGAAGAAGGTCTCGATCGCCGACCTGCTCGTGCTCGCGGGCAACGCCGGTGTCGAGCAGGCCGCCCTCGCCGGCGGCGTCGAGGTCGAGGTGCCCTTCGCCCCCGGCCGCACCGACGCCTCGCAGGAGCAGACCGAGATCGAGTCGTTCCGCTGGCTCGAGCCGGTGGCCGACGGCTTCCGCAACTACGCCTCGCGCGAGGCGCGTCTGCCCGCGGAGTTCCTGCTGCTCGACAAGGCCAACCTGCTGACGCTCACGGCTCCCGAGATGACCGTACTGGTCGGCGGCCTGCGCGCGATCGGTGCCAACTGGGACGGCAGCGACTGGGGCGTGTTCACCGACACCCCCGGCGCCCTGACCAACGACGTGTTCGCGAACCTCCTCGACCTCGGCACGACGTGGAAGCCGCTCGACAGCGGCAAGCACGCGTTCGAGGGCACCAAGGACGGCTCGGGCGAGAAGGTCGGCATCGGCACCCGCGTCGACCTGGTGTTCTCGTCGAACTCCGAGCTGCGCGCGCTCGCCGAGGTCTACGCCTCGGACGACGCCAAGGAGAAGTTCGTGCGCGACTTCGTCGCCGCGTGGCGCAAGGTCACCGAGCTCGACCGGTTCGACCTGGTCTGAGCCCGGTCCGCTGCGGCTCGGTCGTCGCGGCATCCGGAAGGCCCGTCCCCTCGCGGGGCGGGCCTTCCGCGTCTGCGGATGGCACCCGCGCGGACGTGACGCAGGACTTCCATGCTCCCGGGTGGCCGGACCGGCCGTGGCGGCCGCATCGCCGACGCAAGTCGTGCGTTGCGCCGCAGGGGCTGCGGTGCCCGGGGGCGGACGGCCGGATCGGGCGGGACGCACGCGCGTGTGCCGGGTCTGGGGCCCGCGCGGGACACAACACAGGAACGGCCGGGCCCGGGGCGCCGATTCGGTGGATCGGACCGCGCTGAAGGCGCGGAAGTCCTGCGTTGTGCACGCATGCCGCGCGCGGCGGCTTCAGGGCGGCGGAGGGGCCGGATGCCGCGGGGTCAGGCGCGCGCGAGGCGGCGGAGGCCCTCGTCCAGTGACACGGTGGGACTCCACCGCAGGTCGCGGCGGATCTCGGTCTGGTCGAACCAGTGCGCGGTCGACAGCTGCTCGGCGAGGAAGCGGGTCATGGGCGGTTCGTCCTGACCCGGACGCACGGCCCAGACCCGCTCGATGAGCGAGCCTGCGGCTTTGGCCACTCCCGCGGGCACGCTGAATCGCGGGGGAGTGACGCCCGAGGCGCGGCAGATGCCGGCGAGAAGGTCGCCGACCGGCCGCGGTTCGCCGTTGGTCAGCACGTAGGCGCGCCCGCTGACCTCGTCGACACGGTGCAGGGCGGCCACGATCCCGGATGCCGCGTTGTCGACGTACGTGGAGTCGATGAGCGCCGTGCCGCCGTCGAGCAGGGGCAGGGTGCCCCGGCGCGCGCGGGCGACGACGCGCTCGATGAGTTGGGTGTCGCCCGGGCCCCAGACGAGGTGCGGGCGGATCGCGACGAGGGCCGTCCCCCCGCCGGCGCGGGAGAGCGCGAGCACCTCTGCCTCGGCCTTCGTGCGGGCGTATTCGCCGCGCGCGGCATCCGGATCAGCGAGCTCCGCGCCCACGCCCGCGAGAGCGTGTCCCGCGTGCGCGACCGACGGCGACGACACGTGCACGACGCGCGTGACGCCGGCCGCCGCGGCGGCGTCGAGCAGGGTGCGGGTGCCGTCGACGTTCACGGCGCGGAACTGCGCGGGGTCACCGGCGAGCGAGACCTTCGCCGCGAGGTGGACGATCCCGTCGATGCCCTCAAGGGCGGATGCCACGGCATCCGGATCCGTGACCGATCCGAGCCGGTCGTCGGCGCCGTCGACGCCCGAGGGGCGGCGCTGCAGGGTACGCACCTCGTGGCCCGCGTCGTGGAGAGCGCGTACGACGGCGCGGCCGAGGAAGCCGGACGACCCGGTGGCGAGGACCTTCACGGCGCCGTCGGCTTCTCTCCGGCCAACACGCGCTCCGCCCACCGGGCCAGGCGCGAGCGGTCGATCTTCGAGTTGTGGCGGATGTCGGTCGGGAGCGTCGGGACCACGAGCACGGCCGCGAGACGCTGCGACGTCGCCGCGCGGACCCTCTCGGTCAGATCGGGGGATGCCAGACCGGGGCGCCGCACGCCGGCTTCGACGACCGTCACGACGACCTGTCGGCCCACCGGTCCCACGCCCACGGCCGCGGCGCGTTCGACGGCGGGAACCGACTCGACGTTCTGCTCGATCCCGACGGGAGTGACCGGGCCGTCGGCGGTGGTGATCACGTGGGGGAGGCGCCCCTCGATCCAGAGGCGGCCGTCGACGTCGAGGTGACCGACGTCGCCCGTGCGGTGCCAGCGTTCGGGAAGCCCGCGCCGGGCCTCGCGGTCGGTGAGGTACAGCCGGAAGTAGCCGCGCTTGAGGTGGGGCGCCGAGATGACGACCTCGCCGGTGACCCCGGCGTCCGTCCGGGGTTCGCCCGCGGCGCGACCCTCGGCGTCGAGGGCCGAGATGCGCACCTGGCCGGTGCCGAGCGGGCGGCCGACGCAGACCCCGCGGTCGCCGCGCGCCTGTTCGATCTCGGGCAGGGTCACGTCGGCGACGAGCAGGCACTCGGTCATGCCGTAGGGGGTGTGGGCCACGGCGTTCGGCATGAGCTCTTGCGCGCGGCGCAGCAGATCGACGCTCACGGGGGCACCGGTCGAGAGGAACGTCTCGACCTTCTCGAGGGCCGCGCGGTCGTCGCGGGTCAGGTCGGACGCCGTCGCGACGACGTTCGAGACCGCCGCCGGCGACAGGAACACGATCCGCGCGTCGGACGCCCGGACGGCGGCGGCGACGGCGGCCGCGGTCAGGGTGCGCGGGGCGGACACGTCCATGTCGGGCGTCGCCGAGCGCGTGCCGAGCGCCGGTCCGAGCAGGGCGAAGGGGGCGAAGCCGGTGACCAGGCCCGTTTCGGCGGTGACGCCGAAGTGCGCGGCGAGGGTGTCGCGCAACGCGGTCAGCTGCGCGTGCGTGTACACGACGCCCTTCGCCGGTCCCGTCGAACCCGAGGTGAAGAGCACCGCCGCGTCGGCGTCGGGGCCCGGGGCAGCGGGCACGGCGCGGCCCCGACCGGCGCGGGCCAAGTCGGACAGGCTCGCTTCGACACCAAGCGCGCGGGAGGTGACGGCGGGAAGGGCGGCGGCCGAGATCCGACGCCCCGGCCAGCCGAGGGTGCGAGCGGCGGCGAGACCCGCGACCTCGCCGATGACGACGTCGGGGACGGCGCCGCGCACGGCGCGCGACAGACCCCGAATGCCGAGACCCCGGTCGGCCACGACGACCACGGCACCGATGCGCAGGCACGCGTACAGGGCGGCGGTGAGGGTCGGGCCGGGCTGCACGAGCAGCGAGACACGGTCGCCCGCGCGCACGCCGAAGGCATCGAGTCCCGCGGCGAGCTCGTCGACGCGGGCGGACAGCCGGCGCCAGCTCACGCGCAGCGGTGCCCCGTCGCTCTCGGTGGTCATGTCGATGACGGCGGTGCCGTCGTCATCGCGCCGGGCGTCGAGAGCGTCCCACAGATGGCCGGAGGGCGCGGCGGCGGCTTCGGGGGCGGGAACGGCGGCGGCGCGCTTCGCGGCGGCGGAGCGACGCGAACGGGTCGCGGGGGCGACGGCATCCACGACCTTCTCGTCGAGCCAGTCGAGCACGACGTCGGCGTACGGGCGCTCCTCGGCGACCAGGTGGCCTGCCCCCTCGAAACGGTGCACGTCCGCGTGCGGCAGGCGGTCGATGAGGTCGTCGAGGTGGTCCTCGCCGAACACCGGGTCCTTCGGACCGCGCAGCAGCAGAGCGGGCACCTCGAGCTCGCGCAGACCCGCCGACATGCGGTGCAGCGCGGGCGTGCTCTCATGCTCGGGGGTCGCGGGGATGTCGGCGACGAAGCCGCCGATCCCGCGGCGACGGGCGACGGTGGCGTACGGCGCCCGGAACGCGGCCGTGACCGCCGGATCGAGCTCGGCCAGCGCCAAGGTGGTGTCGAGGAACGCCGTCGTGCCCGTCGTGCCGGCGGCGAGCAGGCCGCGAGCCGTGGCCACGCGCAACGCGAACGGCAGCGACGCCCCCTCGGGATGGTGCACGGCGGTGTTCAAGGCGATCACCGCGGCGAGACGATCGCGATGCTCCACGGCCCAGCCGAGCGAGACCGGCCCGCCCCAATCGTGACCGATGGTCACGATCGGACCCCGGATGCCGAGACCCTCGACGAGAGCGTCGAGATCGGCGATGCGCTGGGCCAGGGTGCGCCGCAGCGAGGATCGCTCCGAGAAGCCCATCTCGAGCTGGTCGACGGCCAGCACGCGCCACACGGCCGCTCCGGCTTCGGCGCGCGCGAGGGAGGCGTTCACGAGGGCTCGCCACAGGTACGACCACGTGGGATTGCCGTGTACGGCGACGATCGTGCCGATCGGCTCGACGCCGCGCTCGGCGAGGGCGTCGCCCGTGTCGAGGACGTGCCAGAGGCGCGTGGCGCCGGCATCGGCGAGGACGCCGTCGACGCTCACGAGGCGCGACAGGGCCGGGTCGAGCCCGGGCAGACCCGCGGGGGGAAGCGTGGCCTGGGGTCCTGTGACGCGCGCGAAGCTCACCAGGCCAGCTCCAGCATGCCGGTGTTCAGGCCGGAGCCCACTCCCATCAGGAGGACGCGATCACCTCGGCGCAGCGTCTTCTGCTCGGCGGCGAGCGTGATCGGGATCGAGGCCGGGCCGACATTGCCGAGGGCGGGGTAGGTCACGGGGACGCGCTCGCGATCGAGCTTGGCGGCGCGGACGATGGCCGAGGTGTGCACGGAGGACACCTGGTGCGTGATGTAGCGGTCCATGCCGGTCCACGAGAACTCGCCCTTCGCCTCTTTCCAGGCGGAGACGACGAGGTCGAGCCCGCCCTTGAGCAGGGCCTTGGCGTCGGTGAACATGCCGTCGACGCTGCCGACGCAGAGGTCGTAGAACTGCGTCGCGGCGCGCGTGACGCCGCCCACGATGCGGTGGCCCTCGGGGTGGTCGCTCGCGCGGCCGAGGACGGCGGCGGCGGCTCCCGAGCCGAGGGTCAGGGAGGCGAACTCCTGCATGAAGGCGTCGCGGTCGAGGTCCTCGCGGACGAGGCGGTTGATCGTGTTGACCTGGATCTCGTCGGCATCCTCACCGTTGACGATGAGGGCGTACTTGACCTGACCCGACTGGATCATGCCGGCGGCCAGGCTCATGCCGTTGATGAAACCGAGGCACGCGTTTGCGACGTCGAAGTTGATCGCCGAGCTCGGCAGGCCCAGGCCGTGGTGCAGGCGCACGGCCACCGAGGGCTCGAGGTGCTTGCGCGTCACCGAGGTGTTGATGATCAGACCGATCTCGCTCGGGTCGACGCCCGCGTCGGCGAGGGCCTGCTTACCGGCGGCGATCGTCGCCTCGTCGGAGGACTCGCCCTCCGCCCAGTTGCGGCGCTCGTTGACGCCCGCCACGCGACGCAGGAGTCCCGGCTTGAGCTTCAGGCGCTGCAGCGCCGGGGCGAGACGGTCTTCGATGTCGTCCGACGTCGTGACGCGGCTGGGCAGGACGCTCGCCACCGAAACGAGGGCCACATCGTCGAAGTGCGTGGTGGCGTTACCTGGCAAGAGATCTCCCGCATCCTGTGCGTAGACGGCGCAGCCGGGCGCGGAGGGAACGCATCGACGGCTGGAAGGGTACCCCCCAGGATAAGCCGCGAGATATGTCGCAGGCTGCATGGGGGGTGGGTGTGCTACAGCCGACCGGCGGCCTTCAGCGCCAGGTAACGGTCGGCGACGAGGGGCGGCAGGTCGTCGGCCGATGCCGAGACGGCGTCGCCCCCGGCGCGCACGATGGCCGCGGCGACCCGCTCGGCGTCGTGACGTGCCCGCTCGATCGCGGCGGCGGCGTAGACGTCCGACGCGTCGCGGTGCACCGGGGTGTCTCCGGGGCCGTCGGTGGCGGTGGCCACCAGCAGGCGCGAGCGCGAGGCGACCGCGGGGAGCGAGGCGAGGAAGGCCCGCGCGGCCTCGGGGTCGTCGGCCGCCGTCAGCAGGACGACCAGCGCCGGGCGCACGGTGAACCCGCGGACGTGGGCGAAGGCGGCATCCCAGTCGGTGTCGATGAGCTGCGGGTCGACCGGGGCCATGGCATCCACCAGGGCGGGAAGCAGCTGGGTCCCGTCGACGCGGGTGACGCGCGCCCGGGGCAGGCGGTCGAACATCAGCAGGTGCACGTGGTCGCCCGCGCGCGTCGCCAGCACCGATAGGAGCAGGGCCGCTTCCATCGCGGCGTCGAGGCGCACCCCGTCGCCCACGCGCGCAGCCGCCGTTCGACCCGTGTCGATGACGATCACGACGTGTCTGTCGCGCTCGGGCCGCCAGGTGCGGAGCATCGTGGTCCCCGCGCGGGCGGTGGCGCGCCAGTCGATCGATCGCACGTCGTCTCCGCGCACGTACTCGCGCAGGCTGTCGAACTCGGTGCCCTGCCCGCGCACCTGCAGGCTCGTGTTGCCGTCGAGTTCGCGGAGCCGGGCGAGACGAGACGGCAGATGCCGCCGCGAGGTGAACGGCGGCAGCACGCGGATCCGGGCGGGGGCGTCGACGCGCCCCTGCCGGCCGGCCAGCCCCAGGGGGCCCAGGGCGCGCACCACCACGAAGGCGCTGCGCAGCTCTCCCCGACGGCGGGGGAGCAGCGGCAGGGGGGCGGCACGCCGCTCGCCCGGGGGAACCGTGAAGCGCTGGCGCTCGTCGGGGGCCCCGGCCGTCGGCTGCCACGCGTCGCGCACGCGCGCGCGCAGCAAGCGGGTACCGAGGTTGCGGACCCTCAGCTCGCCGGCCACGGGTTCATCGCGCAGCGCCCGCTCGGGGTGCGTGCGCGTGATCTCGACGCGACGCGGATCGGCCGCGAGCGTCGTGTCGACGACCGCCAGCACGACGCACAGCAGGACCCATCCGCCGGCGACCGCCCACGCCGGAACCCCCGCCGTACTCAACAGCACGAGGGGGACGACGCCGAGGGCGACGAGCAGGGCGAGACGGCCGGTGACGAACATCAGATGGGAACGCGGGTCTGCTGCAGGACCGAGGTGAGGATGGCATCCACCGAGACGCCCTCGATCTCGGCCTCGGGGCGCAGGCGGATCCGGTGGCGCCACACGGGCACGAGCATCGTCTGCACGTGGTCGGGTGTGATCGCGGGGTAGCCGCTCAGCCAGGCCCAGGCCTTGGCCGCGGCCAGCAGACCCGTGGAGGCGCGGGGGCTCACCCCCACCAGCACCGAGGGGCTCTGGCGGGTCGCGCGGGCGAGGTCGACGACGTAGCCGAGCAGGTCGTCGTCGACGGCGACGGATGCCGCGGCACGCTGGGCCGCGAGGATCTGCGGCGCCGTGACGACCGGCGCGACACCGGCGTCGTCGAGGCGGCGCGGGTCGAAGCCGGAGGCGTGCCGCCGCAGCACGTCGACCTCGGCGTCGCGACCGGGCAGGTCGACGACGAGCTTGAGGAGGAAGCGGTCGAGCTGCGCCTCGGGCAGGGTGTAGGTGCCCTCGTGCTCGATCGGGTTCTGCGTCGCGGCGACGAGGAAGGGATCGGGGAGCGCGCGGCTCTCGCCGTCGGACGACACCTGTCGCTCTTCCATGGCCTCGAGCAGCGCCGCCTGCGTCTTCGGGGGCGTGCGGTTGATCTCGTCGGCGAGCAGCACGTGGGTGAAGACCGGACCGGGGCGGAACTCGAAGTTCCCCGCGCGGGCGTCGTACACGAGCGACCCGGTGACGTCGCCGGGCATGAGGTCGGGCGTGAACTGCACCCGGCGGGTGTCGAGGCCGAGGGCGCGGCTGAAGGAGCGCACGAGAAGGGTCTTGGCCACGCCGGGGACGCCCTCGAGGAGCACGTGCCCCCGGGAGAGGAGGGCGATGAGCAGGCCCGTGATGGTTCCGTCCTGTCCGACGACGGCTTTGCCGACCTCGAGGCGGACCCGGTGCATCGCGTCGCGCAGCTCCGCGTGGTCGTCGCCGCGCGCGACGGGGGCCGCGGCTGCGGGGGTCTCGGGGCTGTCGGTCATCGGGTGGTCCCTTCGGTTCGGACGGCGGCGCGCACGCTCTCTTCGAGGTCGCGGAGGCGATCGGCCGCCGCGACGAGTTCGCGGTCGGTGCGGGGGGTGTCGTCGACGAGAATGCCGCGCACCTGGGCGCGGTCCGCGCCGAGGCGTTGCGCCACGGCGTCGGCGACGTCGTTCGGCGAGGTGCGCGTGGTCAGGCCGAGCAGTCGGCCCAGGCGCGACCGGGCGGCGCGGCGCAGCTCGTCGAGCGCGTGCGCGGCGTCCTTGGACGAGGCGTACAGACGAGCGCGACCCTCGGTGGTCTCGGTGGCGCGGACGGTGACGGGCAGGCGCTCGGCGACGAGGGGCCCGAAGCGACGGCCGCGCCAGATCGCGGCCGCGAGGGCCGCGGTCAGCAGCAACAACAGGGCGGGCGTCACCCAGTCGGGGGTGAGGTCGCCGAGGGTGGGGGCGGTGGTCCCCTGATCCGCGTCGGAGAGCGAGGGGACGTACCAGACCACGGAGTCGGTCTGCCCGAGCACGCCGAGGGTGAGAGCGGCGTTGCCGTCGAGGGGGAGAGCGGTGTTGGTCAGCACCGAGAGACCGTCGAGGGCCGTCACCGTCGTGCCGTCGGCCGCGACGGAGCGGAGGAGTCCGAACTCGCCGTCGACGGGATAGCACCCGTCGACGTCGTCGCCGGGACGCAGGAGCTCGCCGACGCGGGCGGTTCCGGCGTTCGCCGCGGCGGGGAGGGCGCACTCGGGACCCGTCGCCAGGTCGGCGGAGAAGCCCCCGAGCGCCGAGCCGTCGAGGAGGACGTCGAGAGCGCGGGAGCGGGGCTCGACGAGGACCACGTGGGCGGCGCGTCCGGCCAGATCGCGCAGGCCCTCGTCCGACAGCATCGGCGCGTCCCGCATGACGAGGGTGGCCCCGCCGCCCGCGAGGGCGCGCTCGGCGGCGGACCGGTCACGGGCGACGGTGACCGTGACCCCCTGCTGTTCGAGGATGCGCACGGCCGCGCGGCTGCCTTCGGGCCCCGCCGACTCGGGATCGAGGATCGCGCGCTGCGTGTATCCGCCGAAGACGAGGGTGCCCCCGACGAGGGCCACGACGAGGAGCCCGACGACGAGTGCGACCCACCCGAGCGCGGCTTTGCGCCGGGAGCGCACGGGAGCGGCGGTCGCCGTCGGCGCGCTCATCGGGGTGCCACCGGCAGAGCGCGGGCGCGCACCGCCGCGTCGTCGAGATCGGCCACCGCGCGGTAGCGCTCGGCGGTGCCGGGGCGGCGGAGGTATCGGACGTCGTCGAAGGTCGTCGCCGCCGGATCGAGCAGGGGGACGAGCGAGGGCAGAGCGGTGGCCGTCTCGCGGGCGAACGCGCGCACGGTGGCGCCCGGCGGAGGGTCGACGAGCCCGCGTTCGGTAAGGCCGCGGGCGACGGCCCGGAAGCGCAGCACGATCGCTTCGTCCCATTCGCCTCTGCCGGCGGCGGCGGCGGCGTCGGCGCGGAGTTCGTCGGCCGAGCGCGCATCGTCGTCGTCGAAGAGCGCGCGAGCCGGCTCGGTGGCGCGCGTCGACAGCCGCGGGCGGCCCCAGATCAGGATGCCGACGATGATCGCGGCGACCACGATGACGCCCAGCACGATCAGGGCCGACGGCCCCCATCCGCCGGTTTCAGGGACGCGCAGGAGGTCTTCGAGGAACCGCCCGACCGCTTGCGAGATGCGGTCGATGAACGTGGGCTCGGCGGCCTGGTAGGTGGGATCGCGCAGTTCCTGCTCGGCCCATTCGCGAGCCTGGTCGGGGTCGGGGAGCAGCGGGAACGCCGCCGCCAGCACGGTGGGGATCACGCGTCTTCGCTCGACCCGGGGGCGGCCCACGTCGTTCGCGAGCGGTCCGCTGCGGGCGGCGAGGGCTCGGTCGTCGCGCCGGGCGCCGGCACCTGCGGGACCGCGGGTCCCTGCGGTGGCGCGTAGCCCTGGGGCGCCGGTGGGCTCTGCGGTGCCGGCGGGCCCTGCGGCGGCGCGTACCCCTGCGGCGCGGGGGCGTAACCTCCGGCCGACGGTGCACCGTATCCGGCGGGTGCGGCGTACCCCGCGGTGCCCACCGGCGGCGCGTAGCCCGCGAACGCGGGGGCGGCGCCGAACGGCACGGGGGCGGGGCGCTCGACGACGCGACCGACTCCCACGAGGTAGGGGTCGTTCAGGTCGCTGGCACCGGCGTCGCGGGCCTCGACGTACGACTGCAGGTCGTGATCGAGCGCCTCGACGCGCATGCGGGCGTCGACGTAGACGAGGACGGCGGAGGTCGACTGCACCACGAGGGCGATGCACTGGACGAGGAGGATGCCGAACTGCCCGACGACCTGCAGGGCGACGAACCCGATGACGGCGCTGACGTCGCTGTCGCCCGTGGGGGCGATGATGGCCGGCACCAACCCGCTCACGAGGCTGAGGGGGATCGAGATGATCTGGGCGACGAGGCCGAACGCCATCGAGATCACGATGATGACGCCGAGCGTCGACCAGAAGCGCCCCCGGGTCAGCTGCCACGACCGGGCGATCGCCCGGAACACGGGGGCCTGCTCGAGGATGATGACCGAGGGGACGAGGAACAGCTTCGGGGTCAGCCACAGGGAGAGCGGGATGAGCGCGAGGAAGAACAGCACGCCGACGAGCGCTCCGACCCAGGTCGCGGCGATCACCAGCAGCGTCACGATCCCGGCGAGCACGCCCACCACGATCACCACGACGCCGATCGTGAGAGCGCTGTAGCCGATCAGCCGCCAGAACACCGGGCGGACGCGGCCCCAGACGGCCCGCAGGGTCGGCTTCTCGGAGACCACCGCGTGGGCGACCTCGGCGACGACGACGCCCTGGACGACGACGCCGAGCGCTCCCGACAGCACCCCCAGTACGAGAGCGGTGATACCGGTCAGCGCGACCGAGCCCGCGGTGATCGCGTCGAACTCGTCGCTGCCCGGGGCGACGGTGTCGAGTCGCGAGAAGCTCGCGATCGCCACCCCGCCGATCGCGACCGTCACGAGGATGTACGCCACGGCCTGCACGACGAGCGCGAACCCGAGCAGCACCTTGGGGTTGTGCCGCAGAGCGACGAACGAGCGGGCCAGGATCGTGCCGAACCCGTAGGGGTGCAGCGGGACGATGCCCGGTCGTGATGCCGGTGTCCAAGCCGGGTACGCGGTCATGTGGGCCCCTCCTCGTCACATGGCGGTGTCCTCATCGTGTCACACACCCCCGACACGCACCCCTGTCGCCCAGGCAGGTCGACTACTCTCGATATGACGCGCCCTCACCCGGGGCGCTCCACCCGTCCCCGAGCGGGTTCGAGACGGAAGACCTGCACCCGAATGACTTCACGGATCCTGGTGGTCGACGACGACACCGCGCTGGCCGAGATGATCGGCATCGTGCTGCGCACCGAGGGATTCGACACGGTGTTCTGCGCGGACGGCGCCCAGGCCGTGGACGCCTGGCGCACCGAGCGTCCCGACCTCATCCTGCTCGACCTCATGCTCCCGGGCGTCGACGGCATCGAGATCTGCACGCGCGTGCGGGCCGAGTCCGGCGTGCCGATCATCATGTTGACGGCGCGCACCGACACGGCCGACGTGGTCAAGGGCCTCGAATCGGGTGCGGACGACTACATCATGAAGCCCTTCAACCCGAAGGAGCTGGTCGCGCGCATCCGCACGCGTCTGCGTCCCGTGCAGGCCCCCGTCGACGAGACGCTGCGCATCGGCGACCTGGTCGTCGACGTCGCCGCGCACGAGGTCCGCCGCGGCGACGTCCCGATCGCCCTGACGCCCCTCGAGTTCGAGCTTCTCGTCGCCCTGGCCGAGAAACCGCAGCAGGTGTTCTCCCGCGAGATGCTGCTCGAGCAGGTGTGGGGCTACCACTACAAGGCCGACACGCGC
This sequence comes from Microbacterium sp. SL62, assembly GCF_026672635.1. Classification (NCBI taxonomy): domain Bacteria; kingdom Bacillati; phylum Actinomycetota; class Actinomycetes; order Micrococcales; family Microbacteriaceae; genus Microbacterium; species Microbacterium sp. SL62. Next base: position 1,383,489 of record NZ_JAPPRM010000001.1, read on the forward strand.
CTGGTCAACGTGCACGTCCAGCGACTGCGCGCCAAGATCGAGGCCGACCCCGACAACCCGCGCATCGTGACGACCGTGCGCGGCGTGGGCTACCGCGCCGGCGCGGTGGCCTGATCCCCTCATGACGGGGGCGGTGCGCACCCTCCCGCGAGTGCGGGGATGGCGGGATTGGCGCATGGTGCGCGACCGCCTGGCCACCCTGTGGCGCCGCTCGCTGCGGTTCCGCACCATCGTGCTGACGGTGACGCTCACGGCGGCGACCATCCTCGTGACCTGCGTCGCCATGGCGCTCGTCATCCAGAACGAGCTGTTCACGGCCCGCAAGGACCAGGTGCTCCTCGAGGCCCAGCGCGCCACCGCGGCGGCCCAGGCGACCCTCGACGCCGCCGTCGACTCGACCGATCCCGCCGCCGCGCAGACGTTGATGAACGGCATCGCGACGCGCCTGTCGCAGCAGTCGTCGAGCGATCTCATCGCGCTGTACCGCATCGGGCCGCCCTCGCCCCTGGCCCCGCAGCCCTTCATCTCCCCGGCTTTCGAGTCGAGCATGGTGACCGATGCGCTGCGTACGCAGGTGCAGTCCAGCCCCGATCTGCAGTGGTGGCAATCGGTGGCGCTGCCCGCCGACGACGGCCGTGAGGTTCCCGGCATCCTGGTCGGTCATCAACTGCGTTTCCCCGCCGAGGACGGGGTCGATTCCTACGAGCTGTACATGGGATACGACCTCACCAGCGCCTCGCAGACCCTCGCGTTCGTGCAGGTGCTGCTGTGGGTGGTCGGGCTCGTCCTGGTCCTGCTGATCGGTGCGATCGCGTGGTTCGTCCTCCGATCGGTGACGACCCCGATCGCGGATGCCGCCGAGACCAGCGCCAAGCTCGCCGCGGGTGATCTCGGGGTACGTCTGCCGGTGCGCGGCGAGGACGAGTTGGCGACCCTGAACCGTTCGTTCAACGCGATGGCCGACAGCATCGAGTCGCAGATCAAGGAGCTGGCCGACCTCTCGCTCGTGCAGCAGCGCTTCGTCTCGGACGTCTCCCACGAGCTGCGGACGCCCCTGACCACGATCAAGCTCGCCGCGGACATGATCAACGATCAGCGCGAGGAGTTCGATCCCGCCACCGGCCGCGCGGCCGAGCTCCTCCACGCGCAAGTGCAGCGCTTCGAGGTGCTGCTCACCGACCTGCTCGAGATCAGCCGGTACGACGCCGGGTCCGTGCAGCTCGAGCTCGAGCCGACGAGCCTGGCCCACCTCGCCGAAGACGTCATCCTCTCGATGGAGCAGCTCGCCGAGGGGCACGGTTCGGACGTGCGCCTGGTCGCGCCGGGCGGGTACACCCCGGTCGACATGGACGCCCGGCGCGTGCGCCGGATCGTGCGCAACCTCCTCGGCAACGCCATCGAGCACGGGGAGGGACGCCCGATCGTGGTGTCGGTCGACAGTGATCGGGATGCCGTGGCCCTCGGCGTCCGCGACTTCGGTCTGGGCATGCAGCCCGACGACGTCGAGCGCGTCTTCGACCGCTTCTGGCGCGCCGACCCCTCTCGCGTGCGCACCATCGGCGGCACGGGCCTCGGCCTGTCGATCGCGCTCGGCGACGCCAAGCTGCACGGGGGGACGCTGTCGGTCTGGTCGGAGCCGGGGCGCGGCTCGAACTTCGTGCTCACGCTCCCGCGGGCCGGCGAGCCGGTCAGCAGTTCGCCCCTGCCGCTCGTCCCCGACGACGAGCAGGGCGGGGCCCTGGAGGCCCTGGGGCTCACGCAGCCCATCTCCACCCGTCCGGGAGTGAGGAAGACGACATGAGACGCGTTATCGCCTTCGTCGGCCTCGCCCTCGTCCTCGTGCTCACCGCCTGCACGGGCCTGCCGACCTCCGGGTACGTCAACCCCGGTCGCGGCCCGCAGGTCGACGACACGCAGGCCTTCGCGTTCGTCCCCGACGGGCCGCAGGACGACGCGTCTCCCGCCGAGATCGTGGAGGGGTTCCTCCGCGCCGGCTCCGGTCCCGCCGACGACTGGGCCACGGCGAAGCTGTTCCTGGCGTCCGGGACGCAGTGGGATCCGCGAGCGCGGGTCACGATCGACCGTCTGGCCGATCGCCGCGCCACCGCGAACGCCGACGGCACCGGGGTGACGGTCTCGCTCACGACGATGGCGGGAGTGGATGCCAACGGCGCCTACGCTCCGACGGCCTCGGGGACCGCGGAGACGCTGTCGTTCACCCTCGCGCGCGTCGACGATCAATGGCGCATCACCTCGGCGCCCGACGGGGTCGTGCTGTACGAGGAGGTGTTCCCGACCGTCTACCAGTCGGCATCCATCGCGTACTTCGATCCCACGTGGAGTTTCATCGTCCCCGACGTCCGCTGGTTCCCGCGGGCGCTGGTGGCCAGCCGGGTGGCGACGGCCCTGGTCGACGGTCAGCCGAGTGCGTGGCTCGCGGGGGCGGTCAAGACGGCGTTCCCCGACGAGCTGTCGTTGGTGGGGCGGTCGGTGACGCTCTCGTCGAGCGGGGTCGCCCAGGTGCAGCTGCCGCGGGCCGCTCTGAGCCTCGACCGGACGACGCTGGACCGCATGCAGACCCAGCTGTCGAAGAGTCTCGTCACGGCGGGGATCAGCGACGTCCAGATGACGGTCGAGGGCACTCCCGTCCCCGCGTCCGAGGTGTCGGTCCGCGTCACGCGCGTCGATCCCTCTCCGGCCGTGCTCACGACGGCGGGGGCGTTCGGCGCGCTCGCCGGCGACACGGTCGAGTCGCTCGGCGGGCTCTCCGACGCGATCGAGTCGCTCTCGCCGGCCTCGGTGGAACTCGAGGCCGATCGGAGTCTGGCGGCCGTCCGCACGCAGCAGGGCACCGTCGCGAGCGCGCTCGCCGACGGGCGCACCTTCCTCCTCGACGAGCGCTCCGGGCTCATCGCGCCCACGATCGACGCCGAGGGGGCGATCTGGAGCGTGCCGAGCGCCGCTCCGACGCAGCTGCGGGTCATCACGGCCGAGGGCGTTCCGCGCAACGTGGGCAACGCGTGGCCCGATGCCTCCGAGATCAGTGCGATGCAGATCTCGCGCGACGGCACGCGGGTCGCGGCGATCGTGACGGTCTCGGGTACGCGCGAGGTGTGGGTGGCCGGCATCCAGCGCGAGGGCGGCGAGGTGGATCTCGGGGTTCCGCACGTGCTGTCGTTCGCGCAGCAGGGGGCGTTCGATCTGGCGTGGCTCGACGACACCACGGTCGGAGTCCTGGCCGATGTCGACGGCGCCAGCCGTCTGCGCGAGCTCAATGTGGGGGGCCGGGGCACCGAGGCCGCGGCACCGGACGGCGCGACGACTCTCGCCGCCGGCAGCACGAGCGTCCGCGTCCTCGACGACACCGGTCGCCTCTACAGCCGTCGCGGCAGCTCGTGGACCCTGGTGGCCACCGGCATCCGCGTGCTCGCCGCCCAGCAGGGCACGACCTCCTGACCCTTCTCCCCAGCGCGCTCGTCCGGGCAGTTCCGCCCCGATGGGGCGGCGGGGCGGGCGGAGCCCTCGCGCCGCGGAGCAGGCTGAGCGCATGCCCTTGTCCGCGGCCCTGACCTCGTCGTTCCGAGATGCCCTGACGTTCTGGCTCCCCGTCGCGTGCGCCGGGTGCGGTGTCGTCGACACCGATCTCTGTGCCGGATGCCGTGACGCCCTGGCCCCGAGCCCGATCCGCCGCGCCATCGGATCGGGGATGACGGTCACGAGCGCGCTCGCGTTCGACGGGGTCGCGGCCCGCGTCATCCGTTCGCTCAAAGAGGAGGGGCGGACCGGCCTCGCGCGCGACCTGGCCCCGGCGCTCGATGCCGTGCTGCGTCTCGCGGTGCCCGCCGGCGCGCGCGTGACGACCGTGCCGGGGACGCGTGCGGCCTTCCGGCGACGGGGCTTCCGCCCCCTCGACATCCTGCTGCGGCGGGCGGGGTGGACGCACGAGCGACTGCTGCGGGTGGCCCGCGCGACCGATGACCAGCGGGGACTCGGTCGCAGCGCTCGCCGCGAGAACGTCGGGGGAGCCTTCGCCGCCCGACCTGTGCCGGGCGGGGTCGTCGTGGTCGTCGACGATGTCGTGACCACCGGATCGACGCTGTCCGAGGCGGCACGCGCCCTGCGCGCGGCGGGGGCGGACGAGGTGATCGCCGTGGCGCTGGCGCACACGCCGCGTCGCAGGAACATCGAAGGTGAATCCCGAGTGATTGAGACGTGACACGGGGGTGGCGGGCTACTAGCGTAAGGATGACTGAAGGCGACGGATGTTCCGCCCTTAGACCGGGCGGAACCCGGAACAAGGAGGTCACAGATGGACACCAACATCGTCGGCGTGGGAGTCGGTATCACCGATCGTTTCCGCTCGGTGGTCGAAGAGAAGGTCAGTCGCATCGAGCACCTGGCGCCGCGCGCTCACGCGCTCGAGGTCAAGGTGACCCACCGCTCCTATCGCAACGGTCGTCTCGAAGACGACACCGTCGAGCTCACGCTCGACGGCAAGGGCCCGGTCGTTCGCGCGGAGGCGACCGACACCGACAAGTTCGCGGCCCTCGACCTCGCGGTCGACAAGATCTCCGAGCAGGTGCGCCGGGCGAAGGACAAGCGCATCGACGCGCGAAACCACCCCCGGGGCGCGAAGTTCGAGAAGGGCACCGGAGAGCTCGCCGGCATCGACGTCGAGCCCGCCTCCGTCGAGGTGCTGCGTGCCGTCGCGACCGGCTCGGTGCCCGTGCAAGAGACCGGTGCCGACGAACAGGACTACTCGCCCGTGGTCATCCGACAGAAGGAGTTCGGCGCCGAGTGGATGACGGTCGAAGACGCCGTCGACCGCATGGAGCTCGTCGGCCACGACTTCTTCCTCTTCATCGACGCCCGCACCGATCACCCGAGCGTCGTCTACCGCCGCAAGGGCTGGGACTACGGAGTGATCGCGCTGGCGACCCAGGCCGCCCCGGCCGTCGGGGTCGCATCCTGACCTGAGAACGACACGACGCCCCCGGTCCTCGGACCGGGGGCGTCGTCGTGCGGGGCGAGCCGTGGGAAGCAGGCTCAGCCGTCGAAGATGTCGCCCAGCAACGAGCCGATGACGAGGCCGCCGAGCATGCCGCCGACCATGTTGCCGCCGCCCATTCCGCCCCCGCGGCCGTACCCGCCGCCGCGGTTGTCTCCGCTCCAGTCGTTCGGGCGGGACTGCTCGATGTCGCGCTGAGCGATCTGCAGGGCCTCGGATGCCAGCGACCCGGCGCGCCGCGCGGTCGCGAGAACCGTCTCGCGCTGGTCCTCGGGCACGGGACCGAGCGGCAGACCCGCGCGGAGGCGTTCGGCCTCGACGAAGCGGGTGCGCGCGTCGGCACCGATCCATCCGCGGTGACCGGTGATGAGGCCGCGGGCGACGGCGATCTGCCGGTCGGCGTCGTCGATCGCGTGCTCCACCTGATCCTGCGAGGGGACGGGGCGGGCAGCGCGCTCGCGCGCGAGGTCGAGATCGGCGTTGGCCTGGCGCAGCGACGACAGCGCCTGGAAGGGATCGCTGCGCGATCCCGAGGCGGGGAGCGCGGTCAAGGCCTGCTGCAGCGTGGCCATGGCCTGGACCACGGCCGGTGTCTGCGCGCCGAGGCGCGCTTCGATCAGGTCGTTGCGGGAGTCGTCGACCACGGCGGCGAGAGTCGACTCGGCGCGGAGGGCTTCGATCTCGAAGGTGTCCACGGCATCCAGGAGCGATTCCGCCCGACGAACGGCCTCGGTGGCCGCCTCGAGGGCGACCGACGCCTGCTCGCGCTGGCCCGCTTCGCGGCGGCGCTCTGAGACGGCGGCGGTGTGCACGGCGAAGTCGAGCAGCTGCTCGATCTCTTCGGGGTTGCCGCCGATCTGGGCCAGGGCCGAATCGCTGTAGCGGCGGGACAGTCTGTCGACGACCTCGCGGGCGTTCGGGACGCGCTCGGCGAGTCGGTCGCGATCCGCGCGCACCCGCGCCAGGGTCTCGGGAGCGCGGCGCACCGCGTCGATCTTGGGCTGGAGCACCTGGGTGCGCTCTTCGAGCAGGTCTTCGGCCCACTGCGACAGCTGGATGATGCGGGCGTTGCGCGTGCGCAGCTCTTCTTTGGTGTCCGGGATCTCGTCGTGGTTCAGCTGGTGCAGCTGGAACGCCTCGGCGAGGTGGGTGCGCACGGAGTCGAGGGCCGCCGCGAGGTCTTCGGTCGCCTTGTCGCCGAGTTCGGCGCGGGCGAAATCGAGTTCGTCCGAGGTCAGGCGCACGCGCTCGTCGGCCGCGACGATCGCGAGCTCCGCTCGGCGTGCCAGATCGGCATCCGCCGCGTCCTGCTCTTCGCGCTTCCTCTTGCCCCAGAAACCGGCCATGGGTCGATCCTAAGCGTCGGGTTCGGCGGCGTCGCCGTGTGTTCGCTGCGGGCGCGCACCGCTCTTTCGGATTGCGGCCTCCTCGCAGGTCACGAACGGGTAACACGGATAACATGGGCGATGTATGCCTGTTCGCAGGCCGGCGTCCACGCGGGCGCCGCACCCGACAGATGGAGATGCTCCGTGGCCAATCCGCTCGAGAAACTGCTGCGCGCCGGCGAGGGCCGCATCCTGCGCCGACTGCAGGGCGTCGTGAAAGCGACCGGAGCGCTCGAAGAGGACTACGAGCAACTCACCGACGACGAGCTGCGCAACGAGACCGTCGAGCTGCGCGCGCGTTACGAAGCCGGTGAGACGCTCGATCAGCTCATGCCCGAGGCCTTCGCCGCCGTTCGCGAGGCGGCCAAGCGCACGCTCGGCCAGCGGCCCTACGACGTGCAGATCATGGGTGGGGCAGCCCTCCACCTCGGCAACATCGCCGAGATGAAGACCGGTGAAGGCAAGACGCTGACCGCGGCGCTGCCCGCGTACCTCAACGCGATCGCCGGACAGGGCGTGCACGTCATCACGGTCAACGACTTCCTCGCGAGCTACCAGTCCGAGCTCATGGGCCGCGTCTACCGCGCCCTCGGCATGACCACGGGAACGGTCGTCGCGGGACAGACCCCCGAGGTGCGCCGCGAGCAGTACGAGGCCGACATCAGCTACGGCACGAACAACGAGTTCGGATTCGACTACCTGCGCGACAACATGGCCTGGCGCAAAGAAGACCTCGTGCAGCGCGGTCACTTCTACGCCATCGTCGACGAGGTCGACTCGATCCTCATCGACGAGGCCCGCACCCCGCTGATCATCTCGGGCCCGGCATCCGGCGAAGCCAACCGCTGGTTCGCGGAGTTCGCCAAGCTCGCCCGCACGCTCGAGGCCGGCGTCGACTACGAGGTCGACGAGAAGAAGCGCACGATCGGCGTGCTCGAGCCCGGTATCGAGAAGGTCGAGGACTACCTCGGCATCGACAACCTGTACGAATCGGCCAACACCCCGCTGATCTCGTTCCTGAACAACTCGATCAAGGCGATCGCGCTGTTCAAGCGCGACACCGACTACGTCGTGATGAACGACGAGGTCATGATCGTCGACGAGCACACCGGCCGCATCCTCGTGGGTCGTCGCTACAACGAGGGCATCCACCAGGCGATCGAGGCCAAGGAGGGCGTGCCGGTCAAGGCCGAGAACCAGACCCTCGCGACCGTCACCTTGCAGAACTACTTCCGTCTGTACGACAAGCTCGCCGGCATGACCGGTACCGCCGAGACCGAGGCGGCCGAGTTCATGTCGACCTACAAGCTCGGCGTGGTTCCCATCCCGACCAACAAGCCGATGATCCGCAAGGACCAGTCCGACCTCGTCTACAAGAACGAGACGGCCAAGTTCGCGCAGGTCGTCGAAGACATCGTCGAGCGCCACGAGAAGGGCCAGCCGGTCCTCGTGGGCACCACGAGCGTCGAGAAGAGCGAGTACCTCTCGCGGCTTCTGGCGAAGAAGGGCGTGCGTCACGAGGTCCTCAACGCCAAGAACCACGCGCGCGAGGCCGAGATCGTCGCGCGCGCGGGCCGCCTGGGCGCCGTCACCGTCGCCACCAACATGGCCGGTCGCGGAACCGACATCATGCTCGGCGGAAACGCCGAGTTCCTCGCCGTGCAGGAGATGAAGGCGAAGAACCTCGACCCGGTCGAGACCCCCGAGGCCTACGAGTCCGAGTGGGATACCGTGTACCAGAGCATGCGCGACACCGTGGCCGAGGAGGCCGCGAAGGTGGTCGAGGCCGGTGGCCTATACGTGCTGGGCACCGAGCGTCACGAGTCGCGTCGCATCGACAACCAGCTGCGCGGTCGTTCGGGCCGTCAGGGCGACCCGGGTGAGAGCCGCTTCTACCTCTCGCTCACCGACGACCTCATGCGCCTGTTCCAGTCGGGCGCGGCCGAGGCGATCCTCGCGCGCACGAACTTCCCCGACGACGTCGCAATCGAGTCGGGCCTCGTCTCGCGCGCGATCAAGAGCGCCCAGTCACAGGTCGAGGCGCGCAACGCCGAGATGCGCAAGAACGTGCTGAAGTACGACGACGTGCTGAACCGTCAGCGCGAGGCGATCTACGCCGACCGTCGCCACATGCTCCAGGGCGACGACATCGCCGATCGCGTGCAGCACTTCATCGAGGACGCGATCACCGCCGTCATCGACGACCACACCGGCTCGGGTCACACCGAGTCGTGGGACTTCGACGCCCTCTGGACCGAGCTGAAGACCATGTACCCCGTGAGCGTCACGATCGACGAGGTCGTGGCCGAGGCGGGTGGCAACAAGGGTCGCATCACGCCCGAGGGACTCAAGCGCGAGATCATCTCCGACGCCCGCATCGCGTACGAGAACCGCGAGAAGGCCCTCGGCGAGCAGGCGCTGCGCGAGCTCGAGCGACGCGTCGTGCTGCAGGTCCTCGACCGCCGCTGGCGTGAGCACCTCTACGAGATGGACTACCTCAAGGACGGCATCGGCCTGCGCGCCATGGCCCAGCGCGACCCGCTCATCGAGTACCAGCGCGAGGGCTACCAGATGTTCCAGTCGATGATGGGGCAGATCAAGGAGGAGTCGGTCGGCTTCCTCTACAACCTCGAGGTCGAGGTGCGCAAGGTCGAGGGTGACGAGGCTCAGGTCGAGGCGAAGGGCCTTGCCCCGACGCCGGTCGAGACCCAGCGCCTCGAGTACTCCGCGGCCAATGACGCCGGCGAGGTCGAGGTCCGCAACGACCGCGGTCAGGTGCAGCAGGCCGCCACCAACCGCCTCCGTCAGGCCGAGCAGCAGGCCGAGCCGCCTGCCGAGCAGGCCCCCGCCGCCCGCGGAGCCTTCGGCCAGCGGGTGGCCCCGGGCGATGAGCCCGCCGCGAGCAACCGCGCCGATCGTCGCGCCGCCAAGAAGAAGTGATCGCACGACGGATGCCGCGCCCCGAGGTCGGGGCGCGGCATCCGTCGTTTTCGGGTACGTCGTCCGGCCGCCGGTCGGGGGACTGGCCCGACCGAGGGGTCCACGCGGTGTCGATTGGCCGCGACGGCCCGGGGATATCCTGAACCGATGAGCCCGCTGCGCCCCCTCGACCAGTCATCCAAGCTGAAGGACGTCCTGTACGAGATCCGCGGGGAGGCCCTCGTCGAGGCCGATCGACTCGAGGCCGAGGGGCACTCGATCCTCAAGCTCAACACCGGCAACCCGGCGATCTTCGGCTTCGAGGCGCCGCACCAGATCGTGCGCGACATGATCGCCTCGGTCCCCAACGCCCACGGCTACAGCGACAGCCGCGGCATCCTGTCCGCTCGTCGCGCGGTCGTCTCGCGGTACGAGCAGGAGCCCGACTTCCCCCACCTCGACCCCGATCACGTCTTCTTGGGCAACGGCGTGTCCGAGCTCATCACGATGACGATGCAGGCGCTCCTCGACGAGGGCGACGAGGTGCTCATCCCCGCCCCCGACTACCCGCTGTGGACGGCGATGACGAGCCTGGGCGGCGGCACGCCCGTGCACTACCTGTGCGATGAGCAGCGCGAGTGGCAGCCCGACCTCGAGGACATCCGCTCCAAGGTCACGCCCCGCACCAAGGCGATCGTCGTCATCAACCCGAACAACCCCACGGGCGCGGTGTACTCGCGCGAGATCCTCGAGGGCATCGCCGACATCGCCCGGGAGCACTCGCTCCTGCTGCTGGCCGACGAGATCTACGACCGGATCCTGTTCGACGACGCGGTGCACATCCCGATGGCCACGGTCGCCCCCGACCTGCTCTGCCTCACCTTCAACGGCCTCTCGAAGACCTACCGGGTGGCGGGATACCGCTCCGGCTGGCTCGCGATCACCGGCCCCAAGGAGCACGCGCAGGGATTCCTGCACGGCATCAACCTGCTGGCATCCACTCGCCTGTGCCCGAACGTGCCGGCGCAGTTCGCGGTGCAGGCGGCGTTGTCGGGGGTGCAGTCGATCGACGCGCTCATCGCCCCGACGGGTCGTCTTCACGAGCAGAGGGATGCCGCGTGGCAGGGCCTCGAGGCCATTCCGGGCGTCTCGTGCGTCATGCCGCGGGGGGCGCTCTACGCCTTCCCGCGCTTCGATCCCGACGTGTACGAGATCCCGGACGACGCGCAGTTCGTCCGCGACTTCCTTCTGGCCGAGCACGTGCTGCTGGTCCAGGGGTCGGGTTTCAACTGGCCCGCGACCGATCACGTGCGCATCGTCACGCTCCCTGAGGCCCGCGTCATCACCGACGCGATCGAGCGTCTCGGAAACTTCCTGGCTTCCTGGCGGCCGTGACCCGGGGCGGGCGCGGACCTCTTCCGCACGGTCGCAAGCGAGCGGGCGAGAAGAGGTCGACGACTTCGCCGGTCGGCGCGGTCTCGTCGGGCGGTCGCCGGCTTACAGCAGGTGGAGCGCCGTGATGCGCCACCGTCGCTCGATCGTCTCGAGCCGGAGGGCGATGGCGCGGGTACGCAGACGACCCGAGACGATGACGGTCGCTTCGAGGGCACCTTCCCGAGGTGAGAAGAGGCGGATGCCGCGGACATGGTGGACGGCGCGGTACATCTGAACGCCTCGCGCACTCCGGGCGCGGGCGGCGAGGCTCGTTCGCACGAGGAGCGCACGGTAGACCTCCTCGGACATCCACCGTGCCAACTGCTCCGGGTCACGGACGCCGGCGACCACCTCGAGGACACCGCGGACCATGTTGCCGACGAAGACCTCGATGGCGGGGAGGCCGTCAGCGGCGTGCTCCGGACCCGGATTGCTCACTGGACGGGCGTTCTGCTGGGCACGCCGCGAAGGTTCGCGTCGCCGTGCTGATTCGGGCATGGGTCCTCTGTCTGTGCGTCGTACGTTCGGCGAGTCGGGGTGAGGCCGACAGTAGGACAGTCATCGCACGGGCCACGGAGTTTTCGCGGTGTCTGTGGAGGGCTTTCGACGGGGTGAGGTTGAGGAGGAGCCGCGGTCATTCTTCTCGTCGCCGCGTCGACCGTTCCGCACCGCGACTCTTTCCCTCAGCTCCACGGACCTCGTCGCCCACGGGTCGCTCGAGAGGGACGCTCTCCGCGTCATGTCGGGCTGCTCGCCGGCGGACGCGTGAACGCCTTCGGGATCGGCGTCCCGGCGCGGGGGAGCCCCGACCTCGAGGTCGCGGCGCGCATCGTCGGGCGCTGGCGCGACCACCCGGACGGGATCGCTTCCGGGCGATTGTGCGACGTTCGTCGTCACGGTAAATCGTCCACGGGGTGAGTGCCTCTCCGTCTTGGCCTCACCACGTCCACCATTGTGCGGACGTCGCGACCTCACCCTGCGCACCGCCCGGGCCTGCCGGGCAGGAGAGCTCGAGGGGACGGGTGGGTTTCTCTCGCCCGCGCCTTAACCTGCCGACGCATTCGAGGCGGTCGAACTTCACCCGCACCCTCACCGAGCGCCGGCCGGACGCCTCTCGCGGATGCCCGCGTCGGAGGCTCCCCCTAGGGTGGAGGGGTGTCGACACTCAGTGAACTCGTCTACGCCCAGGGCCGCTCCAGCGAGGCGGACGTCGAGTGGCTGCACCGGCTCGCGGGCGACGGGCAGTTGCTCGCCGACCTCGCGTTCGCCGACATCGTCATCTGGGTCCCCACTCCCGACGACTCGTTCGTCGCCGTCGCCCACACGCGGCCCGGGGGAGCGGCGACGCTCTTCTACCGCGACATCGTCGGCGACCGCGTCCGTCCGCAGTGGCGTACCCAGGTGCGGGAGGCCTTCCAGAGCGGTCGCATCGTCGACTCGGCATCCCCCGATTGGTTCGAAGAGACGCCCACGCGCGTGCGCGCGGTGCCGATCGTGCGCGAGCTCTCGCGCGAGGGCCACGCGGTGACGACGGTGGGCGTGCTGACCCGCCACACCAATCTCGGCGAGACGCGGACCCCCTCGCGGCAGCAGATCACCTTCAACGACTGCGCCGACGACGTCTTCGGCATGATCGCCTCGGCCGAGTTCCCCGACCTCTCGGCCCCGACCGCCCCCCGGCGCGGGGCTCCCCGCGCCTCCGACGGACTCATCCGTCTCGACGTGGACGGCATCACCACCTTCGCGAGCCCGAACGCGCTCTCGGCGTTCAACCGCATGGGCTTCGACGACGAGCTTGAGGGTGAGTCGCTCGCCGAGGTGACCGCGCGCATCCTCCCGGCCAAGCGCCAGGACGTCGACGAGTCCCTTCCCGTCGTCGTCAGCGGGCGCGCTCCCTGGCGCGCCGACATGGAGGCGCGCGGCGTGCAGGTCTCGTTGCGCACGATCCCGCTGCGCGACCGCGGCACGCGCATCGGCGCGATCGTGCTGAGTCGCGACGTGACCGAGATCCGCCACCAGGAGCAGGAACTCATCACCAAGGACGCGACGATCCGCGAGATCCACCACCGCGTCAAGAACAACCTGCAGACGGTCGCCTCGCTGCTGCGCATCCAGGCGCGCCGCACCCATTCCGACGAGGCGCGCGACGCGCTCACCCAGGCCATGCGCCGCGTGTCGGCGATCGCCGTGGTGCACGACACCCTTTCGGAGGGACTCGCCCAGAACGTCGACTTCGACGACGTCTTCGCGCGCGTGCTCAAGCTCGTCGCCGAGGTCGCCGCGGCCCCCAACACACGGGCGCGCACGCGCACCACGGGCAAGTTCGGCACGCTCCCGAGTCAGTTCGCCACCCCGCTGGCCCTCGCGCTCACGGAGCTCGTCACCAACGCGGTCGAGCACGGGCTCGCCGGGCAAGAGGGCGATGTCGAGATCGCGGCGGAGCGGAGCGGCGAGATGCTCGAGGTCAGCGTGCGCGACACGGGAGTGGGCTTGCCCGAGGGTCAGGTGGGCCGCGGGCTCGGTACGCAGATCGTCCGCACCCTCATCCAGGGCGAGCTCGGCGGCACGATCGACTGGCACACCCTGATGGGTAGCGGCACCGAGGTCACCATCGAGATCCCGCTGCGCTACATCGGCGGTTCCGCAGCCTGACGCGGCACCGCCCCGCGGCATCCCTTGATCCGGACGGCGTGTCGCCTCGGCTCCCTACCGCGTCGCGCGCGCGGCGCGGGGTCTCGAAGGTTCGGGGTGTCGTGGGGCGCGGGGAGCGCTCAGGCGGGAGCCAGGGCCCTGAACGCGCGAAAGCCCGCCCCGAGGGGCGGGCTTCGGCGCGGCGACGGACGTCAGGAGGCGCGGCGGGCGCGAGCGGCGCGGCGCTTGAGCGCGCGACGCTCGTCTTCGCTCAGACCACCCCAGACGCCCGAGTCCTGGCCGGACTCGAGGGCGTACTGCAGGCAGACCTCGGTGACGGTGCAGCGAGCGCAGACCGACTTGGCCTTCTCGATCTGGTCGACCGCGGGGCCGGTGTTGCCGACCGGGAAGAACAGTTCGGGGTCGACGGTGAGGCAGGCTGCTTTGTCGCGCCAATCCATGGGGGTGCTCCTTGTAACAGAAAATTGGTCGATTCGGCACCGGGATTCGGGTCCGGTACCCTGGTGGGAACGCGAGCGATTGCTCGCCCCACTTCGCTGTGGGAGCACACGGCTTGTTCCATGCTCCCATAGCGATTCCGCCTGATCAAGAGGTAACCGCGAGGTTTCCAGATCGTAACGGCGCGGATTCGCCCGCCGGGGAGGCCTTCCGGATGCCGATTCGTCTCGCTGCCGCGGTCCTGCTCGGACTCGAAAGCCTCGGCATCCTGGCGCTCGCCGGCTGGCAGACGGTCGCCCTCGTCGGCGGCGACACCGACTCGGTGGTGAGCTCGCTCGCCCTCATCGTCCTCACCGTGGTCGGTGCGGCCATCGTCGGTGCCTTCGGCGTCGCCACGGCCCGCGATGTCTCGGCCGGTCGATCCGGGGGGATCGTCACGCAACTGCTCATCCTCTCGGTCGCCATCGGCGCGGTGACCGGGGAGTGGGCGTCTCCGGCGATCGCCGTGCTCATCGCGGTGCCGGCCGTCGTCGGTCTCGTGCTGCTCGCGCTGGCGGTGCGCGCGGCGGCGCCGCGACGTCGCGACGACGACTGAGTCACGGCGCAGACGCGAAGACCCCGCCGACCGCTCGTGCGGGGCGGGGTCGCGGCATTCGCGGATCAGGCGGCGGCGAGACCGAGGGTCTTGCGCAGACGCGCCACGTGGCCGGTGGCCTTGACGTTGTACATCGCCTCGACGATCTTGCCCTCTTCGTCGACGACGAAGGTCGAGCGGAGCACGCCCGTGACCGTCTTGCCGTAGTTCTGCTTCTCGCCCCACGCGCCGTAGGCCTCGTGCACGGCGTGGTCGGCGTCGCTCAGCAGCGGGAAGGTCAGACCGTCGCTGTCGCGGAACGCGCGCAGCTTCTCGGGGGTGTCGCGCGAGATCCCGAGCACCGTGTACCCGGCGCCCTGGAGAGAGGCGAGGCTGTCGCGGAAGTCGCATGCCTGCGTGGTGCATCCCGGCGTCTGAGCCGCGGGGTAGAAGTAGAGGATCACGCGGCGGCCGCGGAAGTCGCCCAGCGAGACGGGGTGTTCGTCCTGGTCGATGAGGGTGAAGTCGGGGGCGATGTCGCCCTTTTCGAGGTTCGTCACCCCTCCAGCCTAGAACGCTCGATGCCCTGGAACGTCGTCAGCAGGCGCTGCAGGGAGTCCAACCGGGCGGCGGCCCCGGGGCCGAGGCGGCCGGACTCGACCGCCTCGATGATGGCGCAGTCGGGAGCGTCGGGCAGGTGCGTGCAGCCGCGCGGGCACTCCTCGGCCACTTCGGCCAGATCCGTGAACGCGCCGAGGACGTGCGCGGGGTCGACGTGTCCGAGACCGAACGACCGCACGCCCGGGGTGTCGATGACCCAGCCCGAGCCGGCGCGTCCGCGGTACCGCAGCGACACCGCGGACGAGGAGGTGTGACGCCCCCGCCCGGTGACGGTGTTCACATGACCGATCGCGCGCTCCGACCCCGTGAGGGCGTTCACCAGCGTCGACTTGCCCACGCCCGAGTGCCCCACGAACACCGTCGAGTGGCCGACGAGGGCCTCGCCGATCTCGTCGAGGGGCATCTGCCCCTGCGCGCTGGTGAACACGCGCAGGTCGAGACCGACGAAGTGCGCGAGGAACTCCGTGGGGTCGGCCAGGTCGGTCTTGGTGACGACGAGCAGGGGACGGATGCCGGCATCCAGCGCCGCCACGAGGTAGCGGTCGACGAGGCGGGCGCGGGGTTCGGGGTCGGCCGCGGCGACCACGACGAGCATCTGGTCGGCATTGGCCACGATCACGCGCTCGACCTGGTCGGTGTCGTCGGCGCTGCGGCGCAGCAGAGACGTGCGCTCCTCGAGACCGATGATGCGCCCGAGGGTGCCTTCGTCGCCCGTGAGATCGCCGACGACGCGGGCGCGGTCGCCGTTGACGATGGGCTGCTTGCGGAGCTCGCGCGCGCGAGTGGCCAGCACACGACGTTCGTCGGGGCCGTCCTCGTCGACGAGGACCGTGTAGCGGCCGCGGTCGACACCGAGCACGCGGGCGATCTGCGCGTCGGCATGGGCGGGACGCCGCTTCGTCCGCGGCCTGTTCGCCTTGGGATTGGGGCGGACGCGGATGGACGACTCGTCGTAGCGGAGGTCGTCCTCGTCGTCGTCGGCGTCGTCGAGCCAGCTCACGGTCGCTGCTCGCTCACACGCGGGGAGCGCGCAGCATCGCCTGCCACAGCGCCGCGAACTGGGGGAGGGTCTTGGCGGTGGTTCCGATGTCGTCGATCCGCACGCCGGGAACACGCAGACCGATCAGGGCGCCGGTGGTGGCGAGACGGTGGTCGTGGTGGGCCTTCCACTCGCCGCCGACGAGGGGCCGCGGCACGATGCGGATGCCGTCGTCGAGCTCGTGGGCCTCGCCGCCGAGCGAGCGGAGGTTTCCGACGAGGGCGCTGATGCGATCGGTCTCATGACCGCGGATGTGCCCGATCCCGTGGAGCGTGGTGGGACCGTCGGCGAACGCCGCCAGGCCGAACAGCGTCGGCGCCAGCTCGCCCGCCGCGGACAGGTCGAGATCGACACCCAGGATGCCGTCGTCTCCGGCGGCCACGGTGAGGGCGCCGCCGCGACGGCTGACGCGGGCTCCCATCTCGGCGAGGATGTCGACGAGGAGAGCGCCCGGCTGCGTGCTGTGCAACGGCCAGCCCGTGACGGTGACGGAGCCGCCCGTGACCATCGCCGCGGCGAGGAACGGCGAGGCGTTGGAGAGATCGGGTTCGATCGCCACGTCCTTTGCGCGCACGGGGCCGGCCGGCACGATCCACTCGCCGGGAGCGGGGCGTTCGACGTGCACCGCGCGGTGGGCGAGGGCTTCGACGGTCATGTCGATGTGCGGGATGCTCGGAAGGCGCGAGCCGACGTGACGCAGGTGGAGCCCCACGTCGAAGCGTGCGGCCGCGAGCAGGAGCCCCGAGACGAACTGGCTCGACTGACTCGCATCGATCTCGACTTCGCCGCCGCGCACGTGTCCGTGCCCGCGCACCGAGAACGGCAGGGCCCAGTGGCCGCCGTCGTCGATGTCGACACCGACGTCGCGCAGGGCGTGGATCATGGCGCCCATCGGACGGTGCAGTGCGCTCTCGTGCGCGGTGACGTGCACGTCGCCACGGGCGAAGCCCGCCACGGGGGCGATGAACCGCATGACGGTTCCGGCCTGGCCGCAGTCGATCGTGCCGTCGCCCGTGAACGAGGACGGAGGGGTCACCAGCAGGTCGGGGCCGAAGGGCGAGCCGGTCTCGATCTCGTCGATCCCGACGCCGAGGATGCGCAACGCGTCGACCATGCGCGCGGAATCGTCGGAGTGCAGCGGTCCGTGCAGCGTGCCGGGGCCGTCGGCGATCGCGGCGAGGATCAGTTCGCGATTGGTCAGCGACTTCGAACCCGGCACGGTGACCGTGGCATCCAGGGGGCCGTCGGACACGGGCGCGTCCCACTCACCGCGGGGAGTGGCGGCGGAAGGGGAATACCCAAGGGGAGTCATCGGTTCCTAGCCTACTGAAAGGGGACGACACGTGACCGCACTTCTCGAACGCGACCGCCTGCCGGAGGCCATCCCGGTGGTCGCCGACACGCTCGACGTAGACTGGCGCGCGATGAACGACACCGCAGACGCCGGCCCACAGGCGGAGCCCCGCGCACAGTTCGAAGAGCAGGCGCTGCCCTTCATGGATCAGCTGTACGCCGCAGCGATGCGCATGACGCGCAATCCGGCCGACGCCGCCGATCTCGTGCAGGAGACCTTCGTGAAGGCCTTCGGCTCGTGGGCGACGTTCACGCAGGGCACCAATCTGAAGGCGTGGCTCTACCGCATCCTGACGAACACGTACATCAACACGTATCGCAAGAAGCAGCGCGAGCCCTACCAGAGCGCGATCGACGATCTCGAGGACTGGCAGCTCGGCGGAGCCGAATCGACCACCGCGAGCAGCGCCCGTTCGGCCGAGGCCGAAGCGATCGACCACATGCCGGCATCCGTCGTGAAGGACGCGTTGCAGTCGATCCCCGAAGATTTCCGGATGGCGGTGTACCTCGCCGACGTCGAGGGCTTCGCCTACCAGGAGATCGCCGACATCATGAAGACTCCGATCGGTACGGTCATGAGCCGTCTGCACCGCGGCCGGCGGCTGCTGCGCGACCTGCTGTCGGACTACGCCAAGGAGCGCGGCATCCAGGCCGCGACGGGAGAGAAGAAATGAGCGACTGCGGCTGCGACAAGGCGCGACGCGACCTTGAGGAGTACCTCCGCAACGAGGTCTGCAAGACCCAGCAGAAGGACATCCGGGAGCACCTCGAGAACTGCCCCGGATGCCAGGACGAGGCCCTCGTGGCACGGACGCTGACCGAGGTGGTCGCGCGTGCGTGCAAAGAGACGGCGCCCGACGAACTCCGCGACCAGGTGCTCTCGCGCCTGCGCGCCATCCAGGCCACGCACTGACGCCGCGGGCGTTCGCTCGCCGCGTGTCGGAGGTGATCCCTAGGCTGGGGTCATGGCATCCCTCGACACTCTGACGCTGCCCCTCGACCCGACCTCCGCCGCCGACCTCGCCGCCTCCGGGCTCGAATACGAGCGGGTGGATGCCGACGGCGAGGGGTTCCGTCCGTTCCAGCGGGCGGTCGCCCGGGGTTTCCTGGGCGGGGAGTCGACCGACGACGAGGCCGAGAACGCGCGCAAGACCCTGCGGACCCGCCGTCTGACGGCGGTCTACGACCGTCGGGGCGTCGAGCCCGCGGTGCCGGTCGGCACGATCGACTCGTGGGCCTCCGAGCTGACGACCTCGCCGGGGCGCGTCGCCCCGCTCTGGTCCATCAGCGCCGTCACGGTGGCCGCGACGCACCGTCGCCGGGGGATCGCGCGCGCGATGATCGGCGGTGAACTGCGGACGGCGGCCGCGGCCGGCTTCGCCATCGCGGGCCTCACCGTCACCGAGGCGACGATCTACGGGCGCTGGGGTTTCTCGCCCGCCGCGTGGGCCTCCGACGTGCAGATCGACACGGGCCGCGCCCGCTGGACGGGTCCGACGGCACCCGGGCGGCTCGACTTCGTGCCGCGCGAGGCAGTCGTGGAGCGCGTGGCGGCCGTCCACGAGCGAGTGCGCATCCAGCGCCCCGGGTCGGTACCCGGGTGGGACGGGCGGTGGCGCGGGATCGCGGGTCTCACGCCCGGCGACAAGTCGGGCGAGAAGGTCCGCGCGGTCGCCTATCGTGGCGCGGACGGCGACGAGACGGGCATCCTCGTCTACACGATCGACGAGCGCGACGACTTCTCGGCGCACGAGCTCGAGGTGCGCGCCCTGTTCGCCGTCGACGCCGAGGCGTCCGCGGCCCTCTGGCGATTCGCGATCGAGCACGACCTCGTCGGTCGGGTGAAAGCGTGGCTGCAGCCCGCCGTGCCGCCGGTGCAGTGGATGGTCGCCGACCGTCGCGCCGTGACGGCGACCCTCACCGACCACCACTGGCTGCGCATCCTCGATGTGCCCGGGGCCCTGGGCTCGCGGCGGTACGCGGGAGCACTCGACGTGGTGCTCCGCGTGGCCGACCCGCTCGGCTTCGCCGAGGGAACGTGGCGTCTGCGCGTCGGCGCGGACGGAGAAGCCGTCGTCACCCGGGCGGACGAAAGCGAGGCGTCGGAGGTCGAGCTGACGGTCGGCGCCCTGAGCTCGCTCCTGCTCGGCGGGGTGCGCTCGACGGAGCTCGCCCACGCGGGACTCGTGCGGGCAGGGGCCGACGTCCTCGTCTCCGTCGACCGGGCTTTCACCCCCGAGGCGACCCCGCTGCTCGACATCTGGTACTGACGCCTTCTCATAGGAATTGGCAATACGCTTTCGCCGATGTCCGAATCCGCCGCTCCTCCGGTCGCCGACCGACCGCCGTCACGCCTGACGAGGGTGGGCGCGTCGCTGCGTCGTTACCTGTCGCACAACCCGGTGGCGATCGTCGTCGCGGTGATCGTCGTGGCGTCCGCCGCGGCGACCGGGTCGCTGTGGGGCGACGACGCGCTGGTCTGGGGAGCAGGGCCGTTGGCCACGTTCGCCAGCGGCCGCTGGTGGACCCTGCTGACCGCACTCGTCGTGCCGGATTCGACGATCGACGCGTTCTCGTCGGTGCTGCTCGCTCTGACCGCGCTCGCGTACGTCGAACGTCTGGTCGGATCGCGGCGCACGAGCCTGTTCCTCGCCGCCATCGGGCTCAGCGGATTGCTCGTGGGCATCGGCCTGCACGCCGCCGCCTGGACGATCACCGACCTCCGCCCCGTCGTCGCGGCCGAGGTCCCCGTGCTCGACCCGACCACGGCGATCGCCGGGGCCGTCATGGCCGGATCGGCCTTCGCACCGACGCTCTGGCGTCGTCGTCTGCGTCTGGTCGGCTTCGCCCTGTTGGCCCTCTTCGCGCTCTACGCGGGTGACGCCGACTCCTGGTACCGCCTCTCGGCGGCCGTCATCGGACTCTTCGTCGGTGCCCTGCTCGCGCGGGGCCGCGAGCGCCGGTCGTGGCACCGCAGTTCGACGCGCGAGACGCGAACCCTCCTCGCCCTGCTGGTCGCGGTCGTGGGCAGCGGCCCGATCGTCGCGCTCGTCAGCGGGGGAGGCCGCGGGCCGCTCTCGCTCGTGGTGGACGCCTACATGCAATACGACGACGAACTGCTCGCGCAGTGCGGCAGAGTCGCGTCGTCGGTCTGCGACGAGCAGATCGGCCTCCTCATGACCCGGGGCGCGGGCCCCGCCCTCCTCGCGATCGTGCCTCTCGTGCTGCTCCTCGTCGCCGCGTGGGGGCTGCGGCAGGGGAGGCGCTCGGCCTGGATCGTCGCGGAGTTCGTGCTCGTGGCATCCGCCGTCCTCCCCGTCATCTCTCTGCTGGACGGCCGCCTGCGCATCGACCCGTGGGTCGACGGCAGCGGCGCGGAGTACGTGCTCTGGGCGATCGCGACGATCGTGATCCCCCTCGCGCTGGCCGCCGCCCTGGTCGTCGCCCGCGCGCGCTTCTCGGTGCGCGCCACCCCGCGCGCGGCGCGGATCGTCGCCGTGGTGGTCACCCTCGCCTTCGTCGTGTGCGCGACGACGCTCTTCGTGGTCGAGGCGATCGGGCACCGCGCCTTCGACCGGGACGTGTCCGTCCTCGATCTGCTCGGCTTGACGGTGCGACGGTTCCTCCCGCCGTCCTTCACCCACCCGGGCGGGTCCACGGCGTTCCCGCACAGCGGACCCGCGCTCTTCGCGTACCAGTGGATCGGCGTGCTCTTCTGGGCCATCGTGGTCGCCGCGATCCTCTGGCTCTATCGACGCTCGCGGCGCCCCGCCGCGGTCGACGACAGCCACTACCGCGATCTGCTGCGACGCGGGAGCGACACGCTCGGTTTCCTCGGCACCTGGGCCGGGAACAGCCACTGGTACTCCGACGACCGGGAGTGCGCCGTCGCCTACCGCTTGAGTGGAGACGTGGCACTGGCGGTCGGCGACCCCCTCGCCCCCGAGGGGCGGCGCCCGGAGGCGCTGAGGGGCTTTACCGATTACTGCGTCGAGCACGGGTGGACCCCGGCGTTCTACAGCATCCACTCCGACACCCTCGACGATCTGGTCGACCTGGGGTGGAGACACGTCCCCGTCGGGGTCGAGACGGTCATGGACCTCCCGGGCCTGACCTTCGCCGGCAAGACCTGGCAGAAGGTGCGGCAGCCCCTCACCCGGGCCGAGCGCGAGGGGTACACGGCCGTGTGGTCGCGCTGGCACGAACTGAGCGTCGGTCAGTCCTCGCAGGTGATCGCCATCGACGAGGAGTGGGTCGCCGACCGCGCCCTGCCGGAGATGGGTTTCACCCTGGGCTCTCTCGACGAACTCCGTGACCGCGATGTGCGCCTGCTGTTGGCGGTCGGCCCCGACGATCGCATCGAGGCGGTCACCAGCTGGATGCCGTCGTGGACGGCGGGTGAGATCTCGGGGTGGACGTTGGACTTCATGCGGCGCCGCTCGGACGGCCCCAACGGCATGATGGAGTTCCTCATCGCCAAGGCCGCCCTCGAGCTGCAAGAGGAGGGCGCCACCGTCTTGAGCTTGTCGGGAGCGCCTCTCGCAGACGACCCGGACGAAGCCGTCGACGGCGACCCCGCGCCTCTTCGGGCTCTGCTGCGCTGGCTCGCCGAGGTCCTCGAACCGGCGTACGGGTTCGCGTCGCTCTTCCGCTTCAAGGGCAAGTTCCGGCCCCGGTACCGCCCGCTCTCGCTCGCCTACCGTGATCCGCTGCAGCTTCCCGCCATCGGGGCCGCGGTCGGACGCGCCTACCTGCCCGACGCGTCACGCCGCGAGATCGTTGCGCTGGCCCGAACCGCCTGGGAGGGACGCCGGTGAACAAGTTCATCCTGTCGTTCGAACTGATCGACAGCCCCATGCTGCTCATCAGCGCCATCGTCGCGGCCCTCGGCGTGATCGCCGTCGTGGTGTGGCGTCCGCGTCGGGTCGTGGGCACGCTCGTGATCGGGATCGCTGCCGGCGTCGTGATGTTCGTCGTCGCGAAGATCCTCGAGGCGATGAACACCTTCCAGGGTCCGTTGCCCGGCGCGGCCATCTGGTGGGCATCGGGATCGATGGTCGCCGTCGCAATCGGCATCGTCGGGATCTTCCGTGCCCCGTGGCCGCGTCGCGTCCTCGGCGTCGTCGCCGTGATCGCCTCCCTGCTGGCGGGGGTCCTCGGCGTGAACACCTCGTACGGGGTGACCCACAACCTCGCCGCGATCCTCGGCGTCCAAGCCCTCGATCCGGCGTCTCTGCCGCAGCAGGACGCCGTCGCCGAAGATCCCGCCACGCTCTACCAGACGTGGGAGCCGCCGGCCGACATGCCGACCAAGGGATCGGTCAGCGCTCTGACGGGGAGCACCAAGATCCCCACCGGGCAGTACGCCGCGCGCGACGCGTCGCTCTACCTGCCCCCCGCGGCCCAGGTCGCCAAGCCTCCCGCTCTCCCTCTGCTGGTGTTCATGATGGGGCAACCCGGTTCTCCCGACCCGACGGCGCTGGCCAAGGCGCTCGACGCCTTCGCTGCGAAGAACAAGGGACTCGCGCCCATCGCGATCGTCGTCGACCAGCTGACCGCCCCGGATCGCGATCCGACGTGCGTCGACTCCGCTAAGTACGGCGCCGTTGCGACCTACATCAACCAGCTCGTGCCGCAGTGGGCCGAGAAGAACCTCAACATCACCACCGACCACACGTACTGGACCATCGGTGGGTTCTCCAACGGCGGCTCGTGCGCCGCCCTGTACGGGGCCAAGTACCCGGGCACGTGGGGGCAGATGCTCGACGTGATGGGCAATGAGTTCCCCGGGTCGGAGCACGTCGATCAGACGGTCAAGGACGTGTACAACGGAGACGCCGGGGCCTTCCAGGCGAACAAGCCGTCGGTGGTCATGGCGGCCGCGGCGCCCGGCACGTTCAGCGGCCACACGGCGATCTTCACGTGGGGGAGCGAAGACAAGACCTACGGCCCGGGGCAGCTCGCGAACTCCAAGGCGGCGGAGGCCGCGGGATTCACGGTGCAGACGCACATCGTCGAGGGAGCCGGGCACACCGGCGAGGCTCTCGACGGCAGTCTGGCCTGGGCGATCCCGGCCTTGGCGCCCACGCTGGGGCTGGCTGCGCCGGCATCCTGAGGCCACCGCCGGAAGACAGCGTGAGCGGCTTCGCCCGGAAATGGATCGCGGACCCGGCTTGGCGACGCGGTAGGCCCGATCCGCGGGCGCGGGGAGCGCGGGGCGCGGGGCGCGGGGAGCGCGAGACGGCATCTCGCTGACAACGGGGCCGCAGGATGACGCCGCTTCGTCGGCGAGATGCAGTTTCGGCGATCCCGGCCCCGCCAGGCCTCCCGCCGAGGCGCGCGTGTGCGCAGCTCTTGGTGAGAGCGCGGCGCCCGGGGACACGCTGTAGCCCTCTGCCGCCGGTGCGGTGAAACGCCGAGGGGCCCGACCGACAGGATGTCGTTCGGGCCCCTCGGCGTGCGGGTCAGCGCGCGAGCGCTTCTTTCATGATCGCGGCGTGCTCGTTGGCGTGCACCTTCGGCGAACCCGTCGCGGTCGAGGCCGCGGCGGCGCGCGAGATGCGGCGGATCGAGCGGCCACCGAGCTGATCGGCGATCTCGAGGGCGATGAACGGCCACGCCCCCTGGTTCTCGGGCTCGTCCTGCACCCACACCAGTTCGGCGTTGGGGTACTCGCCGAGGACGCGGGTCAGCTCCTCGATGGGCGCCGGGTAGTACTGCTCCAGGCGCACGAGGGCGATCTCGGGGTTCGGGTTCTTGTCGAGCTCGGCGCGCAGATCCCAGTGGATCTTGCCCGCGTGCAGCAGGACACGCGTGACGGCGCCCTTGTCGACCCCGCGGTTGTCGTCGAGCACGGGCTCGAAGCGACCCTCGAGGAAGTCCTCGACGGGGCTCGTCGCGCCGCGCAGACGCAGCATCGCCTTCGGGGTGAAGACCACGAGCGGGCGACGGGGACGCTGGTAGGCCTGACGACGCAGCAGGTGGAAGTACGACGCGGGGGTCGAGGGGCGGGCGACGATCATGTTGTCCTGTGCGCACATCTGCAGGTAGCGCTCGATGCGGGCCGACGAGTGGTCGGGTCCCTGGCCCTCGTAGCCGTGGGGGAGCAGCAGCACGACGCTCGACTGCTGCGCCCACTTCTGGTCGGCCGACGAGATGAACTCGTCGATGACCGACTGGGCGCCGTTGGCGAAGTCTCCGAACTGCGCCTCCCACAGCACGAGCGCGTCGGAGCGCTCGACCGAGTAGCCGTACTCGAACGCCATGGCGGCGTACTCGCTCAGGAGGGAGTCGTAGACCCAGAAACGGCCCTGGTTCTCGCTGAGGTTCGCCAGCGGCAGCCACTCCTGGCCGTTGTCGCGATCGTGGAGCACCGAGTGACGCTGCACGAAGGTTCCGCGACGCGAGTCCTGGCCCGCGAGGCGTACCGGGGTGCCCTCCATCAGCACCGAGCCGAAGGCGAGGAGCTCGCCGAAAGCCCAGTCGATGTTGCCGTTGCGGCTCATGTCGTGGCGCTTCTCGAGCAGCTGCTGGAGCTTGGTGTGCACCGTGAAGCCGTCGGGCTTGTTCACGAAGGCGTCGCCGATGTGCTGGACGACCTCGCGCGAAACACCCGTGGTCTCGGGAGCGCCCACCGCCGGCTCTTCGGTCGCGTCGATGGTGACGACGGGGTTCGCACCGGTCTCGGCCTCGTGCGTGTCGGCGAAGGCGACCTCGAGGCGGTTCTGGAAGTCTTGCTTCGCTTGCTCGTACTCGTCTTCGGTGATGTCACCGCGGCCGACGAGCGACTCGGTGTACAGACGGCGGACCGAACGCTTCGCCTCGATGAGGTTCGTCATCAGGGGCTGGGTCATCGAGGGGTCGTCGCCCTCGTTGTGACCGCGGCGGCGGTAGCAGACGAGGTCGATCACGATGTCGCGGTGGAACTCCTCGCGGTACATGAACGCGAGCTCCGCGGCGCGGACGACGGCCTCGGGGTCGTCGCCGTTCACGTGCAGGATCGGGGCCTGGATCGTCTTGGCGACGTCGGTGGCGTACACCGAGGTGCGGGCGTCGGTCGGAGTCGTGGTGAAGCCGACCTGGTTGTTGACGACCACGTGGATCGTGCCGCCGGTGCGGTAGCCGCGCAGCTGCGACATCTGCAGCGTCTCGACCACGACGCCCTGACCTGCGAACGCGGCGTCGCCGTGAACGAGGATGGGCAGCCACGAGAACGTGCCGATGGGCTTGCGGTCCTGCTTGGCGCGGACGATGCCCTCGAGCACGCCGTCGACGGTCTCGAGGTGCGAGGGGTTGGCCGCCAGGTACACGGGGAGCTCGTCGCCCGCGTCACCGACGAAGGTGCCCTCGGTGCCGAGGTGGTACTTGACGTCTCCGGAGCCGCGCTTGCTGCCGATCGCGACGGCGCCCTCGAACTCGCGGAACACGTGCCCGTAGGTCTTGCCGGCGATGTTGGTGAGCACGTTCAGACGCCCGCGGTGGGCCATGCCGATGGCGGCCCCGTCGAGTCCGGCGGAGGCCGCACCCTGGAGGATCTGGTCGAGCAGGGGGATGAGGGACTCGCCGCCCTCGAGACTGAAGCGCTTCTGACCGACGTACTTGGTCTGCAGGAACGTCTCGAACGCCTCGGCCTGGTTCAGCTTCGACAGGATGCGCAGCTGCTCGTCGTGGCCGGGCTTGGTGTACTTGACCTCGAGGTTGCTCTGGAACCACTGGCGCTGGGCCGGGTCCTGGATGTGCATGTACTCGACGCCCATGGTGCGGCAGTAGGAGTCGCGCAGCACGCCGAGGATGTCACGCAGCTTGGCGACGCGCTTGTTGCCGAGACCTCCGGTCACGAACTCGCGGTCGAGATCCCAGAAGGTCAGCCCGTGCGATTCGATCTCGAGGTCGGGGTGCGTGCGCTGGACGTACTCGAGCGGGTCGATGTCGGCCATGAGGTGGCCGCGCACGCGGAAGGAGTTGATGAGCTCCTGCACGCGGGCGCTCTTGTCGATGCGCTCGGAGATGTCGACGCTGATGTCGGCGGCCCAGTGGATGGGCGCGTAGGGGATGCGCAGGGCGGCGAAGATGTCGTCGTAGAAGCCGCGCTGCCCGATGAGCAGCTCGTGGACCTTCTTGAGGAACTCGCCCGAGCCGGCGCCCTGGATGACGCGGTGGTCGTAGGTGCTGGTGAGGGTGATCGTCTTGCCGATCGCCAGCTCGTTGAGCGTCTTCTCGCTCGCGCCCATGAACTCGGCGGGGTAGTCGAGCGCACCGGCGCCGATGATCGCGCCCTGGCCGCGCATGAGGCGGGGGACCGAGTGGACCGTTCCGATGCCGCCGGGGTTGGTGAGCGAGACCGTGGTGCCCTGGAAGTCGGCGGGGGTCAGCTTGTTGGTGCGGGCGCGGCGCACGAGGTCTTCGTACGAGGCGAGGAACTCGCCGAAGGTGAGGGTGTCGGCCCGCTTGATGCTCGGGACGAGGAGGGCGCGCGACCCGTCGGGCTTGGGCATGTCGATCGCGATGCCGAGGTTGACGTGGGCGGGGGCCACGACCGAGGGCTTGCCGTCGATCTCGGCGTAGTAGACGTTCTGGCTGGGGAACTCCTTGAGCGCCTGGATCAGCGCCCAGCCGATGAGGTGGGTGAAGCTCACCTTGCCGCCGCGCGTGCGCGACATGTGGTTGTTGATGACGATGCGGTTGTCGATCATCAGCTTCGCCGGGATCGTGCGCACGCTGGTCGCGGTGGGCACCGTGAGCGAGTCGTCCATGTTGGACGCCAGGGCCTTCGGCATGCCCTTGAGGACCGTCACGCGGTCTTCTTCGGTGCTCTCTCCGGCAGCGGAGGGCACCACGCTGGGCGCCTGCGCCGGGATCGGCTGCGGCTTGGCCGGCTTCGCCGTCGTGCGGGCGACGGGCGCCTGACCGACCACGGGGATGGGAGCCGTCACCGGCTTGGGCTCGGACGCCGCCGGCGCCTGCGGCGCGGAGGGCGGGGGAGCGGCGGCGGAGGATCCATCGACGACCGGGTGGTACGCCTCCAGAATCGGCCACCAGGCCTTGTCTACGGAGTGCTTGTCGACTTTGAACTGTTCGTAGAGTTCGTCTACGAGCCACTCGTTCGCGCCGAACTCGCCCTCGCTCGAAGTACCGACGCCCGTCACCTGGCTCGACACAGTCGATCGCCTGCTTTCCTCGATGAAGATTCCTGTGGATACGCGGACGTCGCCGTCCTGCGTTCCTGCCAGCCTAGCCGAGGATTCTGGACGCCTTTCGGGTCTTTACATTCCCCTGATGTGGTGAGGTGGATGCCATGGAGTTCTCCGGCGCGCAGCCCGATGTCGACCTGACGTACTCGGACGTGTTCCTCGTCCCCCGCCATTCCGAGGTGCGGAGCCGCCTCGACGTGGACCTCGCCCCCGCCGACGGCAGCGGGGCGACGATCCCGCTCGTCTCGGCGAACATGAACTCGGTCACGGGCACGCGGCTCGCGGCGACCCTGGCGCGTCGCGGTGGCCTCGGCGTGTTGCCGCAGGACATGTCGCTGGAAGATCTGGTCGAGGCCGTGTCGTGGGTCAAGGCCCAGCCGACCGCGTGGGACACGCCCCTGATCCTCCCGCCCGAGGCCACCGTCGCCGACGCCCGCCGCATCCTCCCGGCGGTGCCCGGTCGGGGCATCGTCGTGGCCGTCGCTCGTGAGGACGGGGTGGTGGACGTGTCCGCGGTGCGGGGCATCGTGTCCGCGGGGCGCCTCGCCACGGCCCTCCCTGACGCCACGCTGGGTGACATCGCTCGTCGGGACGCCGCTGCGCTCGACGCGGCGGACGTGCACGACCCGCGCGAGGTGTTCGCGCGGATCGAGGCCGCGGGCGTCGACATCGTGCCGGTGGTCGACGGCGACCGGCTGGTCGGCACCCTTGCCGCACGCAGCGCGTTGCGCGCCTCCGTCTACCGCCCGGGTGTCGACGACCGGGGGCGCCTCATCGTCGCCGCGGCCGTCGGGGTGAACGGCGACGTCGCCACCAAGGCGCGCGCCCTCGCGGACGCCGGGGTGGACGTCCTCGTCGTCGACACCGCCCACGGCCACCAGGCCCAGATGCTCCGGGCGCTGCGCGCGGTGTCCGCCCTCGATCTCGGCATCCCGATCGCCGCCGGCAACGTGGTGACCGCGGACGGCGTCGCCGACCTGACCGACGCCGGGGCGACGATCCTCAAGGTGGGCGTGGGACCGGGAGCGATGTGCACGACCCGCATGATGACCGCGGTCGGGCGGCCCCAGTTCTCGGCGGTGCTCGAGACCGCCGAAGCCGCACGGTCGGTGGGGGCGCACGTGTGGGCGGACGGCGGCGTGCGCTACCCCCGCGACGTGGCCCTCGCACTCGCCGCGGGTGCGGCATCGGTCATGGTCGGCTCGTGGTTCGCCGGGACCATCGAGGCGCCGGGAGAGCTGCAGACCGACGCCGGAGGGCGCATCTACAAGGAGTCGTGGGGCATGGCCTCGACCAAGGCGGTGCAGGGACGGTTCGGTGCGCTCGACCCGTTCGAGCGGGCGCGCAAGGAGCTGTTCGCCGAGGGCATCTCGTCGTCGCGCATCTACCTCGACCCGCAGCGTCCGGGCCTGGAGGACCTGCTCGACATGATCACCTCGGGCGTGCGCTCGTCGTTCACGTACGCGGGAGCGGCCACCGTCGCCGAGTTCCACGAGCGCGCCCGCGTCGGCTTGCAGTCGGCCGCCGGGTACGACGAGGGCAAGGCGCTCCCCGTCAGCTGGTGAGCAGGCGGTCGAGGGTCGCCGCGGCCTCGAGCGTGATCCAGGCGCCCAGCTGCACCGAGAGGTCCAGGTCGTCGCCGTCGGCGACGGCCGCGCGGCGCGGGTCGGCCGGAAACAGCCCGTCGCGGCGGCCCTCCCACAGGGCGTCGGCGTTGCGCTCGACCAGTCGCCGGGCCGCGTGCGCCGCGGCGTCGCCCTCGTCGTCTTCGCTCTCGGACAGCTCGGCGGCCGCGTCGGCGAGATAGCGGGCGAGGATGCCGGCGAACAGGCCCCCGTCGCCGCCTCCGGCCGCGGGGAAGAGCCCGCCGTCGTCGGCGCACCACCGCTCGACCGCGTGCACGAGCTCGCGCGCCCGGCGCACGTGTCTCCACGCGGCGTCGGTCTCGTCGATCGCCGACTCGCCCAGCAGCAGCTCGAGTCCGATCGTCGCGCCCTGGTTGTAGGTCCACAGGTCGGGCCGCACCGCGTCGTGCTCGATGCCGTCGCGAACCAGACCGGTCGTGTCGTCGTCGAGGGTGGATGCCATCCAGTCGGCGAGCCGCTCCGCCTCGGTGCGGTGACCGGTCAAGGCCAGCACCATCGCCCCCGGGGCGTTCGCGGGCGCGTTGTACAGCGCGCTGCCGACGCTCCACGGGAGGGCGCCGACACCGGGGTCGATCGCCTCGTGCAGGCGCCCGGCGATCTTGCGGAACGCGCGGGGGTTCGCGCGGCTGGTGAACAGTCCCAGTCCCATCCAGGCGATGTCGTCGTAGAACGGCGTCGTCCAGCGCCCGATGGTGCGCAGCGTCACGCCGCGGCCCAGTCGGCGCAGGAGTCGGCGGCGCCGCGGGTCGGGGCGGTTGCGCTCGGCGTCGGCGAGCAGGTGGATCAGGTGGGCGTGCCACCAGTAGTGCCACGTCCGGGCGCTGCGGGCGTCGGCGACGGAGGCGTGCGCCCAGGCGACCGGACCGTAGCGGTGGAGGTAGCGCTCGAGCACCGCTCGTTCCGCGGCGGCGGCGCGGTGCTGCGCCGGGGTGTCGGCATCCATTCGTCCATCTTCTCGACTGCCGAAGACGAGCACGAGACGGATGCCGCACGCCCGGGGCTGCAATAGAATCGACGTCACGATGGACGACCCTCCCAGTTGTAGACCCAGGCCCCAACGACCCTCTTCCGCCGATCGATCGAGCGGGGGTGATGCCTGATGGATTTCGTCATGCTGGGCGTGGGGCTCGTGCTCACCGTGGGAACAGGACTCTTCGTCGCGAGCGAGTTCGCCCTCGTCAACCTCGACCGTGCCGACCTCGAGTCCCGTCGTGCCGCGGGTGAGACCCGTCTGTCGCTGACCATCGATGCCCTGCGCATCACCTCGACGCACCTGTCGAGCGCGCAGCTGGGCATCACGCTCACGACGCTGCTCACCGGTTACACGATGGAACCGGCGATCTCGAACCTGCTCCGGCCGGTCTTCCAGTCGTGGGGGCTCCCCGAGGCGCTCACCGTCTCGGTGGCCGCCGTCATCGGCGTCGGCTTCGCGACCGTGCTCTCGATGATCCTCGGCGAGCTCGTCCCCAAGAACTTCGCGCTGGCCATCCCGCGCCAGACGGCCAAGCTCGTCATGCCGTTCCAGGTCGCTTTCACCGCGGTGTTCAAGCCCGCGATCGTCGTGCTCAACGGCAGCGCCAACGGCGTGCTGCGCGCGATGGGCGTCGAACCCAAAGAGGAGCTGTCGGGAGCCCGGTCCGCCGAGGAGCTGTCGAGCCTCGTGAAGCGATCGGCCAGCGCCGGCATGCTCGAGAAGGACACGGCCTCGCTGCTGGACCGCAGCCTCACCTTCGCGCGCCTCAGCGCGGCCGACGTCATGACCCCGCGCCCGAGCGTGCACGCGCTCGCCGCGGGCGACCCCGCCGACGACGTGGTGCAGCTCGCCCGCCGCACCGGGCACAGCCGCTTCCCCGTGTACGGGGAGTCGATGGACGACATCGTCGGCGTCGTGCACCTCAAGGCCGCGATCGGTGTGCCTCGCGAGAAGCGCGGCGAGGTTCCCGTCGCCGCTCTGTCGACCGAGCCCTTGCGCGTACCCGAGACCGTGCACCTCGACGCGCTGGTGTCCGAGCTGCGCTCGCGCGGGTACCAGATGGCGATCGTCATCGACGAGTACGGCGGAACAGCCGGGGTCGTCACCCTCGAAGACCTCGTGGAGGAGATCGTGGGCGAGGTGCTCGACGAGCACGACCGCTCGCGCGCCGGCGTCGTGCGCTCGGCGGCGTCCGTCACGTTCCCCGGCGACCTGCGGCCCGATGAGGCCCTCGACCGCGCCGGCGTGCGCGTGCCCGAGGGAGAGGTGTACGACACGGTGGGCGGCTACATCATGGCGGCGCTCGAGCGCATCCCCGTCGTCGGCGACACCGTCGATCTCGAAGACGGCAGACTCGCCGTGCAGCGCATGGACGGCCGGCGTGTCGACCGCGTGCAGTTCACGCCGACCCCGGTGGAACAGGACGTCGACGAGCTGGTGCGCGCGGCGAAGGGCGGTGACCAGCGATGAGCGACTGGGCCGGAATCGCCTGGCTGGTGGTCCTCTTGGCCGCCAACGCCTTCTTCGTCGGCGCGGAGTTCGCCGTCATCTCGGCGCGCCGCTCGCAGATCGAGCCGCACGCCGACCGCGGCTCGCGCGCGGCCAAGACCGCGCTGTACGCCATGGAGCACGCGACGCTCATGCTCGCGACCTGCCAGCTGGGCATCACGATCTGCTCGCTGCTGATCCTGAACGTCTCGGAGCCCGCGATCCACCACCTGCTCGAGGGGCCGCTGGGACTCACCGGGCTGCCCGAGGCCGCCGTCGGCGTGATCGGCTTCGTCGTCGCGCTGCTGGTGGTGTCGTACCTGCACGTGGTGTTCGGCGAGATGGTGCCCAAGAACCTCGCGTTCTCGCTCCCGGATCGCGCCGTGCTCATGCTCGCCCCGCCGTTGGTCGCCGTCTCGAAGGCGTTCCACCCGATCATCGTGGCGCTCAACTGGACGGCCAACCACGTGCTGCGACTGTTCCGCGTGGAGCCGAAGGACGAGGCCGCCTCGACCTACACGCTCGACGAGGTCGCGACCATCGTGACGCAGTCGCGGCGCGAGGGCGTGCTCGACGACTCCGCCGGAACGGTGACCGCCGTGGTCGAGTTCACCGAGAAGAAGGCCGCCGACATCGCGGTGCCGGTGAGCGCCCTGGTGACGCTGCCCGAGACGACCACCCCGGCCGAGATCGAGCGCGCCGTCGCCCAGCACGGATACTCGCGGTACGTGATCGTCGACGAGACGGGACACCCCACGGGCTACGTGCACCTGAAGGACGTGCTGCGCGCGGCGGAGGGATCGGATGCCGACATGGCCCGCCCCATCCCCGCCAAGCGCGTGCACCACATGGTGTCGATGCTCGAGACCACCGATCTCGAGGACGCCCTGGCCCTCATGCGCCGCTCCGGTCGTCACCTCGCCCAGGTGCGCGACGACCGCGGCGACGTGCAGTCGGTCCTCTTCCTCGAAGACGTGATCGAAGAGCTCGTCGGCGAGGTGCAGGACGCCACCGAGCGTCGTCGCTTCGTCTGAACGCAGAACACCGGATGCCACGGGGCCTGGGCCTCGTGGCATCCGGTGTCTTCGGGTGAGGGTGCGGTCGTTGCGTGTGATGTCGGCCGGGGTGCGCGGGTGCGGCGGGCCTCAGTACGCGCGGAGGTACTGCGCGGGGGCGGGGCTCGGTGCGCCCAGCTCGGCCGCGGCCCGCAGCGCGTAGTGCGGGTCGCGGAGCCATTCGCGGGCCGAGAGGATCGCGTCGGCGCGGCCGTCGGCGAGGATCTGCTCGCCGAAGGTCGGGTCGTCGATCATGCCGACGGCCGCGACGAGCAGGCCCGTCTCGCGTCGGACGGTCGCGGCGTAGTCGACCTGGTAGCCGGGCCCGGGGACGATGTGCTGATGGGGCACGAGGCCGCCGCTGGAGACGTCGATGAGGTCGGCGCCCGCGTCGGCGACGAGACGCGAGGCCGCGACGGTGTCGGCGACGTCCCAGCCGCCGTCGGCGGCGTCGGTGGCCGAGAAGCGGACGAACACGACCGCCTCTCCCGCGGCCTCGCGCACGGCCTCGGTCACCCGCGCGAGGAGGCGCACACGGTTCTCGAACGATCCGCCGTACTCGTCGTCGCGGTGGTTCGTGAGCGGCGAGAGGAACTGGTGGAGCAGGTAGCCGTGGGCGGCGTGCACCTCGACGACCTGGAAGCCGGCGCGAACGGCCCGGCGGGTGGCATCCGCGAAGTCGGTGACGACCTTCTCGATCCCCGTGGCGTCGAGGGCGACGGGGGCGGCGAAGGCGTCGTACGCCAGAGCCGAGGGGGCGACGGTGGTCCAGCCGCCCTCAGCGGGAGAGACCGTGCCGCGACCGCCGGTGAGGGGCGAGGTGGTCGAGGCCTTACGGCCCGCGTGGCCGAGCTGCACTCCGGCGACCGCTCCGCGCGAGCGGATGGCGGCGACGATCGGGGCCCACGCCTCGGCCTGCGCGTCGGTCCAGATGCCCGCGTCCTCGGGCGAGATCCGCCCCTCGGGGGCCACCGCGGTCGCCTCGGCGATCACCAGACCCGCGCCTCCGGCCGCGAACTGCGCGAGGTGCACGTGGTGCCACTCGTTCGGCACTCCCTCGACAGCGCTGTACTGGCACATCGGCGAGACCCAGAGGCGGTTGCGCATCTCGGTACCGCGGATCGACAGGGGTGTGAAGAGGGAACTCATGAGGACCTTTGCGTTCTAGGGTGACGCCATGACGGCGAAGGACTTCAACGGGCAGGACGTCGCCCGTGCACTGCGGAAGCCAACGGCGGACGACGACAAGTATTCCCGCGGAGTCGTCGGGTTGCGCACCGGCTCGGCCCGATACCCGGGCGCCGCGGTCCTCGGGGTCGAGGGGGCCTGGCGGACGGGAACGGGGATGGTCCGATACCTCGGCCCCGCGCGCGCCCAGGACTTCGTGCTCCACCGGCGCCCCGAGACCGTCACCGCGGACGGGCGCGTGCAGGCGTGGGTCATCGGATCGGGGACGGATGCCGCCGAGCGCGACGCCGCCGAGACCGCGGCGCTGCGCGGCATCCTGTCGGGAGAGATCCCCGTCGTCGTCGACGCCGGAGCGCTCGATCTCGTGCCGGGGGCGACGGCCCCCGTGATCGTCACCCCGCACGCGCGGGAGCTCGACCGGCTCCGCGAGAGCCTCGGGATGCCGGCGGCCGACGCCCGTGACGACGACGCGCGAGAGGCGGCGGCTCGCGAGACGGCGGAGGCGTTCGGGGGAGTGGTGCTCTCGAAGGGGGCGGTGACCATCGTCGCCGCCGCGGGCGGGTGGACGCGTCGCGTGTCGGCCGGGACCCCGTGGCTGGCGACGGCGGGCACCGGTGACGTGCTCGGCGGGGTGCTCGGAGCCGTCCTGGCCGGGTCGGTGGCCGCCGGCCGCGACGCCGTGGGCGACCTCGCCACCAGCGCCGCCGCGGCCGCGTGGCTGCACGGACGCGCCGGGCGGGCGGCATCCCTCGCCCTCGAAGAAGGCGGCGGACCGATCGCGGCGCTCGATGTCGCCGAGGCCCTCCCGGGCGTCGTGGCCGCCGTCCTGCGGGACTCGATCACGTAACGGTTCGCCCCCGCGCACCGCGCGACGACGGGGGTCGCGCCGCCGGCCGTCCGGGTCGGGAAGCCCCGCCCGCTTAGGATGAGGCGGTGTTGAGGCGTGTCGTTCCCCTGTTTGTCGCGTTCGTCGCCGTACACGTCGTGGTGGGGATCCTGGGCTATCAGCAGCCCAACGAGCCCATGGGCGACGTGTACCTGGTATACGAACCCTGGTCGCGCTGCGCGCTCTTCGGCGGCATCGACGTGAGTTCGTGCACGCGCAGCGACGCGTGGGCGTGGCCCGGCATCACCGAGAAGTGGATCTACCCGCAGCTCGCCTTCCTGCCGATGACGTTCGCGTGGGTCTTCGCCTGGGCGGTCGGGTACACCCCCGCGTGGGCGATCACCGTCGCCCTGTTCAACCTCGTCGCCTTCGTCGTGCTGGTCGGCACGGGCCGCTCGACGGGTCGCGTGCTCGCCGCATGGTTCTGGCTCGCCGCGATCCTCCTCATCGGTCCCGTGGGGCTCTATCGCATCGACGGCATCACGGTGCCGTTCGCGATCCTCGGCAGCATCTGGATGCTGCGGCGCCCGTTCGTGGCATCGCTCCTGCTCTCGATCTCGGTGTGGATGAAGGTGTGGCCCGCCGCGATCCTCGCCACGGGTCTCATCGTCGTGCGCCGTCGCCTGGCGCTGATCGGGGGCGCGGTCGCGGTGTCGCTCGCGACGATCATCCCCGTCGTGGCGCTGGGCGGAGCGCCCTACGTCTTCGGCTTCGTGGGAGACCAGACGTCCCGCGGCATCCAGATGGAGGCGCCGGTCGGCGGCCTGTACATGTTCCTGGCGGCCTTCTACGTGCCCGGCAGTGAGGTCTACTACGACGGCGGCGTACTCACCTTCCAGGTGACCGGGCCGGGCGCCGAGCCCCTCATCGCCGCGATGACCCCGATCATGCTGCTCACGATGGTCGCCGTCGCCGTCGTCGGCGTGATGAAGATGCGCCGCGGAGCGACCTTCCTCTCGCTGTTCCCCCCGCTCTCGCTGGCCCTGGTGACCGCGTTCATCGCGCTGAACAAGGTCGGCTCGCCGCAGTACTACGTGTGGCTGTTCGCCCCGGTCGTGCTGGGCCTGATGATCGACCGTCGCCGCTGGTACGCGTTCGCGGGGATGACGCTCGTGATCGCCGCTCTCACGCAGTGGATGTACCCGCTGATGTACGACGGACTGATGGCGACGCACCCGAACCCCTTCCCCGTGGTCGTGCTCGAGGCGCGCAACCTGCTCGCCCTGGTCCTGCTGGTATGGGCGATCGTGCGCGTGGTGCGCGTGCCCACGGGGCGCGTGCGTCCGCCGGCGGGGCTGCGCGAGATCGTGACGGGGCGCCGGCCGATCCCCGCGCGGGTTCCGTCCGGGCGCTGAGCCCGTTCCGCCCGGCGGGTCGCCGCCGTAGGCTCGGACCATGCTCATCGCCTTCTCCGTCGCCCCCTCCGGCGTCGGCACCCTCGCCGCCGAGAACCCCGACGCCTCGGTTCACGACGCCGTCGCCGCGGCGGTCGCCGTCGTGCGCGCGTCGGGGCTGCCGCACCGCACGACCTCGATGTTCACCGAGATCGAGGGGGAGTGGGACGAGGTATTCGCCGTCGTGAAGGCGGCGACGGATGCCGTGATGCCCTACGGCTCTCGTGTCTCGCTCGTACTCAAGGCCGACATCCGCCCCGGGCGGACCGGCGAGCTCGACGGCAAGATCGAGCGGCTCGAGGACGCGCTGGAGCGTCGCGAGGACTGAACCGCGCGGGCGCCACTCCCGGTTCTCGAAACGATTCGACCTGACCCTCGCCGGCCGACTACGATCGGCTGGTGACCTCTTCGACGACCTCGAGAGGTGCGGCGATGCGGGCGCTCCTTTCTCTCGCCATCGGCAGTTTCGGCATCGGCATGACCGAGTTCGTGGTGATGGGCCTCTTGCCCAACATCGGCCGCGACCTGCTGCCCACCGCCTACGCGGCGTCGCCCGACGACGCGATCGCCCAAGCCGGGTGGCTCATCTCGCTGTACGCCCTCGGCGTCGTGGTGGGAGCCCCCACCATCGCCGGGTCGGTCGCGCGCTTCCCGCGGCACCGCGTGATGATCGTGCTGGCCGCAGCGCTCGCCTTCTTCACGCTGCTGACCGTGATCGCCCCCACGTTCGAGCTGGTCGCGGCATCCCGCTTCCTCGCAGGACTCCCGCACGGGGCGTACTTCGGCATCGGCGCCCTCGTCGCCGCCGACGTGCTCGGCCCGGGCAACCGCGCCAAGGGCGTGGCCTTCGTGCTCACGGGCCTCACGATCGCGAACGTCGTGGGCGTGCCGCTCGGCACCCTCCTCGGCCAGCAGGTCGGGTGGCGTGCCGCGTTCGCGGTCGTCGCGGGCATCTTCGCCCTCGCGACGCTGTGCATCGCGTTCTTCGTGCCGAAGCACCCGGGCACGCCCGGTCGACGCCTCCGCGACGAGCTGCGGGTCTTCCGGCTCGGACAGGTGTGGTTCGCGCTCGGCATCGGCGCCGTCGGATTCGGCGGCTTCTTCGCGATGTACAGCTACATCGCGCCCATGATCACCGACGTCGCGGGCCAGCCGGAATGGGCCGTCTCGCTCGTCCTGGTGCTCGTGGGCATCGGCATGACGATCGGCAACATCGTCGGAGGAGCGCTCGCCGACAAAGACCTGCGCTTCTGGCTGTTCACCGGGCTGATCGCGCTGGGCGCGGCCTCCGTGGGCCTCGCCCTGACCGCCGGGTGGATCGTGAGTCTCGTGCTGTTCGCGTTCCTCGTGGCCTTCTGCGGCTCGGCGCTCAGCCCCGCCATCCAGACGCGGCTCATGGACGTCGCCGAGGACAACCAGTCGATCGCCGCCGCCCTCAACCACTCGGCGCTCAACATCGGCAACAGCCTCGGAGCGTTCCTCGGCGGCCTCGCGATCGCCGCGGGGCTGGGACTCGTGGCCCCCGCGTGGGTGGGGGCGGTCCTGGCCCTCGGCGGACTGGTCGTCGCCGTGCTCGCCTATCGCGTCGAAGATCGCACCGGCCGTCACCCCACCCACCGGATGCCGGCGGCCGAGGCCGCGCAGACGGCGATCACCGGCTCGATCCCGACGCAGCGTTGAAGCGGGCGCGAGCGCGCTCGCGGGTCGACCGAAATCGCGGATGCCGCGGGCTCACGGCATCCGGGAATGCTCAGCTCGCGAGCAGGCGGCGCAGGTGCGCGGCGACCGCGGCGGTCTCGATGAGGAAGCCGTCGTGGCCGAAGT
Source organism: Microbacterium sp. SL62 (assembly GCF_026672635.1). NCBI lineage: Bacteria > Bacillati > Actinomycetota > Actinomycetes > Micrococcales > Microbacteriaceae > Microbacterium > Microbacterium sp. SL62. Next base: position 1,421,556 of record NZ_JAPPRM010000001.1, read on the forward strand.
CGCTCGAGAGCACGACCGCGCTGTCGCCGTCGAGCGTGTGCGGGACCCCGCGGGCGATGCGGTGCTGGCCGTCGATGGGGAACAGGCGGTCGCTGTCGATCCCGAGTACCAGCGTGGTCGCGGTGACGCGGCCGAGGGCGTCTTCGACGCCGTCGCGGTCGCGGCCGACGTCGTGCGAGTTCATCGCCTCGACCAGGGTCAGGTAGCTGTTCGCGTCGAAGCGGCGGGTGAACTTGTTGCCGTGGAAGTCGAGGTACGACTCCACCGCGAAGCGTCCGCCGCGGCCCAGGGGGCTGACCCCCGACTGCCACGACCGCTGGAAGCGCGAGTTGAGCTCGGTGGGGCTGCGGTAATTGAGAAGGGCCATGCGGCGGGCGAGCGCCAGACCGCGGTGCGGGCCGTCCCCGTCGCCCGCGTCGTAGTACTCGCCGCCCGCGAAGCGGGGGTCGACCCGCACGGTGTCCATCTGCACGGAGTTCAGCGCGATCTGGTCGGCCGTCGTGATCGGCGGGGCCGAGAGGATCGCGGCACGCTCCACACGGTCGGGGTGACCGACGGCCCACTCGATCGCGTGCATGCCGCCCATCGAGCCGCCGACCACGGCGTACCAGCTGCCGATGCCGAGGCGATCGGCGAGCAGGGCCTGCGCCGCGACCTGATCGCGGATCGTCAGGTACGGAAAACGCGAGGCCCACTCGTACCCGTCGGGCGCGATGCTCGCGGGGCCGGTCGAGCCCTGGCATCCGCCCAGCATGTTCGGGGCGACCACGAAGAAGCGGTCGGTGTCGATCGCGGCGCCGGGGCCGACGAGGTCGCTCCACCACCCGGCCGTGGGATGGCCGGGCCCGGCCGCGCCGCGCACGTGGCTGTCGCCGGTGAGGGCGTGCAGGATGAGGACCGCGTTGTCGCCCGCGGGGGAGAGCTCGCCCCACGTCTCGAAGGCGAGGCGGAACGCCGGGAGGGACTCGCCGCTCTCGGTCTCGAACGCCCCGAACGCGGCGAAGCGGCGGTCGCCGACCGGGTCGCCGTCGCGCCAGGCGCCGGTGGCGGGAGGGCGGCCGAGGAGGGACCGGGCGTCGGCCTCCGTCACCGGGGCCGAGGGCACCGTGTCTTCGGAGATCTGCCAGTCCATGGCATCCATTCTCTCCGGTGTCGGAGGGGTCGACCGGACTGTTACAGTCGCGGACCACGGCGACGGCGCTTGTCAAGAACCCGTTCCCTCCCGGGTGGGGTCGTCATGATCCGGGCATGGCGAACTTCCTCCTCATCGCGGCCTCGAGCGACATCGGTCAGGCGACGGCGAAACGACTGCAGGACGCGGGACACCGCGTCGCGACCACCGCGCGGGACTCCTCGCGGATCGAACCCGACTTCACCCTGGATGCCACCGACTTCGACGCCGTGGACCGCGTCGTCGGCGAGGCGGGCGAGCTCGACGGCATCGCGGTGTTCGCGGGCTCGATGCTGCTCAAGCCTGCGCACCTGACCTCGCGCGAACAATACGACGAGCTCATCGCCGCCTCGCTGACCACGGCGTTCGCCGCCGTCCGCGCTGCAGGATCCCACATGCGCGACGGGGGAGCGGTCGTGCTGGTGTCGTCGGCGGCTGCCCTCGCGGGGCTGCCGAACCACGACGGGATCGCCGCGGCGAAGGCCGGGGTCATCGGTCTGACGCTCTCGGCCGCCGCGAGCTATGCCGCGCACGGACTGCGCGTGAACGCCGTCGCGCCGGGCCTCGTGCAGACGCGGCTGACCGAGAAGCTCACCTCGAGCGACATGTCGCGCAAGGTCTCGGAGGCCATGCACCCGCTCGGTCGCCTCGGCGAGCCCGACGACGTCGCGCGCGCCGTGGAGTTCCTCCTCGCGCCCGAGAACGCGTGGATGACCGGCCAGGTGCTGGGCGTCGACGGGGGCCTGGGAAGCCTGCGGCCCCGGCAGAAGGTGTGACCCCCGCCGCGTGAGGGGGCGGTTCTGGTCGCCTCGCACGCGGCTGGGCGACACGTTCCGACCCCTCACGCGCGTCGGCACACGCACGTCGGTACACGCGCGAACGCCCCGACCCGGGGAGCCCGGGGCGGGGCGTTCGGCGCGTGCGGGTCAGGCGCGGGCAGCCTCGGACAGGCGACGCGCGGCGGCGAGGGCCTCGTCGAGATCGGCCTTGAGGTCGTCGATGTTCTCGAGCCCCACCGACAGGCGCACCAGGCCCGGAGTCACGCCGGCGGTGAGCTGCTGCTCGGGCGTGAGCTGCGAGTGGGTGGTGGACGCCGGGTGGATGACCAGCGAGCGCACGTCGCCGATGTTGGCGAGGTGGCTGAACAGGCTCAGCGAGTTGACGAACTCGCGTCCCGCCTCGACGCCGCCCTTCAGCTCGAACGACAGCACCGCGCCGACGCCCTTGGGGGCGTAGTTGTTGGCCGCGGCGTACCAGGGGGAGGTCGGCAGACCGGAGTAGTTGACGGTCGCGACGTCGGGGTGCGACTCGAGCCACTCCGCGATCTCTTGCGCGTTCTGCACGTGGCGCTCGATGCGCAGCGACAGGGTCTCGATGCCCTGGATGAGCTGCCACGCGCTCTGCGGCGAGATCGAGGCTCCGAGGTCGCGCAGCAGCTGTACGCGCGCCTTGATGATGTAGGCGAGGCCGTCGCCGACCGCCTGCGTGTAGACCGCGCCGTGGTACGAGGGGTCGGGGGTCGTCAGGCCCGGGAAGCGCTCGGAGTTCTCGGACCAGGGGAAGGTTCCGCCGTCGACGATGACGCCGCCGATCGTGGTGCCGTGCCCGCCGAGGAACTTGGTCGCCGAGTGGACGATGATGTCGGCGCCGTGCTCGAAGGGGCGGATGAGGTACGGGGTCGCGATCGTGTTGTCGACGATGAGGGGCACCCCGGCGTCGTGGGCGATGTCGGCGACGGAGCGGATGTCGAGCACGTTGATCTTGGGGTTGCCGATGGTCTCGGCGAAGAACAGCTTGGTGTTCGGGCGCACCGCCGCGCGCCACTCTTCGGGGTCGTCCTGGTTCTCGACGAAGGTCGTCTCGATGCCGAGCTTGGCGAGGGTGTACTTGAAGAGGTTGTATGTGCCGCCGTAGATCGAGCTCGACGAGACGATGTGGTCGCCCGCCTGCGCGATGTTGAGGACGGCGAAGGTCTCGGCTGCCTGTCCGCTGGCGACGAGGAGGGCGCCGGTGCCGCCCTCGAGGCCCGCGACGCGCTGCTCGACGACGTCTTGCGTGGGGTTCTGGATGCGCGTGTAGATGTTGCCGAACTCGGCCAGCGCGAACAGATTCGCGGCGTGGTCGGCGTTGTCGAACACGTACGAGGTGGTCTGGTAGATCGGGGTGGCGCGGGCCTTGGTCACCGGGTCGGGCTGCGCGCCCGTGTGGATCTGCTTGGTCTCGAAACGCCAGTTCTCGGGTACCGACATGACTGCTCCTCAGCTTCTGGAGGCCGGGCGGTCGCCGTGGCCTGCTGCGAGCGTAGGGACAGCCTCCGACACCGACAACCGGTGGGGACACGGGCCGTAACACCGCGCCGCGGCCCGGTGTCGGAGGGGACCGATAGCGTGGATGCCATGACACGACGCGCAGTGGTGACCGGGGCCAGTTCGGGTATCGGAGAGGCGACGGCGCGCCTCTTGCGCTCGCGCGGGTGGGAGGTCGTGGGCGTCGCCCGTCGCGCGGACCGCCTCGCGGCCCTCGAGACCGAGACCGGGGTCGTCGCGCACGCGGCCGACCTGACCGACGCCGCCGACGTCGCCGGGCTGTCGACCTGGCTGCGCGAGACCGGCGGACTCGACGCGCTCGTGCACGTCGCCGGAGGCGCGCGCGGCAGCGACCGCGTCGAAGACGGCGACCCCGAGGACTGGCGCTGGATGTTCGAGGCGAACGTGCTCTCGGGGCAGCGGCTCGTGGCATCCCTTCTGCCTCTCCTGCGCTCGGCCGCCGATGCCGGGGGCCACGCCGACCTGCTCTTCGTCACCTCGACCGCCGCGCAGACGGCCTACCCGGGCGGCGGCGGGTACAACGCGGCCAAGGCGGGCGAGGCGATGCTCGTGCACGCTCTGCGTCAGGAGCTCAACGGCGAACCCCTGCGCGTCATCGAGATCGCCCCCGGCATGGTGCGCACCGAGGAGTTCAGCCTCAACCGCCTGAGCGGAGATCAGGATGCCGCCGACAAGCTGTACGAGGGTGTCGAGGCGCCGCTCCTGGCCGACGACGTCGCCGACGTCATCGCGTACGCCCTCGACGCCCCCGGTCACGTGAACCTCGACCTGGTCACCCTGCGTCCCGTGGCCCAGTCCGCGCAGCACCTGCTCGCGCGCGGGCCCCTGACGACGCGCTGACCCGGGGGCGACCGCGCCGCGGTCGACAGCGGCGAAAGGCAGCCCGGTAGCGGGGTCAGCCCACCTCTCCGCGCGCCGCGGTGGCGGCGACCTCGACCTCCGCGGCGTCCGAGAACGCGACCTTCGGGACGAAGAACAGCAGCACGGCGGCGAGCAGGCCGCCCGCGCTGCAGATGATCCACACGGTGACGTAGCCGGCGAACGGTGCGGCGGTTCCGATCGCGGCTCCCGCACCGCCGGCCAGCACCACGCCGAAGATCGCGGACGACATGGTGCCGCCCATCGTCTTGGTCGTGTTGGTCATCGCCGAGGCCACGCCCGTCTGTCCGCGCGGAGCCGCCGCCGCGGCGGCGGCGGGCATCGCCGCGACCAGGGCGCCCGCGCCGAGACCCGCGATGCCGAGGCTCAGTAGCACCTGCCACAGCTGGTCGTGCAGGGGGAGGAGGAGGGCGTACCCGACACCGACGAGAGCCGCGGCCCCGATGAGCATGACGCGCGGGCTCGCGCGACGCGAGGTGGCGGCGAAGAGGACGGCGCCGACGATGAGCGAGAGCAGGTAGGCGCCGACCACGTTCGAGCGCTGCGTCGCGTCGAGGCCCAGGCCGTAGCCGAGGGCGGGGTCGGTGCCGATGTAGGTGACGAGCGGCCCCTGAGCCCCGAGCAGGCTGATCCCGACGAGGAAGGCGGTGGCCTGCACGGGCCACATCTCGGGACGCCGGAGCATGCGGATGTCGATGGCCGGATCGGGTTGGCGCAGCTCGTAGCGCACGAAGAGCGCGCCGAGGATCACACCGACCACGAGGAGGCCGCCGATGACGAGGGGGCCCGGGCCCGCCGGCAGGCGCACGAACGACAGCGCCCCGGTGATGAACAGCAGAGCACCGGCGAGAATGACGAAGCCGCCGACGTCGAGGCGGCGCGGCTCGCTCGAGCGCTCGGACTCGGGCACCCCGAGCCAGATCGCGACGCTGATGAGGGTCACCACGACGGCCGGGATCGCCAGAGAGAGCTGGAGGTCGCCCCCGCTCGCGGCGAAGAAGCGACCGGCGGCGAGAGCGCCGAGGATGCCGCCGAACTGCAGGCCGACGACGAGGAGTCCGGCGGCACGGCGCGTCTGGGACACTCCGCGCTGCTGGCGGCGTCCGCGGTCGAAGATCAGGGCGATCTCGAGAGGCAGCCAGACGACGTAGAACCCCTGGAACGCCCACGCCACGAGGAAAGTCGCGAACGAATCGGCGAACACCAGCGCCCAGCTCGCGAGAGCGGTGGCGATCGCCGAGAGCAGCAGGATGCGCTTGTGCCCGAACATGTCGCCGAGCTTGGCGAGGACGGGGAGGACCAGGGCCGACACGAGGAGCTGGGCCGCTTCGAACCAGTTGATGTCGGCGTCGCGGATCCCGAGGTGCGTGACGATCTCGGGGAACAGGGGGATGTAGAAACCCTGGAGGATGCCACTGGCCAGCTCCACGAGAACGAACCAGCCGATGAGACCCGCGGTCACCCCGAGTGCGGAGGTGCGCACCCGTGCGACCGCGCCGGAGACGCGCGACATGGCGTGAGAGTAACACCGCGAGCACCGGGGTCGACGGCGCGGGGGACGCGCCGCGGAGCGCGCGCGGGGCGCCTCTCGCCGTCGCGGCGCGGCGGCCGGCCTGGAGCGTGCTATGTTCGCTCGTAAACGTGCAAAAAAGGAGCTGGCGCGAATGGGGTGGGACGCGCGGGCCGTGGCGGTGGACGGAGCGGGATTGCGCTCCGGCATGACCGCCGCAGAGATGGTGGCGCGGTTCGCCCGACTCAACGAGCTGGCGACCGCCGATGCCCTGCGCGAGTTCGCCGACCCCGGCTCCCCGGCACCGACCTTACGCGCTCGGATCGTCTCCGCGCGCTTGGCCGACGAGTCCCGCGTCCGGGGTGGTCGATCGGAGTCGCACGCCGATGCGGTGTTCGACCGCTGGCTGCGCGCGCACGGGATGATCCCGCATCGCGGCGTGGCCTGGGGCCGCGTGAGCACGCTCGGGCCTTACTCCCGGCTCGTCCTGACGCTCGCGGCCACCATGCGCGTGGGGACGCGTGCCGCCCTCGTGCGCCTCGACCACGACGTGCGTCGCGTCACCCGGGCCCTCGAGGAGGAGGGGTGCGACGCGGCGTTCGAGCAGTTTCATCGCGATCCGCGCGCGTTCGCCCACCCGTCGTTCCCACGCGTGCAGGCGGGGGTGCTCGTGAGTCCGGTGCGCGGCTGGCGATGGAACGAGCGGGAGCGCTTCTCGCGCCTTCTGAACCGGCACGGCCTCCGCGCGCGCTCGGGATTGGCGGAGGACCAGTGCCACGTCGACGCGGGGGCTCCGCTCGTCATCTGGAACCCCCGTCTCGCGACCCTGCCGATCGGCGAGGCGCCCGTGACCGTCGTGGATCTCCGGGTGATGGCGCGGTCCTGAGCGCGCTCGCCGCGACCCGACGGCGACGTCCCGCGTCGGCTTGAACCCCGGGGCCGGGACCCGGGGCGGGGAGCGGTTCCGGAGTGTGTTAGTTTCTGCTTGTAAACAAGCAAAAAGCAGGAGCACCCGTGTTGAGCAGCGTCACTGCCCCCCGTGAGTCCGAGACCCCGATGTCGCCGGAGCGTCTCGCCCGGGAGAACCTGCCCCTGGCGAAGTACCTCGCCGTCGAGAAGGCGCGCAGCGCGCAGCACGTCGATCTCGACGATCTCCTCTCGGCGGCGTACCTGGGCCTGGCCACCGCGTCGATGGAGTACGAGCCCGCCCGCGGCATCCCGTTCGGCGCGTACGCGCGCACGAAGATCACGTGGGCGATCCTCAACGAGATGCGCGCCGCCGACCCGGCAGGCGAGCGCAGTCGCGAGAAGATCGAGCGGGTGCGCGTCGCCGACGAGCTCGTACGGGTGCGAACCGGGCGGGCCGCGAGCGTGGCGGAGCTGGCCGCCGAATCGGGCCTCGACGCCGAGGTCGTGGCGAAGATGCGGGTCCTCGACGAGATGGTCCGCACCGGGACGAGCTTCGAGGTGCAGTTCGAGAACGACGACTCCCGGCAGGTCGCCGACCTCACCGACAGCGTCATCCTGCCCGAGCACGCCGTCGAGCAGGCCGAGAAGCAGCGCATGCTCGAGCGCATCGTCGACGCCCTCCCCGACCAGATGCGCCAGGTCATCCGCGGGGTCTACCTCGACGAGCGGATGGTCAAGGACGTCGCCGCGGATCTCGCGGTCAGCCACGCCTATGTCTCGAAGCTTCGACGGGTCGGTCTCGGACTCATGCGCGAGGCCCTCGACGCGTGGGAGAACGGTACGACGCCCGATCGCTCGACGGCCACGAAGGCCGCCTTCTTCGACGGCGTCTTCGGCTCCGCGCCGGCGCCGTCGGGCCGCGGCCCGCAGACGGCCGCGTCGTCGAGCGTGGACCTGGCGGGACTGGCGCTGCCGGCCTGATCCGACCGCCCGGATGCCGCCGAGCGGGCGGCCCCGCGGAGTTCTTCGCGCACCTCGGTTACGCACGGCCCGCCCCGTCGCGATGGTGGGGGTGCAGGGCCACGGACGGCCCCGCTTCGAATACCCCATCCACGGAGGAACAACATGGGTCTTCAGATCGCAACCAACGTCGGTGCTCTCAACGCGTACCGCAACCTGTCGTCGAACCAGAACGACGTGTCGAAGTCGCTCGAGAAGCTCTCGAGCGGTCTGCGCATCAACCGCGCGGCCGATGACGCCGCCGGTCTCGCCATCTCCGAGGGCCTGCGCTCGCAGGTCAACGGCCTCAACGTGGCCGCGCGCAACGCCCAGGACGGCATCTCGGTCATCCAGACCGCGGAAGGCGCCCTGACCGAGGTCCACTCGATCCTGCAGCGCGTGCGCGACCTCGCCGTGCAGGCGGGCAACGATTCGAACAACGCCGATTCGCGCAAGGCGATCCAGACCGAGGTCACGCAGCTGACCGATGAGCTGGTCCGCATCGCCGACTCGACGAACTTCAACGGCATCGACCTGCTCAAGGGCGGCGACGCCCTGAGCTTCCAGGTCGGGGCCAACGGCGACGCGTCGTCGCAGATCACCGTTTCCCGCGGAAATCTGAAGACCGCTCTCGCGTCGATCACCGACATCACCTACGGAACAGCTGGCGCATCGTCGACGCACGCCCCGACCGCGGCGTTCGCGTTCGATTCCGCTACGACCGCGGCGGCCGCCGTCACGGCGATCGACACCGCGATCAACGAGGTGTCGTCGCAGCGCGCGGGCCTCGGTGCGGCACAGAACCGCTTCGAGTCGACCATCAACTCGCTGCAGGTCTCGGCCGAGAACCTGTCCGCCGCGAAGAGCCGCATCGTCGACACCGACATGGCGGCCGAGATGGTCAAGTACACGGCCTCGAACATCCTGGCTCAGGCGGGCACCGCGATGCTCGCCCAGGCCAACCAGTCGGGCCAGGGCGTCCTGCAGCTCCTGCGCTGATCCGCAGCGCTGACGCGCCGGCGACGCCCGGGCGGGGGATTCCTCTCGCCCGGGCGTCGCTTCACCCGGGATCGCTGCACAGACGGAAGACGAAAGACACCATGAACATCGACGGTCTGGCATCCGGTCTGAAGACCAAAGAGGTCATCGACGCGCTGATGAACGTCGCGGCGATCCCCAAGACCCTGGTGACGAACAAGATCACCGACCGCACCACCATCATCAGCAACCTGCAATCGTTGAACACCTCGCTGCAGAGCCTCGCCGACAAGGCGAAGACCGCGGCATCGGCGACCTCGCTCGCGCGCTTCACGGCGACGAGCTCCGCCGACGCCGTCACCGTCACGGCCGGCGACAAGGCCCGTGCGTTCTCGACCGCCGTCGTGGTCGACGCCCTCGCCGTGGCCCACGCCCTCGTCACCGCTCCCGGCTCAGCCGATGCCTTCGCCGGACCGTTCACGCTCGTCGCCGCCGACGGCACGGCGACAGAGATCTCGCCGACCGGCAGCGCGCCGGGCGATCTGGTCGCCGCGATCAACGCCGCGGGCGCGGGCGTCACCGCCACCGTGGTGCCGGGCGGCCGAGGGGCCGATGGCCAGCAGCTGTCGCGCGTGCAGATCACCGCGAGCACGACGGGGGCGGATGCCGCCTTCACCCTGCGCCGCGGCACTGCCGCCGACGTCGCCGCCGGAACCGGACCCGACGTCGCGACCGAGGCGGGCGCCGCGATCGTCGCGCAGGGGACCGATGCGGTCATCCGCCTGTTCGCGGGGACCGCCGCCGAGCAGAAGGTCACCAGCTCGACCAACACCTTCGCCGGGATCGGCGAGGGCATCGACCTCACCGTGCGCGCCGTGTCGGCGCAGCCGGTGACGATCACGGTCGCCGCCGACCCGAAGGCCCAATCCGACACCGCGGCCGCGTTCGTCAAGGACATCGCGGCCCTGCTGACCCGCATCGACAACGGGTCCAAAGCCACCGTCGCCGCCCCGGGCGCCGCGACGACGCTGGGCGTGTTCACCGGCGACAGCACGGTGCGCGCCCTTCGCGGCGCGCTCGCCGGCGCCGTGCAGAGCCCCGTCGACGGGATCTCGCCGTCGACGATCGGCATCCGCGTCGACAAGGCCGGGACGCTCACCTTCGACCAGGACGCCTTCGCCGCGGCGATGACGGCCGATCCCGCCCGCACGCAGGCGGTCTTCTCCGCCGTCTCGGATCGCGTCCAGGCGGCCACCGCGCAGTACTCCGACAAGTACGACGGCCTGCTGACGCAGCGGATCACCGGTCAGCAGACGGAGGTCAAGACGCTGCAGCAGCAGGTGGAGCGCATGGACCTGCGGCTCGACATGCGGCGCGCCACGCTCGAGCGCACGTACTCCGCGATGGAGGTGCGCCTGTCGGGACTGCAGTCGCAGTCCTCGTGGCTCACCTCGCAGCTGGCCGCCCTCACCCCGTCGTCGAAGTAACCGCGAACAGGAGACAGAACGATGCCCGTCACCACCCTCGCCCGTGCGCAGCAGGAATACCTCGAGCAGCAGGTGTCGTCCGCGACCCCCGAGCGTCTGGTCACCATGCTGTACGACCGGCTGCTCGTCGACGTCGAACGCGCGCGCGTCGCCCAGTCCGCCGGTGACTGGCCCTCGGCCGGCACGTACCTCACGCACGCCCAGGCGATCATCGCCGAACTCAGCGGCTCGCTCGACGCGAACTGGGACGGGTCGGACGGGCTGCGCGGGCTCTACACCTACATCACGGGCCGCCTCATCGTGGCCAACGTCGGTCGGGACGAAGCGGCGACCGAGGAGTGCGCGACCCTGATCGCCCCGCTCCGCGACGCCTGGCACGCCGCGGCCGCCGCCCTCACGGTCTCGTGACCCCCTCGTGACCGACGACGCCGCGGCCTGGGCCGCACTCCTCGACACCTTCGAGCGCGCCCTCGACGGCGGCGACGAGCACGTCCCCGAGGCCTTCGCGCGCCCCGCCGGTCCTCCGCCCGAGCACCTCGTCGCTCGCGCGCGCGCGATCCTCGAGCGGCAACTCCGCGAGATCGAAGCGCTCGGCGTCGCCCGCGCCGAGGTCGCGCGCGAGCTCGCAACCCTCCGGCGGATCCCCCCGACGCAGACGAGCGGACCCGTCTACCTCGACGTGCGCGGGTGACCGGGTCGCTCCGCGCCCGTCAGAGCCGTGGCGGGGCGGGACGGCATCCCTCCGCATCCGGCGCACGCGGTTACGCCGGGGCGTCCGCGTCGCGATAGTCGGGGCCGAGCACGGATCGCTCATCGCCTGGCCACGGATCGGCTCGCTTTCGACCGGAGTGCCGCGTGCTCGAATCCGTCACCTCAACCGCCCTGTCCAGCGCCCTCGACGCGCTGTCGATCCGGCAGCGCGCGATCGCCGAGAACATCTCGAACGTCAACACCCCCGACTACCACGCCAAGCGCGTGTCGTTCGAGGACCGGCTCAAGAGCGCCGTCGAGCAGGGCTCCGGACGCGTCGAGGCCATCGTGCAGCGATCGCTGGAGCCCACCCGCCTCAACGGCAATAACGTCAACCTCGACACCGAGACGATGTCGAACATCGACACGGTGCTGCGCTACCAGTTCGCCGCCCAAGCGCTCAGCGGCCAAGCGGCATCCATCACCAAGGCGATCGGGCAGGCCTCCGCATGAGTTTCGACGCGATCGGCATCGCGGGGACGGGCCTGTCGGCCCACCGCAAGTGGTTGGACGCCATCAGCGACAACATCGCCAACGTCAACACCGCCACCCCCGCGGGCCAGGACATGTTCCGCGAGAAGTACGTCACCGTGGCCGAGGGGAGCCGGACACCCGGCGTCTACGTCACGGGCGTGCGCGACTCCACGGCGGAAGGGCGCCTCGTCTACGAACCCGAGCACCCCTACGCCGACGAGAACGGCTACGTCCAGTACCCGAACGTCGACCTCGGCGACCAGATGAGCATGCTGATCCTCGCCCAGCGCGGCTACCAGGCGAACGCCGCCGTCATCGACCGCGCCAAGACCAGCTACGAAGCGGCCCTGCAGATCGGACGAAGCTGATGAGCCTTGCCATCGACCCGACCGCGGCGGTGGGCGTGACGCCCCTCAGCCCGTTGAGCTTCGAGCAGACCGCCGCCCCGGCTTCGGCCGGCGTCGGCGGAGCGTCGTTCGCGACCTCGCTCGCCTCCGCGGTCGAGAACCTGCAGACCCTGCAGTCGACCTCGAACGAGCTCGCGGTGCAGGCCGTCACCGGAGACCTCGACGACATCCACAAGGCCACGCTGGCCTCGGCGCGCGCCGGCGTCACGCTCGACCTCATGGTCGCCGTCCGAGATCGCGGCGTCGCCGCGTTCAACGACGTCATGCGGATGCAGGCCTGACCGTGCCGCGCGTGCTCACGAACTCGTTCGAGCGTCTCAAGAGAATCGTCGCCGGCTTCACCGTCGCCCAGCGCACGATCGCTGTGATCGGCGCCGCCCTGCTCGTCATGGGCGTCATCGCGCTGGGCAGCTGGCTCGCGAAACCGCAGATGAGTCCGCTGTTCACCGGCCTCAGCCCGAGCGACGCGTCCGCCGTCGTCGAGCAGTTGAAGTCGGCGGGGGTCGCCTACGAACTGACCGAGGGCGGAGCGACGGTCCTCGTCCCCGACGCCCAGGTCTACCCGCAGCGACTGGCGGCCGCGGCCGCAGGCCTGCCCACCGACAACACCGGCGGCTACACCCTCCTCGACAAGATGGGGGTGACGGCGAGCGAATTCCAGCAGTCGGTGACCTACAAGCGCGCGATCGAAGGCGAGCTCGCGGCGACGATCGGCGCGATGTCAGGGGTCACCGCGGCCTCCGTGCAATTGGCCATTCCCGAGCAGAGCGTGTTCGTCGCCGACAAGCAGCACCCCACGGCATCCGTCTTCCTCAAAACCCAGGGCGGGTCGAGTCTCGACGACGACCAGATCGCCGCGATCGTGCATCTGACCAGCGCCTCCATCCCGGGGATGACGCCCGAGGACGTCGCGGTGACCGACCAGTCGGGACGCGTCCTCGCCGCCGTGGGACAGGGGCTCACCGGCTCCGCCAGCACGCAGGCCTCCGATCACGAGGCCAAGGTCGCGGGCTCGGTGACCAAGATGCTCGAGACCATCGTGGGACCCGGCAACGCCACCGTCAGCGTCAGCGCCGACGTCGCCAACTCGACCTCCGAGCGCATGGACGAGACGTACACCGCGCCCGAGGGCGGCGTGATGACGAACGAGCAGACCCGCACGCAGACCTCGACCGGCGGACAGGCGGGGGGAACGGGGATCCTCGGCCCCGACAACATCGCCGTGCCCGACGCCGGCGGTTCGGGGTCGTTCGAGTCCGAGGAATCCACACGGAACAACGCCGTCAACAAGACGACCGAGAAGACGACCACCCCGGCCGGAGAAGTCACCCGCCAGACCGTCAGCATCGCGCTCGACCGCGGCTCGGTGCAGGGGGTGACCGCCGAACAGGTTCAGGCCCTCGTCTCCAACGCCGCCGGCATCAACACCGCGCGCGGCGACACGGTGACCGTGGAGTTCGTCGACTTCAGCCAGAGCGCCGCCGCGGCCGCGGCCGCAGCCCTCCAGGCCGCGGAGGACGAGAAGGCCGCGCAGGTGCAGTCGGAGATCGTGCGCACCGCCATCATCGGCGGGTCGATCGTGCTGGCCGCCGTCATCGTCGTCGTCGCCCTGCTGGTGCGGCGGCGGATGAAGCGCCGCACGCTGTACACCGAGGACGGGCCCATCGAGTACTTCGCGTCGATGACCGAGACCGAGGAGCAGAAGCTCAAGACCCTCAAGGGCCTCGCCGAGCCGATCGCCCTCCCCGCCGTCCCGCCGACCAAGGTCCTCCCCACGCTCCTCGACATCGAGGAAGAGCCCGAAGCTCCGCAGGTCCTGGTCGAGCAGCGTCGACGCGAGGTCGAGCAGTTGGCCAAGAGCGACCCGCAGAACGCCGCGAAGGCGCTCGCCAACATGATGGATGAGGCGATGGTATGAGCCTGCTCGACTCCCGCCCCGAAGCGGTCGCCGAGGTCGCGCCCACCGCCGTGACCGAGGTGCTCGCCGTCGCCCGCACCCCCCTCTCGGGGCTGCGGAAAGCCGCGATCGTCATGCTCAACATGGATCGCGAGACCAGCGCCGAGGTGCTGCGCCACCTCGGCGAGGCACGCGCCGAGCTGTTGGCGGGCGAGCTCGCCCAGCTGGGCAGCGTCGACACGGCCGCGACCGCGGACGCTCTCGCCGACTTTCGCCGCATCGCCTCGGGCAGATCGCTCATGAGCCGCGGGGGCGAGCAGTTCGCCACGGGACTGCTCGAGACGGCGTTCGGCCGCGAGAAGGCCGTGGGAATGGTCGGTCGCGTCCTGTCGCAGGGGGTGGTGTCATTCGACTTCCTCAACGCCGCCGATCCGACGCAGCTGGCCACGATCCTCGACGGCGAGATGCCGACCACCGTCGCCGTGGTGCTGGCGAACCTGCGGGCCGACCGGGCGGCGGCCGTGCTGGCCGCCCTGCAGGACCCCCTGCGCACCGACGTCGCCCAGGCGATCGCGGAGCTCGGCGTCGCCTCGCAGGAGGCGATCACCGTCGTCGCCGAATCGCTGCGCGCGCGCACGGGCGTGTTCGGCATGCGCGAGGCGCACGAGGCCATCGGCGGCGTCCAACCGCTGGTCGACATCATCAACCGATCCGACACCGCCCTCGAGAAGGCGCTGCTCGCCGGGCTCGACGACCGCGATCACGTGCTCGCCGAAGAGGTGCGCAGTCGGATGCTGACCTTCGCCGACATCGCGCGACTCGAGGACCGCGACGCCCAGCGCGTGCTGCGCGGGATCGACCTGCGGGTCCTCGCCCTCGCGTTGAAGGGCGCCGACGAGCAGATCGGCGAGGTGATCCGCCGCAACATGACCGAGCGCAACCGCGAGAACCTCGAGGAGGAGACGCGAGCGCTGGGGCCCGTCCGCATGCGGCAGGTCGACGAGGCGCGCGCCGAGGTCGTCCGCGTCATCCGCGAACTCGAAGCCGCCGAAGAGATCACCCTCTCTCGCGAGGACGACGACGAGCTCATCGAGTGACCGGTACCCCGATCGTCCTCCCCGGTGGCGGTCGGTTACCGCGACGCCGTCGCGTCGCGATAGTCCGGGAAGAGCACGGATCGCTCGTCGACTTGGCCACGGATCGGCTTCGCCACAACCGCAGGGTGACCGCCGTGTCCGAGTCCGTCTTCACGCCGCTGGTGCTGCCGCGCGTGGGCGAGGTGCGAACCGACGCCCGGACCGTCGCCGACAGGGCGCGTGCGCGGGGCTACGCCGACGGCTTCGCCGAGGGCCGGCGCGACGCGCGGGCCGAGCTCGAACGCGAGCGTCTCGAGGCGGATGAGCGATTCGCCGCGCGCGAGGCCGCCGCGCAGGATGCCCACCGGGCGGCGCTGTCGGCGCTGGGCGACGCGCGGGCCCGTCTCGAGGACGGGATCGGCGCGATCGTGGCATCCGATCTGCGACGCATCGAGGAGCTCGCGGTCGAGATGGCCGCCGAGATCCTCGGTGCGGAGATGTCGGATGCCGCCCGCTCGGCCGTGCACGCCGTGCGCCGGGCCGCGGCGCAGACACCCCGGTCGGCTTGGGTGCGCGTGCACCTCAACGAGCGCGACCTGCGCACCCTCCGCACGGTCACGGACCCGTCCCTCCCGGAGGGCGTCGAGGTCGAGGTGGGTGCGGACGTCGACCCCGGGGGAGCGGTCGTGCGGATCGCGCACGGAAGGGTCGACACACGCATCGCCGCCGCGCTGGAGCGCGCGCGCGAGGCCCTCTCGATCGACGAGAACGCCGAGGCATCGCCGTGAGCGCCCCGCGCAGCCGCTGGGAGCGCGCGCTCGCCGCGACGCGGCTGCAGCGCTCCGGCGTCGTGAAGGCCGTGGTGGGCCTCGGCATCGAGGCGCTCGGGGTTCCCGCCGCCGTCGGCGATCGCGTGCGCATCGAGACCTCGGGCGCTCAGGAGATCGACGCCGAGGTGGTGGCCGTCGACGGCGATGCCGTGCGCTGCATGCCCATGGGGTCGATGTCGGGCATCCGCGTGGGTGCTCCCGTGCGTCACTCGGGCGCGGCGCTGAGGGTGCCGACCGGACGCGCACTGCTGGGGCGCGTCCTGGACGGCCTCGGCCGTCCCATCGACGGCCGCGGTCCGCTCGTCGACGCCTCCCTCGTCTCGCTGGCCAACTCGGCTCCCAGTGTCATCGGGCGGCAGCGCATCGATCGGCAGCTCGGGCTGGGAGTCCGTGCGCTCGACACGATGACCCCCGTCGGTGTGGGGCAGCGCCTCGGGCTGTTCGCGGGTTCGGGCGTCGGCAAGTCGTCGCTCATGTCGATGATCGCGCGCGGCTCGACCGCCGACGCGACCGTGATCGCCCTCGTGGGGGAGCGCGGACGCGAGGTCCGCGAGTTCCTCGAGGACGATCTCGGGCCCGAGGGCCTCGCTCGCGCGGTGGTCGTGGTGGCCACGTCGGATCAGCCGGCGATGGCGCGTCTTCGCTCGGCGTTCGTCGCGACCCGCATCGCGGAGCAGTTCCGCGACGACGGCCTCGACGTGGTGCTGATGATGGACTCGCTCACCCGTGTCGCGATGGCGCAGCGCGAGATCGGATTGTCGGCGGGGGAGCCGCCCGCGACCCGCGGGTATCCGCCCTCGACCTTCTCGGTCCTGGCGGGGCTGCTGGAGCGCGCGGGCACCGGCAGCGTCGGATCGATCACCGGCTTGTACACGGTGCTCGTCGACGGCGACGACCACAACGAACCCGTCGCCGACGCCGCGCGCGGCATCCTGGACGGGCATGTGGTGCTCGACCGGGCTCTCGCCGTACGCGGGCATTTCCCCGCGATCGACGTGCTGGGCTCGGTGTCGCGCGTCGTCTCGAAGGTGACGACGCCCGAGCAGCGCGAGACCGCGATCGTCCTGCGGCGCGTGCTCGCCGCCCGTCGACAGGCCGACGACCTCATCGACATCGGGGCGTACAAGGCGGGGGCGAACCCCCTCGTCGACGCCGCTCTCGCGCACCGGGGCGCGATCGACGGGTTCCTCACCCAGCGGATGGACGATCTGACCGCGGCCGACGACTCCTGGCGGCGCTTGGCCGCCCTGACGACCACTTTCGGAGGACTGTGATGACGTTCCCCCTTTCCGGCCTGCTGCGTGTGCGCGGGGTCCAGGAGCGCGCCGCCGCCGAGTCGTCGTCCCTCGCCCGTTCCGAGGCCGCCGCCGCGGAGACGGCGGTCGAGCAGGCGGTGTCGAGCCTGAGCGAGATCACCACCGCGATCGACGACGCCGCGACCCTTCTCGCCCTGGCCGCCGCGCGCTCGTCGGGGCAGGCGGCGCTCGCCGACCTGCGGACGCTGGCCCGCCTGCGCCGGGATGCCGCGGAGGCCGCTTCGGCCGCGCACGTGGAGGCGCGTCGTGAGCTCAAGGGGCTCGAGCGACTCGAGGACGCGCACCTCGAGAGCGAGCTCGCGCGGGAACGCCGGGCCGAGCAGAGCGCCCTCGACGAGATGGCCGTGGTCCGCGCCGCGCGCGATGAGGGGAGTGCGGCGTGAGCGTTCCCCTGCTCGCCGTGGCGACCACCAGTGCGCCGACGCGGGCGACGCGTGCGACGGGGGACCCGGCGACCGGCGGGCGTTTCGGCGACGCGCTCTCGGACGCCGCTCGTGCGCTGGCCGCGGGTGACGGCGATCCCGCCGCCGCGCCGAGCTCCGGGAGCGGCCGGATCGCCGTGGCGGGGCTCTCCGCTGAGGCGTCCGGCTCGGGCGGGGACGATCCGGCCCCCGGTGACGAGTCCTCGTCGGAGGGACCGGATGCCGGGACCCCCGCGCCCGTGGCGATGACGCTGATGCGCTTCCCGATGTCGCGGACGGCGCCGGGGAGCGGGGAACCGCGAGCCGCGGCCGACGCGCCGGACGCTCTGGCGCTCACTTCCCCGCCGGAGACGGCCTGGGCCGGCACGGCGGGGGAGACGGTCGCCCTGGGGGCCGCGGCCGGTGCGCCGCTGAGCCCCACCGCGGCGGATGCGCCGCCGAGCCCGGTGACCGCGACCGCCGTCCTGGCGAGCGTCGGTCCGACGCCCGGAGCCCACGACGACGCCCCGTCGCTTCTGCCTCCCCTCGACGAGCGCGCGGCCGATCGCGCCGCCGCGGCCGTCGCTCCCGCATCGGTTCGCCCCGCTGCGGCCGGGGCGGCCCCCGTCGCCTCGCCGACGGGTGGGGCCCCGGCCGCTCCCGCACCGACCCCGGGCACGGCCCCCGTGATCTCCGCTCCGGAGCCCGCGCCCGCCACCGTCCCGGCCGTTCCCGAGGCCCCCGCCGCGGCCTCGAGAACACCCGCCGCTTCCGGCCCGGACGATACGTCCCCGGCCGGGGCCGCCCTCTTCGCCGCGGTCGCCCCCGCTTCGCAGCCGACGGAACATGCGCCGTCGACTCCGCCGGCCGTCGCCACGACCGGGGTCGCCGCGGCGGCCCCCGTGCCGGCATCCGTCCCCCTCGCACCGTCCCCTCCGGTCGAAGCCGCCGCCGCAACGGTGGCACAGCGCTCGATCGCCGCGCAGGTCGCGCCCGCCGTCGTGCACATCGCTCAGCGCGCCCCGGGCGTCCACCAGATCACCCTCACGGTCAGTCCCGACTCCACCGGGCCCGTGACGGTCCGCGCCCACATCGGCGCGGGGGGAGAGGTGCGCATCGACCTCGCCGGAGCGACCGAGGCCGGCCGAGACGCGCTCCGCGTCATGATCGCCGACCTGCGCCGCGACCTCGCGAGCGTCATGCCGCACGCCCACCTGAGCGTCGGATCCGGCCCCATCGCCGACACCGGCGCGGGGGACCGCGGCGCCCCCGGTGGCGGCGGCTCCCTCGCCGATCAGCCCGGGCGCGGACGCGAGCCCCGACCCGACGCCGCCGGGTCGTCCGCACCCGCCCGCGCGAGCACCCGTCCCCTGTCCGCGCCCTCCGTCGCCCTGACCGGCGGCGGGCTCGACATCGTCGTCTGAGAGGACCCCCGCATGCCCGTCACCCCCATCGCCGGCGCACCCGCCCCGATCCCGGCGAACACCGCGACCGCCACGGCGGCCGCGAGCGCGCCGAAGAAGGCCCTCGACAGCGAGGTGTTCATGAAGCTCCTCGTCACCCAGCTGACGAACCAGGACCCATCCACCCCGATGGACACCAACCAGATGATCTCGCAGACCACTCAACTGGCCATGATGGAGCAGCTCACGGCGATGAGCCGCACCTCCACCGAGGCCTTCGCCCTCGACATGCGCCAGGCCGCCTCGACCCTCATCGGCCAGCAGGCCGGCTACCTCGACGCCAAGGGTGCCGCCGTCACGGGGATCGTGACCACGGTGAGCTTCGACGGCCCGATCCCGCAGGTCACCATCGGCGACGCGACCGTCGCTCTCGATGAGATCACCTCCCTCGCCACCGCACCCACCCGCACGTCCGCCTGACCACCCCCACGAAAGAGACCTCCATGCTCCGTTCCCTCTCGTCCGGCATCTCCGGACTCCGCGCGCACCAGACCATGCTCGACGCCACGGGCAACAACATCGCCAACGTCAACACCGCCGGCTTCAAGGGCGCGTCGGTGCTCTTCCAGGACACGCTCTCGCAGGCGGTCGGCGGGGCCGCGATCCCCGGCGCCGACACCGGCGGTCGCAACCCCGCCCAGGTCGGGCTCGGCGTGCAGGTCGCCGGCATCCGCACCAACTTCAGTCAGGGCGCGGCGCAGACCACCGGCCGCGGGGGCGACCTGATGATCCAGGGCGACGGCTTCTTCGCGGTGCGCTCGGGCGGGGAGACCCTCTACACGCGGGCCGGAGGCTTCGGCTTCGACGGCGCCGGCAACATGGTCACCGCCGACGGGTCGTTCGTGCAGGGATGGACCGCCCAGAACGGTGTCGTGGCCACCGGGCAGGCGGCGGGCAACATCTCGCTGCCGCAGGGGGCGGTCTCGCCGGCCCGCGAGACGACAGCGGCGACGGTGACGGGCAACCTCCCCTCGTCCGCCGCCGTGGGCGACAAGATCGTCCGCGACATCGCGGTGCACGACGCCCAGGGGGCCACCACCTCGCTCAGCCTCACCTTCACCCGCACCGCGACGGGGTGGGACGTCGCCGAGCCCGCGAGCGGCGCGACCGGCACTCTCGCGTTCGTCGACGGCCGCCAGCCCACGGGGCTCACCCTGAACGCCGGCGACATCGAGGTCGACCTCTCCACGGTCACCGGCTTCGCCGACATGAGCACGGTCGCGATCACCTCGCAGGACGGTGCCGCCGCCGGCACCCTGCAGTCGTACTCCATCACCGGGGACGGCTCGATCGTCGGAACCTTCTCGAACGGCCGCACCGAGACCCTGGCGAAGGTCGCGATGGTCACCTTCGCCAATGCGGAGGGTCTCGAGAAGGTCGGGGGCACGGCCTTCCGCGCCACCGTCAACAGCGGCGGCGCCCAGATCGGCGAGGCCGGACAGGCCGGCTTCGGCAAGCTCGTCTCGGGCTCGCTCGAGATGAGCAACGTCGACCTGTCGCAGGAGTTCACCAACCTCATCGTCGCCCAGCGCGGCTTCCAGGCGAGCGCCCGCATCATCACGACGAGCGACGAAGTGCTGCAGGAACTCACCAACCTCAAGCGCTGACCGCACGGCGCCCGACGACACGGCCCACCCGAGTTACCCGCGGTGGGCCGCGTCGCGATAGTCGGGGGCGTCCCCTCACCCATCGACCGGAGACCCCTCGATGATCACCCTCACCCGTCTCGACCACACGCGATTCGCGGTGAACCCGGATCTGATCGAGCGGGTGCACGAGTCGCCCGACACGACCCTGCACATGGTCGACGGTCGCGTGTACAACGTCGAGGAAAGCCTCGACGACCTCGTCGATCTCATCGTCGCCTACCGCGCGCGCGTCCTCGCCGCGGCATCCGCCCTCTCGGCACGCTCGGAGCTCTGACGTGGACATCGCTTTCGTCGTCGGGGTCGTGGTGGCCTTCGGCGCGCTGTACGCCATGATCACGATGGAGGGCGCCCACCTGAGCGCGCTCCTGCTGCCGGCGCCGATGATCCTCGTGCTCGGCTCGACCATCGGCGTCGGTATCGCCAGCCACACCCTGCGCGACGCCATCGCGGCGTTCGGCTCGCTCGGCCGGATGGTGCGCGGTCCCCGATCCGCGCCCGCCGCCGTCATCCCGATCCTCGTCGCGTACGCCGAGAAGGCGCGGACCGAGGGGTTGCTGCGCCTCGAGGACGAGCTCGACTCCGCCCCCGACGATTACACGCGCCGCGCGCTGCAGGCGGTCGCAGACGGCGTCGACGCCGAAGACCTGCGGACGCTAATGGACGACGAGATCGTCGCCGAATCCGCGCGCAATCGCGTGGCCGCCCGCTTCTTCTCGGCCCTTGGCGGGTACGCCCCCACCATCGGCATCGTCGGAACGGTCGTCTCGCTCACGCACGTGCTCGAGAACCTCAACAAACCCGACGAGCTCGGCCACATGATCGCGGCGGCGTTCGTCGCGACGCTCTGGGGCCTGCTCTCGGCCAACTTCATCTGGAACCCCATCGCGGGGCGACTGAACCGCATGGCCGCCGTCGAGCAGGAGCGCATGACGCTCGTGTGCGAGGGCATCCTCGCCATCCAGGCCGGTGGGGCCCCGCGTCTCGTCGAGGAGCGGCTGCTGGCCCTCACCACCTACAAGCCCAGGAAGAAGAAGGAGTCCCGGCCCGAGAAGGCCGCCGCGACGGGGGATGCCGAGTGAGCACCAGCC
The DNA here is from genome assembly GCF_026672635.1 of Microbacterium sp. SL62. Lineage (NCBI taxonomy): Bacteria > Bacillati > Actinomycetota > Actinomycetes > Micrococcales > Microbacteriaceae > Microbacterium > Microbacterium sp. SL62. Next base: position 1,443,167 of record NZ_JAPPRM010000001.1, read on the forward strand.
GCCGTGCGCGCACCCGGAGGCATGACGAGGACGACCACGACGAGCCCGACGAGCGCTGGGCGGTGTCGTACTCCGACATGGTGACCGTGCTGATGTGCCTGTTCATCGTGCTGTACGCGGTGTCGATCGTCGACGACACCAAGTACGAGCAGCTCAAGAACGGTCTCGCCGAAGCCTTCGGGCAATCCCAGACCGAGGGCGGCGGCGATTTCACCGAGGGGCTGGTGATCCCGCCGGAACTCCTCGTCGAGGACGGCGTCGAGGACGTCGCGATGCGGGCCGCCCGCGAGGTGGACACCCTCGAGCAGATGAAGGCGCAGATCACCTCCGTGCTGGCCGCCCAGGGCCTGGCCGACACGGTCGACTTCGTCATCGACGAGCGGGGACTGAAGGTCGGCCTCGTCGGCGCCGAGACCTTCTTCACCGACAATCGCACCGACCTCTCGGCGAAGGCGGACGCCGTCCTCGACGCCATCGGCGACGTGCTCGCCCCCGCCGGCAACCCCCTCAGCATCGAAGGGCACGCCGACCACCGAGCAGCCGTCGCGCCGTACGAGAGCAACTGGGAGCTCAGCAGCGGACGCGCCACCAAGGTCGCCCGCTTCCTCGTCGAGCACGAGGGCATCACCGGCTCCCGCGTGCAGGCCGTCGGCTACTCCGATCAGCGTCCGCTCGTCGAGGGGGACACCGCCGAGGATCTCGCCGCGAACCGCCGCGTCGACATCGTCGTGCAGTCCACCGAGGAAGAGAAGGTGCGTGCCCTCATCCCCGGTCTCGTCCAGACCGCTCCGCGGGGCTGACGCCTCGTGTCCCCGACCTCGAAGGAGCCCGCCATGACGGCCGCCGTCCGCGACGACCCCCTGCGCCGCTACCCCGACTACGACTTCACCCGCCCGGCCCAGCTCGGACGCGAGCATCGCCGCCGGCTCGAGGCGGCGTTCGAGGCGTTCGCGCGGCAGTGGGCGTCGCAGCTCACCGGCAAGGTGCGCATGCGCACCCACTTGACGCTCGAGGGCGTCGAGCTGATGTCGTACCAGGAGTACGCCGACACCCTCCCGTCGACGACCGCGATGGTCACCGGGGCGACCGCGGGACGCGAGGAGCCGGGTGTCGTGCAGTTCGATCTGGGCGTGGCGCTGACGTGGGTGGTGCAGATGCTCGGGGGCAGGAGCACCGCCCCGATCGAACCGCGCACGCTGACCCCCATCGAGTCCGCGCTGATCCGCCAGCTGATGGACCGCACGTTCGAATTGCTGACCACGAGCCTGGGGATGCTGCTGCCGAGCCCTCTGACCTACGCGGGCCTGCACGACAACCCGCAGTACCTCCAGGTCATCTCGCCCGGCGAGGCGGTCATCGTCGCGCGGTTCGCGATGCGGATGGGCGAGGCTCGCTCGACCGCGACCGTGATGCTGCCGGCCGCCGTGGTCGTCGATCAGCTCGCCGAGAGCGAGCGCGACGCGGCCTCGGCCCACCGCGCGGGCGCGACCGTCGACCAGGTCCTCGGTGCTCCGCTCGAGGTGTCGCTGCGCATCGCACCGCGGGTCATCGCGGCGGGGGAGGTCCTGAACCTCGCCCCGGGCGACCTGCTGCGCTTCGCCCATCCCGAGACCAAACCCTTCGACCTCATCGTCGGCGACACCCCGATCGCGCGCGCCGTCCCCGGTGCCCAGGGCTCGCGACTCGCCTGCACGATCACCACCATCCTCGAGGAGACCACCCGATGAGCACCTTCCACGCCGCCGCCATGGCCGCCGCGATCGCGGCGAAGCTCCCCTTCGGCTTCCCCGTGCTGCCGATGCCGTCCACCGACCCGGGAGCGACCGGGCGGGCCGTCGCCGTCGCCTTCAGCGGCGCCCCGGGGGCCAGCATCGCCGTGCAGATCGCCGATCCCGCGGGCCTCGACGACGGGTCGAGCGGTGAAGAGCTGTCGGACCGCCTGCACCCCGCCTTCCAGGCCGCCGTGGCCGTGCTCGGAGCGGGCACGCTCGGCGAGGGGGAGGAGGTGGATGCCGCGAGCGTATTCACCGAGGCCGGAGCTCAGGTGTTCGACCTCGTCCGCGAGGACGGCACCACCGTCGCCCGCGCGGCGATCCGCATCGACGACGCCCGCGCCGCCGCCTCGACGGCCGGCCCGGTTCGGCTCAGCCGGATCGCGGGGGTGGAGATGGAACTGGTGGTCGAGATCGGCCGCACCCGGCTCCCCGTGCGCGACGTGCTGAGCCTCGAGCCCGGCCACGTCGTCGAGCTGGACCGCGCCGCAGGGTCGCCGGCCGACATCACGCTGAACGGTCGTCTTATCGGGCACGGCACGGTCGTCGTCGCGGACGGCGATTTCGCGGTGCGCGTGGAGCGCATCATCGATCAGGCCGGGAACGACTGACCGTGGATGATCTGCTCCTGGCCGCGCGGACGGTCGTCTCGCTCGCCGCGGTGGTCGGGCTGCTGCTCTTCCTCGCGAAGCGGGTGCAGAAGGGGCAGGCGGCGGGTGACAGCCCTTTCTCGTCGCTGGTGCCGAAGGGTCTGGGGCGGCGCCTGCGCCCCTCGCGGGCTTCGCGGCCCGCACCGGGGCGGCCACGCCGTCCCGGGTGCGGAGCGAGAAGATCACGGTGCTCGCGCGCACCGGGCTCGGGGGCCGCGCGCAGCTCGTCGTCGCCGAGTTCGGCGGCATCCGGTACGTGCTGGGCGTGAGCGAGAAGGGCATCGACGTCGTCGACACCCAGGAGGCGCCGATCGAGCTCGCCGAGGAGGACTCCGCCGAGCGCGGCGAGAACGTCCTGACGTTGACGGATGCCGGCACCCCGAGCGAGGGCGAGAGATCCGGGGCCCACGCGGCCTGAGCGGTTACCGCGCGGGGGCGCCGTCGCGATAGTCGGTGGCGAGCACGGATCGCTCGACCCCCTGGCTACGGATCGGCCTCGTCACCCACGCACGGAGTGCCGTCTTGCCCGTTCCCGCGTCGCGCCCCGCGCCCCGCCCCGCCGGGCGGCGTCGACAGTCCCGTCGCGGCCGCTGGGGGACCGGCATCCTGGGTCTGCTCGGCGTTCTCGCGGTGCTCGCCGTCGTCGACGTCGTCGCGGGAGGTGCGGCTCTCGCCGCCACGGGGGAGTCCGGAGGATCGGGCGGGGTCAGCATCAACGGCATCAATGCAACGCCGTCCGACAGCATCACGACGCTTCTGGGCATCACCGTGCTCAGCGTCGCCCCGGCCCTGCTGCTGATGATGACGAGCTTCACGAAGATCTTCGTGGTGCTCGCGCTGACGCGGAACGCGCTGTCGCTGCCCTCGATCCCCCCGAACCAGGTCCTGGCGGGACTCAGCCTCTTCTTGACGCTGTTCATCATGTGGCCCGTGCTGACCGAGATCAACCACCTCGCCGTCGCGCCCTTCACCGCGGGACAGATCGACTTCGGTCAGGCGTTCGACGCCGCGCAGGCCCCGCTTCGCACGTGGATGCTGCAGTTCACGCGCGAGGAGGACATCGCCCTGATGCATCGCGCCGCGCAGATGGCGAACCCCGACAGTCCCGAGGCGATCCCGCTGTACACCCTGATCCCGGCCTTCATGCTGAGCGAGCTGCGGGCGGCGTTCGTGATCGGGTTCATCGTGTTCATCCCGTTCCTCGTCATCGACCTCGTCGTCTCGAGCGCGTTGATGTCGATGGGCATGATGATGCTGCCGCCGGTCATGATCTCGCTGCCCTTCAAGATTCTGCTGTTCCTCCTGGTGGACGGGTGGGGTCTCGTCATCACCTCGCTCGTGCAGTCTTATCGGGGCGGCACGTGAATCCCGAAGCGGTCATGGACATCGGGGCGAGCGCCCTGATGCTCGCCGCGAAGCTCAGCGCGCCCCTGCTCATCACCGCCCTCGTGGTCGGTTTCGCCATCTCGCTGCTGCAGTCGATCACGCAGGTGCAGGAGATGACGATGTCGTTCGTGCCGAAGCTGCTCGCGGTGGGCATCGCGCTGATGGTGTGCGGCAACTGGATGATCGCCGAGACGGTCGCCTTCACGCACGAACTCTTCCAGCGTCTGCCGTCGTTGCTGAACGGTGGCGGATGAACATCCCCATCGACTTCACGTGGCTGGAGGCGACGGCTCTGGCCATCGTGCGCATCACGGCGTTCCTCGTGATCGCCCCGCCGTTCAGTCACGGCTCCATCCCGATGCGGGTGCGCGGCATGCTCGGGGTCGGGCTCGGCCTGGCGGTGTCGCCGGTGGTGGTCGCGGGGTACGAGCGGCTGGATGCGGGGGGCTTCCTCCTCGCGGCGGCGGGGCAGATCCTCGTCGGGGCGCTCCTGGGGTTCCTGGTCCTGGTGCTGTTCAGCGCCGTTCAGGGCGCCGGGTTCCTCGTCGACACGTTCGGCGGGTTCCAGCTCGCCCAGGCGTTCGATCCGGGGATGAACGTCAACGGCGCCCAGTTCACCCGCTTGTTCCAGATGACGGCGATCCTGCTGTTGTTCGCGTCCGACGCCTATCAGCTGGTCCTGGGCGGACTGTTCCGCTCGTTCGACGCGGTCTCGGTCGCGGGGACGGTGGACCTCTCGCGTCCCGCCGAGGTCCTGACGTCCGCGGTCGGGCAGATGCTCCTGAGCGCGGTGCAGATCGCCGGGCCCCTGCTGATCGTGCTCTTCCTCGCCGATGTCGGTCTCGGTCTCGTCTCTCGCGTGGCCCCCGCCTTGAACGCCTTCGCCCTCGGTTTCCCCATCAAGATCGCCCTCACCTTCGTTCTGGTGGGGTTCGTCTACGCTGCGCTGCCGGGGATCGTGTCCGCGATCGCCGATGACGCCGCCCGCCTGGTGATCGGGGTGACCCGATGAGCGGAACGGATGCCGGGGAGCGCACCGAGAAAGCGACTCCGGAACGGCTGAGGAAGGCGATCGCGAAGGGGCGGATCGGTCGCAGCCAGGATTTCACTGCGTGGGTCGGCATCGGCGCCGCCGCCGTCATGATGCCGGCGACGCTGTCATCGGCGTCGGCCGTGCTCACCGAGCAGACGTTGCGGGTCGGGGCCGTGGCGAAGGACCCCACGGTGGGCGCGGCCGTCGAGGGACTCGGCTCGGCCATCGCCTCGGTGGGGCAGGTGCTCCTGCCGATGCTCATCGTCGTGCTCCTGGCCGTCATGGTCACCGCGATCGCCCAGGGCGGGGTCCACCTGCGCGGCGTGCCCGTGCGGGTGGAGCAGTTCGACCTCGTCGCGGGCCTCAAGCGGACCGTGGGGGCTGCGGCGCTGTGGGAGGGCGTCAAGGCGCTCCTGAAGACGGCGGCGATCGGCGTGGCGCTGTGGAGCGTGGTCGCCGGTCTCGTGCCGGTCCTCATGGGCAGCGGGCGGCACCGCATCGCGTGGCTGCTCGAGGTGGCCGGCCAGGCCGTCGCGACGCTGCTGCAGGTCGCTGTCGTGGTGGGCCTGCTGCTCGCGGCGATCGACGTCTTCGTCGTGATCTCGCGCAACCGCAAGCACACCCGCATGACCAAACAGGAAGCGCGCGACGAGCACAAGAAGACCGAGGGCGATCCGCTCATCCGCTCGCAGCGCCGCGCCCGCCAGCTCGCGGTCAGCCGCAACCGCATGATCGCCGCGGTGGCCGACAGCGACGTCGTCCTCGTGAACCCCACCCACATCGCCGTCGCCCTGCGTTACGAACCGGGCACCTCGGCCCCCCGGGTCGTGGCCAAGGGGGCCGGCGTCATCGCTCAGAAGATCCGCGAGCGCGCCGAGGAGGCACAGGTCCCCATCGTGCGCGACATCCCCCTCGCCCGCGCGCTGCACGCGGGCGTCGAGCTCGGGCGCGAGATCCCCGAGGACCTGTACACCGCCGTCGCGCAGGTGCTGGCGTTCGTGCAGCACCTGCACAAGAGGGGCTCGCGCTCGGGGACGTTCGAGATGCCCCCGGCCGCCCTGACCGGGCGGGGACTGTGAGAGCCGAGAAGACCATGACACGAAAGAAGCGCACCGCATGATCGGTCAGTTGTTGTCGAAGGGCGCCGTCCCCGTCGGGGTGGTGGGCATCATCCTGCTGCTCATCGTCCCCATCCCCGTGGGGCTGCTCGACGTGCTCATCGTGACGAACATCGCCTTCGCGCTGCTCATCCTGCTCACGGCGATGTTCGTGAAGAAGCCCTTGGACTTCTCGGTCTTCCCGAGCCTGCTGCTGGTCGCGACGCTGTTCCGCCTCGGGTTGAACGTCGCCTCGACCCGCCTCGTGCTCAGCGAGGCGCACGCCGGTCAGGTGATCCAGGCGTTCGGCCAGATCACGATCAGCGGGTCGCTCGTGATCGGCTTCGTCATCTTCCTGATCCTCGCCGTGATCCAGTTCGTCGTCGTCACCAAGGGCGCCGAGCGCGTCGCCGAGGTGGGCGCGCGCTTCACCCTCGACGCCATGCCGGGCAAGCAGATGGCCATCGACGCCGACCTGAACGCCGGGCTCATCACCGACGAGCAGGCCCGGGCCCGCCGCGCGGAGGTCGCGTCCGAGGCCGACTTCTACGGCGCGATGGACGGTGCCAGCAAGTTCGTCAAGGGCGATGCGATCGCCGGCATCGTCATCCTCGTCATCAACTTCGTCGGCGGCATCATCATCGGCATGACCATGCACGGCATGGCGATCGACGAGGCTCTCGAGACCTACAGCATCCTCACCATCGGCGACGGACTGGTGACGCAGATCCCCGCGCTGCTGATGGCGGTGTCCACGGGCATGATCGTCACGCGCGAGAACGCCGAGGCCGAGCTCGGCCGGGCGGCCGGGCGACAGCTCATGCAGTCGCGCACCGCCCTGCTCATCACCGCGATGGCCGCGATCGGCATGGGGCTGATCCCCGGGATGCCGTTCCTCGCCTTCGCCGCGATCGGGGCGGGACTGCTCTTCGCCGCCTCGCGGGTGAAGGCGAACACCGACCGCGCGGCCGCCGACGCCGCCGATGCCGAGGCGCGGGTGGTCGCCGAGGCCGCCGCCACCGAGGGGCCCGACGACCTGATGGACACCATGAGGGTCCACGCGCTCGAGATCTCGCTCTCGCCCGACATCGTCGACCTCGCCGCGGGCGGGGCGGGGGATCTGCTCACCCGCGTGAAATCGCTCCGGCGCAAGGTCGCGCTGGAACTCGGCACCCTCATGCCTCCGGTGCGCACGCGCGACAACATCGAGCTTCCGGCCGAGACCTACGCGATCCTCGTCGCGGGCGTCGAGGTCGGGCGGGGCATCGTCCCGCGCGGGCACGTGCTCGCGATCGGAACAGGGCTCGAGCATCTGCCGGGGTCCGCCGTCATCGACCCCGTCTTCGGTCTCGAGGGCAAGTGGGTGCCCACGGAGATGTCGCACGCCGCCGACATGGCGGGGGCCACCGTCATCGACCGGGCCAGCGTCATCATCACGCACCTGTCCGACACCGTGCACGCCCAGGCCCACCGTCTGCTCTCGCTCGAGGACGTGCGCCAGCTCACGGATCACCTGAAGCAGACGCAGCCGAGCGTCGTGGACGAGCTGACGCCGACCCTGCTTCCCCTCGCCCTCATCCAGCGCGTGCTCGCGAGCCTCCTCGCCGAGCGCGTCTCGATCAACGACCTCGGTCGCATCTACGAGGCGCTGGCTCTGCGGGCCAAATCGACGACCGAGGTCCCCGCCCTGGTGGAGGCGGCGCGCGCGGCTCTCGGTCCGGCGATCTCCGCGCGGTTCGCCCACGACGGGCGCCTGCGCGTGGTGATGTTCGACACGCTCTGGGAACAGCAGATGCTCGAAGGACTCCGGCACGTCGAGGGGCGGTCGCAGATCGTGCTCACCGCCGATCAGACGATGCAGGTGATGGAGGGCGTCCGTCGGGCGATCGCCGACGTCGATCCCGTGGGCGGCGAGCCGGTGCTCGTGTGCGCCCCCACCCTGCGGCAGGGGGTGCGCGCCCTGCTGGCGGGGCAGGTGGGCGCGATGCCGATCCTGTCGTACGACGAAGCCGCGGCCGGGGGGTTCGCCACCGACGTCGTGGGCGTGGTCCGTCCCGAACAGGTCGCGCTTCCCTCGTCCTGAGCGCAGGGAACGCTCGTAACCGAGAAGAAAAGGTAGTCTGGCCCAGGACGGCGCCGACGGCGCACCAGCCACGGAAGGCGGCCACACGCACATGCTCGTACTCACGCGACGCCCGGGTGAAAGCATCGTGATCGGCGACGATGTGACGGTGACGGTCCTCGGGGTGACCGCGACCGGTGTGCGCATCGGTATCGACGCTCCCCGCGACACCCGTATCCACCGCAGCGAGATCGTCGTGGCCGTCACGAACGAGAATCAGGATGCCGTCCAGGCGTCGCGATCCGCGGCCGCCGAGAGCGCCGTGCTCGACGCCCTGCGCGGGGGGACCCGCGCCTGATCCGCCGACGCAGGGGTTACCCGCGCGACGCCGTGTCGCGATAGTCGGTCCCGTGGTGGGCGCATCCGTCACACGACTCGACCCGAACGAGGTGACTCACGTGTCCGCTACCGACCTGAGCATGCATCTGCTGCGTCAGCGCGAGGTGCTCGAGCTCATGCTCTTCAAGCTCGAGGAGCTCGAGATGCTCCTGTCGACGGGGCGGACCCGGTGGGTGCACCACGCCACCGTGGAGGTCGATCGCGTGGCCAAGGCCCTCACGTCGGCGACCATCGAGCGCGACGCGCTCTTCTTCGATGTCGCCGCCGAATGGGGAGCCCCCGAGGCGACGGCCCTGCGGGAGCTCATCGACGTCGCTCCCACCGACGCGTGGCGCGAAGTCCTGGGCTCGCATCACAAGGCCCTGTCCGCCCTCGCGGCCGAGATCGCGGAGAAGAAGGGCTCGGTCAACCAGCACCTGCGAACGGCCCTCCGAGTCACGCAGGAGACCATCACCGGCCTCGGCGAGCCGACGGGGGAGTACGCCGCGAGCGGTTCCCGCGTCGCCGATGCCGGGTCCCGCCTGCTCGACGTGCGGGTGTAAGAGATGTCTACCTTCGCAGGACTCCAGGTGGCCGCGTCCGGCCTCGCCGCCGCTCGCGCCGGCATGACCGTGACCGGACAGAACATCGCGAACGAGACCACACCGGGCTACACCCGCCAGCGGCTCGAACAGACCTCCCTGACGGCGGCCGGCACGGCCGGCCTGTGGGCGACGGGCTTCTCCGTCGGCGGTGGGGTGTCGGTCCAGGGCATCGCGCGCCTCGGCGACGAGGTCCTCGACGCCCGCGTCCGGGATGCGCTGTCGGCATCCGGATTCTGGTCCGCGCGGGCCTCTGCGGCGCAGAAGGTCGAGGCATCGATGGCGGAGCCGACCATCGACGGTCTGGCGGCGAACCTGAACCGCTTCTGGTCGGGATGGTCCGACCTCGCGAACACCCCCAAGCCCGCGGCGGCGCAGGTGGTGCTGACCAACGCCCGCGTGCTCGTCGGGCAGATCGCCGCGGGGTACGACGCCGTGGTCGGGCAGTGGTCCGACCTGCGCGGTCAGGTGGATCGAGACGTCGACGTCGTGAACGTGACCGCGGGTCAGATCGCGACGCTCAACGGGCAGGTCCGCTCCGCCCTGCAGTCCGGACGCTCCGCCAACGAACTCGTGGACCAGCGCAACCTGCTCGCCCAGCAGCTGTCCACCATGATCGGTGCGACCGGGCGACTCGAGGACGACGGTACCCTCACCCTCCGGGTGGACGGCAACGCCCTGGTCAGCGCCGACACGAGCCGCACCATCGCCATCGCGGGACCCCGCACGCTCGCGGACGGCGGGCGCATCAGCCTGGCGTGGGCGGATCGCCCCGATGTGCCCGTGGCGGTCACGGGTGGCTCCCTGGGCGGGGCGATCGGCGTGCTCGCGCCCGCATCCGACGGCGGCACCCTCGCGAGAGCGGCCGAGGCCTATAACGCGACGGCCGAGACGCTCGCGCGGGCGGTCAACGACCTGCACCGTGGGGGCCGGACCGCGACGGGAACCGCCGGGGGAGACTTCTTCGCGCTGTCCGCGACCGGCCCGGCCGCCCTCGGGCTGACGGTCCTCCCGACCTCCCTCGACCAGCTCGCCCTGGCGGCGCCCGACAGCGGAGCGCTCGACACCTCGATCGCGGACCGCATCGCCGGGTTGGCCACCTCCGCCACGGGCCCCAGCACGCAGTGGACGAGCTTCGTGACCTCTTTCGGCGTGACCGTCGCCGGCGACGTCCAGCGCGCCGACACCGCTGACCGCGGGGCGATCGCCGCCATCGCCGGGCAGCAGTCGCACGCTTCGGTCGACGGAGACGAAGAGACGATCACCCTCCTGACGTATCAGACGGCCTACCAGGCTGCGGCGCGTGTGCTCACCGCCGTCGACGAAGCCCTCGACACCCTCATCAACCGCGTCGGCCTCGTCGGCCGCTGACCCCGGAGACACCGTGATCGGACGCATCACCAGCAGCACCGTCACCCAGCAGGCGCTGCGCACGCTGCAGGCGGGGCTGGCCGACCGCGCGCGCCTGCAGGATCAGGCGACCTCGCAGCGGGCCCTCCGCGCGCCCAGCGACGACCCGACGGCCGCGGCCGCCATCCTCGGTGTGCACGGGGAGCAGGCTCGAGCGTCGCAGTTCTCCCGCAACATCAGCGACGCGCTCACGTGGGTGACCACGGCCGACACGGCTCTCGGTGCGAGCATCGACCTGCTCAACAGGGCGCGCGACCTCACGGCGCAGGGCGCCAACTCCGGGGCGCTCAGCCCCGCTGCGCGCGACTCGATCGCCGCGGAACTCGACAGTGTGAGCCGCGAGATCCTCTCGCACGCCAACACCACGGTGCTCGGTCGCACGGTGTTCGCCGGCACCGGCGACAGCGGCAGAGCCTTCGACCCCGCGACCTTCGCCTTCACCGGGGTCGCCGGATCGTCCGTCGAACGTCGTGTCTCCGACAACGAGAAGGTGCGCGTCGACGTCGACGGTGCGGACGCGTTCGGTGCCGGAGACGCCAGCGTCTTCGCGACGCTGCAGGGCATCGCCGCCGACCTGCGGGCGGGCGTCGACGTCGGGGCACGCCTGGCCGACGTCGACGCCCACCTGAAGCAGCTGGTGACGGCGCGAGGCGTCACCGGCGCACAGCAGGCGCAGATCGAGCGCGCCCAGGCCACCAACGCGAGCGTCAGTGTCGACCTCGAGACGCGTCGCGCCGCTGTCGAGAACATCGACACCCTCGAGGTCTACATCAAGCTGCAGTCGGCCGAGCTCGTATACCAGTCCGCCCTGCAGGTCACCGCCAAGACGCTGCAGACCACCCTGTTGGAGTTCGTGAGATGACGGACCATCCTCCCCTTGCGGGCATCGACGTCGACTTCGAGACGTCGCCCCCGGGCCTCGCCCCCCGGACGTCCTTCCGCCTCGAGCCCATCGACGGCGCCGACGGCCTGTACGCGCTCCGCTCCACGAGCGACGACCTGCGGCTCTTCGTGCTCGACCCCGCGCGCGGCGGCCTCGCCTACGATCCGCCGATCGCCACGGCATCCCTCTCCGCCATCTCGGCATCCCCCGATGAGGTGCGGGTGTTCGTCGTGGCGAACCCGGCCGACGACGGCGTCTTCGTCAACCTGCGCGCCCCCATCCTCGTCAACGCCCGGACGGGGGCCGGCACCCAGGTCATCTTCGACGAGTCGGCGTACCCCCTCCGTGCGCGCCTGGGCGCGTGACCCGGCGCGCGGACACCACCTTCGTCACACGATGGTCCCGCGTCGAGGGACGGAGTAGTATCGACGCGAAAACGAGCAGAAACGACGATTCGTCCCCGCGACCCGAAACGCGGTGGCGTCGCCCGTCCGATGGCCGAGGCTTCATCGCCCCGGTCCGTCTGCCCCGGGGTCGTCTCCCGAAGGACGATTCCGGCGACGTGCGCGTCGCGACGGGCGAGGCAACCCCTCCGCCCATCGCGACGGCGACGCCTACGTTCGTACCGAGCACAGAGCAGGGGATGGTGAGCAATGCCCGTCATGAGAACCGATGAGCCCAAGGTGAGCAAGCGTGAGTTCATCCAGCGCGTATCCAAGCGCGCCGGATTGTCTCCGACGGTCACGCAGTTGGCCTACGAGGCGATCTTCGGAGAGATCCTCGATCTCGTGAACGCCGGAAACCGTGTCACGCTGACCGGCTTCGGCAAGTTCTACGCGCAGTCGCACAAGGGACACAACGTCGTGCTGAACATCCGCGACAACCCCGAGAGTCGCGGGCGCGTCGAGGACTACAGCGTTCTGAAGTTCTCGGCGACCCGTGAGGTCAACAAGAGGGTCGCCGCCCCTCGCGACCTCGGCGACTGACGACGCTCGGCCGCACCGATCAGCGGTCGAACGAGTAGCTGGCCTGCCCGATGAGGGTGAGGCTGATGCTTGTCGGCAGCTCGTCCGGGGTCTCGTCGTCCTCGTCCACAGCCTCGATCTTGTGGACGGGTACGGAGATGTTGCCGTCGTCCTCGAAGACGACGTCGCGAGGCGCGAACGAGAAGAACAGCACCCGGTGGGTGCTACGCAGCTCGATCGTCCGGCTCACGTCGCTGCGCTCGTGGAGGTTGAGCACCGATTCGTCCGTGAGGATCGAACCGTCGAGATACGTCGCCTCGACGCGATATGTGCTCGGCTCGATCGCCTTGATGTTGAGGTCTTCGACGATGTCGGTGAACGTGGCGTCCGGATGATTCATCTCGAAGGCGATCGCGCGCAGGTGGTCGTAGGTCAGATTGACGCGACGTGAGAACAATGCGGCATTCTCGATCTCGGCGGCGGCGGCGAGCGGAGCCTGATCGAGGAGGTATTCGCGGACGTCGTCGGGGCTCGGGTAGTCGAATCGCATGTGGTAGTGGAATCGACCGGGGCGGTTGACGATGTAGTGGCTGACGTCCTGCACGTCGTTGACGGTGAGGCAGTAGATCCGCTTGACCGACGACGTCCCGTCGAACAGCGTCAGGAACTGGTTCTGTCGGTTCGGGCCGTCGAGCGGTCCGCGGCCCGACGAGAAGGTCTTCTCGAACTCGTCGAAGATGACGAGGCACTCGTCGAGGGTGTCGAGGAAGTCGACGATCCCCTCCGCGTCCTCGCTGACGAGGACGACCGGGATGCCGCTCTCGATGGCGCGCGCGGCCAGCATGCGCAGGAACATCGACTTTCCCTGGCCCTTATTGCCCGAGAGCATGACGCCGAGGTTGCGCTCGAAGCGCGCGTACGTGCGGAAGATCTTGTCGACCTTCGCCTCTCGGCGGCCGTACACCTTCTCGGACCCGACGCCGAGGTCTTCGGTGCGCAGGAGGCTGAACCCCTCCTTGATGCTGTACCGCACGCGATAGGTGCCCAGGGGGAGCGAGTCGTGAGCCTGGACGGCGGAGTCGTAGACCCGAACCTGTCCGCCGGTTTCGATGTAGGTGCTGCTCACTGCGTCGGGCTCCTGGGGGGGAAAAGGGGCGTTCCGTGGGGCGGTCGCTTTCTGAGATTTACATTAGCGTCTTCTCATCTTTGTGTGAGGATTGCCCGAATTTTGGCGCAAGCCGCGGCGTAGCCCCCGTCTTTCCGGGGCACTCGGTCCTGGCCTACCGCATACCACGACGCATTCTCCGCCCGAAAGATGAGAAGTGGACAACGGCATTTCGCTATGGTCAGGAAAAAGCCGAGTGCCTCCCGACACTCCGACAGGCCGTGGGGGCCACATGTCAGAACCTTCCGAATCGGGTGCGACCGCGTTCCAGCTCACGCTTCGCACCACCGACACCGACGTCGAGCCCGAGGTCTGGCGTGCGACCATCCATTCCGCCCTCGCTGACGCGTCCGTCGACAAGCCCCGCCTGGCCGAAGCGATCGTGTACCGCGTGCACTACGCGAACCCGCGGTGGGTCGAGCAGCTGGGGGATGCCGAAGCCGACCTGACATCGATCGGATCGGCCTTCGCCGATCGCGAACTGATCTCCATGCTCGACGAGTCGTCTCTCTTCACCGACAACCTCTGCGTCATCGCCTCCGTCGACGTCCACGACGATGTGAACGCGACCGCCCTCAGCCATGAACTGGTGCGCAGCATCGCGCGGGTCTTCGACGGAGACACCATCGCGCTGCTGGGGACGCGACGGTGCGGTGCCGACGAATCGACCGACCCGTGGCTCGGCCGCGCGCACTGGGCGGCGATCGGCTTCGTCGACATTCCGGGAACGACCTCGATGATCCTCCCGGTGGGCTCGCGGTCGTAGCCGCCGCCCCTAGGGTGAAAGGCAGTCGACGAGAGGAGTCCGCCGTGACGGACGAACGCGAACGCCTGAGCTGGGATGACTTCGGGGCCGCCACGCGCGACATCTCGCGGGCGATCGTGGCCGACGGGTTCGAACCCGAGGTCGTCGTGGCGATCGCGCGCGGCGGTCTGCTCCCGGGGGGAGCGATCGCGTACGGGCTCGGCGCGAAGAACTGCGGCGCACTGAACGTGGAGTTCTACACCGGGGTGGGCACCGTGCTCGATGCCCCCGAGGTCCTGCCGCCGGCGCTCGATCTGACCTACCTGTCGGGACGGCGTGTGCTGCTCGTCGACGACGTGGCCGACAGCGGCCGCACACTCGACCTCGCGGTGAAGCTGCTGAGGCGACACGACGCCGACGTCCGCTCCGCGGTGATCTACACCAAGCCGACGACGATCATCGCGCCCGACTACTCCTGGCGCGACACGTCGCTGTGGATCGAGTTCCCCTGGTCGCACCTCGGCTCTGTTCAGGAGGAAGACGCCGCGTGAGCGCGATGACCCTCCCCGAGCTCGCGGACGCGGAGCTCATCGACCGCTCGTGGGCCGAGGCGCTCACCCCGGTGGCCGACGACATCGCCGCGGTGGGGGAGCGCCTTCGGGCCGAGGGGAAGCCCTATCTTCCGGCCGGCGATCTCGTCCTCCGCGCGTTCCGTACGCCGCTCGACGAGGTCCGGGTGCTCATCGTCGGTCAGGATCCCTACCCGACCCCGGGCCACCCGATCGGTCTGTCGTTCGCCGTCGACTCGCACGTGCGGCCGCTCCCACGCAGCCTGACGAACATCTACCGCGAACTCTCCGACGACCTGGGTATCGCTCCGGCGCCGCACGGCGACCTCTCGGCGTGGGGCGCGCAGGGCGTCATGCTGCTCAACAGGGTGCTGACGGTGGCGCCCGGGGTCCCGGCATCCCACCGCGGATGGGGGTGGGAACGGGTGACCGAACACGCCATCCGCTGTCTCGTCGCGCGGGAGTCCCCGCTGGTGGCGGTGCTGTGGGGCAAGGACGCGCAGGGCCTCGCTCCGATCCTCGGCGACACCGCGGTCGTCGCCTCGCCGCACCCCTCGCCCCTGTCGGCGAGCCGGGGGTTCTTCGGCTCGAAGCCGTTCTCGCGCGTGAACGCGCTGCTCGAGGAGCAGGGCGCCGACCCCGTCGACTGGCGGATCCCCGCCTGAACCGCCTGCGGGCGGGTGCCGCCGCCCGTCGATCGCGCGCGTCATACGCGCGAAACCGCGACGCCCGTAGAGTGGCGGGGTGCTGGAAGAGGAGTACGAGAAGAGCCGTCGGCGGCTGCCCGCCCACCTGCGTCCGACGCCGAAGCCGGAGCAGCCTTTCGCGTTCGAGATCCGCCCGGCGACCGAGGCCGACATCCCCGACATCCGCGAGATCTACAACTACTACGTGCGCAACTCGGTCGTGACCTTCGACGAGAAAGCCTGGTCGCTCGCGAAGTGGCGTGACAAGTTCGCGACCCTCCACAAGCTGGGGCTGCCCTTCCTCGTCGCCCAATCGCCCAGCGGTCAGATCCTCGGATACGCCCTCGTGCAGCCGTGGCAGTCGAAATCGGCGTACCGCTACACGGTCGAGAACTCGATCTACCTGGGCCAGGCGGCCGCGGGCAAGGGCCTCGGACGCGCCCTGCTCGAAGCTCTCGTCGCCGCGTGCCAAGACCTGGGCATCCGCGAGATGGTCGCCGCGATCAGCGACAAGGGCGCCGACGCCTCGATCGCCCTGCACGAGAAGCTCGGCTTCACCGAGGTCGGCCGCATGGGGCGCGTCGGCTTCAAATTCGGACGCTGGCTGGGCGTCGTGTACCTGCAGAAGAGCATCCCGTCGAAGAAGAAGCCCCGACGGCGGCTGTTCGGCTGATTCTGCGCGGTGCGCGGCGCGGGACCGTGACGTGGGGCGCGGGATGCGGGGGCGCGGGTGCGGGGTGCGGGTGCGGGGTGCGGGTGCGGGACGCGGGTGCGGGGTGCGGGGTGCGGGTGCGGGACGCGGGTGCGGGGCGCGGGGGCGCGGGGGCGCGGGATGCGGGTGCGGGTGCGGGGCGCGGGGCGCGGGGCGCGGGTGCGGGTGCGGGGCGCGGGTGCGGGTGCGGGGCGCGGGACGCGGGTGCGGGGCGCGGGACGCGGGTGCGGGTGCGGGTGCGGGGCGCGGACGCGGGTGCGGGGCGCGGGACGCGGGTGCGGGTGCGGGTGCGGGGCGCGGGGCGCGGGTGCGGGTGCGGGACGCGTGTGCGGGTGCGGGACGCGTGTGCGGGTGCTGGACGTGGTCGTGGGGGCCGGGCGCGGTCGGGGCTTCGGGGTGTCCGGTTCGCCGATAAACGCTCCGAGTGACGAGAAACGCTGTCTCACGGCGTTTATGACCACGGAAAGCGTTTATGCCGACGGGTGAGCAGCCGAACGGATGCCGCCCGCCCGGGGCCCGAGCCCGCCTGGGTCGAGCCCGCCCTGGGGCCTGAGCCCGCCCCGGGGCCCGAGCTCGCGTGGGGCGCGAGTCCGCGCGACGCCTAACGAGGGACGGGGCGCGAGGGAGCGGCCTGCCGCACCTCGTCGACCAGGGTGCGCCAGGGTCCCTCCACCTGTCCGTCGTCGAGGCGCGCCTGATGGACGGCGGTGTCGCCGTGGTGCACCTCGATACGCCACTGGTAGCGGTCGGCGCCCCGGGACGCGGCGGGAGCTTCGTCCCAGGGGCAGCTTTCGACCAGCTGCTGCCAGCGGGGGAGTCCGTCGGGGTCGGGCTCGGCCCGCCACTGCTTCGACAGGCCCGCGAGACCACCGGAGCGCACGACGATGACGACGAAGCGTCCGGTGCTCTCGGCGTCGTTCGCGGTGTCAGGCTGCGGCATCCTCCTCGACGCCGACCCCGGCCCACGCGGCGCGGACGGCGGCGACCTCCTCCGACTTCTCACCGTACTCGCTGGCCGCGGCCGACAGGGTGGCCGTCGCGAACGCCGAGAAATCCGCCGTGGGCGACAGCGTTCCGGCCGTGATCGTGCGGTACCAGATGAGACCGGCACGCTCCCACGCGAACCCGCCGAGGGCAGTGGCGGCGAGGTAGAAGGCCTTGTTCGGGATGCCGGAGTTGATGTGCACCCCGCCGTTGTCGTCGGTCGTCTCGACGTAGTCGCGCATGTGCCCCGGCTGCGGGTCTTTGCCGAGCACGTCGTCGTCGTAGGCGGTGCCGGGCGCCTTCATCGAGCGCAGGGCCTCGCCCTGGACCGCAGCAGCGAAGATGCCCGCGCCGATGAGCCACGAGGCCTCATCGGCGGTCTGACGCAGGTGGTGCTGCTCGGCGAGGGCGCCAAACACGTCGGACAGCGACTCGTTCAGCGCGCCCGACTGCCCCTGGTACTCGAGGCCGCCGGAGGCCTCGGTGACGCCGTGCCCCAGCTCGTGCGCGATGACGCTGAGCGATCGGGTGAAGCCGACGAAGACCTCGCCGTCGCCGTCGCCGAAGACCATGCGCTCGCCGTTCCAGAACGCGTTGTCGTAGTCGTCGCCGAAGTGCACGGTGGCCAGCAGCGATCCGCCGGCGGCGTCGATGCCGTCGCGGGCGAAGGCGTCCCAGAAGAAGTCGTAAGTCTCGCCGAGACCGTCGTAGGCCTCGTCGACCGCGGTGTCGCCCGACGGGGCGTCGTCTTCGCTGCGCACGCGACGACCCGGCAGGTTCTCGGTGTTCGCCGCGTCGGAGATGATGCGATCGGGCGCCGGCCCGGTCTCGGCCACGAGGGTGTCGCCCTCGATCGACAGCCGCAGGCGCGACCGCGTCGGACGCGCCGGCCGCGGCACGGCGAGGGTCTTTCTCGCCGCTTCTGCGGCCCGTGCCATGCGCGGGTCATCGGTGGAGGCGAGTCGGTCGAGCAGGAACGGGGGGACGATACCGGGGGTCATGCGCCGAGGCTAGCGCCGACCTCCGACATCGCGGGATCCCTTGCTCGGCGCGTGGGCGAGCAGTTCGGAGAGCCGGGCGGCATCCCGAAACCGCACCAGAACAGGAGATGCTCCGAGAACACGACGATTTCGGTGGTGGAATCAGCCTGTCCCGGTGACACCCTCCTGTTCTCGTGCCCGCCCGCTACCCGCGGCCGCAACGCCGGCGCGGAACGGCCCCACCCGGCCCGCAGCGCGAGCGCCTCGTCAGCCCGGCAGTGTCGGAATCGACGCCAGCAGCTGCCGCGTGTACGCCGCCTGCGGCTGCAGCAGCACCTTCTCGGTGGGGCCCTGTTCGACGATACGGCCGTCCTTCATGACGACGACCTGGTCGCACACGTTCTGCACCACGCCGATGTCGTGCGAGACGAGGACGAGGGTGAGGTCCTCCTCGATCCGTAGCCGGGCGATGAGGCGCAGGATCTGCGCGCGGACCGTCACGTCGAGGGCCGAGAGAGGCTCGTCGCCGACGAGGATGCGCGGGCGGTGCACGATCGCGCGCGCCAGGGCGATGCGCTGGCGCTGGCCCCCCGAGAACTCGTGGGGGAACCGCGTGGCCATGCCGGCGTCGAGACCGACCTGCTCGAGAACCTCGCGGACCCGCGCGCGGCGATCGCCCTCGATCCCGAGCGCCCACAGCGGCTCGCCCACGATGCGCTCGACGCTCATGCGGGGATCGAGCGAGGCGTACGGGTCCTGGAAGACGATGCCGGTCGCTCGACGCAGCCAGTGCAGCGACCGCGCCGAGCCGCGGGCGTCGACGGCGCGTCCGTCGACCTCGACGGTGCCCGCGCTCGGCACGTCGAGGCCCAGCAGCAGGCGCACGAGGGTGGATTTGCCCGACCCCGACTCGCCGATGATCCCGACCGCGCTGCCCGCGAGCACCGAGAGGTCGACGTCGGCGAGGCCTACGGTCTGCTCTGCCCGGCCGACGCCCCGGGTTCGGGGGGTGGGGTAGGAGCGCGAGAGTCCGCGCGCGCGCATCAGCGTCTCGGTCACGGGGTCTCCTCGGCATCGTCGGTCGCGATCTCGCGAGGGGGGAGCTCGGGATGCCACAGCGTCGCGGTCGCATCTCGCAGCAGCGCCCGTGTCACGGGCGACGACGGCGCCTGCAACAGGTCGGCGACAGCGCCTTGCTCGACTACCCGGCCGTTCTCGAGGACGACGGCGTGGGTGGCGACCTGCGCGAGCACCGCGAGGTCGTGGGTGATGAAGACGAGCGACATGCCGGCATCCTGGACGAGGGAGCGCAGGAGGGTCAGGATCCCCGCCTGGATGGTGACGTCGAGCGCCGTCGTCGGTTCGTCGGCGATGAGCAGCCGCGGTCGGCACGCGAGGGCCATCGCGATCGCGACCCGCTGTCGCTGGCCGCCCGAGAGCTGGTGCGGGTAGCGCGAGACGATGCGTTCGGAATCGGGGAGGGCGACCCGCTCGGCCTCGGTGACGGCGCGACGCAGAGCCTCGCGCCGAGAGACGCCCTCGTGGATGCGCACCGATTCGCCGATCTGCCGGCCGACGGTGCGGATGGGGTTCAGCGCCGTCCGGGGCTCTTGGAAGACCATGCCGATGTCGTCGCCGCGCAGGCGGGCCAGCTCGCGGTCGGGGAGGCCGAGGATCTCGCGGCCGTTCCAGACGACGCTGCCGGTGGCGTGGGCGCCGTCGGGGAGGAGCCCGAGGATCGCCAGGGCGGTCACCGACTTGCCCGACCCGGATTCGCCGATCAGGCCGACGCGGGCGCCGTCGGGCACCTCGAACGACACGCCGTCGACGACGGCCCGGCCGGCGATCTCGACCCGCAGGTCCGTGACGACGAGGCTCACGCGACCACCCCCGGCACGTGCGTGCGGGCCGCGGGAGTGCGCTCGCCGAGGGTGGGGTCGGCCGCCTCGCGCAGGGCGTCGCCGAGGAGGTTCAGCCCCAGCACGGTCAGCGTGATCGCCAGACCGGGCCAGACGACGGTGAGGGGGTGCACGGCGATGTAGGCCTGCAGGTCGCTCAGGAGAACTCCCCACGAGGGCTGGGTCACGGGCGCGCCGAAGCCGAGGTACGACAGCCCCGCCTCGGCCAGCACGGCGACCGCCATTCCCCACGACAGCTGCACGATGAACACCGGTGCGACGTTCGGCAGGAGGTGCCGGGTGAGGTTCTGCCCGGTCGACAGGCCGCTCGCGCGCCCCGCGAGCACGAAGTCGCTGTGCAGCACGCGTCGCAGCTCGGGTCGTGTCACGCGGGCGACGTTCACGCCGAAGCCGATGCCCACCGACCAGATGACGACGGCGAGCGAACCACCCCACACGGCCGAGATCATCATGGCGATGATGAGGACGGGGAAGGCGATGAGGATGTCGACGAGGACGGCGACGCTCTCGCGGATCCACCGCGCCGTGAGCGAGCCGAGGGCGGCGAGGGCGATGCCCAGTACCGAGGCCACCACCCCGGCGCCGACCGCGACGACGACGGTGGTGCGTGCTCCGGCCATGAGCAGGCTGGCGATGTCGCGACCGCTGTTGTCGGTTCCCAGCACGTGCGGCCACGACGGATCGCTCCAGCGCGCCCGAGCGTCGACCGACGCGGGGTCGAAGGGCGTCCAGACGAGCGAGACGAGGGCCGTGATGAGCAGAAGAGCGACGATCAGGATGCCGAATCGCCCGGTGCCGAGGCTCCAGAGCCGTCGGAGGGTGGTCATGAGGCCTCCCTCTGACGGGGGTCGATGAGGCGGTGGGAGAGATCCACGAGGAATCCGACGAGCAGCACGAACCCGGTGAGGGCGAGGAGCTCGCCCTGGACCTTGGGGAGGTCGCGCGAGGCGACGTCCGACACCAGCATGCGGCCGACTCCGGGGAGCGTGAACAGCTGCTCGATCACGACGGCCCCGACGATGATCCCGGCGATCTGGAGGCCGAGCACGGTGATGACCGAGAGGCCGACGTTGGGCAGGCCGTGGCTGAGCAGGGCGCGCGTGCGCGTGAGTCCTTTCGCGGCGGCCGTGCGCACGTAGTCCTGGCCGAGGGCCTGCAGTGTCGCGCTGCGGACGAAGCGCAGGAGCATCGCTCCCTCGACCACGCCGATGGTGAGCGCGGGGAGGACGAGGGCGCGGAACGCGGCCGCGGGGTCGTTCCATCCGGCGCGGGGGAATCCCTGGGGGGGAAGCCAGCCGAGCCACACCGCGAAGACGACCACGAGCATCATGCCCGCCCAGACCACGGGTACCGCGGCCAGCGCCTGGGCTCCCACGCTGAGCGCCGTGCCTCCGGCCCGCCGCCGGCCGAGGGCCGAGAGAACCCCGAACGGGATGCCGACGATCAGCGCCACCGTCAACGACATCGCCGCGAGGGGGACGGTGACGCGGGCCTTGTCGGCCAGTTCCGACGCGACGGAGGTGCCGGTGATGAGCGAGGTGCCGAGGTCGCCGCGGAGGAGACCGCCGATCCAGTCGAGGTACTGCGTCCAGAGCGGAGCCTCGAGACCGAGGCTCGTCCGCAGCGCCGCGACCTGCTCGGGGGTCGCCTCGGTACCGGCGATGAGCTGGGCGACGTCGCCGGGGAGCACCCGCAGCGAGACGAAGATCAGCACGCTGGCCACGGCCAGGCCCAGCACGAGCAGGCCCAGCCGTGTCAGCGTGTAGCGGATCACTCCGCCGCGACCGTCACGCCGGCCAGGGGCAGGCGCACGTTGAGGGAGTTCTTCGGGAAGTTCGCCACGTTCGTGCCCACCGCGGTCAGCGGCGTCGACAGGAACAGCCAGTCGGCGGCATCCTCGTCGCTCACGATGCGGGCGGCCTCGGCGAGCAGGTCGGAGGACTGCTGCTCGTCGGTGGTCGCCAACGCCTGGGCGTAGAGGCCCTGCACCTCGGCGTTGTCGTAGCCGAAGTAGTACGAGGGGTTCGCCCAGTTGCCGAAGTCGCGGGCTTCGACGTGGCGGACGAAGCTGAGGTCGTAGTCGTGGTTCGTGTAGACGTCCTGCAGCCAGGCGCTGAAATCAACCGAGTCGACCTTCAGGGTCACTCCCACGTCGGCGAACGACGACACCAGGAAGGTCGGGATCGTCGTCGGGTACACGTTGGGGATCGTCAGCGTGAGGTTCAGGTTCTCGGCCCCGGCCTGGGCGAGTAGCTCCCGAGCACGGTCGGGGTTGTACGAGATGCTGCCCGACAGGTCTTCGTATCCCGGGTCGAGCGGGGCGATCGGACCGTAGAGCTCGCTGCCCGAGCCGAGGGTGTCGATGAGCGCCTTGTGGTCGATCGCCAGGCGCAGCGCCTCGCGCACGCGCTGGTCGTTCAGCGGGGCCCGCTGGTTGTTGAAGGCCAGCGTGCCCTTGTCGGTGGTCAGGCCCGACTCGATCGTGAAGTTGTTCGTGCCCTCGATCTGTCCGCGCAGTTCGGGGTCGATCTCGAGGGCGACGTCGACGTCGCCGGCGACCGCGGCGTTGGTGGCGGCGCTCTGGTCGGGGATGTAGTCGAGGACGACCTCGGCGACTCCGGCCTTGTCGCCCCAGTAGCCGTCGTAGCGCGAGAGGGTCAGGCTCTGTCCCGCGTTGCGGCTCTCGACGCGGAAGGGACCGGTGCCGTTGGCGGCGGTCTGGAAGTTGGTGGTGTCGCCGCTCTTGAAGATGAGTCCGGCGCGACCGGTCATCGCGAAGAGGAAGTCGATGTTCGGCTGGGCGAGCGTCACGACGACCGTGGAGGCGTCGGGCGAGGCGATGGACGCGACGTTCTTCAGGTCGGAGCTGCTCTGGATGGTGGGGTCGTCCTTCGCCGTCTGCAGCGAGGTGACCACGTCGTCCGCGGTGAGGGCGCTGCCGTCGTGGAAGGTCACGCCCTGCCGAAGGGTGAAGGTGTACGTGAGGCCGTCGGGCGACACCGCCCAGGCGGTGGCGAGGGCGGGGACGATCGCGTTGGAGTCGTCGCCGTTGCGGGTGACGAGGCCCTGGTACACGTTGTCGACGAGCGCCTGCTCGAGCGAGGCGCCGCTGGTGTGGCGGATGTCGAGGTTGGCCGGCTCGAGCGACAGACGCACCGTGAGGGTGGCGTTCGGGTCGGCTTCTCCGGTGGGGTTCGGCGTGGTGTTCGAGCCGGTGCACGAGGTGAGCAGGAGCGCTCCGATCAGGAGCATGCTCGTGGCGAGAGCGGTGCGGCGCAGCATTGCGGGGTGTGTCCTTTCGCAGGCCGAGGCATCAGGGTGCTGTGGATGCCGAGCAGGGGTGGCAACAGCCTACTTTCACCCGTCTGCGCTCGACGCCCTCTGTGACGGAGCGCGACGCGAGATGACGGGGAACGGCAGGGAAGGTCAGGGGGAGGGGAGGAGCGAGCGGATGAGGCCCGCGAGTCCCTCGGGGTCCTCCTCCTGGGCGTTGTGCCCGGTCGGGAGCGCGTGCACGACGGCCCCGGGCGCGCGACGCTCCAGCTCCTCGGCATCCGGGATCGTGACGAACCCGCGCTCGCCGCGGATGAGGGTGACGGGGGCCGTCACCTCGGCCAGGTCGTCCCATCCCGTCGCCGAGAGCACGGCTTTGACCGCGTCGGGGGTGGTGGGATCGGCTCCGGCGTTCGCGGCGGCCGCGGCGAGGTGCGCGAAGTGGTGCTTCCACTCCACCCGGCCGTCCGGGCGCACACGGGAGTTCAGGAGGACACCGCGGGCGGCGGCCTCGGGTGAGCCGCCGAGGCCGAACGAGAGGGCGCGTTCGACGAGTTCCTCGCGCGACGCCCAGTCCGTCGGACCGGCGAAGAACGCGCGGATCTGCGCGGGCCCGGCGCTCGGATCGACTCCCGGCGTGATGTCGACGATCGCGAGGTGCGAGACGAGATCGGGACGGGATGCCGCGACCGCGGCCGCCGTGAGCCCCCCGAGCGAGTGGCCGACGAGCACCTGTGTGCCGCTGGTCCACTCCTCGAGGCCGGTGACGACGTCGGGGGCGAGCACGCGTGCGACGTATGCCGCATCGTCCCGCCACGAGGAGTCGCCGTGACCCGGCAGGTCGAGGGCGAGAGCGGGGACCCCGAGGTGTAGGAGGGTCGTGTCCCACGTGTGGGCGTTCAGGCCGGCGCCGTGCAACAGCGTCACCGCCGGGGGAGCATCGCCCCACCGCAGCCCGCTGAGGGTGCGCCCGTCGGGGAGCGTGAGGTGCACCCGTTCGACGGAGGGGACAGCGCGACCGAGATCGGTCGCCTGGGCGGGAAGGAACGAGAACTCGTCGCGCTCGGGCATTCGACCAGCCTGGCACCGCGGGCGGGATGCCGCCACCACCGCGCCGTACGACGTCACCGACCACCCGTCCCGACCCCGCGGGGCCGCCGTAGGCTGTGGCCATGGGTGAAGAACGGCGCGTCCACCTCTCGAAGTCGGCTCCCGAGGCGTACGCGGCCCTGCGCTCGTTCTCGACCACCGTGGGGCGACTGGCCGCCGACGCGGGCATCGACGCCCGCTTGCGCGAGATCGTGCAGATCCACGCCTCGCAGCTGAACGGATGCGCCTACTGCGTGCGCGTGCACGTCGATGCCGCGGTGAAAGCCGGACTGGACGCCGACGTGATCGCGCAGATCGCGACCTGGCGCGAGTCGGGCGTCTTCGACGAGCGCGAGAGGGCCGCCCTCGAGCTGACGGAGTCGTTCACCTTCATCCACGAGGGCGGCATCTCCGACGAGGTGTACGACCAGGCCGGCGGCATCCTGAGCGAAGCCGAGTACGTCGCGCTCAGCTGGGTCCTCGTCGCCATCAACGCCTTCAATCGCGTCGCCATCGCCGGTCGGTACCCCGTTCCTCCGCGCGCCGCGCCCGCGGAGAACGCGGTTCGGGATGCCACGCCCCCGGCGGCACCGCACGTGCACGCGGACGGTGCGCCGTGAGCGGCTCGCTCGTCTCGGGGGCGGTGAACTTCCGCGACGTCGGCGGCCTCCCCGCGGGCGGACGTCGCACGCGCTCGGGCGTGCTCTACCGCTCCGGTAACCTCGTCGCGGTCGACGACGCGGGCGCGCGGACCCTCCGAGAACTCGGCATCCGGAGGGTGATCGATCTGCGCGACGAGTCCGAGGTCGCCCACGCGCCCAGCCGACTCGACGACGGGGTCGAGACCCAGCACGAACCGCTCTTCCTCGGGTCGGTCGCCTCGTTTTTCGCGCGCGACCTGAGCCTCGACGACATGTACGCCGCCCTGGTCGACGACTCCGCCGATCGGGTCGTCTCGGCGGTCCGCGGCATCCTGAACGCGCAGCCCGTACTCGTTCACTGCACGGTGGGGAAGGACCGCACCGGGGTCACGGTCGCGGTCGCGCTCGCGGCGGCCGGTGTGGATCGCGAGGCGGTGATCGCCGACTACGCCCGCACCGAGGACTTCCTTCCCGCCGAGCGCAACGCGCGGGTGCTCGCCGCGATCCGTGCCGTCCATCCCGGCAACGTGCACGCCGAGGCGCTCGCGACCCGCTCGCCCGCGCCGGTCATGCGGGTCCTGCTCGATCGCCTCGATCGGGAGTTCGGTTCCGCAGCGGGGTATCTGCTCGCCAACGGGATGAGCGCGGCCGAGATCGAGCGGCTCCGCGAGGTGCTGATCGACTGAGCGGCGCGATCGCGCCGTCGTGTCGACGTCGAGATACTGAGCGTGAACACAGGTTAGGCAAACCTATGTCGCGGGTATAGTGGAGCCATCATGCCGATCTCCACCGAGCACAACGCCGCCGCGTGCCGCGCGTCGCGGCACACCCGCGTGCAGCACCTCGTGACGGCCGACGAGACCTCGCTCGCCGAGCTCGAGGCCCTGCTCGCGACGCTGCCGATCTGCTCGACCGGTCGCGTGTTCGTGGAGGTCCCCGACGCGTCGTGGATCGGCTCGATCGCGGCCCCCGCGCGCATGACGCTCACGTGGCTCGACCGCTCGCGCCGCGGCGGCGCTCCCGGCACGGGCCGTGGCTGCGCCGCGGGCGAGGCGCTGTCGCGTGCGGTGTCGGGCTGGGCCGGCGAGATGCTGTGCTGCGACGACGACGCGACGCGCGTCATCCTGCTCGGGGGCTACCTGGGTACGGCCGAGATCGTGGACGAACTCGTGACCCGTCACGGCGTCGACGCGCAGGCCATCCACACGCCCGAGCGCTTCGGCCTCGCCACCGCGCGCTGACGCGCCTTCCGATCCCGCGGGGTCCGCTCGACCTCCGTCACCGACGGCTGTATCACGCGGCTCGCCGACGACGTATGCGGCGGGGTCAGCTCCCGCGGGGCACGTAGTTTCCCTCGACGAGACCCGCCTCGATCTCGAATCTGTTGCGCAGGGGGTCGCGCCCGGACAGCGCGTACAGCAGCGGCATGAGGAATCCGTACCGCCGCCACTGGCGACGGTGCACGGCTTCGTGTCCGAGCACCGTGTCGGTCGGCCGATCGTCGCCGGTGAGGAAGCATCCGCCCACGCACACGCCCCCGCGCGGGAACGCCCACGAGGGCAGCCCGCGGAACACCCACAGGCCCTGACGCTTCTCGATGCGTCCCGTGCTCCACAGCGAGCCCCAGACCCATCCGACGGTGCACCCGTACCAGTACCCGACCCGGCTCACGGGGGAGTCGAGCAGAACGCCGGGGATGAACCGGTCGAGTCGGCGGCCGCGCGCGACGGCCGTGGCGGCGCGCTGGCGCCAGCCCGCGGGAGGCGGGGGGAGGGGGCTCATGCCAGGGCCCCGATTAATCGAAGGATCGTCCCCAGGTCGTCGACGGCCGCCGCGGGCGACGAGGGGGAGAATTCGGTGAGAGTGGCGCCCGCCATCGGGAGGCGCTCTCGAAGGCGGCGGACGGATGCCACGACGTCGGCGGTGCGCGCGCCGAAGGGCACGGCCTGTGCGACGCCGGCGATGTCGGCGGGATCGAGCGCGTCGAGATCGATGTGCACGTGGGTGCGAGTCGCACCGGTGGCCGCGACCGCGTCGGCCAGAGCGTCGGGGGACGACAGCTCGTCGGCGCGGACGACGGTGATCCCGTGGGTGGCGACGAACGCTTCTTCTTCGGGGTCCCAGGCGCGTGTGGCTACGAGGACGAGGCGCGACGGCGCGATGCCCGGTTCGAGACGCACGAGGTCCTCGCCCTCGCCCGCGATGGCGCGAAGCACCATGCCCGTGAAGGCGCCGCTGGGGGAGGACTCGGGGGTGTTCAGGTCGGGATGCGCGTCGATCCACACGACCGCGAGATCGTCGCCCGCGATGGCCGAGACGGCACCCAGGGCGACCCCGCAGTCGCCGCCCACGACGACGGCCGTCTCGTCGGAGGCGCGGACGACCTCTTCGATGCGATCGCGCATGCGGACGATGGCGCTGAGGCGCTGCACGCGGCTGCCCTGAGCGTCGCCGGCCTCGGTCGGCGCGGCGAGCACGGTCGTCGAGGCGCGCGGAAGGTCGCCGGCGATCGCCTCGGCGCCATCGACGAGCTGCATCGCCCGCGACGAGGACGAGCCCTGCCACTGCGGGGCGACAATGAATCGGGTCATGCGGCTTCCCTCACGCCGGAGACGCGAGTGCATCGCCCGGTCGACCGGGCGATGCACTCGCGGGGGTGGATCAGACCTGGTCGGGGCTCGGGGCGTCGATGGCCGCGCGCTGCGGGCCGCCGACCTTGAGAGCCGCCAGACGTGCCTCGACCTCGGTGAGCTCGCCCACGTCCTCGAGGGCGTTGAACTGCGCGTCGATGCTCGAAGCGGCGAGCTCCTGCTTGCCGGCGGCGAGGGCCTCCTGGCGGCGGATCTTGTCTTCGAAGCGGCCGAGCTCGCTCGTCGGGTCGAGCACGTCGATCGACTTGACGGCGTCGTGCACCTTGTTCTGCGCCTCGGCGACCTTGGCGCGAGCGGTGAGCTCGTTGCGCTTGGCCTTGAGCTGCTCGAGCTTGGTCTTCATGCCGTTCAGGCCGTCTTTGAGCTTGTCGACGACCTCGGTCTGCGCGGCGATCGTGGGAGCGGCGGCCTTGGCCTCTCCCTCGGCGGTGATCTGACGCTGGAGGGCGATCTTGGCGAGGTTGTCGAACTTGTCGGCCTCGCTCAGGTTGCCGCCGGCGCGCAGTTCGTCGCCCTTGCGGCTGGCGGCGAGGGCCTTGTTGCCCCACTCGGCCGCAGCCTGCACGTCTTCCTGGTGGTCGCGCTCGAGCAGACGGAGGTTTCCGATCGTCTCGGCGATGGCCGACTCGGCGTCGGCGATCGAGTTCGAGTAGTCGCGGACGAGCTGGTCGAGCATCTTCTGCGGGTCCTCGGCCTGGTCGAGGAGCGCGTTGACGTTCGCGCGGACGAGGGTCTGGATGCGACCGAAGATGGACTGCTTGGCCATGCGGGGTGTTCCTTCCTGAGGGCGACGGTGTCGAGTCTGGTGGCGGTTACTACGAATTGTCTGTGATCGGGCGGCGGTGCCGCGAGGGGTGGACTAGCGGCGCGATCCCCGTCCGCCGCCGGCGCGACTGCGGCCGCCGCCGGAGAAGCCTCCGCCTCCGCCGCTGCGCGAGCGCCCGCCGCCCGAGAAGCCCCGCCGCGCGAGCGGGCCCCGCCACCGGAAAGACCTCCGAAAGCTCCGCCGAGCCCGCCCAGGCCGCCGCCGCCGAAGCCGCCGCGTGAGCGCCCTCCGCCGAGGATCGCGTTCACCGCGATGCCTCCGAGGATGGCGCCCATCATGTCGCCGCCGCCGCCCGCGCCGCCGAACGATCCGACGTCGCTCTGCGCGGCGGAATCGGCCGCCGCCGCGAGCTGTGCCGCGCGCTGGGCCGCGGCGAGGGCCGCCACCGGGTCGTCGGTGCGCAGCTGTTCGGCCTGGACGACAGCGGCGCCCGCCTCGGCGAGACGCGTCCGCGCCGTCGCCCCCACGGCGCCGCGGCGAGCGGAGATGAAGTCCTCGGTCGCGGTCACCTGAGCACGTGCCTGGGCCAGGGTCGCGTCGAGCTGCCCTTCTGCGCGGCGGCGACGCTCGGCCGCGTCACGCGCTTCGGCCAGCACGGTGTCGATCGTGGCGTTCGCCCGCTGCAGGGTCTCGAACGCCCGCATCGGGTTCGGCCGCGACGCCGACAGCGCACCGCGGGCGTCGTCGAGCTGCGACCGTGTCGAGGCCGCGGCGGCGGCGATGCGTCCGTCGGGGTCGGGGAGCTGCGCTGCCGCAGCGAGATCGCCCTCGATCTCGGCGACGAGGGCCGCCGCGCGCTGCTGCGCGTCGGACAGGGCCGCGTCGAGAGAGTCGACGGCGCGTTCGAGGGTGTCGGCCTGGGCGACCGCCGTCTGGGCGGCGCGGATGGCGACCGCGGCCTCTCCGGTGCGGCCCTCGGCGAGGGCGGTGTCAGCGGCGGCCTCTTGGGTGCTGGCGAGTTCGAGGCGCGCGCGGGCCTGCGTCGGGTTGTCGGCGACGGACGAGAGCGCGTCGTCACTGAAGCGTTCGGACAGGCGCCCGAGTCCCGCTTCCGCCGCGCTCAGGGCCGCGGCCACCGCGGCGTGCTGCTGCCGTACGGCGGCGAGGGCGCCGGGAGCGTCGGCTTCGAGGGCCCGCAGCTCGTCGAACGCCGCGGCCTTGGCGTCGAGCGCCTCGTCGGCGGACGCACACAGCCGCAGGATCTCGGTGTACCCCGCGCGCTGCTGTTCCGGGGTCTCGGGGGTCGAGTCGTCGAGCTGCTGCTGGATCGAGAACGCCCGCTCGAGGTCGGCCTTCGCCTGAGCCAAGACCTCGGTGAAGGGCGCGGCGGCGGCGTCGCCGAACTGCGCGCGGGCGAAGCCGAGCTCCTGCTCGCTGGTCTTGACCGCGTCGTCCGTCGCCACGAGCGCGGAGCCGGCGCGGCGCGAGAGGTCTTCCACGCTCTCGGCGGAGGCGTCGGGGGCCCCGGCCGCCGCGCGACGGCGCCGGCGGACGGCCAGCCAGACGAGGGCGGCCGCGATCGCGAGCAACAGCACGCCGACGAGCACGATCGGCACGATGGCCGGCCCGTTCTGGGTCGCCGGGGTCGGGGGCGGGTTCGGCATGTTGCCGCCGGCCTTCGCGTGAGCGGTGCGCAGCCCGTCGGCCGCGGCGATCGCGGCGCCCGCGTCGTCGCCCGCTTCGAGCGCCGGCTGCACCTTGTCCTGCTCGATCGAGGTGAGCTGGGCGGCCGAGATTCCGCCCGCGTCGACGTCGCCCGAGAGGTAGTACTGGAAGGTGCCGCCCTCGATGGCCACCGCGAGCAGATACTGGTGCGGGCCGAGGTTGTTGCGGTTGGCGGTCTCGTTCGCCCAGTCGTCCGCGCCGGTCGGGTCCTCGAAGCCGTCGACGTACACGACCCAGAGGTCGAGGCCCGTCTGCTCCGAAAGCGTGAGCAGTCGCCGCTGCACGTCGGCTTCTTGCGCGTCGGTGAGGACGTTCGCCTGATCGAGCACGTAGCTCGAGCCGAGCGCGGGCGGGGGGATCGCCGCAGCGCTGAGGGGAGCGACGAGGACGCCGACGAACGCGAGCAGCAGCACCGTGATCGTGTGCAGCACGTTCGGCTTTCGCATGCAGTCCCCTTCGGTTGCCGGATGCTTCCACCCTATAAACGACCGCCGACACCGGGGTAGGAGCGGCGCGTCCGCTGTCAGCGCACACCCGCGCCGCCTAGGCTCGGACGCTCGGAGGTACACCATGGACGACCGTTACGGCACCGACGTGCTCGCCCGCGGGTGGCGCGACGCCGGACGCATCAGA
This sequence comes from Microbacterium sp. SL62, assembly GCF_026672635.1. Lineage (NCBI taxonomy): Bacteria > Bacillati > Actinomycetota > Actinomycetes > Micrococcales > Microbacteriaceae > Microbacterium > Microbacterium sp. SL62. The sequence continues at coordinate 1,473,943 of NZ_JAPPRM010000001.1, forward strand.
CCCGCCGAGGTCGCGGCATCCGCCGATCTCGTCGTCGAGGTCGCGGGCAGTGACTTCGTCGGTGCGGTGACCCGCATCGACGGCATGAACGTCGAGCTCGAGGACCGTTTCGGCAAGCGCCGGCTCTTCCCCCTCGGCGGGGGCTTCCTCGTCGACGGCAAGCCCGTGGTGCTGAAGGCCCCCGCGGCCGCACCCAAGGGGCGCACCCGTACGGCGTCCGGCTCCTTCGCGGCAGACGACCAGCGCGCGCGCACCGCCCGCGCGAGCCGCATCTTCGTCGAGGGCAAGCACGACGCCGAGCTCGTCGAGAAGGTGTGGGGCGCAGACCTCCGCGCCGAGGGCGTCGTCGTGGAGTTCCTCGAGGGCGTCGACCTGCTCGAAGAGAAGTTGGATGCCGAGCCCCCGACCGCCGAGCGCCGCTACGGCGTGCTCGTCGACCACCTCGTGCCGAACTCCAAAGAGTCGCGCATCGCCGAGAAGATCGCCCGCGGCCGCCACGGCGCCCACGTGCGCATCGTCGGCCACCCCTTCGTCGACGTATGGCAGTGCGTCACCCCCCGTGCGCTCGGGATCGCCGCGTGGCCCGAGGTGCCGCGTGGCATCGAGTGGAAGGTGGGCGTGTGCCGCGCCCTCGGCTGGCCCGCTGAGGAGCAGGCCGACACCGCCCGCGCGTGGCAGCACATCCTGTCGAAGGTCACCACTTTCCGCGACCTCGAGCCGGCCCTGCTCGGCCGCGTCGAGGAACTCATCGATTTCGTGACCGTCCCGTGAGCGGTCGCAAGCGCTCCCTCTCGCGTGAGGCGTCGGAGAGCGTCGCCTCCGCGGAGCGACAGAAGGCGACCCCTGACGCGGCGGATAGCCTGGACGACATGGATGCCACGGCCCCCGTCTTCCGCGACAAGCCGGTGTCGTTCGTGCGCCGCAGCGGTCGCATGTCCGAGGCCCAGGATCGCGCGTGGGCCGAGCTCTCGCCGTTCTACCTGCTGCCGGTCGAGCGCGCCACCGCCACCACCAGCGTCAAGCCCGGCACCGCCATCGATCCCGCCGCGGTCTACGGCCGCGCCGCCCGCCTGGTCGTCGAGATCGGCTCCGGCCAGGGCCACCAGATCGTCTCGGCCGCCCAGGCGCACCCCGACACCGATTTCCTCGCCGTCGAGGTGTTCACCGCGGGACTCGCCCGCACCATGCTCGACGCCGACCGCGAGGGCGTGAAGAACCTCCGCCTCGTCGAAGCGAACGCGCCGGAGGTGCTCGAGCACCTGTTGCCCGCGGCATCCGTCGACGAGCTCTGGGTGTTCTTCCCCGACCCCTGGCACAAGAACAAGCACACCAAGCGCCGCCTGGTCGCCCCCGAATTCGCGCGCATCGCCGCTCAAGCGATCCGCCCCGGCGGCACCCTTCGCCTCGCCACCGACTGGCAGGACTACGCCGACCAGATGCGTGACGTACTCGACGACGCCCCCGGTTTCGAGCGGGCGTTCGCGGGGGAGTGGGCCGAGAGGTTCGAGGGGCGCGTGCTCACCGCCTTCGAGCGCAAGGGCCTGCGCGTCGGTCGCGACATCCGCGACCTCACCTACACGCGGGTCTCGCCGTGACCGCGCACACCGCGGTGCCGGTGCGCGAGCGTTCCACCTGGACGCCCAAGCTGATTCCGGCGCTCGCGGTGTGCCTCGCCGCCCCCGCGCTCTTCGTCGTGCAGATGGTCTGGCTCGGGTGGATCCTGCTCGCCCTGGCCGTGGCATCCGCCGTGCTCGTCGACCGGCGCAACGGCGTCGCCCTGGCCCGGAGCGAGGAGCCGAGCATCGCGCGCGACGTATCGCTGATCGCGGTGGGGCAGTTCATCGTCAGCCTCATCCCGCTGCACGCCGAGCTTGACAACGCGGCCTTCGTGCGCTTCACCCTCGCCCTCGGCGGGGCCGTCGTGGTGCCCTACGTGATCTCGCGCTTCGTCTACCGCGACTACGCGATCCGCTTCCCCTGGCGCGGGGGAGGCCGCTGGACCTGGTGGCAGTGGGCGTGGCTCGGCGGGGTCATCGTGCTCGGCTACCTGATCCTGCCGTTCTACTTCATCACCTCGGGCGTCTACCGCAACTGGCCCGAGGTCGTCACGGGCGATCTCATCGCGCGCCTGTTCGTGGGCGTCGGCGCGGTCGGCATCTGGGACGAGCTCTTCTTCATCTGCACGGTCTTCGTGCTGTTGCGCCGGCATTTCCCCGACCTCACCGCCAACCTGCTGCAGGCGATCGTATTCGTGTCGTTCCTGTGGGAGCTCGGCTACCAGGCGTGGGGGCCGCTGCTGACGATCCCGTTCGCGATCGTGCAGGGCTTCCTCTTCTTGAAGACCCGCTCGCTCTGGTACGTCGTGACCGTGCACCTGCTGTTCGACGCGGTCGTCTTCGGGGTCCTCGTGCACGCGCACAATCCCGATTCGGCATCCATCTTCTTGCTCTGAACCCGGATGTCGGCACCCCTGCGTCCCACTCCACCCCTCTTCTCTCCGCCCCTCTCCGCCCGGAGCTCCACGTCGTCTGCGATAAACGCTGATCCTCGCGATACACGCGGCGCGACGCCGTGTCTCGGAAGAATCAGCGTTTATCGCGGGTGCGGGTGCGGGTGCGGGTGCGGGTGCGGGTGCGGGTGCGGGTGCGGGAGCGGGAGCGGATGCCGCGGTGCCCGGGGACTGCCCAGGTCGGCTCGCTACCCTGGACACGGACGCCGACCCGCGTCCCCGGACGACGGATCAGTACCCGGACTGCGACAAGACTGGCCAAGGAGCACCGTCATGTCGTGGATCGTCCTCATCCTGTCCGGCATCCTCGAGGCCGTCTGGGCGACCGCCCTGGGTCGCAGCGAAGGTTTCACCAAGCTCTGGCCGAGCGTGATCTTCGGCGTTGCCCTCGTGGCATCCATGGGCGGTCTCGCCTTCGCGATGCGCGAGATCCCCACCGGAACGGCGTACGCGGTGTGGGTCGGGATCGGCGCCGCTCTCACCGTCGTGGTCGCGATGATCAGCGGGACCGAGGCCGTCTCGGCCGTCAAGGTGCTGCTCGTCCTGGGTCTGGTGGGGTGTGTCGTCGGCTTGAAGCTCGTGGGCGACAGCCACTGATCAGGGCATTTCCCCGAAAGTCAACCGGATGGAACGTTCGGTTTCATCCGGTACGATCCTCCCCAATTGCACTTGTCCGGGCCAGACACCGTCGTCACTCGCCCATGTCTTCCCCCGTGAAAGGTTCCGAGTGAGCGCACCGCCGAGCGAGCTTGCCCCCGCGACACGCCCGTCCCCCGTCATCGGGCGACAGCGTCGCCTCGATCGTGTGCGCGATTCGCGCCTCGGTCGTGCCCTCGCCCAGTACGGGCACGACGTCCTCCGCACGCCCGAGGGCATCGTCCCCGTCGAGCGGGGCGCGTTCACCAAGGTCCTGATCCTGTGGGCCATCGCCCGCGTGGTCAACTTCGGCATGCTGTGGGGCTTCTACTCGATCGCCAAGGCGGCCCGCTGGGGCTTCGGTCCCGACGGCGAGCGTCTCGGCACCTTCTGGGACTACCTGACGGGGTGGGATGCCGACCGCTACGGGCAGATCGCCGCGCAGGGCTACCCCATGTCGCTGCCGATGAACGTCTCGGGCGACATCCTGCCCAACAACTGGGCGTTCCTGCCCGTGTTCCCCACGATGGTGCGGGTGCTCTCGGATGCCACCGGTCTGGGGTGGCAGCCGGTCGCGGTGCTCTTGAGCCTCGGCGCGAGCCTCGGCGCCACCTGGTTGCTGTTCGTCCTCCTGCGCACGGTCACCAAGCCCCAGCCCGCGTGGTGGGCGGTCGTGTTCTTCTCCTTCGCGCCGATGTCGTTCCTCTTCGTGATCGGCTACAGCGAGGGCCTGTTCATGCTGCTGATGTTCGCGGGCATGCTGCTCGCCATCAAGCGGCGCTACCTCTGGATCCTCCCGATCGGGCTCATCACGGCGTACACGCGTCCGGGAGTCCTGGCCCTGGGTCTCGCCCTGGGCATCGTGTTCCTCGTGCGCTTCTTCCGCCGCAGGGTCGATCCGTTCCCGGTGCGCGAGTGGGCCTCGCTCATGGCATCCGGTCTCGTCATCGCCGCGGCGGGCCTGTCGTGGAACCACATCGCCCAGTACGTCACCGGAACCCACAACGCCTACATCCGCACCGAGCTCGGCTGGTGGCTCGACTACGTCGGCAACGACGAGTTCACGCCCTTCACCCCGTGGTTCCGTCAGGCGGGAACGCACCTCGGCGTGGTCGGCATCATCCTCGTGATCGCGCTGATCGTCGCCTTCGCGGCCCTCATGTGGTCGCGGCCGGTCCGCAAGCTCGGTCTCATGGTGGTGGCGTACGGCTTCAGCTACGGCGTCTACATCTTCGCGGTGTTCCTGCCGCAGCAGAGCACGTTCCGTCTGCTCATGCCGATGGCGCCGCTCATGGGTGACGAACGGTGGTCGTCGACGCCGCGGCGTCGCACGGCGATCCTGGTGGGATGCCTCGTGCTCCAGGCCGTGGCGATCCTCCTGCTGTGGACCCGCGGCAACCCGTGATCTGACGCTGACACGAGAGAGGGGCGGCGCCATACGGCGCCGTCCCTCTCTCGTTCCCGGACTCGTCAGTCGGGCTGTCCGCCGGGATCGACGGCGTCGATCACATCCTGTTCCGCGGCGTTGTCGGCATCCATCTCCGCTGATCCGGTCGCGTCCTCCTCGGTGCGCGCGAATGCCCCGGCCGACGGATCGGCGGCGCCGGCGGGTGCCGGTTCGGTCTCGGGCGGCAGGGGGATGGTGGGCTCGGCGGGGGTCGGGGCCGTCGGCTCGGCGGGGTTCGGGGCGGTGGGCTCCGCGGGAGCGGGCTGCGAGGGATCGGACGGGGCCTGGGGGAAGCTCGGTGTGCTCATTCCCCGACTCTGGGCGCCGCGGACGACCCGCGCGAGCCCCTTCCCGAAGAATCCGCCGCGGTGTATCCGTGGGCCGCTAGGCTTTCGGGGAATCCGACGACGAGGGGTCGATGTGTCCACCGCGCACGATGTGACGCGCCGCGAGGCGATCGCGCAATACCGCCTCATCGGCGAGCCGTCGGAGCCCGATCTGCAGGGGCTCGTCGAGCTCGCGGCCACGGTGTGCGACGTCCCCACCGCGGTGATCAACATCATCGACGACCGCATGCAGCATCAGGTCGCGGCCGTCGGCATCCAGGCCGCGTCGTGCGCGCGCGAGGACTCGATGTGCGCGGCGGTCATCAGCACTCCCGGCCGCGTCGTCGTCCCCGACGCCCGCCTCGACCCGCGCTTCGCGCAGAACGCCTTCGTCACCGGCGAGATCGCCTACACGCGCTTCTATGCCTCGAGTCCGCTCATCACCCCGGCGGGGGTGGCGATCGGTACGCTCTGCGTGTTCGACACCAAGGTCGGAGAGCTGTCGGATGCCAGCAGTCGAGCCCTCGACCTGCTCGCTCACCAGGTCATCGACGTTCTCGAACTGCGCCGCATCCAGCGCGATCTGCTGGAGTCGAACGCGCAGCTCGAGCAGTTCGCCGTCCAGGTGAGCCACGACCTCCGGAACCCCCTCACCGCTCTCGCGGGCTTCCTCGAGCTCGCCGCCGACAGTCCCGAGATGGTCGACGCGCCGCGCGCCGCGCAGTCGCTCGCCCGCGCCGAAGCGGCGGCGGGTCGCATGACGTCGATGGTCACCGATCTGCTCGACTTCGCGCGCATGGGCGGTGCGCGCCCGCACGTGACCCGGGTCGACGTCGCCGACACCGTCGACGCGGTGCTCGAAGACCTCGACGGGGCCCTGGTGGACACGGGGGCGGAGGTCACCGTCGAGGACGCGACGGTCGTCGACGCCGATGACACTCTCCTGCGCGTCCTGTTGCAGAACCTCATCGCCAACGCGGTGAAGTTCACGGTTGCGGCCGAGAAGGTCCCGCGCATCACCGTCAGCGTCGAAGAGCTTCCCGACGGGTGGCGCGTGAACGTCGATGACAACGGCGACGCCGTCGCCCCCGAGCTGCGCGACCGCGTGTTCGAGCCCATGCAGCGCGGGCACGGCGCCGAGGTGCAGGGGATCGGCATCGGTCTGGCCACCTGCCGGCGGATCGTCGAGGCCCACCACGGGTCGATCGGGCTCGATGCCTCTCCGTCGGGCGGAACCCGCGCCTGGTTCGTGCTGCCCGCAGCGGCCTGAGCGCTACCGGGCGAGGCGCCGGGGCGCAACCACCGCGACGGGTGTCCGAGCGGGGCCGTAGCGTGGGCCGTGTCGCGGAGGCCACCGGGTGCTCCGCCGCCGGTCCCGGATGCCGAGGAGGAACGCCCATGGCCCGCAACGTGCGCCTGATGCACTGCACGCCCGACGACGTCTTCCGGGTGCTCGCGAACGGGTGGCTCTACCCCCTATGGGTGGTGGGCACCTCGCGCATGCGCGATGTCGCCGACTCCTGGCCCGCCGAGGGGTCGACGCTCCACCACTCCTTCGGCCCGTGGCCACTGGTCGTCGACGACACCACCGTGATGCGCGAGTGGGACCCGCCCCGACGGGCCGTGCTCGAGCCGCACGGGGGACCCATCGGCGTCGCCCGTGTCGCGATCGACGTGAAGGCTCGCGGAGACCGCTGCGTCGTCCGCATCCAGGAGGAGCCCGTCACCGGCCCCACGACGCTCCTGCCCGACACGGTCTTCGACGCGATCACGCGCTACCGCAACGCCGAGACCCTGCACCGCCTGGCCTACCTCGCCGAGGGGGGAGCCCCCGGCACGCGCGACGGTGCGGCGGCCCTCGGCCATGAGTCCACCGCCGAGAAGGAGCCGATCGACCGATGAGCGAGAGCTACGACGCGATCATCGTCGGCTCCGGCCCGAACGGCCTGGCCGCGGCCGTCACCCTGGCCCGCGCGGGCTTGTCGGTCGCCGTGTACGAGAAGTCCTCCTCGTTCGGCGGAGCCGCGTCGACCGCCGAGCTGACCCTGCCCGGGTTCCGGCACGACGTCGGATCCGCCGTGCACCCCCTGGCCCTGGAGTCCTGGTTCTTCCGCGAGTTCGGTCTCGACCGTCGTGTGCCCTTCGTCGTACCCGAGGTATCGTACGCCCACCCCCTCGACGGCGGGCGTGCGGGTCTGGCCTATCGCGACCTCGCCCGGGCCGCCGAGGCGCTCGGTGTCGACGGACCGGCGTACGAGCGCCTCATGCGCCCCCTCGTCGACCACCTGCGCGGGGTCGCCGACTTCACGGGCAACGCGCTGCTGCGCGTCCCCGGCGATCCCCTCGCGGCGTTCTTCTTCGGCATCCGCGCTCTCGAGCAGGGCGGTCCGTGGTGGAACGCGCGCTTCCGCGAAGAGGTCGCACCGAGCATGATCACCGGCGTCTCGGCGCACACGATCCTGCATCAGCCCAGCATCGCCGCGGGCGGCGCGGGTCTGGTGCTCGCCACGTACGGTCACGGGCGCGGCTGGCCCATTCCGGTCGGCGGCAGCCAGTCGATCGCCGACGCGATGATCGACGACATCCGCGCCCACGGGGGAGTGCTGCACGCGGGCGTCGAGGTGACCTCCCTCGACGAGCTGCCCCCGGCCCGCGCGGTGCTCCTCGACACGACCCCGCGCTCGCTCATCCGGCTCACCGGAGACCGGATGCCGTCGGCTTACCGCCACGCGCTCGAGAGGTTCCGCTACGGCGGCGGTGTCGCCAAGGTCGACTTCGCCCTCTCCGACCCGGTGCCCTGGGCCCACGCCGACGTCGCGCGTTCGGGGACCGTGCACATCGGCGGGACCCGCGCCGAGATCGCGGCGGCCGAGAACGCGGTGGCCCGCGGTGATCTCGCCGACGCCCCGTACGTCCTGGCCGCTCAGCCCACCCTGTTCGACCCCACCCGCGCGCCCGAGGGGAAGCACGTCCTCTGGGCGTACACGCACGTGCCGTCGGGCAGCCCCGCCGACCGGGAAGAGGCCGTCGTCCGCCAGATCGAGCGCTTCGCGCCGGGCTTCCGCGACACCGTGCTGGCCACGTCGTCGCGGACCGCGGTCGACATCGCGGCGTGGAACCCCAACTTCCCCGGCGGCGACATCTCGGCCGGGGCTCCGACCCTCACCCAGCTCCTGGGTCGACCGGTCTACAGTCCCGACCCCTGGCGCACGCCGATGAAGGGCGTCTACCTGTGTTCGTCGTCGACGAGTCCGGGTCCGGGTGTCCATGGCCTTGCCGGGTGGCAGGCCGCTCTCAGCGCGCTCCGGCACGAGTTCGGCACGCGCCTGCGCCCCGACCTCGCTCCCCGCGCCGACCAGCTGCGCGCCACAGCTCCCTAGCCGTGCCCGAGGGCGACAGCGTCTACCGGCTCCGCCGACGGCTCGAGGCGGCCACTCTCGGTGCGGCGGTGCGCGACGGGGAGGTGCGGTCGGGGAACGCCGCCGGTCGATCCCTCGCGGGGCTCCGCATCGAGGGGTACGACACCCACGGCAAGCATCTGCTCACGCGTTTCGACGATGGATCGACCCTCCACACCCACCTGCGCATGCAGGGCAGCTGGACGATCACCCGGCCGGGTCGCGCGCTTCCCCGTGCGGTGCGCGAGACGGCGCGGGTGCGCATGCGGCTCGACGACGAGCGGGAGGTGTGGGGCCTCGACCTCCCCGTCGTGGAGTTCGTCCCCACCGCGCGCGAGAGCGATGCGATCGGATACCTGGGTCCCGACCCGCTGCGCGAGGACTGGGATGCCGCCGAGGCGGCGCGTCGACTCTCGATGCGGCCCGACCGGCCCTTCGTCGCGGCCCTGCTCGACCAGGCCGCGGTCGCCGGTCTTGGGAACCTCTGGGTGAACGAGCTCGCCTTTCTGCGCGGCATCCATCCCTTCGCCCCCATCGGGACGACGGATCTCGACGCGCTCGTGGCGCTCGCGGCGCGATGCCTGCGGATCTCGGCGACGGTGCCCGGGATGTACCAGGTCACGACGGGGGACCGGCGGAAGGGATCGTCGCACTGGGTGGCGGGGCGCGCCGGTCGACCATGTCTGCGCTGCGGAACCCGGGTGCGGGTGCGCGACGAGGTGCAGAACGATCCCGAGCAGCGACGGACCTGGTGGTGCCCGCAGTGTCAGCTGATGCCCGGAACCACCGATGTCGGAACCCCCGCGTAGAAACGAAGCATGGCCGTCGAGCGCGAGAATCTGCTGCGCGTCACCCGCATCTACGCGGAGGACGCCGCTCTCGAACTCGAGCGCGGCCGAGAGATCGTCGCGCGCTGGCCCGAGGCCGACATCGTGCCGGTCGCCTCGCACTGGCAGATCCCCGAGGTCCACGGCGACGAGAGCAACGTCGCGCGGTGGGTGCGCATCAAGACCGAGGCCCTCGTGCTCGGCGTCAAGAAGAGTGTGACGACCAGGGTCAACGGACGCTCCGCCGACTTCATCGCCCCCTCGCTCTCGAACGGTTGCGCGATGGCGTGCAGCTACTGCTACGTTCCGCGGCGCAAGGGGTACAGCAATCCGATCACGGTCTTCGCGAACATCGACCAGATCACCAGGCACCTGGCGCGGCACGTCGCCGCCCGCGGTCCGAAGACCGAGCCGAATCAGTGCGATGCGGACGCGTGGGTCTACGACATCGGCGAGAACGGCGACTGCTCGGTCGACGCGCTGATCAGTGAGAACGTCCGCGACGTCTGCGACCTGTTCCGGATGACGCCGACCGCCAAGGCGTCGTTCGCGACGAAGTTCGTCAACCGCGACCTTCTGGACTGGGATCCGGCGGGAAGAACGCGCATCCGGTTCTCGCTCATGCCGGCGGCCACGGCGAAGGTCACCGACCTGCGGACGTCACCCATGGGGGAGCGGATCGCGGCGATCAACGATTTCGTCGACGCGGGCTTCGAGGTGCACGTCAACGTCTCGCCCGTGATCCTGACGCCGACGTGGCTCGCCGACTGGTCGGAGCTGTTCGATCAGCTCGACGCCGTTCTCCACGCGCGCGCGAAGGCGCAACTGGCCTGCGAGGTGATCTTCCTGACCCACAACGAGGGGCTGCACGAGGTGAATCTCGGATGGCACCCGAGGGGCGAAGAACTGCTGTGGACGCCCTCGCTGCAAGAAGAGAAGACGTCCCAGAACGGAGCGGTGAACGTGCGGTACCGGCATCCGTTGAAGGCCCAGGCCGTGGCGGCCCTCACCGACCTGATCGCTCGGAAGCTTCCGTACTGCCGCGTGCGCTACGCGTTCTGATCTTCAGCCGATGTCGCCGGTGGGGGAGTCGTCGGTCGTGGCCGCGTCATCCGCGTCCTGCTGAGCCGCGGCGCCTTCGTCGGGCGATTCGCTCCCGGCCCCGTTCGAGTTCTGGTCGGGGGCGCCGTCCGCGCGTCCGTCGTGATTCGTCATGATTCTCCTCTTCGTCGTCGTACGGGGGCGACGCTCGCACGAACGGCGAGACGTGTCCAGGGGGTCGACGGGTTCAGAGCGGAGCGGTTCCGAATCGTTCCGCGAAGTCGGCGTTGGCGGCATCCTCGAAGTCGTCGGCCTCGTCGCGAAGATCGATCTCGTTCACGGCGATCACAGGTACGGCGCCAGGGCGCCGGCGGTGAGGGCGAGGGCCAGCGCGGTGCCGCCCACACCGGTCGCGGTGAGCACGGTCGCCCGCTCGAGGCGGCGGCGGCGCGAGACGTTCGCGGGGTGCGTGGTGGACCGCAGCGACGCTTTCGCCGTGTCGAGGGAGTCGTATCGGCCGACCGGGACGCCGTGGGCGTCGCGTGAGACGAATCCTCCGGCGACCTGGTCGACGCAGCCGAAGTACTCGCCGCCGCGGTGGGCGACCCAGAAGCCGGTGTCGACCTTGGCCCAGAGGATGCGCGCGGTCGCCAGCGCGGTGGGAGTTGCCGTGTCCATGTCAGGCCGCTGCCGAGAGGGTGCGACGACGGACGGGGGTGGTTGCCCGTGCCGGCTGGGGGCGGTGCGCGGTGTCGCTCGTGGGGATCTCGACGTTCAGGTCGACGACGAGTCCAGCGGAGGAGTTGGCCATGTCGGCCATGTTCTTCAGGACGGTCGCGTTCAGCGTCTCGGGCTCCGCCGAGTCGAAGACGAAGCGCATCGGAATCGCGGGCTGCAGCCAGAGCGTGGACCGTCCGGGAGTGCCGTCGACGTGGGTCCAGCTGAGGGTGAAGCTCTCGCTGCGGCGAAGCTTCGTGGTCATGACGACCTTGAGGTGCGACAGCAGGCGATCGGGAATGCGGATCGACTCGGTCGACGTGCCGTAGTACAGGTGGCCCATGGGGTACTCCCTTCGGAAGCGATTAGCTGTACGTAGAACATAATCGGTTAGTAACTAGTTTGTCTAACTATTATTTCGGATGTATAGTCACGGGGAAGAGCGGGAGGAGTGTGTCATGACTGACGTCGATACCGCATCCCACCGGCCCGCATCCCCCGAGCCCGTGGATGAGGTGACCTACTGGTACGGCGACGAGCCCGCCGACCGCCGTCAGCGCAGCAAAGCGGTGCTCGAAGCTCTCCGTATCTATCGCGCCGCCGAGGTCGCGATGCGACGTCGTACGCGCGACTCCATGTCGATGGGTGAGAACGAGCTGCTCGTCCTGCGCTACCTGTTGCGCGATGCCGAACGACAGGTGCGACCGGGGGAGCTCACCCGATATCTCGGGCTGTCGACCGCGTCGACGACGGCCATCCTCGACCGCCTGGAGCGTTCGGGCCACATCACCCGTGCCGCGAACCCGGGCGACCGTCGCAGCATCTTCATCCAGGCCACCCCACGCGCGCACGCCGAGGTGCGCCAGACCCTCGGCAACATGCACGATCGCATGCTCGCGGCCGTGATCGACATGACGCCCGACGAGTCGGCCGCGGTCGTGGCGTTCCTCCGCCGCATGAGCGACGCCGTCGACGGCGTCGCCCTCGAGACCCCGGCGGTCGATTCCCCGTGATCTACGTGCTCGTCGGCGGCCCGCGCGACGGACAGCACGTGGACGATCTGCCTCGCGGCTACCGCCTGTCGCTCAGCGACCCGCAGCCCGAACCTTTCGGAGAGTTCGACACCGTCCGCGCGGTGTGGTTCGAGCTCGACGAGGCCATGTTCCGTTCGCGGCAGCGTCGCGACTGACCCGTACCCCACGTCCGCCTGGGGGGCAAGCCGCCCCTGTCCTCGCGCGCACCCCGCCAGGGTGGGCTCATGCGATGTGTGACCTATGCCGGCGAGACAGTGATCACCACCGACGACGTCGCGGCGTCGTTGATCGAGTTGACCGCGGCGGTGGCCAAGGAGGGTCAGGCCGAGGCCGTCAGCATCCCCATCGTCACCGATGACAGGAAGGTCGCCCAGGCAGAGCTCGTCATCGGCGTCGGCAACGACGTGCTCTCCGCTCCGCTGGAGTGGCACGACGAGGAGCCCGACTTCTCGCACGCCGCCGCGGAACTCAAGGACCACCGTCTCTTCCCGCGTCCGCACCTGCGGGCCGTCGAGTCCGATGCGAGCGACGACGACGAGCCCCTGGACTACGACTTCGATCAGCCCACCGAGGCTTAGCCGGGACGGGTGAGGGGGTGCCCCTCGACGGGTGAACATCGGCACGGGTCTTGTCACCGAGTGGTGGCATCCGTTATGTTCTCAAGTCCGTGCCGACCGGCGCGGTGAGCCGAGGAAAGACGAGACCATGACCGCCATGCGCGATCTGAGTTCGGAGCAGCAGGGGCATTACCTGCCGTTCCTCCCCTCGTCGTACCCTCCGGCGCCGGTCGTCTAGACACCCGTCTTCTCACGCCCCGCACCGTCAGGTCGGGGCGTTTCCCTTTCCATCGGTGGGGGAGGCCTCGACCCGAGGCTCGACTCCCCGCGCGTCAGCGCACCACACGAAGGAAAGGACCCATGCAGAAGCTCACCGAACGACTCGTGTCGTGGGCGAGCCTGATCGATGACAAGACCATCGAGCAGGCACGCACCTCGTCGCGGATGCCGTTCATCTTCCCCCACCTCGCCCTCATGCCCGACGCCCACCTGGGGCTCGGAGCGACGGTCGGATCGGTGATCCCGACGCTCGGGGCGATCATGCCCGCGGCCGTCGGCGTCGACATCGGCTGCGGCATGATCGCCGTCAAGACGCAGTTCACGGCCGCCGACCTCGACGGGCACGACCTGTCCGAGCTGCGGCAGCAGATCGAGCGCGCCATCCCGCTGTCTGCCGGCCGCGACAACCGTAAGATCGTCGCAACCGCCGAGCCGCGCATCGCCGAGCTCGAGGCGCTGGCCGAGACGGCCGGGTTCGACCCGGCTTCGTACGCGGGCCACTGGCGGCATCAGCTCGGGTCGCTGGGCAGCGGCAACCACTTCATCGAGATCTCGCTCGACGAGAACGACGACGTGTGGATGTTCCTGCACTCCGGGTCGCGGGGCATCGGCAACCGCATCGCGAAGCACCACATCGGTGTCGCGCAGCGCCTGGCGAGGCAGTGGTGGATCGAGCTCCCGCATCCCGACCTCGCCTACCTCGTCGAGGGCACGCCGGAGTTCGCGGCGTACATCCGCGAGCTGCGGTGGGCGCAGCACTTCGCCCTGCTCAACCGTGAAGAGATGATGGACCGCGTCGCGAACCAGCTCGGTCGCTTCCTCGACACCCCCGTCGACGAGCGGGAGCGGATCAACTGCCACCACAACTTCACCGAGTCCGAGATGCACTTCGGCAAGAGGGTGTGGGTGTCGCGCAAGGGCGCGATCATGGCCGATGCCGGTCGCCCCGGGCTCATCCCCGGGTCGATGGGCACCGCCTCGTACGTCGTCGAGGGGCGCGGCAACCCCGTCGCGTTGAACTCCTCGCCGCACGGCGCGGGGCGGGAGTACTCGCGATCGGCCGCCCGGAAGACTTTCACGCACGAGCAGCTGCGGGAAGCCATGACGGGGATCGAGTACCGGGACACCGACGCGTTCATCGACGAGATCCCGCAGGCGTACAAGCCGATCGACCGGGTCATGGCCGATGCCGCCGACCTCGTCACGGTCCGGCACACGCTGCGCCAGATCGTCAACGTGAAGGGCGATTGAGACGGATGCCATGGCTGCCGCACCGCAGCCATGGCATCCGCCGTTCGGCCGGGGTGGGATACATCGCTCGGGGGATGCGGGAGACGAGGCGGTTCGGCACGATGGAGAAGAGCTCGCGAAGCCCCGCGGGCGGACACTTCCCCCGGAGTGGAGTTCCATGTCGCCCGATCGTGCCCGGACCATCGACCACCGTCCCGATCCCTCCGACGGCAGAGAACGGCAGAGCGCGTGCATCCGTCTCGCTCAGGCTCGTCTCGCCGCGTTCGTCGAGAGCACGGCCGACGACGTCGACGAGACCTCGGATGCGGCCGTGACCGCCCTGCGTTCCGCCGTGTCGTCGGGTGCCGATCTCGACCGGATCTCTGCGGAGCTCGAGGTCAGCACGGGGGCGATCCAGGCGATCGTCGACGGCTCGGTCCCGCTGCGGAGCCTGCACCCCGACGATCGGCTCAGACCCGACTGAGACCGGCGCGGGCGCCTCGCGTCGTCGGTTCGCGGGGACGCCGGCCCCCGCTGTCGTCCCCGGGGTTACGCTCGGGGGCAGGAAAAGGGCGAAGGCGGCGAGATGGGCGAGCGCAAGTTCGAGTGGGGCGGGCTGAGTGCCGACCGCGGCGACTACGTCACCGCGGGGGAGGCGCTGGCGATGCTCGAGGTGCTCGTCATCGCGCAGGCCGACCTCGACGTCACGACCGAGCTGCGCAACGGTGCGGCCTGGGCGCGCTTCTCGCGCGGGGGGCGCTGGGCCGTCGTGTCGACGCCCGGATCCCGCTGGTTCTCGGTCGAGACCGACACGGGACACCGCCTGCAGATCGTGGATGCCAACACCTCGAAGGACCAGAGCGCTCAGCTCCTCGCGGTACACGTCGACGTCGCCGAGGCGTACGTCCGCGGAGAGGCGATGCCCGTCCGGGCCGGTGGTCTCGGCGGGTCCGTGCTCACGGTCGACGTGAACGGACGGCAGGTGCTGCTGACCCAGTCCGTCGGGCGACGCGTGCGGGGTCTGTTCGGTCGCTAGGCCCGACGGGCGCTCCGGTCAAGCCGGTGCTCCCCGCCCGCGCTCTTGCCAGGCTGGGAGGGTACGCGACGAAGGGAATCCCATGAGCGACCCGCAGAACTCCGCCCCGGCCGACGACGCCGCCGACCTCGGCGACGACCCCACGGTCAAGCCGAGCCAAGAGAACGACGTCGACGAGGAGGCGAAGGCCCCTTCGAAGGACGACCCGAACGCCGACCACCAGGCGACGGGCATCGGAGTCATCGGCGACGAGTGATCCGGATGCCGCGGGGCGGGCGCCGGTGACCGTCGGCGCTCGCCCCGCGGGTCGGGGGAGCGCCCGCCGCGGTGCTAATCTTGACCGGTCCGCCTCCGTAGCTCAGGGGATAGAGCGTTGGTTTCCGGTACCAAAGGTCGCTGGTTCGATTCCAGTCGGGGGCACACGAAGAAGGCCGCGATCACCTCGATCGCGGCCTTTCGTCTGCGTGGGACGGCTCCGGGGTCAGTCCTCGTCGGTGACGGCGCCGGTGGGCTCCGCGTCTTCGACGATGTGCTGCGAACCGAGTTCGTCGGCGACGGCGCGACCCTGGTCGATCGCCTCCTCTCGGCTCGAGAAGCTCGCCGACAGTTCGGGTCGGCCCTCGACCGCGTTCTCCCACTGGCCGCGGTTCGATCGGGTGGTCACGTCGTTCTGGCTCATGGCATCCATGGGACACCTCTTCGAGCTCCGGCACCCCCGTCTTGACAGGCGTTGTCAAGACCACTCGGGGTTTCGCGGGGTGCTGAGAAGGTGGGATCACCTTCGAAAGGGGTCTGTCATGAGCATCGGAGCCGGTATCGCGCTGTTCGTCATCGGCGCCGTCCTCGCCTTCGCGGTCAACCTCCCGAACGAGTTCGTCGACCTCACCACGATCGGCTACATCATGATGGGGGCGGGCGTCGTGGTCTTCCTCATCGGAGTGGTGCTGTTGATGCGCCGTCGGCAAACCGATACCGTCACCCGCACCGAAGCAGCAGGGGGCGCCCAGGTGACCCGATCCACCACGCGCTCCTCGAACGACGACCTCGTCTGAGTCCCTCGGGGTCGAGCCCCGGAGAACGATCATGACCGAACCCACCCCCACCGTCGCCTACGACCCGGCCGTCGACGACCTGTTCGACGGGCGTTACCGTCTCGGGCGCCTTCTCGGCAGAGGCGGCTATGCCCGGGTGTACGAGGCGGTCGACACCGCGCTCGAGCGCACGCTCGCCCTCAAGATCATCGACGGCGACGGCGCCGACGCCTCGGACGTCGCCCGCGTGCGATCCGAGATCCGGCTCCTCGCCTCGCTGTCGCACCCCTCGCTCGTCACGCTGTACGACGCCAAGCTCGATGCGCAGCCGGCCTACCTGGCGATGGAGCTCATCTCAGGCCCCACGCTCACGGATCGCATCGCGCGGGGCCCGCTGCCCGGCCCCGAGGTCGCCCGCGTCGGTCGCGAGATCGCCGAGGCGTTCGCCGTCATCCACGGGCGAGGCATCGTGCATCGCGACGTCAAGCCGTCGAACATCCTCATCCGCCCGGCCGCCCACACGGGCGAGACCCCGAGGGCCACGCTCGCCGACTTCGGCATCGCGTCGCTGGTCGGGGCGACACGGGTCACGCGCGCCGACACCGTGATCGGTACGGCGGCGTACCTCAGTCCCGAACAGGCTCGGGGCATGCCGGCGGCCCCCGCGAGCGACGTGTACGCGCTGGGTCTGGTGCTCCTCGAAGCGCTGACCGGCTCGCGCCCCTTCGGCTCGCGGACGCCGCACGAGGCCCTGGCGGCACGCCTCGTCTCGCCCCCCGAGATCCCGGCGCAGATCCCGGCGGCCTGGCGCGAGGTGCTCGAGAAGATGACCGCGATCGAGCCGAGTGAGAGACCGGATGCCACGGGCCTGATCGTCGCGCTCAGGACGCTCTCGGGGGTCGCCGTCCCCCCGCCCCTGCCGTCGACGCCGGCGGCGGCGGTCACGACCGCCGCTCTTCCCGGGAGCACGGCCCCTACGCGGGTCTTCGAGCCGTCGGCCCGGTCCGAGCGGACCGCGGCGCCCCGCCGACTCTCGCGACGCACGATCGTGATCGGGGCGATCGCCGCGGTCCTGCTGGCCGTGGGCGCCATCGGCACCGCCGTCGCCCTCGGCGGGGCGGGAGCATCACCCGAGCCCGCTCTGCCGACGCTGCCGCAACCTCTCGACCAGCACATGGACGATCTCTGGAAAGAGGTGGCCCCGTGATCCGCCGTGTCGCTCCCCTCGCCGGAATCCTGCTCGCCGGGGTCCTCGCGCTCGCCGCGTGCACCCCGCCCGCCGAGGCTCCCACGGCGTGGCAGCAGAACGTGCAGACGGTGGCCGACCAGGCCTCGAGCGGGGACTACGCCTCCGCCCTCGCGAGCCTCGACGCCCTCGAGGCCGACGTCATCGCCCGCCGCGACGCCGGTGAGATCTCGGCGGAGGAGGCCGACGGCATCCTGAGCCGGATCGCCACCGTCCGCGCCGATCTCACCTCGCTCGCCCCGAGTCCCAGCCCGACCCCGACGACGGAGCCGAGCCCCGAGCAGTCGCAGGACACGGTGACCGACGACGGCGGCGACGAGCCGGCGCAGCCCGCCCCCGACGACAAGGGGCCGGGCGGCAAGGACGACAAGGCGCCGGGCAACGGGAACGGGAACGGCAACGGTAAGGGCCCCGGTAAGAAGGACGGGTGATCGGCTTCGCGCCCGCCGGGCCGAGGGGGTCCGAACGCGTGCGAGGATTGCCCGGTGCCGCGCCGCGTGACCGCTGAACTCGACCTCGATCTCGGGGCCTCCGTCGACCTCATCTTCCAGATCACGGCCGCGCGCGGAGCGCCCGTCGTCGACGAGAAGCTCACGTTCGCGCAGGGTGAGCGGCGGTACTCAGCGACCGAACTCGTGGACCAGGCCGGCAGTCGTCTGCACCGCCTCACCGCCGAGGAAGGTCCTCTCTCGGTGCGGTACGACGCGCTCGTCGTCGGTCCCGCGCAGAGCCCTCGCACGAGCGACCTCGACACCATCGGGTACCTGCGTCCGAGCCGCTACTGCCAGTCCGACGAGGTGTTCGCCCAGGCGCGCCGGCAGTTCCGTGGCCTGGCCGGGCACGACCTCCTGGCCGCGGTCTCGGGCTTCGTGGCATCCACCGTCACCTATACGCCGGGGCTCAGTTTCGGCACCGACAGCGCCGTGACGACCCTTGCCACGGGTCAGGGCGTGTGCCGCGACTACGCGCACCTCGTGATCGCCCTGCTGCGGGCCATGGACATGCCCGCCCGCTACGCCGCCTGCTTCGCGCCCGGGCTCGATCCGATGGATTTCCACGCCGTCGCCGAGGTCTACCTCGACGGGGCCTGGTACGTCGTGGATGCGACGCGTCTCGCCGATCGCCGATCGCTGGTGCGCATCGCCACGGGACGCGACGCCGCCGACTGCGCGTTCCTCAGCTACCACGGCGGGTACGTGGGTCTCGAGCGGATGCGCGTGGATGCCGCCATCGAGGGCGTCGACGCGACGGAGCCCGACGACCACGAGGCGCTGGTCCAGATCGCCTGACGCGGGCGCCCCGGCGCCGCGCCTAGACTTGAAGGGTTATGGATCCCGCAGCCCTCTCCGCCGCCCTGCTCGCCGTCATCGCCCCGCTCGCCGAGGCGCGACGAGAGGGTTCGTCCGCCGGGATCACGGCCGCCGACCTACCGCTCGAACGGCCCAAGAACCGCGATCACGGCGATTGGGCGTCCAACGCCGCCCTGAAGCTGTCGAAGATCGTCGGGGTGAACCCTCGCGAGTTCGCCGCCGAGATCGCCGCGGGCCTCGAGGCCGTCGAGGGCATCGCGAGCGTCGAGGTCGCCGGCCCCGGCTTCATCAACATCCGCCTCGATGCCGCGGCCGCCGGTGCCCTGGCCCGCACGATCGTCGAGCAGGGGGCCGCGTTCGGCACCAACGACACCCAGCGCGGGAACACGATCAATCTCGAGTTCGTCAGCGCCAACCCCACCGGTCCGCTGCACATCGGCCACACCCGGTGGGCGGCCCTGGGCGACGCGATCGCGCGCGTGCTGCTGGCCAGCGGCGCGACCCTCGTGCGCGAGTTCTACATCAACGACGCCGGGGCCCAGATGGAGCGCTTCGGGCGCTCCGTGGTCGCGGCGATCGTGGGCGAGCCGACTCCCGAGGACGGATACGGCGGGGCGTACATCGCGGCTCTCGCGGAGCGGGTGCACGCCGCGCGCACCGACATCCTCGACCTCGATCGCGCCGAGCAGATCTCCGTCGCCACCGAGCTGGCCTACGGGTTCCAGCTCGGCGAGATCCAGGCCTCGCTCGCGCGCTTCAACGTCCACTTCGACGTCTGGTTCTCGGAGCGCGACCTGCACGCGCGGATCGAGGGCCAGCCGAGCCTCGTCGACGAGGCCGTGGACCGCCTGCGCGAGCAGGGGCACGTTTTCGACGAGGACGACGCCGTGTGGGTGCGCACGACCGACTTCGGCGACGACAAGAACCGCGTCATCCGGCGCTCGAACGGCGAGTACACCTACTTCGCCGCCGATGCCGCGTACTACCTGAACAAGGGCGACCGCGGTTTCGCGCACAAGATCTACCTGCTCGGCGCCGACCACCACGGCTACGTGCACCGCCTCAAGGCCCTCGCGGGTGCGGCGGGAGACGACCCCGACAAGGACATCGAGGTGCTCATCGGTCAGCTCGTGTCGATCAACGGCGCGCGCCTGTCGAAGCGGGCCGGCAACATCGTCGAGCTCGACGACCTGCAGGCCTGGCTCGGCACCGACGCCCTGCGGTACTCGCTCGCGCGCTACCCGGCCGATTCTCCGCTGACGCTCGACCCCGAGATCCTGCAGAAGCGCACGAACGACAACCCCGTCTTCTACGTGCAGTACGCGCACGCCCGCACGCACAACGTGGCCCGCAACGCCGCCGACTCGGGTGTCGACCGCTCGGAGTTCGCCCCCGAGCTCCTCGCCCACGAGACCGAATCGGCTCTGCTGGGCGCGCTGCAGGAGTACCCGCGCATCGTCGCGTACGCCGCCGAGGTGCGCGAGCCGCACCGCGTCGCGCGCTACCTCGAGGAGCTCGCGGGTCTCTACCACCGCTGGTACGACAACTGCCGCGTCATCCCGCTCGGCGACGCCCCGGTCGAACCCGTGCACCGCACGCGTTTGTGGCTGAACGACGCCACCGGACAGGTGCTGCGCAACGGCCTCGACCTGCTCGGCGTCAGCGCTCCGGAGCGGATGTAGAGCATGACGGATGCCACGGCTCCCCGTCGCCGGACGGGCCGCTGGATCGCGGTGCTGGTGGTGGCCGTGGTGCTGCTCGCCGTGGCCGCCGTCGCCGCCGAGTTCATCGCGCGCTCCGTGGTGACGAGCACGGTCCGTTCGCTCGTCGTGAAGAACGTCGGTCTCCCCGACGATCAGAACGTCGACGTGTCGGTCGCCGGTCTCGTGCTGCCGCAGCTCATCGGCGGACGCCTCGACGAGGTCGCCGTCTCGTCGAACGATGTGACCCTCGGGCCCATCACCGGTGACGTCCGCGTCGACTTGCGTGGAGTGCCCGTCTCGGGCGGCGGGGCGGCCGACGGCGGCGTCGCGTCGGTCCGCCTCGACCAGGACCAGCTGAAGGCCCTGCTGGCCGAGGTCCCCGACTTCCCGGCGAGCACGATCACCGTCTCCGCCCCCGACGTCAAGCTCGACACCTCGCTCTCGCTCTTCGGCATCGCGATCCCCGTGGGCGTCGGAGTGACCCCGGGCGCGGCCGCGGGCGACCTGACGTTGACCCCGTCGTCGTTCCAGGTGGGCGGCAACGCGATCGACGCCGACACGCTGCGCGGCCAGTTCGGCGGCATCGCCGATTCCCTCCTCACGGAGCGGAGCCTGTGCATCGCCGACCGCCTGCCGAAGGGGCTAACCCTCACCTCGGCCACCGTGCAGGGACAGGACCTCGTCGCGACGTTCGATGTGGCCGGTGGCATCCTGAACGATCCGGCGCTGCAGAGCGACGGCACCTGCGGCTGATCGACGCGCGGTGGGTCGTCCGCCGCCCCGAGCGACGTGGGAAAGGGGCGGCATACGACGTGCCCTAGACTGCAAGGACTGCCCGCCGCGTGACTCTCCGCGCGGGTGGGAGCCGTGATCCGCGGCCGTCGCGTCGCCGCAAAACCCGATTGGTCCCCCTGTGTCCGCCTCGCACTCCGCGCTCGTGCCCGCCTGGCTCACCGCCCCGGCCAAAGCGAACGAGCTCGTCGCCTCCATCTGGCCCTCGTCCGCGCATCGTGTCGCGGACGGCTCCGTCGAGGTCGGCGGCGTTTCGGTCTTCGACCTGCGCGACCGCTTCGGCACCCCCCTGTACGTGCTCGATGAGAACGAGGTGCGCGACCACGCCCGCCGTGCGCGCGCCGCCTTCGACGCCGCAGCCGCGCGCCACGGCATCCGGGCCCGCGTGTACTACGCCGGCAAGGCGTTCCTCTCGACCGAGGTCGTGCGCTGGGTCGTCGACGAGGGACTCGCCGTCGATGTCTGCACGCGCGGTGAGCTCGAGGTCGCGCTCGCCGCGGGCGCCGACCCGGCACGCCTGGGCTTCCACGGCAACAACAAGAACGTGTCCGAGCTCGAGCGCGCTGTCGAGGTGGGCATCGGCTCGGTCGTCGTCGACAGCCCCATCGAGATCGAGCGTCTCGCCGCCATCGCCGAGCGCCGCGGCGCCGTGCAGTCGGTGCTCGTGCGCGTGCGCACCGGCGTGCACGCCGAGACCCACGCGTTCCTCGCCACCGCCCACGAAGACCAGAAGTTCGGTTTCTCGCTCGAGGGGGCGGCCGAGGCCGTGGCCCGCATCCGCGAGCTGTCGAGCCTGCGCTTCGTCGGTCTGCACGCCCACATCGGCTCGCAGATCTTCGACTCCTCCGGCTTCCGCGAGTCGGCGGCGCGCCTGGTCGACCTGCATGCCGACCTGCTCGCCGGGGGAGAGATCCCCCTGCTCAACGTCGGCGGCGGCTTCGGCATCTCGTACACCGCGGTCGACGACCCCAAGCCCATCGAAGAGATCGCCGACGGCATCGTCGACGCCATCGCCGACGAGTGCGCGGTGCGCGGCATCGCGATGCCCGACGTCGCCACCGAGCCCGGTCGCGTCATCGTCGGCCAGGC
The DNA here is from genome assembly GCF_026672635.1 of Microbacterium sp. SL62. Classification (NCBI taxonomy): domain Bacteria; kingdom Bacillati; phylum Actinomycetota; class Actinomycetes; order Micrococcales; family Microbacteriaceae; genus Microbacterium; species Microbacterium sp. SL62. The sequence goes on from NZ_JAPPRM010000001.1 coordinate 1,496,151, forward strand.
CGGCGTCACCCTCTACGAGGTGGGCACGGTCAAGACGGTCACCGCCGGCGAAGACCTCGACCGCACCTACGTCAGCGTCGACGGCGGCATGAGCGACAACGCCCGGCCCGCCCTCTACGGCGCCGACTTCTCGGCGCGGCTGGTCTCGCGCACGAGCTCCGCGGCCCCGGCCCTCGCGCGCGTCGTCGGCCGGCACTGCGAGTCGGGAGACATCGTGGTGGATGCCGAGTACCTCCCGGCCGACGTCACCCCCGGTGACCTGCTGGCCGTTCCCGCCACCGGCGCCTACTGCTTCTCGCTCGCGAGCAACTACAACTACACGCCGCGCCCCCCGGTCGTCGCCGTGCGCGACGGACAGGCCCGCGTGATCGTCCGCGGCGAGAGCATCGACGACCTCCTCGCGCGCGACGCCGGGATCCCGGCATCCGCTCCTTCCGCTACACCCCACGGAGACACCGAATGACCGACTACCGCACGCTCCGCGTGGCGCTCCTCGGCGCCGGCGCCGTCGGCTCGCAGGTCGCCGACCTGCTGCTCAAGCACGGCGACGAGCTCGCTGACCGCGCGGGCGCGAAGCTCGAACTCGCCGGCATCGCCGTGCGCGACCTCGACGCCAAGCGCGACGTCGACCTGCCGCGCGAGCTGTTCACCACCGACGCCGACACCCTCATCGTCGGCAGCGACATCGTCATCGAGCTCATGGGCGGCATCGAACCCGCCCGCACGCAGGTGCTGCACGCGATCGCCTCGGGCGCCGACGTCGTCACCGCCAACAAGGCGTTGCTGGCCACGCACGGCTCCGAGGTCTTCGAGGCCGCCGACCAGGTGGGCGCCGAGGTGTACTACGAGGCCGCCGCCGCCGGTGCGATCCCCATCATCCGGCCGCTGCGCGACTCGCTCGCCGGTGACCGCGTCGTGCGCATCATGGGCATCGTCAACGGCACGACGAACTACATCCTCGACCGCATGGACACCGAGGGCGCCGACTTCGGCGACGTGCTCGCCCAGGCGCAGGCGCTCGGCTACGCCGAGGCCGACCCCACCGCCGACGTCGAGGGCTACGACGCCGCGCAGAAGGCCGCGATCCTCGCGAGCCTCGCGTTCCACACGACGGTTCCCCTCGATGCCGTCCACCGCGAGGGCATCACCTCGGTCGATGCCGCGATGATCGAATCGGCGCGGCACGCGGGGTACGTCATCAAGCTCCTCGCCGTGTGCGAGCGGCTCGCCGCCGAGGACGGCGGCACCGAGTCGATCTCGGTGCGCGTGTACCCGGCCCTCGTCGAGCGCACCCACCCGCTGGCGAGCGTCCACGGCGCGAACAACGCCGTCTTCGTCCAGGCCGAGGCCGCGGGCGACCTGATGTTCTACGGCGCCGGCGCCGGCGGGGTGCAGACCGCGTCGGCCGTGCTCGGCGACGTCGTCTCGGCCGCGCGCCGCCACATCGCCGGGGGAGTGGGCGTCGGCGAGTCGACGCGCGCGAACCTCCCCGCCGTGCCGATCGGTCACGTCATCACGCGCTACCAGATCACGCTCGAGGTCGACGACCAACCGGGTGTCCTCGCCACCGTCGCGGGCATCCTCAGCGAGGGGCGCGTGTCGATCGCGACCGTCGAGCAGACCGTCATCGAGCAGACTCCGGATGCCGACGACTCGGCAGCCGCGACAGGCTCAGCGACCGGAGCGGGATCCGCCCGCCTGGTCATCGGAACACACAAGGCCCGCGAGCAGGATTTGAGCGAGACCGTCGAGCGTCTCGCCGCGAGCGGCGTCGTCGAGCGCGTGGTCTCCGTGCTGCGTGTGGAAGGGAACTGACATGGCACACCTCTGGGGCGGAGTCCTCCGCGAATACGCCGACCGTCTGGGTGTCACCGACGCCTCCACCGTCGTCACCCTGGGCGAGGGCGGCACGCCGCTGCTGCCCGCACCCGCGCTGTCGCGTCGCACCGGCGCCGACGTGTGGGTGAAGTACGAGGGCATGAACCCGACGGGCTCCTTCAAGGACCGCGGCATGACCGTGGCCCTCTCGCGCGCCGTCGAGCACGGCGCGAAGGCCGTCATCTGCGCCTCGACCGGCAACACCTCGGCCTCGGCCGCGGCCTACGCCGCCCACGCGGGCATCACCGCCGCGGTCCTCGTACCCGAGGGCAAGATCGCGATGGGCAAGCTCAGCCAGGCCGTGGCGCACAACGGCCGACTCATCCAGATCCGCGGCAACTTCGACGACTGCCTCGAGATCGCGCGCGAGCTCGCCGTCCACTACCCGGTGCACCTGGTCAACTCGGTGAACCCCGACCGCATCGAGGGGCAGAAGACCGCCGCCTACGAGGTCGTCGAGGTTCTGGGCGACGCCCCCGACTTCCACTTCATCCCCGTCGGCAACGCGGGCAACTACACGGCGTACTCGCGCGGCTACCGCGAAGAGGCCGCCCGCGGCGTCGCCACGCGCGTACCTCGCATGTTCGGCTTCCAGGCCGCCGGCTCCGCCCCCCTCGTGCGCGGCGAGGTCGTCAAGCAGCCCGAGACCATCGCGAGCGCGATCCGCATCGGCAATCCCGCGTCGTGGGAGTTGGCTCTCGAGGCCCGTGACGCCACCGACGGCTACTTCGGCGCGATCGACGACGCCGGCATCCTCGAGGCGCAGAAGATCCTCGCCGGCGAGGTGGGCATCTTCGTCGAGCCCGCCTCGGCCATCAGCGTCGCGGGTCTGCTCGAGCGCGCCGAGGCGGGCGTCGTGCCCGCCGGCGCGAAGGTCGTGCTCACCGTCACCGGCCACGGTCTCAAGGACCCCCAGTGGGCCCTGCGTCGTGCCGACGGCACCGACGTGTCGCCCACGGTCGTCGACGCCGCCACCTCGGAGGTCGCCTCCGTGCTCGACCTGCAGCCGGTGACCGCGTGAGCTCAGGCCCCGGTCGTCGGGTCGCCGTCCGCGTTCCCGCCACCAGCGCGAACCTCGGGCCCGGCTTCGACACCCTCGGCCTCGCGCTGAGCGTCTACGACGAGCTCGTCGTCGAGCAGCTCGACGGCGACCGGCTCGAGATCGAGGTCGAGGGGGAGGGGACGGCGGACGTCCCCCGCGACGCCTCGCACCTCGTAGTGCGCGCGATGGCGCACACGTACGCCTCGGTCGGTCGTTCCCTGCCGGGGCTGCGACTGACGGCGCACAACGTGATCCCGCACGGGCGCGGCATGGGGTCGTCCGGGGCCGCCGTGGTCGCCGGCATCCTGGCCGCGAAGGGACTGCTCGAGGGAGAGGTCGCCTTCAGCGACGTCGATCTGCTGCGGTTGGCCACCGAGATGGAGGGCCACCCCGACAACGTCGCGCCCGGCCTGTTCGGCGGACTCACCATCGCGTGGATGGATGCCGCCGGCCCCCAGCACAAGCAGCTCATCGTCCACCGCGGCGTCTCTCCGCTGGTCTTCGTCCCGAGCTTCACCATGTCGACCGCGGTGGCGCGGAGCCTGCAGCCCCTGCAGGTGCCGCGCGAGGATGCGGTGTTCAACGTCTCGCGTTCGGCCCTGCTGATCGCCGCGATGACGCAGAGCCCCGAGCTGTTGATGGCGGCGACCGAAGACAAGCTGCACCAGAACTATCGCGCGCAGGCCATGCCCGAGACCGATCGGCTCGTGCGGGCCCTCCGCGCGGAGGGGTACGCGGCGGTCGTGTCGGGGGCCGGGCCCAGCGTGCTGGTGTTGGCCGACGGGCCAGGGCAGCGACTTGAGGCGGCAAATCTTATGGCATCCGTGGTCGACACCCCGTGGCAGGCGCTCATGCTCGCCGTCGACGTTAAGGGTGGTACAGTGAAAAACGCAGAGGGTTCCGCGTAACTTCGCGAATCTGAGCCTCTGCACCACCTGCGAAATCCGCAACACATCGCGAACCCGGTATCGGCTGCAGTCTCCCGAACCGCTGGTGTCCTTCGTCTGCGTTCTGCACGGCGAAGCGCGATCTGATCACGTTTCATTTTCTGAGGAGCACTCGTGGAGTCCATCTCCGAGACCCAGCCCGTCGACGCGCCCGAGGGCGCCGAGACCCCCGCCGACGAGCAGCCGAAGGCTGCGGCGGAGGGCACCGACACCGAACAGACCCCCGAGGGCGCCGACGCCCCCGCGGCCGAGGAGCCCGCTGAGGCGGCCGCCGACGCGCAGCCCGAGGCGCTGTTCACCGACGACGCCCTCGCCGCTGAGGCCCCGGCCGAAGCGGTCGCGGACGCGCCCGCCGCCGACGCACCCGCTGCCGAGGCTTCCGCCTCGGAGGCGCCTGCCGCCGATGCTGCCGCGGAGCCCGCCGCCGAAGAGGCGGCCCCGGTCGAGAAGCCCGCACGCGCCCCGCGCAAGCGTGCCCCGCGCCGTGCCAAGAGCGCGACCGCCGAAGAGACGGCCGCCGCCGAAGCCGCCGCCGCCGAAGCGAAGGCCGCCGCTGACGCCGCCGCCGCCGAGGCGCCCGCCGCCGAGGCCGCGACCGACGAGTCCGCGACGACCCCCGTCACGACGGCCGCCGACGTGGCCGCCGACGCCGAGACCGAGACCCCCGCGGTCGCCGCTGACGCGTCCGCCGCCGAGGCGCCCGCCGCCGACACCGCGCCCGCCGAGGGCGACGACGAGCAGGCCGACGCCGCGCCCGCCGACGGTGCCGCCGAGCAGGCCGACGAGGCCCCGGCCCGCGGCCGTGGCCGCAGCCGCTCGCGCAACCGCAACCGCAACAAGACCGACGCCGACAAGGCCGAGGCTCCGGCCCAGCCCGCCGCCGACGAGGCCGAGGCCCCGCAGCAGCAGGGCGGCCAGCGCGAGAACGGCCGCGACAACGCCCAGCGCGACAACGCCCAGAACGGACAGCAGGCCCAGCAGCAGCAGGGCGGGGCGGCAAACAGCCGCAACCGTCAGCGCAACAAGCGCCGCGGCCAGAGCACCACGGGTGACGAGTTCGAGACCGAGATCGGCGAGGACGACGTGCTCGTCCCCATCGCCGGTGTCCTCGACGTGCTCGACAACTACGCCTTCGTGCGCACCACCGGCTATCTGCCCGGTCCCAGCGACGTCTACGTCTCGCTCGGTCAGGTCAAGAAGTACAACCTCCGCAAGGGCGACGCCGTCGTCGGCGCCATCAAGCAGCCCCGCGAGGGCGAGCAGCAGGGCCGCCAGAAGTACAACGCCCTCGTGCAGGTCGACTCAATCAACGGTCTGTCGGTCGACGACGCCGCCACGCGCGTCGAGTTCACCAACCTCACGCCCCTGTACCCCCAGGAGCGCCTGCGCCTCGAGACCGGTCCCGAGAAGCTCACGCAGCGCATCATCGACCTGGTCGCCCCGGTCGGCAAGGGCCAGCGCGGCCTGATCGTCGCGCCCCCCAAGGCCGGTAAGACGATCGTGCTGCAGCAGATCGCCAACGCGATCGCGACGAACAACCCCGAGGTCCACCTCATGGTCGTGCTCGTCGACGAGCGTCCCGAAGAGGTCACCGACATGCAGCGCACCGTGCGCGGCGAGGTCATCGCCTCGACCTTCGACCGCCCGGCCGAAGACCACACCACCGTCGCCGAGCTGGCCATCGAGCGCGCGAAGCGTCTCGTCGAGCTCGGTCGCGACGTCGTCGTGCTGCTCGACTCGATCACGCGCCTCGGCCGCGCGTACAACCTCGCCGCCCCCACCTCGGGCCGCGTGCTCTCGGGCGGTGTCGACGCCTCGGCGCTGTACCCGCCGAAGCGCTTCTTCGGCGCCGCGCGCAACATCGAGAACGGCGGATCGCTCACGATCCTCGCGACGGCCCTCGTCGAGACCGGCTCCAAGATGGACGACGTGATCTTCGAGGAGTTCAAGGGCACCGGCAACAGCGAGCTGCGCCTGAACCGTCAGCTCGCCGACAAGCGCATCTTCCCGGCCGTCGACGTCAACGCGTCGAGCACCCGCCGCGAAGAGATGCTGCTGTCGAACGACGAGGTCAAGATCACCTGGAAGCTGCGTCGTGCGCTGGCCGGCCTCGAGCCCCAGCAGGCCCTCGAGGTCGTGCTCGGAAAGCTCAAGGAGACCCAGTCGAACGTCGAGTTCCTGGTGCAGATGCAGAAGTCGATCCCGGCGCCCGCGCGCGGCGGTGACGACAACAGCATCCGCTGAGCCGTGTCCGACTCCGGCATCTTCGAGTCCGTCCGCGGGCTGCTCGACGAGCACCGGGAGGTCGAGCTCGAGCTGAACGACCCCGCGGTCCACGCTGACGCCGCGCGCGCCAAACGGGTGAACCGGCGCTACGCCGAGCTCAGTCGCATCGTGCACGCCTACGATGCCTGGCGCGCGGCATCCGACGATCTGGATGCCGCGCGCGAACTCGCCCGCGAGGACTCCGCGTTCGCCGAGGAGGTCCCGGCTCTCGAGGAGCGCGTGGCCGAGACGCAGGAGCGCCTGCGGCGTCTGCTCATCCCGCGCGACCCCGACGACGCCCGTGACGTGATCATGGAGATCAAGGGCGGCGAGGGCGGCGCCGAAAGCGCCCTCTTCGCGGCGGATCTGCTGCGCATGTACCTGCAGTACGCGGCATCCATGGGCTGGAAGACCGAGATGCTCGAACGCACCGAGTCCGACCTCGGCGGCTATAAGGACGTCCAGGTCGCGATCAAGGGCACCTCGAGCGACCCCGCGCAGGGCGTGTGGGCGCACCTGAAGTACGAGGGCGGAGTGCACCGCGTGCAGCGCGTGCCCGCCACCGAGTCGCAGGGGCGCATCCACACCTCCACGACCGGCGTCCTCGTCTTCCCCGAGGTCGACGAGCCCGAAGAGGTCGCGATCGACCCGAACGACCTGAAGATCGACGTCTTCCGCTCGTCGGGCCCCGGTGGTCAGTCCGTCAACACGACCGACTCCGCGGTGCGCATCACGCACGTTCCCACCGGGATCGTCGTCTCCATGCAGAACGAGAAGTCGCAGCTGCAGAACCGCGAGGCCGGCATGCGCGTGCTGCGCGCCCGCCTGCTCGCCAAGCAGCAAGAGGAGCGCGACGCGGTCGCCGCCGATGCGCGCAAGTCGCAGATCCGCGGCATGGACCGCTCCGAGCGCATCCGCACCTATAACTTCCCCGAGAACCGTATCGCCGATCACCGCACCGGGTACAAGGCGTACAACCTCGACCAGGTGATGGACGGCGCCCTCGGCCCGATCATCGAGTCGGCGATCACCGCCGACGAAGAAGCTCGCCTCGCGGCCCTCGCCGAGTCCTAAGCTCGGGTGGTGCTCACCGCCGCTCAGATCGTGTCGTTCGACGACACCCCGCCCCCGCCCGGACTCTCACCGTGGGTCGGCCCGGCCGAGCAGGTGCGACAGATCGAGATCGTGGATCCGGATGCCGCCTGGCCCGAGGTCTTCGAGGTGCTCCGTGCAGGCATCGTCGAGGCGCTGGGGGAGCGTGCGCTGCGGATCGACCACGTCGGGTCGACGTCGGTGCCGGGGCTGGCTGCCAAACCCGTCATCGACATCGACCTGACGGTCGCCGACACCGACGACGAAGACGCCTACGTCCCCGCGCTCGAGGCGCTCGGGTTCGTGCTGCGCGTGCGCGAGCCGTGGTGGCTCGGGCACCGCTGCCTGGTCTCGGCAGAGCCGGCCGCCAACCTGCACGTGTGGCCGCCCGACAGTCCCGAGGCCGCGCGGCACCGCCTCTTCCGTGACTGGCTGCGCGCAGACGAGGCGGATCGACAGCGGTACGCCGCGGTCAAGCGCGAGGTCGCGGCCGACGGCCTGATGAGCGAGTACAACGCCCGCAAAGAGGGCGTGATCCGCGAGATCTACGCGCGCGCCTTCGCCGCGGCGGGCCTCTTGCCCTGACGGCCGCCCTTCCGAGACCACAACGCAGGATCCACGGCCGCGACCCGTCCGCGGGGCGGCGTCGGCGCTTAAGCGCGGGCGGATCTCCTGTGCTGTGGACCGAAGGGCGTCAGGCGTCCCAGGCGGGCGGGTGGGGGAGCGGGCCGCGGCGCCCCTCGAGCTGAGCAGCGAGCGACAGCAGCGTGGCCTCGCCCCCGGGGCGGCCGACAAGCTGCACCGATACGGGGTGGCCCGCGGCACCCGTCGTCACCGGGATCGTGAGCGCAGGAAGGCCCGCGACGTTGACGAAGCTGGAGTACGGCGCGTATTCGACCTGCATCGCGAACGTGCGTTCCGGGCTGTGGCCCGCGTACGAGCCGATCGGCTGCGGGGGCTGCGCGAGAGCGGGGGTGAGCACCGCATCGAAGGCCGAGAAGTCAGCGATGGTGCGGCGCTCGAAGGCCCGGGCGGCCGCGAGTCCGCCGAGCAGTTCGAGCGCCGACAGGCGTCGCCCCTCCTGCACGAGCCACGCGGTGAGCGGCTCGACGAGCTCGGCATCGGCGTCGCTCAGCGGGATGCGCGCGGCACTCGCCCGCCAGAGCACGTGGAACAGCTCGGCATAAGCGAACGGATGCCAGTCGGCATCCCTCACCGCGTGTCCGGCGTCGTCGAGCCAGGCGGCGGCGGTGTCGAAGGCGGCGCGCGCGTCGGCGTCGAGGACGATGTCCTCGTCGTCGTCCCACGGCGAGACGGTAGTGATCCCGAGGCGCAGTCGACCGGGGTCGCGGTGCGCGGCGTCGACGAAGGGGCCGGCGCCGGGCGCGGCCGTCGCGTACGAGAAGGGGGCGAGCCCGACGAGGGCGTCGAGCAGGAGACCGGCGTCTTCGACCGAGCGCGCAATCGGTCCCGTGACCGACAGGCCGTCGGGGGAGTCGAAGCCCGAGCCGATCGGCAGCCGCCCGCGCGCGGGCTTCAGGCCCACGACGCCCACGGTCGCCGAGGGGATGCGGATCGAGCCGCCCCCGTCCGACCCGACGGCCGCGGGGAGGAGTCCCGCAGCGACCGCCACCGCCGCGCCACCGCTCGAGCCCCCGCGCCGGCCGCGGGCCGCCACGGGTCTCGCGCCGGGGCGTGGATCAGCGGTTCGGTGAAGCCGGTGAGACCGAACTCGGAGGTGCTGGTCTTGCCGAGGTTGATCGCTCCGGCGGCGTCGAGGGCCGTTGCGAGGGGATCGGATGCCGCGGGCACGTGGTTCACCCGTGAGCGTGAGCCGTAGCGCGTGGGCACTCCGGCGCGGGCGACGAGGTCCTTGTCGGCCAGGGGGACGCCCCACAGCGACCCGTCGGCCGGTCGAGGGAGGTCGGCCGCACGTCGGAGCGCGGCATCCCGGGTCACCTCGGAGAAGGCGCCGAGACCGCGGTGGCGGTCGATGCGGTCGAGGTAGTGGCTCGTCAGCTCGACGGGCGAGTACTCGCCGCTGCGGAGCCCGTCGATCTGGGCCACGAGCGAGAGATCGTGCAGTCGGGGCATTGTTCGAGCCTACGGCGGGCCGGCCGAACGGAAACAGCCGCCGCGGCGGTCAGATCCAGTACTCCGGGGTGGTCAGCAGCGCGCGGGTGTCCTCGCCGTTGCGGCGTGTGCGCGCCTTGGCCGGGACGCCCACGAGCACGCTGTCGGCCGGTGCATCGCGGGTGACGACGGCGTTCGCCCCCACGACCGACCGCGCACCGAGCGTGATCGGCCCGAGGATCTTGGCCCCCGCGCCCACGGCGACCCCGTCGTGCAGGGTCGGGTGTCGTTTGCCGCCCTCGCGCTGACGACCGCCCAGGGTGACGCCGTGGTACAGCATCACGTCGTCGCCGACCTCGGCCGTCTCGCCGACCACGACACCCATGCCGTGGTCGATGAAGAAGCGTCGACCGATCGTGGCGCCGGGGTGGATCTCGACCCCGGTGAGCCACCGGGTCACCTGCGACAGGGCCCGCGCCGGAAAGCGCAGGCCCCGTCGCCAGAGCCGGTTCGCGATGCGGTAGGACCACACGGCGTGAAGCCCGGGGTACAGCAGGGCGATCTCGAGGCCGCCGCGCGCCGCGGGATCGCGGAGCTTGGCGGAGGAGATGTCTTCGCGGACGCGGGAGAGGACCCCCACGTCAGTCTTCGCGCAGGTGCTCGTACAGCGCCGTCGAGAGATACCGCTCGCCGTACGAGGGGATGATGACGACGATGTTCTTGCCCGCCGCCTCGGGGCGACGCGCGACCTCGAGGGCGGCCCAGATGGCTGCGCCCGACGACATCCCCACGAGGATGCCGTCCTTCGCCGCGGTCTCGCGGGCGAGGCGGATGGCGTCGTCGAACTCGACGTCGATCACCTCGTCGATGATGTCGCGATCGAGGATCGCGGGCACGAAGTTGGGGCCGATGCCCTGGATCTTGTGCGGGCCGGGGTGGCCCTTGGTGAGCACGGGGGAGTCGGCGGGCTCGACCGCCACGACCTTGACCCCGGGCACGCGCTCCTTCAGCACCTGACCGACACCCGTGATGGTGCCGCCCGTGCCGATGCCGGCCACGAAGTAGTCGACCTTGCCCTCGGTGTCGCGCAGGATCTCTTCGGCCGTCGTCTTGCGGTGGATAGCGGGGTTCGCCTCGTTCTCGAACTGGCGGGCCCACACCGCGCCGGGGGTCTCGGCGACGATGCGCTTGGCCTCGTCGACGGCGTGCGACATGCCCTTGGTCGGGTCGGTGAGAACGAGCTCGGCGCCGAACGCCTTGAGCAGGATGCGGCGCTCCTTCGACATCGAGGCGGGCATCGTGAGGATGACCTTGTACCCGCGCGCGGCGCCGACCATCGCGAGGGCGATGCCGGTGTTGCCGCTGGTCGACTCGACGATCGTGCCGCCGGGCTTCAGCTCGCCGGATGCCTCGGCCGCGTCGATGATCGCGATGCCGAGGCGGTCCTTGACGCTGGAGGCGGGGTTGTAGAACTCGAGCTTGGCGAGGATCTGGCCGCCGACGCCCTCGGCGACGCGGTTCAGCCGCACCAGCGGCGTGTCGCCGAATGCAGAGGTGATGTCGGAGTGGATGCCGGGCATGGCTCGCCTTTCGCCGTCGGTCGGGACGCGTTCATTTTAGGCGAGCCCTCCGACACCACCGGCTGTGTGACGCTGCGCGACTAGGCTGGGCTCCCGTCATGTCAGGAACCGTCCCGCCTCCCGCCCCCACGGCCGTTTCGGTCGCCGACACCGTGCGCGCGGCCGCTCACCGGCTGCACGCGGCGGGGGTTCCCGACCCCCAGGTCGACGCCGAACTGCTGGTGGCCCACGTCCTCGAATCGTCCCGCGGGGGCGTCCAGGCCGCCGCGATCCGCGGAGACCGGATGCCGGAGCCCGCCGCCCGCGCCCTCGCGCCGCTCCTGGATCGCCGCGCCGCCCGCGAGCCGCTGCAGCACCTCACGGGTCTCGCCCCGTTCCGATCGATGGAACTCGCGGTCGGACCGGGGGTCTTCGTGCCCCGTCCTGAGACCGAGATGGTGGCTCAGCTCGCCATCGACGCCCTGCGTTCGGCGGCGTCGGAGGCTCCGATCGCCGTCGACCTCGGCACGGGCAGCGGAGCGATCGCGCTGGCGCTGGCGACCGAGGTGCCCCACGCCCGCGTCTTCGCCGCTGAGAACTCGGTCGACGCGTTCGTCTGGACGAAACACAACGTCGCCCGGATCGGCGCGGACAACGTCACGCTGGCGTTCGTCGACCTCGCCGACGCCTTCCCCGAGCTCGACGGAACCGTGTCCGTCGTGGCATCCAATCCTCCCTATGTTCCCGACGACGCGATACCCCGCGATCCCGAGGTGCGCCTCTACGACCCACCCGCGGCGCTCTACGGAGGACCGGACGGGCTGGATGCCGTGCGCCACCTCAGTCGCGTGGGCCTGCGGCTGGGCCACCCCGGCGCGACGATCGTCATCGAGCACGGGGAGTGGCAGGGCGCGGCCATCCGCGAGATCCTCACTGCGGACGGCTGGCGTTCGGCGGCGACCCACCCGGACCTCACGACCCGGGATCGCGCCACGACCGCCGTGCGCCCCTGACGACGCGGGCGGTGGCGCGCGACTAGACTGGCGCGCGTTATGTCACCCGTCTACGACTGCCGTGACGAGTCGCAGCTGCTGTCCGGAATGCGCCACGCGCGTCAAGCGATCGGCAGAGGCGAACTCGTCGTGCTCCCCACTGACACCGTCTACGGAATCGCCGCGGACGCGTTCAACGCGCGCGCCGTCGCCGGCCTGCTCGAGGCGAAGGGCCGGGGCCGCCAGCAGCCGCCCCCCGTGCTCGTGCCCGGGGTGGGGACGCTGCGGGCTCTCGTGGCCGAGATCCCGCCCGCCGTCGACGACCTCGTCCGCGAGTTCTGGCCGGGCGGCCTCACCATCGTGCTGCCCGCGCAGCCCTCGCTCTCGTGGGACCTCGGAGACACCCACGGCACGGTGGCCGTGCGCATGCCCGCTCAGAAGATGACGCTGGAACTCCTCGAAGAGACCGGTCCGCTGGCCGTGTCGAGCGCGAACCTCACCGGTCGCGCCGCCGCCGTCGACATCGACTCCGCACGCGACATGCTCGGCGACAGCGTCGCGGTCTACCTCGACGCCGGCGTCAGCGAGACCGGCATCGCCTCCACCATCATCGACGCGACCACGCTCGTCGGGGGAGCGGAGCCGCAGATCCGGGTGCTGCGCGAGGGCGCGATCTCGCGTGAGCGGCTGCGCGCCGTCGTGGGCGACCTGCTCGAGCCCGACCCCGTGGACGAGGTCGTCGACCCGCTCGCCGCCCCCGCCGCAACGACCCCGGATGCCGAGGCGCCGGGTCCGTGACCCAATACCTCCTCACCATCCTGTTCACGGCGGCGGTCACGCTCGCGCTGTCGTGGGTGGTGTGGAAGCTCGCGCTGCGGTTCAAGCTGTACCCCGGCATCCGCGACCGCGACGTGCACAAGACGCCGACGCCGCGCCTCGGCGGAGTCGCGATGTTCCTCGGCGTCGTGGCGGCCTTCGCCCTGTCGAGCCGCAACCCCTACTTCGCGATCTTCTGGATCGACCCCGTGCCGGTGCTGTCCCTGCTGGGGGCGGTCCTGCTCATCGTGCTCGTCGGCGTCGCCGACGACCTCTGGGACCTCGACTGGATGATCAAGCTCGGGGCGCAGTTCGTCGCCGCGGGCATCATCGCCTGGTTCGGCCAACTGCAGATCCTCTCGCTGCCGATCGGCGCCCTGACGGTCGGCTCCAGCTGGGTGAGTTTCCTGCTGACCGTGTTCGCCCTGGTGGTCGTGATGAACGCGGTGAACTTCATCGACGGACTCAACGGTCTCGTCGCCGGCGTCTGCCTGATCGCGAACGGCGTCTTCTTCGCGTACTCCTACCTGCTCGTGCGCGACACCGGAGCGAGCACCTACTTCAACCTCGCGTCGTTCATCGCGGCCGTCCTCGTGGGGGCGTGCCTCGGCTTCCTCCCGATGAACTGGACGCCGGCGAAGCTCTTCATGGGAGACGCGGGGGCCCTGATGCTCGGGCTGCTCATGGCCAGTTCGGCCGTCGCCATCACCGGTCAGCTCGACCCGGCAGTGCTCGATCCCGAGAAGATCGGCCGGTCGCAGCTGCTCGGTGCGTTCATCCCGATCCTGCTGCCCGTGGTCATCGTCCTGCTGCCCCTGCTCGACTTCGGTCTCGCCGTCGCCCGCCGGCAGTGGGCGGGAAGATCACCGTTCTCGCCGGACCGCAAGCACCTGCACCACCGCATGCTCGACATGGGGCACACCGACCGCGACGCGGTCCTCATCTTCTACAGCTGGACCGCCGTGGTGAGCCTCGCGTTCCTGCTGATGTACATCGGCACCCAGCAGAGCTGGCCCGGCGACTACGCCTTCGGCATCGTCTTCGGCGTCATCGGCGTCATCGCGTGCGTCGTTCTCACCCTCCTGCCCTCCCAGCACCGACTGCGGCTGTCCCGCCGCCCCCGACCCACCCGACCGGAGTCCCCCTCATGAGCAGTGCTTCCCCCGCCCCTCGTCGTCCCCTCTCCAGTACCCCGGTGCTGCGCACCGCCCTGGTCTGGGGCGGCATCGTGACGGCGGTGCTCCTCGTGCTCGGGGCCGTCATCGGATTCCTCGTCGGGGGAGGGGGCGGCCTCGGCAGCGCTCTGTCCGGCGTCGCGGTCAGCGCGATCTTCCTCGCCGTCACGGCCATCAGCATCCTGGTGGCGAACCGATGGTTCGGCGATCCGCTCTACGTCCCGATCTTCTTCGGCATCGTGCTGGGCGGCTGGCTGCTCAAGCTCATCCTGTTCATCGTGGCGATCGTCGTGCTGCGCGGACAGGGCTGGGTCGACCCCGTCGTGTTCTACGTCGCGCTCGTCGTCAGCGTCATCGCCTCGCTCGCGGTCGACGTGGTCGTCCTGCTGCGCATGCGCATCCCCAGCGTCAGCGACGTGACCCTGCCCACCGACCCCGAGGCGGGCGACCGTCGCTCCTGAGCGGCCGTATCCCATGGTGCGGCCGGCGGCCGCACATTAGTCCGGTGCCGAGACGATCGCACCGAGCGGACTCATGGATCCGCCGGGAGTTTGATAGGGTGGTCGAGTACCCACCCGCGATTGGAATTCTTCTCCAAGCTCGCACTTCGGGTAACAATCACCGACCATCGTCGCAACGGTTCACACCGATGCCCCGAAGCTGGAGCCAGCGCTGACTACTCAAGCTGCGACCCTGATCACGAACTTCGCGTCTGCGGGTGCGGAATTCCACCCGCCCTCCATCTCGGAGTTCTTCCCCGACGCGGTGCTGTTCGAGGGCACGATGTTCGCGATCACGCGCATCAACCTCATCCAGATGCTCGCGACGGTGGTTCTGGTCACGCTCCTCGTCGTCGGAACGCGTCGCATGACAGTGGTCCCCGGTCGCTTCCAGAGCGTCGTCGAGATGGGCCTGGACTTCGTTCGCGTGAACATCGCCGAGGACATCCTCGGCCGCAAGGACGGCAAGCGCTTCCTGCCGATCCTCACCACCATCTTCTTCATGGTGCTGTTCATGAACATCACGGGTGTCATCCCGTTCCTGAACATCGCCGGCACCAGCGTCATCGCGGTTCCGATGCTCCTCGCGATCGTGGCCTACGTCACCTTCATCTACGCGGGCATCAAGAAGAGCCCCGGCGGCTTCTTCCGCAACTCGCTGATGCCTCCCGGGCTGCCCTGGTTCCTCTACATCCTGATCATCCCGCTCGAGTTCCTCTCGACCTTCATCATCCGCCCCGTCACCCTGACGCTGCGACTGCTGATGAACATGGTCGTCGGCCACCTCATGCTGGTGCTGTTCTTCGCCGCGACGCAGTTCTTCGTGGTGGACCTCAGCGGATGGTGGACCGCGCTCGGCGCCGGCTCCCTCGCCTTCGGCTTCGCCTTCACCCTGTTCGAAATCTTCGTCGCCTTCCTCCAGGCGTACGTCTTCGCGATCCTCACCGCGGTCTACATCCAGCTCGCGGTCGCAGAAGAGCACTGAGCGGCCCGGCGCACGCCGAGCCACCCAACGAAAGGAAAAAACCCGTGGACGCAACTACGGTTCTCGCCCAGGTCACCGGTAACGTCGCCACGATCGGCTACGGTCTCGCTGCCATCGGTCCCGCCATCGGCGTGGGCATCGTCGTCGGCAAGACGATCGAGGGCGTCGCTCGTCAGCCCGAGCTCGCGGGCCGCCTGCAGGTCCTGATGTTCATCGGTATCGCCTTCACCGAGGCGCTCGCCTTCATCGGTATCGCAACCGGCTTCATCTTCACTTGATCCCGGCCGCTCTCGATTCACTGTAAGGAGACAGGATGCTGAACGCTCTTGTCACTCTCGCCGCGGAGCCCGCGGGGGAAGCGCACAACCCGCTGCTTCCCGCGGTCTACGACATCATCTGGTCGGCCGTATGCTTCGTCGTCATCATCTTCGTGGTGTGGCGCGTCGCTCTGCCGCGCATGGCGAAGCTGCTCGACGAGCGCAGTGCTGCCATCGAGGGCAACATCGCCAAGGCCGACGAGGCTCAGCGACAGGCCGAGGCCGCCCTCGAGGAGTACACCGCCCAGCTCGCCGAGGCGCGCAAAGAAGCCGGTGAGATCCGCGAGAACGCCACCCAGGACGGTCGAAAGATCGTCGCCGAGGCCAAGGAGACCGCGTCGGCCGAGGCCGCTCGCATCACCGCGTCCGCGCACGCTCAGATCGAGGCCGAGCGTCAGACGGCCCTCGTGCAGCTGCGTTCCGAGGTCGGTACCCTCGCGGTCGACCTCGCGGGCAACGTCATCGGTGAGACCCTGACGGACGACGCGCGCGCCAACGCCGTGGTCGACCGTTTCCTCGCCGAGCTCGAAGCTTCCGAGAAGGCGGCCAAGTAATGGGCAGCGCGACCACTCAGGCGCGGACCGCGACCGCGGAGGCCCTGGCCTCCACCTCGGGCGTCGATCTCGACGTCGCGCGCGAACTGTTCGCGGCCGTCGGTGCCGTGAGCGGCTCGGCGCAGCTGAGCGGCGCGCTGTCCGACTCGTCGGTGCCGCCCGCCGCCCGTGCGGGTCTGGTGTCCGGCGTCTTCGGAGCCTCGTACCGGCCCGCGACCGTGGCGCTGCTCACCAGTGCCGCGCAGCAGCGCTGGTCGACCTCCGCGGAGTTCGTCGAAGGACTCGAAGAGCTCGCTGTGCTCGCGACCTCGGTCGCCGAGGACGCGGACATCGAGGCCGAGCTCTTCTCGTTCTCGCGCACCGTCGCTTCCAACGGCGAGCTCGAACTCGCGCTGGGCGGCCGCCTCGGCGACGCGTCGGCGAAGGGGGCTCTCGTCTCGAAGCTCCTCGACGGCCGGGCGAGCGCGGGGACCGCACTCATCGTGTCGTCGCTGGTCGAGCACGCGCGCGGTCGTCGCGTCCGTGCTCTCCTGCGTCGCGCTGAGCGCATCGTCGCCGAGCAGCGCGCGCGCATCGTCGCGACGGTGTTCGCGGCGACGCCGTTGAACGCCGACCAGCAGTCCCGCCTCCAGAACGCTCTCAGCGCACGTTACGGTTCGGCCGTCACGCTGAACACCGTGATCGACCCGACCGTGGTCGGTGGGCTGCGCGTGCAGGTCGCCGACGACGTGATCGACGCGAGCGTGTCCGCACGCCTCGCGGACCTCCGCCAGCGCATCGCCGGCTGAAGACTTTCCGCCCGAGTGGGCGTGGATCTGGGGGCCGAGTGCCCCACGAACGAAGGAAGACAATGGCAGATCTCTCTATCAGCCCCGACGTCATTCGTGACGCGCTGAAGGACTTCGTCAACGCCTACGAGCCCACCGGCGCTGCGGCGACCGAGGTCGGCGCCGTCGTCGACGCGGCCGACGGTATCGCTCACGTCGAGGGCCTTCCCGGCGTCATGGCCAACGAGCTCATCCGCTTCGCGGACGGCACGCTCGGCCTCGCCCAGAACCTCGACGAGAACGAGGTCGGTGTCGTCGTGCTCGGCGAGTTCTCCGGCATCGAAGAAGGCCAGAGCGTCACCCGCACCGGTGAGGTCCTCTCGGTCGGCGTCGGCGACGGGTACCTGGGTCGCGTCGTCGACCCGCTCGGAAACCCCATCGACGGTCTGGGCGAGATCGCGACCGAGGGCCGCCGCGCCCTCGAGCTCCAGGCGCCCGGCGTCATGCAGCGCAAGAGCGTGCACGAGCCCCTCCAGACCGGCATCAAGGCCATCGACGCCATGATCCCCGTCGGCCGCGGCCAGCGTCAGCTCATCATCGGCGACCGCCAGACCGGCAAGACGGCCATCGCGATCGACACGATCATCAACCAGAAGTCGAACTGGGAGTCCGGCGACGTCGACAAGCAGGTGCGTTGCATCTACGTCGCGATCGGCCAGAAGGGCTCGACCATCGCTTCGGTGAAGGGCGCGCTCGAAGAGGCCGGCGCGATGGAGTACACCACCATCGTCGCGGCTCCCGCCTCCGACCCCGCCGGCTTCAAGTACCTCGCCCCCTACACCGGCTCGGCCATCGGCCAGCACTGGATGTACGGCGGCAAGCACGTCCTCATCATCTTCGACGACCTGTCGAAGCAGGCCGAGGCCTACCGTGCCGTTTCGCTGCTCCTGCGCCGCCCGCCGGGCCGCGAGGCGTACCCCGGCGACGTCTTCTACCTGCACTCGCGTCTGCTCGAGCGTTGCGCGAAGCTGTCCGACGAGCTCGGCGCGGGTTCGATGACGGGTCTTCCCATCATCGAGACCAAGGCGAACGACGTCTCGGCGTACATCCCGACCAACGTGATCTCGATCACCGACGGCCAGATCTTCCTGCAGTCCGACCTGTTCAACGCCAACCAGCGTCCCGCGGTCGACGTGGGTATCTCGGTGTCGCGCGTCGGCGGTGACGCTCAGGTCAAGTCGATCAAGAAGGTCTCCGGAACCCTGAAGCTCGAGCTGGCGCAGTATCGCTCGCTCGAGGCCTTCGCGATGTTCGCGAGCGACCTCGACGCGGCCTCGCGTCGTCAGCTGGCACGCGGTGCGCGTCTGACCGAGCTGCTCAAGCAGCCGCAGTACTCGCCGTACCCCGTCGAGGAGCAGGTCGTCTCGATCTGGGCCGGCACGAACGGCAAGCTGGACACCGTCGAGGTCTCGGACGTGCTCCGCTTCGAGCGCGAGCTGCTCGACTACCTCCGTCGCAACTCGACCGTGCTCGACACGCTGCGCGAGACCAACGCGCTGGGTGACGACACCCTCGCCGAGCTCGAGAAGCAGATCGACGCCTTCACCAAGGAGTTCCAGCCCGGCAAGGACCAGGGCGTCGTCGGCGCCGAGAAGGTCGACGCCGCCGAGGCGGAAGACGTGAACCAGGAGCGGATCGTCAAAGGCCGTCGCTGAGGAGCGAGGACACGGACGTAAATCATGGGCGCACAGCTACGGGTCTACAAGCAGAAGATCTCTTCTGCTCAGACGACCAAGAAGATCACCAAGGCGATGGAGCTCATCGCGGCCTCACGCATTCAGAAGGCGATGGCGCGTGTGCGCGCGGCATCCCCTTTCGCGCGGGCCGTCACGAGCGCCGTCTCCGCGGTGGCCACTCACTCCTCCGTCGATCACCCGTTGACCACCGAGCGTGAGAACATCCGTCGCTCGGCCCTGGTCGTCTTCACCTCCGACCGCGGCCTGGCCGGCGCGTTCAACTCGCAGATCCTCCGTGAGGCGCTCGAGCTGGCCGAGCTGCTCCGTTCGCAGGGCAAAGAGGTCGTGTTCTACCTCGTCGGGCGCAAGGCCGTCGGGTACTTCCAGTTCCGTCGCATGGCGAGCGTCGCACAGTGGGTCGGCGACACCGACACCCCGCAGTTCTCGACGGCGGAAGAGATCTCGGATGCCGTCCTGAAGGCCTACCGCGCCGGTGGCGAGAACGACGGCGTCGACGAGATCCACCTCGTGTACAACCGCTTCGTCAGCATGATGACGCAGTCGCCCGAGTCGGTCCGTCTTCTTCCCCTCGAGGTCCTCGAGGCGGACGAGGCTCCGGCCCAGGCCGAGGTGTACCCGCTCTACGAGTTCGAGCCGGATGCAGAGACCGTGCTCGATGCGCTCCTGCCGGTCTACGTCCAGAGCCGCATCTTCAACGCCCTCCTCCAGTCGTCGGCCGCCAAGCACGCCGCGACGCAGAAGGCCATGAAGTCGGCCAGCGACAACGCCGACAAGCTCATCACCGACTACACCCGCCTGCGCAACAACGCGCGTCAGGCGGAGATCACGCAGCAGATCGCCGAGATCGTCGGCGGCGCCGATGCCCTGGCATCCGGCAAGTAAGTTCCCAAGGAGAGAAGAAGCCATGAGCCTCACCGCCGAGAAGACCGACGCGGCCGTCGTCGGACGCGTCGCGCGCGTCACCGGCCCGGTCGTCGACATCGAGTTCCCGCATGACGCGATCCCCGAGATCTACAACGCGCTGAAGACCACGATCACCATTGGTGACGAGTCGACCGAGATCACCCTCGAGGTCGCCCAGCACCTCGGCGACGATCTCGTCCGCGCCATCTCGCTCAAGCCCACCGACGGCATGGTCCGCGGCCAGGAAGTGCGCGACACGCGCGGCCCCATCTCGGTGCCCGTCGGCGACGTCACCAAGGGCAAGGTCTTCGACGTGACCGGCGAGGTGCTCAACGCCGCTCCCGGCGAGACGATCGAGGTCACCGAGCGCTGGGGCATCCACCGCAAGGCGCCCAGCTTCGACCAGCTCGAGTCCAAGACCGAGATGTTCGAGACCGGCATCAAGTCGATCGACCTTCTCACCCCCTACGTGCAGGGCGGAAAGATTGGCCTCTTCGGAGGTGCCGGCGTCGGCAAGACCGTCCTCATCCAGGAGATGATCCAGCGCGTCGCGCAGGACCACGGTGGCGTGTCGGTGTTCGCCGGTGTCGGTGAGCGCACCCGTGAGGGCAACGACCTCATCGCCGAGATGGAAGAGGCGGGTGTCTTCGACAAGACCGCCCTCGTGTTCGGCCAGATGGACGAGCCGCCGGGAACGCGTCTGCGCGTCGCCCTTTCGGCCCTGACGATGGCGGAGTACTTCCGCGACGTGCAGAAGCAGGACGTGCTGTTGTTCATCGACAACATCTTCCGCTTCACGCAGGCCGGTTCCGAGGTCTCGACGCTGCTCGGCCGCATGCCCTCCGCCGTGGGATACCAGCCGAACCTCGCCGACGAGATGGGTGTGCTCCAGGAGCGCATCACGTCGACGCGCGGTCACTCGATCACCTCGCTGCAGGCGATCTACGTCCCCGCCGACGACTACACCGACCCGGCTCCCGCGACCACGTTCGCGCACCTCGACGCCACCACCGAGCTCTCGCGTGAGATCGCGTCGAAGGGTCTGTACCCGGCCATCGACCCGCTGACCTCGACGAGCCGCATCCTCGACCCGCGCTACATCGGTGCCGACCACTACCGCGTCGCCACCAACGTGAAGCAGATCCTCCAGAAGAACAAGGAACTGCAGGAGATCATCGCCATCCTCGGCGTCGACGAGCTCTCCGAGGAAGACAAGATCGTCGTGTCGCGTGCACGCCGCATCCAGCAGTTCCTCTCGCAGAACACCTACATGGCCAAGAAGTTCACCGGTGTCGAGGGCTCCACGGTCCCGATCAAGGAGACCATCGAGTCGTTCGACGCGATCGTCAAGGGTGACTTCGACCACGTCGCCGAGCAGGCGTTCTTCAACGTCGGTGGCATCTCCGACGTCGAGGCCAAGTGGGCGCAGATCCAGAAGGAGAACGGCTGACATGTCGTTGCGCGTGAGCCTGGTGTCGGCAGACGCCGAGGTGTGGACGGGGGAGGCGACGCTGGTCGTCGCCAAGACCGTCGAGGGTGAGATCGGCTTCATGCAGGGGCATGAGCCGGTGCTCGCGATCCTCGCCCAGGGCGAGGTGCGCATCACCCGCACCGACGGCACGAAGATCCTGGCCAACGCCGAGGACGGCTTCCTGTCGATGGCCGACGACGAACTCACCATCGTCGCCGGAAACGCCGCTCTCGTCTCCTGACGCCGCTTCATCGCTGACGCGCGTCGCCCGGTTCTCCGGGCGGCGCGCGTCGCTGTTTTCCCGAAGGTTCCCATGCTCGTCCTGCTTCCCCCGTCCGAGACCAAGCGCCCCGGCGGCGACGGCCCGATGCTGGATCTCGCGTCCCTCGCGCTCCCTTCTCTCCGGGACGCGCGCGAAACGGTCGTCGCCGCGCTGGTCGCGCTATCCGCCGATGAGGACGAGGCGGCGCGCGTCCTGAAGATCAGTGCGAAGCGTCGGCACGAGATCGCCGACAACGCTGCGGTGCGCACGGCGCCGACCATGCCGGCGATCGATCGCTACACCGGGGTCTTGTTCGATGCCCTGGATGCCGCGTCCCTCGATGCGGCATCCCGTTCATGGCTCGGCGAGCACGTCCTCATCCAGTCGGCGCCGTTCGGGCCGGTCGGTGCCCTCGACGGCATCCCGCCGTATCGCCTCGCGGCGGGGACGTCGCTACCCGGCGCCCCGGCTCTGCGGCGGATCTGGGCGGATGCCGTTCGACAGGCGTGGGCGCAGCGCCGACCCGACTTCGTCCTCGACCTGCGCTCGGAGGCGTACGCGGCTCTCGGGCCGCTGCCGGAGGGTGTCCCCTCGGCCTACGTGCGGGTCATGAGCGAGGACTCGGGTGGTCGGACTCGCGCACTCAACCACTTCAACAAACATGCGAAGGGTGAGCTCGTGCGATCCCTCGCGTCCCAGGGCGTCGGCATTGCCTCGCTCGACGAGTTCGTGAGCTGGGCGTCCGGCGCGGGGTGGGTGGTCCGCCCGGGGGAGGCCGGCGAGGTGGCGCTCATTGTATGACATGGGCGTGCCCCTGTCAGGAAAGTCTCAGCTTCGCTAGCATGTGAGGCGCGGGAGAGCCCCGCCGGTGCCGCGCGACGCGCACGACTCCGTACGAGAGGAACCTCGTGAACACTTCTTATCTCGCCTACAGCGACTACGGGACGACGAGTGGAGCCGAAGCCGCTCTGGTCGGCATCGTCTACCTGTTCATCTTCTTGTTCTCCATCGCCGGATACGTCATCAGCGCATTCCTTCTGATGCGCATCTTCGACAAGGCCGGCGTCCAGGGCAAATGGCGCGCCTGGGTCCCGATCTACAACTACATGGTCTTCGCCAAGCTGGGCGACCTCTCGCCGTGGGTCATCCTGGCCCTTGTCGTGGCGACGGCGATTCCGATCCTGAACTTCCTGGCCGGCATCGCGATCGTGGTCGCGCTGATCATGGTGTCCTACCGCGTCAACGCGAAGTTCGGTCGTGAGTGGCCGATCCTGCTGCTGTTCATCCTCGGCCCCCTCGGGCAGTGGATCTTCCTCGCGATCCTCGCGTTCGGCAACAACCCGTGGAACCCCGCCATTCGCCCCGCCCCCTGGGCCAACTCCTTCCTCGCCGACAAGACGGTGTGGAACGGCATCCCCGTGCAGCCCTCCCAGCAGGTCTCCGGCAACGGCGGCCCGGGTGTCGGCGGCTCCGGCTACGGCGCTCCCGGCTACGGCAGCACGCCCCCGCCGCCGGCCCCGCAGTCGTACAACCCGCCGGCCACCGGCACGACTCCGCCGCCGCCCGCGACGGGCACCACGCCCCCGCCCCCGCCGGCCGGACCCGTGGTCTGACACACCGGTCTCGTTCACGAAGGGCTCCTCGCACCCGCGGGGAGCCCTTCGCCGTTCCCGCCGCTAGCGTGGAGGGATGACCCCCGCAGACCTGCCTCTCCGTCCCGTCGGCCGCTCCGGACTCCGCGTCTCGGCGATCGGACTCGGGTGCAACAACTTCGGACGAGCGGGAACCGCCACCGAGACACTCGACGGAACGCGCGCGGTGCTCGATGCGGCGATCGATGCGGGCGTGACTTTCCTCGACACCGCCGACATGTACGGTCACGAGTTCGGTTTGTCCGAGACGCTGATGGGGGAGGCGCTCGAGGGGCGCCGCGATCAGGTCGTGCTGGCCACGAAGTTCGGGCACGCCGATTTCGCTCCCGCGGTGACCGGGGGGTCCAAGGGATCCCGCGCGCACGTGCGTCGTGCCGTCGAAGACTCGCTCCGACGCCTGCGCACCGACTGGATCGACCTGTACCAGCTGCACACGCCCGACCCGTCGACGCCGATCGAGGAAACCCTCGGCGCCCTCGCCGACCTCGTCCGCGAGGGCAAGGTGCGCTACATCGGGCATTCGAACTTCTCAGGGTGGCGGATCGCCGAGGCCGACCATGCCGCCGACGGCGTGCGGTTCGTCTCGGCCCAGAATCAGTACAGCCTGCTGGCCCGCGCCGCCGAGCGGGAGGTGCTGCCCGCCGCCTCTCGTTACGGCCTCGGGTTCCTGCCCTTCTTCCCCTTGCACAACGGCCTGCTGACCGGCAAGTTCACGCGGGACGGGGGCCCTGAGGGGAGCCGCATCATGCGTCAGCGCCCCCACCTGTGGCGTGACGCCCCCTGGGACGCGCTCGAGCGCTACCAGGCCTTCTGCGATGCACGCGGGATCACGATGCTCGAGGCGACCTTCGCCTGGTTCCTCGCCAACCCCCTGGTCGCGAGCGTCATCGCGGGCGCGACGAGCGCAGAGCAGGTGCGCGCCAATGCCGCAGCCGCCACCGCCTGGACGCCGAGCGCCGAGGATCTCGCCGAGATCGACGGCATCCTTCCTCTGCCCGCCGATCCGGCCGCGGGATGAATGCCACCGCTGGGATGTGTCGGTGCGGCGCGTCCTCGGATCGTGCCCGAGCGTCGACTAAGATGACAGGGCCGTGCGTTTCCGCCGGCGCAGTCGTCGGCCAACCGGAGGATCGTTCGTGCCCGAGGTGACCACCCACACGCGCACCGTCCCGCTCGGTGACACCGTTCTCGAGCTGTCGTGGGCGGCCAGCACCGAGGTCGGACGCCGCCGCGAGGTGAACCAGGACGCCGTCCTCGCCGACTTCCCGCTGTTCGTCGTCGCCGACGGCATGGGCGGGCATCTCGGCGGAGAGATCGCGAGCGCGAGCACCGTCGAGCGGCTCCGTGCCGTGGTCGCGACGGGCCCGGTCTCGACGAAGAACATCGAGAAGGCGCTCTCGCGGGCGGTCAAAGACATCGTGGCCCACCCCGAGACCACCGACGAGGGCACCGGAACCACCCTCACCGGCGTGTACCTCGAGACCCACACCGAAGAACCGCACTGGGTGACGCTGAACATCGGCGACTCGCGCGTGTATCTTCTGCGCGATGGTGAGATCGTCCAGGTGACGACCGACCACTCCGTGGTGCAAGAGCTCATCGCCGCCGGGCGTCTGAGCCCCGAAGAGGCCGAGAACCACCCCTACGGCAACGTGATCACTCGAGCCGTGGGACCGAGCGACAGCGTCAAGCCCGACTACCTCCGCCTCGACGTGCTCGACAGCGATCGCTTCGTGATCTGCTCCGACGGTCTCACCAAAGAGCTCACCGACTTCGGCATCCGTCATTTCCTCGAGGCGAACGCCGACCCGGCCGCGGCCGTCGAGGCCATGATGGCCGCCGCCCTCGAGAACGGCGGACGCGACAACATCTCGATCGTCGTGCTCGACGTCGCCCGCCGCTCCGCCTGAAATTCATCTTGACCGCGGAGACCGCGGATTCTACGTTCGGCATATGACCTCCGCACCCGAACGGACGGCCGGCAAAGGCCTGGCCACTGGCACCCTGGGCCTGTGGGGCTCGACCGTGATCGGTCTGGCATCCACCGCACCGGTGTATTCCCTCGTCGCAACTCTCGGCTTCGTCGTCCTCGCAGTGGGGGCGTCGGCGCCCATCGCGTTCGTGCTGGCCTTCATCCCGATGCTGTTCATCGCCTTCGCCTACCGCGAGCTGAACAACGAGATGCCCGACTGCGGCACCACTTTCACGTGGGGGACGAAGGCGTTCGGCCCCTGGGTCGGGTGGATGGGGGGCTGGGGTGTCGCCGTCGCCGGAATGGTGGTGCTCGCCAACCTGTCGCAGATCGCCGGCATCTACCTGTGGTCGCTCATCGGTGACGGTTCCCTCGCCGAGAACGTGCCGCTCGTCACGGTGACAGGTGTGGCCTTCATCGCCGCGATGACCTACGTGAGCTACCGCGGAGTCGAGATCGGGGAGCGGATCCAGAACATCCTGCTCGCGGTGCAGTACCTCGTGCTGGCCCTCTTCGTGGTGCTGGCGCTGTGGAAGTTCTTCGACGGGACGGCGCCGAACCCCACCCCCTTCGATCTCGCGTGGTTCAACCCCTTCGGGTTCACGGATTGGAGCGGATTCACCGAGGCCGTCCTGCTCGCGCTGTTCATCTACTGGGGGTGGGACACCTGCCTGGCGCTCAACGAAGAGACCAAGGACTCCAAGCGCATCCCGGGCCGCGCCGCGCTCCTGACCACCGTCATCCTGCTCGGCACCTACGTCACGGTGACGGTGGCGGCGATGATGTACGCCGGTGTCGGAGAAGAAGGATCGGGGCTGGCCAATCCCGCCAACGCCGACGACGTGTTCCTCGCGCTCAAGGACGACCTATTCGGCCCGTTCGGGTGGGTCCTGATCGTCGCCGTGCTCATCTCGGCGGTGTCGTCGACGCAGACCACGATCCTCCCCACCGCGCGGGGAACGCTCGCGATGGCCGCCTACAAGGCGCTGCCGCACCGCTTCCAGACGGTGCACCCCCGCTTCCGCACGCCGTCCTTCTCGACGCTGGTGATGGGCGTCGTGGCGAGCGTCTACTACGTCGGCATGACGATCATCAGCGACAACATCCTGCAGGACTCGATCCTGTCGCTCGGGCTCGCGATCGCTTTCTACTACGCGATGACGGGGTACGCCTGCGTGTGGTTCTACCGACGCGAGCTGTTCTCGTCGGCGAAGAACCTCGTCTACCGCGGCATCCTGCCCCTTTTGGGAGCCCTCATGCTGACGTACGCCTTCGTGCAGTCGGCCGTCGACATGTACCACCCCGAGTACGGCAACACCGTGCTCCTCGGCATCGGCGGCACCTTCGTCGTCGGTATCGGGGCGCTGGCGATCGGGGTCGTGCTGATGGTGCTCTGGTACCTGTTCCCGGGATCGAAGCCGTTCTTCCGCGGCGAGAGCCTCAACCGCGAGACCGAGGTGCTCGTCCCGGACGAGCCGATCGCCCACCCGCGCTCGGTCGACGGGGGCATCTGAACGGCCCCTGCACCGTGGAGGGGCGGGGCGTCGGGGTCAGACCGCGGAGCGGATCGAACCGACTTCGCGACCGCCGCCCAGGATCGACAGCGAGAGCTGCGCCACGGTGTCGTCGACCGCCGCGGCGGTGAGAGCCCCGACCCTCTCGAGCAGGCGCAACGCGACGACATGCCCGGCGCGATTCGAGCCGTCGAGCATCTTGAGGGCGACCGTGGTGCCGTCGGGGGCGGTCATGACCTGCACGCCCTCGGCGCCCATCTTCGAGAAGACCCCGAGGCGTTCGATGACGATCGTGTCGGGCCGGCCGGGGCCGTCGATGGTCCACGGGTGCTCGCGCACGGCGCGCACGAGGGTTCCGGCGCTGCGGTGCAGAGCGAAGGGGGAGCGCTCCGACGACGTCGCGATGCGCTGGATGGCCCGTGCGAGACCGACGAGGCTCATGGCGTAGACGGGGGCTCCGCAGCCGTCGATCGCCGTCGTGGTCATGCGCTCACCCACGAGACGTTCGATGACCTCGCGGATGTGCGCCTGCAGCGGATGCTGCGGATCGAGGTAGTCGCCCGTGCTCCAGCCGTTCGCCACGCAGGTCAGGAGCATCGCGGCGTGCTTGCCCGAGCAGTTCATGCGCAGCGGCGAGAGCGCGGCGTGATCACGCACCATCTCGTCGCGTGACGCGGTGTCGGCGGGCCAGGCCGCCGGGCACCCGAGGTCATCTTCGGTGAGGCCGGCGGACTGCAGGATGCCGCGAGCCACCTCGGCGTGGCGCTCGGTGCCCGCGTGGCTCGCCATCGAGATCGCGAGACGCTCGTCGGCGAGCTCGGCGCCCGCCGAGAGACACGCCAGCGCCTGCAGGGGCTTCATGCTCGAGCGGGGGAGGAAGAGCGCGCTCGCATCGCCGAGGGTCAGCTTCTCGGACCCGTCGGGGGCGAGGACAACGGCGACGCCGTAGTGGCGGGATTCGACGAAATCGTTGCGGTCGACGACGGCGAGTTCGACGGAGGCGGGGGGCGTAGCGGGCATCCGTCCATCGTATCGCGGGGCCTGTTCTGGACCCGGCGCGTGAGTCGCCGGAAATTGTCGCTCTCCGAGAAGCGAAGCGACGAATCTCGGCGACTCACGCGGGGAGGAGGGGCAGACTGGGGACATGAACGGAGAGCACCACTACCGCCTGCGCTCGACCTGGACCGGCGATCTGGGCACGGGAACGAGCGGCTATCGCGACTACGAGCGGGCCGTGACCCTCGAGGTCGACGGGAAGCCCGCCATCGCGGCATCCGCCGACAAGCCCTTCCGCGGCGACCCCGCCAAGTGGAACCCCGAAGAACTGCTGATCGCGGCGTTGAGCGAGTGCCACCTGCTGTCGTACCTTTACGCGTGCGTGAAGGTGGGCGTCGTGGTCACCGGTTACGAGGACGACGCCTCGGGCACCCTGCAGGAGGACGGCAACGGCGGGGGAGCGTTCACCGAGGTCGTGCTGCGCCCGCGCGTCCGCGTGGCGGACGAGTCGATGATCGAGGCGGCGCGCGCGGCCCACCGCCAGGCGCGCGAGTGGTGCTTCATCGCCAACTCGGTCAACTTCCCGGTTCGGCACGAGCCCGAGGTGACCGCGAACTGAGCACGCCGCGTCGCGCATACGAGGAGCATGCGGCGGCGTCGTACAGTGAGCCCATGCAGCTCGAACCCGCCCTGCGCCGTCTCGACCGGATCGCGGGAGGCCGCCAGGCCGATCATCGCGTTCCCGTCTCCGTCGATCCGAAGGTCCGCCGGGCGTTCCGTGCGATCACCCTCTTGCTCGCGGCCGGTTTCGTCCTCGGCGTGGCCACGGTCGTCATCGCCCTGGTGATGACCGCGAACGGCGACGACGTCGGCTTCGCGGTCTGGATGCGCTGTCTCGTGGTGCTGGCGATCACGACGACCCTGTTCTACTTCCTCTGGCGCGCCCGCGCGGGGTGGTACTGGGCGTTCCGCCGCCTGCAGCTGTTCAGCCGGATCTTCCCGGTCGTCGCGCTCGTGCTCGCGGCGATCCCGGGGCTCTACCCGTTCTGGGTGGTCACCGAGCAGATCCTCTTCGCGATCCTCCTCATCGGCGTCTCGGACTACCTCCAGTCCGACGCCGTCCGGGCGGCATACCCCAAGCCGCAGCGCTGAGTCCTCGGCATCCGGATGCCAGGAACCCGGCGCCCCGCGAACGACGCACCCCCGCCGGCGCGAGGCCGACGGGGGTGCGTTCGTGAGGAGCGGGATCAGCGCACGTCGTCGTCGATCCAGTCCATCGACTTGGTGACGGCCTTCTTCCACAGGCGCAACTCGCGCTCGCGCTCGCCGTCGTCCATGTTGGGCTCCCAGCGCTTGTCTTCCTGCCAGTTGGCGCGCAGGTCGTCGAGGTTGTCCCAGAAGCCGACCGCGAGGCCCGCGGCGTACGCGGCACCCAGGGCGGTGGTCTCGGCGACGACCGGGCGCACCACGGGCACGCCGAGGATGTCGGCCTGGAACTGCATGAGCGCGTCGTTGGCGGTCATGCCGCCGTCGACCTTGAGCTCGGCCAGGTCGACGCCGGAGTCGGCGTTGACGGCGTCGAGCACCTCGCGCGACTGGAAGGCGGTCGCCTCCAGGGCGGCGCGGGCGATGTGGCCGCGGTTGACGTAGCGCGTCATGCCGACGATCGCGCCGCGGGCGTCGGGACGCCAGTAGGGCGCGAACAGACCCGAGAACGCCGGGACGAAGTACACGCCGCCGTTGTCGTCCACGCTCTCGGCCAGCTTCTCGACCTCGGGAGCCGAGGAGATGATGCCGAGCTGATCGCGCAGCCACTGGATGAGCGAGCCGGTGACGGCGATCGATCCCTCGAGCGCGTAGCGGGCGGGCTGGTCGCCGAGCTTGTAGCCCAGCGTCGTGAGCAGACCGTTCTTCGAGTGGACGATCTCTTCGCCCGTCTGGAAGATGAGGAAGTTGCCCGTGCCGTAGGTGTTCTTGCTCTCACCCGGATCGAAGGCCGCCTGGCCGAAGGTCGCGGCCTGCTGGTCGCCCAGGATGCCGGCGATCGGCGTCTCGCGCAGCAGCGACGAGGACTCGACGGTGCCGTAGACCTCGGAGGAGGAGCGGATCTCGGGGAGCATCGAGGCCGGTACGCCGAAATCGGCGAGGATGTCCTCGCGCCACGACAGCGTCTCGAGGTCCATGAACAGCGTGCGGCTGGCGTTGGTGACGTCGGTCGCGTGCACGCCGCCGTCGATGCCGCCGGTCAGGTTCCACAGCACCCAGGTGTCGGTCGTGCCGAAGAGCAGGTCTCCGGCCTCGGCCTTCTCGCGGGCTCCGTCGACGTTCTCGAGGATCCAGACGATCTTGGTGCCCGAGAAGTAGGTCGCCAGCGGCAGACCGACGATGCTCTTGTAGCGCTCCGGGTCGCCGTCAGCGAGACGGTCGACGATCGACTGCGTGCGCGTGTCCTGCCAGACGATGGCGTTGTACACGGGCTTGCCGGTGTTCTTGTCCCAGACCACCGCGGTCTCGCGCTGGTTGGTGATGCCGACGGCGGCGATGTCGTGGCGGGTGATGTCGGCGCGGCTGAGGGCCAGGCCGATCACCTCCTGGGTGTTGCGCCAGATCTCGGCGGGGTCGTGCTCGACCCATCCCGCGCGCGGGAAGATCTGCTCGTGCTCCTTCTGTCCGACGGAGACGACGCTCCCGGACTTGTCGAAGATCATCGCGCGCGTCGAGGTCGTGCCCTGGTCGATGGCGAGGACGTAGTCGGCCATGGATGGACTCCTTTGTCTGAATTCAGTGAACGGGTGAAGAGGTGGAGAAGAGGGGCGGGGGCGCCGGGCGACGCCCCCGCCGAGGTGTTACTTGCCGAGGCCGAGGAGCACGGGGGCCAGCAGACCCGCGAGCAGACCACCGACGAGGGGGCCGGCGACCGGAACCCAGGCGTAGCCCCAGTCGCTCGAACCCTTGCCCTTGATGGGGAGGATCGCGTGGGCGATGCGGGGGCCGAGGTCACGGGCCGGGTTGATCGCGTAACCGGTCGGGCCGCCGAGGGAGGCGCCGATACCGACGACGAGCAGGGCCACGGGGACGGCCGCGAGGCCGCCGATGCCGCCCGGGACGCCGATGTCGGCCACGCCGTAGTCGCCGAAGCCGAAGATCACGAACACCAGGACGAAGGTGGCGATGACCTCGGTGAGGAAGTTGAAGCCGTACGAGCGGATCGCGGGACCGGTCGAGAACACGCCGAGCTTGGCGGCGGGGTCGGGCTCGTCGTCGAAGTGCTGCTTGTACGACGCCCAGGCGAGCACGGCGCCGATGATGGCGCCGACCATCTGCGCGGCCACGGCCACGAGGAACTGGACGAAGGCGATCTTGCCGGCGACCAGGAGGCCGATCGAGACGGCGGGGTTCAGCTGAGCGCCGGAGTACGCGGAGACGATGACACCGGCGAAGACCGCCAGGCCCCAACCCCAGTTGACCATCAGGGTGCCGCCGGCGTTGCCCTTGGTCTTGGCGAGGGCCACGTTGGCGACCACGCCACAGCCCAACAGGATGAGCATCGCGGTGCCGACGACCTCCGAGAGGAAGTACAGCCCCAGGTTCACTTCTTGCATGTCGTCATCGACCTTTCTTTCGTCACCCGGACACCTTCGGCTCGGGCGGTAGTGCGGCTCGGTGCTCCGAACCTACGGCTCACGTGCGGGCGCGCAACAGGTGGCGCGCCCGCACGTTCTCTCAGATTCGGGCCACTCCGGCCTGTGCCAGGTCGACACGGTGGGCGGAGCGGAGAATCTCAGTAGTACGGGCCACTTCTTCGTCGACGCGCGCGGAGTCCCATCCGAGGGGCTCGGCGACGGCCTCGGCGACCTCCTGCAGGGTGCGCTCGGTCATGCCGCCGACGAACGCCAGGTGCGTGCGGCGCAGCAGCACATCGATCAGGTGCACGACCTGCTCGTTCTCGGCGATGAACGCGAGCTCCTCGCGGAAGTACCCGGCGGCGTCGGGAACCGGCGTCGGCTCGGCGGGCAGGGCGGCGAGGATCGCGTCGGCGCGGGTGCCGTAGCGCTCCAGCATCGCTTCGACGAGCTCCGCGGAGTGCGCATTCGTGCGCGCGGCGATCCAGCGGCGACGCTGCTCGGGCGTGGCGGGGAAGCCTGCCCCGCCGCCGATGGGCAGGCCCTGGGTGCTGACGCGGTGGGGGCGGCGCAGCTTCTGCAGTGTCTTCATGCTGAGGTGCTCGGCGAGAGCGCGGAAGGTGGTCCACTTGCCGCCGACGAGGCTCATGGCGGGGACGCCCGCGACCTCGTCCTCGACGATGCGGTAGTCGCGCGAGACGAAGCCGGGGGCGGTGTCGTCGTGGCGGGGGAGCGGGCGAATGCCCGAGAACGTGTAGACGATCTGCGAGCGGTCCACGCCGATGGTGGGGAAGACGTGGCCGATGAGGTCGAAGAAGTACTCGATCTCGTCGTCGGTGCACACGACCGGCTTCGAGGGATCGGCGTCGATGTCGGTGGTGCCGACCAGGACGCGGTCCTTCAGGGGGTAGATGAGGACGATGCGGCCGTCGGAGTGCTCGAAGAAGATCTCGCGACCACCGGTGGCGGCGAGCAGCTCGGGGTTGTCGAGGACGATGTGCGAGCCCTTGGTGCCGCCCATGAATTTCGTGTCGAGGCCCATCGCCTGGTTGGCCAGGTCGGTCCAGGGCCCGGCCGTGTTGAGGACGACCTTCGCCTTGACGCTGAACTCTTCGCCGGACACCTCGTCGCGCACGCGCACGCCGTTCGCGTCGGCGCCGACGGCTGAGACGTAGTTGACGGCCTGGGTGCGGCCCGCGCCGGCCTCGATGCCGTCGCGCAGCACGTCGAGGGCGATGCGCTCGGGGTCGTGCATCGAGGCGTCGAAGTAGGTCGCGGTGTAGGCGAGGTCGGGGTTGAGCTTGGGTAGCTCGGACAGCGACTTCTTCTTGCCGAGGAAGGTGTGACGGGGAACCGACCCGCCGTCGCGCGAGAAGGTGTCGTACATGATCAGGCCGACCTTGATGAGCAGCGCACCGCGCTCATTGGGCTTGCCGCGACCGTGCGTCACGAGGAGGCGGAAGGGCGCCGACAGGATGCCGGAGAACGTCTTGTAGATCGGGATCGTCGTCTCGAGCGGCTTGACGTAGTGGGGCGCGGTCTTGAGCAGGTCGTTGCGCTCGGTGACCGCCTCCTTCACGAGGCGGAACTCGCCGTTCTCGAGGTAGCGGATGCCGCCGTGCACCATGTGGCTGGAGGCCGAGGAGGCGCCGGAGACGAAGTCGCCGCGCTCCACGAGCGCGACGCTCACGCCCTGGAGGGCGAGGTCGCGGAGGGTGGCGAGGCCGTTGATGCCCCCTCCGATAATGAGGACGTCGAGGTTCTCGGCGTCGCGGAGCGCCTGGACGTCGGCGCGGAGCGGAGTAGCGGGGGACGACATGTCGACTGCGACCTTTCGTTGTTGGTACGACGATCACAATGCGCTTGTCTGCACGTTGTTGCAAGCCCCTTGAACAAACGTGCAGAATAGTGTTCATGAAGGTAACCGGACGGTGGTGACGCAGGCCGAGGAGCGCTCCCGTGACGCCCTGCGCGCGGCGCAGCTCTACTACATGCAGGACCTCACGATGGATGCCATCGCACACGAGATGAGGGTCTCGCGCTCATCGGTGTCGCGTCTGCTCCAGCACGCCCGCGACGTCGGCCTCGTCACGATCTCGATCAGCCCGCCCGACGACGCCCGAGGGCAGATGGCCCAGCGCATCGCCGATCGCTTCGGCATCACGGCGCACGTCGTGCCCACGCCCCCGCGCACCTCCGAGGCCGAGCGGCTCGAGCGCACGGCGTTGACCGCCGCGCGCATCCTGGCGGAGCGCGTCGAGTCGTCGATGACGATCGGGGTGGCCTGGGGGTCGACCCTCTCGGCCGTGGCCCGCCACGTCCCCCAGAAGGACGTCCACGACACCCACATCGTGCAGATGAACGGCGCGGCCAACGTGCGCACCTCGGGCATCCCGTACGCGGGCGAGATCCTGTCGAAGTTCGGCGCGGCCTGGTCGTCGTCCGTGCACCAATTCCCGGTGCCCGCGCTGTTCGACGACCCCCTCACCAAGCAGTCGATGTGGCGGGAGCGCTCGGTGCGTTCGGTGCTCGAGATCCAGCAGCGCGTCGGCCTGTTCGTCTTCGGGCTCGGCTCCCCGCACGCCGACGTGCCCTCCCACGTCTACAGCGGCGACTACTTCGACGAGCGGGACCGCGCGGTCATCGAGCGCGAGGGCGTGGTCGGCGACTGCGCCACCGTGTTCTACCGCGCCGACGGCTCGAGCGACATCCCCGAGCTCAACGCCCGCTCGAGCGGGCCGGACCTCGACACCGTGCGGCGCATTCCCCGTCGTTTCTGCGTGGTGTCGAGCCTCTCCAAGCTCGACGGCCTGCGCGGCGCGCTGGCCGCCGACCTCGTCACCGAGCTGGTGGTCGAGGAGTCCCTCGCGCGCCGCCTGCTCAGCGTCACGCGCTGACGCGCTCGACCGCCCCCGTCATCTTTCGCCGAACCCGTCGGCGATGAGAGCGTGCAGCTCGTCGAGCGCCGCACGTGCGTCGGGGCCCGAGGCGCTCACGCGGACGCGCGCACCCTGCCGCACGCCCAGCGCCATCAGGGCGAGCAGGCTCCGCCCCGACACCTCGTCGGATCCGGTCTCGAGGTCGGCGATGCGCACCTCGGCATCGTGGCGCGAGGCGGCCTTGACGAAGGTCGCGGCCGGACGCGCGTGCAGGCCCGAGGGATTGGTCACGACGGCCTCGAACGACAGCGACTGATCCTCCGACGCCTTCTCCGCACCCTGCGGAATGGATGCCGACTCCCCGGCGTCGTCGCCCAGCTGACTCGCCTTCGCTCCCGCGGCGGTGGCGCACTCCCGGGACACGGTCTCGAGGTCCGCCCCGCCCGCGGCGGTCACCACGGCCGCCACGAGACCCTCCACGAAGGGGGCGGGGCTCAGGCGCACACGGTCCGGCGCCGCGACGAACTCGAGGGCCGTCTCGGCGCTGAGGATCGCGGACCCGAGGTCCATCAGGACGAGGACGCCGTCCCCGGAGTCCGCCTCGTCGATCGCGGCGGCGATGGCCACGGCATCCGTTCCGAGATCGTCGTCGGGGCCGCCGGCCGCGACGCGGACCTCGGGCGGATTCGCCCCGCCCATCTGCAGGGCTAGATGCACGGCGGCCTCGGCGAGGGCGCGGGAGTGCGAGACGGCGACGATCCCGATCACGCGGCTCCCGCCAGGGTGTCGCGCAGGGCTTCGAGCAGCAGGGTCGCCGAGGTGGCGCCCGGATCGAGGTGTCCGGCGCTGCGCTCGCCGAGGTAGCTCGCCCGGCCCTTGCGCGCGACCAGCGGTTCGGTCGCATCGCGCCCACGGGCCGCGGCGTCGGCTGCGGCGCGAGCGGCTTCAGCCGGGCCCTCAGCGGCCGCGGCGTCCCACGCGTCGAGGGCGGGGGAGAGGGCGTCGATCATCGTCTTGTCGCCCAGCTCGGCCTTGCCGCGGGTGACGACCCCCTCGACCCCGGCGCGCAGCGCGGCGCCGAGGGTCGCGGCATCCACCTCCGTCTCGGTGCCCAGCGCGGGGCCCATGCGCAGGAAGAGCGTGCCGTACAGCGGACCGCTCGCTCCGCCGACCGACGAGACGAGGGTCATGCCGACCGTCTTGAACAGGTCGGAGGGGCTCGCGGGAGCGGGATCGAGCTTGGCGACGACCGCGTCGAGACCGCGTGCCATGTTCGACCCGTGGTCGGCGTCGCCGATTTCGGAGTCGAGGCGCGTCAACTCGTCTTTGTGCGCGTGGACGGCGTCGCGGAACACGCGCACCCACGCGACGAGGTCGTCGGTCGAGACCGCCCCGCTCATGCGCCCCACCGCAGCCCCGGGGTCACGACGGGCGCATCCCACAGGCGCAGCATCTCGTCGTCGGCCTTCACGACGGTCACCGACGCGCCGGCCATGTCGAGGCTCGTGATGTAGTCGCCGATCAGGACGCGCTGGACGTCGACGCCGGCCTCGGCCAGCAGCGGCGCGATCTCTCCGTACAACAGGTACTGCTCGATCAGCGGGGTGCCGCCCAGGCCCGACAACAGCACGATCGCCGGTCCCACGGGCTCGCCGAAATCGTGCACGATCGGGTCGACCATGAGCTTCGCGATCTCTCGAGCGGATGCCAGCTTCACGCGCGAGCGACCGGGTTCGCCGTGGATGCCGACACCGACCTCCATCTCGTCGTCGGGGAGCTCGAAGGTGGGGCGACCCGCGGCGGGGACGGTGCAGCTCGTGAGAGCCACGCCCATCGACCGGCCAGCGGCCGAGACGCGACGCGCGAGCTCGGCGACCGCCGCGAGGTCAGCCCCTTCTTCGGCGAGGGCGCCGACGATCTTCTCGAGGATGACGGTGGTACCCGTTCCACGGCGACCCGCGGTCCAGGTCGAATCGGTCACGGCGACGTCATCGGCCACGACGACCGATTCCACCTGCACGCCCTCGGCCGCGGCGAGCTCCGCCGCCATCTCGAAATTGAGGACGTCTCCGGTGTAGTTCTTCACGATGTGCAGCACGCCCGCGCCCGAGTCGACCGCCTGCGTGGCGGCGAGCACCTGGTCGGGAGTGGGGGAGGTGAACACCTCTCCGGCGGCCGCGGCATCGAGCATTCCCCGCCCGACGAAACCGCCGTGCATCGGCTCGTGCCCCGATCCGCCGCCGGACACCAGCGCGACCTTGCCCGACCGCGTCGGCTCCGCGCGCAGGATGACCCGGTTCTCGGCATCCACCCGCACGTCCGGATGAGCGACCTGGATGCCGCGGAGGGCCTCGGCCAGGACGTCGGCGGGGTCGTTGACGAACTTCTTCACGGTGCCTCCTCGTTGTGGCGACGACGGTTCGGGCCGTCGGTTTCGACCCTGCTCGCAGGTCGCCGTTCCGTCAAGGAGGAAAAGCCGGTGAGACGCGGGCGCTCAGAGCCGCTCGTGGGGGAGGACCTGCTTGATGCGCTCGATCGGGTTCTGCGCCGGAGCCTCGTTGTAGGCGTTCGCGAGCTCCTGCTCGCTCAAGGCGTGGATCGCGGCCATGATCTCGTCGGTGGCGCCACGGCGCGCGCGGCCCGAGGAAGCGGCCCCGTGGGGGGAGAGATCGAGGGGGGCGCCGAAACGCACCGTGATGCGCTCCTTGGTCGTGGGGATCTTCGCGCCCACCGGCATGACCTTGTCGGTGCCGATGAGTCCTACCGGCACGACCGGGGCTCCGGTCTGCAGGGCGAGGAACGCGACCCCGGTCCGCCCCTTGTACAGGCGACCGTCGAGCGACCGCGTGCCCTCGGGGTAGAGCGCGACGGCGCGGCCGTCCTCGAGCAGGGCGCGCTGCTGGTCGAGGGCCTCGAGCGCCTTCTGGCCCGCGCCGCGCTCGACCGGGATGGCGCCGATCGCCGTGAAGAACTGACGCGACGCCCACTTCTCGAAGTAGGCCGACTTCGCCATGAAGTGCACCGGGCGGGGAGCGGCGACAGGGATGGCGATGGAGTCGATGAACGACAGGTGGTTGCTCGCGAAGATGACGGGGCCGATGCGCGGGACGTTCTCGCGGCCCTCGATGCGCGGGCGGTACACGGCACGCGCCAGGGGGGCGATGAGGAGACGTCCGAGGCGGTAGGTCGCGCCCATCTGCTCCGGCACGGTCACGGGGGTCTCGGCGGGCAGGTCGGAACTCACCCGTCGAGGCTACTCGCCGCCGCATGCCCGGGCGTGCATGGTGCGCGCGTGTACACGACGAACGCGCACGAGCGAGGACGCGCACCGGCCTCCCAGCCGCGGCAAAGCCGAATGCGCGAGGATGGGGTCTTCCCGTCTTGCTCCGAGAGGTCACCCGTGCGCTTCCGCCCGATCGCTTCCCTGTCCGTCGTCGCCGCCGCGGCCCTGCTGCTGGCCGGATGCTCCGGCACGCCCGACGAGGCGTCGACGCCCGACGCGAGCGGGTCGGCCGACGCGGGACAGTGCCAGAGTGCGCTCGCCGACGCCCCGGCCCCCGACGGTCTCGTCGTGTCGGGAGACTTCCAGTCGAAGGTCAGCGTCACCCTTCCCGACGGCTACAACCCCACCGCCCTGCAGCGCACGACCCTCGTCGAGGGCACGGGCCAGCAGGTGAAGGCCGGCGACGTCCTCAAGGCGAACTTCACGCTGATCGACACCGCCTCCGGCGCCGTCCAGCTGCAGACGCTCGACACCGAGCCGAACGGCATGGACACGCTCATCTCGCCCCAGCAGATCTTCGGCGCCGCCCTCGAGTGCGCCCCCCTCGGGTCGCGCACCGTCTCGTCGTTCCCCGCCGGCACGCTCGGCGAGGGCTCGCCCGCCTTCGTCCTGGTCGCCGACTCGATCTCCGAGCTGCCGGCCCGCGCCGAGGGCACCGAGGTCGCTCCCGTCGACGGCATGCCCGCGGTGACGTTCGACGACAACGGCGCCCCCACCACCACGACCAACGCCGACGGCAAGCAGATGCTGCCCCAGCCGACGGCTCCGGCGCCCACCGAGGTCCGCATCGAGAACCTGCGCCAGGGCGCGGGCGAGGTCGTGAACCCGGGCGATCAGGTCATCGTGCAGTACACGGGCGCGCTCTACGACAGCGGTCAGGTCTTCGACTCCAGCTGGCAGCGCGGGACCCCGGCCCAGTTCGTCACCAACCAGGTCGTCGACGGGTTCCGCCAGGCGCTCGAGGGGCAGACCGTCGGCTCGCAGGTCGTCGTCGTCATCCCGCCCGCCGCGGGCTACGGCGACAAGGCCCAGGGCGACATCCCCGCGAACTCGACCCTCTTCTTCGTCGTCGACATCCTCGGGGTCCAGCACGCCGACATGGCGGGCTAAGTAGGCTGAGGGAATGCGCCGCGTCCTCATCCTCGGTTCCACCGGTTCGATCGGAACGCAGGCGCTCGACGTCATCGCGAACAACGCCGACCGATTCGAGGTCGTCGGACTCGCCGCCGGCACCGATCGCGCCGGCGTCGAGTCCCAGGCCGCGGCCTTCGGCGTCGAGCACACGGCCCTCGGCGCGGTCGAGGCGGAGCAGCTCGTCCGCGACGTCGAGGCCGACGTGGTGCTCAACGGCATCACCGGATCGGTCGGGCTCGGCCCCACGATCGCCGCGCTCGAAGCGGGGCGCACCCTCGCGCTCGCCAACAAGGAGTCGTTGATCGTCGGCGGCGACCTCGTCACCGCCCTCGCCGCGCCGGGGCAGATCGTGCCCGTCGATTCGGAGCACTCCGCGATCGCGCAGGCGCTGCGATCCGGTCACGCCGGCGAGGTGCGTCGGCTCGTGCTCACGGCATCCGGAGGCCCTTTCCGAGGACGCTCGCGGGACGAGCTGCAGAACGTCACCCCCGCCGAAGCCCTCGCTCACCCGACGTGGGACATGGGGCGCGTCGTCACGACGAACTCGGCCACCCTCGTCAACAAAGGGCTCGAGGTGATCGAAGCGCACCTGCTCTTCAACGTGCCGTACGACCGCATCGCCGTGACCGTCCATCCGCAGTCGATCGTGCACTCCATGGTGGAGTTCGTCGACGGCTCGACCATCGCCCAGGCGTCGCCGCCCGACATGCGGCTCCCCATCTCGCTGGGGCTCGACTGGCCGAACCGGATCTCGGGTGTCGGGGCCCCGCTCGACTGGACCCGCGCCTCGGAGTGGACGTTCGAGCCGCTCGACGAGAAGGCCTTCGGCTCGGTGGCCCTCGCGAAACAGGTCGGCCGGGCCGGGGCGACCTACCCCGCCGTCTTCAACGCCGCCAACGAACAAGCCGTCGACGCATTCCACGAGGGACGGTTGGGTTTCCTCGAGATCGTCGAACTGATCGAACGCGTGGTCGACCGCCACGAGCCGCCCACGACGCTCACCCGCGAGTCCCTCGCCGAGGCCGAGGCCTGGGCGCGTCGCACGGCCGACGCGCTCATCGCCGCGCGCTGAGGCGGGCCGGGCGGCGGGTTCGACGAGCTCAGCCCCCTCGTGATGGGAGAGGTCCCCGAGCCTGTCGAAGGGGCCCGCGCGTGCGCTGACCCCCGCGGGCTCGGCCCCTCGTAGTGGCAGGTCCCCGAGGGTCAAGCCCTGCGGCTCACCCTCCTCGTCTGGAGGGCCCCTGAGCCGGGCCAGGGGGACGGGATGTCGCGTTACCCGCGCCTCAGGCCGGGAAGTCCACCGGACGCTCGGGGTCGGACGACGGGGTGCTGTCGGTCGGGTAGGGCACGGGCCACTGCGGGTCGGGCACGGGCCACCCGGCCGCGCGCAGGGCGCGACGCGACAGCTCGCGCGCCGAGTAGGGCGTGCGCACCCCGCGGATGTCGCGGTAGTCCTGGTGACCGGGGCCGGCCCAGAGGATCGCGTCGCCCTCGCCGACGAGCTTCACGGCCTCGAGGATCGCGCGCTCGGGCGGCGTGAACTCGAGGATCTCGGCATCCGGTCGCGCCCGGCGCGCCCCCTCGACGAGGACCTCGCGGATCGTGTCGGGGTTCTCGTGACGGGGGTGGTGGTCGGTGACGACGAGGATGTCGCTGCCCTCGACCGCCGTGCGGCCCATGTCGTGGCGTTTCGTGGCGTCGCGGTCGCCGTCGGCGCCGAACACCATGACGACCTTGCCCGGGGTCACCCGACGGACCGCGGCGAGCGTCTTCTCGAACGCGTCGGGGGAGTGACCGAAGTCGACGTAGACCGCGGGGCCCTCGGCCCCCGAGACGAGCTGCGTGCGGCCAGGGAGCGAGGCCTCGATGTGCGAGCCGTCGAGGGTGCTGTAGAGGTGCTCCCAGGTGTAGCCGACCTCGAGGAGCATGACGATCGCGAGACCGGCGTTGGCGGCCATGTGGCGGCCGATCACCGGGACGACGGTGGTCAACGAGCGACCCTTGCCGTCGCTCAGGGTGAACTCGGTGCCCTCCTGGCGTTCGTCGACGATGTCGACGGTCCAATCGGCGGATGCCGCGGCGGCGGCGTCTTCGCTGATGGCGGGGGTCGCGATAGTCACGACCGGGATCTCGGCGCGGGCGGCGATCTCGGCGCCGGGCGCCGAATCGAGGCAGACGACACCGCGGCGGGCGCGGTCGGGGCGGAAGAGGGGGAGCTTCGCCTCGAAGTATTCGCGCATGTCCGCGTAGTCGTCGAGGTGGTCGTGCGTGAGGTTGGTGAACCCCGCGACGTCGAACATCAGCCCGTCGACGCGGTGACGGGTCAGCGCCTGGGCGCTCACCTCGACCGCGACCGCCTGCACGCCGCGTTCGCGCATGAGCGCGAGGAGAGCGTGGAACTCGGAGGCTTCGGGGGTGGTCAGGCGCGAGACGATGACCTCGCCCGCGATGTGCCGCTCGGCCGTGGACGACAGCCCGGTCACGACGCCGAGCTGGTCGAGGATCCCCTCGAGCAGGTGCGAGACGCTGGTCTTGCCGTTGGTGCCCGTGGTGGCCAGCAGCTGGGGGAGCTGGTCGTCGGGACCGGTGCCGTAGACCCACGCAGAGAGCTCGCCGAGGAGCGCGCGGGGATCGTCGACGACGACGATCGGAAGACCCGCGGGACCGGCGATCTCGGCGCCTGCGGCGTCGGTGATGACGGCGACCGCACCGCGTGCGGCGGCGGTGGGCGCGAACTCCGCACCGTGCCGGTTGACGCCGCGGATGGCGACGAAGGCCTCGCCTGCGCGCAGGTCGGCGGTGG
Organism: Microbacterium sp. SL62; assembly: GCF_026672635.1. Taxonomy (NCBI): domain Bacteria; kingdom Bacillati; phylum Actinomycetota; class Actinomycetes; order Micrococcales; family Microbacteriaceae; genus Microbacterium; species Microbacterium sp. SL62. Next base: position 1,537,362 of record NZ_JAPPRM010000001.1, read on the forward strand.
CCAGCGTGATGCCGGTGAGAGTCGTGCCGTCGACGTCTCCGACGGTGCGCACGCCGTAGCGTCGGGCGAGTTCGGCGAGGTCGCGTCGCGGCGGGTTCTCCGGTCGGAGGACGGGCGGCAGGTTCGAGGGGGCGTCGGAGGGCATCGGGACCATTCTCTCATCCGGCGTCGCACAGGCACCGCATCGCAGCCGCACGGGCGGTTCAAAGGCGTCCGGCGGTATCGTCGGCGGGTGACTGCGATCGCGTTCCTCATCGGCGTCATCGTGCTCGTGCTCGGCCTGGCCGTCTCGATCGCGCTGCACGAAGTCGGGCATCTGCTGCCCGCCAAGCTCTTCGGCGTGCGCGTCGGCCAGTACATGATCGGCTTCGGTCCGACGCTCTGGTCCAAGCGGATCGGCGAGACGGAGTACGGCTTCAAGGCCCTGCCCCTGGGTGGTTTCATCTCGATGGCGGGCATGTACCCGCCGGCTCCCGACGACGCCAAGCCCGGCACCAAGCGCTCGCGCTTCTTCGCGACGATGATCCAGGACGCCCGCGACGCCAACGCCGAGACCCTCATCGCCTCCGATGACCGCGTGTTCTACAAACTGCCCGTCTACAAGCGGATCATCGTGATGCTCGGCGGGCCCGTGATGAACCTCGTCCTCGCCGTCGTGCTCTTCACGATCGCCCTCAGCGGCATCGGCATCCAGCAGGGCACCACGACCGTCGCCTCCGTCTCGCAGTGCGTCATCCCCGCGAGCCAGAACCGCACCGACTGCACCCCGAGCGATCCCGTCGCTCCCGCGGCCGCCGCGGGGATCCAGCCGGGGGACGAGTTCGTCTCGATCGACGGCACGCCGGTGTCGACGTTCGCCGAGGCGGCGGCGATCATCCAGCGCTCTCCCGGGCAGCAGCTGTCGGTGGTCATCGACCGCGACGGCGCGCAGCGCACCGTGCAGTTCACCCCCGCGACCACCGACAAGGCCGTCACCGATGCGAACGGACGGCCCGTGGTCGACGCGTCGGGTGCGACCGAGTACCAGACGGTCGGTTTCGCCGGGATCAGCCCGCAGAGCGCTCTCGTCCGCCAGCCGATCGGGACGAGCCTTCAGGCGACGGGCCAGTACATCGGCTCGGTCGCGCAGATCGTGTCGCAGTTCCCCGTCCGCATCTACGAGGTCGCCGTCGACACCCTCAGCGGTCAGCCCCGCGACGCGAACAGCCCCATGAGCGTGGTGGGGGCGGGCCGTCTCGCCGGTGAGATCGCCGCCGTCGACGCGCCGATCCTCGACCGCGTGCAGACCATGATCACCCTGTTGGGCGGTCTGAACATCGCCCTCTTCGTCTTCAACCTCATCCCGCTGCTCCCGCTCGACGGCGGCCATGTCGTGGTCGCGCTGTGGGACGGCATCAAGAGGCAGATCGCGCGCCTGCGCGGCAAAGTCGCCCGGCCGGTGGATGCCACGAAGCTCGTGCCCGTGACGTTCGTCGTCGTGGTGCTTCTGGTCGCGACCGGCGGTGTGCTGTTCCTCGCGGACATCTTCAACCCGGTGCAGCTGCTCTAGGCGCGCGCTCGCGGTTCGAAGGTCCCTGAGCATGACGAAGGGTCCGGGGGCCGCGAGGGCCGGTGACTTCGACACGCTCAGCCACCTCGGTTCAGGCTCCGCCGCCTCGCCGCGGAGGTTCCCGAGCGCCTCCGAGAGCGCGGGTCAGAGCGCGTGGGCGATCAGACGTTCCAGCGTGCGCATGCCGTCGCGCGACAGGATCGACTCGAGGTGACCCTGCACGCTCGCGAATCCGGGCCCGCGCAGGGCGTAGACGTCGCCGGTTTCGGAATCGGCCGCGACCTCCGCGGGGATGTCGATGCGCCCCTCGGGCAGGGGGAGCGCGGGGCTCGTCGCTTCTCCGTTCGCGGTGATCGATTCGACGAAGATCCCCCGCTCGGTCGTCCCCGGAGCCACGCGCGCCGTGAACGTGTTGTAGAAACCGATGGAGGCGCTCTCGCCGAACACGTCGACGCTCTTCTGCAGGCCCTGGTGCGGCTGTGCGAGAGGGGCGAGGTCGATGCCGAGCTGGTCCGCGAGGATCTGATGGCTCAGGCACACGGCGAGGAGCGGAGCGTGACGGAAGAGCCGCCGCGAGACCACTCGCCGCATCGCCGTCATGCGGGGGCTGTCGTCGCGCGGGTCGCCGGGCCCGGGACCCGAGACGACCAGGTCGGCGGCGTCGATCTCGTCGTCCGTCGCCTCCGACCATGGCACGATGCGGGTGTCCAGGCCCAGGTGACGCAGCTGGTGCGCGAGCATCGTGGTGAAGCGGTCCTCGGCATCCACCACTAGCGCCGTACGGCCTGCGAAGGGGCCCGATCCGTCGGGGTCCTGCGGGTTCATCCAGAACGGCGCGAGACGGTCGTTGCGCGAGGTCAGCAGTTCGGCGATCGCGGGGTCTTCGGCCAACGGCCGGCGGGCCGCGGCCGGAGCGTCGGGGTCGGCGTCGGCCGGAACGGCGGGAGCATCCCGCGGGATCGCTCCGATGGCGCCGAGCACGCCCGCCGCCTTTCCGTGGGTCTCGCCCACCTCGCCCTCGGGATCGGAGTGGCGCACGAGGGTCGCGCCCACGGGGACGCGCAGTCGCCCGTCGACCAGGTACGCCGTGCGGATGAGGATCGGCGCGTCGAGGTCGTGCGTGGGGCCCTCGGTCGAGCCGTTCGGGGTGAACAGCGCCGCGACACCGGAGTAGTACCCGCGGGGGGCGGTCTCGTGGCGGGCGATCACCGTGCACGCGTTCTGCATGGGCGAGCCGGTCACGGTGGGGGCGAACATCGTCTCGCGCAGGATGTCGCGGGGGTCGAGGTCGCTCGAGCCGCGCAGCATGTACTCGGTGTGCGTGAGCCGTGACATCTCTTTGAGGTGCGGCCCGGTGATCCGACCGCCGTCGCTGCAGACGGCGCTCATCATCTTCAGCTCTTCGTCGACGACCATGAAGAGCTCTTCGGTCTCTTTCGTCGAGCGCAGGAACTCCGCGAGGGTCTCGGCCGTCGCGCCTCCCGCCGGGTGACGGAAGGTGCCCGAGATCGGGTTCATCGTGACGACGCCATCCTTGGCGCTCACGTGCGCCTCGGGGCTCGCGCCCACCGCGATGTGATCGTCGGTGACGACAGCGAAGGTCCAGTACGCGCCCTTCTCGTGCTCGAGCAACGCGCGGAACCACGTCAGAGCGGCGATCCGGGGGTCGGCGTCGACGCCGGCGACGAAGTCGCGACGGATCACGAAGTTCGCCCCCTCGCCGCGGCCGATCTCGTCGGCGATCACGCGGCGCACGATGCGGGCGTAGTCCTCGTCGCTGATGTCGAAGCTGGCGTCCGTCAACGGCACGGGGGAGGAGGGGAGGGATGCCATGGCCTCCGCCCGTGGCAGGGACACGCGGTCGCCGATCACCAGACAGCGCAGCGGGGCCCCGTCGTCGTGGCACACGAAGCCGCGCTCGCGCACCTGTCGGTACGGGACGAGCGCGAGCACCTCGCGGGCGACGCCGTCGGCATCCGTCAACGGGATGTCGGCGAGCAGCTCCACGTCGACGACGTCTCCAGTGAGGACCTCGACGGTCGCCCCGTCACGGGCGATGAGGGCGAAGGGGGCGGAACCTGCGGCGAGGTCCGAGAGCAGGGAAAAGGGGTCGAGCCCGGTCATCGAGATGTCTTTCCGTCTGTGCTGAACGAGGTTCCGTCGCGGCCGCCGAAAACACGAAGACCGCCGGATTCCCCAGGGGGAGGGCGGTCTGTTGCATGCGTGCGCACCGCCTAAACGATGGGCCACCAGGATGTGTGAGCGCGCATGGCGCCGAACCTACCACAGCAGCCTTTCGGCACCGGTTCAGGCGCCGTGCGGTGAGGGCGGCGTAGGCTGAGCCCGTGCCTGCTGTGAACCTCGGAATGCCCCGTGTGCCGGAGACCCTCGCGCCCCGTCGCAAGACCCGCCAGATCCGGGTCGGCAAGGTGCTCGTCGGTGGCGACGCTCCCGTCAGCGTCCAGTCGATGACCACGACGCCCACCACCAACATCAACGCCACGCTGCAGCAGATCGCCGAGCTCACGGCATCCGGATGCGAGATCGTGCGCGTCGCCGTGCCGTCGCAGGACGACGCCGACGTGCTGCACATCATCGCGAAGAAGAGCCAGATCCCGGTCATCGCCGACATCCACTTCCAACCGAAGTACGTCTTCCAGGCGATCGACGCCGGCTGCGGCGCGGTGCGCGTGAACCCGGGCAACATCCGTAAGTTCGACGACCAGGTCGGCGCGATCGCCAAGGCCGCGAAAGACGCCGGCGTCTCGCTGCGCATCGGCGTCAACGCCGGCTCGCTTGACCGCCGTCTGCTCGAGAAGTACGGCAAGGCCACGCCCGAAGCCCTCGTCGAGAGCGCCGTGTGGGAGGCCTCGCTGTTCGAAGAGCACGACTTCCACGACTTCAAGATCTCGGTCAAGCACAACGACCCGATCGTCATGGTGAAGGCCTACCGTCTGCTCGCCGAGCGGGGCGACTGGCCCCTGCACCTCGGCGTGACCGAGGCCGGACCCGCGTTCCAGGGCACGATCAAGAGCGCCACGGCGTTCGGCATCCTGCTGTCCGAGGGTATCGGCGACACCATCCGCGTGTCGCTCTCGGCCCCTCCGGCCGAAGAGGTCAAGGTCGGCCACCAGATCCTGCAGTCGCTGAACCTCCGCGAACGCAAGCTCGAGATCGTCTCGTGCCCCTCGTGCGGTCGCGCCCAGGTCGACGTCTACACGCTCGCCGACGACGTGACCGAGGGCCTGAAGGACATGACCGTTCCGCTGCGCGTGGCCGTCATGGGCTGCGTCGTCAACGGACCCGGCGAGGCGCGCGACGCCGACCTGGGTGTGGCCTCGGGTAACGGCAAGGGTCAGATCTTCGTCAAGGGCGAGGTCGTCAAGACCGTGCCCGAGAGCGAGATCGTGGCGACGCTGATCGCCGAGGCGAACCGTCTGGCGGCCGAGATGGGCCCCGACGCCGCCACCGGGACCGCGCAGGTCATCACCGCCTGACCGCTCCACCCGATGCGCTCGGCGCTCATCTGAGCGTCGGCGGTCGGCTTTTGTTCCGATAGCGTCGGAAGTCTCATGACCGAGACTGCACGCGCCTCCCTCGCCCGCCCGCTCATCGCCGGCGTGGTCACCGCCCTCGTCGGCTTCACCAGCACCTTCGCGGTGGTCCTCACGGGCCTGCGGGCGGTGGGTGCGACGCCGGCGCAGGCAGCGAGCGGACTGCTCGCCATCACGCTCGTCGTCGGGGTGGGCTGCATCGTGCTGGCCGGTCGCTACCGCATCCCCATCACCGTCGCCTGGTCGACCCCCGGCGTCGCGCTGCTCGCGGCGACCGGCGCCGTCGACGGCGGCTGGCCCGCGGTCGTGGGGGGCTTCCTCGTCTGCGCGGCACTGATCCTGTGCACGGCCCTGTTCCCGCCGCTCGGCGCGCTGATCGCCCGCATCCCTCCCTCGATCGCGCAGGCGATGCTCGCCGGCGTGCTGCTGCCGTTGTGCGTCGCGCCGTTCGTCGGGCTCGTCGACGACCCGTGGGGCGTGGCTCCCGTGCTGATCGTGTGGCTCGTGGCATCCCGTCTGCTTCCCCGGTGGGCCGTGCCGCTCGCCTTCGTCGCGGCGATCGCGGTGGTCGCGGTGGAGCTCACCCGCACGGGAGTGAACGCGGATGCCGCCTCGCTCCTGCCCCGGCTGGAGTTCACCACCCCCGCACTCACGGTCGGCGCGGTCGTGGGGGTCGCGTTGCCGCTGTTCGTGGTGACGATGGCGTCGCAGAACGTCCCCGGCGTCGCCGTGATGCGCAGCCTCGGCTACACGGTCCCCTGGCGTCCCGCGATGCTCGTCACCGGCCTCGGCTCCGCGGCCGCCGCCGGCTTCGGCGGGCACGTGATGAACCTGGGCGCGATCAGCGCGGCGATCGCCGCCGGTCCCGACTCGCACCCCGACCCGAAGCGGCGCTGGGTTGCCGGAGTATCGGCCGGGGGGACATACCTTGTGCTCGGCGCGCTGTCGGCGGCGTTCGCGGCGATCGTGCTGCTCGCCCCCGCCGGCGTCATCCCGGCGGTGGCCGGGGTGGCCCTGTTCGGCGCATTCGGCTCCGCCGTGCAGCAGGCCATCGACGACCCCGGAGAGCGGGTGCCGGCCGTGGTGACCTTCCTCGTGGCGGCATCCGGGATCGCGGTGTTCGGGGTGAGCGCGGCCTTCTGGGCCCTGCTGGCGGGACTCGTCGTGCGCGCCGTGCTGCACGTCGGAAGGCGTCGCGCCGCTTGATCAGGTTGACCAAGTGCGGTTGACCAGTGTCGGAGGTGGGTGCGAGTCTGGTCGCATGAAGACGTCGCGAGTGAAAGTGCAGTACGCGAAGACGCACCTGTCTGCCCTCATCGCCTCCGTGCAACGTGGCGACGAGGTCGTCATCGCGCGGGGCGATACCCCGGCTGCGCGGCTGGTCGCTGTCGAGCCGCCCGCGCAGCGGGAGTTGGGCTTCGTGGCCTATGCCATCCCGGAGTCGTTCGCCGATCCCCTTCCCGAAGAGGAGCTCTCCGCCTGGGAGGTCGGTGCGTGAGGTATCTGCTCGACACGCACACGCTTCTCTGGGCCCTGACCGCCCCGGCCCGCCTCGGGCCGGCTTCCTCGGCTGTCCTCGCTGACCCGTCGTCGACGATCGTCGTGTCCGCCGCCTCGGCGTGGGAGATCTCGACGAAGCAGAGGATCGGCAAGCTCCCGCACGCCGATGCGCTCGTCGGGGGCTACGCGCGCCATCTCGATCGCCTCGGCGCGGAGAGGCTTCCCATCGATGAGACCCACGCGCTCCTCGCTGGATCCCTGCAGTGGGATCATCGTGACCCGTTCGACCGGATGCTCGCCGCGCAGGCGATGGTGGAGTCCCTCACGCTTCTCAGCAGCGACGACGCGTTCTCTCGGTTGGCGGGCCTCGCCGTTCAGTGGTGAGACCTGGGTGCCCGGGGGAGGTGAGTAGTCGAGCCGTCACCCTTTCGTTACCGAAACTGCCGCGTCGGTCGTGAACCGATCGACGGATCATGGACATTACAGAGTGTGGATGACGACGACGCCGGGCTGTGGATCCGGGTGCGCCAAGGCGACGAGCTCGCGCTCGCCGCGCTGTTCGATCGGCACGAGACGCGGCTGTTCCGGCACGCCTCGCGGCTGCTGACGAATCGAGAGGACGCGAAGGATGCCGTGACGGTGGCCTTCTTCGAACTGTGGCGCAAACGCGCCTCGGTGCGTCTGGTCGAGGGGTCGCCGCTGCCGTGGTTGCTGACGACCGTCGCGCACAGCGCCCGGAATCTCGAGCGGTCGAGCAGGCGTTATCGCGCCCTGCTCGATCGGGCTCCCGTCGCCGCGCAGGTGTCGATGGACGCTCACGACGACAGCGGCGTGCTCTCCGCGCTCAAGCGTCTGCCCGAACGGGAGCAGGCGGTCGTCGTTCTGTCGGTGCTCGAGGGCTACGCCGAGCGCGAGATCGCTCAGGCTCTCGGCATCCCGGCCGGAACGGTCAAATCGCGGCTCGCCCGCGCTAAAGCGAAATTGCGCGGCGAGCTCGCGCTGGAAGGGGCACGGGCATGAACGACGAACTGACGCCCTCCGAGCGCGCGGCCCTGCGCGCCCGCATCGTGGGCGGCGCCCACGACATCACGCCCGTCGGGGCGCACCGGAACGCCTGGATCGCGGGCTCCGTGGCGGCGGCTCTGGTGGTCGCGATCGCCGGGGGAGTGGCGGTGACCTCGACGCTGAGCGCACCCGAGATCGCGACCACGCCGTCGCCGAGCCCGACCGCCACGGCGGAGCCGGTGCTGACGGCGACGCCGACGGTCGCGCCGACCCCGACCCCGACCCCGACCCCGACGCCGACCTCCTCGTCGCCGGTTCTCGCCTTCGGTGGGAACTGTTCGGCTGTGCTCGATGCCGATGCGGCATCTTCGGTGGTCGGTGTTCCGATGCGTCTGTGGGAGGGGCTGTCCGTCTGGGACGCTCGATCGCTGGGCGGGGTCTCGTGCCACTGGCGGACGCAGGACTCCTCGGGGTGGCAGTCGGTGGGCGTCACCGTTCTTCCCTACTCCGTCGTGCCGGACGCCGTCCGCGCGAGGATCGGCGTCGCCCCGGTCTGCGAGGGCGGACCATGCGACTATTCGGAACGCTTCGGGGACGCGTGGGTGTCCGCGTACGCGAGCAGCGCCTCCGTCGCGTTGGACGCGGTAGCGGCGGTGGGGTCGCGCGCTGCCGCCTCGCCGGGAATCGAGCGGGCGCTTCCGGCGGCGGCCTGGCATCTCGATGGCTGTCAGGACCGTCTCCGTGGCGCCGTCGAGCAGACCCTTGGCCGTGTCGGACTCGAACCGGTGGGAACCGACGACGTGCCGCAGGGTCAGGAGTGGGACATCCTCACCGCTCGCGGTGCGGCCGCCTGGTGCTCGGTCGCCCCTCCCGTGTACGACGAGCCCGACTATTTCACGCTGCGGCTCAGTATCGCCCCCGGCCTGCAATCGGATCCGAGTGAGGTGGAGCGGTTCGGCGGCACTCCCGTTCAGGTCGACGGGGCCCGAGCCGCGTGGTGGATCCCACCGGCGAACGGGGTCGGCGGGCGACTGCGCGCGGACTCCGACGGGGGGATCATCGAGGCGGTGGGCACGGATCTTTCCGAGGAGCAGATGCGCGCGCTCGCCGCGAACATCATCGGCGCGCTCGGGTGACCCCCGGCATCCATTCCTCCCTCCCTCGCGGCCTAGACTCGTCTCTCGTGGTCACCCGTCTGTCGAAGTACTTCCTCCGCACGCTCCGCGAAGATCCCTCGGATGCCGAGGTCACGAGCCACCGCCTGCTCGTACGCGCCGGTTACATCCGTCGCAACGCCCCGGGCGTCTTCGCGTGGCTCCCTCTCGGTCTGAAGGTCAAGGCCAAGATCGAGGCCGTCGTCCGCGAGGAGATGGCGAACGCCGGAGCGTTCGAGGTTCACTTCCCGGCTCTGCTGCCCCGCGAGCCGTACGAGGTCACGGGCCGCTGGGAGGAGTATGGCGACGCGCTGTTCCGCCTGCAGGACCGCAAGGGAGCCGACTACCTGCTCGCGCCCACCCACGAGGAGATGTTCACCCTCCTGGTGAAGGACCTGTACTCGTCGTACAAGGACCTGCCGCTGACGATCTACCAGATCCAGGACAAGTACCGCGACGAAGCGCGTCCCCGCGCCGGCCTCCTGCGCGGCCGCGAGTTCACGATGAAGGACGCGTACTCGTTCGACGCGACGGATGCCGGACTCGACGCCTCGTACCAGGCTCAGCGCGACGCCTACGAGCGCATCTTCACCCGCCTGGGCCTCGAGTACGTGATCGTCGCAGCGGATGCCGGTGCGATGGGCGGATCGAAGTCGGAGGAGTTCCTGCACCCGACCCCCATCGGCGAGGACACCTTCGTGCGCTCGGCCGGCGGCTACGCGGCCAACGTCGAGGCCTTCACGACCGTCGTGCCCGACGCGCTGCCGATCGACGGTCAGCCCGAGGCCGTGATCTTCGACTCGCCGAACACCCCGACGATCGCGACCCTCGTCGACCACTCGAACGCGCACCTCGACGCCCCGGCTCCCGGCATCGCCGGCCCGGCCACGGCCGAGGCCACGCAATGGACGGCCGCGCACACGCTCAAGAACGTCGTGCTCGCCCTCACGCACCTCGACGGCACCCGCGAGCTGGTCGTCGTGGGTCTTCCCGGTGACCGCGACGTCGACGACAAGCGCGTCGAGGTCGCCTTCGCCCCCGCCGAGGTCGAGGCGGCCACCGAGGCCGACTTCGCGAAGAACCCCCTGCTGGTCAAGGGCTACATCGGCCCGTGGTCGCCGACCGGCGCCGTGCTGGGCGAGGAGTCGGCGACGAAGATCCGTTACTACCTCGACCCCCGAGTGGTCGATGGCACGGCGTGGATCACGGGCGCCAACATCGACCAGAAGCACGTGCACTCGCTCGTCGCGGGCCGCGACTTCGTCGGCGACGGCTTCGTCGAGGTCTCGACCGTGCGCGCGGGAGACCCCGCCCCCGACGGCTCGGGACCTGTGGAGCTGGCCCGCGGCATGGAGATCGGCCACGTCTTCCAGCTCGGCCGCAAGTACGCCGAGGCGCTGGGGCTGAAGGTGCTCGACGAGAACGGCAAGCTCGCCACCGTCACGATGGGTTCGTACGGCATCGGCGTCACCCGCATCCTCGCGATCATCGCCGAGCTCAACAACGACGCCAAGGGCCTCATCTGGCCCGAGTCCGTCGCCCCGTTCGACGTGCACGTGGTCGCGACCGGCCGTGACGCCGCCGCGTTCGAGCTCGCGGCATCCGTCTCCGACCAGCTCGAGGCCGCCGGTCTCGACGTGCTCTACGACGACCGCCCCAAGGTGTCGCCGGGCGTGAAGTTCGGCGACGCCGAGCTCGTCGGCATCCCGCGCATCCTCATCGTCGGTCGCGGCGCGGCCGAGGGGCAGGTCGAGCTCTGGGACCGCCGCACGGGCGAACGCGACACCGTGTCGGTAGCCGACGCGGTGGCGGCGCTGACGCGCTGATCCGGTACCGAAACGGCATCCGTCCCGCATCCGCCGGGAGGGATGCCGTTTCGTCGTCCACCCGTGCACCGGCATGGGTAGCGTGGATGCCATGATCTCGGCTCCCCGTCTGTCTCTGTCCGACGGCTCCACCATCCCGCAGCTCGGCGTCGGCACGTACAAAGTGCCCGCCGACGTCACCGCCGGTCTCGTCGAGGGCGCGCTCGCCGCCGGATATCGTCACATCGACACCGCCGCGCTCTACGGCAACGAGGCCGAGGTCGGCGAGGGTCTGCGCGCTGCGGGCCTCGATCGCGACGAGGTGTTCGTCACCACCAAGGTCTGGAACGACGACCAGGGGTTCGACGAGACGCTGCGGGCTTTCGACGCCAGCGCCGCGAAGCTCGGGCTCGAGCGGGTCGACCTGTACCTCATCCACTGGCCGATCCCGAGCGCCGATCGCTACGTCGACACCTGGAAGGCGCTGCAGCGTCTGCAGCAGGAGGGGCGGGCGACCTCGATCGGCGTCAGCAACTTCTCGGTCGTCCACCTCGAGCGCCTGCGCGACGAGACCGGACTGCTGCCGGCCGTGAACCAGGTCGAGCTGCACCCGCGCTTCCCGCAGACCGAGCTGGTCGACTGGCACGTCGCGAATGGCATCGTGACCGAGTCGTGGGCGCCGCTCGCGCGCGGCGGCCTGCTCGACGAGCCGGTGCTCGTCGGCATCGCCGAGAAGTACGGCAAGACGCCGGCCCAGGTCGTGATCCGCTGGCACCTGGATCGGGACCTCGTGGTGTTCCCGAAGTCGGTGTCGCTCGACCGCATCCGCGAGAACGGCGACGTCTTCGACTTCACCCTCGACGACGACGACCGCGCGACCATCGCGGGACTCGACACGGGAGAGCGCACGGGCCGCAACCCCGACCTCGACTGAGGTCCGGGCTCAGGCGTCGAGGCGGGCGTAACGTGCGCGGAAGACCGTGAAGACGCCGTAGGCGAGGAATCCCGCCCCGACGAGACAGGCGAGCACGGGACCGGCGGGCAGCGCCACGACGGCGGCGGTTGCTCCGTCGAGTCCGCCCGCGGTGTCGGGCTCGACGGTGACGGCGGCGACAACCACCAGCACGCCCACGATCAGCAGGGCCACGCCCTTCGCGACGAACCCGAGCACACCGAGCACCGTGAGGGCGAAGCCCCCGGGCCCGGCGGGCGTCCGCACCTTGGAGTGGAACGACCGGCGCAGGCCCATCCAGACGAAGCCGATACCGACCCCGGCCACCGCGAGGCCGACCGCACCGAGCACGAATCCGCCGATCGACCAGGTGAGAACTCCCTGGCTGAGGTCTTCGGCCGCCTGTTCCGCCCGCGGTCGGGCGCCCAGGGCGACGGATGCCGAGACGAGGCCGATCGCGACGAACACGAGGCCCTGCGGGGCTTCGGTGAGGATCCGTCCGATGCGTCGCCACACCGACAGGTGGCGCGGCGCGAACGCCTGCAGCAGGTGCCAGGCACCGAGGGCGACGAGTCCGACGGCGAGGGCCCACAGCGCCGCCGCTCCGAGGGGCACCGCGGCGAGCGCACGGAACGCCCCGGTCTGGTCGCTGTCCTCCGTCGCTCCGAAGCCGACCGCGATCACCAGACCGCCGATGAGCAGGTGCAGGATGCCGTTGGCCGCGTACCCCGCGCGCGCGGCGACGCGGAACGCGGGGTTGGCCTCCGCGTCCCGGGCGGCTTCGCGAGCGGAGGTGGACACTCGGGAACCGTACGCGGGTTGGCCGCCGGGCGATAATCCGGTTGTGCGTCCGCGCCTTCCGCGACGAGCGCGGCGAGAGGGTCGGGGGAGGCGTCATGCGGCGCCGGGGTGAAGATCGTGTGTCGTTCCCGTTCCACGTTGGCGTGAGCGGGCCGCACTGATTACGGTCGGATCATGCCCGAGAACACCGCTGAGCTGCGCCCCACTCACCCGCTCGCGATCGCGCCGGTCGTCGCCCCCGCGGCATCCGTCGACGGCTTCGCGAAGCAGTTCCTGCAGAACCTCAACTTCGACCAGGGCGTCACGCTGTCGACCTCCGACGTCAACGACCAGTACCTCGCCCTGGCCTACACCGTGCGCGACTACCTCATGGCGCGCTGGTTCGACGATCGCGCGCAGCAGAAGGCCCAGCAGAACAAGACCGTCTGCTACCTCTCGGCCGAGTACCTGCTGGGGCGCCAGCTCGACAACAATCTCCTCGCGGCGCGTCTGACCGACATCGCCACCGAGGCTCTCGCGCAGTGCGGCATCGACATCGACGACCTGCGTCAGGTCGAGATCGAGCCGGGGCTCGGCAACGGCGGCCTGGGTCGCCTCGCGGCCTGCTTCATCGACTCGCTCGCGACGATGAGCATCCCCACCATCGGCTACGGCATCCGCTACGAGTACGGCATCTTCCGTCAGGCCTTCGCCGACGGGCAGCAGGTCGAGCAGCCCGACGCGTGGCTGCGCATGGGGTCCCCCTGGGACTTCGCCCACCCCGAGGCGGCGCAGACGGTCTCGTTCGCCGGCCGCACCGAGACCTACGACGACGAGGGCGTCGAGCGCACGCGCTGGATCCCCGAGTGGAACGTGCTCGCGGTGCCCTACAACATGATGGTCCCGGGCTACCACAACGGTCGCGTGAACACCCTGCGCCTGTGGCGCGCGGTGGCCACCAACGCCTTCGACCTGCACACCTTCAACTCCGGCGACTACGTCGAGTCGGTGCGCGCGCAGACCTTCGCCGAGAACATCTCGAAGGTGCTCTACCCCGAAGACTCGACGCCCCAGGGCAAGGAGCTGCGCCTGCAGCAGCAGTACTTCTTCGTCGCGGCATCCATCGCCGACTTCATCGAGAACGTGCTGCCCGACGACTTCGACATCGAGAAGCTTCCCGAGCGCGTGATCTTCCAGCTCAACGACACCCACCCGGTCATCGGGGTGCCCGAGCTGATGCGCGTGCTCGTCGACGAGAAGAAGCTCGAATGGGATGCCGCGTGGGCGATCACACAGAAGTGCTTCGCGTACACGTGTCACACGCTGCTGCCCGAGGCGCTCGAGGTCTGGTCGGTCGACCTACTCGGCCGCCTGCTGCCGCGCCACCTGGAGATCATCTACCGCATCAACGACGAGTTCCTGCTCGAGGTGCGCGAGCGCTTCGGAGACGACGAGATGCTCATCCGCAACATGTCGATCATCGGCGAGCACCCCTCGCGCTCGGTGCGCATGGCCTACCTCGCCACGGTCGCGGGCTCGAAGGTCAACGGCGTCGCCGAGCTGCACTCGCAACTGCTGCGCGACAACGTGCTGAAAGACTTCGCCACCATGTGGCCCGACAAGTTCACCAACGTCACCAACGGCGTGACGCCGCGCCGCTTCCTGCGCCTGGCCAACCCCGACCTCTCGAGCCTGATCACCGAGGCCCTCGGCGCCGGGTGGACCGTCGACCTCGAACGCCTGCGGGGCCTCGAGGCCCTCGCCGACGACGCCGATTTCCGCGAGCGCTTCGCCGCGGTGAAGGCATCGAACAAGCGCCGCCTCAGCAGCGTGCTCGAGGCCCGGGGCGAGGCGCCGCTCGACGACGGGCACATGCTCGACGTCATGATCAAGCGCCTGCACGAGTACAAACGGCAGACGCTGAAGGTGCTGCACATCGTCAGCACCTACGAGGGGATCGTCTCGGGTCGCCTCGACGTCGACGAGGTGCAGGCGCGCACGTTCCTCTTCGGCGCGAAGGCCGCGCCCGGTTACGGCATGGCCAAGCGCATCATCCACCTCATCAACGCCGTCGGCGAGGTGGTCAGCGCCGACGAGCGGGTCAAGGGCAAGCTCAAGGTCGTCTACCCGGCGAACTACAACGTCACCCTGGCCGAGCGCATCATCCCCGCCGCCGATCTGTCGGAGCAGATCTCGCTCGCCGGCAAAGAGGCCTCGGGCACGGGCAACATGAAGCTCGCCCTCAACGGCGCCCTCACCATCGGCACCGACGACGGCGCGAACGTCGAGATCCGCAAGCTCGTCGGCGACGACAACTTCTTCCTCTTCGGCATGAGCGAGCCCGAGGTCGAGGCGCTGTGGGCTGAGGGGTACCGCCCCGCCGACTTCTACCAGAAGGACGAGCGCCTCCGCAGCGCCATCGATCTCATCGCCTCGGGCGCCTTCTCGGGCGGCGACCGCACCGTGTTCGAGCCGCTGGTATCGAACCTGCTGTACGAAGACCGTTTCATGGCGCTCGCCGACTTCTCGACCTACCTCGACGCCCAGGAGCGCGTCGACGCGGCGTACGCCGACCAGGACGGATGGGTGCGCTCGGCGATTCTCAACGTCGCGCGCAGTGGCTACTTCTCGTCCGATCGCGCCATGCGCGACTACCTCGACCGCATCTGGCACGCCACCCCGGTGAGCTGACGCGGTTTCCGGATGCCGCGACCCGGGCGCTCGCCCGACGTCGCGGCATCCGTCGATTTCGGCGGTGGAACGCGGGGCGGTGGCGCGGGGCGCGGGGCGGTGGCGGGCGGGTCGGGTTCACAACGCAGGAGATTCGGATGCCGTGCGGCCGGCGCCCCGCGGAACCGCGCGGTCGTCGTCGCGTTCGGCGTCCGAATCTCCTGCGTCCTGCCCGCGCGCTGGCGGGAAGGCTGCGAAGGGTGGCCGCCGCGCGTCTGGTCGACGAGCGCGGGTTCCGCGAGAGTGGGGGTCCACCCGATCCCGGAGGCTCCGTGCGCATCAGCGACTTCCCCGTTCCCGACACCCTCGCCGCCCGCGGGGCCCTCGCGCTGGCGCAGCGGTACCAGTCGCCCGCGATCACGGCTCACGTGCTGCGGTCGTGGCTGTGGGCCGAGGCGTTCGCGGTGATCGACGTCATCGGGAACATCGACCATGAGCTGCTCTACGTCGCCGCGGTGCTGCATGACATCGGCACGGTGGGGGAGTTCGACAACCACGCGCTGTCGTACGAGCACGCGGGCGGGCACGTCGGCGTCGCGCTCACCGCCGGCGCGGGGTGGGAGCAGCCCCGACGCGAGCGCGTGCTCGAGGTGATCGTGCGGCACAACTGGCCGCGCGTGGATCCGTCGATGGATGCCGAGGGGCATCTGCTCGAGATCGCGACGGGCCTCGACATCTCGGGTGCCCGTCCCGACGCGCTGCCCGAGGATTTCCGGCGCGAGGTGCTCGCCGCTCACCCGCGCGGCGCCCTCGCCACCGAGTTCGGCGCGTGCGTGCTCGACCAGGCGGCGCGCAAGCCCGACACCGCCGCCCGGCGCCTGGTAGACGGGGGAGTGGTGGCCAAGCTCGCGGCGAACCCGCTGGAGCGTCTTTGACGGCGGCGGAGCCGGATCGACACAGCGCAGGAGATGCGGCGTCCGAGGCTGCCGGTTCTCGCGCGACGCGCCATCCCGCCCGGATTCTCCTGCGTCCTGTCGCCGAGCGCGAGGGTCCGATGTCTCGCGGGTCGCGGGGACCGCGGCATCCCGGGTATCGTAGGAGGGTTGTCGGCGCCGGTCGTGCCGACGAAAGCTGAACAACGGAGGGCCTTGTGGACATCGATCTCGCACTACTGAAGACGATCGAACGCGAGAAGGAGATCCCCTTCGACGAACTCGCGCGCATCATCGAGCAGGCGATCCTGACCGCCTACGCCAAGCACATCTCGCCGACCGGCGAGATCCCCACCGGTGCACGCGCCACCCTCGACCGCAAGACCGGTCACGTGGGCATCTTCACGCCCGTGACCGACGACGAGGGCGCGATCATCGGCGAAGAGGAGCAGGCCCCCGACGACTTCGGTCGCATCGCGGCCTTCGCCGCCAAGCAGGTCATCAGCCAGCGTCTGCGCGACATCGCCGACGACGCCGTGCTGGGCGAGTTCCGCGGCAAAGAGGGCGACATCGTCGCCGGCGTCGTGCAGCAGGGCCCCAACCCGCGCATGGTCCACGTCGATCTCGGCACGGTCGAGGCGATCCTCCCGCCCGAAGAGCAGGTGCCCGGCGAGACCTACGCCCACGGCTCGCGACTGCGCGTCTACGTCACGAGCGTCTCGAAGGGCAACAAGGGCCCGCAGATCACCGTGTCGCGCACGCACCCGGGCCTGGTCCGCAAGCTCTTCGCCCTCGAGGTGCCCGAGATCGCCGCGGGGCTCGTCGAGATCGTCTCGCTCGCCCGCGAGGCCGGCCACCGTTCGAAGATCGCGGTCAAGGCCAACGACCCGACAGTGAACGCCAAGGGCGCCTGCATCGGAGAGCTCGGCCGCCGCGTGCGCGCCGTCACCGAAGAGCTCGCCGGCGAGAAGATCGACATCATCGACTACGACGCCGAGCTGCCGCGCTTCGTCGCGAACGCCCTGTCGCCGGCGAAGGTCACTTCGTCGTTCGTCCTGGATGCCACGACCAAGGCCGTCCGCGCCCTCGTGCCCGACTACCAGCTGTCGCTCGCGATCGGCAAAGAGGGGCAGAACGCCCGTCTGGCCGCCAAGCTGACCGGTGCGAAGATCGACATCCAGCCCGACAGTATCCTCGAAGACAACTGAGCGTCCGATCGTCCCCACGATCGCGAGGTGTAGGATGGAACCCGTACGAACGTGCGTCGGATGCCGCGCACGTGCCCCCCGATCCTCGCTTCTGCGTGTGGTCGCGAACGGATCCGTCCTCGTCGCTGACGAGCGAGCGGTTCTTCCCGGCCGGGGCGCGTGGGTGCACGAGACGGACGCGTGTGTGAGCAAAGCGCTCGCACGTCGCGCTTTCGTACGAGCATTGCGTGTGTCAGGCCCGCTTGACACGCAGACCTTCGAATCACACCACCAGCGAAAAGGCTGAACGGCTATGGACACGAAGTGAACGGCTCGAAATGAGACCCGTCCGCAACTAACGGTCTGCCCTGTCCGGGGTGGGCCCTCAGACAGGAGAATTGTGGCAAAACCACGCGTGCACGAGATCGCTTCCGAGCTCGGCGTCGACAGCAAGGTCGCGCTTGCGAAGCTGAAGGAGCTCGGCGAATTCGTCAAGAGCCCCTCATCCACCATCGAACCCCCGGTGGCCCGTAAGCTCCGCGCTGCGCTGGCCTCCGAAGGCTCGTCTTCCTCTTCGGATGCCAAGCCCGCCGCCTCCGCGGCGCGCCCCGGCGCCCGTCCTGGTCCGGCTCGTCCGGCCGCGACCCCCGGCAACCGTCCGTCGGGTCCCACGCCCGGACCCGCGAAGCCCGCGGCCCCCGCCGCTCCCGCAGCGGCTCCGGCCGAGGCTGCACCCGCGGCATCCGCCCCGGCTTCCGAGGCCCCCGCGGCCGCGTCGGCGGCGAAGCCCTCGACTCCGTCGTCTCCGCCGAGCCCCGGCTCGACCCCTCCGACCCCCGGTGCCGCTGCACCCGGTGCCGGTGCCCCCAAGCCCGGCCCGAGCGCGCCCCCGCGTCCGGGTGGAGCCCGTCCGGGCAACAACCCGTTCGCGTCCTCGCAGGGCATGGGCCAGCGTCCCGCCGGCCCCCGTCCGGGTAACAACCCCTTCGCTTCGGCGCAGGGAATGGGCCAGCGCCCGACCCCCGGCAACATCCCGCGTCCGCAGGCTCCGCGCCCCGGCGCCCCGCGTCCCGGTGCCCCGCGCCCCGGTGGTGCCGGTCGTCCCGGTGGCGGCGGTCGTCCCGGCGCTCCGTTCCAGCAGCGTCCCGGCGGTCCCGGTCGTCCCGGCGGCGCCGGTGGCGGCTTCCAGCGCCCCGGTGGCGGCGCTCCGGCCGGTGGTTTCGCCGGTCGTCCCGGTGGCGGCGGTGGCCGTGGCCGTGGTCCCGGCGGTGGTACCGCAGGTGCCTTCGGTAAGGGTGGCGGCAAGTCCAAGCAGCGTAAGTCGCGTCGGGCGAAGCGGCAGGAATTCGAGATGCGGTCGGCGCCGGTCGTCGGCGGCGTCAACGTGTCGAAGGGCAACGGCGAGATCATCCGCCTGCGTCGCGGTGCCTCCATCGCCGACTTCGCGGACAAGCTCGAAGCCTTGCGCGGCTACACCGTGCAGCCCGGCACGCTGGTGACCATCCTGTTCAACCTGGGCGAGATGGCCACCGCGACCGAGTCGCTCGACGAGGCCACCTTCGAGGTGCTCGGAGCCGAGCTCGGCTACAAGATCCAGATGGTCTCGCCCGAGGACGAAGACAAGGAGCTCCTCGAGGGCTTCGGTCTCGACCTCGACGCCGAGCTCGAGGCCGAGAGCGAGGACGATCTCGAGATCCGTCCTCCCGTGGTCACCGTCATGGGCCACGTCGACCACGGTAAGACGCGACTGCTCGACGCCATCCGCCAGACCAACGTGGTCGCGGGCGAGGCCGGCGGCATCACGCAGCACATCGGTGCGTACCAGATCTGGACCGAGCACGAGGGCATCGAGCGCGCGATCACCTTCATCGACACCCCGGGTCACGAGGCGTTCACCGCCATGCGTGCCCGTGGTGCGCAGGTGACCGACATCGCGATCCTCGTGGTCGCGGCCGACGACGGCATCATGCCCCAGACGGTCGAGGCGCTGAACCACGCCCAGGCGGCGAACGTGCCGATCGTGGTCGCGGTCAACAAGGTCGACAAGCCCGACGCCAACCCCGCTAAGGTGCGCCAGCAGCTCACCGAGTACGGTCTGGTCGCCGAGGAGTACGGCGGAGACGTCATGTTCGTCGACGTCTCGGCTCGACAGAACCTCAACATCCAGGCCCTCCTGGATGCGGTCCTGCTCACCGCCGACGCCGGCCTCGACCTCACGGCCAACCCGAACAAGGCGGCCCGCGGTGTCGCGATCGAAGCGAAGCTCGACAAGGGTCGCGGTTCGGTCGCCACGGTGCTCATCCAGTCCGGAACCCTCCGCGTCGGTGACGCGATCGTCGCCGGAACGGCCTACGGCCGCGTCCGCGCGATGATGGACGAGAACGGCGAAGCGGTCGACGAGGCCTACCCGTCGCGTCCCGTCTCGGTTCAGGGTCTCAACTCCGTGCCCCGCGCCGGCGACGTCTTCATCGTCACCGAAGAGGACCGCACCGCCCGTCAGATCGCCGAGAAGCGTGAAGCGGCCGAGCGCAACGCCCAGCTGGCCAAGGCCCGCAAGCGCATCTCGCTCGAAGACTTCACCCGCGCTCTCGAAGAGGGCAAGGTCGAGTCGCTCAACCTCATCATCAAGGGTGACGTGTCGGGTGCCGTCGAGGCGCTCGAGGAGTCGCTGCTCAAGATCGAGGTCGACGACAGCGTCCAGCTGCGCATCATCCACCGCGGTGTGGGTGCGATCACCGAGTCGGACATCAACCTGGCCACGATCGACAACGCGATCGTGATCGGCTTCAACGTCCGCCCCGACACGAAGGCCCGTGAGCGCGCCGCCCGCGAGGGTGTCGACGTGCGGTTCTACTCGGTCATCTACAACGCGATCGACGACGTCGAGCAGTCGCTCAAGGGCCTGCTCAAGCCGGAGTTCGAAGAGGTGCAGTCGGGTGTCGCCGAGATCCGCGAGGTGTTCCGCTCCTCGAAGTTCGGCAACATCGCCGGTGTCATCGTGCGATCGGGAACGATCACGCGAAACGCCAAGGCTCGCGTCATCCGCGACGGTGTCGTGCTCGCCGACGGCCTGGCCATCGAGTCGCTGCGTCGCTTCAAGGACGACGTCACCGAGGTTCGGACGGACTTCGAGGCCGGTATCGGTCTCGGCAAGTTCAATGACATCCAGATCGGCGACGAGATCGAGACCACCGAAATGGTCGAGAAGCCGCGAGGCTGATCACACCTGGCGGGAGTCGCGTCTTCGGGCGCGGCTCCCGCTTCGGGCTGCGGGGGTGTGTGCCTCCCCGAGCAGAGCGGGGCCCCTACCCCGATGCTCGTGGAGACACGCACCCCCTCCGCCCTACGCTGGGGGCGGCGTCCGTAGCCGGACGCCCACCGGCCGCGATCACTCGCGGCGGTATGAGAGAAGGAGAAGGCAGTGGCAGGGGAACGACAGGCCCGAGTGGCGGACCGGATTCGCGTGGTGCTCGCCGAGCGTCTCGAGAAGGGGCTGCGCGACCCGCGGCTCGGATTCGTCACCATCACCGACGTGCGGGTCACGGGTGACCTCCAGCACGCGTCGGTGTTCTACACCGTCATGGGCGACGAGGCGCACCGCGCCGACACCGCCGCCGCGCTGAAGTCGGCGACCGGCATGCTGCGCAGCGAGGTCGGCAAGAACCTCAACACGCGCCTGACACCGTCGCTCGAGTTCATCCTCGACGGAATCCCCGAGAACGCCGACCACATCTCGGCCCTCCTGCGCGAAGCGCGCGAGCGCGACGAGTCCGTCGCCGGTCTCGCCGCCTCGGCCGCGTACGCCGGCGACGCCGACCCGTACGTCAAGCCGCGCGACGAAGACGATGAGGACGACGTCGACGACGATGAGGATGACGACGAGGACGACGCCCCGCGCGCCTGACCCTCGAAACGACACGGCCGGACCCCGCCACATCGGCGGAGTCCGGCCGTTCGTCTTGCCATGGCATCCGGACCGCGATCCTGGAGACGCGAAGAGCGACGTGCCGGTTCGCGGCGGGATCGGGGCGGCGGGCGTCGGACCGGACTCGGTTTCAGGATGCCGGGTGGCCCGGCAGGCGCAGATGCTCATCGGCCGCTTCCACGAGGCCGTCGGCGATGAGGGAGTCGATGGCGCGGTCGCGCTGCGCGGCATCCGGCCATTCGGGGATCACCGCGAACGCCGGGACCGCCGCGGGCGCCGCCTCGCGCAGGGTCTTCAGTACCGCCCCGCGGGTCTGGCGATCGCTGCCCTCGTACGTGGCCTGCTTGCGTCGGCGGTCTTCGGATGCCGGGTACCCGGCCGCCCGCCATGCGCACTGGGCCGCGAGGGGGCATGCCTCGCACTTCGGCGCGCGGGCGGTGCAGACGATCGCGCCGAGTTCCATCGCGGCGGCGTTGACGATCGCGGACTCGGCGATGTCGGCGGGGAGCTCGGCCTCCATCGCTTCGAGATCGCGGCGGTGCGGCGGACCGGGCTGCGCGCGACCCTCGATGGCGCGGGCGAGCACGCGGCGGGTGTTCGTGTCGACGACCGGATGCCGATCGCCGTACGCGAAGACCGCGACGGCCCGCGCGGTGTAGTCGCCGATCCCGGTGAGGGCCAGCAACGCCTCCACGTCGCGGGGAACGACCCCGTCGTGGCGATCGCGGATCTCGACGGCGGCGCGGTGCAACCACAGCGCGCGGCGCGGATAGCCGAGGTTCGCCCACTGCGTGACGGCGTCGCCCGGGGGAGAGGCGGCGAGGTCGGCGGGCGTCGGCCAGCGCGTCAGCCACGCCTCGAGGTGCGGGACGACGCGGTTCACCGGCGTCTGCTGCAGCATGAACTCGCTGACGAGCGTGCCCCACGCCCCGAACCCCTCGCGGCGCCAGGGGAGGTCGCGGGCCGCGTCGCGGTACCACGCGATGAGCGGGGCGGCGAGTCCTGGCATCCGTCCAGCCTACGGTCGTCAGCGGGGCGGAACTTCACGCGTGAACGCTGTTCGCGCGCGTGAACGCGGGCTGCTCGCGTTTCTTCGCGCCATCGCGTTTGCGCTTGAGGGGCGCTGCGGCGGGGCCCTCGCGGGGCGGCGGGAGCGGTCGGGTGGCGGTGGTCGAAAGTAGGCTGGAGGCATGTCGAGTGAGAACCCCGTCGAGACCCTGCAGCGGAGCCTGCGCGACCTGATGCGGCAGAACGCCCGCGCGGGGAGCGTCGTGGTCGCGATCGATGCGCTCGACGCCGAGGCCGCCTCGACCTTCGCCGACGCGTTCGCCGCGGCGATCGAGGCCGAGGGAACCGCGGTGTTCCGCGAGAACCTCGCCGACCACGCCGACGACGTGCGCGAGCGCCTCGTCGCGCCGTTCCGTTCGGGTGAGCCCTTCGGTGACTCGCCGGCCGCGCCGGCCGATGCGGTGCTCGTCGTATCGGGCCGCTTCCTGCACACCGCCGAGCTGCGCACCCTCTACAACTTCTCCGTCTGGCTCGAGAGCAACCCGCCCATCGGCGCTGCGCGCCCGGAGCTTCCGGAGATCGAGAAGCACTACCTCAGCGAGTCGCGGCCTCGCGTGGCGGCATCCGTCATCGTCGAGAACTCCGACCCCTCGCACCCGGTGCAGGTGTTCGGAGACTTCTGCTGATGGTGCGTCCCGGAATCCTCCTGGTCGACAAGCCCGGAGGCATCACCAGCCATGACGTCGTGTCGCGGGCGCGGCGCGCGCTCGGCACCCGCAAGATCGGGCACGCCGGCACGCTCGACCCGATGGCCACGGGCCTGCTCGTGCTCGGCGTCGAGGGAGCGACGCGCCTGCTGACCTACATCGTCGGCGCCGACAAGACGTACGAGGCCACCATTCTGCTGGGGGTCGCCACCGACAGCGACGACGCCGACGGTGTCGAAACGGCTAAGGCGGATGCCGCTGCCGTCGCCGCCGTGACCGATGAGGCCATCGCGGCCGGCATCGCCGACCTCACCGGCGACATCCAGCAGGTGCCCAGCACCGTCTCGGCCATCAAGGTCGCGGGCCGTCGTGCCTACGACCTCGCGCGCGCCGGCGAAGAGGTCGAACTCACGGCGCGGAGCGTCACGGTCTCGCGGTTCGAGGTGCGCGAGACGCGCCGCGGCGAGGGCACGATCGAGCTCGCTGTGGTCGTGGACTGCACGAGCGGCACCTACATCCGCGCTCTCGCTCGCGACCTCGGGCGCGCGGTCGGCATCGGAGGACACCTCACGGCTCTCCGTCGCACGCGCATCGGGGCGTTCGACGTCGCCGCCGCCGCATCCGTCGACGACATCGCCGAAGACGCCCTCGTCGCACCCGCGACCGCGGCCGCCGTCGTGATGAGCGTCCTCGCCGTGGGCGACGACGAGGCGCGAGATCTGCGGCACGGCAAGCGCATCGACGGGGGAGGCCGACTGACCGTCGCGGTCGCGGCCGCGATCGACCCCGAGGGGCGCCTGATCGGCGTCGTCGAGAAACGCGGCACGCAGGTGAAGAGCGTCATGAACATGCCCGAGGAGGCCGCCCGATGATCCTGTGGTTCACGTTCGCACAGGTGGGCATCGCCGTGCTCGCGGGCCTCGTCGCCATCACCGCGGGGCTCATCGGCCGCCGGCCGGGAGACGTGACGGTCGGCTCGCTCGCCCTCATCGAGCTGCTGCTGATCGTGCAGATCGTCGTCGCGATCATCTCGCCGTTCGCGGGTAACCCCCCCTCGGGCAGCCTGCTCGAGTTCTGGACCTACCTCGTGTCGGCCGCCCTCGTCCCGGTCGCCGGAGCCGCGTGGGCGCTGATCGAACGCAGCCGCTGGAGCACCGTCATCATGGGCGTCGCGGCCCTCGCCGTCGCGGTCATGGTGTGGCGCATGCACATCATCTGGACCGTGCAGCTGGCGTGAGGGCGCACCGCCGCTCGGTCACGGCGCGGGCGAACTAGAATCGACAGGTCATGGCATCCACCACTCCCACCCGCTCCCGGGGGATGACCGGCATCGGCCGTGTCCTCGTCGTCGTCTACGGCATCATGGCGCTCGCCGCCACGGGCCGCTCATTCGTGCAGATCGTGCGCGAGTTCGACGACGCCCCTCTCGCGTACTCGCTGTCGGCTCTCGCCGCCGTCGTCTACATCCTCGCGACCCTCGCGCTCGTCTTCTCGGCGCGGCCCGCGTGGTACCGCGTCGCCTGGATCGCGATCGGCTTCGAGCTGGTGGGCGTGCTCCTGGTGGGCACCCTGAGCCTCGTTCTTCCCGCGCTGTTCCAGCACCCCACCGTGTGGTCGGTCTACGGCTACGGGTACCTGTTCATCCCGCTGGCGCTGCCCTTCCTCGGGCTCTGGTGGCTCACGCGCCATCGACGGGCGACGCGATGATCGTCTTCCGCGATCCCTCCGAGGTCCCGGCGGACTTCGGGCCCTCGGTGGTGGCGATCGGAAAGTTCGACGGCGTGCACGCCGGCCACCGCGCCGTGATCGATCGTGCACGCATCGACGCGTCCGACGGCGCACGCGTCGTCGCGGTGACCTTCGACCGCAACCCGCTCAGCATCCTCCGCCCCGAGAAGTGCCCCCCCGACGTGATCGGGCCGCACCAGAAGCTCGAGTTGCTCGAGCGCGCCGGCGTCGACGCGACGCTGCTGCTGACCTTCGACGAGGAGCTCGCGGCGATCCCGGCCGACGAGTTCGTGCTCGCCGTGCTCGTGGAGGCGTTGCAGGCGCGCACGGTGCTCGTGGGCCGTGACTTCCGCTTCGGCGCCGGGGGAGCGGGCGGACCCGACCTCTTGGTCCGCATGGGAGCCGAGTACGGGTTCCGCGTCGATGTGGTCGATGACGTGCGGGCCGTCCACGCCGACCGGCGCGTGTCATCCACGTGGATCCGCGAGGCCCTCTCGGCGGGCGATGTCGCGACGGCCGCGCGCCTTCTGGGTCGCGCTCCCTCGGTGTGGGGCGAGGTCGTGCACGGGCTGAAGCGGGGGCGCGAGCTCGGGTACCCGACCGCGAACCTCTCGCCCGAGCTCGAGGGCTTCGTCCCCGCCGACGGCGTGTACGCGGGCTGGCTCGTCGACGTCGACGGGGCTCGGCGCATCAGCTACCCGGCCGCGATCAGCGTCGGCACCAATCCCACGTTCGACGACGTGCACGCGCGGCAGGTCGAGGCGTACGTGATCGACGAGACCGGGCTGGACCTGTACGGCCACCACGTCGAGGTGCGTTTCGTGGAGCGGGTGCGCGAGATGACGGCGTTCGACGGCATCGACGCGTTGCTCGTGCAGATGGCGGACGACGTGGAGCGAGCGCGGGCGATCCTGCGCTGAGGTGCGGGCCGGGGCCGGGCTGGGTGGTTTCGGGGCGCGTTGCGTGGCTACGGGGCGGTGGACGTGGCCGCGGGGCCACCCGCGAACGACGGTTGCGGGGTGTTTCCGCACCGCGCCCGAGCGGCCCCGGAACACCACGCCGCGCCCGCGTCAGTCCGGCCGCGACAGGTGATTCCGGATGCCGAGGAACGACGCCGCGGCCCCGAGCAGCATCAGCGCGGCGGTGAAGACGGCCGCGCGGTGGAAGCCGCCGAGGTCGAGCGAGCCGCCCACGACCGCCGAGACGGCCGCGATCGCCAGGAGCCCCGCGACGCGAGAGACGGCGTTGTTGACGGCCGAGGCGATGCCGGAGCGCTCGGTGTCGATGGCGCCGAGCACGGCCGCGGTGAGCGGTGAGACGGTGGCGGTGAGCCCCAGGCCCCACACGACGACGCCGGGCAGGATCTGCGTCCAGTAGTCGAAGTCGCCGCTGACGTTCAACAGCAGCAGAGCCCCCGCCGCCATCACGATCGGCCCGAGCGTCATGAACAGGCGCGGGCCGAAGCGCCCCGCGAGGGCGCCCATCCGCGAGCTGAGCAGGATCATCAGCACCGTGCTCGGCAGCGACGCGAGCCCGGCGAGGGTGGCGGGCAGCCCCGCGCCCTGCTGCAGGTACACGCTCACCACGAAGCCGTTGAGCGACAGCGCGGCGTAGACGAAGACGGTCGCCAGGTTGCCCGCCCAGAAGTTGCGCGAGCGGAAGAGGTCGAGCGGCATCATCGGGTCGCGCGCCGTGCGCTGACGCAGGAGGAACCCCGCGAACGACAGGATGCCGATGACCCCGGGGAGCCAGATGATGGGGGACGCCCAGCCGAGGTTCGGCTGCTCGATGAGGGCGAAGACGATGCCGCCGAGGCCGAGAGCGCACAGGACCGCGCCGAGGATGTCGACGCGGGCCCCGGGCCGGCGGTGATCGCGGTGACCGAGACGGGCGAGCAACCACATGGTCACCGCGATGGGCAGCACGTTCACCAGGAACACGAGGCGCCACGACAGCGTGTCGACGAAGATGCCGCCGACGAGGGGCCCGGCGATCATGGCGACGGTCGTCGCTCCGGTCCAGATGCCGATCGCGCGGGCCTGGGCGGGCCCGCGGAACGTCGAGGTGATCAGGGCCAGCGAGCTCGGGACGAGGAGGGCGCCGGCGATGCCCTGCAGCGCGCGGGCGACGATGAGGAACTCGGCGGTGGGGGCGGCGGCGATCGCCACCGACGTGAGCCCGAAACCGATCAGGCCGATCCGCAGCACCACGATGCGTCCGAGGACGTCGCTCAGTGATCCCGCGACCAGGATGAAGGCGCCGAGGGTCACCAGGTAGGCGTCGACGACCCATTGCTGCGTCGACAGTCCGCCGCCGAGTTCGCCCGCGATCGCGGGGAGGGCGACGTTGACCACCGTCCCGTCGAGGAACGACACGAACGAAGCCAGGACGGCGATCGACAGGACGACCCGCTGCTCGCGTGTCATCGTCTCGACCATGGCCCCAGCGTACGGTTCCCGCTGGTCGTGCGCGCGGGGCGGACAGCATCTCCGTCGGTGTCGGGGGGGGGGGGGGGGGGGGCACGCCCACGGAATACCCCCAGGGGGTATCGTGTTCTGGACGGAGTGACCGGAGGAGAAGCCATGCGCGACAACACCGAGCCCCCGACGTCGACCGCCGAAGCCGTGCTCGACATCGAGGGCATGACCTGCGCCAGCTGCGTCGCCCGGGTCGAGAAGCGGCTCGGCCGCGTCGACGGCGTCGAGGCCGCGGTCAACCTCGCGACCGAGACCGCGCGGGTCCGGTACCCGGCCGACCTCGACCCCGCGGCTCTCGTCGCCGCCGTGCGCTCCGCCGGCTACGACGCCACCGTGCGTCCGCGCTCCCCGTCTCGTGACACGACCGCAGGGGCCGCGGCATCCCTCCCGCTCCCTCTCCCGACGGAGGAGCGACCGGATGCCGGCACCCCGGCGCCGCAGCCCGTCGCGGTTCCCGCTCCCGGCGGCGACATCGACGCCACCACCGGCCACTCCCTCGACGGGGCCTCCGGCCACGGGGCCTCCGACCACGGGGCGTCCGACCACGGGGGCCACGTCCACGACACCGCCGACGCCCCGGGCTCCACCCCGCTGCGCGTGCGGCTGCGGGTGTCGCTCGCGTTGGCCGCCCCCGTCGTGGCCCTCGGCATGATCCCGGCGTGGCAGTTCCCCGGCTGGCAGTGGGTCTCGCTCGCGCTCGCGACGCCGATCGTGCTCTGGGGCGGATGGCCGTTCCACCGCGCGACGCTGCGCAATGCCCGCCACGGCGCGGCGACCATGGACACCCTGATCACCCTGGGCGCCTTCGCCGCCTACCTGTGGAGCGTGTGGGCCCTCGTGTTCGGGGCGGCCGGGCGGATCGGCATCCGGCACGAGGTCGCCCTGTTCGGCCCCGTGCACGACGCGAGCTCCGTCGTCTACTTCGAGGTCGCGGCGGCGGTGACGGTGTTCCTGCTGCTCGGCCGCGTGATCGAGCAGCGTTCCACTCGCCGCGCGGGAGCAGCGCTGCGTTCCCTGCTCGACCTCGGCGCCCGCGAGGCCGAGCTCGCGGACGGGAGCCGCATCGATGTCGATCGCCTCGCCGTGGGCGACGTGTTCGTCGTCCGGCCGGGAGCGACCGTCGCCACCGACGGCGAGGTCCTCGAGGGCACAGCCTCGGTGGATGAGAGCATGCTCACCGGCGAGGCGGTTCCAGTCGACGTCGGTCCCGGATCGATCCTCACCGGCGGCACGATCGCGGCGGGCGGGCGCCTGCTGGTGCGCGCGACCGGCGTGGGCGAGCAGACCCGCCTGGCCCGCATCGCGCGCCTGGTCGAAGACGCGCAGCTCGGCAAGAGCCGCGTCCAGCGTCTCGCCGATCGCATCTCGGGCGTCTTCGTCCCGGTCGTGATCGTCCTGGCCGTCGCGACCCTCGTCGCCTGGCTGCTGGCGGGGCAACCCGTGGCCGCCGGCTTCACTGCGGCCGTCGCGGTGCTCATCATCGCGTGCCCCTGCGCGCTCGGCCTCGCCACCCCCATCGCGATCCTCGTCGGCACCGGCCGCGGAGCGCAGCTCGGAATCCTCGTGACGGGACCCACGGCCCTGGAGTCGGCCGAGCGCATCGACACGATCGTGCTCGACAAGACCGGGACCCTCACCTCGGGCCGGATGAGCGTCACGCAGGTCACGACCGTCGATGCCCAGGATGCCGCTGACGCCCTGGAGCGCGTCGCCGCCCTCGAGCGCGGCTCCGAGCACCCCATCGCCCACGCCATCGTCGCCGCCGCAGGAGACGGTCCCGTCGCCACCGCCCTCGAGGCCCTGCCCGGCCGCGGCGTCACGGGGACCGTCGACGGCGTGCGCGTGTTCGCGGGGCGTCCGGCCCTGGCCGCCGAGTTCGGCGCCGAACTGCCGGTCGCTCTGGCGGACGCCGTGACGGCGGGGGAGCAGCGCGGCACCGTCGTCGTGGCCGGGTGGGCCGACACCGACGGCGCCCTGCGTGCACGGACCGTGATCGAGGTGGCCGACACCGTCCGCACCGAGAGCGCGGAGACCGTCGCCGAGCTGAAGGCGATGGGCCTCGAGCCGATCCTGCTCACCGGCGACAACGAGCACGTCGCTCGGGCGGTCGCCGCCGACCTCGGAATCGACCGCGTGCGTGCCGGCGTCCTCCCCGAGGGCAAGGTCGAGACGATCCGGGCGCTCCGCGCCGAGGGGCGCACCGTCGCGATGGTCGGAGACGGGGTCAACGACGCCGGCGCTCTGGCATCCGCTGATCTGGGCATCGCGATGGGCGGAGGGACCGATGCCGCGCTGCACGCGAGCGACGTGGCGCTCATGCGCGACGACCCGCGGGGCATCGTCACCGCCCTGGCGCTCAGCCGGCGCACGATGCGCGTCATCCGCGGCAACCTGTTCTGGGCCTTCGCGTACAACGTCGCCGCCCTGCCGTTGGCGGCGCTGGGACTTCTGAACCCGATGCTGGCGGGGGCCGCGATGGCGTTCTCGAGCGTCTTCGTCGTCCTCAACAGCCTGCGCCTGCGACGCGCGGTCTGAGACTCCGATGAACTCGCGCGGGCCGGGTTAGTGTCGAGGTGATCCCTGGAGGTCGCATGTCCCCCCTCGCCCGTGCCGCCGCATTCGGAAGCGTCGCCGTCGTCGCGATCGTCACGATGACCGCCTGCGTTCCCGAAGCAGAACCCGCAGACACGCGGGCCTCGTCCCCGTCCCCGAGCGCCGCGTCACCCGCGCCGGGAGCATCGCCGACCGCCTCGGCGTCGCCTACCCCGACAGCTGCTGCCCTACCCGCATCGTGCGATGACATCTACTCGGCGTCGATGCAGACCACGTTGACCGCCGACGTTCCGCCGTTGAACGACCCGGGCGTGACGCTCCTCTCGACCGACCAGGCGGCGCTTCTCGAATTGCTGGACACGGTGCCGACGCTGCGATGCTCGTGGGGGGAGCCTGGCGACACCGGGCTTTCGACGAACGTCTCGGTGGTCTCCGCTGATCAGGCGGACTCGGTGAGAGACATCCTGAACACATCTGGTTTCGGGTGCGAGTCTCAGGGGGATGCGACGATCTGCCGCATCGAGCAGCGGGGTGTCTCCCTGGACGACAAGCCGTACACGCGAGGCGAGACGCAGGCCGTGCAGGGGTCGTACTGGATCACGACGTCGTGGGTGAACATCGACCCCGACGGGTACACCCAGGACATCCTCGCGGCTCTTGCTCGCTGAAAGGTGTGGCGAACGGGTAGAATGGTGATGATCCCTTCGCTGTTTCCGGCGTGCCGCTCTCGATCGAGGGTGCAGCCGGGTCGTGGAGCCCACTCGTAGCGACGTGCCGTCGGCGACGAACTCCCGGGGTCACTGATCCACCGGCATTCGCCGGACGCTCCGGATTGTCATCCGGACGACACGCTCAGGAGGAGCATGCCGACTACGGCAACCGCGTCCCGAGGCTCGAGCCAACGACGCAGGAAGACCACGTCATCCCGACGAGACGACGAAGCACCCGTCATCCCGATTCTCGCCCGCAAGGTGCGCGAGATCGAGGCGAAGGCGCAGCGCGGAAAGCTCGGGCCCACCAACCGCGTCAAGTTCCAGGTGATCGCGTTCCTCGTGCGCGAGGAGCGCGCCCGGGTCAAGGCCGACACCGAGATCACCGACGCCGCGCGCGCCGAGCTGCTCAAGCGCCTCGACGGGGTCGCCACGATCCTCGCCAAGACCGCCGCGCGCGACACCTCGCTCATCCAGCTGCTCGAGGTCGACCAGGCCACGTCTCCTGTCGCCCGCCGCATGCGCCGCGACTGGCTGCTGGAGTCCGGGGCCGAGCTCCCGCCCGACGAGCTCATCATCACCGACAACACGCCCAATATCGCCCCCGTGGTGCCGGCGGCGCTGGCCGAGAAGCAGGTCGTCCCCGCCTCGATCGAGGCGCGCCAGATGTCCAACCCCTTCCTCGCCCCCGATCTCACGCCGCGTGCGAGCGGAGACGCCCCGCGCCGCCGCCTCGACGGCTGGGAGCTCATGGGCCCGCTGTACAAGGCGTTCGAGACCGGCGCCGGAGGATCGGCGGCCAGCATGGAGCTGCCGCCCGTCCCCGAGTTCGACCGGCTCTCGCCGCGCGGGCTCGAGGTCATGCCGCACCAGTCGCGCTTCCTCGAGGCCGTGCGCACCGGTCACCGCTCGTTCCTCCTCGCCGACGAGCCGGGCCTGGGCAAGACCGCCGAGTCGGTGCTCGCGGCATCCGTCGCCGACGCGTATCCGCTGCTGGTCGTCGTGCCGAACGTCGTCAAGATGAACTGGGCACGCGAGGTGCAGCGGTGGACGCCGCAGCGCCGCGCGACCGTCATCTCGGGCGGTGGCGCCGACATCGACGCCTTCGCCGACGTCTTCATCGTCAACTACGAGATCCTCGACCGGCACCTGTCGTGGCTGTCGTCGATCGGCCTCAAGGGCGTCGTGGTCGACGAGGCGCACTTCATCAAAAACCTCACGTCGCAGCGCTCGCAGAACGTGCTGGCCCTGGCATCCCGTGTCCGTCAGCAGACCCGCGACCCGCTCATGCTGGCGCTCACGGGCACCCCGCTGATCAACGACGTCGAGGACTTCGACGCGATCTGGCGCTTCCTCGGCTGGACCAACGGCGAGAAGCCCGGTCCCGAGCTGATGGAGAAGCTGGATGCCACCGGCCTGACCCCCGCGGACAAGGCGTTCTACCCCGAGGCGCGCGAGGCCGTCATCTCGATGGGCATCGTGCGGCGCAAGAAGAAGGACGTCGCCGCCGACCTGCCCGACAAGCTCGTCGCCGACCTCCCGGTCGAATTGGACGACGAGTTCGGGCGGTCCATCCGTCAGGCCGAACGCGAGCTCGGCGCCCGCCTCGCGGCGAAATACCACCGGATCATCGAGGCACGCGGGGACCGCGGTCTCGCCGCCGGAGAGATCGACGAGGACATCGTTCGCCTCGTCGCCCACGGCGAGCTCGAGGAGTCCAAGGCCGCGGGCTCGGGGAACGAGAACGTCTTCACGATGGTCCGCCGCATCGGCCAGGCCAAGGCGCACCTCGCCGCCGACTACGCCGTGCAGCTGCAGCGCTCGGTCGGCAAGGTCGTGTTCTTCGCCAAGCACATCGACGTCATGGATGCGGCGGAAGCCCACTTCAAGGCATCCGGGCTGAAGTCGGTATCGGTCCGCGGTGAGCAGACCTCCACCGCGCGCCAGGCCGCGATCGACGCGTTCAACAGCGACCCCGACGTGGGAATCGCGGTGTGTTCGCTCACCGCCGCCGGTGTGGGCCTGAACATGCAGGCCGCCTCGAACGTCGTGCTCGCCGAGCTGTCGTGGACCGCCGCGGAGCAGACCCAGGCCATCGACCGCGTGCACCGCATCGGTCAGGGCGAACCCGTGACCGCGTGGCGCATCATCGCCGCGCACACGATCGACACGAAGATCGCGGAGCTCATCGACTCGAAGGAAGGGCTCGCCGCTCGCGCCCTCGACGGCCAGGCCATCGAGCCCGGCTCCAGCGACTCGGTGCAGCTGTCGGCGCTCATGCACCTGCTGCGTCAGGCGCTCGGCAAGGCCTGATCCTCGCCGCACGAACGCCCCGGTCGCTTCGGCGCCGGGGCGTTCCTGCGTTCCCGGGTGGGAGCTCGCCTCTCGGCGGGGTCGCGGGGGTCCCGGCATCCGGCGCCCCTCCGTCACCGTGTGGCAGCGTTCCCGCCCGCGGCGATAGGGTCGAAGACGGCAACGGCGCCGACCCCTTCACCCGAATCACAGCACCAGAGGACTCTGCCCATGAAGATCGGCATCCTGACCAGCGGCGGCGACTGCCCCGGGCTGAACGCGGTCATCCGTGGCGTCGTGCTCAAGGGCACGACCAACTACGACATCGAATTCGTCGGCATCCGCGACGGGTGGCGCGGCGTCGTCGACGGCGACTTCTTCCCGCTCACGCGTCACGAGGTGAAGGGCCTGTCCAAGGTCGGCGGCACCATCCTCGGCACGAGCCGCACCAACCCCTACGAGGGGGCGCGCGGCGGCGCCGAGAACATCTCCAAGACGATGTACGGACACCGGCTCGACGGCATCCTGGCCATCGGCGGCGAGGGGACCCTGGCCGCGGCCGACCGCCTGTCGAAGGACGGCATCAATGTGCTCGGTGTGCCCAAGACGATCGACAACGACCTCCGCGCGACCGACTACTCGTTCGGTTTCGACACCGCCGTGAACATCGCGACGGATGCCATGGACCGCCTGCGCACCACCGGTGACTCGCACCAGCGCTGCATGGTGGCCGAGGTCATGGGCCGCCACGTCGGCTGGATCGCCCTGCACGCCGGCATCGCCGCGGGCGCGCACGTGATCTGCATCCCCGAGGTGCCGATGTCGATCGACGAGATCGTCGAGCAGGTCACCCGCGCTCACGACCGCGGCCGCGCGCCCCTGGTCGTCGTCTCGGAGGGCTTCAAGCTCACGGGCATGGACGAGGCGTTCAGCGACAAGGGTCTCGACGCCTTCAACCGTCCCCGCCTCGGCGGCATCGGCGAGCTGCTGGCGCCCGAGATCGAGCGCCTCACCGGCATCGAGACCCGCTCGACCGTGCTCGGCCACATCCAGCGCGGCGGTTCGCCGTCGGCCTTCGACCGCGTACTCGCGACGCGCCTGGGCCTGCACGCCGCCGACGCGCTGCACGAGGGCGCCTGGGGCCAGATGGTCGCGATGCGCGGCACCGACATCGTGCGCGTCCCGTTCGCCGACGCGCTCGGCGAGCTCAACAGCGTCCCGCTGTATCGCTACGAGGAGGCCGCCGCGCTGTTCGGCTGAGCCTGCTGATATTGCGACGCCCCGTCCTGCCGTGTGCGGGGCGGGGCGTCGTGCTGCGGCGGGGCCCGGACCATGTCCCGAAAAAGGTCGCCTGCGCGGTGTGTGGACAGCCAAAAGTGGGACACGGTCTGCACAAATCGGGACATGGGTTGGCAACGGAGCGACTTCGAACGCCCCCACACACGCCGAACGCCCCGCCGCGCGAGGCGACGGGGCGTTCGAGAGCGGCGCGCGCGGGTCAGTCGTCGAGGCCGAGCACGTCGAGCAGCCACGCGAGCTCGAAGGCGCGCTCCCGCCAGGCGTTGTAGCGGCCGCTGACGCCGCCGTGGCCGGCGACCATCTCGCACTTCAGCATCGCGTCGGCGCCCACCTCGCGCAGCCGTTGCACCCATTTCGCCGGCTCGACGTACAGCACGCGCGTGTCGTTGAGCGAGGTGACCGCGAGGATGCGGGGATACCCGACGCCCTCGCGGACGTTCTCGTACGGCGAGTACGACTTCATGTAGGCGTAGACGTCGGCGTCGTGCAGGGGGTCGCCCCACTCGTCCCACTCGATCACCGTGAGCGGCAGCGAGGGGTCGAGGATCGTTGTCAGGGCGTCGACGAACGGCACGTCGGCCAGGATGCCGGCGAACAGCTCGGGTGCGAGGTTGGCCACGGCGCCCATGAGCAGGCCGCCCGCGCTGCCGCCCTCGGCGACCATGCGGTCGGGGGTGGTGTAGCCGCTGTCGACGAGGTGCCGTGCCGCGGCGACGAAGTCGGTGAAGGTATTGCGCTTCGCACGCATCTTGCCGTCTTCGTACCACTGCCGGCCCATCTCGCCGCCCCCGCGCACGTGCGCGACGGCGAAGACGACGCCGCGGTCGAGCAGCGACAGGCGGGCGACCGAGAACCCGGGCTCGATCGAGTGCTCGTACGAGCCGTAGCCGTACAGGTGCGCGGGGCGAGGGGCATCACCGGGCTCGCCGAACGACCGCTTCCACACGAGCGACACCGGCACTTGTGTGCCGTCGTCGGCCGGAGCCCAGACGCGCGCCTGTCCGTAGTCGGCGGGGTCGAAGCCGCCGAGCACGGGCTGGCGCTTGCGCAGCAGCAGCTCGCCGGTCTCGACGACGTAGTCGTACACGGTGCCCGGAGTGACGAACGAGCCGTAGCCCAGTCGCAGCACCGGGGGAGCGTACTCGGGGTTGCCGCCGGTGCCCGCGCTATACAACGGCTCGTCGAACGCGATCTCGGACACGGCGCCGTCGGCGTACGAGAGCATGCCGAGGCGGGCGAGGCCGTCGTGACGGTAGCCGACCACGCCCCAGTCGCGGAACGTGTCGACGCCCAGCAGGCGGTGGCCGGGGTGATGGGCGATCACGGTCTCGCGGGGGCCCTGGGGATCGGATGCCGAGACCCGGACGAGCTCGAAGTCGAGCGCGCCGTCGTTGTGCAGGATGTAGAGCACGTCCTCGCCGTCGACGACGGCGTGCGAGGAGGAGTACTCGACGCCCTCGCGCCGCGGCCACACCACGCGGGGCTCACCGCGGAGGTCGTCGGCGTCGAGGATCCACTCCTCGCTCGTGATCGACGAGCCCATCTCGATCATCAGGTAACGATCGCTACGCGTGAAGTCGGCGCCGACCCAGTAGCGGTCGTCGGGCTCGTGGAAGAGCTTCACGTCGTCGCCGACGGGAGTGCCGATCTCGTGCAGCCACACGGTGTCGGGGCGCCAGGCGTCGTCGACCGTTGTGTAGACGATGAAGCGCCCGTCGGGAGAGAACGTCGCACCCGAGAAGGTCCCAGGGATCTCGTCGGCGAGCGTCGCGCCGGTGGTGAGGTCGCGCACGCGCACCGTGTAGCGCTCGTCGCCGGCGACGTCGATGCCGTAGAGCATGCGCGTGCCGTCGTTCGAGATCTCGAAGCTCCCGAGCGAGAAGAAGTCGGTGCCCTCGGCCTCGACGTTGCCGTCGAACAGCACCTGCTCGCCGGGCACGGGGGAGTCGGGCGAGAGGGTGGGCGGCGTCCAGTCGTCGGGGGAGTCGAGGGGAGCGCGGCACTGGATGCCGTACTGGGCGCCGGCGACCGTACGGCCGTAATACCACCAGTCGCCGCGACGGGCGGGCACCGACAGGTCGGTCTCGAGCGTGCGCCCCTTGATCTCGCCGAAGATCGCGTCGCGCAGCGGCCCGAGGTGAGCGGTGCGCTCTGCGGTGTACGCGTTCTCGGCCTCGAGGTGCGCGATCACCTCGGCGTCGTCCTTCGCGCGCAGCCATTCGTACGGGTCGTCGAAGGTGTCCCCGTGATGCGTGCG
Organism: Microbacterium sp. SL62; assembly: GCF_026672635.1. NCBI lineage: Bacteria > Bacillati > Actinomycetota > Actinomycetes > Micrococcales > Microbacteriaceae > Microbacterium > Microbacterium sp. SL62. The sequence goes on from NZ_JAPPRM010000001.1 coordinate 1,573,406, forward strand.
CGCGACGGGGCGGCGGTCGGCAATGGGCGGGGTGGGCTTCGGGTCGAGATCGGTCACCGTTCCACGGTAGTGCGCCCCTGAGCCATCGGTCCGCAGAGAAGACACGGGTTGCCGTGCCCCCGGCCACCGGGCAAGTTTGACCGCCGCGCCCCTCGGTGAAATGATGTCGAGGCGACACCGATGAACAGGTGTCGAACTCCAGGTGAACTCTTCGTTCGTCGCGCCGATCCCGTCGGCATCCCTTCTTCCTTCTCACGGAAAGCGAACGGTGGAGAGCGCAGCCCTCATCATCGTGCTGGTCATCGCGCTGGCACTGTTCTTCGATTTCACCAACGGATTCCACGACACCGCGAACGCGATGGCCACGCCCATCGCGACGGGTGCGCTGAAGCCGAAGGTCGCGGTCGTGTTGGCGGCCAGCCTCAACCTGGTCGGGGCGTTCCTGTCGACCGAGGTGGCCAAGACGATCTCGGGCGGCATGATCCGCGAGGAGCAGCTCAGTCCCGACATCTTCCCGCCCATCATCTTCGCGGGCCTCATCGGCGCGATCACGTGGAACATGCTCACGTGGCTGCTCGGCCTGCCGTCGAGCTCGTCGCACGCCCTCTTCGGCGGCCTGATCGGCGCGACCCTCGTGGGCGTCGGCGCGTCGGCGATCGACACCGGGGTGGTGCTGAGCAAGGTCATCCTCCCGGCGCTCATCGCGCCGCTCACGGCGGGGATCATCGCCTTCGTCGTGACGAAGATCGCCTACGGCGTCACCCGCCGCTACGACATGAAGGCCGACGGTCGCGACGGCTTCCGCTGGGGCCAGATCTTCACCTCGTCGCTGGTCGCGCTGGCGCACGGCACGAACGACGCGCAGAAGACCATGGGCGTCATCACCCTCGCCCTCATCACGGTCGGCTGGCAGTCCTCGGCGAACCCCGACCCGCAGCTCTGGGTCGTCTTCGCGTGCGCCCTGACGATCGCTCTCGGCACCTACATGGGCGGTTGGCGCATCATCCGCACCCTCGGCAAGGGCCTGACCGACGTGAAGCCCGCGCAGGGCTTCTCGGCCGAGACCTCGACCGCGGCGACGATCCTCGCCTCCAGCGCCCTGGGCTTCGCACTCTCGACCACCCAGGTGGCATCCGGATCCGTCATCGGCTCGGGCCTCGGCCGCCGCGGATCGACCGTGCGGTGGAACACCGTCGGTCGCATCATGATCGGCTGGGTGCTGACGCTCCCCGCCGCCGGTGCCGTCGGTGCCGCCGCGGCCTTCATCGTCGTCTGGCTGGGCGGCTGGGGCGTGGCCGTCGACGCGGTGATCGCCGTCGTCATCGTCCTCGGCCTGTTCCTGCGCTCTCGTCGCGACTCGGTCACCTCGGCCAACGCGATGAGCGAGGTCGCCGACTCCGGCGCCGCAGTCAAGGTGCCGCGCAAGCCCGGCCCGACGCGTCGCCAGCGCCGTCTCGAACGCGACAAGGCCGGAAAGGACGCCTGATGCTGATCAACTGGGAAGCCTTCCTCCAGGTCTTCGTCGCGGCCATCGTGGGCGCCTCGATCGTCGTGACGTTCTACTCGCTGGGTCTGCGCCTGCTCGTGACCGGCGGGCGTCCGCCCCTGGTCTCTCCGGCGGAGTTCACGGATGCCATCACCGTGATCACCGACAAGCAGAGGCGCCGCGCCGAGAAGGCGGTGGCCAAGGCGGCCAAGAAGAATCCGCTGAGCGACGGACAGAAGCGGCTGGCGCTCGTGGGCGCCTACGCGTGCTTCGCGGTGTGTGCCGCCGCCGTGCTGGGTGCGCTGCTGCTCATCCTGTTCAACCACTGAGCGGCCGACGCCGCGGCGGCGGGTGTCGGAGGCCCCTCCTAGGCTGAGGACATGGCATCCGTGCAGTTCGGTCAGCACGCGCCCGCCGCGCGCGTCATCCTCCACCTCAGCGACACGCATCTGCTGGCTGGCGACCGCCTGCTCGGCGATCGCTACGACACCGCGCGCCACCTGCGGCGCACGCTCGAGGCCGCCGAGGCGACGGGGGTGAGACCGGATGCCGTGGTGTTCACCGGCGACTTGACCGACCTGGGCGAGCCCGAGGCCTATCGGGTGCTGCGCGCCGAGGTCGAGCCGTGGGCGGAGCGCCTGGGGGCCCCCGTGGTGTGGGTCGCGGGCAACCACGACGAGCGCCCGGCCCTGCGCGAAGGGCTCCTCGACGGCGAGCCGACGCAGGAGCCGGTGACCGGCGTGTGGGACCTCGGAGGGCTGCGCCTCATCGCGCTCGACTCCACGGTGCCCGGGTGGCATCACGGCGACCTCGACGCGGCGCAGCTCGACTGGCTGCGCGCCGAACTGTCGACCCCGGCGCCGCTCGGCACGATCCTGGCGCTGCACCATCCGCCGCTGCCGTCGCACATCCCGTTCTTCGACATCCTCGAGCTGCGCGATCAGCAGGGTCTCGCGGCTGCGATCGCGGGGAGCGACGTGCGGGCGATCCTCGCCGGTCACCTGCACTATTCGACCTCCGGTACCTTCGCCGGGGTGCCGGTGAGCGTGGCCTCGGCCTCCTGCTACACGATGGATCTCGCGCGCCCCGCCGACGAGGTCAACGGGATGGATGCCGGACGCTCCTTCCACCTGGTCCATGTCTGGGACGACACGATCACGCACGCCGTCGTCCCGGTGGTCGACGACGAGGCCTCGGGCTTCTTCACCCCCGAGTGGACGGCGCGCATGGCGCAGCTCACGCCCGAGGAGCGACTCGAGGCGTTCTCGCGCAAGCGCCCGTGATGGCCGGTCACGGCCGACCCGGACGACCGCTCGGCGGCAATCCGTCGGGCGTCGACAGTCCCTCGACTACCGGCAATAGACGTGACGGATGGTGCGGATGACGCGACCGGCCGCCGTGTCCACCGGCCCTCACTGTCCCGCTCGTTAGGCTCGTGGCATCCCTCTTCACCATGACACCCACGAGGACCCCCACATGGCTTTGGACGCAATGACGCGCACCCGTACCGAGACCGACTCCCTCGGATCCCTCGAGATCCCCGCCGACGCGTACTGGGGAATCCACACCGCCAGAGCGCTCGAGAACTTCCCGATCGCCAAGCGACCCATCTCGGTGTACCCCGACCTCGTGCGGGCCCTGGCGATGGTCAAGCAGGCCTCGGCCCGGGCCAACCGCGAGATCGGCGTGCTCGACCACGAGAAGGCCGACCTCATCGATCGCGCCGCCCAGCGCGTGATCGACGGCGAATTCCACGACGAGTTCACCGTCGGCGTCATCCAGGGCGGTGCCGGCACCTCGACCAACATGAACGCCAACGAGGTCATCACCAACATCGCCCTCGAGATGGCCGGGCGCGAGAAGGGCGACTACGCCTTCCTGTCGCCGATCGACGACACCAACCGCAGCCAGTCCACGAACGACGTCTACCCGACCGCGATCAAAATCGGGCTCGCGCTCACCCTCCAGAGCCTGCTCGAAGAGCTGAAGCTCCTGCGTCTGTCGTTCCTGTCGAAGTCGGAGGAGTTCCACGACGTCCTCAAGGTCGGGCGTACGCAGCTGCAGGATGCCGTGCCGATGACCCTCGGTCAGGAGTTCCACGGTTTCGCGACGACGCTCGGCGAGGACTACAACCGCCTCACCGAGAACGCGTACCTGCTCTACGAGATCAACATGGGCGCGACTGCCATCGGCACCGGGATCACCGCCCACGCCGGCTACGGGGGAGCGGTGCTCAGGCACCTGCGCCAGATCACCGGCCTGGATCTCGAGACGGCGACCGACCTCGTCGAGTCGACGAGCGACACCGGCGCCTTCATGTCGTTCTCGTCGTCGCTCAAGCGCAACGCCGTCAAGCTGTCGAAAATCTGCAACGACCTGCGTCTGCTGTCGAGCGGCCCCCAGGCAGGCCTCGGCGAGATCAACCTCCCCGCGCGCCAGGCGGGTTCGAGCATCATGCCGGGCAAAGTGAACCCCGTCATCCCCGAGGTGGTGAATCAGGTCGCGTTCTCGGTGGTCGGCGCCGACATGACCGTGACGATGGCCGTCGAGAGCGGTCAGCTCCAGCTCAACGCCTTCGAGCCGGTCATCGCGCACTCGATCTACCAGTCGATCACGTGGATGCGCCAGGCGATGTGGACGCTCCGCGTCAACTGCGTCGACGGCATCACGGCCAACCGCGAGCGTCTGGGCGCGATGGTGGGCTCGTCGGTTGGCGTCGTCACGGCGCTGACGCCGTTCATCGGCTACGCCGCCGCGGCGGCCCTCGCCAAGACCGCGCTGCTCACGCACCGCAACGTCGCCGACCTGGTCGTCGAGGCCGGACTCATGACCCGCGACGAGGTCATGAAGCAGATCTCTCCCGCCCGTCTCTCCGGCCTGCAGGCGGTGACGGCCGCGATCCCGATCGTGCGCGCGGCGGACAGCGTCGTCGAGGGCTGAACGCTCGAGAACATCGAAGGGCCGGGACGTGATCGTCCCGGCCCTTCGCCGTGCGTGCCGACGTCAGTCGAGGATGCGGCAGTGAGTGGTCAGCTCGCCGATGCCGTCGATCCCGACGGTCACGGTGGAGCGGTCGCGCAGGAAGATCTGCGGGTCGCGCGAGTAACCGGCACCTCCGGGGCTGCCGGTGGAGATGAGGGTGCCGGGGAGCAGCGTCACCGACTCCGACAGCTTGTTGATGAGGGTCGCGACCGAGCGCACCATTTGGCCGGTGCTGGCATCCTGAACCGTGTGACCGTCGACGACGGTCCAGATGTGCAGGTCCTGCGGGTCGGGGATCTCGTCGGCGGTCACGACGAAAGGACCGGTGGGGGTGAAGCCGTCGAACGACTTGCAGCGCGACCACTGGGCCTCGGAGAACTGGATGTTGCGCGCGGTCACGTCGTTGACCACCGTGTAACCCCAGACGTGGTCGAGCGCGTCCTCCTCGGAGATGTCGCGGCCGGGACGCCCGATGATGACCCCGAGCTCGGCTTCGTAGTCGACGGCCTCGCTGAGCGAGCGCGGCCACGAGGTGGTCTCGCCGTGCGCGGTGAGCGAGTTCGGCCACAGCACGAACACGGTCGGACCGGCGTCGGTCTTGAGACCCAGCTCGCCGGAGTGCGCGGCGTAGTTGAGGCCGACGGCGAGGATCGAGGGCGGAGCGAGCACCGCGGACGCGTACCGGATGCCGGTGAGGGGATGCCGCGGGGCGCTCGCCGCAGCGTCGCGCACGCGCGCCAGCAGGTTGTCACCGCCGGCGATGAGCTGCTCGAGGGTGCGCGGGGCACCGGCGAAGAACTCGTCGACGAACGAGAACTCCTCGCCGTGGACGCTGACGAGACGGGGGGCTTCCGCCCCCTCCTGTGCACGGACGTGGGCGAAGCGCATGCCTCCACGCTACCGGGCTCGGCGCGGTGGGGGAGCCTGCAAGCCCCGGATGCCGTGTCGTTCGCCACCCCTAGGCTGTGCGCATGACCTCCCCCTCGCCGCTATCGCGGCCCGGATCCGCCGAGCCGCCCCGCATCACCACGGCTCCCCAGACGGCGGTGTCGGCGACCCCGCCCGGCTCGCGACGCGGAGGCGTGGCGCTGTGGATCGTCGCCGTGCTGCTGGTGCCCCTCCTCGCGCTGCTGGTGCGCTACTTCACCGCGTTCCTCGGCACGGCGGCGTCGTTCATCGGGCTCGTCCTGGCCGTCGTCCCCTTCGTCATCGTGTGGTTCGCCGTGCGCTACATCGACCGGTGGGAACCCGAGCCCCGTCGTCTTCTCGTCCTCGCGGTGGCGTGGGGTGCGATCGCCTCTGTCGCGATCGCTCTGGGTGTCGATCTCGTCATCACCCTCGCCGCGGGGCCGCTTCCGGGCGCCGCGAGCAGCGTCATCCAGGCGCCTCTGGTCGAAGAGGTCGCCAAGGGACTCGGGGTGCTGTTGATCTTCGCCTTCGCACGTCGCGCGTTCGACGGTCCGGTGGACGGCATCGTCTACGGTGCGCTCATCGGGGCGGGCTTCGCGCTGACCGAGAACGTGCAGTACTTCGCGATCAGCTACCTCGAGGGCGGCCCCGCGCAGGTCGCGAGCACGTTCTTCCTGCGTGCCGTGCTCTCGCCGTTCGCCCATGTCATGTTCACGAGCCTCACGGGGTTCGCTTTCGGCCTCGCCGCGCGGCGGGGGCTGCGCGCGGGGGCCGCGCTCCGCTACGGCGTCCCGGGCGTGCTGGGCGCGATCGTTCTGCACGCGCTGTGGAACGGTTCGGCCACCTTCTTCGACTTCTTCGAGGTGTACGCCGCGCTGCAGGTGCCGCTGTTCGTCCTGTTCATCCTCGGCATCCTGGCTCTGCGTCGCGAGGAGTCCCGGCTGACGAGGGCTCGGCTGGGGGAGTACGCCGCGGCGGGGTGGTTCACCCCTCAAGAGGTGGACATGCTCGCGACCGGCCCGGGGCGACGGTCGGCCCTGGCGTGGTCTCGCACCCTGCCGGGGGACCGCGCCGCCGTGATGAAGGGTTTCATCGCGGATGCCACGGCTCTCGCAGCCGCGAGACAGCGTTCGCTGTCGGGACGCGACCCGAACGCCCCCGCCACGGAGCGCTACCTGCTCGAGCGCACGACCGCCGCCCGCGCGGCGCTGCTCCGCCCCTGACAGGAGCCCGAGAGGGGGTCTTGACAGCATCGCGGCGCGGGAGCACCATCGAAGTAGGCCAACTCAGCGCCCGGTAGACACGCAGGCATCGCCGCGGCACCGGGCGCTGAGTCTTTCTCCGGCCGGGTTGTCCAGGGGGCTCGCGGGCGGCGCGTCCGTGCTTGGATGGAGTCATGACTGATCGCACCAAGCCGGAGTTCGACGCTCCCAGCGGCCCCGCCCCCTCCGACCTCGTCATCCGCGACATCACCGTCGGCGACGGCGACGAGGCGAAGCCCGGCGACACCGTCACCGTGCACTACGCCGGTGTCGAGTACGAGTCGGGTGAAGAGTTCGACTCCTCGTGGGGTCGTGGCGAGAGCATCCAGTTCCCCCTCCGCGGCCTGATCCAGGGCTGGCAGGACGGCATCCCGGGTATGAAGGTCGGCGGACGCCGCGAGCTCGTGATCCCGCCGCACCTGGCCTACGGTCCCGCCGGCGGGCACTTCCTCGGTGGAAAGACCCTCATCTTCATCATCGACCTGCTGAAGGTGGGCTGATCAGCCGTTCTTCATCGTCTGTTCACGAACCCGAGGGGGCTGCGGCCTCCTCGGGTTCGTTGTTTTCCTCGATCGTGGAATACATTCGTGTGAATGGGAGTTGGACCCCGGCAGGACGCCGATACGGCTCCCCAGACCTTTAGGAGTGACATGACTGACACCACCGCCCTCGACATCCCCGGTTACAAGGCGGGCACCTGGGTGCTCGACCCCTCGCACAGCGAGGTCACCTTCTCGGTGCGCCACATGATGATCTCGAAGGTGCGCGGCACCTTCGGTATGAAGAGCGCCACGATCGTCGCTCCCGAGAACCCCCTCGAGGCCACCGTCGAGGCATCCGTCGACGTCACCTCGGTCGACACCAAGGACGAGGGTCGCGACCAGCACCTCCGTTCGGCGGAGTTCTTCGACGTCGAGACCTACCCGACGATGGACTTCCGCTCCACCGGTGTCCGCCTCGAGGACGGCGACTTCCTCGTCGACGGCGACCTGACCATCCGCGGCATCACCAAGCCCGCGACCTTCGCGCTCGACTTCGGCGGCTTCGGCACCGACCCGTGGGGCAACTACAAGGCCGGCGCGACCGCCAAGACGGTCATCAACCGCGAAGACTTCGGCCTCACCTGGAACGCGGCCCTCGAGACCGGCGGCGTGCTCGTCGGCAAGGACGTCACCATCGAGCTCGACCTGCAGCTCTCGCTCCAGGCGTGATCGTCCCGCAGCTGACGCTGCGGACATGAACTCCTCGAAGGCCCCGGGTGCTCGGCATCCGGGGCCTTCGTCGTACCCCGCGGAGGCGGGGGCCTGCTCAGGCGCGAGCGTGACGCCGCAGGCGGATGCGCTGCTGCACGAGCAGAATGCCCACGAACACCACGGCCGCGCCCACGGGCTCGTTCCACGAGATGCGCTCGCCCAGGACCAGGATGCCGAGAGCCACCCCGACCACCGGGGTGATGTACGTGACGGTCGAGGCACGGGTCGGCCCCCAGGCGCGCAGGGTGTTCTGGTTCCAGACGTAGGCGATTCCGGTGCCGAGGACGCCGAGGGCGACGATGCTCCCGACGACCGGCAGGGTCAGCTGCATCGGCTCGGCCAGGATGAACGGCGACAGCAGGACCATGAACGCCGCCGCCGGCCCGATGTAGCCGAACGCGAAAGCGATGCCCGAGAGGCCGGTGTCGCCGAGGAAGCGGCGCATGTACGCGAGGCTGAAGCCGTAACAGGCTGTCGCGCCCAGGAGGGCGATCTGCGCGATCGTGCTGTCGCCCACATCGGCGACGGCGCCCGGCGCGATGATTACGACGACGCCCGCGATGCCCACGGCGATGCCGATCAGCTGCCCGAGCTTCAGGCTCTCGACGCGGAAGACCGCCCACGCCATGATCGCGGTCATGATCGGCGTGGTCGCGTTGAAGATGCTCGCGAGCCCCGAGGAGACGTGCTGCTCCGCCCACGCGAACAGCAGGAACGGCACGACGCAGAAACTCAGCGACAGCACGCTCAGGTGCCCCCACACCCGGCGATCGCGGGGCAGACGCTCGCGGCGGATCGCCACGATCGCGGCCAGCGCGAGAGCGCCGAACAGCAGACGGCCGCCGGCGACCTGCGCCGGGGTCATGCCGGTCAGGGCGATCGCGATGAAGAGGAAGCTCGAGCCCCACACGATGCCGGTGAGCACGAACTGCACGGCGATCGAGACGGGCGAGGGAGCGGAGGTGGATGCCACGGAGCCGACACTACGGCCGACCGTCGACATCGCGCGGGCCGGGCTAGTGCGACGGCCGGAATCCGCCGACGATCGGCAGCTCGGGGTCGCACGACGAGAAGGGGTGGGCCGAGAAGTCAGGGCTGGGGGTCGAGCGCGTCGTACGCGCGGAAACGCGGCGAGAACCGCACGAGGGTGCCGACGAGACCGAGGATCAGGATGCCGCCGAACAGCGGCGGCACCCACAGGGCGGCGAGTGTCGCCAGGGTGCCGGCGTAGAGGGCGCCGACGCGAGGGCCGCCGGCCACCACGACGACGAAGATGCCCTGGAGGCGCCCGCGCATGGCATCCGGAACCGCCGCCTGCATCATGGTCGACCGATAGATCGCACTGACGTTGTCGGCGGCGCCGGACACCGCCAGGACCACCGCGGCGAGGGCGATGAGGGCGACCGCCGCGTGGGTCTCGTCGACGAGGGCCGGGCGGAGCCAGCCGAGAGTGGCCGAGAGAAGCACGAAACCGAAGAGGCTGATCGACAGACCGTAGACCTGGATCGCACGTTCGATGCCGAGCCCCTGACGGCGCACGCGCCCGATCGGGCCCGAGAACAGGCTGGAGAAGAAGGCCCCCGCGGCGACGGCCGCCGTCAGGATGCCGGTGGTGATCGCCCCGCCGCCCAGCAGCACCGCCCCGATCGCCGGGAACAGGGCCACCGGCTGCCCGAAGGTCATCGCGATGATGTCGAGGATGTACTGCAGCCGGATGTTCGGAGCCCGACGGAGGAAGCGCACGCCGTCGCGGAACGACTCGAGTCCGGGTCGAACGATCTCACCCTCGGGGCGGAGCTTCGGCAGCGACCAGAGGCCGAGGAACAGCGAGGTCATCAGGAGGACGTCGAGAGAGTAGGTCCAGGCGTAACCCGCGACGGCGACGAGCACGCCGGCCAGGGCCGGGCCCGCCATCACCATGACCCCGACGGTGACGCCCTGCAATGCGGCGGCGGCGGGCAGCAGATCCCGGGGGATGAGGCGGGGGGTGATCGCGGACTTCGTCGCCATCACGATGGAGTTCGCCGCGGAGTTCACCACGCTGAGCACGAAGAGCGACCCGACGGTCTCGAGACCTGTCCACGCGAGGGCGGCGAGCAGCGCGGTCGAGGCGAACGTGACCACCGCGGCCAGGAGGGCGACGGTGCGTCGGTCGAAGGCATCGGCGAGCATGCCGCCGTACAGGCCCGCCGCAACCATGGGGAGCAGCCCCGCGACCGCGATCATCGACACCGCGAACGTGCTCTGGGTCAGCTCGAACACGTGGAGCATGACGGCGACGACCGTCAGCTGGCCGCCGAGGCCGGCGAGCGTCGACCCCACCCAGAGTCGCGCGAAAGCCGGCGAAGTCGTCAGGGGCCGCAGATCGATGAACGCACCGCGGGCGCCTCGGCGCGGGGGAGCGGCGGGATCGGTCTGACTCACGGCTCGAGGCTACGCCAGCCCTCCGACACCGGACGCCGCGGACCGGTGCGGTGTCGGCATCCCGATGCTGGTAGACTCATGCGGTTGCCGTTCGATCGGCCGCGGATAAAGAGAGCTCGCACATCGTGTGACGGGCGCCGCGCAATGAGAAGGAAGGGGATCCCATCTATGGCACTCGAAGCAGACGTCAAGAAGGCGATCATCGAAGAGTACGCGACGCACCCCGGTGACACCGGATCCCCCGAGGTGCAGGTCGCGATGATGACGCAGCGCATCAAGGACCTCACCGAGCACCTCAAGACCCACAAGCACGACCACCACTCGCGCCGTGGGCTCTTCCTGCTCGTCGGTCAGCGCCGCCGCCTGCTGGGTTACCTGCAGGACGTCGACATCAACCGTTACCGCTCGCTCATCGAGCGTCTCGGTCTGCGTCGCTAATCGCACCAGCGTTCTATCGCGCAAAACATTCTTGGAAGGCCGCCCCACGGTGTGGGGCGGCCTTCGTCATTCCCGGCGCTCGTCGCTCCCGCTCGACCGTGCCTCCACGCGTTTATCGAGAAGGTTGCCCGGAGGTCAGGATGCCGTGCGGGCGGCGACCAGGTCGGGATGCCAGCGCTCGGCCACGTCGGGGTGGGCGCGCAGCCGCGACTTGAGGGCGTTCTCGCCGTAGGTCGCGTGGATGGGGTTGTCGGGGTCGTCCTCGACGCCGCGAGACTGGGCGGCGAGCTCGGCCGGCAGCTCGATGATCGGCAGTCGCGCATCGAGGGCCGGGTTGAAGAAGAACGGCACCGAGATGCGCTCGTCGGGGAACCGCGGCGAGATCACCCGGTGGTTCGTCGCCCGCAGGTAGCCCTGGGTGGCGTACTCGAGCAGTTCGCCGATGTTGACCACGAAGGCGCCGGGCACCGGGGGAGCGTCGACCCACTCGCCGTCGCGCTCGACCTGCAGGCCGCCCTTTCCGGGCTCGACCCACAGCAGGGTCAGCACGCCCGAGTCCTTGTGGGCGCCCACCCCCTGCTGGGGGGTCGGGTCGTCCTTACCGGGGTAGCGGACGATCTTGATGAGGGTCTGCGGGTCGCCGAAGTGGCGGTCGAAGTACTGTTCCTCCGCGCCAAGGGCGAGGGCCCATGCGCGGAGGAGCTTGCGGGCGACGCCCGTGAGGTGGTCGTGCCACTCGGTCACGACGTCCTGCAGCTCGGGCTGGGCCGCGGGCCACAGGTTCGGACCGACGAGACGGTTGTACCCCGGGCCGTCGGGGTCGGTCAGGGGGTCGCGCTCGGGGCCGATGTCGATCTGCTCGCGCCAGTCGACGCGGCCCTGCGTGCGCTCGCCGCCGACGCGCGTGTACCCGCGGAAGTGGGGGCTCGTGACGTTCTCGATCGAGAGCTTCTCGGCCTCGGGCAGGGCGAAGAAGTCCTTCGCGGCCTGCAGCAGGCGCGCCTCGAGCTCGGCGCTCACACCGGTGCCGGTGAGGTAGAAGAACCCGACGTCGTGGGTGGCGGCGCGCAGCTCATCGCGGAAGCGGGCGGCGGCGTCGGGGCCCTGGTCGAGGAGCGAGAGGTCGAGAACGGGGAGGTTCAGGTCGGACATGGATCGAGGCTAGGTCGGCCCGCGCGATGCCGCCCGAATGTTGCCGACGATTACCGCTCGGCGGGTGACGCCCGCGTCGAGAGGGATGATCCCGCCGATCCCTGGTGGGAATCGTCCCGGGTATTGCGTATTGTGTAGTGGTCAGGTGAGGCTGTCCTTACCTTCCGCAGTGCCGCGGCGTCCTCACCCCCATCGTGAAAGTCGGGTCCTCCGCTCGTGCTCGCAAGCTTCTTCGCCACCTTCCTCATCGGTCTGCGTGAGGGCCTCGAGGCGGCCCTGGTCGTCGGCATCCTCGTCGCCTACCTCACGCGTCTCGACCGCCGCGACGCGCTCCCCACGCTGTGGACCGGTGTGGGACTCGCCGTCGCCCTCGCCCTCGGCGTCGGGGCGATCTTCACCTTCGGCGCGTACATGCTGACGTTCGAGGCGCAAGAGTTGCTCGGCGGCGGGCTGTCCCTGGTGGCCGTCGCGATGGTCACGTGGATGATCTTCTGGATGCAGAAGGCGGGGCGCACGCTCAAGGCGGGCCTCGAGGGCGGCCTCGACAAGGCGCTGCGCGGGGGCGTCTGGGCGCTCGTGGCCATCGGGTTCGTCTCGGTCGCGCGCGAGGGCGTCGAGACGACCCTTCTGCTGTGGTCGATGGTGCAGTCGTTCGGCGAATCGCCCGTCGCCCTGTTGGGCGCACTGCTCGGGCTGATGACGGCCGTCGTGCTCGGCTGGTTCATCGCGCGCGGCATGCTGCGCCTGAACCTCGGCCGCTTCTTCACCTGGACCGGCGGCGTCCTCGTCATCGTCGCGGCCGGCGTCCTCGCGTACGCCTTCCACGATCTGCAGGAGGCGGGAGCCCTTCCCGGACCCTTCGGAGCCGGGGCGCCGCTCGATCCCGCGACCGGTGCGGTCGCCACCGGGTGGGCCGGCTTCCCCTTCGGCTGGGCGTTCGACGTATCCACCGCCATCGCGCCCGACAGTGCGCTCGCCGTACTACTTCAGGCGACGGTCGGCTTCATGCCGCAGATGACCTGGCTCCAGGTGATCGCCTGGGTGGCGTACATCGCCATCGTCGCGCCCCTCTTCTTCCGCGGCGTCCGCGCGAACCGCCGACCGCGGCCGACGGGTGCGTCGGCGTCGGATGCCGCACCCCGCCCCACCGCCCCGGTGGAGCCGGCACGGGTCGGGTCCTCGCCCACCGCCCCGCCCGCCACCGCCACCCCGTAGCCCCCCGGCACCGACCGCGTGCCCGACGCCGCGGCATCCCTCTCTCATCGATCGGAGAACCATGAACTCGACACGCCTCCTCGCGGCGACCGCCGCGGCCGGCGCGACCGTCCTGCTCCTGTCCGGCTGCGTCGCGAAATCCGACGCGGCGGCCTCGGGTGCACTGTCCGTCACCTCGACCGGCGACGGCTGCGCGGTCTCGGCCACCAGCGCGCCCAGCGGCACCGTCGCGTTCGACGTGAGCAACAAGAGCGACCAGGTCACGGAGTTCTACCTTCTGGCGTCCGACGGTCTGCGCATCGTCGGCGAGGTCGAGAACATCGCCCCGGGTGCCTCGCGCAACCTCACGGTCGTCGCGCAGCCCGGCGACTACTTCACCCTCTGCAAGCCCGGTATGGTCGGCGACGGGGTGGGCAAGGCGAGCTTCACCGTCACCGGCGACGCCGTCGCCGTCAGTGGTCCGGATGCCGAGCAGAAGCAGAAGGCCGTCGACCTCTACGCCGCCTTCGTCAAGGACCAGGTCGGACAGCTGATCCCCGCCGTGCAGACGTTCACCGCCGCCTACGAGTCGGGCGACGACGCCGCGGCGAAGGAGCAGTTCCCGCGCGTGCGCGCCTTCTACGAGCGCATCGAGCCGATCGCCGAGGCGCTCGGCGACCTCGACCCGCGCATCGACTACCGCGAGGTCGACGCCGTGGCCGAGGGGCTGGGCTGGACCGGGTTCCACCGCATCGAGAAGGACCTCTGGGTTCCGGCGCAGGACGCCCTGAACGCCGACGGCGAGACCCCCGCGTGGAAGGACTGGGCGCCCTCGACCCCCGCCGAGCGCGCGACCTACGGTGACAAGCTCGTCGCCGACACCCAGGAGCTGTACGACTACGTGCACTCCGACGCCTTCACCCAGGCGCTCGACGCGCAGGGCGTCGCGGGGATCTCGAACGGGGCGATCTCGCTGCTCGACGAGGTTGCCACGGGCAAGATCAGCGGCGAAGAGGACTGGTGGTCGGGCACCGACCTCAACGACTTCGCGGCGAACGTCGAGGGCTCGAAGATGGCCTTCTCGCTCGTGCGCGATTTCGCCGATTCGAAGGGCGACAAGGGCACCGCGCTCGTGTCGCGCATCGACGGCGGCTACGCCGATCTCGAGGCGGCCCTGGCGAAGTACGGGTCGCTCGACGCCGGCTTCGTCCCCTACAGCCAGATCACCGAGGCCGACAAGCGCCAGCTCACCGACCTCATCAACGCCCTCGCCGAGCCGCTCTCGCAGCTGACGGTGACGATCCTGGAGTGAGCGTGAGCGACGCGCAGAGCACGCCGGAGGAGCAGACCCCGGATGCCACGGGCTTGTCGCGCCGTGGGCTGATGGGCCTCGCCCTCGGCGCCGGGGCCACGGGGCTCGTCGTCGGCGCCGGAGGCGGCCTCGTCGGCGGTCAGGCCTACGCCCTCGAGCAGCAGAAGGCGGTGAAGGATGCCGCGGCGGTGACGACCGGCATCCATCAGCCCGGGATCACGACGCCGGTGCAGGAGCACCTGCACTTCGCCTCGTACGACATGATGGCGCGGACGACGCGCGACGACCTCGCCGAGTTGCTCTCGGACTGGACGTACGCCGCGACCCGCATGATGCAGGGGCTCGAGGTGACCGCCACGGGTGCCGTGGGCGGCTCTCCCCAGGCGCCGCCGGACGACACGGGCGAGGCCCTGGGCCTGCCGGCGAGCAACCTCACCATCACGTTCGGATTCGGTCCGTCGTTGTTCGACCAGCGTTTCGGACTCGAGGGGCAGCGTCCCGACGGGCTCGAGCGGCTGCCGGCGTTCCTCGGCGACGATCTCGACCCGCTGCGTTCCGACGGCGATCTCTGTATCCAGGCCTGTGCGGACGACCCGCAAGTGGCGGTCCACGCCATCCGCAACCTCAGTCGGATCGCCTTCGGTCGGGCGACGATCCGGTGGTCGCAGCTCGGGTTCGGTCGTACCTCGAAGACGACCTCCGAGCAGACGACCCCTCGGAATCTGTTCGGGTTCAAGGATGGAACGGCCAACATCCTCGCCGATGACGCGGCCGCTCTCGACGAGAACGTGTGGGTGTCGGCATCCGAGGGCCCGGCCTGGCTCGCGGGCGGGTCGTACCTGGTCGCGCGGCGCATCTCGATGCTCATCGAGACGTGGGACCGCACGCGTCTGGCCGAGCAGGACCGCGTGATCGGTCGCGACAAGGCGAACGGCGCACCGCTGTCGGGCGGCGACGAGTTCACCGCGCCCGACTTCGCGGCGGCGGGCGCCACCGGGACCCCGGCGATCGACCCGCGCAGCCACGTGCGCCTCGCGCACCCCGACATGAACGGCGGTATCCGACTGCTGCGTCGCGGGTACAACTTCGTCGACGGCACGACCGACCTGGGGCGGCTCAACGCCGGCCTGTTCTTCCTGTCGTTCCAGAAGAGCCCGCAGCGGTACATCACCGTGCAGAAGGCCCTGTCGACGGATGCCATGAACGAGTACGTCCGCCACGTCGGCTCGGGGCTGTGGGCCGTGCCGCCCGCGCCGGCCGCGGGGGCATCGGTGGGGGCGGGGCTGCTGGGGGCGTAACGCCTGTGCCGACTCGTAAACGCTCCCTGCGCCGGGAAACGCCCGCTGAACGCGTTTCCCGGTGCGGGGAGCGTTTCTCGCTGATCGGGAGGGGGTGGCCGGAATAAAGCTCGGCGCGGCGCGTTCCACCATGTATATTCAGATGCATACAAATGGAAGAGGCATCATGAGCGAGACGAACACCTGGCCCGGAATGCAGTTCGGTGTCATGACGGTGAGCGACATCACCCAGGACCCGACCACCGGGACGACGCCGAGCGAAGCCCAGCGCATCAAAGACACCCTCACGATCGCCAAGCACACCGAAGAGGTCGGCCTCGACGTCTTCGCCCTCGGCGAGCACCACAACCCGCCGTTCTGGTCGTCGTCGCCCACGACGACGCTCGCGTACATCGCGGCCCAGACCGAGCGCCTCATCCTCACGACCTCCACGACCCTCATCACCACGAACGACCCGGTGAAGATCGCCGAGGACTTCGCGATGCTGCAGCACGTCTCGGGCGGTCGCGCCGACCTCATGCTCGGCCGCGGCAACACCGGCCCGGTCTACCCCTGGTTCGGCAAGGACATCCGCCAGGGTCTACCCCTGACCATCGAGAACTACGACCTGCTGCACAAGCTGTGGCGTGAAGACGTCGTCGACTGGGAGGGGAAGTTCCGCACCCCGCTGCAGGGTTTCACCTCGACCCCGCGCCCCCTCGACGGTGTGCCCCCGTTCGTGTGGCACGGCTCGATCCGCACGCCCGAGATCGCCGAGCAGGCCGCGTACTACGGCAACGGCTTCTTCGCGAACAACATCTTCTGGCCCAAGGAGCACTACCAGCGCCTGATCACGCTGTACCGCGAGCGCTTCGCCCACTACGGTCACGGCACGCCCCAGCAGGCGATCGTCGGCCTCGGCGGCCAGGTGTTCATGCGCGCCAACTCGCAGGACGCCGTGCGCGAGTTCCGCCCGTACTTCGACAACGCCCCCGTCTACGGCCACGGCCCGAGCCTCGAGGACTTCAGCGAGATGACCCCGCTGACCGTCGGCTCGCCGCAGCAGATCATCGACCGCTACGCCGCGATGCGCGAGACGTTCGGCGACTACCAGCGCCAGCTGTTCCTCATCGACCACGCGGGTCTTCCGACCAAGACCGTGCTCGAGCAGCTCGACATCCTGGGCGGCGAGGTCGTTCCGGTGCTGCGCAAGGAACTGCAGAAGAACCGCCCCGCCGAGGTGCCCGACGCGCCCACGCACGCCAACCTCGTCGAGAAGACCTACGCCGGCGCCGCCCCGCGTCAGGCCGTCCCCGGCGCGAACCGCGGCGACAACATGGTCTCGGGCAGCCCGTACCAGGATGCCGCGCCCCGCTCGGGCAGCGCCTTCGGCGCCGCTGCGACGAAGGTGGGTGCCTGAGATGGCCGCCCGTCGCATCGCGGTCGTGACCGCGGGCCTGTCGACGCCCTCGTCGACCCGTATGCTCGGCGACCGGCTCAGCCACGCCGTGCTCGCGGAGCTGCGCGAGCGCGGCATCGAGGCCACCGCCGACGTGTTCGAGCTGCGCGACTACGCGCACGACCTGACCGACAACCTGCTCACCGGCTTCGCCCCTCCCGCCCTCGAGCAGATGATCAACACGGTCGTCTCGGCCGACGGCATCATCGCGGTGACGCCGATCTTCTCGACGAGCTACTCGGGCCTGTTCAAGTCGTTCATCGACGTGCTCGACCCGCAGGCGCTCACCGGGACCCCCGTGCTCCTCGGCGCGAACGCCGGAACCGCGCGGCACTCGCTCGCGATCGACTACGCGATCCGCCCGCTGTTCACCTACCTGCACGCCAACCCCGTGCCGACCGGTGTGTTCGCCGCCTCGAGCGACTGGGGCGCCAACGCCGACGAGATCGCCCCGCTCGGATCCCGCGTCGACCGGGGTGCCCGGGAGCTCGCGGATGCCATCGCCGCCCGCGAACCCGTCCGCGACGCCGACCCGTTCGACCCCTCGTCGTACCTCGGCGAGGGCCGCTCGTTCGGCCACCTGCTGGGTGGACTGTCGGGGGAGTGACCCCGTGACGAAGCCCCGTCGCCCGTTGGTTCGGGCGGCGGGGCGCGCTGCCTGGTGGTGGCGCTTCGTGCGGCCCGGCGGCGTCGCTTCGTGCGGCCTGGCGGCGTCGCAATGTGAGCGATTCGCGCAACCTCGGTTGGCATCGGGGGTTTCGGGCTGAGGGTGTGCGGATTGCTGAGGCTGCGTGAATCGCGCGGCGCGGGCGGGGCGGCGCAGAGTGAGCGATTCGCGCGACTTCCGTCGTGATGCGGGGTCTCGGGCTGAGGCTGTGCGGATTGCTGAGGCTGCGCGGACCGCGGGCGGCGGAGGGGCGGCCGGTGCGGATCGGCGCAACGGATTCGGATCAGCGAGGCGTTGGCGTGCGCCTCTGCCGCTTCGGCCCGAATCTCATGCGGGTGCGGGGCTCGCGCCGGGGCGGCTCGCACGCCGATCTAGGGTGGGAGCGAGCCGGAGGAGACCGAATGGATGCCACGCAGTGGGACGAGCGTTATCGCGCCTCCGCCGGCGGAGTGTGGGCCACCCAGCCTCCCGCCGTCGTCCGCGCGATCGCCGGCGCGCTGCCGCCGGGCTCCGCGATCGACGTCGCAACCGGCGACGGGCGCACGGCCATCTGGCTGGCGCAGCGCGGGTGGGCGACAACGGGCATCGACTTCTCGAGCGCCGGTCTCGCGCTCGCCGCGGCCCGCCCGGGCGGCGACGCCGTCTCGTGGGTGCGTGCCGACGTGCACGAGTTCGAGCCCGTGGCATCCGCGGATCTCGTGGTGTCGTGCTATCTGCACCTGGAGGACAACGCCGCCGCGATCGCGCGCATCGCCGAGTGGGTCGCCGTGGGTGGGACGCTCGTGGTGATCGGCCACGACGTCGACAACATCGCCGCCGGCGGGCACGGACCCTCTGACCCGGCGATCCTTTACACGCCCGAGCTGCTGCGCGGCGCGCTCGACGACCGCTACCGCATCGAGCGCTGCGAGCAGGTGACGCGCGGCACCGCCGACTCCGAGCTGCGCGACGGGCACACGCAACCCGCGATCGACACGGTGCTGCACGCGGTGCGGGTGCGCTGAGGAGCGCCGCCGCCCGGCGCGTGACCGGGGGCTCTGACAGGCTCAGCCACCGGACCCGCGTCAGAGCACGATGTCGTCGGTGCTGCGCAGTTCGCGCGCGGCGACCGGTCGCAGGCCGCGCCGAACGAAGGTGTCGGCCTCGACGAGCGGTCCGACGTCGACGCCGGCCTCGGCGGCGATATCGGCAATCGGTACCTGGAACGTGCGGAACGCGCCGAGGGGCGGCACGACGAGGCCCTGCCGGGTGTCGACGAGGTCACTCTGATCGAGCACGAAACCGGCTGCGGCGAGTGCATCGCCCTGGCGCCACGCGGCGATCTTCCAGAAGCGCAGCGGCACCCGAATTCCACGGTAGGGCGGGTCGTCGTCGGCGAGCACCGGCGCGGTGAACACGGCGAGGCGCTGGTCGGTCGTCTCGGCGTAGACCAGGACGTGGTCTTCGAGACCGAGCCAGAGCTCTTTCGACTGGTTGAAGCCGGCGGCCTGCGGGGCGGCGTTCGTGTAGAAGAAGGTCGCCTCGGTGGCCGCGCGGGCTTCAGCGGTGGCGCCCCAGCCTGGGTCGCGCCGACGCACGAGGTGCCCGCGGTCGAGATCGTTGCGGCTGTAGACCTCGGGTCCGGCCTGGCTCTCTTCGGGTACGCGGGGATCGAGTCGCCACTCGCCGGTCCGCGCGAGGTCGAGCAGGCGGGCGCCGTCGATCACGACGCCCGTGACCGCCGCGAACCGCCGCTTCTCGTCGAGCAGCACCGAGAAGCGCGGATAGTCGAGCTGCGTCGTCGCTCGCGCGGGAGAGGGAAGGGGCAGGGGGATGCCGAGGAAGTCCGGGTCGTAGCCGTCGCTCATGCCCCCATCGTGCCGGTGACCTCCGACATCGCGACAGACTGGGTCGATGGAACAGCACGTGAAGACCCGCCCCGACGCCCCCGCGGGGTTCTTCGCCGCCGAGGCCGCCGGGCTCCGCTGGCTCGCCGAGGCGGGCGGCGCGCGCATCGCCGAGGTGATCGAGGTCGCGGATCGGCGAATCGTGCTGGAGCGCATCGCCGAGGCGCGTCCCTCCGCGGAGGCCGCCGACGGCTTCGGTGCCGCGCTCGCCGCGACCCACGACGCGGGGGCCGAGGCGTTCGGCTCGCCGCCGCCCGGCTGGACGGGCGACATCTTCATCGGCAGCCGCCCGCAGCCGGCGCGGCCGAAGCCGACCTGGGGCGTCTTCTACGCGGCGCAGCGCGTCGAGCCGTTCGTGCCGATCGCTCTCGCGGCCGGCAACCTGTCGGCATCCGGAGCCGAGGTCGTCGACCGCGCGTGCGCGCTGATCGCGGCGGGGGCCTTCGACGACGACGAGCCGCCCGCCCGTCTGCACGGCGACCTCTGGGCGGGCAACGTGCTGTGGGGCGAGGAGGGTGTCGTGCTGATCGACCCGGCGGCGCACGGCGGCCACCGCGAGACCGATCTCGCGATGCTCGCGCTGTTCGGGTGCCCCTTCCTCGAGCGGATCGTCGACGCTTACGACCGGGTGCGCCCACTGCGCGACGGCTGGAGCGAGCGCGTGCCCGTGCACCAGTTGCATCCGCTCGCCGTGCACGCCGCCGGACACGGGCCGTCGTACGGCCGGGCTCTCGTCGACGCCGCCGAGCGGACGCTCGCGCTGGGCTGAGGCGCCGGGTGACGGCATCCGGGATCGGCGCGAGCAGAATCGCAGATTCGCACCGGAATCGGACGCACGACCGCGCGAGATCCGACACGGCGCGAGCATCCGATTCCGCGAGGGTCAGGAGCGCGCGGCCGCCCGGCGCTTCGCCCGCCGCGCGAGCACCAGATCGATGCCGACGCCGATCCCCACGGCCACGACGATCGACACCACCACCGCCACCACCGGACCGCCCGGCACGAGCGCCGCGACGACCGCCCCGATCACCGCTTGGTACCCCGCCCACGCGAGGGCCGCGAGCGCCGCGACGCCCAGGTACCGCGCCGGATTCACCCGCGCCGCCCCCGCCGCGAGGTTGACCGCGAGCCGCGCGAAGGGCACGAACCGCGCGGTGAAGAGCACGACGGCGGCGTTGCGTTCGAGCCGTGCCCGCGCCCAGTCGAGGGCGGCGGAGACGCGGGGCCCGCGCATCCAGGCCCAACGCTCGACGCCCACGAGGCGTCCCACCAGATAGCAGCCGAGGTCGCCGGCGAAGGCCGCGGCCCCCGCGACGAGGATCACCGCGGCGAGCGGGGGAGTGCCGTGGGCGACGGCGAGGGCACCGAAAGCCGTGACTGCGGCCTCACCGGGGATCACGACGAGGAACGCGTCGGCGAACACGAGCAATGCCATCGCGGGCAGGGCCCACGGGCTCGCCGCGATCGCCTGCAGCCAGGCGTCGACTCCGTCCATTCCGTCACTCTCCGCCGCTGATCGAGACGCCCCGCCGACGCGGGGGTGACGCCCGGCGGAGCATCCGGTGAACATCGCGAACGTCGGGCGCGAACGGCCCCCGCGAGGCCGCGACACGCCTCACCCTGGTCTCGTGAGAGTCGCGCTGATGGCCGAATCCTTCCTCCCGCACATGAACGGGGTCACCGGTTCCGTTCTCCACGTCCTGCGCCATCTGGCGGAGGCGGGCCACGAGACGCTCGTGATCGCCCCTAAATCCGGCGACGTGACCGCCGACCTGCACGGAGCCCGCACCGAGCTGCTGCGTTCGGTTCCCCTGCCGTCGTACCCCGAGGTGCGCGTGGTCTTCGCCCGGGCGGCGCGCCTGGGAGCCCTGCTGCGCGACTTCGACCCCGACGTCGTGCACCTGGCATCGCCGTTCGTGCTGGGGTGGCAGGGTCTCGCCGCCGCCGACGCGCTGAAGATCCCCTCGGTCGCGGTCTACCAGACGGACGTCGTCGCCTACTCGCAGAAGTACGGACTGCCGCACGCGACGGCTCTCGTCGCCGGACACGTCTCGCGCCTGCACCGCCGGGCGACCCTGACGCTCGCGCCCTCGTCGGCGTCGACCCGGCAGCTCGAGGACCTCGGCGTCGACCGCATCCGCCGGTGGGGCAGGGGAGTGGATGCCGTGCGCTTCGCCCCCGAGCGCCGCGACGACCGGTGGCGGGCGCGGATCGCCCCGAACGGCGAGCGCATCATCGGCTACGTCGGTCGCCTGGCACCCGAGAAGCAGGTCGACGACCTCCGCGCCCTCGCCGACCTCCCCGACACGCGGCTGGTCATCGTCGGCGACGGCCCCTCGCGTCCCGCCCTCGAGAAGGCGATCCCGGATGCCGTGTTCACCGGCCACCTGGGCGGTTCGGAGCTCGCGTCGACCCTCGCGGGCTTCGACGTGTTCGTGCACCCGGGGGAGAGCGAGACCTTCGGTCAGACCATTCAGGAGGCGCTCGCCAGCGGTGTTCCGGTGGTCGCGACGGGTGTCGGTGGTCCCCTCGACCTCGTGCGCTCGAGCGTCGACGGGTGGCTTTACAAGCCCGGCGACCTCGACGACCTGCGCGCGCGCGTCGCGGACCTCGTGGGAGACGACGCGAAACGCCGCGCCTTCGCCCGCGCGGCGCGCGGCTCGGTGGAGGGACGCACGTGGGCGGCGCTGACCGGGTCGCTGATCGAGCACTACCGCGACGCCATCGCCCTGCGCCGCGTCGACGACAGCCTGCTGCGGCGCGGCAGTCCACGACCGGCCGGCACCGCGGCATCCCGCACTCGAGGACGGTGGACGCGTTTCGTGGCCCTCGGGGACTCGCTGACCGAGGGGCTGTGCGACGCCTCGCGGATGCCGTCGGGGCAGTTCCGCGGCTGGGCCGACCGTCTCGCCGAACTCCTCGCCGGCACCACCGACGAGGGGCCGTTCCGCTACGCGAATCTCGCCGTGCGCAGCCGTCGGGTGCGGCACCTGATCGACGAGCAGATCCCCGCGGCTCTCGCTCTGAAGCCCGACCTGGTGTCGATCCTCATCGGTGCGAACGATCTCGTGGGGCCGGCGCCCGTGCTCCCGGCGCTGGTGGCCGAGGTCGAGTCGGCGGTGCGCGCGGTGCGCCGGACCGGTGCCGATGTGCTGCTCGTGACGACGTTCCTTCCGCGACGGCCCGCCGCGCGCATCTTCGCCCGACGGTTCGCGGCGTACAACGTGCACTTGCGTCGGATCGCGGCGGAGCAGGGCGCGATCCTGCTCGACCTCGAGGCCGTGGGCGAGATCGGCGAGGCGCCGATGTGGGCCGATGACCTCGTGCACCTCAGTTCGGCCGGGCACCGCCTCGTCGCCTACCGCGGGGCGGAAGCCCTGGGCGTGCCCGACGCGCGGGCGCTGCTCGGTCTCGATGAGGCGCTGCACGCCGACGAGGCCGAGCGTCCACGCGGAACCTGGCTCACGCGCGACGCTCTGCCATGGGTGTGGCGCCGCGTGCGCGGGCGGACGGCGGGAGACGGGATCGTCGCCAAGCACGCGGGCTACATCGAGCTGCCCACCCGCGGTGATCGGGAGCGCGCCGACGCGGTCTGAGTCACGCGCTGGATCGCGGCGGGCGCGTGCACCGAGCGACCCGGTGTTCGCTCGCGTCGGCTGCGCGCTCGCGGCGAGGCGTCAGTACCAGCCGGTGCGCTGGGAGTGGTCCCACGCGCCGCAGGGGGCGCCGTACCGCGAGCCGATGTACGACAGGCCCCAGGAGATCTGGGTGACGGCGTTGGTGCGCCAGTCGAGTCCGGCGGAGGCCATCTTGTCGCCGGGGAGAGCCTGAGGGATGCCGTAGGCACCGCTGCCCGCGTTGTAGGCGTCGGCCCGCCATCCCGATTCGCGATTCCACAGCGAGACGAGGCAGGAGAACTGGTCGTCGCCCCAGCCGTAGCGGCCGATCGCGCCGCGCGCCGCGGACCGCGCCTCGCTCGGGCTCATGATCGGACCGGCCGGAGCCGTCGACCCCGCCCCCGAGCCGCCGCCGCCCGAACCGCCGGTCGATCCGCTTCCCCCGCCCGAGGAGCCGTTGTTCGCGCCGCCCCCGGTCGAGGTGGAGCCGCCGCCGGCCGCTCCACCACCGCTCGTCGTCCCGCCGCCCGGAGCCGCGCCGCCACCGGTGCTCGCCCCGCCGGCGGATCCGCCGGACTGCGCCGCATCGCGCTGCACCTTCTGCTCCTCGCGCGCCGCGCGCTCCTGAGCGGCGGTCGTCGCCCGGAGGGCCGCGAGCTGGGCGTAGAGATCGTCGAGGCGGCCCTGCGTCTCGCGCACCGTCGCCGCCTCGGCGTCCGCATCGCTCTGCGCCGCCGCCGCGGTGGCTCGAGCGTCGGCGGCCACACGCGCGGCTTCGTCCCGCGCCTGCTCGGCCTGCTCGCGCAGCGACGTCGCGACGTCGGCCGCACTGCAGGCCCGGCCCGCGGTGCGCGCGGCGACCTCCGAGACCCGATCCAGGATGCCGAGCCGTTCCAGCAGCGAATCGGGATCGGCGTCCGTCAGCAGCTGCGCCACCAGCGGGCCGCCGCCCACGGTGCGGTACAGCCGCGCGGCGCTGGCACCGGCGGCCGTGGCGCTCGAGGTCTCGGCGGCGTCGGCCGAGGCGCTCTCGGCGCTCAACGCCGACGCGCGCGCAGCGGTCGTCTCGGCCAGCAGTCGCGTCTGCTCGGCGGTCGCCGACGCGTCGAGGGCGCGGCGCGACGCCGCCACGGCGACGGCCTCCGCGGCATCCAACTCCGCCTGCACCCGAGCGACGGCGCTCTCGTCGACCGCGGCGACGGGAGTCACGGACCCCGTGCCGAGAATCGCCGCGGAGGCGGGGACGGGGGCGAGGGCCGCGCCGGCGAGGACGCACGCGAGAAGCGTGTGACTCGTGCGACGGATGAGGCCCATGAGGTCACGGTAGAGCACGACGCCCTGCGCTGCCCACCCGGAAGGGGTCGTCGCTGGTAGGGTGGCGAGGGATGCCGTCGTGGCATCGGCTCAACTACATATGAGCTCACGGAGCAGGCCGGCAGACGCTGGTCCCCTGTGGTGGACTCCCCGTCGTATGCCGGGTGGTCGTCTACTGGTGGCCAGTCGCCGGGATTCCGGGTCGACTCGTCGGCGCGCCCTTTCTGCCTGTTCCTGCTCCTTCGCATGTCAGCTCGTCGCCCACACGGGGCGGCGAGCCTAAACAAAGAAGGAGGGACCTCTTGGAAGGTCCAGAAATCACCGCCGCTGAAGCCGTTCTCGACAACGGCCGTTTCGGCACCCGTACCGTCCGGTTCGAAACCGGACGCCTCGCTCAGCAGGCTCAGGGCGCAGTCGCCGCCTACCTCGACGAGGAGACCATGCTGTTGTCGGCCACCAGCGCCGGCAAGCACCCGCGTGAAGGATTCGACTTCTTCCCGCTGACCGTCGACGTCGAGGAGCGCTCGTACGCCGCCGGCAAGATCCCCGGCTCGTTCTTCCGCCGCGAGGGCCGCCCCTCCACCGAGGCCATCCTCGTGTGCCGCCTCATCGACCGCCCGCTGCGCCCGTCGTTCGTCGACGGCCTGCGCAACGAGGTGCAGATCGTCGTCACCGTGCTGTCGATCGCCCCCGGCGAGTTCTACGACGCGCTGGCGATCAACGCCGCCTCGCTGTCGACCCAGATCTCGGGTCTGCCGTTCTCGGGTCCCATCGCGGGTGTGCGCCTGGCGCTCATCCCCGGCCAGGGCGAGAACGCCGACCAGTGGGTCGCCTTCCCGACCGTCACGCAGCTCGAGGACGCCGTCTTCGACCTCATCGTCGCGGGCCGCGTGCTCGACGACGGCGACGTCGCCATCATGATGGTGGAGGCCGAGGCCACCGAGGGCAGCTGGAACATGATCAAGGGCGGCGCGACCAAGCCGAACGAGCAGGTCGTCGCCGAGGGCCTCGAGGCCGCCAAGCCCTTCCTGCGCCAGCTCGTCGACGCGCAGAACGAGGTCGCGCGCACCGCGGCCAAGGAGATCCAGTCGTTCCCCGTCTTCCCGGCCTACAGCCAGGAGACCTACGACTTCGTCGCCGGTCGTGCCTACGACCGTCTGGTGCCCGTGTACCAGATCGCCGACAAGCAGGAGCGTCAGAACGCCGATGACGAGGTCAAGACCTCGGTCAAGGAGCAGCTCGTCGCCGCCGTCGAGTCGGGCGAGCTGCCCGCCGTCGCGACCCTCGAGTTCAACGCTGCCTACAAGTCGGTCACCAAGACGATCGTCCGCGGTCGAATCCTGGCCGAGGGCGTCCGCATGGACGGCCGCGGACTCGCCGACATCCGCCCGCTCGATGCCGAGGTGCAGGTCATCCCGCGCGTTCACGGCTCGGCGATCTTCCAGCGCGGCGAGACCCAGATCCTGGGCGTCACCACGCTGAACATGCTCAAGATGGAGCAGCAGATCGACTCGCTCTCGCCCATCACGAGCAAGCGCTACCTGCACCACTACAACTTCCCGCCGTACTCGACCGGTGAGACCGGTCGCGTGGGTTCGCCGAAGCGTCGCGAGATCGGTCACGGCTTCCTGGCCGAGCGCGCGCTGGTTCCGGTGCTCCCCAGCCGCGAGGAGTTCCCCTACGCGATCCGTCAGGTGTCCGAGGCCCTCGGCTCCAACGGCTCGACGTCGATGGGCTCGGTCTGCGCTTCGACCCTGTCGCTGCTGAACGCGGGTGTGCCGCTGCGCGCGCCCGTCGCCGGTATCGCCATGGGCCTGGTCACCGACGAGGTCGACGGACAGACGCGCTACGCCGCCCTGACCGACATCCTCGGCGCCGAAGACGCCCTCGGCGACATGGACTTCAAGGTCGCCGGCACGAGCGAGTTCATCACCGCGATCCAGCTCGACACCAAGCTCGACGGCATCCCGTCGTCGGTACTGGCCGCCGCCCTCACCCAGGCCAAGGAGGCTCGCCTCACGATCCTCAACGTCCTGAACTCGGCGATCGACGCTCCTGACGAGATGGCGCCCACCGCGCCCCGCGTCATCAGCGTGCAGATCCCGGTCGACAAGATCGGCGAGCTCATCGGACCCAAGGGCAAGACGATCAACTCCATCCAGGACGAGACCGGCGCCCAGATCTCGATCGAGGACGACGGCACCGTGTACATCGGTGCGACCGACGGCCCCTCGGCCGAGGCGGCCCGCGCCCAGGTGAACGCGATCGCCAACCCGACCAACCCCGAGGTGGGCGAGCAGTTCCTCGGAACCGTCGTCAAGATCGCGACCTTCGGTGCGTTCGTCTCGCTGCTTCCCGGCAAGGACGGCCTGCTGCACGTCAGCGAGGTCCGCAAGCTCGCCGGTGGCAAGCGCGTCGAGAACGTCGAGGACGTGCTCTCGGTTGGTCGCAAGATCCTCGTGCGCATCACGAAGATCGACGACCGCGGCAAGCTCTCGCTCGAGCCCGTGCTCGACGAGGACGCCACCACGCCCGAGCCCGCCGACACGCAGAGCTCGGCCGCCGCGAGCGAGGGCCCCGAGGCTCCTGCCGAAGGCTGATCCTTCGCGCTGACCGGATGCCCGTCCCGCTTCGTGCGGGGCGGGCATCCGTCGTGTGACGGGTGTGACGCACGTGGCGAGCGACGCGGAAGCGTTACGCAATGTTTATCGGCGCGGCGGGGCAATCGACGGAGCGGTCACGAGGAAGGCCTAGCCTCGTAGTACGTCGGGGGGCGTGGTGATACGGGCGCTGTTCCGTACCGTCACCCGGCACTGTGGGAGAGGACCTCACCATGAGCGGCTCGGGCGTCGATGAGACGGCCACGCCGCGCCTGCGTCGAGATCGAGCCCCGCACCCGTCGTCACCCATCACCCTGCAGGGGCCGGGGTTGGGTTCGCACGTGCGCGTCCCGCTCGGCGAGACGGGGTTCGACGTCTTCCCGCTGTTCCTCGGCGGGGGAGAGTTCGGGTGGAACGTCGACGCGCGCGCGAGCCACGAGATCCTCGATGCCTACGCCGAGCTCGGCGGCAACGCGCTGCACACCGCCGACAGCTACGCGGCGGGGCGCAGCGAGTTCATCATCGGCGAATGGTTGCGCACCCGCCGCATGCGCGACGACACCGTCCTGACGGTCCGCATCGGCGGTCACCCCGACAACCCCGGGCTCGACTCCGTCAACCTCGTGCGCGCCGTCGAGGCCTCGCTCACGCGCCTCGGCACCGATCGCATCGACGTGCTGTCGCTCGACGCCGCCCGGGGCGACAAGGCGCTCCTCGAGGACACCCTGGCCACGAGCGAGTGGCTCGTCGACGCGGGCAAGGTACGCGCGATCGGCGCGCACGGCTACACCGCCGCCCAGCTCGTCGAGGCTCGCATCCTGTCGTCGGCGGGGTACCCGCGCATCACGGTGCTCGACGTGCCGTACAACGTGCTGCGCCGCTCGGAGTTCGAAGGCGACGTGCGTCTCATCGCCTCGGCGCAGAACATGGCCGTGACCCCCTCGCATCCGCTCGCTCACGGCTTCCTGGCCGGCGAGACCCGCACTCGCGGTCAGTCCTCGCAGTCGGTGCGCGGCACGCAGGTCGCCGCGCACTTGAACCGGCGGGGCTCGCGCGTACTGCGCGCCCTCGACGCCGTGGGCAGCGAACTCGGCCTCCCGGATGCCGCGGTGGCGGTGGCCTGGCTGCTGGCTCAGAAGATCGTGACGGCGCCCATCGTGAACGCCTTCGCGCCCCGGCACGTCGTGGAGTGCATGCGCGCCGTCGGCGTGCGGCTCAGCCGGGCGCACCTCTCGGATATCGCGCGCGCCGCGGAGTGATCGGCTCCCTGTCGGGGGTGTGACGTAGGCTGGTCGATGAGGGCCGGGGGACGGCAGATCGACGACGGAGTGAGCTGACGTGACGCACTACATCTACCTGGTGCGCCATGGCGAGCACCAGGATGCCGAGCACGGCCTCACCGACGGCCCGCTGTCGCCGCGGGGTCAGCGTCAGGCCGCCCTGCTGGCCGACCGTCTGTCCGGACTCCCGCTCGACGCCGTCTGGCACTCGCCTCTCGAACGCGCGGCGCAGACCGCCCGCGCCGTCGCCGACCGTCTGCCCGCCGTCACTCCCGAGTCCTCAGCGCTTCTGTTCGATTGCATCCCCACCGGTATGACGCCCGAGACGCCCTCGGTGTTCGAGCCCTTCTTCGGTTCGGTGACCGAGGCCGAGATCGATGCGGGCCGCGCGCAGATGGCCGATGCCACCGCCGAATTCCTCGCCCGCAAGGCCGGTGAGGTCCATGAGCTGGTCATCACGCACAACTTCGTCATCTCGTGGTTCGTCCGCGAGGTGCTGCAGGCGCCCGAGTGGCGCTGGATGACCATCAACCAGGCGTACTGCGGTCTGACGGTCATCGCGCAGAAGAAGGGCCGGCCCTGGACTCTCCTGTCGCACAATGACCTCGCGCACCTGCCGGTCGAGCTGCGCACCGGGCTGGTCGACCCGCTTCCGGTCTGAGCTTCGCGCGGCGCGTCTGTGGATAACGCCGCGACGCCGTGCGCTCGCGCCTAGGCTGGACGTATGACGACGCGTGTGGCCATCGTGGGCGGAACCGGAAAGCTCGGCGGGGTGATCAGGGCGGTCGTCGAGGCCGAAGAGGGCTACGAGGTCACCGCGGTGCTCACCTCGGCCTCTCCGCTCAGCGAGATGGACGGCGCGGATCTCGTGATCGACGCGACGACCCCCGCCGTCTCGATCGACGTCGTCCGCGCGGCGGTCGAGCGCGGCATCAACGTCCTCGTGGGCACGTCGGGTTGGTCGAACGAGCGCATCGCCCTCGTCCGATCGTTGGTGGATGCCAGCGGAACGGGCGCCGTGTTCATCCCCAATTTCTCGCTCGGTTCAGTGATCGGCAGCGCCCTCGCGGCGGCGGCGGCCCCGTTCTTCCCCTCCATCGAGATCGTCGAGGCCCACCACGAGACGAAGATCGATTCTCCCAGCGGGACGGCGGTGCGCACCGCCGAGCTCATCGCGGCGGCGCGGGCCGACGTCGGCCCTGTCGAGTCTCCCCACGTCGACCAGCGTGCCCGCGGACAGCGCGTCGCATCCGTCCCCATTCACTCGCTGCGCCGCCCGGGTGTCGTCGCCCGCCAAGAGACGGTGCTCTCGGGGGCGGGGGAGTCGCTGACGATCGTGCACGACACGATCGAGCCCGCCAAGGCCTACGCTCCCGGCATCCGGATCGCCCTGGCCGCAGCGCGCGACGCGCGCGGCGTGCACGTCGGTCTCGACAGCTTCATCGACATCGGCGTGCGGACGCGTCCCCTCGCGCCCGAGGCTCCGATCGCCGACGGCGACGTGTCGGGCCAGGTCGCGGGCGTCACCAGCGCATGAGAGTGCGCATCGCGGTCGCCGTCATGACGGTGCTGCTGCTGATGTACGTCGTGCTCGCGGGGCAGCGGGCGATCGTTCTGCTGACGAGCGGAGAGACCGTCGGCGTCGTGATGGGCGTGGCGCTACTCGTGCTCCCGGCCCTGGCGATCTGGGCGATCGGCCGCGAACTGTGGTTCGGCGTGCGCGCCCAGCAGCTGGGGGAGCGGTTGGATGCCGAGGGCGGACTGCCCGACGAAGACCTCCCCGTGCGCCCGAGCGGACGCATCGAACGCGAAGACGGCGACGCGCTGTTCCCGCGCTACCGGGCGGACGTCGAAGAACACCCCGACGACTGGCGCGCGCGCTACCGGCTGGGCCTCGCGTACGACGCGGCGGGCGACCGTCGGCGCGCGCGTGATGCGATCCGCACGGCCATCCGTCTCGAGACGTCCGCGCGCCGCGCCGCCTGAGAACTTCTGCGCGGAACACCGCTCTGCGGCTCCGACGAGCTCGTCCCGCCCCCTG
Source organism: Microbacterium sp. SL62 (assembly GCF_026672635.1). Lineage (NCBI taxonomy): Bacteria > Bacillati > Actinomycetota > Actinomycetes > Micrococcales > Microbacteriaceae > Microbacterium > Microbacterium sp. SL62. The sequence goes on from NZ_JAPPRM010000001.1 coordinate 1,603,959, forward strand.
GTGCCCCGGGCAGTAGAGGGGAGGGGGCCGCACGCGTCCGCCCTCCCCTCCGTCCCGTCAGGCGGCGTCGTGCGCCGGCACGGCCGAGGCCACGGCCTCTTCGACCGTGCGGTGAGAGAACGTGAAACCGCTGTCCTCGAGGGCTGTCGGGCGCACGTCGGCGTCGGAGGTGAGCAGCGCCTCGGTCGCGTCGGAGCCGAGGGCGAGCTTCACACCCCAGATCGGCGCGCGCACGAGGTACGGACGATTCATGCGGCGGGCGAGGGCGAAACCCAGGTCGTTCGCCGTCGCGCGCGTGGGGCCGGTGAGGTTGACGGGTCCCGACAGATCGGAATCGATGACGTGGCGGATCGCGCGCACCTCGTCGTCAAGCGAGATCCACGGCCACACCTGGGTGCCGCGGCCGATCGGGCCCGAGATGCCGAGCTTGGTCAGCAGAAGGAGGGGCTTGAGCACTCCCTGCTCGTGCACGACGGGGGCGGTGCGCAGCATCGCCACCCGCGCCGAATCTCCGGCGGCTCGTGCCTCGTGCTCCCAATCGACGCAGATGTCGGCGAGTAGGCCCGTGCCGCGCTTCGAGGACTCGGTCAGGACGGCTCCGGGCTGCGAACCGTAGAAACCGGTCGCGCTCGCGTTCACGAGCGCCGGGGCGTCGGCGCCCAGCGCGCGGACCGCGGTGGCCAGGGTGCGCGTCGGGGTGATGCGCGACCAGAGCAGGGTGCTCTTGTACGAGGGGGTCCAGGGGAAGTGCCCGATCGACGCGCCGTTCAGGCACACCACGGCGTCGGCCCCGGCGATCACGTCGGGGCCGAGCGGAGTGGCATCCTGCAACCACTGCACCTCGTGCGGGGCGGTCGGCTCGTGGCGCACGAGCGAGGTGACTTCGACGCCGTCGCCGCGCAGCGAGTCGAGCAGGGCCGAGCCGATGAGGCCCGACGCGCCGGCGAGGACGACGCGTCGGGCCGGGGTCTCAGGCAAGCGTGGCCTCGAGGGTGATGTCGATGCCCGCGAGTGCCTGCGACACGGGGCAGTTCGCCTTGGCATCCGCGGCGATCTTCTGGAACGTCTCGTCGTCGAGCCCGGGCACGACCGCGTTCACGTTGAGGTGGCTACCGGTGATGCCGGTGCCGGGCTTGAAGGTGATCGACGCGGTCGCGTCGATCGACTCGGGCGGGGTGCCGTTGTCGGCAAGGGCGTTCGAGAGCGCCATGCTGAAGCACGATGAGTGGGCACCGGCGAGAAGTTCCTCGGGGGTGGTGACCGAGCTCGAGCCTTCGCTGCGGGCCTTCCAGTTCACGTCGAACGTGCCGATGCCCGAGGAGGTGAACGTGACCTCACCCGATCCTTCGAACAGGCTGCCCTTCCAGGCGGTGGTGGCTTCGCTCGTGACGGCCATGGGAACCTCCGTTGTCTCGGCGCGGTCGGGGCGACCGCGACGCGGCCAGCCTAGTGAGCGCGGACGGCACTCTTCGGGTCTTGACAGGCCTTTGCTCGACGACGCTCAGACAGCGGCAGGGCCGCGTCGCCCGATGAGTCCCGCGCGCTGCAGAACGAGGTAGAGCTGGCATCCGAGGCACAGTCCGAAGACCGCGTTCAGGAACGCCGCGACGAACGCCATGGCCGCCGCGATCGGCAGCGCCCAGGGAACCCCGGCGAGGTGGAGGAGCAGTCCGGCGGCGGTGACGAAGAGCCCCACGCCCTGAGCGAAGCGGGGCGGGCGCGGGTCTTCGAACTCGGTCGGGGGTGCGAGGCGGGGCTGCACGACCCGTCGGTAGAGCACGCCCCACGGCGCGGTGCGCGGAGAGACGACGCCCCAGACGAACAGCAGCGCGATCACGAGCACCACGACGAAGCCGGGGTCCGCGACGCGGTCCAGAAGGGGCAGCTGCTGCACGGCCCAGCCATCGGGGCGGAAGGTCGCGTCGGCCAGAGGTTGGTAGGCGAACCACCCGTAAGCGCCGCGCCGCGTCGAGATGCCGATCAGGCTGAGGACGGTCGCCACGAGGAGGAGGACGGCGGTGATGGATGCCGCGAAGCGCGGGCCGCGAGCATCGATGCGCGAGGTGTCAGGCACGGGTGGGCTCCTTCTGCAGGCGGGTCAGCTCGTTCTCGACCGCGGCGCGTTCGAGAGTGCCCCCGAAGCGGGTGCGGATCACCCCGCGCCGGTCGAGGACGAGGGTGGTGGGGGTCTGCAGCACGCGGAAGTGCTGAGCGAGGTCGGGCCGATGGGTGAGGTCGACGTCGACGTAGCTGACGCCGTCGCGAGAGTCGGCGATCTGCGTGAGCACGCGGCGCACCCCGGGGCAGCGGGAGCAGATCTCGGTGCTGAACTGCACGAGGGTCGCCTCCGGCCCGAGACTCGCGGCGCCGAGCAGGGCGGGATCGACCGCCTCGACCGAATCGACGGTGCGCGCGCGCCCCTGGCGGCGCCGGAACACGAGACCGGCGATCGTCGTCAGTACGACGAGCGCCCCGGCGGCCAGAAGAGCGAAGGTCACGTCCACGACCGTCAACGCTAACGGGCGGGAGCGCGGGGAGGGCCGATGAGTCCTCCCGTGACGAACCCTTCTCCCCACGGCGTGCGCAGGCCTCCACCGTCCACCGTCGTCGCCCCGCGCCCCCCGTCGCGAGCCCGTCGCGGGTATCGTGAAGGCCGTGACCGCCGACATCCCGACGCCCTACGAAGACCTTCTCCGCGACGTGCTCGAGACGGGCGTGCACAAGTCCGATCGCACGGGAACAGGCACCACGAGCGTGTTCGGGCGCCAGATCCGTTTCGACCTCGCCGAGGGGTTCCCCCTCATCACCACCAAGCGCGTACACCTGAAGTCGATCGTCTACGAACTGCTGTGGTTCCTGCGCGGCGAGTCGAACGTGTCGTGGTTGAAGGACAACGGCGTGACGATCTGGGACGAGTGGGCCGACGCCGACGGCGAGCTCGGCCCCGTGTACGGCGTGCAGTGGCGATCGTGGCCCACCGCCGACGGCGGCACGATCGATCAGATCTCACAGGTGATCGAGCAGATCCGACGCGACCCCGACTCGCGCCGGCTCATCGTGTCGGCCTGGAACCCGGCCGACATCCCCGACATGGCGCTGGCGCCCTGTCACGCCCTGTTCCAGTTCTACGTCGCCGACGGCAAGCTCTCGTGCCAGCTGTACCAGCGCAGCGCCGACATGTTCCTCGGGGTGCCGTTCAACATCGCCTCCTACGCGCTGCTGACCCTGATGGTCGCGCAGCAGACGGGCCTCGAGCCCGGCGAGTTCGTCTGGACCGGCGGCGACTGCCACGTCTACGACAACCACCGCGAGCAGGTCGCCGAGCAGCTCACGCGCGACCCCTACCCCTACCCGACCCTGCGCTTCACGCGCACGCCGGAGTCGATCTTCGACTACACCTACGACGACATCGTGGTCGAGGACTACCAGCACCACCCGGCGATCCGCGGAGCCGTCGCGGTATGACCACGGTCGGCCTCGTCTGGGCCCAGGCGCACGACGGTGTGATCGGTGCCGACGGCGGGATGCCATGGCACGTGCCCGAAGACATGGCCCACTTCCGCGAGGTCACGGGATCGGCCGAGGTCGTCATGGGGCGTCGCACCTGGGAGTCGCTCCCGCCGCGCTTCCGCCCCCTGCCGGGGCGGCGCAACATCGTCGTGACGCGCTCCGCCGATTGGACCGACGACGGTGCCGAACGCGCGGGATCGCTCGACGAGGCCCTCGATCTCGCCACGGGCGACGAGGTCTGGGTGATCGGCGGGGGCATGCTCTACGCCGCCGCGATCGACCGCGCCGACCTGCTCGAGATCACCCGCCTCGACGTCGCGGTCGAGGGCGACACGCGCGCGCCCTCGACGGACGGGTGGCGCCTCGTCGCCGCCGACCCCGAACAGGGCTGGCACACCTCGCGCAGCGGCATCCGATATCGCTTCGAGACCTACCGCAGACCGGGGGAGTGACATGGCCACCGCGCTCATCACGGGAGCGAGCTCCGGCCTCGGCGCCGAGTTCGCCCGCCGGCTCGCCGCACGGGGAGCGGGACTCGTGCTGGTGGCGCGCGACCGCTCGGCGCTCGACGAGGTCGCAGAGGGGATCCGCGCGGCGCACGGCGTCGACGTCGAGGTGCTCGCCGCCGATCTGCTCGACGCCGACGCGCTCGGCGTCGTCGAAGAGCGACTTGCCGCGGGAGGCATCGACGTGCTCGTCAACAACGCGGGCTTCGGCCTCGACCTGGCCTTCGAGAAGAACGCCGTCGACGACGAGGTGCGCCACCTGCGCTTGCACGTCGAAGCGGCGATGCGGCTGATGCACGCAGCGCTCCCCGCGATGCTCGAGCGGGGGAGCGGCCGCATCGTGAACGTCGCCTCGGTGGCGGGATTCGTCCCGCGCGGCACGTACGGCGCCGTGAAGGGGTGGCTCATCTCGTTCAGCCGCTGGGCGAACGTGGTCTACCGCCCGCGCGGGGTCACGGTGACGGCGGTCTGCCCCGGTTTCGTCCACACCGACTTCCATGCCCGCCTGGGGCTGCCGCCGGGGCAGGAGGGCGTGCCGAACGGCATGTGGCTCGACGCCGCGACCGTCGTGCGCGAGGGGCTGCGCGACGCGGCCCGCGGGCGATCGGTCTCGGTGCCGTCGTGGCGGTACAAGGCGCTCGTCGGCGCGTCTCGGCTGCTGCCCGACGCGATGGTGGTCGCGGCGGCGTCGCGCGGGCGCTGACCGCTCGACCGGGAACGGCTCAGCGGAAGCGGCCGAGCCGGATCCCGGCGAGGGCGAGCGCGCCGATCGTCTCGCCGTCCGTGACGGTGCCGTCGGCGACGAGGGCGAGCGCCTCGGCGAACGGCACCCACCGGACCGCGTCGATGACCTCCTCGGACTGCGACTGCGTGGCATCCGTCGTCTTCAGTCCTCTCGCGAGGAAGACGTACTCGGGGGCATCGGCGATGCCGTTGAGGGCGTTCATCCGGCCGAGGGGGATCCACTCGGATGCCGTGACCCCGGTCTCTTCGAGGAGCTCGCGCTTCGCGGCCACGAGCGGATCCTCGCCGTCGGAACCGCCCGCGGGGATCTCGAGCGATCGTCCCGTCGTGTACCGCTCCAGTTCGACGAGGCACACGCGCTCGTCATCGTCGAGGGCCACGACGAAGACGGCGGGATGCTGCATCCGCACCACGCCGTAGATGCCGTCGCCGTGGGGACCGGTCACCTCGTCCTCGCGCACGTGGATCCAGCGATTCTCGTAGACGGTGCGCGATGCGCGGGTGGTCCAGGCCATGACGCCACCCTAGGACGCGGGCCATGTCACGCGATGTTCACCGGGGCTGTGGACGACGCCGCGGGCGGCACGCCGCGAACCGATATCCTGGGCACATGACGCACTCCGGCAATCCCTTCGGTCAGGTGCTCGTCGCGCTCATCACCCCGATGACCGCCGACGGCGAAGTCGATTGGCTCGCCACCGAGAAGCACATCGACGACGTCATCACCGCCGGAGCCGACGGCATCGTCGTCACCGGCACCACCGGCGAGACCTCGACCCTCACCGACCCCGAGAAGCTGCGTCTCGTCGAGGTCGGCAAGAGCGTCTCCGCCGGGCGCGCGAAGATCATCACGGGCGGCGGCTCGAACGAGACCGCGCACGCGATCGAGCTCTACAAGGCCAGCGAGAAGGCCGGCGCCGACGGCATCATGATCGTCACGCCGTACTACAACAAGCCCACGCAGGCCGGCATCTTGACGCACTTCCGTCTGGTCGCCGACGCGACCGACCTGCCGGTCATCCTCTACGACATCCCCGGCCGCACCGGAGTGCCGATCACGTACGAGACGATCCTGCGCCTGGCCAAGCACCCCAACATCCTCGCGATCAAAGACGCCAAGGGCGACTTCAGCGAGGTCAGCCGCGTGCTGAACCAGACCGACCTCATGTACTTCTCGGGCGACGACGCCAACGTGCTCCCGCACCTGTCGATCGGGGCTTCCGGCCTCATCGGGGTGACCGCCAACATCGCCGCCGCGCCCTACCGCACGATCGTGGATGCCGTGAACTCCGGCGACCTGGCCTCGGCCACCGCCGCGCACAAGGGCCTCGAACCGCTCGTGCGCGCCGTGATGACCCACGTGCCCGGCACGGTCGCCGCGAAGTACATCCTGCACGGCCTCGGCCGCATCGGCAGCCCCCGCGTCCGACTGCCCCTGGTGGGGCCGGAGGAGTGGGAGGCCGCCGTCATCGAAGACGAACTGGCCCTCGTGAAGAACGTGGCCGGCGCCGACTTCTCCAACTTCCGCCCCGACCGCAACGCGGCCGCCGGCGGTGCCCTGCCGAAGGTGCACGGCACCACGAGATAAGCATCGGCGTCCGCCGAACCGCGGCCAGGGACGCCATACAGAGGGATGCCGCGAGGCGGCATCCGAGGAGGCTCATATGCCCGCTACCCCGTTCGACCCGCCCGCGCTCGCCGCGGGCACTCTCCGCGTCATCCCGCTCGGCGGTCTGGGCGAAGTCGGTCGCAACATGACCGTCTTCGAGTACGAGGGGAAGCTGCTCGTCGTCGACTGCGGCGTGCTGTTCCCCGAAGAGCACCAGCCGGGCGTCGACCTGATCCTGCCGGACTTCGAGCCCATCAAGCACCGCCTCGACGACATCGTCGGCGTCGTGCTCACGCACGGTCACGAAGACCACATCGGCGCGGTGCCCTACCTGCTCAAGCTGAAGAGCGACATCCCCCTCATCGGCTCGGGCCTCACGCTCGCCCTCATCGAGGCGAAGCTCAAAGAGCACCGCATCCGCCCGTACACGCTGACGGTGAAGGAGGGCCAGCTCGAGAAGGTCGGTCCCTTCGACCTCGAGTTCGTGGCGGTCAACCACTCCATCCCCGACGCGCTCGCCGTCGCGATCCGCACGCCCGCGGGGCTGGTGCTCGCCACCGGCGACTTCAAGATGGACCAGCTGCCGCTGGACGGCCGCATCACCGACCTCCGCGCTTTCGCGCGCCTCGGCGAAGAAGGAGTCGACCTGTTTCTCGTCGACTCGACCAACGCCGACGTCCCCGGTTTCACCCCCACCGAGCGGGCCATCGGCCCCGTGCTCGATCAGGTGATCGCCAAGGCCCCGCGTCGCGTGGTGGTCGCGAGCTTCTCGAGCCACGTGCACCGCGTGCAGCAGGTGCTCGACGCCGCACACGCGAATGGCCGCCGCGTCGCGCTCCTCGGGCGCAGCATGGTGCGCAACATGGGCATCGCCGCCGACCTCGGCTACCTCAACGTGCCCGACGGCGTGCTGATCGACTACAAGAAGGCGCGCGACCTGCCCGACGACCAGATCGTCTACATGTCGACCGGTTCGCAGGGCGAGCCGATGGCGGTGCTCAGCCGAATGGCCAACCTCGACCACGCGATCGAACCGGGCGAGGGCGACACGATCATCCTGGCATCCAGCCAGATCCCCGGGAACGAAAACGCGATCTACCGCGTGATCGACGGACTCACCAAGCTCGGCGCCACCGTCGTCCACAAGGGCAACGCGAAGGTGCACGTCTCGGGTCACGCCGCCGCTGGCGAGCTGCTGTACAGCTACAACATCCTCAAGCCGAAGAACGTCCTCCCCGTGCACGGCGAGTACCGCCACCTCATGGCCAACGCCAAGCTCGCGCGTGAGACCGGCATCCCCGAAGAGAACACGATCCTCGGCGAGAACGGCACGGTCGTCGACCTGCGCGACGGCGTCGCGAAGGTCGTCGGTCAGGTCGACATCGGCTTCGTCTACGTCGACGGTTCGTCGGTGGGCGAGATCACGGATGCCGACCTCAAGGACCGCCGCATCCTCGGCGAAGAGGGCTTCATCTCGGTCATCGTCGTCGTCGATTCGGCGACCGGCAAGATCGTGTCGGGCCCCGACATCCACGCGCGCGGTGTCGCCGAGGACGACAAGGTGTTCGACAGCGTCAAGCCGAAGATCGCCGCGGCGCTGGCCGAGGCGGCGAAGTCGGGCGTCCGCGACAACCACGCTCTGTCGCAGGTCGTGCGCCGCACGATCGGCCGCTGGGTCAACCAGTCGCTGCGTCGTCGGCCCATGATCGTGCCGATGGTCATCGAGGCCTGACCCTCACGAAGCGCCGCGGGTTCGCCCGCGGCGCTTCGTCGTTCCCGCCCCGCGCGCGCCGGACGCTCGCTATCATGCGGGCATGCCCGGTCTCCCGATCCGCGCGGCGCTCCCCTCGGACGGCGCCTTCCTCGCCGACATGACGGTCGAGGCCGCCACGTGGCGTGCCGGCGTCTCTCGCCCTCGGCACGAGATCGTCAGCAGTCCCGAGCACCGCCGTTACATCGCGGGGTGGATGCGTCCCGGCGACGCGGGCTTCGTCGCGGAGTCGCCCACCGGCGAGCCCGTGGGGGCGGCCTGGTACCGGATGCTCCCACGCGACGAGCCCGGGTTCGGGTGGATCGGGACCGGGGTACCGGAGCTCATCATCGGCGTGCGTCCCCTCTGGCGCGCGCACGGCACCGGTCGAGCTCTGCTGCAGCGCCTCGTCGACCACGCGCGGGGCCAGGGGTACGCGCGGATCAGTCTGAGCGTCGAGCGCGACAACTACGCGGTGTCGCTCTACCGGTCGGAGGGTTTCGCCGTCGTCCGCAAGGGGATGGGCCGCGACGTCATGGTCAAGCGCCTGGCCTGAAGTCCGCGTCGGTACGCCCGAATGTCGGAGGTGCGGCCTACCGTGGAGGAATGCCTCGTACCTCGTCACCGTCCGGCGGCCGCGCTCCCGCCAAGGGGTCGTCGCGCGCGAAGGCCGCGGCGCCCGCGTCGAAGCGCGCCGCCCCCGCGCCCAAGCGCTACGTCGACGAGCCAGACAAGCCCGCCGCCGCCGTCCGCGCGTGGATGGCCGTGGCCCACGGTGTGGGTGGCATGTTCCGCGCCTTCGGTCCCGAGAACCTCGAGCGCGAACAGCGCCGCGACGGGTTCCCGTTCTTCCTCGTGGTGCTCGCCGCTCTCGGCGCGGTGGTCGAGTGGTTCTTCATCGGAACGGATGCCGCGGCGCTGATCAGTGCATACAGCTTCGGCGGACTGGTGGGCCGGGTGGCCTTCGTCCTCCCGGTGCTTCTGCTCCTTCTGGCGGGGTGGCTTTTCCGGCATCCGGCCTCCGTGCACGACAACGGGCGCGTGGGCATCGGCTTCGCGCTGTTCATCGTGACGGTGGCGGGTTTCTGTCACGTCGCGGGCGATCGTCCTGCGCCCAACGTCGGCGGTCTGCCGGCGCTCAGCCCCGCCGGCGGTCTCGCCGGCTGGATCATCGGCGAGCCCCTCGCCCTGGTCCTCACGAACATCGGGGCGTACATCGCCCTCTCCGTGCTCGCGGCGCTGAGCATCCTCATCCTCACCAAGACACCGCCGAACCGCATTGGCCGCCGCCTCGGAGACCTCTACGCATGGATGTTCGGGGCCGAGCGTGCGGAGCGCGACGACACGGCTGCGACGCAGGTGCTGCCCGCCGCCGACTCCGACGATGAACCGGCTGAGAAGTCTTTGCCGTGGTGGCGCCGAAACAAGACGGGTCGCGAAGAAGAGACCGACGGTTCGCTCGGATCGAACGATCTCACAGAACTGCTGTCGCCCGGAACGCCTCAGGGCGGCTTCGAGTCCGCCGTCGTCGCGCCCGAGCCCACGACGCGCCCGACCCCGCCGCCGCTGCCTCCCGCACCCGACGCCCTGACCGAGGTGTTCGACGCCACGGCTCTCGCCGGTGCCGCGGCGGGCCGTGGCCTGCACGACGACTCGCCCCTCGAGGATGCCGTCGACGACGACCTCCCCGGCATCTCCGGTCTCGGCGGTGACCACGCCGGTGCGCCTCCCGCGGCGAACTACCGTCTTCCCGCGGTGACCGCCCTCGCCGCCGGAACGCCGCCCAAGGCGCGTTCCGCCGCGAACGACGCCGTAGTCAAGGCCATCGAGAGCGTCATGGAGCAGTTCAAGGTCGACGCGCGCGTGACCGGGTTCTCGCGCGGTCCGACGGTCACGCAGTACGAGATCGAGGTGGGCCCGGGCGTCAAGGTCGAGCGCATCACCGCCCTGACCAACAACATCGCCTACGCCGTCGCCTCGAACGAAGTCCGCATCCTCGCGCCCATCCCGGGCAAGAGCGCGATCGGTGTCGAGATTCCCAACGCCGACCGCGAGATCGTGACCCTCGGCGACATCCTTCGCTCGGACGCCGCGACCACCTCCACGCACCCGATGACCATTGGCGTCGGCAAGGACGTCGGCGGCGGATTCGTCGTGGCCAATCTCGCGAAGATGCCCCACCTTCTCGTGGCCGGTTCTACGGGTTCGGGTAAGTCGAGCTTCGTGAACTCGATGATCACGAGCCTGCTCATGCGAGCCAAGCCGTCCGACGTGCGCATGGTGCTCATCGACCCCAAGCGCGTCGAGCTGACGTCCTACGCGGGTGTGCCGCACCTCATCACCCCCATCATCACGAACCCCAAGAAGGCCGCCGAGGCGCTGCAGTGGGTCGTGAAAGAGATGGACATGCGGTACGACGACCTCGCGTCGTTCGGTTTCCGCCACATCGACGACTTCAACAAGGCGGTCGTGGCGGGCGAGATCAAGCTGCCGGCGGGCAGTGAGCGGGTGCTCAAGCCGTACCCCTACCTCCTGGTGGTCGTCGATGAGCTCGCCGACCTCATGATGGTCGCCCCGCGCGACGTCGAGGACTCGATCGTGCGCATCACGCAGCTCGCCCGCGCGAGCGGCATCCACCTGGTGCTGGCCACGCAGCGCCCCTCGGTCGACGTCGTGACGGGCCTCATCAAGGCCAACGTGCCTTCGCGCCTGGCCTTCGCGGTGACGAGCGTCACCGACTCGCGCGTCATCCTCGATCAGCCCGGCGCCGATCGACTGATCGGACAGGGCGACGGGCTCTTCCTGCCGATGGGGGCGTCGAAGGCCTTGCGTGTCCAGGGCGCGTGGGTGAGCGAGCAAGAGATCGAGAAGGTCGTCGCGCACGTCACCCAGCAGGCGCGTCCCGAGTACCGATCCGACGTGCAGGCCGCCGCCGAGAAGAAAGAGATCGACGCCGACATCGGTGACGACCTCGAGTTGCTCCTCGCCGCCGCCGAGCTCGTCGTGTCGACCCAGTTCGGTTCGACGTCGATGCTGCAGCGCAAGCTTCGCGTCGGCTTCGCCAAGGCCGGTCGCCTCATGGACCTTCTGGAGTCCCGAGAGATCGTCGGACCGTCCGAGGGATCGAAGGCGCGCGACGTCATGGTGACCAACGAGCAGCTCCCCGCGGTCCTCGCTCGACTCCGTGGCGACGATGCACCGCCGGCCCCTACGCCCGACGCCGACGACCGCTACGGCGCCGACCCGATCGAGGCGCAGTTCGAGGGCCTCCCGGTCGTGAACGCCGACGACGACGAGGGCTCCGAAGACGCCTGGCAGCTGACGGGTCGCGACTGATGGCCGTTCACCCGCAGCTGCCCAACGCGATCACCATCGCGCGCATCGTCTGCGCGCCGATCTTCCTCTGGCTTCTCCTCACGGATGCGGGTGCGGACGGCGGCCTGCGCTGGGCTGCCGCTGTTCTCTTCATCGTGGCGATCGCCACCGACGGCGTCGACGGGTACATCGCCCGCAAGTACGAGATCGTCAGCGATCTGGGAAAGCTGCTGGATCCCATCGCCGACAAGGCCCTGACCGGACTCGCGTTCGTCGGCCTGTCGATCCTCGGGGAGCTTCCGTGGTGGATCACGATCGTCGTCCTCGTGCGCGAGATCGGGATCACCGTCTACCGCTTCCTCGTGGTCAGCGACCACGTGCTCGCCGCCGCCTGGATGGGCAAGCTCAAAACCGTCTTCCAGGCCATCGCCCTGTCGATCGCCCTGATCCCCTTCGCGGCCCTGTCCGACGCCGCGGTGTGGCAGTCCACCGTCTGGTGGGCGGGCGTGATCACGATGACGATCGCCGTCGTCCTCACGATTGCCTCCGGGATCGACTACATCGTGACCGAGGTGCGCGCGGCCCAGAAGACGCGGGGATCCCGATGATCGACGGCATCCCCGACGATCTCGACGAGACGCTCGTGCGGACACCGCGAGAGAGCGCCGCTCTCCTGCTGGAGCGTCTGGGTGAGCTGGGGTGGACGATCGGCGTTGCCGAATCACTGACCGGCGGGCTGGTGGTGTCGTCTCTCGTCGACGTGCCCGGGGCCTCTCGAGCCGTCCGCGGGGGAGTGGTGGCGTACGCGACCGATCTCAAGCACGGACTGCTCGGCGTCGATCAGACGCTGCTCGATGCGCACGGAGCCGTGCACCCCCGCGTCGCGCGACAGATGGCGCGGGGAGTGCGTGACGTCCTCGGCCGCGACGGGGTTCCGACCGATGTGGGGATCGCCACCACGGGAGTCGCGGGACCCGACGAACAGGACGGGCAGCCCGTCGGCACCGTGCACATCGCCGTGTCCACTCCGCTCGGGACGCGCGTGGACTCCCTCGTCATCGCCGGTGACCGCGAACGCATCCGCCGTGAGACCGCGCACCTTGCCATCCGACGTGCGCTGGCGGCGCTCTGATGGCCCCTTCAGAGACCGTCGCGAGAACCGGGAACAAATGATCGCACATTCCGGTTTCGGGTATCGATTCCCATCCGGTGCACAGCGCGCGGCATTAGGGTGACCCTAGAAGGTGTTTCACAGTCGTCCACAGAGGGCGGCGACGGAATCAGCAGTGAGGAGGGCCCCAAAATGATCCTGGTTCGTCAAGAGATCGGCGAAGTCCTGCGTGACCTCCGCCAGCAGAAGGGACGCACCCTCCGCCAGGTCGCCAGCCGCGCGAGCGTCGCTCTCGGCTACCTCAGCGAGGTCGAACGCGGGCAGAAAGAAGCGTCGAGCGAGATCCTCGCCTCCGTCGCCGAAGCCCTCGACGTCCCCATCTCGACGATCATGCGCGAGGTCGGCGACCGACTCTCGGTCCTCGAGGGCCTGCAGACCTTCCCCGACGTCGTGCCCGACGAGCTCGTCGCGTCTGTCGAGCCCGAGCTCTCCCTCCGCTGATCGCCGCGGTTCATGCGGCGTAGTGAGTTCGATCGCGCCATCGACGACGAGTTCGGGCCGCGCGGCGGTTCCCTTCTGACGGACCTCGTGCTGTCTGCCGTGGGCGGACGCACCAGTATCGACGCCCTTGCGGCGGGTGTCGACCCGCGCGACGTGTGGCTGGCGCTGTGCGAAGAAACCGACGTGCCGGCGAACCGTCGTTACGGTGTCGGCCGCCTGGAGCCGCGCCGGTCGTGACCTCCGCGCGCTCGGCTGTCGGCGCGAGGTGTTTCGGTCATCGCCTCATTCTGGTCGGCGTGTCATCGAACCTACGTTCGATTCGGGCGTAGGCTCCTTCACATCAGGGCTTGTTGCTCGTTCATCCCCATTCGGGGGCTCCTCCGGCGTCAATGTCGGAGGCCCTCCCTAACGTGGAAGACGTCGAACGACACTCTGAACGCCTTGTCGGGCGCGACCACCGTCGGTGGGAGGCGCGACAGCCTATAGGCGACCGGAACGCGAGAAGAAAGAAGACGTCATGCCCTCACCCGCAGAGCGCGAAAAGGCCCTCGAGTCCGCGCTGGCTCAGATCGATCGGCAGTTCGGAAAGGGCTCGGTCATGCGACTGGGCAGCGACGACCGTGCGCCCATCGAGACCATTCCCACCGGTTCCGTCGCGCTCGACGTGGCCCTCGGCATCGGCGGTCTGCCTCGCGGCCGCATCATCGAGATCTACGGCCCGGAGTCGTCCGGAAAGACGACCCTCACGCTTCACGCCATCGCCAACGCACAGCGCGCCGGTGGCATCGCGGCGTTCATCGACGCCGAGCACGCTCTCGACCCCGAGTACGCGAAGAAGCTTGGCGTCGACATCGACGCGCTCCTCGTGTCCCAGCCCGACACCGGTGAGCAGGCCCTCGAGATCGCCGACATGCTGATCCGCTCCGGTGCGATCGACCTCGTCGTCATCGACTCGGTCGCCGCCCTCGTCCCCGAGGCCGAGATCAAGGGCGAGATGGGCGATTCGCACGTCGGCCTCCAGGCCCGCCTCATGTCGCAGGCGCTGCGAAAGCTGACCGGCGGGTTGAACACCACGAAGACCACCGCGATCTTCATCAACCAGTTGCGCGAGAAGATCGGTGTCTTCTTCGGTTCCCCCGAGACCACGGCCGGCGGAAAGGCGCTCAAGTTCTACGCGTCGGTGCGCCTCGACATCCGTCGCATCGAGACGCTGAAGGACGGCACCGAGGCCGTGGGTAACCGCACGCGCGTCAAGGTCGTCAAGAACAAGATGGCGCCGCCCTTCAAGCAGGCGGAATTCGACATCCTCTACGGCGTCGGCATCTCGCGCGAGGGGAGCCTCATCGACTTCGGTGTCGAGCACGCCATCGTCAAGAAGTCGGGCGCCTGGTACACCTACGAGGGCGAGCAGCTCGGACAGGGCAAAGAGAACGCCCGTAACTTCCTCATCAAGAACCCCGACATCGCCGAAGAGATCGAGACCAAGATCAAGACCAAGATGGGCATCGGCGGTGCGCCCGCGGTCGCTCCGGCGGCGGATGACGAGTTGGCCGCGCGTCGCCCGGCCTGATGATCGACGAAACCTGGGGCACTGATCGTCGTCCCTCTGCGGACGCGGGCGACGATCAGTGCCGCGGCCGCGTGGCCGATGATGTCGAACGCTCAAGCGAGCCGAAGAATTCGGGCTCTCCCGATGGGGCGTCCAGTCGTTCCGGCACCCTCCGCGCTCTCGGAGAGGTCGACCTCGCTCCGGTCATCCCCCTCTTCGGATCCGCGCCCCGTGCGGATCGCGAACACCCTTCCCGTCGCGGTGCCGTCCACGATGGGGCAGCAACGGGTTCGATCAGCGACGACATCGACGAGCGACCGTCGTCGGTGAGTCGTCCACGGCTCTCCGTCGTGGGCGACCCCGACGAGGTCGCCGAGTCGTCCCCCGACCGAGCGGAGGCTCGTGAACGGGCCGAAGCGGTGCTCTTGCGAAAGCTGCGTTCGCGATCCCTGTCGCTCGCGGAGGCCCGCACCGTGATTCGGGGGGTCGACGACGCCGACGATGCGATCGCGGACGAGCTCATCGATCATTTCGTCGATCTCGGGTATCTCGATGATGCGGCATTCGCCGAGCAACTCGCCATGTCCGCGGTCGAGCGCAAGGGCGAGGGGCGGCGGGCCGTCGCAGAGACGCTGCGTAAGCGGGGGATTCCCCGCGACATCGCCGACGCGGCTCTCGCCGAGCTGCCCGACGATGACGCGGAACGAGCACTCGATTTCGCCCGTTCGAAGGTGCGCGGCGTCGACGGCGCAGAGTACGACGCCGCTCTGCGCAGACTCGCCGGCCAGCTGGCGCGTCGCGGATACCCGTCGTCGGTGGCTCTCACGGCTGCGCGAACGGCGCTGGAAGAAGCGGGGATCGGGCGGAGTCGTTCGTTCCCTCGTCCCTCCTCGGGTGTGAGATTCACGCCGGATCGATGAACATCGGCCCGCCGTGCCGTCGGCACGAGAGCGATCGCGCACCCCGTCCTCGAACGGCCACACCCTCGCTCCCCGTGGGGCTCAGCCCTCGCCCCGGTGCCGTTCTTCGTCGAGTGCTCAGGCTCCGCGCGACGCCAGCGCGACGACGCGGCCGAGCTCCCGCCGGGTCGGCGCGCCGACTTTCATCCGAGCCTGGTAGACGTGCGACTCCACGGTGCGGATCGAAAGGAACAGACGCGCGGCGATCTTACGGTTGGTCAAGCCCTCGCCCGCGAGCAGGGCGATCTCGCGTTCGCGGACGGTGAGTTCGTCGATCGCATCGTTCGACGTCGACCGGACGGTCGAGGGGACGGCGCTCGTGGTGTCCCGGGGAGCCGACGATTTCGTCGGCGTCCACAGCGCGTGCAGGCGCAGCTCGTCAACGGGCAGCCCCTCTTCGTCGCTGGTTCGAGCCGCTGCTCGCCGCACCGCCGACACCGCCAGAGGAAGATCGGTCGTGGCGGCGAGCTGGACCAGCTCGTCGACCTCGTTCTCGTCCGCCTCGCCCAGAGCGACGAGTCGGAAGAGATCGCGAATGCGCAGGGCAGGAGCGTTGCGGCCACGCGAGAGCTCGGCGGTCGCTCGTGCGGCTCGTCGCGCCTCGTCGGTACGGCCCTCCGCGGTCAGGACGGTGGTCTCGACGTAGAGGCGACTGCGAACGAGCAGGGGCTCGTTCTCGGTGCGAAGCCGGCTGAGGATCGTGCGTGCCTCGTCGGTCCGACCCGCGGTCGCCAGTTCATCGGCGACGCCCAGCTCGATCATGGTGGCATCCAGCCGTGATACCGCCGAGGGTTCCCGTGACAGAGCGGAGGCGAGCTCTCTCTTCGACTCCGCCGGGCACCCCGCGCCTGCGAAAGCGATGGCGGTGGCCGCCCCCGCGATCGTGAGATCGGCTGCTCCTCCTTCGCGTGCGGTGGTGCTCACCTCGCGGTCCAGGCGCGCCCGCACGGTCGATCCGTCCGCCCCCGCGATCTGATGCGCGGCGAGCATAGACATGAGGGCGATGAGCCGATCGCGAACGGTGACTCCGGCCGGCCGCTGCCGCGCGTCGAGCAGGCGTTCGACCCGGCGGAAGAATTTCTGGGCCTCGCCCCATCGCCCGCGGAAAGTCCTGCCGAGCCGGCGGCGACCAAAGCCCGCACGTGCGCCGCGGGCGAGGCGTCCGGCTCATCGGCGGCAGAGGTCGCGATGTCAGCGGCGCGTGCCCAATCCATGTTCGCGGTTGCGCGGTTCGCGTCGGCGAGAGCTGCCTCGATACGTGAGTCGGCGTCGTCGCCCTTGTCGAGGAGGCCGTCGGCGGTGCCGTCGATCGAGCGTGCCGCGCGCGATCGAGCGAGGCGTCGGATCGCATCCGCGGATCCGATCTCGCCGCGATCATCCAGTGACAGCATGGGCGCGGGTGTCGCGAGCTCGGCCTCGAGCCGGAGGGCCGGATCGTCCTGCGCGCGCAACCCGCGCGCGGCGTGGGCGGCGGCGTGAGCGCTGTCACCCCGGTCGTTCGCTTCTCGCGCGGCGTTCAGCGCGACTCGAGCCCGCAGAGCGGGGGAGTAGGTCAGCTCTCCCGACGCCTCGATTCCCAATCGATGCCACCGTTCCGACAGGGAGACGGCGACGGTCGAACTCCACCACTCATCGGCTTCGGCCAGCATCCGGGCGCCCGCCGTGTCGATGAGCGATTCGACGTGCGCATCGCCGAGCTGACGTTGTGCCTCTTGCGCGACCAGATCGTTGACGGTGAGGCGACGATCGACCGACGCGTCGGCGTGCAGAAGGCCGCCGGCGATGAGGGCGGCGACGCTCTCAGCGTCGAACAGTCGTGTCGCGACAGCGAACTCGAGGTGAGGCAGGCGACGGTTCCCGGCGAGGCATTCGAGATCGACGCGAGGAAAGTCGGCGACGTGCCGCGCGAGCGTGATCGCCAGCCTGCTGTCTCGGGCGACGACGCGCAGGGCCGTGAGGGGATCGCGTCCCGCGCGCGCGGCGCTCGTCGACTCGATGATCAGCTGCCGGAGCAGCGTCCGCGACCCGTCCGCTCGCCAGACGATCCCCGCGCGGGTCGCGCTGTCGAGCAGCTCGGTACCCGGAAAGAGCTCGATCATGGCGAGGGCATCGTCGTCGCTCAGCTCGGCGAGATCGATTCGGCGCGCGAGACCGTCGAGCCAGAGGTCGAGGACCGTGCGACGGACGACGGCCGAGTCATCGGGTCTGTCGATCGAGCGCGGCCGGGCCGTGCGCAGGCCGATGACCGCGGTGACGCGACGAGCGGCGATCCCTCGGGCGAGAGCCCGAGTCGACTGGACATCGAGGGAGTCGACGTCGTCGACCACGACCACGCCCTCGACGGTGGCCGTCGTGGGATCGTCACGGAGGGATCGGAGCTCTGGGCATCCCGAGGCATCGAACGCCCCGAAGTCGACGGCGGACAGCGCGCACGACGTCCGCAGCTCGACGGCCAGCTGCCCGTGTCGCTCCAGCTCGGCGGCGATCGTCCGCAGCAGATAACTCCGCCCGCTCCCGCGCGGTCCCGCGATGACGAGGGACGCACCCCTTCGTGCTCGTTCCGCCAGCGTCTCGGCGTCCCGGTCCGCTCCGACAAGTCCTCTCGACCACTTCGTCGAACGGTCTTCCCCCATGCTCTTCTCCCCCGGAGACCGTCCGCAGATCTCGCGGGCGGTGACGTGTCCCCCAAACTACCGACATCAGGCGCACTCGCTTATCCCACTTACGCATCCTTTGACCCGTAATACGCCAAAAGGTGCGCGCTCTCCGGGCGGGGCATTTCGGCGACCCGTCGGTTGCTTCGAGGGCGGCGTTTAGACTTGCTCGCATCATGACCACCCCCGTTTCGACCCCGACCCTGATCGCGCCGTCCGCCGCCGCGCAGGGCGCCGCAGGGCCCCGCACCTACGAAGTGCGCACCTTCGGGTGCCAGATGAACGTGCACGATTCCGAGCGCCTGTCGGGCTCGCTCGAGAGCGCCGGGTACGTCCGGGCCGATGCCGGCACCGAAGCCGATGTCGTCGTGATCAACACGTGCGCCGTGCGCGACAACGCCGCCGGCAAGCTCTACGGCACGCTCGGCCACCTCAAGTCGCGCAAGGACGCGCGCGCGGGCATGCAGATCGCCGTCGGCGGCTGCCTGGCGCAGATGGACAAGGACGCCGTCCAGCAGAAGGCCCCCTGGGTCGACGTGGTGTTCGGCACGCACAACATGGGCTCGCTTCCCGGCATGCTCGAGCGCGCGCGCCACAACGGCGAGGCCGAACTGGAGATCCTCGAGTCGCTCGAGATCTTCCCCTCCACCCTCCCGACCAAGCGCGACTCCGTCCACAGCGGCTGGGTCTCGATCTCGGTCGGCTGCAACAACACGTGCACGTTCTGCATCGTGCCGAGCCTGCGCGGCAAAGAGAAGGACCGCCGCCCCGGCGACATCCTGAACGAGATCCGCCTGCTCGTCGACGACGGGGCGATCGAGGTCACCCTT
This sequence comes from Microbacterium sp. SL62, assembly GCF_026672635.1. Classification (NCBI taxonomy): domain Bacteria; kingdom Bacillati; phylum Actinomycetota; class Actinomycetes; order Micrococcales; family Microbacteriaceae; genus Microbacterium; species Microbacterium sp. SL62. The sequence goes on from NZ_JAPPRM010000001.1 coordinate 1,622,997, forward strand.
CTCGGTCAGAACGTCAACTCGTACGGCGTCGAGTTCGGTGACCGCCTCGCCTTCGGCAAGCTGCTGCGCGCCGCGGGCGAGATCGAGGGGCTCGAGCGCATCCGCTTCACGAGCCCCCACCCCGCTGCCTTCACCGACGACGTCATCGCCGCGATGGCCGAGACCCCGGCCGTCATGCCCCAGTTGCACATGCCGCTGCAGTCGGGCTCCGACCGCATCCTCAAGGCGATGCGCCGCTCGTACCGCAGCGAGAAGTTCCTCGGCATCCTGGATCGGGTGCGCGAGCGCATCCCGAACGCCGCGATCACCACCGACATCATCGTCGGCTTCCCCGGTGAGACCGAGGAGGACTTTCAAGAGACGCTGCGCGTCGTCGAGGCCTCGCGTTTCTCGAGCGCCTTCACGTTCCAATACTCGATCCGCGAGGGGACTCCCGCGGCGACGATGGCCGACCAGGTGCCCAAGGCCGTCGTGCAGGAGCGCTACGAGCGACTGACCGCTCTGCAGGATCGGATCGCGGCGGAAGAGAACCAGAAGCAGCTCGGTCGCACACTCGAGGTGCTCGTCTCCGCGGGCGAGGGCAAGAAGGACGCCGAGACGCACCGCCTCACCGGTCGCGCCGAAGACAACCGCCTCGTGCACTTCGAGCTGCCGAAGGGTTCGGCTGTCCCGCGCCCCGGCGACGTCGTCTCGGTGACGGTCACCCACGCGGCTCCCTTCCACCTGCTCGCCGACGCACCCGACGGGGCTCCGCTGCGCATCCGCCGCACCCGCGCGGGTGACGCGTGGGACCGTTCGCAGGCGGAGTCGTGCGGCGTGCCCGCCCCGGCGGGCGAGTCCGGTACTCCGCGCGCGGTCTCTCTCGGCCTGCCCACCCTGCGCGTCGGCGTGTGACCGGCCCGGCCCTCTGGGCCGTCGTCGGCGCCACCGGCACCGGCAAGACGGGTCTGTCGCTCGACCTCGCCGAAGCCCTGTCCGCGCGGGGCCGGCCCGCCGAGATCGTCAACGCCGACGCCATGCAGCTGTACCGCGGCATGGACATCGGGACGGCCAAGCTTCCCGAGGGTGAGCGGCGCGGCATCCCGCACCATCTCTTCGACGCGCTCGCGGTGACCGACGAGGCCGCGGTGGCCTGGTATCAGGATGCCGCGCGCGCGGCGATCCGCGAGATCAACGGGCGCGGCGCCGACGCGATCCTCGTCGGCGGGTCGGGGCTGTACGTTTCGAGCGTGCTGTGGGACTTCCGCTTCCCGCCGCGCGACGAGGCTCTGCGCGCCGCGCTCGAACGCGAGCTCGACGAGCGCGGACCGGGTGCGCTCTACGCGCGCCTGCGGGAAGAGGATCCGGATGCCGCTGAGCGCATCGATCCGCGCAACGGGCGTCGCGTCGTGCGCGCGCTCGAGGTCTTGGCGCAGGGCGGTGAGACGCACGGCGGTGCTCTTCCCGAGGCGCCGGAGCCCTGGCATCCGCGGACTCGGATCATCGCCACCGCGATCGAGCGAGCCGAGCTCGTCGCTCTCCTCGACGCCCGCGTGGAGGGGATGTGGGCCGCGGGGCTCGTCGCCGAGGTCGAGGCCCTGATCCCGGCCGGGCTCGAGCGCGGCGTCACCGCCGGTCGTGCGATCGGGTACGCGCAGGCGTTGCAGCAGCTCCGCGGCGAGGTCACCCGCGTCGAGGCGATCGCCGAGACCCAGGCCCTCACGCGCCGCTACGCGCGCCGCCAGGTGTCGTGGTTCCGGCGCTACGCCGAGGCCGAGTGGGTCGACGCGCGGACGGTGGATGCCGGCATCCTGGCATCCCGATCGGAGGAACGCCCATGACGGTCGACATCCGCGCCTTTGCGCTCGACGATGAAGACGCCGTCGTCGCCCTCTGGGAGGAGTCGGGCCTCACGCGCCCGTGGAACGACCCGCGCGCCGATATCCGGCGCAAGCTCACCGTGCAGCCGGAGCTGTTCCTCGTCGCGGTCGAGGCGGACCGGGTGGTCGGCAGCGTCATGGCGGGCTACGACGGCCACCGCGGCTGGCTGTACTACCTCGCGACCGCCGCCTCGCATCGCGGGCAGGGGATCGGGCGTCGCCTGGTGGCGGAGGCCGAACGACTGCTCGAGGCGATGGGCTGCCCCAAGGTGCAGCTCATGGTGCGTCCCGACAACACCGGCGCGCGGGGCTTCTACGACGAGCTCGGGTACGAGCCCTTCGACACCTGGGCGACCGGCCGCCGGCTCATCGTCGACGGGCCCGGAGGCCCTTCGTCCTCGGCGTGAGCGGGGTCGTCAGTCGCGGACGGTGATCCCGCGATCCGCCGCGAGCAGGGGCGCGAGCTGCTGCAGCTGGAGCGACGAGATGGTGGCGCCGCGCAGGGCGGACAGCCCCGCGAGACCGTCGAGGTCGGCGCCGCGCAGGTCGACATGCTGCAACGTCGCCTGCTCGACGATGAGCTGCGAGATCCGCGTGCCAGGGGCGGCGAAGCGGGTGAGTTTCGACTGCCCGAGGTCGAGTTCGTCGATCGTGCAGTCGGTGAACGCGACGTCCTGCAGGTGAGCGCCGCGCAGGTTCACGAACCCGAGGCGGCAGTTGACGAAGTGCACGCCGTTCCACGTCGACTCGTAGGCCTCGACCGACCCGGACCGGGTGCCCTCGATCTCGAGGTCGCGCCAGCTCGCCCGTGCCGTGCGCAGGATGGGGACATCCCAGCCGCTCCAGGCCGATTCCGTCACGGTCGCGTACCGCAGCGAGACCTCGGGGGCGCGAACGCCGTCGACGCGGCAGAGCGCGAGGTCGGCGCTCTCGAGGTCGAGCGCGTCGACACGCAGGTCGCGGAACGACAGACCCTCGAGACGGGCTCGGGGCACCAGCTGCGACGACTCGCCCTCGTCGAGATCGTCCAGGGGCGGCCGATCGAACGAGGGGGCGACGAGGGTGGGCGGCTTCGGCACAGGGGTCTCCTCAGGACGGGGGAGGGCCGGGAAAGCCTAGCTGCCACCCGACCGTAGACTCGACGCATGGCGACTCTCCCGTTCACCAAGGGCCACGGAACCGGCAACGACTTCGTGGTGATCGCCGACCCCGATGGCGAGCTCACCCTCTCCGACGCGCAGATCTCCGCCCTGTGCGACCGTCACTTCGGCATCGGCGCCGACGGCCTACTGCGCGTGGTGCGCTCGCGCGCCATCGACGAGGGGGCGGATGCCGCGGCATCCGACGCCGAGTGGTTCATGGATTACCGCAACGCCGACGGTTCGAAGGCCGAGATGTGCGGCAACGGAACGCGGGTCTTCGCGCGCTACCTAAGCGACACCGGACTCGCCTCGCTCGAGGGAGGATTGCGCATCGGTACGCGCGCGGGCATCAAGACGCTGACACGCAGCGATCGCGGCTACGAGGTCGATCTGGGCGAATTCGCGATCGAGCCCGGCGAGACGCTCGTGCGCGCGAAGGGCCTGCCGGTCGCACGGCCCGGCGTCGGCGTCGACGTGGGCAACCCGCACGTCGTGGTCGCGCTGTCGTCCGACGCCGAGCTGGAGGGCCTCGATCTCGCCTATCAGCCGGTGCTCGACCCGGCGCCGCGTCACGGCGCGAACGTCGAGTTCGTCGTCCCCGCCGACCCGCTCGTGCGCGACGGCGTCGGAGCGATCCGCCTGCGCGTGTTCGAACGCGGGGTGGGCGAGACGCTGAGTTGCGGGACCGGTGTGGCGGCAGCGGCCCTGGCCGTTCGCCATTGGGCGGGGGCCGCCGCCCCCGACTCCTGGGTCGTCGACACTCCGGGCGGCACGCTGGGCGTGCGCGTCGCCGATGGCCGGGTCCACCTGTCGGGCCCCGCCTCGCTGGTGTTCACCGGCGAGGTCGCACTCGCCTGACGAGGGCGCAAAGCGGCGTCGGCGAGGTCCGACCGTCGGTTGCCGCCGGCGGACCGGGGTAGGCCCTTTTCAGCGGACCGCGATCAGCCCAGACGAGCGCGCGATCTCGCGTCGGGCGTGCGATGCCGGCATCCGGGTTCTCCGTGCCGGGCGCGTCTCAGGGGATGACGTCGATCAGCTCGCTCGGTGGCGAGCCGTGCTTGCGGACCCGCAGCACGCGGAACCCCCGACCGGTGGCCGCCCGCTGCACGCTGTACCCCTCGGGGAACGTGGCGGCGAGCCAGCGCTGCAGCGAGTCCGAACCGAGGTTGCGCTGGACGACGAACCACCCGTCACTGCGTTCCGACAGGCGGGGGATCCAGTGCTGCAGCATGCCGTGCAGCTCGGACTTGCCGACGCGGATGGGCGGGTTCGAGCGGATGGTGCGGAAGGTGACGTCCTCGGGAACATCCTCCGGGCGCACGGCGTTGATGTTGGTGAGGCCGAGGGACTCCGCGTTCCGCCTCACGAGATCGAGAGCACGCTCGTTGACGTCGACCGCCCACACGGTCGCGTTCGGTGAGGCGAGCGCCAGCGACAGCGAGATCGGACCCCAGCCGCACCCCAGGTCGAGGAAGTTCCCACCGGCGGGAGGGGGCGGGGTGTTCGCGAGCAGCACCGAGGTGCCGGCATCCACGTGGTCGGGACTGAAGACGCCGCCGGCCGTGACCACCTCGAGCTCGCGACCGGCCAGCGTCACGCGAAGGTGGCGGAGCTGCTCGGGACTCGACGGCGACGCGCTGAAGTAGTGCTCGCTCCCCATCACGTCAGGATATCGGACCGGCCCCCTGGGTGCTGGGCCGGATAAAGTGCCAGAACACGCGGAAACTGCCGCGACGAAAGGAACACATGACCGAACAGACCACACCCCCGAGCACGGACGCGTCTCCGGTGGATCCGGTGGACCGCGTGCTCTCGCGCGCCGAAGCGCACCGCGGGGTCCGGGTCTTCGGTGCGGCACAGGCCCTGCAGGACGCCACGACCGCGTACGGCGGCGACGCCGACGGCGATCAGTGGGACCGCGAAGAACGCGCGGCGCTGCGCCGCGTCGCGGGCCTGTCCACCGAGCTCGAGGACGTCACCGAGGTCGAGTACCGGCAGTTGCGCCTCGAGAACGTCGTCCTCGTCGGCGTGCATCCGCAGGGGGAGCAGGCGGATGCCGAGAACTCGCTGCGCGAGCTGTCGGCCCTTGCCGAGACGGCCGGTGCCGTCGTGCTCGACGGCGTGCTGCAGCGGCGCCCGCATCCCGACCCCGCGACCTACGTCGGTCGCGGCAAGGCCGCCGAGCTGCGCGACATCGTCGCCGCCGTCGGCGCCGATACGGTGATCGCCGACACCGAACTCGCTCCCAGCCAGCGCCGCGCGCTGGAGGACGTCGTGAAGGTCAAGGTGATCGACCGAACCACAGTGATCCTCGACATCTTCAGCCAGCACGCCAAGAGCCGCGAGGGCAAGGCGCAGGTCGAACTCGCGCAGCTCGAATACCTCCTCCCGCGTCTGCGCGGGTGGGGTGACTCGATGTCGCGTCAGGCCGGTGGCCAGGTCGGTGCCGGCGGTGCCGGTATGGGCTCGCGCGGTCCCGGTGAGACGAAGATCGAGCTCGACCGTCGTCGCATCCGCACCAAGATGGCGCTGTTGCGAAAGCAGCTGCGCGACTTCGCCCCAGCCCGTGAGGCGAAGCGGGCCGAGCGCAAACGTCACACGATCCCGTCGGTGGCCATCGCCGGGTATACGAACGCCGGCAAGTCGAGCCTGTTGAACCGCCTCACCAGCGCCGGGGTGCTCGTCGAGAACGCGCTCTTCGCGACCCTGGATGCCACGGTCCGCCGCTCCGAGACCAGTGACGGCCGCGTCTACACGCTGACCGACACCGTCGGCTTCGTGCGGAACCTTCCGCACCAGCTGGTCGAGGCGTTCCGGTCGACGCTCGAGGAGGTCGGCGACGCCGACGTCATCCTGCACGTCGTCGACGCGTCGCACCCCGATCCGGCCGCGCAGCTCATGACGGTGCGCGACGTGATGGGCGACGTCGATGCGAACTTCGGTCAGGAGATCGTCGTCTTCAACAAGGCCGACCTCGTCGGCGAAGACGACCGCCTCGTACTGCGGGGTCTCGCCCCTGACGCGAAGTTCGTGTCGTCCCGCACGGGCGAGGGCATCGACGAGCTACGTGCAGCGATCGAGGACGCACTGCCCCTGCCGGCCGTCGAGGTGCAGGCCGTCGTCCCGTACGACCGCGGCGACCTCGTGTCGGCCGTTCACGAGAGCGGGCTCATCGTCGCGCAGGAGCACCGCGAGAGCGGGACGTTCCTGCACGCGCACGTGGGCGCTCGTCTCGCGGCCGAGCTCGCACCGTTCGGAGCCTGAAACCCTCGTGAGGGCCCCGTCGACCTGCCGGTCGGTGGGGCCCTCACGAGTTTCGGCGGTCAGCCCTTCTCGCCCTCGAGCGCGAGCGGGGGGATGCCGGGGGTGTCGAATCCGAAGACCGCGCCGAGGAAGCCGAGTTCGCGTTGGAGTGAGTCGATCACCGTCTCGGACCGTCGGAACCCGTGGCCCTCGCCCTCGTAGAGCACGTAGGCGTGGGGCACGCCGTGCGCGGCCAGGGCGTCGCGGATGGCCTCGGCCTGCGACGGCGGGACCACGCGGTCCTCGGAGCCCTGGAGGATGAGCAGGGGCACGCGGAAGAGATCGGGGCGGCCCAGGGGCGAGCGCTCGATGTACACCGGCTCGGCCTCGGGGAGCGGTCCGATGAGTCCGTCGAGGTAGCGGGCCTCGAAGTCATGGGTGTCCTCGGCGAGGGCGCGGGCGTCTCCGACGCCGTAACGCGAGATGCCCGCCGAGAACACTTCGGTACGCGTCACCGCGGCCAGGACGGTCCAGCCGCCCGCCGAGCCCCCCGCGATGGCGAGGCGTTCGGGATCGGCCAGGCCCGCATCGGCCAGAGCGGATGCCGCGGCCGCGACGTCGTCGACGTCGACGACACCCCACTGCCCCTTCAGCCGATCGCGGTAGGCGCGGCCGTATCCCGTGGACCCGCCGTAGTTGACGTCGAGCACGCCGATGCCGCGACTGGTGAAGAAGGCGGTCTTCGCGGAGGGGGCGGGACCCACGTGCGAGGTCGGTCCGCCGTGCACGAGGACCACGTAGGGCGGGCGCTCGCCCGCGACCGGGGTGACGTCGGGGCTGGTGGGGGCGTACGCGAAGGCGTGCACCGGCCCGTGCGGGCCGTCGGTGGACAGGGCGCGCGCTGCCGGCATCCATTCGTCTCCCCACGAGCCGGCGCCGCCCGTGACGAGCTCGACCGCGCCGGATTCGAGGTCGACGAGCCACAGGCCCGCGCGTCCGCCCGCATCGGACCCCGAGACGAGGGCGCGTGTGCCGCGGACGTCGTCGATCGCGGCTCCCGCGACGACGGGGACGTCGACCGGGCGCACGCCGCTCGGGGCGATCTCGACGACCTCGTCGGAGCCGTTCGTGCGGACCGCGATGACGCGACCGTCGGCGGCCCCGAACCACCGCGTGCCGAGGACCCAGAGACCTCCGCCGGTGTCGGCGTCGGCGGGGGCGAGGGGTTGGGCGTCTCCGTCGAGAGGCCGGCGGAAGAGGTTCCAGCGACCGTCGGGGTCGTCGGCGTAGAGCAGCTCGTCGTCGGCGATCCAGACGGGTTGCAGGGGCGCACGGCGCTCGCCGCCGGCGATGTCGCGAACGGAGCCCGTCTCGAGGTCGGCCACGCGAAGGGTCGTGGCGTCCCAGGGCATGTCGGGGTGGTTCCACGCGACCCACGCCAGGCGGCGGCCGTCGGAGGAGAGGGCGGGCTGCGCCAGGAAGTCGCTTCCCTCGGCGAGCACCTCGACCGGCCCCTCGAGGGGGATGCGCACGATCGCGCGGTCGGGGACGTGGGAGGAGCCGTGGGTCTCGCGGATGGCGAGGAGGACGCCGTGCTCCCACCTCAGGCCGCCGTGACGGACGGCGTCGTCGGCGGGAGTGAGGGGGCGCGCGGTCCCGCCCGGGCGGAGCGCGTACACGCGCTGGTCGCTCTCCTCGACGTAGTACAGCTCGCCGTCGTCGGACGCCGTCCAGGCGCCTCCGCCGTACTCGTGCACGGCGGATCGGGCGTTGGCGGGAGCCGGGAGCACCGTCTCGACCGAGCCGTCCGTGCGGCGACGCTTCACCGCGACGCGACCCGCCTCGTGCGGGACGGATTCGCCCCACCAGATCTCGTCGCCCACGAGTCGGGCCCCGTCGACGCGCGGCGATGACCGCGCGACGGACTCGGGCGTGATCGGGGAGGGCCAGGAACCGTAGGGGAGGGTGTCAGCCATGACTCCACCCTAGGCAGGGCCTCCGACATCCGCCCGGGTGCGCGGTCTTCGCGGCTTCCACGACGGAACGGAAGAGGCCGGATGCCACTCCTCGGCGGACATCCGGCCTCGAGCCGTGCGCGTCAGACGGTGCGCAGCACCGCGACGACGCGACCGAGGACGACGGCCTCGTCGCCGAGGATCGGCTCGAACGCGCTGTTGCGGGGGAGCAGCCAGGTGTGACCGTCACGGCGTCGGAACGTCTTCACCGTCGCCTCGCCGTCGAGCATCGCGGCGACGATCTCGCCGTTGTCGGCGGTCGCCTGGGAGCGGATGACGACCCAGTCACCGTCGCAGATGGCTGCGTCGATCATCGACTCGCCCGACACCTTGAGCATGAACAGGTCGCCCTTGCCCACGAGCTGACGGGGGAGGGGGAAGATCTCCTCCACCTGCTGATCGGCGGTGATCGGCACTCCGGCGGCGATGCGACCCACCAGCGGCACCAGGGCGGCGTCGCCCAGGGCGGGGGCGGCGTCGGCGGGGTTCTCGGCGGCGGCGCCGGGCAGGTCGATGAGGACCTCCATCGCCCGCGTCTTGCCCGGGTCGCGACGCAGGTAGCCGCTGAGCTCGAGCTGGTTCAGCTGATGCGTGACGCTCGAGAGCGACTTGAGTCCGACCGCGTCGCCGATCTCGCGCATGCTCGGCGGGTAGCCGTGCCGCGCGATCGAACGCTGGATCACTTCGAGGATCGCCAGCTGCTTGTCGCTGAGGTTCTTCCGCCGCCGGGTCTGCGGCCGCTCGCGTCCGGCGGCGGTCGTCGCGTCGGTCATCTGTGCTCCCCTCGCGCCGCGGAATCACGGCGGAAATTCGAATGTCGGAGGTTGGTGATGAGGTCTCCGTGTCGAAACCGTATCCGGTCGACGACCCGAATGACACGGAGCCTCGCGCGTGTCGCGTTCGATTCGTCTCCGATACACGAGGTGTTGACACTCGAACAGGTTCGAAGATAGATTCGGAATACAGATTCGCACCACCGTCCTCCCGGCCGAGGGCGGGGTGCGAATCTCTCCCCACCAAGGAGCACATCATGAGCAGCATCGCCCTCACCGCCCCGTCCACCCGCCTGCGCATCACCGCGCGCGGTCGTCGCGTCGTGGCGTTCCTCGTCTCCCTCCCCATCGTCGCCGTGCTCGCCGTGGCGATCGTCGGCGGCGGATCCGCACTCGCCTCCGGCGACGCGGGCGCTCCCGCCGGCTCGTTCACCGAGATCACCGTCATGAGCGGCGAGACCCTCTGGTCCATCGCCGAAGACGTCGCGCCGTCCGCCGACCCGCGTGATGTCGTCGCCGAGATCACGCGTCTCAACGCCCTGCCCGGCGGCTCCGTCTCGGCGGGACAGCGCATCGCGATCCCCGCCGAGTACGCTCCCGCGGCCTGAGCGCAGACCTCCCGCTCGCGCACCTCGACCTTCCTCGACGCCTACGATGGGTGAGGTGACCGTACGCCTCGACGACCTTCCTCTTCGCGACGATCTGCGGGGCATGACCCCGTACGGAGCTCCCCAGGCAGCACTGCCCGTGGCGCTCAACGTGAACGAGAACACGCATCCCGTTCCGTCCGAGGTCGCAGACGACATTCTGGATGCCATCGCCCGGGCGCTCCGCGACGTCAACCGCTACCCGGACCGGGAGTTCACCGGTCTGCGCGAGGCCTTCGCCGGCTACCTCGGCCACGGCCTCAACCCCGACCAGATCTGGGCGGCGAACGGCTCGAACGAAGTCCTTCAGCACATCCTGCAGGCGTTCGGTGGTCCCGGCCGGACGGCGATGGGCTTCGCGCCCACGTATTCGATGTACCCGATCCTCACGCGGGCCACGGGGGCCCGCTGGATCGCGGGTGAGAGAGAGCACGACTTCTCGCTGTCTCCCGAGTCGGCGGCCGCGCAGGTGCGCGAACAGCGACCCGACATCGTGTTCCTCTGCGCCCCGAACAACCCCACCGGCACTCCGCTGCGCCTCGATGTCGTCGAAGCGGTCTACGACGCCACGGACGGGATCGTGATCGTCGACGAGGCTTACGAGGAGTTCGCTCCGCGCGACGAGCCCTCGGCCGTCTCGCTGCTGCCCGACCGCCCTCGGCTGGTCGTCTCGCGCACGATGAGTAAGGCCTTCGCCTTCGCCGGTGCCCGCGTCGGCTATCTCGCGGCCGATCCCGCGCTGGTCGACGCTCTGCGTCTGGTGCGCCTGCCCTACCACCTGAGCGCTCTCACCCAGGCGGCCGCCACCGCTGCGCTGAGCCACGCCGAGACGATGCTGTCGATGGTCGACGAGATCGTCGCTCAGCGCGACCGGATCTCGGCGACGGTGTCGGCGCTGGGGTACACCGCGCACGAGTCGTGGACCAACTTCGTGCTGTTCGGGGGCGTCGATGACCCCGCGGCGACGTGGAAGGCGCTTTACGACCGCGGCGTCCTCATCCGCGACGTCGGCATCGCCCACCACCTGCGAGTGACCGCGGGCACGGCCGACGAGAGCACCGCGTTCCTCGACGCGCTGGCCTCGGTAGGATCGCGATCATGACCGGCCCCGCCTCGCCCCGCACCGCATCGATCACGCGAGAGACGAGCGAGTCCCGCGTCGAGCTCGAGCTCGACCTCGACGGCCGCGGCGTGAGCGACATCTCGACGAGCGTGCCGTTCTTCGACCACATGCTCACCGCGTTCGCGAAGCACTCGCTGACCGACCTGCGGGTCCGCTCCACGGGCGACACGCACATCGACGCCCACCACACGGTCGAGGACACCTCGATCGTGCTCGGGCAGGCCATCCGTCAGGCGCTCGGCGACAAGTCCGGCATCGCCCGTTACGGAGACGCGCTCGTGCCGCTCGACGAGGCCCTCGCGCAGGCCGTGGTCGACATCAGCGGTCGTCCCTACCTCGTGCACACCGGCGAGCCCGCGGGCTTCGAGCACCACCTCATCGGCGGTCACTTCACCGGTTCGCTCGTGCGTCACTCGTTCGAGGCGATCTCGATCCACGCCGGCCTCACGGTTCACGTGCGCGTCCTGGGCGGACGCGACCCCCACCACATCGCGGAGGCGGAGTACAAGGCGCTCGCCCGCGCGTTCCGACAGGCGAAGGCCCTCGACCCGCTGGTCGACGGGATTCCGAGCACCAAGGGCGCGCTGTGACGCGGAAACCCGTCGTCGCGGTCTTCGACTACGGCTCGGGCAACGTCCACTCCGCCGTCAAGGCGCTCGTCGAGGCCGGCGCCGATGCGCGCCTCACCTCCGACCGCGGTCTGCTTCTCGACGCCGACGGGCTGCTGGTCCCCGGTGTCGGGGCGTTCGGCGCGGTCATGGGGGCTCTGAACGACAGCCGTGGCGGCGAGATCATCGACCGTCGTCTGGCGGGCGGTCGGCCGGTGCTCGGCATCTGCGTGGGCATGCAGGTCATGTTCGAGCGCGGCATCGAGCGTGGCACCGACACCACGGGTCTGGGGGAGTGGCCCGGAACCGTCGCCGAACTCGAGGCACCGGTTCTGCCGCACATGGGCTGGAACACGGTAAGCGCGGGGGAGGGATCTCGCCTGTTCGACGGCATCGAGAACGAGCGCTTCTACTTCGTGCACTCGTACGCGGCGCAGGACTGGTCGCTCGAGGTGACTCCGCCGTTCCCGCAGCCATCGGTCACGTGGTGCACCTACGGCTCGCCGTTCATCGCCGCGGTCGAGAACGGGCCGCTCTCGGCCACCCAGTTCCACCCGGAGAAGTCGGGCGAAGCCGGCATCCGGCTCTTGTCCAATTGGATCGACGGCCTGCGCACGACTACTGTGTGACCTCGTGCCCCGGCTCGGCGAGATGCGCCGAAGGGTGCGAGGAGCCATGAACGATTTCGCGTCCACGCCCGAACTTGTGCTGCTTCCCGCGGTCGACGTCGCCGACGGCAAGGCCGTCCGTCTGACCCAGGGTGAGGCCGGTACCGAGACCAGCTACGGCGACCCCGTCGACGCCGCCGCCGATTTCGCCCGCCAGGGCGCTCAGTGGATCCACCTCGTCGACCTCGACGCGGCCTTCGGGCGCGGCAGCAACGCGAGCGTCATGCGAAAGGTCATCAAGCAGGTCAAGGGCGTGCAGGTCGAGCTCTCGGGCGGCATCCGCGACGATCGTTCGCTTGAGGCCGCCCTCGAGAGCGGCGCGAGCCGCATCAACCTCGGCACCGCCGCCCTCGAGAACCCCGAGTGGGCCGCCGACGTCATCAACCGCTACGGCGAGGCGATCGCGGTGGGCCTCGACGTGCGGGGAACGACCCTCGCGGCCCGCGGGTGGACCCGCGAGGGCGGCGACCTGTGGACCGTGCTCGACCGACTCGAGGACGCCGGCTGCAGCCGCTACGTCGTCACCGACGTCACCAAAGACGGCACGCTCCGCGGCCCCAACATCGAGCTGCTCCGCGAGATGACGCAGCGCACCCCCAAGCCGATCGTCGCTTCGGGCGGCGTCTCGAGCCTCGACGACATCGCGGCTCTGCGCGACCTCGTTCCGCTGGGTGTCGAGGGCGCGATCGTCGGCAAAGCGCTCTACGCGGGCCAGTTCACCCTGGCCGAGGCGCTGGATGTCGCCGGACACTGACGGTCCGCACGACCACGCCCCTGGAGCCCACGCGGATTCGGCGGGGGTTCCGTGGGAGGGCCGCAGCTTCGAAGCGAACCCGCATTCGGGTGACGACGGTTCGGCCGACCCCGCGCTGCTGGCCGCGCTCCTGGCGTTCCGCGCGGGAGAGGGGGACGCCCGCGCCATCGTCGACGCCTACCGCGATGCGCGTCTGCTGATCCCGCTGGTCGCCGAGAAGGGTGACCACGGCGTCGGAGCGCACGGCCTCGAGGTCGACAAGACCCAGGAGCTGTCGATCGTGACGGTCGCCGCTCCCGACGGTCGCAAAGTGCTCCCGGTCTTCACGTCGGTGACGGCGCTGCAGACGTGGGATGCCACCGCACGACCGGTGCCAGCCGACGGGCGCCGCACGGCACTGGCGGCGGCCTCGGAGGACACCGAGCTCATCGTCATCGATCCCGCGTCCGAGACGGAGTTCGTGATCCGCCGCCCCGCCGTGTGGGCGATCGCGCAGGGCGAGACGTGGGAGCCCGCCCACACGTCGCCGTCGATCTTCACCGGCCTGCAGGAGAGCATCGCCGGAGAGCTGGCGGTTCTCGATCTCGCCGTCGAGTCGGGCGACCCCACCGGTCGTCTGCGCGGACCTGAGCTCGTCGTGCACCTGCAGCTCATGTCGGGCCTCGAGCAGGAGGAATTGGATGCCACGCTGGCGCGCCTCGCCCGGCGCTGGTCGGCGGACGATCGCATCGCCGTCCTCGTCGACTCCCTGACGGTCAAGCTCCACCGCAGCACGGAGGCCTGATCGCGGCGCCGTCACCAGAACAGGACGGCGCGTCGAGAACAGGCCGATCCGCCCGCCAAGCGCCTGTTCGCATGGCGTCCCCTCTCCTCATGCCGCACGGGCCCCGCTCATACCCCCGCGGGTATCACGGAACAGGTGGCGTACGGCACCGGTCGAAGGGGCGCCCCCTTTCACAAGCTAATCGGGGCAGGAGCCCCGCTCATATCCCTATGGGTGTCACGGAGGATGTGGTCTGCGGCGGGAGAGGGCGGAGGAATGCCCCCTCCTCAGGGCAATCGGGGAAGGGGCCCCGCTCTTGCCCTGAGGAGGGGGCATTCCGGAGCCCGGGACCACCCCAGGACGACAGACTTACGTGACGGGACCCGTCCACTTCTCGCCCGGCCCCTTACCGATCGGGTCCTGAATCGTCGACGCCTCGCGGAAGGCCAGCTGCAGCGACCGCAGGCCGTCGCGCAGGGAGCGCGCGTGCATGTCGCTGATCTCCGGCGCTCCGGCGGTGATGAGTCCGGCGAGGGCGTTGATGAGCTTGCGGGCCTCGTCGAGGTCGAGCTGCTGGCCGGGGTCATCGGCGAGTCCGGTCTTCACGGCGGCGGCGCTCATGAGGTGGACGGCCGCGGTGGTGATGACTTCGACGGCGGGGACGTCGGCGATGTCGCGGGTGGCGGAGGACGCGGCGCGCTCCTGCTCTTCCCAGCGGGCGAGGCGCTCGTCTTCGGCTCCGTGGCGGTGTGCGCCCTGGGGGTCGGCGGGCTGGTCGGAGGGGATCGTGTCCACGTGAATCTCTCTGCTAGACTATGGCGGGCTTCGGAGTGTTTCACTCCGTACGAAAGAGGATCACATCCCACCCGCGCTTGCCGCTCCAGGCTACCGGGTTCCCGCACTCCGCTCCGTTTCGCACGGGGTTGCCTGGGTGCAGAAGCCGGTGCCGAAAGCACTGTGCCGGGTGGCGTGTCTCTCCTCTTCGCCCGCGATTCCGACGGATCGCGGCGGCCACCACCCGTATGAAAGAGGAGTTCCGCATCAGCGATCCCCGCACCAACGAGCGCATCCGAGTCCCGGAGGTCCGTCTCGTCGGACCCAACGGCGAGCAGGTCGGCATCGTCCGAATCGAAGCTGCGTTGCGCCTGGCCCAGGAAGCGGACCTCGACTTGGTCGAGGTCGCGCCGAGCTCGAAGCCGCCCGTGGTCAAGATCATGGATTACGGCAAGTTCAAGTACGAGGCCGCTCAAAAGGCCAAGGAAACGCGTCGTAACCAGGCGAACACCGTCCTCAAAGAGGTCCGGTTCCGTCTGAAGATCGAGGCTCACGACTACATCACCAAGCTCAAGCGCGCCGAGGGATTCCTCCAGGCGGGCGACAAGGTCAAGGCCATGATTCTGTTCCGCGGTCGCGAGCAGTCGCGTCCCGAGCAGGGTGTCCGTCTGCTCCGCAAGTTCGCCGAAGACGTCGCCGAGTTCGGCACCGTCGAGTCGAACCCCACGATCGATGGCCGCAACATGGTGATGGTGGTCGCCCCTCACAAGAACAAGTCCGAGGTCAAGACCGAGCAGAACGCGCAGCGCACGGCGAACCGTGAAGCCGCGCGGAGTGCCGCTCGAGGCGATTCGGCACCCACAGACGAAGCTGCCCCGGCGTCCGCCGAGTAAAGCTCCCCGACTCCCGCTCCGCCGGGAACCCCAACGAAGGAAGACAGATGCCGAAGCAGAAGACCCACTCGGGCGCCAAGAAGCGCTTCAAGCTCACCGGTAGCGGCAAGCTCATGAAGCAGCAGGCCGGCATGCGCCACAACCTCGAGGGCAAGGCCTCCAAGCGCACCCGTCGCCTGAACCAGGAGCAGGTCCTGGCCAAGGGTGACTCCAAGGTCGCCAAGAAGCTCCTCGGCCTCTGAGCGCCGACGCACGTTAGGAAGAATGAGAAATGGCTAGAGTCAAGCGGGCAGTAAACGCCCACAAGAAGCGTCGCGTCATCCTGGAGCGCGCGTCCGGTTACCGCGGTCAGCGTTCGCGCCTGTACCGCAAGGCCAAGGAGCAGGTCACCCACTCCCTGGTCTACGCGTACCGTGACCGTCGCAAGCGCAAGGGCGACTTCCGTCGTCTGTGGATCCAGCGCATCAACGCCGCGTCGCGCGCCAACGGCATGACGTACAACCGCTTCATCCAGGGCCTCGGCCTCGCGGGTGTGCAGGTCGACCGTCGCATGCTCGCCGAGCTCGCCGTGAACGAGCCCGCCGTGTTCGCGTCGCTCGTCGCGACCGCGAAGGCTGCGCTGCCCACCGACGTCAACGCGGCGAAGACCGCGTAAGACACGTCTTCCGAAACGGGCGTCCTCTCCGGAGGGCGCCCGTTTCGTCGTTCCCACGGGTCGTTCGCGCGGCGTCCCGGGATGCATTCCTCCGGGGCCATACACTGGGGACGTGCTCGAGAACCCCCGTTCGCCGCGGGTGCGCGCCGTGGCCAAGCTCAGTAAGCGCGCTGCCCGCCAAGAGACAGGTCTGTTCCTGCTGGAGGGTCCGCAGGCCGCTCGCGAGGCGCTCGCGTGGGCGCCCGAGACGGTGCTGGAGGTCTACGCGACCCCGTCCGCCCTCGAGAAGCACACGGATGTGCGTGACGCTGCGGAGCAGGCGGGTGTCGATCTGCAGATCACCACCGAGGCGGTGCTCGACGCCATGGCCGATACCGTGACGCCCCAGGGCATCGTGGCGGTGGCTCGTCAGTCGCCCACCGCGCTGAAGGACATCCTGGCGGGGGAGCCGCGCCTCATCGCGATCTGCGAAGAGGTGCGCGACCCCGGCAACCTGGGCACGATCATCAGGGCTGCGGATGCCGCGGGTGCCGACGCCGTGATCCTGACCGGTCGGACCGTCGACCCCTACAACCCGAAGGTCGTGCGTTCGACCACCGGCTCGCTCTTCCACCTGCCGGTCGCGGTCGATCTCGAGCTCGCCGATGTCGTCGCCCGCGCGCACGAGGCGGGCCTGCGCATCGTCGCCGCCGATGTCGAGGGCACCGACTTCTTGGCATCCCGAGAGCTTCTGTCGGAGCCGACCGCATGGCTGTTCGGCAACGAGGCGCGGGGGCTCGACGAGTCCGCCCTCGCGCAGGCCGACCTCGCTCTGCGCCTGCCGATCTACGGTCGCGCCGAGTCTCTGAACCTGGCCACCGCGGCGAGCGTCTGCCTCTACGAGACGGCTTTCGCGCAGCGCGCGCGCTGACCCCTGCTGTTACAGAACGGTTAAGGCGTGCGCAGGAATGTGGTCGGGCGCCCAGCATCCTCATAGGGTGAAGGCATGGCATCCGTTCCCCCGAAGACCGAGCCCCTGGTCGTCGTCGCCGACGTCCAGAAGCACTATGGGCAGTTCCAGGCTCTGAAAGACATCGACCTCACCGTCGACCGCGGAGAGGTCGTCGTGGTCATCGGCCCGTCGGGTTCCGGCAAGTCGACGCTGTGCCGCACCATCAACCGTCTCGAGACCATCACGAGCGGATCGATCACGATCGACGGCAAGGAGCTTCCCAAAGAGGGGAAGGGTCTGGCCGAACTGCGTGCCGACGTCGGCATGGTGTTCCAGTCGTTCAACCTCTTCGCGCACCTGACGATCCTCGAGAACGTCACGCTCGGGCCCATCAAGGTCCGCAAGATGAAGAAGGCGGATGCCGAGAAAGAGGCGCGTGCGCTCCTCGATCGCGTGGGCGTCGGGCATCAGGCCGACAAGCTGCCCGCCCAGCTCTCGGGTGGACAGCAGCAGCGCGTGGCGATCGCCCGCGCGCTGGCGATGAAGCCCAAGGTCATGCTCTTCGACGAGCCGACCTCGGCCCTCGACCCCGAAATGATCAACGAGGTCCTCGACGTCATGGTCGGCCTCGCCAAGGACGGCATGACGATGATCGTCGTCACCCACGAGATGGGCTTCGCGCGCAAGGCCGCGAACCGCGTGGTGTTCATGGCCGACGGGCAGATCGTCGAGCAGGCGTCGCCCGAGCAGTTCTTCACGCGCCCCGAATCCGACCGTGCCAAGGACTTCCTCTCGAAGCTCATCACGCACTGACGAGTTCCCCATGACGGCGTCGAACGAGGAGGTTCTTCCGCCGAAAGCCGCTCGACCGTTCCCCCGGTCCTTTTCGCGCGCCGTCACCCCAGACTTTTCATCCGCACAGCACACGTAACCAAGGAGACATCACATGCGTAAAACTCGTTTTCTCGCCGGCGCGAGCATCATCGCCGCCGGCCTGCTGGCACTGACGGCCTGCAACAGCGGCACCCCGGGCGCAGCGCCCGGCTCCGACGGCGGCAGCGCCTCGGACGCCCCCGTCTACGGCGCGGTGGCCACCGACGTGAAGATCGACGGCAGCCCCACCTTCGAGAAGATCACCTCGGCCGGCAAGATCGTCGTCGGCGTGAAGGAAGACCAGCCCGGCCTCGGCTACCTCGACCCCGTGACGGGCGAGCGCAAGGGCTTCGACGTCGACGTCGCGCGCTGGATCGCCGCATCCCTCGGCTACGACCCGGCCGACTCCTCGAAGGTGGAGTACAAGGCCATCGCCTCGGCGAACCGCGAGCAGGCGATCATCAACGGCGACATCGACTACTACGTCGGCACCTACTCGATCACCGACAAGCGCAAGGACCAGATCTCCTTCGCCGGCCCCTACTTCGTGACCGGCCAGGGACTGCTCGTCGCCGCCGACAACGACAAGATCACGGGCAAGGACTCGCTTACGGCCGAGACCACCGTGTGCTCGGTGACCGGCTCGACGCCGATCCAGCGCATCCGCGAGCAGACGCCGGCCAAGGTCGTCGAGTTCGACACCTACTCGCAGTGCGTCGAGAAGCTGAAGAACGGCGAGGTCGACGCGGTGACCACCGACGAGGCCATCCTCCTCGGCTACGCCGCGCAGGACCCCGACAACCTCAAGATCGCGGGCGAGCCCTTCAGCGAGGAGCGCTACGGCGTCGGCATCGCCAAGGGTGACACCGCGTTCCAGGAGTTCGTGAACACCATGTTCACCGACGGCGGCTCCACCTGGGAGGCCATCTTCGAGAAGAACCTCGGCGCCTCGGGCGTCAAGGGCGAGCAGCCGGCGGTCGACCCCGTCAGCTGATCTCCCGGTGCGGGCGGCGCCCTCCGCGCCGCCCGCACCACCCGACGAGCACGACGAGAAAGAACGGACAGCGTACGGTGAACCAGATCTTCGACTACCCCGACCTGTGGGCGCAGGCGCTCTGGGGGACGGTCGTGCTCTTCTTGGGCGGCGGCCTGATCGCGCTCGTGCTCGGCTTCATCGTGGCGGCCATGCGCGTGTCGCCCGTGCCCATCGCCCGCGCGGTCGGCGCGGTGTACGTGAACTGGATCCGCAACACCCCGCTCACGCTGGTGCTGTTCTTCTTCGCGTTCTGCGTGCCCCTGTTGATCGACGTCCCGCGCGGCAGCTTCTTGACGCTCGCCGTGTGCGGCCTCGGCATCTACACCGCGACCTACGTGGCCGAGACCTTGCGCGCGGGCATCAACACCGTCCCCGTCGGTCAGGCGGAGGCGGCTCGCGCGCTCGGCCTCGGCTTCGGTCAGGTCATGACCCTCGTGGTGCTGCCCCAGGCGACCCGCTCGGTCATCCCCCCGATGATGAGCGTCTTCATCGCCCTGCTCAAGAACACCACCGTCGCCGCCGGGTTCTCGGTGGTCAATCTCGGAAATATCCGGGCGTCGATGAGCGAGAACGGCGAGAACCAGCTCGTCACCATCCTCCTCGTGATGGCGGTCTTCGTCATCCTGGTCCTGCTGCTCGCCGCGCTGCAGAACGCGGCCGAGAAGAAGTGGAAGGTCGCCCGATGAGCTCCTCCGTCCTTTACGACGTCCCGGGTCCCCGCGCGCAGCTGCGCAACCGCATCCTCGGCGTCATCACGCTCGTCCTCGTCGCCGCCGTCATCGGCTTCGTCGTCTGGCGCTTCATCGACACCGGCCAGTTCTCGGCGGCGAAGTGGAACGTCTTCACCTACAGCGCGATCTGGGAGCGTTTCGGTCAGGCGACTCTCGCGACCCTCGCGGCGTTCGCCGTTGCGGCCGTCGGCGCCCTCGTCCTCGGCTTCATCCTCGCCATCGGCCGGATGTCCGACCACCGTTGGGTGCGTCTTCCGGTCGGCTGGGTCGTCGAGCTGCTCCGCGCGGTCCCCGTCCTCGTGTTCATGCTGCTGCTCTACTACGGCCTGCCGGTCGTCGGCATCAAGATGCCGTCGTACTGGGCCGTCGTGATCGCGCTGATCCTCTACAACGGTTCCGTGCTGTCCGAGGTCATCCGTGCCGGCGTCGAGGCGCTCCCGCGCGGACAGAGCGAGGCCGGCTACGCCGTGGGGCTGCGCAAGTCGGGGGTGATGCGCCTGATCCTGCTCCCGCAGGCGATCCGCGCCATGCTCCCGGTGATCATCGCCCAGCTCGTGGTGACGCTGAAAGACACCGCGCTCGGCTTCATCATCACGTACCCCGAACTTCTGTACTTCGCGCGTCTGCTCGGCTCGAACGGCGAGTACGGATCTCCGTTGATCCCCGCCGCGATGATCGCCAGCGTCATCTACGTGGCGATGTGCCTCGCCCTGTCGTACACCGCGCACCGCGTCGAGCTCGGCCTGCGCCGCTCGCCCAAGGGCGGCAACGTCGCTCCCGCGGAGCCCGCGGGCCAGACCGGCACCGACACCGAGCTCATCGTCGCCCAGCGCGGGCTCGGCAAGTACGACTCGCACGGCCTGTGAGTGAACGACGGGCGGGGGAGTGTCCCCGCCCGTCGGTAGACTCTCATCTCGTGTCCGACGCACCCGAGATCACCCCTGAGGCCGTCGCCTCCGCGGTCGATGAGGCCCTTGCCGCCATCGCCGCCGCCGCGACCACGGCCGAGCTCAAGTCCGCCCGTTCCGCCCACACGGGGGAGCAGTCCTCCCTCGCCCAGCTGAACGCCCAGATGCGCAACGTCGCCCCCGACCAGAAGGCCGCTTTCGGCAAGCTCGTCGGACAGGCGCGCGGCCGGGTGAACCAGGCGCTCACCGCCCGCGAGAGCGAGCTGGCCGCGGCCGAGACCGCCGCGCAGCTCGAAGCCGAACGCGTCGACGTGACGGCGCTGCCGCAGCGCGCGCGCATCGGGGCACGGCATCCGATCTCCCTCCTCCAGGAGCAGGTGTCCGACATCTTCGTCGGCATGGGCTGGGAGATCGCGGAGGGCCCCGAGCTCGAGCACGAGTGGTTCAACTTCGACGCCCTCAACTTCGACGTCGACCACCCGGCGCGTCAGATGCAGGACACCTTCTTCGTCGACCCGGTCGCCCGCCACCTCGTTCTGCGCACGCACACGAGCCCCGTGCAGGTGCGGTCGATGCTCGAGCGCGACCTGCCGATCTACGTGCTGTGCCCGGGCCGGGTGTACCGCACCGACGAGTTCGACGCGACGCACCTGCCGGTCTTCACGCAATTCGAGGGTCTGGTCATCGACAAGAACATCACGATGGCGCACCTCAAGGGCACGCTCGATCACGCCGCGCGCGTGCTGTTCGGGCCCGAGGCCAAGACGCGCTTCCGCGCCAACTTCTTCCCGTTCACCGAGCCGAGCGCCGAGCTCGACCTCTGGCATCCGACCTTCAAGGGCGGGGCGCGCTGGATCGAGTGGGGTGGCTGCGGCATGGTGAACCCCAACGTGCTGCGGGCCGCGGGCATCGACCCCGAAGAGTACTCGGGCTTCGCCTTCGGCATGGGCATCGAGCGCACGCTCATGTTCCGCAGCGACGTGCAAGACATGCGCGACATGGCCGAGGGTGATGTCCGCTTCAGCGAGCAGTTCGGAATGGTGGTCTGATGCGCGTCCCGCTCTCCTGGTTGCGCGAGTACGTCGACGTGCCCGCAGATGCCACGCCCGACGACGTCCTCGCCGCCCTCGTCTCGGTCGGATTCGAAGAAGAGGACGTGCACCGCTTCGAGCTGTCCGGTCCGATCGTCGTCGGAGAGGTGAAGGAGTTCACGCCCGAGCCCCAGTCCAACGGCAAGACCATCCGCTGGTGCCAGGTCGACGTCGGCGCCGAGAACGGGGGAGTGCGCGGCATCGTCTGCGGTGCGGGCAACTTCTTCGAGGGCGACAAGGTCGTGGTGACCCTGCCCGGTTCGGTGCTGCCCGGTCCCTTCCCGATCGCGGCCCGCAAGACCTACGGCCACGTCTCCGACGGCATGATCGCCTCGGCGAAAGAGCTGGGCCTGGGCAGCGAGCACAGCGGCATCCTGCGTCTGATCGATCTCGGGATCGACGCGCCGGTCGGAACGGATGCCATCGCCCTGCTCGGTCTGGACGACCTCGCGGTCGAGATCAACGTCACCCCCGACCGCGGCTACGCCCTGTCGCTGCGCGGGGTCGCCCGTGAGTACTCGCACGCGACGGGAGCGGACTTCCGCGACCCGGGTCTCGGCCACGACGAGGCCGTGGCGCGCACGCCCTCGGGCTTCCCGATCACGGTCGCCGACCAGGCGCCCATCCGCGGCCGCCACGGCGCCACCGAGTTCGTCGCGCGCATCGTCCGCGACGTCGACCCCTCGCGCCCGACGCCGCCGTGGATGATCACGCGCCTGTCGCTCGCCGGTATCCGCTCGCTCGGGGTGCTCATCGACATCACCAACTACGTCATGCTCGAGCTCGGTCAGCCCATCCACGGCTACGACCTCGACCGCCTGCAGGGTGGCATCACGGTGCGTCGAGCGGAGCAGGGCGAGAACCTCGAGACCCTCGACGGGCAGATGCGCACCCTCAACGCCGAAGACCTCCTGATCACCGACGAGTCGGGACCGATCGGACTCGCCGGTGTGATGGGCGGCGGCCCCACCGAGATGAGCGACGCCACGCGCAACGTGCTGATCGAGGCGGCCACCTTCGACCAGGTCTCGATCGCGCGCACCGCGCGTCGTCACAAGCTGCCCTCCGAGGCCTCGCGCCGTTTCGAGCGCGGCGTCGACCCGCTCGTCCCGTACGTGGCGGCCGAGCGTGTCGCCTCGCTGATGGTCGAGCTCGCAGGCGGCACTCTCGACACCGAGCTGGGCGGGTCGCTCGGCTCGACGTACCGCCGCGAGGCGATCACGCTGCCCGCGGGCTTCGTCCCCGGGCTGATCGGCGTCGAGTACACCGACGACGAGATCGTCTCGGCCCTGCGCCTCATCGGCTGCGCGGTCGACGAGCGCGAGGGCGGCTGGGCGGTCATGGCACCGTCGTGGCGCCACGACCTCAGCGACAAGTGGACGCTCGCCGAAGAGGTGGCGCGTATCGAGGGCTACGACCGGATCCCGTCCGTCCTCCCGACGCCCCCGTCGGGCCGCGGGCTCACCGCCGCGCAGCAGGGGCGCCGTCGCGTGGCGAACGCTCTGGCCTCGGCCGGCTTCGTCGAGACGCCGTCGTTCCCCTTCACCACCGAGGAGCAGAACGCCCTGCACGGCTCGCCGTCGGGTGATCCGCTGCCGAGCGTGAAGCTCGCGAACCCGCTCGACGGGCTCGCTCCGTTCCTGCGCCGTTCGTTGATCCCCGCTCTGCTGCAGGTCGCGCATCGGAACGTCTCGCGCGGCATCGTCGATCTCGCGCTGTTCGAGGCCGGCACGGTCTTCCTCCCGAAGCCGGGCGTGCAGTACGGCACCGCGTCGGTGCCGCCGTTGGCGGTGCGGCCGGATGCCGCGACCCTCACGGCCCTCGACGCGTCGATTCCGCCGCAGCGCCGTCACGTGGCCGTTCTGCTGACCGGTCACGCGGTCGTGAAGCAGCCGGGTCAGCCCGCGGTCGCGGCGGATCTCGCCGATGCCGTGGACGCCGTGCGCGTGTTGACCGCCGCCGCCGGGCTCGACATCGAACTCGTGCAGGCGCAGCGTGCGGCGCTCCACCCGGGGCGCACGGCCCGTGTCCTTTCCGCGGGGACCGACATCGGCTACGTCGGCGAGCTGTTGCCGGCTGTCGCGGCCGCGGCGGACCTGCCCGGACGCGTTCTCGTGGCCGAGCTCGACCTCGACGCGATGCTCGAGCTGGCGCAGGCGCGCCCGGTTGCGGCATCCCTGTCGGGATTCCCGGCGGCCACCCAGGACGTGTCGTTGACGGTTCCGACCGACGTCGCCGCGGGTGCCGTGCGCGCCGCGCTGATCGAGGGGGGAGCCCCGCTGCTCGAGGGCGCCCGGCTCGTCGACGATTACCGCGGCCCCGGTCTCTCAGAGGGCGCGAAGAGCCTGACGTTCGCGTTGCGGTTCCGTGCTGACGACCGCACCCTCACCGCGGCCGAGGCGACCGAGGCGAAGCTCGCCGGTGTCGCCGTGGCGGCAGAACGTTTCGGTGCGGCGATCCGCGACTGATCGATCACGCGTGACCTGGAGCGCCGACGGCCTGCGCCGCTCGGCGCTTCGGCGTTTTCACCCGCTCCACAGCGGGGGAGGCGGCGTCCTCGCACGCCTGACGTTCGGCATACACTCAGGTGCGCGTTCGCGCACGAGGGCCTGCCCTCATCGCCGGTAAAGGGGGCAGTCGGAAGTGCCCGGCGATGAGGGCAGGTTCCACAGCATAACCCGACCTCGTCCCCCATTTGGGGGACAAGGTCGCCGAGGGGCGTGTCGGCCCGGATCGCCGGGCGTCACAGCGGGGCGGGGGACGATTTGCCCCGTGCCCTCCGCGGCGGATACCCTCGCCACATGTCGTCGATCACCGTGCGCACCGAGGAGCTCTTCGTGAGCACCGGTGGCGAGCGTCGACGTCGGGTCGCGCGCCGATTCTCGGCGACCTCGTAACCCGCCTCCGGTCGGGCATACGGGCGTCGCCGCCCCGGTACACGCTGCTTTCAGCACCAGCCCCGACTCGTAAGGTGGATACATGACCCTCTCGGTCGCCGTCTCCGGCGCTTCCGGCTACGCGGGTGGCGAGATCCTCCGCCTCCTGGCCGCTCATCCCGACGTCGAGATCCGCACCGTCACCGCGCACTCCAGTGCGGGACAGCCGCTCGTCGCCCACCAGCCGCACCTGCGCTCCCTCGCGCACCTCGAACTCCAGCCCACGACGCCCGAGGTGCTCGCGGGTCATGACGTGGTGTTCCTCGCCCTGCCGCACGGCCAGTCGGCGCAGTACACCGACGCGCTGGCCGATACGCCCCTCGTCATCGACGCTGGAGCCGATCACCGCCTGGTCTCCGCGGAGGACTGGGCGCAGTTCTACGGGGGGCCGCACCCCGACCCCTGGGCCTACGGAGTACCCGAGCTCCCGGTCGCGGGCGGGAAGCAGCGCGAGAAGCTCCGCGGTGCCACGCGCGTCGCCGCCCCGGGCTGCAACGCCTCGACCGTGGCCCTCTCTCTCGCCCCCGGTGTCACCGCCGGGGTCATCGACCCCGCGGACATCGTCTCGGTGCTCGCGGTCGGACCGAGCGGGGCCGGCAAGTCGGCCAAGACGAACCTCCTCGCCAGCGAGATCCTCGGCTCGGCGAACCCCTATGCCGTGGGCGGCACCCACCGTCACATCCCCGAGATCCGGCAGGCCCTTGTCGCCGCGGGGGCGTCGAGCGACGGCATCCGTCTGTCTTTCACTCCCGTGCTCGTGCCGATGGCGCGGGGCATCCTCGCCACGTCGTCGGCTCCGATCCGCGAGGGGGCGACGGATGCCGAGATCCGCGGCGCGTGGGAGAACGCGTACGGTGACGAGCCGTTCGTCGAGCTGCTGCCCGCGGGGGTGTTCCCGCGCACGGCCGACGTGCTCGGCGCGAACGTCGCCTCGATGGGGCTCGCGATCGACCGCGCGGCGAACCGCGTGACGGTGGTGGCCGCCGTCGACAATCTCGTCAAGGGCACCGCCGGTGCGGCCATCCAATCCATGAACCTGGCGCTGGGTCTCGCCGAGACCACCGCCCTTCCCCTGAACGGAGTCGCCCCGTGAGCGTGACCGCCCCCGCAGGTTTCGAGGCGGCCGGAGTCGCCGTCGGGCTCAAGTCGACCGGCGCGCGCGACGTCGCCGTGGTGGTGAACCGGGGGCCGCTCAAGGTGGGCGCCGCGGTGTTCACGTCGAACCGCGCGAAGGCGAACCCGATCCTGTGGTCGGAGCAGGTCGTCACGGACGGCACGATCGAGGCCGTGGTGCTCAACTCGGGCGGGGCGAACTGCTTCACCGGATCGTTCGGCTTCCAGACGACCCATCAGACCGCCGAGCGTGCGGCCGAGCTCCTCGGCGTCGGCGCGGGCGATGTGGTGGTGTGTTCCACCGGTCTCATCGGCACCGGAGACGAGGTGTTCCGCGCGAAAGTCCTGCAGGGTGTCGACGAGGGCGTCGCCGCTCTCTCGTCCGAGGGCGGAGAAGACGCCTCTCTGGCGATCATGACCACCGACTCGAAGCCCAAGCGGTCGATCCACACCGGTGACGGGTGGTCGATCGGCGGGATGGCGAAGGGGGCCGGGATGCTGGCCCCCGGCTTGGCCACGATGCTCGTCGTGCTGACCACCGACGTCGTGCTCGACGCCGCGGAGGCCGACGCGGCGCTCCGCTCGGCGACGCGTGTGAGCTTCGACCGGCTCGACTCCGACGGCTGCATGTCGACCAACGACCAGGTCACGCTCATGGCCAGCGGTGCCAGCGGCATCCGAGTGGATGCCGAGGAGTTCGCCGCGGCCCTCGCCGGGGTGTGCGACGACCTCGCCGCGCAGCTGCAGGGCGACGCCGAGGGGTCGAGCCATGACATCACGATTCGGGTCGTGCACGCCGCGAGCGAGGACGACGCCGTCGAGGTCGGTCGCTCGGTCGCCCGCAACAACCTCTTCAAGGCCGCGATCTTCGGCAACGACCCCAACTGGGGGCGGGTGCTCGCCGCCATCGGCACCACCGACGCGGCCTTCGACCCCTACGACGTGGACGTGTGGATGAACGGCGTGCGCGTGTGCACGGCCGGTGGTCCCGATCGCCCTCGCGAGGACGTCGACCTCACCCCCCGCGCCACCGACCTCGTCATCGACCTCAAGGTCGGCGAGGCCGCGGCCACGATCCGCACCAACGACCTGACGCACGATTACGTCCACGAGAACAGCGCTTACTCCTCATGACCCACGTCGATCTGCAAGACACCGATCCCGCTGAAGCCAGTGAACGGGCGGTCACGCTCGTCGAGTCGCTGCCCTGGGTGCGCAAGTACCGCGACCAGGTCGTCGTGGTGAAGTACGGCGGGAACGCCATGGTCAGCGACGAACTGCAGGATGCCTTCGCCGCCGACATCGCCTACTTGCGGTACGTGGGCGTGAAGCCCGTGGTCGTGCACGGCGGGGGACCCCAGATCTCGTCGATGCTGAACCGCCTCGACATCCCCAGTGAGTTCCGCGGGGGGTACCGGGTGACCTCGACCGAGGCGATCGGCGTCGTGCGCATGGTGCTCACCGGACAGATCAACCCGCAGTTGGTGGCCAAGGTCAACGCGCACGGTCCGCTGGCGACCGGGCTCAGCGGCGAAGACGCGGGCCTGTTCGGCGGACGGCGTCGCGGCGTCGTCGTCGACGGTGTCGAGCACGACCTGGGCCGCGTCGGCGATGTCGTCACGGTCGACCCGCAGCCGGTTCTCGATCACCTCGCCGCGGGCCGTGTGCCGATCGTGTCGAGCATCGCGCCCGACCTCGACAACCCCGGAACGTCGTTGAACGTCAACGCGGATGCCGCGGCGGCGGCGCTCGCTACGGCGCTCAACGCCAAGAAGCTCGTCGTGCTGACCGACGTGCCGGGCCTGTACGCCGACTGGCCGAACCGCGACTCGCTCGTGTCACACCTGACCTCGACCGAGCTGCGCGCGATGCTGCCGACGCTGGAGTCGGGGATGGTCCCGAAGATGCAGGCGTGTCTCGACGCCGTCGACGGGGGAGTGCCGACCGCGGCCATCATCGATGGACGCGTGCCCCACTCGGTGCTCGTCGAACTGTTCACCAGCAAGGGAATCGGAACGGAGGTGGTCGCATGACCGCGGACACGACTCAGGAAACCGGGGCGCAGCGCGCCGCCTGGCAGGATGACGCGGGACGCGACCTCGTGCGCAGCTTCGGCGACCGCATGGCGATGTTCGTCCGCGGCGAGGGGGCGTACGTCTGGGACAGCGAGGGCACGAAGTACCTCGACTTCCTCGCGGGCATCGCCGTGAACGCCCTCGGCCACGCGCACCCCGTGTTCGTGAAGGCCGTCTCGGAGCAGGCGGCGACGCTCGCTCACGTGTCGAACTACTTCGCCACGCCCCCGCAGCTGGCGATGGCGGCGCGGCTGAAGCGCCTCGCCGGGACGGGCGAGTCGGGTCGCGTGTACTTCGGCAACTCCGGCGCCGAGGCCAACGAGGCTGCGCTCAAGCTCGCTCGCCTGCACGGTCGCGGCACCGACCGCACACGGATCCTGACCCTCAAGGGCGGGTTCCACGGCCGCACGATGGGTGCCCTGGCTCTCACCGGCAAGCCCGCGCTGCAGGCCGACTTCCTGCCGATGGTCCCGGGTGTCGAGCACATCGACGCCACGATCGAGGCCCTCGAGGCCGCGATGGACGAGCGCGTCGCCGCCTTCCTCGTGGAGCCCATCCAGGGCGAGGCCGGAGTGGTCGAGCTGCCCGAGGGCTACCTGCAGGCGGCGCGCGAGATCACGGCGCGCCACGGTGCGCTGCTGATCATCGACGAGATCCAGACCGGCGCGGGTCGGACCGGCGCGTGGTTCGGCTTCCAGCACGCCGGGATCGTTCCGGATGCCATCACGGTGGCCAAGGGCATCGGCGGTGGCTTCCCGATCGGCGCGCTCATCACGTTCGGCGCGGCCAGCGAGCTGTTCTTCCCCGGGACTCACGGCTCGACTTTCGGCGGAAACGCCCTAGGCACCGCCGTCGGTGGGGCGGTGCTGCAGGAGATCGAGTCGGCGGGTCTCGTCGAGAACGCCGCTGCTCGTGAGACGCAGTTGCGCGAGGGGATCGCCGCCCTCGGCTCGCCGCTGATCGCGGGTGTCCGTGGCAAGGGCCTGCTCCTCGGCATCGCGCTGTCGAGCCCGGTCGCCAAGGCGGTTGTGGCCGCCGCCCAGCAGCACGGCCTGATCGTCAACGCCGCCAACGACGAGACCATCCGCATCGCGCCGCCGCTGACGATCGGCGATGCCGAGGTGAACGAGTTCTTCTCGCTCTTCGGCGCCGCGCTCGCCACCGTCTCTGACGCCCTCATCCTCGAAGGAGCCCCCGCGTGACCCGCCACCTGCTGCGTGACGACGACCTGACCCCGGCCGAGCAGGCCGAGATCCTCGACCTCGCGATCGAGCTGAAGAAGGACCGCTGGGCGCAGAAGCCGCTCGAAGGCCCCCAGACGGTCGCCGTCATCTTCGACAAGTCGTCGACGCGCACCCGTGTCTCGTTCGCCGTCGGCATCGCCGACCTCGGCGGCTCGCCGCTGATCATCTCGACCGCCAACAGCCAGCTCGGCGGCAAGGAGACCCCCTCCGACACCGCGCGCGTGCTCGAGCGTCAGGTCGCCGCGATCGTGTGGCGCACCTACGCCCAGGCGGGTCTCGAAGAGATGGCGCGCGGGACGCGCGTGCCGGTCATCAACGCCCTCAGCGACGACTTCCACCCGTGCCAGCTGCTGGCCGACCTGCTCACGATCCGCGAGCATAAGGGCGATCTGAAGGGACTGACCCTGTCGTTCTTCGGCGACGGCCGCAGCAACATGGCGCACTCCTACGTCCTCGCCGGCGTCACCGCGGGCATGCACGTGCGCGTTGCCGCGCCCGACGACTACGCGCCCCGCGCCGACGTGATCGCCGATGCCGAGCGCATCGCCGCCGAGACCGGTGGGTCGATCTCGCTGGTCAGCGACCCCGAGGTCGCGGCATCCGGAGCCGACGTCGTCGTCACCGACACGTGGGTGTCGATGGGTAAAGAAGAGGAGAAGATCGCGCGCATCCGCGACCTGGGCGGGTTCAAGGTCACGACCGAGCTCATGACCCGCGCCGCCGACGACGCGATCTTCATCCACTGCCTTCCGGCCGACCGCGGCTACGAGGTCGACGCCGAGGTCATCGACGGCCCGCAGAGCGTGGTGTGGGACGAGGCCGAGAACCGGCTGCACGCCCAGAAGGCCCTTCTGGTGTGGCTTCTGCGCCAGCAATGACCTCCTCGCCGATCGGCCGTGCTTGGTCCCGTTTCGACGGGGCGGGCCGGCTGGTCGGCGTGGACCTCGCGCGGGGTCTGGCGGTGCTGGGCATGCTCGCCGCACACCTGCTCGACACCGAGCGCACCCTCACCCCCGATCCGAGCACGTGGATCACCCTCGTGAACGGTCGCTCGTCGATCCTCTTCGCCGTGCTCGCAGGGGTCTCGATCGCCCTCGTCACCGGCGGTCCCCGCCCGCTCGAGCCGCAGCGGCGACCGCGTGCGGCGGCGCGGCTGGCGCTGCGCGGAGCCCTGCTCTGGGTAATCGGCCTGCTGCTGGTGATGACGGGGGTGCCGGTCTACGTCATCCTTCCCGCCTACGCGCTGCTGTTCGTGCTCGCGCTGCCGTTCCTCGGGATGCGCGCGCGCAGCCTCTTCGTCGCCGCGGGCGTGCTCGCGCTGGTCATGCCGTGGATCCAGCCGATCCTCGACGCCGCACCCGTCTGGGCCGGTCTCGGGGGCGCGGAGCTCGAAGCGGCGGTCGGGTGGGCCTACCCGTTCACGGTGTGGATCGCGTTCCTCCTCGCGGGGATGGGGGTGGGGCGACTCGATCTGCGGAGCCTCGCGGATCAGGGGCTCCTCGCGATGGCGGGGCTCTCGCTCGCGCTCGCCGGGTACGGCTTCGCGATCGCCACGCGCCCGGTCGCGGCGAGCGACACTTACCTCGCCGCCGTGCTGACCGCCGAGGATCACTCCTCGGGGCTGTGGGAGGTCATCGGCTCGGGCGGCTTCGCCCTGCTGACGATCGGCGTGTGCCTGCTGCTGTGCCGTACCCCGCTGCGCTGGGTGGCGGTGCCGCTGCGCGCGGTCGGCTCGATGCCGCTCACCGCGTACGTGCTGCAGCTGGTGGTCTGGGCCGTCGTGGCGCTGGTGCTGTTGGGCGACACCTCCGACCTCGGGGGCATCCGCGAGGCGGGATTGTTCGTGCCCCTGACCCTGGGGCTCCTCGTGGGCTGCACGGTCTGGGCGCTCACGATCGGCCGCGGCCCTCTCGAGATGTTCATCGACGCCGTCGTGCGCCGGATCGTGGGGCGGGATGCCGCGCCGGGGGCGCCGACGCGGGGTCCGGCGCCCGTCATCGGCTCCGGCGGTGTCGGCGGCCCTCGGTAGGCTGGACGACATGAGCAGCGAGACCGGTCAGTCGACGAACGAGGGCGCCCTGTGGGGGGCCCGTTTCTCGGGCGGACCGTCTCCCGAGCTGGCGGCCCTGAGCCGCTCGACCCACTTCGACTGGGATCTCGCTCTGTACGACATCCAGGGCTCGCACGCCCACGCCGCCGCCCTCGAGGCCGCGGGCTACCTCACGGCCGATGAGGCGCAGGCCATGCACGACGGCCTCGACGACCTCGCGGCCCGCGTGCAGGACGGCTCGCTCGTCGCGGCCCCCGGTGACGAAGACGTGCACGGAGCGCTCGAGCGCGTGCTCATCGAGACGGTGGGTCCGGCCCTCGGCGGCAAGCTCCGCGCCGGTCGCAGCCGCAACGACCAGATCGCCACCCTCGTCCGGCTGTATCTGCTGGATCACTCGCGCACCCTCACCCGCGAACTGCTGCGTCTGATCGACGCCCTGGTCGCCCAGGCCGAAGCGCACGAGGGCGCGATCATGCCCGGTCGCACCCACCTGCAGCACGCGCAGCCGGTGCTGCTCGCCCACCACCTCCAGGCCTACGGGTGGGCCTTCGTCCGCGGCCTCGAGCGCCTGCGCGACTGGTCGGTGCGCGCCTCGGTGTCGCCCTACGGCGGCGGCGCCCTCGCCGGAGCGACCCTCGGCCTCGATCCGCAGCTCGTCGCCGACCGCCTGGGGCTCGCCCGCCCCGCCGAGAACTCCCTCGACGGCACGGCCTCGCGCGACGTGGTCGCCGAGTTCGCGTTCATCACCGCGATGATCGGCGTCGACCTCTCGCGCCTCGCCGAAGACGTCATCCTCTGGAACACCCGCGAGTTCGGCTTCGTCACTCTCGACGACTCGTACTCCACCGGCTCGAGCATCATGCCGCAGAAGAAGAACCCCGACATCGCCGAGCTCGCTCGCGGCAAGGCCGGTCGCCTCATCGGCAACCTGTCGGGGCTGCTCGCGACGCTGAAGGGGCTTCCGCTCGCCTACAACCGCGATCTGCAAGAAGACAAAGAACCCGTCTTCGACTCGGTGCGCACCCTCGAGCTCGTACTTCCGGCGTTCTCGGGCATGATCGCGACGCTCCGCTTCCACACCGACCGCATGGCCGAACTCGCTCCGCAGGGCTTCTCGCTCGCGACCGATGTCGCCGAGTGGCTGGTGCGCCAGGGTGTGGCCTTCCGCGACGCCCACGAGATCTCGGGCGCGCTCGTGCGGGCGTGCGAGGAGCGCGAGATCGGTCTCGAAGACGCCGACGACGCCCTGCTGGCTTCGGTGTCGACCGCTCTCACCCCTCAGGTGCGCGAGGTGCTGACGATCGAGGGCTCGGTGTCGAGTCGAACGGGCGTTGGAGGCACGGCGCCGGCGCGGGTGGGGGAGCAGCGCGAAGAGCTCGTGGCCCGGGCGCAATCGGCATCCCGGACACTCATCACCTGAGTATCAGTTATTCGCTTATCATTTGAAGAAAATAAGCGTTAAACTTATCTCATGACCGTCGCCGTAATCGCCGACATCGTCGCCTCGCGGCGACTCGATGACCGTGCCGGGGCGCAACGCGCCATCGAAGACGCCGTCGCCACCGTCCAGAACGATCTGCCCCTCGCCACCGCCCCCCTCACGGCCGTGGTCGGCGACGAGCTGCAGGGCGAATACGACGACCTCTCGAGCGCTCTCGCGTCCCTGCTCCTGCTGCGCCTGGCGCTGCCCGATGACGTCGACTGCCGATTCGGCGTCGGTGTCGGCGACGTGCGCCCCATCGAACTGGCCGACCGCACCGTCCCCGAGGGGCCGGCCTGGTGGGCTGCTCGAGAGGCCATCGACCACATCGAGCGCCTGCAGCAGCGCGCCGCGCCGCTCGCCCGCACGTGGATCGTCCTCGGCGAGGGGGAGGATGCCATCATGACCGAGACCATCGCGCTCGCCCGCGCCTACGCCCTGAGCCGCGACCAGCTCGTGTCGGCCATGAGCGAGAGGTCGCGCAGGCTCACGTACGGTCGCTGCGTCGGCCGCTCCCAGCGCGAACTCGCCGATGCCGAGGGCATCAGCCAATCCGCCGTGTCGCAAGCACTCGCCACAGCGGGGGCGGCGTCGCTCGTCGAGGGGTTCGCGGCGCTGACCGCGGGGGCTCGATCGTGATCGCGGCCGGGCTTCTGCTCCTCGCGGTCGGCGCGGTCGATCTGCTGCGCCAGATGATCCGCACGCGTCGGTGGCTCGCCTTCGCGGTGGCATCCGTGCTCCTCGTGCTGTTCTCGGCCGGACTCGACGCCGTGATCGCCGGGCTCCTCGCCGTCGCTGTCGCCGCCATCTGGACGTGGGTCGTGCCCGAGGACGGTCCCGCCCGCGCGGGCCTGTGGCCTGTCGCCCTGCTCGCGCTCGCCGCGGCGGCGTGCGTGGTCATCGCCCCGGGGCGGGAGCGGCCGGGTCTGCTCGGCGAGGCGTGGGCGGCGTATCGCCCGGGAGCGTCGGTGTCGATCGACGTGGCCGTCCTCGTCGTCGGCTGTCTGGTCTTCCTGCTGGAGTCGGGAAACGCGGTGGTGCGCATCGCGCTGCGTTCCGAGATGGGCGGGCGCGCGGCCGACCCCGAGGGCGCCACCGTGCCGACCCTCAAAGGCGGTCGGCTGATCGGGCCGCTCGAGCGCATCCTCGTCTTCGTGCTGACGCTGACCGGTGCGTACACGCTTCTCGCCGCGGTTCTGGCGGCGAAGGGGATCGTGCGCTTCCCCGAGATCTCGAGAGACCGTGACGACGGCGACCGCGCGGAGTACTTCCTCATCGGCAGTCTGGTCAGCTGGGTCACCTCGCTCGCCGCGGCGTTCCTCGTGTGGTGGGGCGTGCACGCGGGCTGACGCCTCACGACCCGCGCGGAGCAGCTACGGTCGAAGCACATCACAGGGGGAGATGGACGCATGAACGCTGCACCGGGCTGGTACGACGCCGGGACGCCGGGGCGCGTCCGCTGGTGGGACGGAACGCAGTGGACGGTGCACGAGGCGCCGGTCGCCGCCGCGGCCCCCGTCGCAGCGCCGCCTCAGCCGGTCGCGGCGCCCTCGCGGTCGGGGCCTGAGCCGGGCTGGTACCCCACGACAGCGGGCGAGCTGCGCTGGTGGGACGGCACCATCTGGACGGGCTCCCGCGTGCGCGACGGCAGAGCGGGGATCGACTGGGCGACGCTGGAGCGGCCGGTCTTCGGATGGGTCGCGGGAGGGATGTTCCTGTTCGCGGGTCTGTGCTTCGTGCTGTCCGGCGTTCTCACGCGGACCCTCACGATCCTGCCCGTGTTCTTCGTCGCGTTGTCGGCGTTGTGGCTGGCGATGGCCGCGCAGAGCACGCGTGTACGACGGATCCCGACACCGGTCGGAGACCCCGTCGCTCCTGAGCAGGTGCGTCCGCTGCCCGGAGAGGTCGACGGACCCGGCGCGGGGTGGTACCCGATCAGCCGCGTCGCTCATCGATGGTGGACGGGTCAGCGGTGGGGGGCCTACCTCTCGTCGACCTTCGGGGTGCGTCCCACCTTCCACGCCGAGCAATCGATGCGGACGCTCCGCATCGCGATGACGGTGATCGCGGCGTTGACGGGGATCGCGATCGTCGTCGGCATCGTCCTCATCTCGATCGCGGCCGGGCCCGTGCAGTTGGCCATCGGCGTGCTCGTGACGGTGTGCGCGGTCCTGTTCGGGGTCGCCATCGCGGTCATCTGGGTGGTCGCGCGCTCGCAGACCCGCCTTCTGCTCCTCCCGACCGATCCGCCCGCGACCGCCGCCGGTCACCCGCCCCAGCGACCCCGGTGAGTGCCCGGGTCGTGGCATCCGGAGTCGGACACCCCCGCTGATACCCTGAACCGGTGTCTGCCTCCACCGACGCGGCGCCCGTGAGCGCCCTCGCCCCCGCCATCGATCCGACCTTCGACAACGTCTGGGACGAGCTCGTCTGGCGCGGTCTGGTGCACGTCTCGACCGACGAGGGCGAGCTGCGCGAACTGCTCGGCGGAGACCCGATCACGTTCTACTGCGGCTTCGACCCGACCGCGCCGAGTCTGCACCTCGGAAACCTCGTGCAGCTGCTCACGATGCGGCGCCTGCAGCTGGCCGGTCACCACCCGCTCGGACTGGTCGGCGGGTCGACCGGTCTCGTCGGCGACCCGCGTCCCACGGCCGAGCGCACGCTCAACGCGCGCGAGACCGTCGAGGAGTGGGTGGGTCTGCTGCGCGGTCAGGTCGAGCGTTTCCTGAGCTTCGAGGGCGACAACGCCGCGCGGATCGTCAACAACCTCGACTGGACCGCACCTCTCAGCGCGATCGACTTCCTCCGCGACATCGGCAAGTACTTCCGCGTCGGCACGATGCTGAAGAAGGACGCGGTCAGCGCGCGCCTCAACTCCGAAGCGGGCATCAGCTACACCGAGTTCAGCTACCAGATCCTGCAGGGCCTCGACTACCTCGAGCTGTACCGCCAGTACGGCTGCGTGCTGCAGACCGGCGGCAGCGACCAGTGGGGCAATCTCACCAGCGGCACCGACCTGGTGCGCCGCGCCGAGGGCGTGTCGGTGCACGCGATCGGCACCCCGCTGATCACGAACAGCGACGGCACGAAGTTCGGCAAGAGCGAGGGCAACGCGATCTGGCTGGATGCCGAGATGTGCAGCCCCTGGGTCATGTACCAGTTCTGGTTGAACACCGACGACCGCGACGTGGTCGAGCGCCTGAAGGTGTTCACCTTCCTCACGCGCGCCGAGATCGCCGAGTACGAGGCCCTGGTCGAGGAGGAGCCCTTCCGTCGCGCCGCGCAGAAGCGTCTCGCCCGCGAGGTGCTCACGACCGTGCACGGGGTGGAGGCCACCGAGGCCGTCATCGCGGCCACCGAGGCGTTGTTCGGGCAGGGCGATGTGACGGTCCTCGACGCCGCGGTGCTCCGCAGCGCACTCGAAGAGCTGCCGCACGCGACCGTCGCCGCCGGCTCCACCGTGGTCGAGGCGCTCACGGCCACGGGCCTGTGCGCGAGCCTGAGTGAGGCGCGTCGCGCGATCTCGCAGGGCGGTGTCTCGCTCGACGGCGAAAAGGTCACGAGCGACGAAGCGGTCGTCGAGGGGAGGCTCCCCGGCGGCGTCTCGGTGCTGCGCCGCGGAAAGAAGACCCTCGCGGGGCTCTTCCTGAGCTGACATGCCGTTCACACCGAGCCACGCCGTCGTCGCGCTGCCTTTCCTGCGCACGCGGCTGGTTCCGGCGGCGATCGCGATCGGGGCGATGACCCCCGACCTGCCGCTGTTCGTGCGCGGGATGTGGCCCGGCTACGGCCTGACGCACGATGTCGCTTGGCTGCCGGTCACCGTCGTCGTCGCTTTCGTGCTGCTGCTGGTCTGGCGGTGCGTGCTGCGTCCTGCCACCCGCGAGCTGCTGCCGCGACCGGTGGCGGAGCGGGTGCCGGCGCAGTGGGATGCCGGCGCCCGCACGGCGCTGCGCGAGAGCGTCGGCGGGGGAGCCATCGGCATCCTGTGGCTCGTCCTCTCGCTCGCGCTCGGCGTCGCCTCGCACATCGCCTGGGACGTGTTCACGCACGAGGGTCGGGCGGGCGAGCAACTGCTGCCCGCTCTCGCGGGTCAGTGGGGGCCGTTCACGGGCGCCAAGTGGTTGCAGCACGCCTCGAGCGCGTTCGGGCTGGCCGTGCTGGCCGTCTTCGCGCTGGTGTGGCTGTCGCGGCACGCGCCCGAGCCCGTGCGGAGGCAGATTCCGGATGCCGCCCGCTGGGCGTGGTGGCTCTCGCTCCCGGTCGCGTTGGTCGTGGCATCCGTCATCGCGCTCGCGGTGAACGGCGGGTTCGACGAGGAGTACACGACCACGCACCTCATCTACGGCGTGCTGACGAAGGTCGCCGCGGCGTGGGCAGCGCTGACGTTCGCTCTGGCGCTGTTCGTGCAGGCGCGGCGCGCGCGGGTCGCGGTGCGCGCGGCGGCGTCGCGCTGACACGCCGGTCGGCTCGGGCGGGCCGGGTGCCCGCGCAGGGTCGGTGATTCGCGCAGATTCAGCGGGATGCGGCCTCTTCGCGCGGAGGTTGTGCGGATCGCTGAGGTCGTGCGGGGCGGACGGATGCCGTGGCCCCACGCGGCGCTCGCCCGCGGGTCACACGGGCGCGGGGACGGGCGGCGGCTAGACTCGGGGACGTTATGACGAAGGCAGGAGACTCGGTGTCGGCGAGCACAAAGGGCCAGAAGACGGGCGCAGACGAGGTCATCCTCGGACCCACCGGTCGCCCCTATCAGGGGTTCCCCACCCCGAAGCCGCTCGACAGCCACGGTCCCGCCCGCATCATCGCGCTCTGCAACCAGAAGGGCGGCGTCGGAAAGACGACGACCACCATCAACCTGGCGGCCTCTCTCGCCGGGTACGGGCGACGCGTGCTCGCGATCGACTTCGACCCGCAGGGTGCGCTGTCGGCGGGTCTCGGCATCCAGACGCACGACGTGCCGACCATCTACGACCTGCTGCTCGACACCAAGCGCGACCCGCGCGAGGTCATCGTGTCGACGCGGGTCGAGGGTCTCGACATCCTGCCCGCGAACATCGATCTGTCGGCGGCCGAGGTGCACCTCGTCAACGAGGTCGCCCGCGAGACGATCCTCGCCCGGGTCCTGCGCAAGGTCGCGGCCGACTACGACGTGATCCTCATCGACTGCCAGCCCTCGCTGGGTCTGCTGACCGTCAACGCCCTGACGGCGGCTCACGGCGTGCTGATCCCGCTCGAGTGCGAGTTCTTCGCCCTCCGCGGTGTCGCGTTGCTCGTCGAAACCATCGATAAGGTGCGCGACCGCCTCAACCCGGCGATCGAGCTCGACGGCGTGCTCGCCACGATGTACGACCCCCGCACCCTGCACTCGCGCGAGGTGCTCGAGCGGGTGGTCGAGGCGTTCGGCGACGACGTACTCGAGACGGTCATCGGTCGCACGGTGAAGTTCCCGGATGCCTCGGTCTCGGGTATGCCGATCACGGAGTTCGCGCCCGAGCACGCCGCCGCCCAGGCCTACCTGCGGTTGGCGCGGGAGCTGGTCGCCCGTGGCGCCGTCGCCTGACGACACCCCCGACGCCGTCGCCCTCGCGACGGCCCCCGAGCCCGCGTCGGACGCCGAGATCGCGACGCCGGACGCTGAGCCCGCTTCGGTCCCCGAGTCGACGTCGATCCCCGAGCCTGCCGTGACGGCCGGATCCGACGCACCCGGCTTCCGCGTCACCCTCCCCGTCTTCGACGGCCCGTTCGACCTGCTGTTGACCCTGATCTCGCGCGCCGAGCTCGACATCACCGAGGTCGCGCTGAGTCGTGTCACCGACGAGTTCATCGCCTATCTCCGGGCGATGGGGCCCGAGAGTGATCTGGACGAGGCGTCGGAGTTCCTCGTGGTGGCCGCGACCCTGCTCGACATGAAGATCGCCGGGCTCCTCCCGCAGGGCGAGCTGGTGGATGCCGAATCAGTGGACCTCCTCGAGGCCCGCGACCTGCTGTTCGCCCGTCTGCTGCAGTACCGCGCGTTCAAGGAGGTCTCGGCGTGGTTCGCCCGCTGCCTGCAGCGCGAGGACAAGCGGCACACGCGCAACGTGCGGCTCGACGAGAAGTACCGCAGCGCCGTGCCGGAGCTGAAGTGGACGCTCAGCGCCGACGATTTCGCCGCGCTCGCGGTGGTGGCCTTCGCGCCGAAGCAGATCCCCACCGTGGGACTCGACCATCTGCACGCGCCCCTGGTCAGCATCCGCGAGCAGGCCGCGATCGTGGTGACCCTGCTGCGTTCCGCGGGGACCCTGAACTTCCGCGACCTCGTCGCCGGGGTCACCGAGACGGGGGTCGTCGTCGCGCGATTCCTGTCGATCCTCGAGCTGTACCGCCACGCCGCGCTGTCGTTCGAGCAGCTCGAGCCGCTCGGCGAGCTCACCCTGCGCTGGACCGCCGAGCGCTGGTCGGAAGAGAACCTCGCCGCCCTGGGAGCCGACTATGACCGATGACTCCGTGATCGACACCGCGTCCGCGCAGGCCCCGATCCCCGCGCAGCGCCCGAGTGATGCGGCATCCGTCGCCCGTCGCCTCGAGGCGATCCTGCTGGTCCTCGACGAGCCGCAGAGCCTCGTGAGCCTCGCCGCCGCCGTCGGCGCGCCCGTGCCGGCGGTTCGACAGGCCGTCGAGGCGCTCGTGGCCGACTACGACGGTCGGACCGGGGGACCAGTTCGCGGCTTCGAGCTGCGCGAGGTCGGCGGCGGCTGGCGCCTGTACGTGCGCGAGGAGTACGACGACGTCGTCGGCGAGTTCGTCAACACGCAGGCGCCCTCGCGCCTGTCGCAGGCGGCGCTCGAGACCCTGGCCGTCATCGCCTACAAGCAACCCGTCACGCGGGGGCAGGTGGCATCCATTCGCGCGGTGAACGTCGACTCGGTGGTGCGCACGCTGCTGTCGCGCGGTCTCATCACGGAGGTCTTCACCGACTCCGACACGGGCGCGATCCACTACGGAACGACCGACCAGCTCCTGGTCAACCTCGGCATCAACTCGCTCGACGAGCTGCCGCACATCTCGCCGTTGCTCGACGACGGCTCGGACGGATTCGACGGAGAGGTACTGAAATGAGCGACGCTTCAGACGCAGCGACAGAGGGCGCGGGCTCGGCGAGCGAGGACGGCATCCGCCTGCAGAAGGTGCTGGCGAACAGGGGAGTGGCCTCGCGCCGCGTCGCCGAGCAGATGATCGTCGAAGGACGCGTGCGCGTGAACGGTCTCGTCGTCACCGAGCTCGGTCGCCGCATCCACCCCGAGACCGACCTGGTCGACGTCGACGGCACGGCCATCCAGCTCGACGAGTCCAAGCGCTACGTCATCCTCAACAAGCCCACCGGGGTCGTGAGCTCGATGAGCGACGACCGCGGTCGCCCCGACCTCCGTCAGTACACGAAGGACTGGGACGAGCGGCTCTACAACGTCGGACGACTGGATGCCGACACGAGCGGCCTGCTCGTGCTGACCAACGACGGCGACCTCGCCCACGTGCTCGCGCACCCCTCGTTCGGGGTGACGAAGGTGTACATCGCCAAGGTCGAGGGGCAGGTGCTGCCGCAGACGATCCAGCGCCTCATCAAGGGCGTCGACCTCGAGGACGGGCGCATCGTCGCCGACAAGGCGCGGCTGCTCGACTCCTCGCGGGGCGAGAGCCTGGTCGAGCTGACCCTGCACTCGGGCAAGAACCGGATCGTCCGACGGATGATGGCCGAGGTCGGTCATCCGGTCGTCGAGCTGGTCCGTCGGCAGTTCGGGCCGCTTCACCTGGGAACTCTCCCGGTGGGGAAGGCTCGCGAGTTGACTACAGTAGAACGCGGTGCCCTGCTCACGCTGTCCCGTCAGGACGACAGCGCTCCGGCCGATCCGGCGGAGTGAGCCCCTCGGGCGCTTCGCGGTGCGAGCGGCGCCGCCCAGGGCAGGAGACCCGATGAGCGAACCGAACGGAACGTCCGCGCGCGCGGCCGGGCCTTTGGCGACCCGCACGAGCGGCACCGTCCGCGTCGTCGGCTCGGGTCTGCTCGGCGCCAGCATCGGTCACGCGCTGACCGCCCGCGGCGTCGACGTCGTACTCGTCGACGCGTCTCCCTCGCAGTTGCGCCTGGCCATCGACTACGGCGCCGGTCGCGCCGAGCGCCCGGACGACCGTCCCTCACTGATCGTGGTGGCCGTGCCGCCCGACGTGACGGCCGACGTCGTGCAGCGCGAGCTCGAGACGTTCCCGGATGCCGTCGTCACCGACGTCGCGAGCGTGAAGCTCGAACCGCTGCGCACCCTTCGCGAACGAGGGGTCGATCTCACGCACTACATCGGCTCGCACCCCATGGCCGGGCGCGAGCGCGGGGGAGCGATCTCGGCCCGCGCCGACATCTTCGTCGGCCGTCCGTGGGTCGTGTGCCGTGACGGCGAGACCTCCGCCTACGACCTGTCCCTCGTCGAGGGTCTCGCCCTCGACCTGGGCGCCACGCTCATCGAGATGACACCCGAAGAGCACGACGAGTCCGTCGCGCTCATGTCGCACGTGCCGCAGCTGGTGGCGAGCCTCCTCGCCGGCCGCTTCGTCGAGGCGCCGGACGGGTCCCTGCGTCTCGCGGGCCAGGGCGTGCGCGACACGACCCGCATCGCGGCATCCGCTCCCGAACTCTGGGTGCAGATCCTGGGCGCGAACGCAGCGCCCGTCGTCGCGGTCCTCGACCAGCTCGCGGCCGACCTCACGGATGTCGCCGAGGCTCTGCGCGATCCCGAGGTGCCCGGTGCCCGCCGCGCGGTGGCCGACACCATCCGCCGCGGCAACGAGGGCGTGGAACGCCTGCCCGGCAAGCACGGCCAGAACCGCCGCTTCGATACCTTCGTCGTCATGGTCGACGACACCTCCGGCCAGCTGGGGCGCCTGTTCGGCGAGCTCGGCGACCTCGACGTCAACGTCGAAGACCTACGCCTCGAGCACTCGCCCGGAGCCCCGTTCGGCCTGGCCGAGATCAGCGTCGTCCCCGACGCGGTCCGCCGCGCCGTCGACGGCCTCCAGCAGCGCGGTTGGCGGATTGCGAGCACCACCCATGACTGATCCCACCCCCGCCCTGTTCCGGCCCGGCCTCGCCGTGCCCGGCTTCGCGGCCCCCGCCGAGGGGTCGTCCGCGCCCGTCATCGTGGCGATCGACGGCCCCGCCGGCAGCGGCAAGTCGAGCGTGTCGAAGGCCTCCGCCGCCCGTCTCGGGTACGGCTTCCTCGACACGGGTGCCGCCTACCGCGCCCTCGCGTGGCACGCCCTCGGCCACGGAGCCGACACCTCCGACGCCACCGCGGTGCTCGAGGTGTTCGGCGACTTCGACTACGCGATCTCGCTCGACACGACCGACCGCTGGGTGCGTGTCGGGGGCGTCGACGTGACCACCGCGATCCGCGAACCGCGCGTGACCGATGCCGTCAGCGGCGTCGCCCGCGTCGCCCCCGTGCGTCAGGCCGTGAACCAGTTGTTCCGTCGACTCGTGGCATCCGCCGGTCTTCCCGGTGTCGTCGTCGAGGGGCGGGACATCACGACGGTGGTGTTCCCCGACGCGCCCGTGCGCATCCTGTTGACCGCCGCTCCCGAGGTGCGTGCGGCGCGCCGCAGCGCCGAGATGACGGATCAGGATGCCGCGAAGGTCGCCGCAGCCCTCCACCAGCGCGACGCCGCTGATTCCACGGTCGTCGACTTCCTCACCGCCGCCCCCGGCGTCGAGGTCGTCGATTCGACCCACCTTGATTTCGAACAGACCGTCGACGCCGTGCTGAGCGTCGTCGACTCCACGATGGGAGCCCGCGATGGGCGTTGAAGACGAGTACGAAGGCGGGCCCGACCAGCTCGCCGAGAAGATGGAGCAGCTCGACGAGGTGCTCGCCGAACAGCGGGCCGAAGCGCTGCGCGCGGGCCTCGAGGACTTCGACCTCGACGAGGAAGACGCCGCCCTCCTCGCGGGTCTCGCCTCGGGTGAGGGAGCGATCGAGTTCCTGCCGGCGCTGCCGGTGGTCGCGATCGTCGGTCGCCCGAACGTCGGCAAGTCGGCGCTGGTGAACCGCATCCTCGGTCGCCGCGAGGCCGTGGTCGAAGACACCCCCGGTGTCACCCGCGACCGCGTGACCTACAAGGCCGAGTGGCTCGACCGGCGCTTCTCGCTGGTCGACACCGGTGGCTGGGAGCCCGACGCGAAGGGCATCGACCGCTCGGTCGCCGCGCAAGCCGAGGTCGCCATCGACCTGGCCGACATCGTCCTCTTCGTGGTGGATGCCACGGTGGGTGCGACCTCGACCGACGAGCACGTCGTGAAGCTGCTGCGCAAGAGCGGCAAGCCGGTCTTCCTCATCGCCAACAAGGTCGACGACGCCCGCCACGAGCCCGAGGCCGCCGCGCTGTGGAACCTCGGACTCGGCGAGCCGCACCCCGTCTCGGCGATCCACGGCCGCGGTGTGGCCGACCTGCTCGACGAGATCATGAAGGTGCTGCCCGACGTGTCGGCGGTCGCCAAGTACGAGATCGGCGGACCCCGCCGCGTGGCGATCCTCGGTCGCCCGAACGTCGGCAAGTCGTCGCTGCTCAACAAGGCCGCCGGCGAAGAGCGCGTCGTCGTCAACGAACTCGCCGGCACCACCCGCGACCCGGTGGACGAGGTCGTGGAGCTCGGTGGCAAGCTGTGGACGCTCGTCGACACCGCCGGCATCCGTCGCCGCGTGCACCTCTCTCAAGGCGCCGACTTCTACGCGTCGCTGCGCACCTCGACCGCTCTGGAGAAGTCCGAGGTCGCGGTCGTCGTGATCGACGTCTCGCAGCCCATCAGCGTGCAGGACCTCAACATCATCGACCTCGTGCTCGAGTCGGGTCGCGCGCTCGTGCTGGCGTTCAACAAGTGGGACCGCCTCAACGACGACGACATGGAGAACCAGGACCGTCGCCGCTACCTCGAGCGCGAGATCGAGCAGGACCTCGCGCACGTCGCGTGGGCCCCGCGCGTGAACATCTCGGCCCGCACCGGTCGACACCTCGACAAGCTCGTGCCGGCCCTCGAGCAGGCGCTCGAGTCGTGGGACACCCGCATTCCGACCGGAAAGTTCAACGCCTTCCTGTCGGAGCTCGTCGCCGAGCACCCCCACCCGCTGCGCGGCGGCAAGCAGCCGCGCATCCTGTTCGGCACGCAGGCGGCCACGCGTCCGCCGACATTCGTGCTGTTCACGACCGGGTTCCTCGACCCGGGCTACCGCCGTTTCATCCAGCGACGCCTGCGCGAGATCTACGGCTTCGAGGGCACCCCGATCGTGCTCAACATGCGCATTCGCGAGAAGCGCCAGCGCTGACCCGCGTCGAAAGCGCCCCGTCCCCGTCGTGGGGCGGGGCGCTTTCGCGTGCGCGGGGCTTCCCGGCGTGGGCCCGCGCGGGTGCGGCGGGTCCGCGGGCTCGTGTTTCT
Source organism: Microbacterium sp. SL62 (assembly GCF_026672635.1). Lineage (NCBI taxonomy): Bacteria > Bacillati > Actinomycetota > Actinomycetes > Micrococcales > Microbacteriaceae > Microbacterium > Microbacterium sp. SL62. The sequence goes on from NZ_JAPPRM010000001.1 coordinate 1,666,840, forward strand.
CGCGAGACTGCACCTCGCTGACACGTCCGTTGCAGGCTGACGCCGGTTCGTCAGCGAGATACCCGCTCGCGCGCGGTGGGGTGGAGTGGCGCCGCACCGGCGCAAGTGGGGCCGAGCCCGAGCGGGCGGTCGATACAGTGCTCTCGCGACGGCGACGCCGTGGCATCCGCCCCCACTGACGCCGGGAGACCACATGACCACCGCCGCCCCGCCGCTCGACCAGCCGTACTACGGCGCGCCGCTGGGCGTCGCGGTCCGTCGCATCTTCGCGAAGTACGCCACCTTCCGCGGGCGCGCGAGCCGCAGCGAATACTGGTGGTGGGTGTTGACCGCCGCCGTCGTGGGCACGGTGCTGAACGCGCTGCCGACGCTGACCGACGGGATCCGCGTCGAGGCGGATGGGTCCATGACGGTCACCGGCCCGCTGGGGATCATCCTCGGCACGGTCTGGCTGGTGTGGGCGGTCGCGACGATCGTCCCGACGTTCGCCGTGCTCGTGCGGCGCCTGCACGACACCGGTCGCAGTGGTTTCTGGGTGTTCATCGGGCTGGTGCCGCTGATCGGCGCCCTGGTGCTCTTCGTGTTCACGCTGCAGGCGCGGCGACCCGAGGGTGCGCGCTTCGACGGATGAAGGGCGAAACAATGTCGCCCCCCGCGTGGCGGAATCGATAGGGTGCATTCGCGCCGACGAGCGTGCCGGCGCATTCACTCGCCTATGTGTCAGGGGGACACTCATGTCGTACTCGCAGAACACCGTTGCGCTGGACCAGCCGTACTACGGCGCTCCGCTGGGAGCAGCCGTCCAGCGCTTCTTCAAGAAGTACGCCACCTTTACCGGTCGGGCCAGCCGGAGTGAATTCTGGTGGTGGATTCTCGCGAACGTCATCGTCGTGGCCGTGCTCGAGATCCTCGCGCTCGTCACGGGCGGAGCGGGCGGACTCGACCCCGAAGGCAACGCAGCTGCTCCGAGCGGGCTGGGCCTGGTGTTTCTCGTCGTGCTGATCGCCTGGGGGCTGGCGACGTTCGTGCCGCACCTGGCCCTGATCGTGCGCCGTCTGCACGACACGAACAAGAGCGGCTTCTGGATCTTCATCGCGTTCGTGCCCATCGTCGGACCGCTCGTCCTTCTCGTGTTCGAGCTGCTCCCCGCCGACCCGGCGGGCGCGCGCTTCGACGCCTGAGACCCGAGCGAACGCCCCGGCCCGAGTGGTCGGGGCGTTCCTCGTTTCCGGATGCCACGACCCGGTCGCTCCGCTCATGCACCGGTCGCTGCCGGCCGACGGAGCCGGGCGGTGACCGACGTGTCAGCGGGATGCGGCGTCGGCGTGGGGAGCCGGCATCCGGTGCCTCAGAGGGGTGCGGCGGGGCGGACGAGAGCCGTCCGGTCGGGCTCGGCGAACCCGAACCGACGGTAGAGGCCGTGCGCGTCGCTCGTGAAGAGCGTCCACCGGAAGTGGGGACCCGGGCCCTCGTCGATCATCAGCGAGACCAGGCCCTTGCCGAGGCCGTGACCGCGGTGCGCGGCGACGACGAACACGTCGGCCAGGTAGGCGAACCCGACGCCGTCGGAGATCGCCCGCGCGAAGCCCACCAACGCACCCGTCTCACGGTGGTACGCGGCGACGACACGCCACGCGCTGTCGAGCTGGGCCTCGACGTCGGCACGGCTGCGCCAGCGCCCCCAGTACGCCTCGGTGCTCAGCCACTGCCAGACCGCGTCGCGGTCGATCCGCTCGGGATCGTCGTCGAATTCGTACTGCATCCGACCAGTGTTCCGCGTTTCGCGGCGCGATGTGACGCCCGGCGGCGCCCTCGCGCGAGGGGTGTGCCAGGCTGGAGACGATGACGATCGAGCCCCCTGCCCCCGGCGAGCCGCGGCGTCCGCACGGACCTCGCGACCCCGGCGACGCTTGGGTCGTCGCGCCCTCGGGCGAGAAGTACTGGGGGCGTTTCGGGGCGGCAGGGCTCCTGGCCCTCGACCCCGAGCGCGGCGTTCTTCTGCAGCACCGGGTCTCGTGGAGTCACTTCGGCAACACCTGGGCTCTGCCGGGAGGCGCGCGGCACGAGGGCGAGTCCGCTCGCGACGGCGCCCTGCGCGAGTCGGGCGAAGAAGCGGGAGTGCCGGCGGATGCCGTGCGGGCGCGCTTCGAGAGCGTGCTCGACCTCGGCATCTGGTCGTATTCGACCCTGGTGGCCGACGTCACGACACCCTTCGAGCCCGTGATCAGCGACCCCGAGAGCGTCGCCCTGGAGTGGGTTGCCGTCGACGAGGTCGAATCGCTGCCCCTGCATCCCGGCTTCGCCGCATCGTGGCCGGCCCTGCGCGAGGCCCTGACCGTGCGTCCGGCGATCGTCGTCGACGTGGCGAACGTCATGGGCTCGGTTCCCGACGGGTGGTGGAAAGACCGCGCCGGCGCCGCGACCCGCCTGGTGACGAAGGTCTCGCGGCTGGCGGAGCGGGGAGTGGATGCCGAGGCCCTCGGGCTTTCCGCGACGCGCTGGTTCCCCTCGGCCACCGCGGTGCTGGAGGGTCAGGCGCGGTCGGCCCAGCCCGTGGCACCCGCGATCGAGGTGCGGCACGCGCCGGGCGAGGGCGACGATGAGATCGTCGCCGTCGTGCGCGAGGTGGCGGGGGCGTTTCGTCCCGTGGTCGTCGTGACGAGCGACCGCGAACTGGCGGCGCGCGTCGAGGAGCTCGGGGCTGTCGTGCAGGGCACACGCTGGTTGTTGGATCAGCTGGACTGACCTGCGCGCGGGTCTGGTCCCGTTGACAGGCTCACGGACCGTGGGTTGCGAGCTGGCTGAGTCTGTCGACGCCTCCTGTTCCCTCGCGGCGGTCAGTCGAGTTCGCGGCCGCGGAGCTTCTCGATATCGCGGCGGTCACGCTTGGTGGGGCGGCCGGCACCGCGATCGCGCACCGGAACGAACGGCATGCTTTCTTTCGAGGGCGGCGGGGGAGTGCGGTCGTCCACCGACTCCGCGACGAGGGCCGCCCCGACACGCTTCGCGATCGTCTTCTTCACGACGAGGATCCGGTCGAAACCCTGGATCCGCACCCGCAACTCGTCGCCCGGGCGCACGGGTTGCGCCGCCTTGGCGCGTTCGCCGTTGACCCGAACGTGGCCCGCACGGCACGCAGTTGTCGCCGCGGACCGGGTCTTGTAGACGCGCACCGCCCAGAGCCACGCGTCGACGCGCGCGGTGGTCGTGGCATACGTCATGTCAGGTCTTTCGTCGGCGAACCTCCATCGTAAGACGGGCTCTCACTCGCGCAGGGTCAGCGAGACGAGGGCGCGGTCGGGCTTGGGGCGATCGACGATGTCGAAGCCCGCCTTCTCGAACATCGACACGGTGCCGCGGTACAGCTGGTTGGCGGAGCGCTTCGTGACGGTGGGGTCGAGGGGGTACGCCTCAACGACGCGGGCGCCGGCGTCGCGGGCGGTTGAGACCGCGGCATCCAGGAGTTTCTTCATCAGGCCCTGACCGCGGTGGGCCGTGCGGACGACGAAGCACGAGATCGACCAGACGTCGTCGGCGTCGAGGGGCTCGTCCGTCGCGGTCGTGACGTCACGGGTGCGCAGGAGGCGCGTCTGGTCGATGCGGGGACCGACGCGTACCCAGCCCGCGGGCTCGCCGTCGACGTAGGCGATGAGCCCGGGAGCGAGATCACCGTGCATCTCGGCGTGAAAGCGCGTGGTGAGGTCGTCGCGCGAGGTCTTCTGGAACTCGGCGTTCGTGAGCAGCCACCATTGGCATTGGCATCCGGGACCGTCGCCGCTGTCGAGCGCCGTCTCGGCGTCGTCGAAGCGGTCACCGGTGGCGGGGAGGATCTCGATCGTCATGCCCGAGACCGTAGCGAGGGCCTCCGACATCGGACAAGGGCGTGCGCACACGCCCGGGGTGGGCGTTGGTTCGCGGGGGCGTCGGCGAGGGGCTAATATAGGGGAGTTGCCCGCTCGCGGGTAACGGGATGTGGCGCAGCTTGGTAGCGCACTTGACTGGGGGTCAAGGGGTCGCAGGTTCAAATCCTGTCATCCCGACGGAATGGGTCGGAACTCAAAAGAGTTTCCGGCCCTTCGTCGTTTCTCGGGGTGTCCGAGAGCTCGTCACCGCGGCACCCATAGGGTGAGCCCCATGTTCGACTTCGACGAATTCATGATCGCGCTCCCATCCACCGTGATCATCGGTGGGATCTCGGCTCTGGTGTCGTGGCTCGTCATTCGCGGAGCGGTTCTCTCCGCGCTGCGCAAGTACCGCCGGGAACAGATCGAGGGGCATCCGGACCAGCTCTGAGGCACGGCTGGTCTGGCCACCCCGCCCGACTGGTCACGAGAAGTCGAACGTCAATACCGCCGTGCGCGTCTCGGGTTCGAAGAACAGCAGGATCGCGTCGGCGCCGTGCCAGCGCCAGGGGTACCCCGACGTCGCCGCGATGAAGTGGAACGGGCGGCCGTCGGCCAGGCGCAGGACGGGTACGTCGGTGTGGCTCTGGTCGAGCTCGAGGCCCGCCGGGGGTTCGCCCACCAGCCAGTTGCCGTCGGGGGGAGTCCCGCCGAACTGGTCGATCAGTGGGCTGGACACGGCTCCGGCGCGGGGCCGCGTCGGGTCATCAGGATCCCCGTACGAGAGAATGCCGTACTGCTGCCAGCGCCCTCGGCTCGCGGCGAAGTCCGCGTTCACTTCCGCGATACGTGCCACCGCCTCGTCATCGCCGCGCGCCGCGTCGGCGGCCACCGCGAGGACGCGTAGGTCACCGACGAAGCGCCAGCGCCCGTCTTCCTGCATGCGAAACGTCAGCCAGGCACCGTTGCTCTCGACGCCGGCATAGGCGCCCGACTCGTCTTCCACGGCACCGTACTCGGGGTCAACGGGGCTGATGAGGTGAACGCGCCCCGTCCAGGTCGGATCCACCGCTGCGAGGTCGATCGAGACGAGGGGGTGCATCAGCCGGGCAAGGTCCTGCTGGTCGGCGACGAACACCGCGGCGGGGTCCGGGAACACCACGAACCGGCCGTCGACCTCGGTGATCGAGATGCCGCCGTACTCGTCCGCTTCTTCGCCCATGGCTCGCAGTTTAGGGACCCCCGGGTCCCTCCACGAAGCACCTACCGCGCGTCAGCCGCGAAAACGGGCCGAGTCTGGCAATCGCCTGGGCAACGCCTTCGCGATGCTCGCGAAACATGCGTGATTCCGGGGGTCTCGACGTCTACGTATACGCCTCCGCGCATACGCCCCCCGTAGCGTGGCCACCAAGTCGTCGGCATCTGCCCCCGGCTTCGAGACTTCGGTCACCCCCCACCGAGGAGCACGCATTGGCTGCACCCGTCATCGAGTCCCGGATGGGACCGATCCGTCAGACCTACAAGGGAACGACGGAGTTCCCGCCCATGGCCAAGGCCTACACAGAGTTGTCGCAGGTCGTCCGTGAAACGGGCCTGCTCGTTCGCGCCCGCCGGTTCTACGCGATGGTCGGTGTCGTCCTCGCGCTCGGTTTCGCCGGCGCGGTCACCGGGTTCGTCCTGCTCGGCGACAGCTGGTTCCAGTTGCTGATCGCCGCAGCCCTCGGCATCCTGTTCACCCAGGTGGCGTTCCTCGCCCACGAGGCCGCGCACAAGCAGATCTTCGCCTCGGGCAAGGCCAACGACCGCCTCGCCCTGTGGCTCGCGGCCGGCGTGGTCGGCATGAGCCTGTCGTGGTGGACCTCCAAGCACACGCGACACCACGCCAACCCGAACCGCGTCGGCAAGGACCCCGACATCGAGATCGACACGATCTCGTTCCTCGACGTCGATGCGGCCAAGGCCCGCGGCATCCAGCGCTGGATCACCCAGCGCCAGGGCTGGGCGTTCTTCCCCCTGCTGACCCTCGAGGGCGCCAACCTGCACGTCATCGGTCTGCGCCACCTGCTCTCGCGGGAGCCCGTCAAGGGCCGCTGGACGGAGCTCGGCATCATCGCCCTGCGCTTCGCGGTCTTCGTCGCTCCGGTGTTCGTCTTCCTGCCGCTCGGCATGGCCTTCGCCTTCGTCGGCGTGCAGCTCGCCGTGTTCGGTCTCTACATGGGCGCCTCGTTCGCCCCGAACCACAAGGGCATGGCCGTCATCGCCCCCGACGCGAAGCTCGACTTCTTCAGCAAGCAGGTGCGCACCTCGCGCAACATCACCGGCGGCTGGTGGGCCACCTGGCTCATGGGCGGTCTGAACTACCAGATCGAGCACCACCTGTTCCCGAACATGCCCCGCCCGCACCTCAGCAAGGCCCGTGCGATCGTCAAGGAGCACAGCCAGACCCTCAACGTCCCCTACGTCGAGACCACGCTGTTCGAGTCGTACGGCATCGTGATCCGCTACCTGAACCGGGTGGGGCTCGCCGCCCGCGACCCGTTCGAGTGCCCCATGACCTCGGCGGCCGCCCGGGCCTGACGCCCTCACGACCGTCCACCCCAGAGGGCTCCGCATCGCGCGGGGCCCTCTGTCGTGCTTTCGGTGACAAATGTCACCGCGAGCGGTGACCGACGGCTCTCCCGCCCACGGCCGCCCGCTGGTCGACTGGAGGAACCTCGACCCGAAGGACCCTCCCGTGAAGACATCCACCCGCCTCGCCCTCGTGCTCCCACCCGTCGCGATCGTCGGCGTCCTCGCGCTGACGCTGGCCACCACCGCCACCGTCAATGCCGTTGCCACCCGCGCCGAGGCCGCGGAAATCACCCCGTACGGCGAGCGGGTGCCCGTGGGGGACCGTTCGATGAACGTCGTCATCAGCGGCGACCACGCCGAGACCATCGTGCTGCTACCCGGTCTCGGCACCGCGGCGCCCGGCCTCGATTTCGCGCCGCTCATCGACCAGCTCGACGACACGTACCGGGTCATCGCCGTGGAGCCGTTCGGAACCGGGCTGAGCGATCAGACCGACCTTCCGCGCACGGCCGCGAACATCGCGGGCGAGGTGCACACGTCGCTGCAGTACCTCGGCGTCGACCGCTACGCGCTCATGGGGCACTCGATCTCGGGCATCTATGCCCTAACCTACGTCGAGGCGTATCGCGACGAGGTCACGGCCTTCGTCGGCATCGACAGCAGCGTGCCGGACCAACCCGGCGGTGACGAGCCCATTGCGACCGACTCCCTCGCGCTCCTGAACACGCTCGGTGTCACCCGCGCCCTGCGGGCGCTCGCCCCCGATCCGTACGAGGGGCTGCCCTACGGCGCGAATGAGAGGGAGCAGATGCGTCTGCTCACGAACGCGAACTCCACGGCGCCGACCATGCTCGACGAGATGACCCACGCGTCCTCGAACTTCGCCGACGCGAGCGGTCGGCGTTTCGCCGCTGATCTGCCGGTGCTGCTGTTCGTGCGCGAGGCCGACGATGACGTCGAGGGATGGGTCGACCTGCACCGCGCCCAGGCGGCCTCCGTCGACCGGGGCGAGGTGGTGCTGATGGCGGGCGAGCACTACCTGCACCACACGCTCGCGCGCGAGATCGCCGACGGCACGCGCCGCTTCCTCGCCGGTGGGCAGGGAACGGCACCCGTCGGCTGAGCGTCACACCGCTCCCGCCAGCGCCCTCCCCACCGTCCGCCCGGTGAACAGGCACCCGCCGAGGAAGGTCCCCTCGAGGGCGTTGTACCCGTGGGCCCCGCCGCCGCCGAAGCCCGCGGCCTCGCCCGCCGCGTAGAGGCCGGGGATCGGCATCCCGGATTCATCCAGGGCGCGACCGTCGAGGTCGGTCTGGATTCCGCCGAGGGTTTTTCGCGTGACGATCCAGAGCCGGACGGCGATGAGCGGTCCGTGGCGGGGATCGAGGATCGCGTGGGCGGGAACCGTGCGGAACAGGCGGTCTCCGCGGAAGCGGCGGCTGTTCTGGATGCCGATGGTCTGCGCGTCTTTCGAGTAGGGGTTCGCGACCTCGCGGTCACGGGCCTCGATCTGCCGGCGGATCGCGTCCTCGTCGAGCAGATCGTCTCCGGTGAGCGCGTTCATGCCGCGAACGAGCTCGGTGAGGGTGTCGGCCACGACGAAGTCGGCTCCTTCGCGTTTGAAGTCCTCGACCGGGCCGGGGGCGGCGCGTCCGAGTCGTGTGCGCAGCAGCAGAGCCAGGTCGCGGTTGGTGATGTCGGGGTTCTGCTCAGAGCCCGAGAGCGCGAACTCCTTCTTGATGATCGTCTGGTCGAGCACGAACCACGAGTAGTCGTGGTCGACGAGGTCGGGGGTGGTGCGCAGCAGCTTCAGGGTGCCGAGGGTGTCGTATCCGGGCAGCCCGGGCGCGGGCAAGCGACGGCCGCGGGCATCGAGCCACATCGAGGAAGGACCGGGGAGGATCCGGATGCCGTGACCCGGCCACACGGGGTTCCAGTTCTGCAGCCCTTCGGTGTAATGCCACATGCGATCGCGGTTCACCAGGCGCACGCCCTGATCCGCGGCGATGTCGAGCATGCGTCCGTCGACGTGGGCGGGAACGCCGGTCACCATGGTGCGCGGGGGAGTGCCGAGCCGCTCGGGCCACCAGCGGCGCACGCGCTCGTGGTCGCCGCCGATCCCGCCCGAGGCGATGACGACGGCCTGCGCCGACAGCTCGAACGCGCCGACGACCTCGCGTGACGACGACACCCCGCGGGGGGCGTCGTCGGGGGCGAGGATCGCGCCGCGCACCCCGGTGACGGTGCCGTCGCTGACGAGCAGTCCGTCGACGCGGTGACGGAAGCGGAGGTCCACGGCATCCGCTGCTCTCGCCCTGTCGGTGAACGGCTCCGAGATACCCGTGCCCGTTCCCCACGGCACGTGGAAGCGGGGGACGGAGTTGCCGTGGCCGCCGGCGGTGAGCGACCCGCGCTCCGCCCACCCGACCACGGGGGTGAATTTCACGCCCTGCTGCTGCAGCCACGAGCGCTTCTCGCCGGCGGCGAACTCGACGTACGCGCGGCCCCACTTCTGCGCCCACTCGTCCTCGGGGTGCGGGCCGTCGAGACGGTCCCACCCGGCGGAGCCCTGCCAGTCCTGCCAGGCGAGGTCGAGGGAGTCCTTCACCCCGAGCCGCCGCTGCATGGGGGAGTCGACGAGGAAGATCCCCCCGAACGACCAGAACGCCTGCCCACCGAGGTTGGCGGCGTTCTCCTGCTCGACGATGATCACGCTCTTGCCCGCGCGGGCGAGTTCGGCGCTCGCGACGAGACCCGCGAGTCCCGCTCCGATGATGATGACGTCGGCGTCCATGTTCTCCCTCGGCGTCGAGTGGCGGAACCCACGCTACGCCGGTCGACGCGTCGACGGCCGGTGCACCGGGGGTGTCCCCGTGCACCGGCCCCCGTCTCACTCGTACCGCAGCGACTCGACCGGATCGGCGCGGGCGGCGCGGGCCGCCGGCAGCGTTCCGGCGAGGAACGCGATGCCCATCACCGCGAGCGTCGTCAGGACGATCGACACCGGATCGAAGGCGATGAGCTGCAGCCCCGGCAGGTCGCTGAACAGGCTCGTCGCGAGTTGGGCGCTGACCGCCGTCCCCACCCCGATCGCCACGACCGCGCCGAGCGCGCTGCCCAGCAGGCCGATGAAGATCGCCTCGAGGCTGAACAGCGAGAACACGCGCCCGCTCCCCATGCCCATCGCCTTCATCAGGCCGATCTCGCGCGTGCGTTCCTGCACCGACATCAGCAGGGTGTTGACGATGCCGAAGCTCGCCGCCAGCAGGGCGATGATCGCGAAGGCGTTCAAGACCAGCACGATCCCGTTGATCACCGCTTCGAACGTGCCCAGCTGATCGGCGACCGTCGTCCCCGTGTAGCCGGCGTCGGTGAGCGCGGCCTTCACATCGGTCACGTTCGTGCCCGCGGCCATCGTCGCGCTCGCCGAGGCGTACCGGTCGAGTTGGTCGGCGGGGACGCCGGTGTTCTGCGCGGCCGACAGGGCGTCTTCGAGGGCTGCGTTCGTCGTCAGCGTCGTGGTGCTGCCGAAGGCCTCCTCGGTCACCCCGGTCACGGTCGCCTCGACCGTGTGTTGGGTGCGGATCGGATCGGTGACCGCGATGGTCACGGTGGCGCCCACGGCGGCGTCGGCGTCGGCGAAGCCCATCGGCTCGACCAACGCGTCGGGGAGGGCGACCTGCAGCGCCTGCGAACCGTCGTCGGGCGCCACTCCCGCGCCCATCTGCGGCGTCTGTCCCGCCACGAGGCTCCCGGCCCGGGCGACGTACGGGTCGTCGCCCGGCGCCTGCACGTAGTCGATCGTCACGGACTTGACCGGCGCGACCTTCGCGATCCCCGGCACCGCCGCGAGCGCGGTGATGTCCTGGTCGGTGAGCGCCGTCACCTCGCTCGTCGTTCCGGGAGGGCCCGCCTGACGCCCCGACGAGATGGCATCCGGATCGTATTTCTGAGGAGCGGTGGATGCCGTGGCATCAGTGCTCGTCTTCGTCACGGTCAGCGCATCGGAGGCGCCCATCGCGCTGACGGTGCTGTCGATGAAGGCGTTGATACCGGTGCCGAGCCCGTTGGTGATGGTCAGGGTGAAGGCGCCGACGAAGATCGCCAGGACCGTGAGGATCGTGCGCGTCTTCGAGCGGAACGTGTTGGCGACGGCGGTACTCACCAGATCGAGGGTCTTCATGCCGCGCTCCGTTCCTCGGCGACGATGAGTCCGTCGCGGATCTGCACGCGCCGGTCGCACCGGGCCGCGAGGTCTTCGTCGTGCGTGACGATGATGAGGGTGATGCCGTGCTCGCGGTTGAGGCGGAAGAGGATGTCCTCGACGACCGCTCCGGTCGCCGAATCCAGGTTCCCGGTCGGCTCGTCGGCGAAGATCACCTGCGGGTCGTTCACCAGGGCACGGGCGATGACGGCGCGCTGCTTCTGCCCACCCGAGAGGGCCGTGGCCTTGTTGCGGGCCTTGTCGCCCATGTCGAGCTCGGCCAGGGCGGCGAGACCCCGGCGCTTGCGCTCGCCGCGGCCCACCCCCGCGATCTTGAGCGGCAGCACGACGTTGTCGAACACCGACGCGCTCGGCGTCAGGAAGAACTGCTGGAACACGAAGCCGAACGTCTTGTTGCGCGTGCGGTTGAGTCGGCGTCCGCGCAGGGTCGTGGCATCCACTCCGTCGAGGAGCACGGTGCCGCGCGTGGGCGCGTCCATCAGAGCCAGCAGGTGCATGAGCGTCGATTTGCCCGAGCCGCTCTTGCCGAGGATGGCGATGCTCTCGCCGCGGTGGATGTCGAGGGTCACCCCGCGCAGGGCGTCGAAGCGGGCGGAGCCGCGACCATACGACTTGTGCAGGTCGGTGACCGAGAGGAGTGGGGGAGCCGGATCGGATGCCATGACCCCACCCTCGCGCTCGGACCCCGGATGCCGCGTCCCACCGCCGGGGAGGACGACTCCCCCCACGGGGGTATTCGCGAATGACCCGCCGGGGCGATCGCCCGGGGCTACGCGAGACGACAGACTGGACCGGTGAGCGCTCCCGAGACCACGACGTCCGCGCCGCGGTCGTTCTGGGCCGCGCGCCCCTGGCTGGCCGACCTCGGTCTGGCCGTCCTTGTGGTCGGCCCGGCTTTCGCCCCTCTCCCGCTCGCAGAGCTGCGCCCTTCTCACCCGCTCACCCTTGTGCTGGTTCTGCTGCCGGCCCTCGTCCTGCCGATGCGTCGAGCGAGACCGCGGTTCGCGCTCGCCGCGTGCGTCGCGCTGTACCTGGGAGCGCTCCTGCTGGGTACGCAGTCGCCGGGAGCGACCCTCGCGATGATCGTCGCGGCGTACACCGTCGCGCAGCGCACCGCACGCCGACGGTCGGTGCCCGCGATCCTCGCGGCGGTCGTCGCCACGGCGGCCACGAGCATCGCCGTCTCGCTCGTCAGCGGGGTCGACACGCGGTTCCTGCAGGTCGGGCTCGCCCTGGCCCTCGCCGGGGCGATCGGTGACGCCGCGCGATCGCGGCGCGCCTACGTCGAGGCGGTGGAGGAGCGGGCGCGACGAGCCGAAGAGACCCGCGAGGCCGAGGCCCGGCGGCGCGTCACCGAGGAGCGCCTGCGCATCGCGCGCGATCTGCACGACGCGGTCGCCCACCGGATCTCGGTGATCAGCCTGAACGCGGGGGTGGCGTCGTCGGCACTCGAGACGCGGCCCGAGAAAGCACGCGATGCGCTCGCCACCATCCGCACCACCTCGCGCGACGTGCTCGGCGAAATCGGGGCGATGCTCAGCGTGCTCCGCGCTCCCGACGAGGCCGCGGCGCGGGAGCAGCCAGGCCTGGCGCGTGTTCCGGAGGTGGTCGAGTCGGTGCGGGTGGCGGGGTGGGACGTCGTGGTGCGCGACGAGATCGGAACGGATGCCGAGGGCAGCGGCATCCCGATCGGAATCGGCATCGTGGCCTACCGCGTCGTGCAGGAGGGACTCACGAACGCGGTGAAGCACGGCACCACCCGCCGCGCGCACGTGCTGATGCGTCGCGATGGAGACGTGCTCGAAGTCGTGGTGACGAACCCCCTGGATCGCGTGCCCGAGCCCGCCGAGGCGCCGCCGACGTCGGGATTCGGGCTCATCGGCCTGCGCGAGCGGGTCGACACCGTGCGCGGCGAGCTCGACGCCGGCCTCGCCCCCGGCGGCTTCCGGTTGGCGGCGCGTCTTCCCCTCCTCGCCCCCGTTCGATCGGAGACAGCCCCGTGACCACCGTGATCGTCGTCGACGACCAGTCGCTCATCCGCTCCGCCGTCCGCGACCTGCTGGACGCGGCCGAGGGGACCACGGTCGTGGGCGAGGCCGCCGACGGCGAGGCCGCGGTCGAGCTCGCCCGGCGCCTCCGCCCCGATGTGGTGGTGTGCGACATCCGGATGCCGCGGATGGACGGCATCGACGCCACCGCGGTGATCTGCGCCGACCCGGCTCTCGCCGACACCCGGGTGCTCATTCTGACGACCTTCGAGGAGGACGAGTACGTCGTCTCGGCGCTGCGCGCCGGAGCCAGCGGGTTCATCGGCAAGGGCGCCGAGCCCGACGACATCGTCCGCGCCGTGCGCGCGGTCCACGAGGGTGGGGCGCTTCTGTCACCGGCGGCGACGCGCGCGTTGATCGAGACCTGGGTGCGCGCGGCGCCGGCGCAGGGGAGCGCGCCCCCGTCGCTCGAGGCGTTGACCGATCGCGAGCGCGAGGTGCTGCTGCTCGTCGCCCGCGGACGCTCGAACGACGAGATCGCCGGCGGGCTGTTCATCTCACCGCACACGGCGAAATCGCACGTCAAGAACACGATGGTGAAGCTCGGCGCGCACGACCGTGCGCAACTCGTGATCGCCGCGTACGAGAGCGGTCTGCTCCGCCCGGCCGCTGACGACCCTCAGCGCGGGCGGACCGGAGCCTCCGCCCGCCGCGGCGGGTAGTCGCGCAGTGAGATCTCGCGGCTGTCGAAGAGCCCTCGGCGCGCGCGAACCATGGTGACGCCGGAGCGGCGCAGGTTCTCGGCGACTTCCGCCGTCAGGGGTCCGTGGTGCGCTTTCTGCCAGCCGCCCGCCAGCGTGTAGGTGTGGGTCACCGTGCGGGGTCGAGTCATGGGTACCTCCTGAGGGAACCGTAGCGGCCGCACAGCGCACGCATCCCAAATGTTTCGCACCCGTCATCTACCGGTTTTCCGGCGTAACCCGATCGGCCACGGTGGCGGCCGCTCGCTCTCCGCGGTCGATAATGGCGGAATGACCACCGCGCGCATCGTGATCCTGTTCGCCGTGGCCGCGATCGCCGAGATCGGCGGGGCGTGGCTCGTGTGGCAGGCCGTCCGCGAGAACCGCGGGTGGTGGCTCGCGTTGCTCGGCATCCTGGCCCTCGGTGCCTACGGGTTCGTCGCGGCGCTGCAGCCCGAGGCGAACTTCGGGCGCGTGCTCGCGGCCTACGGCGGAGTCTTCATCGCGGGTTCGTTGGCGTGGGGGATCGTCGTCGACGGTTTCCGGCCGACCGCGTGGGACTACGTCGGCTCCGCGGTGGCGCTCGTGGGCGCCGCGATCATCATGCTCGCACCGGTGCTGGCCGGGACGGATCAGGCGCCGAGCGCCTGAGCGCGCCTACGCTGGCGTCATGACGAATGCCGCCGATGGCTCGAACCCGCTGCGCACCGTGCTCGCGAAGATCGACGCGGACGTACCCCTCAACACCCCGTTGCACTACAACCAGGGCCACATCAGCCCGCGGCTCGACCGTCTCGAGGCGAAGCTCGCATACATGGCCGACTACATCGCCTTTCTCGAACAGCGCATCCAGTCTCTAGAGGGAAGAGTAGTTAGCTAGGCGAGATATTAGGCGGTTGTCAACCACCCTCCGCGACGACGGCCGCTCGCGGACACTTGGTTCATGCAGAACGAGAACACGCCTCACGAGGGCCTTGCCGACGACTTCGCCGATCTCGACACCGCGCGCCCCTTCGGGTCGTACCTGTCGGTGATCAACGGCGGCAACTAGTCGTCCGGAACCTCCGAGCGAGGTTCGCACGAGAGGGCCGGATGCCGACAGGCGTCCGGCCCTTCGTCGTTCACTTCCACCGTCCAGAAGAACGGATGCCATGACCCCGCGCACCATCGAGATCGACGGGACGGCGATACATGGCATCCCGTCGCTCTACGCCGAATTGAACCGCGTGTTCATGCCCGACGAGGAGTGGACGCTGGGCGAGAGCCTCGACGCCCTCGACGACCTGCTGTACGGCGGGTTCGGGGTGCTCGACGGGGCGGAGCCGGTGCGGGTGGTGTGCAAACGGGCTGACATCGCGCGGGAAGCGCTGGGGATCGACGCGACGCGCGAGTACTACCGCGCGAAGCTCGCCCGGCCCGAGGTGTTCTTTGCGGCCACCGCCCAGCGCGCTCTGGACGCGCTCGAGTCGGGCGTGGGGGAGACGTACTTCGAGCTGGTGGTGAGGGTGTTCCGGGATCACCGGAACATCGAGCTGGTGCTCGACTGACGGGGGAGGGGTGATCCGGCTCCTGTTACCGCCCCGTCGTCCGGGTGACGACGGATCGGACCCACGGCGCCGCGGCCACGGGGTAGAGGGGCGCGGACTCTTTCCCAGCGTCGAGCGGTCGCCAGACGACGGGTACGACGGAACCGTCGGACTCGGTGAGGGTGCCGCCGTGCTCTGGGGGCAGGGGGTCGAGTCCGCCGGAGTAGAGCGCGATGATCTCATGACCCGCCTCGCCGTTGTAGCGGAAGAGGCTCTCGATCGTGTCGAGGTAGGTGAGGTCAGTGATGCGCGCGCCGAGTTCTTCCTCCACCTCACGGACGATCGCTTCGCGATGCGTTTCGCCGAACTCGACACTGCCGCCGATCAGGCGGTGAAAGCCCCGCGGGTTCTCATGGGTCGGTCCGTGGGCGCTCACGAGGTGAGCCGGTGAATCGGGGTGAGGGACGAGGAGCATGGCTTTCACGCGGATGAGTGACACGTCCAGGGGCATGTCGTCATCCTCTCGCGCGCACCTGATCAGGCAGTCTTCGTGGCGGGTTCAGCCCGTGAAGGGGATCGGGCCGGCGAGCTGAGTCGTGAGCGCGATGTGCTCGAAGATCCGCGAGCGAGTGAGGAACTCGACGCCTTCGGAGCCGCCCGCGGGAAGGGGAAGAGCGCTCGCGTAGATGTCGTCGAAGTCTGCGGGCGCCGTCAGCGGTCCGTACGCCGCAGCCGCCTCGTCGTAAGGAGCGGAGTCGTAGATCTTTTCGCGCCACTCGGCACTGGTGATCTTGAGTCCGAGATGACGGATGCTCGAGCTCATTCCCGAGATGCGGGAGTACCGGTACTGCAGCACCCGGTAACCGCCTCCCGAGGCGACCACGATGTCCCCGAGACCGGTTGCGAAGAGGGGAACCATATCCCGGTGAGGCAGATACTCTCCGATCATCTCCCCGTAGTAGTCGGGGTCGATGACCTTCAGGAATCCGTTGGCCGCTAATCCGAATCCGTGGATCTGCCACATTTCGAGCACGGCTTCTTCGAGGATTCCCGAGTACTTCTGCATCGTCGCGGCCGAGGTCGGGGCGACCGGTGTGAAATCTTCGAATGGCCGGAATGCCATGGTCATCCATCCCTGTGACTGTCTAAAAGGTCTTCGCACACCGTTTCGGCGTCGGCGCCCGCCCGGGAAAGCTATCCCGCGAACGGAATCGGGCCGGCAAGCTGTGCGGCGAGCGCGATGTGCTCGAAGATGCGGAAACGTGCCAGGTGCTCGACCCCCTCGGGGCCTCCCGCCGGGAGGGGCAGCGGTGGGGCGTAGATCTCGTCGAAATCAGCGGGGGAGTTCAGGGCGCCGTACCTCTGAGCGGCTTCGGCGTACGGGGCGTAGCCCATGAATCTGTTGAGCCAGCTTTCCTGAGCCGCGAACAGTCCGATCATGCCCAGACTCGATCCGACGCCACCGGTCGCGCGGGCGTATCTGAACTGCAGCACGCGGTACCTGTCGTCGAAGAAGACGACGACGTCGCCTAGCGCCGTCGCGAGGACAGGGACCATGTCCGGGCGGGGGAGGAACTCGCCGATCAGAGAGGAGTATCGCTCGGGGTCTATCACCCGCAGGAAGCCGTCGGCCGCGAGTCCGAATCCGTGAGCCTCCCAGAGCTCGACGAGAGCAGGCTCAACCAGGTTGCGGTATCGAGCGACGGTGACGGATGGAACGGCGGCGACGCGGACGAAATCGCGGAAGAGCTCGACGGGCACGTCAGATGTCGTCCTCGGCTCGTTCGTGCGCGCGCATGATGCTCTCGCTCTCAGCCGAGGTCGGACGCAGATACTTCGCGTCCCGTCTCGTTGTCGAAGAAGCGGATCGCCCCTTGGTCTCGGGTAATGGCCAGGTCTGTGCCCACCGGCATGTTGAGCAGTGGGATCACGGCCGGCTCGATAGCCGCGATCGTGTTGAAGGACGCCACCTCGAGGTTCGACGGGTCATCGAGATATGACTCGTCGTCCATCTCGGAGAAGAACCGCCACCCGTTGTCGGACGGGTTCGACGGAGCCTCGCGAACGGCCCACTTGAGGGGCGCGCTGCCGTCGAGGACGCGCCGGGACGCTATGGACGCTCCGGAGTCGCGGACGAACTCAGTAACGTTCGCTGACATATTTCTCCATTCGTGGGACAACGGCACCGCGGAAAGAATTGTCTCGGTAAGGCGGTGGGGACACTTGGTGTGTCATGTTGAGAACTCGCAATAGGCGGCGCTAGCTTCCGTCAGCCTGCAAAAGGAATCGGGCCCGACAGCTGAACTGTCAGTGCGATGTGTTCGAAGATTCGAGAGCGAGTGAGGTTCTCGACGCCCTCCGGTCCGCCGGCGGGGAGGGGGAGTTCGTACCCAAAGATGTAGTCGATGTCATCGGGGGAGTCGAGCGGGCCGTAAGTGTTCATCGCTTCGAAGTAGGGCTTCGCGTCGAGGAACTCTTCGAGGTATTCGCGATCCGCTGCTCGACGTCCGATACGAGCGAGACTCGATCCGACTCCGCCGGTTGCTCTGGCGTACCGAAATTCAAGGACGCGGTATTTTCCTGAGTAGGCGACGACTATGTCCCCCATCCCCGTTGCGAGAACAGGGATCATGTCGGGCCGCGGGAGGTATTCTCCGATCATGGTCAGGTAATAGGCGGGGTCGATCAATTTCAGGAAGCCATCGGCCGTGCAGCCGATGCCGTGCGCATGCCACAGTTCTACGACCGCGGGCTCGACGAGCGGTGAGAACTTCTCCAGAGAACTAGCGGGCATTGCGGAGAAATGCTTGAATCCTTCAAATGGGGATACAGTCATATCTTTTTATCCTCTGATTCTCACGTTGAGTAGCGTGTTGCGCAGTTGTTCGGGGGACATCCCGTTCGCCAGTTCACGGATCTCCGATTCTAGGACGGGCACACGCGTTCGCCACTGCGACCCCACGGAGGAGTTGACTGCGGCGTCCCCCACCCCGTCGAAATCGAGGGGGTCCCCTCCGGCGACCGAGTCGAGGCGGTGGATTGCGTGCTGCGTTTCCAGCCATTCGGCCGCTTCTTGCCTCGCCTGAGCGGCTGTTCGACCTTGGTCCTGAAGCTCGTCGATTTTGTCGATCAGCGCGGCTTGTCGAACCGCGGCCTGTTCGGCCTTCACCGCGCTCGAACGATCCCCCGTGAACTCATCCCTGCGCTGCAGCCACGTCTCGAACGTCGTGTTATCCAAGACCTCCTGCGCGTTGGTGATCTGCCGATCCCACTCCGGGCGACTGTGCTTCGGGTTGTACGTGAAGTCGACGTCCAACTGAGTCGGATGGCGCACCAGGCTCTCGGCTGCGGTTTCCGTGGCATGCACAGCGCTGGAGCCTTTGCCGCCCCCGGCCCACTTCGTCAACAACTGCAGCGCCTTGCCCGCCATGCTGCTGAGCTCCTCGACGAGGCCGCGCAGCTTGGTGAAGGCGTTGACGACGGTGGTGATGGTTTTGCTGATGCGCGGCACGAGCGCAGAGACCCGCGAACCGACCTGCGCGGCGATCACCGGCGTCGCGAGGCCGACCGTCGCGACCGCGGTAATGGCGGCCGAGATCGCCATACCGACGATCTGACTGATCGCGTCTCGTACCAGGTCGTGGGTCATCTGCACGAGCGACGACGCCATCGACAACCCGGTCGAGATCGCCCCCGCCCACTGGCCCGACGTCGTCAGGTGTTGCGACAGCCCCTGCACGTGCGCGGTGTACGCGGTGATGGTCTCTCCCGACAGTCCGTCGAGGTCGGCGAGGCGGTTCTGGGCGGTGACGCCCAGTTCGTTCATGCGTGCGCCGACGTTGTTCCACGTGGCGGCGAAGGCCTGCACTTCAGCCGCGTTGCCGGTGAGGTCGTTCAGCCAGCCCTTGAGCGGTTCGATGTGGTCGAGCAGCCAGCCGAGACCGTTGGCGATCAGCGTGCCGATGGGGTCCATCACGGCGGCGACGGTGTCCATCGCGGCCGAGAAACCGGCGATCCCGCCTTCGACCCAGTTTCCGCTTCGGATGGCGTCTGCCAGGGCCTGTCCATCGGTGACGATGAAGGCGCCCGAGAACGCCGAGGTCGTGTCGACGGGCGCCGCGACGAGAGAGGTGCTCATCCGAGACCTCCCTCGAGACTCTTCGTCGCCTGGACCACGGCCTCTTCGTAGGCGTCGAAGTCGGCGACGACGCCCCGCAACTCCTGGCCGGTGCGCTCGAGGACGCCCTCGGCGCCGTTGATGTGTTGCGAGACCGCGCTCGAGACGAGACCGACGGGTGGGACGATCCAGGCGCACATCACACCGAACGCCCCGCCGCCCAGATTCACGCTCTTCAGGGCGGCTGCCGCTTCGGCGGCGTCCGAAGCGAGCTGCTGCACGCGCGACGCGTGCTGCAGCATGACGTCGGCATCCATCCGGATCTGCGGGGTCATCGCAGGCCTCCTCGGCGCGTCACTCCGTCGTCTTCCTGTTCGGGAATGAGCTCCGCGGCCACGACGCCGACGATGGGGTCCGATTCGCCCATGATCTGGGTGGTCACTTCGAGGGTACGGATGCGGGCGTCCTTCGTGGCCTTCGCGATCAGGTCCATCACCTCGGCGCTGACGCGGCGGCCTCCGCGCTCGAGCGCGGCGTCGGCGATGTCGAGGTCGCGGATGACCCCCGCCGCGTCCACCTCGACGGAGATGTCGCGGGTACGCGCCACCGCCCTCGCTCGGACCTCTCCGATCGCGGCTTGCAGGACCGGCAGCTTCTCGCCGCGTTCCTGCGCGCGACGCGTGTCTTCTTCGATCCGCGCGAGCGTTTCTTCCGGTGATCCGTACACGCTGTGCCCCCACCCGGGCCTCGCGCAGTAGACGTTCCTCCACAGCGCGCGGCAATCGTCACTTATCCACAGACGAGGGTAAGTCGGAATACGGCTGAACAGGATGAGAATCGTCTCATCCCCGCTCCGGGGCCGGCTCAGTCGACGAGCGCCCCTCCCGCGCGCCAGTACCCCAGGAACGACACGCGCTCGCGTGGCATCCCGAGCTCTCGAACGAGCACGCGGCGCGACGCGGCCACGACGCCGGACTCCCCGGCGAGCCAGGCGTAATCGGCTTCGGCGGAACCCCAGGCGCGGACGGCCGCTTCCGTCTCGCCACGCGCGACCACGCGCACGTCGACGGCATCGCCGAGTCGGGCGACGGTGACGTCGTCTGCGGCGTCGCCGATCTCGACGATCGCAATGCCACGGGCCTGGGGCGGGAGGGCGGCCGCGATGTTGCGGCCCGCGGGGATCGCGGTCTCGTCGGCGACGAGCAGGAACGTGCCGAGGGCGGGCGGTTGCCAGTGGATGCCGTATCCCGTCCACCCGTTCCGCACGTCGGGCCCGGTGATCACGACCGATTCGCCGACGCGCGCGGCGCGCGCCCACCGCGAGGCAGGTCCTTCGGGGGAGTGCAGGTAGAAGTCCACGTCTATCTCACCGGCGTCCGGACGGATCGCCGCGGGGGTGTAGGTGCGCAGGACGTTGCGCTCCGCGACCGGCAGCGCCTTCCAGCGCGTGTACCACTCGGACGGGTGCGGCGTCGGCTCGTCCAGCAGGCCGATGTCCGCGAGGCCTCCGCCCGGCAGGGGCAGCACGAGCTTGATGCGCTGATCCACGCCCCACGGGGCGAAGTGATGCAGCGCGTCGCCCGCGAACGTGAGGCGCAGGAAGTTCGGCGACAGCATCTCGCGCGCGCTGACCTCGACGGCGAAGGCGCTGTACTCCCACGGGCGAGTGAGGGGGGCGGTGATGTCAGGCACGGCGGCGGATCTCCGAGACGATCATGACGATGAGGTACGCGCCGCCCACCGAGACGGTGACGACGCCCACGGGAAGGGCGACCGGCAGGACGTGCTGGGCGATGGCATCGGATGCCAGCAGCACCAGCGCCCCGACCAGCCCCGAGAGGGTGAGCGACAACGATGGCGAGCGTGCGAGGCGCCGCGCGATCTGCGGAGCCGCGAGCGCCACGAAGGCGATGGGCCCGGCGATCGCGGTGGCCGCGGCGACGAGCACCACCCCGATCAGCAGGGCGACGCTGCGCACGAGGTGCGGGCGCACACCGGTGGCGGTCGCGAGGTCGTCGCCGAGCTCGAGCTGACGCAGCGACGGGACGAGGGCGAACGCCGCGAGAGCGACGGGCATCGCGCACAGCAGCACCCCGCCGAGCGCGTCGCCGGTCACGCCGTTGAGTGAACCGTGCCCCCACGCCGAGGCGAACATCGCGGTCTCGAGCTCGACCTGCAGCAGCATCCACGTGTTGAGTGAGGCGAGCATGGCCGAGACGCCGATGCCGACCACGATGAGCCGGAAGCCCTGGATGCCCCCGCGATACGCGAGCAGCCAGATGAGGAGGGATGCCGCGAGGCACCCGACCAACGCCCCCGCCGCCCGCGCGGGCCACGACGACGACACGAGCACGAGCGTGACGAGCATGCCCGTGAAGGCGCCGTTCGACAGCCCCAGGATGTCGGGGCTCGCGAGGGGATTGCGGGTGACCGTCTGGAACAGTGCCCCCGCGATCGCGAGGAGCGCCCCGAGGGCTACGGCGGCGAGCACGCGGGGCAGCCGCCACCCGACGACGACGGTGGTGTCGAGGGCCGTGCCGCTTCCGAGGAGCGCGCGGATCACGGCATCCGGGGCCACCGGGTAGGTGCCCCACCCGAGCGAGAGCACCGCGAGGGTCAGGATGGCGGCGACGGTGGCGGCTCCCACGACGACGCTTCGGCGACGCAGACGGACACTTGCGAGACGCGGCGGGCTCAGGACGGCGGTCACAGTGCGCGGGCCCTTCGTCGGCGCGCGAGCGCGATGAGGACGGGAGCGCCGACGAACGCGGTCACGATCCCGGCCGGCACCTCGGCCGGTGCGATGATCACGCGGCCGAGCACGTCGGCCAGCAGGACGACGATCGGTGCGGCGAGGGTGCTGAGCGGCAGGATGAGGCGCTGATCGGGCCCGACGATCCATCGCACGACGTGCGGCACCATCAGCCCGACGAACGAGAGGGGACCGACGAGGGCGGTGGCGGCCCCCGCGAGCACGGTCACCGAGGCGATGGATGCCACCCGCACGGCCCCGACGCGCGTGCCCTGTGCCTGGGCGAGATCATCGCCCAGCGCCAGCGCGTTGAGGGGACGGCCGAGGGCGCACGCCACGAGGAGTCCGACCACGACGAACGGCACCACCGGCACGATGACCTCGAGCCCGCGGCCGAGCAGCGACCCGGCGTTCCACCCGCGCATGGTGTCGAACGCGTCGGGATCGCTGAGCATCATGCCCGAGGTGACACCCGAGAGCACGGCTCCCACGGCGACTCCCGCGAGCACGAGGCGGATGGGGTCGGCGCGTCCCCGCCCCGCCGAGCCGACGGCCGCCACCGCGACGGTCACGACGAGCGCTCCCAGGAACGCGGGCCACACCAGAAGGAAAGAGTTCTGGATGCCGAAGACCCCGACCGTGAGAGCGACGGCGAACGCGGCCCCCGCGTTGACGCCCAGGATGCCCGGGTCGGCGAGCGGATTGCGCGAGAACGACTGCATGAGCGCGCCCGCCACCCCGAGCGCGGCGCCGGCGACGAGCCCGGCGATCGTGCGGGGGACGCGGAGTCCCTGCACGACGAAGTCGGTGTCGGGGGTGCCGGCTCCCGTGAGCGAGGCCCAGACCACCGGCCAGGGGAGGGGGTTCGCGCCCATCATGAGCGACAGCGCGATCGCGAGGGCGAGGACCGCCGCCAGGACGAGGGTTCCGGCGGCGGTCCTGCCGATGCGCGCGGGCCGGGCGGCGGGCGTCGCCTGCACGTGCGCGGCCGTCATCTCGCGGAGGCGAGGAAGGTCTCGATGTCGTCGAGCACCGACTGCGCGCCCTTGGGGCCGACTCCCGCGACCCACGTGCTCGTGTCGACGAGCGTCACGACGGGGAACGCCGCGGTGTTCTGCGCGATCGCGGCCGGGATCGTCGAGCGGTCGGCCACGTCGGCGGTGGTGACGAAGACGGCGTCGGCAGTGGCGCTGGCGATGTTCTCGGGCGAGATGTCGGCCTGCAGTCCGTCCTCCCACGCGTGGTCGGGGATCGTGTAGCCGACGCACTCGAGCAGGCTCCCGGCGAACGAGACCGGGCCGTAGAGGCTCAGCGTCGTCTCATCGCGCGGGCGGATCATCTCGGCGGTCTTGCCTGCGAGTTGATGCGCGGCCTTGATCTCACCGCAGCGGGTGTCGACGGCATCCACCGCCTTCTTCACCTCGTCCTCGCGGCCGAGAGCCTCACCGATGAGGGCCGCGTTGTCGCGCCAGGGATCGGCCTGCGTGGCGATGAACACGGTCGGGGCGATCGCGCTGAGCTGGTCGTAGAGGGCCGAGTGGCGGGATTCGGTTCCGAGGATCAGGTCGGGCTTGAGCGATGCGATCGCCTCGAGGTCGGGCTCGCTGACGGTGCCGACCGGCGTGACACCCTCGACGCCGAGGTAGCTCGGCATGCCCTTGACCATGTTGGCGACGGCGGCGCCGACCGGGGTGATGCCGACCGCGACCGCGGTGTCGAGCTCGAGCGGCTCGAGCGTGACCACGCGCTGGGGAGCATCGGTCACCGCGGTGGTGCCGCGTGCGTGCGTGACCTCGTGCGTCGCGGTGTCGGGGGAATCGGAGGTGGATGCCGCGCCACTGGCGCACCCGGAGAGCACGAGGGCGAGTCCGGCGAAGGCGGCGAGGGCGAGGCGGGAGGAGGGGCGCGAGGGCATGGCGAGATGTCCTTTCGAAAGGGGATGCCGTGGCTCTGGGTTAGGCAAGGATTACCTTACTAGCTGCCTCTGGCTCGCACTGTCGGGCGGTTTCTCCGCACGGGCCCGCGCACCGATCGGGAGTTTTGACAGGATCGACCCGTGGCCCTGCAGAAGATCCTCGTCCGACGTCTCTCCGGCGACACGCCCCACGTCTCGACGACGGCGGACATGCGCCGCGCGAACGCGGTTCTGACCCTCGTCGCGCTGGCGACCCTCGTGCCGATCTTCATCGTCGTCGTCGCCGACGAGCTCGGTATCCGGCTGGTGATGGGCGCGTTCGCCATCCTGCTCGTCGCGGTGCTCGGGTATGTCACCCTCGTGAAACGTCTGCCGCGCGACGGCGTCGTCTACATCGCCTCCCGTGGACCGGGCCTGCACTTCCGCCCGCCCGTCTGGCCCACCGCGTTGACCGTGGTGCTCATCGTGCTCTGCGGGCTGATGGGGATCGGGGCGGCCATCGCGGCAGGCGTCGACGGCGAGGGCTTTGTCTCTCCCCACCGTTCCCCCCTGCTGCTGATGGTCCTGTCGGTGCTGAGCCTCGGGGTGATCCTCTGGCGGCTGCGGGTCACTCCCGGGCTCCGCCTCACCGTCGACGGTGTCCAGGGCATCCGCGCGCGCGGCGAAGTCGATTGGCCGTGGGATCTGGTCGGCGAGGTCACCGTCACCGGGCCGCCCGCCACGCTGTCGCTGACGATGGTCGACGGATACGTTCCGGTCACCTCCACGATGAGGTACCTCGGTGGCGACCCCAACCAGGTCGCCGCGATCGTTCGATTCTTCCGCGATCACCCCGAGGAGCGCGGCGTGCTCGAGACAGGGGGGGGAGGCGGCGCTCACCCACGCGGCAGACCTCCTCCGCCCCGTCGGGAGCTGATTGGCCCGCAGGGCGCGGAGACCGGTCTTCCGTGTCCGTGGGTCCTGATACGGTGATCGCCACACACGAATGGGGGCGTTCGGATGGTTAAGTTCGAAGATGGCGTGAAGCGGATCGGGCGGCGCGGCCTGCCGGCGTACACGGCTTAGGGGAACCCCAGAGTGGGCCTCGTCACAACGCACCCACGTCTTGAAGATCCGGGAGTTGAGCCCGTTTCGCTCTTACGAGACGGGCGTCCTCCTGGGCGGTTCGCGCCGTTCATACTCCTGTTCGCGGTCCCTCCGGCGGTGATCGCCGCTGCCGACGCCCGGCTCGGACTGCGCCTCGTGATGGCGTCGCTCGTGATCGCGGTCTGCGCAGCTGCGGTCGTCGCTATCGTGCGTTCCCGAACGATGACGACGGGCGTGGTGCGGTTTCACGACTCATCTCACTCGTTGTGGCTGCGGCCGCCTGCATCGCCTTCCGTCGCGGTCGTGGTTCTTCTTCTCATCCTCTTTCTTCCCGCTGTGGCCCAGGGCGCCACCGACATCCTGGGGCTCGAGACAATGCCGTCCGTCTTGGTGCGGCGTGGCCCTTACCTCCTCGCCGCGCTGGCCGCAGGCGGTCTCGTCGTGATGCTGTGGCGCCTGCGGCGTGCACCGGGGATCGAGATGACCCCGTCTGGTATCCACGGCATCCGTGGCGTGGGTCGCGTGCACTGGCGATGGGACGAGGTCGGCGAGATCACCGTCGAACCGGGGCGCGTCGCCCGCCTGGGTCTGGCGCACGCCGAGGGATCTCCCGTTTTCGCCGTACCTTTTCTCATGCTCGGGTCGGACCCACAGCGCGCGGCCGCCCTCCTGCGGTTCTTCAAGGACAATCCGACCGAACGACCTCTTCTCGCCGAGGGCGGCGCGGAGGCCGTCCGCCGCGCCAACGATGTCCTGCGCGCGCGGCAGGACGCGAAGGGGTGAGCCCGACGCGGGCTCTTCATATCCAGACGAGGATTGCCACACCCATGCCGCTCACTGCCACCACGTTGAAACTTCCTGCTGACGTGCGAACGCGCGTATCTCTGAACGTGCGACAGGGAAAGGCGAGTTCTGCATTCTCGGGCGCATACATCGCTGCCGCTGTCTGCGCTTTCTTCGCGGCGGTGCTGGGGATACCGGGTGTGCAGCTCGTCATAGCCGCGATCAGCCTGATGATCGTCGTTGCCGTGACCGGGGTCGCCATGCAACTGAGATACCTCAAGGAACGTCGTCTCCTGATCGACGCCTCCTCGCCGTCGCTCTGGTTCAAAACGCGCGCTTCGCGCGGCGGCTGGATGGTGGCGGCTGCCGCGTCCACCCTCGCTCCGGCCGCGGCGATGGTCTACGGGCTCATCAACGGTCTGGCCGGAAGCGCGTCACGGTCGATCGTCGTCGGTACGAGCGTGATCGCGGTGGTCGGCCTGGTGACGCTCGGACGCATGCTCTGGTCGGCTCGGCTGCCCGCGGGGCTCGAACTGACGGAACTGGGCATCCACGGCATCCGCGGTGCGGGAGACGCGCACCTGATGTGGGAGGACATCGCAGACATCGCTGTCGTCGCCGCGCCTTCCGCGAAGCTGTCGATCACGGACGCGAACGGCTCGCCTCCGATCCTCGCCTCGATTCTGTACCTCGGAGCGGACCCGAACGATGCCGCCGTGGTGCTGCGCTTCTTCCGAGACCACCCCGAGGAGCGGAATCTTCTGACGCAGGGAGGCGAGGCGGCGCTTCGACGCGTGGAAGAGGCGCTGAACGAGCCTGTCGCGTGACCGACCCCGGGGAGTTCTCAGCCCGTTCTGCGAGGTCGCCCGCGGTGTGACCCGCGCTCAGGACACGATCACCGGCTTCACCGTCGTGCCGGCGTGCATGTCGGCGACCGCGCTTTCGATGTCGTCCAACGCGTAACGCTTCTCGAGCTTCTCGAGCGGCAGGCGCCCTTGAGCGTGCAGAGCGACGAGCTGCGGAAGGAGGTCGTGCGGGTCGGCGTCGCCCATCGTGACGCCGCGGAGGATCTTGCCGGTCAAGATGCCCTGGATGTCGACCCCGATCTCGGTTCCGGGCGGTGGCGCCCCGCACACGAGGACTGTGCCGCGCACGGCCGCGGCATCGAGCGCCGTCCGGGCGACGCCCGGGTGTCCGGTCGTGTCGAAACCCAGCGACACGCCGCGGCCCCCGGTCAGCTCGGCGAGGCGCGCACGCACGTCTTCGCTCGAGGCGTCGACGACGGCCGTCGCTCCGAGTTCGAGCGCCAGATCGAGACGACTCGCGACGCGGTCCACGGCGATCAGCTGGACCGGTTCACGCAGCGAGGCCGCGATCACGGCCGACAGTCCCACCGCCCCGGCGCCGTAGACCGCGACGATGTCGGTCGGCCCCGGATCGAGCACGTTCCACATCGAACCGAAGCCTGTCAGCACTCCGCACCCGAGAGGAGCGAGCACGGTGAGATCGGCGTCGCCGGCCACGCGCACGACGGAGCGCTCGTCGGCGATCGCGTGCGTGCCGAACGACGACTGCCCGAAGAAGTGCCCGGCCACCGGCTCCCCGTCGCGGCTGATCCCGCCCGAGCCGTCGGCCCTCAGCCCACCCAGCAGATTTCGGGGCAACCAGGTCTCGCAGTATGCGGGATGCACGGATGCACAGGCCGCGCACGCGCCGCACGAGGTGAAGCTCAGGAGCACGGCATCCCCGGGGCTGATCCCGCGGACGTTCGCGCCGACCTTTTCGACTCGCCCGGCACCCTCGTGACCGATGATCCCCGGAGTGGGGAACGGGACGCCGCCGGCCAGCACCCCGAGATCGGTGTGGCACAGACCGGTCGCGGTCAGTCGCACGAGCACCTCGCCCGGGCCCGGATCGGCGTACTCGACGTCGGAGACGGCGATCCGGCCGTCGGCTTCAACGACAGCCGCGCGCCCCGCGGTCATGCGGTACCGCCCAGGTCGAAGACGATCGAGTGGGCCTTCTGGTAGGACTGCAGCGCCTCGGGCCCGCCCTCTCGTCCCCAGCCCGATGCCTTGACCCCGCCGAACGGCACCGAGGGATCGAGCACCGCCCACCCGTTGATCCACGTGATGCCCGCCCGCAGTCGCGCGGCCACGCGGTGCGCCCGCGCGAGATCGGCGGTCTGGATGCCGCTGGCCAGGCCGAAGGGCGTGCCGTTGGCCAGGGCGACGGCCTCGTCTTCGGTGTCGAACGGCTGCACGGTGAGCACGGGCCCGAAGACCTCGTCGACGACGACCTCGGCGTCGGGGGCCACGTCGGCGATCACGGTGGGAGCGTAGAAGAAGCCCCCGTCGTGCTCGACCGCGTGGCCTCCGGTCACGACCCGGGCCCCGGCGGCCCGTGCCCGCTCGACCAGCGCCGAGACCTTGTCGAGCTGCGTCCGGCTCGCGAGCGGGCCGATCACCGTCGCGGGATCCGCGATGTCGCCGAACGGCACCTGGGGAACAGCGTCTTTGAGGATGCCGAGCACCACCCCGTACAGCGAGCGCTCGACGAGCAGTCGCGGACCGGCCATGCAGAACTGGCCCGCGTTGAAGACGAACGCGGAGATGATTGTGTGGACGGCGCGATCCAGGTCGGCATCCGCGAAGAGGATGTTGGCCGCGTTGCCACCGAGCTCCGCGGTGAAGGGGGTGAGGCTGCGGCCGGCGAGTCCCGCCGCGTGGGCTCCGACCTCGGTCGACCCGGTGAAGGCGACCTTGTCGACGTCGGGGTGTCCCACGAGATGATCGCCGAGGGTCGACCCCGGGCCCGTGACGACGTTGAAGACGCCCTCGGGCACTCCGGCGTCGCGCAGGATCTCGGCCATCAGCAGAGCGCTCAGCGGGGTGTCGCTCGCGGGCTTGTGCACCACGGTGTTGCCCGCCGCGAGGGCCGGGGCGATCTTCGTGCTCGACAGGATGAGGGGGAAGTTGAACGGCGTGATCGCCGCGACCACCCCTAGCGGCTCGGGGCGGATGTACGCGTGGGCCGCGGCCGTGATCTCGCGGACCTCGCCGTCGAGGCGGTGGCCGAGGGCGGCGTAGTACTCGTAGAGCTCAGCGGCGTTGTTCACATCCACCACCCGCGCGAAGGTGATGGGCTTGCCGACGTCGAGGCTCTCGAGCTGCGCGAGTTCTTCGGCGCGCTCGCGCATCAGCGCGTAGGCGCGTTGCAGCACGCGGGCACGCTCGCGGCTCGACAAACGCGGCCACGGGCCCTCATCGAACGCCCGGCGGGCCGCGGCCACCGCGGCGTCGACGTCGGCGACACCCGCGCGAGCCACGTCGGCGATCTTCTCGCCGGTGGACGGGGCGATGACGTCCATACGGCCGCCGTCCGCGGCATCCGTCCACTCCCCGCCGATGAACAGTCGACCGACGGTCAGCGTCGTGACGCTCACTTCGCCACCTCCGTCGGGGCGAGGGCGTCGGCGAGGACCCCGGCGAACCACGCCGGGTCGTCCTCGAACGGGGTGTGCCCGGTGTCGACGCGCACCACGTCGGCACCGGAACGCGAGACGAGGTGCTCCTGGAACGCGGGAGGCACCAGCTCGTCGCGCTGAGTGAGCACATAGGTCGTCGGCTTCGCCTTCCACGCGACGCGGGTCACGGGCGAGGTGAACGCGCCGAGCGACTGCGGGTGGAACGTGTCGGCGATCTCTTCCGCGAGCTCAGGGGGCACCCCGGCCGGCAGGTCGGCGGTGATCATCGCGATGCGCTCCTCGCGGGAGCGCCCCATCGAGACCTTGCCGTCGGCGATCCCCCAGAACTCCGGGATGCCGCCGCCCACCGCCTGCTGGAGCGTCTCGCCCTCGTCGAGAGCGAACGCGGCGATGTACACGAGACGCTCGACCGCCGGGTGGTCACCGGCCTGGGTCGCTGGGATCCCGCCGTAGGAGTGGGCGATCAACGTCACGGGGCCGTCTGCGGCGTCGAGCTTCTCGGTGATCGCCGCGGCATCGGCGTACATGTCGACCGTGCTGCCGATCGTCGGCAGGGCCACGGTGTCGACAGAGAAGCCCCGCGCGCGCAGCTCGGCGCCCAGCCGGTCGAACACCCACGGGCCGGCCCAGGCGCCGTGGACGAGAAGCAGACGGGGAGGGGAAGGGGTCATGCGGACTCTCCTCGGACGGGGGCGACCTCGGTGTCGCCGCGATCAGTGTCGAACGCCGGACGGAGCAGCGGTATCCGTAGGACTACCGAACGCTCGCGAGCGTCGACTGGAACCAGGCCGCGATCTGCGCGCGCGAGGTGAACCCGAGCTTGGCGAGGATCCGCTGCACGTGCGTGTCGATCGTGCGCACCGACAGCACGAGGCGCTCGGCGATCTCGCGGTTGCTGAGCCCCTCGTGGATGCCGGCGGCCACCTCGCTCTCTCGAGCGCTGAGCCCCGCCGCGGGGCGCCCGGGTGCGCCCGCGAACATCGCCGCCTCGGTCGGTGTGAGGCGTTCACCCACGGCCGACAGGCGCCGGAACGCCTCGTCGCCGAGCCGCTGACGGACGGTCGCCACGCAGCGATCGTGCTCGGCGAGCATGTGCGGACCGTGCACGTCGATCCCGGAGTCGATCCGGCGCCACCAGCTTCGTGCGGCTCCCAGCAGCACGGCCGTGCGCTCGCTCGGTGCGCGCGCGGCGTCGATCCAGCTCAACAGTTCGAGCACGAGGCAGTCGCCCACGGGATCGTCGATGCCCTGCTCCATCTCGAGCGCCGCACGGGCGTGCGCCTCGGCGTCGTCGAGATCCCCGGCGGCGTAGAGCGCCAGGGCGATCGCCCACCCCGACAGAGATCTCAGCCATCTCTCGCCGATGGCCTCGGCGTGCCGCAGTCCCTCGCGCGCCGGGGTCTCGGCATCCGGTCTCTGCAGCTGCAGAAGGGCCACCGTGAGTTGGAACTGCGCGAGGAGCGCCTCTTCGGGATGCCCCAGATCGTGCGCGAGTCGGATCGAGTGCGTGAATCCGGCGACCGCCCGCTCGCCTTCGCCGGCGAACAGCGCGCGGCTTCCGCTGCACCGCCGCCACTCCACCTCGTGCAGACCCCTCTCGGCGGCCGGGAGCTCGTCGCGCAACGCCCAGGCGTCGTCGAGCGACGCCTGCGTTTCGGCCAGGGCGCCCTGCAACACGCTCAACCACGCGGCCACGAGCAGCGCCGGCGCCCGAGCGGCGGGGGAGGCGTCGGGCAGGGCCAGCACGCGCCGGGCCCACCGTCGTCCCTCGGGGAGGAAACCGCCGACGCCCCAGTGGTAACGGAGGTCGGTGAAGAGCCCGAGCGCCGTATCGGCGTCGAGGGTCACGGCCGTGCGTAGAGCGGCATCCATCTCCGCCCGGTCGGCGCGCTGCCCCGCGAGGATCAGCCGCTGCGCCGGGCCGTACCAGTGCGTGCGCGCCAGCCGCGCGAGGCCGCGGTAGTGGTCGAGGTGTCGACGGACGTGGAGCACCTGCTCACCCGATTCTTCGGCTCGATCGCGCCCGTACCCGCGAATCGTCTCGAGCAGCCGGTAGCGGCCCGATTCGCGGTCCACTTCGACGAGGGACTGGTCGATGAGCGCGTCGAGGGTGTCCACGGTCGTCGCCTCGTCTCCGCCCGCGACCGCGACCGCGGCCGGCAGGTCGAAGGAACCCGAGAAGACGCTCAGGGCGGCCCACAGCGCTCGCTCGGCGGGTGTGCACAGCTCGTGGCTCCAGTCGACCATCGCGCGCAGCGTCCGTTGGCGCGACACAGGGGCGCGGCCGCCGGTGCGCAGCAGCGTGAAGCGCTGCGAGAGCCGCCGGGCCAACTCGGCGATCGAGAGGGTGCGCAGACGCCCCGCGGCCAGTTCGATCGCGAGCGGAAGACCGTCGAGCGCGCGGCACAGGTGCGCGGCCACGGCCCGGTCCTCGCTCGAGGGCGAGAATCCGGCGTCCGCGGCACGCGCGCGAGCAAGGAGCAGGGCGACCGCCTCGGCGGGTTCGCCGTCCGTGTCGTCGGTGGCCAAGGGCGGCACGGGGAACACCTGCTCGCCGTCGACATCGAGGCGCCGCCGACTGGTCGCCACGATCGTCACCTGCGGAAGGGCGTCGAGCAGCTCATCCACGAGCGAGGCGACGGCGTCGATGAGGTGCTCGCAGTTGTCGAGCAGCAGAAGAGTGCGATCGTCGGCGAGCACATCGACGATGAACTCCACCGGCTCGCGCGTCGACAGCTCTCCGTAGGGCAGCGCCTGAGCGATCGCGTCGGCCACGCGCCGCGGGTCGCTCACCCGGTCGAGGGCGACGAACACCACGCTCATCGACATTCGAGAGGCGTGCGTGTTGACGGCGCGCGCCGCCAGTCGCGTCTTGCCGACCCCGCCGACTCCGGTCAGGGTCACGAGGCGATTGCGCGAGAGCGCGCCGGAGAGATCGTCGAGCTCGCGGCGGCGGCCCACGAACTCGCTGCGGGGCTCTTTGATCACGGGGGAGCGTCCTTGCGTCCGGGAACCCTCATTATCCGTCGCCGATCGATTCAGCGGAATGCTTCCGCTGGCGATTGCGGGGTTTCGCGCAGAGCCGGGACGCGCGGCGCCCCGAACGACAGCCGCGGACCCCGCGTGCCCGGTCCGCCTTGCGCACTGCGATCGAGAGTCGTCGCCGTCGGCCCGCCCGTCTCGCGCGGATCCGGCGAAGCCTCAGCTCAGCCGCTGCAGCATCCGCGCGGCGAGGAACCGGGCACGCCCACGGGGGCTCAGCGGGTCGTACCCGAGCTGACGCGTCCACGTCTCTTGGCGCGACTGCAGGCTGCTGTGGTGCATCGACAGACGTGTCGCCGCCGCTCGGATGCTCTCGCTGTGGATGACCACGTCGAGGGCTTCGACAGCACGGGCGTCGAGAGCGTCGAGAGCCTCGACATCGGGATGCCGCGGGGCCGACGCCTCGAACAATCGCGCCAGCAGGATCAGCACGCCGAGGTCGGCGGCATCCATCACCCGGTGTCGGTCGTCGGCGAGGCGCAGCGCGAGACGGGCGTCGGCGCAGGCGCGGGGGAGATCGTCGAGGTCGCTCGCGACGCTCGTTCCGACGGGTCCGTCCGCGGGCACGACGTCGCCGAGGCCGATCCACACCGCTCCCTCGTTCGTCGCCAGGACGGTGGATGCCGTGAGTGCGTGGGGGGAGGTGGGCGGGGCCGCCACCACGCGCACCGCTCCGCTCAGGCGCAGGCGATGGGCGGCGGCCTCGCGATCCACCCGTGAGGTCGTCGCGTCGATCACGCGTTCGACCGCGCTCATCGTCGGGTCGGCGCGCGCGACGATGATCGAGAG
Organism: Microbacterium sp. SL62; assembly: GCF_026672635.1. Taxonomy (NCBI): domain Bacteria; kingdom Bacillati; phylum Actinomycetota; class Actinomycetes; order Micrococcales; family Microbacteriaceae; genus Microbacterium; species Microbacterium sp. SL62. The sequence goes on from NZ_JAPPRM010000001.1 coordinate 1,699,703, forward strand.
GGCGACCTGCGCGCGGTCGACGATCATGGCGTCGTTCAGGCCTGCGCCGTCGGGGCGTTCGAGCCACACGCGCGGCGCGTCGGCGGCGTCCGCTCCTCGGGCTCCCGAGGTGCCGTGCGCGCACCGTCGGCGTCGACGCCGATGAGCCGCCCGCGCACCCGCGCGCCGGCGGGAACCCCGCTCAGGATCGCCGCGGCTCGCACGACCGACTCGACTCCCGCGCCCCCGGCCACGAGCGAGTCGAAGTATCCGATGATCTTCACCGACTCGCTCGCGGCGGGGTCGAGCACCTTCAGTCGTCCCGCGAGCTCTTGCATGGGTCACTCCCTCGTCGCGCCCAGCCTAGAACCGCCCGTCACCCGAGGATTCGTCGGATCCACCGGTCGCGCGCCTCGACGGCGTCGTGCGAGAGGGCGGCCTGCGGGGCGAATCCCTCGAAGGCGTGGAACGCTCCGGGCCAGACGTGCAGCTCGGCCTGTCCACCGGCCGCCCAGATGGCCGAGGCGTACGCGACGTCCTCGTCGCGGAACACCTCCGCGCTCCCGCAGTCGATGAACGCCGGGGGCAGGTTCGACAGGTCGGTGGCCCGCGCGGGCGCGGCGTAGATCGAGACGTCGTCGGTGCCGCGGCGTTCACCGAGGAGCGCGTTCCAGCCCAGCAGGTTGCTGCCGCGGTCCCACACGCCGACGCCGTCGATCTGGTGCGTCGACACGGTCGCATCGCGGTCGTCGAGCATCGGGTACATCAGCATCTGCCCGAGGAGGCGGGGTCCCCGCCGGTCGCGGGCGAGCAGGGCGACACCCGCGGCGAGACCGCCGCCGGCGCTGCCGCCGGCGATGAGGAGACGCTCGTGCTCGATCCCGAGCTGTTCGGCGTTCTCGGCCGTCCACACGAGCCCCGCGTAGCAGTCCTCGACGGGGTACGGGTCGGGGAACTCGGGAGCGAGGCGGTACTCGACGGTGACGACCACGGCGTTGTACCGGTGGATCCACTCCGCGAACGCTTCGACGGCCGTGAACCTGTCGCCCATGATCATTCCGCCGCCGTGGGTGTGGAAGATGCCGGGTCCGGTGCCGGTGCGCCCCTTCGCCTCGATGACCGAGACGACGATTTCGGCGCCCTCGTAGCCCGCGATCGTGACGTCGCGGGACTGCAGCTGCGCGGACTCGAGGATCTCGGCGGGTGTGGGCAGGCCGGGCAACGTTCCGCCGCGCAGCGCGGGGAGCATCTCGGCGGTCAGGGTGGGCGGAACCATCTGGCCGATCACCTCGAGCATGGGGCCGAGCTCGGGGTCGAAGGGCGGGCGGTGCAGGATCCCGGAAACGGTCACGGTGACTCCTTCGTCGGGGACGCCGCGTCGCGTCCGCTTCGATCATGCGGCGCGGCTCCCGGTTCGCGTCCCCGCCGGGCGGCGGGAGAAAGCCGGGAGGAGGCCGCCGGGTGGCGGGAGTGGGGCTCGGACCGCCCCGCCGCGGCTAGTCGCTCGCCTTCTCGATACCGCGCGCGCGGATTTCTTCGAGGTCGAGGCCCGCGAGGATCTTCCGCGCGATGAGGTCGTCGATCGTGCCCTCGCGGCGCAGGCGGAGCAAGACCTCGCGTTTGCGTTCGAGGACGGCGAGACGCAGTCGCTGCGCCTCTTTGTGTCGCAGCAGCGGCGAACGCTGCGTGACGTCGATGTCGTCACTGACCGCGATCATCTGGAGGGGGCCGGTGAAGGCGGTGCCGTCGTCGTCCGTGCCCTGTGGCGCGCGTTCGGTGCGGCGCTGATCGAGGTCGGGTCCGTCCGGAGGGACGGGACCGGTCGACGAGGCGTCGTCGAACGAGGCGTCGAGCTCGGCGAGGTCGCGCTCCTCGATCGCGCGCTGCCGTGCCACCGCCCGGGCGTTGGCGAGTTCGAGCCGTTCGTAGCCCTCGCGGCGCGCGCGGTCGCGCACCCGGTCGCTGATGCCGTGCTCGGCCGCGAGATCGTCGAGGGCGGCGAGGGCGGCACCCGAGATCGCGCGCTCGGCCAACTCGTACTCTTCGATCGCGGCGTCGTCGGTGGGGAGCTTCGCCCAGGTGATGACCGCCGGCAGCAGCGGCCCCTGCACGAGTAGCGTCAGGACGATGACACCCGCCGTGACGAAGACGATGGCGTCGCGTCCGGCTACCGGGTCGCCGGCGGCCGTGGTGACCGGCACCGACAGGGCGATGGCGAGCGACACGGCTCCGCGGAACCCGGCGACGGTGCTGACGATGCGCGATCGATGCCGCAGCGACCGCGACGATCCGGCGGCGGGCCGCGAGAACGGCGAGAACATCCACTGGAACAGGTACCGCACGACGAAAAGGGCGATCCACGCGGCCACGGTGACGAGCAGCAGGATGCCGATCTCCGACCCGGAGATCTCGTGCAGTACGAGCTGCACCTCGAGCCCGATCAGTACGAAGAGGGCGCCGTTGAGGAGATAGACGCCGAAGGGCCACGTGGCATCCGCCGCCCTTCTCGACATCGCCGTCGTGATGCGCGGCGACACCCACGCCATGATGAGGCCCGCGAAGACGACGGCGAGCACGCCCGAGGCGTCGATGAGCTCGGCGATCAGGAACGACACGAACGGCACCAGCACCATCGTGAGGTTGATCGTCAGGGTCGACTGCATGCGCCGCAGGGCGAAGAACGCGGCGGCCGCCACGGCGATGCCCGCGGCGGCTCCACCGAGGTACGACAGCAGCACCATGCCGGTGATCTGCAGCGGCGTGATCTGGTCGCCGAGCAGCAGAGCCACGGCGATCGCGTAGAGGACGAGAGCGGTGCCGTCGTTCGTCAGGCTCTCGGCCTTCAGCTTCATGAAGGTCTTGGCGGGCAGCAGGCGGCCGAGCGCGGCGACCGCGGTGGCATCGGGCGGGGCGACCGCGGCGCCGAGCACGAGGGCGGCCTCCCACGGCACGCCCATCAACGTCGCGACCCCGGCGACGGCGAAGGCGGATGCCACGACGAGTAGCGTGCTCATCGGGATGATGTAGCGCAGCGAGCGCCGCACCGACCGCAGCGACGTGGTCCACGCCTCGCGGAAAAGCATGACGGGGAGGAACAGCAGAAGCACCGTCTCGGGCGGCAGCTCGATCTGACGCAGCTCGGGGATGAAGCCCAGCGCGAGGCCGATGACGAGAAGTACGAGCGGCGTCGCGACGCGCAGTCGGGGAGCCAGGACGGTGCCCACGAGCATCGCCAATCCGAGCAGAACCGTGATTTCGAGTCCTTGCATGCCTGCCGCCCTTCGCCGTGCCCCTCGACACAGCGTAGAGACAGGCTCGGACATTCCCGAGGGCGGCATTTCCGCCGGAGCGATTCGTGCGCTCCGCGATCCGCGCACCCTCAGCCGCGAAGCCGCGAGCTCGACCGAGGATCTGCAATCCGCTGAGCTTGCGCCACGGGTCAGCCCGCTCTCACCCCGGCAGCGCCACCTTCGCCTTCGCCCACGAGCGCCCGCGGGTGTCCTTGAGGATGTCGTACTCGACGTCGACGTGCGGCTCGATCGCGCTGTACTTGTCGTTCGGTGCACCGATGACGAGCTGGAAGCCGAGGCCGCGCCAGGCGCCGATCGCGCGCTTGGTGAAGTGCGCGTCGGCCTTGATGAGCGCCTCGTCGAGGAAGACGGGGGCGTAGCGCGGGCGCTCCGATCCGGCGTCCCCGAGCTGGTAGCGCAGGGCCGCACCCACGATGAAGGCGATGAGCTCCTGCGATTCGCCGCCCGACTTCTCGCCGATGTGGTCGTAGAGCGCCACGTGCTCGCCCGTGTCGGCGCGGAAGCGCTCGGCGCTGACCCGCACGTGGTTGCGCACGTCGACGAGGTCGGCGAAGTCGGGGGCGGTGGGGCGGATGCGGTTGATCAACCGCGCCATGCGCCCGTACACGCCCTCGCGCTCCTCGTCGGTCGAGGCCGTGTCGATCGCCGCGCGAACGTCGCGCAGCTCGCGGCGGAAGCGCTTGCGCACCTCCGACTGGCTCTCGCGCGGCACGATCTGCAGGCGGTGCTCGTCGTCGTAGAACGGCAGGTCCTGCATGATGTCGTTGATCGGGGCGATGCGCTCGCGGATCTCGCGCAGGGCGCGCGTGAGCGCGGAGTCGAGGCTCGTGAGGTCGTTGCCCGACAGGCGCAGCAGCGAGTCGCGCCATTCGGCTTCGAGCTCGTGCAGGCCGCTGGCCTCGAGCTCGCTGAGGATCCGCTCGAAGTCGCCGAGCGCCTCATCGGGGTCGGCGAGCAGGTTGGGGCTCGGCCACCGGTCGGTGAACGCGGTCATCGTGCGGCGGAGGCTCTCCCGCTGGTCGCTCCACGTCTCCTGGGCCGCGCGCTGTTCCTCGAGCAGACGCTTCGACGCCGACTCGAGGGCGGCGTCGAACCGCGCGAGCCGCTGCGAGGGCGAGACGTCATCACCGGAGGGCGCCACGAACAGCCCGTCGAGGTACGCGACCTCGTCGGGGGTGAGCGTCATCTCGCGGTCCTCGGCCCGTTCGAGCAGGATCTGCGCGGCATCCACGTCGTCGGTGATCTCGGCCCAGCGCGCGGCGAGGGTCTGCTGCTCGGTCTTGGCTCCGCCGATCTCCTCGCGCAGGCGCGCGACGCGGGCCTTCGCGCCCGAGATCTGCTCCTGCAGCTCGGCGATACGGGGGTTTCCCGCGGTGACCTCGACGACGGTCTCGTTCCAGCGGTCGAGGTCGCGTTCGACGGATGCCACGTCGACCTGGTCCCAGGACAGGTCCGCGATCTTCTCGAGGGCGCCGCGCCGGTCGTCGAAGGCATCGAGGGCGGCGGCGGCCTCGTCGACCGCGGCCTTGGCGGCGGTGAGGTCGCGCCGGACGGTGACGATCTGCTCGCCGAGCTCGGTGAGGCGCACGCGGGACGAGAAACCGAGGATGCTCTGCCGCGCCGAGCCGCCGTGGGCGCCGCGGGCGCCCTGGCTCGTCTGGCCCGAGATCGTGAGCGCCATGCGGTGCTGTGAGAGCTCCGACGCGGCATCCACGCAGACGAACGCGAACTGCTGCTCGAGGCGGTCTTGCAGCCAGCCGGTGAAGGGCGAGGAGCGGAACTCCATGCGTCCGGGCAGGGTCGCCGGGTCCAGCGCCCCGCGCTCGGGGAGGTCGGTAGGAACACCCTCGAACCGGAGGCGCTCCGAGAGTCGCACGCCGTCGATCGCGGCGCGGAACGCAGAGAGGTGCGCGGCGTCGACGAGCAGCGTCGTCGCGAATCCGCCCAGGGCGAGGGTGAACGCCCCGCGCCACGGCTCGAACTCGGTGCGCACGTCGACGAGCTCGGCCACGAAGGGCAGCTCGGCGGCGGTGAGCCCCGCGGCCTCGGCCAGCGCCTCGCGCGCCTCGTGCAGACGCGGGGGAATGTTGTCGTCGCGGGTCTGCGTCCGCCGGTGCTCGGCCTCGAGGGCGGCGAGCTGCTGGCGCAGATCGGTGTGCCGGCTGCTGGCGGCGACGAAGGCGTCGCGCACCGCGCTCTTGGCATCCGTGTCGGCGAGGGTGCGCCGCGCTTCGGTGACGAGGGCTGCGAACTGCTTCTCGGTGGTGACCTCGACCGAGAGCACGGCGAGGGCCGCCTCGAACCGTTCGCGGTCGCGCTGCATGCCCGCGAGGCGCCGCTCGAGGGTCCGCAGCTCGCGCTGCGCCGCGTCGAGCCGGTCGCCGCCCGCCGCGCGCAGCACGTCGCCCAGTGCCTCGCGTTCGGCCTCTGCCGCGTCGGCGAGGGCCTGGCGTTCGCGCACGAGCGCGTCGGTGGCGTGCGTGCGGTCGCGCAGCTCGGCCTCGACCGCTTCGAGCAGGTCGACCCGTCGCTGCGCGCGCCAGAGCGAGGCGCGCGATTCGGGGTCGCCGAAGCGCCCGAGCGCGTCGATCAGGCGCAGGCGCTCGGCGGCGTCGTCGATGCGCGTCTTCATGCCGCGGATCGGTTGCAGGGCTCGCACCTGCTGGCGGGCCTCGAGCATGCGCGTGCGCGTCGACTCGAGCCCGTCGAAGTGCGTGACGACCGCGTCGGCCACGGCGAGCGTTTCGGGCTCTTCGAGCACCATGCGCTTGTAGAGGTCGTCGACGGTGGTGATCTGCTGACCGGCCTGGATGCGCGCGAGCAGGCTCATCGCCTTCGAGCCCGCTCCCGCCGCGCCGATGCCGAGCACGGCATGCAGCCGCGCTGAGAACTCGCGGTCGGTCGCGAGGGTGTCGAGGCCCGCCGCCCGCACGGCCGAGTCGGAGAGGTGGCTCTGCGCCGCGCGCTCGAGCTGGCGCAGGTCGAACGCCCCGTGCACGGTCGCGCGCACCTTGACGGCGTCGTCGAGCGTGCGGGCGGCGGCGGGGAAGTACCAGGCCCGCACCGCCGTGAAGCGCGCGCCGTCGTGGTCGGCCCAGGTCATGCCGATCGCGGTCCACGTGTCGACCCCGTCGCCGCGCAGCACCCGCACTTTGGTGCCCTCGTCGGTGCGCGACTCGTCGAGCTTGCCGCGGCCGTACGAGAGGATGTTGCGCTGCTCCTGGCCGCGCGGGCGACCCACGACCGCGCCGTTCGAGGCGCCGTTGAAGGGGGTCGTGTGCGGCATCATCAGCGCGACGTACGCGTCCATGAGCGTGGACTTGCCCGATCCCGATCCGCCGCACAGCAGCGTCGCGGTCGGCGCGAAGCGCACGCGGTGCGTGCCGTCGTATCCGCCCCAGTTGATCAGCTGCAGGTCTTCGGCGACCCACTGCTGCCCGCGGGAGGCCGCCGGGATCAGCCCGAACAGCGTCTCGAGCATGGTCATGCGCGCTCCTCCTCGAGGATTCCGGATGCCACGGTCTCGGCGTCATCGATCAGGGACGCCGGGGTGTCGGCATCCCGTGTCTGCTCCTCCAACCACCGCTGCAGATCGCGGAGCACCTCGGCGCTGAGCACGATCTCGATGAGCGGCCCGATGCGGTAGCGCCCCTCGGACTCCTCTTCGATGATGCCCTCGCGGTCGAGGCGCGCGATTGCGGTGCGGACGGCCCGCTGCTGGCTCGCGCGGGTGCCGTCGGTCTCGCTGAAGTAGGTGAGCACGGTCTGCTCGACTTCTTCGACGTCGACGCGGGCGGATGCCGTGCCCGCGGTCGTCTCGCGCTGGAAGACCGTGCGTAGGTAGACGAGCACCAGCGTCTCGGCGCGCGAGTACGCCTCGTCCTTCAACAGGATCGGCACGTCGACGTCGTCGCTGCGCACCTGCTCCTTGTAGGCGACGCCGCGGGCGTGGTCGACGACGAGGCGCACGAACAGGTCGTTCAGGCGCGATTCGATCATCTGCTGGTGCTCGAGCAGCAGCTTCCACTCGGCGGGCGAGTTGTCGGCCACGAGGAAGCGCCGCTGAAGGATCCGCACCAGCACGCGCCGCACGTCGGCGTCGAGCGTGCCGCGGTCGCCCGCGAACAGCGCGTCGGGGTCGTTCTCCATCGCCACCGGGGCGATGAAGGCGGGGGTGTCCGTGTCAGGGGCGGACGGGTCGATGTCCGTCATCGGCATCCGTTTCTGTGGCAGTCGGGGGTTCCGCGTCCGAGACGCGGGAGGGCGCGGCGGAGACCCCGCCGAAGGCGAAGCGCCGGGTGGTGCCGTCGGGGCGGACGGCCTCGACGATCGAGACGTCGTCGGTCTCGACCAGGCCCTCGCGGTGGACGATCTCGAGCAGGCCGACGAGGTCGACCGGGCGCCGGGTCTCGGCATCCGCTCCGGCGAAGGCCGTCGCGAGGTCGAAGCCCCCGGGAAGCGTGGCCAGGTACGCCTCGAGCTCGGCGTAGTGCGGGCCGCCCCACGCGCGCGTGTCGGCGTCGACGAACTCGACGTCGGGGTCTCCGGATGCCAACGGCTCCGGCGCCCCGGGAGGACGCACGTCGCTGAGCGAGCGGCGCAGGTGCCCGATGTCGGCGAGGGGCAGGGTGCGCACCGGTTCGACGCGGCCGGGGGAGCGGGTCTGGCTCCACCGGTGCAGGCCCGCCATGACCGAGCGCAGCAGGTCGTCGACCTGTCGGTCGCGGATCGGGTCGTGCGTGCGCACCTGCGCGGTGATGACGTGCGAGGCGCGTCGCTGGGCGGTCAGCACCTCCTGCACGCCGGCCTCGACGCGCCTGGCGATCGCGTCGAGCTCTCCGCGCTGCTCGGGGGTCATCAGACGCGAGAACGGCTGGGTGAGCACGGCGTGCAGCTGGTCGGTGAGGTCGTCGATGTTCTCGGGGTCGCCGATCAGGCGCAGCGCTCCCTGGAACGCCCGGCCCTCGGGGGTCGCCTGCATCACCTGACGGCCGCGCTCGAGGTACTCGCGCAGCACCTCGCCGGTGGGGCGCACGTCACGACGGAGTTCGGCCACGACGTCGCGCTGCATCGCGGCGATGGACTCGGCCACGCGCGAGAAATCGGCGGGCAGTTCGCGCGCGAGGTGGATGACGTTCTCGGCCTCTTCGAGCAGGTGGTCGTCGTCGAGCGGTTCGACGACGCCGTCGTCGAGCGCCGCGATCTCGGCATCCAGAGCCGCCCGTTCCTCGAGCAGGGCCTCTCGGCGCCGCGCGGGATCGCTCTCGGCGTCGCGTGCGAGGCGGTCGACGGCGTCGAGCAGCGTCCGCACGCGCGAGCGCGAGACCCGGGCCCGGCCGCCGCCGGCGCGACCGGCGATCTCGAGGGCGCCGACGGCGTGCGCCGACAGGCGGTAGACCTCGACGTCGTCTTCGATCTGCAGGCCGAGCCAGCCCACGCGCACCCACCCGCGGCAGATCTCGCGCGCGGTACCGGCGGGGATGCGGCGGTCGTCGTCGGTGTCGATGCCGGCGGCGCGCAGGTCGTCGATCGCCTCGGCGACCTCGACGTGCGCGTCGGCGACGGCGACGGCGGGGCGGTCGGGGGTGAACACGACCGACAGCACCGCGACGACGAACGGGGCGAAGCGCCCGTGCAGCAGATCGAGCGTCGGGTTCTTGAACGCCGTCACCGAGCGCAGGTACGCGGCTTCGGTTCGGGTGCTGCTCACTGGCTGAAGTCTACCGGCGGCGTGGCGGGCGCCGTGGCGGTCGTCACCGGGACGTGCACTCGTAGAGGGTCGCTCCGGTCACCTTGTTGACCTCGCCGCCTTCCTTCGCTTGGCTGAAGTCCCAGTCATCGACCTCGTGGCATCCGGGCCCCGTCGCCACCCGTCGCACCGGATCGCCCTCGGGAGCCCCGGATGCCACGACGAAGAGCCGCGCGCGGCCGCTGCGGACCATCTGGTCGAGCTCCTCCGTCGTGAAGACCGGGACGTGTCCGCTGTAGCCGCCGTCGGTGAGGACGCTCGCGCCGGTGGCGTCGATGACCTGCGACGACAGCGCCCACGAGTCGGTCACGAAGAGGGGCCGCCCGTTCGCGCCGCCGCCGTGCTCACGCGCTGACTGCACGATCTGCGCGACGGCGGGGCTCATCTGCGGGGTTCCGCCCCACGGCGACGGTGACGACGCGGTGAAGGTCTCGTCGGGGTGGCCGCCGCGCGCGGTGACGCCCACGTACGCGTCGCCTCCGCTGCCGTCGCGCGCATCGTCGAGCACCTGCAGACTCGCCGCCACGGGGAGGCACAGCAGAGCGACGGCGAGAGCGGCGGGGGCGACGCGGCCCACGCGGGGGAGCGTGGACGGCGGCGACAGGGCGGCGACAGCGCCGATCCCGAGTCCGACCGCCCCCACTGCCACGGCGGGGATGAGCAACACCTCGGGGAGACGGGCCTCGGCGATGAGGACGGCCCACCAGATCGACTGGATGACGACGACGGCCGGAAGGACGACCCGCACGCTCGTCCGCGCGGAACGGAGCAGCCGCACTCCTTCGACCCACGCGATGACGACGAGCAGCACCATCGGAACGCCGAGAGCCGCCACGTAGGCGGTGTGCGGAACGTGAGCGAAGGTGAGCACGGCCGCGGCCGTCGCGAACCACACCGCGGCGACGACCACGAGGGGGAAGCGCGTCGCGGACACCCGAGCGAGAGGACGCCCCCGCCGGGGCCGGTGACGCCAGATGCCGAGGGCGATCCCCGCGAGCGCCGCGGGGTACAGCCACCCGATCTGGGTGACCAGGGGCAACTCGAGCAGTTTCGTGAGCGTCGGCGACCCGCCGGAGCTCGTGGGGGCGTGCGCGGTCAGGGCGTGGCCGATCGCGGCGAGGGTCGCGCCGAACCCGCCCACCGAGGTCGGGGCGCCGACCGAGCCGGGAACGGCCCCCGGCACGAAGCGATCCAGGCCGTTGTACCCGAACACCATCGCGAAGACGTCGTCGTTCGTGGAGCCGTCCACGTAGGGACGGGCGCCGGCGGGAATCAGCGCGACGACCGTGATCCACGCGACGGATGCTACGACGGCGGCGCCCGTGAGAGCCCCGGCGCGCACCAGGCCGCGACGCCATCCCTCGGTCGCCGCCAGCGTGCCCGCGACGAGGGCGGGCAGCAGGAACCACGCGGCCATCATCTTCGCCTGGAAACCCACGCCGACGAAGAGAGCGCACAGGACCAGCGGCCACCAGGTCGAGGTGAGGATCGCGCGCTGCCACCACACCAGGGCGACCGCGAGGGCCATCGTGAGCAGTCCGTCCTCCATCGGATGGGCGAACATCGATACGAAGATGGGGGTCGATGCGGCGGCGGCCGCCGCGACGAGGCCCGCGCCCCGGCCGCCCCACCGCAGCGCCAGCACGGCGCACGCGACGACGGTCACCGCGCCCTCGACGACCTGCGGCAGGGCGATCGCCGAGATCGACATCCCGAACAGGCGGATGCTCAGCGCCTGGGGCACGGCGAAGCCGCTGAGCTTGTCGAGGGTGACGGTGGCATCCGGATCGAAGGCGCCGAAGAACAGGGCGTGCCACGACTGCGACATCGACCGCGCGGACGCCTCGTAGAACGAGAAGTCCCCGCCGCGCGCGAGATTCCAGCAGGTGAGCACGACGAATCCCGCGACGATCAGCGTCAGCGAGATCCGGGCCCACCAGGGTTCGCGCCACCAGCGCGCGAGAGGGACGGGAGAGGTCACGACGCTCAGAATCCCCCGGCGATAACGGGAGCGGGTATCAGTCGCCTATGTCGCCGCTGTGGGTGGATGACGCACCCACAGCGGCGACCGGTCAGACCTCGGAACGCGGCCCGGCGACGGTCTTCGACACGCCCGTGACCGGCTGGTTCTCGTCGAACGAGGCGATGGGTCGGCGGAACCCGCGCGTCAGGACGACGAGGTACACCACCCCGATGCCCGTCCAGATCAGACCGCCCACGAGGGCGTGCATGTCGAGGTTGACCCACAGCAGACCGGTGAGCAGCATGCCGATCGCGGGCATGACGATGTAGCGCGCGATGTCGGCCGGGGTCTTTCGGAGCCCCTTGCGGACGGCGAACCAGGCGATCACCGAGATGTTGACGAAGGTGAACGCCACCAGGGCGCCGTAGTTGATGTACGCCGCGATCTGCTCGAGGGTGAACGAGATCGCGAAGAGACTCACGAGGCCGACGATGACGATCGACAGCGTCGGGGTGTGGGTGCGGGGGTTGATGTAGCCGAAGACTTTGCGCGGGAGCACGTTGTTGCGTCCCATCACCATGAGCATGCGCGACACCGAGGCGTGCGACGCCAACCACGACGCGAGGGTCGCGGCGAACCCGGCGGCGGTCAGCACCGCCTGCAGGACCGGTCCGCCGACCTGCACGCCGATCTCGGGCAGAGTGCTGTCTTCGATCGCCTCCTGCGGGAAGGCCGTCGCGTCGGGGAAGCGCAGCTGGGTCACGTACGAGGCGATCAGGAAGATCAGGCCGCCGACCACCAGGGTGAGGAGGATCGCGCGCGGCATGATCTTGGGCGTCTTCGCCTCTTCGGAGTACATCGACACCGCATCGAACCCGATGAACGAGAAGCACACGACCGTGGCTCCGGCCAGAACCGCGCCGAACTGCACGTCGCTGTGGGCGAAGGGGGCGATCGACACCGGAGTCCCGGCCCCCGCCCCGCCGACCAGCTGCACCACGACCATGACGACGAACACGGTCATCACGAGGATCGAGAACACGAGGAGGATCATGTTCACGTTCGAGGTGCCGCGCATGGTCAGGTAGATGACCCCGGTCACACCCGCGGTGAAGACGACGACCCAGATCCAGCCCGGGACGTCGGGGAACAATGCCTCCATGTAGCTGCGGAGGATGAGGGCGTTCACCATCGGCAGCAGCATGTAGTCGATGAGGGCCGTCCAGCCCACCACGAAGCCGACGCCGGGGTGGATGGACTCGCGCGCGTAGGTGTACGCGGAGCCGGCGCTCGGGATGACGCGGACCATCTTGCCGTAGCTGACGGCGGTGAAGACGAGGACGACGAGGGCCACGGCGTACGCGGCCGGGACAACGTTGTTCGTCTTGTCGGCGACGAGACCGAACGTGTCGAAGACGACGGTCGGGGTCATGTACCCCAGACCCAGACCGACGATCGACCAGAGGCCGAGGGTGCGGGCGAGCGTGGCGCCGGAGTTCGCCGTGGGGGCGGCGGCGCGGGTGTTCTCGTTCGTGGCTCCTCCTGGAGGGTGCGGATCGCGCTCGGGTGCGCGATCGGGATGGTGTCGGGTACAGCATCGTGAGCACCGCTCAGGGGTGGGAGCGGGATGGAGACCGCCCGGCGAGCGCGGCTCGCGGGCGGGGGAGGGATGCCGGCATCGGTCGCGCCGGCATCCCGTGAGGTCAGAGTCGGGTCCAGGCCTCCTGCAGCACCGAGCGCAGGATCTGCTCGATCTCGTCGAACTCGGTCGGTCCGAGGGTGAGGGGAGGGGCGAGCTGGATGACCGGGTCGCCGCGGTCGTCCGCTCGGCAGTACAGGCCGGCGTCGAAGAGGGCCTTGGACAAGAAGCCCCGCAGCAGCCGCTCGGACTCGTCGTCGTCGAAGGTCTCTTTCGTGGTCTTGTCCTTCACCAGCTCGATGCCGAAGAAGTAGCCGTCGCCGCGGACGTCACCGACGATCGGCAGGTCGAGGAGGCGCTCGAGGGTCGAGCGGAAGACCGGGGAGTTGCGGCGGACGTTCTCGAGCAGGCCCTCTTCTTCGAAGACGTCGAGGTTCTCCAGTGCCACCGCCGCCGAGACGGGGTGACCGCCGAAGGTGTAGCCGTGGGGGAACGACGCGTCGCCGTGGGCGAAGGGTTCGTAGAGGCGGTCGCTCACGATGGTGCCGCCGAGGGGGGAGTATCCGCTCGTCACCGCCTTGGCGAACGTGATCATGTCGGGCTGGTAGTCGTAGGCCGAGGCGCCGAAGTAGTGGCCGAGCCGGCCGAACGCGCAGATGACCTCGTCGGAGACGAGCAGCACGTCGTACGTGTCGCAGATCTCGCGGACTCGCTGGAAGTAGCCGGCCGGGGCGGGGAAGCACCCACCGGCGTTCTGCACGGGCTCGAGGAAGACCGCGGCGACGGTCTCGGGTCCCTCGAACTGGATCATCTGCTCGATGCGGTCGGCGGCCCACACGCCGAACTCCTCGGGGGTGCCCCCGCCGAAGCCGGACTCGGCGGCCCGGTAGTAGTTGGTGTTGGGAACACGGAAGCCGCCCGGGGTGACCGGCTCGAACATGTGCTTCATGACCGGTAGGCCCGTGATCGCCAGGGCCCCCTGCGTGGTGCCGTGGTAGGCGATCGCCCGCGAGATGACCTTGTGCTTCGAGGGCTTGCCCTGGATCTTCCAGTACTGCTTCGCGAGCTTGAACGCCGTCTCGACCGCCTCTCCGCCGCCGGTGGAGAAGAAGACGTGGTTCAGGTCGCCCGGGGCGAGGTCGGCCAGGCGCTCGGCCAGTTCGATCGCGGCCGGGTGCGCGTAGGACCACAGCGGGAAGAACGCCAGCTGCTCGGCCTGCTTCGCGGCTGCCTGGGCGATGCGGCGACGTCCGTGACCCGCGTTGACCACGAACAGGCCCGCGAGTCCGTCGATGTACTTCTTACCCGCGGCATCCCAGATGTGATGGCCCTCGCCCTTGACGATGATCGGGACGCCGGGTCCCTCGGTCATCGTGGACTGGCGCGAGAAGTGCATCCAGAGGTGATCGCGGGCCTTCGCCTGGAGGTCGGTGTTGAGGTCGGTTTCGAAAAGCGTCATCGCGTTCCCCAGTTGTAGAGCTGACGGTGGAGCTTGAGGTAGACGAAGGTCTCGGTCGAGACGACGTCGGGCAGCGACCGGATGCGGTCGTTCAGCAGGTCGATGAGGTCGTCGTCGCTCTCGCAGACGACCTCGACGAGCAGGTCGAAGGAGCCGGCGGTAGACACCACGTAGGTGACCCCGGGCAGCGTCGTCATCTGCCCCGCCACGACGCGGGTGTCGCCCGAGACCCGCACGCCGATCATGGCCTGGCGAGCGAAGCCGAGCTGGAGGGGGTCGGTGACGGCGACGATCTGCAGGATGCCGGCGTCCTGCAGTTTCTGCACCCGCTGGCGCGTGGCGGTCTCGCTCAGGCCGACGGCCTTGCCGATCTCGGCGTAGGGGCGGCGTCCGTCTTCCTGCAGCTGCTCGACGATGGCCTTCGAGACGGCGTCGAGAGCGGGGCTGCGTTCGGTCGCGAGAGTCATGATGGGCGACGGTATCAGCGCGATATCGCCCAGATCAATGATGATCTCGACATTTACGACGCCGTAACGAAGCGGAAACCGTTGTCCTTGCGCCGGTGTCGCGGGAGGGGCGTCTGCCCCCAGTACGATGACCGCGGGGGTGCCGATGTCCGCGAAACGCACGAACTGGTCGTCCACGCGTCGCGTGCTGCACCGCGCGGCGGCGCTCGTCGCGGGCGCGACCCTGGCCGCCGCGGGCGCGATCGCCGCTCCGGCCGCCTCGGCTGCGACCTCGCTGCCCGGGTGGCTGTCGACCCAGGGGTCGACGATCGTGACGGCATCCGGGGCCCCCTTCACCATCAAGGCCACGGCCTGGTTCGGGATGGAGACCTCGAACTGCGCCCCGCACGGCCTGTGGTCGATCGCGCTCGACGACGGCCTCTCCGCGATCGCGGGCATGGGGTTCAACACCATCCGGTTGCCCTTCTCGAACGAGTGCCTCGCAGCGAAGGCCTCGAACTCGATCAACGGCGCGGTCAACCCCGGACTGGTGTCGCTCACACCGCTGCAGTTGATGGATACGGTCATCGCCCGAGCGAAGGCGCACGGGTTGTCGGTCATCCTCGATCGCCACCGCCCGGACTCGGCGGCGCAGAGCGAGCTCTGGTACACGGGTCAGTACAGCGAACAACGCTGGATCGACGACTGGACGATGCTCGCCGCCCGTTACAAGAACGAGTCCGCGGTGATCGGCGTCGACCTGCACAACGAACCCCACGGCGGCGCGTGCTGGAACTGCGGCGACCCCGCCCGCGATTGGCGCGCGGCGGCAACGCGCGCCGGCGATGCCGTGCTCGGGGTCAACCCCCGCCTGCTGATCATCGTCGAGGGCGTGGAGCGACAGAACGACGGCTCGAACACCTGGTGGGGCGGCGGTCTGAAAGACGCCGGGGCCGCGCCCGTGACCCTCGCCGTGAAGAACCGCGTGGTCTACTCGCCGCACGACTACCCCGCCAGCGTCTACGCGCAGCCCTGGTTCTCGGCATCCGGGTATCCCGCCAATCTCGAGGCGGTGTGGGATGCCAACTGGGGTTACCTCGTGCGCAAGAACATCGCGCCCGTGCTCCTCGGCGAGTTCGGCACGAAGCTCGAGACAGCGAGCGACCGGGCCTGGCTCGACGCGCTCGTGGCGTACCTGGCCAAGACGAAGACCAGCTACGCGTACTGGTCGTTCAACCCGAACAGCGGCGACACCGGCGGGCTGGTCGCCGACGACTGGCGCACTCCGCAGAAGGCCAAGCTGGCCGCGCTCGCACCAATCCTGACCCCGGTCGCGGCGCCCGCTCCGCAGCCGGCCCCGGTCCCCTCGACCCCGGCCCCGACGACAACGCCCCGGCCGAGCGTCACACCGACACCGACACCGAAACCGACATCCACACCGACGGCGACCCCCAAGCCGCCCACCCCGTCCCCGAAACCCTCGGTATCGGTGCCGTCGAGCCCCGCACCCACCCCGAAGCCGGGCGCCGGGACGGCCCCGGGAGCTTCGGCCGGCATCACCGCGACCTGGGTCCCGCAGAGCACCTGGGGCGAGGGGTACGTCGCCGAGCTCACCGTCACGGCGACGGGTCCCGTCACGACGTGGTCGGTCTCGTTCGACGCCGCCGGAACCACCGCGGTGTCGAACGCGTGGGGCATGACCTGCTCGGTCGCGGTCGGGCGCGTGACGTGCACGGGAGCCGACTGGGCGGCGACCCTCGCTCCCGGGCAGACGGTGAGGGTCGGGCTGCAGGCCGTCGCCACGCGGGCACCGTCGCCTGCGAAGCTCACCCTGTCGGCATCCTGATCCACGCCCGGCGAGAGCATCCATCGCTGGCGCATAGGTTCCGTAAGGCTGCGGTGAGGGAAGCGCTGCCTACGATTCGGCGGTGACCGCTGCTTCTCCTCCCGCCCCCACGCCGACTCTTCCGCTGACGGCGGGCCTCCGACGACCCCGCGGATGGACCGTCGGTCTCGTCCTCATCGGGCTCGGCGCGCTGGTCCTCACCGGCTGGCAGGTGTGGGCGGGGGCGCCGAGCGAGTACTACGCCTCGATCGCGCTGTCGATGAGCCGCTCGTGGTCGAACTTCTTCTTCGGCGCCGTGGACCCTGCGGGCACCGTCACCCTCGACAAGATCCCGGGCTCGTTCTGGATCCCGGCCCTCTTCGTCCGGGGCTTCGGGTACTCCGCCTGGGCGGTGATCCTGCCCAACTCCCTCGCCGCCGTCGCCGCCGCCCTCGTCACCGCCGTCACCGCCCGCCGCCTGGCGGGGGAGCGTGCCGGACTCATCGCCGGGAGCGTCGCGGCCGTCACGCCGATCCTCGTCGCGGTGGCCCGCTCGAACCAGCCCGAGACCTTCTTCGTCCTCGGCCTCTCCCTCACCGCGTGGGCGGCGGTGCGCGCCGTGCAGGCACGGAGCCTGGGATGGCTGATCGCTGCGGGAGCGCTGATCGGCCTGTCGTTCCAGTTCTACGAGCTCGAGGCGTGGGCGGTGTGGCCGGCCCTGGCGCTGGCGTACCTCTTCACCCGGCAGTCCTGGGCCCGACGACTCGGTCACCTCGCCCTGGCCGGAGCGGTGAGCCTCGTGGCATCCCTGTGGTGGGTGGCGATCGTCTCGATGATCCCCGCCGGGAGTCGGCCCTACATCGGCAGCACCCTGTCGAACAACCCGTGGGAGATGGTGTTCGGGTACAACGGCCTCGGTCGCTTCTCGGCCACGGCCGACAGCGCGGCCTACGAGTCGTTCACCCCTCCCTTCTCGGGCGAGCCCGGCGTGCTGCGCCTGTTCAACGCCCAGCTCGCGGGCCAGGTGGCGTGGCTCATCCCCGCGGCGATCGTCGGGATCATCGTCCTGTGGGTGCTGCGGTTCTCGCGCCCGCTCACGGTGCTGCTGACCGTGTGGCTCGCGACCTTCGCCGCGATGTTCTCGACCGTCGCCGGAATGCACCAGTTCTACACCGCGGCCCTCGCGGTCCCGCTGGCACTCGTCGTGGGGACGGCGCTCGCCGCGGCGCATCGGGCGGGCAGGGTCTGGCCGCAGATCGCGATCGTCGCTGTCGCGGGGTCGACCGCCCTGGGGATCGGCCTGGCGACGGGCGGGTACAGCGTGCCGGTCTCGATCGCGCAGGGCGTCGCGGCGGTCGTCGCGATCGTGCTGCTCTCGACGCGGCACCGCGGGCGCGCGGTGACGACGGTCGCGCTGATGATCGGGTTGCTCCTCACCCCGGCCGTGTGGTCGGCCGTGACCATCGCCCACCCCAGTTCGATCAACCCGGTCGCGGGCGGGGCCGCCGAGTCCGCGGGCTTCGGCGGTCGCGGTTTCGGGGGAGCGGATTTCGCCGGCGGGATGCCGACCGGGGGGCGCGGCAGCCAGGGGTTCGGCGCGGCGCCCGGCGGGGGAGCGGCGCCCGGATCCGGGCAGAGCGCCGGGCAGGGCGCGGGTCGCGGTACCGGTGCCGCGCCGGGCGGATCGTCGTCGGGACGCACGCGCGGGGCGGCGGGCGGGGCGCCAACCGGCTTCGGCGGAGGCGGCTTCGGCGCGGGCGGCACGGACGACAGCGCCCTCGTCTCCTGGCTGCAGGCCCGCAGCGCGCGGTCGACCTACCTGGCGGCGACCTTCGGGGCGCAGTCGGCGGCGCAGCTGATCCTGGCCTCGGACGGTGGCTCATTCCTGCCCATCGGCGGCTTCAACGGCACCGACGACGTGCCGACGCTCGACGCCTTCACCGCGCTGGTCGACTCGGGCCAGGTGCGCTACGTCATCGGCGGGGATCAACGGGGAGGGGGCACGTCCCTGGGGGCCGCGTCGACGACCACCGCCTCGTCGCAGATCCGCACCTGGGTCACCCAGCACTGCGCGACCGACAGCTCGGCCCCCACGACCGTCTACGACTGCGGCTGACCGGTTCGCTCGGGCGGAGCATTCGGTCCGCGTGACTCAGCGGCCGAGGAACTCCATGCCCGCCTCGCGGAACGCCCGTGCACCGGGGGCGTTGACGTGGTGCCGCCCCGGGATGTCGGCGAACTCGCCGCGGGGGAGGAGCCCTGCCAGGTGCTGCGACTGGTCGTGGATGGGGTCGTCCGTGCCCGTCGCGATCAGCACGGGTTGCTGCGGCGGCGTCGAGGGGTCGGGGTCGGTCTCGCCGAGGCGCATGCCCTCGGCGATCGCGACGAGGGCGCGCAGGTCGTTGCCGGGCACGCGTTCGGCGAGCGAGACGTAGCGCTGGGTCGTGGCATCCTGAACGGGCTCACCGTGGTCCAGGAAGGCGCGGGCCTGATCGACCTGCAGGCGCGCGAGCGGACGACCGTCGGGAATGCCGCCGAGCACGGCCCGTTCGACGTGTTCGGGGGCGTCGACGGCGAGCTGCCAGCCGACCCGCCCGCCGAGCGAGTAGCCGAGATAGCGGACCTGGTCGAGCAGGTACGTGTCGAGCACGGCGACGAGGTCGGACACGAGGGTGGGCATGGTGTACGACGCGGCGTCGTGGGGCTTCTCGCTCGCCCCGTGACCGCGCTGGTCCACGGCGATCACGCGGTAGCCGGCGCGCAGCAGGTCGCGCACCCAGCCGGTGTTGACCCAGTTGTCGCGCGTGCTCGAACCGAAGCCGTGCACGCACAGCACGGGGTCGGCCTCGACGTCGCCCCACGAGTAGGTGGCCAGGCGCACGTTGTCGCCGACGATGACGAATTGCGCGGGGGGAACCTCGGTGAGGGCGGGCACGGCATCCATTCCTCCGATCCTGGCAGACGCCCAGGGTCGACTCGAGGTAGTGGTCATAGTGGTCTCATGGGATATACGCGCGCCGAACTCGAGTCGTTCCGGGATGCCACGCGGCCCGACCTCGTCGAGCCGGGCGTGCGCCTGCTCTTCGTCGGCATCAATCCGGGCCTGTGGACCGCCGCGACAGGGACGCCGTTCGCGCGGCCGGGGAATCGCTTCTGGCCCGCGCTGGTGACCGCCGGGATCCTCCCGCGACTGCCCGCGTACTCCGAGCCCCTCGGCGACGAGGACCGCCGGATGATCTTCGACGCCGGGGTGGGGGTGTCGAACCTCGTCGCCCGGGCGACGGCGCGCGCCGACGAGCTCTCGCGCGAAGAGCTGCGCTCGGGGGCTGCGGCTCTCGTCGAGCGGGTCGCCGCGTGGCGGCCCCGCGCCGTCGCAGTTGTCGGCCTGACAGCGTACCGCCAGGGGTTCCAGCGGCCCCGCGCGACCGCGGGACGGCAGGAGGAGGCGATCGCCGACGTGCCCACCTGGGTGCTGCCCAACCCCAGTGGCCTCAACGCGCACGACACCGTGGATTCGCTTGCTCGGGCCTACGCGGACCCGGCGCGCGCGGCGGGAGTGATCCGCTGAGGGCGGTCGGCCGCGGCGCGCAGGCATGCCACGATGACAAGATGCCGCTTACCCGCCGTCGTTTGATCGCCCTCCTCGCCCTGGCGGTGGTCGTGGCGGCGGGGCTCGTCGTGCACCTCGTGCTCCCGTCCAGCGCCGCGGCGGACATCGCGGGCGATGCGCTGTACACGGTCGCGGTCTACGCCGGGCTCGTGGTCGTGTTCCCCCGCCTGCGGCCGCTGGTCGTCGCCCTCGTCGCCGGGGGATGGAGCGTGGCCGTCGAGCTCTTCCAGGCGACCGGGGTCCCCGCCGACCTCGCGGAGCGGTTCCGGCCCGTCGCGCTCATGCTCGGCACGGGATTCGACGCGCGCGACCTCGTCGTCTACGCGTGCGCGGCCGTCGTCGCCGGCGCGACGGATGCCGCGACGGGGCGCGCCCTCCGTCGCGAGACGCGACGCACCGGGGCTCCTCCCCAGGGGAGAAGCGCCTGAGTCGGTGGCCGGCCGGGGGTATCGTGACCTGCTCGGGCGAGGGAGGGCATCGGCGATGAGAGTGCGGTTCGAGGGCGACGTCTACCGGTGGGAGGCACGCAGCGACAGCGACTGGTACTTCGTCGCCCTGCCCCCCGATCTCAGCGCCGAGATCCGCGAGACGCAGACCTTCCGACGCGGATTCGGCGGCGTCCGCGTCGACGCCACGATCGGCGGCTCCACCTTCCGCACCTCGATCTTCCCGCAGACGGGAGGCGTCTACGTCCTGCCTCTCAAACGCGCGGTGCGCGACGCCGAGGGGATCGATCCCGGGGCGATCGTGCGCGTCGACCTCTTCGTGCTCGACGCCTGAGCACGTGCCGGTGCTGCTCGGTCTCGCCGCCGGAGTGTTCGCCGCCGCGAGCCTCACCCTCGTCGTGACAGACCTGCGCTCTCACCGTCTTCCCGATGCCGTCGTCCTCCCGGCCGCGGTGCTGGTGGGAGCGCTGCTGACGGCCGAGGCGGCGCGGATCGGCGACCCGGGGCGTGCGCTCGGCGTGATCGGGGGCGCCGCGGCCGCCTTCGCCGTCGCCCTGACCCTGCATCTCGCCCGCCCCGCGGCGTTCGGCGGGGGAGACGTCAAGCTCGCCGCCCTCGTCGGGACGCCGCTCGGATGGTTTGGGCCCGAGGCCGTGGCATCCGGTCTGCTCCTCTCGCTCGTGCTCGGCGGTGTCGCCGCGGGGGGAGTGCTGCTCGCAGGCGACCGGCGCGCAGAGATCGCGTACGGGCCCTGGCTGCTGC
This sequence comes from Microbacterium sp. SL62, assembly GCF_026672635.1. Classification (NCBI taxonomy): domain Bacteria; kingdom Bacillati; phylum Actinomycetota; class Actinomycetes; order Micrococcales; family Microbacteriaceae; genus Microbacterium; species Microbacterium sp. SL62. The sequence continues at coordinate 1,720,892 of NZ_JAPPRM010000001.1, forward strand.
TGGGCACGTGGCTGCGGATGGCGGTCGGGTACGGCGAGGCGAGAGGGATGCCGCCGGGCTGAGCTGTCGCTGCGCACCCGCGCGGTCAACCCCGCACGACGCATTCGCGCGCGCCGCTAGCCTGGCGCCATGGCCGACCTCATCCGTCGCGTCACGGCGTGGGCCCTGCGGCTCCGTCTCGTGCGCGCCTTCCTCGTCTATTCGGGGGCGCGCGGCCCCATGCTGGCCGACAGCGTGACCTACCGCACGCTGTTCAGTCTGTTCGCCGCGGTGCTGCTGGGCTTCTCGTTCGCGACCGTCTGGCTCGCGGGCAATCCGGAGGGGATCGCCGCCCTCGAGCGTTCCGTGAACAGCGTGGTCCCGGGCCTGGTCGGGCCCGACGGGCTGCTGAAGGTCAGCGACATCAAGGCCCCGCCGGAGTTCACGGTCGCGGGGATCATCGCAATCCTCGGTCTGGTCGGCGCCGCCATCGGCGCGATCGGGTCGCTGCGCTCCGCTCTGCGACAGATCGCCGGCGTCGCCACCGACGACACGCTTCCGATCCTGGTGATCCTGCGCAATCTCGCCGTCGCCGTCGGCATCGGCGTCGCCCTCGTCGGGGCGGCCGTCGTCACCTTCCTCGCCACGGCGGGGCTCACGTTCGTGCGCGAGCTGCTGGGCATCTCCGCCGACTCGTGGGTCACGGCGGTGCTGACCTGGCTGCTCTCGACCGTCGTCGTCCTCGTGCTCGATACCGCGGCCGTCGCCGTGGCGTTTGCGGCACTGTCGGGCGTCAAGACCCGTCGCCGCACCCTGTTGCGCGGTGCCCTGCTCGGCGGTGTCGGGCTGGTCGTCCTGCAGCAGCTGTCGGGGCTGTTCGTCGGCGGAGCGGGCAACAACCCCCTGCTGGCGACGTTCGCCTCGCTCATCGCCCTGCTGCTGTGGCTGAACCTCTCGAGCCAGGTGATCCTCATCGCGGGGGCGTACATCACCGTCGCGACCGAGGAGGACCAGGACCGCGTGCGTGCGAAGTACGGCGCGTCGACGATGATCCAGTTCCGCGTCCGTCGCGCCGAGAAGGCCGTGCGTGCCGCCACCGGCGAGCTCGAGGCAGCCCGGGCCGCCGAGGCCAAGGAACGCGAGACGCTCGCGAAGAACGACCCCGCCGCCGCCGACCGCGAGGACCGCGCCGAGGTGCGCGCGGGCTCCCGCGATGAGTGAGAGCGCGGGCGGAGTGCTGGCTGCGGGCGAGCGCATCTCGGCGTACAGCGCCGACGCGGTCCGCGCGGCCGAGAAGCCGCTCCTCGCCGAGGGGCGACCGCTCATGCGGCGGGCCGCCGCGGCCCTGGCCGACATCGTCGCGCTCCGTCTCGCCGATCGGCCGGGGGCGGTCCTGGTCCTCGCCGGGGCGGGCGACAACGGGGGAGACGCCCTCTACGCCGCGGCCGACCTGTGCGCCGTCGTCGATCGCGTCGACATCGTGCTCGTGCGCGACCGCGTCCACCGGGCCGCCCTCGACACGGCCGTGGCCGCGGGCGCGCGCGTGCGATCCGCCTCGGACGTCTGCGAGGCGATGGGTGGATACGTGCTCGTGCTCGACGGCATCCTGGGCATCGGACGTTTGGCGGACCGCCGCCTGCGCGGGGGAGCACGCGCCCTCGTCGAGTGCGTGCGGGCCCAGGAGCAGCGACCGCTGGTGGTCGCGGTCGATCTGCCGAGCGGTCTGGACCCCGACGACGGCACGGCGGATTCCGCGGTGCTCGCCGCCGATCTGACCGTGACGTTCGGAGCGCTCAAGGCGGGCCTCGTACGGGGTCGCGGCCCCGAGCTCGCCGGGCGCGTGCACCTGGTCGATCTCGGGCTGGAGCCCTACCTGAAGCTCGCGCATCCCGCGGTCACCGCTCCGGTCGACGTCGTGCGGGTCACCCCGCGCGATGGCGCGTGAACGGACGGCTCAGCGCGCGTAGCGTTCGACGAAGGTGCGCAGCAGGCGCGACGGGGCGGTCACGGGCGCGCGGCGCACGGCGTCCAGAGTGAGGTCGAGCTCGTCGGCGGCGAAGTATCCGTACGACGCGTAGGCGTGGATGCGCGTGACGATCCCGTCCAGATCGAGCTCGGGGTGGAACTGGGTAGCGTAGACGTTCCGCTTCAGCCGGAACATCTGCACCGGGCACGTCGGTGACGACGCGAGCAGGGTCGCGGCGGGCGGAAGCGCGCTGATCGCCTCTTTGTGTCCCACGAACGCGGCGAAGGTCGCGGGCAGCGCCTCGGCGAGGGGGTCGTCGCGTCCGGCGGCGGTGAGAGACACGTCGACCACGCTGATGGGCTCGGCGAAGGTGCCGTCGATGGGCGCACCGAGGTGCGTGCCCAGGGTTCCGACGCCGTAACAGGCTCCGAGGAACGGATGATCGCGTGCCACGACCTCGTCGACGAGCGCCGCCATCTCGTCCTCGACACGTCGTTGCACGGGAGACTTGCGCTCGACCGGGTCGGAGGCGTTGAAGGGGCTCCCGCCCACCAGGATCCCCGAGACCTCGTCGAGGTCGATCTCGGGCATCGGCTCGCGCTCGAGTCGGACGCGGCGCAGTCGCTCGGGGGGTAGCCCCGTGAATCGCAGGAAGAGCGCGTATTCCTCGTCGGCCGGGAGGTCTTCGGCGCGCGTGGCCAGCAGCACGAAGGGGCGGTCACCGGGGAGGTCGGTCGAGGTCACTCCAGCGATTGTAGGTGAGCCGTGTCAAGGCACCGGGCGGTGCCGGCGCCGCGGTCTACGCTGACGTCATGGCTATTGCACGACTGACCGGAGGCCCGCTCGACGGGCAGGTTCTCCCCCTCGAGAACGAGTCCGACGACACGCTGATCATGCCCTACAGCGAGGGCCAGCTCGTCTACCGCCGTGACGGCGGCCTCGAGAACACGGGCGATTCCGACGGCCCCACCCAGGCCGTCTTCGTCTTCTCCGAAGAGACCGAAGACATCAACCCCGACGCCGACGGACGCGACGATTGAGCGGAGACCCGAAGGGGTCGTCGAACGTCGAGGTCGAGTCGAAGTACGACGTCGGCGATGAGACGCCTCTGCCCGACTGGTCGGCCCTGCCCGGGGTGACGCGGGTCGGGGACCCCGAACCCCGCGACCTCGACGCGCGCTACCTCGACACCGCTGCGGCCGACCTGGCTCGGGCGGGTGTCGCGGTGCGCCGCCGCACGGGCGGCCCCGACGAGGGGTGGCACGTGAAGGGGCCCCTCGAGGCCGGAGGCCGACGCGAGACCCAGTGGCCGCTCGAGGCCGACGGCGATTCCGACACCGAACCGGTGGTCCCTCCGGCGGTTCAGGATGCCGTCGCCTCGATCGCCGCGCCCCCGTTCACCCCTCTCTCTCGGCTGCGCAACCACCGCACGGCCTACGCGCTGCTCGATGCCGACGGGAACGAGGTCGCCGAGTTCGTCGACGACCGCGTCCGGGCGCGCGACGAACGACGCGGCGTCGAGTCGGCGTGGCGGGAGTGGGAGGTCGAGCTCGGCCCCGCCGGTCCGTCCGACGACGCCGGGCGCGCGGAGTTCTTCGCCGCGGTCGACGCGGCCGTGTTCGCCGCGGGAGGCCGCCGCGCGGCATCCGGTTCCAAGCTCGCTCGCGCTCTGGGGCACTGAGCCCCCACGAACGAGAAGGCCCGCCCGGGGAACCGGGCGGGCCTTCGTCGATCAGTCGATCAGAGGTTGATCATGTGCCCCGTGAGGCCGTGGAAGGCCTCCTGCAGGCCCTCCGACAGCGTCGGGTGGGTGTGCACGTTGCGCGCGGCCTCGAGAGCGGTGAGGTCCCACTTCTGCGCGAGGGTCAGCTCGGGCAGCAGCTCCGACACGTCGGGGCCGATGAGATGGCCACCGATGAGCTCGAGCGTCTCGGCGTCGGCGACGAGCTTGACGAAGCCGACGGGCTCGCCGAGGCCGTTCGCCTTGCCGTTGGCCGAGAAGGGGAACTTCGCGACCTTGATGTCGTGACCGGCGTCGCGCGCCTGCTGCTCGGTGAGGCCGAACGAGGCGACCTGCGGGTTGCAGAAGGTGGCGCGGGGCATGTTGCGGTAGTCGCCGAGGGTCTGCGTCTCGGCTCCGGCGATGGTCTCGGCGGCCACGACGCCCTGCGCCTCGGCCACGTGGGCCAGCTGCAGCTTCGCGGTGACGTCGCCGATCGAGTAGATGTGCGGCACGTTGGTGCGCATGTGGTCGTCGATCTCGATGGCGCCGCGCTCGGTGAGCTTCACGCCGGTGTTCTCGAGACCGAAGCCGTCGACCTTGGGGGCGAAGCCGATCGACATGAGCACGCGGTCGGCGTCGATCGAGCTCTGCGAGCCGTCCTTCGCCGTGTACGCGACGGTGACCTTGTCGCCGTGGTCGGTGACCGACTCGACCTTGGTCGAGGTGAGGATGTCGACGCCATAGCCCTTGTACTGCTTCTGGATCTCTTTCGAGACCTCGGCGTCCTCGTTGGGCAGCGCACGGTCGAGGAACTCGATGATCGTGACCTTCACGCCGTAGTTCGTCATGACGTAGGCGAACTCCATGCCGATGGCGCCGGCGCCGACGATGACGATCGACTCGGGGAGCTCGCGGGTGAGGATCTGCTCCTCATAGGTGACGACGTTCTCGGACAGGGTGACGCCGGGGAGCAAGCGCACGGTCGAGCCCGTGGCGATGATGACGTTGTCGAAGGTGACCTGCTCCTTGGAGCCGTCGGTCAGCGTCACGTTCAGCGTGTGGTCGTCGGCGAAAGAGCCGCGGCCCTCGTACTCGGTGACCTTGTTCTTCTTCATCAGGTAGTGGATGCCCTTGACGTGGCCGGCGGCGACGCTGCGCGAGCGGTCAAACGCCTTGCCGAAGTCGAAGGTGACATCCCCCGAGATGCCGAACAGGTCGGCCTTCGCGTGGAACGTGTGCGCGAGGTCGGCGTTGCGCAGGAGGGCCTTGGAGGGGATGCAGCCCACGTTGAGGCACACACCGCCCCAGTACTTCTCTTCGACGATCGCGACCGACAGTCCGAGCTGTGCGCCGCGGACGGCGGCGACGTACCCGCCGGGACCCGCACCAAGAATGACCAGATCGTAATGAGGCATGGTTCCAGCCTATCGCCCGGCGGTGCCGCCACCGGCGGTCTTGCGACCGCTGCGCGAGGCGAAGACGTAGACCAGGACCCCGGCCACGATCACGAGGAGGACGGCGAGCAGGATCCAGGGCAGGGGAGAGGGCGCCGAGGTGTTCTCGGTCGGCAGGGGAGTGGCGTTCGGGGTCTGCGCCGGGGTCGCGCTCTCGGCGGGCGCGGGACCGGCCGACGCCGTGGGGGTCGCGGTCGCGGAGGGGGTGTCGGCTGCGGCGGGCACCGAGAAGGCGAAGTCGCCGTCGATGGGGTGGCCGTCGCTCGACACGACGCGCCACTTCACGGTGACGGTTCCGGATGCCGATCCCCGCAGCGCCTGCGCCACCTCGGCGCCCGAGACGGTCGGGGCGCCCTCCGCCAGCGAGGCGCCCGACGAATCGGTGACCTCGATCACGGTCGCGCCGGCGTCGGTGAGGATGTCGGCGCTGTACGAGAACGTGATCTGCGCCGGGAGGGCCTCGAGCGTCGCCCCGGCCGCGGGATCGGTCGAGACGAGCTCGTCGTGGGCGGCGGCGGGGAGGCCGGCACGAAGAGGGCGGCGGCGGCCAGCAGGCCGGCGGCGAGGACGGCGGGAAGAAGGCGTCGGCGGGGCGTCACGGAGGAAGTCACCCTTCGACCCTAACGACGGCCCGAGCGGTCGGACTGGGAGCGTGCACAGGGGTCGAGCGCGCCTCGACGAGGGTGAGGAACGCGACGGCGCGCCGACAGAGGGCGAAGCGGACTCGACAGGGCCCCGTTCGGGTCGATAGGTTCGAGTGTCTCGTCGGCCGCCTCCGCATCCCCCAAACCGCGGCGTCCCGGTTTCGGCGAATACAGACACATCACGCATCACCGTGACCTGCTCGAAGTCGGTCGACCCCGCCGTTGGCGACCGATCGGTTATGGTGAATATGAAGGAGAAGCCGTGGACGAGACCAGCCGATTCGAGCGAGACGAGATCCGGCGCGCGGCCGACGCCGCCGCAGCCGGGGCGTCGCACGACACGACCCAGACCCACGACGCCGACCTGTCGTTCGTCCCCTTCGGAGCCGACCTCAACGAGGCGGAGCTCGAGGCGATCGACGCCCTCCCCTCGGGAGCGGCTCTGCTGATCGTCCGCTCCGGACCGACGACCGGGGCCCGCTACCTCCTCGACACCGACGTGACCACCGTCGGCCGTCACCCCGAGGCCGACCTCTTCTTCGACGACGTCACCGTCTCGCGTCGTCACGCCGAGATCCTCCGCTCGGGCAGCTCGTTCGAGATCGTCGACCAGCGCTCGCTCAACGGCAGCTACGTCAACGGCGAGCGGGTCGACCGCTCGGCCCTCGTCAACGGCTCCGAGGTGCGCATCGGCAAGTTCCGTCTCAACTTCTTCGGTTCGCCGGCCGACCTGCCCGCGGCTGAGCACTGATGGCGGCAGCCCCCTCCCGTAGTCGACAGACGGCTGCGGGGCTGCTCAGCATCGGGCAGGTGCTCGCGCGCCTGACCCCCGATTTCCCGGCACTCACCTCGAGCAAGCTGCGCTTCCTCGAGGTGCAGGGGATCGTCTCGCCGACGCGCACCGACTCCGGCTACCGCAAGTTCTCGCCGGCCGACCTCGAGCGACTGCGTCTCGCGCTCACGCTGCAGCGCGACCACTACCTTCCGCTCGTCGTCATCCGCGACTACCTCGCCGACCTCGACGCGGGCCGCAACCCGGCTCCGCCGACCGCGATCCCGTCGATGACGAGCGCGCCGCGCCGCTACCGACGCGAAGAGCTCTTGACGGCCGCGGGCGCGCGCCCCCAGTTGTTGAACGACGCGGTCAGCACCGGGGTGATCAGCGCCGCCGACAGTTATTCCGAGCAGACGGTCACTCTGCTCCGCGCCCTCGTCGCGCTGGACCGGCACGGCATCGAGCCGCGCCACATCCGCTCGCTGCGGCAGAGCGCCGAGCGCGAGGTCTCGCTCGTGGAGTCGGCGCTGTCGGCCCTGCTGCGGCGCCCCGATGCGCCCTCGCGGGCCCGGGCGAGCGAGCTCGCTCCCGAGCTCGCGGCCCGCCTCGACGAGGTGCGGGCGATGTTCGTGCGCGATGCGCTCGAGCGAATCCTGTCCTGATCGCGACACGCCGCGACCCTCGGAGCGGATGTCATTGCCGGGGGACCTCCGCTCATCTAGCGTGGAGGAAACGAACCGATGAGGAGGACGCGAGCATGAACGCTGGCGACGCGCTCGGTGAACCTCGGTTCGCCGCTGATCTCCTCTTCACCGACGGTCTGCCCGAGATGGACGACGACACCGGTTATCGCGGGGCTGTCGCGGCACGCGCTGCCGGCATCACGTACCGCCAGCTCGACTACTGGGCTCGTACCGAGCTCGTCGTCCCGACGGTCCGCGGGGCGAGCGGTTCGGGCTCGCAGCGTCTCTACGGCTTCCGCGACATCCTCGTCCTGAAGCTCGTGAAGCGTCTTCTCGACACCGGTATCTCGCTGCAGCAGATCCGCACGGCCGTCGATCAGCTCCGCGCCGCGGGCATCCGCGACCTCGCGGGCACCACCCTCATGAGCGACGGGGCCTCCGTGTACCTGTGCACCTCGAACGACGAGGTCATCGACCTCGTCAGCCGTGGCCAGGGCGTCTTCGGTATCGCGGTGGGCAAAGTCCTCCGCGAGGTCGAGTCCACGCTCGTCGACTTCGAGAAGGCCACCCCCGACGCCGTCGACGAGCTCGCCGCGCGCCGCGCCGCCCGCACCGCCTGAGCGCGCCTCACCTTCTTCGGATCCCGGATGCCACGGCATCCGGGATTCTGCTTTCCCCTCGCGCGAGTCGCCAAGGTCTGTCGCTTCGCGCCCTCTCGAAGCGACACATCTCGGCGTTTTGCGCGAAGGAGCGCGCGGCGGTGGAACGAGAGACGCCGCCCGGCTGCGTCGCAGCGGGACGGCGTCCGACAGAACCGTGGGTCAGGCCTGCGGGGCCTCGGACTCGACGGGGATCCGGCCGGTGCGCACGATCCGGTCGAGCAGCGCGTCGAAGTCGGCCGCGAGTTCCTGAGCGGAGTCGCCGGGCCACACGTGCAGCGGCTTGGCGGCACCCTGCGCCTGCTGGAGCGAGGTGCGCTCGGGCAGCTGCGGGTTGAGCACGAGCGGACCGAACATGTCGCGCAGCTCTTTGATGCGGAACTGGTGCTCGATCGACTGCGGGCGCACGCGGTTGACCACGACGCCGAGGGGCTGCAGTCGCGGCGAGAGACCGCGGCGGATCTCTTCGATCGCGCGCAGGGCGCGGTCGGCCGCGGCGACCGAGAACAGGCCGGGCTCGGTGACGACCACGACGCGGTCGCTCGCGGCCCACGCGGTGCGCGTGAGGGCGTTGAGCGAGGGGGCGCAGTCGATGAGCACGAGGTCGTAGTCGGCCTCGATCGTCGCCAGCGCCTCTTCGAGCTTCCAGACGTCGCGGACGCTCGGGTGCGGTCCGTCGAAGTTGATGGCGGACGGGCTGCCGATGAGCACGTCGATGGTGCCGGGGTGGACCTTGGCCCACCCGCTCGAGGTGATCGCTTGTCGGACGACCTTCTCTTTGGGGTTGGCCAGGACATCGGCGATGTTGAGCCGACCGGCGACCTGGATGTCCATCCCGGTCGACACGTCGGACTGAGGGTCGAGGTCGACGACGAGAGTGCGAACGCCACGTGCGAAGGCTGCGGAAGCCAGCCCGAGTGTCACGGTCGTCTTGCCGACCCCGCCTTTGAGAGAGCTGACGGAGAGTACGTGCACGAGAGTCCACGTTACCGTCCCCTAGGCTGTGAGCACATTCAGCTCCGCCAGCTTGACGTGAGGTGCGCATGTTCTCGAAAATCCTGGTCGCCAATCGCGGCGAGATCGCGATCCGCGCGTTCCGCGCCGCTTACGAGGTCGGAGCCCGCACCGTCGCGGTGTATCCGTACGAAGATCGCGCCTCCCTCCACCGTCTGAAGGCCGATGAGGCGTACCAGATCGGCGAGCGCGGCCACCCCGTGCGCGCCTACCTCGACGTCGACGAGATCATCCGCGTCGCCCGTGAGTGCGGGGCGGATGCCATCTACCCGGGCTACGGCTTCCTCTCCGAGAACCCGGAGCTCGCCGAGAAGGCCGCCGCCCACGGGATCACCTTCATCGGGCCTCCCGCTGACGTGCTCGCCATGGCGGGCAACAAGGTGACGGCGAAGGACCACGCGATCGCGGCCGGCGTGCCGGTGCTGCGCTCGACGCCCGCGTCCGGCGACATCGACGAGCTGCTGGAGCAGGCCGACGAGATCGGCTTCCCGATCTTCGCGAAGGCCGTCGCCGGCGGTGGAGGGCGCGGGATGCGACGCGTGGAGTCGAAGGGCGAGCTCGCCCCCGCCCTGGCCGAGGCCATGCGCGAGGCGCAGAGCGCTTTCGGGGACCCCCGCATGTTCCTCGAGCAGGCGGTGCAGCGCCCCCGTCACGTCGAGGTGCAGATCCTCGCGGATGCCGCGGGCGAGACGGTGCACCTGTTCGAGCGCGATTGCTCGGTGCAGCGCCGCCACCAGAAGGTCATCGAGATCGCGCCGGCGCCGAACCTCGACGATGCCGTGCGGCAGGACCTGCACCGCTACGCCGTCGCGTTCGCCCGCTCGATCGGCTACCAGAACGCCGGAACCGTCGAGTTCCTGCTCGAGACCGCGGGGCCACGAGCGGGCGAGGTCGTCTTCATCGAGATGAACCCGCGCATCCAGGTCGAGCACACCGTGACCGAGGAGGTCACCGACGTCGACCTCGTGCAGTCGCAGATGCGCATCGCGGCGGGCGCGACCCTCGCCGAGCTGCACCTGCAGCAGGACGACATCCACCTGCGGGGCGCGGCGTTGCAGTGCCGCATCACGACCGAGGACCCCACGCAGGGCTTCCGCCCCGACACCGGCAAGATCACGACGTACCGCTCGCCCGGTGGCGCCGGCATCCGCCTCGACGGCGGCACGACCGCCGCGGGATCGCAGGTGAGCCCGCACTTCGACTCGATGCTGTCGAAGCTGTCGTGCCGTGGCCGTGACTTCGAAGCCGCCGTGTCCCGCGCCCGCCGAGCCCTCGCCGAGTTCCGTATCCGCGGGGTCTCGACGAACATCCCGTTCCTGCAGGCCGTGCTCGACGACCCCGCCTTCGTCGCGGGCGACCTCAGCACCTCGTTCATCGACGAGCGCCCCGAGCTGCTGAAGGGCCGCGAGTCCAAGGACCGCGGCACGAAGATCCTCTCGTGGCTCGTGGACACCACGGTCAACCGCCCGAACGGCGAGAACCCGCTGTCGATCGACCCGTCGGCCAAGCTCCCGACCCTCGACCTGGCGGCCCCGGCCCCCGCGGGCTCGCGCCAGCGTCTGCAGCAGCTCGGTCCCGCCGGCTTCGCGAAGGCCCTGCGCGAGCAGACCGCCCTCGCCGTCACCGAGACCACGTTCCGCGACGCGCACCAGTCGCTGCTCGCCACACGCGTGCGCACCCGCGACCTCGCGCGCGTGGCCCCCTACGTGTCCCGGCTGACGCCCGGGTTGCTGTCGGTCGAAGCCTGGGGCGGGGCGACCTACGACGTCGCGCTGCGCTTCCTCGGCGAGGACCCGTGGGAGCGTCTGGACGCCCTCCGTGAGGCGCTGCCGAACGTCGCGATCCAGATGCTGCTGCGCGGCCGCAACACCGTCGGCTACACCCCGTACCCCACGGAGGTCACCGATGCCTTCGTGACCGAGGCGGCGGCATCCGGTGTCGACATTTTCCGCATCTTCGACGCCCTCAACGACGTCTCGCAGATGCGGCCGGCGATCGACGCGGTCCTGGGGACCGGCACCGCAGTGGCCGAAGTCGCCCTCTGCTACACGGGGGACCTGCTGGATCCCGCCGAAGACCTGTACACGCTCGACTACTACCTGGGTCTGGCCGAGCAGATCGTCGACGCGGGAGCCCACGTCCTCGCGATCAAGGACATGGCGGGCCTGCTGCGCCCGGCCGCCGCGGCGAAGCTCGTGACGGCGCTGCGCGAGCGGTTCGACCTGCCGGTGCACGTCCACACTCACGACACCGCGGGCGGGCAGCTCGCGACGCTGCTGGCCGCCTCGGCAGCGGGGGCGGATGCCGTGGACGCGGCCTCGGCGCCCATGGCGGGAACCACGAGCCAGCCGTCGCTGTCGGCGCTGGTCGCAGCGCTCGCGCACACCGAACGCGACACGGGCCTCGACCTCGGGGCCGTCAGCGACCTGGAGCCCTACTGGGAGGCCGTGCGTCACCTGTACCGGCCGTTCGAGTCGGGTCTCGCCGGACCCACCGGGCGCGTCTACCGTCACGAGATCCCCGGCGGACAGCTGTCGAACCTGCGCCAGCAGGCGATCGCCCTGGGCCTGGCCGACGACTTCGAGCTCATCGAGGACATGTACGCCGCCGCCGACCGCATCCTCGGCCGGGTCCCCAAGGTCACGCCCTCATCGAAGGTGGTGGGCGACCTCGCCCTGCACCTCGCCGCGGTGAAGGCCGATCCGGCCGACTTCGAGCAGAACCCCGAGAAGTACGACGTGCCCGACTCGGTGGTGTCGTTCATGGCGGGGGAGCTGGGGGACCTTCCGGGCGGTTGGCCGGAGCCCTTCCGCTCCAAGGTCCTCGCCGGCCGGGATGCCAAGACGGGCACGACCCCGCTCACCGACGACGACACGGCGGCACTGGCGGGGGAGTCCGCCGAGCGGCGCTCCCGCTTGAACCGTCTGCTGTTCCCGGGGCCGACGCGCACTTTCGAACAGACCCGCGAGACGTACGGCGACCTGAGCGTGCTCTCCACGGCCGACTACCTCTACGGGCTGCAGTCCGGCGGCGAACACACCGTCGAGATCGAGCGCGGCGTGCAGCTGTTCGTCGGCCTCGAGGCGGTCGGCGAGGCCGACGACAAGGGCATGCGCACGGTCATGACGACCTTGAACGGACAGTTGCGCCCGGTGTTCGTCCGCGACCGCTCCATCGACGTCGAGGCGCGTCAGGCCGAGAAGGCCGACACCTCGAAGCCAGGCCAGATGGCGGCGCCGTTCTCGGGCGTCGTGACGATGAAGGCGTCGCCGGGCGACCGCGTCTCCGCCGGTCAGGCGGTCGCCTCGATCGAGGCGATGAAGATGGAGGCGGCGATCACCGCACCCGTCGACGGAGTGGTCGAGCGTGTCGCGATCGGTACCACACAACAGGTCGAAGCAGGAGATCTTTTGCTGGTAATCCGCCAAGCGCAGTAACCTGGGAGGGGGCGCTTTCGCGCCCTCTTCCCGTTTGGAGACTGCAGTGACCCCCGACCGCACCGACGCGAACCCCGACGAGAACGCCGAGCACGGCGTGCTCGACGAGATCGGGAATCTCGACACGGCCAGCATCACGATCCTCGGTGGACACATCGCGCAGGTCAACGTCGACCTTCCCGTGGCCACCGACGACGACGACCTCGACGACGACGTGATCGAAGACGAGATCCCCCTCGACGAGGCCGACCTCGCCGCTCTCGATGCCCCGCGCGTCCCCTCCGCCGCGTCCGCCGACGACCGCCGCGACGAGATCGTCCACGACCCGCACGTCGAGCAGCTCGAGACCGGCGACATCATCCTCGAGCCGCACGACGCGGCCGACGAGACGGACTCGTCCGCGGACGACGAGGTGCACGACGCCGAGATCGTCGTCGAGCCGTCGCACGATCTCGACGAGCAGGGGAATCCGGATGCCGGGCACCCGACCGCCAGAGAAGGCTTCGGCGATGACGGCTTCGGCGACGACGACCCGGTCGACGGCGAGGGCTCGAAGGCGGGGGAGGAGGCCAAGGAGATCCCGGCCGACGGTGCCGCCTCCGCGGAGGGCGATCGTCCCGTCGAGCACGATGCCGAGGAGACCGACGGAGCCGATGCCGAGGTCGTCGACGACGTCGCCGACGATGACCTGCTCGCAGATGTCGACCCGGCTGGGACCGACCCGGTCGAGACCGATTCCGCGGCGGTTGCCGAGGCTGACGCCGATCACCGTGAAGCCGACGCGACGCAGGCCGCTCAGCGGGCCGACGATCTCGCCGACGCCGAGGTCGTCGACGATGTCGAGCTGTTCGAGGCCGATGCCGCCGAGCCCACCGACGCCGACCTCACCGATTCGTCACTCGATGACGATGAGCCGCTGGTGGATGACCATGCCGTCGATGCCGCGTCCGCACCGCTGACGCACGCGCCGTGGGTTCCCGCCGCCGGTGAAGAGTCCGAGCACGGCGACGAGGCGGCACAGGCAGCGGACGACGTCGAGGCGGACGACGCCTCGCCCGACGATGCCGTTTCCGCTTCCGCTGATCGAGAAGACACCGACATCGCGGGCTCCGACGACGCCGACGCCCCGGCGTCGAACACGGACGACGAACAGCGTGAAGAGGTCGAGGCCATGGCAGAGGCGCCCGAGTCCCCCCGACCGCCGGTCGACGCCCCCGGCGCACCGGAGTCCGCCGCGTCGCGGCCGACCGCAGCGACTGCCCCCGAGGCCGAGGTCGACGCCCCTGCGGCGGCGTCGCCCGTCAGCGCCGAAACCGCTTCGGTGCCGACCACGCGCGCCGAGCGCGCCGCGACGGGCGTCATCGGGACGATCCCGCTCACGCGCCGCAGCGCCCACCAGGCCGACGAAGCCGCCCGAGCCGCCGACGAAGCCGCGCGCGTCGACCGCGCGCACGCGCTCGAGCGCGTGCGCACCCCCGCCCCCGAGGTCACGCTCACCTCGAAGCGCATCGGCCAGATCGACGACGCGCGCGAGAGCTCCGACCTGCTCACGGCCGACCGTCTGCTCGACCCCCGCCAGATCGCCCGCCCCGAGCCCGAGGGCCTCTGGCAGCAGCTGGTCTACTCTGTCTCGCGCCACCGCATCAACCTCGGCGACGGTCGGCGCGCGCGACAGCGCAAGGACCTCGACCGGCGCATCTCCGCCCCCCTCTCGGGTGGGGCCCGCTTCGTGCCGGTGCTGTCCCGCAAGGGTGGGGTGGGAAAGACGACGGTCACCTCGTTGCTGGGCATGGCTCTGGCCGACGCCCGTGACGACCGCGTCATCGCCGTCGACGCCAACCCCGACCGCGGAACGCTCGCCGATCGCGTGGGTCGTCCCAACGGGCGCACCGTCCGCGACCTCGTCCGCTCCCACGACGAGATGTCCGGGTACAACGACGTCTCGTCGATCGTGGCCCGGGATGCCACTCGCCTCGACGTCCTGGCATCCGATTCCGACCCGCGGGTGTCCGAGGCCTTCAGCGACGACGACTACCGTCAGGTCGCCGACGTCGCGGCGCACTACTACTCCATCGTCCTCACCGACACGGGCACGGGCATCGTGCACTCGGTCATGGGGGCGACACTCGAGCTCGCCGACACCCTGGTCATCGTCGCGGGACTGTCGGTCGACGAGGCGCGCCTCGCGTCCGAGACGCTGACGTGGCTCGAGACGAACGGCTACTCCGCCCGTGTGCGCGACGCGGTCGTGGTGCTGAACAACTCGCGGCCGGGCACGCCTCTCGTGCGCGAGAGCGAGCTCGAGGCGCACTTCCGCTCGCGGGTGCGCACCGTGATCCGCATGCCCTACGACGCGCGTATCGCCGCGGGCAGCGCAATCACCTTCCGTGAGCTTCAGCCTTCGACCCGGCAGGCGGCTCGCGAACTCGCCGCCGCGGTCGTCGAAGGCCTGCGCACCCCGGCGGCCGCCGCATGACCGTCCGCCCGATCCGTTTGTTCGGAGACCCCGTCCTGCGCGCGACGAGCGCCCCCATCGAGCAGATCGACGACGGCATTCGTGCCCTCGTGCAGGATCTGATCGACACGGTCGAGCTGCCCGGTCGCGCCGGGGTCGCCGCTCCCCAGATCGGCGTGGGCCTGCGTGCCTTCAGCTACAACATCGACGGCGACATCGGTTACGTGCTGAACCCCGTGCTGGTCGAGACGCGCGGCGAGCCGGAGCCCGTGGGCGAGGGCTGCCTCTCGGTGCCCGGTCTCTGGCACGACGCGATTCGCTACCCGTGGGCGAAGGTCGTCGGCATCGACCTCGACGGTGAAGAGGTCGTGCTCGAGGGCGAGGGGCTGCTCGCCCAGGCGCTCCAGCACGAGACCGATCACCTCGACGGCATGCTGTACCTCTCGCGGCTGCCCGCCGAAACGCGTCGCGAGGCCATGCGCCAGGTCCGCGAGAGCGACTGGTTCTGACCTGATCCCTGCAGGAGGGCCCGGATGCCGGCATCCGGGCCTTTCGTCTGCCCGCGCTGGTCACGAGAACAGGCCGGGCCGACGAGGACAGGTCGATTCGAGGCGGATCGTCCTGTCTCCGTGACATCTCCTGTTCCCGACGCGAAACGGCCCGGCCCCGTGAGGGGACCGGGCCGTCATCGTCGCCCGCCTCAGGGAAGCGACACGTTGGTCGTGTTGACGGGCACCGCGTAGATGTCCTCGATCGCGTCGGCGAAGTCCGCCACGATCACGTTGCGCTTGATGCTCATCTTCGGGGTGAGGTGGCCGCTGGCCTCGGTCCACTCGGTCGGCAGGATCGTGAACTTGCGGATGGACTCCGCGCGAGAGACCCGCGTGTTCGCGCGGTCGATCGCGCCCTGCACCTCGGCCCGCACCTTCTCGTTCTCGGCCGCCTCGGCGAGCGGCATGTCGGCGGGCAGGCCGTTGTTGGCCAGCCAGGTCGGCAGCATCTCGGAGTCGAGGGTGACGAGGGCCGCGATGAACGGCTTGTGGTCACCCACCACGACGACCTGACCGACGATCGGGTTGGCGCGGATCGGGTCCTCGAGGGCCGCGGGGGCGACGTTCTTGCCGCCCGCGGTCACGATGATCTCCTTCTTGCGGCCGGTGATCGCGAGGAAGCCGTCGCCGTCGAAGGCGCCGATGTCGCCGGTCTTGAACCACTCGCCGTCGAACGCCTCGGCGGTGGCCTCGGGGTTCTGCCAGTACTCGCGGAACACGTTGATGCCGCGCACCTGGATCTCGCCGTCATCCGCGAGACGGATGCCGACACCCGGCAGAACCGGACCGACGGTGCCGATCTTCGACTTCGTGGCGAGGTTGACCGTGGCCGGGGCTGTGGTCTCGGTGAGGCCGTAGCCCTCGAGGATCACGACGCCGAGGCTGCGGAAGAAGTGACCCAGGCGGGGGCCGAGAGGGGCCGATCCCGACACCGCGTAGACGATGTTCCCGCCCATGGCATCCCGGAGCTTGGAGTACACCAACTTGTCGAAGAGGGCGAACTTGATCTTCAGCAGCAGGGGGATCGATTTGCCGTCCTGCAGGCGCTGCGAGTGCTCGATTGCGGCGTCGGCGGCGGCGCGGAAGATCTTGCCTTTACCGCCGGCCTCGGCCTTCTGCTCGGCCGAGTTGTAGACCTTCTCGAAGACGCGGGGGACCGCGAGGAGGAAGGTGGGGCGGAAGCTCCCGAGCGCGGGAAGGAGCTGCTTCGTGTCGGGCTGGTGGCCCGTCTTCACGCCCGCGTGGACGTTGAGCAGCGAGATGAAGCGGGCGAACACGTGCGCCGTGGTGATGAAGAGAAGGGTGGAGGCGCCCGGGGTCTCGACGACCTCGTGCAGCGACTTGGCGGAGTTGCGGGCCAGCTCGACGAAGTTGCTGTGGACGAGGACGCAACCCTTCGGGCGACCCGTCGAGCCCGAGGTGTAGATGAGCGTCGCGATGTCCGAGGCCTTGGCGAGGTGACGACGGCGCTCGATCTCTTCGTCGGTGATGTGCGTGCCGTTGGCGACGAGGGTGTCGAGGGCGCCGGAGTGCATCGCCCAGACCTCGCGGACGAGGGGGAGGTCGCTGCGGACCTCGTCGAGACGCTCGCCGTGCTCCGGCGATTCCACGACCACGGCGATCGCGCCGGAGTCCGAGAGGATCCACGAGATCTGCGAGGCCGAGCTCGTCTCGTACACCGGGACCATGACCGCGCCGACATAGAAGAGGGCGAAGTCCACCAGGGTCCAGTCGTAGGTGGTGCGGGCGATGAACCCGACCTTCTCGCCGGGCTGGATGCCGGCCGCGACGAAGCCCTTCGCGAGGGCGATGACCTGCTTCTCGAACGCGGCGGCGGTGATGTCGCGCCATCCGTCGCGGTCGGGCACCGCGAACAGCGGACGGTCGGGGGTGGCGCGGACGCGGTCGGCGAGCAGGTCCGACGCATTCGCGTCGGGGTCTGCGGGGACGAGGGCGGGTTGATCGAACTGGATCACGGCAACTCCTTTGGCACCGGAAGAACGTCGAGCGGGTCCGTCGAGTCTATAAGCATGGATGCCGGGCCCCCGGGGATCACCGCTCTCCGGCGCCGGTCGCGCGGCATGGCTAGACTTCTCCGGGCCGAGCCGCACGGTCGGCCCGGAAGGGAGCGCGGTGCGCAACGTCGGCATCGACATCGGGGGCACGAAGATCGCGGGGGGCGTCGTCGACGACGACGGCACCATCATCGAGAAGCTCCGCGTCGACACCCCCATCGACCCCGCAGCCCTGGTGGACGCCGTGGTCGACATGGCCGATCACCTGCGCCGTGCGCACGAGATCCACGCGATCGGGGTGGCCGCGGCCGGCTTCATCAGCCGCGACCGCAGCACCGTCATCTACGCCCCCAACATCGACTGGCGCGACGAGCCCCTGCGCGCCCGCCTCGAGCAGCGCTTGAACGCCCCGGTCACGATCGAGAACGACGCGAACGCCGCCGGGTGGGGCGAGTACCGCTTCGGTGCGGGCCAGGGCGTGCGCGACATGGTCATGCTGACGATGGGCACGGGCGTCGGCGGCGCGGTCGTCACCGACGGCGAGCTCTTCCGCGGGGGTCACGGGATCGGCGCCGAACTGGGACATATGCGCTTCGTGCGCGGCGGGCACCCGTGCGGGTGCGGACAGAACGGATGCCTCGAGCAGTACGCCTCGGGTCGTGCCCTGCAGCGCGAGGCGAACGCCATCGCCGACGAGGGCGGCATCGGTGCGGCCCTGGCCGCGGTGCGCGAGGAGCGCGGTGCGATCCCCGGACCGGCCGTGTCGCGCCTCGTGCTCGCGGGCGACCCGGGCGCCGTCGAGGCCCTGCGTCGCGTGGCCACGGCCCTCGGCGAGGCGTGCGGCGGCTTCCAGGCCGTGCTCGACCCCGAGGTCTTCGTGATCGGCGGGGGAGTGGCGCAGCTCGGCGCCGACCTGCTGGAGCCGGTGAAGCTCGCGTACGAGACCTCGCTCCCGGGGTACGGTGAACGTCCGGTCGCCGAATTCGCGATCGCACGTCTGGGCAACGACGCCGGTCTCATCGGGGTTGCTGACCTCGCCGGGAAGGAGCGCTGACGTTGTTCTACTGGCTCATGAAATACGTGGTCATCGGACCGGTCATCAAGGCCGTGTTCCGTCCGTGGATGGTGGGCCGTCGCAACATCCCCGTCGAGGGGGCGGCGATCCTGGCGAGCAACCACCTGTCGTTCTCGGACTCGATCTTCCTCCCGCTCATGATCGACCGCCGCATGGCGTTCCTCGCCAAGAGCGATTACTTCACCGGCAAGGGCCTCAAAGGCTGGGCCACCCGCATGTTCTTCACGGCGACGGGTCAGCTGCCCATCGACCGGTCGGGCGGCAAGGCCTCCGAGGCTTCGCTGAACACCGGCCTCGGTGTGCTCGGTCGCGGAGAACTGCTCGGCATCTACCCCGAGGGGACCCGCAGCCCCGACGGCACCCTCTACCGGGGCCGCACGGGTATCGCGCGCATGGCGCTCGAGGCGCGCGTTCCGGTCGTGCCGGTGGTCATGGTCGACACGGGCGCCGTCATGCCGATCGGCCAGCGTCTGCCCCGAGTGGGGCGCGTGGGCATCGTCATCGGCGAGCCCCTCGACTTCTCGCGGTTCGAGGGCATGGAGGGCGACCGCTACGTGCTCCGCTCGGTGACCGACGAGATCATGGTGGCACTCCAGCGTCTCGGTGAGCAGCGCTACGAAGACGTCTACGCCTCGACCGTGAAGGACCGCCTCGCCACGTCACAGGCGGCGAAGGCGCCGGTGTCCCGCCACTAGACTTCAGGGGTGAATCAGCAGCTCCACGACCTCGACCACTGGCGAACCCTGCCCATCAAGCAGCAGCCCCAGTGGTATGACGAGGCCGCTGTGGCGGCGGCATCCGCAGAATTGGCGACCCTTCCTCCGCTGGTGTTCGCCGGTGAGGTCGACATCCTCCGCGACCGCCTCGCGCGTGCCGCCGCCGGCCAGGCGTTCCTCCTGCAGGGCGGTGACTGCGCCGAGACGTTCGCCGGCGCGACCGCCGAGCAGATCCGCAACCGCATCAAGACGGTCCTGCAGATGGCCGTCGTCCTCACCTACGGCGCCTCGATGCCGGTGGTCAAGATGGGCCGCATGGCGGGCCAGTTCGCCAAGCCCCGCTCGAGCGACGTCGAGACGCGCGGCGACGTGACGCTCCCGGCGTACCGCGGCGACATCGTCAACGGCTACGACTTCACCGAGGAGTCGCGCAAGGCCGACCCCGCGCGTCTGCTCAAGGGCTACCACACGGCCGCGTCGACCCTGAACCTCATCCGCGCCTTCACGCAGGGGGGTTTCGCCGACCTGCGCGAGGTGCACAGCTGGAACAAGGGCTTCGCGAGCACGCCCGCGAACCAGGCGTACGAGTCGATGGCGACCGAGATCGACCGCGCCATCAAGTTCATGGAGGCCGCCGGCGCCGACTTCGACGAGCTGACGCGCGTCGAGTTCTACACGGGCCACGAGGGTCTGCTCATGGACTACGAGCGCCCCATGACGCGGATCGACTCGCGCACGGGACAGCCGTACAACACGTCCTCGCACTTCCAGTGGATCGGTGAGCGCACGCGCGAGCTCGACGGCGCGCACGTCGACTATTTCTCGAAGATCCGCAACCCCATCGGCGTGAAGCTCGGCCCCACCACGACGGCCGAGACGGCCCTCGCCCTCATCGACAAGCTCGACCCCGAGCGCGAGCCGGGTCGACTGACCTTCATCACGCGCATGGGTGCGGGCAAGATCCGCGACGCTCTGCCCCCGCTGCTCGAGGCCGTCCGTGACTCGGGTGCCACGCCGCTCTGGGTTACCGACCCGATGCACGGCAACGGCATCACCACGCCCACCGGCTACAAGACCCGTCGCTTCGACGACGTGGTCGACGAGGTGCGCGGCTTCTTCGAGGCGCACCGATCGGTGGGAACGCACCCCGGCGGTATCCACGTCGAACTCACCGGCGACGACGTCACCGAGTGCCTGGGCGGCTCCGAGATGATCGACGAGGCCACCCTCGCGACCCGCTACGAGAGCCTGTGCGACCCGCGTCTGAACCACCGTCAGAGCCTCGAGCTGGCGTTCCTCGTGGCCGAGGAGCTCGAGAACCGCTGACCCCTCTCGACAGATCGACGCCCCCGACCGCTGCGGTCGGGGGCGTCGTCGTTTCAGGATGCCGTCGGCGCGGTCGGGGAAGCCCTCTCTGCTCCGCGATCTCGCGCTACAGCGTCGGCGTCAGCGTGATGGTCGAGCCCTGCGGGGCCGTCGTGCCGGCCTTGGGGTTCGTGGCGCGCACCTTGTAGATGTCCCAGTACTTGAACCCGAGGGGTAGGGTGCCGTCGTCGATACCCGCGTTCACCTCGAAGCCGAGCGCTTCGAGGGTCTTCACGGCATCCCGAATCGACATCCCCACGACGTTGCCGGGGATCTCGACGGGCTTCGGGCCGATCGACACGCGCAGGGGCACGGTATCGCCGGGGCGCCAGTTGCCGCCCCCGTCGCGCTGGCCCATGGCGATCACGTTGCCGGATGCCACGGAGTTGCTGTACTCCTCGGTCACGGCGGTCTTGAGTCCGACCCCGTCGAGGGCGCGTTCGGCCTGCGAACGCGAGTCGCCGGTGACGTCGGGGATGGGTCCGAGCGAGACGACGAGCGACGCGGCGTCGCCCTCGTACACCGTGCAGCCCTGGGTGCAGTCGATGGCGTTGCCGCCGGAGCGGGGGATCACCGAGGCGCCCAGTACCGTGCCGTTGGTCGGGTCCGCGAATTGCCGCTCGGGGTCGCCCGCGACCCCGACGAAGACCTGCTCGAGGATCGCGCGCACCTCGTCGGCGCTCTTGCCCGCGAGAGCGGGGATCTGATGGGTGGCCGGCCCGATCGAGACGAAGACGGTCACCACCGTCTCTTTGTCAAGACGCTCGCCGGGCGCGGGGTCGGAGCCCACGGTCGTGCCGGAGGGGATCTCACGGTCGTTGACCTCTTGCGCCTGAGCCTGCAGCTGCTGCTGCGTGAGCAGTGCCTCGGCGTCGGCGAAGCTGCGGCCCGACACGTCGGGGACCGCGACGAGCGAACCCGGGCCGGAGCCGAAGTACCAGCCGGTGAACCCGGCTCCGCCGGCGAGCAGCAGCACGAGCACGAGGAGCCACGCGCCCCTGGTCGTCCGTCGCCGCGTGCGGGTGCGCAGTCGCGCCGCATTGTCGGGCTCATCGATGGTGGCGGAGGGGAGGGATGCCGTCTGCGGCAGCACCTTCGTCAGCTCGCGCGACTCGGCGGCCGTCGCGGGACTCGTGGTGCCCACGGCCACGGCGCGCGCGACCTGGGGGGCGAGACCGAGTTCTTTCTCGATCTCGCGGAGGCGCTCGAGCATCGCGGCCGCGTCGAGCGGGCGGTCGCCCGGCTCCCGTTCGGTCGACCAGAGCACGAGCTCGTCGAGCTGCTCGGGGACACCGGGGTTCTTCGCGCTCGGGCGGGGCACGGAGTCGGTGGCGTGCTGATAGGCGATCTGCATCGGCTGCTCGCCCTTGTAGGGCTGCTCGCCGACGAGCATCTCGTAGAGCATGATGCCGAGCGAATAGATGTCGCTGCGCGCGTCGGCGGTGCCGCGCGTGACCAGCTCGGGGGCGAGGTAGGCGATCGTGCCCATGAGCTGCGCCCCGCTCGCGGTATTCGCCGTCGTCGCACGGGCGAGGCCGAAGTCGCCGATCTTGATGCGGCCGTCCTCGGCGAGCAGGACGTTCTCGGGCTTCACGTCGCGGTGGACGATGCCGGCCCGGTGCGCGGCGGCGAGCCCCGAGAGGATGGCATCCATGATCGTGAGGGTCTGATCGACCGTGAGGCGCCGGTGCTCGCGCAGCAGCTCGCGCAGCGTGATGCCCGGGAGGTACTCCATGACCAGGTAGGCCATCTCGCCGTCCTGGCCCTGGTCGAACACGTTCACCACGTGCGGATCGCTCAGACGCGCAGCCGAACGGGCCTCTTGGATGAACCGACTCTGGAACACGGTGTCGTCGCTGAGGTGGCCGTGCATGACCTTCAGCGCCACCCGGCGTTCGAGGCGGAGGTCGGTCGCCACGTACACGGTCGCCATGCCGCCACGCGCGATGCGCGCGCGAACCCGGTATCGGCCGTCGACGAGACGGCCGATCAGCGGGTCTGCCTGCTGACTCGTGCTCACAGGTCGAGTCTACGGAGCGCCCCCTGTGAGCCCGGGGAGCGGCTCACCCTCACCTCACCCCAGAACGGCGAGCCACGTGGTGGCCGGCTGCTCCCACTGGGCGTATCGGTCGGGGTAGGCCGAGATCTGCACGGCCTGGGCGGCATCGGCGTAGGGGAGCTGGTCCCAGCCGGGGATGTCGAGAAGTCCGCGGGTGGCGGTGCCGTTGGGGTCGGCCGCGCCGCCGTAGAACACGCGCGTCGAGCGTTCGCGGTCGAGGATCTGCTCCGGAGTGCCCCACCCGGTACTGGGCCGCTGCTGGAAGAGGCCCAGCGAATCGCGGTCACCCCCGTCGAGGTTGCGCAGCCACGACTCCTGCATCGCGGTGCCGAGGGCGATCAGGATGCCGCGATCCGAGACGCCCAGTTCGCGTCCGACGCGGATGATCATGCGCGCGTTGTCGGACTGCTCGGCGTCGAGGCCCGGGGCGGTCGCCGGGGCGACGGCGGCGGGGGCGGGGGAGTCCGCCGGGATGCGCAGGACGTCGCCGGGGTAGATGATCGAGGCGCGCGTGAGCCCGTTCGCGCTCAGCACGGCGTCGAGCGAGACGCCGTTGGCGCGGGCGATCGCCGAGACGGTGTCGCCGGGACGCACCTCGTGCGTGCGGGGCGCGGCCTCGGGGGCCGCGGGAGCCGGGGGAGCGGGCGCGGCCGCGGACGTGAGGGCGAGGACTTGTCCGGGGCGGATGACGGCATCGGATGCCAAGCCGTTGGCCGCGAGGACCGCGGCGGTGTCGAGACCGTGCGCGCGGGCGATGCCCCACACCGTGTCTCCCGCCTTGACCGTGTACGTGGTGGGCACGGTGACGGCGGCGAGCACCGGCATTCCGAGACTGCGGGGAGCGGGCGGGAGAGAGGTGAGCGCGGGTTCCGGGGGTGCGGCGTGCGCGGCGTGCTCGGCGGTGAGGGTCAGGGCGATCGTGCCCGCCACGGCGGCGGGCCAGATGACTGCGGTGCGACGGCGCGAGGGCAGGGGGGACAGCGTGAGTCGTCTCATGGTGGGGGGATTCCGTTCTTCCGACTGCCCGACACGGTGGCATGCCTCGGGGCGGATGTCAACGAAAGTGACCCCTGTGACAGGTGTGACTCGAGTGAAGACGACGATCGGGGACGGGCCGAGGCGACGGCAGTGAGAGGATGAAGGGGTGAGTGAGACTTCCCGTTACGAGACCGCGTGGCTGACCATTCCCGACCTGGTCGAGATGCTCGACGAGTCGCTCGGGCGCGTGCGCCGCCTCTTCGACGAGCACTACCTCGTCGGCTCGCGCCGCGACGGCGTGTTCAAGGTGCCGGCGGTCTTCCTCGTCGACGGGCGCCCGCTGCCGTCGCTGCGCGGCACGATCATCGTCCTGCACGACGCGGGGTTCGACCCCGACGAGACCATCGACTGGCTGCTCACGCCCGAGGAGACCATCGGTCTCGCGCCCATCGAGGCGCTCCTCGCCGGGCGCAAGAGCGAGGTCCGACGGGTCGCCGCGACCCTCGCCTGAGGCCGCCCGGCCTCAGGCCGTGCGCTCCGTGGCAGCGCGTGCGAGAGTGCGCAGATCGGTGAGCGCTCCGGTGTCGACGTGCGCGTCGGCGAGGGCCGCATCGGCGCGCTCGGCGTACTCGGCGATCAGGGTCTCGGTGCGCTCGAGGGCGCGGGTGTCGACGATCGTCTGCTGCAGGGCCGCGATCTGTTCCGCGTCGAGAGCGGGGTCGCCCAGGAGGGCATCGAAGCGGTCGCGCTCCGCGGACTCGAGCATCTCGCGGGCGTAGGCCACCAGGACGGTGCGCTTGCCCTCGCGCAGGTCGTCGCCGACGGGTTTTCCCGTGACGGCGCTGTCGCCGAAGACGCCCAGCACGTCGTCGCGCAGTTGGAAGGCCATGCCGACGTCGTGACCGAACCGCCCGAGGGCGTCGAGCTGCTCGTCGTCGGCACCGGCCAGCGCCGCACCGATCTGCAGGGGCTGCTGGATGCTGTAGCGCGCCGACTTGTACGAGGCGATCCGCAGCGCCCGCTCGGCGTGGGTGTCATCCGAGTAGACGGTGTACGCGGACTCCTCCGCGACGTCGAGGAACTGACCGATCGTCACGTCGCGGCGCATGCGGGAGTAGGCCCGGCGCGTGGCGGCGGCGGAGGGGTGGCCCTCGAGGCCTTCTTCGAGGAGGTCGTCGCTCCACGCCACCAGGAGGTCGCCGAGCAGGATCGCGCCCGAGCGACCGAACGCGTCGGAGTCACCCGCCCACTCGGCATCCTGATGGGCCTTCTGCAGAGCGCGGTGCGCGGCGGGCTGGCCCCGGCGCGTGTCGCTGTTGTCGACGAGGTCGTCGTGGACGAGGGCCGCCGCGTGGAAGATCTCGAGCGAGGTGGCCACGGCCAGGGCGGCCTCGTCGAACGCCGCGGCGGGCGGCGCGTCGAGGGCGTCCACGGCCCGCCACCCCGCGAGGCAGAAGCGCGCCCGCAGGCGCTTGCCACCGCGGAGGGCGGAGGCCCCCGCGCGGGTGAGGGACTCGGCCTCGGGGCCGAGCGCGGAGGCGTACGATAGCTGTTCGGAGAGGAACTTGTCGAGTCGCTGGGAAACAGCTTCGATCGGTTCCGGGGAGGTCGGCACGGGCCTAGCCTAGTGATCCACGCCGCGCGTAGAATCGTCCGCAACGAACAACAGAGGGGGATGCATGCCACTGTCAGAGCAGGAGCAGCGTCTACTGGATGAGATGGAGCGCCATCTCATGAGCAACGACACGGATGTGGTGTCCGCCCCCAGTCGTGCCCTCAGCTACCGCAACATCGTCCTCGGCTCGATCCTGGTGCTCGCCGGTCTCGGCGCCCTCGTCGCGGGCGTGTCGATCGGCTTCAACACCGGTTTCGTCGGCATCGCGGTCGGCGTGCTCGGCTTCCTCCTCATGGTCGGCGGCGTGATCTTCGCCGTCACCCCGACGCGGGGTGCCGCTCCGACCGCGCCCGCCGCCGCCAAGCCGCGACCGGCTCGCGCCTCCGGCTCCTCGTTCATGGACCGCATGAACGAGCGCTGGGACCGCCGCCACGACGGTTCCTAAGCTTCGCCCTCGTACCACCTCAGCACCGGCTCTTCGGAGCCGGTGCTTTTTCGTGCGCCCGGCGCCCTTGTCGACGGGTGAGTGACGAAGTGGAGGGGGTGAGGAGTCGGCATCCGGGCTCGAATCCCTCCCTTTTGCTCCACCGGGGCGTCCGCGGGGAGTGCGAGGTGCCGTCGCGCCGCGGAAAGACGCGGAAAGTGCGGTGCTGCGCCGGGGTGGTCGACCACTGTACACGGCCGCGGTTCTCCGCAGAAGAGTCCTGCTTTAGATAGCGAAGTGGAGGGTGGTGGAGTAAAGTGGGGGAAACTTCGCAGGCCGGACGAAGGGGGTGGACGCCCGAATGCTGCTCGGAACGCACACACCCAAGCTCGACGACAAGGGTCGGGTCATCCTGCCGGCGAAGTTCCGTGACGATCTCGGCGCCGGAGTGGTGATCACGCGCGGGCAGGACCGCTGCCTCTACGTGTTCAGCACCGAGGAGTTCGAACGCGTTCACGAGCGGATCCGCGAGGCCCCGCTCAGCAACAAGCAGGCCCGCGACTTCCTGCGCATGTTCCTCTCGGGGGCGAGCGCCGAGAAGCCCGACAGTCAGAACCGCATCACCGTCCCGCCCGCCCTGCGCACCTACGCCGGACTCGGGCGCGAACTCGTCGTCACCGGCGTCGGCGCGCACGCCGAGATCTGGGACGCCGAGGCCTGGAACTCCTACGCGGAGAGCAACGAAGAGACGTACGCCGAGATGGAGCAGGAGGTGATCCCGGGACTCTTCTGACCCTTCGGCTGTGATGCCCAGCCGCTCGCCCTGACGCACTTCCCCGGCGCCAGGTCGAAGCGGATGGGGATCAGAGTTCGAAGGTTCGGCCCGACACATCATGGATATCCGCGACATCCACACTCCGGTCCTGCTCGAGCGCTGCGTCGAGCTGCTCGGACCCGCCCTGCAGAAGCCGGGCTCCGTCTTCGTCGACGGCACGCTCGGCATGGGCGGGCACTCCGAGGCGTTCCTCGAGCGGTTCCCGCAGGCCCGGCTCATCGGCCTCGATCGCGACACCGACGCTCTGCGCATCGCGGGGGAGCGGCTGAAACGCTTCGGCGACCGCGTGACCCTCGTGCACACCGTCTACGACGGCATCGCCGAGGCCGTGGCATCCGCCGGTGTCGACAAGGTCGACGGCATCCTGTTCGACCTGGGTGTCTCGTCTCTCCAGCTCGACGAGGCCGCCCGCGGCTTCGCCTACGCGCAGGACGCCCCGCTCGACATGCGCATGGACCAGACCACCGGCGTCACCGCCGCCGAGGTGCTCGCCACCTACGGCGAGGGCGACCTGCGACGCATCTTCGAGCGCTACGGCGAGGAGAAGCTCGCGGGCCGCTACGCCCGCGCCATCATCGCCGCCCGCGCCCAGGCTCCGCTCGAGCGCTCGGGCCAGCTCGTCGACGTGCTGCAGGCCGCGACCCCGGCCGCGGTGCTGCGCGAGCGGCACCCCGCCAAGCGCGTCTTCCAGGCCCTGCGCATCGAGGTCAACGCCGAGCTGTCGGTGCTCGAGCGCACGATCCCCGCCGCCCTCGAGGTGCTGGGAGTCGGCGGCCGCATCGTCGTGCTGTCCTACCAGTCGCTGGAGGACCGACTGGTCAAGCGCGTGTTCGCCGACGCTTCGACCTCGACCGCACCCCGCGGCCTGCCCGTCGAACTGCCCGAGCACGCGCCGACGTTCACGCTGCTCGTCCGAGGGGCCGAGCTCGCGAGCGACGAAGAGCGCGAGATCAACCCCCGCGCCACCCCCGTGCGACTGCGCGCGGCCGAGAGAATCCGGGAGGACGCATGAGCGCGCCCCAGGCCATCGATGCAGCCTTCCTTCCCGACTTCCCCACGCCGGTCCGCGAGCGTCGACTCACCGTCGTCCCCGCGACCGCGCGTCGTCGGGCACCGCGACGCCTCTTCGGCGTCGTCGCCGTGCTCGGGGCGCTGACCATCGTCGTGGTCCAGATGAGCCTCGGCATCCTCACGACGCAGAGCTCGTTCGAGATCTCGTCGCTGACCCAGCAGCAGCGCGACCTGACCTACCAGAAGCAGATCCTCTCCGACGAGAGCGCGGGACTCAGCTCGCCCCAGTACCTCGCGGCGAACGCCGCAGCCCTGGGCATGGTGATCGACGAGTCGCCCACCTACCTCCGCCTCAGCGACGGTGCCGTCATCGGCTCCGACAAGCCCGCCGACGCGGCCTCGTCCGTCGATGCGAAGGGCCGCGGCTCGGTCGGCAACGCGCTGATCTCGGGCGTGCCGCTGGTCACCGACCCGGCGGCATCCACCACCGAGAACGGCGCGGCGACCCCCGCACCCGCGGCGCCCGGAGCGGCCGCACCGACCGAGGCCGCCGCCCCCACCACCCAATCGGCGACACCCCCGCCGATCAGCGACGGTCTGCCGACTCCCGCGACACGATGAGAGCCATGACGACGACAACCTCCCGGTCCCCGCGGCGTCGCACCGTCGTCGCCCTCGCGGTCGTTCTGATCGTGATCCTCGCCTTCGTCGTCCGACTGGTCGACATCCAGGTCGTCAACGCCCGCGATCACGTGGACGACTCGCTCTCGATGGGCCTGCAGAACTCCCGCGTCGAGTACGCCTCCCGCGGCTCCATCGTCGACGACAACGGCGTCCCCCTCGCCACGAGCGTCAACCGCTACGACGTGCAGATCGACCCGATGCTCGCGGCCAAGGGCGTGACCACACGCGACGACGACGGCAACGAGACCACGACCGCGTGGCCCGAGCTCGCCGCCCGGATCGCCGCCGTCACCGGCCAGAGCGCCGCGGACGTGCAGAAGATCGTCCAGGATGCCGTGGCCGACAACCCCGACTCGCGCTACGCCATGATCGCGAAGAGCGTCTCGACCGAGCAGTACCGGGCCCTCGTGGCCCTGGGGCTGCCGTTCCTCAGCTTCCCGCCGCAAGCCGGCCGGATGTATCCCGACGGCGCGGTGGCGGGAAACCTGCTCGGTTTCGTCGGCAGCGACGGGCAGGCCCTCGCGGGCCTCGAGTCGGCCGACAACGACTGCCTCGCCTCGACCAACGGCAAGGTCGTCTTCCAGCAGAGCCGCGACGGCGTGGTGCTCCCCGGCACCGAGGTCGTGACGCAGCCGGCGGTCGACGGCGGCACCCTCAAGCTCACGATCGACCGCGACCTGCAGTGGTACCTCCAGCAGCTCATCGCGGAGCAGGTGCAGAACACCGGTTCGCTCCGCGGCACGATCACGGTCGTCGAGGCGAAGACGGGCAAAATCCGCGCCCTCGCCGAGTACCCCACGGTCGACCCCAACGACCCGACCGCCACCTCGCCCGACGACCGCGGCAGCCGCGCGTTCTCGAGCCCCTTCGAGCCCGGGTCGACGTTCAAGGCGCTCACGACGGCGATCGGCCTCGACAGCGGCTCGTACACGCCGCAGACCACCGTGACCGCCTCGGGGCGAGAGGTCCTCGGCGGTGACGCACGGGTCTCGGACGCGTTCTCGCACGGCCCGAACGTGTACACGCCCACCGGCGTGCTCATCGACTCCTCGAACGTGGGCATCTCGAAGTTCGCCGAGATGATCCCCGCCCAGACGCGCTTCGACTACCTGCAGAAGTTCGGCATGGGCTCGGTCAGCTCGATCGGGTTCCCCGGCGAGTCCGGCGGCATCCTGCACCCGGTGCAGGACTGGGACAAGCAGACCTTCTACAACACCGCCTTCGGCCAGGGCCTGTCGGTTACCGTGCCGCAGCTCGTGGGCGCGTACCAGACCATCGCCAACGGGGGACTCAAGAAGCCGCTGTCGATCGTCGAGGGCTGCACCGCGGCCGACGGCACGGTCACCGACGTCCCGCCCACCGACGGCACACAGGTCGTCTCGCCCGACACGGCGAAGGAGGTCTCGCTCATGCTCGAGAACGTCGCCACGCAGGGTGAGCTGGCCTCGAAGATCGCGATCCCGGGTTACCGCATCGCGATCAAGACCGGTACCGGTGAGAAGGTCGACGAGAACACGGGCGCCTACAAGCCCGACGCGTACTTCACGACGATGATCGGTTTCGCCCCCGCCGACGACCCGCAGTACGTGGTCGCGGTCAACCTGGACGAGCCGCGGACGGTAAAATCGTCGGCGGCCACCGCCCCCGCGTTCCAGAAGGCCCTCACCCAGGTTCTCAAGTCCTACCGGGTGATCCCCTCCGGAACCACGACCCCCGAACTGCCCAAGTTCGGCTGAGAAAGAGCCCGTCTCGGTCTCGTCTCGGTAACGAATGCGACCGGAAAGGGCGTCCCACAGCAATGATCTCCCTCAGCCTCTCCCACCTCGCCGACGTGCTCGGCGGGCGCCTCGTCGTCCGCGGCGACGACACCCCCGACACCCGGGTCTCGGGCCTCGTCGACACCGACTCGCGCCTGATCGAACCCGGCGGGATCTTCGTCGCCAAGCCCGGTGAGACCACCGACGGTCATCTCTTTGTCAACACCGCCGTCGAGCGGGGAGCCGCCCTCGCGATCGTCGAACGCGAGCTCGACGACGCCGTGAGCCAGATCGTCGTTCCGGATGCCGTGGCCGCCCTCAGCGACCTGGCCCGCGACGTGGTGGCTCGGGTTCGCGAGGCCGGCGAGCTCAAGATCGTCGGCATCACCGGATCCAACGGCAAGACGACCACCAAGAACCTCCTCGCCCGCATCCTCGAGGACGAGGGCGAGACGGTGGCGCCGCGCGCCTCGTTCAACAACGAGGTGGGCGCCCCTCTCACGATGCTGCGCGTCACCGAGGGCACCCGCTTCCTGGTGAGCGAGTTCGGGGCGAGCGCCCCCGGGGCCATCGCCCACCTCGCCGGGCTCGTCACCCCCGACATCGGCGTCGTCCTCATGGTGGGCATGGCCCACGCCGGCGGCTTCGGCGGCATCGAGTCGACGTTCCACGCCAAGAGCGAGCTGGTGAAGGCGACCCGCGAGGGCGGCCTCGCGGTGCTCAACGCCGACGACCCCCGCGTCGCCGCGATGGAGCCGATCGCGCGCGAGCGCGGGCAGGACGTGCGGTGGTTCGGTCGGGGCGAGCGGGCCGAGGTCCGGGCCGTCGACGTCGAGGTGTCGGCATCCGGCACCCGCGCCGATCTGCTGGTCGACGGAGAACCCTTCACCCTCACCCTGCGGGTGCTCGGCGAGCACCACGTGATGAACGCCCTCGCGGCCCTGGCCGCCGCCACCGCCCTCGGCGTGCCCGCGGCCGACGCGATCGCGCGCCTCGAGACCGTCGAGATCGCCGAGCGCTGGCGCATGCAGCCCCTCGGCTCCGATCGCGTGCGCATCATCAACGACGCGTACAACGCCAGCCCCGACTCGATGGCCGCAGCTCTCCGCACCCTCGCGCAGATCACCGGCCCCGACGAGCGCACCGTCGCCGTGCTGGGTGCGATGAGCGAGCTGGGGGAGTACGCCGACGAGGAGCACGACCGGGTCGGTCTCCTGGCCGTGCGCCTGCGCATCCAGCGCATCGTCGTGATCGGCCCCGAGGCGCGCCGTATGTATCTCGAGGCGATCGCCCAGGGCTCGTGGGACGGCGAGGCGGTCTTCTTCGCCGACGCCGACGCAGCCTACGACTACCTTTCGACCGAACTGCGCGACGGTGATCGCGTGCTGGTGAAGTCGTCCAACTCGGCGGGGCTCCGGCACCTCGGCGACCGTCTGGGAGACTTGTTCGCGTGAGATCACTTCTGACATCGGCTGCGATCTCGCTCGCCTTCACCCTTTTCCTCACCCCGGTCTTCCTCCGCTGGTTCCGGAAGTGGGGCTGGGGGCAGGTCATCCGCACCCCCGAGAACGTGCACAACCCCTCGCACGGTGCGAAGCGCGGCACGCCCACCATGGGCGGAACGATCTTCATCCTCGGCACGATGGTCGGGTACTTCATCGGCTCGTATGCCGGGAACAACCCCCCGACCGTGTCGGGCCTCCTCGTCCTCTGGCTCATGCTCGGTTTCGGTGTCGTCGGCTTCATCGACGACTACATGAAGATCCGCCAGCAGCGCAGCCTGGGGCTGTCGGGATGGCGCAAGATCGCCGGTCAGGTGATCGTCGCGGTGCCGTTCGCCATCGTCGCCCTGAACTTCCCCAACACCGTCGGGCAGACCGCCGCCTCGGGGTACGTCTCGGTGTTCCGTGACATCCAGCTGCTGTCGTTCTTCGCGCTCGGCCCGATCCTCGGGTGGCTGCTGTACCTGGCGTGGATCTCGCTGATCGGAACGGCCACCTCGAACTCCGTCAACGTGGCCGACGGCCTCGACGGCCTCGCCGCGGGCTCGGGCATCTTCGTCGTCGGCGCCTACAGCCTGATGGCGTTCTGGCAGAACAAGCAGGTCTGCGCCGACGTCCTCGACCCGACCGTGCAAGCCGGCTGCTACGCCGTGCGCGACCCGTTCGACCTGGCGATCGTGGGAGCGTCGTTCGTCGGCGCCCTCGTCGGATTCCTCTGGTGGAACGCCCCCAAGGCGAAGGTCTTCATGGGCGACTGCGGGTCGATGGCGATCGGTGGGGTGATCGCCGCCCTCGCGATCTTCACCCGCACCGAGCTCCTCCTCATCCTCATCGCCGGCGTCTACGTGATCGCCTCGGGATCGGTCATCCTTCAGCGGGCCTACTTCAAGGTGACCCGCGGCAAGCGCCTGTTCCTCATGAGCCCCCTGCACCACCACCTCGAGATGCGCGGGTGGCCCGAGGTCACCATCGTCGTGCGCATGTGGATCATCGCCGGTCTCCTCGCCGTCTCGGGCATCGGATTCTTCTACGTCGAATGGCTGTCCCGCGTATGACCGACCTCTCCACCCTGACCAGCTGGCACGCCGACTGGAAGGGCCTGCGCGTCGTCGTCCTCGGCCTGTCGGTCACCGGCTTCTCGGTCGCCGACACCCTCGCCGAGCTCGGCGCCGAGGTGCTCGTGGTAACAGAGAGAGCGGATGCCGAGTACTCGCGCCTGCTCCCGGTTCTGGGCGTGCGCCTGCACGAGGGTCCGCTCGACACCGTGCCCGCCGAGATGGCGGACTTCGCGCCCGAGGTGGTCGTGGCATCCCCCGGCTTCCCCCCGCACCACCCCGTGATCGCGTGGACGCAGGAGCGTGGCATCGCGCTGTGGGGCGACGTCGAGCTCGCCTGGCGCGTGCGCGACAAGGTGGTGCGTCCGGACGGGCTCCCCGCCGACTGGGTGCTCATCACCGGCACGAACGGGAAGACGACCACCACGCGTCTGACCGCCGAGATGCTCATGACGGCGGGTCAGCGGGCCGTTCCCGTCGGCAACATCGGCACCCCCGTCCTCGACGCCGTGCGCGACCCGGGCGGGTTCGACGTGTTCGTCGTCGAGCTCTCGAGCCACCAGCTCTGGTACCTGAATCAGCAGTCCGGACCCGACGCCCTCTCGCCGCACGCGGCCGTCTGCCTCAACCTCGCCGACGACCACCTCGAGTGGCACGGCGGCGCGGACGCGTACCGCGCGGCGAAGGCCGGCGTCTACGCCCGCACGCGCGTGGCCTGCGTGTACAACAAGGCCGACGTCGCGACCCGCGAGATGGTCGAAGACGCCGAGGTCGTCGAGGGCGCGCGCGCCATCGGCTTCGATCTGGGGGTGCCCGGTCCGAGCGACCTTGGTGTGGTCGACGGCATCCTCGTCGATCGGGCCTTCCTCGAAGAGCGCGCCACCTCGGCCCTCGAACTGACGACGGTGGCGGACCTCGCCCAGCGCGGCCTCGCGGCTCCCCACATGGTCGCCAACATCCTCGCGGCCTCCGCCCTCGCGCGCTCGCTCGGGGCCACGCCCGCGCACATCCACGACACGCTCGAGCGCTTCCGGCTCGACCCGCACCGCATCCAGGTCGTCGGGGCGCACCTCGGGGTCACCTGGGTCGACGACTCGAAGGCGACGAACCCGCACGCGGCGGCCTCGTCGCTCGCGGCGTACCCCGGCGCGGTGTGGGTGGTCGGCGGTCTGCTCAAGGGCGTCGACCTGAGCGACCTCGTGCGCGCTCGGGGCGCGTCTGTGCGGGCCGCGATCGTGATCGGCACCGAGCGTGACGAGATCGTGGCGGCGTTCGGGCGACACGCCCCGGCGGTGCCGCTGTTCGAGGTCGACCACGCTGAGACTGAAGACGTCATGGCCCAGGTCGTCGAACTGGCGGCGGGTGTGGCCCGGGAGGGAGACACCGTTCTCCTCGCTCCCGCGGCGGCGTCCTTCGATCAGTTCTCGTCCTACTCCGACCGCGGCGACCGCTTCGCCGAGGCGGTGCGGGCGTGGATCGCGGGCCGAGACGGAGAAACTCGACCGCACGACTGAGGGGACTCGCGTGACCACGACGGCACCTCGTCCGCGGCAGAGCCCCGACGAGCCCGCGCGCGCCGGCCTCGCGGCCCGCGTCTCTCTCGGCAGGGCCTTCCGGCCCGTGCCCAGCGAGTTCCTGCTCATCACCTCGGCGGCGCTCCTTCTCACCGGGTTCGGCCTGGTCATGGTGCTGTCGGCCACCTCGGCGCTCGACGGAGCGCAGAGCCCCTTCGACCACGTCCTCAAGCAGGCCGTCTTCGCCGTCATCGGCATCCCGCTGATGTTCGTGCTCAGCCGTGCTCCGCTGCGCTTCTGGAAGCGCATGGCGTGGC
Organism: Microbacterium sp. SL62; assembly: GCF_026672635.1. Classification (NCBI taxonomy): domain Bacteria; kingdom Bacillati; phylum Actinomycetota; class Actinomycetes; order Micrococcales; family Microbacteriaceae; genus Microbacterium; species Microbacterium sp. SL62. The sequence goes on from NZ_JAPPRM010000001.1 coordinate 1,755,154, forward strand.
CGGCGCTGATCCTGGCGACGCTGTTCCAGTTGCTGGTGTTCACTCCGCTGGGCATCTCGGCGAACGGTAACCGCAACTGGATCAGCATCGCGGGCATCCAGGCGCAGCCGGCCGAGTTCCTCAAGCTCGCTCTCGCGTTGTGGCTGGGCTACGTCCTCTATCGCAAGCAGACGCTGCTGGGCGATTGGCGACACGTGTTCATCCCGATCGTTCCGGTCTTCGCCCTCGTGGTCGCCACCGTCATGGGCGGAAAAGACCTGGGTACGACGATGATCCTCGTGCTCGTCCTGCTCGGGGCGCTGTTCTTCTCGGGGGTGAAGCTGCGCATCTTCGTGCTGCCGGCCCTCGCGGCCCTCGGCGCGATCGCGTTGTTCGCCATCACGAGCGCCGACCGCATGCGCCGCATCATGAGCTTCCTCGACCAGGACTGCATCGCCAACTACCTCGGCGACTGCTACCAGCCGCTGCACGGCATCTGGGGGCTCGCCGCGGGCGGGATCTTCGGTGTGGGCCTGGGCAACTCGGCCGAGAAGTACGACTGGCTTCCCGCCGCGGCGAACGACTACATCTTCGCGATCGTGGGGGAGGAGATGGGGCTGATCGGCTGCATCGTCGTCCTCGCCCTCTTCGGTCTGTTCGCGGTCGGCGCCTTCCACATCATCCGCCGCACCGACGACCCCTTCGTCCGGATCGTCGCGGGCGGCGTGACCATCTGGATCGTCGGTCAGGCCATGATCAACGTCGCGGTCGTCCTCCGCGTGTTCCCGGTTCTCGGTGTGCCGCTGCCGTTCATGTCGCAAGGCGGAACCTCGCTGCTGTCGGTGCTGATCGGGTGCGGTGTGCTGCTGTCGTGCGCGCGGACGCTTCCCGACCGTCGCGCGGCGGGCGAGACGCCTCCGCGGGCGGCGCGGCGGGCTGCGGCCTCCGCCCGTCGACCGCGCGGCTGACGCGCCCCGGGCGGGATCGCCCGCGCGACCTGGTTAGGGTCGTACGGTGACGACTTACCTCCTCGCCGGCGGCGGCACCGCCGGGCATGTGAACCCCCTGCTCGCGGTCGCCGACGGTTTGCGCACCCGCGACGCCTCAGCCGACGTGCTCGTGCTCGGGACGAGAGAGGGCCTCGAGTCGCGTCTCGTCCCGTTGCGCGGGTACGAACTGCTCACCGTCGCGAAGGTTCCCTTCCCACGCCGCCCCAACGGGGCCGCCGCGGCGTTCCCGGTGCGCTTCCTGCGCGCCGTCGCGCACGTGCGCCGACTCATCCGCTCGCGCGGGGTCGACGTCGTCGTCGGTTTCGGGGGGTACGCGGCGGCGCCCGCCTACGTCGCCGCCCGCCGCGAGCGCGTCCCCTTCGTGGTGCACGAGGCCAATGCCAAGCCGGGGCTCGCGAACGTGCTCGGGGCGCGGGGCGCCGCGGGCGTCGGCGTCGCCTTCGAGGGCACCCCGCTGCGCGGTGCGAGAGAGGTCGGGATGCCGCTTCGCCGCGAGATCGTCGAGCTCGACGCTCCCGCTCTGCGTGCGGAGGCCGCCGCGCACTTCGGGCTCGACGCGCAGAAGCCGACGCTGCTGGTGTTCGGGGGCTCGCTCGGTGCGCTGCGGTTGAACACCGCGTTCGGCGGGGCCTGGCGCGACGTCCTCGACGCCGGTTGGCAGCTGCTGCACGTGACGGGACAGAACTCCGACCTGCCCGATCCGGGCGTCGAGGGCTATGCCGTCGTCCGGTACGTGGACCGCATGGATCTCGCCTTCGCCCTCGCCGACTTCGTGGTGTCGCGCTCGGGTGCCGCGACCGTCAGCGAGATCAACGCCCTCGGCATCCCCGCCGTGTACGTGCCTTACGCGGTCGGCAACGGCGAGCAGAGCCTCAACGCCGCCGCGGCCGTCCGCGCGGGGGCCGCGCTGCTCATCGCCGACGCCGATCTCACGCCCGACCGGGTCCGCGCCGAGATCGTTCCGCTGCTCGCCGACGAGGGCCGGCGGACCGCGATGCGCGATGCGGCGGCGCGCACCGGCATCCGGACCGGGACCGAGAACGTGATCGCCCTCGTCGACCAGGCTCTCGCCCGCTGAGCCGGGCCCGGCCCCGCCGACGCGCGGCCCGGTCGTCGCGAGAACGGGGCGAAGCCACCAGAACAGGGCGTCCGACAGGATGTCCTCCTGTTCCCGTGACATGGCCTGTTCTGGTGACAGCCGGGCCGCCGCGGCGCGTCCGCCCGCCGAGGTCCCGTGGGCCCCGCGCTCAGCGCGCCGGGGCCGACGCGCAGGATCGGCGACGTAAACTCGCAGACGCCATGATCAGACCCGACCTGAGCCTCCCCATCCCCGAGACCATCACCTCCGCGCACTTCATCGGCGTGGGGGGATCGGGCATGTCCGGACTCGCCCGCATGTTCCTCGACCGCGGTATCCGGGTCTCCGGCTCCGACCGTTCCGACAGTGCCGCCCTGCGCGACCTCGCCGCCCGCGGCGCGACCGTGCACGTCGGGCACGACGCCGCCCACCTCGGCGACGCCGACACCGTCGTCCACACGGGCGCGATCTGGCCCGAGAACCCCGAGTTCGTCACCGCCAAAGAGCGCGGACTGCACGTGATCCACCGCTCGCAGGCGCTGCACTGGCTCATCGGCGGTCGTCGCCTCGTCTCGGTCGCGGGTGCCCACGGCAAGACCACTTCGACGGGCATGATCGTGACCGCCCTGCGCGCCCTCGAGGTCGACCCGACGTTCGTCAACGGCGGCGTCATCGCCGACCTCGGTGCGTCCAGCGGCACCGGCTCCGACGACCTCGTCGTGATCGAGGCCGACGAGTCCGACGGCACGTTCGAGCTCTACGACACCTCGGTCGCGCTCATCACCAACGTCGACCCCGACCACCTCGACCATTACGGCTCGCGCGACGCCTTCGACGCGGCCTTCGCCCGCTTCGCGAACGCCGCCCGCGAGGCCGTCGTGATCTCGGCCGACGACCCCGGCGCGCGTTCCGTGCGCGAGCGCATCACCCACGCGAACGTCGTCACGTTCGGCGAGGACAACGCGGCCGATCTCCGCCTCAGCGGCATCCGCACCGACGGACCCGTCGCCTTCACCCTCTCCGCCGACGGCGAGAGCGTCGACGTGCAACTGCGGGTGCCGGGCGCCCACAACGCGGTCAACGCCGCCGGCGCGGTCGCCGTGCTGCGCGTGCTCGGGCACTCGCTGTCCGATGCGGCACGCGCGGTCGAGGGCTTCGGCGGCACGGTCCGCCGTTTCGAGCTGCACGGCGTGCAGCAGGGCGTCAGCGTCTACGACGACTACGCGCACCACCCGACCGAGGTCGCCGCGGCGCTGTCCGCGGCGCGAACGGTCGTGGGTGAGGGCCGCATCATCGCGATCCAGCAGCCCCACACGTACTCGCGCACGCAGGAGATGTACCGCGAGTTCGCCGAGGTGCTCGAGTCGCACGCCGACCACACCGTCATGCTCGACGTGTACGGGGCCCGTGAAGACCCGGTGCCCGGGGTCACGGGAGAGCTCGTCAGCGGCGCGTTCGCCGATCCGTCCCACGTGCACTACGTCCCCGACTGGCAGGCGGCGGCCGATTACACGGCTCGGATCGCCCGACCGGGTGACTACGTCATCACCCTCGGGTGCGGCAACGTCTACCAGATCATCCCCCAGGTGCTCGAGGCGCTGTCCCGCACCGAGGCCGCGGCGGTCTGACCGTGGAGCGGCCGTCGCCCCTGCCGTCCTCGCCGGAGTCCGCTCGCCGCGCGAAGGCCGCTCGGGCTTCGACGCCCCGGCAGACGGCATCCGTCGACGAGAACTCCGTGGTCGACACCCGCGAGCGTCCGCTCGACGGCGGCTTCGCCGCGGAGGATCCGGATGCCGGGGGAGCGGGGCTGCGCGATGTGTGGCGGGCCTCGCGGGCCCGGCGGCGGGCGCTCTCCGCGGAGGTGCGCCGCTTCACGGTGCGCCAGCGGCGTCGTCGGAACATCTGGATCGGTGTGATCTCGGCTTTCCTCGTCATGGGCCTCGGTACGGCGGGCGTGGCGTACAGCCCGCTTTTCGCCGTCGAGAAGATCGACGTGGTCGGCACCTCGCAGCTCGACCCGGCGGCGGTGTCCGCCGCCCTGGGCGATCAAGTCGGCGTCCCGCTCGCGATGGTCGACGACAGCGCCGTGAAGGCGGCGCTCGTGCGCTTCCCGCTCGTGGAGTCGTACACCCTCGAGGCGCGCCCGCCCCATGACCTCGTGGTGCGCATCGTCGAGCGGACCCCCATCGGCGCCATGCAGTCCGCGGCGGGTTTCACGGTGGTGGACGCGGCGGGGGTGGCGCTGTCGACGACGCCCGATGCCCCGGCCGGTCAGCCCGTGCTCGACATCGTCGGCGGGACGGATTCGGCGGCCTTCCGCGCGGCCGGGCGCGTGGTGCGTTCCCTGCCGGATGCCGTGCGGGCGCAGGTCACGGCCGTGTCGGCCTCGACGCCCGACGATGTGACGCTGACGCTCGGTGCGTCGGGGTCGAAGGTCGTGTGGGGGAGCGCCGACCGCTCGGCCGAGAAGGCCGTGGTGCTCGATCGCCTGATGCAGAAGAGCCCGCCGGACAAGGCCAAGGAGTACGACGTGACGTCGCCCGAGGCGGGCGTCGTCCGCTGATCTTCGAGGCGATGTTCCAACACGCCGCGTGTCGGGCGGGCGGGGTCGGATCCGCCGCCTACCTTCGAGCTAAGGAATTGCATACCGGGCAATTCTTTAACCCTCAACATGAGGTTTAAAGTTTCGGGTTCGGGGACAAACGGAGGCCGGCATGAGCCACAACCAGAACTACCTCGCCGTGATCAAGGTCGTCGGTGTGGGCGGGGGCGGCGTCAACGCCGTCAACCGCATGATCGAGCTCGGCCTTCGCGGCGTGGAGTTCATCGCGATCAACACCGACGCGCAGGCGCTGCTGATGAGCGACGCCGACGTCAAGCTCGACGTCGGTCGTGAGCTCACCCGCGGCCTCGGCGCCGGCGCCGACCCCGAGGTCGGCCGACGCGCCGCCGAGGACCACGCCGAAGAGATCGAAGAGGCGCTCCGCGGCGCCGACATGGTCTTCGTCACCGCGGGTGAGGGCGGCGGAACCGGCACCGGCGGTGCCCCCGTCGTCGCCAAGATCGCCAAGTCGATCGGCGCCCTGACCATCGGTGTCGTCACCAAGCCGTTCTCGTTCGAGGGGCGTCGCCGCCAGAGCCAGGCCGAGGCGGGTGTGGGGCGACTGAAAGAAGAGGTCGACACCCTCATCGTCGTCCCGAACGACCGCCTGCTCGAGATCAGCGACCGCGGCATCTCGATGATCGAGGCGTTCGCCACGGCCGACCAGGTGCTGCTCGCCGGTGTCCAGGGCATCACCGACCTCATCACGACCCCCGGTCTCATCAACCTCGACTTCGCCGACGTCAAGTCGGTCATGCAGGGGGCCGGTTCCGCGCTCATGGGCATCGGCTCGTCCCGCGGCGCCGACCGTGCGATCAAGGCCGCCGAGCTCGCCGTCGAGTCCCCGCTCCTCGAGGCCTCGATCGAGGGCGCGCACGGCGTGCTGCTGTCGATCCAGGGCGGCTCGAACCTCGGCATCTTCGAGATCAACGACGCCGCTCAGCTGGTGAAAGAGGCCGCGCACCCCGAGGCCAACATCATCTTCGGAACGGTCATCGACGACACGCTCGGCGACGAGGTGCGGGTCACCGTCATCGCCGCCGGTTTCGACGGGGGAGAGCCCTCGTTGCGGATCGACGCGGTCGGCGCCCAGCGCCCGGTCTCGGCGCCCGTCGTGCCCGTCATCCCCGCCGACGACGTCGCCCGCGACCTCGACGCGGCCGAGGAGCAGAAGGCGGCGACCGAGCGCGCTCCCGAGCGTCGGCCCGAGCCGGCACCCGTCACGGCCCGCGTGCCCGAGACCTCGTACGACGGCGGCTACGCCGACGACGACCTCGACGTGCCCGACTTCCTGAAGTAAGAACCAACGGTACGACGAGCGGGTCCGGTGTCCACCGGGCCCGCTCTCGTCGTCGAAGGAGCAGCATGGACACCGCCCTTGCCGAGCGACTCGCCGCCGTCGACGAGCGCATCCGAGACGCCGCCCGCGCCGCGAACCGCGACCCCGGCGAGATCACCCGCGTCGTGGTCACGAAGTTCCACCCGGCATCCCTCGTCACCGAACTGCACGCGCTGGGAGTCCGGCACGTGGGAGAGAACCGGCAGCAGGAGCTCACGGCCAAACGCGCGGAGCTCGACGGCATCCCGGATCTGACCTGGCACTTCATCGGCCAGGCGCAAACCAACAAGGCGCGCGCGGTGCGAGCCGGAGCGGATGCCGTCCACTCGGTCGACCGCACCCGCATCGCGGACGCGCTGCACGCCGCCGGCGCCGAGGGCGATCTTCTCGACGTGCTCGTGCAGGTGAACCTCACCGACGACCCCGGTCGCGGGGGAGTCGTCCCCGACGCCGTCGAAGAACTGGCCGCCCACGTGGCGGGCCTGTCGACCCTGCGGCTGCGCGGGGTGATGGCCGTCGCCCCGCTCGACGAAGAACCCGCTCGTGCGTTCGAGCGACTGCACCGTTGTGCCGATGCGGTGCGCTCCGTCGTCCCCGACGCGCGGTGGATCTCGGCGGGCATGACCGGCGATTTCCCCGAGGCGATCGCAATGGGCGCGACACACCTGCGGATCGGCTCCGCAATCACGGGCCCGAGGCCCCCGCGCGACTAGCCTCGGACCAGACGAGCGAACGGAGGATGCGATGTCGAACCCCCTCAAGAAGACGATGGTGTACCTGGGCCTCGCCGACGAGGAAGAGACCTATGAGGAGACCGCGCCGCAGCCCATCGCGCGCAAGCAGCCCGCAGCTGCTGCTCCCCTCGAGAAGGCCGCGCCGGTGACCCCCCTGCACCGTCCCGCCGTGGTGCGCCAGCCCGCGGCCGGACCCGTGAGTGAGATCCTCACGGTGCACCCCAAGCAGTATCGCGACGCGCAGACGATCGCCGAGAACTTCCGCGAGGGAATCCCGGTCATCATCAACCTGTCGCAGATGAGCGACGCCGACGCGCGTCGCCTGATCGACTTCGCGAGCGGACTCTCGCTCGGGCTGTACGGACGCATCGAGCGGGTGACGAGCAAGGTGTTCCTGCTCTCGCCCGAGAACATCGCCGTCTCCGGCGACGGTGCGATCGCGCAGGCCGATCCCGAGGCTGCGCCCTTCGCGTCCCAGTAACAGTGGCCGTTCTGAGCCTCGTCGGCTCCATCCTCAGTGCGGTCCTGTTCATCTTCATCGTGCTGCTGCTCGCGCGCCTCGTGCTCGAGTACATCCCGATGTTCAACCGGGAGTGGCGCCCTCGCGGCGTCACCCTCGTGTTGGCAGAGATCGTCTACACGGTGACGGATCCGCCCATCAAGCTGATCCGTCGCTTCATCCCCCCCCTGCGCATCGGGGGGATCGCGATCGATTTCGGATTCGCGATCGTGATGTTCGTCTGCTTCATGCTGTTGAGCGTGACGCGGTCCCTCGCGGCCGTGTGACGCCCCGCCGCCGCTTCTTCGCCCGTGATCTTCGACACCGGTGGAGGGCGGCGGCTATGCTGTTCCGAAGCGGTACGCCCCGGTGCGACACCCCCACAGTTCCGACATCAGAGCTCTCGAAAGAGGAAACACCATGGCACTGACCCCCGATGACGTCGTCACCAAGCAGTTCCAGCACGTGCGCTTCAAGGAGGGCTTCGACCCCGACGAGGTCGACGACTTCCTCGACGAGATCGTCGTCGAGTGGCGCAAGACGATCGCCGAGAACGAAGAGCTGAAGACCAAGCTCGCGGCGTACGAGTCCGGCGAGGCCGCTCCGGCCGCCGCCGAAGCCCCCGCCGAGGCGCCCAAGGTCGAAGAGCCGGTCGTCGCTGAGACGCCCGCTCCGGCACCGGTCGCCTCCACCCCGTCGCACGACGCCGAGCCCGCCGCCCAGAGCGCCGGCATCATCGAGCTCGCGCAGCGTCTGCACGACGAGCACGTCGCAGAGGGTAAGGCCCAGCGCGACCAGCTCATCGGCGAGGCGCAGGCTCAGGCGGCATCCATCGTCGCCGAGGCCGAGCAGAAGGGCCGCGAAGAGCGCGCCCGTCTCGAGAAGGAGCGCACCACGCTCGAGGGTCGCATCACCGAGCTGCGCAACTTCGAGCGCGACTACCGCTCGCAGCTGCGTTCGTACATCGAGGGTCAGCTCCGCGACCTCGACACCACCGCGACGTCCTCGGGCTCGACGCCGGTGTCGGCGATCGGTCTGTAGGCCGACTCTTTGCGCAGTCGACCTCCTCTGCGTACGGCGGCGGCCGGCGTCACCATCGCGATTCTCGCGGTGCTGGTGCTGGCCGCCGACCAGTTTGCGAAGAACGCCGCGATCGCCGCTCTCCCCTCGGAGCGCGTGGTCCCGATCATCGGCGACTTCCTGCAGTTCTATCTCGTCCGTAACCCCGGTGCGGCGTTCTCGCTCGGCGAGGGCGTCACGTGGGTCTTCACAATCGCCCTCGCGGTCGTCGCGTGCGTGATCGTCTATCTCGGTGTGCGTCGCGTGCGTTCGCGTCTGTGGGCGATCGTTCTGGGGCTGCTCCTCGGCGGTGTGCTGGGCAACCTCACCGACCGCCTGATCCGCGAACCCGGCTTCCCCGTGGGGCACGTCGTGGACTTCATCTCGACACCCTGGATGATGCCCGCGATCTACAACGTCGCCGACATGTTCATCGTCACGATGATGATCTCGGTGGCGGTCCTCGTGCTGTTCGGGCTGAAGCTCGACGGTTCGCGCGAGACCAAGGCGTCCCGAGCCGCGGCGGAGTCCGCCGACGGCGCGGTCGATGCTCCGGCCGACCCGGGCGCCCGCTGACATGGAGTCGCGGAGCCTGCCCGTCCCCGACGGGCTCGACGGGACGCGCATCGACCAGGGTCTGGCCAAGATGCTCGGGTTCTCCCGCACGTTCGCGGCCGAGGTCGCCGACGCGGGCGGGGTGAGCGTCGACGGTCGGGTGGCCGGGCGCTCCGACCGTCTGCGCGCCGGCACCTGGCTGAACATCGAATGGGAGCCCAAGCGCGAGCCCGAGATCGTGCCGGTCGCGGTCCCCGACCTCGGGATCGTGCACGACGACGACGACATCGTCGTGGTCGACAAGCCCGCGGGCGTCGCCGCGCACCCCTCTGTGGGGTGGGACGGTCCGACCGTGCTCGGTGCCCTCGCCGCGGCCGGATTCCGCATCGCCACGAGCGGCCCCGCCGAGCGGCGCGGCGTCGTGCACCGCCTCGACGCGGGTACGAGCGGGCTCATGGTGGTCGCCAAGACCGAGCGCGCGTACACGCTGCTCAAGAGCGCCTTCAAAGAGCGCGAGGTCGACAAGATCTACCACGCTGTCGTGCAGGGGCACCCGGACCCGCTCGCAGGCACCATCGACGCGCCGATCGGGCGGCATCCGCACCACTCGTGGAAGTTCGCCGTGACCCCGGACGGCAAGGACTCGGTGACCCACTACGAGACGCTCGAGGCGTTCCCTCGCGCCTCCCTGCTCGAGATCCACCTCGAGACCGGCCGCACCCATCAGATCCGCGTGCACATGGCGGCGCACCGTCACCCCTGCGCCGGAGACCCGCTGTACGGCGCGGACCCGACCCTGTCCGCGCGCCTCGGGCTGACGCGGCAGTGGCTGCACGCGCATCGCCTGGCGTTCACGCACCCCGGCACGGGGGAGTGGGTCGAGTTCGAATCGCCCTACCCGGCGGATCTGGCGCACGCCCTCGAGATGCTCGGCGACGGGGCCTGAGCGCGCCCCTCCGCGACGATCGGCGGAGGGGATGCCACCACCCGGCGACGCGCCCGGGTCGGCGCGTCGAACTGGGCGCGGGCTGCGAACTTCCGCGGTCGATGTCGGAGGCCGAACGTAGACTCGACCCGTGGCAGCTGACTCCTTCGTTCACCTTCACGTGCACAGCGAGTATTCGATGCTCGATGGCGCGGCCCGCATCGGTCCGATGGTCCAAGAGGCCGTCAAACAAGGCATGCCGGCCATCGCCGTGACCGACCACGGAAACACGTTCGCGGCCTACGAGTTCTACAAGACGGCGAAAGACGCCGGCATCAAGCCGATCATCGGCATCGAGGCCTACGTCACCCCCGGAACCCACCGTTCCGACAAGACCCGTGTCCGCTGGGGTACTCCCGAGCAGCAGAGCGACGACGTCTCGGGTTCGGGCGCGTACACGCACATGACCCTGCTGTCCGAGACCACGCAGGGCATGCACAACCTCTTCCGCCTGTCGTCCAAGGCGAGCATGGAGGGCTACTACTTCAAGCCCCGCATGGACCGCGAACTGCTGCAGACCTACAGCACGGGCCTGATCGCGACGACCGGGTGTCCCTCCGGCGAGGTGCAGACGCGCCTGCGCCTCGGGCAGTACGAGGCCGCCCGGGCCGCCGCCGCCGAGTTCCAGGACATCTTCGGCAAAGACAACTACTTCGCCGAGATCATGGACCACGGTCTGTCGATCGAGCGGCGCGTCATGGGCGACCTGCTGAAGCTGTCGAAAGACCTCGGCATCCCGTTGCTCGGCACGAACGACCTCCACTACACGCACCAGCACGACGCGACGAGTCATGCCGCCCTGTTGTGCGTGCAGTCGGGCTCGACGCTCGACGACCCGAAGCGCTTCAAGTTCGACGGCGACGGCTACTACGTCAAGTCGCCAGCCGAGATGCGCCAGGTGTTCCGCGACCACCCCGAGGCGTGCGACAACACGCTGCTGATCGCCGAGCGCTGCGACGTGGAGTTCGACACCTCCGCCAACTACATGCCGCGGTTCCCCGTCCCCGAGGGCGAGACCGAGGGCAGCTGGATGATCAAAGAGGTCGAGAACGGCCTCAACGACCGGTACCCCGGGGGCATCCCCGACGCCGTGCGCAAGCAGGCCGAGTACGAGACCGACGTCATCCTGCAGATGGGATTCCCGGGCTACTTCCTCGTCGTCGCCGACTTCATCAACTGGGCCAAGGACAACGGGATCCGCGTGGGTCCCGGTCGTGGTTCGGGTGCCGGGTCGATGGTCGCGTACGCGATGAAGATCACCGACCTCGACCCCCTGCAGCACGGCCTGATCTTCGAGCGGTTCCTCAACCCCGACCGCGTTTCCATGCCCGACTTCGACGTCGACTTCGACGATCGTCGTCGCGGCGAGGTCATCCAGTACGTCACCGAGAAGTACGGCGACGAGCGCGTCGCGCAGATCGTGACCTACGGCACGATCAAGGCCAAGCAGGCCCTGAAGGACGCCGGTCGCGTGCTGGGCTTCCCCTTCAGCATGGGCGACCGCCTCACCAAGGCAATGCCCCCGGCCGTGATGGGCAAGGACATGCCGCTCGACGGCATGTTCAACCCCGAGCACCCGCGGTACAAAGAGGCGAGCGAGTTCCGCACCCTCATCGAGACCGACGCCGAGGCCAAGACGGTTTTCGACACCGCGTTGGGCCTTGAGAACCTCAAACGCCAGTGGGGCGTGCATGCGGCCGGCGTGATCATGTCGAGCGAGCCGCTGATCGACATCATCCCGATCATGCGCCGCGAGCAGGACGGCCAGATCGTCACGCAGTTCGACTACCCGGCGTGCGAGTCGCTCGGTCTGATCAAGATGGACTTCCTGGGGCTGCGCAACCTCACGATCATCAACGACGCCCTCGACAACATCGAGGCCAACCGCGGCCACCCCCTCGTGCTCGAAGACCTCGACCTCGACGACGCGGCGTCGTACGAGCTGCTCGCGCGCGGAGACACCCTCGGGGTGTTCCAGCTCGACGGCGGGCCCATGCGCTCGCTCCTGCGCCTCATGCGGCCCGACAACTTCGAGGACATCTCGGCGGTGCTCGCGCTCTACCGCCCGGGCCCGATGGGCGTGAACTCGCACATCAACTACGCGCTGCGCAAGAACAAGCAGCAAGAGATCGAGCCGATCCACCCCGAGCTCGAAGAGCCGCTCGCCGACATCCTAGACACCACCTACGGCCTGATCGTCTACCAGGAGCAGGTGATGGCGGTCGCCCAGCGCGTCGCCGGGTACACCCTCGGTCAGGCCGACCTCTTGCGCCGCGCGATGGGTAAGAAGAAGAAGAGCGAGCTCGACAAGCAGAAAGAGATCTTCTTCGGCGGTATGACCGAGCGCGGGTTCGGCGACGTCGCGCAGCAGACGCTCTGGAAGGTGCTCGAGTCGTTCGCCGACTACGCCTTCAACAAGGCGCACACCGCGGCCTACGGGCTCGTGTCGTACTGGACTGCCTACCTCAAGGCGCACTACCCGGCCGAGTACATGGCCGCCCTGCTCACGAGCGTCGGCGACTCGAAGGACAAGATGGCGGTCTATCTGAACGAGTGCCGCCGCATGGGCATCAAAGTGCTCCCGCCCGACGTCAACGAGTCGATCCGGTACTTCGCGGCCGTCGGCGAAGACATCCGGTTCGGTCTCGGTGCCGTCCGAAACGTGGGCACCAACGTCGTCGACGGGATCGTGGCGTCACGGCAAGAGGCCAAATACACGTCGTTCCACGACTTCCTCGCGAAGGTCCCCGCGCACGCGGCGAACAAGCGCACCGTCGAGTCGCTCATCAAGGCGGGGGCGTTCGATTCGCTCGGGTCCACGCGCCGGGCGCTCATCGAGGTGCACGAAGACGCCTGCGAGGGCGCCGTGATCGACAAGAAGCGCGAGGCGAACGGCGAGGTCGGCTTCGACTTCGACTCGCTGTGGGACGAGCCCCAACAGGTCGTCAAGGTGCCTGAACGGCCCGAGTGGACCAAGAAGGACAAGCTGGCGTTCGAGCGCGAGATGCTCGGCCTCTACGTGTCCGACCACCCGTTGGCCGGTCTCGAGGTGCCCCTCGCGAAGCACGCGTCCACCTCGATCCACGACCTGCTCGCCTCCGAAGACGTGCAGGACGGCGACCAGGTGACGGTCGCCGGTCTGCTGACGAGCGTGCAGCACCGCGTCGCGAAGCAGAGCGGAAACCCCTACGGCATGGTCACCGTCGAGGACTTCAACGGCGAGGTGACCGTGATGTTCATGGGCAAGACCTACGCGGAATTCGCGCCGATCCTGCAAGGCGATTCGATCCTCGTGGTCCGCGGACGCGTCTCGCGTCGCGACGACGGACTCAATTTGCACGCCCAGAGCGCCTTCGCCCCCGATCTCGAGGGCCTCGACGACGCGGGCGGACTCACCCTCGTCGTTCCCGAGCAGCGCGCGAACGAGGCGCTCGTCGGCGAGCTCGCGCAGATGCTGCAGCGTCACTCCGGATCGACCGAGGTCGTCCTCAAGTTGCACAAAGGCGGCACCGCCAAGGTGTTCGAGGTGCCGATGCCCGTTCGCGTGACCGCCGACCTGTTCGGCGAGCTCAAGGGCCTCCTCGGCCCGAACTGCCTCGGTTGACCCGCGCGCCCTCGCGGCGCGTTTCAACCCCAGCTCGTTCTGGACACCCCCTGGTTAGGATGACCGGGCGCTTGCCGCCCTCCGAAAGGACCACCGTGACCGATTCGACCCCCCACGACGGCTTCACGCCCACCGACCCCGATCGCCTTGACGGCTCCCGTGCCGACGAGAGCGCGTCCTCCGAAACCACCGGTGCCCGCCGACAGGGCACGGGTGACCGCGCCGCCGACGCGGACGACACCTTCGCCCACGACACCGGCGCCGTCGATGCCGGGTCCCGCGGCGCCTCTCTTCCGGCCGCGGCGCACGCCAACGCCCACACGGGCAGCCGTCCCGTCGTCGACGGCCGCGACGCCCGCCCGAACTACGGCGTCGGTCCGTTCTCGGTCCGCGAGGTCGCCCTGCTCGGCATCTGGGTCGTGGCGTTCCTCGTCTCGTTCTTCCGCACCAACATCCTCGAATCCGGTTCGAGCGTCCTGATCGGCGGGGCGAACGTCTGGCTCTCGGGCCTGTGGTGGATCCCCGCGATCGCCCTGCCGACCGTCGCCGTGGGACTGGTGGTACTCCGTCGCCTCTCCCCGCAGGGCATCCGCCGCGTCGGATCGCTCGGCATCGACCAGTTCGCCTCGGTCGCGTTCACGATCTCCGCCCTCGTGTGGGTCTCGTGGGTGTGGGACGCCGTCGCCGTGTACGCCTCGAACACCGTCTGGACGCGTTCCTGGGTCATCTGGGTCGAGGCCGTCCTGCTGCTGGCGGGTGTGGTCCTCACGGTCTTCGCGCCTTTCATCCCGCCGTTCTCCGCCGACTTCCGCGACCGTGAAGAAATCCCCGCTCATCGCAACGCGCGACCCATCCGCCCGGTCGTCGCGCGCCCGCGGACGCCCCGCACGCCCTCGACCCCGGGCTCCGCGCGTGCCGCCGCCTTGTCGAGCGTCCACGCCGACGCGGATGACCCCACTCCCGGCACCTACACCGGCTCGACCGACCTGGCGCACGACCCCGCGCCCGCGACGAGCGTGCTCCCCGCCCACTCCGACGCCAACGACACCGACGTCTTCGCGCCGCTGCGCGCCGATGACGATCGTGACGACGCGGACGGTCACGACGACCACTCGCGCTGGGCTGCCCCGGCCGGCGACGAGCCCACGGCGGAGCAGCGTGCCGCGCACGACGACCACCCGCACGCGCAGGCGTTTTGGGCGCTGGCTCCCGAGGAGCGCGAGATCGTCGACGACTACGGCACGCCGATCTTCCGGATCGGGCCCACGGCGTGGGCGCTCGTGATCGAGGATCGCGGCGAGACGTTCGTCGTCCGTCACGACGACGGCCGCATCGGTTACCTGCACGACGTCTCCGGCGTCACGCGCGGCTGAGCAGAGCCTGCGAGCCGCCCGCCCCGCGCGAGGCGGCTCGCAGGCGCCGGTAGCCTTGAAGACATGCTTCGCACGATCGATCTCCGCGGCCGCGTGCTCTCGCCGGCCGAGCTCCTGGCCGTCGTCCCGCGGGCGGACGCCGCGCGCGACGAGGCCCTTGCCACCGCGGCGCGTCTCGTCGACGACGTCGCGCGCCGGGGCGAAGAAGCACTTCGCGAGCAGGCCGCCCGTTTCGACCGGGTGAGCGACCATGCCCTCCGCGTGCCCGCGGACCACCTCGATGAGGCACTGCGCGATCTCGATCCCGGCATCCGTGCCGCTCTGGACGAGGCGATCGTGCGCGTGCGCAGAGCATCCGCCGCCCAGGTCCCCGCCCCGGTCGTCACCGAACTCGGCGAGGGTGCTCGCGTGACGCAGCGGTGGCAGCCGGTGCGTCGCGTCGGACTCTACGTCCCGGGCGGCAAGGCCGTGTACCCCTCGAGCGTGGTGATGAACACCGTGCCCGCGCAGGTCGCGGGTGTGCGCGAGGTCGCCCTCGCATCCCCGCCGCAGGCGGCGTTCGGCGGCCGCGTGCACCCCGTCATCCTCGCCGCCGCCAAGCTCCTGGGTGTCACCGAGGTCTACGCGATGGGGGGAGCGGGAGCCATCGGCGCCTTCGCCTACGGGGTGGCCGAGATCGGGCTCGACCCGGTCGACGTCGTGACCGGGCCCGGCAACAACTTCGTCGCCTCCGCCAAGCGCGTCGTCGCGGGCCGCGTCGGCACCGACTCCGAGGCCGGGGCGACCGAGATCCTCGTCGTCGCCGACGACAGCGCGGTCCCCGCTCTCGTCGCGGCCGATCTCGTCAGCCAGGCCGAGCACGACGAGCAGGCCTCGGCCGTGCTGGTCACCGACTCCGTCGAGCTGGCCGAGGCCGTCCGGGCCGCACTGCCCGAGCGCGTCGCCGCGACCCGCCACACCGAGCGCGTGACGGCGGCGTTCCACGGGCCGCAGTCGGCGGTCGTCCTGGTCGACGACCTCGCCCAGGCGACCGCGTTCAGCAACGCCTACGCCCCCGAGCACCTCGAGCTGCACCTCGCCGACGCGCGTCCCGAGAACTTCGTGAACGCCGGAGCCGTGTTCGTCGGCCCGTACACGCCGGTCAGCCTCGGCGACTACCTCGCCGGCAGCAACCACGTGCTTCCGACCGGGGGACAGGCCCGGTACGGAGCGGGGTTGTCGGCGGCGACCTTCCTGCGCCCGCAGCAGGTCGTCGAGTACGACCGAGAGGCCCTCGCCCGGGTGCGCGACGCCATCGTCACCCTGGCCGACGCCGAGGCGCTCCCCGCGCACGGCGAGGCCGTGACCGCGCGTTTCGACGCGTAGTCTGGCGGCGTCATGCATTGTCCCTTCTGTCGCAACCCGGACTCCCGCGTCATTGATTCGCGTACCAGCGACGATGGCCTCAGCATCCGCCGCCGTCGCCAGTGCCCGAAGTGCGGGGGGCGCTTCTCGACCGTCGAGACCGCGAGTCTCAACGTGATCAAACGCTCCGGGGTCGTCGAGCCGTTCAGTCGCGAGAAGGTGATGTCGGGCGTCCGCAAGGCGTGTCAGGGGCGACCGGTGACCGACGCCGACCTGGCGGTGCTTGCCCAACAGGTCGAAGAGAACATCCGCCAGACCGGCTCGTCGCAGATCGAGGCGAACGAGATCGGCCTGTCGATCCTCGGCCCGCTGCGAGAGCTCGACGAGGTCGCCTACCTGCGCTTCGCCAGCGTCTACCAGGCTTTCGATTCGCTGGACGACTTCGACGCCGCGATCGCGCAGCTGCGCGCCGATCACGCGGAGCGTTCCTCCGGGCAGGCCGGCGAGTCCGCCCCGGTCCAGTAATCTGGCGGGGATGTATCCCCTTCTCTTCCGTACGGTCCTGACCCGTTTCGATCCCGAGTTCGCGCACCATCTCGGCGCCCTCGTCATCCGTGTCGCGGGCGTGGAGCCGGTGGCATCCCTCGTCCGTCGCTTCACGGCGCCCGCGCCCGCGCAGCGCGTCCACGCTCTGGGATTGACGTTCGATTCGCCGTTCGGCGTCGCCGCGGGCTTCGACAAGAACGTCACGATGGTCGGCGGCCTCGGTGCGCTCGGCTTCGGTCACGTCGAGGTGGGGACGATCACCGCCCTCGCGCAGCCCGGCAACCCCCGGCCCCGCCTGTTCCGTCTCGTCGCCGACCGCGCGGTGATCAACCGCATGGGTTTCAACAACGACGGTGCGGTCGCCGCCGCGGCGAAGCTGCGCCGCCTGCGACGAGCCCGTCGGCGCCCGGTGATCGGCGTGAACATCGGCAAGAGTCGTGTGGTCGCCGTCGAAGACGCCACGACCGACTACGTCCGCAGTGCCCTTCTGCTGGCTCCGCTCGCCGACTACCTCGTCGTCAACGTGTCCTCGCCGAACACGCCCGGTCTGCGCGGCCTGCAGGCGGTCGAGACGCTGCGTCCGTTACTGACGGAGGTTCGGGATGCCGCGGGCGACACGCCCCTGCTCGTGAAGATCGCTCCCGACCTCGATGACGCCGAGGTGCAGGACATCGCGCGTCTCGCCGTCGATGCCGGACTCTCGGGGATCATCGCGACCAACACGACGATCGCGCGCACGGGACTCTCGACCGATGCCGCGAAGATCGAGGCGATGGGCGCCGGTGGACTGTCGGGGGCGCCGCTCAAGGCCCGCGCCGCCGAGGTGCTGCGCCTGGTGCGCGCCGCGGTGCCGGAGGAGTTCGTCGTGATCTCGGCCGGGGGAGCGGAGACCGCCGACGACGTCCGCGATCGTCTCGCCGCCGGGGCGACGCTCGTGCAGGGGTACACCGGGTTCCTGTACCGCGGCCCGCTGTGGGCCCGGCAGATCAACCGCGGTCTCGCGCGCGCCCGCTGAGGATCCGCCGCGCGGTCGCGCCCACGCAGAAGCGGCGCGCCCGAAGGCGCGCCGCTTCGTCGAAGAGGGACCGGGTCAGACCGGGTACTGTCCGCGCTTGACCTGGGCCTTCGGCAGGCGCATGAAGCGCATCTGGACGGTGCGCATCGCGGCGTACCAGCCGAGGCCCTTCTCGAGTCGGCCTTCGCCGAACTTCTCTTTGGCGGCCCGCTTGATGCGGATCGAGGTGATGATCATGTCGCCGACGACGAAGAGGATGAAGATCCACAGCGCGACGAACGACCAGTACTGGAAGAACGACACGGGGATCAGCGTCGCCACGATGACGAGGATCATGAACGGCATCACGCCCTCGCCGAGGTGCCAGCCGGCGTCGACGAAGTCGCGGGCGAAGCGGCGCTGCGGGCCGCGGTCGCGGACGGGCAGGTACTTCTCTTCGCCGGCGGCCATGCCGATGCGGGCCTTCTCGCGCTGAGCGGCGAGCTCGGCGCGCGCGCGGGCCTTGGCCTCTTTGGTGTCGGGCACGAGGGGGCGCTTGCGGGCGGCCTCCTGCTCGGCGCGCGACGGGGTCGCGCGGCCCTTGCCCGAACCGAGCTCCGTCGGCTCGACGGGGGTGTCGTTGGGTGCGGGTGCGGGGGACTTGGCCACGGGAAACCTCGGTGCTTCGCTGATCGGGAGATTTAAGATTACCCGCATGACCCTCGACCTGTCCCGGCAGGACGCTGTGCAAAAAGCAGCGGACGCCGGCATCCCCTCCGCCCTCTCCGACCTCGGCTCCCTCGTTCGCATCCCTTCGATCGCGTGGCCGGCCTTCGACCAGTCCGCGCTCGTGAAGAGCGCCGACGCCGTGGCCGCCCTCCTCGAGGGCACCGGCGTCTTCGACGCGGTCGAGGTGAAGCGCGCCGCGATCCCCGGAACCGATGAGTTCGGCCAGCCCGCTGTGCTCGCTACGCGTGCGGCCCGCAACGGGCGCCCGACCGTGCTGCTGTACGCGCACCACGATGTGCAGCCCCCGGGAGACGAGGCGCTGTGGGAGTCGCCGCCGTTCGAGCCGACCGTCCGCGACGGGCGTCTCTACGGCCGGGGCGCCGCCGACGACAAGGCCGGCATCATGGCCCACGTGGGCGCCATCCGCGCCGTGTCCGAGGTCATCGGCGACGACCTCGACCTCGGCCTCGCCGTCTTCATCGAGGGGGAGGAGGAGTACGGTTCGCGCTCCTTCGGCCAGTTCCTCGCCGACAACGCCGAGGTGCTCCGCTCGGACGTCATCGTCGTGGCCGACTCGGGCAACTGGGATGAGCGCACCCCCGGCCTCACCGTTTCTCTCCGCGGAAACGCGCGCTTCACCCTGACCGTCCGCACCCTCGAGCACGCGTCCCACTCCGGGATGATGGGCGGAGCGGTCCCGGATGCCATGCTCGCCACTGTCAAGCTCCTCGCGACCCTGTGGGACGACGACGGCGCCGTCGCGGTCGAGGGCCTCGCCGTGCGCGACGCCGAGACCCCGGACTACGACGAGGCGACGCTGCGCGCGGAGTCCGGCCTCCTCGAGGGCGTGAGCCCGATCGGCCGCGACTCGATCCTCAGCCGCATCTGGAACAAGCCGTCCATCACGATCACCGGATGGGATGCCACCCCGGTCGAGGCGGCATCCAACACCCTCTCCCCGCAGACGAGCGTCGTCATCAGCGCGCGGGTCGCTCCCGGGCAAGACGCGCAGGAGGCCTTCGCCGCGGTCGAGGCGCACCTGCGTGCGCATGCCCCCTTCGGCGCGCAGCTCGAGTTCACCGACGTCGACTGCGGCGACTCCTTCCTGGTCGACACCAGCGGATGGGCCCTCGAAGAGGCTCGTGCCTCCTTCGCGGACGGATACGGGGTCGACTCGGTCGACGTCGGCATCGGGGGATCGATCCCGTTCATCTCGGACCTCGTCCGCGAGTTCCCCGAGGCGCAGATCCTCGTGACCGGGGTCGAAGATCCGCACGCGCGGGCGCACAGCCCGAACGAGTCGCTGCACCTCGAGACCTTCCGCAACGCGCTCGTCTCGGAGGCGCTCCTGCTGGCTCGCCTCAACGCGCGGACGCACTGATCGAGGCCGCGGGGGCGGGACGGGCGTAGACTCGACTCGTCCCCGCGACCGAACAACCCGAAGGGCATCGCCATGACCGACACCACACTGTCGTCCTCCGCCGAGACCCGCGAGCACGGCGTCGGCCTGACCGCGGCCGCCTCCGACAAGGTGAAGAGCCTGCTGTCGCAGGAAGGTCGCGACGACCTGCGCCTGCGCGTCGCCGTCCAGCCCGGCGGCTGCTCCGGCCTCATCTACCAGCTGTACTTCGACGAGCGTTATCTCGACGGTGACAAGGTCGTCGACTTCGACGGCGTCGAGGTGATCGTCGACGACATGAGCGTCCCGTACCTCGACGGCGCGAACATCGACTTCAAGGACACGATCTCGGAGCAGGGCTTCACGATCGACAACCCGAACGCCCAGGGATCCTGCGCGTGCGGAGACAGCTTCCACTGACCCTCTGACGCCGTTCTCCGGCGCCACATCGAGAGCCCCCGGAATCCCGGATCACACCGCGGAATCCGGGGGTTCTCGATGTCTCGGCACTGGACGAATGGCCTGAGAACGGTGAGAGGTTGCTCTAGACTGTCAGAGCAACATCCACGACCCGGAAAGGTGCATTGTGCCCTCCAAACGTCGCCTTCGCTGGGCAGCGCTTCCCCTCGGCATCGCCTCCGTAGCGCTCCTCTCCGGCTGCACCACGACCCAGCTCCACGGGTTCCTGCCCGGCTTCGTCGATGACGGCCCGGCCGCTACGAACCACACCGACATGGTCGCAGGGCTCTGGGTCAACTCGTGGATCGTGCTCCTCGCGGTGGGTGTCATCACCTGGGGCCTCATGCTCTGGTCGGTCATCGCGTACCGCCGCCGCAAGGGTCAGTCCGGTCTCCCGGTCCAGCTGCGCTACAACATGCCGGTCGAGATCTTCTACACGGTCGTGCCGCTGATCCTCGTCGTGGGCTTCTTCGCCTTCACGGCGCGTGACCAGAACACGCTCGAGACGCAGTACGACAACCCCGACGTCTCCATCACCGCCTACGGCAAGCAGTGGGCGTGGGACTTCCAGTACAACGGCACGAAGGAAGACAACTCCGACGCCGTGTACTCGATGGGTGTGCAGGCCAAGGCCACGTCCGACGGTTACGACCTCCAGGACGTCCCCACGCTGTACCTGCCGGTGAACAAGACGGTGAAGATCGACCTCCGCTCGCGCGACGTCATCCACTCCTTCTGGATCATCGACTTCCTTTACAAGAAAGACATGTACATCGGTCGCGACAACGAGTGGTCGTTCACGCCCA
Organism: Microbacterium sp. SL62; assembly: GCF_026672635.1. NCBI lineage: Bacteria > Bacillati > Actinomycetota > Actinomycetes > Micrococcales > Microbacteriaceae > Microbacterium > Microbacterium sp. SL62. The sequence goes on from NZ_JAPPRM010000001.1 coordinate 1,776,248, forward strand.
CCCGTGAAGGCACGTACGAGGGCAAGTGCGCGGAGCTCTGCGGTGAGTACCACTCCGCCATGCTCTTCAACGTCAAGGTCGTCAGCGAAGACGAGTACAACAACTACCTCGACTCGCTGCGCCGTGCCGGCGACGTGGGTGACATCAGCGACCTGTCGCGTCTGCAGAACCTGACGACGGCCGGTACCGAAGGGAACGAGTGATCATGGCCACGACGCTTCCGCTCCAGGGGACGGGCCCTTCGCGCCCGACGACTCTCCCGCCGCGTCAAGCCGCACTGCTGAGCACCACGCGTGTCGAGCAGAAGGGCAACCTGGTCGTCAAGTGGATCACCTCCACCGACCACAAGACCATCGGGTACATGTACCTGATCGCCTCCGTCATGTTCTTCATGCTCGGTGGTGTCATGGCGCTGATCATCCGCGCCGAGCTGTTCGAGCCGGGTATGCAGATCATCCCGACCAAAGAGCAGTACAACCAGCTGTTCACGATGCACGGCACGATCATGCTGCTCATGTTCGCGACGCCGCTGTTCGCCGGCTTCGCCAACGCGCTGCTGCCGCTGCAGATCGGCGCGCCCGACGTGGCGTTCCCGCGTCTGAACGCCTTCGCGTTCTGGCTGTTCCTCTTCGGCTCGACCATCGCGGTCTCGGGCTTCCTCACCCCGCAGGGTGCGGCCGGCTTCGGGTGGTTCGCGTATCAGCCGCTCGCCAACGCCAGCTTCTCGCCGGGCGTGGGCGGAAATCTCTGGATGCTCGGTCTCGGCATCAGCGGTTTCGGAACGATCCTCGGTGCGGTCAACTTCATCACCACGGTGCTCACGATGCGCGCCCCCGGTATGACGATGTGGCGCATGCCGATCTTCTCGTGGAACACGCTCATCACGAGCATCCTGATCCTGCTCGCGTTCCCCGTGCTGGCCGCCGCGATCTTCGCCGCCGCCGCCGACCGTGTGCTCGGCGCTCACATCTACAGCCCCGAGAACGGTGGAGTGCTTCTCTGGCAGCACCTCTTCTGGTTCTTCGGTCACCCCGAGGTGTACATCATCGCGCTGCCGTTCTTCGGGATCGTGTCCGAGATCTTCCCGGTGTTCAGCCGTAAGCCGATCTTCGGTTACAAGACGCTCGTGTACGCGACCATCGCCATCGCGGCCCTCTCGGTCGCGGTGTGGGCGCACCACATGTACGTCACCGGCGGTGTGCTGCTCCCGTTCTTCGCCCTCATGACGATGCTGATCGCCGTCCCGACGGGCGTGAAGATCTTCAACTGGATCGGTACGCTCTGGCGAGGTTCGGTCACGTTCGAGACGCCTATGGTCTTCGCCCTCGGCTTCCTCGTGTCGTTCGTCTTCGGTGGTCTGACCGGCGTCATCCTGGCGTCGCCCCCGCTCGACTTCCACCTGTCCGACTCGTACTTCGTCGTGGCGCACTTCCACTACGTCGTGTTCGGCACCGTGGTGTTCGCGATGTTCGCCGGTTTCTACTTCTGGTGGCCCAAGTGGACCGGAAAGATGCTCAACGAGCGTCTCGGCATGGTGCACTTCTGGATGCTGTTTATCGGCTTCCACATGACGTTCCTCATCCAGCACTGGCTGGGTGTCGACGGCATGGTCCGCCGGTACGCCGACTACGCCGCCGCGGACGGATGGACCTGGGAGAACCAGCTGTCCACCGTGGGCTCGATGATCCTCGGCGCCTCGATGATCCCGTTCCTCCTGAACGTCTGGATCACCGCTCGCAAGGCTCCGCGCGTCACGGTCGACGACCCGTGGGGCTACGGTGCCTCGCTGGAGTGGGCCACCTCGTGCCCGCCGCCGCGCCACAACTTCACCTCGATCCCGCGTATCCGCAGCGAGCGTCCCGCCTTCGACCTGAACCACCCTGAGGCCGGCATCCCGGTCGGTGTGGGGCCTGCGAAGGACGCCCCTGAGGCGCCCGTGGTCGACTCTGCGGCCGGAGAGGTCAAGTAAGAATGCGTACCAACGTTGGACTCTGGTGGCTGCTGGCTGTCTTCGGCTTCCTGATCGCCGCCGTCTACACCGTCTGGAGCCTCATCCAGCACGGCGGAGTCGAGTGGGTCGGCAGTGTCGCGCTCGTCTTCCTCGGCCTCATGTCGTCGATGATCGCGTTCTACATCTCGCGCGTCATGAAGGCGCAGCGCGGTGACCTGCCCGAAGACACCCTGACGGCTGACATCGACGACGGCGACCCCGAGATGGGCGAGTTCAGCCCGTGGTCGTGGTGGCCCATCGTGCTCGCGGCCTCCGCCGCGATCGCGGTGATCGGTCTCGCGGTCGGCAGCTGGCTCGTCCCCGTCGGCTTCGCGGTGTTCGTCATCGCGATCGTCGGTTGGGTGTACGAGTACTACCGCGGGTACTTCGCGCGCTGACCCCGTGCCCATCCGGCTGAATGCGGCCGCCGTCTCCGACGCCGGCTCCCACCGTCCCACCAACCAGGACGCCGCTTTCGCGGCGTCCTGGGGTGCGGCGGTGGCCGATGGCGTCGGGGGAGGGCCCTCCGGGGACCTCGCCTCCGCCGCCCTGCTTCACCGTCTCGTGGCGACACGAGGGGGCGGAATGGATGCCGACGGCCTCCTGGTCCGCATCCGCGAAGCGAACTGGGACATCCGTGCCCACGTCGAGCGCGACCCTGCGCTGCAGGGCATGGCGACGACGTTCACCGGGATCTTCCTCAGCGTGAGCGGTGAGCTCCTGCTCGCCCACACCGGGGATTCGCGGGCCTATCTGCTCCGCGACGGCGAGTTCACGCGCGAGACGCGTGACGACTCGTACGTGCAGGCGCTCGTCGACCACGGCATCATTCCCCCCGAGGCCGCGCAGGCGCACCCGCGGCGCAACATCATCACGGCCTCGCTCGGCGGGGCCGAGGGTGACGTCGTCTCGGTCGCCGAACGACCTCCGGTGACTGGCGATCGATGGGTGCTCTGCAGCGACGGTCTGACCGACTACGTCCCCGAGGCTGATGTGGCCCGTCTCGTGGCCGAGGCGGCGGATCCTCGTTCGGCGGCAGCCGCTGCCGTGGCGCTGGCCCTCGAGGCCGGCACGCGCGACAACGTCACCGTCGTGGTCTGCGACGTCGTCGACGATGACGAGACCGCGGGAACGGACCCCGTGTTCTTCGGCTCGGCAGCCCGATGGTTCGCCGAGGACGTCGAAACAGCCTGACTCGTCGGACGTTCGGCGTCATCCGATCTCATCCGCCGACGCCGGCTCAGCGTCACCGAGCGGATCGGGCGAAGTCGTCCATGGCCTCCTGAGCGATCTGCGCGCTCCGCGGGCCGCCGTGGCCGTCCTCCTCAACGATCTCGAGACGGGATCCGGGCCAGGCGCGATGCAGTCGCCAGGGGATCAGCGACGGTCCGCTGAGATCGCGTCGACCGTGCACGAGCACGCCGGGGATACCTTCGAGCTCGGGCGCGCGGGACATGATCGACGCGGTACCGGGGAGGAAGCAGTCGTTCGCCCAGTAGTGCGTCGCGAGGGTGGCGAAGTTGAGGCGGTGCCGCGGCTCGGCGTGCAGGGGGCCGGGCTTGGCGAGGGGACCGAGCGAGACGTGGGCGACCTCCCAGGCGTCCCAGTCGTCTCCGGCTCGCCGGCGCACGGCGGGGGAGTCGTCGGTGAGCAGCCGGGCGTATCCCTCGATCGTGCGCTCGTCGTCGCGCAGGGGCGCGCGGAGACGTGCGTGCGCCTCGGGGAACACCGGCGCGATGCCGTCGGTGATCCAGTCGATCTCCCAGCGGGCACCCGTCGTGACAGCGAGATTGACGATCTCTGTGACACGGTCGGGGTGCTCGAGCGCGTACGCGAGTGCCAGGGTCGATCCCCATGAGACTCCGTGCAGAAGCCAGCGGTCGACGCCGAGGTGCGTCCGCACCGCCTCGATGTCGGCGAGCAGGTCGCCCATCGTCTGATGGCGCAGGCTCGACAGGTCGTCGGCGGCCCAGGGCTCGCTCCGCCCGCACCCGCGTTGGTCGATTCCGACGATGAGGTGGAGGTCGGGGTCGAAGCGCCGCCGATACCCGCCTGCGCCGAGGCTGCCGCCGGGGCCGCCGTGCAGATACAGCGCGGGTCGCCCGCGGGGGTTGCCCGAGGTCTCCCAGTACACCCGGGCACCGTCCGGTCGCTCCACGAATCCGGAGAGGAACGGCTCGAGAGGGGGATGCTGCATGCCCGAAGCCTAACCGCAGGTCGGGGCGCTCTCGAGGTTCAGGAGCGGACCACCATGACGGTCGGGTCGAAGACCCGCTCGCGGAGCCCCTCGTCGTTCTCGGTGGGTTGGCCCTCGCGCACCCAGTACTCGTATCCGCCGATCATCTCTCGGACGTCGTATCCGAGCCGCGCGAACGCGAGCGCGCCCTTCTGCCCGGCGTTGCAGCCCGGACTCCAGCAGTAGACGACCACCGGCGTGCCGGCCGGGATCTCGCGACGAGCTCGTTCGGCGATCTCCCGGTAGGGCATGTGAATGGCGCCCGATACGCGTCCCTGCGCCCATGCGTGGTCTCCGCGCACGTCGACAAGCGCCAGGTCGTCTCCGGCCTTCTGCGCTGCGTAGACATCGCTGGGGTCGGTCTCGAAGGCGAGACGGCGAGAGAAGTAGTCCACGGCATCGGTCATGCGTTTCACGCTAGAGATGCGTGCGGCACGCGGAAAGAGAGGGGATGCCATGCCCCCGCGCTTCTCTGCCAGATGGCGTTGGTTGGGGGAGCGGGTAACGCGCGCGGCGCCGGATCCGCGCGCACTCTTCGGCGCCGTCGTGACGACTCGCCGGCCCGGGAAACGCGAAACCCCGGTGCCGAAGCACCGGGGTTTCGTCGATGGCCGATTACTCGCCCTTGTCGCCGTTCGGGCGGTTGCGCTCTTCGAGTCCCTTGGGAGCCGGGATCTCGACCTCGGCGCGCTCACCGACCGCGTTGCGGGGGCGACCGTCCTCATCGGCACGAGCGTTGGCGCCGGCGATCTCGTCGGCCTCCTCGTGGTCGATGTGGTCGAGCTCGTGGTGCTGGTGGGCGACCGCGGCGTCGAGCTCAGCCTGCGTGAGGGGAGCGAGCCGGTCCTCGAAGAACCAGCGCGACACCGCACCACGGACGTTCTCGTACCAGGGGATCTCACCGTTGGCGTTGGGACGGACGACGAGAGGCTCGTACGTCTCGTTGTCGACCAGCTTCCAGCGCTCGTACTCGTCGACCGGCTGGTGGACCTCGATGTACTCGCCGCCGGGCAGACGGACGATACGGCCCGACTCGTAGCCGTGGAGCGCGATCTCGCGGTCCTTCTTCTGGAGCGCGATGCAGATGCGCTTCGTGACGAAGTAGGCGAGGATCGGGCCCAGGATCAGCAGGGCCTGCAGGACGTGGATGACACCTTCCATCGTGAGGTGGAAATGCGTCGCCACGATGTCCGAAGAGGCAGCGGCCCACATCACGGCGTAGAACGTCACACCGGCAGCACCGATCGCCGTGCGCGTCGCGGCGTTGCGCGGACGCTGGGCGATGTGGTGCTCGCGCTTGTCGCCGGTCACCCACGCCTCGATGAAGGGATACACCAGCACGAGGACGATGAAGAGACCCAGGACACCGACGGGGATGATGATGTTCCACGAGAAGGTGTGGTCCCAGAGCACGAACTCGAGGTGCGGCGGGATCAGACGGAGCATGCCGTCGGCGAAGCCGATGTACCAGTCGGGCTGCGTACCGGCGGACACCGGGGACGGGTCGTACGGACCGTAGTTCCAGATGGGGTTGATCGTCACCAGCGCGGCGATCAGAACGATCACACCGAACGTGATGAAGAAGAAGCCACCCATCTTGGAGGCGTACACCGGGAGCATCGGGTAGCCCACGACGTTGCTGTTCGTGCGGGCGGGCCCGGCGAACTGCGTGTGCTTGTTGATGATCATCAGCATGAGGTGCACGGCGAGCAGCGCTACGAGGATCGCGGGCAGCAGCAGGATGTGCAGCGTGTACAGGCGTCCGACGATCGCGGTACCGGGGAACTCACCGCCGAAGAGCAGGAACGAGGTCCAGGTGCCGATGATCGGCAGACCCTTGATCATGCCGTCGATGATGCGCAGACCGTTACCGGAGAGCAGGTCGTCGGGGAGCGAGTAGCCGGTGAAGCCCTCGGCCATCGCGAGGATGAAGAGGATGAAGCCGACGACCCAGTTGAGCTCGCGGGGCTTGCGGAACGCACCGGTGAAGAAGACGCGGAGCATGTGGACGCCGATACCGGCGACGAACACGAGGGCGGCCCAGTGGTGGATCTGTCGGACGAGCAGGCCGCCGCGCAGGTCGAAGGAGATGTGCAGGGCCGACTCCATCGCGGCCGACATCGCGATGCCGCGCATGGGCTCGTAAGCGCCGTTGTAGTGCGTCTCGACCATGGACGCCTGGAAGAAGAACGTCAGGAACGTGCCCGACAGCAGCACGACCACGAAGCTCCACAGCGCGATCTCGCCGAGCATGAACGACCAGTGGTCAGGGAAGACCTTGCGGCCGAGCTCCTTGACGATGCCCGACATGCTCGTGCGCTCGTCCATGTAGTTCGCGACGGAGCCCACGAAACGACCGCCGAGCGGCTTGCCGTCGCGTGCACTCGTCGCAGGCGGGCCCGCGTGGACCGCGGGTTCCGTGGTGACGTTCTCGGTGGGATGGGTACCGATGCTCATGAGCGCTCCCAGAAGCTGGGGCCGACGGGCTCGTGGAAGTCACTCTGCGCGACGAGGTAGCCCTCGGCGTCGACGGTGATGGGGAGCTGCGGCAGGGGACGGGCGGCCGGGCCGAAGATGACGGCCGCACCGTTGGCGACGTCGAACTGCGACTGGTGGCAGGGGCACAGGAGGTGGTGGGTCTGCTGCTCGTAGAGCGCCACGGGGCAACCGACGTGAGTGCAGACCTTCGAGTACGCGATGATGCCGTCGTACGACCAGTCCAGGTTGTTGGTCTCGGGGTTGAGCTGCTCGGGCTGCATACGCATGAGCAGGACGATCGCCTTGGCCTTCTCTTCGAGGTAACCCTCGTCGTGGCCGAGTCCCGCGAGTTCTTCGGGGATCACGTGGAAAGCGGAGCCGAGCGTGACGTCAGCGGCGCGGATCGGGCGTCCCGAGGGGTCGTGCGTCAGGCGCATGCCCTCTTTCCACATGGTGTGGCTGAGGAGCTTCACCGGGTCCTGGTCCTGCGGCGCGAGGCCACGGAACAGGGTGATGCCGGGGATGACCGAGGCGGCCAGCGCGGCGAACAGCGAGTTGCGGATGATCTCGCGACGTCCGAAGCCGGAATCCTTGTTCGCCTCTTCGAAGACGTTGATCGCGCCCTCGCGGACCTCGTCGCGACCACGGGTGGCGTGACGGTCCTCGATGTACTCCTTGTCGGACATGACCGACTTGCCCCAGTGAATGGTGCCGATGCCGATCGCGAGCAGCGCGAACGCGATGCCGAGCCCGATGAAGAGGTTGTTGTAGCGGATGTCGATCAGCGCGCCCGACTCGATCGGGAAGATCATGTAGGCGATGCTCGCCCAGATGCTCGCCGCGACCGAGAAGTAGAACAGCGTGTAAACCGTGCGGACCGCACGCTTCATCGCCTGCGGGTCCTGGTCGGTCATGCGCTGACGGTGGCCGGGAAGGCCGGGGTTCTGTACGGCGTCGGGAACCGCGACGGCGAGCCCCGAGGCGGGCTTCCAGGAAGCCCTCTCGTGCTCGAGTGCGTCGTCCTCGTGTGCCATGGTGCTCCTCGTGCGTTTACGTGATGTCGAAGACGACGGTCAGTTGGACTTCGCCGTGATCCATACGGTCAGGGCGATGAGCGCCCCGATACCGAAGATCCAGATGAACAGACCCTCGGAGACCGGACCGAGCGAGCCGAGGGCGTAGCCACCGGGCGAGTCGTTCTTCTGCAGGTACATGAGGTACGAGATGACGTCGCGCTTGTCTTCGGGGGTGAGGTTCAGGTCGTTGAACACCGGCATGTTCTGCGGGCCGGTGACCATGGCCGCGTAGATGTTGACCGGGGTGGTGGTGTGGAGGTCGGGGGCGTACTTGCCCTCGGTCAGCGCCCCGCCGGCACCGGCCACGTTGTGGCACATGGCGCAGTTGATGCGGAAGAGCTCGGCGCCGTGCGACAGGTCGCCCTGGCCGTCGACGAGGTCCTCGGTGGGGTAGGTCGGTCCCGGAGCCGCGGACTGCACGTACGCGGCAATGGCGTTGACCTGCTCTTCGGTGAACTGCGGGGGCTTGACCGGAGCCTGCGGGCCCTGGGCCTGCAGCGGCATGCGACCGGTCGAGACCTGGAAGTGCACCGAGAGCTCGCCGACGCCGAAGAGCGACGGGCCCTGCTGGCTGCCCTGGAGGTCGAGACCGTGGCACGTCGCGCAGTTGGCCTGGAAGAGCTTCTGCCCTTCTTCGACCGCCGTCGCGGAGTTCGCCTCGCTCGTGGGGGTGCCGGAGGTGGCGGCCATCGCGGCCGATGCGCCGGCGTAGACGCCTCCGGTCAGGAGGAGTCCGATGCCGATGAGCGCCGCGGCGGCCAGGGGGCTACGACGCCCGGACGCCCGACGAGTCTTCTTCTCGCGTGCCATGTGGGTACTGCTCTCTTACTTGAGGAAGTAGATGACGAAGAACAGGGCGATCCAGACGACGTCGACGAAGTGCCAGTAGTACGACACGACGATCGAGGTGGTCATCTCTTTCCGACCGAAGTTCTTCACGGCGTAGGCACGACCGATCACGAGCAGGAAGGCAATGAGCCCACCCGTCACGTGCAGGGCGTGGAAGCCGGTGGTGATGTAGAAGGCCGAGGCGTAGGGGTTGGCGCTGATGGGCATGCCCTCGGCAACCAGCGTCGCGTACTCCCACACCTGACCCGACACGAAGACCGCGCCGAGGATGAAGGTGAGGTAGAACCACTCCACCATTCCCCACTTCAGGAAGCCGGTGCGCCCGCCGGTGCGGTACGGCTGGTACCGCTCCGCGGCGAAGACGCCCATCTGGCACGTGACCGAGGACAGCACGAGGATGATCGTGTTGACGGTCGCGAAGGGGACGTTGAGCAGCTGCGTCTCTTCGGCCCACAGAGAGGCCGACGTGCTGCGGAGGGTGAAGTAGATCGCGAACAGGCCGGCGAAGAACATGACCTCGCTGCCCAGCCACACGATGGTGCCCACGGCGACCGGGTCGGGCCGCTTCACGGCACGCACAGCCTGGGAATACGTCGCTGAGGTCGTCACCGTTCCATTATGCGCGATCCGGAAGCCCGATATTCCCATCCCCACCCTGGGATATTCCATCGTCGAGACTTAGGGATGCCTCAGAATCCGCACATAAGGCCCGGTACGGAGGCTGTTTCGGAGCCGTGTGCCCGGGCGCGGTCACGCGACACGCGTATGGGAGGATCGTGGCATGGCGGAACGTTTCTCGTGGCCCGATCTCCTCTCGTCGCTGCTGGCCGGCACCGACCTCAGCGTCTCGGAGTCCACGTGGGCGATGCGCAAGGTGATGGCGGGGGAGGCCACGCCCTCTCAGCTCGGCGGTTTCCTCATGGCGCTGCGCGCCAAGGGCGAGACGGTCGAAGAGATCGTCGGCTTCCGTGACGCGATCCTCGAGGCGGCCGTGCCGCTGCCGGTCCGTGCCGAGGTGCTCGACATCGTGGGCACGGGCGGAGACCGTTACGGCACCGTCAACATCTCGACGATGGCGGCCATCGTGGCCGCGGCATCCGGAGTTCCCGTCGTCAAGCACGGGAACCGAGCGGCCAGCTCGGCCTCGGGCTCGTCGGACGTGCTGTCCTCGCTGGGCATCGGACTCACGCTGTCGCCCGAGAAGGTGGCCGAGATCCTCGATCACACCGGCATCACGTTCGCGTTCGCCTCGGCCTTCCACCCGGGGTTCCGGCACGCGGCGGCCACGCGGTCGGAGCTGGGGGTCCCCACGGTCTTCAACTTCCTCGGCCCGCTCTGCAACCCGGCTCGCGCCGAGGCCAATGCGGTCGGCGTCGCTCACCTCGACCGGGTCCCCCTCATCACGGGCGTGTTCCGCACGCGCGGCGCGACGGCGCTGGTCTTCCGCGGCGACGACGGCCTCGACGAACTGACCACGACCGGACACAGCCGCGTGTGGGAGATCAGCCGCGGCGACGTCCACGAGCACGACCTGGATCCCCGGGATCTCGGCATCCCTCTCGCCGATATGGACGACCTGCTCGGGGGCTCTCCCGATCACAACGCCACCGTGGTGCGGCGTGTGCTCGGCGGTGACCGCGGGGCGGTCCGCGACATCGTGCTGCTGAACGCCGCGGCGGGGCTCGTGTCGTTCCGGCTGTTCCAGGACGCCGCCCAGGTGCAACGACCGATCCTCGAGCGACTGGCTGAGGCGATGACCGACGCCGCCGCGGCGATCGACGACGGACGCGCGTCGGCGAAGCTCGACGACTGGGTCGACGCCTCGAAGGCGCTGGCGGAGTAGCCGTGGACCCGCTCGACGCGCTCACCGAGATCGCGTACCTGCTCGAGCGGGAGAGATCGTCGCGCTACAAATCGAAGGCGTTCCGTACTGCGGCCTCCGCCATCGACGGGCTGAGCGACGCGCAGCTGCGGGATCCGGGCCTCCGTCGTCGCGCGGGGATCGGCGAGTCGACCTTCGCGGTGATCCAGCAGGCCCTCGCCGGCGAGGTGCCCGAGCGCCTGGCGAAGCTCCGGGCCGAGTCCGCCCCCGCGGGAGGGGAGGAGCTGCGGGCGCAACTCAAGGGCGACCTGCACAGTCACAGCGACTGGTCGGACGGGCTGACACCGATCAAGGCCATGGTCGACGCGGCGCGCGGTCTCGGCCACGAGTATCTCGCCCTGACCGATCACTCGCCCCGGCTCACGGTCGCCAACGGGTTGTCGCCCGAGCGGCTGCGCGCGCAGATCGAGATCGTCCGCGGTCACCGCGGCGAGGGATTCACCCTGCTCACCGGGATCGAGGTCGACATCCTCGACGACGGCGCCCTCGATCAGGAGGACGATCTGCTGCGCGCGCTCGATGTGGTCGTGGCATCCGCTCATTCCAAACTGCGGATGGAACGCGGGCCCATGACGAAGCGGCTCGTCGCGGCGGCGAGCGACGCGCGGGTGGACGTGCTCGGTCATGTGACCGGTCGGCTCGTCGAGGGCGCCCGCGGGACGCGGCCCCCGTCGGAGTTCGACGCGCGCGAGGTGTTCGCGGCGGCGGCCGCGTCGGGAGTGGCGGTCGAGATCAACTCGCGCCCCGAGCGGCAGGATCCGCCCGACGATCTGCTCGCCCTCGCGATCGAGGCCGGCTGCCTCTTCTCGATCGATTCCGACGCGCACGCTCCGGGACAGCTCTCGCTTCTCGACTACGGTGCGGCGCGTGCCGAGGCCGCGGGTGTCCCCGCCGACCGGATCGTCACGACGTGGCCGCTCGATCGTCTGCGCGCCTGGCTCGAGCGCAGTCGCTGAGAGCGATCAGGCGGGCAGAGCCGCCAGCGCCCTCGTCATCGACGAGCCGAGGTTCCAGCGTTCGGCGAGCTCCTCCGCGGCATCCCGGTCGACCGGACCGAGGCGGTCGTCGAACGGAGCGAGGTCCAGCTCGCGGGCCACGCGCACCACGGTCGGGGCGACCTCGAGGTAGTCCGCGGCGGCCGCGATCTTCGCGCGCTGGGCGGGCGTCCCCGCGGTGCCGTCGAGAACCCCGGATCGGATGCCGTCGAGATCGCCGCACGCGCTCAGCAGCGCCGCCGCGGACTTCTCGCCGATGCCCGAAACGCCCGGCAGGCCGTCGGAGGGGTCGCCGCGCAACACCGCGAAGTCGGCGTACTGATCCGCGTGGACGCCGTACTTCGAGAAGACGGCGGCGTCGTCGACGAGCTCGAGGTTGCTCATGCCCCGAGCGGTGTAGACGATCCGGATGCCGCGCGCGTCGTCGACCAGTTGGAAGAGGTCGCGATCGCCGGTGACGATGTCGACGGGAACCTCGGCGCGCGTCGCGAGGGCGCCGATCACGTCGTCGGCCTCGTGCTCGGCGGCACCCACCACGGGGATGCCGAGCACCGCGAGCGCCTCGCGGATGAGCGGGATCTGCGCCTCGAGCGGATCGGGCACCTCTTCGACGTCGGGCCCCGCGGCGACCACCTCGACGACGCGGTGGGCCTTGTAGCTCGGAAGCAGGTCGACGCGCCACTGGGGTCGCCAGTCGTCGTCCCAGCACGCGACGAGCCGCGTCGGCTCGTACGTCGTGACGAGCTTCGCGATCATGTCGAGCAGGCCGCGGACCGCGTTCACCGACGAGCCGTCGGCCGCTTTGACCTTGTCGGGCACACCGTAGAACGCGCGGAAGTACAGCGAGGCGGTGTCGAGGAGCATGAGGCGATCGGTCACGCCCCCGATCCTGGCACGCCGGCGGCTGCGCTGACCTAGAGTGGCCGGATGTCCTTCGGTTCCGCTCCCCGACGACCGGCACCGGATGCCGTGTGCCCGTGCGGCCGCGCCGCGTTCGGGGAGTGCTGCGGGCCGATCCTGGACGGCGAGGCCGCCCCGAGCGCCGAGCGGTTGATGCGTTCGCGGTACACCGCGTTCGCGGTCGGCGACGCCGTGCATCTGGCGAGGTCGTGGCATCCGCGGACGCGTCCCGACGACATCGTCGTCGATGACGGCACGCGATGGTCGGGCCTCGAGATCGAGGACGCGTCGGAAGGCGGCGAGAACGCGACCGTGACCTTCCGCGCGTCGTGGCGGCACGGGCCCGATCACGGCGTGCTGCGCGAGCGCAGCCGGTTCGCGCGGCGCGGCGGACGCTGGGTCTACGTCGACGGCGACGTCGACTGAATCGGAACCGCTCGAGGACCTCGTCAAGCCCGCGGGGGGTGTCGCGGGTCGTGCGTAGGGTCGATCAGAGATCCCCGGCACCGCACTGGCGGTCGAGGTGGTCCCGATGCGGCAGTCCTGTGACAGCGCCGGCCGGGGGATTCGACAGAAGTCGATCGACAAGGAAGAGGACAGTGACATGGAACGCATCGTGATCATCGGAGGGCACGGCAAGGTGGCCCTCCACCTCGCTCGACTGCTCGCCGACCGCGGCGACGAGGCGACGTCGGTGATCCGCAAGGCGGAGCAGAAGGCCGACATCGAGCACGCGGGCGGCGCGCCCCTCGTCCTCGACGTCGAGAACGCGGACGTCGACGAGATGGCGAAGGCCTTCTCGGGTGCCGACGCGGTCGTGTGGTCCGCCGGTGCGGGTGGCGGAAGCGCCGAGCGCACTTACGCGGTCGACCGCGATGCCGCGCAGCGAGCGGTCGACGCGGCATCGAAGGCGGGCGTCCGCCGGTTCGTGATGGTGTCGTGGATCGGCTCGACGCCCGATCACGGCATCGACCCCGACGACTCGTTCTTCGCCTACGCCGACGCCAAGCTCGCGGCCGACGACCACCTGCGCGCCAGCGACCTCGATTGGACGATCCTCGGCCCCGGTACCCTCACGACGGACGAGCCCACCGGCCGCATCACGACGGCGCCGCAGGGTAAGGCCGAAGTCTCTCGTGCCGACGTTGCCGCCGTCGCGGCCGCTGTGCTCGTGCAGCCGGCCACGGTGGGCCGGTTCATCCGCTTCGGCGCGGGCGACACGCTGATCGCCGAGGCGATCGTCGCGGACCGCGCGGACGGGGGACAGGCATGAGCGCCCTGAGCGAGAAGGCGGCCTCGTTCGCCGCTCTGCACACCGCCCCCGAGATCCTCCGGGTCGTCAACATCTGGGACGTCGTGTCGGCGAAGGCGGTCGCCGCTCTGCCCGAGACGAAAGCCCTCGCCACGGCCGGCCACTCGATCGCCGCGACCTTCGGGTACGAGGACGGCGAGAACATCCCCCTCGACGTCATGCTCGACATGGTCGGACGCATCGTGGCGGCGGTCGACGTGCCGGTGACGGCCGACCTCGACGCGGGCTTCGGAAACCCCGGCGAGACGACCCGGCGCGCCATCGGCGTGGGTGTGGTCGGCGCGAACGTCGAGGACCGGGTCAAGCCGTTCGATGAAGCGGTGGCCGCCGTCGAGGCCGTGATCGCGGCGGGGGAGGCCGAGGGCGTCCCCTTCGTGCTGAACGCGCGCACCGATGTGTTCGTGAAGGGCGGCGACCGTCCGCTCGACGACAAGATCGCGGATGCCGTGAAGCGCGGCCGCGCCTTCCTCGACGCCGGGGCGACCTCGGTGTTCGTCCCGGGGCTTCTGGACGCCGACACGACGAGTCGACTGGTCGAGGGGCTCGGGGAACAGCGCCTGAGCGTCATCGGGTTCCCCGGGGCGCTGTCGGCCGCCGAGTACGAGAAGCTCGGCGTGGCGCGGATCTCGTACGGTCCGCTCACGCAGCGCGTCGCGCTGACGGCACTGCAGGACCTCGCGATCGACCTCTACGGCACGGGGGTCATCCCCTCGTCGGTGCGCGAACTGAACTGACGATTCGCCCGGTGGGGCGTCGCGGCCTGCGGGCTGCGGCGCCCCTTCGGCGTCCGCGCCGAAAGCCGCTCCGACGACACGCCACCGCGCTCCGCCGGCGCGGGGTCAGTCGTCGTCTTCGGGTTCTCCGTCTTCGACCACGATCACTCCGTCGGGCACGGGATCGCCGAGCAGGGGCTCGGCGGCGAGCGTGAGGTCGATGGTCGCCCGCAACAGACCGCCGAGGGTCACCGAGCGCAGCAGCTCCATCTGGTCGAGTTCGCCGAGCGGGGCGATCGCCGCCACCTGCCACGCGCGAGGAAGCGGCTCCTCCGAGAGCTCCACCTCGGGGTCCCACCTCGTACCGCCGTACTGCTGAGCGCGACCGAGCACCCGCCGCACGATCCGCTCCGCCTCTTCGAGCAACGGGAGAAGGGCGTCGTTCCACTCGAGGTCGGGAAGAGCCCGCACATCCGCCCGCGGGTACGGGGCGTCGTCGAGCCACTCCACGATCTCGAACCTCTCCGTGCCCCGTGCGACGATCTGCATCTGGCCGGCCTGGGGCACGACGTGGCTGAGCTGCGCCATGGTGCCGAGGGGGAAGCGCTGATCGCCCCCGCCCGTCTCACTGCCGCGCTCGATGAGGACGACGCCGAATGCGGGGTCCGTCTCGTCGAGGAGGCGCCCCAGCATGACGAGGTAGCGCTCCTCGAAGATCCGCAGCGCGAGAGGCGTATGCGGGAAGAGGACGGCTCCGAGGGGGAACATCGCGGTACCCATGCCCTCAGTCAACCAGGGGCGACGGCCTGCGGGGTCGGGGAGCGGGATCCGCGAGCGAGTTCCCAGGTCGAGCGGGCGGCGTCAGTCCTCGACGTCGCGCAGGGTCTCGTGCACGCGGTGCAGGTCCATCAGAAGCGATCCCACGAGCACCCAGTGCATCGTCGAGGGTGTGCGGATCTGCAGGGGACGGGTGAGGGCCGGCTCTTCGTCGACGACGCGCTCGGGGCCCGCGTCGAGGGCGAACGCCAATCGCACGTCGTGGGCGGCGCGATGGAGCTGTTCGGCGATCGCCCGGACGGCGGGTTCGTCGGCGATCGTCTGTTCGTAGCCGTCGTAGATCGCGCGCGTCATGCCGATCGTCTGGGTGACGACGGGACTGAAGCGCTCGACGAGGGCGTCCATCTCGGCCAGGTCGGTGCGGTGACGACCGCTGCGGGGGTTCAGGGCGAGCGAGTCGGCTCCGTCGCGGATCGCGTCGGCCGCGGCATCCCGAACCGGGCGGAGCAGGCGCGCCTCGAGGAGGAGCCCCTCGAGGGACGCGGAGGTCTGCGGGGTCTCGAGGGCGTCGGCCAGACGCTCGAGAGCGGCGGCGAGCTCGCGTCCGAGGACGTCGATCTTGGCCCGCGCGGCGGGGACGAGCACCGGGGGGACCAGCACCGCGTTGACGACGATGCCGATGGCCGCGCCGATGAGGGTCTCGAGCACGCGGTCGAGGGCGTAGTTGGGGGTCGCGGTGCCGAGCGCGAGGACGAGCAGGGCGCTGATCGCGATCTGGTTGGTGGCTCCGGCCGAGATCCGCGCCGCCCACGCCACCACGAGCGCCACGCCCGCCGAGAGCAGGGCGACCCAGGGTTGCGAGCCGAACACGAGCCCGAGAAGAGCCGCGATGAGCACCCCGACGATCACGCCGACACTGCGTTCGACCGCGCGCGTGAACGACTGGTTGATGCTCGGCTGGACCACCAGCAGGGCGGCGATGGCGGCGAAGATCGGGGGTGGACCCTGCACGAGCCACCCGGCCAGCAGCCACGCGGCGACGATCGCGATGGCCGACTTGGCGACCTGCAGCAGCGGCACGCGCCGCGGGGCGCGGAAGGTGAGGCTGTCGCGCACGGCGCGAGCGGAGGGGACGCGCACGATCACTCCCGTGGTCCGACGATGGCGATGGCGTTCTCGGCGACCCATCCCATCAGGGGGATGACGTGCGTCATGAGGTCGCGCCCCCGATCGGTGAGGGCGTACTCGACGCGAGGGGGGACCTCGGGGTAGGCGGTGCGCAAGACGAGGCCGTCGGCCTCGAGCGTCTTGAGCGTGCTCGCGAGCATCTTCTCGCTGATCCCGTCGATGTTGCGTCGAAGGGCGCCCCAGCGCTGCGTCCCGTCCGAGAGGGCGAGCAGCACGAGAATGCCCCACTTGCCCATGACGTGATCGAGGACCGTGCGGGTGGGGCACCCGTCGGCGAAAAGTCCGGGGTGTTCGGCGCGGATCGACGCAAGACTAACGCTCATGTGAGTACCTAACCAGAAAGTGGGTACCGGCATTCCGGAATGCAATAGGCGGCGGGGCGTTGAGCCCGACGAACCCACCGAAAGGATTCCATCATGACCTTCCTCGTCACCGCCGCCTCCGGCCACCTCGGCCGCCTCGTCGTCGACGCTCTTCTCGAGCGCGGCGTGCCGGCATCCGACATCGTCGCGGGTGCGCGCACGCCCGCCAAGGTCGACGACCTCGCCGCCCGCGGGGTCCGCGTCGCCGAGCTCGACTACGCGCGTCCCGAGACGATCTCCGCCGCCCTCGACGGTGTGACCCGCGTCGTGCTGATCTCGGGCAACGGTCCCGACCGCGTCGCCGAGCACCGCGCGGCGATCGACGCGATCCGCGCCGCTGGAGTGGAGCGTCTCGTCTACACGAGCGCCCCGCGCAACGACGTCATCGACTACAGCCTCGGCGCCGACCACAAGGCCACCGAGCAGGCCATCGCCGCGTCGGGGGTGAGCGCCACCATCCTCCGCAATAACTGGTACACCGAGAACTATCTCGACACCGTCGCCCGCGCGGCCGACACCGGAGAGATCGTGGCGGCGACCGGTGACGCGCGCGTCGCCAGCGCGAGCCGCCGCGACTACGCGGAGGCGGCCGCGGTCGCCCTCATTACCGACGAGCTGGCCGGCCGGACCGTCGAGATCGGCGGCGACGTCGCGTGGACCTACGATGAGCTCGCCGCCGCGGCGAGCGAGGTGCTCGGTCGCCCGGTGACCTACACCCGCGTGTCGGTGGAGCAGTTGACCGAGGGGCTGAAGGCGGCGGGACTGGATGCCGGCACGGCGGCGTTCGTGGCCGGGATCGACGACGCGATCGCCCGCGGCGCGCTCGCGCAGACCGACGGGTCGCTGTCTCGCCTCATCGGCCGTCCCACCACGCCGCTCGTCGAAGGACTGCGTCAGGGCCTGGCCGCGCGCTGACCCCTTCCTCCCGGCGTGAGTCGCCACGATCCGTCGCTTCGGACGCCCGTGAAGCGACGCATCGTGGCGACTCACGCGGGGCTGTCGGGGGAGGACCGGCGTGCGGTCAGCCGCCGCTGGCGCATCGCCAGGAACAGCGGGAACGTGAAGGCGAAGGCAGTCACCCCCGACAGCACGATGTACAGCCACGCGAAGCGCATGCCGAGGCGTCGCCCCTCGACGATGATGAAGATGCTGCCCGCGATCGCGACGACCATCAGGTCCACGGTGATCGACGACACCGCCGGTCCGCTCGAGACGAGATCGCCGATGAAGTCCCGCATCTGCACGATCGCGAAGACGTTGAAGGTCCAGGTGCCCACGAGGCCGGCGACGGCCAGCACGAGGAAGGCCACGGCGGTGGGGGTCCAGTGTCGTCGGAGTTCGCTCATGAGCCGATCCTGCCGCAGCCCTCGTGTCGGTGGTGGGGGATAGCGTCGAAGGATGGATGCCGACACCGCGATGCGCATGCTCGATGACCGCGAACGCGAGGTCGTGCACCGTTTGACGCGCCTGCTCGACGACGAAGCGAGCCTGCGACACGACCGCGCCGACGCCATCGCCGACGACGAGCACGACCCCGAGGGGTCGACGCTGTCGGGGGAGTGGGCGCAGGTCGACGCGCTGCGGCGGGGAGCCGAGGCCGAGAGCGCCGAGATCTCCGCGGCGCGCGAGCGGGTGGCATTCGGCACCTTCGGCACGTGCGAGAACTGCGGCCGGCCGATCGCCGACGCCCGTCTCGAGGTCCTGCCCTTCGCGCGGCGGTGCATCTCGTGCGCCGCGTGAGCCGCGGCGCTTAGGCTCGAGGCATGGAACCCGTCCTCATCGCGCTGCTGCTCGCCAACGCCGTCTTCAACGTCGTCGTGTGGCCGCGCTTCTTCATGCGGGTCGCGAAGGACCAGCGGGCGAGGAACGCCGAGGGCAAGCCCACGCCGTTCCTCATCGTCCACACCGTGCTCATCGCCCTCGCCCTGGTGCTCGCGCTCGCGTCGGCCATCGCCGCGATCGCCGCCCTGGTGGGCTGATCCTGCGCACCCAGGCGCCCGCGAGGTGCCCGCGGTAGACTGAGGGTGCGGGATTTCCCGCCGCACTCTGTGCAACTACCTACCGGTCCGGCAAGGCGGCACGTTCCATCGCCCCCTCTCTGGAGACCCGCTTCATGACTGCGCCCGCCGTCGACCATCGGCCCCTCGTCCATCACACCGGCTTCTGGTACTTCCCCATCGCCTTCGTGGCGCGGTTGCCCTTCGCGATGATGACCGTGGGGGTCCTCGCGATCGTGGTGGCCCTGCGCGGCTCGGTCGCCCTCGGCGGTCTCACCTCGGCGGCCGTGGGTCTCGGCGTCGTCGTCGCGGGCCCGGTGCTGGGCGATCTCGCCGACCGCTACGGGCAGCGGCGCGTGCTCGTGCCGGTGGGGGTGGCCAACGGCATCCTGCTTGCGGTCTTCCCGCTCGTGGTGGGATTCGCGGCCTCGGATGCCCTGCTGCTCGGGGCGGCCGTGGCGATCGGTGTGACCGGACCGCAGACCGCGGCGATGTCGCGCAGTCGCGTGATGGCGCTGATCGGCGCGCGCGTGCATCCCGAGCGGCGCGACCGCACCTTCTCGCGGGCGATGGCCTACGAGTCCGCGGCCGACGAGACGGCGTTCGTCATCGGCCCGTTCGTCGTCGGCATCCTGGCGGCGTTGATCGCCCCGTGGGCGCCGATCATCGGTGCGGCCCTCCTCAGCTTCGTCTTCGTCACCGCCTTCGCCCTGCACCCCACCGGCCGAGCCGTGCCCGAGCGGTCCGAACGCACCGCGATGGCGCCGTTCCGCGAGCTGCTGCACCCGCGCTTGCTCGTGCTCGTGGCAGCTGTTTTCGGCGTCGGGCTGTTCTTCGGCTCCACCCTCACCTCGCTGACCGCCTTCATGGAGGCGCAGGGGGCGCCCGAGGCGGGAGCCCTGCTCTACGGCGTGATGGGGGTGGGCTCGGCGGTGCTGGCCCTCGCCGTGGCCCTGGTCCCCGAGCGCTTCGCACTGCGGTGGCGGCTCGTGCTGTTCGCGAGCGTGCTCACGGCCTCGGCCGGCGCCTACTCGGTCGGCGGATCCGTCTCGACGGTGACCCTGGTCCTGTGTCTCATGGGCATCGGGGTGGGTCCCGCCCTCGTCACGCTGTTCAGTCTCGCCGGCCACCGCGCGCCGCGCGGGCGCACGGCGTCGACCATGACGATCCTCGCCTCGGCCCTCACCCTGGCGCAGGCGCTGTCGTCGGCGGTGACCGGCGCCGTGGCCGAGAACGTCTCGGTCGCCACGGCGATGCTCTTCCCCGCGGGCGCGGCGCTGCTCGTCCTCGCCATGGCGGCGGTGAACGCCGCGGCCGCCCCGCGGTGGGACCGGGCGTCCGCCGGGGCCGGACTCAGCGCGGCAGGGGGTAGCGCCGCCGCAGCAGCAGGCGTTGGCCCAGCGTCCACGCGGTCGTGACGGTGAGATAGAGCCCCGCCGCAAGCGGGACGAACAGCGCGACCACCGCCGTCGTGAACTGCAGGACGCCGAGCATCCCCGTCGTCCACGCGGGAGCCGACGGGTCGACCGCGGGTCGCAGGAGTCGGCGCGTGAGTTCGGCCACCCCGGCGATCACGATGACGAGCGTGCCGAAGACGGCGAGGGTGGCGGCGTCCATCGTTCCGGTCGTCAGGGCGCCGAGAAGACTCCGCCCGAGAGGGACGCCGAACACGTCGTGCGTGAGAAGGGTGTTGGCGTGTCCGCCGACCTGGGCGCGCAGGAAGACGGCGTACAGCAGACCGACCACGGGCGCCTGGGCGAGCACGGGCAGGATCCCCGCGAAGGGGGACGATCCCTCGTCGCGGTACAGCTGCAGGGTCTCGCGCTGCAGGCGTTCGGGGTTCTTGCGCCACCTCTCCTGCAGGGCGCGGAGGCGTGGGGCCAAGCGGGCGCGCGTCTGCTCGGCCCGCGCCTGCGACACCCCCACGGGAATGAGGAGCATCCGCACGGCGAGCGTCACGACGACGACGGCGAGGGCGGCGGCGAGACCGCCGGCGAGCGGTTCGAGAAGAGAGGTCAGGGCGAGCAGGGCTCGCGTGGCGAGGTCGAGCAGCAGAGCGAGGGGCGGAAAGGCGAAGAGGTCCACGGGGCATCCCATCAGAGCGAGTGATCACGGGCTGATCGGTCGCGGGGCGCGCCGAGAGCACGCGGGCGACCGGCGTCGCTGCGCGCTCGGGCCGTCGCCAGGGCGACGGGGAGGGCTACGCGACGCGGATCGCGAACCCTGGCGCTCGCGGGCGCGGATGCCCCGCGGCGTCGGGATCGCTCTGGGAGAGGGATGCCGAGGGGTCGATCGGACGCGCCGACGGCGGGGGCGTGGCCGCGACGAGAGCGGGGACCACGACGAGCACGATCACGGCGGTCAGCACGACGGCTGCGGCGAGCACCACGGCCAGCAGAGGGGCGCTGCCCCCGGGCGTGAGTGCCAGCTCGGCGGTGGCCAGGAGCAGGTTGAGCGCCGCGATCAGCGATGCGATCACGCTCTCACCCCCTCCGGTCGAGTCCCCACGCTAGCAAAGCTCCGGTGGGTACGCTGTCGGCATGACCACCCTCGTCCTCACCGTCGTCGGCGATGACCGCGCGGGCCTCGTGTCCGCGGTCGCCGACATCGTCGACGCCCACGGCGGCAACTGGGAGAACAGCGAACTCGCCGAGCTGGCGGGTGCCTTCGCCGGGATCATCGAGGTGTCGGTGACGCCCGCGCGCGCCGACGACCTGCGCGCGGCGCTCGACGGTCTCGCCGGAACCCTCACCGTCACCGTCCATGCCGGAGCCGGCTCGGCGGACGCCGCGGGCCGCACGGTGACCTTCGACGTCGTCGGCAACGATCGACCCGGCATCGTCCGCGAGGTGTCCGCGGCTCTCGGCGCGCACGGCGCGAGCATCGAACGGATGTCGACGCAGACGACGGATGCCGCGATGGCGGGCGGCCGCCTGTTCGAGGCGTCCATCACCGCGACGGTGGCAGCCGACGTCGCCGTCGACGATCTCGTCGCGCGTCTGGAGCGTCTCGCCGCCGAGATACAGGTCGACGTCACGCTCGCGGACTGACCCGGGCGGCGCGCGGACGCGGCTCGATCGGCGCAGGGCCGATCTCGACCGGGTTCAGGCTCGGCGCGCCCGGGTCGCGAGGCGTGCGATCCCACGCCATCCCAGCAGCAGCAGGGCGAGGGTGAGGGTCGCGACGATGACGAACGCCACCGCGATGCCCTGCCCGCTGAATGCGCGCAGCACCACCCCGAGCAGCACGGTGACCGCCCACACCGGGAGCCCCGTCGCGACGACGGCGGTCGGTCGACGCCACGCGCGCGCGACGAGCCAGCCGACGAGGAGCGCGACGACGAAGGGCCACGCGGTGGTCGCCAGCCCTGAGCCGAACGGACCCAGGACGTCGCCGTCGTGGGTGGCGCGTCCGATCGCGGCGAAGACGACGACGAGCACGACATCGACGATCAGGGCGGGGAGGAAGGAGCGGAGCGAGGGGGACACGACCTCATTCTCTCGTGGCGACGCGAGGGTATCGTCCGCGTATCGCGGTTCCGAGACACCGCGGCAACAGCCCGAGCGATGGGATGGACTGTCCCGACCCCGGAGGTTGCCGTGTCCGCTCGTCCTGTCCTCACCCCCGCGCGTCTGGTCACCGCGGGCGCGGTGCTCGCCGCCGTCGTCGCCTTGACGCTCGCCCCGCGGGCGATCGCGTGGCCGGCCCGCACCCTCGTCCTCGACGCGCTCGACCACCTTCCCCCGTCGTGGAGCGCCCTCGTTTTCGGCGCGGGCGCCGACGTGGCTCTCAACGTCGCCTTCTTCGTGCCCCTCGGCGCCGCGGTCGCCCTGCTCCTTCCGCTGCGGTGGGCGCCGGCATCCGTCGCGTTGTGCGCCCTCGTGTCGTTCGCGGTCGAGATGCTCCAGGCCGGGATCCCCGGTCGGGTTCCGGATGCCGATGACGTGCTGTCCAACACGATCGGCGCCGCGGTCGGAACGGTCGTCGTCATCGCGATGCGCGTGGCCGCCCGCGGAGGGCGCGCCGCCCGGCGCTGAGCCGCTGGTCAGCGGGGCAGGCGGAGGCGCGCGTGCAGACCGCCGCCCTCTCGGGGCCACAGTTCGAGCCGTCCGCGGTGCGCGCGGGCGATCGAGGCGACGATGGCGAGCCCCAGGCCGGTGCCGTCCGCGCGCCCGCGCGTGCGGCCGACGCCGCGGACGAAAGGCTCGGGGAGCGTCGAGACGAGCTCGCGCGACAGGTCGTCTCCGCTGTTGACGACGTCGATGATCACCTCGTCGACCTCGCCGCTCACGGCGAGGCGCACCCAGCCGCCCTCGATGTTGTGGACGAGGGCGTTGCGGACGAGATTCGCCACCGCCTGACGGACCAGGGTCTCGTCGAGGCGTGCGACCCCACCCGAGGAGTCGATCAGGTCCAGATCGAGGCCCGCGGCGTCGCCCCGCGCCTCGGACACCACGGCGGCGACGAGCTCGTCCACCGCGGTGGGTTCGGGTGATAGCGCTCCCTCGCGCGTCGAGCGGGCGAGGGCGAGCAGGGACTCGGTGAGGCGGATCGCGCGCTCGTTCGTGATGTCGAGCCGGTGCAGCAGCCGCTCGACGTCGACGCCCCCGGGGTCGGCCCGGGCCACCTCGAGGAGGGTGCGCATCGTCGCGTGCGGGGTGCGCAACTCGTGGGAGGCGTTCGCGGCGAAGCGCTTCTGCGCCTCCAGGGTCTCCTCGATCCGCGCGAGCATCGCGTCGAAGGTGTCGGCGAGGTCGGTGAGCTCGTCGCGCGGTCCCGGCAGATCGACGCGGTGCGCCAGATCGCCGTCGCGCACCGCGCGGGCGGCATCCGTGATCCGGTGAAGGGGGCGCAGCATGAGTCCCGACACGACCCAACCGCCGCCGAGGCCCACGATCGCCAACGCGAGGACGGTGTACCAGGCGTACCGGACGAAGACGTCGACGAGGTCGCCGCGCCCGGGCGTGAACGACCCGCTCTCGGAGTACAGGTTGCCCTCGGGCAGGAAGCGCAGCACGAGGAACCCCACGACGAACACCGCGATCCCCACGATCACGACGAACGCCGCGTAGCTCAGGGTGAGCTTGAGGCGGACCGAGAGTCCCGGACGACGCTCACGCATCGACCGGGCCCATGCGGTAGCCCACTCCCGCGACGGTCTGGATGAGCCACGGCTCGCCGAGACGCTTGCGCAGCGTCGAGATCGTGATGCGCACGGCGTTCGTGAACGGGTCGGCGTTCTCGTCCCACGCCCGCTCGAGCAGGTCTTCGGCGCTGACCACTCCACCGGCCGCGCCCATGAGCACCTGCAGCACCGCGAACTGCTTACGGGTCAGCGACACGTACCGTCCGTCGCGGAACACCTCGCGGCGAAAGGGATCGAGGCGGATGCCGTGCTGCTCGAGCACCGGCGGGGTCGCGGCCGCGGGGCGGCGGGCCAGGGCGTGCAGGCGCATCACGAGCTCGCGCAGGACGAAGGGTTTCGTCAGGTAGTCGTCGGCGCCGCTCTCGAAACCGGTGGCCTTGTCGTCGAGGCGATCGGCGGCGGTCAGCATGAGCACGCGCGGGGCGGCGGGCCGCGCGCTGAGGTGCCGGGCGATCTCGTCGCCGTTCGGGCCCGGGATGTCGCGGTCGAGCACGACCACGTCGTACGCGGTGTGACCGAGCACCTCGAGGGCGGTGTCGCCGTCACCGGCGATGTCGGCCGCGATCGCCTCGAGCCGCAGCCCGTCGCGGATGGCCTCGGCGAGGAAGGGTTCGTCCTCGACGATCAACACGCGCATTCCGTCATCGTAGGCGGGGCCGCATATCGCGGACGTATGCGCGGTGCCCGCCGCCGCGGGCGTCGGTAGCGTTGGGGGCATGGCGACCCGACTTCTCCTCGTGGCCGACACGCACGTGCCGAAGCGGGCGCGCGTCCTTCCCGCGGCGGTGCGCGAGGCGGCATCCGAGGTCGATCTGATCGTCCACGCGGGCGACTGGGTGAGCGCGAGCGTGCTCGACGAACTCGAGACCCTCGGCCCGGTGCTGGGCGTCTGGGGCAACAACGACGGCGACGACCTGCGCTCGCGCCTGCCCGAGGTCGCCCGCGCCGAAATCGACGGGGTGCGCGTCGCGGTCGCGCACGAGACGGGGCCCGCGACCGGACGCGAGAAGACGATGGATGCCGCCTACCCCGACACCGACCTGCTCGTGTTCGGGCACAGCCACATCCCGTGGGACGCCGTGACCCCGAACGGCCTGCGCCTTCTCAACCCCGGCTCGCCCACCGACCGCCGCCGTCAGCCGGCGTGCACGCTGATGACCGCGACGCTCGACGACGGCGAGGTGCGCGACGTGCTGCTGCACGAAGTGTCACGCGACTGACGACCGAGACGTCGCGGGGTGTATCGCCGGCGTATCGCGCGGGTGATACGCCGTGACAACGCAGCCCCGAGTCGACTGGGGCTATGGCTTCTCCCGCATCCCGTACCGATTCCCCTTCGCGCCGTCGGCTCGCGGTCCTCGCGATCGGGGCCGCCCTGGCCGTCATCCTCACCGTGGTCGCCGTTCTGCTCGCGATGACCACCGCGGCGTCGTTCACGGCGGGGATGACCGCGCATGCGCCGTTCTCTCCGACAGAGGCGGACGGGATGATCCCGGCGGAGGCGCCCCTCACCGTGAGCGACGATCGGCACCCGGCGATGACAGGACTCGACGGAGACCTGCGCGAGGCCCTTCGCTCCGCCCAGGCGGCCGCCGCGCCGGAGGGAGTCGTCTTTGACGTCACCAGCGGATGGCGCAGCGAGGAGTACCAGCGCTGGCTCCTCGGCGACGCCGTTCGCACGTACGGCTCCGAGGCGCTCGCGCGGGAGTACGTCGCGTCGCCCCAAGACTCCAGTCACGTCACGGGTCGAGCGGTCGACATCGGCTCGCTCGACGCGCAACTGTGGATCATCGAGCACGGGCGCGAGTGGGGCCTGTGCCAGACCTACGCCAACGAGCGGTGGCACTTCGAGAAGGCGACGGATGCCGGAGGAGAGTGCCCGGAGCCGAAGCCCGATGCGCGGGGGTGAACGACGACGGCGCCGCCCCATTCGGATGCGGCGCCGTCGTGCGGGTGGTTACTCGACGTTCAGCTGACGGGTGGGAGAGGTCAGCGGGCAGTCGAACGGGTCCCGGGCGGCGAGCCCGACCCGGTTGAGGTACGCGATGACGATGCCGTACGACTGGAACAGCGTGGTCTCGACGTAGGGCACCCCCAGTGTCTCGCAGTGCTCGCGGACGATCACGCGGGCCTTGCTGAGGTGCGGGCGCGGCATGTTGGGGAACAGGTGGTGCTCGATCTGGTAGTTCAGACCGCCCATGAGCCACGTGGCCCACCAGCCGCCCGAGACGTTGCGCGAGGTGCGCACCTGCTTGCTGAAGAAGTCGAGCTTCGCACCGGAGGCGATGATCGGCATGCCCTTGTGGTTGGGGGCGAAGGACGCTCCCATGTAGATCCCGAAGACAGCGACCGAGACGCCGAAGAACGCGAAGGCGAGACCGATCGGCAAGAAGATGAAGATCGGCGCGATGAAGAGCGCGTGGCGCAGCGTCAGCAGGGCGAGTTCTGCCCAGCGGCCCTTGACGGGCTCGCGCGAGAAGAGGTGGCGCAGGGCCAGCACGTAGAGGTTGATCCCCTCGAACGCCAGCAGCGGGAAGAACAGGTACCCCTGGCGCTGGGTGATCCAGCGCTGGATGCCGCGGGCCTTGGCCGCGTCGACGTCGAGGAACGAGATCGTGTCGATCTCGATGTCGGGGTCCTTGTCGACGCGGTTGGGGTTGGCGTGGTGACGCGTGTGCTTCGACGCCCACCACGAGCGGCTCATGCCGACGATGCCGTTGCCGATGAGCAGCCCGAGGCGATCGTTGGCAGGGCCCGACGCGAAGATCTGGCGGTGCGCGGCCTCGTGGGCGAGGAAGGCGACCTGGGTGAACAGGATGCCGAGGACCGCGGCGATGATCAGCTGGAACCAGCTGTCACCGAGGAGGATGAAGCCGGTGATGCACCCGGCGAAGCCGAGCACGATCGCGGCGGCGACGACGGCGTAGAACACCGGCGTGCGGACGAGGAGTCCGCTCTCGCGAACGACCTGAGACAGCTCTGTATAGGCCTTGGCGATCGGGGGGAATTCGGTCGTACCGGAGTACGTCTGACGGATGGGGCCGAGGCGGGACTCGACGACGGTGGAAGCGATTTCTGCTCCTCGGATCGGGATGGACCGGGGCGGCTACCCGGGCTGTCGCCCACATTACGGGTCGCCGTATGGACGCCCCGGCATACGACGCGATGTTCAGGAGCCTCTCGGGAAATGGAAATCCCGGCGTGCGGAATCGTCTCGGAAACGACGAAAGCCGGGTCGTCGCGAGGCGACGTACCCGGCTTCCGAGGTAAGCGGAGCTTAGAGGGGGCGGATGTTCGCCGCCTGCATGCCCTTGGGGCCCTGCTCAGCGTCGAATTCGACCTTCTGTGCTTCCGTGAGCTCCTTGAAGCCGTTGCCCTGGATCGCGCTGAAGTGCGCGAACAGGTCGGCGGAGCCGTCGTCGGGAGCAATGAAGCCGTAGCCCTTTTCGGAGTTGAACCATTTCACGGTGCCAGTGGCCATCGTGTTCTTCCTTTATTCATGTTGGGCCGCAGATGCGGCCGTGGGCGCCGCTCCGACGCGTGCGGAGCGGACGGGGACGCCGCGTCACCGTGGTGGTGGCGCGTACGCGATGCCCGTCGACGGCGGCCTGAGCCGCGCCGACGGACGTGTGGACACCGAGATTCTCGCCGAGGGGACCCTGGGCTTCGAAGCCCGAGGTTCCCGCGCCGACGAAACCGGCGTAGTCGGATCCGGCCGTCGCGACGTACACGTCGAGATCGGCCTGGCGCCACGATAGCGGCGAAGGGTGAAGCAGAGACACAAGAACTTTCTGCGAGTGCGAGGCGAGGACCGAAGCCGTCGAGCGAGGCACACGATGATGGGGGGTGGGTTTGCTGTCGGAAACGGCTCGGCGCCGTGCGCCCGGCATCTCAGCGATGAGGCGGGCGTCGATGAAGCAAGTCCCAGAACGAATAACTTCACGCTAGCACGGATGTCTGCGAGACACCCGGGTGATTTTGGCGGGCCCGAGGGTGCGGTGCACTGGGGGCATGGCATCCGACCCTCCTTCCGATCGGGGCGCGACCGACGACGAGCGCTGGCTCGTGATCGACGGGCGCCGGTGGCGCCGCACTGATCCGGCGGTGCCGGACGACCTCGCCGACCGGTTGCGGTCGCACCTCGGGCGGGCCCGATCGGCCGTGCGGACGGCGAAACGCGCCGGGGGCGACGACGACGTATCCGACGCGCGTCGCCGGGTGGGGCTCGCGAAACACGGACTGGGCGAGCGAGGGCCGCGCTGGTGGGACGACGAGGTCGCCGCGCGGGTGCACCGGGCCGAAGAGGCCCTCGCCGAGCTCGACGCTCTCGCCCCGCCGAGAGCAGACGATTCCCCCGGCGTCAACGCGTAGCGCGAGGCGCAGCCAGGGGATGGGCTGGGGGCTCACGAACCGAGGGGAGCCCCCATGTCATCCACCGCCACCGAGCTCGAGACGCTCAACGACCTGCTCAAGAAGTTCCGCTTCGCGATGGTCACCACCCGCGCCGAAGACGGAGCGCTGCACGCGCACCCGCTGACCGTGCAGGAGAAGGAGTCGGACGGCGACCTCTGGTTCATCGTCGGCACGCACGCCTCCGCCGTTGAGCACGTGCGGCGCGACCCGAAGGTGGGCCTGTCGTTCAGCACCGACGGCACGTGGCTGTCGCTCGCGGGCGAGGCCGAGGTGGTCGAAGATCTCGCGAAGCTCAAGGAACTGTGGTCGACGAGCGTCGAGGCGTGGTTCCCCGACGGCCCCGAGTCGCCCGGGGTGACCCTGCTGAAAGTCTCGACTCTCACCGGCGAGTACTGGGGGAGCGCCGGCGGGCGCCTCGCCACGGCCATCGCACTCGTCACCTCGAAGGTGACCGGCGACCGGCCCCGCGGCGGTGAGAAGCAGACCTTCGACCTGACCGACTGAGCGCGGCGCGGACCCGCGCCGCGAGGTCCGCCGCCCGACGGGTTGTCGACGGGGGCGTCGTCGTCGTCGGTGGTGTCGGGGATGGTGGGGGAGTCGGCCGTCTCGAGCTCGTCGGGCTCGTCGGCGGTGTCGTTCGTACGGTCGTGTGTGGTGTCCATGGCGACACCCGACCACGCCGCGGTCGACGGCCGCGCGGGCCTTGCGCGAACCGGCGCGGCGTGCGAGCGCAAGCCCCCGGGTGCCGCGGGTGCGCTTCG
Organism: Microbacterium sp. SL62; assembly: GCF_026672635.1. Lineage (NCBI taxonomy): Bacteria > Bacillati > Actinomycetota > Actinomycetes > Micrococcales > Microbacteriaceae > Microbacterium > Microbacterium sp. SL62. The sequence continues at coordinate 1,805,323 of NZ_JAPPRM010000001.1, forward strand.
CGATGATGACGGCATGTCACGACCCGAGGTCCGCTCCAAGCCCTGCGCCTACTGCGGCCGGCCCTTCACCGATCGCAAGCGCTGGAGCGGGCGCGACCAGTGGGACCAGGTGCTCTACTGCTCGCGCGGCTGCCGCGCCAACGCCGCGAAGCAGAGGCGCCACGCGTGAGGGCCGCGCTGATCCTCGCGACGCAGCAGTTCGCCGAGCACCCCGCGTACTCCGATGACGGCATCGAGGAGTACTTCTTCATCGAGTCGGCGCCCCGCTTCGCCAAGCTCCCGTACCACCGCCACAAGATCGTGCTGCTCGTCTCGGCGATGCGGCACACCGCCGCCCGGCTCGAGGCGGAGGGCAAGACCGTCCGCCGGATCACTCTCGACGACGACCTCACCTTCAAGGCCGGGCTCGAAAAGCTGCTGAAGGCCCATCGCGTCACCGAGTTGACGTGGATGAGCGACCCCAATCGCCCGGTCGACGAGCGCATCGCGCGCATCTGCCAGGCGCACGACGTCGAGACCGACGTGCTCTCGGACCAGCTGTTCCTCACCCCCGAGGACGACGTCGACGCCTGGTTCGCCGAGCACCCGACGCCGCTCATGGAGGACTTCTACCACTGGCAGCGGCGGCGCACCGGCATCCTGATGGACGGCGGGAAGCCGGCGGGGCGGCGCTGGAACTTCGACGCCGACAATCGCAAGGCGCTGCCGAAGAAGGGCGTCGAGGTTCCGCCGCTGCCGCAGCCCGCGCACGACGAGATCACCCGCGCCGTCATCGCCGAGGTCGACGAGCGCTACGCCGAGCACCCCGGCAGTGCAGCCGATTTCTGGTTGCCCGTCACGCCGGAGGATTCCCGCGACTGGCTCGACGTCTTCGTCGCGGAGCGCCTCAACGACTTCGGCCGCTACGAAGACGCGATGAAGGCCGACGAGCCGTTCCTCTTCCACGCGATCATCTCGCCGATGCTGAACATCGGGCTGCTCACCGTCGAAGAAGTGGTCGCCGCCACCACACGGACCGACGCGCCCCTGGCATCCGTCGAGGGGTTCATCCGCCAGGTGATCGGGTGGCGCGAGTACATGCGCGGCATGTACCGGGCGCACCCGCAGCTCGAGCACGTCAACGCGCTGCACCTCCAGAAGAGGATCGAGAAGTACTGGTACTCCGGACAACGGGTGCCGAGTGACCTGCCGATCCCCGTGCGCACGGTGCTGGAACGCGTGCACGAGTGGGGCTACGCGCACCACATCGAACGCCTCATGGTGCTCGGCAACTGGTTCCTCCTGCAGGGGTACGCGCCGCGGCAGGTCAACGACTGGTTCCTCGCGCTGTTCGTCGACGCGTACGACTGGGTCATGGTGCCCAACGTCATGGGCATGAGCCAGTTCGCCGACGGCGGCTTCGTCGCGACCAAGCCGTACGTCTCGGGCGGCGCGTACCTGCAGAAGATGGGGTCGTGGTGGCCCTCGGCGCAGGAGGCCAAGGACTCGGTCTTCACCGACGCGTACTGGGAGTTCCTCGAGCGACACGAGGACGTGCTGGCCGGAAACCACCGGCTGGGCCTCGCGCTGGCGCAGATGCGCAAGCGTCGCGACGCGAAGGGGTAGCGGGGCGCCCCGCCGGTCGCCCACCGGCGCCGACGCGGGCGAAACTCCTGAGAAAGTCGCTTCGTCGTCGTCGCCGCCCCCGGTGGGCGCCCGGCGTGGCAAGAAACTCAGGAGTTCCGCACGCCCCGCGGGGGTCAGCTCTTCAACGTGTTCAGCGCCGAGCCCTTGTGCGCGGCGGTCGAACCCGACTTCTCCGACTTCACGATGTAGGCCGGGTCGTCGTCGGATGCCGTGAATTTCTGACCGTCGTGCTGGAAGTCCTTCGTCTTCTTCTCCACGACCTCACCCTGGGTGCGGCCCTGCGGGGTGTCCCAGCTGACGCGGTCGCCCTTCGACAGATCCTTCGACATGACGCTTCCTTCCGTTGATGTCGGTTCATGGTGTCGAGCGGCGGGAGCGCGCATCGGGGGATTGACAGCCGGCGGACGGGACGTCGCCGGTCCGCGTGTCGCACGTGACGGAGATGCGGCGGGGGCGCGGAAACGGCATCCGGATGCCGAGGATCGGCGCGACCGTCTGAGATGCTGCCGTCATGCGAGGACCTGTGTGGGGAATGGCGACGGCCGGCATCGGCGTGCTGATGATCGGGCTGCTCGTGGCGTGGGGCACGGCCTACGGCACGTGGCTCGATGAGATCGGCCCGTTCATCAACGACGCCGGCGCGGCCCCTGACGCCCCGACGATCGTCCTCCCGGGTCTCGTGGGGCTGCTCGCCCTCGCCCTCGTCGTCGGCGGAATCGTCGTCGCGGCGACGACGGGCCCGGAGCGCGAGCCGCGGGGTCGCTGACCGTTGCCGCTAGAGCGCTGCGCGGTCCGCGCGGGTCAGGCGGAACCGGGATGCCACGACGCCCAGCAGCAGCGCGCCCGCGCCTCCCGCGATCATGTCGCCGATCGTGTCGTCGTAGGTCACGAAGATCGCGTCGGTGATGAAGCGGTAGCCGAACCACTCGATCATCTCCCACACGGCGCTCAGCGCGAGGCCCGCCAAGGTGGCGACGACGATGGGCGTCCGGCGTCGGCCGGTCGGCGCGATCACGCGCGCGTCGTCGAGAAGCACCAGGGCGACCGCGGCGAGCACTCCCGTGCACACGGCGTGGACGATCAGGTCCCACCCGGTCCACGCGCGGTACAGGTCGATGACGTTGCTGCCGGCCGCGACGAACACCGTGACGCACGTGACGAGGTCGAGGCCCGAGCGCAGGCCGATCATGCGCGAGAGCATCACCGCAGGCAGCGACATCGACAGCACGGCGAAGTCGGTGAACGGCAGGGTGAACAGCGAGACGATCACGACGACGATCGCCACGGCCCGCACGACGTCGGTCAGCCAGTCGATGACGGTGCCCGGCGGCCGCTTGAGGTTGGCGTACATCGCCCGGATCATCGGCATCCGCCCGTCATGGCGTCGCCGCCGGATGGATGCGCACGACCGCCTGCACCGGCAAGTGGTCGCTCGGCCACTGCGTGCCGGTCGGTCGCGGGTCGATGCCGACCGCGCGCACGCCCACGTCGGGAGTCGCGAGCAGGGCGTCGATGCGGCGCGCACCGACCTTGGGCGCCGCGTAGTTGTTGAAGGTGCCCCACTCGGCGGTCCGGCGGGCGGGGGCGTACGACCACGTGTCGACGAGCAGGCCGTCGGCGAACATGTCCGACAGTTCGCCGGAGCGCACGTGGGCGTTCACGTCGGCGGTGAACAGCAGCGGGCGTTCGCGGCGCGCCACGAGGTCGTGCAGCCACGCGGCCGAGCGGCGGCGAGCCCGGCGCGAGAACGCGTCGAAATGGGTGTTCACGAAGGTGAACCGGGCGTCGGTCGCGAGGTCGCGCACCTGCGCGATGACCGCGATGCGTGGGATGGTGTTGCCCCATCCGGTCGACCCGGGGACGCCGGGGGTGTCCGACAGGGCGACCTGCTCCCAGTCCTCGACCTCGACGCGATCGCGGTCGTAGAAGAGCGGAGTGCCCTCCCCGTCGCGGCGGGGACCGCGGCCGAGTCCGATGCGGCCGTAGTCGGAGCCGAGCGACGCCTGCACCCACTGGGCCTGATCGGGCATCGCCTCCTGGGTACCCAGCAGGTGGGGGCGGTTCGCGCTGAGGAACGTCCGCAGTCGCTCTTTGCGCAGGGGCCAGCGGTCGGCGGGGGGCCACGTGATCCGGTCGAAGCGTCGACGGATGTTGAAGCTCATCACATGCAGGTCGGGGGCTTCGACGTCGGGGAAGAGGATGCCGCTCATGATCGACCCCGCAGCCCCAGACGCACCCATCGCGCCGGCGGGATCTCGGCGGGCCAGTGCGCGAAGACGGTCCCCGCACCCCGACGGAAGCATCGGGCGAAGCGGCGCGGCTCGACGGTCCTCGACGACACGCGCATGTGCGCGCCGGACACGCGCGCGATGCGATGGCGGCGGCCGAGGTGGTACGCGAGGTCGAGGTCGTCGTGCAGTTCGGGGTCGAGGTGCACCTCGCCGCGCACGTCCTCCCAGGCGCGGCGGCGGAACGCCATGTTCGAGCCCCAGAGCGGCGTGTGTCCGAGAGCGGGGGTCGCGAAGGTGGCGTAGGTGCCGAGGAAGAGCCGCGCCATCGACACGCGTCGCCGCGCGGGTCCGTCGTGGAACACGGCTCCGCCGGTCACGGCATCCACCGTCGGATCCGCCAGCGCGTCGACCATGCCCTGCACCCACGTCGGATCGGCCAGGCTGTCAGCGTCGAGGCGGAGGATCAGCTCTCCGCGGGCCGCGTCGTACCCGGTGGCGGCGGCCGCGGGGATGCCGCGCTCTCCGCAGAACACCACGCGCGCTCCTGCCGCCCGGGCGATCTCGGCGCTGTCGTCGGTCGAGGCGTTGTCGACCACGACGATCTCGGTCGGGGTGAGGGTCTGCGCGGACAGCGCGCGCAGGCACCGCCACAGATGGGCGCCGTCGTCACGGCAGGGGATGACGACGGAGACGGTGACGGCCGGCGAGACGGGGCCTTGGGGCACGGGGGTCCTCCCGGAGACGAGTCCTCCCACGCTAGGCGATCAGCGGCGGGCGTTTCCCGGCTTGACGCCTGCGTCGTCGGCTGACAGCGCTCGCCTTTCGTATCGTGGATGCCATGGCATCCGTCCTCAATGTCTCGGCGTACCTGTTCACGCGCATCGACGACCCCGCGTCCCTGCGAGCGGCTCTGCGCGCGCGGGCGGCGGAGGCGGGACTGCGGGGGACAATCTTGCTGGCCGAGGAGGGCATCAACCTGTTCCTCGCGGGCGGAGCCGACGAGGTGCGCGGCTTCGTCGACGACCTGCGCGCCGACGCGCGTTTCGCCGCCCTGCAGACCAAGGAGAGCTGGTCGGATGACGTGCCCTTCGGCAAGCTGCTCGTGAAGGTGAAGCGCGAGATCATCCGCATGGACCGGCCCGAGGTGCGCCCGCAGGACGGTCGCGCGCCGGCCGTGACCCCCGACACGCTGCGCCGCTGGCTCGACGCGGGCGTCGACGACGCGGGTCGGGAGGTCGTGCTCATCGACACGCGCAACGCCTTCGAGGTCGACTACGGCACCTTCGCCGGAGCGAAGGACTGGCGCATCGAGAGGTTCACACAGTTCCCGGATGCCGCGGCATCCCACCGCGAAGAACTCGAGGGCAAGACCGTGGTGAGCTTCTGCACGGGCGGCATCCGCTGCGAGAAGGCGGCCCTGTACCTGCGCGACGAGGGACTCGAGGCGTACCAGCTCGAGGGTGGGATCCTCGGGTGGTTCGCCGCGCAGGGCGAAGCGTACTGGGACGGCGACCTCTTCGTCTTCGACGAGCGCGAAGCGCTCGATGCGGGACTCGCCGCTCGGGCCGGTGCCTGACGTGCTCTGGGACCAGCACGCCTGCGTCGAACTCGTCGAGACCGCCGACCTCACCGACCTGCGGCGCTACCGCGGAGCCGGCGGGGGCTACGTGTCGATCAACGTCGGCTACGCCCCGCACGCGCCCGAGCTCACGGCATCCCTTCTCCGCTCCTTCCGCGCGCACGTCGACGCCATCGACGGGCTCGAGCTCGCCGCCACGGTCGCCGACATCGACCGCATCGCCGCGCGGGGCGACACGGCCGTCGCCTTCGACCTCGAGGACTGCGCCCCTCTCGGCGGGGACCTGGATGCCGTGTCCTCCCTCGTCGCACGGGGAGTACGCACCCTCGGGCCGACCTACAACCACGCCAACCGCGCGGGCGGCGGGTGCCTCGACGCGGTCGACGACGGCCTGACGGCCTGGGGCCGCGACCTCGTCGCCGAGATGAACGCGCGCGGCATGGTTCCCGACGGCTCGCACGTGGGCGCCCGCACCACCTTCGACATGTGCGCCGCGTCGACCCGCCCGGTGGTGTTCAGCCACTCGAACCTGCGCTCCGTGTGGGAGCACCCGCGCAACATCACCGACGACCAGGCGCGAGCGGCAGCGGACACCGGGGGAGTCATCGGCATCACCGGGGTGGGGATCTTCCTCGGGCCCAACACCCCGACGCTCGAGGCGATGGTGCGCCACATCGAGCGCGCCGTCGAGGTCGTCGGCATCCGTCACGTCGGGGTCAGCACCGACTTCTCGTTCGACTGGGAGACCTTCCGCGACGAGATCGTGCGGATGCCGGAGCTGTACGACGCGAGCTACACCCGCTGGGGCCCGATGGAGTGGATGCCGCCCGAGACCTTCGTCCTCCTCGACTCCGCGCTCGCCGCGCGAGGATGGAACGACACCGACGTCGCCGCGGTGCTCGGCGGGAACTTCCGCCGCGTCGCGGTCGAGAGCTGGGAGCCCCTGTCATGACCGAACTCCGCGACGGCGCCGTGCTGCGCCCCGCCCGCCCCGGCGACGAGGAGGGCATCCTCGCGTGCATCCAGGCGCTCGCCGTTTACGAACGCGAACCGGATGCCGTGGACAACACCGCCGCGATGCTCACCGACACGCTGTTCGGCGACGACCCCCGCGCGTTCGCCTTCGTCGTGAAGGGCCCCGACGGCGGCATCCGGGCGATCGCGATCTGGTTCCTCACCTATTCGACGTGGACCGGACGCCACGGCATCTGGCTCGAAGACCTGTACGTGCACGAGCAGTACCGCTCGAACGGATACGGCGTCGCCCTGCTCGCCGCGCTCGCCGCCGAGTGCCTCGACAAAGGATATTCGCGCCTCGAGTGGACGGTGCTCGACTGGAACGAGCCCGCGATCGGCTTCTACCGCGCGCTCGGCGCCGAGGCGATGGACGAGTGGACGACCCGCCGCGTCACGGGCGATGCGCTGACGGCGCTCGCGGCGCGGGGATAGCGCGGGGTCGATTCCCGCGCGTTCTTCGGTCGGGGTGGGGCTGTGCGCCGACTCGTCGGGCCAGGGACGCTCCGGTCCATCGGGTTCGGGGCGGATTCTGCAGGTTGGGGCGAATGATTCACGCCCCGAGCGCCGGGATCCGCCCCAAACCGGGCCTGGGTTGATCGCGACCCCGCCCGCTCACCGCGCGAGGTCGGCCAGCACCGCCTCGGCGGCGCGCTGCCCCGACACCAGCGCGCCCTGGATCGACGGGGTGTCGCGGTGGTCGCCGGCGAGGTAGCGGCCGTCGTCGAGGCGCACGGGGAGGCGCAGGCGCAGCGGCGGATCCTGCGCGGGGAGCGCGTGGGTGATGTCGTCGCGGCGCAGCAGGCGCCACGGCCGGGTGTCGGCCTGCCACACCTCGCCGAGCTGGCGCCGCACCTCGTCCTCGGCGGCGACGGAGGGCATAACGCAGGTCGCCTGAATGAGGTGCTGCCCGCGCGGGGCGTACGTCGGCGCGGTGTTGGTCATGACCGCTGTGTTCACGATCGGCCCGCGGCGGCGTCCGTCGACGCGCAGCGCGGCATCGGTCGAGGGTGCCTCGTCGGCGGCGAACCACCAGGTCTGCAGGCCGCGGGTGCGAGGGTGCGGGGCGTCGAGGGCGTGGTCCAGGCCGGTCGCGAGCACGAGGGTGCGGGCGGTCACGGCATCCGCCCCCTCCACCCCGAGGTGCCAGCCGTGCGCGCGCTTGCGGGTCGACACGACGCGGTGCGAGAGGCGGATGCCGACACCCGCACGCCGCGCCGTGTCGGCGAGCTGCGCGGGGAGGGCGCCGATCCCCGCCGCGGGAACGCCGGGACGCCCAAGGGCGAAGCTGCGGATGAGCAGGCGCACGAAGGCGTCGGAGGTCTGTTGCCTGTCGTCGGCGATGACCCCGGCGAGGAAGGGCTCGAGCACCGCCTCGCGGAGGGGGCCGCGGAGGCCGGCGCGGTCCCAGCCCTCGTCGAGCGAGAAGTCGCGGCCCCTCTTGGCCTGACGCGCTGACAGCAGAGTGGGGCCCACCCAGCGTGCGAGCGCGGCGACGTCGGCGGGGCGCACCAGGCCCGATCGCAGGGTCGCGGCAATCGATCCCGGATGCCGCAGCGGATGCGCCACCCGCGCGACCCTGTCGTCGAGCCGCACGCCGACCGCGACCGGGAAGCGCCGGAGCGCGAGGGCGTCGACGTCGACCCAGCGCCGCACCGCCGGGTACGCCGGGTTCAGCACGTGGAAGCCGAGGTCGAGGCGGAACCCGTCGACGACGTCGGTGCGCTCGCGTCCGCCGACCGCGTCGTTCGCCTCGAGCACCACGACGTCGCGTCCGGCCTCGGCCAGCCGGGTCGCGGCGCGGAGTCCCGCGAGCCCTGCTCCCACCACGACGACGTCGTATTCGTTCATGCCGCGAGCCTAAGCAGGAGAACGCGAGCGGACGCGGGGGTTGCGAGCGTCAGCGACGGGGCGCGATGGCCGCGGCGACGCTGTCGAGAGCGCCCGGCACGAGCGAGAAATACGCCCAGGTGCCGCGCTTCTCGCGGGTCAGGATGCCGGCATCCACCAGCACTTTCGTGTGGTGTGAGACGGTGGGCTGCGAGAGACCGAGGGGTTCTTGCAGGTCGCACGCGCACGTGACGCCGGCGTCTTGCGCGGCGATGATCGACACGATCCGCAGTCGCGCCGGATCGGCGAGCGCCTTGAGCGTCTTCGCCAGCGTCTCCGCTTCGGCCGGGGCCATCGCAGCATCGCCCGACGAGACGCAGCAGGGGGCGTCGAGCAGGGGCAGGGCGATGGTGGAGGTCATGGCATCTATCATCGTGCGGACATCGATGAACGTCAATATTGACGAGCGTCGATGTGTTGCGTCATGCTGTTCCCGTTCGTCCCGACCCGAAGGAAGCGCCATGTCCGACACCGCCACGATCCTCTTCGTCTGCGTGCACAACGCCGGCCGTTCGCAGATGGCCGCCGGTTACGCGCGCGCCCTGGGCGGCGACCGCGTGCGCGTGCTGTCCGGTGGCAGCGCCCCCGGCGACGCCCTCAACCCCATGGCGGTGGCCGCGATGGCCGAAGAGGGGATCGACATCAGCGCCGAGGTGCCGCAGCTGCTGCTCACAGACGACGTGCGTGCCTCCGACGCGGTCATCACGATGGGCTGCGGAGACGCGTGCCCGATCTTCCCCGGCAAGCGCTACGAAGACTGGGAACTGACCGACCCGGCCGGCAAAGGCCTCGACGAGGTGCGCCCGATCCGCGACGACATCAAGGCGCGGGTGACCACGCTGCTGCGCGAGCTCGGGGTCGACGCATGAGCCTGACCCTCACGGTCCCACCGCGGCGCGAGGCCGATCGCCGCGCGGGTCTGCCCATCGCGATCATCGGCGCCGGCCCCGTCGGCCTCGCGGCCGCCGCGCACCTGATCGAACGCGGGCTGCCCGTCGTCGTCTTCGAAGCGGGCGACACCGCCGGCGCCGCCGTTCGCGCGTGGGGGCACACGCGCCTGTTCTCGCCGTGGCGCTACGTCGTCGACCCCGCGGCTCGCCGTCTGCTCGAGGCCGAGGGATGGACCGCCCCGGATGCCGAGGGCCTGCCCACCGGAGACGAGCTGGTCGACGGCTACCTCGAACCCCTCGCGCGCACCGCCGCCTTGGCATCCGTCATCCGGTACGGCACGCGCGTCGAGGCCGTGGCCCGCCAGGGCATGGACCGCACCCGCTCGGCCGGTCGGGCGGCCATCCCCTTCGTCTTGCGACTGCACACGGAGGAGGGCGTGACGGATGCCACGGCTCGCGCCGTCATCGACACCTCGGGCACCACGAGCTCGCCGCGGTCGCTGTTGTCGTCGGGTCTGGCGCACGACGACCTCGGTGATCGCGTGACGACGGCGCTTCCCGATGTGCGCGGACGCGACCGGGCGCGCTTCGCCGGCCGGCGCGTGCTCGTCGTCGGTGCGGGGCACTCGGCGGCGAACACCCTGATCGCCCTCGCCGCGCTCGCCGCAGACGAGCCCACGACGCGCATCGCGTGGGCTGTCCGCAACGAGGGAACCGCCCGCCTCGCCGCCGACGCGGCCGACGACCTCGCCGCGCGCGGACGCCTCGGCGCTGCGGTGCACCGCCTGGTCGAAGAGGGCGCCGTCGAGCAGATCGCCGCGTTCGAGATCGACGACGTGCGGCTCTCCGGCGACGGCGTGCGCGTCAGCGGCCGACGCGTGGGAGAGGCGTTCGCCCTCGAGGTCGACGTGGTCGTCAACGCCGCGGGGTTCCGCCCCGACCTGTCGATGCTGGGGGAGATCCGCCTGGGTCTCGACGAGATCATCGAGGCGCCGAGGGCCCTCGCCCCGCTGATCGACCCGAACCTGCACTCGTGCGGCTCCGTGCCACCTCACGGGGTCGCCGAACTGACGCACCCCGAGCCCGACTTCTACCTCGCGGGCATGAAGTCGTACGGGCGGGCGCCCACCTTCCTGCTGCTCACCGGGTACGAGCAAGTGCGGTCGATCGCGGCGGAACTCGCCGGCGACAGGGCGGCGGCACGGCAGGTTGATCTCGTGCTGCCCGAGACGGGCGTCTGCACGACCGACGCGGGGTCCTGCTGCGCGTGAGCGTGTCGCTGCGCCCACTCGCCGCGGAAGACTGGCCGGAGGTGTACCGCATCTACGCGGAGGGCATCGCGACCGGTCACGCGACCTTCGAGACGGAGCCTCCCGCGACGTGGGGCGCGTTCGACGCGGCGAAGCTCGACGCGCATCGCTTCGTCGCGGTCGTCGGTCACCGGGTCGTCGGCTGGGCGGCCGTCTCCGCGGTGTCGTCGCGACCCGTCTACCGCGGAGTCGTGGAGCACTCGGTGTACGTCGAGGCCGACGCCCGCGGCCGGGGGATCGGTCACCTGCTGCTCGACGCCCTCATCGCTTCGACCGAGGCCGCCGGCGTCTGGACGATCCAGTCGACGATCTTCGCAGGCAACCACGCCTCGCTCGCCTTGCACGCACGCCACGGGTTTCGCACCGTCGGCGTCCGCGAGCGCATCGCCCGCGATGCTGCAGACGTCTGGCGCGACACGGTGCTGATCGAAAGACGCAGTCCCACTGTCGTCTGACGCGAGAAAGGGCCCGTATGCCATGGCATACGGGCCCTGAAAAGCGACTTACGCGGAGGCTTCCTCGCGCTTGGGCAGCACCCAACCGGGACGCACGAAGTGGCACGTGTACCCGTTGGGGATGCGGATCAGGTAGTCCTGGTGCTCGGGCTCGGCCTCCCAGAAGGGCGCCTCAGGCTCGATCGTGGTGACGACCTTCGCGGGCCAGATGCCCGACGCGTCGACGTCGGCGATCGTGTCGCGCGCGACCTTCTCCTGTTCGGGCGAGAGCGGGAAGATCGCCGAGCGGTAGCTCGTGCCGATGTCGTTGCCCTGACGGTTCAGGGTCGACGGGTCGTGGATCTGGAAGAAGAACGCCAGGATGTCGCGGTACGAGGTCTGCGTGGGGTCGAAGACGATCTCGACGGCCTCCGCGTGACCGGGGTGGTTGCGGTAGGTCGCGTGGTCGTTCTGGCCGCCGGTGTAGCCGACGCGCGTGTCGAGCACACCGGGCTGGCGGCGGATGAGGTCTTCGACGCCCCAGAAGCATCCGCCCGCGAGGACGGCGGTCTCGGTGCCGGGGCGGCGGGTGATGTCGCCGGAGTCGGTGGGTCCGCTGGTCATGGTGGTGCTCCTTCTGCGGTTGACGCTGCTGCGGGTGAGGAAAGAGAAGAGGTTCATGAGGCTCGGCTTTCGCGGAACAGGGGGAGGTACGCGCCGTACCCCTGGGCCTCGAGCTCGCTGACGGGCACGAAGCGCATCGCCGCCGAGTTCATGCAGTATCTCAGCCCGCCGGCGTCGCGCGGGCCGTCGTCGAACAGGTGTCCGAGGTGGCTGTCGGCTCCGGCCGAGCGCACCTCGGTGCGCGTCATCCACAGCGAGCGGTCGGTCTTGTTCACGACGGCGGCGTCGTCGATGGGCTTGGTGAAGCTCGGCCAGCCCGATCCGCTCTCGAACTTGTCGGTCGACGAGAACAGCGGCTGTCCCGACACGACATCGACGTAGATGCCGTCCTCGTGGTTGTCCCAGTACTCGTTGCGGAACGGCGGCTCGGTGGCGTCGTCCTGCGTGACGGCGAACTGGCGGTCGGTGAGGCGGCTGAGCGCCTCCGACGTCTTCCGGTACTCCGTGCTCACGGTGTGTGTCCCTTCGTCATGTCGCCCGGTGGCGGGCGTCATGGGTAAGAACGCCGGACCCGCCGGATTTGGTCCCGCGGGGCTGGGAGCGGGCTGTGAGTTCTTTTCGATCCCGGATGCCGCGGGCAAGCCCCGACGTTCACCTCGGTGCCCGCAGTAACGTGGCGCTCTTCGACCCAGGAGGTTCGCATGACCCGCACCATCGTCATCACCGGAGCCAGCGACGGCATCGGCGCCGCAGCCGCAAAGCAGCTCACGCAGGTGGGCGAGGAGGTCGTGGTCGTCGGGCGCAATCCCGACAAGACCGCCCGAGTCGCGCGGTCGCTCGGGGTGGATTCGTTCGTCGCCGACTTCAGCGACCTGGCGCAGGTGCGGGAGCTCGCGGCATCCCTGCTCGAAAAATACCCCCGCATCGACGTGCTCGCCAACAACGCCGGCGGGGTTTTCGGCGAGCGCACCCTGACGAAGGACGGCTACGAGACGACCTTCCAGGTCAACCACCTCGCGCCGTTCCTGCTCACCAACCTGCTGCGAGAGCGCCTCATCGAGTCGGACGCCTCGGTGATCCAGACCTCGAGCGCCGCGGCGAAACTCTTCCCGCGCTTCGACATCGATGACCTGCAGGGTGAGCGCCGTTACTCCTCGACCGCGGCGTACGGCAACGCGAAGCTCGCGAACGTGCTGTTCACCAAGGAACTCAACCGCCGGTTCGGCGACCAGGGTGTCTCGGCCGTGGCCTTCCACCCGGGCGTCATCGCCTCGAACTTCGGATCGTCGAGCGATGGACCGTGGAAGTTCCTGTACGGGGGCCCGCTTGCGAAGAGCCTCATGACCTCCACTGCGGTGGGCGGCGCGCGTCTGACCTGGCTCGCGCTCGGCAAGCCGGGAGTCGACTGGACCCCCGGAGGCTTCTACTCGAACAACAAGCCCGCCGCGACCAACCGCCTCGCCGACGACCCCCTGGTTGCGCGGCAGTTGTGGGAACGCAGCGCGGTGCTGGTCGGTCTCGACGACTGACCCCGTCGACGGCGGGCTAGCGCACGCCTCGCTGGAGGGGCAAGCGACCTCCGCGGGGAGCCGACTTCGGCCACGATGGTGTTCTACACACGGAGAGTGGGACATGGGCGAGAACATCGTGGACACCGAACGGACGACCGCCCCTCGGCTCAGCCGGGACGCGATCCTCGATGTGGCCCTGTCGCTGATCGACGAGCGGGGTCTCAACGAGCTGTCGATGCGCCATCTCGGCAAAGCGCTCGGGGTCGAGGCCATGTCGCTGTACCGGTACGTGAACGGCCGAGAAGACCTTCTCGAGGGCGTCGTCGATCGGCTCATGCGGGGCCTCACCGACGCACTACTCGTGGCGGAAGACAACGGGTGGCAGCGGTATCTCCAGGTCGTCGCCCACGAAGTCCGTCGCATCGCGATCGAACACCCGAAGGCGTTCCCCCTTGTCGCCACTCGTCACCCGGCGGCGCCCTGGCTGCGCCCGCCGTTGCGGAGCGTGGAGGTGGTGGAGCATTTCCTCACGGCGATGATCGGTTTTGGCTTCGATGATGAGCAGGCTGTGAGGGCCTACCGCTCGTTCAGCAGCTTCCTCCTTGGAAACCTGCTCCTTGAAGCGGCCGTGCGCGGCGCCGAGACCGCGCCGGTCGAGGAACCGCTCGACGAGGGCGGAGCCGCGATCGGACAGGGCGACGCCGAGAAGGAGCTCGCAGACACTCCTCACGTGCAGAGACTGCGCGGTCTTCTCAGCAGGGATCGCTCCGAGGACGAGTTCGAGGAATCGCTCGAGGCGCTGTTGGACCGACTGGACCGTCAGCTGTCCCAATAGAGGCCGGCCCGCGCCTCATCCGCGGCGCGGATCGGATGCGTCTTCGGGGTGGGCTGCTGGCCCGAGGAGAGCGCGCAGGCGCGCGCGGATGGCGGAGACGGCCTCCGACCGACTGCGGCCCGTGTGCGCCTGCTCCGCGAGCTCGATCGCGATCTCGGTCAACAGCGACGTTGCCAGGAAGAGATCGGCTCCGCCGGCGATGCGCAGATCTTCGTCGGACCCCTGTCCGACCCGCATGATCACCGCGGGAGACCCGAAGTGGCGCGCCACCTCGGCCCTCTTCTCGGCGCTGACCTCCCAGAACGGGCGTTCCATGGCGGCGCAACGGTCGAGGATGTTCGACAGGAGTTCGTGCGCGTCATCCTGAGGCATCTGTCGCCCCTCCCGCCGTGTGGCGCCCGCTTGCTCGGTCCCACTCCAGCGATTTCCCCCGCAGGAAAGCGCAGAGGTTGCCGGCGACGACGAGTTCGGCCGCGAGCCCCGCCAGCGCGTAGGGCGACAGCATGACGTCGTCGTCTCCACCGATGAGGTCGGCCTGCCAGACGGGATCGTCGTATCCGCGGGGTTCGAGCGAGACCGATCCGCCGCCGTGAACGAGCTCGACGACGACGAGGCCGGTGTCGCGTCCGTCCGTATCCTCTTGCTCCGCAACGCGGATCCGGCTGGCAATCGGGTGCCCGAGATCGACGAATTCCTGCACCCACTCCTGCAGCTGCATACGAGAACGGCGCGGAGGCGAGTCCTCGATGCTGTCGTGTTCCACGCCATCAGCTTACGCTGTAAGTCGACCTTGTCGGGCAATGTCCGATCCGCTCGTCCCCGCCGATCGAGACGGGCGAGCGCGTCTTCACGCGCCGAGAAGAGTCGGGCGCGAGTCTGACCGGCGCCATCGCTTCTCGCCGACGTCGCGGAGTGCTCCGGGCGACGAGGCGTCCGATGATGGGGGAGTGAACCGCACCGATCGTCTCTATGGCCTGGTGGAAGAACTGCGGGCCGTCTCGCCGCGGCCACGCAGTGCTCGCCGTCTCGCGGAGCGGTTCGAGGTGTCCGTGCGCACCATCGAAAGGGATCTCTCGGCGCTCCAGCAAGCGGGTCTGCCGATCTGGGCGGAGCCCGGCCGCACCGGTGGATACGTGATCGATGCGTCCGCGACACTGGGCCCGGCGGGGTTCACGCTCGACGAGGCGCTCGCGGTGCTGATCGGGCTCGGCACGCTCGGGCGCAGCCCGTTCCGGCTCTCCGCCCGCACGGCAGCCCGCAAGATGCTCGCGGTCATGCCGGAGGGCGAGGCGGCGCGCGCCCGCGCTCTCGCGTCGCGCGTGCACGTCCTCGAGAGTGAGGACGAGGTCGTCGCCCCGCCCGAGTTCGCTGCAGCCCTGCGCGCCGACCGCGTCGTGCGCTTGCGCTACCAAGACGCCGGCGGCACCGAGTCGGTCCGCGAGGTCGAGCCCCTCGGGTCCATCGGCAAGGAGGGGCAGTGGTACCTCATCGCGTGGTGCCGCCTGCGCGACGAGGTCCGAGCCTTCCGGGGAGACCGGATGCGGGCGATCGAGGTGACCGAGGAGCGACCCCCGCAGCGCGCACTGCGTGCCGCCGACCTCGCGATCCCGTATGGGCGATTGCGGTCGGTGGTCGAGGACTGAACGGAAGGGACTTTGCGAAACACCGACACGACGGTGTCGCGCTCCCCGGTGAGGCTGGAGCTTCCCTCCCACCGACCTCACCGAAGGAATCCCATGTCGTTCGCCTCCATCCGCATCGTCACCGCTGACCTCGACGCCCTCGTCGCGTTCTACGAGCGGGTCACCGGTCAGCAGGCCGAACGGCCCGCCCCTGTCTTCGCGCAATTCAGCGGCCCCGGCGCGACCCTCGCGATCGCCAGCACCGCCACGGTCGCGATGCTCGACGGAGCCCTCGTGCCCGCAGCGAACCGGTCCGTGTTCGTCGAGTTCGAGGTCGACGACGTCGACGCCGCGTTCGCCGCGCTTCGGGCGCTTGGTGAAGACGTCGTCCTCGAACCGACCACGATGCCGTGGGGCAACCGATCGGCGCTCGTGCGCGACCCCGACGGCAACGTCGTGAACCTCTTCAGCACTCCCGGCGCGAGGTAGCGCCCGCCGCTCGTCGACGGGTGTGCGAATCCGCAATCTACGCGTTTCCTATGCATCACCCCCGTACGCCGCATTCTTGGAGCCGTCTGGGGAGCGCGCGGGCACGCTGAGCGCATGACCGCTGCACCCGCCCTCGCCGCCCCGCCCGCCGTCGCCGTGCGCCGCGCTCGCCGTGTGCCGCGGAGCAGGCCGAACACCCGCCCGCTGTGGAACCTCGCCGCCATCGTCGTCATCTGGGCGACGAGCCTCGTCGTCGTGGCCGTGTGGGTCGCGGGGGGAGAGGTGCAGTCGCTGCTGGCGGGGGGAGCCGACTCGCTGAACTCCCTCGGTCGCGCCGCGGGCCTGGCATCCGCGAACCTGCTCTTCTACCAGGTGCTACTCATGGCGCGCGTGCCGCTGTTCGAGCGCGGCTTCGGTCGCGACGGCATCACCCGCATGCACCGCATCGTCGGCTTCTGGTCGTTCGCGCTGTTCACGGCGCACATCGGGCTGCAGATCCTCGGCTATGCGGTGCAGGCGGGTATCAACCCGCTCGAGCAGGCGTGGCAATTCGTGTGGGAGGACCCGGGCATGCTGCTGGCGACCGCGGGGACCGCCCTGCTGCTGCTGGTCGTGGTGACCTCGGTGCGCAAGGCCCGCAAGCGACTGCGGTACGAGTCATGGCACCTGCTGCACCTGTACGGCTATCTCGGCGTCGGCCTCGCCATTCCGCACATGCTGTGGACGGGCGCCGACTTCACCGTCTCGCCCGCCGCCACCGTGTACTGGTGGGCGATGTGGGGCGTGACCGTGGCGACGCTCGTCGTCTTCCGTCTCGGGCTTCCGCTAGCGAGGTCGCTGCGTCACGGCATCCGGGTCAGAGCCGTCGAGCGCGACGGCCAGAGCGGCGTCTCGGTGCGCATGACCGGACGCCGGATCGACGCCCTCAAGGCGCGCGGCGGTCAGTTCTTCGTCTGGCGCTTCCTCGACGGCGCGGGCTGGACACGCGGACACCCCTTCTCTCTCGCCACCGATCCGGCCGGCGGCGAGCTCGTCATCTCGGCCCGCTTCGTCGGCGACGGCACGCAGCGGCTCGCCGCGCTCCGCCCCGGCACGCGTGTGCTCATCGAGGGCCCCTACGGCACGATGACCGCCGACGAGCGTCGTGGCGGACACCTGCTCATGATCGGCGCGGGTGCGGGCGTCGCGCCCCTGGTCGCGATGCTCGAAGAAGCCGACTGGGCTCCGGGCGAGGCGACGCTCATCGTGCGCGACCACACCGCCGACGACGCCCTGCGTGCGGAGGCGGTCGAGCGCCTCGTGCGGGAGCGGGGGCTTCGTCACGCGCCCCTTCCCGGCCCCCGCGCCCGCACGACCTCGTCGTGGCTGCCCGCCTCGCACGCGCAATGGGCGGGAGCCGACCTCATCCGCTACGTCTCTCCGCGAACCGCCGACACCGACGTGTTCCTGTGCGGACCGCAGCCGTGGATGGATGCCGTGCGCGCCGACCTGCGCCGCGCCGGGGTCCCGGCCGAGGGCGTCCACCTCGAAGCCTTCACCGTCTGAGGAGACCTGCGATGAAGAAGATCGTCTACGCCCTCATGGCGACCGTCACCGGTCTCGTGCTGCTGTTCAGCTACCGCACCTCGACGGTCCCCGAGTCGACGAGCGCGCTCGCCGATGCCCCCTCGTCGGGTGTCGCGACGGTTCCGAAGACCACCACGACCACCCCGAGCCCGTCGGCATCCGCGTCCTCGGGTTCGAGCTCGACCTCGTCGGGGTCGACTAGCGCGCAGACCTCATCCAGCGGCCTCACCGACGGCACCTACACCGGCCAGGCGGCGGACACCCGCTTCGGTCCCGTGCAGGTGCAGATCACCGTGTCGGGCGGCGCGATCACCGACGTGCAGGTGCCGCAGTACCCCTCCGAGAGCGGCCGCGACCAGCAGATCAACTCACGCGCGCTGCCCGTGCTGGTGAAAGAGACCGTGCAGGCGCAGAGCGCCCAGGTCGACATGGTCTCGGGTGCCACCTACACCAGCACCGGATACCGCACCTCGCTGCAGTCCGCCCTCGACCAGGCCCGCGCATGACCGGCGCGTTCACGGTCGTCGAGCCCGTGATGGGGACCGTCGCCTCGATCACCGTCATCGGCGAGCGCATGGCGCAGGTCGAGCGGGCGATCGCCGCGTGCGTGGCGCGCCTGCGCGACGACGAACGCGTCTTCTCGACCTACCGCGACGACTCCGACATCTCGCGGCTGCGCGACGAGGGTCTCGAGCTCGGCGACATCGACCCGCGGGTGGCCGAGGTGGCCGCGCGGTGCCGCGATCTGCGCGAGCGCAGCGGCGGCCGCTTCGACGCGCACTGGCGGGGCTGGTTCGACCCGACCGGGTACGTGAAGGGATGGTCGACGGATGCCGCGACCCGGGCCTTCGACGAGCTTCTCGCCGATGGCGCGATCGAGGCGGTCGGCGTCAACGTGGGCGGCGACATGCGCCTGCGCACGGCCGCGACGAGCAAGCACGTGTGGCGCATCGGCATCGCGCACCCGACCCACGAGGGCGAGCTGCTGGCCAGGGCCGAGGTCGTCGACGGGGCCGTGGCCACCTCGGGCACGTCCGAGCGCGGCGCGCACCTCGTCGATCCGCGCACGGGCATGCACCTCGCGGGTCCCGTGAGCGCGACGATCGTCGCCGACGACCTCACCACCGCCGACGCCTGGGCCACCGTGGCGGCCATCGCCGGGATCGACGACCTCGAGTGGATGCCGGTGGCCCCCGTGGCATCCGGAATCGTCTGGGAGCACGGCCGCACGCGCCGCTTCGCCGGCCGGGTCGAGGTGTCGGCGTTCCACGACGCGCTCGCCGGCTGAGAACACTCCGTCAGCGGGCGCGGGGGAGGCGCAGGGCGAACACCGTGCCCGTAGGCGAGGTGCGCTCGACCTCGATGCTCCCGCCGTAGCGGGTCGCCGCCTCGCGCACGAGCGCCAGCCCGAGCCCGAAACCGCGGCGCCGGCCCGACTCCGCCCCGCGCGCGAAGCGATCGAAGATGCGGGGCAGATCGTCGTCGCGGATGCCGCTTCCCCCGTCCTCCACGCGGATGACGACGTCGCGGTCGTCGGCGTCGGCGGTGACCGTGACCTCGGAGCCCGCGGGCGTGTGCCCGATGGCGTTGTCGAGCAGCGCGGTGCACATGCGCACGACGGTGACCGCCGGTACGGCGACGACCACGCCCGTCAGCCGGGTCGGTCGCAGGCGCACTCCCGCGTCGGCGGCGAGGGACGACAGCGCCGCGGTCGCCGCGCGCACGCTGTCGTCGACCCGCGCGGTGCCCGTGTGCACCTCGCCCTCGGCGGTCAGCAGCATGTCGGCGAGAACGTCGTCGATGATCTGTGCGTCGCGCCGCAGCTGATCGAGCGGCTCGTCGGCGGGTTCGCCGCGGTGCAGGCGTCGCTGCACGATCTGGATGCGGCTGGACAGGGCGGTGAGGGGCGTGCGCAGCTCGTGGCTCGCATCCGAGACGAACGCGCGCTGTCGGCGCAGGGCCTCATCGAGCGGACGCACCGACCAACGGGCCGCGGCCCACCCCACGAGCCCGAGCACCACGACGCCGGCGAGACCCAGGCCGATCACCCAGGGCAGCACGTCGTCGAGGTCGACCACGAAGCGATCGCCCACGGGGGCGCCGCCCGGGCCGTGTCGGCCGCCACCCTCGGTGCGGGCCTGCGCGATGAGCACCGAGATCAGGATGCCGACCCCCACGGCGATCGCGACGGCCGACGCGCCCGCCACGAGGGTGCCGACCCGCAGCGCGGCCCGGCGGACGACCCGAAGGTCGTCGTCGGCGCTCACCGCTCGGCCCCCGCGCGATAGCCGCGCCCGCGCACGGTCTCGACCAGGTCGGTCGCGGTCTTGCGGCGCAGGTAGTGCACGTACGTGTCGACGGTGGTCACGGCATCCGGAGACGAGAACACCGCGCGGGCGATCTCCTCGCGCGAGAAGACGTGGTCGGGGCTCCGGGTGAGCAACTCCAGCACGGCGTTCTCGGTCGAGGTGAGGGCCACGCGCTCGCCGGAGGGGCCGTAGATCACGGCCGTGTCGGGCAGATAGGTCCAGTCCGAGACGCCGCGGCGACGTCCCTCGGCGCGGTAGCCGCGCCGCAGCGCCCGCAGCCGTGCGAGCAGCTCGTCGAAGTCGAAAGGCTTGAGCAGGTAGTCGTTCGCGCCGGCGTCCAGCCCCTCGACGCGGTCGGCGACGGCGCCGAGGGCGGTGAGCAGCAGCACGGGGGTCGTGATGTGGGCGGTGCGCAGGTCGCGCACGATCTCGGCTCCGTCGCGGCCGGGGAGACGCCGGTCGAGCAGGATCACCTCGAAGCTCTCGCGCAGCGCCCGGTCGCGGCCCGCCAGCCCGTCGGCCTCGTGCACGACGTCATACGTCTCGCGGAGCACCTCGAGGGTCATCGCGGCGATCCCGGCGTCGTCCTCGACGTACAGCAGCCGAGGCCGCGGCGCGGCGGTCTCGCTCACTGCACCCCCGCGCGCGGCGGGCTCACGTTCCATCCGAAGCGCTCGAGGGCGTCGAACAGGCGGCGGGCCTGCGCCCACGCCACCGCCCCCGAGACGTCGGAGTACACGTCGATCGCGAACGGCGGGGGATCGGCGAACTTGGGGATCTCGACCTCGGCCCACGCGTGCGGGGCGAGCCAGACGCGCGGGCTCATCGTGCCTGCACCGTCGACACCCCCGTCGGCGGCGAAGGCGATCGCGTCGAGGGCGTCGATCTTGGTGATCGGCATGTTCACGACGAGGGTCACGGCGTGCAGTGTTCCGGTCATCGCGTACCTCCCTCGTTCATCCTGACATGCGCACCGGGGCCGGGGACGGTGGATCACGCGCGGATTCGTCGCGCATAGGCGGTCCATAGATTCGGTGAGGGAGGGGGCAGGGTCGCTCCGCGATCCTCGATCCATCGACATCCGCCTCGACCGATGGAGCAGACCATGAGCAGAATCCCCGACACCCAGATGACCCCCGACGGACCCGCGTACGAGGGGCGCCTGCTCGACCGCGCCGACGAGCCCGTCGTCGACCAGGGGGCGCCGTTCGACATCCGGACGCTCGTCTCGCGCCGCGGCATCCTGGGCCTGGTCGTGCTGGGCGCGGGTACCGCCACGCTGGCGGCGTGCGCTCCCACGGCCTCCGGCGCCGCCACGACCGCAGCGACGGCGACCCCGACCGCGACGCCCACGGCGAGCGCGACACCGAGCGCCACGGCGACGAGCGCGGCCGCAGCCCTCCCCTCGGGAGAGATCCCCGACGAGACCGCCGGCCCCTACCCGGGCGATGGATCCAACGGCGCCGACGTCCTGGAGCAGTCCGGCATCGTCCGCAGCGACCTGCGATCGAGCCTCGACGGCGGAGCGACGGCCACCGGCATCCCCATGGCGCTGAACCTCACGATCTTCGACACCGCGAACGGCGATGCGCCCATGACCGGAGCCGCCGTGTACGTGTGGCACTGCGACACCGAGGGCAACTACTCGATGTACTCCTCCGGCATCGAGAACGAGACCTACCTGCGCGGCGTCCAGGTCGTCGGAGACGACGGCGTGGTGTCGTTCACCTCGATCTTCCCCGGCTGCTACGACGGCCGCTGGCCGCACATCCACTTCGAGGTGTACCCGAACGTGGATGCTATCACCGACGCCTCCAACGCGATCGCGACCTCGCAGGTGGCCCTGCCGAAGGACACGTGCGACGTCGTCTACGCCGACACGAGCCTGTACCCGTCCTCGGCGTCCAACCTCACGCGCGTCTCACTCGACAGCGACAACGTCTTCGGTGACGACGGGGGAGCGCTGCAGCTCGCCACCACCTCGGGCGACAACACCTCCGGCTACACCGTCTCCCTCGGCGTCCGCGTCGACACCGCCACCACCCCGACCGCGGGCGCCGCCCCCGGTGGAGCCCCCGGCGGGCGCTGAACCGAATCGAAAGGAACCCTTCTCATGCTGCAGAATCTCACCGGCTGGCACGCCCTGATCGTGCTGGCGGTCGTCATCCTCATCTTCGGAGCCGCCAAGCTCCCCGCCCTCGCCCGCAGCCTCGGGCAGTCGGTGCGCATCCTCAAGACCGAGGTGAGCGAGTCCCGGGCGGAAGAGACCGCCGCTCCGGCCGATCGCGCCGACGACCGTGTTCCGTCGACGACGGCCGTGCCCGTCCTCTCCCCGCCGAGCACGCCATGACCGCCGCCGCCCCCACCATCGCGCCGTCCCGACCCGAGGCGCGCCGTTCAGCCCCCATGCCCGTCGCCGCGCACCTCGACGAGGCGACGCGACGCGCGGTGCGGGCGGCGGTCGCCCTCGCGGTCTGCGCGGTCGCCGGCTGGTTGCTGTACGAACCGGTGATGGACCTGGTCCGCGCACCGATCGTGCAGATCGCGGCCGAGCGCAACGCGAGCCTCAATTTCGACAGCGTCACCGGGGCCTTCGACCTGCGCCTGCGCGTCGCCATGGTCGCCGGATTCGTCCTGTCGAGCCCGGTCTGGCTGTACGAGCTCTTCGCGTTCGTGCTCCCCGGACTCACGGGGCGCGAGCGGCGGTACGTCCTCGGCTCGGTGGGGGCCGCGGCTCCGCTGTTCGCCGCCGGGTGCGCGACGGGACTGCTGTTGTTCCCGCATATGGTGTCAGTGCTCACGGGCTTCGCCTCGAGCGACGACTCCACGATCCTCGACGCGGGCGCCTACATCGACTTCGCCCTGAAGATCGTCATCGCGACCGGCCTCGCCTTCGTGCTGCCGGTGGTGCTGGTGGTGTTGAACCTCGCCGGCATCGTCTCGGCCCGCGCCCTCGCGCAGAGCTGGCGGTACGCGGTCGTGGCCATCGTGCTCTTCAGCGCCCTCGCCACGCCGTCGGCCGATGTGATGTCGATGTTCGTCGTCGCCGTTCCGATGACCGCTTTCTACGCCGCGGCCCTCCTGGTCGCGGCTCTGCACGATAGGGCCGTCGCCCGGGCGTCGGCCTCCGAGGAGACCTCATGTTCGGCCTGACGCTCGAGAAGCTCCTCCTCGTGGGGCTCATCGCCGCGGTGGTGATCGGCCCGCAGCGGCTGCCCGGGGTGGTCGCGCGCCTCGCGTCCCTCGTTCGCGCGCTTCGCGCAACGGTGGATGCCGCGCGGCATCGCGCCGCGACCGAGCTCGGCGTCCCCGCCGACGCGAGCGAATGGCGCGCGCTCGACCCCCGGCGGTACGACCCTCGGCGCATCATCGCCGAGGCCCTCGCGGCACCACCCGTCGCGATGGCCGCGGACACGGCATCCGTCCCCGTTTCGACCACGACCTCGGCCCCGGATGCCGCAGACGCCACGGCTCCCGTCGTACCGGAGCGCCCGAGCGTCCCGATGCGCCGCGTGCGCGTCGGCAGCTCCGCCCACCCGCGCTGGATCGAGGTGCCCGCGGGGTCGGAGGTCGCCGCACCCGACGCGCCTGCCGCCCCCGCCGAAGAGGCGACCGCGCGGGCAACCGTCTCGGCATAGCCTCGAACTATGCCCTCGCCCCGCGCTCAGCTCGAAGCCCTCCTCGCGCGCGGGCTCGGTGACGTCTCCCCGGCGCTGCAGGCACTACCGGTCGAGGGCGAGGCGCGAGCGGCGGCGGTGCTCATCCTCTTCGGCGTGCTCGACGGGGTACCCAGCCGTCGGGTCTCGCCCACCGTCCCCAGCGATCTCGACGTGCTGCTGCTCGCGCGGGCGAGCACCCTGCGCGCCCACCCGGGCCAAGTCGCGTTCCCCGGCGGCCGGGTCGATCCCGAAGACGCGGATGCCGTGGCGGCGGCCCTCCGCGAAGCCCGCGAAGAGACGGGACTCGATCCCGACGGTGTCGAGGTGCTGGGCACCCTCGAGTCGCTGCCCCTGGCCTTCTCTCGCCACGAGGTCGCCCCGGTGATCGGATGGTGGGCGCGCCCGACCCCGGTGCGTGCCGTGGATGCGGCGGAGTCGGCCGAGGTCTTCCGCGCCCCGGTGGCCGATCTGCTCGATCCCGAACGCCGAGGAGTGACGGTGCTGCGTCGTGACGGTCGGGAGTGGCGGGGCCCGGCCTTCGCCCTGCAGACGGCGCGCGGCCCGCAGACGGTGTGGGGGTTCACCGCGATGGTGCTGGACGGGCTGTTCGACCGCCTCGGGTGGACTGAGCCCTGGGACAGATCCCGTGAGATTCCCCTGACCGAGGTCGTCACGGGCGCTCGCGTTCCATCCGGGCCGCCGCCCCGGTCGTAGCGCGTCCGGCGCACTTCGTCATCCGCGGCGTGGCGATCGTCCGAGGTCGCTAGCGTGGGTTCCGTGACTGCGCCTATCGATCCCACCACCACCGCCGCCTGGTCCCGCCTCACCGCTCTGCGGGAGGGTTTCGATCCCGACCTGCGTGGCTGGTTCGCCTCCGACGCCGATCGCACGCGTGATCTCACGCGCACGGTGGGCGACCTGCACGTCGACCTGTCCAAGAACCTCGTCACCCCCGAGATCCTCGACGCTCTGGTCGCCCTCGCCGACGAGACCGGTGTGCGCGATCGTTTCGGCGCGATGCTGAGCGGTGCGCACCTGAACACCAGTGAGGACCGCGCGGTGCTGCACACCGCGCTCCGTCGCCCGGCAGGAGTCGAGCCGTCCCTCGTCGTCGACGGTCAGCAGATCGACCACGACGTGCACGAGGTGCTCGACCGCCTCAGCGTCTTCGCCGACCGCGTGCGCTCGGGCGAGTGGCGCGGCGTCACCGGCAAGAAGGTCACGCACGTCGTCAACATCGGCATCGGCGGCAGCGACCTGGGCCCGGTGATGGTCTACGAGGCTCTGCTGCCGTACGCCGACGCCGGCATCCAGGCCCGCTTCGTCTCGAATATCGACCCCACCGACATCTCGCAGAAGACGGCTGACCTCGATCCCGAGACCACCCTCTTCATCGTCGCCTCGAAGACCTTCACGACGCTCGAGACCCTGACCAACGCCCGCCTGGCTCGCGACTGGCTGTGGGCGCAGCTCGCCGAGAAGGGCGCGATCGACGACTCGGATGCCGCCCGCACCGACGCCGTGGCCCACCACTTCGTCGCCGTGTCGACCGCGCTCGACAAGGTCGCAGCGTTCGGCATCGACCCGACGAACGCCTTCGGCTTCTGGGACTGGGTGGGCGGACGTTATTCCGTCGACTCCTCGATCGGGCTGTCGCTCGCGATCGCCCTGGGTCCCGACGTGTTCCGCGAGCTCCTGGCCGGCTTCCACACGGTCGACGAGCACGTGGCATCCACTCCGGTCGAGCAGAACGTGCCCGTTCTCATGGGTCTGCTCAACGTCTGGTACACCAACTTCCTCGGCGCGCAGTCGCACGCGGTACTTCCCTACGCGCAGCAGCTCCACCGCTTCGCGGCCTACCTGCAGCAGCTCACGATGGAGTCCAACGGCAAGTCGGTGCGGTGGGACGGAACGCCGGTCACCACGGACACGGGCGAGGTCTTCTGGGGAGAGCCCGGAACCAACGGTCAGCACGCGTTCTACCAGCTGATCCACCAGGGCACGCGTCTCATACCGGCCGACTTCATCGCGTTCGTGAACCCGGCCTACCCGCGCGCCGACGACGGGCGCGACGTGCACGGCCTGTTCCTGGCGAACTTCCTCGCACAGACGAAGGCGCTGGCGTTCGGCAAGACCGCCGAAGAGGTCGAGGCCGAGGGAACCACGGGCGCGCTCGTCGCCGCCCGCACGTTCCCCGGCAACCGGCCGACCACGTCGATCTTCGCGCCGTCTCTCACGCCCTCGGTGCTCGGCCAGTTGATCGCCCTGTACGAGCACATCACCTTCACGCAGGGCACGATCTGGGGCATCAACTCCTTCGATCAGTGGGGCGTCGAGCTGGGCAAGCAGCTCGCTCTGCAGATCGCCCCCGCGATCGAGGGTGACGACGAGGCGCTGGCGGCTCAGGACTCCTCGACGCGCGCCCTCCTGGACTACTACCGGGCGCACCGCGGCTGAGCCCTCGCGCGACGCGACGGGCGGGTCGACCGCTGAGAGGCCGATTCGACGAGATTTTTTCTTCGTCGGATCGGCCTCTCGTCGCGAGGGGAGGAAAGCTCAGCGGCGGCTGACGGGAACCCGGCGTCGGAGCGTCGATAAAAGACCGGGTAAGGCGCGTTTTTCTTCTGCTGGCGACGAGAAGCGGAACCTGTCGCGCGACCCCCGGCGAGCGCGCGTCACCGAACCGTCTGCTCTCACCGGTCTTCCAGGTAACGAAAAGATAACGCCCAGAACCAGCACCCACACTCGGGGCCCGTGCCGACCCGACGGCGCGACACCGTGCTCGATCCCGACGAGCGCGCCCCCGACGAAAGATCTCTCTTGCTGCGTTCCGACATCAAACTCACCCACGTCAACCGCGCCCGACGCACCCTCGTCACGGCGGCCACCTGCGCCGGCCTCGCGTTCGGCCTGGTCGCCACGACCGGTCTGGCGATGGCGTCTCCCGTCTCGTTGCCCGACGCCTCGGCATCCTCCTTCTCCGCCCCCGGCACCTCGGTGCCCGTGTCCACGGCGCCGACCCTCGACGCCGTGAGCACCGGGGCCGCCGCCGCCCTCGACGGGGCGCAGACGGCTCTCTCGAACGCGACCGCCGTCCAGGCCGATGTCGCCGCGACCGGGCTCCCGCTCTCGATCGGCGACGCGTCGATCGACACGGGCGCGCTCCAAGACGCCGTCGACCGCCTCACCTCCCGCGACCTGCTCCCGGTGCTGCTCGTACCCGCCCTGAGTCAGAACGCCCAGAGCGAGACCGACCGCGTCAGCGCCCGCGTGGCGGAGGTTAAGGGCAGCCTCGACCAGGCGAAGGCCGACAAGGCCGCCGCCGACGCCGCCGCCGAGGCGCAGCGTCAGGCCGAGGCCGCAGCGGCCGCCGAGGCGCAGCGTCAGGCCGATGCCGCCGCCGCTCTCGCCCGGGTCAACACGCCCGAGGGAGCGCGCGCGTACGCCTCGCAGCTCATGGCCGAGAAGTACGGCTGGGGGAGCGACCAGTTCTCGTGCCTGTCGTCGCTGTGGAACAAGGAGTCGGGCTGGAACTACCAGGCCTACAACAATGACGGTGGGGCGACCGGCATCCCGCAGGCCCTGCCCGGAAGCAAGATGGCGAGCTTCGGCGCCGACTGGCAGACCAACGCGGCCACTCAGATCGCGTGGGGCCTCGACTACATCTCCCGCGGCTACGGCACCCCGTGCAGCGCGTGGGGTCACTCTCAGGCGATGAACTGGTACTGATCCGCGTCGCTGCGCCTCGGGTCCCCGCCGGGCGCTGCGGGTCTGCTCGACGTCGAAGGATCGCGGGTCGATTCCCAGCCTCCACCCCTCCTCAGCGATATATCGTTATGTATCGCTGACTCAGATCGGGTCCGCGCGAAGGAGGTCGTCATGAGTGGTTCATTCCTGGGAGACGCGTTCGGCGGACGCGGTGGCAACAACACCCCCGGCTGGCCGATGTCCAACATCCTCGAGGGTCTCGAGCAGCTGCGCACGCAGTTCGAGCAGAAGACCGCCTCGACGCCGCGCATGAACAAGGGCGACGTGCGTTCGGCCGTGCTCTCGCTCCTGCTCGAGCAGCCGATGCACGGCTACCAGATCATCCGCGAGATCGAAGATCGCAGCGGCGGCTCGTGGAAGCCGAGTCCCGGCTCGGTCTACCCCACGCTGCAGCTGCTGACCGACGAGGGCCTGGTGCAGGCCGAGGAGTCGAACGGCCGCAAGACCTACTCGCTCACCGCCGAGGGCCGCGCTGCGGCCGGCGACGAGACCACCGAGCGCACGGCGCCGTGGGAGTCGGCCGGATCCCGCGACGGCGGTCGCATGACCGCGCTCCCCAAGGCCGGCATCGAACTGGCCCAGGCGGCGGCGCAGGTCGGCCGCACGGGCGACAAGGAGCAGGTCGCGCAAGCGGTCGAGATCCTCGACGAGGCGCGCCGTAAGCTCTACTCCATCCTCGCCCAGGGTTGAGGTCACGCCCGCTCGACGGGGGCATTCCGCCCGTCGGCATCCAGGAGAATCGATGACCGACGACGCCCTCATGAAGGCCCGCTACCGGCGGATCACGCGCTTCGCGGCGCGCTATCTGGTGCAGGCCTGGTGGTTCGAGCTGTTCCTGCCGCGGTTCGGTCTCGGGTGGATCTCCGCCCGGGGCCGCACCCGGCGGCTCGAGCGCATCGCCCAGCGTTTCCATGTGCTCGCTGTCGACCTCGGCGGTCTCATGATCAAGGTCGGGCAGTTCATGTCGTCGCGTCTCGACGTGCTGCCGCCCTCGATCACGAAACAGCTCGAGGGTCTGCAAGACGAGGTGCCCGCTGTGCCGTTCGCGCAGATGCGCGCGCGGGCAGAAGAAGAGCTCGGGATGCCACTGGAGCGCGCCTTCGCGAGCGTCGACGAGCGCCCCCTCGCGGCGGCTTCCTTGGGTCAGGCGCACCGCGCTGTGCTGACGGAGGATCTGGCCGCCGAGACCGGCCTGAGCGCCGTCGTGCTGAAGATCCAGCGCCCGGGCATCGACCGCATCGTCGACGTCGACCTGCGCGCCCTCCGCAAGGTCGGCGTGTGGCTCAGCAAGGTCGCCCTGGTCCGCGATCGCGTCGACATGCCCTCGCTCGTCGAGGAGTTCGCCGTCACGAGCCTCGAAGAGATCGACTACCTGCACGAGGCCGCCAACTCCGAGCGCTTCGCGACCGACTTCGGCGGGCCCGATGGAGTGGCCGTGCCCGAGGTCGTGTGGGAGCGCACCACCCGCCGCGTGCTCACCCTCCAAGACGTCACGGCGATCAAGATCAACGACGTCGACGCCCTCCGCGCGGCCGGCATCGATCCGTCCGAGGTCGCCGCCCGCTTCGCGCGGGTGATGTTCGACCAGCTGTTCGACGACGGCTTCTTTCACGCCGACCCGCACCCCGGAAACGTCTTCGTCACGCCGCTCGGCGGCACGACCGACGCCGGCACCCCGGCGTGGCGCTTCACGTTCATCGACTTCGGCATGATGGGCGAGGTCCCGCCGAGCTTGCGCCGGGGGCTGCGCCGTGTGCTCATCGCGGCGGCCTCGCGTGACGGAAAGGGCCTGGTCGACGGCATCCGCGATGTCGGCGTGCTGTTGCCCTCGGCCGACACCGTGCAGTTGGAGCGCGCGATGACGGGTTTGTTCTCCCGCTTCGGTGGGATGGGCTTCGCCGAGCTGCAAGAGGTCGACCCGCGCGAGTTCCGCGCCTTCGCGATCGAGTTCGGCGACGTCGTGCGGTCGCTGCCGTTCCAGCTGCCCGAGAACTTCCTGCTGATCGTGCGCGCGATGTCGCTCACGAGCGGCATGTGCAGCGCGCTCGATCCCGCCTTCAACATCTGGGACGCCGTCGAGCCCTACGCCCAACGCCTCATCCGCGAAGAGAGCGGCAACACCGCGCAGGCCTTCGTCCGCGAGGTCGGAGCGGTCGCCGCCGTGACCGCGCGCCTCCCGCGCCGGGCCGACAACCTCATCTCGCGCTTCGAAGACGGCTCGGTGTCGGTCCAGACCCCGCGCATCGAGCGGCGCATGCGCGATCTCGAGCGCATGGTGCGCCGGGTGGTCTCGTCGGTGCTGTTCACGGGCCTGCTCATCGGCGGGGTGCTGCTGCAGGCGGAGCAGGCGGTGCTGGGCACGATCCTCATGGTCGTCTCGATCGCGCCGCTCTCGCACGCCCTGCTGGCGGGGTGGGTCGCTCGACGCAACGGCGCCTGACGGCGTCGGCTCCGCGTGGGACGGTGAAGGCTGCCGCCCGGCTCAGCGCCCGTCGAACATGCCCAGAAGCGTGACGACGCCGAGGAACACCGGGATGCCGTAGACCGCCGTTCCGAGCATGAACGACGAGACCACGCGCACGTTCGCCCACCACCCGTGGCGGGGCGTCCCGGAGCGGAGCCGTCGCCCTTCCGGGCCCACCACGGGCGCGTCCGGGCGCCACGCCGTGACCCCCGACGAACCGCTCGCGAGACTCTCCGCGATCTCGAGGGCGACCTGGCCCGCGACCCTCTCGTCGGTGTATCGCAGGGAGCGCTGCCGCAGCCGGGGCGCGACGTGGGTGAGGATCGCGTCCACCTCCCGCCACAGCGCCCGGTCGTCCCACCGTCGCCGCTCGGCCCGGAAGAACACCGCGCGATCCTCGATGATCTCGACGTCGAATGCGCGGGCGTGATCGGCGAGGACCGCCATGACATCGGGGGTCAGGACGTAGAGCGCGTCGCGGGCGTATCCGCGTGGAGCGTAGGCGCGGAAGATCCGGTCGAAGTCGCCCTCCAGCGAGATCCGTTGTCGTTCGGCGAGGTTCTCGGGCAGCCCCGAGCGCACTCCGTCGTTCTCGACGGCGTCGAGGACCAGGTGGGGGAGCGGGGATGCCAGCGAGACGCAGACGTAGGAGCGCGGACGCGTCCGCGGCATCCGCAGTCGAACCGTCCCGAACTCGACCCCTTCGCCCACGAAGCGCGGGTACTCGCGCACGCCGGCGGAGTGAGCGGTGACGATGGCTGTGAAGGAGTCCCGCCACCATGCCTCCGCGCGGAACTCGTTCGCCCGCGCGGTGAGAGCGCGGCGAGCGCGGCGGAGCTGGACGGGCGTCGAGGCCTTCCGCGACCATCGCCACAGCGCGATGCTCGCGGCGGTCCAGACGATGGCGACGACCAGGGTGATGACCAGGGTGCGGACGTCGTCGGCCTGGAGCGTCCCGTCGCCCCGGATGTCGACGTCGAGTCCGGTGTTGAACACCACGATGAAAAGGGTCCAAACCTGGATCACGGCGTTCAGCCGCACGAGCAGGCGTCTGCGGGTCGGTACCCACGGCGGCGGTTCGTGCTCCGGCACGGTCGGCAGCTCCCGCCGCACGTCCTCGTCGGGGGCGTCGAGCCATCGAAGGTCCACGCGTCGTCCTCTCCGGCGGGTGTCGGTCCGCCTGCCCGCCGGGGGTCCCTCCCTAGACTGGCGCGGTGTCGACCGAATCACGCCGTCCCCTGTCGGCGTGGCGGTTCGACGGAACGCTCCGGGTCTATCAGCGCGCCGCGCTCGACCGTGTCGACGTCGACGCGGGGGAGCCGCTGCACCTCGTCGCCCCGCCGGGTGCCGGAAAGACCCTGCTCGGGCTCCTCCTCGCCGCACGCCGGGGAAGGCGCACGGTGGTCTTCGCGCCCACGACGGCGATCCGCGCGCAGTGGGTGGGCGCTGCCCGGGTGCTGGCGCACGATGACGCCGCCGTGTCGGACGACCCCGATCTCCCCGCCGACCTCACGGCCCTGACGTACCAGGCGATCAGCGTGGTCGACTCCAGCGAGCCCTTCGCGGCCCTGGCGCGCGCCCGCTGGGTCGACGAGCTGATCACCGACGATCGCACCCCCGACCAGGCCGAGCGATGGCTCGAGGCGCTCAGCGAGAGCAATGCCGCGGCGTACGGCCGTGGCATCCGCTCTCGGTCCCGCGCTCTTCGGCGCACTCTGGCGAGACAGGATGCCGCCGCTCTCACGGCCGCTCTGCACCCGCGATCGCGCGAGCTGCTGGAGCGCCTCGTCGAGGCGGGGGTCGAGACCATCGTCCTCGATGAGTGCCATCACCTCCTCGATCACTGGGCGCTCGTGGTCGCGGCGCTCGTCGCGCGGTTGCGCGCCGTGGGGCGGGAGCCGCTCGTGATCGGGCTCACGGCCACACTTCCCTCGCCCGACGACGCGAACGAGTACGAGAACTACGTCTCGCTGCTGGGCGAGGTCGATCTCGAGGTTCCCGTGCCGGCGGTCGTGCGCGAGGGGGACCTCGCGCCGTACCGCGACCTCGTCCACGTAGTCCAACCGACCGGCGAGGAGCGGGCGTTCCTCTCCGCGCACGCCGAGGCCCTCGCGGAGGCGCTTCGGACGACTTTCGCGGTGGGCGTCGGAAGGGAGTTCCTGCGCGCGGTGCTCCAGCCATCGACCCCTTCCGCCCCCGCGGATCCCCTCGAACCGCCCACCGAGGGCGTCTCGTCGCCCGTCCCGGTCCCTCCCGCGGGGAGGAGTGCGCCCGCGCGTCCGGGGCTCGAGCCCCCGCCGCCCGCCGCGGAGTCGTGCGACCCCGACGCCGCCGTCGATGCCGCTCTTTCGGCGGCGTTCGCCGTCGATTTCGCCGGTGCCGAGGCCGCTGCGGCGATGTTCTCCGTCGTCGCGCCCGACGATCCGCTCACCGCTCGTCTTCCCGCCGTGGCGCGACGGGCGCCCACGACCGAAGAGACGCTGCGCCTGCTGGGTCGATACGCCCTGGACCGGGTGCTCCCCGACCCCGCGCGCGCCGATGAGTGGCGCCGGCTGCGTCGCCTGCTCGCCGATTTCGGCTTCGCCCTGACCGACCGCGGGGTGCGGCGCACCCGCGATCCGATCGACACGGTCCTCGCGTCCTCCCTCTCGAAGGACAGGGGAGCGTGCGACATCCTCTCCCGCGAGCGCGACGAGATCGGCGACCGCCTCCGCGCCCTCGTCGTGACCGATTACGTCACTCACGGCAACGTCCACGGGGGACTCCTGGGCTCGGCCGGCGCCGTCCGCACGTTCTCGATCGTGGCGACGGATGCCGCTACCTCGGCGCTGCGCGCGATCCTCGTCACGTCCTCGACGGTGCGCGTCGCCGTCCGTCACGCGAAGACGCTGCTTCCGGCGCTCGCGCGCGAGCTCGGCGTCCCGGTGACGGGGGAGCCCTGCTCCGACGACGTGGCCGTCCTCGAGGTGCGGGGGACCACGGGGTCGGGGGTGGTCAGCGCCGTCTCCCGGCTGCTCGCCGACGGCTCGCTCGAGGTGGTCGTGGGCACGCGCGGTCTCTTCGGCGAAGGGTGGGACTGCCCGGCGGTGAACACCCTGATCGATCTCACCGCGGTGGCGACGGCGTCGGCGACGCAGCAGTTGCGGGGCCGTACGCTGCGGCGCGATCCGAGCTGGCCCGAGAAGGTCGCCCACAACTGGACGGTCTCGGCGCTGCTGCCGCCCGACTCGCCCCTCGACGCGCAACCGGATGCCGCCCGCCTCCGTCGCAAGCACGCCGGCCTGTGGGGACTCGACGCCGACCACCCGGAGCGCATCGTCCGCGGGCTGCCCGCGGCGCTGGGGCGCGACCGTCGTCGCGCGCTCGACGAGGTGCTCGAGAAGACCCCCGGCGCGTCGCTGGAGCGTGTCGACGCGCTGACCTCGGCTCCACCGCGGGACGAGACGCGATCCGCCTGGCGCATCGGCTCCCCGTACGACGACCGCGAGGAGCTCTTCGGGGTGGTCGAGCGCCCGGCCCGCACGCCGGTCTTCTCGACGTCGGTGATGGCCGAGCGTGCCCTCGGCGGGTGGCTCGGAGTATCGGCGGGAGCGCCGGCGGCGCTGATCGCACTGTCGTTCTTCCTGCCCCCGTTCGCGGGAGTCGCAGTGGGGGGAGCCAGCGCCCTGATCGGTGCCGTCATGGCCGTTCCCCTGTTCTCGGCGTGGCGGCGCACGCGTCGGCAGGCTCGGGACGCGGCGGCAACGCTGAGGAACATGGCGCATGTGGTCTGGACGGCGCTGTCCGAGAGTGGGCGCGTCCGGTCCCCGCTCGCCGTTGCGGTGTGGGAGGGAGAGCGGAGGGATGCCGACGCCACCCGCGCCGAGATCACGATGGCGCACGCGAGCCTCGCCGATCAGAAGACCTTCGGGATCGCGCTGGAGGAGCTGTGCGGCCCGATCCGGTCACCGCGTTTCGTGCTGGAGGTCGACCGCGGCGGAGGGTCGTGGTGGGTGCGCGCCGTCCTCGAGCGGGCGGGACGCTCCCGGTCCCGGCAGTTCCTCGCCGTGCCTTCCGAGATCGGTCGTCGTCGGGCGGACGCCGTCCGCTTCCACGGCGCGTGGCAGGTGCACGTGGGTCCGGCCGTCCTGCACGAGCTCAACGGACCCGAGAATCTCCCGCTGCTCGCAGAAGCGCGCCGCACCGGAGGATTCTCCGGAGCGGCGCGCTCGATGATGCGATGGAGCTGAGGGCTCAGTACCAGCCGGTCGACTGCGAGTGGCCCCACGCGCCGCACGGCGTGCCGTAGCGGCCCGAGATGTACCCGAGGCCCCACGACACCTGAGTGGCGGCGTTGGTCTGCCAGTCGGCACCGGCGGACGACATCTTGCTGCCGGGGAGCGCCTGCGGGATGCCGTAGGCGCCGCTGCCGGAGTTGTAGGCCTTGTAGTTCCAGCCCGACTCCTTGTTCCACAGCGACACGAGGCACGACATCTGGTCGTCGCCCCAGCCGCGGCTGGCGAGCATGTCGCGCGCGGCGGCCTGGGCACCGGCGGGGCTGTTGTCTCCCGAACCGCCTCCGGTCGGAATGGGGGCCGAAGACCCGCCACCGCCGGAGTTGGACGAGGACGACGACGACGACGAGGCCTGCTTCTCGGCGGCGGCCTTGTCGGCGGCGGCCTTCGCCGCGGCAGCAGCCTCTGCTTCCTGGCGCGCCTTCTCGGCCGCCTCTTCTTCGGCCTTCTTGGCCACGGCGGCGTCGAGACCGCCGCGCAACTCGGCCACGCGCTGGTCGACCGCGGCGGTGGCCGCGGCGACGTCGTGCGAGAGCGCGGGGAGGAACGTCTCGGGCAGCACCGAGGCCGCCTCGAGGCGGTCGGTGGCCTGCTGCAGCGCAGTCGTGTCGACCGTGGCGGGCTGGCCGATGTCGAGACCGGATGCCGCGATGTCGCTCTGCACGGTGGCGACGGCCTGGATCGAGGTCGACGCAGCGGTCTCCGCCGCGCGGGCCTCGGTCTTCTCGGGGCCGGGGGTGGCCGCGAGCACCGTGGGCGTGATCGAGGAGGCGAGCGAGAACGTCGCGGTCGACAGGTCGGCGGGGGAGGCGGTGGCGGCCGGCGCGGTGCCGGTGAGAGCCGCGGCCGCGACCACGCCGAGCACGAGCGCTCCCACTGTCGTCACGGGGCGACGACGAGTGCGGCGGGCGGCGAGGCGGCGGTCACGACGATTGGAAAAGGACGTCGAGTCAGAGCGCATAGAACCGGTTTCACGTGAGGGGAGGACGGTGCGGGTGTCACCGTCCGACCCGCGTCAGCGGGCACAAGACGGGGAGCCTGGCACGTGTTTCTGGACGCCACCTGGGCGGACCGCCTCAGAACGCCGGAACAAAACGGCCGATCCGAGGCGAATCGCGTGCACGCGCAAACGCCCTGTCCGGCCCGCTGTCTCCGTTCGCCCCGCGCGGTCGGCGTCAGCGTGTGACGGTTCGAGCGCGGGATGCGCGTCACCCGGGACTGCGCGACAGGCCTGGTGCGTTAGACTGAGGTGTCACACCTGGGTTCTGCCTATCTGGCGAGCCCGTGGCATCGCATGAACAATCCGCTTCGCTTCGACTCGTGGTTGGAGTTCGCCCTCGGGCGGCCCCAGCCCGACGGCCCCCGGTCTTCGGACCGACGGGTACAGGAGTCGGAGCCCGACACCACACCCAACTAGGACAACCCACTACATGACTACCGCAACGACCGCCCCGGCTACCAAGCAGGTCGCGATCAACGACATCGGCTCGGCCGAAGACTTCCTGGCCGCGGTCGAGAAGACGCTCAAGTTCTTCAACGATGGCGACCTCATCGAAGGCACCGTGGTGAAGATCGACCGCGACGAGGTCCTCCTCGACGTCGGTTACAAGACCGAGGGTGTCATCCCCTCCCGCGAGCTCTCGATCAAGCACGACGTCGACCCCAACGAGGTCGTCAACGTCGGCGACCACGTCGAGGCACTCGTTCTCCAGAAGGAGGACAAAGAAGGCCGCCTCATCCTGTCCAAGAAGCGCGCTCAGTACGAGCGTGCGTGGGGCGACGTCGAGAAGATCAAGGAGAACGACGGTGTTGTCACCGGTTCCGTGATCGAGGTCGTCAAGGGTGGTCTCATCGTCGACATCGGCCTCCGCGGCTTCCTCCCGGCCTCGCTCATCGAGCTGCGCCGGGTCCGCGACCTGACGCCGTACCTCGGCCAGGAGATCGAGGCCAAGATCCTCGAGCTCGACAAGAACCGCAACAACGTCGTGCTCTCGCGCCGCGCTCTGCTCGAGCAGACGCAGTCCGAGTCGCGCACCACGTTCCTCAACAACCTCCACAAGGGCCAGGTCCGCAAGGGCACGGTCTCGTCGATCGTCAATTTCGGTGCGTTCGTCGACCTGGGCGGCGTCGACGGTCTCGTCCACGTCTCCGAGCTCTCCTGGAAGCACATCGAGCACGCCTCTGAGGTCGTCGAGGTGGGCCAGGAGGTCACCGTCGAGATCCTCGAGGTCGACCTCGACCGCGAGCGCGTGTCGCTCTCGCTCAAGGCGACGCAGGAAGACCCGTGGCAGGTGTTCGCCCGTACCCACGCGATCGGTCAGATCGCTCCGGGCAAGGTCACCAAGCTCGTTCCCTTCGGTGCGTTCGTCCGCGTGGCCGACGGCATCGAGGGTCTCGTGCACATCTCGGAGCTGTCGGGCAAGCACGTCGAGCTCGCCGAGCAGGTCGTGTCGGTTGGCGAAGAGGTCTTCGTCAAGATCATCGACATCGACCTCGAGCGTCGCCGCATCTCGCTGTCGCTCAAGCAGGCCAACGAGTCGGTCGACCCCAACGGCACCGAGTTCGACCCGGCGCTGTACGGCATGGCCACCGAGTACGACGAGCGTGGCGAGTACAAGTACCCCGAGGGCTTCGACCCCGAGTCGGGTGCGTGGCTCGAGGGCTTCGACACTCAGCGCGAGGCCTGGGAGCAGGAGTACGCCGCTGCTCAGGGTCGCTGGGAAGCCCACAAGGCTGCCGTCGCCAAGGCCCTCGAGGCCGAGGCCGCCAACCCGACGGACGCCGGTTCGTTCGGTGGATCGTTCTCGTCCGAGACGCCCGCCCAGGGCACCCTCGCCGACGACGAGTCGCTGGCTGCGCTTCGCGAGAAGCTCTCCGGTCGCTGATCCGTCCCGCATCGAAGGCCGGTACCTCCTCGGAGGTGC
This sequence comes from Microbacterium sp. SL62, assembly GCF_026672635.1. Lineage (NCBI taxonomy): Bacteria > Bacillati > Actinomycetota > Actinomycetes > Micrococcales > Microbacteriaceae > Microbacterium > Microbacterium sp. SL62. Next base: position 1,842,342 of record NZ_JAPPRM010000001.1, read on the forward strand.
CGGCCTTCGGTCGTTCCCTCCTCGGAGGTGCCGGCCTTCGGTCGTTCCCGGGCGCAAGCCCTGGTGGGCGGGTGGGGGAGCAGGGCAGGATGAAGACATGGCTTCTCGACTTCCTCTTCTGATCACCCTTGCCGGCGTGGCCGTGCTGTTCCTGTCGATCGCGTTCGTCTTCGCTTTGGTCATCGGAGCGATGTTCTTCGGCGGGCTCGAGTTCACCGGGGGACACACGGATGCCATGACCTCCCCGTCGACATGGACACTCGTCGCCTGACGGCCACATCGTTCCCGTCCCTCGGCCCGGGCGACCTCGAAGGTCGCGCCGGGCCGTCGACGTTTCCGCAGGATTCCGCGGCCGCGGTCAAGCGACACGCCCGAGATGTGCCTGGATTCGACGGGTCGATCGTTCCCGCGTAACTTATTACTTGTTCGCCCCACAGGGGAGAGCGGAGAGGCCGGAAGGCCCCGCATCGTCTCAAGTGGCGGACCACCCATAACCTCCTCCGAATGGTGTATGGTTTTGGTTTGGTCGTTCGGCCGGTTCCCGAGGTTGATCTTTTTGAGATCCCAGTGAGGTTCCGTGTGCTGGCGGCTGTCAATTGAAGTGAACTGCCTCACGGGTAGGTCGAGAGATCGTTTCTGTGGGTGCGTCCGTTCCTTGAGAACTCAACAGCGTGCACTTGTCAAATGCCAATTTATTCCTCGTCGGTCTGACTTTTGTTGGATTGCGAGAAATTCCTTTGGATCAAAGTCCAACCCTTTCGGGGGTTGGCGTGAAATTCGTCAGTAATGATGTTTTTCTTTGGTCAGTTTCAAACTCGCTGCGGCCCCGTTTTCCCGGTGGTTGTATGCATTTCTTTTTTACGGAGAGTTTGATCCTGGCTCAGGATGAACGCTGGCGGCGTGCTTAACACATGCAAGTCGAACGGTGAAGCCAAGCTTGCTTGGTGGATCAGTGGCGAACGGGTGAGTAACACGTGAGCAACCTGCCCTGGACTCTGGGATAAGCGCTGGAAACGGCGTCTAATACTGGATATGAGACGTGATCGCATGGTCGTGTTTGGAAAGATTTTTCGGTCTGGGATGGGCTCGCGGCCTATCAGCTTGTTGGTGAGGTAATGGCTCACCAAGGCGTCGACGGGTAGCCGGCCTGAGAGGGTGACCGGCCACACTGGGACTGAGACACGGCCCAGACTCCTACGGGAGGCAGCAGTGGGGAATATTGCACAATGGGCGGAAGCCTGATGCAGCAACGCCGCGTGAGGGATGACGGCCTTCGGGTTGTAAACCTCTTTTAGCAGGGAAGAAGCGAAAGTGACGGTACCTGCAGAAAAAGCGCCGGCTAACTACGTGCCAGCAGCCGCGGTAATACGTAGGGCGCAAGCGTTATCCGGAATTATTGGGCGTAAAGAGCTCGTAGGCGGTTTGTCGCGTCTGCTGTGAAATCCCGAGGCTCAACCTCGGGCCTGCAGTGGGTACGGGCAGACTAGAGTGCGGTAGGGGAGATTGGAATTCCTGGTGTAGCGGTGGAATGCGCAGATATCAGGAGGAACACCGATGGCGAAGGCAGATCTCTGGGCCGTAACTGACGCTGAGGAGCGAAAGGGTGGGGAGCAAACAGGCTTAGATACCCTGGTAGTCCACCCCGTAAACGTTGGGAACTAGTTGTGGGGACCATTCCACGGTTTCCGTGACGCAGCTAACGCATTAAGTTCCCCGCCTGGGGAGTACGGCCGCAAGGCTAAAACTCAAAGGAATTGACGGGGACCCGCACAAGCGGCGGAGCATGCGGATTAATTCGATGCAACGCGAAGAACCTTACCAAGGCTTGACATATACGAGAACGGGCCAGAAATGGTCAACTCTTTGGACACTCGTAAACAGGTGGTGCATGGTTGTCGTCAGCTCGTGTCGTGAGATGTTGGGTTAAGTCCCGCAACGAGCGCAACCCTCGTTCTATGTTGCCAGCACGTAATGGTGGGAACTCATGGGATACTGCCGGGGTCAACTCGGAGGAAGGTGGGGATGACGTCAAATCATCATGCCCCTTATGTCTTGGGCTTCACGCATGCTACAATGGCCGGTACAAAGGGCTGCAATACCGTGAGGTGGAGCGAATCCCAAAAAGCCGGTCCCAGTTCGGATTGAGGTCTGCAACTCGACCTCATGAAGTCGGAGTCGCTAGTAATCGCAGATCAGCAACGCTGCGGTGAATACGTTCCCGGGTCTTGTACACACCGCCCGTCAAGTCATGAAAGTCGGTAACACCTGAAGCCGGTGGCCCAACCCTTGTGGAGGGAGCCGTCGAAGGTGGGATCGGTAATTAGGACTAAGTCGTAACAAGGTAGCCGTACCGGAAGGTGCGGCTGGATCACCTCCTTTCTAAGGAGCATCTGACGCCCTGTAATGGGGTTGTTCAGGCGCCGGATCAGACCGAATGTGTCTGCCGGTTAGCTCATGGGTGGAACATTTGACTTGGTGTCGGGGACGAGGTTCTCGGGTTTAGTACGTGGCTTGCCACTGGAACGATCTGGTTCGGAGTTGTCGATACATGCACGCTGTTGGGTCCTGAGGGGCCGGGCGCTGATCGCGTCAGTCGTATGGCTGGTGGTGGTTGGTGGCTGTTCCTCGAGGGCCTGCTTCGGTACCGGTGTTCCGGTGGCTGGGGTGGGTACCGCCCGTACTTTGAGAACTACACAGTGGACGCGAGCATCTTCGACATGAGCCTTTTGGTTTGTGTCGTGAAGATGATCTTAAAGATCATTAGTCAATTTTTTGACGATTCAACTCATGTGATTTCAAGTCTTTAAGAGCAAACGGTGGATGCCTTGGCATCTGGAGCCGAAGAAGGACGTAGCAATCTGCGATAAGCCTCGGGGAACTGATAAGCGAGTTTTGATCCGAGGGTGTCCGAATGGGGAAACCCCGCCAGGGCGCGTGCGTACCTGGTGACTCCCGCCTGAATATATAGGGCGGGTAGAGGGAACGTGGGGAAGTGAAACATCTCAGTACCCACAGGAAGAGAAAGCAAAAGCGATTCCGTAAGTAGTGGCGAGCGAAACCGGAAGAGGCTAAACCTAGCGTGTGTGATAGCCGGCAGGCGTTGCATGTTGGGGGTTGTGGGACTTTTCTGATTGTTCTGCCGAATGATCGACGTGACAAGAGGGTATAGACGAACGGTTTTGAATGGCCGGTCATAGAGGGTGCGAACCCCGTAGTCGAAATGCCTGTTCTTGGCGTGAAGAGTATCCCAAGTAGCACGGGGCCCGAGAAATCCCGTGTGAATCTGTCAGGACCACCTGATAAGCCTAAATACTCCCAGGTGACCGATAGCGGACAAGTACCGTGAGGGAAAGGTGAAAAGTACCCCGGGAGGGGAGTGAAATAGTACCTGAAACCGTTTGCTTACAAACCGTTGGAGCCTCCTTAGTAGGGGTGACAGCGTGCCTTTTGAAGAATGAGCCTGCGAGTTAGCGATACGTGGCGAGGTTAACCCGAGTGGGGTAGCCGTAGCGAAAGCGAGTCTGAATAGGGCGATTCAGTCGCGTGTCCTAGACCCGAAGCGAAGTGATCTATCCATGGCCAGGTTGAAGCGACGGTAAGACGTCGTGGAGGACCGAACCCACTTAGGTTGAAAACTGAGGGGATGAGCTGTGGATAGGGGTGAAAGGCCAATCAAACTTCGTGATAGCTGGTTCTCTCCGAAATGCATTTAGGTGCAGCGTTGCGTGTTTCTTGCCGGAGGTAGAGCTACTGGATGGCCGATGGGCCCTACAAGGTTACTGACGTCAGCCAAACTCCGAATGCCGGTAAGTGAGAGCGCAGCAGTGAGACTGTGGGGGATAAGCTTCATAGTCGAGAGGGAAACAACCCAGACCACCAACTAAGGTCCCTAAGCGCGTGCTAAGTGGGAAAGGATGTGGAGTTGCTTTGACAACCAGGAGGTTGGCTTAGAAGCAGCCACCCTTGAAAGAGTGCGTAATAGCTCACTGGTCAAGTGATTCCGCGCCGACAATGTAACGGGGCTCAAGCACGCCACCGAAGTTGTGGCATTGACATTTTTGGTAGGCCTTCGTGGTCCAGCCGTGTTGATGGGTAGGAGAGCGTCGTGTGGCGAGTGAAGCGGCGGGGTGACCCAGCCGTGGACGCTACACGAGTGAGAATGCAGGCATGAGTAGCGAAAGACGTGTGAGAAACACGTCCTCCGAAAGACCAAGGGTTCCAGGGTCAAGCTAATCTTCCCTGGGTAAGTCGGGACCTAAGGCGAGGCCGACAGGCGTAGTCGATGGACAACGGGTTGATATTCCCGTACCGGCGAAGAACCGCCCAAGCTAATCCAGTGGTGCTAAGAGTCCTAGCTCGGAATGTTGTTGATCCCTTCGGGGTGAGACGCGTCCGTGTGAACGCTCGACCCCATGCTGGTGCGGCTAGCGTATTAACAGGTGTGACGCAGGAAGGTAGCCCAAGCCAGGCGATGGTAGTCCTGGTGCAAGTGCGTAGGCCGAGTGATAGGCAAATCCGTCACTCATACAGGCTGAGACACGATGCGGATAAAAAGTGGGTGATCCTATGCTGCCGAGAAAAGCATCGACGCGAGGTTCTAGCCGCCCGTACCCCAAACCGACTCAGGTGGTCAGGTAGAGAATACCAAGGAGATCGAGAGAATCGTGGTTAAGGAACTCGGCAAAATGCCCCCGTAACTTCGGGAGAAGGGGGGCCATCCACTTATTAGGACTTGCTCCGAAAGGGTGTGGTGGCCGCAGAGACTAGTGGGTAGCGACTGTTTACTAAAAACACAGGTCCGTGCCAAGTCGCAAGACGATGTATACGGACTGACGCCTGCCCGGTGCTGGAAGGTTAAGAGGACCGGTTAGCCGCAAGGCGAAGCTGAGAATTTAAGCCCCAGTAAACGGCGGTGGTAACTATAACCATCCTAAGGTAGCGAAATTCCTTGTCGGGTAAGTTCCGACCTGCACGAATGGCGTAACGACTTCCCAACTGTCTCAACCGCGAACTCGGCGAAATTGCATTACGAGTAAAGATGCTCGTTACGCGCAGCAGGACGGAAAGACCCCGTGACCTTTACTACAGCTTGGTATTGGTGTTCGGTGTGGCTTGTGTAGGATAGGTGGGAGACGGTGAAGCATTCACGCCAGTGAGTGTGGAGTCATTGTTGAAATACCACTCTGGTCACTCTGGATATCTAACTTAGGACCGTGATCCGGTTCAGGGACAGTGCCTGGTGGGTAGTTTAACTGGGGCGGTTGCCTCCCAAAATGTAACGGAGGCGCCCAAAGGTTCCCTCAACCTGGTTGGCAATCAGGTGGCGAGTGTAAGTGCACAAGGGAGCTTGACTGTGAGACTGACAGGTCGAGCAGGGACGAAAGTCGGGACTAGTGATCCGGCAGTGGCTTGTGGAAGCGCTGTCGCTCAACGGATAAAAGGTACCTCGGGGATAACAGGCTGATCTTGCCCAAGAGTCCATATCGACGGCATGGTTTGGCACCTCGATGTCGGCTCGTCGCATCCTGGGGCTGGAGTAGGTCCCAAGGGTTGGGCTGTTCGCCCATTAAAGCGGTACGCGAGCTGGGTTTAGAACGTCGTGAGACAGTTCGGTCCCTATCCGCTGCGCGCGTAGGAAGTTTGAGAGGATCTGACCCTAGTACGAGAGGACCGGGTTGGACGAACCTCTGGTGTGTCAGTTGTTCCGCCAGGAGCACCGCTGATTAGCTACGTTCGGGATGGATAACCGCTGAAAGCATCTAAGCGGGAAGCCGGCCTCAAGATGAGACTTCCATACCATTTATGGTGAGAGGCTCCCAGCCAGACTACTGGGTTGATAGGCCGGATGTGGAAGCGTAGTAATACGTGAAGCTGACCGGTACTAATAAGCCGATGACTTGATAACACACCTGTTTTTGGTGCTTGCGTCCACTGAGTGGTTCTCGATGTACGGTCGGGAACTCAACAATGATCATGTCGTTGTTGGTTTTTGAAACATCAATAGTGTTTCGGCGGCCATAGCGAGAGGGAAACGCCCGGTTACATTCCGAACCCGGAAGCTAAGCCTCTCAGCGCCGATGGTACTGCAGGGGGGACCCTGTGGGAGAGTAGGACACCGCCGGACTTCTTTTAGTCGAAATGGCCACCCAATGTTGGGTGGCCATTTCGCATTTACGGGCACAATTCCCGGGTGATACGACCCCGGGGTTTCAGCGCCGGTGCACACACCCACCCAGAAATGGGGGGTGTGGGCACCGGCGCTTCGTCATACCCCGGGCCACTGGTCGATAGGCTCGAGGGTGTGAGCGAGTTCTCGGGCCATCTCCCCGGGAGTCGCGACTACCGTCGCCTGCTGATCGGACTCTTCTTCGGCGGCGTCGCGACCTTCGCGCAGCTGTACGCGACACAGGCCGTCCTCCCGGCGATCGCCGTCGATCTCGCGTCGGGCCCGGCAGGGGCGGCCCTGACCGTCTCGGCATCCACTTTGGGCCTGGCGGTGGCGGTCATCCCCTGGTCGCTGGTGGCCGATCGCATCGGTCGCGTGCCCGCCATGGCCATCGGCCTGATCGCGGCGACTCTTCTCGGGGCTGTCACGCCCTTCGCGGACGACCTCGGTGTGCTGTTGACGCTGCGACTTCTCGAGGGGGCTGCGCTCGGTGCCGTTCCGGCGGTCGCCCTCGCGTACCTGAGCGAGGAGGTGTCGCCCCGATTCGTGGCGGCGGCCGCCGGCTCCTACATCGCGGGGACGACCGTGGGCGGTCTTTCCGGACGCGTGGCCTCGGGCTGGATCGCCGAACTGGCCGGCTGGCGGTGGGGGGTGGCATCCGTGGTCCTTCTCTGCGTGGTCGCGGCGGTGGTGTTCCTGTGGCTCGTACCGGCGGCCAGGGGGTTCGTTCCCGGCCGGTCCCGGACGGTGAGGGGACCGTCGGTGAGGCGGCGTCTGGCGCTCAACTTGCGTTCTCCGGTGCAGATAGCGCTGTACGCGCAAGCGTTCCTGCTGATGGGTGCCTTCGTCGCGGTCTACAACTATCTGGGCTTTCACGTGGCGGCCCCGCCGTTCGCTCTGCCGCCGGCGATCGTGACGCTGTTGTTCCTCGCGTACCTCGCCGGGACGGTCTCGTCTCCGCGGGCGGGCGCTCTGGCCGTGCGGTACGGCAGGCTCCCCCTCCTGCTCGGCAGCACCGGACTCATGGCGGCGGGCGTGATCGTGATGTTCCTGCCGTTCATCGCCGCGGTCATCGTGGGGCTGCTCGCTTTCACCGCCGGCTTCTTCGGAGCGCACGCGGTGGCCTCGGGCTGGACACCCGTTGCCGCCGATCCCGAGGCCCGCGCGCAGGCGTCGTCGCTGTACTACCTCGGGTACTACGCGGGCTCGAGCCTGTTCGGATGGGTGCTGGGACTGGTCTTCTCCTCCGTCGGGTGGGGGGTGTTCCTCGCCGCGGTGCTCGGGATGTGCCTGCTCGCGCTGGTGATCGCCTGGTCGGCCCTGCGCGGGGCCCCGTCGCGTCCGCGGTGAGCCCCGAGGAAGGCGCGCACGACGGATCTGTCGACACCCGGCGGGTCGAGGTCAATGCCCGAGGTCGATGTCAGTGGAAGCGACTAGCGTCGGATATGACGTGAGGGAGGTCGGGAGTGGACGACGCCGATGAGCGCGCTGTGGTGGACGACGAGATGGTCGATGCCGGTCGGAACGACGCGGATGACATCGATGCCGAAGAGGCGGTCGAGACGACGACCGAGATCAGTTACGACGAGCAGCGCTATCCGGCGCGACCCCGTCGGCTGCGTCCCCGCGACCAGTTCCGCGGTGGCACTCTCCGTCGATTCCTCACCGATCCCCGCAACGCCAACGGCGGCAATCCCTCCTATGTGGAGTGGCTCGTCCGTCAGTCGATGCTCAAAGACGCCGATGTCCTGAGCCGGCAGTTGTCCGGTCAGCCCTCGATGTGGCGTAATCCCTACGCGCGTCCGGACGCGCGCCGGGCCATCGAATCGACCGACGTCTGGTTCACGGCCTATCCGATCTCGCTCATCACCCGCCCGGGGGAGTCGTTCCTCGAGGCGCTCGGCGATGAGGCGCTGTGGGAGGCCTTCGAGTGGGTGGGGATCAACGGCATCCACACCGGTCCCGTCAAGAGGGCCGGAGGTATCACCGGCTGGCAGGAGACCCCCAGCGTCGACGGTCACTTCGATCGCATCAGCACGCAGATCGACCCCGAATTCGGTGACGAGAACGCCTTCCGCCGCGTCGCCGACGTGGCGGAGTCGCACGGCGGCAGCGTCATCGACGACATCGTTCCCGGTCACACGGGTAAAGGCGCGGATTTCCGGCTCGCCGAGATGGCGTACAAGGACTACCCGGGCATCTACCACATGGTCGAGATCCCCCGTGAGGACTGGGACCTGCTTCCCGAGGTGCCCGCCGGGCGCGACTCGGTGAACCTCGATGCCGAAACCGAGCGCGAGCTCAGCGCACGCGGCTACATCATCGGCGAACTTCAGCGCGTCATCTTCTACACCCCGGGGGTGAAAGAGACGAACTGGAGCACGACCGCTCCGGTCGTCGGCACGGACGGTCTCGAGCGACGCTGGGTGTACCTCCACTACTTCAAGGAGGGGCAGCCGTCGATCAACTGGCTCGACCCCACCTTCGCAGGGATGCGGCTCGTGATCGGAGATGCCCTGCACTCCCTCGGCGATCTCGGGACGAGCGCGCTACGACTCGACGCGAACGGCTTCCTCGGTGTGGAGAAGAGCGCAGAGGGCCTGCCTGCGTGGTCGGAGGGGCACCCGCTGTCGCACGCGGCCAACCACATCATCGCCGGGATGGTCCGAAAGGTCGGCGGGTTCACGTTCCAGGAGCTGAACCTCACGATGGAGGACATCCGCGACACGAGCGCGGTCGGCGCCGACCTGTCGTACGACTTCGTCACGCGGCCCGGGTATCACCACGCCCTCGCCACGGCGAACACGGAGTTCCTGAGGCTCGCGCTCACGACGGCGCTCGAGACCGGCGTCGAGCCCGTGCAGCTCGTTCACGGCATGCAGAATCACGACGAGCTGACCTACGAGCTCGTGCACTGGGCCACGACCCACCGCGACACCGTCTACCCCTTCCGGCACGAGGAGCACACCGGGGGAGAGATCGCCGAGATGGTGCGCGCCGAGCTCACCGAGAAGCTCACCGTCGAAGCCGACTACAACCTCGTCTTCACGCAGAACGGGATCGCCTGCACCTCGGCATCCCTCATCGCTGCGACGCAGGGCAAGGCGACGCTCGACGAGATCACCGACGCAGACATCCCGGCCATCCGCGATGCCCACCTGCTGCTCGCGAAGTACAACTCCTGGCAGCCGGGAGTCTTCGCCCTCTCGGGCTGGGACCTCACGGGTTCGCTCACGCTTCCGGCGGATGACGTGCGCCATCTCATCTCGACCGGCGACACGCGCTGGATCGAGCGGGGAGCGCACGACCTGCTCGACGTGGCCCCCGACGCGGCGTCGTCGATGTCGGGCGTGCCGCGCGCGCGCTCGCTCTACGGCTCGCTGGGTCGGCAGCAGGAAGACCCCGAATCCTTCCTGTCGGGGCTGAAAGAGATCCTGCGGATCCGCAGCGATCACGGCATCGCCATCGCCTCGCAGGTCGACATCCCGCAGGTCGGGCATCCGAGCATGCTCGTCATGGTCCATCGTCTCGATGGGGGCGACCGACGGGACGAGTCGGCGCCCCTGCAGATCACGGTGCTGAACTTCTCGGGTGAGACGATCGAGGGAACGGTCCGGTCGGAGTGGCTGGTGCCGCAGAGCATCGCGATCGACGCGGCGACCGGCGAGGCCGTGGGCCGAGTGGACGAGCTGCAGAGCTTTTCTCTCGAGCTCGGGCCGTACGCCGGTCTGTTCCTCGTGCTGGAGGCGCCGGCCGCCGACGACTGACGGCGATGTCGGGCGTCGGGCGTAGCGTGAGCGTATGTCCGCCCCCGACTGCCTCGTGCCCGATTGCCGTCGAGCGGCCGATCCCTCCGCCCCGGTGGCGCTCTGCACCTGGCACCTGGGCGTGAGCGCGGACTGGGCTGCCGGGCACGACGGCGTGACCGACGTGCTTCCGGTGCCCTGCCGATTGTGCGGGTCGCGGCTGGGCGTGCGGTGGCCGAGCGGGTGGCTCTGCGCGGTGTGCGAGTGGCGGCACGGCGACCCCGTCGACGGTGAGCTCCCGCCGCCGCGCGTCGACGTCGTCTACTACCTGCGGTTCGACGATCGCATCAAGATCGGTACCACGGCGAGCCCCCGCCAGCGGCTGGCCGCGATCTGGCACGACGAGCTCCTCGCCCTCGAGCCGGGGGACAGGCTCGTCGAGCGGCGTCGACACGCGCAGTTCGACGAGGAGCGATTCGGCAGGACCGAGTGGTTCCGCCGCAGCCCCGCGCTCGACGCGCACGTGGCCGAGCTCGCGGCGGGCGTCGACGACCCCTGGGCGTTGTACGCCCGGTGGACGAGCGCGGCGATCGCGCGCCGGGGCTGACGGCTGTCGCATGCTCCGTGCGCTCCGCCTGCCCGGCTGCCACGAGTGCTCCGCCGTCCACAAGCCTCAGGGCGCTCCGAGGTGAGCGGTCTACGGTGCGAGACACACGATCAGAGAGGCGCACCCATGGGCTTGTTCGACAGACTGTTCGGCTCCGGCGACGACGCCTCGCGACGAGCCCCCGAGACCCCGGTGCCCCACGGTTCGGCGAGCGGCTCTCGTGACGCCGAGGGGCGGTACGCCCCTCCGCCCGCGCAGCAGCAGGTGCCGGCCGCCGCATCCGGGTCCGACGAGGACCGCCAGGCGATCGAGCGCTACCGCTACCTCCTGCGGACGGCGCCTCCCGAGACAGTCGAACAGGTGCACGCCGAAGCCTTCGGCCGACTGACCCCGGCCCAGCGTCAACAGGTGCTCGCCGAGATGTCGGCCGGGTTGGCACCCGCCGAGCGTCCGGCAAGCGACGATCCGGCGTCGTTGGCCCGCGCCGCCACCCGCGCCGAGTACTCGCAGCCCGGTTTCATGGAGCGCACCTTCGGCGGGCGCGGTTTCTCGAACGGGCCGGGTTTCGGGTCGATGCTCGGAGCCTCGATGCTCGGGACGATCGGGGGGTACGTCGTCGGTTCCGCTCTCGTCGGGGCGATGTTCGACCCCGGATACGACGCGGGATACGCCGACGGCGCGGCAGCGGACGCCCAGGCCGACGCGGATGCCGCCGGCGTCGCGGACGCGTCGGGGACGGACGAGGGCGCGGCCGATTTCGGCGGTGACTTCGGCGGGGACCTCGGGGCAGATTTCGGCGGCGACTTCGGGTTCTGACCCTTTCGCCGGAGCCGTCACGACCCCCTGACCGGCGTGCCGGAGCACACCGCCCTGGTCGCGCACTCGGAAAACGCTATGGTCGAGGCCATGGCGTCTCCGACCTCGAGCGAGCGCTTCGGTCTGCGCCGCAGCATCGTGGCGAGCCAGACGCTTCTGGCCGCAGCGACCCTCCTGAGTGTCGTGGTGTCGATCTCGGTGGGGCAGGTGGGCCACGCCTCGCTGTTCTTCGGAGGGACCTCGCTCGTCTTCGCGGGTGCGATCGCCGCCGTGCTCCTGCCCTGGCAGCGCATGCCCCGGTGGGTGGTCGGGCTGTTGCCGATCGTCGACGTCGTGGCGATCGCCGTCATGCGCGAGAGCTCGCCGCTGGCCGGAGTCGGTCTGTTGTGGACGTTCCCCGCGATCTGGATCGGGACGGTCTTCGGTCTGCGCGGCGTCGTCGCCGTGTCGTTGACGGTGACCGCCGTGATGGTCCACCAGCTCACGACCGATGACCTGCAGAGGTTCACCGCGTCGACCCTCGTGCTGCCCTTCACCGTGACGGCGCTGTCGTCGATGGCCGCGTTCACCGCTCGACGATCCCGCGCCCAGCGGGTCCTGCTCGAGAAGCAGTCCGCCGAGCTGCGTCGAGCCCTCGATCGTGCCCGGCGTCAGGAGGACCTCGTCACCGAGGTGCTGGATGCCGTCGACTTCGGCGTCACGCGCATCAGCCCGACCGGGGAGTTCTCCGTCACCAACACCGCCCACGGACTCCTGTTGAACAGCACGGACGCCTTCGGCCGGGAGGTCGCGGTGTTCGCCGCCGACGGGTCCACCGCGATCGCCCCCGAATCCGCTCCGCTCGCTCGCGCGCGTTCGGGAGAGGTGTTCGAGGGCGAGGTGGTCTGGTACGGCCTCCCGGGGAGGACCGCCGCGCCCTCAACGTCACCGCGCGCCGTCTGCCCCGCAGCGACGCCGGCGACGCCGGGGCGGTGGTCGTCTCGCGCGACGTGACGGTGGAGGAGCAAGCCCGTCGGGCCCGCGAAGACCTGGTCGCCAGCGTCTCGCACGAGCTGCGCACCCCGCTCACCTCGATCATCGGCTACCTCGACCTCGCGCTCGACGACGACGAGCTCGATCCCGCGACCCGGGAGAGGCTCGAGGTTGCCGAGCGCAACGCCTCGCGGCTGCTCGAGCTGGTCGCTGACATCCTCGCGGTGTCGTCCACCTCGAGGGAGGGCTTCGGCGTCGACCTGGACCTGCGCCCGACCGACGTCTCGGCCATCGTCCGCTCCGCGATCGAGTCGATCGCGTTGAAGGCGCATGATCACGGCATCCTGATCGAGGCCGGCGACCTACCGACGGCGCACGCGCTGGTCGACGGACGCCGGGTGCGCCAGGTCATCGACAATCTGCTCTCGAACGCCGTGAAGTACAACCCGCGCGGGGGGTCGGTGGCCGTCTCGGTCGGAAACGAACCGCGCTCGATCACGGTCGTCATCTCGGACGACGGGCCGGGCATCAGCGCGAGCGAACAGGCGCGCCTGTTCGAAAGGTTCTTCCGGGGCGACGCCGTGCGCAAATCCTCGACCCACGGCAGCGGGCTGGGCCTCGCCATCAGCCGAGACCTCGTCCGCGCCCACGGCGGCGAGATCACCGTGCACACGGCAGCGGGCGAAGGGGCGACCTTCACCGTGCGGCTGCCACGCGATCCGAGGGAGACCCCGTGAACCTCGACGTCCTCACCCTGCAGGCCGCGGCGACCCTCGTGATCGTCATGTCGACGGTGATGTACCTGCTCGACACCCTCATGCTCAAGGATGGTCTCCCCGGGCGACTGTGGGCGAGCGCCTACCTGTCGGGGACGTTCTCGGCCACGTGCTATCTGGCCTGGCTGCTGCTTCCCGACGTATACGTCGCGGTCGCGGTGGGCAACGGCGCGTTCGTCGCCGCGACCGGCTTCATCTGGCTGGGGTGCGTCGCCTTCAACGGCGGATCGGTTCGCCGTGCCGCGCTCATCCTCACGGCGACCGTCCTCGTGGTCGTCATCGCCGCTCTGGCCGCGGGGCCTGAGGGAGGATCGTGGGCGGGGGCCGTGCCGTTCTTCCTCGGCAACGCGGTGTTAGCCGCGACGGGGGCGATCGAGACGCGTCGAGGGGCGATCGCCCGTCGCTGGAGCTCGTCGGGACTGACCGTCGTCCTGGCGGTCGAGACGGTGTGGTTCGTCGCCCGCGCGATCGTGTTCCTCTCGCTCGGCCCGGACAGCGCGCTGTTCCGCGACGCGTTCGACACGCGGGTGTCGGCGATCCTCACGATCTCGCTCCTCATCGCGGCGGTGGTGGTGACCTCCGTTCTCCGGGCGAACGAGTCGGCGCTGCGCGGGACGTCCGAGACCCGACGGCTGTCGGTGGACGCGAACGGCGTGCTATTCCGCGAATCGTTCGAGGCCACTCTCGCCATCATCTGCTCGCGGGCCGAGGAGGCGGGCGAGGGCGTGTGCGTGATCGGCATCCGGATCGACGATCTCAAGCGCGTCGCCGTCGCTTTCGGCCCCGACGACGCCGAGCGGCTGGCCCTCGAGGTGCGCGCGTCCGTGCGTCGGCACTCACCCACGATGGCCCTCGTGGGGGAGACGGATGCCGCCGGCCTCGCCGTGGCGTTCACCACGACGCCGACGACGGACGTGCGTCGCGCCGCTCGCGTCCTGCATCAGCGCGTGGTCGCCGACCTCGCGCGCCTGGGCGCCGCGGTCGTGCCCACCGTGGGCGTCGGAGTGGCTCTGGCCGCCGATCACGGCTATCACTCGGTCGCCCTCACGACGCGAGCGGACGAGGCCGCGGCGCACGCGGCTGCGACCGGCGAACAGGCCTTCGGGCTGGCCTGAGTCGGGGGTCAGTCCCGGACGGACTGGGCGAGGTCGGTGACCCGCTGGCGGAGCTCGCGCGGACGGAACGGCTTGGTGAGGTAGTCGTCGGCGCCGGCCTCGCGGCCCGCCCGCTGTTCATTCTCATCAGCCCGCGCACTCACCATGAGGATGCGGGTGTCGCTGAACGCGCGGATGCGGCGCGCCGTCTCGAACCCGTCGATCCCCGGCATGCTCACGTCCAACGTCGTCACGACGGGGTCGTGCCGACGGACGAGTTCGATGCCGTCGAGGCCGGTCGCGGCCGCGTGGACGACGTATCCGGCGCTCTCGAGGACCGCCGTCACGAGGAGGCGGATGTCGAGGTCGTCCTCGATCACCACAGTGGTGTGTGGGGAGGTCATGGCGGAGCTTTCGTCGGGCCGGAACGGGCGTGCGGCCTGGGCAAATGCTAGACGACAGGTGGACGATACGCCTCCCCGGTGGGAGGACGTGCGGATATGGCATCCTCGATGGGTGCCTCTTCTCGCGTTGACGGGTGGGATCGCCTCAGGCAAATCCACCATCGCCGCCCTGCTCGCCGACCGTGGAGCCGTCGTGGTCGACGCGGATGCGATCGTGCGGGAGGTGCAGGCCCCGGGGTCCGTGGTGCTCGGCGCGATCGCCGACGAGTTCGGTGCGGACGTCGTGCGTCCCGATGGGTCTCTCGATCGGGCCGCGCTGGGAGCCCTGGTGTTCGGTCATCCCGATCGACTCGCGCGCCTCAACGCGCTCGTGCACCCGGCCGTGCGCGAGGAGTCGCAGCGGCGTTTCGACGAGGCCTTCGCCGCGGACGCGGGTGCGGTGGTCGTGTACGACGTGCCCCTGCTCGCCGAGGCCCGCGGCGGCGACTCGTGGGACCTGGTGGTCGTGGCGCACTGCCCCGCGGAGCTCCGCGTGCGGCGTCTCGTCGAGAACCGTGGGCTGAGCGAGGCCGACGCCCGCGCGCGCGTGGGTTCGCAGGCGAGCGAGGAGGAGCGCCTTGCTCTGGCGGACGTCGTGATCGACACCTCGTCCGACATGGATGCCACGCGTCGACAGGTCGACGAGCTCTGGGCTCGGGTGGTCCGTCCCGCCTGATCGGGGCGATGCGGGACCCGGGCGCTCGCCCACGGCGAACGCAACCCGACCCCGATGTCGGAGGCCCCGCCTACGCTGGAAGTATGCAGGCCACGCGCTCCGTCCGCCCCTTCGAGGTCATCAGCGAATACACGCCCTCCGGTGATCAGCCACAGGCGATCGCCGATCTCGCGGGGCGCATCAACGCCGGTGAGACCGACGTCGTGCTGCTGGGTGCCACGGGTACCGGCAAGTCGGCGACAACGGCGTGGCTGGTGGAGCAGGTGCAGCGTCCGACGCTGGTGCTCGCGCACAACAAGACGCTGGCCGCCCAGCTGGCGAACGAGTTCCGCGAGCTGATGCCCAACAACGCCGTCGAGTACTTCGTCTCGTACTACGACTACTACCAGCCCGAGGCCTACGTCCCGCAGACGGACACCTTCATCGAGAAGGACAGCTCGATCAACGCTGAGGTGGAGCGCCTTCGACACTCGACGACGAACTCGCTGCTCTCGCGCCGCGACGTCGTGGTGGTGTCGACGGTCTCGTGCATCTACGGCCTCGGCGCGCCGGAAGAGTACCTCCGCGCGATGGTGGCCCTGCAGGTGGGGGAGCGGTACGACCGCGACGCCCTCATCCGCAAGTTCATCTCGATGCAGTACAACCGCAACGATGTCGACTTCTCGCGCGGAAACTTCCGCGTGCGCGGTGACACGATCGAGATCATCCCGGTGTACGAGGAGTACGCCATCCGCATCGAGATGTTCGGCGACGAGATCGAGGCCCTGTATCTCCTCCACCCCCTGACGGGCGATGTGATCGAGAAGATGGACTCCGTGCCGATCTTCCCCGCATCGCACTACGTCGCCGGGACCGAGACGGTCCAGCGTGCGATCGGAACGATCGAGCACGAACTCGAGGAGCGTCTGAAGGAATTCGAGTCGCAGGGCAAGCTCCTCGAGGCGCAGCGTCTGCGCATGCGCACCACCTTCGACCTCGAGATGCTGCAGCAGCTCGGGTTCTGCTCGGGCATCGAGAACTACTCGCGGCACATGGACGGCCGGATGCCCGGCGACCCGCCGCACACCCTGCTCGACTTCTTCCCCGACGACTTCCTTCTCGTCATCGACGAGTCCCACGTGACCGTCCCGCAGATCGGGGCGATGTACGAGGGCGACGCCTCGCGCAAACGCACTCTGGTCGAGCACGGATTCCGCCTCCCGAGCGCGATGGACAACCGCCCGCTGCGATGGGACGAGTTCAAGGAGCGCGTCGGCCAGACGGTCTACCTGTCGGCGACGCCGGGCCGCTACGAGATGGGGATCGCCGACGGCGTGGTCGAGCAGATCATCCGTCCGACCGGTCTCGTGGATCCGGAGATCATCGTCAAGCCGTCGAAGGGACAGATCGACGACCTGCTCGAAGAGATCCGCGTCCGCGTCGAGCGCGACGAGCGCGTGCTCGTCACCACCCTCACGAAGAAGATGGCGGAGGAGCTCACGGACTTCCTCGGCGAGCACGGGGTCCGCGTGCGGTACCTGCACTCCGACGTCGACACGCTGCGCCGTGTCGAGCTGCTCACCGAACTGCGCGCCGGCGTCTACGACGTGCTGGTGGGCATCAACCTCCTGCGCGAGGGTCTCGACCTTCCGGAGGTCTCGTTGGTGTCGATCCTCGATGCCGACAAGGAGGGGTTCCTGCGCAGCGGCACCTCGCTCATCCAGACCATCGGCCGTGCGGCGCGAAACGTCTCGGGCGAGGTGCACATGTACGCCGACAAGATGACCGATTCGATGAGCAAGGCCATCGAGGAAACCGAACGTCGTCGAGAGAAGCAGATCGCCTACAACCTCGAGCACGGGATCGACCCGCAGCCGCTGCGCAAGAAGATCGCCGACATCACCGAGGTGCTCAACCGCGAGGCGTCCGACACGAAGAACCTCCTGGCACGCAACGACAAGTCCGGCAAGGGCAAATCGCCCACGCCGTCCCTGCGCCGCACCGGTATCGCGGCCGAGGGCGCCGATCAACTCGAGTCCACGATCGCGGATCTCACGCAGCAGATGCTCGCGGCAGCGGCCGAGCTCAAGTTCGAGCTCGCCGGACGCCTGCGCGACGAGGTGCAGGACATGAAGAAAGAGCTGCGCGCCATGGAGCGCGCCGGTCACGCCTGACCCTGATCGGGTCCGGCGCGCGGAGGTCGTCATGGAACAACGCGTCACGCTCGTCACCCTCGGCGTCAGCGATCTGGAACGGGCGATGGCCTTCTATACGGCGCTCGGGTGGCGAGCGCATCCGTCGTCGGTCGCCGGAGAGGTGGCGTTCTTCGACGTCGGAGGTATGGTCGTCGCGTTGTGGGAGAGGGCGAAGCTCGCCGAGGACTCCGGAGTCTCGGATGCCGGGGGCTGGGGCGGGGTGACCCTCGCCCACAACGTCGATCACCCGGCTGACGTCGATGCGATCCTCGCGGAGGCGGAGGCGGCGGGAGCCCGGCTCGCGCGCGCGGGAGCGGACACCCCGTGGGGCGGGTACTCCGGCGTCTTCATCGACCCCGACGGCCACCCCTGGGAGGTTGCGGTCAACCCGGGCTGGCCACTTGATGACCGGGGGAGGCCCGTGCTCGACGAGTGAGTCGGGTCCGCGTCGGACGTCAGGGGCAGTGCAGGAGGGGCTTCGGCCCCGACCGGTCGACGGCGTGCTCGGACATCGCGTGACCGCACAGCGGACAGGGGCGCTCCGTGCGGACGGGCTCGGGGGTGCTTTCGTACGGGCCGACCGACGCGGGTCCGGCGACCCGGATGAGGCGCGTGTTGAGGTACTGGTACCAGCCGCCGGCGTCGCGGACGCGCTCGCGCAGAGGCGGGCGGTCGGCATCCCTTCGTGTCATGATAGTTAGTGTACTAACGAATGGAGAGGAGTGCACGTGGACGACCTCCTGAAGCTCGAGAATCAAGTGTGCTTCGCGTTGGTCACGGCCGCCCGGAACGTGGTCTCGATCTACCGCCCCGTGCTCGAGCCGCTCGGGCTGACGCATCCGCAGTACCTGGTGATGCTCGCGCTCTGGGAGGAGGAGCCGCGCTCCCTCGGCGCTCTCGCCGTCGAACTCGCGATGGAGCCCGCCACGCTGTCGCCGCTCGTCAAGCGCCTCGAGGCCCAGGGGAGGGTCGCGCGGTCGCGACGCGCCGACGACGAGCGCGTGCTCGACATCGCGCTGACGGACGAGGGTCGCGCTTTGCGCGCGGCCGCGCTCGAGGTTCCGGGCAAGATCATGGAGCGGGTCGGGGTCGACCACGATGCGCTCGTGGCGCTGCGCGACGGTCTCGCTCCCTTCGCGGGACCGACGCGCAACTGACACCCGGCCCGGGGCGACCGTCCGAGGTGTCCGGGCGCGACGTCGCGGGGCCCGCACTCTCGCACATCCGTGCGCCCCGGGCGAACCCGGGGCCGATGTCGGAGGTCCGACCTAGACTTAACAGGTGCCCATCGTTCCTGTCGCCCAGCCTTCGTCATCCGCGAATTCCGGTACCAGCGGAAAGCTGAGTGTCCGGGGCGCGCGTGTCCACAACCTCAAGAACGTCGACCTCGACATCCCCCGCGATTCGCTCGTCGTCTTCACCGGTCTGTCGGGTTCGGGCAAGTCGAGCCTCGCCTTCGACACGATCTTCGCCGAGGGGCAGCGTCGCTACGTCGAGTCGCTGAGCGCTTACGCGCGCCAGTTCCTCGGACAGGTCGACCGGCCCGACGTCGACTTCATCGAGGGACTCAGCCCGGCCGTTTCGATCGATCAGAAGTCGACCAACCGCAACCCCCGCTCGACGGTCGGCACGATCACCGAGATCCACGACTACATGCGCCTGCTCTGGGCGCGCGTCGGTGTTCCCCACTGCCCCGATTGCGGCGCCCGCATCCAGCGTCAGACGATCCAGCAGATCGCCGACCAGCTCATGGAATTGCCCGAGCGCACGCGCTACCAGATCGTCGCCCCCGTCGTCACCCAGAAGAAGGGCGAGTTCGTCGACCTCTTCAAAGAGCTCAGCGCCAAGGGCTACGCCCGCGCGGTCGTCGACGGCGAGCTCGTCCAGCTGGCCGAGCCCCCGACACTCAAGAAGAGTTACAAGCACGACATCGCGGTCGTCGTCGACCGACTCGTGGCCTCCGGCGACAACCTGAGCCGCGTCACCGACTCGGTCGAGACCGCGATGGGCCTCGCCGGCGGCATCATGCAGGTCAACTACGTCGACGAAGAGGGCGACGACGCCTGGCAGTCGTTCTCCGAGAAGCTCGCATGCCCCAACGGGCACCCCCTGCAGCTGACCGAGATCGAGCCGCGCACGTTCTCGTTCAACGCGCCGTTCGGTGCGTGCCCCGTGTGTTCGGGCCTCGGCACGCGCATGTCGGTCGACGTCGACCTCATGCTGGGCGATGAAGAACTTTCCATCCGCGACGGAGCGATCCTGCCGTGGACCACGCAGGGCAAGGGCCTGTTCCAGTATTACGAGCGCCTGCTCGAAGGACTCGCGCGCGACCTGGAGTTCTCGCTCGACACCCCGTGGAAGGACCTCTCGCACGACGTTCAGCAGGCGGTGCTGCGCGGCGAGAACTACAAGGTGACCGTCAAGTGGAAGAACCGCTACGGCCGGGAGATGCGGTACTCTTCGGGCTTCGAGGGCGTCGTTCCGTACATCGAGCGTCAGTATCTCCAGGCCGAGTCCGACACGCAGCGCCAGCGCTGGTCGGAGTACCTGCGCGAGGTCCCCTGCGCGGTCTGCGACGGCGACCGTCTCAAGCCCGAGGTGCTCTCGGTCCTCGTCGACGGCACCTCGATCGCCGCGGCATCGCGCATGAGCCTCGCCGACGCGCGGGACTTCTTCTCGCAGCTCACGCTGACCGACCGCGAGGCCACGATCGCCGCCGCGGTGCTGCGCGAGATCCGGGCTCGTCTCGACTTCCTGCTGCAGGTCGGCCTGAACTACCTCAGCCTCGGTCGCGCCGCCGGCACGCTCTCGGGCGGCGAGGCCCAGCGCATCCGCCTGGCCACGCAGATCGGCTCCGGCCTCACGGGTGTGCTCTACGTGCTCGACGAGCCGTCGATCGGCCTGCACCAGCGCGACAACCGCCGTCTCATCCAGACCCTCGAGACCCTTCGCGACCTGGGCAACACGCTGATCGTCGTCGAGCACGACGAAGAGACGATCCACGCGGCCGACTGGGTGGTCGACATCGGACCCCGCGCGGGCGTCGACGGCGGAAACGTCGTCCACTCCGGCCCTCTCGCCGAACTCCTCGAAGACGAGCGCTCCCTCACCGGGGCCTACCTTTCGGGCCGTCGTTCGATCGAGGCGCCCAAGAAGCGCCGCAAGATCGACAAGAAGCGCCAGGTCACGGTCGTCGGGGCACGCGAGAACAACCTCCAGAACGTCACGGCCGACTTCCCCCTCGGTGTGCTGACCTCCGTCACCGGGGTCAGCGGCTCGGGCAAGTCCACGCTCGTCAACGGCATCCTGTACGAGGTCCTCGCCTCCAAGCTGAACGGCGCTCGGCGCGTACCCGGCAAGCACACGCGCGTCACCGGACTCGACAACCTCGACAAGGTCGTGCACGTCGATCAGGCGCCCATCGGCCGGACGCCGCGCTCGAATCCGGCCACGTACACCGGCGTCTTCGACCGCATCCGTAGCCTGTTCGCCGAGACGCCCGAGGCCAAGGTGCGCGGCTACCAGGCCGGGCGCTTCAGCTTCAACGTCAAGGGCGGGCGCTGCGAGGCGTGCTCCGGCGACGGCACGCTGAAGATCGAGATGAACTTCCTGCCCGACGTCTACGTCGACTGCGAGGTCTGCCACGGAAAGCGCTACAACCGCGACACCCTGTCGGTGCACTACAAGGGCAAGAACATCGCCGAGGTGCTCGAGATGCCCATCTCCGAGGCCGCGGACTTCTTCGAGCCGATCCAAGCGATCCACCGCTACCTGCGGACCCTCGTCGATGTCGGCCTGGGCTACGTGCGCCTCGGACAGTCGGCGACCACGCTGTCGGGCGGCGAGGCGCAGCGCGTCAAGCTCGCGACCGAGCTGCAGCGCCGGAGCAACGGCCGCTCGATCTACGTGCTCGACGAGCCGACGACCGGTCTGCACTTCGAAGACGTGTCCCTGCTGCTGAAGGTGCTCAACGGTCTCGTCGACAAGGGCAACACCGTCATCGTCATCGAGCACAACCTCGACGTCATCAAGAGCTCGGACTGGGTCATCGACCTCGGCCCCGAGGGCGGCGCCGGCGGGGGAACGATCGTGGCCACCGGCACGCCCGAGCAGGTCGCGAAGGTCGAGGGCAGCCACACCGGTGCCTTCCTCGCGGAGCTCCTCGAGACCGGTCGCACCGGCGCGCAGCGCAACGCGGCGACGGTTGAGACCGGCGACACCGAGCGAGAGCTCGTGAGCGCGGCGCGCTGAGCATGGCGTCCCGCGAACGGGTCTCGCACCTTCCGTACCGTCCCAAGGCCGGCGAGATCCCCACGAATCCGGGGGTCTACCGGTTCCGGGACGCCGAGGGGCGCGTGCTGTACGTCGGCAAGGCGAAGAACCTGCGCGCGCGCCTGTCGAACTACTTCGCGCCGCTGCACTCGCTGCACGAGCGCACGCGCCGCATGGTCACGACGGCGGCGAGCGTGGAGTGGACGGTCGTGCCCAGCGACGTCGACTCGCTGCAGCTCGAGTACATGTGGATCAAGGAGTTCGATCCGCCGTTCAACGTCCGTTACAAGGACGACAAGTCGTACCCCTTCATGGCGATCACCCTCGCCGACGAGGCGCCGCGGGTGATCGTCACGCGCAACCCGAAGATCCGTGGGGCGAAGTACTTCGGCCCGTACCCCAAGGTCTGGGCGGTGCACGACACGATCGACCTGATGATCAAGGTCTTCCCGATCCGCACGTGCAGCGACTCGTCGTACAAGAAGGCGATGACCTCCGGTCGACCGTGCTTCCCGGGTCAGATCGGGCGCTGCGGTGGTCCCTGCTCGATGAAGGTGACGATCGAGGAGCACCGCGCGATCGTCAACGACTTCGTCGCCTTCATGTCGGGCGGCGACCAGCGCTTCGCGCGCGAGCTGACGTCGCGAATGAAAGAGGCGTCGGCCGCGATGGACTACGAGTCGGCCGCGCACTACCGCGACCGCCTGCAGGCCATCGACGCCGTGCTCGGCAAGAGCGCGCTCGTGCTGGCCTCCGACACGGATGCCGATCTCTTCGGCATCGCCGAGGACGAGCTCGCCGCGACCGTCCAGCACTTCGTGGTGCGCGGCGGACGCGTGCGCGGAGTCCGCGCCACCACGATCGAGAAAGAGATCGACATCTCCGGTGCCGATCTCGTCGACCAGGTCCTCCAGCGCACCTACGGAGACGCCGACGCGAGCGACATCCCCCGTCAGGTGCTCGTTCCCGAACTCCCCGACGACGCGGAGCAGCTCGAGGACTGGCTGCGCGAACGCCGGGGCCGCCCGGTGACCCTGCAGGTCGCCCAGCGCGGCCGCAAGGCCGACCTGCTGAAGACCGCGACGCTCAACGCGCAACAGGCCCTCATGCTCCACAAGACGCGCCGGACGAGCGACTACGTCGCCCGGTCGCAGGCCCTCACCGACCTGCAAGAGGCTCTCGGCATGACCGAGGCGCCGTTGCGCATCGAGTGCTTCGACATCTCGCACCTGTCGGGCACCAACGTGGTGGCATCCATGGTCGTGTTCGAGGACGGCCTTCCGCGCAAGGACCAGTACCGCTCCTTCGGCGTCGCCGAGACGACCGACGACACCGATTCGATGTACCAGGTGCTCAGTCGCCGGCTGGCGTACCTCGACCGGCCCGACGAGATCGAGCCCGAGACCATCGACGGGGCGATCGTGGCCGATCCCGACTCCGAGGAGGCGACGGCCGACGGCGAGGTCGTCACGGCCCGCAAGAGGCCGCGCTTCGCCTACCGCCCGCAGCTGCTCGTGGTCGACGGAGGTCAGCCCCAGGTCGCCGCCGCGGCCCGTGCCCTCGCCGACGCGGGGCACGAGGAGATCGCGCTGTGCGGCATCGCCAAACGTCTCGAAGAAGTGTGGCTGCCGGGGGAGGAGTACCCGGTGATCCTTCCGCGCACCTCGGAGGCGCTGTACTTGCTGCAGCGTCTGCGCGACGAGGCCCACCGCTTCGCGATCGTCCACCAGCGCAAGCGCCGCAAGCGCGACATCACGAGCGTGCTCACCGAGGTGCCCGGACTCGGCGATACGCGCATCAAGGCGCTGCTGCGGCATTTCGGGTCGGTCTCGGCGTTGAAGAACGCCACGCCCGAAGAGATCATGGAGCTCCCCGGCATCGGGCCGACGCTCGCCGAGAACATCCACAGCCATCTGGCTCGGTAGGCTGGACCGACACGACGGGAGGCGATCGCCCATGGAACCGGCACGCGACGACGAGCCAGGCGAGGTGCTGATCGTCACGGGCATGTCGGGCGCCGGGCGATCCACGGTCGCCAACGCCCTCGAAGACCTCGACTGGTACGTGGTCGACAACCTGCCCCCGCGCATGCTGCGGCCGCTTCTCGAGCTCACGGAGCTCGCCGGTGGGGCCGTTCCACGCGTCGCGGTCGTGGTCGACGTCCGCGGCCGATCGCTGTTCGGCGACCTTCCCGAGGCCATGCGCACCCTGCAGGCGAACCGGCAGGTGAGGGTGGTGTTCCTGGATGCCAGTGACGCGGTGCTCGTGCGCAGGTTCGAGGCGGTGCGCCGGCCGCACCCCCTGCAGCACGACGGCACGATCCTCGACGGCATCCGTCGCGAGCGCGAGCGACTGGCTCCGGTCCGCGAGGCCGCCGACGTCGTGATCGACACTTCCGCACTGAACGTCCACCAGCTGTCGTTGCGCGCGGTCGAGCTGTTCGGAGAAGAGGGCGCTGCGCGCCACACCGTCACGTTGATGAGTTTCGGCTTCAAGTACGGCCTGCCGCCCGACGTCGATCTCGTCGCCGACATGCGCTTCCTGCCGAATCCGTTCTGGAACGACGATCTGCGCGCGCTCACCGGAGAGGATCCCCGCGTGCGGGAATACGTGCTGGGTCAGCAGGGCGCGGCGGAGTTCCTCGATGCGTACGCGGCGGCGCTGCGCCCCGTGATGGAGGGGTATCAGCGCGAGAACAAGCGGCATTCCGTCGTGGCTGTGGGCTGCACGGGCGGCAAGCATCGTTCGGTGGTGATGGCGCGGGAGTTGGCTGCACGTCTGTCCGATGTGCCCGGGGTGGCCGTCCGTGTGGCTCACCGCGACCTCGGTCGCGAGTAGGCTGTACCGTCGTCCCCGCCGCCCCCACCCGAGGAGAACCGTGCCGCTGACCGCCGACGTGAAGGCCGAACTCATCACCGTTCGCGACCCGCGCCCGACCGCGCGCGTCGCCGAGCTGACGGCCCTCCTGCGCTTCTCCGGTGGTCTGCACTCCATCGCCAACCGCGTCGCGGTCGAGGCCGAACTCGACTCCGACATCCTCGCGCGCCGCGTGGCCCGCGACCTCATGGAGCTCTACGGCGTCCGTCCCGAACTGCACCACGTGCAGGGTTCCGGCGGGCGTGCGGGCGGGCTCTACGCGGTGCGCGTGATCGAGGCGGGCGAGACCCTCGCGCGGCAGACCGGACTCCTCGACCAGCGCCGTCGCCCCGTGCGCGGCCTGCCGAACAAGCTGACCACTGGTTCGCGTCCCGACCTGAGCGCCATCTGGCGTGGAGCGTTCCTCGCCGCCGGCACCCTGAGCGACCCCGGTCGTTCCGCGGCCCTCGAGATCTCCTGCCCCTCGTCGGAGGCGGCGATGGCGCTCGTGGGTGCGGGCCACCGCATCGGCATCCCCGCCAAGGCCCGCGAGGTGCGCGGAGTGCCGCGCGTCGTCGTCCGCGACGGCGAGGCGATCCGCGGAGCCCTGTACGAGATGGGCGCGCGCCGCACCGCAGGGGAGTGGGACCAGATGCGCCAGCGCCGCGAGGTGCGGGCCGGGGTCAACCGTCTCGTGAACTTCGACGACGCGAACCTCCGTCGCTCCGCGCAGGCCGCCGTCGCGGCGTGCGCGCGCGTCGAGCGCGCTCTCGAGATCCTCGGCGACGAGGTTCCCGCGCACCTTAAGCAGGCGGGTGAGCTGCGCTTGGCGCACCGCGACGCGAGCCTCGACGAGCTCGGCCACCACGCCGATCCGCCCCTCACCAAGGACGCCGTCGCCGGCCGTATCCGACGCCTCCTCGCCATGGCTGACAAGAAGGCCGAGGTCGAGGGCATCCCGGGAACCGAAGCCGCGGTTCCGGTGGGTGCCGAGGACTGAGCCCGGGTGGGGCGCCGCCGTCGAGGGCATCCCGGGAACCGAAGCCGCTGTGCCGGTCGGTGCCGAGGACAGAGTCAGGGTGGGATGCCGCCGTCGCCGGCATCCCGGGATCGAGGCCGCTGTTCCGGTGAGATCCGAGGGCTGAGGGGGATGCCGTCCTCGGGGCGCCCCGGTGACGCTCAGGCTGTCCCGATCACCGTCGCCCGCTGAGTGCGACCTCGCTCGTCCGGGCCCCGCGGGTCACGGCATCCATCGCCCCCGTCCGACGCGCCCGGGCGTTTATCTTCCGTCATCCGGGGAAGCAACCCCGGTGCGCCGTGGTTACCCCTCAGTAGGATGAACTCGTCACCCTCGCTGCTCGATCCCTCGGCACGTCGTCTCGGCGAAGAGGTTTCGGCAGCGACCGATTCGGAAGTTGAGATCATGGCGAAGTACACGCTGCCCGAACTGCCCTACGACTACTCGGCGCTGGAGCCGCACATCAGTGCGACCATCATGGAGCTGCACCACAGCAAGCACCACCAGACCTACGTCAACGGTGCCAACACCACTCTCGACCTCCTCGCCGAAGCGCGCGAGAAGGGCGATTTCGCCAACATCAACCGTCTGCAGAAGGACCTCGCGTTCAACCTCGGCGGTCACACGAACCACTCGATCTTCTGGACGAACCTCTCGCCCAACGGTGGAGACAAGCCCACCGGCGACCTCGAGTCGGCCATCGACGACCAGTTCGGCTCGTTCGACGCCTTCCGTGCGCAGTTCACCGCCGCCGCCCTCGGCGTGCAGGGCTCCGGCTGGGCGGGTCTGTTCTGGGACTCGATCGGCGAGAACCTCGTCATCCAGCAGTTCTTCGACCAGCAGGGTCAGATCGTCGCGGGCACCGTGCCGATCCTGCTCCTCGACGTCTGGGAGCACGCGTACTACCTCGACTACAAGAACGTCCGCGCCGACTACGTGAAGGCGTTCTGGAACATCGCGAACTGGGATGACGCCCAGCAGCGCTTCGCCGCCGCCCGAGAGAAGACCGCGGGTCTGCTGGTACTGTCGTAAACGGTGCGGCGTCCCGGTGGGACACCTCACCGGGACGCCGTTGTCCGCCAGCGAACACCGCAATCACGCGCTTCTCGCGCACAACTGATTCAGGAGATATTCCGTGACCGTCAAGATCGGAATCAACGGCTTCGGCCGTATCGGACGCAACTACCTCCGCGCGGCTCTCGCGCAGGGTGCCGACCTCGAAATCGTGGCGGTGAACGACCTCACCGACAACAAGTCGCTGGCGCACCTCCTCAAGTACGACTCCGTCGGCGGCGTGCTGACCGAGGACGTCTCGTACACCGCAGATTCCATCACCGTCGGCGACAAGACCATCAAGGTCTTCGAAGAGCGCGACCCCGCGAACCTCCCCTGGGGCGAGCTGGGCGTCGACATCGTCATCGAGTCGACCGGTCGCTTCACCAAGGCCGAAGACGCCAAGAAGCACATCACCGGTGGGGCCAAGAAGGTCCTCATCTCGGCTCCCGCCACAGGCGACGACGCCACCATCGTCATGGGCGTCAACGAAGAGACCTACAACCCCGAGACCGACGTCATCATCTCGAACGCGTCCTGCACCACGAACTGCCTGGCGCCCCTCGCCCAGGTGTTCAACGAGGCCTTCGGCATCGAGCGCGGCTTCATGATGACCGCTCACGCCTACACCGCCGACCAGAACCTCCAGGACGGCCCGCACAGCGACCTGCGTCGTGCGCGCGGCGCGGCGATCAACATCGTTCCCGCCTCGACCGGTGCCGCCAAGGCCATCGGCCTGGTGCTGCCCGAGCTCAACGGCAAGCTCAGCGGCTCGTCGTACCGCGTTCCGGTTCCCACCGGCTCCATCGTCGACCTCACGATCGTCACGCCCACCGAGGGCCTGACCGTCGACCAGGTCAACGAGGTCTACAAGAAGGCCGCTGCCGAGGGTCGCCTCAACGGCATCCTCCAGTACACCGAGGACCCGATCGTCTCGAGCGACATCCAGGGCAACCCGCACTCGTCGATCTTCGACGCCGAGCTGACCAACGTCAGCGGCAACCTCGTCAAGGTCTCGTCGTGGTACGACAACGAGTGGGGCTACTCGAACCGTCTCGTCGACCTGACCGAGTACGTCGCCGAGCGTCTCTGACCCTCCATGGCTCTGCGCACCCTCGATTCGCTGGGGTCGCTGGCCGGCACGCGAGTCATCGTCCGTTGTGATCTCAACGTTCCTCTCAAGGACGGGATCATCACGGACGATGGCCGCGTGCGCGCGTCGCTGCCGACCCTCAACGCACTGATCAACGCCGGCGCGCGTGTGATCGTGTGCTCGCACCTGGGCCGCCCCGACGGGGCCCCCGACCCGAAGTACTCCCTCGAGCCGGTCGCGCAGCGCCTGTCCGAGCTCCTCGGCCAGCCGGTCGCGTTCGCGCGCGACACGGTGGGCGAGTCGGCTCAGGATGCCGTGGCCTCGCTCGAGAACGGTGAGGTCGCCGTCATCGAGAACCTCCGCTTCAACGCGGGGGAGACCTCGAAGGACGAGTCCGAGCGCCAGGCCTTCGCCCGCGAGCTCGCCGCTCTCGGCGATGCCCTCGTGTCGGACGGCTTCGGCGTCGTGCACCGCAAGCAGGCGAGCGTCTACGACCTCGCTCAGCTGGTGCCCTCGGCCGCCGGCCTTCTCATCCAGAAGGAGCTCGAGGTCCTCGACCGTCTCACCGAGAACCCCGAGCGCCCCTACACGGTCGTTCTCGGCGGTTCGAAGGTCAGCGACAAGCTGGGCGTCATCGAGCACCTGCTGCCGCGCGTGGACAAGCTTCTCGTCGGTGGCGGCATGATGTTCACCTTCCTCGTCGCCGAGGGGCACAAGGTCGGCTCGAGCCTGCTCGAGCGGGACCAGATCGACACCGTGAAGGGTTACCTCGCCACGGCGAAGGAGCGCGGCGTCGAGATCGTGCTGCCGGTGGATGCGGTCGTCGCCGCCTCGTTCTCGGCGGACGCCGATCACGTGGTCGCCGACGCGGACGCCCTCGAAGACACCGCCTTCGGTGCGTCCGGTCTCGGCCTCGATATCGGCCCCCGCACGGCGGAGATGTTCGCCGACGCCGTCCGCGGCTCGCGCACCGTCTTCTGGAACGGCCCGATGGGCGTGTTCGAGATGAAGGCGTTCGAGTCCGGCACCAAGACCGTCGCCCAGGCACTCACCGAGGTCGACGGCCTCAGCGTCGTCGGCGGTGGCGACTCCGCCGCAGCCGTGCGTCAGCTCGGCTTCGCCGACGAGGCGTTCGGCCACATCTCCACGGGTGGCGGCGCCAGCCTGGAGTTCCTCGAAGGCAAGAAGCTCCCCGGACTGGAGGTCCTCGGATGGCAGTGACCAGAACCCCCCTCATCGCCGGCAACTGGAAGATGAACCTCGACCACCTGCAGGCGGTCGCGTTCGTTCAGAAGCTGCACTGGACGCTGAAGGAAGCCAAGCACGAGGCCGGAAGCGTCGAGGTCGCGGTCTTCCCGCCGTTCACCGATCTGCGCACCGTGCAGACGCTGCTCGACGCCGACAAGATCGACTTCGCCCTCGGCGGTCAAGACCTGTCGGCTCACGACTCCGGCGCGTACACCGGCGAGATCTCGGGGCAGTTCCTGGCCAAGCTCGACGCGAAGTACGTGATCATCGGGCACTCGGAGCGTCGTCAGTTCCACAACGAGACCGACGAGGTCGTCGCGGCGAAGACCCAGGCGGCCCTTCGCCACGGTCTCGCGCCGGTCATCTGCGTCGGCGAGACCTCGGAGGACCTCGAGAAGTTCGGCGCCAGCGCCGTTCCGGTCGGTCAGCTCGAGGTCGCGCTCGAGGGCGTGGCGGCGGACGCCGACATCGTCGTGGCCTACGAGCCGGTGTGGGCCATCGGTTCGGGTCAGGCGGCGACGCCCGACCAGGCCCAGGAGGTCTGCGCCAAGCTCCGTGCGGTCGTCGCGGACAAGCTGGGTGCCGATGCGGCCGCTCGTACGCGCGTCCTCTACGGCGGTTCGGTGAAGTCGGGGAACATCGCCGGCTTCATGCGCGAGCCCGATGTGGACGGCGCCCTGGTGGGTGGCGCGAGCCTCGTCGTCGACGAGTTCGCCGCGATCGTCCGCTTCCAGAAGCATGTCGGCGTCTGACGCCGACACGGTTGCCCGCGGCGCTTCGCCGCGGGCAACCGTGCGTCCGGGGCGCCTCCCCGTATACTTGACGCTTGTGCGGTCGACCTGATCGCTACGAAAGGCTTTCGACTGTGCAGATTCTCGAGTTCGTCCTGCAGGTGCTTCTGGGTATCACCAGCCTCCTGTTGACCCTGCTCATCCTGCTTCACAAGGGTCGCGGTGGCGGTCTGTCCGACATGTTCGGCGGCGGCATGAGTTCCGCCCTCGGTTCGTCGGGCCTGGCCGAGCGCAACCTCAACCGTTTCACGATCGTGCTCGCGCTGGTGTGGTTCGTCACCATCGTGGGTCTCGGTCTCCTCACCAAGTTCGCGGAGATCTGACATGGCCACTGGCGGCAATGCCATCCGTGGCTCGCGCGTCGGCGCGGGCCCCATGGGCGAGCAGGATCACGGCTTCCACGCCGACCGCGTCGCCGTCTCGTACTGGGACGCCCTCGGCAACGAGACCGTCCGGTATTTCGCCGCGGGCATCCCCGACGACGAGATCCCCGAGACGATCGACTCCCCGCACTCCGGGCTCCCCGCCGGACGCGACAAGGCCAACCCGCCGGCTCTCGCCAAGGCGGAGCCGTATAAGACGCACCTCGCCTACGTGAAGGAGCGCCGCAGCGACGAAGAAGCCGCTTCGCTCCTCGATGACGCTCTGCAGCAGCTGCGCGAGCGTCGCGGACAGTAAGTCCTCACCGCGCGAGAGAGAGAAGGGCCGGATGCCATGGCATCCGGCCCTTCTTCCGTTCCACGCCCAGGTGAGAGGGTGCGGGCACGCCCGGGGAAGGGGACGGGCGCTGGCGCGCGCGTCGGCGGTCGGAGTCTGCTCAGCGGACCGGGGAGTCGGTGACGATCCTCGTCCAGGGGCCCGCGGGGACGTCGGCGTCGTCGACGAAGGCCCAGTCGACGCGGTCGTCCTCCCCGTTGAGATCCGAGAAGCCCAGGCAACCGTTCAGGGCGGGCGAGACGTCGAGGCCCGCGCCGTTGTACCGCGTGTTCGCGGGACGACGGTCGTCGGAGCCGAACACGTAGGCAGCGTCGCGGTACTCGCCGGGCCCCGCGTCCTCGATCTGGCCGTAGCAGACGTGTCCGTCCGTGCGCAGGACCACCCACCGGTTCTTCATGAGGCTCTGCGCGGGGTCGTCGACGGCCGAGGAGTAGGCCGGCTCCTTCGCCCACGGGATGACCGAGCCGCGCGTGGCGAAGCCCTGGTCGTCGTTGACGTCGTCGAACGGCAGGTCGAGGTAGAACGGGTTCTCGCGCGGGGTCATGGCGGTGGGGAAATACCCGGCGTCGGCGGTACGGGCCTCGGTGCGGCAGTCGGTGCCGTCGACGATCCCATCGCACCCGCCGTAGGACCCGAGCCAGTCCGAGTCGTACGTCGAGAGGCGCTGGCTCCCGTCGGAGGCGTTCGGGTCGAACACCTCGCCCACCCAGAAGGTCGTCGCCACGACGTCGGTGTGCCACGGGTACCCGGTGTCGGGGCGCGGCACGGCGGGTGGGGCGCACGCCGACAGGCCGACGGCGGCGACCACCACGAGGGTGATCGCCGCCGCCGGCCGCAGCGTCCGCGTCATCCGGTGACGTCGCTCTCGGTGGGGTGGACCTTCTCCACCGGGCCCTGGGGAGGCGTCGCGGTCATCGGGGCGGACGACGGGGCGGTCACGGTGGCGGGGGCCAGGGACGGGGCACCGGTGCTGTCGTAGAGCTGCAGATCGTCGGTGCGGAGGGCGCCGTTGCCGAAGATCGTCAGCGCGAAACTGATGCCGTTGTAGCCGGCGGGTATCGCGGCCGTCGTCCAGTCGGCCTGCGTCCAGTCGGCGGCCGAGGAGAACCACGGGCTCGAGGTCCAGTACGACCACGAACCGCTCGTCGACCGGAGGTAGACCGCGAACTGCGTCACCCCACTCGACTGGTACCACTCGCGCAGCGTATAGGTTTTGCCCGGTGTCACCGTGGGGGAGCACTGGCCGAGGTCGAACTGCGGGAGGAGTTTGGCATCGCCGTCGACGTACGCGGACATGACGATTCCGCTGGAGACGTTCCCCGTGTGCGCCGGAGAGCCGGTGCTGAACGCGGGGGAGTTGTTGCCGTAACCGCCCCTCATCCAGCAGTCGGGAGCACCGGTCTCCATGCTCGGGTTGACGATGCCGTTGGTCGACCCCGTCACGGCGAGCACCGAGGGGCCGTCGACGACGGGCTTGGCCGTGCCGCCGATGACGTCGCCGATCGTCTTGACCACCGTCCCCGCCGCCTGTCGCGTCTTCAGCCACGAGGTGAACTGACTGAACAACGACGTGGTGACCGCCAGGTCGCTGCACGCGTCGTCGCAGACGTCGTGGAAGGTGTACTGCACCCACCCGCCGCCGTTCTTCTCGGCGTTCGTGACCCCCGCCTTGAGGTCGTCGAGCGTCCAGGTGGCGTCAACCTGGTCGAGGGCCTTGAGCGCGTACTTGTCGGCCGGGCGGGTGGACTCCGCGTAGGCGCAGTCGGGGCAGCCGAAGCGACTGCGGATGTCGCCGAGGAGGCGCCCGCTGCTGTACCCGCAGTTCGCCACGGCCTTCTCGACGGCGGGGGTCGACGACGCGAAGGGGTAGGCGAAACTGCGCACCGTGAAGCCCCACGAGGTGAGGTTCTTGCGGTCGGTGCAGATCTGGCGCGTGGCCTCGTCGACACTGACCTGCGCGAGGTCGGGGTGGTTGACGGTGTGCCCGCCGATCTCGTGACCCGCGTTCTTCAGGTTCGTCAGGTCGGTGCGGGTCATGTGCCCCGCCGCGCCGATGAATCCGGAGTTGATGTAGAACGTCCCCTTCATGCCGTTGGCCTGAAGGGCGGGGAGGGCGTTGAGCTGGTCGGAGTTGGCGTCGTCGAACGTGAGGCTGACGATGGTGCGGGTCGCGGCCTGGGCCGGTGCCGCGGCGGGCGGTGCCGCGGCGATCAGCCCGCCCGCTCCGACGGCGACGGCGGCGAGGACCGCGAGTGCGCGGAGTCGCCGACGCCCGGGGGCGATGTGTCGGTGGATCATGGGGGCGTCCTTTCGGGTGGGGCGGGTCCGTCGGCGGATCCCTGAGTCGTCGGGGCCGAGGACCTGGGAGGCGTGGCCGGTCACGAGACCGTCACCGACTTCGCGAGATTGCGGGGCTTGTCCACGTCGCGGCGCAGGCGCAGGGCGAGCTCGCGAGCGAACATCTGCAGGGGCACCACCGTCTCGAGCGGTCCCCACGAGGGGCCCGTCCGCGGCAGGTGCAGGGGGATGCCGCCGACATTCAGCACGCGTTCTCCCACGCGAAGCACGCGGCCGCCGCGGGCCAGGATCTCGGCGACGTCGACGTCGAGCCGTGGATCGCCGTTGTCGACGACGAACACCGGAGTGCCGGCGTCCACCAGGGCGAGAGGGCCGTGCTTCAGCTCGCCCGCGGGCTGGTGCTCGGTCCACCGGTACGACAGCTCTTTCAGCTTGAGCGCCCCCTCGGCGGCATAGACCAGACCGGAGCCGCGGCCGAGGATGAGGAAGCCGGGGGCGTTGACGAACTCGGCGGCCATCTTCGCCGCGGGGCCGCGCCAGGTGTCGAGAGCGGCCGACAGGGCCTCCGGGGTCGCGGCGAGCGCGCGCAGGTCGCCGTCGAGGGCCATCGCGTCGGCCCGCGACGAGACCGACAACCCCGAGAGGGCGAGGCAGGCACCCGTCAGGACCTGGGCGACGAACGTCTTCGTGGCGGCAACCCCGATCTCGGGACCGGCGAGGCAATCGAGCGTCGCATCCGCGCGACGGGCCAGCGTCGACGACGGGTTGTTCGTCAGGGCCAACACGGTGCGCCCGCGGGCCGGGAGGCCGTCGAGCGCCCGTAGGACGTCGGCCGTCTCACCCGACTGGCTCAGCGCGATCACCAGCGTGCGCGG
This sequence comes from Microbacterium sp. SL62, assembly GCF_026672635.1. Classification (NCBI taxonomy): domain Bacteria; kingdom Bacillati; phylum Actinomycetota; class Actinomycetes; order Micrococcales; family Microbacteriaceae; genus Microbacterium; species Microbacterium sp. SL62. The sequence continues at coordinate 1,876,033 of NZ_JAPPRM010000001.1, forward strand.
CTCCCAGACCTCGTGCGCCGCCTCGCTCGCGACGAGCGTGCGGGTGGGGAGGCCGCCGAGGCGGGAGAACACCCCGGCCACCGCACGGCCCGCGTGCAGCGACGTCCCGCACCCGATGACCGTCACCCGATCGACCTCGTCGAGCGGGGGAAGGCCCGCCCCTCGCCACAGGATGCCGTCGGCGATCCCGGGGGTGAGGACCTCGAGCACGCGGCGCGCCACGGCGGGCTGCTCGTCGATCTCATTGCCCATGTGGTCGCGGTGGCGTCCCTTGCTGGACAGGTACGCCGTCTGCGGGACGGGCCACAGTCCGCGCGGGCGACAACTGCCGCCCGCGCGGTGCCACCGCATGCCTCCCGCGTCCACCTCGACCACGTCGTCGTCCTCCAGCACGCGGAACGTCTCGACCACCGGAGTGATCGCACCCACGTCGCTCGCGAAGTAGACCCCCTCTTCGCCCTCAGCGAAGATGAGGGGGGAACCGTGCGCCGTTCCCGCGAGCGATCCCGACCGGCTGTCGAGGGCGACGATCGCCCACGACCCCTCGAGGCGCGTGACGATGTCGGCGAGGGCGTCGCCGAGCCCCACCCCGGGGCGTAACGCCTGCTCGAGCAGGTGGACGATCACCTCGCTGTCGACGTCGGTGGCGAACCGGTGCCCGTCGGCGACGAGCTGCGCCCGCAGCAGATCGGCGTTCTCGATGATCCCGTTGTGCACCAGGAACAACCGACCGCTGCAGTCCTCGATCGGGTGGGCGTTGCGCTCGCTGACCCCGCCGTGGGTGGCCCAGCGGGTGTGACCGATCGCTGAGGTCGTGGCATCCGTCCCCGATTCGCCCGAACGCACTGCGTCGGTGAGGGATGCCACGCCGTTCAGGGTGCGCACGTGCAGGGCCGTGCCGTCGACGTACCGCGCGGCGATGCCCGCGGAGTCGTAGCCCCGGTACTCCAGACGCTCGAGGGCGCTGCGGGCGCGCGAGGCGGCGGACGTCGGACCGCGGTACGCGGTGATGCCGCACATCAGAGGACCCCGCGGAAAGCGCCCGCGCCGGCCAGCGGCATGGCGTCGGAGCCGAGGCGTTCGCGCGAGAGCAGGTCGGCGGCGACTCGCATGATCGTCGAGGTCAGCGAGGTGTGCGGCTCGTAGCCCACGAGGTCGTGCGCCTTGGTGTTGTCGGGGACGCGGCGCCGCATGTCCTCGAAGCCGGGGGCGTACGCCTGCTCGTAGGGGACGAGCTCGATCGTGCTCCGACTGTCGAGGGTGCGGATGATCTCGGTCGCGAGCTCGAAGATCGAGATCTCGCGCGCGCCGCCCAGGTTGTAAGCCTGACCCCGTGCGCGCGGGTCCCTCTCGATGAGCACCATCGCGGGCACGACGTCCTCGACCGCGGAGAAGCAGCGCGTCTGCTGGCCGTCGCCGAACACGGTGAGGGGAGCGCCACGCAGGGCCTGCCCCACGAGGTTGGGCAGCACCATGCCGTAGCGACCGGTCTGGCGGGGCCCGACGGTGTTGAACAGGCGGACGATCGAGACGTCGAGGCCCTCCTGATCGCAGTAGGCCTTGGCGAAGGCCTCGTCGATGCCCTTCGCCCCCGCATAGGTCCAACGGGAGAGCAGCGGGTCGCCGAGGACGCGGTCGGAGTCTTCGCGCAGGCGATCGGCGGTGTTCTTGCCGTACACCTCGCTCGTGGACACCATGAGCACCGAGGCCTGGTGCTCGATGGCCGCCGTCAGCACGTTCTCGGTGCCGTGGATGTTGATGCGCAGACCCCGCAGGGGCTGCTCCACGATGAGCTTCACCCCCACGGCCGCGGCCAGGTGGAACACGCGGTCGCATCCCTGCATCGCCGCGCCCACCGTCTTGGTGTTGAGGATCGATCCGTGGATCATCTCGAGGCGGGGGTTGTCGGCGACGCCCGCGAGGTTGCGTGCCGAGCCGGTCGAGAGGTCGTCGAGGACGACGACCTCGTCACCCAGGGTCAGCAGGTGCTCGACGAGGTGGCTGCCGACGAACCCTGCGCCCCCGGTGACCAGCGTGCGAGTCCGAGGCGAGGCGGAGCCCGGGTAGACCGTCACGCCGCTCACAGGAGCACCCGCCCCGCGATGTCGGCGCTGCGGTAGGTGCCGTCGACGACGACCGCGTCGCCGTCGAGCCAGCCCAGGTCGGCGTCGTGGTGGCGGGTGTGCACGAGCACGATGTCGGGATGGAAGGCCGCCGGGTCGGGCAGCGAATCGCGTTCCCGCCCGGAATCGAGGCGGATGTGCGGGGCGTGGGTGTCGACGTACTGCACCTCGGCGCCCACGTCGATCAGGTGGTCGATGATCTCGAGGGCGGGGGATTCGCGCAGGTCGGCGACGTCGGGCTTGTAGGTGACGCCGACGACGAGCACGCGGGCTCCGAGAGTGCCCTTGCCGGCGCGTCCGAGGACATCGCGGATGCGGTCGACGACACGGCGAGGGCGGGCGGCGATGCGCGTCATGGCCTCGGTGATGACGCCCGCGTCGACGTGCAGCGCCTTGAGCTGCCAGAGCAGGTAGTGCGGGTCGCACGGGATGCAGTGTCCGCCGACGCCGGGGCCGGGGTAGAACGCCATGAAGCCGTAGGGCTTGGTGCTTGCGGCCTCGATCACCTCGGTGACGGGGACGTCGAGGGCACCGCAGATGTCGGCGAACTCGTTGGCGAGGGCGATGTTGACGGCGCGGAAGGTGTTCTCGAGCAGCTTCGTCATCTCGGCGGTGGCGAGACTCGACACCCGGTGCACGCGCGCCGCGTAGCGGGCGAGCAGGCGCGCGCCCTCTTCTTCGCACTGCGCGGTGGCTCCGCCGACCACGCGGGGGACGATCTCCTGGGCGAAGCCCACGTTGCCGGGGTCGATGCGTTCGGCGCTGAAGGTGACGAAGACGTCGCGTCCGATCTGCATCCCGCGCTTGCGGAGCGGCTTCTCGACGAGGTCGTGGGTGCAGCCGACGTACGTGGTCGAGGTGAGCATGACGAGCTGCCCGGGCCGGACGGCGGCGACGACGGTGGCGCACGCCGCCCGGAGCGCGGTGAGGTCCGGGACCTGCTGGTGGTCGACGGGCGTGGGGACGCACACGACGATCGCGGCCGCGCGGCCGAGCTCGGAGGTGTCGCTGGTGAGCCGGAAGCCCGCCGGTGCGTGCAGGGCGGTCTCGAGGCGCTCCCGGTCGGAGTCGATGAGGTCGGCGCTGCGCGCGGCGATGTCGCGCAGGCGGCGCGGCGAGACGTCGAGGGCGAGAACGCGCGACCCGCTGGCGTGATAGGCCAGGGCGGTCGGCAGGCCCACGTACCCGAGTCCGACGATGGCGACGTCGAAGTCGAACGTCCGCGTCGGGGCGGGAGCCGGGGGCCGCGGCGTGGTCATCACGTCGGCCCAGACATCGAGAGTGGACATCTTCATCCTCCAAGGCAGGGTCCGAGGGGGCGGCGGGGGAAATGCAGCGCCCCCTCGGACGATTTCGGGTGGTGGGACGGCGTCCGATCGGGTATCGACGCTGATCCGGGAATCACAGTGCGTCGTCGGCGCGGGTCGGGTCAAGCAATCGCGGACGATCCTGCGGGGTCCCGCTCCCCGCATCGCGATCTGCGGGAAACCGCAACCGCAACTGCGGGTCGAGGCGGCCTCGACGAGCGCCGGGTCACGTACGGTCGCCTTCGATGCGTCATCCGGTCGCCCGATCCGGAGGCGCGACCCGAACCCTCGACCCGAAGAGGTGGGATGCCATGACCCCTGCACTCGTCGTGCTCGTCGCGGTGTGCACGATCGGCGTCTCGACGCTCGTGTGGGGCACGGCGGCGGTGTGCCGTCTCGTCGCCGAGCGTCGACCGTCCGCCGCGCTGCTGAACCCGTCGATGTACTTCCGCAGCGCCGAGGTGGCGATCCTCATCGCGGCGCACGACGAGGAGCTCGTGATCGCCGACGCCGTGCGTGCGGCGCGCCGGCTCGTGCCCGCGGGCAACGTGTTCGTCGTGTCGGACGGCTCCCGCGACGACACCGTCGAACGGGCGCGGGCCGCCGGTGCCGAGGCGTGGGACCTCACACCGAATCGGGGGAAGGCGGGCGCCATCCGGGCGGGTCTCGACCACTTCCGGATCCCGGAGCGGTTCCCCCTGCTCCTCCTGCTCGACGCGGACTCCCGGCCCCGCCCCGACTACCTGCGTACCGCGCTTCCGCAGTTCACGGACGACGGTGTCGTCGCTGTGGCCGGTCGGGCGACCACGTCGGCGGATTCTCCGCCCACGGGCGTGGGGCGCCTACTCACCTCGTATCGCGAGCGCACCTACGTGTGCACGCAGTACCTGCACAAGTTCGGGCAGGCGGCGCGGGGAGCGGATGCCGTGGCGATCGTGCCCGGGTTCGCCAGCCTGTACCGCACCGAGGTGCTGGATCGCATCGACATCGACGCCCCCGGGCTGTCGATCGAGGACTTCAACATGACCTTCGAGGTCCACGCCAAGAGGCTCGGGCGGATCGCCTTCCACCCGGAGTGCGCCGTCGCCGAGACACAGGATCCCGCGGTGCTGCGCGACTACTCGGCGCAAGTCCGGCGCTGGAGCCTGGGGTTCTGGCAGACGGTGCGCCGCCACGGACCCCATCCGGGTCTCTTCTGGTCAGCGGTCGGCGTCTTCGCGATCGAGACGGTGGTGTCGAGCCTGGTCCTGGTGGCGATGCTTCCGCTCCTGGTCGTCGGAGCTGTGGCGGCGGTGGTCGCGGCGACCACCGACGGTGCCGCAGCGGCGACGGCGGCCGGGGTGGCCGCGGCCCTTCCGGTGCTTCCCCTGGCCGCGGGGTTCCTGATCGTCGACCTCGTCATGAGCGCGTTCACCTGTGCGGTGTCGCGCACGCGCCCGCATCCCCGGATGCTCGTGTTCCCTCTCCTGCGGGTGTGGGATGCGACCCTGTGCCTGCGCGCCCTCGTCGCCGCGCTCGGGCGCCCGTCCGACGGGCGCTGGCGCAGCCCCGATCGCCGGATGTCGCAGCCGTCGCCCGAACCGGCGACCGCTCCGCTCAGCTCGCCGCTCCGCGAAGGTGGGCCACGAGCTGTACCCGTGAGGTGATGCCGAGTTTGCGGTAGATGCCGGTCAGGCGCAGCTCGACCGTGCGGAGCGAGATGAACAGGGCCGCCGCGATTTCGCGGTTGCGCAGCCCGCGCTCGACGAGGGCGACGACCTCCCGTTCGTGGCCGGTGAGTTCTCGCGCGTTCCGACCCGGTCGGGGGCTCGGGACGACGTCGCCACCGATCGCGCGGACGGCCGACACGCGGACGTCCGGCAGGCACCGTTCCTCCGCCCGGCGGAGGCGTTCCCGCTCGAGAGGGGAGTCGTCGCCGCGGAAGAGCGTTTCCGCGTCACGGAAGGCCGCCGCGCCCTCGCGGGCGGACCGGCAGACGGCCCGCGAGCGCGCGAGGGCGAGGTGGGTCCATCTTCTCTTTGAATCGGCGGCCGCGCGCTCGAGGCGTTGCAGTTCTTCGCGGGCCTCGTCGTGTCGAGCGTCGAGCCAGAGGGCTTCGATGAGGTCGGCGTCGAGACGCATCACGGCGGGGTCGTCGTCGGCGTGGAGGGCGCGGGCTTCGCGCAGGTGCAGGATGGCCTCGGTGTACAGCCCCTCGCCGAGGGCGAGGGCCCCCTCGATCGCCGCGAACCACGGCGTCAGGGTACTCGCGCCTTCGCGACGGGCTCGTTCCCGCCCCTGCTCCATGAGATCGGCGGCACCGGTGGGCGGTTCGTGCATCGCCGCCTCGGCGGCCAGGATGAGCGTGCTGGCGGCGTCGGTGCTGCGTCCCGGGATCCACTCGCGCTGCCACGCGACGACGGCGTCGCGCGCGGCGATCGGGTCTCCGGCACGGACCTCGACCGTGACGAGCTGACGCAGAAGGTGCTCTCGCCACATCGGCGCGTGTCGCGGGGAACGGTCGAGCTCGGCGCGGATGATCCGTCGGGCCGTGCTGTAGTCCTCGCGCAGCAGGGTGAGCCCCGCGTACAGCAGGGCGTGGTGGATCTGGACGTCGTCGCCGTCGTCTTCGAGACGGATGGCCGCCGCGGCGTGGGAGCGCCCGCCCATTTCTTCGGCGATACCGGCGAGCAGCGCCGTCTGGGTGGACGCGACGCCGAGCTTCACGGCGAGGGCGATCCTTTCGACGGCCAGGTCGACCTCGCCGCGGTGCAGGTGCAGGCAGGCGCTCTCGCAGAGAAGCCTCTCGGATGCCGCGGCCTCGGCGCCCACGAGCGGATCGACCTGATCGAGCACGCTGTCGTCGACCGTGTGATCCACCGCCGCGACCGCGCGGAGGCGGGCGATCGCGGCGCGCGTGCGGGTCGCGGGATCGGCGCTCACCCCGGCCCGTCGGAGGTAGTGCTGACCGAGGAGGTCGTGCCCGCCGAGCACGAGCGCCTCGCCGAGGTCGACGAGGAGCTCGCAGCGACGCGATTCGTCGATCTCGCCGGCCAAGGCCCGCTCGGCGAACTCGACGGCGGCCGTGGTCTCGGCGTCGCGGGCCAGCCGGATGGCACCCTCGAGGAGTGCGCCGCGATCGGCGGCCGGGTCGAGGAAGCTCTCGTGCCAGCGTCGCGTCGCCGGGTACGTGCCGGCGTGGTCGGCCGCTCCCCGTGCGTGCAGGGCGCGACGCTCCTCCGGGGTCAGTCCGGCGTGCAGGCGCAGTCGGCGAGCCGGGTCGGCGATGCGGGCGAGACCGCCGTGGACGGAGACGATGCCGTGGTCGAGCAGATCGTCGATGTCGACGTCGTGCTCGCCGGCGGTGGCGCGCAGCCGGTCGAGGCCGTACACGGGACCCACGGCGAGCAGATCGAGCACGTGCGCCCAGCGCGGGTCGATGACGCGGCACTCCCGCTGCTGCCGCCGGTGGGGTCGCTGCTCGCGCACGCGTAGCGGAACGCTGAGCGGCTCGTCGCCGTTGGCCTCGGCGGGGGTGAGGCGCAACCCCACCAGCACGCCGGGATCGCCGGCGGCGAGGTCGGCCACGATCCGCAGCACGGCGCGGTCGGCACCCGCCCCGAGGACGGTCCGCGCGAGATCGACGGACTCGTCGAACGACAGCCGCTGGATACGGGTCTGCAGCATTCCGGCGAAGTCGTGGCGTCCCTCGAACGAGCCGCTCGTGGCGATGACGCTGACACCGGTGCCGCGGAGGCGTCCGAAGACGTACGACAGCACGGTGATGCTCGCGCTGTCCATCTCATCGAGGTCGTCGACGACGACGACGCACGGATCGGCTCGCAGCAGGTGCAGGGTGCGACTGATCTCCTCGGCGAGGAGGTGCTCCGGCCAGTCACCGCCGCGGGACAGGACGCTGTCGACCGCATCTCGTCGCCCGTCGTCGAGCGCCGCCACCACCGCGGTCACGCCCGAGAGCGGCCACATGCGCTCGCTCGGACTGGCCGTGACCACCACGGCGTCGTGGCGCGCGGCGACCTCGCGTGCCAGGGCGGACTTGCCCGACCCGCTTTCACCGACGAACAAACCCGCGGAGCCGCTGCCCGAACCGATCAGGTTCGCGGCGACGTGCAACTCTCGATCTCGACCGACAAATGGCATCCGAACGCTCCCTACTGCGTCGGCCGTTCGTCGCGGATCGACCCTCACGGATCGAGCCTCGCCGAACGGACCAGGATGCCCCCCACGAAGAGAGTAAATCGGCGCCACGCGGAAGACAATGGGTGGAAGTCCCCTACAGACGTGCGCGGACAACGCAGAGGACCGGATGCCGTGTGGCATCCGGTCCTCCGGCTCGAACGTGTGAACTCGAGGCGCGTGCAGGGGACAGTCCCCGTCGGGCGAGCTCCCGCTCCTCAGTACTCGCGGTCGATGAGCTGCGGCGGAACCTGATCGGCCGCGACCTCGTCGACGAAGAACGCCGTGCGACGGCGGCCCTTCGCCCCGGCCGCGGGAACGCTCTGATAGCTCGCACCGGCGAGGGCGAGACCCAGGGCGGCGGCCTTGTCGGCGCCCGCGACGACCATCCACACGCGCTTCGACGAGTTGATGACCGGCCGCGTCAGCGAGACGCGGTCGCTCGGGGGCTTGGGGGAGTTGCGTACCGGGACGGTGGCCCGATCGGTCACCGAGATCTCGGGACGATCGGGAAACAGCGAGGCGATGTGCGCGTCGGGTCCGACCCCGAGGAAGCAGATGTCGAAAGCGGGCCAGGGTCCCGTCTCGCTGCGGTCCGAGGGAGCGAACTGCGCCAGCTCGTCGGCGTACGCGATTGCCGCGGCATCGAGGTCGAGACCGTCCTCGCTCGAGGCGACGGTGTGGATGTTCTCGGCCGGGATGTCGAGGTGGTCGAGGAACGCCTCGCGGGCCTGCTTCTCGTTGCGGTCGTCCGAGTCGCGCGGAACGAACCGCTCGTCGCCGAACCAGAAGTGCACGAGCGACCAGTCGACCTCGTGGACCCGCGCGTCCTTCGCCGCGGTGCGCAGCACCGCTCCGCCCATCGTGCCCCCGGTGAGGCACACGTGCATGCGCTTGCCCTCGGCGACCCGCTTGACGATGCGGTTCACGAAGCGCGTGGCGACGTACGAGGCGAGGGTCTCGGCATCCGGCTTGATGATGACCTGTTTGACCGAGCCGTTGTCGGTCATGCGTCGTCCCGCTCGCTCGCGGCGAGCAGCAGGTCGTGCCCCTCGGTGATCACGCGACCGTAGAGGAGGTCGGGGTCGAGGCGGCGCAGCTCCTCGGCGAGGCACTCGCGCAACGTACGGCGCGGGAACGCCAGGTCGTGGGTGGGCTGACCGGGCTGCGTGAGCACCGCGACCCCCGCCTCGGGCCGTTCGAGCAGCGTGTCGCCGCTCGGACGGGTGAGACGCACCGACTTGATGCCGCTCGCCCACTCCTCGGCCGGCAGGTAGGCGTAGTCGACGGGAGCCTCGAGCTTCATCCCCAACCAGGCCGCCAGCAGGGCGGTGGAGGGGGAGTCGGCGGCACCGCGGACCTCGATCGCGGTGACGGGCTCGTACGGGGGCTGATCGAGCACGGCCGCGAGCTGCTCGCGCCAACGCGTCACACGGGTCCACGCGAAGTCCGTGTCACCGGGGGAGTAGTGCTCGCCGAGTCGGGCGACCCAGGCGGCCGGGTCGGCCTGCGACGACGCATCGGTGATGCGACGCTGCGCGATCCGACCGATCGCGGAGTGCGAGGGGTCCTCGGGCGCGTCGGCCGGCCACCAGGCCACGACCGGGGCGTCGGGGAGCAGCAGGCCGGTCACGAGGCTCTCGGCGTTCGAGCCCGCGGCGCCGTGGGCGCGCAGCACCACGACCTCGCTCGCGCCGGCGTCGCCGCCCACGCGGATCTGGGCGTCGAGGCGGGGCTCGTCGTCGTCGTCGCCGAACAGCACGGCGATGACGCGCATCGGGTGCTCGCGGGAGGCGTCATTGGCCGCTTCGATGACCTCTTCTTCGGCGCCGTGGTGCGTGACGATGATGAGCGTCAGCACGCGGCCGAGGGCGACGGCGCCGCCCTCTTCGCGCACGCTGACGAGCTTCTTCGAGATGGCGCTGACGGTGGTGTCGGGCAGATCGATGATCACGGGCGTCTCCAGGTGCGACCGTCGCGGGCGAGGAGTTCGTCGGCGGATGCCGGACCCCACGAACCGGGCGAATACTGTTCGAGCGGACCGCCCTGGGCGGACCAGAACTCCTCGATCGGGTCGAGGATCTTCCAGCTGAGCTCCACCTCTTCGTGCCGGGGGAACAGCGGCGGATCGCCCAGCAGGACGTCGAGGATGAGGCGCTCGTAGGCCTCGGGGCTCGCCTCGGTGAAGGCGTGCCCGTAGCCGAAGTCCATCGTGACGTCGCGCACCTGGGTGCCGTCGCCGGGGACCTTCGATCCGAAGCGGATCGTCACGCCCTCGTCGGGCTGGACGCGGATGACGAGGGCGTTCTGCCCCAGCTCCTGCGTCTGACTCTGCGAGAACAGCTGCTGCGGCGCGCGCTTGAACACCACGGCGACCTCGGTCACGCGGCGACCCAGACGCTTTCCGCTGCGGACGTAGAAGGGGACCCCCGACCAGCGGCGGGTGTTGATCTCGAGCTTGATCGCCGCGTACGTCTCGGTGACCGACTCGGGGTTCATGCCGTCTTCCTCGAGGAAGCCGAGCACCTGCTCGCCGCCCTGCCAGCCGCCGGCGTACTGACCGCGAGCGGTCGCCTCGGCGAGGTTCTCGGGCACGCGGACCGCGGCCAGGACCTTCTCTTTCTCGGCGCGCAGGTCGGCGGCGTTGAAGCTGATGGGCTCTTCCATCGCCGTGAGCGCGAGCAGCTGCAGCAGGTGGTTCTGGATCACGTCGCGCGCCGCGCCGATGCCGTCGTAGTACCCGGCGCGACCACCGACGCCGATGTCCTCGGCCATGGTGATCTGCACGTGATCGACGTAGTTGCGGTTCCAGATCGGCTCGTACAGCTCGTTCGCGAAGCGGAGCGCGAGGATGTTCTGCACCGTCTCTTTACCGAGGTAGTGGTCGATGCGGAAGATCGCGTCGGCGGGGAATGCGCTCTCGACGACCTCGTTCAGCTCGCGCGCCGAGGCGAGGTCGTGACCGAACGGCTTCTCGATGACGACGCGGCGCCAGCCCGAGGTCTTCGTCTCGTCGTCGCCCACGAGACCCGACGCCTTCAGCTGGGTGGTGACCAGCGGGAAGGCCTTCGGCGGGATCGAGAGGTAGTAGGCGTGGTTGCCCATCGTGCCGCGCTCGGTGTCGAGCTTGTCGACGGTCTCGCGCAGACGACCGAACGCCTCGGGGTCGTCGAACTCGCCCTGGACGAAGCGGATGCCCTCGAGGAGCTCCTTCCACGTCTCCTCGCGGAACTCCGTACGGGCGTACTTCTTCACCGACTCGTACACGACCTCGGCGAAGTCCTGGTCCTCCCAGTCGCGGCGCGCGAAGCCCACGAGCGCGAAGCCCGGGGGCAGCAGGCCGCGGTTGGCGAGGTCGTAGACCGCCGGCATGAGTTTCTTGCGCGAGAGGTCGCCGGTGACGCCGAAGATCACGAGGGCGCTGGGCCCCGCGATCCGGCTCAGACGGCGATCCTCGGGATCGCGCAACGGATTGTGACCCGGAGTGATCTCTACGACCATGCTTTACTGCGCCGCCTCGAAGAGTGAGAGCACGTCGACCTGCGGGTCGGTCAGCGTCAGCGTGACGACGGGACGGCCGTGGCCCTCCGCCAGCACGCTCGCGTCGCCCGCGGCCTGTGCCTGGATGAGTTGTCCGAACGTGAACGGTCGACCGGGGATCTCGAGGTCGACATCGGTGCGTTCGATGATCTGGAGGAACACGCCGCTGGCGGGTCCTCCCTCGTGGAACTGTCCGGTGGAGTGCAGGAACCGCGGTCCCCAGCCGAACGTGGTGGGGCGACCCGAGTCGGCCGCCACGAGTTCGCGGAGTCCCGCGAGCTGCGCCAGCTCGAGACGGTTCACGTACGCCTGGACGCTGACGTAGCCATCGGCCGGGACCGTCCGCCACAGCGCTTCCAGGACGCCCGCGACCGTGCCGCTCCCCGCGAGGGCGGGGTCGGACACGCGCACCTCGACGCCGCGGTCGACGAAGACCGGGGCGGTGTGAGCGGGCTGCGCGTCGAGCAGGCCGCGCGTCGCCTCTTTCGCCGACTCGACGTCGGGCTGATCGAAGGGATCGATCCCGAGCAGTCGGCCGGCGATCGCGGTGGCGTACTCCCACACGACGAACTGCGCGCCGAGCGAACCGCTCATGAGCACCTCGCCGGTGTGCCGCTCGAACAGGTGGAATGCCTCGGCGTCATCGACGAACCGCACGACCTGCAGGTCGTCGGGCTTCGTCTCGAGCTCGGGCGACACGGGGAGCAGGACGACGGGCAGGATGCCGTTGCCCTCCTTCCCGGTCGATTCGGCGACGAGCTGCTCGATCCAGTCGGGTAGGCCGATGATGTGGGTGCCGTCGGTGACCAGACCGAGCTTGTCGCGGCGGTGTGCCCCGCCGCCCGCGATCGCCGCGGCGAGCACGAGGGCCGGGTTCTCGGGGGAGTCGATCGCGACCTCGAGCAGAGTGGCATCCGCCTCGTCGAGGAGGTCCTCGATGTCGACGCCGGCAAGGCCCGTGGGGACGAGCCCGAACGCCGTGAGCGCCGAGTAGCGTCCGCCCACGGTCGGATCGGCGGTGAACACCCGGTAGCCGTCGGCGCGAGCCGACTGCTCGAGCGGCGAGCCGGGGTCGGTGACCACCACGATGCGACCGGCGGGGTCGATGCCGAGGTCGCGGAAGGCGGCCTCGAAGGCCCGCTTGGCGGAGTCGGTCTCGATGGTCGAGCCCGACTTGCTCGAGACCACCAGCACGGTCTGCTCGAGACCGCCGGACTCGGCGTCGCCGTCGATCGCGGCGAGCACCTGGCCCGGAGCGGTCGAGTCGAGGATGACGAGCGGCACGCCCGCCGACTGCGCGATGACCTCGGGAGCGAGCGAGGATCCGCCCATTCCGGCGAGGACGACGCGGGTCACGCCCTGCGCGACGAGTTCGTCGCGCAGGGCCGTGATCTCGGCCACGAGCGGGCGCGAGACGGTGACCGCCCGCACCCACCCGAGTCGACGCGACGCCTCGTCCTCGGCCGCCGCGCCCCACAGGGTGGGGTCGGCCGCCGTGATCCCCGACGCGATGAGCGAGCCGGTCAGGCCCGGCAGCTCCGCGTCGACGACCGACTTGACGTGGCCGGTGACCTTGACGGCGAGAGTCACTGCGCGGCCTGGGCGCTTCCGGCCTGCAGCGCGGTCTTCACGGTGTCCTGCAGCTCGTGCCACGAGGCGATGAACTTCTCGACTCCCTCGTCTTCGAGCACCTGCGTCGCGTCGGCGACGTCGACGCCGGCCGCGGCCAGGCGGTCGAACACCTCGTGCGCCTCGGCGTAGGCACCGGTGACCGTGTCGCCCTCGATCACACCGTGATCGAAGGTGGCCTCGAGCGTCTTCTCCGGCATGGTGTTCACGGTGCCGGGGGCGACGAGCTCGGTGACGTAGAGCGTGTCGGGCAGCGCCGGGTCTTTCACACCGGTCGAGGCCCAGAGCGGACGCTGCACGGTGGCGCCGGCATCCAGCAGCTTCTTGGCGCGGTCCTCCGCGAACTTCTTCTCGAACAGCTCGTACGCCAGGCGGGCGTTGGCGATGCCCGCCTTGCCCTTGAGGGCTGCGGCCTCGTCGGTGCCGATCGCGGCGAGACGCTTGTCGATCTCGGTGTCGACGCGCGACACGAAGAACGACGCCACCGACTGCAGGGTCGAGATGTCGTGACCGGCGGCCTGCGCCTTCTCGACACCGGCGAGGTAGGCGTCGATGACCTCTTCGTAGCGCTCGAGGCTGAAGATGAGCGTGACGTTGACCGAGATGCCGGCGCCTATGACCTCGGTGATGGCAGGCAGGCCCGCCTTGGTGGCGGGGATCTTGATCAGCACGTTCTTGCGGTTGACACGGGCCGAGAGGCCCTTCGCCTGGGCGATGGTGCCCTCGGTGTCGTGGGCGAGATCGGGCGAGACCTCGATCGACACGCGACCGTCGACGCCATTCGTGGCCTCGAAGACCGGCAGGAAGATGTCGCACGCGTCGCGCACGTCGTCGGTCGTGATCGAGAAGATCGCCTCGTCGATGCTGGCGTCGGCGGCCGCCAGCTCCTTGACCTGACCCTCGTATGCCTCGCCCTTCGACAGGGCGCCGGCGAAGATGGTCGGGTTCGTGGTGACACCCGAGACGTTGCGCGACTCGATGAGCTCGGCGAGGTTGCCGGACTGGATGCGCTGACGCGACAGGTCGTCCAGCCAGATGCTGACGCCGGCGGCCGAGAGGTCTGCGGTGGGAGTGCTCATGGTTCTGGTTCTCCTCTGATTACTTCTTCGCGGCGGCCAGCGACTCGTGCGCGGCCTCGACGACGTGCTCGGTGGTGATGCCGAACTTCTGGAAAAGGGTCTTGTAGTCGGCCGACGCTCCGAAGTGGTCGATCGCGACGGAGCGGCCGGCGTCGCCGACGATGCCCGCCCAGCTGAGCGCGGAACCGGCTTCGACCGACACGCGGGCCTTGACCGACGACGGCAGCACCGACTCGCGGTACGCCTCGTCCTGCTCGGCGAACCACTCGAGCGAGGGGGCCGACACGACGCGGGCGTGCACGCCTTCGGCGGCGAGCTTCTCGCGCGCCTCGACGGCCAGCTGCACCTCGGAGCCGGTGGCGATCAGAATCACGTCGGGCTCGCCGTTCTTGGCCTCGGCCAGCACGTACGCTCCCTTGACCGCGCCTTCGGCGGAGGCGAACTCGTCTCCGGATGCCGCCCCCTCGCCGCGGGCGAAGACGGGAATGTTCTGGCGGGTCAGGGCGATGCCGGCGGGACCGGCGGTGCGGCGCAGCATCTCGAGCCAGACGACGCTGGTCTCGTTGGCATCCGCCGGGCGCACGAGGGCGAAGTTGGGGATGGCGCGGAGCGTGGCGATCTGCTCGATCGGCTGGTGCGTGGGGCCGTCCTCGCCGAGGGCGACGGAGTCGTGCGTCCAGACGAAGATCGTGGGAATGTTCATCAGGGCGGCCAGACGCACGGGCGGGCGCATGTAGTCGCTGAAGATGAGGAACGTACCGCCGAAGGGGCGCGTGGGGCCGTGCAGCACGATGCCGTTGAGGATCGCACCCATGGCGTGCTCGCGGATGCCGAAGTGGAGCACACGACCGTAGGGGTCGCCCGACCACTCGTGCGTCGACCAGCTGGCGGGGATGAAGGACTTGGCATCCTTGATCGTCGTCAGGTTGGACTCGGCGAGGTCGGCCGAACCGCCCCAGAGCTCGGGGAGCTCGGCGGCCAGGGCGTTGATGACCGTGCCGCTGGCGGCGCGGGTCGAGACGTCCTTGCCCGCTTCGAAGGCGGGGAGCGCGTCGGCGATGCCCTCGGGGAGCTCGCGCGCCTGCAGGCGGTCCCACAGCTGCTTGCGCTCGGGGTGGGCTTCGGCCCACGCGTCGAACTTCTGCTGCCAGGCGGCCTTCTCGGCCTCGCCGCGCTCGACGAGCTTGCGCGTGTGGGCGATGACGTCGTCGGCGACGGCGAAGTGCTGCTCGGGGTCGAAGCC
Source organism: Microbacterium sp. SL62 (assembly GCF_026672635.1). NCBI lineage: Bacteria > Bacillati > Actinomycetota > Actinomycetes > Micrococcales > Microbacteriaceae > Microbacterium > Microbacterium sp. SL62. Next base: position 1,891,130 of record NZ_JAPPRM010000001.1, read on the forward strand.
GAGCACCTCCTTCGTGGCCTTCAGCTCGTCGGCGCCGAGGGCCGAGCCGTGGATCTTGCCGGAGTTCTGCTTGCCGGGGGAGGGCCAGCCGATGATCGTCTTGAGGACGATGAGCGAGGGCTTGCTCGTCTCGCCCTTCGCGCGCTCGATCGCGGCGTGGAGTTCGGCGACGTCTTCGACGTACTCGCCGGTCTTCTTCCAGTCGACCGTCTGCACGTGCCAGCCGTAGGCCTCGTAACGCTTCTGGACGTCCTCGGTGAAGGCGACGTTGGTGTCGTCCTCGATCGAGATCTGGTTGGAGTCGTAGATGGCGATGAGGTTGCCGAGCTCCTGGTGGCCGGCCAGCGAGGAGGCCTCGCTGGTCACGCCCTCCTGCAGGTCGCCGTCGCCGGCGATCACGTAGACGTAGTGGTCGAAGGGGCTCTCGCCGGCCGGCGACTCCGGGTCGAACAGGCCGCGCTCGTAGCGGGCGGCGTAGGCGAAGCCGACGGACGAGGCGAGGCCCTGGCCGAGGGGGCCGGTGGTGATCTCGACACCGTCGGTGTGGCCGTACTCGGGGTGACCGGGGGTCAGCGAGCCCCAGGTGCGCAGCGCCTCGAGGTCCTTCTTCTCGAGGCCGAAGCCGCCGAGGTAGAGCTGGACGTACTGCGTCAGCGAGGAGTGACCGACCGACAGGATGAAGCGGTCGCGGCCCGGCCAGTGCGTGTCGGCGGGATCGTGGCGCATGACGCGCTGGTAGAGCAGGTAGGCCGCGGGTGCGAGCGACATCGCGGTTCCGGGGTGGCCGTTGCCCACCTTCTCGACGGCATCCGCCGCGAGGATGCGGGCGGTGTCCACCGCGCGCCGATCGATGTCATCCCATTCGAAGTCCGACAACTGGGTCGCCTTTCTCGATACTGAGCGCCCGGGTTCACTTCCGACGCCGCACTCACCACCGTAGGAGTGGGAGAGGGGTGGGGTGTCGGCGCGGGGCGCGCGTTCATCGCCAGCATAGCGAGAACGCCGGTGCAGGTTGCGGTGCGTGACGGGGCTCGACAGACGGCCGGTCGTGTGGTGGAGATGGCATAGAATCGTGGAGGTTCTATACGCGCTTACCCCGGGGGACGATGGACATCTCGACGACGTCGCACGTCATTGCGACGACCGATCGCCGCTCCGTCGGACGCACCCTCCGGGCCTACGTCGCTCTGACGAAGCCCCGCGTCCTCGAGCTGCTGCTCGTGACCACCGTGCCGGTGATGATCCTCGCGCAGGGTGCTCTGCCGAATCTGTGGCTGATCCTGGCCACCGTGATCGGCGGCTCGCTGAGCGCGGGCTCGGCCGCAGCGTTCAACATGTACCTCGATCGCGACATCGACGCGCACATGCAGCGCACGGTCAACCGGCCGCTCGTGACGGGCGAGGTCTCGCCCCGCGGCGCGCTGGTCTTCGCGTGGACGCTGGCCGTCGTGTCGACGGTGTGGCTGTGGGCCTTCACCAACGTCCTCGCGGCGGGTCTGTCGGCCGCGGCGATCTTCTTCTACGTGGTGATCTACACGATCATCCTCAAGCGCCGCACCGAGCAGAACATCGTCTGGGGCGGGATCGCCGGGTGCTTCCCGGTCCTCATCGGCTGGTCGGCGGTGACGGGTTCGCTGTCGTGGGCGCCGTTCATCCTCTTCGCTCTGGTGTTCCTGTGGACGCCGCCGCACTACTGGCCACTGTCGATGAAGTACGCGGCGCAGTACGACGAGGTGGACGTGCCCATGCTGGGCGCCACCCGCAGCGGTTCCCAGGTCGGACTGCAGGTCATCCTGTACGCGTGGGCGACCGTCGCGTGCTCGCTCCTGCTGATCCCGGTCGCGCCGATGGGTCTCGTCTACACCGTGTCGGCCCTCGTCTTCGGCGGCTGGTTCATTTACGAATCGCACCGCCTCTACGCGCGCGCCGTGCGCGGGGGCGAGCCCCGGCCGATGCGCGTGTTCCATGCCTCCATCACCTACCTGACCCTGCTGTTCGTCGCGATCGCCGTCGACCCGCTGCTTCCGTTCTGATCGGATTCGACAGCGCCCGTCCCGTCTGCGGGGCGGGCGCTTCGTCGTTCCGGGATGCCGGCTCCCCGCGCGTGCGTCGGGTCGGTCGACCGGTGCAGCCGGCGGTCGACGGGCCCCGGGGCAGCGCGGTGACGGCGCGGGTCTCCGCTGATCTCGCGCCGCGACACGGTGTGCGCGCGCAGTTCCGCCACCAGCGAAGTGCGCGCGCGATCGGCGTGGCGGGGCGGACCCGACTCGTCCGGTCAGCCCCCGCGGTGGTGCGAGGCGATGGTGCCGCGGTGGTTCGCGGCTCCATCGGTGCCTCCGAGCCGGCGGCGGTGCGGGCGATGCCGTTCGAGAGCGTTCCCGCGCCCGCGGGTGGAAGACTCCTGCACGCGAAAGCGCCCGCCCCCCGAAGGGAGCGGGCGCTTTCGCGTCGCGAGTCAGCGGCCGGTCGAACCGTCGCCCGCGTCGAGCTTGGGCGCGTCGTGAGTCGCGGCGGCGACCTGCGGCGGAGCGGGGGTCGTCGAGGGCACCTCGACGTCGGCGTCCTCGACCGCGAGGGGGGTTGCGGTCGTGGCCGGAGCAAACGGAGCGGCGGGGACGGTGCTCTCGGCGGCAGTCTCATCGTCGCTGTTCCAGTCGATGGTCTCGATCGCGACGTCGGGGCGACGGGTCAGCGTGGCCGCGGCGGCGAGCGCCAGGACCGCGACGATGCCGATGGCGCCGGCACCGAGGACGGCGGCGCCGACGACGACCCACGATTGGCCGACGTAGACCTGCACGACGGTGGCGTTCGGGTCGTTGAGCACCTGCTCCATCGCGTCGATCCCGTTCAGGACGATCGCGAGTCCGCCGGCGATGGCGGCCAGGGATGCGACGACGAGCACCCAGAACGGGATGCTGGTCACCAGGCGGGGACGAGTCTTCATGGGGAGTACTCCTTGTCGTTCCGACAGGGGGTTGTCGGGCGGCGGGTCCCGAAGCGGGGGACGACGGGACGGTGGGCACGGAAGTGCCACGATCAACGATGACCTACGAGCCAGTGCTCCGTGTAGGGGTCGCCGATGAATCGCCTATGAGCGTATAAGGGGGTCTCGTGGGCCTGACGCGGGGGAACGCGGTCTGTTCGGGGCAACTCGGTCGCGAGTCGTCGGCGCCTCAGCCGTGAGCAGCCGCCGTCTCGCGCTCGGCACCCTGACGCTCCGCGATCGCGGACGCCTTGAGGCGCAGAACGACGACCGTCATGGTCGCGGCGGCCAGAGCGGCCAGGACCATGTGGGTGCCCACGGCCCACTCGGGCAGGCCGTTGCGGGCCTGGTAGAGCCCCACGGCGATCTGCACCAGCTCGACGGCCAGCAGGGCGACGGCCCAGCGGCGCACCGGCAGGCGCAGGCGCCAGGACGCGATGACCACGACGAGCGTCAGGGCGAACAGGGCGTATCCCGGCCAGGAGTGCACGTGCTCGAGCACCTCGGCATCGAAGCCGTTGCGTCCGGCCGAGGCGTCGCCCGAGTGCGGGCCGGCGCCGGTGGTGAGAACGCCGAAGACGATGGTGAGGGCGAGGACGCCGGTCGTCGCGTGGACGAGCCCGGCGAACCAGCGCGGGGCGGCGAGCAGGCGCGGCCCGACCGGCTGATTCATGCGCACGAGGAACGCCGCGCACACCGCCACGATCGACACCGACGCGACGTAGTGGAACCCGACGATGAAGGGGTTCAGGCCGGTGAGCACCGTGATGCCGCCCACGACCGCCTGCGCGACGATGCCGACGAGCACGACGAGCGAGAGCACGAACAGCACGCGGCGCTCGTGACGCATGCGCCACACCAGCACGACCACGGCGAGGGCCAGGATGCCGACGAGCCCGGTCAGCGTGCGGTTGCCAAACTCGATGATGCCGTGGATGCCCATCTCGGGGGTGTTCACGAGGGAGTCGGGGGTGCAGCGCGGCCAGGTGGGGCAGCCCAGGCCCGAACCCGTCAGTCGGACGGCCCCGCCGGTGCCGATGATCAGCACTTCGGCGATGAACGACAGCCACGCGAAGACGCGCACGCGTCGGTCGACGTCGGTCGGGAGCCACTCGACGATCCGTCGCAGGGGTGCGGGGACGCGTGTCGAGGCGGTGGGGGACGAGGCGGAGGGCATGCGTACGGCTTCCTGGCGTCGAGGTGCTCCGGGCTGTCGGGAGAGCGGGCCTGCCATGCCGGGAGCGGGTGTTGCCTGTAGAATCAGAGGGTCCGGGTGCAGCGCTCGCGCGAACCGCACCCACGACAGTCTAGGCGCGCAGCCAGCGCCTTCGAGCGGGCCCACCAGCGACCTTCCTGGGACTTCGACCGGAGTCCGGAATGTCGGGGCGGATGACACCGTTGTGGCCCGAGAAGGAGAGTGATCACCATGTCCGATGTCCTCATCGACCGACCAGAGCTCGAAAGCCTGGGGCAATACGAGTTCGGCTGGCACGACACCGACGCGGCGGGCGCGATCGCGCAGCGCGGCATCAACGAAGACGTCGTCCGCGGCATCTCGGCCCTGAAGTCCGAGCCCGAGTGGATGCTCAAGACGCGCCTGAAGGGCTACCAGCTCTTCGGCAAGAAGCCGATGCCCACGTGGGGCGCCGACCTGTCGGAGATCGACTTCGACAACATCAAGTACTTCGTGCGCTCGACCGAGAAGCAGGCCCAGACCTGGGAAGACCTTCCGGAAGAGATCCGCAACACCTACGAGAAGCTGGGCATCCCCGAGGCCGAGCGTCAGCGCCTGGTCGCCGGCGTCGCCGCCCAGTACGAGTCCGAGGTGGTCTACCACCAGATCCGCGAGGACCTCGAGCAGCAGGGTGTCATCTTCATGGACACCGACACCGCCCTGCGCGAACACCCCGAGTTCTTCGAGGAGTACTTCGGCACCGTCATCCCCGCCGGTGACAACAAGTTCGCGGCGTTGAACACGGCCGTCTGGTCGGGCGGCTCGTTCGTCTACGTCCCCAAGGGTGTCCACGTCGAGATCCCGCTGCAGGCGTACTTCCGCATCAACACCGAGAACATGGGTCAGTTCGAGCGGACGCTGATCATCGCCGACGAGGACAGCTACGTCCACTACATCGAGGGCTGCACCGCTCCGATCTATAAGAGCGACTCGCTCCACTCGGCCGTGGTCGAGATCATCGTGAAGAAGAACGCCCGCGTGCGCTACACGACGATCCAGAACTGGTCGAACAACGTCTACAACCTCGTCACCAAGCGTGCGATCGCCCACGAGGGCGCGACCATGGAGTGGGTCGACGGCAACATCGGCTCCAAGGTGACGATGAAGTACCCCTCCATCTACCTGATGGGCGAGCACGCCAAGGGCGAGACCCTGTCGGTCGCCTTCGCCGGTCCCGGTCAGCACCAGGACGCCGGCGCGAAGATGATCCACATGGCGCCGTACACGCAGTCGTCGATCGTCTCGAAGTCGATCGCCCGTGGCGGCGGTCGTGCCGGATACCGCGGCGAGGTGCGGGTGGACGTCAACGCGCACCACTCCGCCAACACCGTGCGCTGCGACGCCCTGCTCGTCGACACGATCTCGCGCAGCGACACCTACCCCGCGATCGACATCCGCGTCGACGACGTGCAGCTCGGCCACGAGGCCACGGTCTCGAAGGTCAGCGAAGAGCAGCTGTTCTACCTGCAGTCGCGCGGCATGCCCGAAGACGAGGCCATGGCCATGATCGTCCGCGGGTTCATCGAGCCCATCGCGCGGGAGCTCCCCATGGAGTACGCGCTCGAACTCAACAAGCTCATCGAAATGGGCATGGAAGGATCCGTAGGCTAAATGACGACTGCGACCGAATCACCCACGGCACAGTCGACTGGCGCCGGTACGGGTCACATCGACCCAGCAGCCCTCGTGGCATCCGTCGTTCCGGTTCAGACGCGCTCGGAGCGTCTGACCTCGTTCGACCCGGCCGACTTCGGCACCCCCACGGGGCGCGAGGTCAACTGGAAGCTCAGCCCGATCGCGCGCCTGGCTCCGCTGTTCGTCGACGAGGCCGGTCCGTCCGGTGTCATCTCCGTCGACGTGCAGGCGCCCGATGCCGTGGAGCAGCTGCGCCTGGCCGCCGGCGCCGCGCCGCGCGGTGAGCACTTCCGGCCCGAAGACCTGCCCGCGGCCCTCGCCTGGACGCACGAGACCGAGGCTCCACTGCTGCGGATCCCCGCGAAAGTCGAGCTCGACGAGCCCGTCGTGGTGCGCTTGACCGGCACGGGCGGCCTCGCGCACGCCCACGTCGTGATCGAGGCTCAGCCCAACTCGCGCGGCACCGTGGTGCTGCGTCACGAGGGCACGGCGAACCACGCGCAGAACGTCGAGATCATCGTGCGCGACGGCGCCGACCTCACCGTCGTGTCGGTGCAGCGCTGGAACGACGACGCCGTGCACGCGGCATCCCACCAGGCCCGTGTCGACCGCGACGCCAAGCTCACGCACGTCGTGGTGAGCTTCGGCGGCGGTGTCGTGCGCGTGAACCCCTCGGTGGAGCTCTCGGGCCCCGGCGCCGAGGGGCGCCTGTACGGCCTGTCGTTCTCGGACGCCGGTCAGCACCTCGAGTCGCAGGTCTACCTGCACCACAAGGGTCCGCACACCGTCGGCGACGTGCTCTACAAGGGCGCGCTGCAGGGCGAGAGCGCGCGCAGCGTCTGGATCGGCGACGTGCTCATCGGACCGGATGCCACGGGCACCGACTCGTACGAGGCGAACCGCAACCTCGTGCTCACCGACGGCGCCCGCGCCGACTCGATCCCGAACCTCGAGATCGAGACCGGTGACATCCAGGGCGCCGGCCACGCCAGCGCCACAGGTCGTTTCGACGACGAGCAGCTGTTCTACCTGCAGGCTCGCGGCATCGCCGAAGACGAGGCGCGTCGCCTTGTCGTGCTCGGCTTCCTCAGCGAGATCGTGCAGCGCATCGGCATCCCCGAGCTCGAGACCGAGCTCATCGAGGCCATCGAGCACGAGCTGGCCGAAGGAGCTGCCGCGTGAGCGCTTCGCGCGTCTGCGCCCTGAGTGAGCTCGTGCAGGACGAGGCCCGTCGCGTCGAGATCGACGGCGTCGCCATGGCGGTCGTGCTCGACGGCAACGGCGAGGTCCACGCGATCGGCGACGTCTGCACGCACGGCGACATCTCGCTGTCGGACGGCTTCGTCGAGGGCGAGACGCTGGAGTGCTGGGCCCACGGCTCGGCGTTCTCGCTGAAGACCGGCCGCCCCCTGAACCTCCCGGCCTACGAGCCGGTCCCCGTGTACGAGGTCGTGATCGACGGAGACGACGTGCTCATCGATCCCTCCGTCACCAAGGCGACGGCCTGAGCGCCGCTCACGACAACGCCCACGACCTGAAGACTTACGAGTAAGGAACACCATGTCTGTCCTCGAGATCCGCGACCTCCACGTGACGGTCGAGACGGAGAACGGTACGACCCCGATCCTCAACGGAGTGACGCTGACCATGCGCACCGGTGAGACCCACGCCATCATGGGCCCCAACGGCTCCGGCAAGTCGACCCTGGCGTACACGATCGCCGGTCACCCCAAGTACACCGTCACGAGCGGCTCGATCACCCTCGACGGTGAAGACGTGCTCGAGATGAGCGTCGACGAGCGCGCTCGCGCGGGCCTCTTCCTCGCGATGCAGTACCCGGTCGAGATCCCCGGCGTCACGGTGACGAACTTCCTCCGCACGGCCAAGACGGCCATCGACGGCGAGGCTCCGGCCATCCGCTCGTGGACGAAGGACGTCAAGGGCGCCATGGAGAACCTCCGCATGGACCCGAAGTTCGCCTCGCGCAACGTCAACGAGGGCTTCTCGGGCGGCGAGAAGAAGCGTCACGAGATCCTCCAGCTCGAGCTGCTCAAGCCGAAGATCGCCGTGCTCGACGAGACCGACTCCGGCCTCGACGTCGACGCGCTGAAGATCGTGTCCGAGGGCGTGAACCGCGCCAAGGAGCAGACCGACCTCGGCGTGCTGCTCATCACGCACTACACGCGCATCCTGCGCTACATCCGCCCCGACTTCGTGCACGTGGTCGTTAAGGGGCGGATCGTCGAAGAGGGCGGGCCCGAGCTCGCCGACCGACTCGAAGAAGAGGGTTACGACCGCTTCCTCGAGGCCGGTACGCCGATCGACGCGTAGGATCGTTACATGACCGCAACCCTCGCTCCCGAGAAGTACGACGAGGTCACCGAGGCTCTAAAAGACGTCATGGACCCCGAACTGGGGATCAACGTCGTCGACCTCGGCCTCATCTACGATCTCGCGTGGGACGACGAGAACGACGCGCTCGTCATCCACATGACCCTCACCTCGGCCGGCTGCCCGCTGACCGACGTGCTCGAAGAGCAGACCGCCCAGGCCCTCGACAACGTCGTGGAACGCTTCCGCATCAACTGGGTGTGGATGCCGCCGTGGGGTCCCGAGCGGATCACCGACGATGGCCGCGACATGATGCGCGCCCTCGGCTTCGCGATCTGACCGCAGAATCCTTCCTGAACGCCCATCCCTCCGGGGGTGGGCGTTCGGCGTTCCGGCGAGGCGAACGATGCCCTTCTCGCACCCTTCTCGCGCCCGTGTGTCCTCCTCTGACGCGCCGGGTGCCGGCATCCGGGGTCCTCGTTAGGCTTTTCGCATGAGCGTTCCTCCGTTGCAGGCCCTGCCGCTCGAGCTCCTGCGTCAGCGCAGTAGCACGAAGTGGCGCTCCTACGACGACGACGTCATCCCGATGTTCGTGGCCGAGACCGACTTCCCGCTGGCGCCGGCGATCACCTCGGCGCTGCATCGGGCGGTCGAGATCGGCGACACGGGCTACACACCTCCGCGTCCCGGCATCGACCTGGATTTCGCCGACTTCGCCGAGCGGCAGTGGGGGTGGCGACCGGACCCGGCGCGCATCCGCTGGACGGGCGACGTGATGATGGGCGTCGTCGAGGTCTTGCGGGGGGTGACCTCGCCCGGCGATCGGGTGATCGTGACGCCCCCGGTGTACCCGCCGTTCTACGACACGGTCGAAGAGGCGGGGGCGGTCGTGGAGCGCGTCCCTCTGATCGACGACGGGGAGCGCTGGCACCTCGACCTCGAGGGCATCGAGGCGGCCCTGGCGGGCGGAGCGCGCGCCGTGCTGCTGTGCAACCCGCACAACCCCACCGGGACCGTTCACTCCCGGGACTCCCTCGCCTCTCTCGCGCGTCTCGCGAAGCGGTACGGCGCCAGCGTGGTCAGCGACGAGATCCACGCGCCGCTCACGCACGCCCCCGCGGTCTTCACTCCCTTCCTGGATGCCGGTGACGAGGCGGCCGCGGTCGGGTACATCGTGACGAGCGCGAGCAAGACCTACAACCTCGCCGGATTGAAGTGCGCCGTCATCGTGACCGGCTCGGAGGAGACCGCGGCGGTGGTGCGCGCCCTGCCGTGGGAGGTCGAGTGGCGGGCCGGGTTGTTCGGCGTCATCGCGAACCGGGCTGCGTTCTCGGCCGAGAGCGACGAATGGCTGGCCTCTCTGCTCGTGGCCCTGGACGACAACCGTCGTCTGCTCGCCGATCTGCTCGCCGAGCATCTGCCGCTCGCGCGGTATCGGATCCCCGAGGCGGGGTTCCTCGCGTGGGTCGACGTCTCGTCGTACGGGTGGGGCGACAACCCCGCCCCGTACATCCGTCGCGAGGCGCAGGTCGCCCTGCACCACGGCCCGCTGTTCGGGGTCGAGGGGATCGGCCACGTGCGCATCAACGTGGGCTGCGCTCCCGAGGTGCTGCGCGAGGCGATCGCGAGGATCGGGAAGCTCGTCGATCGCGCGTAGCCGGCTCGGGTAGCTCGCCGTCGAGGCAGCGGCGTGGCATCCGGAAGCAAGGTAAGGATATCCTTATCTCGTGATCACTGCCACGCGTCCCGCCTACCGCCCGTACGTCGCCGTGGTGAAGACCGCGCGACGTCTCACGCCGCACTTCGTGCGCGTGACGCTCACCTCACCCGACTTCGACGTGTTCGGCACCGACCGCCGTGACCAGCGCGTCAAGCTGGTGCTGCCCGGCCGCGACGGCACCGTCTGCGACATCGGACAGGACGACCCCGAGGCCATCGCCAACGGCGAGTGGTACACGCGCTGGCGCGACCTGCCCGACGAGGAGCGCATGCCCTTCCGCACGTACACCGTGCGCCGCATCGACCCCGAGGCCCTCGAACTCGACATCGACTTCGTCGTGCACCACGACGCCGGTCCGGCCGGGTCCTGGGCCGAAGCGGCGACGGCGGGAGACCACCTGGTGGTCGTCGGCCCCGACGCGCGCAGCGCCGACTCGGCGCAGGGGATCGACTTTCACCCCGGCACGGCGCGGCGCATTCTGCTCGCTGGTGACGAGACCGCCGCTCCTGCGATCTGCGCCGTGCTCGAGGGGCTCGAGCCCGGTCTCGACGTCGATGCGTTCATCGAAGTGCCCGACGTCGACGACGCCCTCCCCGTGCGCGGCGCAGACGCGCGCGTCCACTGGCTCCCGCGGGGCGAACGCCCGCACGGCGAGGCGCTGATCGAAGCGATGGAGGCCTGGGCCGCGGCATCCGGTGACGTTCTGGAGCGCGCGGCCGCGCCCCGTCCGCAGGTTCTCGAAGAGATCGACCTCGATGTCGACCTGCTGTGGGACAGCCCCGCCGACGCCGAGGGCGAGTTCTACGCGTGGATCGCGGGGGAGTCGTCGACCGTGAAGCTCCTGCGGCGCATGCTCGTCTCGGGGTGCGGTGTCGACCGCGGTCGTGTCGCGTTCATGGGTTACTGGCGCGCCGGGCAAGTCGAGCGCACGGCGTAGACGCCCGGCATGACGACGACGGAAGCCCCGGCCGAGGCCGGGGCTTCCGTGATTCTGGTGACCTCTCAGGCCGTCTGCGCCTGGGCCTGTTCGGGCTCGGCCACGGTGTGGTGGCGGCCGATCGGGATTACCATCGGCCGCCCGGTCAGGGGATCGGGCACGACGCGACTGTCGAGGCCGAACACGCGGCGCACGGTCTCTTCGGTGAGGACGTCGGAGGGGTCGCCGGCCGCGATCACCTCGCCCTGGGCCATGGCCACGAGGTGGTCGGCGTAGCGGGCGGCGAGGTTGAGGTCGTGGAGGACCATGGCCACGGTGGTACCGCGGTCGCGATTGAGGTCGGTGAGCAGGTCGAGGACGTCGATCTGATGGCTGATGTCGAGGAAGGTCGTCGGCTCGTCAAGCAGGAGCACGTCGGTCTCTTGAGCGAGGGCCATCGCGATCCAGACGCGCTGGCGTTGGCCCCCGCTGAGCTCGTCGACGGGGCGGTCGGCGAGGTGCGTGACGTCCGTGGCCTCGAGCGCGCGGGCGACCGCTGCGTCATCGGTGCTCGTCCAGCGCGAGAGGGCGCCCTGGTGCGGGTGGCGGCCCCGGCTGACGAGGTCGCTGACGGCGATGCCGTCGGGGGCGATCGGCGACTGCGGAAGCAGCCCGAGAACGCGGGCGACCTGCTTGGTCGGCAGGCGATGGATCGACTTGCCGTCGAGCAGGACCTGCCCCGCCGAGGGTGTCAGCAGACGGGCCATCGCCTTCAGCAGCGTCGACTTGCCGCAGGCGTTCGCGCCGACGATGGCGGTCACACGCCCCGGCGGCAGGGCGAGGTCCAGGGAGTCGACGATCGTCCGATCGCCGTAGCCGAGCGTGACGCTCTCGGCGGTCAGGGTGCGCTCGATGGTCATCGGGTGGCTCCTCGGTGGTGGGGGACGGGGTGGGCCGGGGTGCGGTCGGCGCTCATAGCGATGTCCCTTCGGATCGGCTGCTGCGGACGAGCAGGAAGATGAGGTACGGCGCGCCCAGCACGCCGGTGATGACGCCGACCGGCAGGCGGGTGCCGAAGGCGTACTGCGCGGCGAAGTCGGCGACCAGCACGAGCAGGGCTCCGACGAGGCCGGCCGGCAGGATCGGCGAACCGACCGGGCCGAGCAGGCGCACCGCGATGGGGCCGGCGAGGAACGAGACGAACGCGATGGGCCCGGCGGCCGCCGTCCCGAAGGCGAGGAGGCCGACGGCCGCCACGATCAGCAGCAGGCGGCTGCGTTCGACGGGCAGACCGATGGCGGCTGCGGTGTCGTCTCCCATGCGGAGGATCTCGAGGCGCCCGGCCAGGACCAGCAGCACCGGACCCAGCACGACGACCGCGAAGAGGACCGGCATCGCTCGGTCCCACGTGGCGTCGTTCAGGTTGCCGGTGATCCAGCGCATCGCGGCGGGAAGGTCGTACTGCGCGGCGCGCGCGACGACGTACGAGACGACCGCCTGACACATCGCGGCGACACCGATGCCAACGAGGATGAGTCGCGCGCCCGAGCTGCCGTTGCGATACGAGAGCAGGTAGATCGCGAGCGCCGCGGCCAGAGCCGCCGCCATCGCGAGGAACGACACCGCGGTCTCGCCCCAGCCGAGCACGACGATGCCGATGACGGCCGCCGCGCTCGCGCCGGTGTTGATGCCGATCACGTCGGGGCTGGCGAGGGCGTTGCGCAGCATGGTCTGGAAGACGACACCGCCCATGCCGAAGCAGAGCCCCGTCAGCAGGGCCGTCATCGCGCGGGGCAGGCGCAGCTCGCCGACGGTGAACGAGGCTCCGGCGACGCGCTGCCCGGTGAGGACGCCCCACACTTCGGCGGGCGAGTAGAACGTCTGGCCCAGCATGAGCGAGAGGGTGAACGCGGCGACGACGGCCGCTGCCAGGGTCGCGGTGACGAGGGTCCAGCGACGGCGACGACGGCGGCGTCCGGCGATGACGGATGCCAGGGCGTCCGGGGCCGGGCCGGGCGCGGCGACCCGGGGGGAGAGGTGCGTGGTCACAGGGCCCTCATCTTCTGACGGCGGACGAGGGCGATGAAGAACGGGGCGCCGATGAGAGCGGTGACGATGCCGACCTCGATCTCTTCGGGACGGGCCACGACGCGACCGACGACGTCGGCGAGGGTCAGCAGGGTCGCACCGCCGAGGGCCGAGACGGGGAGGAGCCACCGGTGGTCGACGCCGACGACCAGGCGGAGCATGTGGGGCACGATGAGGCCCACGAAGCCGATGGGTCCGGCGACGGCGGTCGCGGCTCCGCAGAGCACGACCGCTCCGAGGGTCGCGACCAGACGCGCGGTGCGCACGCGGGCGCCCAGTCCCGCGGCGAGCTCGTCGCCGAGCGCGAGAGTGTTCAGCGCCGGTGCGCTCGCGAGGCAGATGATCAGGCCGGCGAGGAGGAAGGGGAGCACCTGGCCGATGGTCTCGACCGTGGCTCCGCCGACGCCGCCGATCTGCCAGAACCGGAAGACGTTCATCACGTCGGTCCGGGGGAGCAGGATCGCGCTCGTCAGCGAGCTGAACGCGACAGCGGTCACCGCGCCGGCGAGGGCCAGGCGCAGGGGTGTCGCCCCGCCGCGGCCGAGTGAGCCGATCGTGTAGACGAGGACGGCCGCGGCTGCAGCGCCCAGCATGCCCGTCCAGATGTACATCGACGGCGAGCTCAGGCCGAAGAAGGCGATCCCCGTGACGATCGCAAGTCCCGCTCCGCCGTTGATCCCGAGGATCTGCGGGTCGGCGAGCGGGTTCCGCGTCGCCCCCTGCAGCACGGCGCCCGACACGGCCAGGGCCGCGCCCACGAGGACCGCAAGGATCGTTCGGGGGATGCGCTTGGCGACGGCGGCAGCCGACGTCGTGTCGGTGGAGCCGGTGAGCCCCGCCCACACGTCCGCGGCGGTGACGTCGCGGGCGCCGAAGGTCACGGACAGCACCACGGCGACGACGAGCACGGCGACGAAGGCCGTGACGCCGACGACGCGTCGCCGCCCCCAGCGACGCGGGCGGGCGTCGCCGGGGGCGGTCGGAGCCGGTGCGAGAGCGGTCATCGCGCCGACGGGCGAGGGGCGTGCATCGTGACGAGCGGCGTCCGGACGGACCGCACCGAGACCTGCGGCGTCGGGACGGCCCGCGCCGGACGCGCCCGCATCAGGACGCGGCCTTCTCGGCGGCCTTGCCGACCAGCGCGATGTAGTCATCGCCGTAGGACGTGCCGATAGACAGCGGGCTGGGGTTGCCGGCCGCGGCCAGGGTGGTGTTGTCGGGCAGGAACGCCACGGCGCCGTTCGCGATCGCGGGGATGCGCGACCACAGCGGGTCGGCCTGCAGCTGCGCGAGAGTCGCGTCGGTGCCGTAGCCGGTGAGGACCTGGACGTCCGAGAAGTTCTCGATCTTCTCTGTGCTCTCGGTGAACCAGAAGGTGTCACCGGTGGCGCTGGAGGCCTCGACGGCCGACGAGGGCACCAGGCCGAGCTCGTCGAGGTACGTCGCGCGCGGGTCCTTGGTCGAGTAGTAGCCGACGGTGCTGAGATCCGTCGGGTCGATGTAGGTGAACAGCGCCTTCTTTCCCGCCAGAGCCGGGTAGGTGGCGGACTCGTCGGTCACGTGCTTCTCGAGGTCGGAGACCAGCTGCTGCGCCTGATCTTCGAGGCCGAGGGCCTTGGCATCCGTCAGCGTCATCTGCTGCCACGTAGTACCCCAGGCGATCTCGGGGAAGGCCACGACGGGGGCGATCTTGCTGAGCGTGTCGTACTGCTCCTGCGTCATACCCGAGTAGGCGCCCAGGATGACGTCGGGCTTCGCGTCGGCGATCGCCTCATAGTCGAAACCGTTGGTCTCGTCCATCAGCGTGGGCGTCTGCGCGCCGAGCTCGTCGAGCTTGTCTTTGACCCAGGGGAGCATGCCGTCGCCGTCTTCGTCGCCCCAGGTGACCTTCGGCATGGCGACGGGCACGACGCCGAGCGCGAGCGCGGCCTCCTGATTGCCCCAGCTGACCGTGACGACGCGCTTCGGCTGCGCCTCGATCGTGGTCTCGCCGAAGGCGTGGTCGATCGTGACGGGGAAGGACCCCGTTGCCGACGTCGACGACCCTTCCTGCGCGCCGGGGGCGGCTGAGGTACCGGCGCAGCCGGTGAGGACGAGGGCGGTACCGACGGCGAGTGCCGCCAGCGCGCGGAATCGGGACACGAAGAGCCTCCTGCGTGTTAGGTAAGGATAGGCTTAGTTTAGTTCAGTGCTCGGGTGGGAACGCAAACCGGGATGCCGCGAATCCAGGCGATCGTCTCGGCGTCGAGGTAACGGCATCCGGGATCGGCCTTTCGGCACGCCCGGCCGCGGCTTGTCCTCGGGCCCGCAGGAAAACCACGCTGTCGGCGGGCATGCAGGGGCGCGTCTTATACTGGGTGGCTGGCCATGTCGGCCTGCTTCCCCATCCCCGAAGAACGGACGTTCGCTGTGCTCGCCGTGCACGACCTCGAGATCCGCGTGGGTGCCCGCGTGCTCATGTCAGACGTGGCGTTCCGCGTCTCCGACGGCGACAAGATCGGCCTCGTCGGGCGCAACGGAGCCGGAAAGACTACCTTGACCAAGGTGCTCGCCGGCGATCTGCTCCCCTCGAACGGCGGCGTCGACCGCGTCGGCGAGCTCGGCTACCTGCCGCAGGACCCCCGCTCGGGCGACCCCGAGATGCTCGCGCGCACGCGCATCCTCGACGCGCGCGGGCTCGGCTCGCTCGCCCTCGGCATGCACGAGGCGTCGATGGCGATGGGCGACGACGACCCCGCGGTCGCTGCGAAGGCGATGAAGAAGTACGGCCGCCTCACCGAGGAGTTCGAGTCGGCCGGCGGATACGCGGCCGAGGCCGAAGCGGCATCCATCGCCCACAACCTCTCTCTTCCCGACCGCATCCTCGACCAGCCGTTGAAGACCCTCTCGGGTGGTCAGCGCCGCCGCATCGAGCTCGCGCGCATCCTCTTCTCGGACGCGCAGACGATGATCCTCGACGAGCCGACCAACCACCTCGACGCCGACAGCGTCGTGTGGCTGCGCGAGTTCCTGAAGGGCTACAAGGGCGGGCTCATCGTGATCTCGCACGACGTCGAGCTCGTCGGCGAGACCGTCAACCGGGTCTTCTACCTGGATGCCAATCGCCAGGTCATCGACGTCTACAACATGAACTGGAAGAACTACCTGCGCCAGCGCGTGGCCGACGAGGAGCGCCGCAAGAAGGAGCGCGTCAACGTCGAGAAGAAGGCCACGGCGCTGCAGCTGCAGGCCGCGCGCTTCGGCGCGAAGGCCTCGAAGGCCGCGGCCGCGCACCAGATGGTCGCCCGCGCCGAGAAGATGCTCTCGGGCCTCGACGACGTGCGTCAGGACGAGCGCGTCGCCAAGCTGCGCTTCCCGAAGCCCGCGCCCTGCGGCAAGACGCCGCTCATGGCATCCGGTCTGTCGAAGTCGTACGGCTCGCTCGAGATCTTCACCGACGTCGACCTCGCGATCGACCGCGGCTCGCGCGTGGTCATCCTGGGCCTGAACGGTGCGGGAAAGACGACGCTGCTGCGCATCCTCGCCGGCGTCGATCAGCCCGACACCGGACAGCTCGAGCCGGGCCACGGACTCAAGATCGGGTACTACGCGCAGGAGCACGAGAACCTCGACGTGAACCGCTCGGTGCTCGAGAACATGATGTCGTCGGCGCCGCACATCACCGCGACCGAGGCCCGCAAGGTGCTCGGCTCGTTCCTCTTCGTCGGCGACGACGTGCTGAAGCCCGCCGGGGTGCTGTCGGGTGGTGAGAAGACGCGCCTGTCGCTCGCGACGCTCGTGGTGTCGTCGGCGAACATGCTGCTGCTCGACGAGCCCACGAACAACCTCGACCCCGCGTCGCGCGAGGAGATCCTCGGCGCCCTGTCGCACTACGAGGGAGCCGTCGTGCTCGTCTCGCACGACGAGGGTGCCGTCGAGGCGCTCAACCCCGAGCGCGTGCTGATCCTCCCAGACGGTGTGGAGGACATCTGGGGTCGCGATTACGCCGACCTGATCACGCTGGCGTAGCCGGGGTCGTCCTCGCGGTGGGTGCTGTCGAGGATATCTGGGGTCGCGACTACGCGGACCTGATCACGCTGGCGTAACCGGGGTCGTCCTCGGGTCGGTGCCGTCGAGGACGTCTGGGGCCGCGATCACGCGGATCTGATCACGCGGGCGCAGACGCTCCGGCGTCGCACGCGTGAGGGCCCTCGGTGCGGCGCTCGAGACCGATCGCTGTGCGGGTCTGCCGATTCCTCGGCATCCCCTCCCGCGCTCACCGCGCGTCGAGCAGGGCATCCTCGTCGTCGGCGTCGCGATCCTTCGGCCGCTTCCGCGCCCGGTGAAGGGCGACCGGATCGACGCGGCGCTTCTCGCCCGCGAGTCTCTGGGGCGCGGGGATCGGTTCGGGCAGAACATCGTCGTCCTCGTCATCCGCTTCCTCGCGGCGGAGCTTGCGCTCGCTCACGATGACGTAGGTGATGAAGCCGAACCCCATCACGGCGAACAGGATCCACTGCACGGCGTAGGACAGGTACGGCCCGGGGTCGTTGCTCGGCGGGTCGACCGTGTTGGGCGTGGTCGCCGGCGCCGGCGTCTCGGACATGAGCAGACCGTATGCACCCTGCTCGAGGGGTCCGGTCTGTTCCGCGACGAGACCGAGGTTGATGGTCGGGACCTGACCGGCCTCAGCGGTCCGCCCCGAGGTCGGCGCGGCCTCTTCGGGGCGGAGGCGCACCTCGACGCTCACCTGGCCCTGGGGCGGCGCGGGGATCTCGTCGGGTTCCGCTTGCCGGTTGCCCGGAGGCAGCCACCCGCGATCGACCAGGAACGTCCGGCCGTCGTCGAGGCGGAAGGGGACGAGCTGCTCGTAGGCTGCCGAACCGCCGTGCGCGCGGTTGCGGACGAGGAGCTGCTCGTCGGCGAGATATTGCCCCTCCATGCGCACGGGGCGCCACTCGTCGCCGGGGTTCATCTCGGCCCCCGGGGCGAGGAGCTCACCGAGCGGGACGGGGGCGGCGTCGTAGTTGTCGGCCACAAGCTGCAACTGCTCGCTGCGTTCGGCGTTGCGTGAGAACTGCCAGTTCGACAGGAACCCGCAGGCGATCGCAAACAGGATCGCGATTCCGACGTAGAGGGCCCAGCGCCCGGCGGCCGGCATCTCGCGCGCGCTCACGAGGCGTCTCCGTTCTCCGCCGCGGAGCTCACGGGCGTGAGGCGCCCGCGCGCGTGCACTTCGACAGACCTGACCACGTCTTCCAGGGTACGTCGGTCGGCGCGGCGCTCACACGCGACCTCTCGAAAGGGCTGACACCTCGACGGGGAAGTCTCGGGCGCTGAGGAACTCCCGGAGGTAGGACACGTGTTCATCGCACGCGACCCAGGTCTTGCGGCGGTCGGCGGGGTGGATGCGCGGGTTGCGCCAGCGGATCGCCCAGGCGGCGGCGTCTCGGCATCCGGCCCGCGAGCACTCCGCGGGCTCGTCGGTCACGACGGGTCGCGCGGTGACTCGAGGCGCGGGGTCTCTGCGATGCGGATGACGATGGGGCCATCGGCCGCCGCCGCGGGGGCGGGAGTCGCCGCGGGAGCCTCGATCGCCCGTTCGGGGTTGATCGCCTCGGCGGACCCCTGATCGGCGCCGACATTGGCGACGATGACCGCGAGGTACGGGAGGAAGATCGCCCCGGCGGCGAACACGAAGGTGTACCAGCCGTAGGGCGTGATCACGGCCATCGCTATGAAGCACGCGACACGGATACCCATCATCACCATGTATTTGGCGAAGCGGGAGTCGGCGTCCTCCCTCGGTGCCTTGGGGAGCGACGTCGCGGACTGGGCGGTGTGCGATGTCTTCACAGTGGTATCAGGGTACGCCCGCGGCGGTGGGGCAGGGCGCGGCCTTGCGCGGACTGTTCGACGTCGTGACAAGCCGTCGAGCGCGGGTTCGCCGGGCGCGCGAGGCACCCGGCGAACCCGCCGCCGAAGGTCAGGCGCCGTAGCGCGAGCCGCTGGTCCCTGCGCTCGCGATGAGGATCGAGATCCCGATCACGAACAGGATGACGAACAGCAGCGTGACGTACCCGATGATGACGCCGGCGAGCGCCATGCCGCGGCCGCGCTCGCCCCGATCCTTGATCTGCTTGAGCGAGATGTGGCCCATGATCACACCGGCGATCGATCCGACCACCGGGAGGATGAGGACGAAACCGACGAGGGATGCCACGAGCGAGATGATCGCGAGCACGTTGGTGCGCGCGGGGGCGGTGTAGCCGCCGCCGTAGCCGTATCCCGCGTTCGGGGTGCCGTACGCGGGCTGCCCGTAGGTCGAGGTCGTGGGCTGACCGTACGCCGGGGCTCCGTAGGCGGGTGCCTCGGGTGCGGGCGTGCCGTACGCCGTGCCGTATGCCGGGGCAGCGGGGGTGCCGTATGCCGGGGCGTCCGGTGCCGGGGTGCCGTAGGCCAGGGGCGCGGGCGTGCCGTGTGCCGGGGCGGCGGGGGTGCCGTACGCCGGGGCGTCCGGGGCCGGGGTGCCGTAGGGGGCAGCGCCGCCGGTCGCGGCGCCCTCCGTCGAGGAGCCATAGGGCGGAGCGGATGCCGATGACCCGGCCGCCTCGGAGGGCGGAGTCGCCGGTGCCGCGGGGGAGTCGTACCCGGGGACGCCGTCGCTCTGCGGAGCGTACGGGGACGACGAGGTGTCGCCTCCCGAGGTGCTGTCGGACCCGGTGTCGTCGGGATGCTGCGGGTCGGTGGTGCGGTCGTCGCTCACGGGAGCCCCTTTCGTCGCGCGTCCTCTCAGCGTTCCAGCGCCGCTGACCCCGTGTCAAACCTCGCTGCGCGAGGCGATCGGGGCGGCCTCGGTAGGCTGGGCCGGTTCCGTCATCGCAAGCGCAGGAGTCTCACCATGTCCCAGGACCGCGTCGTCGTCGTCACCGGAGGAAACCGGGGCATCGGTCGAGCCATCGCCGAGCGTTTCGTCGCCGAGGGGTGGAAGGTCGCCGTGACCGCCCGCTCGGGTGAGGGCCCCGAGGGGACGCTGACCGTGCGTGCCGACGTGACCGACGCCGCCACCGTCGACGCCGCTTTCACGCAGGTCGAGGCCGAGCTCGGCCCGATCGCCGTGGTCGTGGCCAACGCCGGGGTCACGAAGGACACCCTGCTGCTGCGCATGAGCGAAGACGACTTCGACAGCGTCGTGAACACGAACCTCGGGGGTGCGTTCCGCGTGGTCAAGCGCGCCTCGAAGGGCATGCTCAAGGCTCGCTGGGGTCGCGTCATCCTCATCTCGAGCGTCGTCGGTCTGTACGGCTCGGCCGGTCAGATCAACTACGCCGCCTCGAAGAGCGCTCTCGTCGGCTTCGCGAGGTCGCTGACCCGTGAACTCGGAGGTCGCGGGATCACCGCGAACGTGGTGGCCCCGGGATTCATCGAGACCGACATGACCGCCGAGCTCCCCGCTGACACGCAGGCCGAGTACAAGAAGAACATCCCCGCCGGGCGCTTCGCGTCGGCCGACGAGGTGGCCGGCGTCGTGACCTGGCTCGCCGGCGATGACGCCGCCTACATCTCGGGCGCCGTGATCCCCGTCGACGGTGGCCTGGGCATGGGCCACTGAGCGCGAGACTCGCCGGCGTGTCGGGCTTCGTGATTCCCGTTGGCGGCCGGGCCCGGGCAGAGGGCGCTGATTTGAACGCTCCTGGTTCGTGACCGCGACGACTCCCGGGTGCGCCAGCCGGGCATGGGTCACTGATCGCGAGACGCGCCGGGGTGCTCTCCGGCGTCCTGGGGTTCGCGTCGGGGCTCGCGTCGCGCCTCGCCGCCGAGAGAGCTCTCGTGCGGCGTCGCGCCCGTCTTACCGCACGGCCGCGGCGAGCGTCTCTGCGAACTTCTGCGGCTGCGAGAACTGCGGCCAATGGCCGGAGTCGAGCGTGACGACTTCGACGCTCTCGATGCGGTCGACCTCTTCAGCGTAGGCCCCCCAGTCGGCCAGGACGCGGCGGAGCGACTCGGCATCGAGCTGCCCTGACAGGATCGTGACGGGGATCGCGAACCGCCGCTCGTCGGTCAACGTGATCGGCGACGTCGGAACACGGCCCGGAACGTCGACGACCTGCTGTGCGGTCCGCCGACGTGTCTCGTCGTCGATGTCAGCGACGTCGTCATCGTCGAAGAAATCCCACCCGGGGAAGGGCACGACTCCGTCCTCGACGGGGAAGTCCGAGATCATCGCGCCCGGGTGCGGGACGATCGTGTCGACGAGGATGACGCGCGCGACCTGCGCGGGCCGCCGATCCGCCGCGCCCCACACGACGTTGCCGCCGCCCGAGTGCCCGACGAGCACCACGTTCTCGCCGAGACGGTCGATCTCGCTGACGACGGCGTCGACCCAGTCGTCGATCACGAGGTCGCCCACCGCGGGCCCGGGCAGGGTCACGGGGTGCGGACGATGACCTGCCGCCTCGAGGGCAGGGGTGATGTCGTCCCACGACGACGCGTCGAGCCAGAGACCGGGAACCAGAATGACGTCCATGCGGCGAGCGTAGAACGGGCCTCCGACATCGGGAAGGGCACCGAACGGAAGCAGGCGACTCCGCGCGCGCCGGGAGGACCCGAGCCCGATCCGCTCAGCGGGGGAGCAGTGCGACGACCTGGGCGAGGTCGACGGGGCCGATCACCAGGTCCGCCCGCTCGCGCACGGCCGGCTTGGCGTTGAACGCGAGTCCGAGCCCCGCGGTCGCCATCATCTCGAGGTCGTTCGCCCCGTCGCCGATCGCGAGCGTGAGGGGGAGGGGGACGCCGAGTTCTCCTGCCCAGCGACGGAGCGTGTCGGCCTTGGCCGTGGCATCCACGATCTCTCCCTCGACCTCTCCCGTGAGGGTGCCGTCGACGGCGCTGAGCCTGTTCGCGCGCCAGAGGTCGACGCCGAGCTCGGGGGCGACCGTGTCGAGGACTTCGTGGAAGCCGCCCGAGACGACGCCGACGATTCCGCCGCGCTCGTGAACGGCGGCGATCAGATCGCGGACGCCGGGCGTGGGCTCGATACGGGCGATGGCACGCGCGAAGGCCTCGGTGGGCACGCCGGTGAGCGCCTGCACGCGGGAGCGGAGGCTCGTCGCGAAGTCGACCTCGCCGCGCATGGCGGCCTCGGTGGCGGCGGCCACCTCGGATCCTCGGCCGGCTTCGTCGGCGAGGAGTTCGATGACTTCGTTGCGGATCAGCGTGGAATCGGCGTCGAGGACGACGAGGAATCGGGCGGTCGCAGGCACGCGCTCAACGCTAGCGGGTCGGTGCGGTCGCGTGTCGTGAGGGTCACCTGCGGTCGCGGGCACGTGTTCGACGCGAGCGGGTCGGCACGGTGGTCCGTCGTGCGAGTGACCTGCGGTCGCAGGCACCTGCCCGACGCCAGCGGGTCGGCGCGCGGGTTCTCGAGAACTCCGCTGCGCGCACCCCGGGCGGCGTCACGCGGGGTCATCTCGCACCGCACCCACCGTAGGCTTCTGCGGTAACCCCGCTTTTCCAGAAGGGACCTCGCATGGCCGATGTCGAAAGCTTCACCCTCGATCACACCGCCGTCCTGGCGCCCTACGTGCGCCTCATCGGCACCGAGTCGGGCCCGCGAGGTGACGTCATCTCGAATTTCGACCTGCGCCTCGTGCAGCCGAACGAGCAGGAGATCCCCACGGCCGGTCTCCACACGATCGAGCACCTGCTCGCGAGCCTCGTGCGCGACCGGATCGACGGCCTCATCGACATCTCGCCGTTCGGCTGCCGCACGGGCTTCCACGTGATCATGTGGGGAGAGCCCTCGGTGGGCGACCTCGTCGACGCGATCACCGGCTCGCTCCGCGCGATCGTCGACGACGTGCAGTGGGACGACGTCCCCGGAACCGACGCGTTCAGCTGCGGCAACTACCGCGACCACAGCCTGCACACCGCCAAGGAGTGGTCCAAGGAGGTCCTCGCCAAGGGCATCTCTCGCGACGCGTTCGAGCGCGTCGGAGTGTAGAACCTCGGTTCCGGATGCCGAAGGGGCGGTGACCATCCCGGTCACCGCCCCTTCTGGCATCCGGAATGCCCGGCAGTGGGAATCACGCGTGGACGTGGACGTCCTTGCCGACGACGGTGATGCCCGTCTCGGTGACGGTGAAACCGCGGGCCAGGTCGCGCTCGCGATCGACGCCGATGGTCGCCCCGGGCTCGAGGACCACGTTCTTGTCGAGGATCGCGCGGTGGATGCGCGCCCCGGCTCCCACCTGGACGCTGTCGAACAGCACCGAGTCGGTGATAGTCGAGCCACCGCCGGCGAGGGCCCATGGGCCGACGACGCTGCGCTCAAGGTGGGTTCCCGACAGCACCGAGCCCAGCGACACGATCGAGTCGATCGCGTTGCCGATGCGGCCGACCGAGTCGCGCACGAACTTCGCCGGAGGGGCGTTGAAGGTCTGCGAGAAGATCGGCCAGTCGTTGTTGTAGAGGTTGAAGATCGGCAGGGTCGAGATCAGATCCATGTGCGCGTCGTAGAACGACTCGATCGTGCCGACGTCGCGCCAGTACGACCGGTCACGCGGCGTGGACCCGGGCACGTCGTTGCGCTGGAAGTCGTAGACGGCCGCCTCACCGCGGTCGACGAAGTAGGGGACGATGTCGCCGCCCATGTCGTGCGCCGAGGTCGGCAGCTCGCCGTCGTGCGTGACGGCGTCGACGAGGGCGTCGGCGTCGAAGATGTAGTTGCCCATCGAGGCGAGCACCTCGTGAGGCGAGTCGGCGAGGCCCGCAGGGCTCTGCGGCTTCTCGAGGAACGCGCGGATCTTCGTCGGGTCGCTCGGGTCGGTGTCGATGACGCCGAACTGGTTCGCGAGCGAGATCGGCTGACGGATGCCGGCGACCGTAGCGCGTGCATCGGAGGCGATGTGGGCGTCGAGCATCTGCTTGAAGTCCATGCGGTAGACGTGGTCGGCACCGATGACGACGACGATGTCGGGCTTCTCGTCGCGGATGAGATTCATCGACTGCAGGATCGCGTCGGCCGAACCCGAGAACCACCGCTTGCCGAGACGCTGCTGGGCGGGGACCGAGGCGACGTACGAGCCGAGCATCGGCGACATGCGCCACGTCTGCGAGATGTGTCGGTCGAGGCTGTGCGACTTGTACTGCGTCAGCACGACGAGCTGACGCAGCCCCGAATTGATGAGATTCGAGATCGCGAAGTCGATCAGGCGGTATTGACCGCCGAAGGGCACGGCGGGTTTGGCGCGGTCAGCCGTCAGGGGCATGAGTCGCTTTCCCTCGCCGCCGGCGAGGATGATTCCGAAGACCTTCGGCGCTGCAGGCATGGCACCACCCTAGGGCTCCGGCGGGCGAGCGGAAACACGTCTGCGGCGCGCCTTGCGCTGTACTACGGTTCGTCTCATGCGCGTCGACATCGTGACCAAGGAGTACCCGCCGGAGATCTACGGGGGAGCCGGGGTCCACGCCACCGAACTCGTCAAGGCGCTGCGCGCCGAGGGCACCGAGGTGCAGGTCCGCGCGTTCGGCGCGTCGCGCGACGAGGCCGACACGACCTCCTACGGCGTGCCCGCCGAATTGGCGTCGGCGAACGGTGCGATCCAGACCCTCGGCACCGACCTCGCGATCGTCTCGGACATCGCGGGCGCCGACGTCGTGCACTCGCACACCTGGTACGCGAACTTCGCCGGGCACCTGGCATCCCTCCTCCACGGCATTCCGCACGTGGTCACCGCGCACAGCCTCGAACCGCTGCGCCCGTGGAAGGCCGAGCAGCTCGGCGGCGGATACGCCGTGTCGAGCTACATCGAGAAGACCGCGTACGAGGGGGCGGCCGCCGTCGTCGCGGTGAGCTCCGGCATGCGCGACGACATCCTGCGCAGCTACCCCTCGCTGGATCCCGACAAGGTGCGGGTCATCTACAACGGCATCGACACCGAGTCGTGGCATCCGGTGTCGGATGACGCGTTCCTGGCGTCGCAGGGCATCGATCCATCGCGCCCCTCGGTCGTCTTCGTGGGTCGCATCACCCGTCAGAAGGGGCTGCCGTACCTCCTGCGCGCGGCGGAGCAACTGCCGCCCGAGGTGCAGCTGATCCTGTGCGCCGGTGCTCCCGACACCCCGCAGATCATGGCCGAGGTGCAGGAGCTGGTGCGCGGGCTCCAGGCGACCCGCGATGGGGTCGTGTGGATCGAGAAGCTCCTGCCGCGCAACGAGCTCAGCGCGATCCTCACCGCGGCGACCACGTTCGTCTGCCCGTCGGTGTACGAGCCGCTCGGCATCGTGAACCTCGAGGCCATGGCGTGCGGGGCTGCGGTCGTCGGAACGGCGACCGGGGGTATTCCCGAGGTTGTCGTCGACGGTGTGACCGGGCGCCTGGTGCCGATCGAGCAGGTGCAGGACGGAACGGGAACGCCCGTCGATCCCGAGCGGTTCGTCGACGACCTCGCCCGCGTGCTGACGGAGGTCGTGATGGATGCCGACACCGCCCGGGCCTACGGAGAAGCCGGTCGCACGCGAGCCGTCGAGGACTTCAGCTGGGCCGCGATCGCGGAGACCACGGCGGCGCTGTACGCGGAGGTCGCGGGAAAGTAGAACGTCCGGCTCGGTGGCGCAGTGGCGGATCGCCGGGGCGGTCGTGCGCGACGCGCGCGGGCGTGTCCGGCACTGTCCACAGGGGCCGCGTGGCATCCGGATGCCGCTGTCTCGGACAGTAGGCTAGAGCCATGCCCCAGGTGCTCGAGTTCTCCGACGTCGTCGTCCGCCGGAACGCGCGGGACATCGTGTCCCACCTCGACTGGGAGGTGTCGGACGACCAGCGGTGGGTCGTGCTCGGGCCGAACGGCGCGGGCAAGACGACGGTGCTCCAGCTCGCCGACACCCTGCTTCACCCGACCTCGGGTTCGGTGACGATCCTCGGTGAACGTCTCGGCCGCACCGACGTGTTCGAGCTGCGTCCGCGCATCGGCTTCGCCTCGTCGGCGATGGCACGTCGCGTGCCGCCGGAAGAGACCGTGCTCGACGTCGTGCTGACGGCCGCGTTCTCGGTCGTGGGTCGCTGGCGCGAGGACTACGACGACATCGACGAGCGTCGCGCGCTGCGCGTGCTCGCCGAGTGGAAGCTCGATCACCTCGCCGACCGCACGTTCGGAACCCTGAGCGACGGCGAGCAGAAGCGCGTCCAGATCGCCCGCGCGGTCATGACCGACCCCGAGCTGCTGCTGCTCGACGAGCCCACCGCGAGCCTCGATCTCGGCGCGCGCGAAGAGCTGCTCGCTCTGCTGTCGGGCTACGCGCAGGCGCCGACGACGCCCGCGATGGTGATGGTCACGCACCACGTCGAAGAGATTCCCGTCGGCTTCACGCACGTTCTGCTGTTGAGTGACGGCGAGGTCGTGGCATCCGGGCCCCTCCAGGAAGCCCTCACGGCCGAGAACCTCACGAAGACGTTCGGGCTCGAGATCGCACTCACGCACGAAGCCGGGCGGTACGCGGCGCGCGCCGTCTGAGACGCTTCGCCTCGAGGCGGCGCCTTCGTGTCGGGGTAGCGCTCGGGCCTGGTAGACTCTCTCGTTGGTGCCATCGGCGCCGCAGACTTTGACGTCCTGGCAGAATCCAGGACACCACTTCTCAAAGGACCTCCCATGAAGACTGACATCCACCCCACGTACAAGGCCGTCGTGTTCCGCGACCTCGGTTCGGGCGACACGTTCCTCACCCGTTCGACCGTGTCCAGCGACAAGACGATCGAGCTCGACGGCGTGGAGTACCCCGTCATCGACGTGGAAATCTCGTCCGCTTCGCACCCCTTCTACACGGGCAAGCAGCGCATCATGGACTCGGCCGGTCGCGTCGAGAAGTTCAACCAGCGCTTCAAGAACTTCGGCGGTCGTTGAGCCCAGCGGTTCTCGCAGCGAAAGCCCCTCGTCCTTCGGGACGGGGGGCTTTCGCGTTGTGTGCGGGGGCGGGACGGGGGCGCGGGAACGGGGAGCGGGCGTGGCGCGGCGCGGGGGCTCGGGCGCGGCACGGCGCGGGTGCTCGGCGCGGGCGAGAGACGGCGTGGGGGCTCGGGTGTAAGACGGTGTGGGGGCTGGGCGTGGGCGTGGGGCGGGCGTGGGCGTGGGGGCGGGCGTGGGCGTGGGCGTGGGGGTGGGCGTGGGCGTGGGAGCGGGGAGTGGGCGTGGCACGGCGCGGGGGCTCGGGCGCGGCACGGCGCGGGTGCTCGGCGCGGGCGAGAGACGGCGTGGGGCGTTCCGTCCCGTCGCTCGCCCTTCGAGGGCGGCGGGCACCGGGAGCCCTCTCGAGGGGCACGCGTCAGGACCGCCGCCTCTAGAACGGTGGCGGATCTGTGCCGTACCTGTCGCCGAGGGGCGAGATCCACGCGGTGTCGCCTCCGGCTGTGCGATCGAGGTCCCACCGGGTCTCGTGACGGAGGCGGTGGTGATGGCGACATTTGGGGTCGAGGTTGTCGTCGTCGGTGGTGCCGCCGTCGGTCCACGCGGTGAGATGGTCGATGTCGCACTCTCGCGCGGCGCGGCCGCAACCGGGGAACACGCACGTGGGCGAGGTGACGCCGAGCCACCGTCGGAGCGCCACGGGAACGCGGTACGTCTTCCGGTCGAGCACGAGCGGAGCGCCGGTCACAGGATGGGTGAGAAGCCGTATCCACGAGGTGGCGTTTCCGGCGAGCCGCCGTGCGGTCTCGAGGTCGATCGGTCCGTAGCCCTCGAGCGTCGCCGGCTCGGTGTCGTGCCCCAGGAGAGTAAGCGCAGGAATCGTCACGACGACGGTTGCCGGGGGAGCAGACCGGAAGGTGCGCCCCGCCGCGGGTTCATGCGGTGTGGGGTTTTCGGCAGCGGGTGTGTGTGGCGCGGGGCGTTCGGCATCGCGTGCGCGCGGCGCGGGGCATTCGGGGCCCGGTGGGTGCGGTGCGAGGTGTTCGGTGTCCGGGTGCGATGCGGCCTGCTCGGCATCTGGCGCTCGTGATGCGGGGCCCGCGAGCGCATGTCGGGCGGGCTCTTTCGCGTCGGCCGCGACGGGACTTCGCTTCGCAGTGCCGGCCACCGGGGGCATGGGCACGGCCGCACCAGGCGGGGGATTCTCGGGCACGGTGTTCGAGGACGGAGCCGTCGCGTTCTGGCCCGGATCCTCCGTCATGGTGACGAGGTCGGCGAAGGCGTCGGCCCGCAACTGCGCGAGCGTGCGTTCTTCATCGGGTGCCGCGCGAAGGTGCCGGGCCGCGCGATCCAGCCGCGACATCACCGCGCGGGCGCGATCCGCGGGGAGAAGGGCGTGCAGGGATGCCATGCCGTCGAGCTCGGCCCTCATCCACACACCGCGACCCTCGGCCGCCCGGCGATGACGAGCATCGAGTGATTCGGCATGGACGCGCTCGCGGATCGCGCGAGCAGCAACCGCGAATTTCGCCGGGGGGAGGACGAGCGCTTGCGGACACGCTTCGTCGTCGAAGCGCTGGAAGGCGGCGTCATCGCCCGCGGGGAGCGTCGACGCCAGTCGAGCTGCGTCGACCGCGTGCTTCTCGGAGAGGCGGCCTTCGCTGAAGGCGGCCCACAGCTGCGGGCAACCGACGGCCAGCGTCCGCGCGTGGGCGGCCCTCGTCCGAACGGTCTGCTCGGACAGACGCAGGCGGACGGCGACCTCGGCGACGGCGGCGCGCTCAGCGAGGTCGACGCGATCGCGACGCACGGCGCCGGGGGTACGTCCGCGGGGATCGTTCCACGCGCGGTCGAGAGTGGGGTCGGGACCGACCCACGGAGTGGGGTCGAACGCGGCATCGTCGAGGATCGAAAGAATCAAGCGGTACTCGTCGGCAGTTGCCCGCTGCCTCTCGTTCACGACGCACTCGAGGTGGCCCAGCCGCGCATCGATGTCAGAGACCGCGGCGGCGCCGCCGTCGAGCGGCGAGAGCAGGTCGTCTACCGACCAGACGTCGTCACTGTCGCTGGTGCCGGACGACGTCGCTCCGCCCGGAGTGGCGGCCGGGACGGATGCGGAAGACGCACTGCCAGACTGAGCGGGCTCTTCGCCCGTCCACCACTCGACATCTCCGCTCTCACGGAAAGCCGCCCATTGTGCCTCGAGTTCGAGTTCGTCGTCGCTCGGCCACGGGGCACCGTCGCACTCCCGGAACACCGGCTTCGGCCGGCCTTCGGAGGGTGCGGTGCGGGTCATGGCAGAACGCTATCGGTGACGTCCGACATCGAGTCGAGGGTCGCTTCGGGGGAGCCACGGCCGCGGGGAGGGCGTCCCATCGAGCACCTCGGGTCGCTCCGTCGGTCCCTGACGCGGGCGCCCGTCGCAAAGGCCCCAGCCTTGCGCGTCGCGCATCGGGACCGCGCCGCGAGGGGACCTTCCGCCGCGCCGATCGAGAAGCACCGACCTTTCCGTAAAGGGCACAACCCTGTCCCGCTCGCCGAGCGGCGAGCGGCGCGCCGCGAACCAGAGCGCGACCGTTCCCTCGATCGCCACCGCCTCACCCGCCTCCGGGGTGAGACGGGTGACGGAGGCGGCTACAGCCGGCCGACTCACGACGGATCGCCCCCGCACCCGGCAACCCGGGGCGGGGGCGATCCTCGCGACATGCTCAGACCGATTCGACCCGACGAGCGCCACGCCGGCGTCGCATCGCCGCCATCGACAGCACAGAGCCGCCGACGAGAGCCGCGAGAGCCCACATGATCGCCGCGATCGGTGCCTCGGAGCCGGTTGCCCCGAGCTGCCCGCGAGGGGGCGAGACGACGGCCGCTCCCGAGGCCGAGGGCGAAGGCGAGGGCACGATCGCTGCGACGACCGGGCCGAAGGGGGCGCTCGTGCGCGACTGGGCGACATACCCGGCGAGGCTGCCCGTGACGGTCACCGTCACCGTCCGTCCTACGGCGGCGGCGGGGATCGTAAAGGTCGGGGTCGTGGCATCCGGGGTCGGGGTTCCGTCGACCGCCCAGAAATACGCGAACGACGTGCCGTCGGTCCACCCGGGGGTGGTCGCCGTGAGCGTCGCACCGGCCGCCGTGTCACCCGTGATGATCGGCGCCTGCGCGTCAACCGGGTACTCCTGCACGGCGAGGGTGCTCGAGCACGATGCGCACGTTCCGCCGAGGCTGGCGGCGGCCTCGGTGGTCAGCGCTCCGCCCGAGGCGTCGTCGGCCACTGTCGCCGCGAACGTCGTCGTGGCCGTCCGTCCCGGATCCGTCGCCGGAATGGTCCAGACGAAAACATCGCCGGTCAGGGTCACGCCGGCGGGCAGAGCCGTCTGGTCGATGGAGGCCCGATCCAGGATGCCGCGGACATCGAGCCTCGCGGTCGACGAGGCGAGCGGGACGAGTCCGGTGTTCTCCGCTGTGAGGGTGTAGCTCACCGAGCCGCCGCGCTCGAGTGGGGTGGTCGCGGTCGTGGACAGCGCGAGCGTGAACTGGTCGGGCCACGCGGGCTTGTCGGCATCCAGGATCCAGTCCCGGTAGAACGCCTGCAGGTCACGGCCGGAGAGCTCTTCGGCGAGGGCGAGGAGGTCGGCGCCGGTCCTGCTCGTGCCAGCGTTGCGCAGCTGCCACTGCGTGACGACCGGGAAGAACGCGTCGTCGCCGATCGCGACGCGCAGCGCCGCCCAGAACTGCGCCGAGCGATCATAGGTCTGGTAGTCGTACAGCGAAGCCGAGTCGGTCTGCGCACCCGGCGCGATGGTCCACCTGTCGTCGCCCGCGGGGGTTCGGTTCCACGCGTCGAACTGCGCCTCGCGCGACGGAGTACCCGCACCGAACCCGTCGCTGCCGGCGTAATAGCTTTCGGACCAGGTCGCCATGCCCTCGGCGATCCAGATGTCGGTCCACGTCGTGGGGGACACATTGTTGCCGTACCACTGGTGGGCGAGCTCGTGCACGAGGGTGCTGAAGCCGATCCGCGTCGGGAAGAAGGAGCGGTCCTGCGTCTCGAGCGCGTAGTTGATGCCGCGCGGCACGCGGTCCACGACGACGCCGGCGCTGCGGCCCGGGTAGGGCCCGTACACGGACTCGAGGTTGCGGATGATCGGGCCGAGCTGGCTCACCGCCGTGGTCACGGTCGCCTTGTTGGCGGTCGTCGACGTCGAGTCGACGAAGGACCACGCGGGAATGCTGCTGCCGTCGGTGAGCGTCACCGATGATTCGATGACGTCGTAACGGCCGATCGAAATGATGAGCAGCTCGGATGCCATCTGCTTCGTCTGCTGCCACGCCCAGGTCGTGCGGGTGCCGTCGGTCGACGGCGTCTTCGAGAGCAGCTCGCCGTTGCTGACGGCGGCGGCCGGGGCCGCTCCCGCGCCGGTCGCGTCGGAGAGGGTGGTCGGGACATCGAGCGAGATCGAGTAGGTCGCCTTGTCGCCCGGAGTGTTGTTGTGCGGGAACCCGGTCATGTTGCCGACCGGTTGACCGAGCATCGTCGCCCCGTCGGTCGTGGCGTTCCACCCTTCGTACGAGCCGTCGGCGTCGATGTGGGCCTGCGGGACTCCGTGATAGGCGACCGTGACGCGGAACTCACCGGAAACCGGGGTGGCGGGGGTCACGACGAGCTTGTGTGTGATCGCACCGGCGTCGGTCTCACGCAGCCACGCAGCGGGCGTGCCGTCCACCGTCACGGAGTCGACCACGAGTCCTTCGAAGTCGAGCGAGAAGCTGCGCAGCGGTTCGGCGGCGCGGGCGGTCATGGTCGAGGTCGCGACGATGGAGCCGGCCACGACGGAGCCGGTCTGAACCGCGTCGGGGGTCCACGCGAGGTCGATGTCGTAGTCGAGGGCGTCGTAGCCGCCGTTGCCCACGTTCGGGAACATGGCGTCGCCCGAGGTGCGCGCGCCGTCCACGGGGTCGGCAGCGAGCGCCGGGGTGACCGCGGCGACGGATGACACGACGAGCCCCGCAGCGAGCGCGGCGGTTCCGAGCGACCGGACGGACCGGCGGAGGAGGGCAGGGTGCGAGGGCGGAGCTGGCGGAGCCTGGCGCATGGGTTCTGTCGTCCGTTCAGAAGATGCGGCAGCGTCGTCCGAAAGAGCGCCGCCGAGAGGGTTGTCGCCACCGTAGGGGCGGCACGTTTCGGCGGCGTGTCGAACGAGGACAGGATCCGTCACAGGCGACGCATAGGCGATGCCGCATCGGGCCGCCTCGGATCAGCTCGGCGGCGTGGGCGGACGAGGCGGAGACGTCACGGCCGACGAAGACGCCGCGCGATGCGGCGGGAGCGCGCCCACCGCGCTCAGCGAATCGGCCACGCCCCGTCGATCGCCGGAGCCGTGGCATCCAGCCGACCGATCTTCACGAAGTACTCCGTGAGGCTCTCGGCTTGCGCGCGCGCCCAGGCGATCTGGCGGGTGTGGAGCTCGTCGAGGGTCGGGGGCAGCCACGGGCCGAACTTCTCGGCGAGCGCGAGGGCGAGCCGGCCGGCCGCGACGGCGTCGGCGCAGGCCTCGTGTGCGGACTCGAGGGGAACCGCGTAGTGCTCGGCGACGACGGAGAGCGTGCGCTTGCCGCGGCGGTAGCGGTCGAAGGTCTTGTCGACGACGAGGGGGTCGATGACGGGGGAGGGGGCGGCGATCGGCGCCACGCCGTGGCGCACGGCCTCGTTCTTGAGCATCGAGAAATCGAAGGGCGCGTTGTAAGCGACGACCGGAATGCCGACGGCGAAGAGCGCCCCCAAAGCCTCGACGACCTCGGCCACCACCCGCGGTGCGGGGGCGCCCTCGGCACGAGCGCGTTCGGTCGAGATCCCGTGGATCGCCGCGGCCCCCGCGGGGATCTCGACGCCCGGGTCGGCGAGCCAGTCGCGGGCGTCGACGACGCGGCCGTCGGCGTCGAGGACACCCACGTGCGCGGTCACGATGCGATCGTTCTCGACGTCGATCCCGGTCGTCTCGAGGTCGAACACGCCCACGAGTCGCGCCCACTCGGGCGTCTGGAAGAGGGGGAGCGGCCCGGCCTGCCACGTGGTCATGGGCTCACGCTAAAGCGGGCCTCCGACATCGCCGTCGAGGCGCGCAGGAACGGGGGTGGATGCCATGGGCTCGGGCGCGACGCAAGCCCCGCGCGGCCGGAGTCGGCGTGGGCGGGGTGAGGGCGCGGCGCAGACCCCGCGGTGAGGGGCATTTCACGGACGCCTCCGCGAGGTGGAGAGGTCCGAAGCGTGCCACCGGCGGCGGTCCGGAAAAGGGATGTCAGACCTCCCTCGTAGACTCGACCCATGCCAAACCCCTACGCCGACCGCCTCGCTCAGATCCCCGTCGTGCGGCGCGAGGCGAGTGTCCTCGGGGGCACCACGGCGTACTGGGTCTACGGTGACGACGCCGCCGAGACGACGATCGTCGCGGTGCACGGCTTCCGCGGCGAGCACCACGGGCTCGATCCGGTGGTCGCGCATCTTCCCGGCATCCGGGTGATCTCTCCCGACCTTCCCGGGTTCGGCGAGACCGCGCCCCTCGACGGACGCCCGCACGACCTCGACACCTACGCCGCCTGGCTGCGCGCGTTCGTCGAGACCGTCGCTCCGGATGCCGTCGTGCTCGGCCACTCGTTCGGTTCGATCGTGTCGTCCGCGGCGGTGGCGGGCGGGTTGTCGACGCCCCGACTCATCCTCGTCAACCCGATCGGGGCACCCGCGCTCGAGGGTCCTCGCGGGATTCTGACCCGTCTCGCGGTGTTCTACTACCTCGCCGGCGCGAAGCTGCCGCGCGCTCTCGGCGAGGGACTCCTGCGCAACGGGCTCATCGTGCGCGTCATGAGCAACGCCATGGCCAAGACCCGCGACCCCGGCCTGCGGCGCTTCGTGCACGAACAGCACGACGAGTACTTCTCGCGCTTCGCCGACCGCGACGTGCTGCACGAGGCCTTCGTCACGAGCGTCTCGCACGACGTGCGCGAGTTCGCCCCGCGCATCGCGCAGCCGACGCTGCTCGTCGCGGCCGAAAAGGACGACATCACCCCGATCGAGGCCGAGCGGCACCTCGCGACGCTGTTCCCCGACGCCCGGCTCGTCGAGATCGCCGAGGTCGGGCACCTGATCCACTACGAGACGCCGCATGCCGCGGCGCGGGCGATCGCGGAGTTCCTCGGCTAGGCCTCGGCTCGGCGCTTGCGGTACGCGTTCACGTTCATCCGGTTGCCGCAGTTGCCCGCGTCGCAGTAGCGCTTCGATCCGTTCTTCGAGAAGTCGACGTACACGCCCTCGCAGTCGTCCGCCTCGCAGACGCGCACGCGGGCGTACTCGTCGGCGCGGATGACGTCGACGAAGGCCAACGCCGACTCCACCAGGATCCGCGTCGCCAGGGGATCCGCGGGGTCGCTCGCGTGGATGTGCCAGTCGAGCCCGTCGTGGCGCACGAGCTGGGGCAGCGCGCGCCCATCGGCGAGCATGGCGTTCACCAGGGGGACGGCCCCGTCGCGATCCGCACTCCACAGCTTCAGCAGACGGGGGCGGATGCCGCGGACGGCGGCGAGCTCGCGGGCGTCGCGCGTGCGCGAACCGGTGTAGCCGTGACGGTCGGTGAAGGCCTCGAGCTCCGCGACGTCGACGAGGGTGTCGACCCCGCTCACCTCGGTGTGCGGCAGGGTGTTCACGAGTTCGACAGCGGCGCGCAGCACCAGTTCGGTGTCACGAATGAAGACCACGTCGACTCCTGACAGGTAGAGGCCGTACTGTCACGAGTGTAAACCCCCTTCACTCGTGACAGCAGGCCCGCATGACCACGTCTCCCGTGACCCTTCCGCGTCCCACCCACCGCGGATCCACCGCCGTTACCGGCCTCGCGATCGCCGTCGCCTCGGCCCTGGCGTTCTCTTCCAGCGGCCCGTTCGTCAAACCGCTGCTCGACGGCGGCTGGTCTCTCGGTGCGGTGCTCCTCGTGCGCATGGGCCTCGCCGCCCTGCTGCTCTCGCCCGCGCTGATCCTCGCCATCCGCCGTCAGCGCGGATTCCTCCGCCGACACGGGCTGCTCATCGTCGCATTCGGGCTCACGGCCGTGGCCGGCTGCCAGCTCTTCTACTTCGCCGCGATGCAGCGGATGCCGGTCGCCGTCGCCCTGCTCATCCAGTACATCGCGCCGGTGCTCATCGTCATCGCGGTCTGGGTGCGCACCCGACGCTCCCCGTCGAAGGCGGTGCTCATCGGTTCCGTCGTCGCGATGGCCGGTCTCGTACTCGTCGTCGACATCAGCGGAGCGCGCTTCGACCTGCTCGGCACGATCTTCGCGCTGTGCGCGGCGGTCTGCGCCGCGGCCTACTTCGTCATCGCCGGGCGCGCGGGCGACGACCTCCCCCCGCTGGCCCTCGCCGCGGGCGGTTTGCTCACCGGAACCCTGCTCATGGGCGTGCTGGTGGCCACGGGGGTCCTGCCCTTCGCCGCCCCCTCGATCACCGTGTCGCTCGCGGGGCTCGAGCTCCCCGGCATCCTGCCGCTGCTGTGGGTGGGCGGCGTGGCGACCACCGTCGGCTACGCGCTCGGGGTGATCGCGGTGCCGCTCATCGGCTCGCGACTCGCATCGTTCGTGGGACTCAGTGAGGTGCTGTTCGCCCTCGGGTTCGCGTGGCTGCTGCTCGGCGAGACGCCGGCGCCGGTCCAGTTCGTGGGCGGCGCGTTGATCCTCGTGGGCGTGGTGCTCGTGCGGATGGATGCCGGGAGCCCGAGCGAGCAGAGCACCGAGACGGCGAGCATCCCGGTGGTTCCGGCGCCGTAGAAAGCCAGATGTCCTCGCGCGCCAGCTGCATCAGCGGTCTCACCCGGGAGGGGCCGCGCGTACACGCCCGCGAGCGGCGGGCTGCGACGGGATGCCGCGGCTAGACGTCCTCGCGTGCCAGCTGCATCAGCGGCCCGACGCGGTAGCCGATGACCTCGCCCATCACGAGCGACGTCTCGGTGCGCTCGACACCCTCGATGGCCAGGATCCGGGCGTCGGTGTCGAACAGGTGCTGAGTGTCGCGGCACGCCACGCGCACGAGCAGGTCGACCTGACCGCTGAGTCCGTGCGCCTGCAGAACCTCGGGCACCTTGGCGAGCTCCGCACGGATCGCCGGCAGCTCCGCCTGCCGGACCGTCACCTGCAGGAACGCCTCGATGGGAAAGCCCAGCGCCTCGGCCGACAGCGTGCGTTCGTACGAGAGGAAGACTCCCCCGCGTTCCAGGCGGCTCATGCGCGCCTGGACGGTGTTCCGGGAGAGTCCGAGTTTCTCGGCGAGCGCGACGACGGTGGCGCGCGGATCGGCGGACAGGGCGCGGAGGAGGTCGAGGTCGACCGCGTCGAGCTTGCTCATGGTGCGAAACATTAGCAGTGTGAAGGTCGGTCACGGTGGGCACGATGCTCAATATGACGGCGAGGTCTTGAGCGGGGTGCATTCCGCGCGTACGGTCGGCCTCGTCGGCGGTGCTGCCGGCATCCGTACGCCCCGGCTCTCACGAGGAGCCCGGGCCGCACTGGAGGGATGACGATGACGTACACCCAGACCCGAGGCTCCTCGACAGGACGAGCTGACGACCACGACGCCGTCGACGACGTGCTCCGCATCCTCGAGCCGGACGGCTCCCGGATCGCCGACGACACCCTCGACCCCTGGGTCGCCGATCTCTCGCCGCACGAGTTGCGCGCCCTCCACCGCGACATGGTCCTCACCCGTCGGCTGGATGCCGAGGGCGTCGCCCTGCAACGCCAAGGACAGCTGGCCCTCTGGGCGCCGTGCCGTGGACAGGAGGCCACCCAGGTCGGCACCGCCCACGCCCTCGCCCCGGGCGACTTCGTCTTCCCCAGCTACCGCGAGCACGGAGTGCTGCTGGGCCGCGGTGCCAAGCCCGCCGACTACGTGCTGGCCTGGCGCGGCGAAGAGCACTCGGCGTACGACCACACCACCATCAACGCCGCGCCTCCCCAGATCATCATCGGCGCGCAGTCGCTGCACGCCACCGGCTGGGCGATGGGCGCTCAACGCGACGGCTCAACCGACGTCGCCGTCGCGTACTACGGCGACGGGGCGACGAGCCAGGGCGACGTCAACGAGGCGATGGTCTTCGCCTCGTCGTTCCGCGCCCCCGTGGTGTTCGTGTGCTCGAACAACCAGTGGGCCATCTCGGAGCCCGTCACCGTCCAAGCCACGTATCCGATCGCGGGCCGGGCGCCGGGGTTCGGCATCCCGAGCCTTCGCATCGACGGCAACGACGCCCTTGCCTGCGTCGCCGCGATGCGCTGGGCCCTCGACCGCGCCCGTCGTGGCGAAGGACCCTCGTTCATCGAGGCCGTGACCTACCGCATGGGTCCGCACACCACGAGCGACGACCCCACCCGCTACCGCGACGCCGCCGAGGTCGACGAGTGGGCGCAGCGCGACCCGATCGCCCGGCTCGAGGCCTACCTGCGCGCCGAGGGGATGCTCGACGACTCCGGAATGGACGAGGTCGCCCGTGCCGCAGACGCTCTCGCCGCAGAGGTGCGCGCCGCGTGCATCGGGGCCACCACCCGGGCCCCCGAGACCATGTTCGACCACGTGTACGCGGAACCGCATGCCGCGGTCGAACGGCAGAAAGCCGAGTACATGGACTACCTCGCGGGGTTCGAGCAGGAGGGCGCGCGATGACCTCCCTCACCCTCGGTTCAGCCATCAACGCGGGCCTCTCGAAGGCGCTCGAGAACGACGACAAGGTCCTGCTCATGGGCGAGGACATCGGCAAGCTCGGCGGCGTCTTCCGCGTCACCGACGGCCTGCAGAAGCGCTTCGGCGCGCAGCGCGTCGTCGACACCCCGCTCGCCGAGGCCGGCATCGTCGGTACGGCCGTCGGACTCGCGCTGCGCGGCTACCGGCCCGTCGTCGAGATCCAGTTCGACGGCTTCGTCTACCCGGCCTTCGACCAGATCGTCTGCCAGGTCGCGAAGCTCCACTACCGCAGCAACGGTCGCATCCGGATGCCGCTGGTCATCCGTATCCCGTGGGCCGGGGGCGTCGGCGCGGCCGAGCACCACTCCGAGTCGCCCGAGGCGTACTTCGTGCACACCGCCGGACTCCGCGTGATCGCCGCCTCGAACCCGCAGGATGCCTACGTCATGCTGCAGCAGGCGATCGCCTCCGACGACCCGGTGATCTTCTTCGAGCCCAAGCGCCTTTACCACTCCAAGGGTGAGGTCGACCTCGACGCCGACCTCGCCGACGCCCCGCCGATGCACCTCGCGCGCGTCGCCCGCGAGGGCACGGATGCCACGATCGTCACCTACGGCGCCCAGGTGCGCACCGCCCTCGATGCCGCC
This sequence comes from Microbacterium sp. SL62, assembly GCF_026672635.1. Lineage (NCBI taxonomy): Bacteria > Bacillati > Actinomycetota > Actinomycetes > Micrococcales > Microbacteriaceae > Microbacterium > Microbacterium sp. SL62. The sequence continues at coordinate 1,929,274 of NZ_JAPPRM010000001.1, forward strand.
GTCGCCGCCGAAGATGACGGCATCTCGCTCGAGGTCATCGACCTGCGCTCGCTGTCGCCGATCGACATGAACACCGTCGCGGCATCCGTCCGCAAGACCGGACGCGTCGTCGTCACGCACGAGGCCGCGCGCGAAGCGGGAGTCGGCGCGGAGCTGATCGCGAGCATCACCGAGGAGTGCTTCCACTACCTCGAGACGCCGCCGCGGCGCGTCACCGGGCACGACATCCCCTATCCGCCGTCGAAGCTCGAGAAGCACCACGTGCCCGATCTGGATCGGATCCTGCACGCGGTGGATCTGGTGCTCGAGCGCGGTGCGGGCTCTTCGCCGACCGGCGGCGCATCCGCCGCGACCGTCGAGGGAGGCGTTCGATGATCGCGGAGCGCAGTGATGCCGGACGGATCGCGGGCACGATCGAGGGAGGCGTTCGATGATCGCGGAGTTCTTGCTTCCCGACCTCGGCGAGGGCCTTCCCGAGGCCGAGATCGTGCAGTGGCATGTGGCCGAAGGCGACACGGTCACCCTCAACCAGACGATCGCCGAGGTCGAGACGGCGAAGGCGATCGTCGAGATCCCCTCGCCGTACGCCGGCACCGTCCAGGGTCTGCACGCCGCGGCCGGAGACGTCGTCGAGGTCGGCTCACCTCTGGTGTCGTTCGATCTCGGGGGAGCGGATGCCGGGACCCCGGCGGCCTCGCCCGCGGGGGCGTCCCGCGAGGCCGGGGCCGGGCTCGCCGTCGAGACGGTCGCGGAAGCGCCTCTCGACGCCCCCGCCGACGACATCGCCGCCCGCGCGACGCCGAACCTCGTCGGCTACGGCGCCGCGCCGAGCTCGGGCAGTCGGCCGAAGCGACGGGCCCGAGGAACCGCGACCGCGGTGATCGACTCGGACCATGCCGTGCGCGAGGCTGCTCCTCACGACGTCGTCAAGACCGGTCCGATCGACCTGCCGCTCGTGCGTCCGCGCTCGACTCCGCCGGTGCGCAAGCTCGCGAAGGATCTCGGGGTCGACCTCGTGCTGGTCGCCGCCGCCCACCCGGGCGAGATGGTGACGCGCGGCCACGTCGAGGAGTTCGCCGCGCGCACTCCCGCGATGCCCGAGGTCACGGCATCCGCCGCCGTGCACCCCGGGGAGAGGCGCATGCCCGGCCGCGTGGAGGAGTTCGCGGCATCCGCCCCCACTTCGACGTCGACGGTGCCCCCGGCCGGCCGGTCCGGCAACCGGGTGACGCGCACGCCGATCCGCGGAGTGCGCAAGCACACGGCCGCGGCGATGGTGCAGAGCGCGTTCACGGCTCCGCACGCGACGACGTTCCTCACCCTCGACGTGACCGCGACCACGGAGCTGCTCGCCTCGCTCAAGACCGACCGCGCGCTCGACGGACACCGCATCGGCGTGCTCGCGATCGTCGCGAAGGCCGTGTGCTTGGCGCTCGGGCGCACGCCCGCGCTCAACGCGAAGTGGGATGACGCGGCGGGTGAGATCGTCGAGCACCACTACGTCAACCTGGGGATCGCGGCCGCGACCGATCGCGGTCTCGTGGTTCCGGTGATCCCGGATGCCGACCGGCTCGACCTCGTCGACCTCGCCGATGCGATCGCCGAACTCGCCGCCACGGCCCGCGCCGGACGGACCGCTCCGGCCGCGATGACCGGCGGGACGTTCTCGATCACCAACGTCGGCGTGTTCGGCGTCGACGCGGGGACGCCGATCCTGAACCCCGGCGAAGCGGGAATCCTCGCGGTCGGCGCCCTGCGGCGCACGCCGTGGGAGCACCACGGCGAGATCGCCCTGCGCGACGTGCTGACCCTCAGCCTGTCGTTCGACCACCGGTTGGTCGACGGGGCGGAGGCGGCGCGATTCCTCACCGACGTCGCCGGCGTGCTGCGCGAGCCCGGGCGGGCGATGCTGCTGCGCTGAGCGACCCGCGACGGCGAGCCCGTCGCGCGGTGCACCGACGGGGTGCCGGGGGAGTGGTCGCCCTCGGCACCTTTCTCTTGTCTCGGCCGCGGGTCGGATGCCGGGGGATCAGGCCGTCAGCGCCGCTCGTGCCATGCGGGTCAGGGTGGGGCGCACGCGAGCCGCGGATACGCCGCGCACGCTGTGCGGCGTCGAGTTGATCAGACCGAAGCACGCCAGGGCTCGCACGCGCCGCTCGGCGGGAGTTTCGGCATCGGGATGCGCTGTGGCGAGCGCCTCGGTCCACACGGCGACGTACGCGTTCTGCAGGCGGCGCACCGTGCGGCGGTCGTCGGGGGAGAGGCGGTCGAGGTCGCGGTCCTGCACGCGGATCACGTCGGCCTCGGCGAGCGCGAACGCGACGTGGAAGTCGACGAGGGCGCGGAGCGTGGTGTCGGCGGGGGCCGCCTCAGGCGGCGCGTCGGCGCTGCGATCCGCAGGACGGTCGGGGGCGGATGCCATGTGTGCAGGATCGCCGGGGGATTCGGTGACACGCGGGGTGAGGGTGTCTGGGGGCGGCGTGTCGGGCGGGTGCTCCGCGGTTGTGTTCGCGGCGGCGGATTTCGCGACTCGGCGCCCGCCCTCGAGCAACCGCTCGCTGACGTCGACGAGGATCGCGCCCAGCAACGCCTGCTTGCCCGGAACGTGGCGGTAGACGGCCGGGCCGCTCACCCCGGCGGCTTCGCCGATGTCGCCGAGGGTGACGCCGTCGAAGCCCCGCTCGGCGAACAGGCGTGCGGCGGCGGACAGCAGTGCGGCGCGGCGGTCGGCCTTCGCACGGTCGCGAGCGGTGCCGGCGGGGGCGAGGGGGGTCGCCGCGTCAGTGCGCGCTTCGCCGGCGACCGCGGGGGGCTCGTCGTTCGCTCTTGTCATCGGCATCCGCTCGGGCTAGCCTGGGAATCTCAGTTAGCCAACATTAACTGAAAAACCCTCCGGCGGGAACGACCCCGACCGGAACGACGGTGCCGTCGACGATGCGGCACCGAGACGGAGCCGCCATGAGCACAGCACCGGTCACCGCGCCAGCGCCCGAGACGTCACAGAACGCCGCGCCCACCGCCGCCCCCACCCAGCGCGACCTCGCGCAGGAGCTCCGCGCGGCGCTCGCCACGGCCGCCCGCGGTGGGTCCGACGCCGCGCGAGAGCGCCACACCGCTCGCGGCAAGCTCCTCGCCCGCGACCGCATCGACCGGTTGCTCGACGAGGGCAGCGCGTTCCTCGAGGTCGCCCCCCTCGCCGCCCACGGCCTCTACGACGGCGGAGCGCCCGGCGCCGGAGTCGTCGCGGGTATCGGCCTCGTGCACGGACGCCACGTCATGGTCGTCGCCAACGACGCGACCGTGAAGGGCGGCGCGTACTTCCCCCTGACGGTGAAGAAGCACCTGCGCGCGCAGGAGATCGCGCTCGAGAACCGCCTCCCGTGCGTGTACCTGGTGGATTCCGGCGGAGCGTTCCTGCCCATGCAGGACGAGGTGTTCCCCGACCGCGAGCACTTCGGCCGCATCTTCCGCAATCAGGCGCAGCTGTCGGCCCGCGGCATTCCGCAGATCGCCGCCGTCATGGGCTCGTGCACCGCGGGCGGCGCGTACGTGCCGGCGATGAGCGATGAGAGCGTGATCGTGCGGAATCAGGGAACGGTGTTCCTCGGCGGACCGCCCCTGGTGAAGGCCGCCATCGGCGAAGACGTCACCGCCGAGCAGCTCGGCGGCGGCGACCTGCACGCCCGCCGCTCGGGAGTCGTCGACCACCTCGCCGACGACGACGAGCACGCGCTCGAGATCGTCCGCGACATCGTCTCGACCCTCCCGCCGACCCCGGCGCCCGTCTGGGAGGTGACGGCGGCAACGGATCCCGCCAGAGACCCGCAGGAGCTCTACGACATCGTCCCCGCCGACATCACCCAGCCCGTCGACATGCGCGCGATCATCGACACCCTCGTCGACGCCGGCACGCTGCACGAGTTCAAAGCGTTGTACGGCGAGAGCGTCATCACGACCTTCGCCCGCCTGCACGGGCACCCGGTCGCGATCATCGCGAACGACGGCGTGCTCTTCAGCGAGTCGGCGCTGAAGGCCGCGCACTTCATCGAACTCGCCGATCAGCGCGGCATCCCCCTGATCTTCCTGCAGAACATCACCGGGTTCATGGTGGGACGGGATGCCGAGGCCGGAGGCATCGCGAAAGACGGCGCCAAGATGGTCACGGCCGTCGCGACCACCCGCGTCCCCAAGCTCACGGTTCTCGTCGGCGGCTCGTACGGCGCCGGCAATTACGCCATGTGCGGCCGGGCGTACGACCCGCGGTTCCTCTGGACCTGGCCCTCGAGTCGCATCTCGGTCATGGGGGGTGCTCAAGCGGCATCCGTGCTCTCGACCGTTCAACGCGACCAGCGCGCCGCGCGCGGGCAGGAGTGGACGGATGCCGAGGCGCAGGCCTTCCAGCAGCCCATCCGCGACCGCTACGAGGAGCAGGGCAGCCCGTACTACGCCACCGCCCGGCTCTGGGACGACGGCGTGATAGACCCCGCCGACACTCGCACGATGCTCGGGCTCGCACTCGACGTCGTCAGCCGCGTGCCGCTGGCCGACCGGGGCTTCGGCCTCTTCCGGATGTGATCGTGAGCGTTCCCCCGTTCTCCTCCGTGCTCGTCGCCAACCGCGGCGAGATCGCGCGCCGGGTGTTCCGGACGCTCCGGCGGCTCGGCATCCGCTCGGTCGCCGTCTTCACCGACGCCGATGCCGACGCGCCCCACGCCCGCGAAGCCGATCACGCGGTGCGCGTGCCCTCGTACCTCGACGTCGACGCGGTGGTCGCCGCCGCGGTGTCGTCGGGGGCGGATGCCGTGCACCCGGGCTACGGATTCCTCAGTGAGAACGCCGGCTTCGCCCGCGCGTGCGCCGCGGCCGGGATCGTGTTCGTCGGTCCCGGCGTCGAGGCGCTCGAGGTGATGGGCGACAAGATCCGCGCCAAGCAGCACGTCGCCGCGCACGACGTGCCGACCGTGCCGGGGTTTTCGGCCATGGGTCTCTCCGACGCCGAGATCGCCGCCGAGGCCGATCGCGCCGGATACCCCTTGCTCGTGAAGCCCTCCGCCGGAGGGGGCGGCAAGGGCATGACCGTGGCCACCGGTCCCGCCGACCTCGCCGACGCTCTCGCGACCGCCCGCCGGGTCGCCGCCGCGGCCTTCGGCGACGACACCCTGCTGCTCGAGCGGCTGCTCGAGCGCCCGCGCCACATCGAGGTGCAGGTGCTCGCCGACGCGCGCGGCACGACCCTCTCGCTCGGCGAGCGCGAGTGCACCCTGCAGCGACGGCATCAGAAGGTGATCGAAGAGGCTCCCTCTCCGGTCGTGGACCCGGAGACCCGCGCCCGCCTGGGCGAGGCCGCCGTCGCCGCCGCCCGCAGCGTCGGATACCTCGGCGCGGGAACCGTGGAGTTCCTCGTCGCGGGCGACCGGCTCCACGAGCCGTTCTTCATCGAGATGAACACGCGCCTGCAGGTCGAGCACCCCGTGACCGAGATGGTCACCGGCATCGACCTCGTCGAGCAGCAGCTGCGGGTCGCGGCGGGCTTCGCGCTCGAGCTCGGCGAGATCCGCCTCGACGGACACGCGATCGAGGCGCGCGTGTACGCCGAAACGCCCGCGCGCGGATACCTCCCCGCGACCGGGACCGTGAGCCGGTGGCATCCGGGATTCGCCCGCGTCGACAGCGCCGTCGAAACCGGCAGTGTCCTCAGCTCGCTGTACGACCCGATGATCGCCAAGGTCATCGCGCACGGACCCGACCGCGAGACGGCCCTTGCCCGACTCGACGCGGCCCTCGCCGACACGGTCGTGCTCGGCGTCGACACGAACATCGCGGATCTGCGGGCCCTGCTCGCCGATCCCGCCGTGCGTGCGGGGGATTTGGATACGGGACTGCTCGATCGGCGGGGGACTCCGCAGGCTCCCGAACCGTCGCCGGCCGCGCTCGCCGCGGTAGCGAAGACGGTGGCGGATGCCGGGACCCCGGCCGACGGCTCGGTCTGGGGCCGCGTCGGCGCCTGGCGTGCCGGGGGAGCGGTGGCTGCCCGCACGGTGGCGCTGGAAGACGACGCCGGGCGGGTTCACGCGGTCGCGCCGACTGCGGGCGATGCTTTCGTGACGGGTGGGCCGGTCGAGTACTGGGTGCACGCCGAAGGCGGAGCGCACCGGCTGCGTCTCGTCTCGCGTCGTGCGGCCGCCGAGCGTCGCCGCGACGCCGGCGGCCGCGCGCCCGGGGCCGTCGACCCCGACCTGGTCGCACCCCTGCCGGGGACAGTCGTCGCGGTGCACGTCGCCGACGGAGACACTGTCGAGGCGGGTGCCCGTCTCGTCACGATCGAGGCCATGAAGATGGAGCACACGGTCGTGACCCCGCATGCCGGCACGGTGCGGCTGCGCACCGCCGCGGGCGCGCAGGTGGCCCGCGACGCGGTGGTGGCGACGGTGAGCCCTGAGATCCCCCACTCCCACGATTCCGCCGGCATCCCGGCATCCGCCCCCGTTTCATCCCACAAGGAGACCCTCTCGTGAGCATCGACAGCCAGCAGATATTCACCGACGACGAGCGCGAACTGAGCGCGATGGTGCGCGAGTTCGCCGACGAGGTGATCGCGCCGCGCTCGTACGAAGCCGACCGCTCCCACCAGCTGCCCCTCGACCTCGTCGAGCAGATGGGCGACCTGGGGCTGTTCGGCCTGCCGTTCCCCGAAGAGGTCGGCGGACAGGGCGGCGACTACACGAGCCTCTGCGTCGCGATCGAGGGGGTCGCGCGCGTCGACCAGTCGATGGCCATCACCCTCGAAGCAGGCGTCGGCCTCGGCGCCATGCCGATCTACCGCTACGGCACCGACGCGCAGAAGGCGGAGTACCTTCCCGACCTCGTCGCCGGTCGCGCGCTCGCCGGATTCGGACTCACCGAAGCCGAGGCCGGCAGCGACGCCGGCGCCACCCGCACGACCGCGAAGCTCGAGGGCGGCGAGTGGGTGATCGACGGGACGAAGCAGTTCATCACCAACTCCGGCACCGACATCACCCGCTTCGTGACCGTCACCGCGGTCACCGGCCGCACCGACGCGGGCCGCCCCGAGATCTCGACGATCATCGTGCCCAACGGCACGGCCGGCTTCACCGTGGGCCCCGCGTACGACAAGGTCGGCTGGAACGCCTCCGACACGCATCCGCTCACCTTCGATGGCGTGCGGGTTCCCGAGGCGAACCTGCTCGGCCAGCGCGGGCACGGGTTCAAGAACTTCCTCCGCACCCTCGACGAGGGCCGCGTCGCGATCGCCGCCCTCGCCACCGGAGCCGCCGAGGGCTGCCTCGAAGCCGCCGTCGACTACGCCCGCAGCCGCACCGTCTTCGGCGAGCGCCTGTCGACGCGCCAGAACATGCAGTTCCTGCTCGCGCGCATGCACGCCCGCGTGCACACCGCCCGCCTCGCGTGGGTGCACGCCGCGCGCCTGTGCGACGCCGGCAAGCCCTTCACGGTCGACGCCGCCGTCGCGAAGATGACCGCGAGCGACGCCGCCATGGCGAACGCGCGCGACGCGACCCAGGTATTCGGCGGCAACGGCTTCATCAACGAGTACCCGGTCGCGCGGCATTACCGCGACTCGAAGATCCTCGAGATCGGCGAGGGCACGACCGAGGTGCAGCTCATGGTGATCTCGCGTGCGCTGGGGCTCACGGGTACCGTTGCGGCATGATCGAGCAGCGCGGCCTGTATCTGGAGGAGTTCGTCGTCGGTGAGAAGTACGCGCACCGCCCCGGGCGGACGGTGACGGATGCCGACAACGTGGTGTTCACGACCCTGACGATGAATCCGCAGGCGCTGCACCTCGATGCCGCGTACGCCGCGACCCAGCCGTTCGGGCGTCCGCTGGTGAACTCGATGTGGACCCTGTCAACGTTGGTGGGACTGTCGGTCGGGCAGTTGACGCAGGGGACGCTCGTCGCGCAGCTCGGGCTGACCGACGTGAGCTTCCCGGCTCCGCTGTTCGTCGGTGACACCCTGATCGCCGAGACCGAGATCGTCTCGGTGCGCCCCTCGGCGTCGAGGCCCGGTCAGGGGATCGTCGTCATGGAGCACACCGGACGCTCGCAGAACGACGAGGTGGTCGCCACCGCGACGCGCACGGTGCTGGTGTGGGCGCAGGAGGCGGCGGCGTGAGCGGGTCTCTCCCCGAGCCGCGCGGCGCGTTCCCTGAGGGCCCCGCGGGTATCTCCGCGGTGCTGCGGGGGTGTGCGGCGTGAGCGCGTCGTTCTCGCTCGGCCCCGCCCTTCTGTTCGTGCCCGGCGACCGGCCGGAACGGCTGTCGAAGGCTCTCGAGCGGGCGGATGCCGCGATCCTCGACCTCGAAGACGCTGTCGCCCCGGATGCCAAGGCTCACGCCCGCGCGGAGTTGATCGCCGCCGACCCCGACCCCGAACGCGTCATCGTGCGGGTCAACGGACCCGAGACGCCCGACTTCGCGCTCGACCTCGACGCCCTCGCGCAGACCCGCGTGCGGCGCGTGATGGTCGCCAAGGCCGAGGACCCGTCAGCGCTCACCCCGCTCGAGGGGTACGAGGTGATCGCCCTGTGCGAGACGGCGCGCGGGGTGGTCGCCGCCGAGCATCTCGCCGCCCTGCCGCAGGTGATCGCGCTCATGTGGGGTGCCGAAGACCTCGTCGCGAGCCTCGGTGGAACCTCGAGCCGGCGCGACGACGGCTCCTATCGCGATGTCGCACGCCTCGCTCGCGCCCGGGTGCTACTCGCCGCCGGAGCCTTCGGCAAGCAGGCGATCGACGCCGTTCACGTCGACATCGTCGACCTGGACGGGCTCTCGGATGAGGCGCGGGATGCCGCGGCATCCGGATTCACGGCCACCGCGTGCATCCACCCCGGGCAGGTCGCGACCATTCGCGCGGCGTACGCGCCGGGCCCCGAGCAGGTGGAATGGGCGCGGGGAGTGCTCGCCGCGGCCGAGGGGGAGCGGGGAGTGTTCCGCCACGAGGGGCGGATGATCGACGAGCCGATCCTGCGGCACGCCCGGTCGCTTGTGTCGCGGGCGGAGGTCTCTTAACTCGCGACGCCGGCGTAGGCCAGCATCTCCCAGCGGTCGCCGTCGAGACGGAACGTCGTCGCCGAACAGTTCGGCAGGCGCTCGCCCTCGCGGGGGAACTCCCCGTCGGTGGCGAACATGATGACCTCGCGGATGAGCGCTCCGTGCGCGACGGCGATCACGTCGACGCCCTCGGGGGCGAATGCCACGGCCTCCGCGAGCGCGGCCAGGGCACGCTCGCGCACGACCGGCCACGTCTCGGCGCCGGGCACATCGGCCGCGTGCCAGGGGCCGTAGGTGTCGTAGAAGGTGGGCGCGTCCATGCCCTCGGCCTCGCCGTACGAGCGCTCCTGCAGGCCGGGGTAGCGGCGGGTCACCGTGGTGCCGAGGGCGGCGGCGATGATGTCGGCCGTCTCGGCGGCACGGCCCAGGTCGCTCGAGACGACGACGACCTCACGGCCGGCGTACTCCGCGGCGAGGGTCTCGGCGATGCCGCGCGCCTGCAGACGACCCGTGTCGTTCAGGGGGATGTCGGTCGACCCCTGGATGCGTCCCTCGTAGTTCCACGCCGTCTCGCCATGCCGCACCAGAGTCAGAATCGTCACGGTTCGAGCCTAACCGCGGTTCGCGGCGGCGCTCACGATCCGGGGCGGTCGGGGGAGTCGCCCGGACACGCCATCGCGTGCGCGACGACAGGAGACGTGCGCAGGTCGTAGAGGCGACAGGCACGCCCCCGCTCGGGGCCCGTGCGGAAATTCAGGGGACTGGCGTCGCCCCAGTGATAGTAGGCGGCGACCGAGATCACGTCACCCTCTCTCGAGAGGACCGACCACCCGTAGGGGCTCTCGTTCTGCCGGCCTGCGGTGACTCCCCGCGTCAGCGCTTCTGTCACGGCGTCAGCGCCGTCGGGGGCCACAGCGACGGACGAGATCGCCGTGAGAAGGCCGTGGTCGGCGAATCCGGCCGCCTGCTCGTCCTCGAGGACGGGCGGGGGTTCGCCGACGAGACGCCCGATCGCGATGACCGCCACGAGGGCCGCAAGCGAGAGGATCACTGTCCGACGGCGTCGGAGGGGACCCGCGGGACGAGAGGGCGCGGATTGCGTCTGCGTCCGGGGCATCAGAGCTGTCCGGGCAACCGATCGGCGAAAGCTCTCAGCACATCACTGGTGCCGCCGTCGATCTTCACGGCCGCGCGCTGGTCGGCGCGAGTGGCCCCGCGGTTGACGATCACGACGGGCAGGCGCTTGCGTCGCGCCCGCTCGACGAGCCGGATACCCGAGTTGACGACCAACGACGAGCCGGCGACGACGAGCGCATCGCTGGTGTGCACGAGCTGCTCCGCCTCGCGGAACTTCTCGACCGGGATGTACTCGCCGAAGAACACGACATCGGGCTTGAGCGTGCCCTCGCACACCGAGCACACCGGCACGACGAAACCGTCGGCGCTCGCCGGGGTGACATCGCCGTCGGGGCCGAGCTCGACATTCTCGGGGAGCGAGATCCAGGGGTTGTCGGCCTCGACGCGTTCGGCCAGGTCGCGGCGGTCGAACACCTGCCCGCACTGCAGACAGCCGACGCGGCGCATCGTGCCGTGCAGTTCGACGACGCGTCCGCTGCCGGCGCGCACGTGCAGACCGTCGACGTTCTGCGTGATCACGCCGTTGGCGACTCCGGCGGACTCGAGATTGGCGAGGGCGCGATGACCGTCGTTCGGCTGCGCGGCGGCGAACACCTTCCACCCCAGGTGGCTGCCCACCCAGTAGCGGCGGCGCGCGTCGGCACTCGAGAGGAACTGCTGAGCCGTCATGGGCGTGCGCGTCGGCGCCCCCTTGCCCCGATAGTCGGGGATCCCCGAATCGGTCGACACGCCCGCGCCCGTGAGGACGGCGATCTTGCGCCCGGCGAGGACCTCGACGGCGCGATCGATGGATGCCGAGAACCCGGCATCCTGCGTCGTGTCGGTCATGCACACCTCCGTCCCGTCGAGTCTATGGCGGGGCGCCGACACCGGCTCGCGCGGGCGGCATGCCCCCTCGACGGGTGCGTGTCGCGGGGAGGCGCGCTCGAAAGGGAGACTGGGGGAATGAGCTCCTTCCCCCGGCCCGCCATGCTCGACGTCACCTCACTCCGCCGCGTGCGTCCGTGGGGCGGTGATCTCGTCGACATCGCCATCGACGGGGGACGGATCGCCGCGATCACCCCTGCTGCCAACGACCCCATCGGCATCCGGGAATTCGACGGACGCGGGCTGCTCGCCCTGCCGGGGCTCGTGAACGCCCACGCGCACGTGGACAAGTCGTGGTGGGGACTGCCGTGGCAGTCGTACGGCGGCGAGGGGTCGACCGAGGGACGCATCCGACACGAGCGGGAGCAGCGCGAGGCGCTCGGCATCCCCTCGGTCGAGCGCTCCGCGTTCGTGCTCCGCGAGCTCGTCCGCCAGGGAACGACCGCGATCCGCACCCACGTCGACGTCGACAACGGGGTGGGCCTGCGCGGGATCGAGGCGGTCGAAGAAGCCGCGGCCGCCTACGGGGGCGCCCTCGACGTGCAGATCGTGGCCTTCCCGCAGGATGGGGTGCTCCGACGCCCGGGTGTCCTCGAACTGCTGCGCGAGGCCGCAGGCCGCGATAGCGTCACGGGGATCGGCGGTCTCGACCCCGCGTCGATCGACCGCGACCCGGTGAGACAGATCGACGCCCTGACCGCGCTCGCCGCCGAGACCGGGGTCGACCTCGACATCCACCTGCACGACGCGGCCGAGCTCGGCGCGTTCCAGATCGAGCTGCTCATCGAGCGCACGCAGCGCCTGGGACTCGGCGGACGGGTGAACATCGCCCACGGGTTCGCCGTCGCCCAGCTCGACCCCGCCCGCCGGCGCGACCTCCTTGCGGCGATGGGCGAGGCGGGAGTCAGCATGACCACCGTCGCGCCGCTCGGACGCCCGCAACTGCCCCTCGCCGAGCTCGACGCGGCCGGCGTCCGGTTGGGGCTCGGCACCGACGGCATCCGGGATCTCTGGAGCCCCTTCGGCACCGGAGACACGCTCGGCATCGCCTGGCAGTACGCCCGCGCGGGAGGGCTCGTGCGCGATGAGGAGCTGCTCCGCGTCGTCGATCTCGCCACCCGCGCCGGCGCGTGGGCGGTCGGTCGAGAGGTGCACGACCTCGTCGAGGGCGCTCGCGCCGACATCGTGCTGGTGGATGCCGAGAACCCCATGGATGCGCTCGTGCGTCAGCCCGAGCGGGCCCTGGTGATCGCCGGGGGTCGGGCGCTTCACGTGGCGTGAGAGCTGGTGCGCCGGCTGCTGGCACCATGGGGGGATGCCCGTCATCCCCCTCGACTCCGCTGCCGACCCGCGCCTCGCCGACTATCGCGATCTCACCGACGTGTCGCTGCGGCGGGTGTCGGAGCCGGCCGGCGGGCTCTACATCGCCGAGTCGTCGAAGGTCCTCGACCGCGCCCTCCGCGCCGGGCATCGGCCGCGCTCCGTCCTCGTGCAGGAGAAGTTCCTCGCCGATGCGCTCGCGCTCGTCGGTGACGACGCCGAGGTCTACGTCGTCCCGGCCGAGGTCGCCGAACAGGTGACCGGATACACCGTGCACCGGGGGCTCCTGGCCTCCATGCACCGCCCCGCGCTGGCCTCCGTCGAAGAGATCGTGCGCGATGCGCGGCTCATCGTCGTACTGGAAGACATTGTCGATCACACCAACATCGGTGCCGCGTTCCGTTCGGCGGCGGCCCTCGGCGCCGACGCGGTGCTCGTCACGCCGCGCTGCGCCGACCCGCTGTACCGGCGGAGCGTCCGCGTGAGCATGGGCACCGTCTTCCAGGTGCCGTGGACGCGTCTGCCGGAGTGGTCGGATGCCGCGCCCCTGCTGCACGACGCCGGATTCCACCTCGCGGCCCTCGCGTTGTCGGACGACGCGGTGACCCTCGACGCCTTCTCTGCCGCGGGGCACGAGCGCATCGCCCTGCTGATGGGATCCGAGGGCGACGGACTCAGCCGGGGCGCGCTCGCCGCGGCGGACACCGTCGTGACGATCCCGATGGCCGGGGGAGTGGACTCGCTCAACGTCGCCGCGGCCAGTGCGGTCGCGCTGTGGGAGCTCGGACGGGGACGTCGAGCCTGAGGACCGTTCGATGCGGCTCGACGGGGCACGAACGCGAGTGGCGGCCCGCGCGGCGGCGTTCCCGGCGGTGAAGAGGTTTCGGCAGCGGCGCTCAGCCTTGAGCGTCGTCGAAACGCCCCTCGCGCATTCGTTGCTCCGACGCGGCAGCGGCGCTCACACGCTGGTCGCGGTCGGCTTCGAGCATGGCAAGCACCTCGTCGGGGAGATCGTTCTCGCCGACCAGGAACCACCGCTCGACGACGCTTCCTTCCGTGGCGACGCGACGGTCACGGGCGTCGTCGCGCGGTAGCCCCTCGAGCGGAGAATCGTCTCGTTCGATCGCGAGGTGCAGATGCGGAGGGAGCGCGTCGGAGCCGATCTGCGCCTCGGGCGCCGTGAACAGTTGCACGACGACACCCCGGCCGCGCCACTCGAGCCAGTCGATCTGCTCGTCGTCCCACCGCGGGTCGTCGGCGTTCCAGCCCGACCAGTCCGGCCCCTCGGTGTCGAAGGCCCATCGCTGCGGTTCGGCGTTGAGCGTCTCGGCGATCGCGAGCGCGTTGCGGCGGACGTCGGAAAGCTCCCCGTCGCGGAACACCGACAGGTTCGGCGGCCACGCCGACGACACGACATCCCACCCCGCGGCGCTGAAGCGACCGCTTTCGACCTCGGGTGCCCACCCGGTGTCGGCGAGCGTCTCGGCGAGCGCATCGGCGTCTCGCAGCAGGGTGTCCGCGGCGGCCACGCTCAGCAGGGCGAGGACCGCGTCGGGAAGGGCGTGCACGGGCGTCACGCCTGCGTCTCGCGGGAGCCCGCGGCATCCCGCCCCGGGGCGAGGGTCACCACCGGAAGCGGCTCGGGGCGCTTGGGCTGGATGTGGTCGCCGGACGACTGGTGCCGCAGGCGCCGCAGCACCCAAGGCACGAGGTACTCGCGCGCCCACACGAAGTCCTTCTCGCGGGCGGCGCGCCACGTCGTGATCGCCCTGGTCTCGGCCTTCATCGGCTCGAGGTCGTTGGGCACGTTGAGGGCCCGCAACACCATGCGGGCGACCTCGTGATGACCGAGGGAGTTGTAGTGCAGCCGGTCGTCGTCGAAGAAGCGCATGTCCTGCACCTCTTTGAGGCCCCACTGGTCGGCGACCACGCAGTCGTAGCGGTCGGCGATCGAGCGGATGTTCTCGTTGTAGATCGCGACCTTGCCCCGGATGCCGCGGAACACCGGCGTGAACTCGGTGTCGATCGCCGTGAAGACGACGATGGTGGCCCCGCTGGCGCGCAGACGCGCGACGGCGTCTTCGAACTGCCGCGACACGGCATCGGGATCGCTGCCCGGGCGGATGACGTCGTTTCCGCCCGCGGAGATGGTGATGAGGTCGGGTTTGAGCGCGAGCGCCGGCTCGATCTGATCGGCGACGATCTGCGCGATGAGCTTTCCGCGCACCGCGAGGTTGGCGTAGGCGAAATCGTCGACCTGCGCGCCGAGGACCTCGGCGACCCGGTCGGCCCACCCGCGATGACCGCCGTCGGGCAGCGGGTCGCCGATTCCCTCGGTGAACGAGTCGCCGAGGGCGACGTAGCGGCGCCAGGGGTGGGGGCCGGGGTTGTCGGATGCGGACGGGGTGCGGGGCGAGTGCGGATCGAGTGTCATCGAAACCTCCGGCTTCCACGGTACCCCCGGCCTCCGACACCGCGAGAGAGCCGGACGCGAGAGGCAGCGGCATCCGTCTCCGGGGTTCGACGTGAACGCGATCCGCGTCGCGTCAGCGCGTGCTCCTCACCCAGGCGTGCGCGGGTCGTGTCCCTGCGCGACCCACCGGCGTCCGGCCTCCTGGGGGACATCCATAAACGCGATTTCGTCGGATAAACGCCGTCTGCACGCGTTTCTCGGTACGAATCGCGTTTATGGCCGGTGGTGCGACGTATCCGCCTCCGGGTCGGGCGTGGCGGGCTCCGCTGTCGCCTATCGTGGATGTTCGCGCTCGCGAAGGATGGAGGTTCGATGCTGGAAGAAGAAGCCCGCACCTCGGCCCTCCCGCACACGAGCCCGGCCGCCGAAGCGGCGACTCCCCGCATCGCCTCTCCCGGCCCGGTCGCGAGCCCCGGCCCGATCGCCAGCCCCGGTCCCGTTGCCAGCCCCGGTCCCGTTGCCAGCCCGGGTCCCGTCGCCAACCCCGGTCCGGTCGCCACCCCCGGTCCGGTCGCGAGCCCCGACGCCTCCTCCGCGCCCGCCGTCGCCGCATCCGCGCCCGCGGACGCGGCCCCCGTCGTCGACCCGTCCCACGCGACCGCGCCCGTCGCCGACGAACCGGCGCCCGGGGCGATTCCCGACCCTGCTCTCGACGGGGTCGAGCCTCATTTCGGCTCCTTCGCGGCCGAGCACCTCTCGCCGTCGTTCCCGCAGCGCGCGCCGTGGGGAACCGCGCAGCGTCTGCGCGCCTGGCAGGCCGAGGCGCTGGATCAGTACTTCGGCTCCGACGGGCCCGACGGCGTCGGCAAGGGGCCGCGGGACTTCCTCGCGGCGGCCACCCCGGGCGCCGGTAAGACGACCTTCGCCCTCCGCCTCGCCTCCGAGCTCATGCGTCGTCGCGTGGTCGACCGCATCGTCGTCGTCGCCCCCACCGAGCACCTCAAGACCCAGTGGGCCGAGGCGGCCGCGCGTGTCGGCATCCGGCTCGATCCGTTCTTCTCCAACCGGCACGCCACGCCCTCGCGGCAGTACCACGGCGTCGCGGTCACCTACGCGCAGGTCGCGGTGAAGGCCGAGGTGCACCAGCGCCTCACGATGGACGCCCGCACGCTCGTCATCCTCGACGAGGTGCACCACGGTGGCGACGCGCTCAGCTGGGGCGACGCCCTGCGCGAGGCCTACAACCGCGCGACGCGCCGCCTGCTGCTGTCGGGAACCCCGTTCCGCAGCGACACCGCGCCCATCCCGTTCGTGGAGTACCACCCGAACGCGAAGGGCATCCGCCTCTCGCGCACCGACTACGCCTACGGCTACCGCCGTGCCCTCGACGACGGGGTCGTGCGCCCCGTCTTCTTCCTCGTCTATGCCGGTCAGATGCGCTGGCGCACCAAGGCGGGCGAGGAAATGGAGGCCCAGCTCGGCCAGGACAACACCAAGGACATCACCTCGCAGGCGTGGCGCACGGCGCTCGATCCCAACGGCGACTGGATCCCCGCGGTGCTCCGCTCCGCCGATCGCCGCCTCACCGAGGTGCGCGAGACGGTTCCGGATGCCGGTGGCCTGGTCATCGCGACGGATCAGACCGCCGCGCGTGCCTACGCCGCCATCCTCGAGGACATCAGCGGCGAGAAGGTCACCATCGTGCTCTCGGACGAGGCTGAGGCGTCGGGACGCATCGAGACGTTCTCGAAGGGGACGAGCCGCTGGATGGTCGCCGTGCGCATGGTGTCCGAGGGCGTCGACGTCCCGCGCCTCGCCGTCGGCGTGTACGCCACGAGCGCGTCGACGCCCCTGTTCTTCGCCCAGGCCATCGGCCGTTTCGTGCGTGCACGCCGCCGCGGTGAGACCGCGAGCGTGTTCCTGCCGAACGTCCCGCAGCTGCTCGCCCTCGCTGGCGAGATGGAGGCGCAGCGCGACCACGCCCTCGACCGCGACAGTGACGCGGAAGACCAGTGGAACGCCGAAGAAGACATGATGGATGCCGCCGAGCGCGAGGACAAAGCCTCCGACGCGCTCGAGCAGGAATTCGAGTACCAGGCGCTCGGCTCGCTCGCGCACTTCGACCGCGTGCTGTTCGACGGGCAGGAGTTCGGCCAGCTCGCGGTTCCGGGCACCATCGAGGAGGAGGAGTTCCTCGGCATCCCGGGTCTTCTCGAACCCGAACAGGTGCACGAGGTGCTCATGTCGCGCGCGACGCGGCAGTCGCGCCACCGCTCCACCCGCGAGGCGACCGAGAAGGAGAGCGGTGTCGAGCCGCCCTCCGTCGACGATGGCGGGCTCCCGGCGCCCCTGCACCGCACCCTCAAGGAGCAGCGCCAGTTGCTCAACACGATGGTCGGTCTGTACGCCCGCCAGAGCGGCGAGCCGCACGGCCTGGTGCACGCCGAGCTCCGCCGCATCTGCGGCGGCCCCGCCGTCTCGCACGCGACGGTCGCGCAGCTGCAGGCGCGCATCGACGTGCTGCGCAAGCGCGTGCACTCCTGACCGGGGTCCGGAACGGCTCGGCCCCGCCCCGCCTTCCGCCCCCCGCGACCCCCGGTTTCGCGACCCCGAAATGCTGGCACCGTGCCCTCGGCATCCGCGTCTTTCCGGGCTTCGGGGGGCCGAAATGCTGTCAGTGTGGGCCGACGCGCCCGAGGGGGTGAATCCGCCTCACTACGGTGGGGACGACCCGAAGGAGCACCCGTGACGACCCCCGCCACACCCACCGCCCGCGATCGCCGCCGCTGGGCGCGCTATCTCGTCGACGAACGCGCCGAGGCGCGCGTCTACCGCGAGCTCGCCTCGCGCCGCACCGGGGAGGAACGCGACATCCTGCTCGCCCTCGCCGAGGCCGAGGGCCGCCACGAGCAGCACTGGGTCGATCTTCTCGGGGAGGCGCCCAAGCGCCTGCCCGCGCCGGGCATCGGCACCCGCCTTCTCGCGTGGATGGCCCGCCGCTTCGGCTCGATCTTCGTGCTCGCCCTCGCCCAGAACGCCGAGGCCCGCTCGCCCTACGCCGACGAGCCCTACGCGACTCCCGCGATGGCCGCCGACGAACGCGTGCACCACGAAGTCGTCCGCGGTCTCGCCGCACGCGGGCGCCGACGCCTCTCGGGAACCTTCCGCGCCGCCGTCTTCGGCGCGAACGACGGTCTCGTGTCGAACCTTGCCCTGGTGATGGGCGTCGGGGCGACCGGCGTGGCCCCCAGCTTCGTGCTCTTCAGCGGTATCGCGGGCCTGCTCGCCGGCGCCCTGTCGATGGGCGCGGGGGAGTTCGTCTCGGTGCGGTCGCAGCGCGAGCTGCTCGAAGCCACCGAGGAGAGCGACTTCGCCGACTCCGCTCTTCCTCACCTCGACCTGGATGCCAACGAGCTCGCGCTCGTCTACCGCACGCGCGGGATGGACCCGGGTGCCGCTCTCGACAAGGCCCGCGACGTGGTCACCGCGGCGCAGGCCGGTACCGCACCCGCCGCGGCCGCACCGGGGGAGTCGTCGCACGAGGTCGTCGGCAGCGCCTGGGGTGCGGCCCTGTCGAGCTTCCTGTTCTTCGCCTCGGGCGCGATCATCCCGGTGCTGCCGTGGATCTTCGGCATGGCCGGCTTCCCGGCCGTGGCCCTCGCCCTGGGTCTCGTCGGCATCGCGCTGATCGGGACCGGCGCCATGGTCGGTCTGCTCTCCGGCGCCTCGCCGATCAAGCGCGGACTCCGCCAGCTCGCGATCGGTTTCGGCGCGGCCGCGGTCACCTACGTGCTGGGTCTGTTGTTCGGCGTGTCGGCGGGCTGACGCGGCGAGGGGCGCTGCCTCGGGGCAGCGCCCGCCGCGCGGCGCTCACCTCCAGCCCCCGCCGCCGGCGCCCCGCGGTCGCGTCGCGCTCGACTCCCGCCCGCGGCCCCGCGGTCGCGTCGGCTCAGCCCCGGCTCGCCGCCGTGACCCGCGCGGCCTCGCGCGCGGCGCCGACGTTCTTCCGCCCCGCCCGCGATCCGGCGAGCTTGGCGGCGATGTGCTCGCGCACCGTCACCGGCTCATACAGCGCCGGGGCCCCGGCCGAGACGAAGTGGGGGAGCGGGGCGATCACGGCGTCCGCGTTCCCGTCGTGGAAGAACGCCGCCGACCGTCGACGCTCGATCGTCCCGTCGACGACCGGTGGCTTCACCCGGTGCAGGGTCGACATCCACCGGTCGTTCGTCAGGCGTGCCGCGACGTCACCGAGATTGACGAGCAGAGCGCCTCGGGCGGGCGAGACGTCGTTCCACGAGCCGTCCTGGCCGAGCACCTGGAGTCCCGCGACCTGATCCGCCCAGAGGACGGTGACGAGACCGAAGTCGGTGTGTTCGCCCATGCCGGTCAGCTCCGCCCCCAGCTCGATCGAGCCCGGCGGGAGGGCGTAGTTGTTCATGCGCAGCACGTCGATGGAGTGATCGGTCACGTCGTCGAAGAAGTCGTCGGGCACCCGGAGGGCTGCCGCGAAGATCCGCGTCAGAGTCTGTGCGACACGTCGCGCCTCGCCGTAGTAAGCGCGGACGGCCGGTTCGAAGATGCGCGTCTCGGCGGGCCAGGTGTTCTCGGCGTAGTCCGCCGACGTCGCGGTGCTCCCCGGGTACTCGGCGGCCGAGGTCCCCACGTTGAACGCCTCGAAGAAGTCGTTCATCCGCGTCACCGGATCGACGCCGAGGCTGTAGCTCAGGGACTCGCTCTTCGGCGGGCTGTACCCGCGATTCTCGGACGCGGGCCGCACGTACGCCTTCTTGGCCTCCAGGGGCAGGGCGAAGAATTCGTCGAGCCCTCCCGTCAGCTCCGAGATCACGGCATCCGGGATGCCATGACCCACCACCTGCATGAAGCCCACGGTGCGACACGCGTGGTCGATCGCGGCGACCACCGCGGCGCGCGCGTCGGGGGAGCCGGGTCCCACCCAGGCGGAGATGTCGATCGTCGGTACGAAGAACGCGGGCATGCCCCGACGCTAAGCGGCCGATGTCACGCGGGTGTTTCCGCGCCGTCACGGGCGGCGTGGCGGCGCGCGTCGTTCGCATCGTCACCACGAGGGCACCGGCCGGGGTCGCATCGCACGGGGTCACGGCGCCGGGTCACGGCATCCGGGATCGTCCCTCCCGACGACGACGACGGCGACGCGCCGCCACGCGTGCCCCCGCGTACAGCAGCGCCCCGATGGCCGTGGCGAAGAAACCGATCGGCAGGTCGGTGCCGACCGCCAGAGCGATCGACGCCCACACCGTGCCGAGCGTGAGGGCGACCGAGAGGGTCATCCCCTGCCCGGGTGTGCGCGCGAGAGCCTGCGCCGCCGCCGGGGGACCGACGAGCAGCGCGAACATCAACAGCGCGCCCACCATCGGCACGCTCACCGTCGTCGCCGCAGCGATCACGAGGGCGAACACGAGGTCCACTCCCGTGACGCGTACTCCGCGCGCGGCGGCGAGGGCGGGCGAGACGGATGCCAGCAGCAGGGGCCGCGCGATGAGCGCGACGAGCGCGAGACAGCCGATTCCGAGCAGGCCCATCGTGGCGAGCTGGTCGGGCGACACCCCGAGGATCTGACCGAACAGCAGGGCGAAGACCTGCGCCGAGTACTCGCGTGAGCGGCTGAGGAACAGGGCGCCGAGCGCGAGCATCGTCACCAGCGTCAGGGCCGTAACGACATCGTGCCGCGCCCGGCGCCCGAGGAGCACGATGCCCACCGCCCCGCCCGCGGCGAAGACGCCGAGTCCGACCAGCGGGTTGACCCCGACGAGGACGGCCCCCGCCGCCCCGGCGAACGCCCCGTGCGGCACGGCATGGGCGAAGAAGGCGTTGCCGCGCAGCACGACGAAGAAGCCGACGATGCCGGCGACCACCGCCACGATCGTCCCTCCCGCCCACGCGGTCATCAGGTACGGCGCGAACATCACCCCACCGCCGTCCGGTGCCCGAGGGGACGCAGGGCCGTCACGCTACGCGCCCCGACGTACCCGAGGAACACCGCCGCGACGATCGTGAAACTGACGGGCCAGCTGCTGCCCCCGAACCAGTCGAAACTCGCGAAGGCCACCAGGCACCCCAACCACACCTCGACCACCGCGATGATCGCGGCGAGCGCCGCGGCCGTGCTCAGACGCCGCGTGAACAGCAGCGCGGTCGCGGCGGGTCCGATCAGCAGTGCGGTGGACAGGATCGCCCCGATCGACAGGGACGACAACTGGACGGCGAGGGCGAGGGCGACGAGGAAGAGCGTGCTCGCCGTCCGCGGGGGGACACCGCGCGCAGCAGCAAGGTCCCGGTCGAGGGTCTCCAGCGTCACCCACCGCCAGATCGCGGCGACGATCGCGAGGGTGACCACGCCCAGCGCGACGATGACGGGCACGAGGGCGATGTCGAGGGAGAACAGCGAGCCGAACAGCACCGAGATCGCGGCGTTGCTGGATCCGCCGATCAGGGTGTCGAGGGTCAGGAACAGGGCGGTCAGCCCCATGCCCGCACCGAAGACGACGCCCGTCGCCACATCGCGCCCCTCCAGCCGCCGGGTGCCGATCGCCTCCATCGCGACCGCCGAGATCACCCCCGCGAGGACGAACCCCCACAGTTGGCTCACGCCGAGCAGGAACGCCCCCGCCCCTCCGACCGCACCCAGGTCGGCGAGCGCGTGACCGGCGAAGGACTGACCCCGCGTGATCGTGAACACCCCGACGACGCTCGACACCACGGCGACCACGGTTCCGACCACGAGAGCCGTCTGCACCGTCGGGCTCGCGAAGAACGCCGAGAGCACCGCGCTCACGCGTGCGTCACGGCGTCATCGGCGACGACGAAGGTGCGCCCGGCCGTCTCGATCACCCGCATCGGCGAGCGGTACAGCGCGCTCAGCACGTCGTCGCGCACGACCTCGGCGGCAGTGCCCACCGCGGCACGCCCTCCCGCGAGGTAGGCGACGCGGTCGAGCACCGGCAGCAGCAGGGTCAGATCGTGCGCCGTGACCACGATCGCCACGTTCGAACGGCGCCGCAGGTCGTCGAGAAGGGCGACCACGTCTCTCGCGCTGACCGGGTCGAGGCTCGCGAGCGGCTCGTCCAGCACCAGCAGCGTCGGACGGCTCACGATCGCGTGCGCGAGCAGGACGCGCTGCTGCTGTCCGCCCGAGAGCTCGCCCACCCGCGCGTCGGCGAAATCCGACGCGCCCACCTGCGCCAGCGCAGCGTCGACCGCCCCGCGCAGGCGACGCCGACCGAGAGGGATGCCGAGCCGAGCCCCGTCGAGACCGAGCATCACGACATCGCGGGCGCGCAGCGGCGCCTGCGGGTCGAGGCTCATTTTCTGCGGCACGTACCCGATGCCCGCGCGTCGATCCGGACGCCGCACCCGTCCCGCCTGAGGGCGCAGGATGCCGAGCAGCACCCGGAGCAGGGTGGTCTTGCCCGCGCCGTTCGCTCCGATCAGCCCGACGATCGCCCCCGGCGGCACGTCGAGGTCGACGTCGTCGAGGACGGTCCTGCCACCGAGACGCACCGCGATCCCGCGCGCCCGGAGGACGACGTCGGGATTGCGGCGCGGGGACGCCTCGCTCACGGGTGCTCGGTGGAGGTGCCCTGGGTGACGGCGGTCTCGAGAGCCTTCACCTCGTCGAGCATCCAGTCCTGGTAGTGGTGGTTCGCCGGCATCGTCTCGTACACGCCGACCACCGGGATGCCGTTGTCCTTGGCGAGCTGCAGGTACTTGTCGGTCGTGTCGTCGGTGACCTGCTGGTTGTAGAGGAACACCTTCACCTGCTTGCCGGTGAAGAGCGCGTCCTGCGTCGCGGTGTCCTGCGCCGAGGGATCGGTGTCGTTCATGATCGCGGCCTGCAGGTTCCACGGCGTCTCGACGTCGGCATCCGCTGCGTCCAGCATGAAGTCCGCGACGGGCTCGGTCACCGCGACGGGTGTCTTCGGGTGGTCCTCCGCGAACGCCGAGAGCGCGTCGGTCCAGTCCGACAGGGACGCGGTGAAGGTGGCGAGGTTCGCGTGGAACGCGTCGGCGCTCGCCGGGTCGAGCTCGCTGAGCGCGTCGGCCACGGCCTTGGCGACCGCGGGCATGGTCTTCGGGTCGTACCAGAGGTGGGGGTTGTCGGTGCTGTCGGGGAGGCCCAGCACGTCCTGTGCCACGATCACCGATCGGCTGTCGTCGGGGGAGGCCTTTTCGAGATCGGACATGAAGTCGTCGTAGCCGAGACCGTTCTGCACGATGAGTTTCGCGCCGGCGATCTCCTTGGCCACGCTCGCGCTCGCCTCGAACGTGTGCGGATCGGTGTTGGGGTCGCTCAGGATCGCCGAGACGTCGACGCGATCCCCGCCGATCTGCTGCACGACGTCGGCGTACTCGTTCTCGCCGGCGACGACCGTGATCTTGGGGCTCGAGTCGGTGGTCGCGGCGGGGGAGGTCGACGACGCGCCTGTCGCACACCCGGCGAGGACCAGGGTCAGTAGCGAGGCGGAGGCGGTGGCGGCGACGACGGTGCGCGCTGTCTTCATGGAGGTCGGTGTCCCTTCGCGATCGGTTCTCGGGGAATGAGAACCGTTATCAGCAAGGAACGTAGGGAGGGAGGCTATGCCGAGAAAAAGCGGCGGCTATCGGTTCGCTGAACGGTGCGCGGACCCTCCGGCGGCGCCGGCCCGACCCTGTACGGGTTGCACGCCCGACCCTGCGCAGAAATGAGGAAGACCCCCCGGGATAAACCCGGGGGGTCTTCCTCGTGTGTGCGCGAGGGGGGACTTGAACCCCCACGCCCGTTAAAGGGCACTAGCACCTCAAGCTAGCGCGTCTACCTATTCCGCCACCCGCGCATCTGGGTGTTTTGCTGCTTTCGCAACGAAGAACGACATTACCACGCTCCCGACCCCGCCTCGAATCGGTGCCGTTTCCCGGGCGCGTCTCGGGGCGACGCGCGGCGGGCCGCGACGCTCGTCCCCGGTACCGTAGTGCGCATGCCCGAGCTCGAATCCGACATCCCCGAGGTCGCCCGCGTCGCGCGCGACCTCATCCGGTTCGACACCTCGAACTACGGCGGGGGCCGTGCCGAGGGCGAGCGCGAGGCGGCCCAGTACGTCGGCGCGTACCTCGAAGCCCTCGGTCTCGAGGTCGAGTACTACGAGCCCGTCGACCGTCGCACCAACGTCTGCGCCCGCATCCCGGGTCGTAATCCCGACAAGCCCGCCCTGATCCTCCACGGCCACCTCGACGTGGTTCCCGCCGTCGCCGCCGATTGGAGCGTCGATCCGTTCGCCGGCGAGATCCGCGACGGCGTGCTGTGGGGTCGTGGGGCGGTGGACATGAAGGACATGGATGCCATGATCCTCACCGCAGTGGCCGACGTGCTCCGCGCGGGGGAGAAGCCCGAGCGCGACATCATCGTCACGTTCTTCGCCGACGAGGAGAACGGCGGCGTCGAGGGCTCGGCGCTCGTCATCCGCGACCGGCCCGAGTGGTTCGCCGGCGCGACCGAGGCCATCAGCGAGGTCGGCGGGTACTCGATCGCCGTCGGCGACCGCCGCGCGTACCTGCTCCAGGTGGGCGAGAAGGCTCTCGTGTGGATCAAGCTCGTCGCCCGCGGCCGTGCGGGCCACGGCAGCGGCCTGCACGCCGACAACGCCGTCACGAAGCTCGCCGAGGCCGTCGCGGCCCTCGGTCGCACCGAGTGGCCGATCCGCCTGACCGACACGACCGCCCAGCTCCTCGAGGGTCTGGCCGAGATCACCGGTGACGACGCGGGCGACCCCGACGCGCTCGCCCTGCGCACCGGCGCGGCATCCAGTTTCATCCGCTCGACCCTGCGCACCACGACGAACCCGACCGGTCTCACCGCCGGGTACAAGCACAACGTCATCCCCGATCGTGCCGAGGCGCTCATCGACGTGCGGGTGCTGCCCGGCACCGAGCAGGCGGCGTTGGCCGACATCCGCCGCATCATCGGCCCCGACATCGAGATCGAGATCGTCCACCAGGACATCGGGCTCGAGGTGCCGTTCTCGGGCGACCTGGTCGACGCCATGGTCGCTCAGCTCGGCCGTCACGACCCGGGCGTGCCCGTCCTGCCGTACCTCATGGGCGGGGGCACCGACAACAAGGCGCTGTCGACCCTCGGCATCGCCGGTTACGGATTCGCACCGCTGCGTCTGCCCGCCGGTCTCGACTTCACCGGAATGTTCCACGGTGTCGACGAGCGCGTCCCCATCGACGCGCTCTCCTTCGGTCAGCGAGTTCTCGCCGACCTCATCCGCACGTACTGAAGGACCGCATGCACATCTTCGAGGTCATCATCCTCGGGCTCGTCCAGGGCCTGACCGAGTTCCTCCCCATCTCCTCCAGCGCCCACCTCCGCATCGTCGGAGAGTTCCTCCCGTCGAAGACCGACCCGGGTGCGACCTTCACCGCGATCACGCAGATCGGCACCGAGCTCGCCGTGCTGATCTACTTCCGCAAGAAGATCGTGCGCGTCATCTCGCGCTGGTTCGGCTCGCTCACCGGAAAGGTGCCGCGCACCGACCCCGACGCCCGCATGGGGTGGCTCGTCATCATCGGCACGCTGCCGATCGCGCTGCTGGGTGTGCTCCTGCAGAGCCTCATCCGCGACAACTTCCGGAGCCTGTGGATCACCGCGGTGGTGCTGATCGTCTTCGGCATCCTGCTCGGCCTCGCCGACCACTACGGAAAGCGCCGTCGCGACCTCGACGACCTGACGTACCCGCACGGCATCGCCTTCGGTGTCGCTCAGGCGCTCGCGCTCGTCCCCGGCGTCTCCCGTTCGGGGGCGACCACGACCCTCGGTCGCGCCCTCGGGTACAAGCGCACGGCGGCCGCGGAGTACTCGTTCCTCCTCGCGGTGCCGGCGGTCTTCGCCAGCGGCTTCTTCGAGCTGTACAAGAGCTTCGACGAGGGCACCGGCCCGTACAGCCTGGGTGAGACCGCGATCGCGACGATCATCGCGTTCGTCGTCGGGTACGTCGTCATCGCCTTCCTCATGCAGTACCTCAAGCGCGGCAGCTTCCTGCCCTTCGTGATCTACCGCGTCGCTCTCGGCGTGCTCATCATGGTGCTGTTGACCCTCGGCGTGCTGCCGGCGTACTCGGCCATCACCGGCTGACCCCGGATGCCGCGAAGGCGCCGTCCCGTTCGGGGCGGCGCCTTCGTCGTGTCGGTGGCGGGGCAGTCTTCAGCGTCGGGGCGGGTCGTCGCGTCCGGGTTTGGTGGGGCCGTCGCCGCCGCGGCGCAGGTAGCGCTCGAACTCCTGGGCGATCGCGTCCCCCGAGGCTTCGGGGGAGTCCCACGTGTCACGGGTCTGCTCGAGCTGACGGATGTACTCGCTCATCTCGTCGTCGTCGGCCGCGGCCGCGTCGATCGAGGCCTCCCACAGGCGCGACTCGTTCTCGAGGTCTCCGCGCGGGACCGCGATGCCGGTGATCGACTCGAGCTTCTCGAGCAGGGCGAGCGTGGCCTTGGGCGAGGGGGTGTGCCCGGCGACGTAGTGGGGAACGCTCGCCCAGAGGCTCGCGGTCGGGATGCCCACGGTCTCCGAGACATGGCCGATGGCGCTCAGGATGCCGACCGGCCCCTCGTACAGGCTCCGCTCGAGGCCCAGGCTCTGGCGCACGCCCTCGTTGTCGCTACCCGCGAAGACCGAGATGGGGCGCGTGTGCGGGACGTCGGACATCATCGATCCGAGGGCGACGAAGCCCGTGACGTCCTCGCGCAGGGCGACGTCGATGAACTCGGCGGCGAACGCCTGCCAGGCGCGCGCGGGCTCCACCCCGACCAGCAGCCAGATCTCGGCGTCGTCGGAGCGTTTCACGGGGCGCAGGAGCGTGGCCTCGGGCCAGGTGAGGGTGCGGCGGCCCTCGGCATCCAATCCGACCTGGGGGCGGGTGTACTGGTAATCGAAGTACAGCTCGGGGTCCACCGAGTGGACGACCTCGTACTCCACGTCGGCGCGCAGCATCGATGCCGCCGCCGATGCGGCTTCTCCGGCATCGTTCCACCCGTCGAAAGCGGCGACGATGATCCGGCGACCCAGTGCGTCCACGCAACCTCCTCTGCCCCGTCGGGGCTGGCTTCCAGGATAGGCGCACCCGCGGAGAGCGAGCCGGTCCCGCCCGGCGAACGGCACGGGGGCCGGACGGGTGCGCTCCGGGCCCTCAATAGGATGGAGCGATGACTTCCCCCGCTCCCGCCGCCGTCCTCTGGGACATGGACGGCACGCTCGTTGACACCGAGCCGTACTGGATGGCCGCGGAGACCCCGCTCGTGGAGCGCTTCGGGGGGACCTGGTCGCACGAGCAGGCGCTCGGGATGGTCGGCCTGGCCCTCGAGGACTCCGCCCGGCTGCTGCAGAACGCGGGCGTGCCCTGGGGCGTCGACGAGATCATCTCGTACCTGACCGACGAGGTGCAGCGCCAGCTCGCCGTGACGGGTGTGCCGTTCCGCCCCGGTGCCCGCGAGCTCCTCGCCGATCTGCGCGCCTCGGGCGTCAAGACCGCCCTCGTCACGATGTCGATGCGCCGTATGGCGCTGTCGGTGGTGGAGCTCGTCGACTTCCCGGCCTTCGACCTCGTGGTCGCCGGCGACGACGTCGAACGCCCGAAGCCGTACCCCGACCCGTACCTGCAGGCGGCCGCGGCGCTCGGCGTCGACATCCGCGACACCGTGGCGATCGAGGACTCGCCGAACGGTCTGCGCTCCGCCCTCGCGAGCGGTGCCGTGTCGCTGGGCGTGCCCCTCATGGTGCCCCTCGAGGGGCTCGGGGCGCACGCGCTGTGGCCGAGCCTCGAGGGCCGCACGACCTCCGACCTGCGGGCGCTCCACGCCGCCCACACCCCGATCCACCCCGAAGAGACACGAGTCACCCGATGAGCGAGACCCCCCACCTGAGCGGCCCCTTCCGGGTCGGCGACCGGGTGCAGCTGACCGGCCCCAAGGGCCGCATGCACACCATCACCCTGCGCGAGGCGGGCGAACTGCACACCCACAACGGCGTGCTGAAGCACGAGCTGCTGGTCGGCCAGCCCGACGGCAGCGTGGTGACCAACAGCTCCGGTCACGACTACCTGGCCGTGCGCCCGCTGCTGCGCGACTTCGTCATGTCGATGCCGCGCGGCGCCGCGATCGTCTACCCCAAGGACGCCGCGCAGATCCTCGCGCAGGCCGACATCTTCCCGGGGGCCACGGTCGTGGAGGCCGGTGTCGGCTCCGGAGCGCTGTCGCTGTGGCTGCTGCGCGCGATCGGTCCGGCCGGTCGCCTGCTGTCGTTCGAGCGCCGCGAGGAGTTCGCCGACGTCGCCCGCGCCAACGTCGAGACGTTCCACGGCGAGATGCCCGCGACGTGGGAGGTCGTCGTCGGCGATCTGGTCGAGAGCCTCCCGGATGCCGTGGCCCCGGCCTCGGTCGACCGCATCGTGCTCGACATGCTCGCGCCCTGGGAGTGCATCGACGCCGCGGCCGACGCGCTGACCCCCGGCGGCGTGGTGCTCTGCTACATCGCCACCGCCACCCAGCTCAGCCGTGTCGCCGAGTACATCCGCGCCACCGGACTGTTCACCGAGCCGGATGCCAGCGAGACCATGGTCCGCGGGTGGCACGTCGAAGGGCTCGCGGTCCGCCCCGATCACCGCATGGTCGCTCACACGGGCTTCCTCATCACCGCGCGCCGCCTCGCCCCGGGGGCCGTCCCGCCCGAGGTCAAGCGCCGCGCCTCGAAGTCGAGTTACGGCGACGAGGACGTCGAACTGTGGACTCCCGGTGCCGTCGGCGACCGCCAGATCACCGACAAGAACCTGCGCAAGCGCGTGCGCGAGGCGCAGAAGTCCGCCGAGGGGGTCCGTCAGTCCGTCGCGGGCGCCTCGTCGGAAGAGCCCCGTTCGACCGCCTAAACTGATCCGGTGCGCAGACTCCCCGCTCTCGTTGCCGTGACCGCCCTGGCCGGATTCGGCCTCGTCGGGTGCTCGGCATCCGCCGCCTCGTCGTGCCCGACGCCCACCGACAGTGCGATCGCCTCGGTGGTCGACGCCAGCGGTGATTTCGGCACCGCCCCCACGGTCTCGGTGCGTTCTCCTTTCGTGCCCGAGGCGGCCGGGACCCAGACCCTCATCGAGGGCGACGGGCAGCGCATCACGAGCGACGACCAGCTCTCGCTCGTCGACGTGACGGTGCTCGACGCCGCCACCGGCTCGCAGCTCGTGGCGACCACGTACGGGTCCGACGTGAAGTCGGCGACGCCGCTGCCCCGCCTGACGCAGGCCATCCCCGCCGTCGCTCCGCTGCTGCACTGCGTGGCCGAGGGCTCGCGTGTCGCGGTCGCCATCCCCGGTTCCGACCTCGGCGCCCAGGGCGCTCAGGCGCTCGGCGTGAACGAGGGCGACGGAGCGGTCTTCGTCTTCGACGTGCGCAAGGTCTTCCTCCCCGCGGCCGACGGTGCCGACCAGTACAACGCCGACTCGGGCATGCCCTCGGTCGTCCGCGCTCCGGACGGCACGCCCGGTGTGGTCATGCCCGCCGGCGACGCTCCCACGCAGCAGCGTTCGCAGACCATCAAGAAGGGCGACGGCGAGGTGCTGACCGCCGACTCCTCGGTCGTCATCCACGTCCAGGGCGTCGCGTGGGGTGCCACGACCACTTTCGCCTCGACCTGGAAGAACGGCGCGCCCGGCCAGGCGACCGTGTCTCAGCTCCCGCCGGCGATCGCCTCGGCCCTCGAGGGCGCGACGGTCGGATCGCAGGTGCTGATCGTCGTCCCCGCGGACCAGACCGCCCAGGACCAGCAGGTGCTCAAGGCTCCCGCGAACTCGGCACTGGTCTACGTCATCGACGTCCTCGGCACCGTCGGCTGATCGGCATCCCCCGATCGGTCCGCGCGGAGCGGGCTCTCGGGGGTCGCGTGGCGCCCCGTGCCGTTCCGGCCGGTCGCTCGACGCCTAGGATGGGCGGGTGCCCGCCACCGTGTCCCGCAGCGCTCCCGAGGAGCGTCTGGTGAACCTCGTCGTCGCCCTGATGGCGACCGAGCAGGGGCTGACGAAGGACACGATCCTGTCGTCCGTGGCCGGCTACCGGGAGCAGCTCGAGGCGGGTGCGTCGAAGGACGCGCTCGAGAAGATGTTCGAACGCGACAAAGAGAGCCTGCGCGGCCTCGGTGTCCCGATCGAGACGATCGGCAATCGCGCGGACCCCGACGACCTCCGCGAGGCGCGCTATCGCGTGCCGACCGCCGAGTACGCGCTGCCCGAGGACATCACCTTCAGCCCCGCCGAGGTGGCGCTGCTGAACATCGCGGGCGGCGTGTGGGGGAGCGAGTCACTCTCCGCCGACGCACGCAGCGGTCTGCGCAAGATCCGCGCACTCGGCATCGCCGTCGACGAGCCGATCATCGGCTACGCCCCGCGCATCCGCGTCCGCGATGCGTCGTTCGCCGCTCTCCAGAGGGCGATCGAGCAGTGCCGCGTCGTGACCTTCACCTACCTGCGCCCCGGCGAGGCGCGACCGCGCGAGCGCCGCGTGCAGCCCCTCGCGCTCGTCGAGTACGAGGCACGGTGGCACGTCTACGGCTACGACCTGAACGTCGACGCCGACCGCACGTTCCTGCTCTCGCGGATCGTCGGCGAGGTGACGCTCACGCGCAAGGGTTTTCCCGCGGAACTGCGGGAAGGAGCCGGGGAACGGGCCCTCGAGGGCCTACGCGCCGTCGCCACACGCCAGCGCGCCCTCCTCGAGGTGCACCCCGGCACCGAGGCGGCCCTGCGTCTGGACCGCCGCGCCGAACAGGCGCCCCAGGGAATCCGTGTGCCCTACGTCGACCTCCACGTCTTCGCCGACGAGCTCGCCTCGTACGGCCCCGAGGTGCGGGTGGTCGAACCCGCCGACCTGCGCGCCGAGGTCATCCGACGGCTCGAGGCGACCCTCGCCCTGCACGGAGGTGTCGCGTGAGCACCGATCGCCCCGTCGCCGCACTGGATCGCGCCGCGCTCCTGCTCCAACTCGTGCCGTACCTGCTCGGTAAGGGCGAGGTGTCGGTGGCCGAGGCCGCCGCGGAGTTCGAGGTCGCCCCCGATCAGATGCGCGCGATGGTCGAGCGTCTCACGGTGATCGGCCTTCCCGGCGAGCAGGGGTACTGGCAGCTGCCGCACGACCTCTTCGACATCGACTGGGACCTTCTCGACCGCGACGACGTCATCGCCATCACGAACACCGTGGGGCTCGAGCGCTCCCCGCGCCTGACCGCGCGGGAGGCGGCCGCTCTTCTGGCCGGGCTGCAGCTGGCCCGCAGTCTCCCCGGCTTCGGTGACAGCGAGCTCGTTACCGGGCTCCTCTCGAAGCTCGCGCGGGGCGCATCGACCGCGCCGGCCGCGGTGATCGTCGCCCCCGGGCCGGTCGACGGCGTCCGGGACGTGGTCGACCAGGCCCTGCGCTCGCGCGTCGCGGTCACGTTCACCTACCGCGCCCCGGGTGCCGAGCCGATCAGCCGGACGGTCGACCCCATCAAGGTCCACATCGCGAACGGGCAGTGGTACCTGCAGGGCTGGGATCACCTGCGCCAGGCCGTGCGCACCTTCCACCTCGACCGCGTCGGCGACGCCCGTGTCACCGACATCCCGGCCGCGCACGGTGCCGACCCCGTGCCCGAGCTGTTCGCCCCGGCGGACGACGAGGTCGTCGCGCGCTTCCGCTTCCCCCGAGAGGTGGCGCCCCTGCTGGCCGACTATCTCGAGCGCGCCGAGATCGAAGACGCCGACGACGGCCGGGCCGTGGCATCCCTCCGGCTCGCCGACGAGCAAAGTCTCAAGCGCCTCGCGGCGCGCCGCGGGGGAGAGGTCGAGCTCGTCGAACCCGCCGGAGCCCGCCGGGCCGCCGCCGCGTGGGCGGCCGCGGGTCTCGCGCAGTACGCGCATGAATCCTGACCGTTCCCGCCGGGTTCCCGCGCGTCGGAGCGCACGACGAGCGCCAGGGTTAGACTGAGATACCGCACGAACGAGACGAGGAGTCCTCATGTTCCAGGGTTTGACCGGATGGCACCTGCTCATCGTTCTCGCTGTCATCCTTCTTCTTTTCGGTGCCGCCAAGCTCCCCGCGCTCGCCAAGAGCATGGGACAGTCGGCTCGAGTCTTCAAGAGTGAGATGAAGGAGATGAAGCGCGACGACGAGGTCGCTGCCGCATCCGAAGCCCCGCGCGCCACCGACATCGGCACCACGCCGACCGTCGCTCCCGAGCCGCGCAGGTCGACCGACCCCACCGTCTAACCCGTGGCGACGGCAGGACCGCCGCGCATCGACGTGCCCGAGGGGCCGCGGCGCGACAAGCGCATGTCGATCGGGGCGCACCTGGTCGAGCTGCGCAAGCGGCTCATGATCGCG
Organism: Microbacterium sp. SL62; assembly: GCF_026672635.1. Classification (NCBI taxonomy): domain Bacteria; kingdom Bacillati; phylum Actinomycetota; class Actinomycetes; order Micrococcales; family Microbacteriaceae; genus Microbacterium; species Microbacterium sp. SL62. The sequence continues at coordinate 1,961,442 of NZ_JAPPRM010000001.1, forward strand.
GCGCTCGCCCTCGTGGTGGGCATGGTGATCGCGTTCATCATCACCGACCCGATCATCCACCTCATCACCGAGCCCATCCGCGTCATCGCGGAGCGGCGCGGAGACGACTTCTCGGCGCTGAACTTCACCTCGGTGACCTCGGCGTTCGACCTGCGCATGCGCATCGCGTTCTCGATCGGCATCTTCCTCTCGGCACCGGTGTGGCTGTGGCAGATCTGGGCGTTCATCATGCCCGGGCTCACGCGCAAAGAGATCCGTTACACGGTCGGGTTCGTGGCATCCGCCGTCCCGCTCTTCTTCGTGGGCTGCTGGGTGGGCCTGCTGATCGTCCCGCACGTGATCGAGCTGATGTGGGGCTTCACGCCCGAGGGCGGCGTCAACTTCTACAACGCGGTCGACTACTACGACTTCGTCTTCAAGCTGATGATCGTCGTCGGCGTCGCCTTCGTGCTGCCGGTGTTCCTCGTCGCGCTCAACGTGGCGGGCATCATGAGCGGCAAGGCGATCCTCAAGGGCTGGCGCGTGGCAATCCTCATCGCCACCCTGTTCTCGGCTCTGGCCACCCCCGCGGCTGACATCATCAGCATGCTGATGCTCGCCGGCATCCTCACCGTGCTGTTCTTCGCGGCGGCCGGGGTCTCGATGCTGTTCGACCGGCGCAAGGCCCGTCGTCTCGCCGCGGCCGAGATGCCGTCGGGGCCCACGGCGTGAGTTCACCGAGTCCGGCCGAGCGTTTCGCTCGCGCCGCCGCCCGCTCCACGCACCCGCACACGGCGGACTTCGCCGAGATGCAGCGTTTCGAGCTCGACGACTTCCAGATCGCGGGATGCCACGCCCTCGAGGACGGCCGCAGCGTGCTGGTGGCCGCGCCCACCGGTGCCGGAAAGACGATCGTCGGCGAGTTCGCGATCCACCTCGCCATGCTCGAGCCCGGCGACAAGGCGTTCTACACCACGCCCATCAAGGCGCTGTCGAATCAGAAGTTCCACGAGCTGCAAGAGGTGTACGGCGACGACGAGGTCGGCCTGCTGACGGGCGACACCAACATCAACTCCTCGGCGCGCATCGTCGTGATGACCACCGAGGTGCTGCGCAACATGCTGTACGCCGACTCGTCGGCCCTGCGCGGTCTGCGATTCGTCGTGATGGACGAGGTGCACTACCTCGCCGACCGCTTCCGCGGCGCGGTGTGGGAGGAAGTGATCATCCACCTTCCGCCGTCGGTGAAGCTCGTCTCGCTGTCGGCGACCGTGTCGAACGCCGAGGAGTTCGGCGACTGGCTCGACACCGTGCGCGGTGACACCGAGGTGATCGTGTCGGAGACCCGGCCGGTTCCCCTCGAACAGCACGTGCTCGTACGCGGCGATCTGCTGCCCCTGTTCGACGACCGGGCCGGAGTCGCCACCGCGCAGGTCAATCAGGAGCTGCTGCGCATCCGCGGCGGCAACGCCGGGGGATACGAGAACAACCGGCGCGCGCAGGAGTACCGCTCCCAGCGTCACGCGGGCGGCCCCCGCCACGCTCACCAGCGGCGCGTCGGTCACAAGCCGCTGCGCGCCCAGCAGGGCCCGCGCATCGAGCGCATCGACCGGCCCGAGGTCGTCGAGCTGCTGCAGCGCAACCACCTGCTGCCCGCGATCTTCTTCATCTTCAGCCGGGCCGGGTGCGATGCCGCGGTGCAGCAGCTGCGCCGCGCGAACGTGCGGCTGACCTCCGCCGAGGAGCGCGTCGAGATCCGTCAGATCGTCGACGAGCTGACCTTCACCCTCAAGGACGAAGACCTCGCCGTCCTCCACTTCTGGGAGTGGCGCGACAACCTCGAACGCGGAATGGCTTCGCACCACGCGGGTCTCCTGCCGGCGTTCAAAGAGGTCGTCGAAGAGCTGTTCCGCCGCAAGCTCGTCAAGGTCGTGTTCGCGACCGAGACGCTCGCCCTCGGCATCAACATGCCGGCGCGGACCGTCGTGCTCGAAAAGCTCGAGAAGTTCAACGGCGAGGCCCGCGTCGCGATCACGTCGGGGGAGTACACGCAGCTGACCGGTCGCGCCGGTCGTCGCGGCATCGACGTCGAAGGCCACGCGGTCGTACAGTTCACCGAGGGCCTCGACCCGCAGTCGGTCGCAGCCCTCGCCTCGCGCCGCACCTACCCGCTGAACTCGAGCTTCCGGCCCACGTACAACATGGCCGTGAACCTCATCGACCAGTTCGGTCGGGCGCGCGCCCGCGAGATCCTCGAGTCGTCGTTCGCGCAGTTCCAGGCCGACCGTTCGGTGGTGGGCCTCGCCCGTCAGGTGAAAGAGGCCGAGGAGTCGCTCGCCGGCTACGAGAAGGCGATGACGTGCGACCGCGGCGACTTCCGCGAGTACTCCACGATCCGCCGCGAGCTGAGCGATCTCGAGAAGATCAATCGTCGGGATGCCACGGCCCCCCGCCGTCTGCGCGATGAGCGGCAGCAGCAGATCCAGTCGCTGCGCAAGCGCATGCAGCGCCACCCGTGCCAGTCGTGCCCCGATCGCGAGGCCCACGCCCGCTGGGCGGAGCGCTACTGGAAGCTCAAGCGCAGTACCGACAAGACCCGCCATCAGATCGACCAGCGCACCGGCACCGTCGCGCGCGTCTTCGACCGCGTGGTCGAGGTGCTCGCGGCGCTGGAGTACGTCGCGATCGAAGACGACGGTGCCACGGTGCTGACGCGTGCCGGGCGCACGATGCGCCGCATCTACGGCGAACGCGACCTGCTCGTGGCCGAGTCGCTCCGTCAGGGACTGTGGGAGGGGTTGGACGCCCCCTCGCTTGCGGCCCTCGCTTGCTGCCTCGTGTACGAACCGCGTCGCGACGAAGCGGGCCCGGGGGAGCGCGGTCTGCCCCGCGGTGCCTTCCGCGGGGCCCTCGACGCCACGCAGACGCTCTGGCAGGAGCTCGACGACCTCGAACGCGATCACCGGCTGCCGGGCTCGGAGTCGCCCGCCTCGGGCCTCGCGCCGGCGATGCACGCGTGGGCGAAGGGCCTGCCGCTCGACAGCGTGCTGACCCTCGCCGACATGGCCGCCGGTGACTTCGTGCGCTGGGCGAAGCAGACGATCGACCTGCTCGATCAGATCTCGCTGGTCGCCGAACCGCCGCTCGCCAAGACCGCGCGGACGGCGCTCGACTCGGTGCGCCGCGGCATCGTGGCCTACACATCGGCATGAGCGCGGTGACGACGCCCCCGGGGCCGGGGACTCCTCCGCTGCGCCTCGCTTTCGCGGCGCCCCTCGCCGTGGTGGCGGGGCTGCTGCTCGTCACCGCGTTCCCCGCGCTCGCCTGGTGGCCGATGGCGTTCCCCGCCGTCGCGCTCGCCCTGGTGACCCTCATCGGCCGCCGGTTCTGGTCGGCCGTGCTGATCGGGTTCCTCTTCGGGGTGGCGTTCTTCTCGGTCAACCTGCTCTTCACCGCTCGATACCTCGGACCCATCCCGTGGGCGGCCCTGTTCGTCCTCGAGGCGTTGCTGACAGCCGTTCTGGCGGCACCGATCGCCCTGGCCTATCGGTGGATGCCGCGCGTCGCGCCGGGGCGCGTGGGGAGGCTCCTGTTGCTCCCCGCGCTCGTCGCGGCGCTGTGGACCCTGCGCGAGCAGGTCGTCGGCTCGTGGCCCTACGGCGGCTTCCCGTGGGGACGCATCGGCGTCTCGCAGGTGAACGGCCCCTTCGCCGAGGTGGCGTCGTGGGTGGGCATGTCGGGGCTATCGTTCCTCGTCGTGCTCTTCTGCGCGATGGCCGTCGAGTTCGTGCGCCGTGGTCGCATCCGTCGTGTGACCGGCGCGGTCCCCGCGGCGGCGGTGCTCGTCGTGCTGGTGGCGTTGCCCGCGTTCCCCACCACCGACGCGGGTTCGATCCGCGTGGGCGCGGTGCAGGGCAACGGTCCGGCGGGGTACTTCGACCAGCGCACGCGCAACGCGGTATTGAACGCGCAGCTCGCGGCATCCGCCCCGCTGTTCGGCCAGAGGATGGACGTGCTGCTCTGGCCCGAGGGCGGCGTCGACTCCGACCCCACCTCGAACCCCGCGACGGCGGCGGCGCTCGGCGAACTCTCCCGGCGGATGGACGCCCCGCTGCTGATCTCGGCGGTCACCGAGCGCGGCTCCGAGTTGTTCAACTCGTCGCTGCTGTGGACGGCGGCCGGGCAAGAGGGGACGACGTACGACAAGCGGCATCCCGTGCCCTTCGGCGAGTACGTTCCCGACCGGTCCTTCTGGGAGCCGTTCGCCCCCGACCTCATCGGTCTCATCGGCCGCGAGTACACCCCCGGAACCGCCCCTCCGCTGATAGACCTCAACGGGGTCGGCGTGGGCCTGGCGATCTGCTTCGACGTCATCTACGACGACGTCGTCTGGGACGGCGCTGACGAAGGCGCCGAGGTCTACATGTTCCAGACGAACAATGCGGACTTCCGGGGCACCGACGAGAACCTTCAGCAACTCGCGTTCGCGCAGATGCGCGCGATCGAGACGGGCCGCGCGGTGGTCAACCTGTCGACCGTCGGCACGAGTCAGGTGATCGCTCCGGACGGGTCGACGCTCGACTCCCTGCCGCCCGACACCGCCGGGCACATGCTCACCGACGTGCCGCTGCGCACCGGGCTCACCCCCGCGGTCGTGATCGGGCCGGCCGTGAAGATCGTCCTCGGATGGGGCGGCATCGCGGCTCTCCTCGCCGCCGGCCTGATCGCCGGGACCCGGGCGGGACGCACGAAGAAGACGCCGACCCCCGAGGGGGCCGGCGTCTGAATCAGCGGGTCAGCGTCAGGCGCTGAGCTTCTCGTTCCCCGCGCCGCGACGAGCGCGGACGAACGCGAGGCGCTCCTCGAGGAGTTCCTCGAGCTCGGGGATGGTGCGACGCTCCAGAAGCATGTCCCAGTGCGTACGTGCGGCCTTGTCGGCGCTGTGGTCGACGGTCGCCGTGCCGTCGCCGATGCGAAGAAGCGCCTCGGCACCGCAGGTGCGGCACTCCCAAGCGTCGGGAACCTCGGCGTCAGCAGCGAAGGTCAGGACGGTGTCGCGTCCGCAGGTGCTGCAGGAGTAGGTGTGTTGTGCACGGTCGTGGAACACGACGCCGTCTTCGCTCTGGAGGCTTTGGGCGCCGAGTCGGATGCCGCGGAGACTGCGGTCTGCCATTTTGTGGTCCTCTCGTCGGTCCCCATGTATAACGTTCGCACCTGTGCGCTTTATTCGAACTCCGCGCGTCCTGACGAGTTTCACAGTGGATGCTCAGACAGCCGCTGTTCCCCGTGTGTTCACCAGCGCGATGGCCGCGTCGGCGCGGTCGGTGACGAGGCCGTCCACGCCGAGGTCGAGCAGCCGGGACATGTCGTCTTCGTCGTTCACGGTCCACACGTGCACCTCGACACCGGCGGCGTGCGCGTCTCGCAGCAACCCGTGCGTGATCACGGGGATCGGCCCCTGGCGCTCGGGGATCTGCAGGGCGTCGACCTCGCTCAGGAGAGAACGGACCAGGCGGGTCCGGTGCAGCGCGCGAGCGGCGAGAAGGCGGACGATCGTCGCCGACCCGGGCGAGGTGGCCGGACGCATTCTCGCCCCCGCGGCCCGCGCGGCGGCGAGGGCATCGCGCCGACGCTCGTCGGAGAAACTCGTGACCAGGACGCGCTCGGCATGCGGGGCGACGAGGCGGCCGACCTCGCCCGCTGCGGCCGCGGCCTTCACATCGAGGTTGAAGCGCACGTCGGGGAAGGACTCGAGGGCCTGGACCAGCGTGATGAGCCCCCCGCGCTCCGACATCAGCTCTTCGATCTCGTGCAGGCGGACGTCGGCGATGGCCCGCGGATCATCGGCGACCCGCCGCAGGTCGTCGTCGTGGAACAGCACGACCTCACCGTCGGCGGTGAGGTGGCAGTCCGACTCGACGTAGTCGGCTCCGGCGGCGTGCGCCTCGGCCACCGCGGCGAAGGAGTTCTCGGCCACCCCGTGCGCGGCGGCATCCGCCGTCACCAGACCGCGGTGGGCGAGCACACGCGGGGCGTCCGGGGAGAGGTAGGGATGCCGCGTCATCACGGAGCCGAGCTCGGCGGGGACGCCGCGGCGGGGGAGTCGTCGCCCGAGCGCGAGACGAACGCGCCGGAGATGCCCTTCAGCGCCTCGGTGAACTCGCTCGGGATGATCCACAGCTTGCTCGACGAGCTGTCGCTGATCTTCGGCAGCGTCTGAAGGTACTGGTACGCGAGGAGCTTGTCGTCGGGCCGGCCCTCGTGGATCGCCGTGAACACCGAGTGGATCGCCTCGGCCTCACCCTGCGCGCGCAGAACTGCCGCCTGCTTGTCGCCCTCAGCCTCGAGGATCGCCGCCTGACGGCGCCCCTCGGCCTCGAGGATCTGCGACTGCTTGGACCCCTCGGCGGTCAGGATCGCGGCGCGGCGATCGCGTTCGGCTCTCATCTGCTTCTCCATCGAGTCCTGGATCGAGAGGGGCGGATCGATCGCCTTGAGCTCGACGCGTCCCACCCGAATGCCCCATTTTCCCGTGGCCTCGTCGAGGACGACGCGCAATTGGCCGTTGATGTTGTCCCGGCTGGTGAGCGCCTGCTCGAGGTTGAGGCCGCCCACGACGTTGCGCAGGGTCGTGGTCGTCAGTTGCTCGACGGCGCCGAGGTAGTTGGCGATCTCGTAGGTCGCGGCCCGGGCGTCGGTGACCTGGAAGTACACGACCGTGTCGATCGAGACGACCAGGTTGTCCTCGGTGATGACCGGCTGAGGGGGGAACGACACGACCTGCTCGCGCATGTCGATCAGGGGTCGCACGCGGTCGACGAGGGGAACGACGAGGTTCAGGCCCGGGCTGAGCGTCTTGTGGTAGCGGCCGAGTCGCTCGACCACCCCGGCGCGGGCCTGCGGGATGATCCGGATCGCGCGGAACAGCACCACGACGACGAAGATCACCACCACGGCCGCGAGGACCCACCCGATCGTGACGGGGATCAGATCGTTCATGATGTCGCCTCCTGGCTTCGCGCGCGGACGACGGCGGTGGCGCCGTCGATACGGACGACCTCGATGCGCGTGGCGGGGTCGATCCGGGTGTCGGTCTCGGCGCGCGCGGTCCACACGTCGCCGTTCGAGAGCTTGACCTGCCCGGGGACCGACGCCGACATCCGCGACAGGACCAGGCCCTCGAGACCCAGTAGCGCCTCGACATTGGAGGGTCGGGGGTCTGCGTCGCGGTGCAGTCGTTGCAGCAGGGGCGGACGTACGAACAGCAGGAGCGCGACCGAAGCGACGGCCGCGACGATGATCTGCAGCCAGAGCGGTGCGCCCAGCAGGTCGGAGACGAGGCCGACGAGGCTCCCCACCGCGACCATCAGGAACGTCAACTCGCCGGTGAGCATCTCGCACACGAGGAAGACGAGGATGAGCAGGATCCAGCCGATCCAGGCCCACATCTCGACGATGGAGAGAACGTCCATTTCGTGCCTCCTGGCCCGAACGTAGCACTGGGCACCGACACCGGGGCCGGTTCTCATCCTCCCCACAGGCGCCGTCGCCCCGAGGTCGCGGCATCCCGCTCGATAGGCTGGGGGCTGATCCAGAATCGTCAGGAGAACTCCCGTGTCCCAGACCCTCCCGTCCGGCTCGCTGAGCGGCAAGACCGCCCTCGTCACCGGTTCGTCGCGCGGCATCGGTGCCGACACTGTCCGCTACTTCGCCGAGGCCGGCGCGAACGTCGTCATCAACTTCCGCAACAAGGCGCCCCGCGCCGAGAAGCTCGCCACGCAGCTGCGCGAGCTCGGCGTCGAGGCCCTCGTCGTCGGCGCCGACCTCACCGACCCCGAATCGGTGAAGGCAATGTTCGACGAGGTCGAGCGCACCTTCGGCGGTCTCGACATCCTCGTGCTCAACGCCTCGGGCGGCATGGAGTCGGGCATGGCCGAGGACTACGCGCTGCTGCTCAACCGCGACGCGCAGGTCAACGTGCTCGACACCGCCCTGCCGCTGCTCACGGACGACGCGCGCGTCGTCTTCGTGACCAGCCACCAGGCGCACTTCATCCGCACCACCCCGACCATGCCCGAGTACGAGCCGGTCGCCCTGTCGAAGCGCGCCGGCGAGGACGCCCTGCGCGAGAAGATCCCGGCTCTCGAGGAGCGCGGCATCGGCTTCACCGTCGTCTCGGGCGACATGATCGAGGGCACCATCACGGCGACCCTGCTCGAGCGCGCGAACCCCGGTGCCATCTCGGCCCGTCGCGAAGACGCCGGCAAGCTCTACAACGTGTCGGAGTTCGCCGCCGAGGTGGCCCGCGCCGCGGTCGACCCGGTGCCCGCCGACAACACCCGCCTCGTCGGAGACACGGGTTCGTTCGGAGGCGAGTGAGCATGCGGCCGACCGACATCGAGACACTGATCGGGGTCGGTCGGCCCGCGATCGCCGCTTCGGGGGCGTTCGCCGTCTTCGCGACCTCTCGCCCCGATCTTGCCGCCGACCGCGCGGTCGGGCAGCTCTGGCGGGTCGAGGTGCCCGCCGGCTCGCCCCGGCGCCTCACGCGGGGGGTCGCCGATCGGGCGCCCCACCTGTCTCCCGACGACGCGACGATCGCGTTCCTCCGCGCCGACGACAAGGGACACGCGCAGGTCTTCGTCGTTGCCTCGTCCGGGGGTGAGCCCGTGCAGGTCACCGACCAGCCCGGGGGAGTGACCGCCCTGGCGTTCTCGCCCGACGGCGGTCGGCTCGCCTTCACGGCGCGCGTGCCCGAACCCGGCCGCTACGGCACGGTCGAGGGCGGGATGCCGCCGCCGAGCCGCCGCGCCGGATCACCGGCATTCGCTGGCACGCCAACGGGCTCGGCTACCTCGACCGGCCGGCGCAGCTGTTCGTCATCGACGTGCCCGCGACCGACGTGGAGCCGTTCTACGCGCCGGCGCCGTCCCTCGAGACGCCCGAGAAACGCGTCGTGGCCGAGCCCGCGACGCAGCTCACCCACGGGGAGACGAGCTGGAACGGCGTCGTCTGGGCCGCCGACGGCGCGGAGTTGCTGAGCGTCCCCGACGTGATCGAGACCGCACGGCGCGACCTGCGCGACCGGGTGGTCGCGGTCGCGGTAGACAGCGGCGAGCAGCGCGAGGTGCTGAGCTCGTCCGAGAACCTCTCGGTGGCGACGGTCGACGTCGCGCCCGACGGCGCGGTCTTCGTGCTCGCGAACGACGTGGGCGACGAGGGGATCGACTTCGTCGCGCCCGGTGTCGCGCTCTTCGTCCTCGAGGCCGACGGACCGCGTCCGCTCACCGACCCCGAGACGGTCGACCTCGGCGAGGTCGGCAGTCACCTCTCGTTCGACGGCGACGAGATCCTCGTGCAGGACCGCACGCGCGGTCGCCTGCGGCTTTTGCGTGTGACCCGCGACGGGCGGGTGGAGCAAGTGCTCGGCGGCGACCTCGAGGTGAACGGCCATGCCGTCGCGCAGGGCCGGGTCGTGGCATCCGTCGCCTCTCCCGAGTCCTCCGGCGAGCTCGTCGTGATCGAGGGGCCGGAGGTGCGGGCGCTCACCGCGTTCGGCCAGGCCGCTCGCGCGGCGGGGGTCGTCGTCCCGGTCGAGCACGAGATCGTCGGTCGAGACGGTTATCCCGTGCACGGCTGGGTGGCCGTGCCCGAGGGCGAGGGACCGTTCCCGGTCATCCTGCAGATCCACGGCGGCCCCTACGCCTCGTACGGCGTGCACCTGTTCGACGAGACGCAGGTGCTCGTCGACGCCGGATACGCGGTCGTCTACAGCAACCCGCGGGGGAGCGCCGGTTACGGCCGCTCACACGGTCGCTCGATCCGCCGCCGCATGGGCACCCTCGACTTCTTCGACGTCATGGACTTCTTCGACGGCGTCGTCGGCGTCGACCCGCGGCTCGACGCGGATCGCGTGGGTGTCATGGGCGGCTCGTACGGCGGGTACATGACCGCGTGGATCATCGCGCACGAGCACCGCTTCGCCGCAGCGATCGTCGAGCGCGGATTCCTCGACCCCGCCGCCTTCCCGGGCTCGAGCGACATCGGCTCGTTCTTCGGCGACGAGTACGTCGGCACCGACCCGGTGCTCGTGGCCGCGCAGAGTCCCATGGCCGTCGTCGACCAGGTCGCCACACCCACGCTCGTGCTGCACTCCGAACTCGACTACCGCTGCCCGCTCGATCAGGCGACGCGGTACTACGCGGCGCTCAAGCGCAACGGCGTCGAGGCCGAGATGCTCGTCTTCCCGGGCGAGGATCACGAGCTCACGCGCGCCGGGCGCCCGCAGCACCGGGTGCAGCGTTTCGACGCCGTCCTCGAGTGGTGGAGCCGCCACCTGCCGGTGGGGTGAGACATGAACAGGGCCCGGATGCGATGACATCCGGGCCCTGTTCGTTCGAGATCAGACGGCTTTGCCGAACTGGATCGCCCGCACGATCTGGAACACGCCCAGGATCACGAGCGAGATGCCGATGAGCAGGAACAGGGTCACCGCGCCGAGCAACGGCGAGAAGAGCAGCACGATGCCGGCGAGGATGCTGACGATCGCGAAGAAGATCGTCCAGGCCCGCGCCTTCGACCGGTGACCGGCCGTCGTGAGCGAGACGACCCCCTCGATGATCCAGAGGATGCCGACCAGGGTGCCGATGAAGACCGCGAACCACGCGGTCGTGGCCGAGAGGTTGGCGAACGAGAAGATGCCCGCGACGATGAACAGCACGCCGAGCACGAGGTAGCCGAGGCGCGCCCATCCCGAGCGCCAGAACAGGCCGATGGCGATGTTCACGAGACCGGCGATGATCACGTAGATCGAGATGATGCCGACGGCGACCTCGGCGGTGCGTCCCGGCCAGATGAGGATGAGCAGACCGATGACGAGGGAGAGGGCTCCGCTGACGCCGAGCGCGGTGCGCACGGCCCCGACGGCGGGGTTGGTCGTGGAGGTCGGCACGGCGCGCCTTCCTGAGTGAAAGCTGGGAACGACTCTCACCCTAGACCCGACGGTTCACCGCGCGCGAGGACCCTCACGCGGGGGAGTGCTCCAGCAACAGCGCGACGGTGAACAGCACCGGCAGGCACCCGAGCGTCGAGATGAAGACCACGTCGCGCGACAGGATCTCACCCACCTCGTACCGCTGCGCGAAGTTGAAGACGTTCTGTGCCGTCGGGAGCGCCGCGAGCACCACGACGACGAACACCTGGTCGGCGGGCAGCGCGAAGAGCGTCGCCACGAGCCACGCCAGCGCGGGCATCACCACGAGCTTCAGGGCCGAGGCGATCACCACGTCGACGCGGCGACCCGGCTCGGTCAGCACGCGCTGGCCGTACAGCGACATGCCGTACGACATCAGCAGCACGGGAACGCACGCGCCGGCGATCAACTGCAGGGGATCGAAGACGATCGGCGGCAGATCGATGTCGAGGAGCGCGACCAGCACACCCAGGGCGGAACCAATGAGCATCGGGTTCTTCGCCGTCTGCAACAGGATACGCCCGACGTTGCGCGAGCCCGAGGTGGCGGCATCCAGGATCGAGAGGGCGATCGGCATGAGGACCAGCAACTGGAACAGGATCACCGGAGCCGAGTACGCCGCGTTCCCGAGCATGTAGAGCGAGATCGGGATGCCGATGTTGTTGCTGTTCACCTGGCCGGCCGACAGCGCGCCGATCACCGTCTCGCCCACGCTGCGGCGCAGGATCAGCGCCGAAATCAGGGCGTAGACCCCGATGACGACCGCCGCCGTGATCATCGACACGGGCAGCAGCGCCGAGAACAGCGTGGCGACGTCGGCCTTCGCGAGCACCGTGAAAAGCAGGAACGGCGACAGGACGAAGAACGTCAGGCGGCTCAGCACGGGGCGCGCGTGCGGCCCGAGCAGATCGATGTGGGCGATGGTGTAGCCCACCACGACCGCGAGACCGACGACCGCGAAGCCGGTGAAGACGCCGCTCACGCGCCGGACCGGGGGAGAGGGGCGCACGGGGGAGTCATCGGTTCGAGCGTAGCGGGACGCTTGGCTCGCTCCGTGACGCCGTGATGGGATGAGCCGCATGTACTCCGGATTCGCGCGCTTCTACGACGTCCTGCAGGGCGGGACCCCCGAACCGTTCGAGAGACGCACCGCCGAGCTCGGGCGCGAGGTGGAGTCGATCCTCGAGCTCGGGTGCGGCACCGGGGCCGTGCTCGACCTCCTACCCGCCGCGTGGGCGAAGGTCGGCATCGACGTGTCACCCGACATGCTCGAGATCGCCCGGATCAAGGGGGTGGATGCCGCCCTGATCGAGGCGGACATTCGCGACGTCGCCCTGGATCGTCGGTTCGATGTCGTCGCGTGCGTCTACGACACCGTCAACCACGTGCCGGTCTCGGACTGGCCGCGGGTGTTCGCCGTGGCATCCGGTCATCTCGAAGCCGACGGGATCTTCCTCTTCGACATGAACACGCTCGGGCGCCTGCGCGACGGCGCGGGGCGGTCCGAGACGACGGTCGCCGGGGGAGCGACGGTCACGATCGCGATCAGCGACGAGGGCGACGACCGCTACGACTGGCACGTGCGCATCGAGGGCGACCACGATCCGATCGACGAGACGATCGCCGAGTACGGTGCCGCGTTGACCGACGTCCGCCGCATGCTGACGGACGCGGGATTCACCCGGGTCGAGGTGAGCGGCGGCCGCGATCGTCCCGTCGACGACGAGGCACCGCGACTGTTCTTCGCGTGCCGCCGCTGACGCGGGCTTTGGGGGAGAGGTCAGTGCTGCGGCTGCGGCCGGCGCAGGACCCAATCCAGCGTCGAATGCCAGGTCTGGCGCAGGGGTCGGCCGCGTCGCCACTCGCGGCAGGTGAGCAGCAGGATGATCAGGTCGAACACCGTCAGCAGTACGAGACCGATGCTCGGTGAGACGAACAGTTCGTACACCTGGTAGACGAGGAAGGCGCCGATCGCGGCGATCGCCCACGGGTACACCCGTCGGGTGCCGAGCATCAGGGCGATGACGATCGCGAGCTTCACGACGCCGTGCAGCAGGAGGTACACGGCGAGGAAGACGACCGTGCCCGACCCGAGCTGTTTGATGCTGTGCAGCAGCGCGTTCGCGAGGAAGTCGTTCGGCTCCCGCGCCAGCTCGTGAGCCGTGAGCCGCTGGGCGACGTGCAGGAGCTGGCCGGGGGTCGTGACGAGCAGCACGATCGCACCGACGAGTTCGACCAGGCCGTCGAGGCCCTTCAGGGCGACGCCGATGAGGAACACGAGATCCATCACCCGTTCGCGCACCTGGCGCTCCTCTCCGGCCGAGGTCGACGGCGGTCGCCGTCAGGGCCGAGTGTAGGCCGCCAGGCATCGGCACCTCGTCCACAAGACCCGGCTGGTCCTTAGGCGCGAGGTCTACCGTCGCGGGAATGAACACCTACGCCCCGAACCTCACCGAGATCCTCGATCGCGAACCCCTTCCGGCATCCGGGATCGAATCGGGTGACGTCGACTACGAAGCCGACGGCGTCGCCTACCGCGGATACCTGGCGCACCCGGCGGGGGAGGGGCGTCACCCGGGGATCATGGTCGTGCACGACTGGCTCGGCGTGACCGACTACGTGCGCATGCGCTGCGACATGCTCGCCCGCCTCGGCTACACGGCCTTCGCGGCGGACGTCTACGGCGCCGACGTGCGCCCGGCGCCCGAGGACGCGGCCGGTGTGGCCGGCGGCTTCTACCAGGATCGCCCGCTGTGGAGGAAGCGCCTGACCGAGGCCTTCGCGTACCTGCGCGAGCAGCCGTCGGTCGACGCCGACCGGACCGGTGCGATCGGATACTGCTTCGGCGGCTCGTCGGTGCTCGAGCTCGCCCGCACGGGCGCCGACGTCGACGCGGTCGTCAGCTTCCACGGCGGGCTGCTCACCGGGCCCGAGGGCGAGGTGGAGCGGATCACCGCCAAGCTGCTCGTGCTGCACGGCGCCGCCGACCCCGTCGCGCCGGATGACGCGATGCTCGCGTTCGAGAACGACCTGCGCACGGCGCCGTCGGTCGACTGGCAGCTGGTGTCGTACGCGAATGCGATGCACGCCTTCACGCTTCCGGATGCCGATGCCCCCGAGCAGGGCGCGCAGTTCCAGGCGACCGCCGAGCGGCGCAGTTGGGCCGCGATGAAGGCGTTCCTGGCAGAGGTGTTCGAACCCCGGGTGTGACCGGATTTGCCCGCCACGGTTCGCCTGTGCGGTCCGTGGCGGGCGAGTCGGGTGTTGCGGGCGTCAGGCGCGGGACGCGGCGAGGGTGCGTCCGGCGGTCACGGCGGCCTGCTCGGCATCCGTCTTCAGTCCTGCCGCCACGTCGGCGAAGGCGTCGAGCGCGGGATTCACACCGACGAGCGTGAAGGGGCGGTGCACGACGGTGAGGTCGAGGCCCCACACGTCTGCGAAGACGCGGCGGAGCCAGCCGGTCGAGTGGTCCCAGCCCTCCCTGGGGCTTCCGGGCTCGTAGTTGCCGCCGAGGACGGTGACGAGCGTGGCGGGCTTGCCGCGCAGCGCCGTGCCCTGCGGGTCGATGCGCGGGTCGGTGTACGCGAGGTCGAACCAGGTCTTCACGTGCTGCGAGACGCCGTAGTTGTACAGCGGAACGGTGAAGAGCAGGGCGTCGGCGTCGATCAGCTCGTCGGCGAGGCGCGTGCGCAGCGCGATGGCCTCGCGCTGACCGTCGGTGTGCTGATCGGCGGGGGCGAAGCCCGACGTCACGGCGTCGCGCCAGGCCGTGGCGGGCATCGGGTCGGCGGCGACGTCACGGCGGACGACCGTCGACGACGGGTGCGCGGCGAGCCATTCGGCCTCGACGAGGTCGCCGAGCTCGCGGCTGGCAGAGGTGGCGGGCAGGATGCTGGCATCGAGACGGAACAGGGTCATGCGCTTCTCCGATCAGAGTGACTATGAAAAACAAAGTGGCTTTCGGAAAGCTAGCACACGTAGGATGGGGTCATGACCGAAGAACACGACGCGCGACAGTGCGACGCTGCTGTCTCGCACGCGTTCTCGGTCCTCGGTAAGCGGTGGAACGGCATGATCCTCGACGTGCTCGGCCAGGGGGAGTTGTCGTTCTCGGGGCTGCGGCGAGCCGTGGGCGGCATCAGTGACGCCATGCTGTCGGACCGCCTCACCGAACTCGCCGACACCGGCCTGGTCGATCGCCGCGTCGACGCCGGGCCGCCGGTCGCCGTGACGTACGCGCTGACGGATGCCGGATGCCGCCTGGTTCCGATCCTGGGTCAGCTCGGCGAGTGGGCCGAAGGTAACCTGACGCGGCGCTGACGTGTTCGGTGCCGCGGCTCGCGGCGTTGGCCCTACTGACGCGGTGTCGTCTTGAGGGCTCAGCTTCTGGTGCGGCGACCGGTGACGCCGTGTGTCGGTGCCCTGCGGTTGGCCGTGGTCTCGGGTGATTGCGGCGGAGCCGATAATGCACATTATGTCAGTTTTAGTTCCGGCGTCACTCCCCGCGCCCTCTCCGTCCCACCAACGCGGACGGCGGGTCGTTGACCGGCTTCTGCTGGTGTCTCTTCTGGTTCATGCTGTCGTCGTTCTCATCCCGCTCGCGGCTCGCATGGTGATCGTGGGCAGCGTGTGGCCCGCCGCTCGCCGAAAGCTCGGTGTGCTCACTCCGCTGGTGGCGGCGGTGGCGCTCGTTTTCGTTCCCCTCGCGAAAGAGGCGGGCGAAGCCCTCGAGCGGCAGGTCCCCGAATTCGCGGCGCTGGAGGTCCACACGGAACTCGGCGATCAGCTCCTCCCCTGGGCCATCGGCTTGTTCGTGGTGGCCGCGGGGCAATGGGTGTGGTTCCGGATGCGGGCCCGGAAGCCCTCCGGGGACACGCGTTCGACGGCCGCCCGCGTGTCGACGATCGCCATCGCCGTGGTGGCCATCGGCGTGTCGGTCGGCACCACCGTGTCGGCCGTCCAGGTCGGAGACAGCGGTGCGCGCGCCGTCTGGTCGGGGCAGTCGGGAACGTCGTCCACCGAGAAGTGACGACGTCGCTGGTTCGCGCTGCCGAAACCACTTGGCATCCGCTCCCCCGCCTGTGCGGAGAAGCGCTCGGCTCTCCGCACCGAGACGACGCGGTGGGCACACGATTCTGATGGATGATCGTCACGTCGGCTCGAACGAAAAGGGGCACGATGCGTCCATCACGCGTCCACATCCTGGGTGGCAGCGGCAGCGGAACGACGACGCTGGGCCACGCGTTGGCCGCGCACTGGGCGGTGCCGCATGCCGACGCCGACGACTATTTCTGGATGCCGACCACTCCCCCGTTCACGCGGAAGAGAGGCGACGCGGAACGTGTGGCGCTGATGCGCGAGATCTTCGTCGGCCGCCCCGCGTGGGTGCTCTCGGGCTCGATGCTCGGGTGGGGAGAGTCGGTCGTCGCGGAGTGCGACGCGATCGTCTTCGTCGCGCTCGACCCTGCGGAGAGGCTCCGCCGCCTCGAAGCCCGCGAGGTCGTCCGACGCGGGGGCCTGCCGCATGACGACGACGCCTGGCACGAGTTCAAGACCTGGGCCGAGGGGTACGACGACCCGGCCTTCGACGGCCGCAGTCGCGCCGAACACGACCGGTGGTTGGCGACGATCGGCAAGCCCGTCCTGCGTCTCGACAGTCGGTCGACGGTGAAGGAGCTGATGGATGCCGTGTGCTCGTGGGAGCCCTCGGTGAAGCCGTCCTAGAGGTTCGTCTCTTCGATGTCGACGAGCCACCCTCTGCGGATCCGCAGACGACGTTCGGAGGGCTCGGGTCCGTTGAGATCGTCTTCCGTGACCCGATCGTCCGATTCCGGCCGCTCCCCCGGGACGCTGTCGCTGGGCACGAGCTCGACCGCCTCCGGCACGGGCGCGGACACCCGCATCCACCGCGAGGGGCGGTTGCCGATGAAGAACCCGTTCCCGAGGTCCCGGCCCGAAAGCGGCCAGAGTTCCCCTTCGGCGGGTATCTCGGCATCGGGAGGGGCACCGTGTCCGGGTCGACGGAGGGCGAAGCGCTCGATCGTCTCCTGCACGACGATCTGTACGCGCGTGACCCGTCCGAGCACTCGATCGTCGGTGGAGCCCTGGGGATGCCGTGCCTCGAAGGCGTCCACCGTCGCGGCCAGCTCGACACCCAGCTGACGGATGAAACCGTCGAAGGGCGTCCGGTGTTCGATCACGAAGTCCACGTCGTCGCCGACGCTGAACGGATCACCGCAACACGCCCACTCCATCGCATCCAGCCACACGCGCGTCATGGATCCCACGGTAACCGGGGCGCGGGCGTGGTTCAGTCGCGCCGCACCCAGCCGGAGGTCATGCCCAGCACTCGCGATCCGTCGAGGTCCGCCAGAGACAGGCCGGCGAACTGGGTCGCCGCATCGGAGGTCTGCCAGCGGAAGCGCGGCGCGGACGTCGTCGAGGCCTCGACGACCGTCTTCGCGGCATCCTCCGCAGATTGCGCGGACGCGAACGAGGTCGCCGCGCGGTCGAGGTACGCCTGCTGCTGCTCGGCGTAGGGCCCGGGGGCGGCGCGGTGGACGGAGTCGACGAACGACGACGCGACGGCGGCGGGCTCGACGATCGACACGTCGATGCCGAAGGGGGCGACGACCGGGGCGAGCGACTGCATGAGCCCCTCGACGGCGAACTTGGCGGCGCAGTACGCGTCCGAGAACGGTTGGCCCACCGCTCCCCCGACGCTGGTGACCGTGACGATGCGTCCGCTCCCCCGCTCGCGCATGCCGGGCAGGACGAGACGGGTCAGGCGCGCGACCGAGAGGTAGTTGGTCTCCAACTGCTCCTGCAGGTCCTCGTCGCTCATCTGCTCGAGGGTGCCCACAGCGCCACGTCCGGCGTTGTTCACGAGGATGTCGATCGGACCAGCCGCCTCGATCAGGGCACGGGATGCCGCGGCATCCGTCACGTCCAAGGCCCGGATGTCGAGCTCGACACCCGCCTCGGATGCCGCCGAGCGCAGGGCGTCGGCGCGCGCGGTGTCGCGGACCGTGGCGATGACCGTCACCCCCTGCTGCGCGAGTTGGATGGCGGTGTGCAGGCCGATGCCGCTGGTGGTTCCGGTGACGAGTGCGAGAGTCATGTGCTCAGTCTGCTCCTCGAACCCATGGGCGCGGTGTGCGGGGGGCGTCCAGGGATCGCTGCCAGAGTGGCGATGTGACAGTGGACGTGGGGGCCCCGGTCGCCGAGCGGGGTGTGAGCGCGGGGCGCCGCCGGACAGCGGTCGTGGCGAGCCTGGCGTACCTGGTGTTCGCGGGGGTGATCCTCGTGGTCATGCCCATCTCGGTGGACAGTGCGGGCGGGCGCGAGGTGGTCGTCGGGCCGTGGACGGGCGGCGTGCTGGTCGCTGCGTGCCTCATGGCATCCACAGTGACGCTGAGCGTGATCGTCTTCGCCGTCCCCGCGCGCAGGTGGTGGTGGGTGCTGCTCGGTCCGCTCCGGGCGATCGTCGCGGCGGCGGCAGTGGTGGCCGCTTTCGGCTTCACCCTCACGGACGAGTCGGTGACCCCCATCGTGGCGAACGGATGCGAAACAGGTTACGTCGTGACCGAGCGCAGCTTCCTCTTCCTCGCCGCGGGCGAGGTGCGCCGCGTGGAGGGGGTGATCGGCACCTCCGTCGGCAGCACGTCCGTCGACGACGGGCACAAGCCGTTCCAGGAGCAGTCCTACATCGCCGTGACCAGCGGCGACACGCTCCGAATCTGGAACACGTTCGACAACGCGTGGGAGCGCCTCAGCACCTCGACCGAACCGGCCTTCGTCCTCCCACGGCTGGTCGATGAGACCGGGTGCGGCCTTGCCGGCGGAGTGGTAGCCGCTCGCCCTTCCGCATCCCCTTCCCCGGTCGCCACGGTCGACGAGGGCCCCGCGCCGGCTCCGGTGTCCGACTCCCGCGATGAGATTGCGCGCATGGCGCAGCTGACCATCGAAGCGGCAGGGACGCCGATGTCGGATGCCGAGGGAGTACCGGTGACCGCGCCGGCGGCATCCGACCTGCCGTGTGACGGAACGACCAGCCACGATATGACCGTCCGCACCGATGACAACACCTCTTCGTACGCGGCGATCCTCGATGCGTGGAGCGCCGAGGGCTACTCGAGGGACCGCGCCATGCAGGAAGACCTGCGGTACAACGGCGTGGTACGCCTGTCGGCCCGCGATCGCTCGAGCCTTGACGGGCTCATGCATTTCTCGCTGACGGCGGACTGTCGCGCGCCCTGATCAGAACGAGCAGTCTCACAGAGCTGTGTCCGTCGGGGGGAATCCGAGACCAGAAGGAAACGCCGAGAGATCGGCCATGGTCCACGCTGCCGGGTACGTCCCCGACCCGCGTCGCTCCGACCGCCCTCAGCCTCCCGGCGTGAGTTCCACCCAGCCGCCGCCGAACTTCGCCTGACGGTTGTCGCCCGACGAGGTGCCGGTGAGCCGGCGACGCACCCACGGTGCCACGTGCTCGCGGTAGTAGGCGGTGCCCTTCAGCCGCTCGGTCTCGGGGATCTCGCGCAGATGCCACCACTCGGCGGGCGGTGTGAGCCCGACCGACTCGATCACCCGGGCGGCGACGCGGTGGTGGCCGCGCGCGTTCATGTGCAGCCGGTCGACGGACCAGAACTCCCCGCCCGCCAGCTCGCGGTCGAACCAGTTGTAGGCGGTGAGCACGGCGGGGCGCGCTTCGAGACGCTTCTCGACGGCGTGCGACAGGCGGTCGCCGCGCGCCTCGATGAGCTTGCCGAGCGGGAGCCCCGCCGACGGGTTCGCCCCCGAGAGCACGATCAGACGCACCCCCTCTTCGTCGCACCGGCGCACGACGTGGTCGAACAGGTCGACGATGCGGTCGATGCCCGTGCGCGGACGCAGCATGTCGTTGCCGCCGCCGTTGAACGACAGGTGCGTCGGCTTGAGCGCCAGCGCCGGCTCGAGTTGTTGAGCGACGATGGGCTCGATGAGCTTGCCGCGGATCGCGAGGTTCGCGTATTCGATGGGCTCCCCCGCGGCATCCGCCCATCCCTGTGCGGCGAGGTCGGCCCACCCTCGGACGGTGCCGTCGGGCAGCTCATCGCCGACGCCTTCGGTGAACGAGTCGCCGATCGCGACGTAGCGGACGGATGCCATGGCACGAGCCTACGCGGGCGCGCGGAGGGGCTAGGCCAGGGATCGCCCGCGCTGCTCGCGCAGGAACAGCGCCGCGACCACAGCCACGGCGAAGAACGCCGCGAACACCACGAACAGCAGCGGCGCTCCCCCGACGCCGAGCAGCGGAGGCACGGCGAGGGGCGCCAGGATCGAGGCGATGCGTCCGACGCCCGCGGCCCAGCCCGACCCCGTCGCGCGCAGCGCGGTCGGGTAGGTCTCGGGGGTCGCGGCGTACAGGGCGCCCCACGCGCCGAGATTGAAGAACGACAGGGCCATGCCGGCGGCGATGACCGCCACCTCTCCGGTCGCCGTGCCGAACAGCACCGCGGCGACGGCGGAACCGGCGAGGAAGGTCGCGAGGGTCGCGCGCCGGCCCCAGGCCTCGATGAGCCACGCGGCGACGGCGTACCCCGGCAGCTGCGCGAGCGTGATGATGAGCGTGAAGCCGAACGAGCGCACGAGGTCGTAGCCCTGCGCGACGAGGATGGTCGGAATCCAGATGAACGCCCCGTAGTACGAGAAGTTCACGCAGAACCACAGCACCCACAGGCTCGCCGTGCGTGCCCGCAGTGCCGGTGCCCACAGGGCGCGGACCCGGGGACGGCCGGCGGGAGCGGATGCCGAGCCCCCCTCCGTCGACGCTTCGAGTGCGATCCGACCGGCTGCGGCCTCGAGATCGCGCACGATGACGATCGCCTCGGCGTTGCGGCCGCGAGACGCCAGCCACCGCGGCGACTCGGGAAGACCCCACCGCACGATGAGCGCGTAGACGGCAGGAATGGCGCCGAGGGCGAAGGCCCATCGCCAGCCATCGGCGGACGACGGCACCACGAGGTAGCCGATGAGCGCCGCGGCCGTCCATCCGACGGCCCAGAACGCCTCGAGGAACACGATGAGTCGACCCCGCATGCGGGCGGGCGCGAACTCGCTGACGTAGGTCGATGCCACCGGCAACTCCGCCCCGAGCCCGAGACCCACGACGAAGCGCAGGACGAGCAGGGCTGCGAGACCACCCACCAGCGCGCTCGCCCCGGTGGCGACGCCGTACACCAGCAGCGTCAGCGCGAAGACGTGTCGGCGCCCGAACCGGTCTGCCAGCAGCCCTCCCACGCTTGCTCCGATCGCCATGCCGGCGAAGCCCGCCGACGCGATCCACGACGCCTCGGTCGGCGCCAGCTGCCACTGCACGCTGAGAGCGGCGATGACGAACGAGATGAGGCCGACGTCCATGGCATCCAGAGCCCACCCCAGGCCCGATCCGCCGAGGATCCGCCCGTGGCGGCGGGTGAACGGCAGAGCGTCGAGGCGTTCGGACACCCGGATGGTGTCGGTGGTCGTGGTCACCGGATGCCGGGAGCGTCGACCGGCGTGGAGGTTTCGGCGAGCATCTCCTCGACGAGGGGGCGCACGCGCGTTCCGTAGAGTTCGATGCTCGACATCAGGCGATCGTGCGAGATCGACCCGCTCGCGATCTTCATCTGGAAGCGGGAGTTGCCCAGCGCCCGTACGGTCGCAGCGATCTTCCGGGCGACCGTCTCGGGCGAGCCGACGTACATCGAGCCCTCGGGTCCGACATCGTGCTGGAACCGCATGCGGTTGTACTCGGGCCAGCCGCGCTCGCGTCCGATCGTGTTGTTCAGCTCGGCGACGCCCTCGAACGCCTCGTCCCAGGCCTGCTCGTCGGTCTCGGCGACGTGGCCGGGCGAGTGCACCGAGATGGGCATCTGCGGCTTGCCGACTTCCTGAAGCGACCGACGGTAGAGGTCGGCGTACGGGCGGAACCGAGCGGCGGACCCGCCGATGATCGCGAGGACCAGACCGTAGCCGTAGCGGGCCGTGCGCACCACCGACTCGGGAGAACCGCCGACCCCGACCCACGCGGTCAGGCCCGTCTCGGTCTTGGGGTACACATCGGCATTTTGCAGCGCGGCGCGCGTGCGGCCCGACCAGGTGACGGGCTTCTCGGTGAGCAGGTGCGAGAACAGCTCGAGCTTCTCCTCGAACAGCTGCTCGTAGTCGGCGAGGTCGTAGCCGAACAGCGGGAACGACTCGATGAACGACCCGCGCCCGAGGATGACCTCGGCGCGGCCGTTCGAGACGGCATCCAGCGTCGCGAACCGCTCGTACACGCGCACCGGGTCGTCGCTCGACAGGACGGTCACCGCGCTTCCGAGGTGGATGTTGTTCGTGCGGGCGGCCGCGGCGGCCAGCACAATCTCGGGGCTGGTGACGGCGAAGTCCTTACGGTGGTGCTCCCCCACCCCGAAGAACGACAGGCCCACCTGGTCGGCGAGCACCGCCTGGTCGACGACGTTGCGGATGGTCTGCGCGTCCGACAGTAGCGACCCGTCGGGGCCGCGCGAGATGTCTCCGAAGGTGTCGAGTCCGAGCTCGAGGGGGCGGGCGTCCATGGGATCTCCTTGCATTCGGATGAATGAACTTTACGCGACGGCGGAGTATTCCCCCGCATCGCCGAGGGGCGCCGCCGAAGCGACGCCCCTCGGGGAGATCAGGCGGAGGCCAGAGCCGCGCGCAGCGTGTCGAGACCCACGCCGCCGATGTCGAGCGCCCGCGTGTGGAACTGCTTCATCGAGAAGTCGGCGCCGCGGCGCTGCTGCTCCTCGTCGCGCACCTGCTCCCAGATGCGCTGGCCCACCTTGTACGACGGGGCCTGTCCCGGCCAGCCGAGGTAGCGGTTGACCTCGAAGCGCACGAACTCCTCGCTCATGTTGACGTTCTTCAGCATGAACGCGAGCGCGTAGTCGTGGTCCCACGTGCCGGTGCCGTCGAGACGGGGCTTCTGCAGGTGCACGCCGATGTCGAGCACCACGCGAGCGGCGCGCATGCGCTGGCCGTCGAGCATACCCAGGCGGTCGGCCGGGTCGTCGAGGTAGCCGAGCTGCTCCATCAGGCGCTCGGCGTACAGTGCCCAGCCCTCGGCGTGCCCGCTCGTGCCGGCCAGCAGGCGGCGCCACGAGTTGAGCTCGGCGCGGTTGTGCACGGCCTGGGCGATCTGCAGGTGGTGGCCCGGAACGCCCTCGTGGTAGACCGTCGTCAGCTCGCGCCAGGTGTCGAACGTGTCGACGCCCTCGGGCACCGACCACCACATGCGACCCGGGCGCGAGAAGTCGTCGGTGGGGCCGGTGTAGTAGATGCCGCCCTCGTTGGTCGGGGCGATCATGCACTCGAGGTGGCGGATCGGCTCGGCGATGTCGAAGTGCGTGCGGCCGAGCTCTTCGACGGCCTTGTCGCTCGTGCGCTGCATCCACTCCTGCAGAGCCTTGGTGCCGCGGAGCTTGCGCGACTCGTCCTTCTCGAGGAACGCCACGGCCTCCTCCACGCTGGAGCCCGGCAGGATCTCGTTCGCGATGGCCTCCTGCTCGGCGACCATGCGGGCGAGTTCTTCGACGCCCCACTCGTACGTCTCGTCGAGGTCGACCTCCGCGCCGAGGAAGTGGCGCGACTGCAGGGCGTACACCTCGCGACCGACGGCGTCGACCTCTCCCGCGGCCGGCGCGAGCTCTTTCGACAGGAACGACGCGAGGCCGTCGTAGGCCACCCGCGCCGCGTTCGAGTTCGTGGCGAGGTCGCGAGCGAGCGAGGCCGGCAGCTGCCCCTCTTCGGGGGCGGCGTCTCCGACGAACTCGGCGAAGAAGCCGGTGTCGGAGGTGTAGCGAGCGATCTGGGTCACGACCTCGCTCACCTGGCGGCGCGCGGGAACGACGCCCTCGGCGATGCCTTGGCGCAGCGTCGCGACGTAGCCGTCGATGGCCGCCGGCAGCGCCTTCATGCGGTCGGAGATCGTCGACCAGTCGTCGACCGTCGCGGTGGGCATGAGGTCGAAGGTCGAGCGGATGTCCTGCGCGGGCGAGGCGATGACGTTCAGGTCGCGCAGGTTGGTCTTGGCCTCGTGCTGCTCGATCATGAGGTCGAGCTCGCGCACGAGGTCCATCTTGGTGACCGTGTCGATCGCGTCGGTCGCCTCGGCCGCCTCGAGCGCGGACTTCGTCGAGCGCGCCTCCGACACGAGGGCTTCTGCGCCTGCAGGGCTGTAGTCGCCGAAGCGGCCGTTGTGCTCGAAGCGGCCGATGTAGGTCGCGAGCGTCGGGTCCTTCTCCGCCAGGGTGTCGACCCACGCGTCCGCGATCGTGTCGATCGGCGTGGGGGTGCGTTGTGCGTCAGTCATCCTCCGAGCCTAGGGAAGGCGCGGCGCCCGCGCACGCCCCTCCAACGGGTGGTTCGGGATGCCGTGCCCCAGCGCGACTGTGAGCAACCATGACCCGCGGCATCGGCGGTTCCGGATGCCGCGCCCCGGGCTTCGTGTCGGGGCGCGGCGACGCGGGTGCTAGTGCCCGGCCTCGTCCCAGTCCCCGCCGCGGCCGATCTGCACGTCGAGCGGAACCGAAAGGTCGGCGGCGTCGGCCATGCGCGCGCGCACGATCTTCTCGACGTCATCCCACTCCCCTGCCGCGACCTCGACGACGAGCTCATCGTGGATCTGCAGCAGCACGCGCGAGCGCAGCTCGGCGTCGGCGAGATCGCGCTGGATGTGGAACAGCGCGACCTTCATGATGTCGGCGGCGCTACCCTGAATCGGCGCGTTGAGGGCGGCGCGCTCGGCGTTCTCGCGCAGCACGCGGTTCATGCTCGTGAGGTCGGGGAACGGCCGGCGCCGACCGAAGATCGTCTCGGTGTAGCCGTCCTGGCGGGCCTGCTCGACCGAGCCGCGCAGGTAGTCACGCACCGCGCCGAAGCGGGCGAAGTACTCGAGCATGAGCTTCTTGGCCTCGGACTGCTCGATGCGCAACTGCTTCGACAGGCCGAACGCCGACAGGCCGTAGACCAGGCCGTACGACATCGCCTTGACCTTTGTGCGCATGGCCGGGGTGACCTCGGCGGGCTCGACGCCGAAGACGCGTGCGCCGACGAAGCGGTGCAGGTCTTCACCCGAGTTGAAGGCCTCGATGAGCCCGGGGTCGCCCGACAGGTGCGCCATGATGCGCATCTCGATCTGCGAGTAGTCGGCGGTCAGGAGCGTCTCGTAGCCCTCGCCCACCACGAACGCCGCGCGGATGCGACGGCTCTCTTCGGTGCGGATGGGGATGTTCTGCAGGTTCGGGTCGGTGCTCGACAGACGCCCCGTCTGGCTGCCGGTCTGCACGTAGGTGGTGTGGATGCGACCGTCGGCACCCGTGGCCGTGTCGAGCGCGTCGATGATCTGCTTCAGCTTCGTGGCCTCGCGGTGGCGCAGCAGCAGGTCGAGGAACGGGTGATCGGCACTCTCTTGCAGGTCGGCGAGGGCCGCGGCATCCGTCGTGTACCCGCTCTTGGTCTTGCGGGTCTTCGGCAGCTGCAGCTCGTCGAACAGGACCTCCTGCAGCTGCTTGGGCGAACCGAGATTCACCTCGTGTCCGATCGCCGCGTAGGCGTCGCGGGCGAGGGCGTCGGCGCGGGCCCCGAGCTCGGCCGAGAAGCTCGAGAGCTTCTCGTGCGACACCGCGACACCC
This sequence comes from Microbacterium sp. SL62, assembly GCF_026672635.1. NCBI lineage: Bacteria > Bacillati > Actinomycetota > Actinomycetes > Micrococcales > Microbacteriaceae > Microbacterium > Microbacterium sp. SL62. The sequence goes on from NZ_JAPPRM010000001.1 coordinate 1,987,071, forward strand.
GCGAGCTCCATGTCGGCCAGGGCGGTGAGGGTCGGCAGCTCGATGTCGTCGAGCACGCTCGCGACCGACTCGGGCATATCGGCGCGCTGCGCCTCGGCGACGCGGCGCGTGAACCACGACAGCTGGCTCGGGGTCGCGCCCTCGGTCTCGGGAACCAACTGGGTCGGATCGGCGACCGGCAGCTTCTCGTCGAGCATGCGCTCCACGAGATCGCCGAGCGTCTTGTCGGGGAAGCTCGGGCGCACGAGCCACCCGGCGAGGATCACGTCGAACGCCACGCCGCCGACGGCCACACCCTCGCGAGCGAGCGCCTTGATCTGCGGCTTCGCGTCGGCGAAGACCTTGGGAGCGTCGGATGCCAGCCACTCGGCCAGCGCGTCGCGCACCGCCGACGACCACTCGGCCTCGACCGCGGCGTCGCCCGAGGCGAGTCCGATCGCGGTGGGCGCGCCGCCGGCCAGGGTGACGGTGACCCCGACCTCGCCGGTTGCTGCGGCCGTCCATGCGGCGAGCGCCGTGGCGTCGAGCCGCGAGGGCGTCGGAGCGGTCGCGGTGGGGCGCTGCTCTTCGACGATGCCCGCGTCGCCGCCGAGGGCGTCGAAAACGCGCGGCAGCAGGGTGCGGAACTCCAGGCGCGCGAAGATGTCGCGAACCGCTTGCGCATCGAGCGGGTGCATCTTGAGGTCGCCGGGGCCGACGGGCAGTTCGACGTCGCGCAGCAGGCGGTTGAGCGCGCGGTTGCGGCGCACGCCGTCGATGTGCTCGCGGAGGTTGCCGCCCACCACGCCGGTGATCTTGTCGGCGTTGTCGAGCAGCGCATCGAGGGAGCCCCACTGGGTGAGCCACTTGACCGCGGTCTTCTCTCCCACCTTCGGCACGCCGGGCAGGTTGTCGCTGGTCTCGCCCACGAGAGCGGCGATCTCGGGATACTGCGCGGGCGGCAGGCCGTACTTCTCGATCACGGCTGCGGTGTCGTAGCGCTTGAGCTGCGAGACGCCCTGGACGTTCGGGTAGAGCAGCGTGACGTCGTCGGTGACGAGCTGGATGGTGTCGCGATCTCCCGAGCAGACGAGCACCTCGAAGCCCTGCTGCTCGCCCTGCGTCGCGAGCGTGGCGAGGATGTCGTCGGCCTCGAAGTCCTCTTTCGCCAGCACCGGTACGCCCATCGCGCGCAGGCAGTCCTGCAGCAGCGGAATCTGCCCCTTGAACTCGGCGGGCGACTCGCTGCGGTTGGCCTTGTACTCGGCGTACTCGCGGGTCCGGAACGACTGCCGCGAGGTGTCGAACGCCACGGCGAGATGCGTGGGTTTCTCGGCCTTCACGAGGTTCACGAACATCGACAGGAACCCGTAGATGCCGTTGGTGTGCTGGCCGTCCTTGGTCGAGAAGTTGTCGACCGGCAGGGCGTAGAACGCCCGATACGCCAGCGAATGGCCGTCGACGACGAGGAGAGTAGGCTTTTCGGCATCCGTCACCCCTCCAGCGTAACGAGAACCACGGACACTCCCCCGGACCCGGCCCGATCGACGAAGGCGATGATGACCTCCACGACTCCCGACACGTCCCCCGGCCTCGACTGGGCGAAGGAGCGCGGCATGGGCGCCCTCGCCGAGAAGATGGGCATCGAGTGGGTCGAGTTCTCGGTGGAGCGCAGCGTCGCGACCATGCCGGTCGAGGGCAACACGCAGCCGGTCGGCCTGCTTCACGGCGGTGCGTACGTCGTCCTCGGCGAGTCGCTGGGCTCGATGGCGGCGAACCTTTACGCGGGGTCGGGCAAGCTCGCGGTCGGCATCGACATCAACGCCACGCACACCCGCTCGGCCACGTCGGGCATCGTCACGGGTGTGTGCACCCCGATCCACCTGGGCCGTTCGCTCACGGTGCACGAGATCGCGGTGTCCGACGAACAGGGTCGTCGGTGCTCGACCATCCGGATCACGAACATGATCAAGGACGCCCCCGCACGCTGACCGCCCCGACTCTCACGGCGGAAACGAGGAATGGATGCCACCTCAGTGGCATCCATTCTCGAGGAGGTCTCGCTCAGCCCTTCTTGGGGGCGAGCTGCTCGATGATCGCCTTGGCGACGTCCTGCATGGTGAGGCGGCGGTCCATCGACGCCTTCTGGATCCAGCGGAAGGCCTCGGGCTCGCTCAGACCCATCTTCTCGTTGAGAAGGCCCTTGGCCCGGTCGACGAGCTTGCGGGTCTCGAAGCGCTCGACCATGTCGGCGACCTCGGCCTCGAGCGTGATGATCTGCTCGTAGCGGGCGAGGGCGATCTCGATCGCGGGGAGCAGGTCGTTCGGGGTGAAGGGCTTGACCACGTACGCCAGAGCGCCGGCCTCGCTGGCCCGCTCGACGAGCTCCTTCTGGCTGAAGGCGGTGAGCAGCACGACCGGGGCGATGTGGTTCTTGCTGAGCTTCTCGGCGGCGCTGATACCGTCGAGCTGCGGCATCTTGACGTCCATGATCACCAGATCGGGGCGCAGCTCTGTCGCGAGCTGGACGGCGGTCTCTCCGTCGCCGGCCTCGCCGACGACGTCGAAGCCGTTGTCGCGGAGGATCTCGACGATGTCGAGGCGGATGAGCGACTCGTCTTCCGCGACGACGACGCGTCGGGGAGCGGCCGGAGCGCTGGCCGGAACGGCTTCTTGATCAGTCACGGAACCATCCTAAGTCTGCGGGGGCCAGAAGCCCCGGATCGCAGCCCCCATCACTCGGGTGCTGTCACGGGTACCGGTGGTGGGACTCGAACCCACACGTCTTTCGACAGAGCATTTTGAGTGCCCCGCGTCTGCCATTCCGCCACACCGGCAGGTGTTGCCCTCCCAACTTACCGGCGGCGAGACCGGGGTGGGAACGCGAAGACGCGCGCCGGGCGGACCCGGCGCGCGTCATCGAGGCTCAGACCTCTTTGTAGACGGGCGCTGCGCCGTGCACGGCGTCGCCCACGCGGTGGACGCGCAGGTCGTTCGTCGAGCCCGCGATTCCGGGAGGGGAACCGGAGATCACGACGACCTTGTCCCCCACCTCGGCCAGCTTGTGCGAGAGCAGGTACTCGTCGACCTGCAGGAACATCTTGTCGGTGTGCGACACGTGCTCCACCAGCGTGGAGCGCACGCCCCACGTCAGCGCGAGGCGACGGCGGATGCCGGGCTCGGGCGTGAAGGCGATCATCGGGATGGTCGAACGCAGACGCGACATGCGGCGCGCCGAGTCACCCGACTCGGTGAACACGCAGAGGAACTTCGCCTCGACGAAGTCGGCCACCTCGACAGCGGCGAGCGTGATGGCGCCACCCTGCGTGCGGGGCTTGTTGGTCAGCGGCGCGATGCGCTCGAGACCGTGCTCCTCGGTGGACGCGACGATGCGCGCCATGGTCTCGACGACCACGACCGGGTAGTCGCCGACGCTGGTCTCGCCCGAGAGCATGACCGCGTCCGCACCGTCGAGGACGGCGTTGGCGACGTCGCTGGTCTCGGCGCGCGTGGGGACCGGGCTGTTGATCATCGACTCGAGCATCTGCGTCGCGACGATGACGGGCTTGGCCATGCGGCGGGCGAGCTCGACCGCGCGCTTCTGCACGATCGGGACGGCCTCGAGGGGCAGCTCGACACCGAGGTCACCGCGGGCGACCATGATGCCGTCGAAGGCGTCGATGATCTCCTCGAGATTGTCGACCGCCTGCGGCTTCTCGATCTTCGCGATGACGGGCACGTAGCGCCCCTCTTCAGCCATGATCTCGTGCACGCGCTCGATGTCCTTGGCATCGCGGACGAACGACAGGGCGATGAGGTCGGCGCCGGCGTTCAGGCCCCAGCGGAGGTCCGCCTCGTCCTTCTCGCTCAGTGCGGGGACGTTCACGGCCACGCCGGGCAGGTTGATGCCCTTGTTGTTCGAGACCGGGCCGCCGACGATGACCTTGGTGGTCACGACGGTGCCGTCGGTCTCGACGACCTCGACACGGACCTTGCCGTCGTCGATGAGCAGGAAGTCGCCGGGGCGCACGTCCTGGGGCAGGCCCTTGAAGGTCGTGCCGACGATCTCTTTGGTGCCGAGGATGTCCTCGATGGTGATCTTGAAGATGTCACCGGGCAGCAGGTCGTGGGGACCGTTCTCGAACTTGCCGAGGCGGATCTTCGGGCCCTGCAGGTCGACGAGGGCCGCGACCGGGCGTCCGGCGTCTTCTGCCGCCTTGCGCACGTTGGCGAAGTTGGCGTCGTGCACGGAGTAATCTCCGTGGCTCAGGTTGAGGCGGGCGACATCCACACCGGCGTCGATGATGGCGCGAACCATCTCATACGACGACGTGGCGGGCCCGAGTGTTGCGACGATCTTGGCGCGTCTCATCCGGTTTCAAGCTCCGTGAAATTTTCGGGAAGTGGCCGATCGGCCCTTGCCAGCTTAGGCGGGCAGGAGGCCGATGGCGACATCGGTCGGGCGCACCGGCGCGGGCAGCACCGTCTCGCCCATGAGGAACGTGTCGACCTCGGCGGCGGCCGCGCGGCCTTCGGCGATGGCCCACACGATGAGGGACTGTCCGCGACCGGCATCTCCGGCGACGAACACCCCCGGGGTGGTGGTGGCGTAGGTCGCGTCGCGCTCCACGTTTCCGCGGTTCGTGAACTGCGTGCCGAGCTGGCTCTCGAGGTGCTCGCGCTCAGGGCCGGTGAAGCCCATCGCGATGAGGACCAGGTCGGCCGGGATCTCGCGCTCGGTGCCGCTCTTGGGGACGCGGCGGCCGTCGACGTACTCGGTCTCGGCGACGCGCAGCGCTCGCACCTCTCCCGCGGCGTTGCCGAGGAACTCCACGGTCGAGGCGAGGAACGTGCGCTCCCCGCCCTCCTCGTGAGCGGATGCCATCTCGAACAGGTTCGGCATCATCGGCCACGGCTGCTCGGCCGGACGCTCCGACGGGGGCTGCTTGCCGATCGCGAGGTTGGTGACGCTCAGCGCACCCTGGCGGTGGGCGGTGCCGATGCAGTCGGCTCCGGTGTCGCCACCACCGATGACGACGACGTGCTTGCCCTCGGCGGTGATCTGGTGCGGCACCTGGTCGCCGGCCACGGCCTTGTTGCCCTCGATGAGGTACTCCATGGCGTAGTGCACGCCGTCGAGGTCGCGGCCGGGGATGGCGAGGTCGCGCGGCACCGTCGAACCGGTGGCCACCACGACGGCGTCGTAGCGCGCCCGGAGGTCGCCCCACGAGACGTCCTTGCCGATCTCGACGCCGGCGCGGAAGCGCGTGCCCTCGGCCTGCATCTGCCGCAGGCGCAGCTCGAGGTGGCGCTTCTCCATCTTGAAGTCGGGGATGCCGTAGCGCAGCAGCCCGCCGATGCGGTCGTCGCGCTCGAAGACCGCGACCGTGTGGCCGGCGCGCGTGAGCTGCTGGGCGGCGGCGAGGCCGGCGGGGCCGGAGCCCACGACGGCGACGGTCTTGCCGGTCAGGCGCTCGGGCGGCTCGGGCTCGACCCAACCGTTGCCGAACGCCTCGTCGATGATCGAGACCTCGACCTGCTTGATCGTGACGGCCGGCTGGTTGATGCCGAGCACGCACGAGCTCTCGCAGGGCGCGGGGCACAGACGACCGGTGAACTCCGGGAAGTTGTTCGTCGCGTGCAGGCGCTCGATGGCCGCGCGGCCCTCGCCGCGCCACGTGAGGTCGTTCCACTCGGGGATCAGGTTCCCGAGCGGGCAGCCCTTGTGGCAGAACGGGATGCCGCAGTCCATGCAGCGACCGGCCTGGCGCTTGATGACGGCCGAATCACCCGGCTCGTACACCTCTTTCCAGTCCATGATCCGCACCGGCACCGGCCGGCGCTTGGGGAGCTCGCGCTCCGTGACCTTGAGAAAGCCCTTCGGGTCAGCCACCCGTCACCTCCAGAATGCGCTTCCAGACGACGTCGCCGTCGGGGTCGAGCCCCTCGGTGACCGCCTCCTGGCGGGTCTGCAGCACGGCGGCGTAGTCGCGCGGCAGCACCCGGACGAAGTTGTCCACCTCGGTCTCGAAGTCGTCCAGCAGACGACGGGCGAGGGTGGAATCGGTCTCTGCGACGTGCTTTTCGAGCAGGTCGCGGAGGATCTCGGCATCCCCCGATCCGAGGGCACCGAGTTCGAGCTCACCGGATGCCATGGCCTCGCGGTTCACGAGATCGCGGTCGAGCTTGTAGACGTAGGCCTGGCCGCCCGACATGCCGGCGCCGAGGTTGCGGCCCGTGGCGCCGAGGATCACGGCGAGACCACCGGTCATGTACTCGAGCGCGTGGTCTCCCACGCCCTCGACGACCGCCGTCGCTCCGGAGTTGCGCACCAGGAAGCGCTCGCCCACGACGCCGTTGAGGAACATCTGCCCCTGCGTGGCGCCGTAGCCGATGACGTTTCCGGCAATGACGTTCTCGGACGCCGCGAAGCTCGAGCCGCGCGGCGGACGCACGATGATCGTGCCGCCCGATAGGCCCTTGCCGACGTAGTCGTTGGAGTCGCCCTCGAGGCGCAGCGTGATGCCGGCCGGCATGAACGCGCCGAACGACTGCCCGGCCGAGCCGGTCAGACGCACGTCGATCGAGTTCTCGGGCAGACCGTGCTCGCCCCGCGCCTTGGTGACGTGGTGGCCGAGCATGGTCCCCACGGCGCGCGCGGTGTTGCGGATCGGGAGCTCGATCGTGAGCTGACCCCCGTGCGCGATGACGTCCTGCGCGCGCTCGATGAGCTGCACGTCGAAGTGGTCCTCGAGCTCGTGATCCTGGTTGCGCGCGTGGCGGCGCGGCTCGTCCTCGGCGAAGCGGGGTCCTTCGAGGATGGGCGCGAGGTTGAGGCCCCGGGCCTTCCAGTGCTGGATCGCCTCGTTGGCATCGAGCAGCTCCGCGCGTCCGACGATCTCGTCGATCGAGCGGTAGCCGAGGGCGGCGAGGTACTCGCGCACCTCTTGCGCGATGAACTCCATGAAGTTGATGACGTACTCGGCCTTGCCGGTGAAGCGCTCACGCAGCACGGGGTTCTGCGTCGCGACGCCCACGGGGCAGGTGTCGAGGTGGCACACGCGCATCATGATGCAGCCCGAGACCACGAGCGGAGCGGTGGCGAAGCCGAACTCCTCGGCACCCAGGAGGGCGCCGATGATGACGTCGCGACCGGTCTTCATCTGCCCGTCGACCTGCACGACCACGCGGTCGCGCATGCCGTTGAGCATGAGCGTCTGCTGCGTCTCGGCCAGGCCCAGCTCCCACGGGGTGCCGGCGTGCTTGAGCGAGTTCATCGGGCTCGCACCCGTGCCGCCGTCCTGGCCCGAGACCAGGATGACGTCGCTGAGCGCCTTGGCGACACCCGCGGCGACCGCACCGATACCCGACTGGCTGACCAGCTTGGTGTGGATGCGGGCCGAGGGGTTGGCGCGCTTGAGGTCGAAGATGAGCTGCTTGAGGTCTTCGATCGAGTAGATGTCGTGGTGCGGCGGCGGCGAGATGAGCCCGACGCCCGCGGTCGCGTGCCGCGTGCGCGCCACCCACGGGTACACCTTGGTCGGCGGCAGCTGACCGCCCTCGCCGGGCTTGGCGCCCTGCGCTAGCTTGATCTGGATGTCGTCGGCCTTGGTCAGGTACAGGCTCGTCACCCCGAAGCGACCGGATGCCACCTGCTTGATGGCACTGCGACGCTCGGGGTCGAGCAGACGGTCGACGTCTTCTCCGCCCTCACCGGTGTTGGACTTGCCGCCGATGCGGTTCATCGCGACGGCGAGAACCTCGTGCGCCTCTTTCGAGATCGAGCCGTAGCTCATCGCACCGGTGGAGAAGCGCTTGACGATCGCCGAGACGGGCTCGACCTCATCGATCGGGACGGCGGGTCGCGTTCCCGTGCGCAGGCCGAAGAGACCGCGGAGGGTCTTCAGCTCATGCGCCTGGTCGTCGATCAGCTGCGTGTACTCGCGGAAGATGTCGTACCGACGCTCGCGCGTGGCGTGCTGGAGGCGGAACACCGTGTCGGGGTTGAACAGGTGCGGGGCACCGTCGCGGCGCCACTGGTACTCGCCGCCGGTCCACAGGCGCTCGTGCGCACGGGCCGCTGCATCTTGCGGGTAGGCGTACTCGTGGCGCGCGGCGTTCTCGGCCGCGATGACGTCGAGGCCCACACCGCCGAGCTTGGTCTCGGTGCCGGTGAAGTACGCGTCGATGAAGTCGCGCGACAGGCCCACGGCCTCGAACACCTGGGCGCCGGCGTACGACGACACGGTCGAGATGCCCATCTTCGACATGATCTTCAGCACGCCCTTGCCGAGCGCGTAGATCAGGTTCTTGACGGCCTTCTCGGGCGTGATGTTGGTGATGAAGCCGGCGCGCACGAGGTACTCGACGGTCTCCATCGCCAGGTACGGGTTGACCGCCGAGGCGCCGTAACCGATGAGGGTCGCCACGTGGTGCACCTCACGCACGTCGCCGGCCTCGACCACGAGACCGACCTTCATGCGGGTCTCTTTGCGGATGAGGTGGTGGTGCACGGCCGCGAGCATGAGCAGCGACGGGATGGGAGCCAGGTCCTTGTTCGAGTCGCGGTCGCTGAGCACGATGAACTCAGCGCCGTCCTCGATGGCCTGGTCGACCTCGGTGCACATCTGCGTGAGGCGCTTCTGGAGGCCCTTGTGCCCGGCCTCGACGCGGTACAGGCCGCGGATCGTCACCGACGAGCGCCCGGGGAGCGCGGTGTCGATGTGCTGGATCTTCGCGAGCTCGTCGTTGTCGATGACGGGGAAGTCGAGCGTCACCGTGCGGGTGTGCTCGGGGCCCCAGTCGAGGAGGTTGCGCTCGGGGCCGAGGCCCAGCGAGAGCGAGGTGACGACCTCTTCGCGGATCGAGTCGAGCGGCGGGTTGGTGACCTGCGCGAACTGCTGCGAGAAGTAGTCGAAGAGCAGGCGCGGACGGTCGCTGAGCACGGCGACGGGTGCGTCGCTGCCCATGGCGCCGAGGGGCTCGGCGCCGCCCTGGCCCATCGGGGTCAGCAGGATGCGCACCTCTTCTTCGGTGTAGCCGAACGTGCGCTGACGACGCGTGATCGAGGCGATGGGGTGCACGATGTGCTCGCGCTCGGGGAGCTCGCTGAGCTTGACGCGGCCCTTGTCGACCCACTCGCCCCAGGGGTGGAGCGCGGCGAGGTCGGACTTGATCTCCTCGTCCTCGACGATGCGGCGCTGGGCCGTGTCGACGAGGAACATGCGACCGGGCTGCAGGCGGCCGCGGCGCTTGATGCGCTCGGGCGCGAAGTCGAGGACGCCCGTCTCGGAGCCGATGACGACGAGGCCGTCGGTGGTTTCGGTCCAGCGGCCCGGGCGGAGCCCGTTGCGGTCGAGGGTCGCGCCGACCAGCGTGCCGTCGGTGAAGATCAGGGCGGCGGGGCCGTCCCACGGCTCCATCTGCATGGAGTGGAAGTCGTAGAAGGCGCGCAGGGCGGGGTCGATCGTCGCCTGCTTCTCGTACGCCTCGGGGACCATCATCATGATCGCGTGAGGCAGGCTGCGGCCCGTGAGGGTCAGCAGTTCGAGGACCTCGTCGAAGGATGCCGAGTCGCTGGCGCCCTCGGTGCAGATCGGAAGCAGCGGGCGGACGTCGCCGATCAGCTCGGATTCGAGCTGCGACTGTCGCGCGCGCATCCAGTTGCGGTTGCCCTTGACCGTGTTGATCTCGCCGTTGTGCGCCAGCATGCGCAGCGGCTGCGCGAGCGGCCACGACGGGAAGGTGTTGGTCGAGTAGCGCGAGTGCACGACCGCGAGCTCCGAGGCGAAGCGCTCGTCCTGCAGGTCGGGGTAGAACGGCTCGAGCTGCAGCGTCGTGACCATGCCCTTGTAGCCGAGAGTCCGGCTCGACAGCGACACGAAGTACGCCTCGAGTTCGTGACGGGCACGCTTGCGCAGGCGGTACACGCGGCGGTCGAGAGCGATCCCGGACAGCGCCGGCTCGTCGCCGGTGGCCGGCCGCGAGACGAAGAGCTGCTCGAAGGCGGGACGCGCCTCGAAGGCCAGCTTGCCCAGGTTCTCGGGCTCGACCGGCACCTCGCGCCAGCCGAGGACCTGAAGGTTCTCGTGACGCGCGATCTCTTCGATCCCCGCCTTCATCGCGGCGCGCTCATCGTGACCGAGCGGCAGGAAGATCATTCCCGCGGCGTACTCCCCCACCGGCGGCAGGTCGAAGTCGACGACGGCACGCAGGAAGGCGTCGGGCATCTGGGTCAGGATGCCGGCGCCGTCACCGGTGCCCGCGTCGGACCCGATGGCACCGCGGTGCTCGAGGTTGCGCAGCGCTGTCAGCGCCAGATCGATGATGTCGTGTCCGGCCTCGCCGCGGAGAGTGGCGACCATGGCGAGGCCACAGGCGTCTTTCTCGAACGACGGGTCGTACATTCCCTGGCGGGCGGGGAATGCGCCTCCGACGGTGTCGGAACGCAGGCTGGAAGCCATATCAACCGTCCTCACGTTGATGCTTCGAATGGGACGACGTCGGCCCAGAGTGTTAGTTCGTGGCGGGGCTGCTTGTGGCGCTGGTGCCGACGGTGTCGCTCGTCGCGGGCGGCTCGCTCACGTCGACGAAGTCAGAGGGGTCGCCTGAGTCTACAGCCCCCGAAGCCTTCGACTCGCGCCCGGGTACGTAGGGCGAGGGCTCGTAGCCGTGGTGACGGCGCGACTGCACGACGAAGATCACGATGCCGAGGATCACGCCGAAGATGGCGGCCCACACGTTCGTGCGCAGCCCCAGGATGATGTCGCTCGGGTCGACGCGGATCGACTCCCACACGATGCGACCGGCGGAGTACCAGACGAGGTAGATCGCGAACTGCTTGCCCCACTGCAGGGTGAAGCGCGTGCCGACGTACAGGATGACAGCGGCACCCAGGAGGTTCCAGATGACCTCGTACGCGAAGGTGGGGTGGAAGAGCGTGCCGGCGGGCAGGCCGACCGGAATGGCGGGGTTTCCCGCAGCGATCTCGAGGCCCCACGGCAGGTCGGTGGGCTGACCGAAGAGCTCCTGGTTGAACCAGTTGCCGAAGCGCCCCATGGCCTGGGCGATGATGAGGCCGGGCGCCAGCGCGTCGGCGAAGGTCCAGAAGCGGATGCCGGTCCACTTGCACCCGAGGACGGCGCCGATCGCGCCGCCGATGAGGGCACCGTAGATGGCGATGCCGCCCTCCCAGATGGCCCACACCGTTCCCGACTGCCACTTGAAGCCGCCGTCGAGAGTGAACAGAATCCACGGGTTCGAGCCCGGCCCGAAGTAGAAGCCCAGGTGCGTGACCACGTGGTAAATGCGGGCCACGACGATCGCGAGGGGCACCGCCAGGAGGCAGATGTCGATGACGACCCACTTCTCGGCGCCGCGACGTGTCAGGCGGGCGTTCGTCAGGAAGATCGCGACGATGATGCCCGCGACGATGCACAGGGCATAGAAGTGGATGCGGAGCGGACCGAGGTCGACGTACGAGATGGTCGGGCTCGGGATGCTGGCGAGCACGCCGGAGGCGGCGCTCGAGAGGGCGAACGTCATGGGTTCGAGTCTAGGCGCGCTGCGCGGTGCCCGCAGACAGCTCCCGCGCGAGGGTCGACAGGCCGTCGACGCCACCGTCGCGGAGCGCCTTGACCAGTGCCGTCCCCACGATCGCTCCGTCGGCGTACTCCGCGACTCCGGCCACCTGCTCGGCGTTCGAGATGCCGATGCCCACGCACGCGTGCTCGGCGCCGAACGAGCGCAGGCGCTCGACCAGGCTTCGCGCGGCGGCGTCGAGAGAGGCGCGCTCCCCCGTGATGCCCATGGTCGAGACGGTGTAAACGAAGCCTGTGGAGGCCTCGACGATCATCTTCAACCGCTCGTCCGACGAGGTGGGGGCGGCGAGGAACACCCGGTCGAGGCCGGTGCGCGTGCTCGTCTCGATCCACTGGGCCGCGGCATCCGGGGTCACATCGGGCGTGATGAGGCCCGCACCGCCCGCGGCGACGAGCTCGTCGGCGTATCGGTCGACGCCGTACTGCTCGACGAGGTTCCAGTACGTCATGACGAGGATCGGCACGTCGGTGCGCGCGGTGACCTCGCGGATGATCGTGAATAGGTCGCGCATGCGGAACCCGTTCGCGAGCGCCGTCTGGGTCGCCTCTTGGATGACCAGGCCGTCCATCACCGGGTCGCTGTAGGGCGGGCCGAGCTCGATGACGTCGGCTCCGGCCTCGGCCAGCGCGACGGCCGCCTCGATGCTCGTGGCGACGTCGGGGAAACCGGCGGGGAGGTAGCCGACGAAGGCGCCACGGCCCTCGGCGTGGGCGGCCTCGATGGCCGCCGAGACGCGAGAGGTCACAGCTCGACTCCCGCGCCGCTGGCCGCGTCCGGAGCCGGGGTCACGTCGACGGGCGAGCCGGGGGCGGATGCCACGGTCTCGGCCGCTCGCGTCTGCGGGGCGCCCTCGGGGCCCTCCGGCGCGTGTTCGGCGTCGTAGAGGTCGAAGTAGCGCGCTGCGGTGTCCATGTCCTTGTCGCCGCGACCGGAGAGGTTGATGGCGATCACGGCATCCGGACCCAACTCGCGACCGATGCGCAGGGCTCCGGCGAGGGCGTGGGCCGACTCGATGGCCGGGATGATGCCCTCGGTGCGCGAGAGCAGACGCAGGGCCTGCATCGCCTCGTCGTCGGTGGCCGGGATGTACTGCGCGCGGCCGATGTCGGCGAGCCACGCGTGCTCGGGACCGACGCCCGGGTAATCGAGGCCGGCCGAGATCGAGTGCGATTCGGTGGTCTGGCCGTCTTCGTCCTGCAGCACGTAGGTGCGCGCGCCGTGCAGGACGCCGGGGCGACCCCGCTCGATCGAGGCCGCGTGCTTGGGGGTGTCGACGCCGTCGCCGGCCGCCTCGACGCCGTAGAGGGCCACGCCCTCGTCGTCGAGGAACGCGTCGAACATGCCGATCGCGTTGGAGCCGCCGCCGACGCACGCGAACACGGCGTCGGGGAGGCGGCCGAGGCGCTCGAGGAACTCGGCGCGGGTCTCTTCGCCGATGATCTTCTGGAAGTCGCGCACCATCGCCGGGAACGGGTGCGGGCCCGCGGCGGTGCCGAAGATGTAGTTGGTCGTCTCGACCGAGGCGACCCAGTCGCGGTAGGCCTCGTTGATCGCGTCCTTCAGGGTGCGCGAGCCGGTCGTGACGGGGATCACCTCGGCGCCGAGGAGGCGCATGCGGGCCACGTTGAGGGCCTGGCGCTCGGTGTCGACCTCGCCCATGTAGACGACGCACTCGAGGCCGAACAGGGCCGCGGCGGTCGCGGTGGCGACGCCGTGCTGACCGGCACCGGTCTCGGCGATCACGCGCGTCTTGCCGAGGCGCTTGGTCAGCAGCGCCTGGCCCAGCACGTTGTTGATCTTGTGCGAGCCGGTGTGGTTGAGGTCTTCGCGCTTGAGGAAGACGCGCGCGCCTCCGGCGTGCTCGGCGAAGCGCGGCACCTCGGTGAGCACCGAGGGGCGGCCCGCGTAGTCGTGCAGCAGCGCGCGCAGCTCGGTGTGGAACGCGGGGTCGGCCATTGCCGACTCGTAGACCGCGGTGAGCTCGTCGATCGCGGCGATGAGCGATTCGGGCATGAAACGCCCGCCGAAGTCGCCGAAGAACGGCCCCTTCTGATCGCGCAGGTTCTGGGTGGGAGCGGTGGTCATGACGTCTCCTGGAGGAACGCGCGGAGCGTGGCAACGGGGTCGCCGGTGACGAGGGCCTCGCCCACAAGCACGACGTCGGCACCCGCCGCGCGGTAGTGCGCCACATCGGCGGGGGCGAGGACGGCCGATTCGGCGATCTTCACGGCATCCGCGGGGAAACGCTCGACCAGCGAACCGAACAGGTCGCGGTCGAGCTCGAAGGTCGAGAGGTTGCGGGCGTTCACGCCGATGAGCTTCGCGCCCAGCTGCGACGCACGCTCGAGCTCGTCGGCCGAGTGCGTCTCGACGAGGGCGGTCATGCCCAGGTCGGTGACGAGCCCGTAGAGCTCGGTGAGCGTCTTCTGGTCGAGGGCCGCGACGATCAGCAGCGCGAGGTCGGCCCCCGAGGCGCGGGCCTCGAGCACCTGGTAGGGCGTCGCGATGAAGTCCTTGCGCAGCACCGGGACGCTCACGGCCGACCGAACGGCTTCGAGGTCGGCGAGGCTGCCCTTGAACTTGCGTCGCTCGGTGAGCACGGAGATCGCGGACGCACCGCCCTCTTCGTACAGGCGCGCCTGACGGGCGGGGTCGGGGATCGCCGCGAGGTCTCCGCGAGACGGGCTCGCGCGCTTCACCTCGGCGATGATCTTCACGCGGTCGCCGGGGGCGAGCATCGCCAGCGCGTCGCGCGCCGGCGTCTGCGCGAGAGCATCTCGTTCGACCTCGGCGAGGGGTCGCGACTGCGCGCGCTCCTCGGCGTCCTCAACCGCTCCGGCCGTGAGATCGGCCAGCGCCATCAGTGGGCCTTCGGGTTGGACTTCGCGCCGTTCGCGCCGTAGCCGGCCTTGGTCATGGCCCAGCCGACGATGGCGCCGACGACGAGCAGACCCACCGAGGCCCACACCATGACGGGCATGTCGAGCCAGAAGAACAGCGTGCCGAGCGTGAACGCGACGAGCATGATGATCACGGCCGTCCAGGCGGCGGGCGAGTGTCCGTGGCCGGGGTCGCCGATGGGGTTGCTCATGGGGCTCCTTACAGTCGCGCGCGAGCGCGGGGGAAAGCGTCCGTTCAGTCTACCGAAGCGGGGGTGCGCTCCCGGCGCCGACGTCTCGATGTCGCGAGGTTCGCTCAGGCGGTGGGGTCGTCGCCGCGCGAGAGGTCGTCCCACGAGTCGATCGCGTCGTGCGGGCGCCCCGTGGCGGTGCGCGCCTCTTCGGCCGTGCGGTACTTGCGGCTCGCCCCGGAGGCCCAACGGCGAGCGGTGACGAGAGTGAAGAGGGATGCCGCGAACAGAACGACCTGAGCGATGAGCGTCACCGCCGCCCACGGGGTCAGGGACAGGCCCGAGACGAGCGAGGCGACGGCATCCGTTCCCGAGATGCCCGTCGCGTCGGTGACGGTCGCCGCCGTCGCCGAGACGGGAGTCGAGAACAGGATCTGAACGGTCCCGAAGCCCACGAACGCCGCGATGAGCACCCCCAGCGCGCCGAAGACATAGCGCAGCACCGGACCGACGATCGAGAGGGCGGCGCCCAGGGCCAGGGCCGCAAGGCTCAGCGGAGTGAGCACCGGAAGCGCCTCGGCGCCCGGGACGGCCAGCGTCTGCTGCGCGCCGTCGTCGAGGGTGACGTCGATCCACGTCTGCGTCGAGGCGATGACCCCGATCGCTCCGGCGAGGAGCATTGCGAGGACCGCCGAGGAACGCGCGCGACGCATCAGCGCTCCCCCACGACCGGGTGCAGGTCGTCGGCGTCGAAGCAGGTGTGATCGCCCGTGTGGCACGCGGCGCCGATCTGGTCGACCTCGATCAGCAGGGTGTCGCCGTCGCAGTCCAGGCGCGCTCCCTTGACCAGCTGGATGTGGCCGGAGGTGTCGCCCTTGCGCCAGTACTCCTGACGCGAACGCGACCAGAACGTCACGCGGCCCGTGGTGAGAGTGCGGTTGAGGGCCTCGGCATCCATCCACCCCATCATCAGCACCTCGCGCGAGTCGAACTGCTGGATGACCGCGGCCACGAGACCGTCGGCGTCGTACTTCACACGGTCGACGCTCATCGGCGCACCTCGATCCCTTCGGCGGCCATGGCGTCTTTGACCTGTCCCACGGTGAGCTGGCCGGAGTGGAACACCGATGCCGCGAGCACGGCGTCGGCGCCGGCCTGCACGGCCGGGGCGAAGTGCTCGAGAGCGCCCGCCCCGCCCGAGGCGATCACGGGGACCGCGGCGACCTGACGCATGAGGCGCACGAGCTCGAGGTCGAAGCCCTGCTTCGTGCCGTCGGCGTCGATCGAGTTGACCAGCAGTTCGCCGGCTCCGCGCTCGACCGCCTCGCGCGCCCACTCGAGGGCGTCCAGGGTCGTCTCGGTGCGGCCGCCGTGAGTGGTCACGACGAAGCCCGA
Organism: Microbacterium sp. SL62; assembly: GCF_026672635.1. Classification (NCBI taxonomy): domain Bacteria; kingdom Bacillati; phylum Actinomycetota; class Actinomycetes; order Micrococcales; family Microbacteriaceae; genus Microbacterium; species Microbacterium sp. SL62. The sequence goes on from NZ_JAPPRM010000001.1 coordinate 2,003,116, forward strand.
GGGGGTGGATGCCGCCCGCTTGACGTCGAGCGAGAGCACGATCACCTGCGCGCCGAAGCGGTCGGCGATCTCGTCGATCAGAGCAGGTCGTGCGATCGCGGCGGAGTTGACGCCGATCTTGTCGGCACCGACCGCGAGCAGGCGCGCGACGTCGTCGCTCGAGCGCACTCCCCCGCCGACGGTGAGCGGGATGAAGACCTGCTCGGCCGTGCGGCGCACGACGTCGTAGGTCGTGGAGCGCTCGTCGACCGTCGCCGTCACGTCGAGGAAGGTGACCTCGTCGGCCCCCTGCTCGAAGTAGAGCTTCGCGAGCTCGACCGGATCGCCCATGTCGCGCAGGTCGAGGAAGTTGACGCCCTTGACGACGCGGCCCGCGGCGACGTCGAGGCAGGGGATGACGCGACGCGCGAGGGTCATCAGAGCCTCGCGGCGAGGATCTCGGTGACGAGGATCGCGCGCGCGCCGATCGCGTAGAGGGCGTCCATGACCTGGTTGACGTCGCGGCGCGGGCTCATGACCCGCACGGCCACCCATTCGGGGTCGCGGAGTGGCGAGATCGTCGGCGACTCCAGGCCCGGGGCCACGGCGACGGCCTGCTCGATCAGGTGAGCGGGCAGGTCGTAATCGATCAGCACGTAGGTGCGGGCGGCGAGCACGCCGCGCAGGCGGCGCAGCAGCGTCTCGGTGCCCTCGGCCTCCTGGGGACCGGCGATCAGCACGGCGTCGGACTCGAGCAGCACCGGCCCGAAGATCTCGAGACCGGCCTGGCGCAGCGTGGTTCCGGTCGAGACGACGTCGGCCACGGCATCCGCCACTCCGAGCTGCACGGCCGATTCGACCGCCCCGTCGAGGGGAACGATGTCGACGGCGATGCCGCGCTCGTCGAGGAAGGCGTCGACCAGGCCCGGGTAGGCCGTCGCGACGCGCAGACCCTCGAGGTCGGCGATGTCGGTGAAGCGACCGGGTCGACCGGCGAAGCGGAACGTCGAACCGGCGAAGCCGAGTGACTCGACCTCGCGGGCGCCGGGCATGCGGGCATCGAGCAGCAGGTCGCGGCCGGTGATGCCGACGTCGAGTGCACCCGAGCCGACGTAGGTCGCGATGTCACGAGGACGGAGGTAGAAGAACTCGACCTCGTTCACGGGGTCGACGGTGTACAGGTCTTTCGAGTCGCGACGTCCGGTGTAACCGGCCTCCGAGAGCATCTCGGCGGCGGTCTCGGCGAGCGACCCCTTGTTCGGCACGGCGATTCGCAGCATGACGGGGGCTTTCGTGTTGTGTGAGCGTGGGGAGGGCGAGCGCGGCTCAGAGATGTCGGTAGACGTCCTGGAGCGACAGGCCCTTCGCGAGCATGAGCGTCTGCAGGTGGTAGAGCAGCTGCGAGATCTCTTCGGCCGCGGCCTCGTCGGACTCGTACTCGGCGGCCATCCACACCTCGGCGGCCTCTTCGACGATCTTCTTGCCGATGGCGTGCACGCCGGCATCCAGCTGAGCGACGGTGCCGGAGCCGGCGGGTCGCTCGACGGCCTTGGCGCTGAGTTCCGCGAACAGGTCGTCGAAAGTTTTCACGGTTCCAGGGTATCGGGTCGGCGGGGGTGGGGCTGTCCGCGGGCTCAGTGGCGGTGGCGGGCGGCCGAGGCGCGCAGCGACTGGATCGCACGGTCGGGGTCGTCGGCGCCGAACACCGCGGACCCCGCGACGAACGTGTCGGCCCCGGCCTCGGCGGCCTGGGCGATCGTCGATTCGCCGATGCCGCCGTCGACCTGGAGCCAGACGCTCGATCCCCGGCGCTTCGCCTCGTCGGCGAGCGAGCGCAGCTTCGGCATGGTCTCGGGCATGAACGACTGCCCCCCGAAGCCCGGCTCGACGGTCATGACGAGGATCTGGTCGAACTCGTTCAGCGAATCGAAGAGATTCTCGACCGGCGTCCCGGGCTTGACGGCCACCCCGGCGCGGGCGCCGATCGCGCGCAGCTGCCGTGCGAGGGCGACCGGCGATGCCGCGGCCTCGAGGTGGAAGGTGACGGATGCCGCACCCAGCTCGGCGTACGCCGGAGCCCACCGGTCGGGGTCGTCGATCATCAGGTGCACGTCGAGCGGCACGGGGCTGGTCTCTTGGATGCGGCCCACCATCTGCGGTCCGAACGTGAGGTTCGGCACGAAGTGGTTGTCCATCACGTCGACGTGCACGAAGTCGGCGCCGGCGATGCGCGCGAGTTCGGCCTCCATGTTCACGAAGTCGGCGGCGAGGATGCTCGGGTTGATGCGCGGGGCGTCGGTAGGCACCCGACCATTATGGGCGCGCGGGTCGCCTGCGCCGATCGCGTGAAGGGTCAGAAAGTGTCGCCGGGAGCTCGTCCAGGCGACAAGAACTGACCCCTCACGCGGTTTTTCGACGGGAGGGGCGCCGCTCAGCGCTTGCGCAGCAGGGCGATCGACATCGCGTCGGTACCGTGGCGGTGCGGCCACAGCTGGGCGCGGAGCGACCCGTCGGCCTGATCGGGTAGGTCGATCTCGTCGTTCGCGATCGCTCGGACCACCGCGCGGGCGTCGAGTTCTTCGGCCGCGTCGCCGAGTGCGCGCTTGACCTCGGCCAGCACGCCCGAGGTTTCGGCCAGGTGCGGCGAGCACGTGACATAGGCCACGACTCCCCCGGGCTTCAGCGCCTCGAAGGCCGCGAGCACGAGCTCCTGCTGCAGGGCGGTCAGGTCGGGCACGTCGGCCGGCGTCTTGCGCCAACGCGCTTCGGGACGGCGTCGGAGGGCGCCGATGCCGGTGCACGGCGCGTCGACGAGGATGCGGTCGTACTCCCCCGGCATGCGGGCCGCGCGCTCGCGCCCGTCCTCTTCGCTCACCTCGACCTCGAGGGGCACGGATGCCACGGCTTGGCGCACCAGCCCCGCTCGAGCCGGGGCGATCTCGTTGGCGTCGAGGGTCGCCTCATGGGCGAGCGCTTCGGCGGCGAGGAGCGCGGTCTTGCCGCCGGGGCCCGCGCACAGGTCGAGCCAGCGCTCGCCCTCGCGCACCGGGAGGGCGCGGCTGAGGGCGAGAGCGGCGAGCTGCGACCCCTCGTCCTGCACGCGGATCGTGCCGCCGGACGAACGGATGAGCCCCTCGGGGTCTCCCCCGCGGGTGGTGAACGCCGTCGGGGCGTAGCGCGTGGGCGTTGCGTCATCGGGCACCTCGGCGAGACCCGGCAGGGCGATCATCGCGACGCGCGGGGCGACGTTGTCGGCCTCGAGCAGCCCCTCGAGTTCGTCGGCGCGTCCCTCGGCGGTGAGGGCGCGGCGCAGGGCCCGCACGATCCACACCGGGTGCGAGGTGGTGAGCCCGATGCGCTCGTCGTCGCTGCGCGCGGCGGTGGAGATGGTCTGCATCCACTGCCCCGGATTGTCGCGCGAGACGCGACGGAGCACCGCGTTGGCGAAGCCGGCGGCCCCTCGGCCCCCACCGTGTCGCCGCGCGAGCTCGACGGACTCGTTCACCGCGGCGTGCGAGGCGACGCGGGTCGACAGCAACTGGTGCACGCCCAGGCGGAGGGCGTCGAGGACGGCCGGGTCGATGCGGTCGACCGTGCGGTCGGCGGCCGCGGCGATGATGGCGTCGTAGGTGCCCCGGCGGCGAAGGGTGCCGTACGTCAGCTCGGTCGCGAGCCCGGCGTCCTTGGCATCCAGCTTCTGTCGGCCGATCGCGTGCGGCAGCAGCAGGTTGGCGTAGGCCTCGTCTCCCGAGACGGCGCGCAGCACCTCGTAGGCCACGGCACGGGCTCCCTGCACGGTCATGATCCGAGCTCCGGCTCGTCGGTGCGCAGGCCTCGGAACCAGTCGCTCGCGTTCATCGCTCCCTTTCCGGCGGGTTGCACGGTGTCGAGGCGCAGCGGCGTGGTGCCCGTGCCGACGACGACGTCTTTTCCGGATGCCGTGACCCGGCCCGCCGGTAACGGCGGCGCATCGGAGGGGGCGGCGCGCAGCACCTTGAAGCGCGCTCCGTCGAAGGTGGTGTGCGCGCCGGGTTCGGGCGTGACCCCGGCGATCTGGTGCAGGAGGGTCTCGGCATCCCGGGTCAGGTCGAGGGCACCGTCGTCGAGGGTCAGCTTGGGGGCGAGGGTCGGTTCGCCCTGCTGCGGAGTCGCGACCGCCGAGCCGTCGGCGATGCCGTCGACCACGCCCGCCAGCAGCGGAGCGCCGATCTCGGCGAGGTCGTCGAGCACCGTGGCCGAGGTCGCCCCGGCGGGCACCTCGTAGCGCTCCTCGGCGAACACGTCTCCGGCGTCGAGCGCCGCGACGAGCTGGAACACGCTCGCGCCCGTGACCGCATCGCCCGCCATGAGCGCGCGCTGCACGGGAGCCGCACCGCGCCAGCGTGGGAGCAACGAGAAGTGCAGGTTGATCCAGCCGTGCGCGGGCGTCGACAGCAGCGGCTCGCGCACGAGCCCGCCGTACGCGACGATCACCCCGAGATCGGGCTCGAGTTCCGCGATGCGGGCGGTCACCTCGGCGTCGAGACGGTCGGCCTTGATGACCGGGATGCCGAGCTCATCAGCGACGTGTGCAACCGGCGAGGGGGTCAGGACGCGCTTGCGCCCCAGGGGCGCGTCGCTTCGGGTGATGACGGCGGCGATCTCGTGCGGACCTGCCGCCAGAGCGCGGAGCGACGGGACGGCGACAGCGGGTGTGCCGGCGAAGACGAGGCGCATGGGTCTCCTCAGACTCGGGGAAGCGGACGGGTGCGTGACCCGGTCACAGGTCGGGCTCGGGGATGTCGAGGCGGACTCTGAGCGTACTGCGCGGCCTGGGGCCGCGATCCTTGCGCGATTTGCGCGCGCGCAGGGCGTCGGCGATGACCCCGGCGCGCAGGGCCTCGGCCACGGCGCGACCGTGCGCGTAGTCGAAGCGCACCAGGGCGCGCGAGGTGGACGTGTCGGGGTCCGTCGACGTGTCGACGGGGCCGAGGATCGCCATCGGGTCGAGATCCGGGACGCTGTCCCGCAACGACTCCAGTAGGACATCGACGCTCCGGGCGTGTCCGTCGACGCTGGCGACGCGCACCGCCGGGGGCATTCGGAGGGGCGCGCGATCGACGAGTTCGGCACGGGCGTAGGCCGGCTGGGTCCAGGTCGCCAGAGCACGCGCGACGGGACCGGCGACGCCCACGAGGTGAACCGGGGCGCCCGGGGCCGCTAGGGCGGCGGCATGCGACCACCAGCGCAAGCAGTGCTCGCCGATGCGGAGGGCCTCGTTCTGCAGCATCCGGTCGCCGTCGAGCAGGATCACGGCGCGGTATCCGCCCCGGGCGAGGGGTTCGGCGCCCCGGGTGGCGATCACGAGCGCGGGGACGCCGTCGACCTCGGCGACGGGATGGGCGCCGTCGGCGACGATCACGCGCGTGTTCGGGAAGGCGCGACCGAGCTCGTCGGCCGTGCGCTCGCTTCCCGACGACGCCATGCGCAATTTGGTCGACGAGCAGTGACCGCAGGCCCAGGCGTGGGCGCTGCGACCGCACCAGGCGCAGACGGGCGTCGCGCCGGGGCGGGCCGCCCGAAGGGGACCGGCGCAGTGCGGGCAGCGCGCGGGTCGACGGCAGTCGGCGCACACGAGCGAGGGGGCGTACCCCGGGCGGGCGACCTGCACCAGGACGGGACCGCTCCGCAACGCCTCGCGCGCGGCGGCGAACGCCGACGAGGGCACGCGCGACTGCCGCTGCTCGCCCTCGCGTGTGGCGCTCAGGACCACACGGGGGCTCGGCCGCCGCGTCTGCGGAATGTCGCGGACGTACCCGACGTCGACCAGGCGCTGCACGTCGGTCGTTCGCGTGTGTCCCGCGAAGAGCAGGGCGGAGCCCTCGATCTCTTGGCGCACGAGCGCGGCGTCGCGCGCGTGCACGCCCGGCGCGAGGGGCTCGGCGAGCAGGGTGTCGCCGTCGTCCCAGATCGCGACGAGACCGGTGTCGTGTGCGGGAGCGTAGACACCCGATCGGCGTCCGACGACGATGCAGGGCACCGGCGCGAGGGTGCGCAGGTACTGGGCGTAGCGCGCGGGACCGGACTGGTCGGAGTCGTCGCGCACGATGGCATCCGGGCTCACGAGCTCGCCGAGTGCGGCGAGGAGCTGTGCCTGGTCGCGGTAGTCGGGAACCACGAGGACGGCGCTGCGCCCACGGGCGAGGGTGTGCACTGCGGCGGCGGCGAGGAGATCGGCCCATGCCCCGCGCGGGAGTTCGGGATGCGGGTGGGGAGGGGCGTCGAGGGCGATCCGCTCCCCCGCGTCAAGGGCGGCCGCGAGACCCGCGTAGGGGGCGAGCAGCGCGGCGGCCCGTTCGGACGCCGCCGGGACGACCTCGTGCGCCACGGGCGCGGGGGCTGCGGCCCAGGCCTTCTCGGCGCGCACCATGCGTTTGGGGACCGCCAGGCGCAGCACGTCGCTCACCGACCCCGCGGCCCGATCGGCGACGCGGCGCGCGAGGGTGTAGAGGCGTTCGGGCAGCACGGGCATGGGAGAGACGACCGCTTCGACCGCCGACAGCGGGCGTTCGGTGCCGTCATCGGGCACGACCTCGATGACGAAGGCGTCCATCATGCGACCGGCCGAACGCAACGGCACCTTCACCCGCACGCCGGGTGCGATGTCGGCGACGAGCGGATGCGGAACGGCGTAGTCGAACAGCCGATCAAGCTGCGGGACGGGCGACTCGAGTTGCACGCGCGCCACACGACGCTCGCTCACGTGATCCTCCCCCGGGTGCGGTGGCCATCAGTGGTGCCGGGGCGCACTCCCCCACGCACTCTCAGAGCCCGGCAGCGGTACGCAGATCGTCGACGCGGTCGGTGCGTTCCCAGGTGAAGTCGGGCAGCTCTCGGCCGAAGTGGCCGTAGGTCGCCGTCTGCGCGTAGATCGGGCGCAGCAGGTCGAGCTGGTCGACGATCGCTGCCGGGCGCAGGTCGAACACGTCGCGGATCGCCTTCACGATCACGTCGTCGGCCACGTGCGCGGTGCCGAACGACTCGACGTACAGGCCGACCGGATTGGCCTTGCCGATCGCGTACGCGATCTGCACCTCGAGGCGGTCGGCGAGACCCGCGGCGACGGCGTTCTTCGCGACCCAGCGCATGGCGTACGCGGCCGAGCGGTCGACCTTGGACGGGTCCTTGCCGCTGAACGCGCCGCCGCCGTGCCGCGAGGCGCCGCCGTAGGTGTCGATGATGATCTTGCGACCGGTGAGGCCGGCGTCGCCCTTGGGGCCGCCGATGACGAAGGGACCGGCCGGGTTGATGTAGTACTTCACGTCGGGCAGTTCGAGCCCCGTCTCGGCGAGCACCGGGTCGATGACCGCGGCCTGCACCTCGGCGCGCAGGTCTTCCTGCGAGATGTCGGGGTGGTGCTGCGTCGACAGCACGACGGAGTCGACCGTGCGGGGGACGTGCCCCTCGTAGCCGAGCGTGACCTGGGTCTTGCCGTCGGGACGCAGGAATGGCAGCGAGCCGTCTTTGCGTACGGATGCCAGGCGCTCGGCGATGCGGTGAGCGGTCCAGGCGGCCATGGGCATGAGCTGCGGGGTCTCGTTGGTCGCGAAACCGAACATGATGCCCTGGTCGCCCGCACCCTGCAGGTCGCGCGGATCGACGGAGCCGCGCTCGCGCTGCTCGAACGCCTTGTTGACGCCCGCGGCGATGTCGGACGACTGCGCGCCGATCGACACGCTCACCCCGCACGACTCGCCGTCGAACCCGGTGTCGCTCGAGGTGTAGCCGATGCGGTTGACCACGTCGCGCACGATCGCGGGGATCTCGACGTAGGCGCGGGTGGAGACCTCGCCGGCGACGTGCACGAGACCGGTGGTGACCAGCGTCTCGACGGCCACGCGACCGGTGGGGTCGTCGGTGAGGATCGCGTCGAGGATGCTGTCGGAGATCTGGTCGCAGATCTTGTCGGGATGTCCTTCGGTCACGGACTCGGACGTGAACAGGCGCAGGTCGGTCAAGACGACTCCGGGAGGATTGAGGGCTGGGGACGGGCACAAGTATGCCCCGGGCGGCGGTGGGCCGCCCGGGGCATCGTCACATGTGTGAACAGATCACGAAATGCGTCGGCTGTGGATCACTCCGCAGCGCGCAGGCGCAGCTTGTCTTCGTGGATCTCGTGCAGCGCGATCGTGAGGGGCTTGTCTTCGACGGTGGAGTCGACCAGCGGTCCCACGTTGTCGAAGAGGTTTCCCTCGTGCAGGTCGGAGTAGTAGTCGTTGATCTGGCGCGCGCGCTTGGACGCGTAGATCACGAGCTGGTACTTCGAGTCGACCTTGTCGAGCAGAGCGTCGATGGGCGGGTCGATGATGCCCTTGTCACGTCCGGCCATGGGGAACCTCCTGGTTCGGCGGGATGGGGTGGATGCGGCGCTCGAGCGCCGAAGCATCCTCTTATTCTAGCCGACGCCGGCGCGGCCTGTGCCGAGGGGCGTCGGGTGGGTCGGATCAGTGCTGCGCCGAGGCGAGCGCCACGACCTGGGCGGCCGCGTGAGCCACCTCGTCGTTCACGACGCGATAGTCGAACTCGTTCTGCGCGGCGAGTTCGACGCGGGCCGTGCGCAGGCGTCGCGCGCGCTCCTCGGCATCCTCGGTCCCCCGTCCGACCAAGCGCTGGACGAGCTCGTCCCAGCTCGGCGGAAGCAGGAACACCAGGGTCGCCGACGGGTCGGCCGCGCGCACCTGGCGCGCGCCCTGGAGGTCGATCTCGAGCAGTGCCGTGCCGCCCTCGGCGAGCACGCGCTCGATGGGAGCGCGCGGGGTACCGTAGCGGTTCTTGTTGTGCACGACGGCCCACTCCAGCAACTCCCCCGCCGCGACCAGACGGTCGAACTCGGCGTCGTCGACGAAGTAGTAGTGCTCCCCCTCGACCTCGCCGGGGCGGGGCGACCGGGTGGTCGCCGACACCGAGAGGTGGATCTCGGGGTAGTTCGCTTTGATGTGGGCGGCGACCGTCCCCTTGCCGACGGCGGTGGGGCCGGCGAGCACGATGAGGCGACTGCGACCCTCTCGGGGGCCCGGCTCCGGCCAGCGCGACTCGAGGTACTGCCGCAGTGCGTCGCGCTGCCGCGTGCCGAGACCGCCGAGGCGCTTCACCGGAGAGATCGACAGGGAGGCGAGGATGCGATCGCGCTTGCTCTCGCCGATCGCGGGGATCGCGGTAAGGAACTCGGTCACGCGCATCGCCCCGGCCGCCGACAGCGGGTCGGCGAGGCCGCGGCGCAGCAGTTCCTGCGGCGAGATCACACGGGTCGACACGTCGCGCTTGAGCGCGGCGCGCTCGCGACGGGCCTCGACGGCGCGGCGCGAGGCGGCTGCGCGGTCGACCTCGGGCGGACGGCGGGTTTCAGCCATTCGAAGACTCCCGGTAGAGCGCGGCACGCTCATCGATACGGGCGGCGAGACGGTCGGGTCCGACCGCGAGGATGCTGCGGCTCTCGTTCGCGACGACGGCGGATGCCACATACCCGAACAACCGGCGCAGGTCGGCGGGCGCTGCCCCCTGCGCGCCGAAGCCGGGAGCGAGGATCGGCATGCCCGCCAGAGCCATGTCGCTCAATCCGAATGCCGAGCGGTCGACGGTCGCGCCGACCACGACGCCGATCGGACCCAGCGCCCCGGGGGCGCCGATGTTGGCCTGATTGACGTCGTGCGCCACGCGCGCGGCGACGAACTCGTGGTCGCCCACCGCGAGGGCGTCGTCGACGATCGCGCTCTGCAGAGCCCGAGCTTCGGGGTTGCTCGTCGCGGTCAGCACGAACGCGCCCTTGCCCTGGTGCACGGCCAGCGCCAGCGCCTCGCGCAGCGAGTCGGCGCCGAGGTAGGGCGACAGGGTCACGGCATCCGCTTCGAGGGGAGAACCGGGCGCGAGCCAGGCGTGGGCGTAGCCCTCCATGGTCGTGCCGATGTCACCGCGCTTGGCGTCGGCGATCACGAGCAGCCCCGCGTCGCGGGCCGCGGCCATCACGTCTTCGAGCGCCGCGAATCCGCGGGAGCCGTAGCGCTCGTAGAACGCGACCTGCGGCTTGACCACGCCGACCCGGCCGCGGGCGGCCTCGACGGTGCGCAGGCCGAACTCCCGCGCGCCCTCGGCCGTGGCATCCAGCCCCCACGCCGACAGCAGTGCGGCGTGGGGGTCGATGCCGACGCACAGAGCGCCGTGCAGGCCGAGGGCGGCGGAGAGCCGCTGACCGAACGTCTCGCTCACAGGCGTCCCGCGCGATCCGAGGCGTGCTCCTGCAGGCTGCGCACCTCGAAGCCGTTCTTCATCGCACCCAGGGCGCTCACCGCGGCGCCGAGAACGGCCATCGTGGTGAACAGGGCCTTGTCGGCGGCCACGGCCGCGGCGCGGATCTCGTAGCCGTCGGCACGGGCCGTGCCGCCCGAGGGGGTGTTGACGATCATGTCGATCTCCCCCGCGTTGATCAGGTCGACCACGTTCTGCTGGTCGGACCCCTGCGTCTCGGAGTACTTCTCGACGACCTTCACCCGGATGCCGTTGCGCGCCAGGATCTCGGCGGTACCCTCGGTCGCGAGCAACGAGAAGCCGAGCTCCTGCAGGCGGTGGGCCGGCAGGATCACGGCGCGCTTGTCGGCGTCGGCGACCGAGATGAACACGGTCCCCGAGGTCGGCATGCCGCCGTACGCGGCCTCCTGCGACTTCGCGAACGCGGTCGGGAAGTCGCGGTCGATGCCCATGACCTCACCGGTCGAACGCATCTCGGGTCCGAGGACCGAGTCGACCGTGTGCCCGTCGGCGGTGCGGAACCGCTTGAACGGCAGCACGGCCTCCTTGACGGCGACGGGGGCGTCGAGCGGCACGCGCGAGCCGTCCTGCTCGGGCAGCATGCCCTCGGCGATGAGCTCGGCGATCGTGTTTCCGGCCATGATGCGGCTGGCGGCCTTGGCGAGAGGGATGCCCAGCGCCTTCGACACGAACGGCACCGTGCGGCTCGCGCGCGGGTTCGCCTCGATGACGTAGAGGACTCCCGCCGAGATCGCGAACTGCACGTTCAGCAGGCCGCGCACGCCCACGCCCTTCGCGATGGCGAGGGTCGCTTCGCGGACGCGGTCGACCTCGGTGCGACCGAGCGACACGGGCGGGAGGGTGCACGAGGAGTCACCGGAGTGGATGCCGGCTTCCTCGAGGTGCTCCATGACGCCGCCGATGTACAGGTCGGTGCCGTCGAACAGCGCATCGACGTCGAGCTCGATCGCGTCGTCGAGGAAGCGGTCGACGAGCAGCGGGAGGCCGGGTCCGATGATCGCCTGGTCGGCGACGCGCACGAAGTAATCGCGCAGCGCCTCGGTCGAGTAGACGATCTCCATGCCGCGCCCGCCGAGCACGAAGCTCGGACGCACCAGCACGGGGTAGCCGATCTCCTCGGCCACGGTCACGGCGCCCTCGACGTCGATCGCGGTGCCGTTACGGGGCGCCACGAGACCGGCGTCGTCGAGCAGGCGCGAGAACAGCTCGCGCTCCTCAGCGAGGTCGATCGCCTCGGGGCTGGTGCCGAGAATCGTGTAGCCCGCGGCCTCGATCCCCTTGGCCAGGCCCAGCGGCGTCTGCCCGCCGAGCTGGCAGACGACACCCAGGATGGTGCCCGACTGGCTCTCGGCGTGCAGCACCTCGAGCACGTCCTCGAGCGTCAGCGGCTCGAAGTACAGGCGGTCGGAGGTGTCATAGTCGGTCGACACGGTCTCGGGGTTGCAGTTGACCATGACGGTCTCGTAACCGGCGTCCGACAGGGCGAACGAGGCGTGCACGCACGAGTAGTCGAACTCGACGCCCTGACCGATGCGGTTGGGGCCCGAGCCGATGATGACGACCTTCGTGCGGTCGGAGGGCGTGACCTCGGTCTCGGCGTCGTACGAGGAGTAGTGGTACGGCGTGAGGGCCGGGAACTCCCCCGCGCAGGTGTCGACCGTCTTGTAGACCGGGCGCACGTCGAGCGCGTAGCGGCTCTCGCGCACCTCGGTCTCGTCGAGCCCGCGGATCTGCGCGATCTGGGCGTCGCTGAAACCGTGCTCCTTCGCGACGCGGAGGGTGTCGGCATCCAGGCTCTCGGCTGCGCCGATGAACTCCGCGACCTCGTTGATGAGCACCATCTGGTCGATGAACCAGGGGTCGATCGCCGTGGCGTCGAACGCCTGCTCGGGCGTCGCGCCCTTGCGCAGCGCCTGCTGCAGCACGACGATGCGGCCGTCGGTCGGAGTCATCGCGATCTCGAGCAGTTCGTCGACCGAACGCGACTCCTCGCCCCAGTGGAAGCTCGACCCGCGCTTCTCGAGCGAGCGCAGCGCCTTCTGCAGGGCCGTGGTGTAGTTGCGGCCGATCGCCATCGCCTCACCGACCGACTTCATGGTGGTGGTCAGCGTGGTGTCGGCGGCCGGGAACTTCTCGAAGTTGAAGCGCGGCACCTTGACCACGACGTAGTCGAGCGTGGGCTCGAAGCTCGCCGGGGTCACCTTGGTGATGTCGTTCGGGATCTCGTCGAGGCGGTAGCCGATCGCGAGCTTCGCGGCGATCTTGGCGATCGGGAAGCCGGTGGCCTTCGACGCCAGCGCCGACGAGCGCGAGACGCGCGGGTTCATCTCGATGACGATGATGCGGCCCGTCTTCGGGTCGACGGCGAACTGGATGTTGCAGCCACCCGTGTCGACGCCCACCGCGCGGATGATGTCGATGCCGATGTCGCGCAGCTTCTGGTACTCGCGGTCGGTCAGGGTCAGCGCGGGCGCCACCGTGATCGAGTCGCCGGTGTGCACGCCGACCGGGTCGACGTTCTCGATCGAGCAGACGACCACCGTGTTGTCGGCGGTGTCGCGCATGAGCTCGAGCTCGTACTCCTTCCACCCGAGGATCGACTCCTCGAGCAGCACCTCGTTGGTGGGCGAGTCGTGCAGGCCCGCGCCGCCGATGCGGCGCAGGTCGGCCTCGTCGTACGCGAAGCCCGAGCCGAGGCCGCCCATGGTGAACGACGGGCGCACGACCAGCGGGTAGCCGAGCTTCTCGGCGCCGGCGAGCAGCTCGTCCATCGAGTGGCAGATGACGGATGCCGCGACGTCGGCGCCCGCCTCGAGCACGAGCTCCTTGAAGATCTGGCGATCCTCGCCGCGGTTGATCGCGTCGAAGTCGGCGCCGATGAGCTCGACGTCGTACTTCTCGAGGATGCCGCGCTTGTGCAGCTGGATCGCCGCGTTCAGAGCGGTCTGTCCGCCGAGGGTGGGGAGAACGGCATCCGGCTTCTCTTTGGCGATGATCGACTCGATGACCTCGGGGGTGATCGGCTCGATGTAGGTCGCGTCGGCGAAGTCGGGGTCGGTCATGATCGTCGCCGGGTTGGAGTTGACGAGGATGACGCGCACGCCCTCTTCGCGCAGCACGCGGCACGCCTGGGTGCCGGAGTAGTCGAACTCGCAGGCCTGACCGATGACGATCGGGCCGGAGCCGATGACGAGGACGGAGTGGATGTCGTCGCGCTTAGGCATTGGTCTTGGTCTCCTGGGTCGCGATCACCATGTCGCGGAAGCGGTCGAACAGGTAGTTGGCGTCGTGCGGGCCGGCGGCGGCCTCGGGGTGGTACTGCACGCTGAACGCCGGAATGTCGAGGGCGCGCAGGCCCTCGACCACGTTGTCGTTCAGGCCGATGTGGCTGACCTCGACGCGGCCGAAGCCGGCGGGGCTGTCGACGATCTGATCGAGGGGCGCCTCGACCGCGAAGCCGTGGTTCTGCGAGGTGATCTCGACGCGACCGGTGGTCTTGTCGAGCACGGGCTGGTTGATGCCGCGGTGACCGAAGGGCAGCTTGTAGGTGCCGAAGCCGAGGGCGCGACCCAGCAGCTGGTTGCCGAAGCAGATGCCGAAGAAGGGCAGCCCGTCGCCGAGCACGGCGCGCAGCAGTTCGACGTGCTGATCGGATGCCGCGGGGTCGCCGGGGCCGTTCGAGTAGAACGCCGCGACCGGCTCGATCGCGCGGATCTCGTCGATCGTCGCGGACTGCGGGAACACGTGCACGTCGAAACCGCGCGCGGCGAGGTTGTCGATCGTGGACTGCTTCACGCCCAGGTCGAGCACGGCGAGGTTGCCGATACGCTCCGCGGTCGCGGGGGTCACCTCGACCTCGCTGACCGACACCTCGGCGGAGAGGTTGCGACCCGCCATGCCCGGGGCCTCGCGCACGCGGCGCAGCTGCTCGTCGGCGTCGAGGTTCGCGGCCTCGCCCGAGAAGACGCCGCCGCGCATGCTGCCCTCGGAGCGGATGCGGCGGGTGACGGCCCGGGTGTCGATGCCGGAGATGCCGACGATGCCGTCTTCGACGAGCGCGTCGTCGAGCGAGCGGTTCGCGCGCCAGTTCGACACCATGCGCGAGGGGTCGCGCACGACGTAGCCGGCGACCCAGATGCGACGCGACTCGGGGTCTTCGTCGTTCACGCCGGTGTTGCCGATGTGGGGCGCGGTCTGCAGGACGATCTGGCCCGCGTACGAGGGGTCGGTGATCGTCTCCTGGTAACCGGTCATGCCGGTGGCGAAGACGACCTCGCCGAGGGTCTCGCCGCGAGCGCCGTAGGCGCGGCCGGTGTAGCGGGTGCCGTCTTCGAGCACGAGGACGGCCGGGTCGCGCGAGAGGCGCGAGGAAGGGATCAGGGCGGTCATGCGTCGCTTCCTGTCGAGGTGAGGGGGCGGATGGCGTCGGCCAGTGCTTTGGCCGAGGCCTCCTGAGGACGGAGGTAGGTGTCGACGATCGTGTCGTCGTCGATGCGCCAGCTGACGCGCGTCAGGCCGTCGCGCTCGACCACGCGGTCGATGGCGACCGTGGCTTGAGCTGCGTCGACGAGGCGGTCGCGGGTGAGCGCGATGCGGGGCTGGCCCTGCAGGTCGAGGGCGACGCCGGCCGAGGTGACCGTGACGTCGACGCGGGAGCGGAAGCCGAGACCCTTGATGGCGAGACGTTCGAGCGGCTCGTCGTGTCGGGTCGTGGCGACGTAGAGCCCCGAGAACACCGCCGTTTCGACGGCGTCTGCGGGCAGCTCCCCCACCGGAGCCGTGTAGCGCGCATCGCGCCGCGTTCGTCGCACCCAGGCCCACGCGAGCACGGCCAGCAGCACGAGGGCCACGCCGATCATCACGACGAGGGCGCCCTCGCGGCTCATGCGAGCACCCCGGGAGCGTCGAGCACGGCACCGTCGACGACGGTCGGGACGCCGGCGCGCACGGTCCAGCGCACCTCGCCGGGCAGCTTGCGGCCGAGGTAGGGCGAGTTGGTGCTGCGACCGCGCAGGTCGTCGAGGCCGAACATGCGGGAGGGGCGCGGGTCGTAGAGCGTGAAGGTCGCCGGCTGCCCCGCGGCCACGGGGGTGCCGTGTCCGTCGAGGCGTCCGATGCGGGCGGGGTTCGCCGACATCACGCGGGCGACGTCGGCCCAGTCGAGCAGGCCGGTCTCGACCATGGCGTGGTGCACGACGCGCAGCGCGCTCTCGAGGCCCACCATGCCGTTCGCCGCGGCCGCCCACTCGCAGGCCTTCGCCTCCGTGGGGTGCGGGGCGTGGTCGGTGGCGACGATGTCGATCGTGCCGTCGGCCAGACCCTCGCGCACGGCCATCACGTCTTCTTCGCGGCGCAGCGGCGGGTTGACCTTGAACCGTGCGTCGTAGTCGCGCACGAGTTCATCGGTCAGCAGGAGGTGGTGCGGGGTGACCTCGGCGGTGACGTTGACGCCGCGCTTCTTGGCCCAGCGGATGATGTCGACCGAGCCCGCGGTGCTCAGGTGGCACACGTGCAGGCGCGAGCCGACGTGCTCGGCCAGCAGCACGTCGCGCGCGATGATCGACTCCTCGGCGACGGCCGGCCAGCCGGTGAGGCCCAATTCGGCCGAGACGGCGCCCTCGTTCATCTGCGCGCCCTCGGTGAGGCGCGGGTCCTGCGCGTGCTGCGCGATGACGCCGTCGAACGCCTTCACGTACTCCAACGCTCGCCGCATGATCAGCGGGTCGAAGACGCAGAAGCCGTCGTCGCTGAACACGCGGACGCGGGCGCGGGAGTCGGCCATGGCGCCGAGTTCGGCGAGGCGCTCGCCCTTCTGCCCCACGGTCACGGCGCCGATCGGCTGCACGTGCACGTAGCCGGCGGCCTCGCCCAGGGCGAGCTCTTGCTCGACCACGCCCGCCGTGTCGGCGACCGGAGAGGTGTTCGGCATGGCGAAGACGGTGGTGAATCCACCGGCGGCGGCGGCCCGCGAACCGGTGAGGATCGTCTCGGATGCCTCATACCCGGGCTCGCGCAGGTGCACGTGCAGGTCGACGAGGCCCGGCAGGGCGACGAGACCCTCGGCGTCCACGACCGTCGCACCCGCGTGCGAGAGACCGGAGCCGGTTTCGGCGATGATCCCGTCGCGGACGAGGAGGTCCGTGGCATCCCGGCCCTCGATGCGCGCGCCGCGCACCAGAAGGGTCTGAGCGGGGGCGTGGCTCATCGGAGGTCCTCTTTCTCGGTGTGGGGCCGTTCACCCGCCAGGAGCAGGTACAGAACGGCCATCCGCACGGAGACACCGTTCGTGACCTGCTCGAGCACCGTCGAGCGAGGCGAATCGGCGGCTTCGGCGGAGATCTCCAGACCCCGGTTCATGGGGCCGGGGTGCAGGACAATGCTACCGTCCGGCAGAGCCTGCAAACGCCGCGCGTCCAGGCCGTAGCGGCGGGAATATTCCCGTTCAGTCGGGAAATACGCCGCGGACATCCGCTCGAGCTGGATGCGCAGCATCATCAGCGCGTCAGGACCGGCCGCGATCGCGTGGTCGAGGTCGAAGTCGATCTCGACGGGCCAACGGCTGACGTCCTGCGGCACCAGCGTCGGCGGAGCCACCAGCGTCACATGCGCGCCGAGGGTGTGCAGCAGCCACACGTTCGAGCGCGCGACGCGCGAGTGCAGCACGTCACCGACGATCGTGACCCGGATGCCGTCGAGGTCGCGGCCGCGGCTGTCGTCGCCGAACAGGCGCTTGCGGATCGTGAAGGCGTCGAGCAGGGCCTGCGTCGGGTGCTCGTGGGTGCCGTCGCCCGCATTCACCACGCCGGCGCTGATCCAGCCGGAGGTCGCCAGGGTCCGCGGGGCGCCGGACGCGCCGTGGCGGATGACCACGGCATCCGCCCCCATCGCCTGGAGCGTCTGCGCCGTGTCCTGCAGAGACTCGCCCTTGCTGACGCTCGAGCCCTTCGCCGAGAAGTTGATGACATCGGCGGAGAGGCGCTTGGCGGCGGCCTCGAAAGAGATGCGCGTGCGGGTGGAGTCCTCGAAGAAAAGGTTGACCACGGTCTTGCCCCGCAGCGTGGGGAGCTTCTTGACCTCGCGGCGCTGCGTGTCGGCCATGTCTTCGGCGACGTCGAGGATCTCGAGCGCGTCGGCGCGCGAGAGGTGCTGGGTGTCGAGAAGGTGCCTCATGACTCGATCGTCACCTCCTCGATGCCGTCGATCTCGGCGAGGCGCACGTTGACGCGCTCGTCGCGGGCGCTCGGCAGGTTCTTGCCCACAAAGTCGGGGCGGATCGGCAGCTCGCGGTGGCCGCGGTCGATCAGCGTCGCCAGGCGCACGGCGGCGGGGCGACCGATGTCCTGCAGCGCGTCGAGGGCGGCGCGGATGCTGCGACCCGAGAACAGCACGTCGTCGATGAGCACGACGACCTTGCCGTCGATGCCGCCGGCGGGGATCTCGGTGCGGCGCGGTGCCCGCGTGGGATTGCGGTGCAGATCGTCGCGGTACATCGTCACGTCGAGCGAGCCGACCGGCACGGCTGCGCCGCCGAAGTCGCTGACGAGGGGGCCGATCCTGTTCGCGAGCGTGGCGCCGCGGGTCGGGATGCCGAGGAGGACGAGTCCTTCCGGTCCCTTGTTGGACTCCAGGATCTCGTGCGAGATGCGCGTCAAAGCGCGGGCGATATCGGCATCGTGCATGACGGTGCGCGTATTCATCCGCCGCTCCCTTCTCCGCCTCACGGGACGGGGTTAAAGGTTGCTGTGGTTCGACTTCCAGTCTAGCTGCCGGAGCGGGCCTTCGCGTGGCGCGCGGACGGTGCGGTGCCGCCGAGCCCGACAGCACACGTGCGTGTCGAGGTCGTACGTCCCGGCCTGCACGCCGCATGTCGCCTCGCGCGGTTCGGGTGCTCTCGTGCGCGTGAGGGCCGCCGCCGCCAGAGGTCGCGAGAACTCACGTCCGTGGTGTCAGCCCGCAGCGACCTCGGCGGCGGCGCGCTCTCCGCTCGGGGTGGTGCGCACGCGGGACGAGCGGATCGGGTGACCGGTCGTCGTCAGGCACCGGCCCGAGGCGAGGTCCCACTTCCAGTCGTGCAGCGAACAGGTCAGCACGCCGTCCTCGATCTTTCCGGTCTTCGTCAGGTCGGCACGGAGGTGCGGGCACCGACGCTGAACGGTCCAGCCGTCGATCTCGGCATCCTCGGTCTGGTCAGACTGCTCGGCGTACCAGTTCTCGACGTACTCGATGCGGTCGCGCGACAGGCACTTCAGGAACGTCGTCAGGAACTCGTTGAACTTGCCCGAACGACCCACCTCGAACTGCATCGACAGGAAGATCGAGTTCGACCAGTCGATCTCGTGATCGCGGATGTTCGTCGACACGAGATCGGCGGGGATCGTGTACCAGTAGATGCACTCCTCGCCGGCGTACTCGCGCAGCTTCGCCTTCGGAAAATCCACGACCATGTCGAGCTCTCCGATGCGGAACCGCACCATGCCGCCCACGCCGTTGCGGATCGTGCGGGCGCGACGCAGCAGCGGCTCCCACCACTCCTTCAGAGCAGCGAGCATCTCGGCCGGCGGGATGACTTCGGCACGCGTCGCCTCTTCGGCCTGGACCTCGGCCTGGCGGCTGTCGCGCTGCTCGGCCAGGTAGTTCCACTTGTCGCCGAAGACGCGTTCGATCTCGGCATCCGTGTACAGGGTCTGGGTGACCGTGACATCCGACCCCTGCACCTCGACCTCGGTGCCCGGAAGGAACAGGTACCCCTTCTGGTCGGGACGCTGCTCCTTCATATGGGCGAGGAACTCGCGCTGGTCGGTGAAGATCGAGTCGTCGTCCATGCCGGTGCCGTTGTAACGGAACAGCTCCTCGCGCAGGAACATCGGCGGACCCGCCATCGGGAACACGTGCTCGGCGTCGACCTTGTCGATGTAGTACATCGCGCGCTTGTTCTGCGCGTCGCGCTTGAGCTTGGCGAAGTTCTGCTTCGCGTCCTGCGGCAGGTCGTAGACCATCGGCCACCAGATCGCACCCGACACCTGGGTGAAGTACGCGTCGGGCTTGCCGAAGTCGAACAGCTTCTCGAGATCGAGCGGGTGCGAGTCGTTCTGGTTCAGGATCGAGGCGGTCCCGTCGTCGAGCGAGAGCGACGAGTCGCCGATCGGTCCGTCGGAGGGCGCGCGCAGCGGCGTCACCATGAGCTTCAGCTCGCCGAACTGCAGGGGAACGCCCGCTTCGGTGCGAACGAGATTGGTGTAGCCGAGCGCGATGAGGTCCTGCTCGAGGTCATCGGTGGGGTACTCGGGGAGCAGCACCTTGATGTCCTTCGACACGTACCGCTCGAGCATCGCCGGATCGAAGTGATCGCGGTGGCGGTGCGAGATGTACAGGAAGTCCGCCGCGCCGAAGCGCTCCCAGTCCAGGGCGCGGTTGTCGGGGAACGGGAACCACGAGCCGAAGAAGCTCGGACCGATGACGGGGTCGCAGATGATGCTGCCGCCGCGCGTCTCGATGAACATTCCCGCGTGGCCGAGGCCGGTGATCTTCATGTCGCTCCTGTGTCGTTGGCGAACCACACGAGTCTACGCGGGGGCGACTGCGAGAGCCCGGGGAGTGCAGGGGTGTCGAGATGTCGTCGTCAAGCCGCCCGCCTCCATACCGTCGCGGAGTACCGTGCCCGACGAACCGACGAAAGGATTCACGATGCCCCTGGTCATGATCGACACCATCCGCGGACAGTACGACGAGACGCAACTCCGCACCCTCATGGATGTCGTGCAGGATGCCGTCGTCGAAGCGTTCGACGTCCCGGACGCGGACCGCTACCAGATCCTCACCCAGCACGAACCGTTCGAGCTCGTCGCCCTCGATACCGGCCTCGGGATCACGCGGAGCGAGCGCCTGGTCATCGTGCGACTCGCGTCGAAAGCGCGCACCGAGGACGCGAAGGTCACCCTGTACCGCGCTCTCGCTCGCAACCTGAAGGACCGCCTCGACATCGGCGGGGAGGACCTCGTCGTGAGCATCACCGAGAACGGCGACGCCGACTGGTCGTTCGGTCACGGCACCGCGCAGTTCCTGACGGGCGAGCTCGGCTGAGATCCCGGATGCCGCTTCCCGCGCATCCCGCGACACCTCGCCCGACCGCGGAGCGCGCCATGATCGGACGCCGGCACCCCGGTCACGGCCCGAGCAAGCCCCGGATGTCGTCCGCGTCGAGGGCTGCGGCGAACGCGTCGTCATCATCGATCACCGCGTCGAACAGAGCCGCCTTGCGGTGCTGCAGCGCTCGCACCTTCTCTTCGACCGTTCCCGCGGCGATGAGGCGGTACACGAACACGCTCTTGGTCTGACCGATGCGGTGCACGCGATCGATCGCCTGATTCTCGGCGGCGGGATTCCACCACGGATCGAGCAGGAACACGTACTCGGCCTCGGTGAGGGTCAGACCGAAACCGCCGGCTTTGAGGCTGATGAGGAACACGGGAGCATCCCCCTTGCGGAACCCGTCGACCACCTCGCCTCGGCGAGCCGTTGACCCGTCGAGGTGCGCATACGCGAGACCCGCGGCATCCAGTCGCTCCGCAGCCAGATCGAGGAACGACGTGAACTGACTGAACACCAGCGCACGGTGCCCCTCGGCCGCCACCTCCACGAGACGGTCGAGCAGCACGTCGAGCTTCGCCGAGCCCAGATGCGCGTCGCGGTCGTCGACGAGACCCGGGGCCAGGGCCAGCATGCGCAGCAGGGTCAGCGAGCGGAAGACGATGAAGCGCTGCCGATCGAGATCGTCGAGCAACCCGAGCACCTTCTGCCGCTCACGCTGCAGCACACGGTCGTACAGCTCCTGGTGCGCGGGACCGAGGGGAACCGCGATCTCCTGCTCCTGCTTGGGAGGCAGATCGGATGCCACGACGTCCTTCGTGCGACGCAGCAGGAACGGCCGCACCCGACGGCGCAGACGATCGAGCGTCTTCTCGCGGTGCGCGCTCGCCGCGGCCGCCGACAGCGCGGTGGGGGCATCGGACGGCAGTTGCTCGATCGCCCGGGTGTAGTCCTCGCGGAACTGCCGGATCGAGGGGAACAGCCCCGGAGCGGTGAGTGAGAGCAGCGCCCACAGGTCGTCGAGACCGTTCTCGATCGGCGTCCCGGTCGCCGCGAACACCGCGTCGGTCTGCAACGCCGCGATCGCGCGATGGATACGCGTCGCGGGGTTCTTCACGAACTGCGCCTCATCGAGCACGACGCCCGCCCAGTGCGGTTCGGCGAACTCCGCGGCATCCGCCCGCACGACCCCGTAGGGGGCCACCACGATGTCGACGCCCCCCGCGATGTCGGTGATCGCGGACTGTCGGCGAACGGCCGTCGCCCCGACCATCGCGACCCGCAGGTCGGGTGCGAAGCGCGCCACCTCGTCTCGCCACGTCGGCAGGACCGAGGTGGGCGCGACGACGAGCCAGGGGCGCCGCTCCCCCGCGGCCTTCGCATGGGCGATCAGGGCCAGAAATTGCAGGGTCTTGCCGAGACCCATGTCGTCGGCGAGGATCCCGCCGAGCCGGTGCCGGTGCAGCAGCGCGAGCCACGACAGACCCTCGCGCTGGTACGGGCGCAACTCGGCGCGGAACCCGGATGGGGTCGGCACCTCGGGCACCTCGGCGACTGCCCGCAACGCGCGCGCCAGGCCGCGCCACTCGACGGCTGCCTCGGACTGGTCGGCGAGGTCTTCGAACTCCGCCCACAGGGCGAGGTGCGTGCGCGGAAGCCGCGGACCGGTTTCCCACTCGTCGAGCGCCGCCGCCTCTTCAAGCAGGTCGCGAAGCCGCTGCAGGGCCGGATGCGCGAGCGAGAACCATGCGCCGTCCGAGAGCTTGATGCGCGTGCGCCCGCGCGAGAGCGCCGAGAACAACGTGCCGAACGGAATCGTGCGCCCCTCGATCGTCACGACGATGCCGAGGTCGAACCAGTCGCGATCGAGCGACTCGACCGCCGTGATCCGCAGCGACGGGTCACCCCTCAGCTCGCGGAACGTCGGCGCCGTGCCGGTCGTGCGCACCCGAACCTCGTCGAGCACGTCGAGCGCGGGGAGCACCCGGGTCGCGAACACGGCGGCATCCGCGTCGTGCAGGTTCGCGCGGGGCGCCACGGGGAGGTCGGATGCCGCCATCCACGCCGTCTCGAACCGCTCGCCGATCTGCGCCTCGGCGCGGAGGTCGCGCTCGGCGTCGTCGGCCGCGTCGTACGCGACGCGACGAGCACCCGGGTACACCCACTCGAGTCGATAGGCGACGTCGTCATCGGCGTAGGCCACCGCGACCTCGAGCGTCGGGCGATCGGCCGGCGGGGCCGGGACCCCTGCTCCGACCGACAGCGGCGCGCGCCGTGCGAGTCGCGGGTACACCTCGGCGACGAACTCGTCGGCCTCCGTGCGCGGCACATCGACGCCCGCGGTGCCGAGGAGCGTCGGGAGGGGTGCGGGCAACGCCACGGGCGCGAGAACGATCGGCACGGGGTCGCGGTCGAGTTCGAACACGAACAGTCCCGACTCGCCGATCGCGCGCGCTCGCGTCGCGTCGACGGTGTCGCCTTCGAGCGTGAGGTCGGCCGAGATGCGCAACGCTCCCCCACCCACGGCGTCGAGCGCGACCCGTGCGGTCGCTTCGCCCGCGAGACGCACGCTCTGCTGGGGGTTCATCGACACGATCGGGATGCCGAGCTCCGCCGCCGCGTCCAGGTGCGGCCACAGCAGGGGCGAGGTCACGGCGTCGAGGGCCACCGTGTCGCCGGCCGGGGCGAAGGGTCCCGTGGTCCGGAACGCTTGGGCGAGGGCGAACAGTTCGGCGAACCACTGCACGTGCGCCGGGTCGAACCGCCCCGCCGATCGTCGTACGGTCTCCCACGTGGCATCCGCCCGGATCCAGGCGTCGCGCGCCCCGCGAACGAGCGGACGGGCAGCGAGCTGCAGGTCGTCCTGCCGCTGTGCGAGCAGACGTGGCGTCACGGGAACGACCGCGCGGGCTTCCCACCGTGCGGGGTCGTACGCCTCGCGCTGGCGCAGCTCGATGCCCAGCGCGAGCGCCGCGTGCGGCTCGGCGCCGCTCGCGGGGATCAGCTCACGCCACGACGTCACGCCGCGATCCTTCCGCGGACCTCCGACATCGACGCCCGCCCGCGCGGCGCGCAGCGGCCCCCGCCACACGCAGAAACGGTCTGACGCGCGTGAACGCGAGTTTTTCGCTGTCTTCGGCGCCGACAGCGTCCACAGGCGAAGAATCGCGACGGAGCCGAACTCTGCGACCCACCGCCAGTCCGCCGATCCGCACGCGTGCGGCATCCGCCCCGCTCGGGAAACGACGCGACGCGACCGCCGACCGAGGGTCGGGGCCGCGTCGAGACACGTCGATAGGGCTCAGGACGAGCGCGCGATCCGCGCCAGCACGCCGTGCACGAACGAGCCGGAGTCGTCGGTCGAGAACTCCTTCGCGAGCTCCACCGCTTCGTCGATCGCGACGGCGGTGGGGACCTCGTCGTTGTAGAGGATCTCCCACGTGCCCATGCGCAGCAGGGCGCGGTCGACGGCGGGCATGCGCTGCAACGACCAGTCTTTCGCGAACGTGGTGATCTGCTCGTCGATCGCGTCGCGGTTGTCGATCACTCCGTCGACGATGTCGCGGGCGTAGAGCCACGAGGCCTCGCGGGCGGGTTCGGAGGCGGCGCGCTTGGCTTCGGTGGCGAGCATGATCGCGAGTTCTTCGCCGCGGACGTCCGCCTGGAAGAGGATGTCGAGGGCGCGCTTGCGCGCTTTGGTACGGGCGCTCAAGGTCAGCTGATGCGGCCGAGGTACTCGCCGGTGCGAGTGTCGACCTTGATCTTCGTGCCGGTCTCGAGGAACAGGGGAACCTGCATCTCGTAGCCGGTCTCGACGGTGGCGGGCTTGGTGCCGGCCGACGAACGGTCGCCCTGCAGGCCGGGCTCGGTGTACGTCACCTCGAGGATGACGGACGGCGGCATCTCGACGTAGAGGGGGTTGCCGTTGTTGAGGGCGATCTGCACCTGCTGGTTCTCGAGCAGGAAGTTCGCGGCGTCGCCGACGGTGGCCGCGCCGACCGTGATCTGGTCGTAGTCGGCGACGTCCATGAACACGAAGCCGTCGCCGTCGTTGTACAGGTAGGTGAAGTCGCGGCGATCGACGTTCTCGGTCTCGATCTTGGCGCCGGCGTTGAAGGTCTTGTCGACGACCTTGCCGCTCATGACGTTCTTCAGCTTCGTGCGGA
The DNA here is from genome assembly GCF_026672635.1 of Microbacterium sp. SL62. Taxonomy (NCBI): domain Bacteria; kingdom Bacillati; phylum Actinomycetota; class Actinomycetes; order Micrococcales; family Microbacteriaceae; genus Microbacterium; species Microbacterium sp. SL62. Next base: position 2,027,649 of record NZ_JAPPRM010000001.1, read on the forward strand.
CGAACGCGCCGCCCTTTCCGGGCTTGACGTGCTGGAACTCCACGACGCTCCAGAGCTGACCGTCGATGTTCAGGACGACGCCGTTCTTGATGTCTGCGGTGGATGCCATGAGTGCCGATATTCCGTTTCGTGAGTCGAAGTGGGCGAGAGCCCGACGTCAGAGTCTACGCGATCCCCGCCGTCAGCCGTCTGCGAGACCCGAGATCACCTCGACGAGGAGGTCGACGGCGCGCGCGTAGCCGGGCACTCCCTCGCCGATGACGTGCACCGCGGCGACGTCGTGGATGTACGAGAAGTGTCGGAAGCTCTCGCGCTCGAGGATGTTCGAGATGTGCACTTCGGCAACGGGAAGGTCGACGGATGCCAGGGCGTCGCGCAACGACACGGAGGTGTGCGTCAGCCCTCCGGCGTTGATGACGATCCCGGCGCAGTCGAGCCGCGCGGCGTGGATCTCGTCGATGAGCACGCCCTCGTGGTTGCTCTGGACGGCGCGCACCTCGAGGCCGCGACGAGCCGCTGCCTCGCTCGTCACGCGCTCGACGTCGGCGAGGGTGTCGCGACCGTAGATCTCGGGCTGCCGGGTGCCGAGCAGGTTGAGGTTCGGACCGTTGACGAGCAGCAGGCGGCGGGGCGTGGTCATGCTCGGCACGCTATCAGCGCCGACCCTGCGCGCTCAGGCGGACCGGGGCGGTCCCCGCGCCGTATCCGGCGTAGCCGTCCACGCGCTGGACGAACTCGAGGAACACTTCGCCGATCGTGCGCGTGTAGAAGTGCAGGTATTCGCCCGCGGCGTCGCGGTCGTAGCCGAGATGCAGCTCGCGCAGCTCGTCGACCGCGGCATCCGTCATCTCGAACCGTGCGGCGAGGTCGTCGTAGTAGTTGCGGGGCATCGCGAGGGGGACGAAACCCCGCGCCCGTGCGGCGCGCGCCAGGGCGCGCACGTCGGTGCAGGCGAACGCGACGTGCTGCGGCAGGGCGGCGCCGGCGCGCTCGCCCGCGAGGATCGGCGGTGCGACGTTGAGGGGCAGTCGCACTCCGCCGCCGGGGGCGCCGAGCACGCGGCTGGCGACGAGGCCCTGCGGCCCGGGCACCTCGGTGCTGCTGTCGACGCGCAGGGCGAACCCGGCGGTGTAGAAGAGGGTGGCTTCTTCGATCGCCTGCCAGGGCTGCGAGAGGCTCACGTGGTCGACGCCGATCACCTCGCTCGGGCGTTCGGGTTCGCCGTGCTCGAACTCCGCGACCCACGCCGGTTCGCCCTCGTCGGCGGCCTGGGCCCAGTACACCTCGGTGCCGTCGGGAGCGACGGCGCCGTCGAGTCGCTCCTCGCTCGCGTAAGTGCGGCGCCAGGCGCGCGGCACGCGGAGCTCGTCCATGCGCAGGTCGACCGCTTCGGCGTCGTCGACCTCGAGACCGATCGCCGCGAGTCGCGGCTCCCATCCCCGCGCGTGCTGTTCGTTCAGCACGACGCGCGCGTTCCCGGCGGTCCAGAGGATCACGGGCTTCGTACGGTGGCGCCCGCGAGAGGTGAAGCCGAGCTGCCGTAGGAGCTCCTCGACCGCGGAGGTGTCCTCCGCCTTGATCTCGACGAAGTCAACCCCCGAGGGGGCCGCGGAGTCGGGAAGCATGCGCAGCGCGGCCGGCGCCGTCGGTCGGGCGCGCGCCACCGCGTCTTCGAGCCAGCGCAGCGACCGCCGCGCGTGGCGGGCCGTGCGCAGCGCGTCGGTCTGTCGGAAGGTGTCGTTGAACACCTCGAGCGACCACGGGCCCGAGTACCCGGCATCCACGATCCTCGCCGTGAAGTCCACGAGGTCGAAGTCTCCTTCGCCGGGGAAGAGGCGGTGGTGGCGACTCCACGAGAGCACGTCCATGCTCAGGCGCGGGGCGTCGGCGAGTTGGACGAAGAAGATCTTCTCGGCGGGGATCCGGGAGATGTCGGCCGGGTCGTGCCCGCGAGAGAGGATGTGGAACGAATCGAGGCAGACCCCCACCGCGGGGTGAGCGGCGAGCTCGACGATGTGCCAGGCGCGGCGGTAGTCGTCGACGAAACGGCCCCACGCGAGGGCTTCGAAGGCGATCCGGATGCCGTGCCTCTGTGCGAGGTCTCCGAGCCGGCGCAACTGCCCGGCCGACACCTCGTCGTCGTCGATCGTCGCGGTCGCGACGTTGCTGCAGCACAGCACGAGGTCGATGCCGAGGCGGTTCATGAGACGGAACTTGGCCTCGGCGCGGCGGAGAACGGCGGAGAACGCGACCTCGTCGACGCCCTCCACGTCGCGCATCGGTTGGTAGAGGTCGAGGGTGAGGTGCAGGCGGGCCGCGAGCGCGGCGATCTCCTCGGGGCTCTCGGGGGCCGCCAGCAGGTCGGGTTCGAAGATCTCGACGCCGTCGAAACCGGCGTGGGCGCACGCGTGGAGTTTGTCGGCCAGGGTGCCGCTGATGCAGACGGTCGCCATCGAGGTCCTCATGGCGGCCGAATGTACCAGTTAGTACAAACGGGGTCCACTCCCCCGTCCAGTAGGTTGAAGCCATGGCCGAGGCACGTCGAGACGCCGAACGCACGCGTTCCGAACTGCTCGCGGTGGCGACGGAGGTGTTCGCCGAAGACGGCTTCTCGGGCGCCCGCGTCGACGAGATCGCCGCCCGCACGCGCACCACGAAGCGGATGATCTACTACTACTTCGGTAGCAAAGAGGGGCTCTACCGGGCCGTCCTCGAAGAGGCGTACCGCGGGATCCGCGAGGCCGAGCGCTCGATCGACGTCGATCACGCCGACCCGGTCGACGCGATCCGCGCCCTCGCGGAGCTGACCTACGACCACCACGTCGGGCACGACGCTTTCATTCGTCTCGTGGCGATCGAGAACATCCACCGCGGCACCTTCATCCGCCAGATCGAGGGACTGCGCACCCTGTCGCAACCGGCCAAGGGTCTGCTCGACGAGATCCTCGAGCGCGGCCGCGCCGACGGCATCTTCCGCGCCGACGTCGACGCGATCGACGTGCACCTCGTGATCAGCTCCTACTGCGTGTTCCAGGTCGCGAACCGGTACACCTTCGGGCACCTGTTCGACGTCGACCTCTCCTCCCCCGACCGCCGCCCGCACCTGCGCGCGGTGATCGGCGACGTGGTCGTCGGCTGGCTCACGGCTCCCGCGCGCTGATCGCACGGAGGGGGCATGTCGGTCCCCGGACCCTTCGGCACGCTCAGGGATCTCGCGACACGGGTGGCTGAGCCCGTGAAGCCACCGGATACCCGCGCGGCGCCCCGGGTCCACGGCATGCGGAATCTTGTCGTTGACACCACGGCGCGACCGTGGTTGCCTCTGAACGTACCGGTTAGTACATAGGCCGGTGACGCGGAGACGAAGGAGCACCGTGATCGACTCGCACCCCTATCTCGTGGGCCTCATCGGCACGGGCGTGCTCCCGTCGCTGACGCCGCCCATGCACATGGCCGAGGCCCGTGCGCTCGGGCTCACCTACGTCTACCGCCCGCTCGATCTGACCGCTCTCGGCATCGACCCCGACCGCATCGGCGACGTGCTCGCCTGGGCCGAACGTCTCGGCTACGACGCCGTCAACGTCACCCACCCCTGCAAGCAGAGCGTGCTCGCCCACCTCGACCGCATCGATCCGGTCGCCGCGGCCCTCGGCGCGGTCAACACCGTGCTCTTCACCCCCACCGGGCGCGTCGGACACAACACCGACACGACCGGTTTCGCCGCCGCGTTCACCGATGGGCTTCCGGATGCCGAGACCCGGCACGTCGTCCAGCTCGGCGCCGGCGGGGCGGGGTCGGCCGTCGCCGACGCGCTGCTGCGCCTGGGCACCGCCCGGCTGAGCATCGTCGATCTCGACCCGTCGCGAGCGCGGGGCCTCGCGGACGACCTCGCCGCACGGCATCCGCTCGCCCTCGTCGACACCGCCTCCCCCACCGACCTGCCCGCCGTGCTCGCCGACGCCGACGGCCTCGTGCACTGCACCCCCGTCGGCATGGCCGAGCACCCGGGACTCCCCCTCGACGCCGACCTGCTGCGGCCCGAGCTGTGGGTCGCCGACATCGTCTACCGGCCCCTCGACACCGAACTCCTCGTCACCGCGCGCGAGCGCGGATGCCGCACCCTCAGCGGCGGACGCATGGCGGTCCACCAGGCCGTCGACGCCTTCGCCCTCATCACCGGGACGCGACCCGATCCCGACCGCATGACCGCCCATTTCCTCGACCTCGTCACCCCCGGCCCGACCGCCGACCTCCCCGTCGGCCCGGCCCTCTCCCGCTAAGGAGCACTCGTCCATGACCACCACCGCAACGACGCGGAAGACTCCCGTGAAGGCGGCCACCGCCAGCTTCATGGGAAGCGCCGTGGAGTACTACGACTTCTTCCTGTTCGGCTCGGCCGCCGCCCTCATCTTCCCGACCGTGTTCTTCCCGTCGGGTGACCAGGCGGCCCTCGTGATGTCGTTCGCGACCTTCGGGTTCGCGTACATCGCGCGTCCCTTCGGCGCGGTCATCCTGGGCCACTTCGGTGACCGCATCGGTCGACAGAAGGTGCTGATGTTCACCCTGCTGCTGATGGGGCTCTCGACCTTCGTCATCGGCTGCCTCCCCGGTTTCGCGCAGATCGGCTGGTTCGCTCCGGCCCTGCTCGTGCTGTGCCGCCTCGCGCAGGGGCTCTCGGCCGCCGGCGAGCAGGCGGGCGCGTCGTCGCTCACCCTCGAGCACGCCCCCGACTCGCGCCGCTCGTTCTTCACGTCGTGGACGCTCACCGGCACCCAGGGCGGGCAGATCCTCGCGGCCCTCATCTTCATCCCGGTCGTCGCCCTCCCCGATGAGATCAAGTTCTCGTGGGGCTGGCGCGTGCCGTTCTGGCTGAGCGCGGTCGTCGTGGTCGTGGCGTTCTTCATCCGCCGGAGCCTGCACGAGACGCCCGAGTTCGAGCAGGCCAAAGCCGACGGCCAGATCGCCCGCATGCCGCTCGTGCCGCTTCTGAAGAACCACTGGCGCGACGTGCTGCGCGTGATCTGCTGCGCGTTCATCGCCGCCGTGTCGACCGTCTTCGGCACGCTCGCCATCGCGTACGGCAAGGAGCAGGGACTCGATGCCAGCGTCACCCTGTGGCTCGTCGTCGTGGCCAACGTCGTCGCCCTGCTCACCCAGCCCCTGTTCGGCAAGCTCGCCGACCGGATCGGCCGCAAGCCCGTCTTCATCTACGGGGCGTTGTCGTCGGCGGTGTTCATGCCGTTCTACATGCTGTCGATGGGGGCGGGGAACACGCTCGTCACCTTCGGTCTCGCGATCCTCACCTTCTCGTGCGGGTACGCCGCGGCCAACGCCGTGTGGCCGTCGTTCTACGGCGAGATGTTCAGCGTTCGCGTGCGTTTCTCGGGCATGGCGATCGGCACGCAGCTCGGCTTTCTCATGGCCGGGTTCGCGCCGAGCATCGTCGCAGCGCTCGGCGGAGGGTCCGCCGGCGGCTGGGTCGTGATCAGCGTCTTCACCGCGGTCATCGCGGTGATCGCCTCGGTGAGCGCGCTCACCGCTCGCGAGACGAAGGACGTGCCCACCGACCAGCTGGGTCTCGCGGCCGAGCGTCGCGTCCCGGCCACGGTCTGACCTGTCACGCAGAGGCCCCGTCTTCTTCGGGAGGCGGGGCTTCCGCGTGCGCGGGGCGTTCGCGGGGGCGGGGGTTCGCGTGCGCGGGGCTTTCGTGTCCGCGGGGTTGCGGCCTCGCACTAGAGAGGACGAGGGGCGGATGCCGTCGGCTGTACGCGTCAGAGCGTGCGCAGAGACCTGCTCATCGCGAGCTCGGCGCCGATGGGGCCGGTGAAGGTCTCGCCCGTCGCGACGAATCCGGCGCGGCGATAGACGGCCTGGGCGCGGTGGTTGTCGACGTGCACGTCGAGCGACAGCGTCTCGAAGCCCTGCTCGGCTGTCCACCGCGCGGCGGCGTCGAGCAGAGCGTCGATCGCGCCGCTGCCCCGCGCTTCGGGCGCGACGTAGACGCCCACGACGTCGGCGCGGCCCTGGGGCAGCCTCCGCCCGGTGTGGTCGATCTCGCCCGCGCGACGCACGAGCACGGTCACCGACCCGACCCACGTGTCGCCGTCTTCGGCCACGAACATCGCCGTCGAGCCGCCGGAGGCTCCGCCGGCGGCTCGTTCGTCCCAGAACTCGGGGTCGCGCTCGAGCTCCTGCTCGCGGGTGGTGAGGAAGGCGATGGATGCCACCGGGTCGCTCACCGCGCGCAGCCGCAGTTCGCACACGCGTGCGCCTTCGCCCGCGCGCACCCGGCGCACGCCGATCGTCACTCCCGCACCCCGCCCGTGGGTGCAGGGCGCGGGGCGCGTCCCGCCCGGGTCCGGTTGCGGCTGACGAACGGGGCGTTGTCGACGGGTGTCCCCCGTCGGGCGGTGCTCACGCACCGACCTCCTGGTACGCCGCGAACAGCAGCGACTCGTCGGGCGCCTGCAGCACCGTCGGGCGAGCGAGGTCGTCGAGCACGATGAACCGCAGCATGCTGCCGCGGCTCTTCTTGTCGCGCTGCATGGTCGCCTTGAGCGTCTGGAACGCGCCGGCGCGGTAGGTCGTGGGGAGCCCCAGCGACTCGAGCACCGTGCGGTGGCGCTGAGCGACGTCGTCGGACAGGCGGCCCGCGAGGCGCGACAGCTCGGCCGCGAACACCATGCCGACAGAGATCGCCGCGCCGTGGCGCCAGCGGTAGCGCTCGGCGTGCTCGATCGCGTGGCCGAGCGTGTGGCCGTAGTTCAGCACCTCGCGCAGCCCGGCCTCGCGCAGGTCCTCGCCGACGACGCGCGCCTTCATGTCGATCGCGAGCTCGACGCAGCGGCGGAAGCCCTCTCCGCGCGGATCGACGATCCCCTCGGGGTCGGCCTCGATGAGGTCGAGGATCTCGGGATGCCAGATGAAGCCCGCCTTGACCACCTCGGCGAACCCGGCGGTCGCCTCGTTCTTCGACAGCGTGTCGAGCAGGTCCAGGTCGCACACCACGGCGACCGGGGGCCAGAACGCGCCGACGAGGTTCTTGCCCTCGGCGGTGTTGATGCCGGTCTTTCCGCCCACCGCGGCATCCACCATTCCGAGCACGGTCGTCGGAACCTGCACGAGCGAGACGCCGCGCAACCAGGTCGCCGCGACGAAGCCCGCGAGGTCCGTGACCGCTCCCCCGCCGAAACCGACGACGACGTCGGTGCGGGTGAAGTCGGCCTGTCCCATGACCTGCCAGCAGAAGGCCGCGACCTCGACGCGTTTTCCGGCCTCGGCGTCGGGGATCTCGGCGAGCAGCACCTGTCGGTCGCCCATCAGCTGCGCCCGCAGCTCCTCGGCTTGCTTCGCGAGGGTCGGCGGGTGCACGACGAGCACCTTCTGCGCCCCCGCGGGGAGCGTCTCGCCGAGCGAGGCGAGCAGGCCCCGACCGATCGTGATGTCGTAGCCGGGGTCGCCGGCGACGCTGATGGTGGTGGTGTCGGTCATGCCGTCTCTCCGGCCGGCACACGGCGTGCCCAGGCCACGATGTCGTCCACGACCCGCGAGAGGGGGCCGGACGAGGTGTCGAATGCGATGTCGGCCGTCTGCTCGTAGACGGGTCGTCGCTCGTCGAAGATGCGCTGCCAGCGTGCGACGGGGTCTTCTCCGCCGAGCAACGGCCGCTCGTCGCCGTGGATCCGGGATGCCACGACATGCGGCGCCACCGTCAGCAGCACGACGTGATGCGCGCGCAGGCGTTCGCGCGTCAGCGGGTCGAGCACTGCTCCCCCGCCGAGCGCCACGACACCGCCGCGGGCCAGGGCCTCGACGACCGCGTCGCGCTCCAGGGCGCGGAAGTGCGGTTCGCCGTGGGCGACGAACAGTGCCGGGATCGGACCGTGGTCGCGCACGACGAGCTTGTCGGTGTCGGTGAACGGCGTTCCGAGCGCGCGCGCCACGCGACGGCCCACGCTCGTCTTTCCCGCCCCCATCGGCCCGATGAGTACGACGGCGGGACCCGCGGACGCGGTCTCGGAAGCGGCGTCAGGCGAGGTCATGCGCGAGGAGCGCCGCGTCGGACGCGTCGGTCGTGCGCAGCGTCTCGGGCAGATTCGCGAGGTAGGTCTCGACGTTGCGGCGGGTCTCGACGATGTTGTCGCCGCCGAACTTCTCGAGGACGGCGTCGGCGAGGGTGATCGCGACCATGGCCTCGGCGACGACGCCGGCGGCGGGGACCGCGCAGACGTCGGAGCGCTGGTGGTGCGCGGCAGCGGTGTCGCCCGTGGCGACGTCGACCGTGCGCAGGGCCTTCGGGATCGTCGCGATCGGCTTCATGCCGGCGCGCACGCGCAGCACGGTGCCGGTCGACATGCCGCCCTCGGTGCCGCCCGCGCGATCGGAGGACCGGGTGATCCCGTCGCCGGTCGCGAAGAGCTCGTCGTGCGCCTGCGATCCACGGCGGGTCGTGGTGAGGAAGCCGTCGCCGACCTCGACGCCCTTGATCGCCTGGATGCTCATGAGGGCCTGAGCGAGCTTGGCGTCCAGTCGACGATCCCACTGCACGTGGGAGCCCAGTCCGGGCGGGAGGCCGTAGGCGAGGACCTCGACGACGCCGCCGAGCGTGTCGCCGGCCTTCTTCGCGTCGTCGACCTCGGCGACCATCGCGGCGCTCGTCTCGGCGTGGAAGCAACGCAGCGGATCGGCGTCGAGACGGTCGACGTCGTCGGGCGTCGGGAACTCCGCGTCGTCGGGGACGCGCACGGGACCGATCGAGAGCGTGTGGCTGACCAGCCGGATGCCGAGTTCGTTCAGGAACGACCGCGCGACGGCGCCGAGGGCGACGCGTGCGGCGGTCTCGCGGGCCGAGGCCCGCTCGAGGATCGGTCGGGCCTCGTCGAAGCCGTACTTCTGCATGCCGACGAGGTCGGCGTGTCCGGGACGCGGGCGCGTGAGAGCGGCCCCGCGGCCGCGCGAGCGGTCGGAGAGCTCGACGGGCTCGGGGCTCATGACCTCGGTCCACTTGGGCCACTCGGTGTTGCCGATGCGCAGCGCGATGGGGCTGCCGATGGTGAAGCCGTGCACGATGCCGGTCGACAGCGACAGCTCGTCCTCTTCGAACTTCATGCGCGAGCCCCGGCCGTAGCCGAGGCGACGACGCGCGAGTTCGGCGCGGATCTGGGCCGAAGAGATGGGGACGCCTGCCGGCATCCCTTCCATGAGGGCGATCAGCTCGGGGCCGTGGGACTCGCCGGCGGTGAGAACGCGAAGCATGGTCCTAGTCTCCCATGAGCGCGGTGCGCATTGCGGCCAGCACCTCGGCCTCGCGCTCGACGGCGACCCCGGGGTCTCCCCCGACGAAGACGCGCACTTGCAGCAGGGCCTGGTGCAGAAGCATCGCGAGACCGTCGTGCGCCTCCCCTCCCGCGCGCTCCCACGCCCGCGCGAGCGGGGTCGGCCAGCCCCCGTAGACGACGTCGACGAGCGGACCCGAGACGGATGCCAGATCGTCGGCGACGCGGCCGAGGTCGGTGCCCCCGGGCACAGCCGCGATGGTGGCGTCGACGGGTGCCAGGAGCGGTTGGTCCAGGGCGGCGACCTGGATCGCCACGCCCAGGTCGTCGCCGAGAGCGGCGATCGGCGCGGCGGCCTCGGGACGGCGGGCGCGCACCTCGACGGTCCGGGCACCGGCGCGGGCTGCCGCGACGACCGCGGAGGTCGCGGTGGCCCCCGCGCCGAGCACGCGGATGGCGTCGGGCTCCCGCACCCCGAACTCGTCGAGAGCACGCGCGAGGCCGCCCACGTCGGTGTTGAAGCCGCGGGGTCCGTCCTCGCTCAGCAGGAAGGTGTTGACGGCGCCGGTGAGGCGCGCATCGTCGTCGAGCGAGATCGCGTCGCGCGCGGCGGCGTGCTTGAGCGGCATGGTGAGCGAGAGGCCGCGCCAGTCGGGATCCAGACTCCTCCAGGCACTGTCAAAGCCCGCCTCGTCGACCTGCCTGCGCCCGTACTCCCAATCGAGCTCGAGGACGCCGTACGCGGCCGCGTGCAGCCGGGGCGACCGCGAGTGCGCGATCGGGTCGCCCCAGACGGCGAGGCGGCGTGGGGCGGTCAGCATCCGCCGTTCGGGTTCTCGCGGCACCACTGCTGGAACTGCGCGACCGCCTTCTCCTGATCGGCGTAGGTGGTCGAGAACACCGTCTCGCCCGTCGACAGGTTCACGGTCGTGAAGTAGTACCAGGGTCCGTCGACCGGATGCATCGCGGCATCGATCGCGAGGTCTCCGGCATTGGCGATCGGTCCGACCGGCAGCCCGGGGTACTTGTACGTGTTGTACGGGTTGTCGCCGTTCAGGGCGTTCGCGCTCGACGACGACGATCCGGCGTCGAGTTCGTTCGCGCCGTACTGCGCGGTGGAGTCCATCTGCAGCAGACCGTGCGTCTCGGTGTTGTCGGGCTGCAAGCGATTCTCGATCACGCGCGAGACCTTGTAGAAGTCTTCGCTGCTGCGCGCCTCGCGCTCGATGATCGAGGCGATCGTCAGGATGCGCTCCCGGTCTTCGGGTGCGACACCAGCCTTGTCGAGCGACTCGATCGTGCGCTTGACCATGCGGTCGATGACCTGCTGGGCGGTGACGCCGTCGTCGAAGTCGTAGGTGGCGGGGAAGATCCAGCCTTCGAGGGTCGGAGCCGTCACCCCGTACGTCGAGGGCGTCGCCACCGCCGCATCGAGGTCGGCGCGCGGGATGCTCGTCTGCTCGGAGATGATGTCGAGCGACTGCTTCAGGGTCAGGCCCTCGCGCAGCTGCACGGAGTTGTCGAGCCTGTTCGCCGGATCCTTCAGGGCGGCCAGCACCGCCTCCGAGGTCATCTGCTGCTGCAGTTTGTAGACGCCGGGCTGGAACGTGAAACCGACGGCGTTGTCGACCATGTACTTGTAGAGCGAGTTGGAGGCCTTCGTCACCCCCGCCTCGAAGAGCTTGGGCGAGACGGACTCCCCCGTGTCGCCTGCCACGATCGTCACGCGGGCCTCGCCGGTGGCTTGGCCCGCCTCGTACTCGAGCGACTCCCCGTTGCCGAGGAACGCCTGCACGCGGTCACCGTAGGTGTTCCACAGCGCGATACCGCCGCCGGCGACACCACCGACGAGGATCAGCACGATCGCCAGGGCGATCCAGCGACCGACGGACCGGCGCCGCTTCGGGGGTTTCTGCGGCGCCCACCCGATCTGCTGCGTGGTGGTCTCGCCGGTGAACAGGTCTTCGAGGGAGCCGGATGCCGCGCCCGAGCCGGACGCTGCGGAGGCGGCCGCGCCGGCGCCGGCACCGACGAGGACGGGCTCGCGATCGCGCGACGGCTCCGTGCGGCGGGCGTTCGCTCCGGAGCGCGGGGCGTCGGCGGCGCGCGGGGCGTCGGCTCGGCGGGCGGCGGCTTGCCATGCGGCGGACTGCGTGTCGCGGGTGGGCTGTGCGTCGGCGGGGGTTCCGGATGCGGCGGGGGCGCCCGTGCGACGGGGGCCGGGAACGGTGTCGCTGCCGCGGCGCGGACCGGGAGCGTCCTCGGATCGGCGGGCCGCGGGAGTCGAGCGCTCGGACGGGATCGAGGAGGCGGCGGGTCGGGGCGACGACGAAGGCTCGATCCGGCGCGCAGCCTGCTGCTCATCGGCCGCGCGGGGGCCGGCGCGGGCGCGGCTGCGGCGGGGAGGGATTCGGTCGGGCGAGGCGCCTCGGCAGACGGGGTGGTGTTCTCGTCCGCTGGGCGAGCGGCATGCTCCGACCCGATGATCGGGGTCGCTTCCGTCGCGGCCCGGCGGGCCTCTCGAGCTGCTCGGCGTGACGGAGGCGCGGCATCCGTCTGCGGTGCGGACTCCCGCGAGCTGCGGGCGCCGGTGCGGGGGTCGGGCAGGCGACCGTAAAGATCCGCGAACGGATCGTTCTCGGGGGGCTGGTTCTCGGGCATGTCAGACGGGCTCCTGTCCCGGTGTGACGGTGGGTCCGGCCGGCTCGCCAGACTGTCGCTCCACGTCGAGCGCCTGCTGCAGAAGGACCACAGCGGCGACTTGGTCCACAATGCTACGAGAATCCCGCTGGGAACGCCCTGCTTCTCTCAACACGCCGTGCGCCGAGACCGTACTCAGCCGTTCGTCGACCAGCCGCACGGGCATGGGGAGCGCCTCCGCCAGAGCAGCCGCGAACGTCCGGGCGTCGGTGGTCGATGCCGTGTCCTCCCCGCGCAGGTTGAGGGGCAGCCCGACCAGGATCTCGAAGGCCTCGTACTCCGCCGCGAGAGCCGCGATCCGGCGGATCGGCTCCCCCTTGCGGGGTACGGTCTCGACCGGAACCGCGAGCACCCCGTCCGGATCCGACCGTGCCACGCCCACGCGGGCACGCCCGACGTCGATACCGAACCGGATGCCGCGCCGGAACACCGTCACGCGGTGGTCGCCCGCACGTCTGCGACGATGCCGTCGAGCGCCTGCGGCAGAGCCGTGGCATCCGTCCCGCCACCCTGGGCGACATCGGGACGTCCGCCGCCGCCGCCGCCGAGCACGCCCGCGGCGCTCTTCGCCAGGGCACCGGCGGCGAGACCCCGCTCGCGCGCGGCGTCGTTGGTGACGACGACGACCGTCACACGGCCACCCGCGACGCTCGCGAGAGCGACGACCGCCGGGTCGGTGCCCAGGCGGTCGCGCACCTGCAGGGCGAGCGAGCGCACGTCGTCGGCCGACGCGCCCTCGCCCAGGCTCTGCGCGACGACGCGCACGGTACCGACGGCGACGGCCGACTCGACCAGCTGCGGAAGGCGGCCGGTCAGGGCCTGTGCCTCGAAGGCGGCGATCTTCTTCTCGGCGGCCTTGAGGTTGGCGGCCAGCTCCGCGATGCGCGTGGGCAGCTGCTCGCGCGGGGTCTTCAGGCTCGAGCTCAGCTGCGACACGATCGCGCGCTCGGCGGCGAGGTCGCGGAAGGCGTCGAGGCCGACGAGGGCCTCCACGCGGCGGTTGGATGCGCCGACCGACTGCTCGCCGACGAGGTTGACCAGGCCGATCTCGGCGCTGCGGGCGACGTGGGTGCCACCGCACAGCTCGCGCGACCAGGGGCCGCCGATGTCGACCATGCGCACGGTGTCGCCGTACTTCTCGCCGAACAGCGCCATGGCGCCGGCGGCCTTCGCCTCGTCGAGCGACATCACGCGCGTGGTGACCTCGAGGTTGTCGCGGACGGCGTTGTTGGCGATGTCCTCGATCTCGGTGCGGGTCTCGGGCGACAGCGCCGAGCCCCAGCTGAAGTCGAAGCGCATGTAGCCGGCGCGGTTGAGCGAGCCGGTCTGCGTCGCGGTCTTGCCGAGCGTGTCGCGGATCGCCGCGTGCACGAGGTGCGTGGCGGTGTGCGCCTGCTGGGCGGCGTGGCGGTTCAGCGCGTCGACGACCGTCGTCGCGGGGGCGCCGACCGACACCTCGCCCGAGGTGACCTCGACGGTGTGGCTGACCAGGCCCGGAACGGGGCGCTGCACGTCGAGCACCTCGAGCTCGTAGCCCGGGCCGACGATGACGCCCTTGTCGGCGACCTGTCCGCCCGACTCCGCGTACAGGGCGGTCTCGGCGAGGATGACCTCGGCGATCTGGCCCTCCGACGCGCGGTCGGTGCCCTGGCCCTGCACGAGGATGCCGAGGATCTTCGATTCCGTCTGCATCTCGGTGTAGCCGGTGAACACCGTCTCACCGAGCGCGCGGAACTCGCGGTACGCGCTCTGGTCGGCGATCGCCCCCTTGCGGGCGCGGGCGTCGGCCTTGGCGCGCGTGCGCTGCTCGAGCATGAGCGTGTCGAAGGCGGCGCGGTCGACCGACAGCCCGGCCTCTTCGGCGATCTCGAGGGTGAGGTCGATCGGGAAGCCGTAGGTGTCGTGCAGCAGGAACGCCTCGGAGCCCGACAGGGTGGTGCCGCCGCCGTTCTTGGCCTCGACGACCGACTGGTCGAGGATCGCGGACCCGGCCGCGAGCGTGCGGAGGAACGTCTGCTCCTCGGCGATCGCGTAGGCCGAGAGGCGCGCGTAGTCGGCCTCGACCTCGGGGTAGGACTCCTTCATCGCGTCGCGCGAGGCGGCGAACAGCTCGGGGAAGGTCGCGCCTTCGACGCCCAGCAGACGCATCGAGCGGATCGCGCGGCGCATGATGCGGCGCAGGATGTAGCCGCGGCCTTCGTTCGAGGGGGTCACGCCGTCGGCGAGCAGCATGAGCGAGGAGCGCACGTGGTCGGCGACGATGCGCAGCCGCACGTCGTCGTCGTGCGACTCCTGGCCGTACGACTTGCCGGCGAGCTTCGCGGCCAGGTCGAGCACGGGGCGCACCTGGTCGGTCTCGTACATGTTGTCGACGCCCTGCTTGATGAACGCGATGCGCTCCAGGCCCATGCCGGTGTCGATGTTCTTGGCGGGGAGTTCGCCGACGATGTCGAAGTCGTACTTCGAGCGCACGTTCGTGATCTCGTACTGCATGAACACGAGGTTCCAGATCTCGACGTAGCGGTCGTCGTCGGTTGCGGGACCGCCGTCGATGCCGTACGCGGGGCCGCGGTCGAAGAAGATCTCCGAGCAGGGGCCGGCGGGGCCCGGCAGGCCGGTCGACCAGTAGTTCGTGTCCTTGCCGAGGCGCTGGATGCGCTCGTCGGGCAGAGTGCTGAGCTTCAGCCAGAGGTCGCGCGCCTCGTCGTCCTCTTCGTAGACGGTGACCCACAGGTCCTTCGGGTCGAAGGCGAGTCCGCCCTCCGACTCGGGCGCGGTGAGCAGCTCCCACGCGAAGCGGATCGCGTCTTCCTTGAAGTAGTCGCCGAACGACCAGTTGCCGAGCATCTGGAAGAAGGTGCCGTGACGCGGGGTCTTGCCGACTTCTTCGATGTCGTTGGTGCGGATGCACTTCTGCACGTCGGCCGCGCGCGGGTACGGCGGCGGGACGACACCGCTGAGGTACGGGATGAAGGGCACCATGCCCGCCACGGTGAACAGCAGGGCCGGGTCGTCGGTGACGAGCGAGGCCGAGGGGACGATCGTGTGGTTCTTCTTCTCGAAGAAGTCGAGGAAGCGCTGGGCGATCTCGGCGGTTTTCATGGCGGGTCTTTCCGTACGCATGCGGATCCGCCCCACGTGCCGGGGGCGGGAGGCCGGAGGGGGTCAGTCGGAGGAGGAAACGGCCTTCTTGGCCGCGGCGGCGGCGGATTCCACCGCGTCGCCGGTCTTGTCGACAGCGGAGGAGGCGACGCCCTTGGCGTCGTCGATGATCTCGGAGAGACGGTTCTCCTGCTGGTGGTAGGCGTCGCTCATGTGGTCGGTGAACTCACCGATGCGCGAGTCGAGCTGCGCGAGCAGCTCCTGACCGCGGGGGTCCTTGTTGACGAGATGGGCGGCGACGAAACCGCCGGCGATACCCAGCGCGAACCAGACGAGGCTTTTCACGATCACCACTTCTTCCTCGATACGACGCCGCGATCACGGCATTCCCCATCGTAGGCGAGGGGCCCCGCGCTACGCACAAGGCAGACCTGTGTATGCCGCGTCTCCGGCGTCCATCCCGCCGACGGCCCCCATCGCGCACCCGCGCCGGCACCGTCCGGGACAGCCGCATCGACTCCCCCGCGGCCGGTTGCCGCGTATGGTCGGCGGCTCGGCGGAGCATGCGCCATCTCGGGCACACGAATCCACGGCGTGCGCGTTCGGTTGCCGCGTATGGTCGGCGGCTCGGCGGAGATGCGCCATTTCGGGCAAACGAATCAACGCCGTGCGCGTTCGGTTGCCGCCTATGGTGGACGGCTCGGCGGAGCATGCGCCATCTCGGGCAGATGACTTCACGGCGTGCGCATTCGATCGCCGCAAACGGTCATCGGGGCCGGGCAAGACCCGCCGTCTGGGGCAAACGAATCCAGCGCGAGCAGAGCGCGCCCCGGGACGACGAAGGGCCGCGCGAGAGCGCGACCCGAAAAAGGCGAAGGGCCGCGCGAGAGCACGACCCGAAAACGGCGAAGGGCGCCGGGAGAACCCGACGCCCTTCGTGTGCTCGCTGGGATCAGCGGGCGGCGTAGTACTCGACGACGAGCTGCACGTCACACGTGACGGGCACCTCGGCGCGCTTGGGGCGACGCACGAGCTTCGCCTGCAGCGTGGAGAGGTCGACCTCGAGGTAGCCCGGAACGGGGGGCAGCACTTCGGCGTGCCCACCGGCGGCGGCGACCTGGAAGGGCTCGAGGCCCTCGCTCTTGGTCTTGACGTGGATCAGCTGACCCGGCTTCACGCGGAACGACGGGCGGTCCACGAGCTGGCCGTCGACCATGATGTGGCGGTGCACGACGAGCTGGCGAGCCTGCGCGGTGGTGCGGGCGAAGCCCGAACGCACGACGAGGGCGTCCAGACGCATCTCGAGCAGCTCGACCAGGTTCTCACCGGTCAGGCCGTCGGTGCGGCGGGCCTCGTTGAACGCGATGCGAAGCTGCTTCTCGCGGATGCCGTACTGCTCGCGCAGACGCTGCTTCTCACGGAGACGGACGGCGTAGTCGCTGTCGGCCTTGCGCTTGGTGCGGCCGTGCTCGCCGGGAGCGTAGGGACGCTTCTCGAGGTAGCGGGCGGCCTTGGGGGTGAGTGCGACGCCGAGGGCGCGCGACAGACGCACCTTGCGGCGGTCCTGAGACTTCGTGGTCACGAAGTTCTCCTTCCGATGACGTGGCCGCGCCTTTCACGGCTCACGGGCGTATCGCCCCCTTCCGCCCGATCCGAAGCGCACGCCGGGGCGCACCGGAAGGTGATCACAGGAAGGAGGGGATGCCCGAAAACCCTGTTTCGAGCCGATTCATGCTATCAGAGCGGGCCGGGCGCATTCCGGATGCCGTGTCACCGACCCTCGAGGATGCGACGGATCTTCTCGAGGCGTGCCGAGACGTCGCGTTCGGCACCGTGACTGGTGGGTTCGTAGTACCGCTTGCCGACGAGCTCGTCGGGCAGGTACTGCTGCGTGACGATGCCGATGTCGCTGTCGTGCGCGTACTTGTAGCCTTTGCCGTGCCCGAGACGCTTGGCTCCGGGATAGTGCGCGTCGCGCAGGTGCATCGGCACGCGACCGAAGCCGCCGGCGCGCACGTCGGCGATCGCGGCGTTGATGGCGTTGTAGGCGGCGTTCGACTTCGCGGTCGTGGCCAGGTACACCGTGGCCTCGGCGAGCGGGATCCGCCCCTCGGGCATGCCGATGAACGCCACAGCGTCGGCCGCGGCCACCGCGATCTGCAGGGCCTGCGGGTCGGCCATGCCGATGTCCTCGGCGGCCGAGATGACCAGGCGCCGCGCGATGAAGCGGGGGTCCTCCCCCGCCTCGATCATGCGCGCGAGGTAGTGGATCGCGGCATCCGGATCCGACCCCCGCACCGACTTGATGAAGGCACTGATGACGTCGTAGTGCTCGTCTCCCTGCCGGTCGTAGCGCAGCAGGGCGCGGTCGACGGCCTGGGCGATGTGGTCGGCGGTGATGACGGGCAGTTCGTCGCCCTCGCCCGTGAACGGGCCGGGGTCCTGTTCGTCGTCGTCTTCGTCTTCGTCGTCGTCATCGTCGCGGGCCGCAGGAGCCGGGGCCCCCGCGTCGTCACCCGCGACCGAAGCCGCGGCCTCGAGGGCGGTGAGAGCGCGTCGCGCGTCACCCGAGGCTAGACGCACCAGGGCCGCCCGGGCGTCGTCGTCGAGCACCACCCGACCGGCCAGACCACGCGGGTCGGTCACGGCCCGGTCGACGAGAGCACCGAGGTCGTCGTCGCCGAGCGGGCGGAGGGTGAGGAGAAGAGAGCGCGAAAGCAAGGGAGAGATGACCGAGAACGACGGGTTCTCGGTGGTGGCGGCGATCAACACGACCCAGCCGTTCTCGACACCCGGCAGCAGGGCGTCCTGCTGCGCCTTGGTGAAGCGGTGGATCTCGTCGAGGAAGAGGATGGTCGACTGGCCGTACAGATCTCGCTGCGTCAGCGCTTCTTGCATGACCTCGCGCACGTCTTTGACACCCGCCGTGATGGCGGAGAGCTCGACGAAACGCCGCCCGGACGACCGGGCGATCGCCTGCGCCAGCGTGGTCTTGCCGGTGCCGGGCGGACCCCACAGGATGACCGAGGCGGCCGAGACGGATGCCGAGGAGTCGGTCGTCGCGAGAGTGACCAGCGGCGACCCGGGGCGCAGCAGATGTCCTTGGCCGGCCACCTCGTCGAGGCTCACCGGCCGCATGCGCACCGCCAGCGGCGTCTGGCCTTGGAAGAGCGCGGAGGAAGGGGTCACGTGTCCAGGCTAACCGGGGCCTCCGACACGGGGACCTCCCGTGCCCCCGCCGCGATCCGAGACACCCCGACCGCTGTTTGTAGGATCGAGGGGCCCGGACGGGCGGAGGAGGTCGATGTGGCGGCGCGTGGGAAAGACCGGCGGACCCGAGAGCAGCGCGAGCGTGCGCGCGTCTACCAGGCTCGACTCGAGCTCCACGACCGTCAGGGACGCCGCCGCACCCGTGACAACCTCGTCGGCCTGATCGTCGGGCTCCTCGTAATCGCCGGGGCGATCGCCCTGCAGACGGCGTACTTCGTGACCGGCCCCGGGGCGCCGACCCCCGAACCGTCGTCGACGGTCAGCCCCGAGACCCCCGTCCCGACCGAGATCCCGGCCCCGCTGCCCTCGGAGTCGACCGCACCCTGAGCGATCCTCCCGCGCCGCCGGATCGGCGGCGTGGCGGGGCGGGAACGACGATCCTGTGTCGGAGCGGTCGCGCGTACTAGGCTCGGAGGGTCCTTCTCCCCCAGGCGGTTCTGCCGCGATGAGGTGCTACCCGTGACTTCCGCTCCCACTCCCGAGACCTCCGACCCGCGCGACGACGCGAGCACCGCCGAGGTCGATCCCACCGCCACGACCCCGGTCGAGGCGGAAACCGACGCTCCCGACGCCGTTCCGGCCGAGGACCCCTCCGCTCCCGACGCCGACGCCTCGTCCGACGACCCGTCGCTCGACGAGCAGTCGACGGATGCCGCTGACCCCGCGCCCCCCGCCGAGCCCACCGCTGAGGAGCCCGCTGCCGAAGAGCTCGCTGCCGATGCGCCGGCTGCCGAAGCGTCGGCCGAAGACGAAGAGGCCGCCACGTCCGAGGGCGACGCCGCTCCCGCCGAGCAGTCCGTCGCCGCGCAGCCCGCCGCCCCGCGTCCCGGCGTGCGACTGCCCGGACCCCCTCCCGGCAAGACCGCGTCCACCTCGGCCACCCAGCCCTGGGGCCGCGTCGACGACGAGGGAACCGTCTCGGTCCGCGAGGGCGACGACTGGCGCGTCGTGGGTCAGTACCCCGACGGCACGCCGGCCGAGGCGCTGGCCTACTTCCAGCGCAAGTTCTCGGACCTGGCCGGTGAGGTCACGCTGATCGAGACGCGCCACCGTCGCGGAGGCGCCTCGGCGTCGGATCTGCGTTCGACGGCGAAGACCCTTCGCGGCAAGCTCGAGGGTGCGGCCGCGGTGGGCGACCTCGCCGCTCTCATCGCCCGCGTCGACGCCCTCACCGCAGAGCTCGCCGAAGCGAGTGAGACCGAGGCCGTCGCCGCCAAGCAGGCCACTGAAGAGGCCGTGCGCGAGCGCACCGCGATCGTCGAAGAGGCCGAGGCCCTCGCCGCCCGCGACCCGCAGACGGTCCAGTGGAAGCAGATGACCGCCGACATGACGGCGCTGTTCGACCGGTGGCAGGCCCACCAGCAGAACGGTCCCCGCCTGTCGAAGTCGACCGCGCAGCAGCTGTGGCGCCGCTTCCGCGACGCGCGCGCCACAGTCGATCGTCACCGCCGCGAGTTCTTCTCGTCGCTCGACGAGACCCACAAGGCGGCCCGCGAGGCTAAGACGCGTCTCGTCGAGCGCGCCGAGGCCCTCGCCCCGCGTGGCGAAGACGGGATCGGGGCGTACCGCGACCTCCTCGACGCGTGGAAGGCCTCGGGCCGCGCCGGCCGCAAGGTCGATGACGCGCTGTGGGCTCGGTTCAAGGCCGCCGGCGACGCGCTCTACGGAGCCCGCATCGAGCGCGAGTCCGCCGACGCCGAGGCCTCGAAGGAGAAGATCGAGCAGAAGCGCGCCCTCCTCGAGCAGGCCGCGCCGATCGTCGACGAGAAGAACCTCGCCACGGCCCGTCAGAAGCTGACCGCCATCCAGCGTCAGTGGGACGAGATCGGACGCATCTTCCCGCGCGACAAGGAGCGCGTCCTCGACGACGAGCTCCGCAAGATCGAGCAGAGCGTGCGCACCCGCGAAGACGCCGACTGGAAACGCAACGACCCCGAGCAGAAGGCCCGCGCCAACGACATGACGCGTCAGCTCACCGACGCGATCGACAAGCTCGAGGCCGAGCTGGCCGAGGCCGAGTCGCGCGGCGACAAGCGTGCCGCCGCGCAGGCGTCGGAGGCGCTCGAAGCGCGTCGCACCTGGCTGCGCGCCCTCGGCGGCTGATCGGGTTCTCCACAGTTCGACGGTTCGCCCGTCACGGGCGACACCGCTCCGTCACACTGACGGGATGGTGTCGCCCTTTCTGTTCTTCCCCGGGGAGCGTCTCGCGTTGACCGAGCTCAGCGCGGCGTGCCTCGACGGCCTGCTGGTGCCGCTCGGCGAGGGTTTCATGCCGGCCGACGCGGTCGAGACGGTCTGGATGCGGGCACGGAGCCTGTCTCCTCTGCTCGGCGAACGGTGGGCCGGGGTGCGGCTGACGGCGGCGTGGGTGCACGGCGGCACGGCGACCGAGCCGAGACGGCATCACCTCCAGCGGGTGGGGCCGACGCGGACGCGCGCGCGTGACGCGACCCGGGCGGTGTTCCACGACGTGAGACTCCCGGCCGCCGACACGACCCTCGTGGCGGGCGTTCACCTCAGCACACCGGGGCGAACGCTCGCCGACCTCGCGCGTTCCGACGACGAGGATGAGCGTGCCGCGGCGATCGAGTGGGCGGCATCCGATGTCGAATCGCGACACGAGGCCCAGGCATGGCTGGCCCGGCACCCGACGTTCCCGTACGGGAGGAGGGGCGCAGCGCTCCTGGCCGACGTCGCGGCGCAGAGGTGATCCGTCCCCCGTGCTACGACGAGGTGACGCGGTACACGTCGTAGACCGCGTCGATGCGCCGCACGGCGTTGAGCACACGGTCGAGGTGCACGGTGTCGCCCATCTCGAACACGAACTTGCTGAGCGCGAGGCGATCGTTCGTGGTCGACACGGTCGCCGAGAGGATGTTCACGTGGTGCTCACTCAGCACGCGCGTGACGTCGCTCAACAGCCCCGAGCGGTCGAGGGCCTCGACCTGGATCTGCACCAGGAAGACGCTCTTCGTCGTCGGCGCCCACTCGACGTCGATCAGACGATCGGGCTCCTCCTTCAGCGACTTCACATTCGTGCAGTCGCCGCGGTGGACCGACACCCCGCTGCCGCGCGTAACGAAACCGACGATCTCGTCGCCCGGAACGGGGGTGCAGCACTTGGCGAGCTTGACGAGGATGTCGGGGGCTCCACGCACGAGGACGCCGGAGTCGCCGCCACGCGGAGCACGGCTGCGGCCGACGGGGATGTCGATGGGGCCGGTGCTGGTCTCTTCGACGTTGACGAGAGCGGTGACCTTCTCGATCACCGATTGCGTGGAGACGTGCCCCTCGCCGACCGCGGCGTAGAGCGCGGAGACGTCCTCGTAGTGGAAGAGTCGGGCGACCTCGGTGAACGAATCCTGGTTCATGAGGCGCTGCAGGGGCAGGTTCTGCCGACGCATGGCGCGGGCGATCGAGTCCTTGCCCTGCTCGATGGCCTCTTCGCGGCGTTCCTTCGTGAACCAGCCGCGGATCTTGTTGCGCGCGCGGGTGCTCTTGACGAAACCGAGCCAGTCCTGGCTGGGGCCGGCATCGGGGTTCTTCGAGGTGAACACCTCGACGACGTCGCCGCTCTGGAGGGTCGACTCGAGCGGCACCAGGCGGCCGTTGACCTTGGCGCCCATCGTGCGGTGACCGATCTCGGTGTGCACGGCGTACGCGAAGTCGACCGGGGTCGCGCCGGTGGGAAGGCCCACCACGCGTCCCTTCGGGGTGAAGACGTAGACCTCTTTCGCGCCGATCTCGAAGCGGAGCGAGTCGAGGAACTCCCCCGGGTCGGCGGTCTCGGCCTGCCAGTCGGAGATGTGAGCGATCCACGCCATGTCGGCGTCGACGGCCTTGGCGTCGGCCTTCCCTCCCGCCATCCGCTCTTTGTACTTCCAGTGCGCGGCGACGCCGAACTCCGCCTGCTGGTGCATCTCGTGCGTGCGGATCTGGATCTCGACCGTGCGCCCGCCGGGGCCGATCACCGTGGTGTGCAGCGACTGGTACAGGTTGAACTTGGGCGTGGCGATGTAGTCCTTGAAACGGCCCGGCAGCGGTGTCCACCGCGCGTGGATCGCACCGAGCACGGCGTAGCAATCGCGCACGGTGCCGACCAGGATTCGGATGCCGATGAGGTCGTAGATGTCGTCGAACTCGCGACCGCGGACCACCATCTTCTGGTACACGGAGTACAGCTGCTTGGGTCGGCCCATCACCCGTCCGCGAACGCGGAGTTCGCGTAGGTCCGCGTCGACGGCGTCGATGACGTTCTGCACGTACTGCTCGCGCTGGGGCGTGCGCTGCTTGACCAGGCTGTCGATCTCGGCGTAGAGCTTGGGGTGCATCACCGCGAACGACAGGTCCTCGAGTTCGCTCTTGATCGCCTGGATGCCGAGGCGATGCGCGAGCGGAGCGTAGATCTCGAGGGTTTCCGTGGCCTTCTTCGCGGCCTTGTGCGGCGGCACGAATCCCCAGGTGCGCGCGTTGTGCAGTCGGTCGGCGAGCTTGATGAGCAGCACGCGGATGTCTTTCGACATCGCCACGATCATCTTGCGGACCGTCTCGGCCTGCGCGCTGTCGCCGTACTTGACCTTGTCGAGCTTGGTAACGCCGTCGACGAGCATCGCGACCTCGTCGCCGAAGTCGGCGGCGAGCTCGTCGAGCGGATAGCCCGTGTCTTCGACGGTGTCGTGCAGCAGCGCGGCGGCGATCGCCTTGGGGCCGAGGCCGAGCTCGGCCAGGATCTGCGCGACCGCCAGGGGGTGCGTGATGTACGGCTCGCCGCTCTGCCGCTTCTGCCCGTCGTGCGCCTTGTCGGCCACGGCGTAGGCGCGCTCGATGATCGCGAGGTCGCCCTTGGGGTGATGCGTGCGGACCGTGCGGAGCAGCTTGTCGACGTCGTCGCGACGGGCCGCGCGCGAGAAGATACGCGGAACCAGCCGTCGCAGAGAGGACGGCGGCGGCGCGGAGGAAGCGGTCTCGGTCATCGCCACCCCTTCCTTACGGCCAGTAGATCGATTCTATGCCTCGCGGCGGGGGTCCCAGGTGCGGGCCCGAGGGGCGGGAGCCCCGGCCGTCAGGCCGGGACGCCCGCCTTCTCACGGGCCGACACGACGCGGGCGTCGCGCAGAGCGATCGGCTTCTCCTTCTCGCGCAGCAGCGCGTACATCGGCACGGCGACGAACAGCGTCGAGTACGCGGCGACGATCGTGCCGACGAAGATCGACAGCGAGATATCGCTGAGCGTGCGCGCACCGAGTGGCACACCGATGAAGAGGATCGCGCCCACCGGCAGGATGGCGACCACCGTGGTGTTGATCGAGCGGATCAGCGTCTGGTTGGCGGCGAGGTTCACCGACTCCGAGAACGTGCGTCCGGAGATCTCGCCGTCCTCTCTGGTGTTCTCCCTCACCTTGTCGAAGACGACCGTCGTGTCGTACAGCGCGTAGGACAGGATCGTGAGGAAGCCGATGACGGCAGCCGGCGAGATCTCGAATCCGAAGACGGCGTAGACGCCGATCGTGATGACGAGGACGTCGACGAGGCCGATGATCGCGGCGACCGACATCTTCCAGGTGCGGAAGTACAGCGCGAGGATGAGGAACGTCAACGCGAGGAAGATCGACAGACCCCAGAGCGACTGGCGCGTGACGTCGTTGCCCCAGGTCGGTCCGATGAACGAGTTGGTGATCTCGGATGCCGGCACCTTGTAGGCGGTCGCGAGGGCTGCGGAGACGGCCTGCGTCTGGTCGTTGTCCAACTGGTCGGTCTGCACGCGGACCGACTGGTCGCTGATCGTGGTGACGCGGGTCGTCGCGTCCGGAACCACCGACGTCACGGCCTGCGTCGCAAGGCCCTGATCGAACGTCGACGGGTTCGAGACCGTGAACTGCGAGCCGCCCGTGAACTCGATCGAGAACTGCACGGGGCGGATGAACGGCACGAGGGCCGCACCGATGACCAGAACCGCGGCGATGATGAACCAGAGGCGCCGACGCTGCACGAACGGGAAGGACGTCTTCCCCGAGTAGAGGTCGTTACCGAGCTGCGACATGGAGCGCATCAGTCGTCTCCCTCCTTCGTGGAGCGGCTATCGCCGCGGCTGGCGGCGGCCAGCTCGGCCTGCTTGCGTTCGGCGATCGTCTGTCGACGCTGCGCCTCGCCGCGCGACTTCTTCACCCGGCCCGCCTCGAGCACGGGGGCGCGGAACTGCGCGCGTCCGCGGTAGACGGCGCCGAGCGCGTTCGGGTCCATGCCCGACAGGGGGTGACCCGAGCCGAAGAAACGCGTGCGAGCGAGCAGCTGCATCACCGGGTGGGTGAACAGGATGAAGATGAGGATGTCGATGGCCGTCGTGAGACCCAGGGTGAACGCGAAGCCCTTCACCGTGGCATCCGCGAGGATGTACAGCACCACCGCCGCGAGGATGTTGATCGACTTCGAGATGTAGATCGTGCGCTTGGCGCGCGACCATCCGTCTTCGACGGCTGCCGTGATCGACTTGCCGTCACGCAATTCGTCTCGTATTCGCTCGAAGTAGACGATGAAGGAGTCCGCCGTGAAGCCGATGGTGACGATCAGGCCGGCGACACCCGCGAGCGAGAGTCGGAAGCCGGCACGCCACGCGAGGATGCACAGGGCGAGATAGGTCAGGACGGCCATCACGCCGAGCGAAGCGATGATCACCGTGCCGAGCGCTCGATAGACGATCAGCGAGTAGATCGCCACCAGCCCGAGGCCGATGAGACCGGCGATGAAACCGACCTGCAGCTGCTGCGAGCCGAGCGTCGCCGACACGGTGTCGGAGCTGACCACCTGGAAGCTGAGCGGCAGCGCGCCGTACTTCAGCTGGTCGGCGAGGGCCTTGGACGACTCCTGCGTGAACGATCCCGTGATGCTGGGGCGACCGTCGACGATGATGCCGTTCATCGACGGCGCCGACAGGACGGACCCGTCGAGCACGAACGCGAACTGGTTCAGCGGCGGCTGCGCACCGTAGAGGCGCTGGCTGATCTCGGCGAACTTCTGCGTGCCCTGGTCGTTGAAGACGAGGTTGACCGCCCACTGCCCGGTGTTCTGCTCCTGGCCGTTGGTGGCGTTCGAGATGTCGGTGCCGTCGAGCTCGACGGGGCCGAGGATGTACTTCTGCCCGTCGTTCGTCCCGCACGTGATCATCGGCTGGTCGGCCGGGGCCTGCGCCGGGTTGCTCGGCGGGTTCGCGCAGTCGTACGCGAGGAACTGCGCCTGCAGGGCCGGGGTGATGTACGCCGGGTCGCTCGCGTTGGTGGGCGATGCGGTGGGCGTCGACGGCAGGTTCGGGTCGGGCGTCGGGTAGGGCGTGGTCACGCCGTCCTGACCCACGAACGTGGTCGCCGGCGAACCGGTGAACAGCACCGGGCGCAGCTGCAGCTGAGCCGAGGACTGAATGCGCTGTCGCGTGGCATCGTCTGCCTGGCCGGGGATCTGCACGACGATGTTGCGGCCACCCTCGGTGGCCACGTCGGCTTCACCCACGCCCGACGCGTCGACGCGCTGGCGGATGATCGTGACGGCCTGCGCCAGCTGTTCGCTGTCGGGCGCGGCGCCGTCGGTGGTCTGGGCTTGCAGGATGATCTGCGTGCCGCCCTGGAGGTCGAGCGCGAGCTCGGGGGTCCAGGAGCTGGCATTGAACACGTACACACCCAGCGCGTTGATGCCGAAGAGCACGCCGGTGATGGCGAGCAATCCGGTCAAAACGCGCCAGGCGTGACGGACGGGAGTCGAGGGCGCCACGGAGTCGGCTTTCTGTGCGGCGGTGAACGAAAAGGCGGGAGGGGGCGATCAGACCGCGGGGCGGTCCTTGTCGTCACGCTCGGCGTCGGCGGCGTGCTGGCGGGCGGCACGCTGGTCGTCGCTGATCGAGGTGATGTCACCGTCGGCGACGCCGGCGATGTACTCGGCCTCGGTCTCTTCGGCTTCGATGTACTCGTCTTCGGTCACGGTGCCCGCAGCCGAGTCGACGATACGGAGGATGGCCTGGCTGTGCACCTTGATGACGACGCCGGGAGCGATCTCGACGTGCGCGGGCTTGTCGAGGTCTTCACCGTCGTACTCGACGATCGTGCCGTAGAGGCCGCCCTGCAGCAGCACCTCGGCACCGGGGACCGTCTCGCGGGCCTTCTGCTCGAGCTCGGCCTTCTGCTTCTTCATGCGACGGCGGGAGCTCAGGAACATGAAGACGAGCAGGCCCGCGAACAGAATGAGCAGGAGGAAACTGGAGTCCATGGAGGCGGTGCACCTTTCAGATCAGGCGCGCCGTGCGGCACTGCCTAGCGTGGGTCGGGGAATCCCTCGCCGAGTATAGGTCATGACCCCTGGCTGAACCGGAGCATGCCGTCCGGGTGAGGGGCTCCGAGGTGGTCGTAGGCCTCCGGAGTCGCCACGCGTCCGCGGGGAGTGCGGCCCATGAATCCGATCCGCACGAGGTAGGGCTCGACGACCGATTCGATGGTCTCGGGCTCTTCTCCCACGGCCACGGCGAGGGTGCTGAGCCCCACCGGTCCCCCGCGGAAGCGGCGGACGAGGGCGTCGAGGACGGCTCGGTCGAGGCGGTCGAGCCCGATGGCATCCACGTCGTAGAGATCGAGCGCGGCGCCTACCGTCCGCACGTCGGCGTGGCCCTCGTCGGTGCCGGTCGACGGACCGTTCACGACGAGATAGTCCCGGACACGCCGGAGCAGACGGTTCGCGATACGGGGCGTTCCCCGGGAGCGCCGGGCGATCTCGGAGCGCGCCGTGCCCGGGAGGCCGACATCGAGCATGGATGCCGAGCGTGAGACCACCCGCTCGAGCTCTTCAGGCTCGTAGTACTCGAGGTGCGCGGTGAAACCGAAGCGGTCGCGCAGGGGGTTCGGCAGGAGGCCCGCGCGTGTCGTGGCTCCCACCAGGGTGAAGGGGGCCAGGTCGAGGGGGATGCTGGTCGCTCCCGCGCCCTTGCCGACCATGATGTCGATGCGGAAGTCCTCCATCGCGAGATACAGCATCTCTTCGGCCGAGCGTGCCATGCGGTGGATCTCGTCGATGAAGAGCACCTCCCCCGGCGTGAGCGACGACAGCAGGGCCGCGAGGTCGCCCGCGTGCTGGATCGCCGGCCCGCTCGACAAGCGCAGCGGCCGCCCGCTCTCGTGCGCGACGATCATCGCGAGGGTGGTCTTGCCGAGCCCGGGAGGGCCGGAGAGCAGGATGTGGTCGGGAGAGCGCTGCTGGATGCGCGCGGCGTCGAGCAGGAGCTGCAGCTGGCCGCGAACCTTCTGCTGACCGACGAACTCGGCGAGGGAGGTGGGGCGCAGGGCCCCTTCGATCGCGAGTTCGACCTCGTCGTCGGGCGTCCCGGCGTCTCGGACGTCAGCCACTCACGCCCTCCTTGCGGGCCGGGCCCAGCAGGGCGAGCGTGAGTCGGAGCAACGACTGGACCGAGGCGCGGTCGGCCTCGGAGGCGGATTCGGCGACGGATGCCACGGCCTCGGCCGCCGTCCGTTCCGTCCAGCCCAGGCCCACGAGGGCCTGCGTGACCTGCAGGGGCACCTGGCCGTGCGCCGAGGCGGTGGCGGGAGCCGCGGAGGGCGCGACCTGGAGCTTGCCGGCGAGCTGCACCACGATGAGCTTGGCCGTCTTGGGGCCGATGCCCGAGACGCGTCGGAACGGGGCGTCGTCGTCGTCGGCCACGGCCTGGGCGATCTGCGGCACCGTGAGCGACGACAGCACCCCGAGCGCGGACTTCGGGCCGACGCCCGTCACGCTGATCAGCTGGGTGAAGACGGTCAGCTCTTCGCGAGCCTCGAAGCCGTAGAGCGACAGGGCGTCCTCGCGCACGATGAGGTTCGTGTGCAGGTGGACGTCGTCGCCGACGTGCACCGTCCGCGCGAGCTGGGCGGTGACCGCGACGGAGAAGCCGACTCCCCCGACCACGATGACCAGCGAGTCGTCGGCGACGTGAGCCGCCGTGCCGTGCAGCGAGGAGATCATCGGGCCAGCCTACGCGCCTGTTCGTACATGTGTTCGAGCGACACGCTTCGGCGGGGTCCGCTTCTTCTCGGCATCCCTCCAGGCCTTCTGAGCGGGAGTCAGCGCGTCATGGGCCGAGGCGCCGGCCGCTCCCCCGCGCCAGGCGTGACAGAGGGCGATCGCGAGGGCGTCTGCGGCATCCGCCGGCTGGGGAAGCGCGTCGAGGCGCAGCACGCGGGCGACCATCGTCTGCACCTGCAGCTTGTCGGCGGAGCCGTATCCGGTGATCGCGGCCTTGACCTCGCTGGGGGTGTGCGTCGCAGCCGTCAATCCGTGTTCGGCCGCGAGCAGCAGCGCGATGCCGCTGGCCTGGGCCGTGCCCATCACCGAGTGGAGGTTGTTCTGCGCGAAGACGCGCTCGACGGCGACCACATGCGGCTGATGGGTGACCAGCACGTCGCGGATGCCGGCGGCGATCGCCGCGAGACGCTTCTCGATCGGATCGGTGGGTGCGGAACGGGCGACGCCCACGTGCACGAGCGAGGCCGTGCGGTTCGGCGAGACGTCGACGACACCGAGGCCGCATCGGGTCAGGCCGGGGTCGATGCCGAGGACGCGGAGGGAACGAGACACGGCCCCCACGCTAAGCGCAGGGGCCGTGTCGAGATCGAGGGCGCGCCCTTACTCGTCGTTCTCGAGCTCGGCCTGCACCTCGGCGCTCATGTCGAAGTTGGTGTAGACGTTCTGCACGTCGTCGCTGTCTTCGAGGGCGTCGATGAGGCGGAACACCTTGCGAGCGGTGTCGGCGTCGACCTCGACCTTGAGCGAGGGCACGAACTCGACGTCGGCCGAGTCGTACTCGATGCCGGCATCCTGCAGGGCGGAGCGCACCGACACCAGGTCGGAGGCCTCGGTGATGACGCCGAAGCCGTCGCCGTGCGGCTCGACCTCTTCGGCGCCCGCCTCGAGGACGGCGAGCATGACGTCGTCTTCGGTGGTGCCCTCGGAGGGGACGACGATGACGCCCTTGCGGCTGAAGTTGTAGGCGACGCTGCCCGGGTCGGCGAGGGTGCCGCCGTTACGGCTGAGAGCGGTGCGCACCTCGGCCGCGGCGCGGTTCTTGTTGTCGGTCAGACACTCGATGAGGAAGGCGACGCCGTTGGGGCCGTATCCCTCGTACATGATCGACGAGTACTCGACGGCTTCGCCGCCGATACCGGCACCGCGCTTGATCGCGCGATCGATGTTGTCTTTGGGGACCGAGGTCTTCTTCGCCTTGAGGACGGCGTCGAAGAGGGTGGGGTTGCCCTGGAGGTCGGCTCCACCGAGCTTCGCCGCGACCTCGATGTTCTTGATGAGCTTGGCCCACGACTTGGCGCGACGGGAGTCGATGACCGCCTTCTTGTGCTTGGTGGTGGCCCATTTTGAGTGTCCGGACATAGCTTCCAGTCTAGAGCGCGGGCACGCTCATCCCGCGTCTGCTCGTGACGTGGTCCAGGAACCGCTCGTGGAAGCGCGTCTCCCCGGTCGATTCGGGGTGGAACGCGGTGCCCATCAGCACGCCCTGCTCGATCGCCACGACGCGCCCATCGGGGAGGGATGCCAGGGGCTCGGCATCCGGTCCCCATTCGACGACCGCGGGCGCCCGGATGAATGCCGCGTGCACCGGCGGCTCGCCCAGGACGGGCACGTCGAGCTCGGTCTCGAACGACGCGGTCTGGTTGCCGAAGGCGTTGCGCGCGACGCGCGCGTCGATGCCGCCGAACGTCTGCTGGCCCGTGATCGCGCCGTCGATGCGGTCGGCGAGCAGGATGAGCCCCGCGCACGTGCCGTACATGGGCATGCCGTCGGCGATCGCCGCGCGGATCGGGTCGAACAGACCGAAGGCGCGGGCGAGCTTGTCAATCACGCTCGACTCGCCGCCGGGGAGGACCAAGCCCTCCACGGCGGCGAGCTCGTCGGGTCGACGCACGGGCTGCGCGTCGGCGCCGAGCCCGCGCAGCACGGCGAGGTGCTCGCGCACGTCGCCCTGCAGCGCGAGCACTCCGACGCGAGGGGTGTTACCAACCACGCTCGGCCAGGCGGTGCGGGGCGGGGAGGTCGGCGACGTTGATGCCGACCATCGCCTCGCCGAGTCCGCGCGACGCCTCGGCCACGACTTTGGGGTCGTCGTGGAAGGTCGTCGCCTTCACGATGGCCGCTGCGCGCTGTGCGGGGTTGCCCGACTTGAAGATGCCGGAGCCCACGAACACGCCGTCGGCGCCGAGCTGCATCATCATGGCGGCGTCGGCCGGAGTGGCCACTCCCCCGGCGGTGAAGAGCACGACGGGCAGCTCGCCGGTCTCGGCGATCTCGGCGACGAGGTCGTAGGGCGCCTGCAGCTCCTTCGCCGCGACGTAGAGCTCGTCCTTGGTCTTGGCGCGCAGGGCGTTGATCTCGCTGCGGATCGTGCGGATGTGCTTGGTCGCCTCCGACACGTCGCCCGTGCCGGCCTCGCCCTTGGAACGGATCATCGCCGCGCCCTCGGTGATGCGACGCAGGGCCTCGCCGAGGTTGGTCGCCCCGCAGACGAAGGGGATGGTGAAGTTCCACTTGTCGATGTGGTTGACGTAGTCGGCGGGCGAGAGCACCTCGGACTCGTCGATGTAGTCGACGCCGAGCTCCTGCAGGATCTGCGCCTCGACGAAGTGGCCGATGCGGGCCTTCGCCATGACGGGGATCGAGACCGAGGCGATGATGTCGTCGATCAGGTCGGGGTCGCTCATGCGCGCGACGCCGCCCTGGGCGCGGATGTCGGCGGGCACGCGCTCGAGCGCCATGACGGCGACGGCGCCGGCGTCTTCGGCGATGCGCGCCTGCTCGGCGGTGACGACGTCCATGATCACGCCGCCCTTGAGCATCTCGGCGAGACCGCGCTTGACGCGGGAGGTTCCGGTGTCGGTCATGTCCACTCCGTTCCGCGCCGTGCGGCGCGTGCTTCCGCGCTTCGGGGCGCGATAATTGGCTTAGGCCAAACCGTAGCACGGCTCAGGACATAGGCTGTTCGTGACCCAGGGGGGCCTATGACCATCGACATCACCGGGCGTTCGGCATCGGCCATCGCCGCTGATCTGCGCGAGCGCATCGAGCGCGGCGAGCTCCCTCCAGGCACGCTGCTGCCCTCCGTGCGCGCCGTCGCCGGCGACCTCGGCGTCAACCGCAACACCGTCGTCGCCGCCTACCGGCAACTCGCCCAGGCAGGTCTGGTCGAGGCCCGCGGTCGAAGCGGCACGCGCGTGGCGGACCGCACGGCCGTCGCGCAGGAGGGGTACGCGCCCGACACGGTGCTGCGCGACGTGGGCACCGGCAACCCCGACCCCGCACTCATCCCCGACCCGACGGCCGCCCTGGCGCGCTCAGCCCGACCGGTCCTCTACGGCGAGCCGGTTATCGACCCGGGCCTGGAGGCGTGGGCCCGCGGCTGGATGTCCGACCACCTCCCCCACGACGACCTGCTGATCACCGTGACGAGCGGCGCGAGCGATGCGATCGAGCGCCTGCTCGCCCAGGCCCTGCAGCGCGACGACGCCGTGGCGCTCGAAGACCCGTGCTTCCTCTCGGCCCTGCACACGGTCCGCACCGGCGGGTACCGTGCGGTTCCGGTGGCGGTGGATGCCGAGGGCATGACCGTCGACGGGTTGCGCGCGGCCCTGGACGCCGGCGTTCGCGCGGTGATCTGCACGCCCCGCGCGCACAACCCCACGGGGGCCAGTCTCAGCGCCGAACGCGCCGCGGCGCTGCGCGACGTCCTCGCGGAGCACCCCTACGTCCTCGTGATCGAGGACGACCACTTCTCCCTGCTGTCCCGCGCTCCCCTGCACTCCGTCATCGGGCCCGCGCAGCGCCGATGGGCGCGTATCCGCTCGATGTCGAAGTTCCTCGGACCCGACACGTGCCTCGCGGTCACGGCATCCGATCCCGACACCGCCGACGGCCTCGCCGTACGCCTCACGCCCGGCACCACCTGGGTGAGCCACATCCTGCAGCGCATGACCCTCGCCCTCGTCACCGACGACGCCGTGCGCGCCGGAATCGAGGCGGCCGCCGAGCATTACGCCGCGCGCAACGCGGCGTTCGCGGCCGCCCTCACCGAGCGGGGGCTACCGGTGTCCCCGGGCGACGGTCTCAACCTGTGGGTGCCGCTGCCGGTTCCGGCCGCGGTGGTGCGCGTAGAGCTCATGCGCCGCGGCTGGCTGGTGCGCGAGGGGGATCCGTTCTTCCTCTCCCCCGACCCGGCCGGTGCGTTCCTGCGCTTGACCGTCCACGACCTCGACGAGACCTCGGCCGGTGCCCTTGCCGACGACCTCGCGCGTGCCGCGGGCGTGCTTCGCGGATCAGGACGAAGTGGGAGGATCGACGCATGAAGGTTCTCTCGATCCAGTCGGCCGTCGCGTTCGGACACGTCGGCAACTCGGCCGCCGTCTTCCCCCTGCAGCGCATCGGCGTCGAGGTGCTACCGGTGTACACCGTGAACTTCTCCAACCACACCGGCTACGGCGCGTGGCGCGGTCCGCTCATCGCCCCCGATGACGTCGCCGCCGTGATCCAGGGCATCGAAGACCGCGGCGTCTTCCCCGAAATCGACGTGGTGCTTTCGGGATACCAGGGCGGCGAGGGCATCGCCGACGTCATCATCGACGCGGTCGCGCGGGTGAAGAAGGCGAACCCGGATGCCGTGTACGCCTGCGACCCCGTCATGGGCAACGCCAAATCGGGGTGCTTCGTGGCGCCCGCGATCCCGGTGCTGCTGCGCGAGCGCGTCGTGCCGGTCGCCGACATCCTGACCCCGAATCAGTTCGAGCTCGGCTTCCTCACCGACACCGAGCCCGGCAGCATCGACTCGACGCTCGAGTCCGCCGACATGCTGCGCGCCCGCGGCCCGCGGACGGTGCTCGTCACGAGCGTTGAGCGCCCCGACCGCGCGCCCGAGACCATCGAGATGATGGTCGTCGACGATGCCGGGGCGTGGATCGTGCAGACGCCCCTGATCCCCATGAAGGCGAACGGCTCGGGGGACGTCACGGCGGCGCTGTTCACGGCGCACTACCGCCGCACCGGCGACGCAGCCGATGCGCTCGCGCGCACGGCATCCAGCGTCTTCGACCTGCTCTCGAACACGTTCGAGGCCGGCTCGCGCGAACTCCGACTCGTGGAATCGCAGGAGGCGTACGCGCACCCGCGCCTGCAGTTCGCCGTCCGTCAGGTGCGCTAAGCCGAGGCGCGAGCGCCGGACCTCAGGCTCAGCCCCCGTAGACCTCTTGGTAGGCGGCGAGCCACTGCTCGCCGTCCGCGGGGCACATGAAGGTCGCGCCGAAGACCATGACGCTCGCGATCGGCTTCTCGGCCTGCGTGCGCGCGGCGCCCTGAAGGTCGCTCGGAATGAGCTGGGCGAACAGCGGCGAGGTGGCCACGTGCGTGCTCATGGTCGTGGCGTCGATCTGGTGGCGATTCAGGATCGCCGTCTCGCACGCGTCGCCCGCCAGGGCGAGGGCGAGGCTCTCGTCAGTCGCCGTCCACGTCGACCCCTGCTGCTCGACGTAGGCGCGCTGCTCGGCGATGAACTCCTTCTGGGCGGGCGTCACCGCGACCAAGGGGGAACCGTCCATCGGGAGCTGCTGCTCGCGGAAGTACTCTTCGCGCTCCGCGAAGACGTCGCCGACGTCGTCGGGGTCGACCGTGGTCGACTCCTCGGGCGCGGGACTCTGCGCCGCGTCCGGAGCGGACGTCGGCCGCCCCTCGGCACCGTCCGGCCCCAGGGGGCTCGGCAGCGGGATGCACGCCGTCGTCGCGAGGAGCACGGCAGCGAGAGTGAGGGAGAGAACCAGAGGGCGAGTCCGAGCGTTCATACCGTCACGGTAGCGAGAACGCCCGGCCCGGGAGTGGGGCTTGTGGATAACCCGTTTCACACTTCCCAGGCGTCGGCGACCGCCCGGCGCACGTCGCCGAGCAGCTGCGGCAGGGCCTTGGTCTTCGCGATGATGGGGAAGAAATTGGCATCCGACGCCCACCGGGGAACGATGTGCTGGTGCAGGTGCGCGTCGACACCCGCCCCCGCGATCGCTCCCTGGTTCATACCGAGGTTGAAGCCGTCGCAGTTCGACACCGCGCGCAGTACCCTCATGCCGCGCTGGGTGAGCGCGCCGATCTCGGCGACCTCTTCGTCGGTGGCCTGGTCGTACGTCGCGATGTGGCGGTACGGGCACACCAGCAGGTGACCGGAGTTGTACGGGAACAGGTTCAGCAGCACGTACGCCATCTTCCCCCGCGCGACGATCAGCCCGTCCTCGTCGCTCTTGTCGGGCGCGGCGCAGAACGGACAGGTCTTCTCCATCGGCTCGCGCCCGGCCGAGATGTAGGCCATGCGGTGCGGCGTCCACAGGCGCTGGAACTCGTCGGGCACGCCGGGAAGGGTCGCGGCGTCGACGAGTTCCGCATCGGCCGTGTGCGACCCGGACCCGTCGACGGCGCGCGTCGTAGCGGAATCCGACGACGAGCCCGCCCCGACGGCATCCGGATCGCTCATCACGCCAGGTCCTCCGCGGTGTTCACGAGGGTGCGCTGGGCGATCGCGCCCGTGATGCGCGCGACGGCCTCATCGACCGGGATGCCGTTGAGCTGCGTGCCGTCGCGGAAGCGGAACGAGACCGTGCCGTTGGAGCGGTCCTGCTCTCCAGCGATCAGCATGAGCGGCACCTTCTGCGTGGTGTGCGTGCGGATCTTCTTCTGCATGCGGTCGTCGCTGTGGTCGGCCTCGGCGCGCACGCCCTTGGTCTTGAGGTCGGCGACGATGCCCTGCAGGTAGTCGCCGTACTCGGCGGCCACGGGAACGGCCACGACCTGCACGGGGGCGAGCCACACCGGGAACGCGCCAGCGTAGTGCTCGAGCAGGATCGCGAAGAAGCGCTCGACCGAGCCGAAGAGGGCGCGGTGGATCATCACGGGGCGGTGCTTCTCGCCGTCCGGGCCGGTGTACTCGAGCTCGAAGCGCTCGGGCTGGTTGAAGTCGAGCTGGATGGTCGACATCTGCCAGGTGCGCCCGATCGCGTCGCGCGCCTGCACCGAGATCTTGGGGCCGTAGAACGCGGCCCCACCCGGGTCGGGCACGAGCTCGAGGCCCGACGCCTCGGCGACCTCGCGGAGTGTCTCGGTCGCCTCGGTCCAGAGGGCGTCGTCGCCGATGAACTTCGGGTTGCCCTCCTCCTTCGTCGACAGCTCGAGGTAGAAGTCGTTCAGGCCGTAGTCGCGCAGGGTCTGCAGCACGAAGTCGAGGCTGTGGGTCAGCTCGCCCTTCACCTGGTCGGCGGTGACGTAGATGTGGGTGTCGTCCTGGGTCATGCCGCGCACGCGCGTGAGGCCCGAGAGAGTTCCGCTCTTCTCGTAGCGGTACACCGATCCGAACTCGCTCAGGCGCAGCGGCAGCTCGCGGTAGCTGCGTCCGCGCGAGCGGAAGATCAGATTGTGGAACGGGCAGTTCATGGGCTTGAGGTAGTACTCCTGGCCCTCGCGCGAGACGTGCCCGTCGGCATCCGTCACCTCGTCGAGCACCATCGGGGGGTACATGCCGTCGGCGTACCACTGCAGGTGGCCGCTCGTCATGAACAGGTCGCCCTTGGTGATGTGCGGGGTGTTCACGACCTCGTAGCCGCTCGCGAGCAGGCGCTCGCGCATGTAACGCTCGATCTCGTAGCGGATGATGCCGCCCTTGGGATGGAACACCGACAGCCCCGGACCGATCTCGTCGGGGAACGAGAAGAGGTCGAGCTCCTTGCCGAGTTTGCGGTGGTCGCGCTTGGCCGCCTCTTCGAGGCGGTGCTGGTAGGCGCGCAGTTCGTCCTTGGTGGGCCATGCGGTGCCGTAGATGCGCTGCAGCTGGGGGTTCTTCTCGCTGCCGCGCCAGTAGGCGCCGGCGATGCGGGTGAGGTCCCAGCCGTTGCCGATGAGGCGCGTGCCGGGCACGTGGGGTCCGCGGCACAGGTCTTTCCACGCGGTCTCGCCGTCGCGGGTGACGTTGTCGTAGATGGTCAGCTCGCCGGCGCCGACCTCGACGGACGCGCCCTCCGCGGCCTCGGCCGAGCCGCCCTTGAGCCCGATGAGCTCGAGCTTGAACGGCTCGTCGGCCAGCTCGGCGCGGGCCTCGTCGTCGGTGACGACGCGACGCACGAAGCGCTGGTTCTCGCGGACGATGCGCTCCATCTCCTTCTTGATGACCTTGAGGTCATCAGGGGTGAAGGGCTCGTCGACCTGGAAGTCGTAGTAGAAGCCGTCGGTGACGGGCGGGCCGATGCCCAGGTTGGCCTGGGGCTTGACACGCTGCACGGCCTGCGCGAGGACGTGTGCGGTCGAGTGGCGCAGGATCGAGAGGCCGTCGGCGCTGTCGATCGTGACCGGCTCCACCTGGTCGTCGGCCGTCACGGTCGTGGCCAGGTCTTTCAGCTCCCCGTTGACGCGCAGAGCGACGACCGAACGGTCGGGGAAGAGGGCGAAGCCATCGGCGGGGAAATCAGTCACAGAACATCTCCTGAAGGGGTCGTTTCCAGGCTACCGGGCGGGCGTGGTCTCGACGGCACGCAACGTGCCCCATAGTGGAGCGGTGACTTTGGCCATCATCGGCGGCGTGCTCTGGGTCCTCGGGATCATCGCGCTGCTCACCGGCGTCTTCCCCGCCGACGCCGCTCTCGCCGTCGCCGACCGCGTCTGGCCCATCCTGCTGTTCGTCGTGGCCGTGACGATCGTCGCCGAACTCGCCTCGAAGGCGGGGCTCTTCGACGTCGTGGCCGCGCGGTTGGCGAAGCTCGCCCGCGGGCGCACGGCGCTGTTGTGGGTGCTGGTCGTGGCTTTGGCCACCGTCGCCACGGCGTTCCTCTCCCTCGACACCACCGCTGTTCTGTTGACCCCCGTGGTGGTGGCGATGGCGGTGGCGCGAAAGCTGAATCCGCTCCCCTTCGCGTTCGTCACCGTCGTGCTCGCGAACACCGCGTCTCTGGTGCTGCCGGTGTCGAACCTGACCAACCTGCTCGCATCCGATGCCCTGGGCGGGGGCCACGACCCCATCGCCTTCCTCGCGCTCCTCGGGCCGTCGGCGCTCATCGCGATCGTGGTCTCGGTCGTCGTGCTGACGGTCGTGTTCCTCCGCCGGCTGCCGAAGACCTACCCCGATGCGACCGCCCCGGACGTGTCCGACCGCGTCCTCCTGCGCATCTCCGCGGTGGTGACGGTTGCATTGCT
The DNA here is from genome assembly GCF_026672635.1 of Microbacterium sp. SL62. Lineage (NCBI taxonomy): Bacteria > Bacillati > Actinomycetota > Actinomycetes > Micrococcales > Microbacteriaceae > Microbacterium > Microbacterium sp. SL62. The sequence continues at coordinate 2,065,229 of NZ_JAPPRM010000001.1, forward strand.
GCCCCTGCTGGTCGTCGGGCTCGAACCGTGGATGCCGGCCACGGCCGCCGCGGTGGTGCTCATCGCGGCGTTCGCCTGGCGCGCGCCGCGGGCTCTCGGCATCCGTCTGGTGCCCTGGTCGCTGCTGGTGTTCGCGGGGGGCCTGTTCCTCGCCGTCGGGGCGCTCGAGGCCCTGGGGATCGGGCGCATCACCTCGGTGCTCGCCGGTTCCGGAGATGACCTGGTGTCGCTGTGGCAGCTGGCGGGTGTCGGAGCCCTCGCGGCGAACGGCATCAACAACCTCCCCGCCTACCTCGCCCTCGAGTCGGTGGCGGGCTCCCCCGCGCGCCTCGCGGCGCTGCTGATCGGCGTGAACGCCGGGCCGATCGTCACGCCGTGGGCGTCACTGGCCACCCTCCTCTGGCACGACCGCCTGGTCGCCGCGGGCATCGAGGTGCGGTGGAGTCGGTTCATCCTGCTCGGCGCGATCATCGCGCCGCTGATCCTGTTCCTCGGGGTCCTGCCGCTCGTCTGGTGAGTGTCAGTCCTCGTACGTTCGCGACCAGGCCTTGTGGGGCTCGATGAACCACACGGCCAGGCCCGTTCGCAGACCGTACGCCTCGCCGGTGTACAGCCGCGAGATCCGGTCGACGTAGGGCAGGGCCTCGTCGCCGTCGATCCGTTCGACGGCCACCCCGCGCACGAACGCCATCGAGTAACTGTTGTCGGCGGCGGTGACCGAGACGGCCACGCGCGGGTCACGTTGAAGGTTGCGGTCCTTCAGGGTGTCGACCTCGGTGAACAGCATCAGGCGGTCCCCGTCGACTCCGACCCAGAGCGGGATCGAGTGCGGCGACCCGTCGCGCATGAGCGTCGCGAGGTGCGCGACGGCGTCGGTCTCGAAGTACGGCTTGGTGCGGGTCCAGTCGCTCATGCTCGGTGCAACCGCCGGGGTGGCGGCATCCATTCCCCGGTCAGGACCCGACGGAATGCGGGGCCTGATCGTTCGGCACCTCGCTGAAGACCATTTCCTCGCGACGGCTGCTCTCGCGCGGAACGAATTCGTCGGGCTCGGTGACGACGTACAGGCCGCGGCCGGAGTTCGCGTTGTAGGTCAGCGCGTGCAGCCACGCGGTGCTCAGCTGCGGAGTTCGACTGCCGTGGAACTTGAACACCAGCGACACGTACGGGTGGATGTAGACCGTCGTGCGCCCCCCGCCCGTGCTGATGTCGTCTTTCCAGGTGAACGGGAAGCTCTCGCCGCGACGCACTTTCGCCATGATCACCGCCTGCAGGTGCGCGAGCAGCCGGTCCTCGAAATCGACCTTGATGTTGCCGTCGTAGATGAACTTGCCCATGGTGACTCCCGTCGGTGCCGCCCGCGGCCCGGCGCCTCTCGGCGAGAAGTCGAACGCTGAGGTCGGGGGGCGGCGACCGCTTTCTCTGCGTGCACCGTCTCTCGGGATCGACGTTCACGCAAACCCCCTTGCGGGAGATTGCGGTTTCGGGATAAAGCCGGGAGAAAGGCGGAGGGATGCCGCGAATCAGGTGTCGCGCGAGATGCGGATGATGACGCGGTCGCCGGGTTTGCGCTGCAGACGACGCACGAACGCCTCGAAGCCGAGGATCGCGCGGTACTGGAAGCCGTACTTGCGCTTGAGGGCGGCGTCGGCGCGAGCGTCGTCCGTGGCGGGGCCGGCGATCCGGCCGTGCGCCTCGACGCGGATGGCATCCGGTTCGACGGCGCCCATCCTGCTGCAGGGCTGCAGGGTCACGCGCGAATCGTTGCGCAGACGCTTCACCTTGCCCGTGGACCGCTCGCTCGTCACGACCAGCTCGTCGCCGTCGCGCGCGACCCACACCGGGACCGCCACGAGGGCTCCGTTGCGGCGATAGGTGCCGAGCGAGACGAAGGACGAGGCCGCGATCTCGCGCCACAGGGTGTCGGGGACGGTCATGGTCTCACCGTACTGGGCGGTCGCAGCGGCGGCGATGGGTTGCGCCGACGGCCCGCCGCGAGGTCCGAACAGATCGAGAACCCCGGGAACGGATGCCATCTCCTCGATGCGCCCGTGCGCGAAGCCGCCCCAGAGCGCACGGACGCTCCGGCCGACATCGGTGATCTCGTCGGGGCGCGCGCCGGCGTAGGGCGCGAGCTGCGGCCCGGTCGACTCGGTACCGAAGACGAAGGGCACCTCGATCGCGTGGGAGGCGCGGTAGAGGTCGTTCGCCCGCCACCGGAAGACGTAGCGCAGCGCCGTCCCTCCCGCCCTGCGGTAGTCGCGGGCGAGGCGACGGGCCGGGCGGCCGTAGACGACCGCGTTCATCGCGGTGTCGAGGACCGTGGAGGCGAGGGCGTGCAGCAGCGGCACGGCGCGCAACCCGTCCAGGGCCGTCACGCCGGGAAGGAACAGCCGCGTCTCCTCGGCGGTGACCCCGATCAGCAGGGGAATGCGTGCGGCCCCCTCGAGCCACCTCTCGGCGATCTCGCCGTGGGGAGGCAGGGGGTCGAACCCGGGCTGCGGAGCGAAGGGCATCAGGGAGAACCGTCCGAAACCGCGCGCGGCCTGCATCGCGTCCGCCTGGAGGTGCATCAGATCGTCCGACGGGGTCGCCGGGCTAAGCTGCGCGGTCGCCGCGCTCATCGCCGCCGTGAGGCCGGCGCGCGCACCCATAGTGCCCATGGGTGCGCTCTGCACGATGGCGCGCGAGAACAGCCCCCGAGCGCGGTCGACGGCCATGAGGTGAAGCACGGCGTCGGCGCCCGCGGATTGTCCGAACGCCGTCACGCGGTCCGGGTCTCCCCCGAACGCCGAGATGTTGCGCTGGACCCACTCGAAGGCGGCGAGCTGATCGAGGAGCCCGAGGTTGGCAGGACGCTCCGCCTCGTCACCGAGATAGCCGAGCACGCCGAGCCGGTAGGTGACCGTGACGACGACGACGTGCTGCTCGGACGCGAGGACGGCGGGGTCGTAGACGGGCAGATCGCCCGCACCGCTGGTGTAGCCACCGCCGTGCACCCACACCATCACGGGCAGCGCGGGATCCGCGTCGCCGCGGTCGGCCGGAACGGTGATCGAGAGGTGCTGGCACTCCTCGCGGATCGGGAGGCCGCCGGTCTGGTCGCCGAGAGCGTCGATCAGCGGGGTGGGCGCCTGCGGGGCGGCGGGCGAGGGCTCGAGGGCATCGAAGACGTCGTCGGTGGCCCGGTCCGGCAGAGGGAGGGGACGACCGAAGCGCTCCGCGCGTGCATACGGGATGCCACTGGCCCGCAGCACCGCACCGTCGCGGCGTCCGCGGATGGGGCCCGTCGGCGGGGTGAAGAGGGGGGCTTCGCTCGTCACGCGTTCTCGCTTCCTGTTCCGCCGAAGCGGTGCGTCGCGCCTGCCCGCGGGGGTGGCGGAGGCGTCTGGCCACCCTACTGAGCCGCACCCATGGCCCCGCTGTGCAAGCCGGTCCGCGGACCTCAAAGCCAGCGCAAGATCAGCGCAAGGACAGCGCAAGACTGCGCCGAACGTGTCCCCCAAACGGTGGACACGGCATAGTCTCGTCTCGTTCCCGTCGCCAGGCACTCCGCAGCCCCCCTTACTGGCGGCGGGAACGACCACCCCGGATCTTCGCCCCGCCCGGCGCACCTCTCGGCCCTTCCTCGGCCCGTGCGCAGTGAGCGGAGCGGCGAGAAGCCCCGTGCTTCGGGATGCGAACCGCTACGCGTCGCGTTCGCCGTGCCGGAGCGCCGCCGCGTCGAGCCCGCGCGTGCGCGGTGGCGTGTCTTCGCGTCGAGGATCGCCGGCCGCAGGTGTCGCCTGTCGACCGCTCGGGCTGCGGCGGCCTGTGCGAGGTGGTCCGGAAACGACGAAACCCCCGGCGAACCGGGGGCTTCTTCAGGTGGTGCGCGATACTGGGATCGAACCAGTGACCTCTTCCGTGTCAGGGAAGCGCGCTACCGCTGCGCCAATCGCGCCTATACAGGCTGTTCTATTGTGAGTTGAGGTGGCGACGGGATTCGAACCCGTGTAAACGGCTTTGCAGGCCGGTGCCTAGCCGCTCGGCCACGCCACCGTGATGTGGTTCGACCCACGTGTCGTAATTCTCCGTCGGTTTCCCAGACGGAGATCCCTCCACTCGAGCGGATGACGAGACTCGAACTCGCGACCCCAACCTTGGCAAGGTTGTGCGCTACCAACTGCGCTACATCCGCATTTCGTTCCCGGGGCTTGCCCCGAGCACTCGTAAGACATTACCCGATCTGAGCGCGGGTGCAAAACGGCGCGCGCCCCGCGCGTGTCCTCTCCTCGTGGTTCGAAGCACCTCTCGGCATCCGGTACGATCGATAAGTCCCGTTCGGGATGAGGGCGATTGGCGCAGTTGGTAGCGCGCTTCCTTCACACGGAAGAGGTCGTCGGTTCGAGTCCGGCATCGCCCACAGTTTCACCCCCGGTCCTTCCGGGGGTTTTCTGTTTCTTCCCTGGGCTGGCGCCCGTGGTCGCAGATCGTCGGCGCACCGCCCGCTCGGCGTCCCGGGCCAACTGGCCGTAGACCCATGCCGGTCGGGGCGGCCGCTCGTCGGCCCCTGCCGATTCGCGCCCCACGTGGTAACGCCCCGGCACCCGGCCGTCGTGAGGCCGGACGCCGGGGCGTCGTCGAGTCGCGGGTCAGTCGTCTTCGATGACCACGCGAAGATCGCGGCGGCGCTGACCGAGCTTCTGTCGGCTGCCGGCTCCTGCACCGTGCTGCGTACCCGCCCCCGTCATCGGGGGTCGCAGACCGCCGGGGCCGGTGCCCTGCGCGGCCGACATCGAGGTCGCGGCCATGGCCGCTCCCCCGGTGGTCCCGCCGATGAGCGCGCCGGTGCTTCCGCTGTGGACGCCGGCGAAGGTCTTCGCATCGAGACCGGTCAGCCCACCGAGCGAACCGCCCGCGCCACCGGACCCGCCGAGCGAGGCCTGGCCGATGACGGCTCCGTCGGGCGTGGGGGCGCCGGATAGGCCCCCGGAGCCGCTGAGGTGGAAGTCCCCCGAGGCGTGCTCGCCCGACACAGCGAAGGGGCGGTAGACGACCCCGTCGGCACGCTGACCCTTGACGGTGAGGTCGTGGGCCGCGCTGTTTCCGTAGCGGGTGGCGTCCGATGCGTCGACGACGGTCCCCGAGTCGATGCGGATGGTCTGGGCGCTGTTCTGCAGGGCCGCAGCGGTCGTGGTCGACGTGCGGTCGAAGACGCCGCGAAGCTGCTGCACGAGCCCGGTGAGGGCCTTGATCGACCCGAGCACGGCGCGCAGAGGCCGCACGACCTTGTTCACCATCTCATTGACCTTCATCACGACGCGCGCGATCGCGTAGCCCATGCCGAGACCGAACGAGGCGGCAACGACCGCCATGGCCTCGATGGCGGTTGCGACGACCTTGGAGATCGCCGACTTGACGACGCCCTGCATCTTCGTCACCAGGGTGGAGGCGGAGGTGAGTCCGCTGGCCGCGGCCTCGGCCCATTCGCCCGACGCACCGAGGTGCTTCGCCGCGTCGGTGGCGAACCGCACGTAGGCGGTGATGCTGCCGCCGGTCATGCCCTCGAGGTCGCTCAACCGTCGGGTGAGGTCGGCGCCCGCCTGTCTCATCGACGACCCGGCAGAGACCCACTGCGACGCGACGGAGGCGACGTTGGAGGCGCTGCCGGCGAGCTGGTCGAGCCAGGTGCTGAGAGGCTTGAGGTGCTCCATCACCCATCCGAGACCACACGCGGTCAACGTGCCGATGGGGTCGGTGAGGGCAGCGGCCGCATCACCCAGGGTGTCGAGGAAGGCCATTCCTCCGTCGAGCCAGTTGCCGCTCTTGACGGCCTCGGCGAGGGCTCGACCCGACTCGATGACACGGCTCCCCGAGAAGGTGGTGCCGGGGGCGACAACGGTGCTCATCAGACCCCCATCGCAGACTCGAGCGATCGGATGGTCGCGATGGTGTCGCTCTCGAATTGCTCCCACTGGTCGGCGGTCTGCCGCAGCTCTCCGGCGGTGCGCATGAGCAGTGATTGGTCCTCGCCGAGCAGGCCGGTGGCGGCTGCCGACAGCGCGAGTCCCGGGGGAACGAGGAAGGCGCACAAAAGTCCGAAGGCTTCGGGGAGCAGGTTGCCGCCGCGGAGGACGGAGAGCGCCGATCCGACGTCTCCCACGAGGGAATCGACGAATGCGGCGTGCTGTCGGAGTCGATCGAAGTCGACGGCGATGTCATCGGCCATGAAGAGTCCTCTCGGGTGAGGCGGGTTCGGTGTCGCGCAACTGCGCGACGATGGGATCGTCGGCGCCGAGCAGCTCGCTCACCGCGCGGAGAGTGCTCTCGCGGGCGTCGGCCTCGGCGTGACGGATGGTCGAGAGGATCTCGGCGGACAGTCGCTGCGCGCCGCGGGCCAGGGCCGCCTCGCTCAGCCGCAGATCGACGACCCGGCCGCCCGAGTCCACCTGGGCGATGACGTCGCGACCGCGAGAACGACCGGTGCCGCGCACCGAAGCGACCGTCGCCTCGAAGGCCGGCATCTGCGCGGCGCGCAGCTCGGCACGACGAACGTCGGCTTCGACCTGCGCAAACGACTCTTCGGGATCCAACGGCACGGCAGAAATTTATCGACCCGGGCGCCGAGAACGAACGGTTCGCATCAAGAAAACCCGGTAGATGAGAGGAATCTCACGTAGCTCTCACGAACAGTTCCTCGTCCGGTTCGCGATGGACGCAGAGAGTCAGCCGCGCGACCAGCCGTAGCGCGCGGCGAGAGCGGCGGCGACGGCGTCGAACCGTGCGCGGTCCAGGGCCGCTGCCTCCCGGCGCATCCCCGCGTCATGGACCAGATACAGCTGTTCGATGTCGATCCACGAGGGACGACGCTGGGGATCCCACTCCCCCGTGCCCAGCGACAGGTACTGCCGGTCGCCGTCGTGCGGTTTGCTGGTGAGTCGCACGGCGTAGGAGCGGGTGGCATCCGCTCGACCGATGACGAGGACCGGCCGATCCTTTCCACGCCCGTCGCGCTCCTCGTAGGGAACCCACGTCCAGACGATCTCGCCCCCGTCGGGGGCGTTGTCGCGTTTCGGCGCGTACGACAGGGTGAGCCGCCGCGGCGGATCGATCTCGACGGTCTCGCTCCCGCTCGGGGCCGAGGGGCGCGCGGTCGGCGTGACGGGGGCGGAACGACGAACGGGCGGAGCCGCCGGCGTCGACCGGAACATGCCCAGCACGGCGGACAGCAGACGAGAAGCGGTTCCCATACCCACACCCTAGGCACGCGGAACGGGGCGCCGCCGACGAATCGGCGACGCCCCGTTCGGGGTCGGGCGGGTATCAGGCGCGGACGTCGGAGAGGACGTAGCCCTCTTCGCCGTGCACGACGGTGTCGATGCCGGCGATCTCGTCCTCGTTCTTCACGCGGAAGCCGATCGTCTTCTCGATCGCGAAGCCGATGATGAAGGCGAGCACGAACGAGTAGACCAGCACCGCGAGGGCCGCGATCGCCTGGACGATCAGCTGGTTGAACGAGCCACTGTAGATGAGGCCGCTCGTGTTGGCGAAGATGCCGAGGTAGAGCGTTCCGAGCAGACCACCGACGAGGTGGATGCCGACCACGTCGAGCGAGTCATCGAAGCCGAGCTTGAACTTCAGCTCGATGGCGAGGGCGCAGATCGCGCCGGCGAGCAGGCCCAGCACGATGGCCCAGATCGGCGTCAGCGCGGCGCAGGCCGGGGTGATCGCGACGAGACCCGCGACGGCACCGGAGGCGGCGCCGACCGAGGTGGGCTTGCCGTCCTTGATCTTCTCGACGATCAGCCACGACAGAAGGGCCGCGGCGGGAGCGGCGATCGTGTTGACGAAGGCCAGGGCGGCGGTGTTGTCGGCGGCGAGCTCGGAACCGGCGTTGAAGCCGAACCAGCCGAACCACAGCAGACCCGCACCGAGGAGGACGAACGGCGGGTTGTGAGGGACGTGGGCGCCCTTCTGGAACCCGACGCGCTTTCCGAGCACCAGGGCGAGAGCGAGGGCAGCCGCACCGGCGTTGATGTGGACCGCGGTACCACCGGCGAAGTCGATCGCGCCGACGCCGAACACATCCTGCAGACCGTGCGTGATCCAGCCGCCGTAGCTGAAGGTGCCGTCCTCGGCGAGGCCGAAGTTGAAGACCCAGCTCGCCACGGGGAAGTAGACGACCGTGGCCCAGATGCCGGCGAAGATCATCCACGCGCCGAACTTGGCGCGGTCGGCGATCGCGCCCGAGACGAGGGCGACGGTGATGATGGCGAACGTGGCCTGGAAGGCGACGAAGGCGAGCGGCGGGTACGCGGCGCCCTCGGGGGTGGTGAGCACGTTGGCGAGGCCGAAGTCGGTGCCATCGATGTGCCACGGAGCGTTGGTGACCCCGGCGTCGGTCGCGGGGAACGCGATCGCGTAGCCGTAGAGCACCCACAGGACGCCCATGAGGCCCATCGCGCCGAAGCTCATCATCATCATGCTGATGACGCTCTTGGCCTTGACGAGACCGCCGTAGAAGAACGCGAGTCCTGGCGTCATGAGCAGCACGAGTGCCGCTGCTATCAGGATGAATGCGGTGTTGCCTTGATCCATCTCGGAGGGAACCTCTCTGCAGGGACGCAGGTAAAGCGTCGGGTCCCCTCAGTGTCCACAGCCTCGGTTCCGCCGCCGTTCGCCCCGTGTTTCGGGGGCGTTACAGGCGGGCCGCTCCGGTAAACATCGCGTTTCCTGCGCCCGCGAACCGGCGATGAACTCGCCTCAGGAGTGCGTCAGCGCCACGAGTCGCGAGACCGCGCGCAGGTACTTCTTGCGGTATCCGCCGCCGAGCATCTCTTCGCTGAACACCGTGTTCAGGGGCACGCCCGTCGCCCGGATCGGGATCTGCGCGTCGTAGGCGCGGTCGACGAACGCGACCAGGCGCAGCGCGGCCGACTGATCGTGCAGGACCTGCACGTCGCGCAGGCCGATCACATCGACCCCGTCGATCAGGCGGATGAAGCGCGACGGGTGGACCCGTGCGAGGTGGCCGACGAGGTCGAGGAAGGAGTCGTCGGATGCCACGGCGCCGGCGGCGGCGGCATCCATCGCCTGTCGATACCCCTCGTCGGACAGGACCTTCGCTTCTCCGTCGATCGCGCGCTGACGGAAATCGGTGCCGTCGATGCGGATCGTGCGGAAGCTGTCGGCCATCGACTGGATCTCGCGCAAGAAGTCCTGCGCCGCGAAGCGCCCCTCGCCCAACGCGTTCGGCGGGGTGTTCGAGGTCGCGGCGAGCCGGGTTCCGGATGCCACGAGCTCGCCGAGCAGGCGCGTCATGACCATCGTGTCGCCCGGGTCGTCGAGTTCGAACTCGTCGATGCAGAGGAGGTCCGAACCGCGGAACAGCTCGACGGCCTTGGCGTAGCCGAGGACCCCCACGAGGGCCGTGTACTCGATGAACGATCCGAAGTACTTCCGGCGGGCGGGCATCGCGTGATAGATCGCCGCGAGGAGGTGGGTCTTTCCGACGCCGAATCCGCCGTCGAGGTAGACGCCCGGCTTGACGGGGGCCACCTTCTCGGCGCGGCGGAAGAAGCCGCCCTTCTTGGCCGGAGCCGCCTGTCGACCGGCGAACTCCTGCAGCAGCTCCTTCGCCTCCTGCTGCGAGGGATAGGCGTCGTCGGCGCGGTACGACTCGAAGGTCGCTCCATCGAACTGGGGAGGCGGAACGAGGGCGTTCACCATGTCGGCGCCCGAGACGGCCGGCTCGCGTTCGGTGAGGTGGATGAGGCCGGTCGTGGCGGGAGTGGAGGTCATGGCCGTCCTGTGTCCAAGTCTTACGGGGAGGGTGCGTGCCCCATGCCGCGGATCTAGGGTCGATGGTGCGGTGTCCACCCTATGCCGCGCCATCCACCGCCTTGACCGAGGAGTCCCCGTGACCGTCGAGTTCGACACCACGTCCCCCAAGTTCGCCGACTACGCCGAGCCCGGCCGTCTCGTCACGGGCGAGTGGCTCCAGGAGCGTCTCGGGCAGCCGGGACTCGTGGTCGTGGAGTCCGACGAGGACGTGCTGCTGTACGAGACGGGGCACATCCCGGGGTCCGTGAAGGTCGACTGGCACACCGAGCTCAACAATCCCGTCGTCCGCGATTACGTGGACGGCGCGGGATTCGCCGAGCTGTTGGGCCGAAAGGGCATCTCGCGCGACGACACCGTCGTGATCTACGGCGACAAGAACAACTGGTGGGCGGCGTACGCCCTGTGGGTCTTCTCGCTCTTCGGTCACGAGGACGTGCGCCTGCTCGACGGGGGCCGCGACAAGTGGATCGCCGAGGGCCGCCCGATCACGACCGACAAGACGGTCGTCGAACCCACCGACTACCCGGTCGTCGAGCGCGACGACTCGGTGCTGCGCGCGTACAAGGACGACGTGCTCGCCCACCTCGGCAACCCGCTGATCGACGTCCGCTCCCCCGAGGAGTACTCGGGCGAGCGCACCACCGCCCCCGCCTACCCCGAAGAGGGCGCCCTCCGCGCCGGCCACATCCCCAGCGCGCAGAGCGTGCCGTGGGGCAAGGCCGTGGCCGAGGACGGCGGGTTCAAGTCGCGTGAAGAGCTGGATGCCATCTACCGCGACGGAGCCGGCCTGGCCGACGGCGACAAGATCGTGGCGTACTGCCGCATCGGTGAGCGCTCGAGCCACACCTGGTTCGTGCTCAAGCACCTGCTGGGCTTCGACGACGTCCGCAACTACGACGGCTCGTGGACCGAGTGGGGCAGCGCGGTCCGCGTGCCGATCGTCGCGGGTGCCGAGCCCGGCGAGGTCCCCTCGCGCTGATCCCGGTCGACGCGGGCGTGGGAGGATGACGGTGATGTCCGACAACGCCCTCCCCGCCCGCCTCGCCGAGATCCGCGACGAGTTCCTCGAGCTCGACGAGCCCGATCGCCTGCAGCTGCTGCTCGAGTTCTCGCAGGAGCTGCCCGAGGTCCCGGCGGAGTACGCCGACCACCCCGAGATGCGCGAGCGCGTCGTCGAGTGCCAGTCGCCGGTATACATCATCGTCACGGTCGACGACGCCGACCGGGTCGCGATGCACGCCACGGCTCCCGCCGAAGCGCCGACCACGCGCGGATTCGCGAGCATCCTGTCGCAGGGGCTCACGGGGTTGTCCGCCGACGAGGTGCTCGCGGTGCCCGACGACTTCCCGCAGAGCATCGGTCTGACGCGCGCCGTGAGTCCGTTGCGCATCGCGGGCATGACCGGGATGCTCATGCGCGCCAAACGCCAGGTGCGCGCGAAGCGCGACGCCTGAGCCGCGCGGGTCGCCGGGGTGCCGGCATCCCGGATCAGTCCCGCGCGAGCCCCTGTCCGCGGACCCAGTCCTGGATCGCGGTGGTCCATCGGGTCTCGTCGTAGTTCCACAGCTTCGTGTGGCGGGCGACCGTGAACGTCTCCATCGTGACGAGGTCGGGGCGCGCCTGCGCCAGCGCGTGCGAGGCGTCGGCGGGGACGAAGCCGTCGTCGTCGCTGTGCAGGATGAGGACAGGATGCCGCAGCTCGGCCGCCCGGGAGACCCCGTCGAGACGGTCGAGAGGGATGGGCTCGCCGCTGCGTAGCGCCGTGGCCCCCCAGTTCGAGGCGAGCGTGCGTTCTGCGAGTGCGATGACGGGTGCGGGCAGGCGCATCGCGCGCCCCTGGAAGTTCAGCACCGTCCGCCAGTCGACCACCGGCGAATCCAGGACGAGGCCGGCGATCACGTCGGCGTGCGGCGACTCGAGCGCGGCCTGCAGCGACAACGCTCCGCCCATCGACCAGCCCATCAGCAGCACGCGACGAGCCCCCTGACGGCGGGCGTAGCCGATCGCCGCGTCGACGTCGCGCCATTCGGTCGCGCCGAGGGCGTAGGTGCCGGATGGACTGCGCGGGGCGTCGCCGTCGTTGCGGTACGAGACCACGAGGCTCGAGATGCCGAGCGCGTGGAACACGGGCACGGCGCGCAGGGTCTCGGACCGGGTCGTGCCGCGGCCGTGCACCTGGATGACCCAGACGTCGGTGTCGCCGTGGGCGGGGAACTCCCACGCGGGGCATGCGCCCACTCCGGTATCGATGTCGATCGACTGAAACGGCAGGAGCAGGTCGCCCGGCTTGTCGAAGTACCACCCGCTGAAGGCCGCCTCGGCGGCGAGGTCTCCGTCCGCGGGTACGTGGGTGAGGAGTTTGCGGGTGACGGTGTCCTCGTCCTCGCCGACGATCGAGCCGACCCGCAGGTAATCGGCCGATCCGACGGTGAAGAGACCGTAACGACCGGGCAGCACCGTGTCGGGAGAGCGCCCGAGCGTGATGGTCTGCGCGGCGGCGTCCAGACGCACGATGCGCGTGTCGGGGCGTCGTCCGGCGGGACGGACGACCGTCCGGGCGACGCGCAGCGAGACCGCCCCGAGAGCGGTCGCGGAGGCCGCGAGGGCGACGCCGAGAGCCGAGAGCGTGACGCGGAGGCCGGGGTTCGTGCGCTGCGATGCGCGAGGACCCGCGGCGCGCCTGGGAGCGTTCATCGAGGCCTCACTCTAGTCTGTGGCCGTGAGTGACCAGCGCCCGGCGGAGGCCGACAGCCCCTTCGCGCGAGCCGTCGAAGAGGTGCGCGACACGGCTTTCCGCGACGATCTGGTCGTCCGGCAGATCCCCTCGCCCTCGGGCTTGGCTCCTTTCTCGCTCGCTCTCGCCGGCGATGTCCGCCCCGAGGAGCACGCGACCGACTCCCCCTTCGGCACGGGACGGTTCATCCTGCTCCACGACCCCGAAGAGCCCGAGCCGTGGGGCGGTGCGTGGCGCATCGTGTGCTTCGCGCAGGCCCCTCTCGAACCCGAGATCGGGGTCGACCCCCTGCTGGCCGAGGTCGCCTGGTCGTGGCTGATCGACGCGCTGGATTCGCGCGGGGCGCAGCGCCACTCGGAGTCGGGCACCGCCACCAAGACCCTTTCCACCGGCTTCGGCGCCCTGGCAGCCCAGGGTGAGGGGTCGCAGATCGAACTTCGCGCGTCATGGTCGCCGCGCGGTCCCTTCCGCCCGCACCTCGAGGCGTGGGCGGAGCTCGTGTGCATGCTCGCCGGCCTCCCCCCGGGGTCGGAGGGCGTCGCTGTTCTCGGAGCCCGGAGGCCCACGCGTGGTTGAGTACATCGTCATCGAGGATGCCGCGGGGTTCCTCGCCGCGTGCGAGACCTTGGCCGCGGGGAGCGGTCCCGTCGCGGTCGACGTCGAGCGCGCCTCGGGGTTCCGGTATTCGCAGCGCGCGTACCTGATCCAGGTGTTCCGGCGCGAGGCCGGGGTCTTCCTCTTCGACCCCTCCACGATCGAGGACTTCTCGCCGTTGCAGCACGCCATCGGCGACGTCGAATGGGTGTTCCACGCCGCGAGCCAGGATCTGCCGTCGCTGCGCGAGCGGGGTCTCGAGCCGCCGCGCATCTTCGACACCGAGCTCGGCTCGCGCCTTCTCGGGCACGAGCGGGTCGGTCTCGGGGCCGTCGTCGAGCAGACGCTGGGCATCACCCTGGCCAAGGCCCACTCGGCCGCGGACTGGTCGACGCGCCCCCTGCCGGCATCCTGGCTCGAATACGCGGCCCTCGACGTCGAGCACCTGATCGACGTGCGTGACGTGCTGGATGCCGAGCTCACCGAGCAGGGCAAGACCGAGATCGCGAGGCAGGAGTTCCAGGCCGTGCTCGATCGCGAGCCGAAGCCTCCTCGTGACGACCCATGGCGGCGCCTGAGCGGCCTGCACAGCGTGCGCGGTCGCCGGTCGCTGGCCGTCGCCCGTTCGCTGTGGCAGGCGCGCGAGGACTACGCCCGCGAGCAGGATGTCGCCCCCGGGCGTCTCGTGCCCGACCGCGCGCTGGTGGCCGCCGTCCTCGCCGATCCCGCGAGCAAACAGGCTCTCGCGGGCGTCAAGGAATTCAACGGCCGGGCAAGCCGCACGCAGCTCGATCGCTGGTGGAACGCGATCGTCGCCGGACGCGAGGCGACGGACCTGCCGGCGGACCGCGTCCCGAGCGACACGCTGCCTCCGCCGCGCGCGTGGGCCGATCGCAATCCCGAGGCCGATCGCCGGCTGAAGAAGGCGCGTCCGGCCGTCGAGGCGCGGGCGGAGGAGCTCCGGATGCCGACCGAGAACCTTCTCACGCCCGAGACGCTGCGTCGTCTCGCCTGGGCGCCGCCCGCCGAGACGACCGCCGAGGCCATCGGGGAGGCTCTCGCGCAGCTGGGGGCGCGGCCGTGGCAGATTGACCAGACCTCACAGGTGATCGCCGATAGTTTTGTAGCTTCCCTCAATGCCGATGACGACGTGTCCGGAACGGATTCGTAGGTTCGGACAACCGATTCTGCGGCGGATTCGCCTCTTCCTAGGCTGGGGTCATCCCAAACTATGGAGGCAGAGTGGCCGAGATGACGGACGTCTTCTTCGTCGACGGAATGCGCACCCCCTTCGGGCGCGCCGGCGAAAAAGGCATGTACTGGAACACCCGCGCCGACGACCTCGTGGTCAAGGCGATCATCGGGTTGATGGAACGCAACGGCGACGTGCCCAAGGACCGGATCGACGACGTGGCGATCGCCGCGACCTCGCAGACCGGTGACCAGGGACTGACCCTCGGGCGCACCGCGGCGATCCTCGCGGGTCTGCCGATGACGGTGCCGGGCCTGGCGATCGAGCGCATGTGCGCGGGCGCCATGACGAGCGTCACGACGATGGGCGCCTCGATCGGCGTCGGCATGTACGACCTCGCCCTCGCCGGCGGCGTCGAGCACATGGGACGCCACCCCATCGGCGGAAACGTCGACCCCAACCCGCGCTTCGTGGCCGAGAAGCTCGTCGACCCGGGCGCGCTCAACATGGGCGTCACCGCCGAACGCATCCACGACCGCTTCCCGCACCTGACGAAGGAGCGCGCCGACCGCTTCGGCGCCGCCAGCCAGCACAAGGTGCAGGCCGCCTACGAGGCGGGCAAGATCCAGCCCGACCTGGTCTCGGTCGCCGTCAAGGACGCCGAGGGCGCGTGGGGTCTCGCCACGGAGGACGAGGGGCGCCGCCCCGAGACCACCGTCGAGGGCCTCGCGACGCTCAAGACGCCGTTCCGCCCCCACGGGCGCGTCACGGCCGGTACGTCCTCGCCCCTCACGGACGGTGCGACCATCAGCCTGCTCGCCGGAGCCGGCGCCGTGAAGGAGTTCGGCCTCGCGCCCAAGATGCGTATGGTGTCGTTCGCCTTCGCCGGCGTCGAGCCCGAGATCATGGGCATCGGCCCGATCCCCTCGACCGAGAAGGCCCTCAAGAAGGCCGGCCTCACGATCGACGACATCGGCCTGTTCGAGCTCAACGAGGCCTTCGCCATCCAGGTAATCTCGCTGCTCGACCACTTCGGCATCGCCGACGACGACCCGCGCGTGAACCCCTGGGGTGGCGCCATCGCCCTGGGCCACCCGCTCGCGGCATCCGGAGTGCGTCTCATGATCCAGCTGGCGGCGCAGTTCGCCGAGCGACCCGACGTGCGCTACGGCCTCACCGCCATGTGCGTGGGCCTGGGTCAGGGCGGCTCGGTCATCTGGGAGAACCCGTTCTTCGACGGAAAGAAGAAGCGCACGTGAGCAACTACACCTCGATCGACTTCACGCCCCTCGACGCCCTCACCGGCGACGAGGTGGTGACCCACTCCCCCGTCCGCGACGTGCGTCTGCCCTCGGGCAACGTGCTCGCGCTGATCACCCTCGACAACGGTCGCGACCACACCCGGCCCAACACGCTGGGACCTGCGACCCTCGCCGAGCTCGGGCAGACGCTCGGGGCGCTCAAGAAGCGCGCCGACGCCGGCGAGATTCACGCCGTCGCGATCACCGGCAAGCAGTACATCCTCGCGGCGGGCGCCGACCTGTCCGACGTGGCGACGCTGCCCTCGAAAGATGTCGCGCGCCTCATCGCACAGCGCGGACATCAGGTGATTGGGTCGCTGTCGGAGCTCGGCGTCCCCTCGTTCGCGTTCGTCAACGGCCTCGCGCTCGGCGGCGGTCTCGAGATCGCGCTCAACTCGACCTATCGCACGGTCGACTCCTCCGCCGCGGCGATCGCGCTGCCCGAGGTGTTCCTCGGCATCATCCCCGGCTGGGGAGGCGCCTACCTGCTGCCGAACCTCATCGGTATCGAGAACGCGCTCGAGGTCGTCATCTCGAACCCGCTCAAGCAGAACCGCATGCTCAAGCCGCAGCAGGCCTTCGATCTCGGGATCATGGATGCCATCTTCCCGGCGGCCAGCTACCTCGAGGACTCGCTGCGGTGGGCCGATGGCGTGCTCACCGGTCGGGTGCGCGTCGAGCGCAAGAACGAGCCGGGCAAGCTCGAGCGCCTCACCAAGTGGCCCATCGCCATCAAGATGGCCCGCGGCATGCTCGAGTCGAAGATCGGCACCGTGCCCCGCTCCCCCTACGTCGCGCTCGACCTGCTCGACAAGGCGAAGAGCGGCACCAAGGCCGAGGGCTTCGCGCGCGAAGACGAGGCGCTGGCCGAGCTCATCACGGGCGACCAGTTCGCGGCATCCATGTACGCCTTCGACCTCGTGCAGAAGCGCGCCAAGCGTCCGGTCGGGGCCCCCGACAAGGCTCTCGCGAAGAAGGTCACCAAGGTCGGCGTCATCGGCGCGGGTCTCATGGCCTCGCAGTTCGCGCTGCTGTTCGTGCGGAAGCTCCGGGTACCCGTGATCATCACCGACCTCGATCAGGGTCGGGTCGACAAGGGCGTGGCATCCATTCGAGAAGAGATCGGCAAGCTCGAGGCCAAGGGCCGCCTCGACAGCGACACGGCGAATCAGCTGCGCGCGCTCGTGCACGGCACCACCGACCGGTCGGAGTTCGCCGACTGCGACTTCGTCATCGAGGCCGTGTTCGAAGAGGTGGGCGTCAAGCAGGAGGTGTTCTCGGCCATGGAGAAGATCGTCGCCGACGACGCCATCCTCGCCACGAACACCTCGTCGCTCTCGGTCGCCGAGATCGGCTCGGTGCTGCAGAACCCGGAGCGCCTGGTGGGCTTCCACTTCTTCAACCCCGTCGCGGTCATGCCGCTCATCGAGGTCGTGAAGACGGATGCCACCTCCGACGCTGCACTGTCGACGGCTTTCGTCGTCGCGAAGGGTCTCGGCAAGAACGCCGTGCTCACCGCGGACGCACCCGGCTTCGTGGTGAACCGCCTGCTGGCGAAGGTCATGGGCGAAGCTGCTCGCGCGGTCTACGAGGGAACGCCGATCATGGTGGTCGAGAAGGCGTTCGCGCCCCTCGGACTGCCGATGGGGCCGTTCCAGCTCATCGACCTCGTCGGCTGGAAGGTCGCCGCCCACGTGCAGGACACGATGGCGCACGCCTTCCCCGACCGGTTCTTCTCGTCCGAGAACTTTCACGAGCTCGCGGCTCTGCCGGAGGTCGTGGAGAAGGACAAGGGCGGCCGGGTGACCGGCTGGACCAAGGCCGCGCAGAAAGTGCTCGTGACCGGTAAGACGCCCGTTGCGCCCGAGACGATCCTGGCTCGCGTGCAGGACGGTCTCGCCCAGGAGATCAAGATCATGCTCGACGAGGGCGTGGTCCCCGAGGTGCAGGACATCGACCTGTGCCTCATCCTCGGCGCCGGCTGGCCCTTCATCGATGGTGGCGCCTCGCCCTACCTCGACCGCGAGGGGGCGTCGGAGCGCGCCTTCGGCGACACGTTCCACCAGCCGCCCATTCGCGGCATCGGGGCCTGAGCTCCGGATACGACAGCGGCGCCGTCCCCGAGGGGGCGGCGCCGTTGTGGTTCGTGCGGGTCTACGGGCGCGACTTTTCCCACTCCTCGATCGTGGGGATCGAGCCGGTCGGCGTCTGACGCGCCATGGGGATGCGCGTGCCCAGCACCTGGGCGACCACGTCGTGTGCGATCTTCGAGGCCGTCAGGCCGGCATCCTCGAGGATCTGCTCGCGCGTCGCGTGGTCGATGAACTCATCGGGGATGCCGAGCTCGTCGACGGCCGTGTCGACGCCCGCCTCGCGCAGCACCTGCCGCACGCGCGTGCCGACGCCGCCGACGCGGATGCCGTCTTCGATCGTGATCACGAGACGGTGCTCGCGCGCCAACTCGACGATCGAGGGCTGCACCGGGATCGCCCAGCGCGGGTCGATGACCGTCGCGCCGATGCCCTGCGCCTTGAGACGCTCGGCGACCTCGAGGGCGAGGTGCACCATCGGACCGATGCCGACCAGCAGCACGTCTTCGCTCGAGCCGCGGCTCAGCACATCGACGCCGTCGTGGAGGCGCTCGATCGCCTCGACGTCGTCGTTGACCTTGCCCTTGGGGTAACGCACCACGGTGGGCGCGTCTTCGACCGCGGTGGCCTCGCGGAACACCTCGCGCAGGCGCGCGGCGTCTCGCGGGGCGGCGATGCGGATGCCGGGGACCAGCTGCAGCATCGCCAGATCCCAGATGCCGTGATGACTCGGGCCGTCGGGGCCGGTGACGCCGGCGCGATCGAGCACGAACGTGACGCCGGCCTTGTGCAGGGCGACGTCCATCATGACCTGGTCGAACGCGCGGTTCATGAACGTCGCGTAGATGGCGACGACCGGGTGGAGGCCGCCGAAGGCCAGACCGGCGGCGGATGCCACGGCGTGCTGCTCCGCGATGCCGACGTCGTACACGCGCTCGGGGAATCTCTCGGCGAAGTGCTGCAGACCCGTGGGGCGGAGCATGGCCGCGGTCATCGCGATGATGTCCTGGCGCTCGGCGCCGACCTTCACGAGCTCTTCGGCGAAGACGTCGGTCCACTGCAGACCGCCGCCCGAGCCCAGGGCTTCGCCCGTGATCGGGTCGATCTTGCCCACCGCGTGGAACTGGTCGGCCTCGTCGCTCATCGCCGGGGCGTAGCCGCTGCCCTTGTCGGTGATGGCATGCACGATGACCGGAGCACCGTACGACTTCGCCAGCTCGAGGGTCTCGATGAGCGACTCGAAGTCGTGGCCGTCGATGGGACCGAGGTACTTGATGTCGAGGTTGCTGTACAGCGCCTCGTTGTTGGTGAAGCGCGACAGGAAGCCGTGGGTGCCGCCGCGGACGCCGCGATAGACGGCACGCGCCGCGGGGCCCAGGCGACGGAAGAGGGTGTCGGAGCCGCGGTGGAGCGTCCGGTAGGCGTCGTTCGTGCGCACGCGGTTGAGGTAGCGCGCCATGCCCCCGATGGTGGGGGCGTAGGACCGGCCGTTGTCGTTCACGACGATCACGAGATTGCGCTCGTTGTCGTCGCTGATGTTGTTGAGGGCCTCCCAGGTCATGCCGCCAGTGAGGGCGCCGTCGCCCACGACGGCGATCACATGACGGTCTCGACGACCGGTGCGGCTGAACGCGCGCGACACGCCGTCCGCCCAGCTCAACGAGCTCGACGCGTGCGAGGACTCGACGACGTCGTGCTCGCTCTCGGAACGCTGCGGGTAGCCCGCGAGGCCGCCGCGCGAGCGGAGAGCTGAGAAGTCCTGTCGACCGGTAAGCATCTTGTGCACGTAGGACTGGTGCCCGGTGTCGAAGATGATCGGGTCGGACGGTGAATCGAAGACCTTGTGCAGGGCGATCGTCAGCTCGACGACGCCGAGGTTCGGACCGAGGTGCCCGCCGGTGCGGGCGACGTTCTCGACGAGGAACGAACGGACCTCCGCGGCCAGCTGTCGTAGCTGGTCGGGGTTCAGTTCGTCGAGGTCACGGGGGCCGTGAATGCCGGGTAGGAGAGCCATGAGACTCCTCTCGTGCGATGCGCGCGGGGGCCGCGCGTACGGGTCGATTCTAGTCTCCGAGGGTGCGAGGGGCCCGGCAACGGGTTGCGCGCCGAGGCCGTGTACTCTCTGCGAACGCGATGTGCCCCGGGAGCGCGAGGCTCCCGGGGCACATCGATGAAGCGGGTCAGACCAGGGAACGCAGCACGTACTGCAGGATGCCGCCGTTGCGGTAGTAGTCGGCCTCACCGGGGGTGTCGATGCGGACCACGGCGTCGAACGTGACGGCCTGCTTGCCCTCGGGCGAGAACTCGCTCGGCTCGGCGGTGACCTTCACGGTCTTCGGCGTGACGCCCTCGTTGAGCTGCTCCAGGCCCTCGATCGAGACGATCTCGGTGCCGTCGAGGCCCAGCGACTTCCAGCTCTCGCCGGCGGGAAACTGCAGCGGAACGACGCCCATGCCGATCAGGTTCGAGCGGTGGATGCGCTCGAAGCTCTCGGTGATGACGGCCTTGACGCCCAGCAGGTTGGTGCCCTTCGCCGCCCAGTCGCGCGACGAGCCGGAGCCGTACTCCTTGCCACCGAAGATGACGAGCGGGGTGCCCTGCGCCTGATAGTTCTGGCTCGCGTCGAAGATGTACGACTGCGGGCCGCCCTCCTGGGTGAAGTCGCGGGTGTAGCCGCCCTCGACGACCGTGCCGTCGTTGACCGCTGCCGTGAGCTCGTTCTTGAGGCGGATGTTGGCGAACGTGCCGCGAATCATGACCTCGTGGTTGCCGCGACGCGAGCCGTAGGAGTTGAAGTCCTTCTGCGCGACGCCGTGCTCCATCAGGTACTGCGCGGCGGGGGTACCCGCCTTGATGTTTCCGGCCGGGCTGATGTGGTCGGTCGTGACCGAGTCACCCAGCGTCGCCATGACGCGTGCGCCGGTGATGTCGCGCACAGCATCGGGCTGCATGGTCATGCCGTCGAAGTACGGGGCCTTGCGGACGTATGTCGAGTCGGCATCCCACTCGAAGATCGGGCCGGTCGGGGTGGGCAGGTTCTTCCAGCGCTCGTCGCCCTCGAAGACGGTGGCGTACTGCTGGATGAACTGCTCGCGCGAGATCGAGGCGTCGATGATCGTCTGCACCTGGTCGGGGGCCGGCCAGATGTCCTTCAGGAAGACATCGTCGCCGTTCTGGTCCTTGCCCAGGGCGTCGGTCTCGAAGTCGAAGTTCATCGAGCCGGCGAGGGCGTAGGCGACGACCAGCGGCGGCGAGGCGAGGTAGTTCATCTTCACGTCGGGGCTGATGCGCCCCTCGAAGTTGCGGTTACCCGAGAGGACGGCCGTGACGGCGAGGTCGTTCTCGTTGATAGCCTCGGAGACCTCTTCGATGAGGGGTCCCGAGTTGCCGATGCAGATGGTGCAGCCGTAGCCGACGGTGTAGAAGTCGAGACCCTCGAGCGCCTTGTCGAGGCCGGACTTCTCGTAGTAGTCGGTGACGACCTTCGAGCCGGGGCCGAGCGTCGTCTTGACCCACGGCTTGCGCTTGAGGCCCTTGTCGACGGCGTTCTTGGCGAGCAGGCCCGCCGCGATCATGACCGAGGGGTTCGAGGTGTTCGTGCATGAGGTGATGGCCGCGAGCGTGACCGCGCCGTTGTCGAGCAGGTACGACTGGCCGTCGGGGGTGGTGACCTTGACGGGGTTCGACGCGTTGGCGGGGTGACCCGAAGAGATCAGCACCTCGCTCTCGGTGACGTCCTCGTGCTCTTCGCCGGGAACCGAGCCCGGGTCGGATGCGGGGAAGGTCCCGTCGACCTCGAGGTCGACGATCGAGTCGGAGACCGACGCGCCCGCGTAGTTGAGGATGTCCTTCTCGAACTGATTCTTGGCCTCGGACAGCAGGATGCGGTCCTGGGGGCGTTTCGGACCGGCGATCGAGGGGACGACCGTCGACAGGTCGAGCTCCATGTACTCGCTGAAGACGAGCTCGCGGTCGGCGTCGTGCCAGAGCTTCTGCTCCTTGGCGTACGCCTCGACCAGGGCGACGGTCTGCTCGTCGCGGCCGGTCAGGCGCAGGTAGTCGAGCGTCACGTCGTCGATGGGGAACATCGCGGCGGTCGAGCCGAACTCGGGGCTCATGTTGCCGATGGTGGCGCGGTTGGCCAGCGGCACCGAGGCGACGCCCTCGCCGTAGAACTCGACGAACTTGCCGACGACGCCGTGCTTGCGCAGCATGTCGGTGATGGTGAGGACGACGTCGGTCGCGGTCACGCCGGCGGGGATCTCGCCCGAGAGCTTGAAGCCGACGACGCGCGGGATCAGCATCGACACGGGCTGGCCGAGCATCGCGGCCTCGGCCTCGATGCCGCCGACGCCCCAGCCGAGCACGCCCAGGCCGTTGACCATCGTGGTGTGCGAGTCGGTGCCGACGCAGGTGTCGGGGTAGGCGCGGAGCACGCCGTCGACCGAGCGGTCGTAGATGACCTTGGCGAGGTGCTCGATGTTGACCTGGTGCACGATTCCCGTTCCCGGGGGGACGACCTTGAAGTCGTCAAAGGCCGTCTGGCCCCAGCGGAGGAACTGGTACCGCTCGCCGTTGCGCTCGTACTCGATCTCGACGTTGCGCTCGAGGGCGTTCTCGCTGCCGAACAGGTCGGCGATGACCGAGTGGTCGATGACCATCTCGGCGGGCGAGAGCGGGTTGATCTTGCTGGGGTCGCCGCCCAGGGCGGTCACGGCCTCGCGCATGGTGGCGAGGTCGACGATGCAGGGCACACCGGTGAAGTCCTGCATGACCACGCGAGCGGGCGTGAACTGGATCTCGGTGTCGGGGTCGGCCGTGGGGACCCACGAGCCGAGGGCCTCGATCTGCTCCTTGGTGACGTTGGCGCCGTCCTCGGTGCGCAGAAGGTTCTCGAGCAGCACCTTGAGGCTGAACGGGAGCTTCTCGTGACCGGCGACCGTGTCGATGCGGAAGATCTCGTAGTCGGTGCTGCCGACCGTCAGGGTGCTCTTGGCACCGAAGCTGTCAACCGTGGACACGATCGTCTCCTTCGTCGGCGAATGCGCAGGCGTCAGCCCGCATTTCTCCATCTTCCCCGCGCGGAGAGGTCGATTCCAGGAAGGTCGACCTAACCGCTCGGAGCTGCGGATTTATCTTGATGTCAAGATATTATCAGGACTCTCGGCGAGGGTGGAGAGCCCGCACCACGAGCCACGTCACCGCCAGCATCGGGGCGAACAGCGGCAGGCCCATGACGATCTTGAGCGTGCCGAGCGCGGTCACGTCTCCCGCGAAGTACAGCGGCAGCTGCACGGCGAGTCGTGCGACGAACAGGGCGGCCCAGGCGATCGAGAGCCACGTGTAGGCGCGGCGCTTGCGCTTGTCGGCGCGCCAGCGCGTGCCCTCGCCGAGCAGATACCCGGCGGCCAGACCGATCAGCGGCCAGCCGATGAGGGCCGAGACGAGGAACGCCGTTCCGTACGCGCCGTTCGTGAAGAAGCCCAGCACGAAGTTGTCCTGCCCGCGGCCCGTCACCAGCGACAGGACGGCGGCGCCCGCGGTCGCGAGGAGTCCGCCGATCGCGGCGCTCGGGGGCGACTTGGCGATCAGACGCGCGAGGGTGAAGACGACGGCGAGCCCGACGGACACCCCGAGGCTCACCCACAGGTTGCCCTGGCGTGTCTCGGGGTCGATCGTGACGGTGAAGAGCACGACGAACGCGAGCGAGGGCAGGACGGATTCCAGGATGCCGCGCACCCCGCCCATCGCCGACCACACGGCGGCCCCGGTCGAGGTGTGCTTCGAAGGGTCGAGCCCCGCGCGGCGCGCGGCGTTGCCGAGAGCCGCGCTGACGCTGTCCGCCGCGGACGGCGGGTCGAGGGGGACGCGGTCGTCTTCTCGCGCCGGGCGTGCGGAGTCGTCGCTCATGCGGTTCCGGGGCTCGACGGCATCCGGAGGGGGATGAGGTCGCGCGGCGGCATCGGTGACGATCCGCGGACCACGACGATCGAGCGGAAGAGGTCCTCGACGGCGGCGGCTGCGTCGACGTCGCTGGTCGCGGCTCCCCCGACGACCCCGCGCAGGAACCAGCGGGGCCCGTCGACGCCCACGAAACGCGCGAGGCGCTTGGCGGCGCCGTCCGCGCCGGCCATGACGGGCACCTCGGCGAGCAGCTCGGGACCGAGCGGGCCCTCGCGCTCTTCGACGCGGCCGCCCTGCTGCTTGACCTGCTGGCGGATCTGCTCCCGCGTCTCTTCCCACAGGCCGCTCGAGCGCGGCGCGGCGAAGGGCTGCACCTGCAGGGTGGAGTCGGCGTAGTCGAGGCCCACGGCCACGATGCGCTTGGTCTGCTCCTCGACCTCCAGGCGGAGGTTCAGCCCCTCGCGCGGGAGGATCTTGATGCCACCCAGGTCGATGTAGGGGCGGACGGGGTTCGCCTCGGCCTCGTCGAACGGACCCGCGGTCTCGCGATCGGTGGGGGCGCTCTTGATCGCCTGCACCGCTTCGTTTCCGGGCTGGTCGGCGGTGTCGGGCGTGGTCTGCGACTCGTCGTCGGTCATCGGGTGCTCCCTTGCAGAGTCTGGTATCCGCTCGATCCGAAGCCGCCTTGACCGCGCACGCTGTCGGGCAGTTCGTCGACGGGGACGAAGCGCACGGCCGGGACGGGCATCACGATGAGCTGGGCGATGCGGTCTCCGACCGCGATGTCATAGGCCTCGTCGAGGTCGGTGTTCAACAGGGCGACCTTGATCTCGCCGCGGTACCCGGCGTCGATCGTGCCGGGCGCGTTCACGATCGTGATGCCGTGTTTGGCGGCCAAGCCGCTGCGTGGCACGACGAACGCGGCGTATCCCTCGGGAAGTGCGATGCGCACACCCGTCGAGACGAGAGCGCGTCGCCCGGGCTCCAGGCGTACCGCCTCGGCGGCGGTCAGGTCGGCTCCGGCGTCGCCGGGGTGGGCGAAGACCGGAGGCTCGGATGCGACAATGAGGACGTCCACCGTTTCGGTCACCCCACGAGGGTAATGCAGAAGAGGGGGTGCGGCATCCGCACCGCAGCCGAGTATCGAGAGCGTCTGAGCCCGTCGCTGTGGGCGTTGGTCGCCGCAGCCGTGTGCGGCCCCATGGCGGCCGTCGTCTTCTCCCCGCTCGACACGACCTTGGCCCTTTTCATCGGGCTGCTCGTGTCGGTGGCG
Source organism: Microbacterium sp. SL62 (assembly GCF_026672635.1). Taxonomy (NCBI): domain Bacteria; kingdom Bacillati; phylum Actinomycetota; class Actinomycetes; order Micrococcales; family Microbacteriaceae; genus Microbacterium; species Microbacterium sp. SL62. Next base: position 2,090,142 of record NZ_JAPPRM010000001.1, read on the forward strand.
ATCGTGACGGGCCTTCTCGCGCTCGCACCGGTCATCGAGATCCGTGACGGGGAGTTCCGAGCGGGACGGGCGCACATCCCGGTCGATCTTCTGGGCGTTCCCACCGGCGTCATCGCCGAAGAAGCGCGTACCGCCCGTGGGAGTGGTCTCGACCACCGGGCGTGGCATGTCATCCGGGGCGGGATCGACGGGATCGTCACGGTTCCCGTGATCGATCCCGATGATCCGACTCCGTCGTGGGTGGTGTCCACCCGCACGCCGGACCGCCTGGTGGCGGCGATCCAGCGCGCTCAGGTCAGGCTGCGCACTCCAGGCAGATGAAGCCGGGGCCGCTCTCTTCGGCGATCTGCGAACGGTGCTTCACGAGGAAGCAGTTCATGCAGGTGAACTCGTCTTCCTGGGGGGGAAGCACGACGACATCGAGCTCGATGTCGGAAAGGTCGGCGCCGGGCAGTTCGAAGCCCGAGGGGTTATCGGCATCCTCGTTGTCGATCGACCCCGACGCCTTGTCAGGCACGCGCTCCTTGAGGGCCTCGATCGACTCGCTGTCGTCCTCGGTCTTGCGCGGTGCGTCGTAATCGGTTGCCATGCGTGCAGGTCTCTACTTCCGGTTTTCGTGGTGCTGTGCCCCATCGGGTGCCCGATCGGGCGGCCATAGTTTGCATGACCCGTCCTCGATAAGCAAATGCTCCGAGACGGGCGTGCGTGTCAGGCCTGACGGGAAACTCGCGGCGCGCCCGCGATATTCCCGGATGCGGACCGTGTGCGTGTCAGCATGAACGCTGACCGCAGATCGGAGGGGTGTTTCGTATGGAACAGCTCAAAGTCATCGGAACCGAAGATGACGTCCTCGTCGTGGCGACGCAGGCGGGCGAACGCTTCGCCCTCGCGCTCGATGAGGTGCTGCGCGCTGAGGCGCGCCGTGCGCGTCGGGACCGCGAGGACGACGACCGTGCCCCGCGCCCGAGCCCCCGAGAGATCCAGGCGCACATCCGCGCCGGCCTGTCGGCGCGCGAGGTGGCGACGCTGCTGAACGCCCGCGTCGAAGACGTCGAGCGTTTCGAGGGACCCGTGCTCGCGGAGCGCGAGCACGTCGTCGCCCAGGCGCTGGCCGTCCCGGTCCTGCTGGGTGGCACTCTCGAGCACGACTCCCCCATCACCTTCGGTGCGGCCGTCCGGGCGAAGCTCGCCGAGGCCGGTGCCTCCGCCGAGCGATGGACGAGTTGGAAGGAGTCGTCGGGCTGGTCCGTCAAGCTCGAGTTCACCGCCAACGGCATCGACCACGACGCGCGCTGGAGCTTCGACCCGCGCCGCAGCATCCTCTCGCCGCAGAACGCCGACGCGATCCAGTTGTCGCGGCAGGGATCACTCCCCGAGGGGCTGATCCCCCGTCTGCGCGCTCTCGACAACGTCTCGAAGGACGACTCGCGGTTCGACAGCGGAGCCTTCGGGCCTCGCCGCATCGACATCGACGACGAGCCGGGCGTCGAGGCGACCGGTCCCGTCGCCGCGGCCGTTCAGGCTGCGGCGATCAAGCGAGCGCCCGATGCCCCCGTCACCTCGGCCGAGACCGCCGATCTGCTCGAGGCATTGCGTCGTCGACGCGGACAGCGCGAACCTCTGCCCGGCGCGACCGAGATCGAGCCCGAGCCGCGCCCCTCGTCGAGCGCCCCCGTGGCCCTGTTCGACGCCGTCGAGCCGGGGTACGCCGACGATGTTGACGAGTCCGCGGGCGAACCCGAGCGACCTTCGTCCGACAACGGCCGCCGGACGAAGGGACGTCCGTCGATGCCCTCGTGGGACGAGATCGTCTTCGGGGCCCGCTCCGACGAGAGCTGACGCGGGTCCTCCCCCGGCTCACGGCGCCGCAGACGCCCCTTCGGAGTGAGGGGGCCGGATGCCGGCATCCGGCGCACTCCGACAGGCTCAGGCGAACGCGCCGAGACGCAGCAGCGGAACGGTGCGTTCCTCGTCGGTGAGCGAACCGTGCTGGCCGACCATCCGCTGCGGACGCTTGTCCGCCTCGCGGTCGTCGTAGTACGCGAAGCGCCCCCGCGCGGCGACCAGGACGTCCCCGATCCGGGGACGCACGTCCTTGTCGACGGCCCCGAAGAGGCCCGCCGCGATCGCCTCATCGCGCGTCATCACCCAGGCCCGTGCGGCCTCGGTCTCGCGCCACAGGGAGGCCACGGCATCCGCTCGTCCCTCGTCCGTGTAGAGGTGGAGCATGCGGGGCTCGCCGCCGAGGAGGGCGACGCCGTCGAGGCGCGGATCGCCCTCGCGCAGCAGCACATGCTTGTGGGCGGGGACGTCAACCATGCCGTGGTCTGCGGTGATCAGGACGCCCGTGTGCGCGTCGATCCCGTCGGCGAGGCGTCGGGCCGCGGCATCCACCCGCTCGAGGGCGTCGGTCCAGCGATCGGATTCCCACCCGTCGCGGTGACCGGCCGTGTCGAGCTCGGGGGCGTACAGGTAGGTGACCGATCCCGGATGCCGTGCCGCCAGGTCGGCCGCGAGACGCACACGCTCGTCGAGGTCGTCGGAGGGGAAGAACTCGGCCCCGCGCAGTGTCGCCTCGGTGAAACCGGTGCCCGTGTACGAGGGACGCGACACCACGAAGCTCGGTCGTCCCGCGGCGGCGCGGCGGGCGAACAGCGGCTCGGAGCGCTGCCAGGTGTGCGGGTCGAGACCGTCGGTCTCCCACCCGTGCAGCTGGTTCGGGGCCTTGTCGGTCCCCGGGATGCGTGCGCGATAGCCGACGATGCCGTGCACGCCCGGACCGGTACCGGTCAGAAGACTCGACAGGGCCGCGGCGGTGGTCGAGGGGAAGACGGTTCGGGCGACATCGCGCCGACCGCCGACCGAGCCGAGGAAGCGCGCGTGCCCACGACGGGCGGCCAGGTTGTGCGAGCCGAGGCCGTCCACGAGCATGACGATCGCGCTGCGCGCGGGCGCGAACCACTCGGATTCGCCGGTCAGCGCGGCGATCGACTGCTCCACCACACCGGTGAGGCTCCGGGAGCGCGGCGGGTCCGCCGGTAGGCTGAGTGACATCGGGCCCAGTCTCCCACAGGAGCCCCGATCCCCGTCGAGACGCGACGCCCGCCCGACCCGAGGCCGTACCTATGCCCGATTCCCGTTCCTCCTCCTCTGCGACGTCACCCGTCGTCGAGCGCATCGAAGACGTCGATGTCTCGACCGAGATGCAGGGGTCGTTCCTCGAGTACGCCTACTCGGTCATCTACTCGCGGGCCCTTCCCGACGCCCGCGACGGACTCAAGCCGGTGCAGCGCCGCATCCTGTACCAGATGGCGGAGATGGGGCTGCGACCCGACCGCGGGCACGTCAAGAGCGCTCGCGTCGTCGGCGAGGTGATGGGAAAGCTCCACCCCCACGGTGACGCCCCCATCTACGACGCCCTCGTGCGCCTCGCGCAGTACTTCTCGCTGCGGGTGCCGCTGGTCGACGGCCACGGCAACTTCGGCTCGCTCGACGACGGTCCCGCCGCGCCCCGCTACACCGAGGCGCGCCTGGCCGCCCCGGCGATGGCGCTGACCGAGAACCTCGACGAAGACGTCGTCGACTTCATCCCCAACTACGACGGGCAATTCCAGCAGCCCGAGGTGCTGCCGGCGGCCTTCCCCAACCTGCTGGTGAACGGCGCGACGGGCATCGCGGTCGGCATGGCCACGAACATGGCCCCGCACAACCTCATCGAGGTCGTCGCCGCCGCGATCCACCTGCTGCAGCATCCGGATGCCACCGTCGAAGAACTCATGGAGTTCGTGCCCGGCCCCGACCTGCCCTCGGGCGGCATCATCGTCGGTCTCGACGGCATCAAGGACGCGTACACGAACGGCCGCGGCACGTTCCGCACCCGCGCGAAGGCGTCGATCGAGTCGCTCGGCCCGCGCCGCACCGGAATCGTCATCACCGAACTGCCCTACCTCGTCGGCCCCGAGCGCGTGATCGAGAAGATCAAAGACGCGGTGCAGGCGAAGAAGCTGACCGGCATCGCCGACGTCACCGACCTCACCGACCGCAACAACGGCCTGCGCCTGGTGATCGGCATCAAGACCGGCTTCGACCCCAAGGCCGTGCTCGAGCAGCTCTACCGCCTCACCCCGCTCGAGGACTCCTTCGGTATCAATAACGTCGCCCTGGTCGACGGTCAGCCGCAGACGCTCGGCCTGCGCGAGATGCTGCGGGTGTACATCGATCACCGCATCCGTGTCGTCACGCGGCGCAGCGAGTTCCGCCTGGCGCGTAAGCGCGAGCGGCTCCACCTAATCGAGGGTCTGCTGATCGCGATCCTCGACATCGACGAGGTCATCCAGGTCATCCGCTCCTCGGACGACGGTGAGCAGGCCCGCACGAAGCTGCAGGAGGTCTTCGACCTCTCGCACCTGCAGGCCGAGTACATCCTCGAACTGCGCCTGCGCCGCCTGACGAAGTTCTCGCGCATCGAGCTCGAGGCCGAGCGCGATCAGTTGAACGCCGAGATCGCACAATTGGTCGAGCTGCTGGGCAGCGAGACGCTGCTCCGTCAGCAGGTGGCCAGAGAATTGGATGCCGCGGCCGACGCGTACGGCACCCCTCGCCGCACGATGCTGTTGAACGGTGGGCCCGTGCAGCCCCGCTCGGCGCGGGCCGCGGCCGCTGCCGCCGACCTGCAGATCGCCGACGCCCCCTGCCGCGTCTACCTCTCGGCCACCGGACGCATGGTCCGCGCCGAGCTGATCGCCGACGCGCCCGCCGGTGGGGTCGTTCCGCCCGCGCGCCGCTCGAAGCACGACGCGATCCGCTCCTCGGTCGATACGACCACGCGCGGCGACATCGGCGCCGTGACCTCGGCCGGTCGTCTCGTGCGCTTCTCGCCGGTGGACCTGCCTTCGGTCCCTGCGAACTCCGTCCAGGTCGCCGCGGGCACGAAGGTCGAGCAGTACCTTCCGCTCGCGAAGGGCGAGAGGGTCGTGGCCCTCGTGCCGCTGATCGACTCCCCCACCATCGCGCTCGGCACCGAGCAGGGTGTCGTCAAGCGCGTCGCGGCCACCGAGCTCGGCACGAAGGACGAGATCGAGATCATCTCCCTACGCGACGGCGACCGGGTGGTAGGCGCGGCTCCGGCCGGCGACAACGCCGAGCTCGTCTTCGTCGCGAGCGACGCGCAGCTGCTGCGTTTCGAGGCCTCTTCCGTGCGGCCTCAGGGCCGATCCGCGGGCGGGATGGCCGGCATCCGCCTCTCCGACGGCGCCCGGGTGATCGACTTCGCCGTCGTCGGGGCCTCGGCCTTCGACGCGGTGGTCGTGACCATCGCCGGCTCGTCTGCCGCCCTGCCGGGCACCGACGCGGGCAGCGCTAAAGTCTCGGCTTTCACGGAGTTCCCCGCGAAGGGGCGCGCCACCGGAGGCGTGCGCGCCCAGCGCCTGTTGCGCGGCGAAGACGGCCTCGTGCTCGCCTGGGTGGGCACCGATCCGCGCGCGGTCGGGCCCGACGGCTCGGTGCGTGCGCTTCCGGATGTCGGCGCGAAACGCGACGCCTCGGGTCAGCCCCTCGACGCCGTCGTCGGCGCGATCGGCACCGTCGTCCGCTGAGGCGCCTCCGCCGGTGCGCGTCCCTGGGGTGTGCGCAAAGGCGGGAGTTTCGGGCGGCGCGCCGATGGGCCCGAGCCGCGCGCGGCGTGTCGGTCGTGGCATCCGCGGTTGTGCTCGGGTGGGACGTGATGACCCCAGCGGCCGGCAGGCTCAGACGTCGATGCGCTCGCGCGCGAGCCGGTCGCTCGAGTCGATGATGAACTCGCGGCGCGGGGCCACGTCGCTGCCCATGAGCAGGTCGAACACGGATGCCGCGGCCTCCATGTCCTGCACGCGCACGCGGCGCAGCATGCGGCCGGCGCGATCCATGGTCGTGGTCGCGAGCTGATCGGCATCCATCTCGCCGAGACCCTTGTAGCGCTGGATCGGCTCCTGCCAGCGCTTGTTGCCGCGCTTGAGCTTGGCGAGCAGCGCGTGCAGCTCCTGCTCGCTGTAGGTGTAGATCGTCTCGTTGGGCTTGGTGCCCGGGTTCATGACGATCACCCGGTGCAGCGGCGGGACGGCGGCGAAGACACGCCCCTCTTCGACCAGCGGCCGCATGTACCGGAAGAACAGCGTCAACAGCAGCGTGCGGATGTGCGCGCCATCGACATCGGCGTCGCTCATCAGGATGATCTTGCCGTAGCGGGCGGCGTCGAGATCGAACGAGCGTCCGGAGCCCGCACCGATGACCTGGATGATCGAGGCGCACTCGGCGTTCGACAGCATGTCGCTGATCGAAGCCTTCTGCGTGTTGAGGATCTTGCCGCGGATCGGCAGCAGCGCCTGGAACTCGCTGTTGCGCGCGAGCTTGGCCGTGCCGAGCGCGGAGTCGCCCTCGACGATGAACAGCTCGGAATCGTTGACATCGTTCGAGCGGCAGTCGACCAGCTTGGCGGGCAGCGACGACGACTCGAGGGCGTTCTTGCGTCGCTGGGTCTCTTTGTGGGTGCGCGCGGAGATGCGCGCCTTCATCTCGGAGACGATCTTCTCGAGCAGCTGAGCCGTCTGCGCCTTGTCGTCGCGCTTGGGCGAGGCGAAGCGGGCCGCGAGTTCTTTCTGGACGACGGATGCCACGATCTGGCGCACCGCCGGGGTGCCGAGCACCTCTTTGGTCTGGCCCTCGAACTGCGGCTCGGGCAGACGCACGGTGAGCACCGTGGTGAGACCCGCCAGCAGATCGTCCTTCTCGATCTTGTCGTTGCCGACCTTGAGCTTGCGGGCGTTCTGCTCGACCTGCGCGCGCAGCACCTTCATGAGCCCCTGCTCGAAGCCCTGCTGGTGCGTGCCGCCCTTGGGCGTGGCGATGATGTTGACGAATGAGCGGGTCGTGGTGTCGTAGCCCGTGCCCCAGCGCACCGCGATGTCGACCTCGCACTCGCGCGAGACCTCGGTCGGGATCATCGATCCGCCGGGCTGCAGCACGGGCACGGTTTCGGTGAAGGTGCCGGTGCCGGTGAGACGCCAGGTGTCGGTGACCGCCGCGTCGGGCGCGAGGAAGTCGGCGAACTCCGAGATGCCGCCGTCGAAGCGGTAGCTCGTCTCGACGCGCTCGTCACTCCGCTCGTCCTGCACGACGATCTCGAGCCCCGGCACGAGGAACGCCGTTTGGCGCACGCGCTGCACGAGCTCGTCGAGCCCGAAGGTCGCGTCTTTGGTGAAGATCTGCCGGTCGGCCCAGTAGCGGATGCGCGTGCCGGTGACTCCGCGCGGCGCCTTGCCGATCACGCGCAGTTCACTGCTGCGCTCGAAGGGGGTGAACGTCGAGTCGGGGGTGTCGCCCGAGAAGAGACCGGGCTCGCCGCGGTGGAACGACATCGCGTAGGTCTTGCCGCCGCGGTCGACCTCGACGTCGAGTCGCTCCGACAGCGCGTTGACGACCGACGCGCCCACGCCGTGCAGACCGCCGGATGCCGCGTACGAGCCACCGCCGAACTTGCCGCCGGCGTGCAGCTTGGTGAAGACGACCTCGACACCCGTCAGACCCGTGCGAGGTTCGACGTCGACCGGGATGCCGCGGGCGCGGTCGCGCACCTCGACGCTGCCGTCGGCGTGCAGCACGATGTCGATGCGCGAGCCGAAGCCGCCGAGGGCTTCGTCGACGGAGTTGTCGATGATCTCCCACAGGCAGTGCATGAGACCACGGGAGTCGGTGGACCCGATGTACATGCCCGGGCGCTTGCGCACGGCTTCGAGGCCCTCGAGGACCTGCAGATGATGGGCGGAGTACTCGGACGTCACGATCTCCCAGCGTAATCGGGGGCACCGACATCGCCTGCCAGACACACAGCAAGGTCGGGTCGCGTACGCGCACAGCGAAATGTGATCAAGCCGCGGCATAGGGGAAACATCCGCGTGGTTGTATATGGAGACTCGCCCACGACCACCTGAGGAGGGCACCCGACATGACCACCACGACTGCACCCGAAGCGTCAGCCGTCCTCGATCACCGCCTGACGGCGGCCGATCGCTGCGACTCCTGCGGCGCACAGGCGTACATCGCCGCTGAAGTGAACGGCAGCGAGCTGCTGTTCTGCGCGCACCACGGCCGCAAGTACGAAGAGAAGCTCCGCAGCGTCGCCACCTCGTGGCACGACGAGACGGCGCGGCTCAACGCCGCCGACTGAGACCATCACCTCGAAACGGGCCCCCGCACGCACGAAGTGCGTCGGGGCCCGTTCCGCGTTTCAGGCGTCGGTGGAGGTGTAGTCGCGCGGAACGGTCGGCGACACGCGCAGCGCGATCTCCTCGCCGATCGTGTCGATCAGTTCGGCCAGATCGGTCGCCGTGTGCAGAGCCGCGGGACCGAACAGGTCGATCTCGTCGCCGGGCTGAGCGCCGGCCCACGGGGCGAGCACCGTCTCGGTCGGCGCGATCGCCTCGACCCGTCGCGGCCCCCCGGGGGTGACAACGTCGAATCGCCCGCCCAGGGCGCTGGGCAACCCGTGCAGACTTCCGAGGTCGAGGTGCACGCCCGCGGCATCCACCGCCGTCACCGTGGCCGACAGCGTCGCGATCGGCTCGATGCCGAGCTCCCGCTCCCCCGGGCCGCCGGCGGGACGGATGCCGTACGAGAACGCCCCGACCCGCACGATGTCTTCGCGGAACTCGTCGCGCGCGAACCCTGCCGCACTGGCGGCCAAGTGCGAGAAACGCGGGTCGAGCCCCGCGGCGCGCGCCGTCTCGCGCGCGGCCAGGAACACCGCTCGGGCGTCGTCGTCGTCGGCATCCGAGGCCTCGGAGATGTGCGACCAGATCCCCTCGAAGGCCACCCGGCCCGCGGTGACGAGCTCCGAGGTCTGCGCGAGAGCGGCCTCCCATCGTTCGGGACGGATGCCGTTGCGGTGAAGGCCCGTGTCGATCTTGAGGTGCACGCGCGCGGGCCGGTGGGCCTCGAGCCGGGACAGGTCGTCGAGGAGCGCTTCGTCGCCGATGCCCAGGTCGAGGTCGGCCGCGATGCCCGCGGCCAGATCGTCGGATCCGCCGATCAGCCACACGAAGATGCGCACGTCGGGACCGGCGATGCGGCGAACGGCCGCCCCGGTGACGACGTCGAAAGCGCCGATCCAACGGATGCCCTCCGCGACGGCCCGCGTCACGATCGGCTCCAGACCGTGGGCGTAGGCGTCGTCCTTGACGACGAGCATGTGCGCCGCGGGGGCCACGGCCTCTCGCACGCGACGGAGGTTGCGAGCGAAGGCGTCGAGGTCGACGCGGTAAACGGCGCTCACGCGGTCACCCGCCGATCGGCGCGGACGCCCACGACGGCGACGATCTCGGCGGCACCGAGCCCCGTGGCATCCGTCCACTCCTCGAGCGAGGGGTGCCCCTCTGCGGGGTCGCCGAAGAAGACGACCTCCGCTCCGCGCGGCACAGCGGCGTGCTCGACGTCCACGACGCAGACGTCCATGGCCACGCGCCCGACGATGCGGTGCCGGCGCCCGTCGATCGCGACCGTGGCGGCGTTCCCGAGCGAGCGCACCACGCCCTGCGCGTAGCCGCCGGTGACGAGGGCCACGGTGGTGTCGTGAGGAGCGCGGTGCGTGTAGCCGTACGAGACGCCCTCGCCGCGCAGGAGCGGCTTGATTCCCAGAGCGCGTCCGCGCAGCGACATCACGGGCTGTGCGTGCGAGCCGGGCAGGCCGAACAGGACCGCTGCGTCGAGGGGCGCGGCATCCATCCCGAGATCCGAGAGCACGGATGCCACCCACTCGGCGCCGTGCCCCCACGCGTCGGCGGCGAGAACGTCGTCGGCGCCACTCGCGGTGCCGGCGGCGAGGGCGAGGGGCGCGTTGCGACGCAGGGCCGACTCGGAGACGAGGGCCACCGGGGCCACTCCGCCGGCCGCGGGCAAGCGGGCAGGGAGCGTGGAGGTCACCCCTTTAGACTAACGGGGTCCTTCGTCCCCGACCTCGGAGCCTCATGCCTCAACAGGGTTTCTCCCCCGTCACACGCCTGCGTTACCTCGCCGGGCGGGCCCGCCGCATCGACGTCGGATCCGTCGTCGAACGAGCCAAAGAGGCCTCCGCGCAGCACGGCAAGGCCCTGCCACTCGTCGTCGCGGACATGCTCTTCCAGGCCGGTGTCAAGAACGTCGGCTTCCAGGACTACATCGACTACGACTTCGCGATCCTCACCCCCGCCGAGCGCGCGACGTACATGACGCACCCGGTCTCGAACCAGATCTCGCAGAAGTACGACCACCCCGACTACCGCGGCCTGTTCCAGGACAAGGTCGAGTTCGACAAGACCTTCAGCGAGTTCCTCCGTCGTGACTGGATGGTGGTGGATGCCGGCAACGCCGACGAACTGCGCGCCTTCACCGAGCGCCTTGGAACCATCGTCACCAAGGAGCCGGTCGGTCAGGCCGGCACCGGCGTGCACCGGTATCACGCGGCCGAGGTCGACGACTGGAGCGCCTTCCACCGCGGACTGCTCGAGCGCGGGGAGATCCTCGTCGAAGAGGTCATCCGCCAGCACGACGACCTCGCGGCCGTCTGCCCCGGCACCGTCAACACCACGCGCGTCACCGCGTTCTTCGACGGACAGAAGACCCACATCCTCGCAATGGCGCAGAAGTTCGGCCGCGGCGCGGTGAGCGACCAGATGACCTTCGGCGGCTTCTACACGATGCTCGACGAGAACGGCCATGCGCTCGGCGCCGGCTACGACTCGCACGGTCACGTGCACGAGCTGCACCCCGACTCGGGCGTGCGCATCGCCGACTTCCAGCTGCCGATGATCGACGAGGTGAAGGCGTTCGTCGACCAGGTCGCCCGCGTCGTCCCCCAGGTGCAGTACGTCGGTTGGGACATCGTCGTCGGCCCCGACGGCCCCGTACTCGTCGAGGGCAACTGGGGCGCCGGTGTCTACGAGAACAAGCCGAGCGTGACCGGAATCCGCACCGGGCACAAGCCGCGCTACCAGGCCGCCATCGGGTTCTGATCCCAGATGCCGAGAGGCCCGTCCCCCGCGTGGGGGCGGGCCTCTGCTGTATTCCGTCGGCGCGAAAGATGCTCACTCCCTCGGTCCCCCGCCCGGTGGCGCGCGGCGTGAACACCTACCGGGGCCGCGTGGTGAGTACGCCCCACACGCCGCAGCCGCGCGTGAGTGTCACGAGCCGTTCGTTTGCCGTAAATGGGCGCCTGGAGTGGCCGGTGGCGTGCATTTGCGGCACATGAGCGCCGTGCGCTGCGTGAGCGCCGCGGGCCGTTCGTTTGCCGCAAATGGGCGCCTGGAGTGGCCGGTGGCGTGCATCTGCGGCACATGAGAGTCGTGCGCTGCGTGAGCGCCGCGGGCCGTTCGTTTGCCGTAAATGGGCGCCTGGAGTGGCCGGTGGCGTGCATTTGCGGCACATGAGCGCCGTGCGTGGGCGCCTCGAGCCGCTCGTTTGCCGCAAGTGGGCGCCCGGCGGGGCCGTCGCCGCGCAACCGGGGCGAGACATCAGCGTGACGGGCGCGGGCGGTTGGGAGGCGGCATCCGGGAACGCGAGAGGCCCGCCCCGAGAACGGGACGGGCCTCTCGACGAGGTGTCTCAGGCGTGGCGCACGATGCCGAGCGGCGTCGACTCGTGGCCCTGACCGAGCGGGTTGTCCTTGAGGATCGCGACGAGGCGCTTCTCACCGGCCTTGTCCATCGTCGAGCCGAGGATGTTGCCACCCAGGTCGTTGATGTCGACCACGGCCACCTGCAGGTCGCCGCCGAGCAGCGACTTGAGGCGGGCGGCCACCTCGCGGGGACGCTCGGGTCCGAGCACCACGGCCTGGTTGTACGGCGGGATCGTGCCCTTGGTGGGGCCGTCGATCGCGCGCGCCTTGTCGCCGGCGATGCGGTAGAAGTCGCCCTTGCGTCCGAACGCCTTGGTCACGGCCGAGACGGCCGCGGCGAACAGGATGCGGGGCGTTCCGCACTCGCGCAGCGCCATCTCCATCGTCTCGGGCATGCCGAGACCGATGCCGTAGGGCGTGCGGGTGACGTACTTCGACAGGAAGAGCGCGAGCTTGCGGGGCTTGATCGTGTCGAGCTTGAACGACCGGCCCTGCGTGATCGCGACGATCTTCTCGGTGACGAACAGCAGGTCGCCCGGCTGCACGGCATCCTTCGCGTACTCGAGGATGAACGCGTCGAGGTCGTCGCCCGGCATGACGACCCGCGTGCGGATCGGGATGCGGGCGTACGACGTGCCCTCGACGGTGACGGTGAGCGCCTTGCCGGCGTTGGCCTCGCCGCTCATTCGAGGTAGTCCCGGAGCGACTGCGAGCGGCTGGGGTGACGCAGCTTCGCCATGGTCTTCGACTCGATCTGGCGGATGCGCTCGCGCGTGACACCGAACGTGTCGCCGATCTGGTCGAGGGTCTTGGGCTGACCGTCGCCGAGGCCGAAGCGCATGCGGATCACGCCCGCCTCGCGCTCGCTGAGCGAGTCGAGGAGCGACTCCAGCTGACGCTGCAACATGGTGAAGCCCACCGCGTCGGCGGGGACGACGGCCTCGGTGTCCTCGATGAGGTCACCGAACTCGCTGTCTCCGTCTTCACCGAGAGGCGTGTGCAGCGAGATCGGCTCGCGGCCGTACTTCTGCACCTCGATGACCTTCTCGGGGGTCATGTCGAGCTCGCGGCTGAGCTCCTCGGGCGTGGGTTCGCGACCGAGGTCCTGCAGCATCTGACGCTGGACGCGCGCGAGTTTGTTGATGACCTCGACCATGTGCACCGGGATGCGGATGGTGCGGGCCTGGTCGGCCATCGCGCGTGTGATGGCCTGACGGATCCACCAGGTGGCGTAGGTCGAGAACTTGAAGCCCTTGGTGTAGTCGAACTTCTCGACCGCACGGATCAGGCCCAGGTTGCCCTCCTGGATGAGGTCGAGGAACTGCATGCCACGGCCGGTGTAGCGCTTGGCGAGCGAAACGACGAGGCGGAGGTTGGCGCCGAGCAGGTGGCTCTTGGCGCGCTGACCGTCACGGGCGACCCACTGCAGGTCGAGTCCGAGCTGGCTCGTCTTCTCGGCCGCCGACATGTTCGACAGCTTCTCTTCGGCGAACAGACCGGCCTCGATGCGCATCGCGAGCTCGACCTCTTCGGCCGCGTTCAGGAGCGGGACCTTGCCGATCTGCTTCAGGTAGTCCTTGACCGGGTCGGCGGTGGCGCCGGTGATCTGCGCCGAGTAGACGGGGACGTCGTCCTCGTCGTTCGACGAGATGACGATGGCGCCGGTGGGAAGTGCCTCGGCGGGCGCCGCCGGTGTCTCGTCGTCATCGTCGTCGTCGGACTTCTTCGCGTCGGTCTTGGCCGCGTCGTCGGAGTCGTCGCTGTCGTCGGTCTCGTCGATCTCGACGTCGCCTTCTTCGACCTCGTCGTCCTCTTCGAGGTCGTCGTCCTTCTTGGCCTTGGCCTTCGCCTTGGCGGGAGTCGCCTTGGCCTTGGCCGGAGCCTTCTTCGCGGGGGCCTTCTTGGCGGTCGTCGTCTTCGACGCCGTCACGGTCTCCTCGGAGTTCTCGAGCTCGGTGTCCTTCGCACTCCGGGAGCGGGTCTTGGTTGTCGTGTCTGCCACGTTTCGCCTTTCACCGGGAACGCACGCTGCACGGCCACCGGTCGTTCTCGGACACTAGTAAGACCCTTGTCAAGTCCCGAACCGAGGAGCGGGGGCTCCTGGTCCGGTTGACAACGGGTCAGGTTCTTCATTGTCTCACATTCCCGGACCGGGACTTGACGTGGACCGGGGATCTATGCGTAGACAACGCTCGCGCCCGATGGGACATTCCCGGGATGCCGACTCCTCGGCATCCCGTCGACGCGGATGTCGGATGCCGTCAGCCGAGCTTGCCGCGACGATCGTCGTCGCCGGGGCGCGAGGCGAGGAAGCGCTCGAGCTCGGCGGCGAGCTCGTCGGCACTCGGCAGATCGCCCGTGTGGATGATCGGCGTGGCTTGGGTCGAACCCGCCATGTAGGCGTCGTAACGCTCCTCGAGGTTCTCGAGCATGCGGGTCAGCTCGTCGCTGCCTTCGACCTGCTCGGTGACCTTCTCGAGGAACTCGCGGTTCTCTTCGCGCAGCACTTCTCCCGAGAACACCAGACCGGTCGCGACGGTCAAGCTGTCGAGAGCGGCGAGGGCTGCGGCGGGGTACTCCGTGTCGCCCAGGTAGTGGGGAACGAGCAGGGCGAAGCCTGCCACCTTGGCGCCGGCTTCGGCGAAGCGGTACTCGAGAAGGTGGCCCGCCGTGGAGGGCACCTGGGTGTGAGGGCGCCAGACGGAGTGAGCCTCGGCGAGGTCGGGGCGCGTTCCGCTGACGGTGGTGCCGATGGGACGCGTGTGCGGGACCGGCATGGGGATCGCGTGCACCCACGAGATCGACGAGACCTGCAGTCCCGCCGACAGCTCGAGGACGGTCTCGGCGAAGGCCTCCCAGAGGAAGTCGGGCTCGTATCCCGCGAGGAGCAGGAAGGGCTGCCCGAGGGAGTCGTGTGCGAGCGACAGCTCGAGGCGCGCGGGTCGGTAGTCCGTGAGGTGGTCCTCGACGAACGTGATCGCGGGTCGGCGCGCGCGGTAATCCAGCAGCGCGTCGTTGTCGAAGACGAAGAGGGCGTTGGGCTGCACGTCGTTTCGGAAGTACTCGACGAGACGGGTCACCGCGCCACCGGCATCGGTGAAACCGGTGAGGGCGATCACGAGCGGCAGGCCCGACGGCACGGGGGGCGCCGCAGGGGCGCGGTCGTACAGCGGGGCGGAGGAACGCATACCTCCACTCTACGAGCGTGCCGGTTGCGTCGGCCGCGGTGCGTCCCGCTCCTAGCGAACACGCTCGAACCTAGGATGGATGCCATGCCGTTTCCCTCCGTGGCGTATACCGACGCCCCCGTTCTCGAGTCCGACGCCGACGCGATCCTTCTGATCGTCCCCACTGTTTCGGAGGGGGCTCCGGATCCGGCCGGCTGGGAGGGACTGATGGCGTCGCTGTCCGCCGTCGGTTTCACCGGCGCGGCGGGCTCGTTCCAGCGGGTGCACGTCCCGGGCGTCTCCACCCCCGTGGCCGTGGCCGGTGCGGGCTCGAACCCGGCGGACGCGGCTCTGCGTGACGCCGCGGGCACGGGGCTCCGCCAGCTGACCGGCTTCGAGCACGTCGCCGTGAAGTCGCTCGTCGCCTCCCCGTGGCGACCGATCGCCGAGGGTGCCGCTCTCGGCGGATACCGCTTCGCCGACTACAAGAAGAAGGCGGCGAAGGTGCGCGCGACCCGCGTGACGGTGGTCGCCGATGAGGCGCCCGCCGACAGTGACACCGCTGCGGTCGCGGCCGTCGCCGGTGCGGTCGCGCTGGTGAAGGACCTGGTGACGACCCCGGCCGAGTGGCTCGGGCCCGCCGACTTCGCCGACGCCGCCGTGAAGGCCGTCGAGGGCCTGCCCGTCGAGGTCGAGGTGCTCGACGAGAACGCCCTTCGCGAGGGCGGATACGGCGGCATCCTCGGAGTCGGGCAGGGATCCGACCGCCCGCCGCGCATGGTGCGCCTCGACTACGCGCCCGCCGACGCGGAGCGTCACGTCGCCCTCGTCGGCAAGGGCATCACGTTCGACACCGGTGGCCTCTCGCTCAAGCCGCCGGCATCCATGGTCGGTATGAAGTACGACATGTGCGGCGCCGCGACAGTGCTCGCCGTCCTCAAGGCCGCGGCCGAGATGCGTCTGCCCGTGCACGTGAGCGCCTGGCTCTGCATCGCGGACAACATGCCCTCGGGTCGCGCGACGCGCCCGGGCGACGTACTGCGCACCCTCGACGGCACGACCGTCGAGGTGCTGAACACCGATGCCGAAGGTCGCCTCGTGCTCGCCGACGGCCTCGCCGCGGCCAGCCGCGAGAACCCCGATCTCATCGTCGACGTGGCCACTCTGACGGGGGCGATCACCGTCGCGCTCGGCAACCGCCACACCGGTGTGATGGGAGACGACGAGGCGGTCGCGACGTACCTGGCCGCGTCTTCGCGGACGGCAGAGCTCGCCTGGCAGTTGCCGCTCCCGGACCACATGGTCGACGACCTCGACTCCCCCATCGCCGACCTGCAGAACGCCAAGATCGGCGATCCCGCGGGCGGCTCGCTGTTCGCCGGATTGTTCCTGCGCCACTTCGTGGGTCGTGTCTCGTCGGACGCCGATGCTCCGCGTATCCCCTGGGTGCACCTCGACATCGCCGGTGTGGGCATGAACAAGTCCGCGCCCTTCGGGTACACCGACAAGGGCGTGACGGGAGCGACGGTCCGCTCGCTCGTCGAGATGCTGGCCACGGACGGCGTACGGTGACCGAGTACTCCGCCGACGTCGTCGTGCTCGGCGGTGGAAGCGGTGGCTACGCCGCCGCCCTCCGCCTCGCCGAGCTGGGCAAAGACGTCGTGCTCGTCGAGAAGGACAAGCTCGGCGGCACCTGCCTGCACCGGGGGTGCATTCCGACCAAGGCGCTCCTCCACGCCGGCGAGGTCGCCGATGCCGCCCGTGGCGCGGCCGACATCGGCGTCGATGTGACCTTCTCGGGCATCGATCCGGCGCGCGTGCGGGCGTACCGCGAAGGCATCGTCGCGAAGAAGTTCAAGGGACTCGAGGGCCTGATCTCGGCTCGCGGCATCCGTGTCGTCCACGGCGAAGGGGTGCTCGCGGCGGGGCCGACGGTTCGCGTCGGCGACGACGTGTACCGCGGAACCGATGTCATCCTCGCCACCGGCTCGTACAGCCGGAGCCTGCCGGGCCTCGAGATCGGCGGGCGGGTGCTCACCAGCGAGCAGGCCCTCGACCTCGATGTGATCCCCGAGCGAGTGGTCGTCCTGGGCGGTGGCGTGATCGGTGTCGAGTTCGCGAGCGTGTGGCGTTCGTTCGGCGTCGACGTCACGATCGTCGAGGCACTCCCCCACCTGCTGCCGGCCGAGGACGTGGCGTCGAGCAAGGCGCTCGAGCGCGCGTTCCGAAAGCGCGGGATCTCGTTCCAGCTCGGGAAGAGGTTCGCCTCCCTCTCGCAGTCCGCGGACTCGGCGACCGTGACCCTGGACGACGGCTCCGAGCTCGTGGCCGATTACGTCCTGGTCGCTGTCGGCCGGGGCCCGGTGACCGCCGGACTCGGCTACGAAGAAGCCGGCGTCGTCCTCGACCGCGGCTTCGTCCAGACCGACGAGCGTCTGCGCACCGCCGCGGACCACGTGTGGGCGGTGGGCGACATCGTCCCCGGCCTGCAGCTCGCGCACCGCGGCTTCCAGCAGGGCATCTTCGTGGCGGAGGAGATAGCCGGGCTGGCGCCCGTGCTGGTCCCCGACGTCGACGTCCCCCGCGTCGCCTACTCGCACCCCGAGGTCGCGTCCGTCGGGCTCACCGAGGCGCAGGCGCAGGATCGTTACGGATCCGATGCCGTGAAGGCGTACGAGTACAACCTGGCCGGAAACGGCCGCAGCGAGATCATCGGCACCTCGGGCATCGTGAAGATCGTCCGACGTATCGACGGCCCCGTCGTCGGCGCCCACCTCGTGGGCGATCGCGTCGGTGAACTGATCTCGGAGGCGCAGCTCGCCGTGGGGTGGGAAGCCCACCCCGAAGACATCGCGCCGTTCGTCCACGCACACCCCACCCAGAGCGAGGCGCTCGGCGAAGCCTTCCTGGCTCTCGCCGGCAAGCCCCTGCACGCACTCTGACCGCAAACCGGTCACTAAGCTAGGTACCGCATCCGGTACGAAGGAGACATATCCATGAGCACTTCCGTCGTCCTCCCCGCTCTCGGCGAGAGCGTCACCGAGGGAACGGTCACCCGCTGGCTCAAGCAGGTCGGTGACACCGTCCAGGAGGACGAGGGTCTGCTGGAGATCTCGACCGACAAGGTCGACACCGAGATCCCCTCGCCCGTCTCGGGCGTGATCGAGGAGATCCTGGTCCAGGAAGACGAGACCGTCGAGGTCGGAGCGGTCCTCGCGAAGATCGGTGACGGCTCCGGCGCCGCCTCGTCCGACGACGCCCCGCAGGCCGCCCCGGCCGAGGAGCAGTCCGCTCCGGCCGAAGAGGCGGCCCCCGCCGAGGCCGCTCCCGAGCAGCCCGCCGCCGAGCAGCCCGCTGCCGAGTCCGCGCCCGCCGCGAGTGGCGACTCCACCGAGGTGAAGCTCCCCGAGCTCGGCGAGAGCGTCACCGAGGGCACCGTCACCCGCTGGCTGAAGGCCGTCGGCGACGACGTCGCGGTCGACGAGCCGCTTCTCGAGATCTCGACCGACAAGGTCGACACCGAGATTCCTTCGCCGGTCGCCGGCACGCTGCAGGAGATCCTGGTTCAGGAAGACGAGACGGTCAACGTCGGTGCCGCCCTCGCGCGCATCGGCAGTGGTGCCGCCCCGGCCGCGCAGCCCGAGGCGCCCGCCGCCCCGGCCGCCGAAGAGAAGCCGGCCGAGCAGCCCGCCCCCGCGGCGGAGGAGAAGCCCGCCGAGCAGCCCGCTCCCGCCGCCGAGCAGAAGCCGGCCGAGCAGCCCGCTCCCGCCGCGGCTCCGGCCGCCTCGTCCAACGACGACGTGACCTACGTCACCCCGCTCGTGCGCCGCCTGGCGCAGCAGCAGGGCGTCGACCTGGCTTCGGTCAAGGGCAGCGGCGTCGGTGGACGCATCCGCAAGGAAGACGTGCTCAAGGCCGCCGAGGCAGCCAAGTCCGCTCCCGCCGCTGCGGCTCCCGCTGCCGCGTCGGCCCCGGCGGCCGCCCCCGCGCCGGTCGAGGTCTCGCCCCTGCGCGGTACCACGCAGAAGATGTCGCGCCTGCGCAAGGTCATCGCCGAGCGCGCCGTCGCGTCGATGCAGGCCACGGCTCAGCTGACGACGGTGGTCGAGGTCGACGTGACCAAGCTCGCGGCTCTGCGTGACCGCATGAAGGGCGAGTTCCAGCAGAAGACGGGCGACAAGCTCTCGTTCCTGCCGTTCTTCGCCATCGCGGCCATCGAGGGTCTCAAGGCGTACCCGATCATCAACTCCACGGTCGAGGGTGACGAGATCGTCTACCCCGCTCACGAGAACGTGTCGATCGCCGTCGACACCGAGCGCGGCCTGCTCACCCCGGTCGTCAAGGACGCCGGCGACAAGAACATCGCGCAGCTGGCGCGCGAGATCGCCGATCTCGCCGCCCGCACGCGCGACAACAAGCTGAAGCCCGACGAGCTCGCCGGCGGCACGTTCACGCTGACCAACACCGGTTCGCGCGGCGCGCTCTTCGACACGCCCATCGTGTTCCTGCCGCAGTCGGCGATCCTCGGCCTCGGTGCCGTGGTGAAGAAGCCCGGTGTGGTCTCGGTCGACGGCAAGGACGCGATCTCGGTCCGCTCGTACGTCTACCTCGCGCTGTCGTACGACCACCGCATCATCGATGGAGCCGACGCCGCTCGCTTCCTCGGCACGGTCAAGGCTCGCCTCGAGGCGGCGCAGTTCGAGGGTGACCTCGGAATCTGATCCCACCGAGCACCGGCTCATGATGGCTGGTCCGCTACCGTTCTGACGGCGCGGACCAGCCATCGCTCGTTCTGGCGCACGAGGGTCACGTACTGCGTCGCTTCTGCCGCATCGACCCGCACGACGGTCACTCCCCCGAAGTCGTCGACGACGGTGATCATTCCTGCCGCCGCCCCAGCCGCCACAGGTTCCCGTGGGAAGGCGGAGTTCTCTTCGTACCTGGACACGCAGGCCGCGTCGCCTCGGCATCCCTGCAGCTCCGTGAACAGTGTGCGGGCGATCTGTTCCACGTCGTCGGACAGCGGACGGCGCTCGTCCACCGGCAGCGGGTCCGACAGCCACGGCGTCGTCGAGGTCGGCGCGGGATCGACGACGGTTTGGCCGGTAGAAGGCTGCGGCGTTGCGCGGTCTTCGGGGATCAGGCAGAAGGCCAGCACGGCGATCACCCCGATGCTCGCGCTCAACGTGGACATGCGGAAGACGCGAGACCGACGCCAGTGTCCGCGGACACGCTCGAGCGCTTGTCGGGTCGCGTCGGCGAGGTCGGCATCGACGAGGTCGAGCACCCGGATCGCCGGGCCGTCCTGCTCGCGCGTCGGCGGATCCGCGACGGGTTCCGCTGCCGGGAACAACGGGCCGAGCACGAGCGGAACGGGCGTCGCGTGCGCGAACAGACGCCTCTCGACCGCCTCCCAATCGCGTGGAGGGCGCGTCAACACGCTTTCTCGTGCGCGACTGACGATCTCGCGCGTGGGCGTGTCGTCGGCGATGTTAGCGAGGTGCGCGAGCGTCTCGGCGGTCGCTGCGATCGCGTCGGGTCCGTCCGGGTCGTCGATCGCCACGGGGCACCCGGTCGCGGTGAGCCACCAGGTCTTCCCGTCCGCCGCGGTGGTGGATGCGCGGCATCCGCGAAGGAGGCCGACGGCTGCCGTGACGGCCTCCCCCGGCGTCAGGGGAAGGGTGCTGCGCGCTCGACGTCTGAGGTACGCGTCGAGGGGTTCGGCGAGAACGGATGCCGTGGAGCTGCTCATTCCGCGATGGTGGCCGAACCCGCCGCCCCTCGAGGGCGCGTCGCCCCTGAAGTGGGGAGCGAACGAGGGATCCGCCGCCTGGGGAGGAAGGACTCGCGGCGAAGATAGAATCATTCTCATGGCCGCTCGCACCACCACGCCCGAGAAGCGTCCGGGCTTCTTCTCGCAGATCAAAACCCTGTACACCTTCACCCAGAAGGAGTACCGGTGGTTGCCGTTCCTGCTGGCCGGAATCGTGCTGGTGGGCATCGCCCTCGGTGTGCTCATCGGTTTCCTGATCCCGCCGCTGGCGGCCTGGAGCATCATCCTCTGGGGTGTCACGGGCCTGCTGGCCGGCATCCTGGCGTCGATGATCACGATGACGCGTCTGTCGACGACCGCGATGTACAAGAAGATCGACGGCATGCCCGGCGCCACCGGTCACGTGCTGTCGTCGTCGCTCGGGCGCAACTGGCAGGCCTCCGAGGCTCCGATCGGCGTCAACCCGCGCACGCAGGAGGCCGTCTACCGGGCCATCGGCCGCGGCGGTGTCGTCCTCATCGGCGAGGGTAACCGCAGCCGTCTGACGCGTCTCGTCGGCGAGGAGCGCTCCCGTGTGACGCGCGTCGCCGCCGGCGTGCCCGTCACCGTTCTCTACGTCGGACACGGCGACGACGAGGTGCCGATCGCCAAGCTCGCCTCGACGATCAAGGCGCTCCCGAAGAAGGTCGACCGCTCGACGATGGCCGCCGTCATTAAGCGCGTGTCCTCGGTGTCGCAGGGCCTGTCGTCGCTGCCGATCCCGAAGGGCGTCGACCCGACGAAGATGCGCTCCCCGCGTCCCCGCTGATCTCATGAGAAAGGCCCCCGCTCCGGCGGGGGCCTTTTCCATGGATCGGGGATTCAGGAACGCACGAGGACCGTTCCGACGACTTTGTCGTGCAGGCCGCGCTGGTCGGCGTCCCACACGACCGCGGGGATGATGAGGGCGAGGAGGACGGTTCTCACGATCGGGCGCCAAAGGCCCACCCAGCCCCCGGATGCCAGCTCCAGGCGCATCCCCAGGATCCGGTGTCCGGGGCTGCCGCCGAGGAGGGGGATGAAGAGGATCTGGACGGCGAAGAAGATCAGGTTCGTCGCGATCGGATTCGCGAACGGCACGCCCGTCACCGGGTCGGGTGCGGAGAAGAACGCGTAGCCGATGAGGCCGGCGCTCGCGACGTCGATGAGCAGGGCCGCGATGCGGCGTCCTGGACGGGCGATGGAGCCGCGACCCTCGCGGGGAAGGCCGAGCCGCTGGCCCGGATACTCGTTCTCGGCGGGGACGCTCACGGCATCCAGCGTAATCGGCGCCGCGTAACATCCCCGAAACATGCGAGATATGACCGGGACACCGGTTCTGGGTAGGGTCGAGGAGGCTGGCCGAGGCCGGCATGATCCCGAATGTTCTACCTCTGGAGTCTTCATGTTCAAAGATTCGTCCGAGGTGCTCAAGTTCATCCAGGACGAGGACGTCAAGTTCCTCGACATCCGTTTCACGGATCTTCCTGGTGTGCAGCAGCACTTCAACATCCCCGCCTCGACCGTCGACGAGGAGTTCTTCACCGTCGGACAGCTGTTCGATGGCTCGTCGATCCGCGGGTTCGCGAACATTCACGAGTCGGACATGCAGCTGATCCCCGACGTGACCACCGCGTACGTCGATCAGTTCCGCGAGGCCAAGACCCTCGTCATGATCTTCGACATCTACAACCCGCGTAATGGTGAGATCTACGGCAAGGACCCGCGTCAGGTCGCCAAGAAGGCCGAGAAGTACCTCGCCTCCACCGGCATCGCCGACACCGCGTTCTTCGCCCCCGAGGCCGAGTTCTACATCTTCGATGACGTCCGCTACGAGGTGAAGCAGAACTCGAGCTTCTACTCGGTGGACTCCGAAGAGGGCGCCTGGAACACCGGACGCGAAGAGGAGGGCGGAAACCTCGCCAACAAGACCCCCTACAAGGGTGGATACTTCCCCGTCTCGCCGGTCGACAAGACGGCCGACCTGCGCGACGACATCACCCTCAAGCTGATCGAGGCGGGCTTCGCGCTCGAGCGTTCGCACCACGAGGTCGGCACCGGTGGTCAGCAGGAGATCAACTACCGCTTCGACACGATGTTGCACGCGGCCGACGACATCCTGAAGTTCAAGTACATCGTCAAGAACACCTGCGAGCAGTGGGGCAAGGTCGCGACCTTCATGCCCAAGCCGCTCTTCGGTGACAACGGCTCCGGCATGCACACGCACCAGTCGCTGTGGAACGACGGCAAGCCGCTGTTCTACGACGAGACCGGCTACGGCGGACTCTCCGACGTCGCCCGCTGGTACATCGGCGGTCTGCTGGCGCACGCCCCCGCGGTCCTCGCGTTCACCAACCCGACCCTCAACAGCTACCACCGCCTGGTGAAGGGCTTCGAGGCTCCGGTAAACCTGGTGTACTCGGCCGGTAACCGCTCCGCGGCCATCCGTATCCCGATCACGGGTACCAACCCCAAGGCAAAGCGCATCGAGTTCCGCGCTCCCGACGCCTCGGGCAACCCGTACCTCGCGTTCGCGGCTCAGCTCATGGCCGGTATCGACGGCATCAAGAACCGCATCGAGCCGCACGAGCCCGTCGACAAGGACCTCTACGAGCTCCCCGCCGAAGAGGCCAAGAACATCCCGCAGGTTCCGAACTCGCTGCTCGACTCGCTCGAGGCTCTGCGCGCCGACCACGAGTTCCTGCTCGCCGGCGGCGTGTTCACGCAGGAGCTCATCGACACCTGGATCGAGTACAAGATCGAGAACGAGATCCAGCCGATCGCCCAGCGCCCGCACCCCTTCGAGTACGAGCTGTACTTCGGGGTCTGATCGCCCGATCATCCACGTCGACGCCCGTCCCCGCCGTTTCGCGGGGGCGGGCATCGTCGTTCGCCTGCGGATCATCCGGCGCGTGACGCTCGCTTCTGCTCCTGGAAGACGCGGATGGCTTCGTAGCGCTCGGCCGAGCGGGCCTGCCGCTTCGCCGCCTCGACCTCGCGCACCTTCGGCGGGGCTTTCGTCACCAGGTCGTCGAGCAGATTCCGGACGGATGCCGCGATCTCGTCCACGGCGCGATCGAAGACGTCCTGGTTGGCCCGCGATGGCGTCGTCGTCCCCACGATCTTGCGGACGAACTGGAGCGCCGCGTCGTGGCACTCGGCATCCGTCGCCGGGGGCGTGAAGTTGTGCAGGGGAACGATATTGCGGCACATGCGGGCCAGGTTAGGCCGATCGGCCGCCGGTTGCGAGGGTCATGGCGCCGGGATCTCGACGAGACGGAACCAGCGGCCGGTCGGCCGGAGGCGCGAAAGCGCGGGGAGAAAGTGCGGATCGCTGACGTGACCGTCGAAATCGACGACCGTGAGGCCGCGGTGCGCGAGGATCGCCATCGCACGACGGATGCACCCCTCGACCAGATGCTCTCCCCCCGGCTCATCGCGCGAAACGGTCTCGGACACGATGAGCGGCGGATCAGTGTCGAGGTACGTGAGAGCCAGCGCCAGGATGCGGCCGGATTCGTCGACGGCGAGAGCTGAGGCCTCGACGTCGAGGTCGTCCCATAGGCCCTCGACCAAGGCGACCTCGAAGGCCTGTCGCACGGGGCTCCAGTCCTCGTGCGTCCAGCGGTAGAGCTCCGTGAATGCGGCCTCGACGCGTGATCGGTCGGCGCCGGCCAGGGGCTGGACCGCGGCGTGGAAGCGCAGGTCCGTTCGAGTCTCGAGGCTCGCGCGCACGGGCGGGACGGTCTGAATGGTGCGGGCACCCAACGCCTCGGCGAACCGCAGGGACTCGTCGTCGACATAACCGCGCGCCATCAGGGGGAGGTCGCGCGAACGCAACGTCGAAAGGTGCCGTGTCAGGGCCGTCCCGATTCCGTGCCGGCGCCGCTCGGGGTCGACGACGACCTCGAGCCAGAACCGGTCGTCGTGCACGCGCGAGAGCCAGATCGCACCGGCGGCGACGATCCTGCCGCCATCGACCGCCACCGCCGACCGCGTCTCGTCACTGCGCCAGCCATCGCGGGCGAGGGAGCGGTCGCCCCACCACGGAGAAGAAGCGGCCAGGTCGTCGTCGGTCAAAGAGCGGAAGTGCACGAGCCCATCGAAGCAGGTCGCCAGCTTCCCGGCATCCCTTCAGGTGAACCTCCGCCGCGATGTCGGAGGGGCACGGGAGGATGGGAGCATGGCCGAGTCCCCATACGCGTCGCGTCCGTGGTCCACCTCCTACGCCGAGGGGGTGCCCCTCGAGATCGACGAGCCCTCGCAGACACTGCCCGAGATGCTGGCGGCCTCGGTCGCGCGGTACGGAAAGAAGACCGCCCTCGAGTTCTTCGGTGCGCCGACCACCTATCGCGAGCTCGGCGACCAGGTCTCCCGCGCGGCAGAGGGCCTGCGTCGACTGGGGGTTCGGGCCGGCGACCGCGTCGCCCTCGTCCTACCGAACTCGCCGCAGCACGTCGTCGCGTTCTATGCCGCGCTGCGCCTCGGCGCGATCGTCATCGAGCACAACCCGCTGTACACGCCCCGCGAACTGCGTCATCAGTTCGAGGACCACGGCGCCCGGTTCGCCATCGTGTGGGACAAGCTGGCCGACACCGTCGCCGAGTTCCCGGCCGACCTGGCGCTCGAGAAGATCATCAGCGTCGACATCACGACCGCCCTCCCCTTCGCGAAGCGCCTCGCGCTGCGCCTCCCGGTGGCGAAAGCCAAGGCCGCGCGCGAGCAGCTCACCAGCGCGCCGCGGTCCAAGCGTCCGCAGGCGTGGGAGAAGCTCCTCACGCACGGCACGTTGTCTCGAAAGCACCCCGGCCCCGTTCTCGACGACATCGCACTGCTGCAGTACACGAGCGGCACCACGGGCAGCCCCAAGGGCGCCGTCCTCACCCACTCGAACCTGCGGGCCAACGCGATGCAGGGCCGCGCGTGGGTACCGGGCCTTCGCGACGGTGAAGAGTCGTTCTACGGGGTCCTCCCCCTATTCCACGCCTACGGGCTCACGCTCTGCCTGACATTCGCCATGAGCATCGGGGCAAAGCTCGTGCTCTTCCCGAAGTATGACCTCGAGCTGGTCGCGGCGGCGGCGAAGAAGAGCCCGCCCACCTTCCTTCCCGCCGTTCCCCCCATCTACGACCAGCTCGCGCGCGCCGCAGCCCGGGGCACGCTCGACCTGAGCACCGTGCGCTTCGCGATCTCGGGGGCGATGAGCCTGCCCGTCGCCACCGTCGATCGGTGGGAGGCCGCCACCGGGGGTCTTCTCGTCGAGGGGTACGGAATGACCGAGTCGTCGCCGGTCGCCCTCGGCAACCCCATCGGCCCGTCCCGCCGCCCCGGAACGGTGGGCGTGCCTTTTCCGAGCACCGACATCCGCGTCGTCGACCCCGAGGACCCGACCGTCGACCGGCCCCTCGGCGAGCCCGGTGAGCTCCTCCTGCGCGGTCCCCAGGTCTTCCAGGGGTACTGGAACCGCCCCTCCGACACGGCGGCGACACTGCTCGACGGCGGATGGCTGCGCACGGGCGACATCGCCTCGGTCTCACCGGACGGCTTCGTCACCATCGTCGACCGTCTCAAAGAGATCATCATCACGGGCGGGTTCAACGTGTCGCCCAGCGAGGTCGAAGACGTCCTGACCTCGCACCCCGACATTGCCGGAGCGGCCGTCGTCGCCCTCCCCAAGTCGAGCGGCGGAGAAGACGTCGCGGCGGCGATCGTGCTGCGCGACGGCGTCCACGTCGAACCCGACGCGATCCGCGACTTCTGCAAGGCGCGCCTCGCGGCCTACAAAGTGCCGCGTCGTGTCGTCGTGGTCGACGACCTGCCCCGCTCCCTCATCGGGAAGGTCCAGCGACGCGAGGTGCGCGAACGTCTCATGTCGTGAGCTGTGCAGAAGGGATGCCGCGAGCGGGCGGCATCCCTTCCGCTCACGGTCATCCGTAAAACAGCTTGTCGAAGACGCGGCGCGCGCGGCGCGTGGTGCCCAGGTAGTCCTCTTCGACCTGCGTGGCCGAGCGCGGAGCATATTCGAGGATGCGACCGATGCCGTCGAGCTTCGCGCGATCCACGGGAAGCACATCGCTCGTCTGGCCCGACAACAGCGTGTTCGCCGAACGAAGACGGCTCGCGAGATGCCAAGCCGCGGCGAGCTTCTCGGCCGCGTCGGCCTCGATGACCCCCTCGTCGACAGCGGCATCCAACGCCTCGAGCGTCGACGTCGTCCGCATCGCGGGGATCGCGCGCGCGTGCTGGAGCTGCAGCAATTGCACGAGCCACTCCACGTCGCTGATCGAACCGGGGCCGAGCTTGAGGTGCCGAGCGGGGTCGGCGCCCTGCGGCAGACGCTCGTTCTCGACGCGCGCCTTGATGCGCCGGATCTCGCGGAGCCCGTTCTGATCGGCCGACACCGGATACCGCACCTCGTCGGCGAGCTCGAGGAACGCCCCGATGAGCTTGACACTGCCGGCCACGCCACGGGCGCGCAGGAGCGCCTGCGCCTCCCACGACAACGACCACCGCCGGTAGTACTCGGCGTAGGCGTCGAGGGAGCGGGCGAGAGGACCGCTTCGCCCCTCGGGTCGGAGCTCCGCATCGAGGTCGAGCGGCAGACGGTGGTCCTCCGACTGCTCGCGCAGGCCGGCGACGAGCTTCAGCGCGAGCTGACTGGCCCGCTGCGGGTCGATTCCGTTCGCGCGATAGACGTACATCACGTCGGCATCCGATCCGAAACCGATCTCGCGTCCGCCGAAGCGTCCCATCGCGATGACCGCGAAGTCGAGATCGTCGTCCTCGGGCGGGACGACGACACGGCGCACGGCGCGCAGGGTGGCCTGGATGGTGACCTCGGTGATGGTGCTGAGGGCGTCGGAGAGCTCCTCGAGCGAGACCGTTCCGAGAACCGCGGCCATCGCGACACGCAGCATCTCGCGCCGGCGCAGCGCCCGCACCGAACGCATCGCGTCGTCGATGTTCTGCCAGCGGGTCTGAATGGCGCGCGCCTCTTCTTCGAGCGCCTTTCCCGAACGGGGGCGCAGCAGCGCGTCGTCGTCGAGCCAGGCCACCGACTCGGGGATCCATTCCATGAGCTCACCGATGTACCGCGAGCCCGAGAGCACCCGCGTGAGGCTCTCGGCGGCCCCGGCCGAGTCGCGCAGCATCCGCAGGAACCAGGGGGTGTTGCCGAGCCGCTCGCTGATGCGGCGGAAGACGAGCAGACCGTAATCGGGATCCACGCCGTCGGCGAACCACCGGATCATGATCGGCATGAGGTGCCGTTGGATCGTCGCCTTGCGGCTCAAGCCGCTGGTCAGCGCGGCGATGTGGCGGAGCGCTCCGGCCGGGTCGCGGAAGCCGATCGCGGCGAGGCGATCGCGTGCCTGCTCGGTCGACAGGGTGCGCTCCCCCTCGGGAAGGGCGGCCACGGCCGACAGCAGGGGGCGGTAGAACAGGCGCACGTGGATGTCGCGCACCTCGCGCTTGATGCCCTCCCACACGGCCTGCACCCCGGATGCCGAGTCGGCCAGTCGCGACGCTCGCGCGAGGACCCGCAGGTCGTCGTCCTTCTCGGGCAGCAGCGCCGTGCGGCGGAGACCGCGAAGCTGGAGGCGGTGCTCGAGCAGACGCAGGAGGCGATAGTCGCGACCGAACGCCTCGGCCTCGGACCGCCCGATGTACCCCTCGGCGACCAGCGCGTCGAGCGCCTCGAGCGTGCCGCGCTGGCGGATCCGTTCATCGGTCAGACCGTGGACCAGCTGCAGGAGCTGCACGGTGAACTCGACATCTCGGATGCCGCCGGGCCCGAGCTTGAGCTGTCGATTGACCTCCGCGGACGGAATGTGATCGGTGACGCGTTCGCGCATGCGCTGGACGCCCTCGACGAAGTTCTCTCGCGCGGCGCTGTGCCACACCAGGGGCTGGACGGCGGCGACGTACTCGGCGCCCAACGTCGGGTCCCCGGCGATCGCCCGGGCCTTCAGCAGGGCTTGGAACTCCCAACTCTTCGCCCACCGCGCGTAGTACTGCTCGTGCGAGGCGAGACTGCGGACGAGCGCGCCCTGCTTGCCCTCGGGGCGCAGGTTCGGGTCGACCTCCCACAGGGGCGGCTCGATCTCGGGACCCGAGATGCCGCGCATCGTCTGCACGGCGAGCCGCGTGCCGATGTCGATCGCGCGCGCCTCGGTGACGGCGTCCTCATCGGCCGATCCCCCCACGAAGATCACGTCGACGTCGCTGACGTAGTTCAGCTCACGCGCGCCCGTCTTGCCCATCGCGATGATCGCGAACCGGGTCGCCTCCACCTGTTCACGAGGGCACGATCCCGGCCCGGGCCCGCTGACCCGCGCCCTCGCCACGCTGAGAGCCGCCTCGAGGGCCGCTCCCGCCAAGTCGGCCAACGACGAGGCCACGGCGGGAATCGCGCCCGCGGGGTCGTCCTGCCCGAGGTCGTAGGCCGCGATCCGGGCCAGCAGTCGCCGATAGCGCACGCGCAACGCCACCCACGCGGCATCCGAGGCATCCGACGAGAAGCCCTCGACATCGCCGACGGATGCCAGGAGCTCGGCGCGCATGAAGGGCTCGTCCGGCAGGGTCAGGCCCGCACCCGAGAGATGCGCGAGCTCATCGGGGTGGCGCAGGTAGAACTCCGCGAAGCCGTCGGAGGCGCCCACGATGTCCCACAGGGCGCGCCACGCTCCCGCGTCCGCCGCCGCCGCGCGAACCGCTTCGCGATCACGGCGGGTGACCTGCAGGATCGACAGCAGGGCACGGTCGGGGTCGGCCACGCGCTGCGCGAGCTGCATGGCATCCGCCCGCTCCACCCCCACCGACTCCTCGAGCTCGGAGAGCAGCGTGTCTGCTTCGGCGAGCCGTGAGAAGCCGGTGCGGGCGAGGGCGGTGAGCGCAGTGGAACGATCGCCCGAGGTCATGGAACGACTGTCAGAGCGCTTCGAGGTTGCTCGCGAGCTCGAACGGCGTCACCTGAGCGCGGTACTGCTGCCATTCGCGACGCTTGTTGAGCAGCACGTACTTGAAGACCGTCTCGCCGAGCGTCTCGGCGACCAGCTCGGACTCCTCGAGGTATTCGAGGGCGTGGTCGAGGCTGGCCGGCAGCGGTGCGTAGCCGAGCGCGCGGCGCTCCGCGTCGCTGAGCGACCAGACGTTGTCCTCGGCCTCGGCCGGGAGCTCGTATTCCTGCTCGATGCCCTTGAGGCCCGCCGCGAGCATGAGTGCGTACGACAGGTACGGGTTGGCGGCGGAGTCGAGCGCGCGGTACTCGACCCGCGTCGACTGGCCCTTGTTCGGTTTGTACAGCGGCACGCGCACGAGAGCGGAGCGGTTGTTGTGGCCCCAGCAGATGAAGCTGGGAGCCTCGTCGCCGCCCCACAGGCGCTTGTACGAGTTGACGAACTGGTTGGTCACGGCCGAGATCTCGTTCGCGTGACGCAGCAGGCCCGCGATGAAGTGACGGCCCACCTTCGACAGCTGGTACTGCGCGCCCTCTTCGTAGAACGCGTTCATGTCGCCCTCGAACAGCGACAGGTGCGTGTGCATACCGCTGCCGGGCTGGCCGCTGATCGGCTTCGGCATGAAGGTGGCGTACACGCCCTGCTCGATCGCGACCTCTTTCACGACCGTGCGGAACGTCATGATGTTGTCGGCGGTGGTCAGCGCATCGGCGTAGCGCAGGTCGATCTCGTTCTGGCCGGGTCCGCCCTCGTGGTGGCTAAATTCGACCGAGATGCCGAGGTCTTCGAGCATGCGCACCGACCGGCGACGGAAGTCGTGCGCCGTGCCGCCGGGGACGTTGTCGAAGTACCCGGCCGAGTCGACCGGCTGCGGGCGACCGTCGGCACCCAGCTGCGAGGACTTCAACAGGTAGAACTCGATCTCGGGGTGCGTGTAGAACGTGAACCCGGCGTCGGCCGCCTTTGCGAGCGTGCGCTTGAGCACGTGACGCGGGTCGGCGACGGCCGGCTGCCCGTCGGGCGTCGTGATGTCGCAGAACATGCGCGCGGTCGGGTCGATCTCACCGCGCCACGGCAGGATCTGGAAGGTCGTGGGGTCGGGGTGCGCGAGCAGGTCGGACTCGTACGACCGCGTCAGTCCCTCGATCGCGGAGCCGTCGAAGCCCAGCCCCTCGGTGAAGGCGCCCTCGACCTCGGCCGGGGCGATCGCCACCGACTTGAGCGTGCCGACCACGTCGGTGAACCAGAGGCGGACGAACTTGACGCCCCGCTCCTCGATCGTGCGCAAGACGAAATCGCGCTGCTTGTCCATCGTCATCCCTCGTTTCGGTGGGCGTTCAGCGGGTGGAGCCGGAGCCCCAGTCGTCGCGGGCGTCTTCTTCGGCCCACTGCTTCGAGCGCTCCTTCATGAGCTGCGGCGCGTTGGCCGCCTCTTCGGCGGTGTCGAAGGGGCCGGCGCGATCCACCGCGGGCGACTCGTATCCCTGCTCGACCTTGCCGGTCTCGAGGTTGTACCAGTACTTCTTGTCATCGTCGCTCACGATCGCTCCTCACGTGGATCTCGCGTCTCGGCGCGAACCGCCGGTGCTCCCCCGATCCTACTGATCCCGACCGTGCGGCTGGATAGGCTGAGGGGTATGGCAACGAATGCGTCTCGTGCGGTCGGAGTGGACATCGGCGGAACCGGCATCAAGGCCGGGATCGTGGATCTGGATGCCGGTGAGCTGATCAGCGACCGGGTGAAGGTCGCGACGCCCGAGGGTGCAGAGCCGGCCGACGTCCTCGCGGCGGTGAAGCAGGTGCTCGAGACTCTGGAGGCCCCCGCGGATCTTCCCCTGGGCGTCGCGTTCCCCGCGATCGTGAAGGGCGGCCGCACCCTTTCGGCCGCGAACGTCTCGAAGTCGTGGATCGGTTTCGAGGCCGAGAAGTTCTTCGAGCACGGCCTGTCGCGCGACATCCACTTCGCCAACGACGCCGACGTCGCCGGTATCGCCGAGGTGCGCTACGGCGCGGCCCAGGGCGTGAACGGTCTCGTCATCCTCACGACGCTCGGCACGGGCATCGGGTCGGCGATGATCTACGACGGCGTGCTCGTTCCCAACAGCGAGCTCGGTCACCTGCAGCGCGCCGGGCACAAGAAGGACGCCGAGCACTTCGCGGCCTACTCGGCCATGGAGCGCGAGGAACTGTCGTGGGACAAGTGGGCGAAGCGCCTGCAGTGGTACTACGACTACGTCGAGTTCCTCTTCAGCCCCGACCTCATCGTCGTCGGCGGGGGCGTGTCGAAGCACTCCGAGAACTTCCTCCCCCTGCTGAAGCTGCGTGCTCCCATCGTCCCGGCGAAGCACCGCAACAACGCCGGCATCATCGGCGCCGCGTCGCTCGCGGTGCCGGTGCCCGAGGCGCTGCCCGCGGTCAAGTAGATCCGGGGCCGGTGCCGTGGCATCCGGAAACCTTTCAGGCGGCGTCTGCCCGACGCAGGCTGACCGCGTTGCGCCACACGACGGGTGCCCAGTGGCCGCCCTCGCACGGCACCTCGAGCATGACCACGCGATCGTTGCCACCCGTCGCCCACGCGGGTTCGCGGGTGGCGGCCCGGTTGGGCCAGGTCACCCACGCCCATACGGGGCGCTTCTGCGCGTACCACTCGATGGGTCGCGCTCCCCAGGTCTCGGGCTGCAACGTGCAGGGGGCGATGGATGCCAACACCCGAGCGACCATCTCGTCGCTGACTCTCGTCGAACCCATGCACCGGACCCCTTCCCCGGCCGTGGTCGAGTGTAGAACATATGTCCGACACTCGGCATCGGGGGTGACCCGCGAGCGCGTCTAGCCGAGCAGCAGATGCACCCGCTCGCGCATGGCGGCGACGGCCTGCTGGCGCGAGCGCCCATTGCTCGGCGCCTGCAGGAGCTCCGCCGCGACCTCGACGAGGATCGCCGTGCCGAGGAACAGATCGGCCGCGCCGACGGCCCCCGAATCGCCGTCGCGGCTGCGCGTCGTCTGCAGCGCGGCCGCGGGCGTGCCGAAGCGCGCACGCACGATCGCCCGCTCGTCGGCGGTCGCGTCCCAGAAGGGTCGTCCTGTCGCGTCCGCCCGATCGATGAGATTGACCAGGAAGTCCCGTGCGTCGTCTTGTGCCACGACAGGTCTTCGGAGCCGCACGGCGCTCAGATGCCGACCGGACTACTGGTTTTCGGCGTGCGATCCCGAGGGGCGAATGGGCCGGCCTGTACGCCGGGTTCTGTCCGGGGGTCGAAACCCCGTGGACGGTCATCTCTCTCGGCGACACGTTGCCGTGCCGCTCCAGCGGCCTACCCGGGGACTCGGCGAGCCGCGTCGTCATCCCCTGTCTGGCCTTGCTCCGGACGAGGTTTACCTCGCGGGTCGTGTCACCACGACCCCGGTGGTCTCTTACACCACCCTTTCACCCTTACCCCGCACCCCGAGGGGACGGGGCGGTCTGCTCTCTGTGGCACTGTCTCGCGGATTGCTCCGGGTGGGCGTTACCCACCGTCCTGCCCTGTGGAGCCCGGACGTTCCTCGGCACGGGCGAACCCGTGACGCGACCGTCCAGCCGACCCATTCGCGCTCGCTAGTCTACGGGGCCGTGCCGCGCCGACACCGTCACCGGGCGACGAGCAAGACGCCACCGAGGATCGCCGCGGGCACTCCGATGACGAGCCCGAGCAGAATGGCGATGTCGCACCAGACCGAACGCCGCCGCAGACGTCTCCCCGCGGCGGCGACCTGCGTGCGGGGGAACACAGCGCGGGGGTCGGTGTACGGCACGACCTGCGTGCGGACTTCGGCACCCAGGAGGGTCGCGAAGCGCAGCAGAGCGGGCACTTCCGTGGCATCCCGGCCCCGCCGGAATCGGGTGGATGCCACGAGCAGGAGGTCGTCGACGACTTCGACGTCCCAGTTCCGTCCGTGCTCGAGGAGGCAGACGAGGACGTCGGGTGTGAGGACTTGGAGAGCGTCGCGCGCGTAGCCGAGAGGAGCATAGACCGCGAAGTGGCGATCCATCTCGCCCTCGAGGGACACCCGTTGCGCGCCCGGTAGCTCGGCTCGGAGGCGTCCGTTGCGCACCGAGTCGATCATGATGTGCGGCATCGGGCGGGGCAGCCGGAGAGCGAGGAAGCGGAAAGCGTGGCGCGGCCCGCGCGCGGCATCCCGTCCCCCCTCGAACGTGGCGACACCCAGGCGAAGCGGGGCATCGTCGAAAGGTGGCCGATACAGCTCGAAGGCGCTCCCGTACGAGGGATCGGCACCGGGGGCCCGCTCGGCGAAGAAGACTCCGCCCATCTCGAGAGGTGCGCCGAATCGCGCGTACGACAACCCCACAGAACGCGCGAAGCGGTGCAGGGCGAGTTCGCGCCGCACTCCGGCCGGATGGGCGACCAGTGCGGCCCCGAGCGCCAGCCCGAGGACACCCGCCCACAGGA
Source organism: Microbacterium sp. SL62 (assembly GCF_026672635.1). Taxonomy (NCBI): domain Bacteria; kingdom Bacillati; phylum Actinomycetota; class Actinomycetes; order Micrococcales; family Microbacteriaceae; genus Microbacterium; species Microbacterium sp. SL62. The sequence continues at coordinate 2,124,125 of NZ_JAPPRM010000001.1, forward strand.
GGACGACAGCGACCAGTCCCGCGAGCGTGTCGAGCCATGCGGCTCTGACGACCTCGAACTGCACGAGCGCCCACCCGACCAGGAGCAGGAGTCCGAGGGCGAGTGTGCCCACGCCCGTCGCGGCCAGGCGGTAGGCGAGCGGATCGGCGTCCCTCACCGCGGCATTCGAGGCGCGTCGCGGGTACGGCGGCAGCTCGATCACCCCTCGAGCGTACCGAGCGCCCGTCAGCCCTTGTCTGCGGTCGTGCCGACGCGGAGGTCGAGGGGGAAGTCGATGGGGAACGCTCCGAAGAGCAAGCGCCCGGCGAATGCCGCCGCCTCCCGCACCGCGTCGGCCACGGCATCCGCGTGCGCAAGAGGGGTGTGCACCACGATTTCGTCGTGCAGGAAGAAGGCGAGGTGCGGCGCCCGGTGGAACACCGGTCCCGACGCAGGCGCCGCGTGGGCGACATCCACCTCGGGGAACCTCGCGAGACGTGAGCGGAGGTCGGCCAGCCATGCCAGCGCCCACTCGGCTGCCGTGCCCTGGACCACGAAATTGCGTGTGAAGCGTCCGCGGTCGCGCGCGGATCGGCGCGCGCGTGTTTCGTCGATCCCGGATGCCGCAGCGTCGCTCGCCCGAGATTGCAGCGCGCGCCAGGACTCCCCAGCAGTGGGGGACGTCCGACCGAGCCAGGTGTGAACGACCCCGCCGTCCTCTCCCGTGCGCGCCGCGTCGTCGACCAGTTGCATCGCGCAGGGGAACGTGCTCCGCAGCCGCGGGAGAAGCCGTCCGCTCTCTCCGGTGGTGGCGCCGTACATCGCCCCGAGCATCGCGAGCTTCGCTTCGGCGCGGGTGGCGACGGCACCGCGCTCGACGATGCCGGCATAGAGATCGCGACCGGATGCCGCCTCGGCCAACGCCGTGTCACGTGCCATCGCGGCGAGGACGCGGGGTTCGAGCTGGGCCACGTCGGCGGTGACGAGCGTCCAGCCGGGGTCGGCCCGCACCGCGGTCCGCAGGGCGCGTGGGATCTGCAGGGCTCCCCCGCCCGACGAGGCCCACCGCCCGGTGACGACGCCGGCCGGCACGTAGACGGGACGGAACCGACCGTCGCGCACCCACTCGGCCAGCCACGCCCAGCCGTTCGCGGTGTAGAGGCGCATCTGCTTTTTATAGGCGATCAGTGGGGCGACGGCGGGGTGGTCGTGCTCGGACAGCTCCCAGCGGCTCGTCGATTGCACGAGCAGGCCGGCGCGGTGCAGGGAGCGCAGCAGTCGCGGCTGCGAGTCGAGCGAGGCTTTCGGGTCGCCGAGCGCGTCGCGGACGACGGCGGCGGTCTGCTCGATGCGCTCCGGGAGCCCGCCGCCGCGCCGCGGCCCGAGCTCGGTCTCCAGCAGGCGCTCGTGCGCCTCGACACTCCACGGCACGCCCGCCGCGTGCAGTTCGACGGCGATGAGCGCACCGGCCGACTCGGCGGCGGCCAGCAGCCGCAGGGCGCCGGGTGTCGCTGCGGCGGCGATGGCGCCATGCTGGCGCCGGTATTCGGCGACCGCTTCGTCGGCGGATTCGGGGACTCCGGATGCCGATTCCCCCAGGTCGAAGAGGGCGTCGCCCGCGTCGGGTGGGGTGGATGCGGCATCCCAGGCGGTCGCGCGGCGGAGCCCGGCGTCGCCGGTGACGGCCACGGCGTCGCGCAGGATCGCGTGCACCAGCCGAAGGTCCCACGCTCGTGCGACGCGAACGCCTGCATTGAGCAGCTCTGGGTAGGCGGTGGTGGTGTCGGGCCAGACCCAGCGCACGTCGCCCGCGTGCTCGCGCGCGCGGACGGCCGCGACGAGCTCGTCGACCTCGGTCGAGCGAAGCGGGTTCGCGTCGGCGTCGAGCTCGATCAGGACGGGGGAACCGGATGCCGCGCGGGCGACGACGACCGTGTCAGAGGCCACGGCCGTCTCGGGTCATCGGGACTCTTCGGTGCGGACGAGGATCGCGCCGCACTCGGGGCAGAACACGACCTCGTCTGTCTGCGCGCGGCGGACGACGGCGAGATCGCTCGGCGGAAGCACCATGCGGCACGCTTCGCACGCCCCGGCACGCAGGAGTCCGGCACCGTTGCCGCGCGAGGCGAGCCGCTCGTAGAGCCCGAGCAAGTCGGCGGGAACCGAAGCGGCCACGGCCTCACGATCACGGCGCGCGCCCTCGAGTCGCGTGGTCGCGTCGGTGACGGTGGATTTGGCCTCGGCGCTGAGCTGAGCGCCCTGCGCGTTGGTGTCGGCGATCACTGCCTCTTGCTCGGTGACAGCGGCATCAGCTGCCTCGAGCCGCTCCATGAGCGCGATCTCCATGTCTTCGAGGTCGCTCTTGCGCCGCTTGAGCGAGGTCAGCTCGCTCTCGAAGCCCTGGGCCTGCTTGGGGTTCGACGACGCGGCAAGTCGCTCGGTGTCGCGGGCGATGCGGGCGTCGACCACGGCGACGTCGGACTCGAGGCGCTTCAGTTCGGCGTTGATGTCGTCGCGGACGTTGGCGCGCGTCGAAAGCTCCTGCGTGAGCGTCGCCCTTTGCGCGATGAGCTCGCGCACGCGGTCGGCCTGCGGTGGGTTGCCGGCGACCTTCTCGTCACGGTGGATACGCGCGTCGAGGTCGGCGAGGTCGAGCAGTTTGCGCTGGTCGGCGGGATCGGCATTCACGTCCCCCACGCTACCCCGGGCCTCGGACATCCGCGGTACGCGTACCTGGTGCGCGGTCACCACCGAATCGGGTCGACCGGGTGGAGCGGTGGTGGCGAGGCTTCTTCGAGGATCCGCTCAACTATCCCCGCGTCCGTGCGCTCATGCTGTCGCCGGGGTAGTACCCCTCATAAAGGTCCTCCGCCGCATCGATGGTGCCGACTACACACAGATGAAGCAGCCGACGTATGTCATTGACATCGCGACCGGGGCGTCCTGCTCGAAGTTTCATCGCCAGCAGCGTCTCCGCCGAAGCGACCTCGATGACCACACCATCGGCGTCGTAGAGGTTCTCCCATTCGGCAGGGCGACCGATCCAGGGAGTTGCTCCGAGCTGGTCGACCTCGAAATTCAACCAATCCTTCGGCCATCCGCGTCGCTCGGCGACGCGCGCTGCCGCCTCGGCGACGGCATGATCGTCCTGGCTCGTCACCCCTGTTGCATCCAGGTCGTTTGTGGATTCCCGTTCGAAATGGCGGAGCGCGATTGCGGCTCCCCCGACGAGGCGGATGCCGACGCGATCCCCGCTGGCGACGAGTTCTTCGACGAGATCGCGCAATGCTGCGACGATGTCGTCCCGCCCGAGGATGGGCACCTCAGACGCTCGCGAGGGTGTCGCTCCAGATGAGGACACCGTGCTCGAGGAATTCTTCCGGTACGTCGCCGGGGCCAGGGCGCGGGTCGGCGGGGTCTACCTCCAGTGTCCTCGGTGACGGGAGGTGCCGGTTCGGTGTCTTGGTCCATTCCGGATGCGGCAGATTCTCTTCATTGAGGCGAAGAGAGACGAGCGCGGCGAGCGCGGAGTCCCACACGGCTTCCCCGGTGGGCTCCGGCTCGGCCACCACCAGCACTCCACGGATGAGCCCGCGTTCGGCCTGAAGGTCGTCGCTGAGTTGGATGAACGCGCGAAGCGCGCGGTGTCGATCGCCGCGCCGCAGATGCGAGCGAATGGACGACGCGGCAGTCGCGACATCGTCGCGACGAGTGGGGGCAGAGTACAACCGGTGGCCGGTCGCGCCGAGAATGCGCTCGACCGTTCCATACTCGAGCTCGCCCGCACTCTCGGCGCGCGAAATGCGCCCCTGATCGACGTGAAGCCGATCGGCGATGGCCTTCTGCGTGAGATTGCGGCTCTTGCGAGCGGCGCGAAGCAGCGGTGTCGCGGTCGTCACGTGCCCTCCAATATGTACTACGTGCCATATTACAAGGTTCCCGTCTCGGTGGATCGACGGGGCCGATTAGGATCGGACGGACCAGGGCCTTTAGCTCAGCTGGTAGAGCGCCACGTTTACACCGTGGATGTCGTCGGTTCGATCCCGGCAGGGCCCACCCCTTTCAGTCGCACTGTCTTTTCTCTCCTGGGATCATGGGCGGATGGACCAGCTCACTCCGATCGACCTCGAGACGTGGCCCCGACGTCAGCACTTCGAGCACTACCTGCGCTCGTCGCCCTGCACCTACGCGATGACCGTCGAGATCGACGTCACCGACTTCGTGGCGGTTCGGCGCGCATCGGGGTGCCGCACCTCCATCGCGCAGATCTGGGCCATCGCGTCGATCGTGAACCGGCATCCGGAATTCCGAATGCGCGTCGACGAAGCGGGCGCGCCCGCCGTCTGGAACGTCGTCCACCCGGCCTTCACGGTCTTCCACGCGGAGCGGGAGACGTTCGCCTGTCTCTGGGTGCCGTACGACTCGGACTTCGCGGCCTTCCACGCGAGCGCCGAACAGACCATCGCCGCGCACGCGAACAGTCTCGACTTCTTCCCGCAGGGTGAGCCGCCCCGCAACACCTTCGACGTATCGAGCGTGCCGTGGACGAGCTTCACGGGCTTCACCCTCAACATCGAGAACGGCGCGTCGCACCTCGCCCCCATCGTCACCATCGGGAAGTACGTCGAGCGCGGCGAGCGCCTGTTCATGCCCCTCTCCCTGCAGCTCCACCACGCGGTCGCAGACGGATTCCACGCGGCCCGACTGGTCACCGAGCTCGAGGACCTGATGGGCGCCCCGACCTGGCTGACGGCGTCGCGTTAGTTCAGGATGTTCACGCTGCGCGAGATCACCAGCGCGAGAAGGATGAACCCCGACACCGCCTGCACCATCATGAACAGCTTCGCGCGCGTGCTGAGGGGCATGACGTCGGTGGGGCTGAAGGCCATGGCGTTGGATGCCGAGAAGTACAGGTAGTCGACGTACCCGGGCGCCCAGTCCTCGGTGTCGGACGAACGGCGGGCAACCTCGCTCACCGCGTCGCGGTCGGAGTCCTGCGGGAATTGGAAGTCCGCGGGCGGAAGCTCGTCGCGTGCGTCGCGACGGCGAGCGATGGGCCCTCCGCGGTCCATCTCCCAGTAGACGACGGCGTAGCCGATGACGTTGATCGCCCATACCTGCGCAGCCCCCAGCAGGGTGCCGGCCCCGCTTCCTTCCCCTCGCAGCAGCTGCTGGATGAGCAGGAAGAACGCGACCTGGTTCGCCACGAGCAGCACGGCGGTGAACGCCAGCGCGAACCCCCTCCCGACCGCCGACTCGCGCGACAGTCGGGAGGGGTTGGTCACGACCATGGGGATGGCGCACAGCACGCCGGCGATGACGACGACGTAGCGGAGCACGCCGGACGCCTCATTCGGCAGCACCGCGTACAGCCCCGTACCGACGGCCAGGGCGATCAGGACCGGCCAGCGATGCTCCGGCCGGGTGCGGAAGCCCTCGCGCTCATGGGTACTCACGGGCTCAGGGTAGACCTGCGTCCTCGAGCGCCTTGTCGCGGCGCGGGGGCTGCAGGCGTTCTCGACGGGCATCCACTCGTCTCGACATCGAACCGTCTGCGCGCAGGGCGAGGATCGCTCGCGCCCGCCGCGCATCCGATCCCGTTCCGACTCGCTAGGCTGGACGCTGGTTGATTGTGCGGAGCGAACAAGGGTTGCCGCACTCGTATGGCGATTCTCTGGCATGACCTGCCAGACGACGAAAGGTCTTCCGTGACTGTTCACGACCAGGATCCGTATTCGCAGGGGCCGCAGGACAGCGACCCGGAAGAGACCGGGGAGTGGCAGGAATCCCTGCGCCAGCTGGTCCAGGCGAAGGGTCCGGCTCGCGCTCGCGAGATCATGCTGAGCCTGCTCAAGGGCTCGAAAGAACTGCACCTGAACGTGCCGATGGTTCCGACCACCGACTACATCAACACGATCTCGCAGAAAAACGAGCCCGAGTTCCCCGGCGACGAGGAGCTCGAGCGCCGCTACCGCAAGTGGATCCGCTGGAACGCCGCGGTCACCGTGCACCGCGCCCAGCGTCCCGGCATCGGCGTCGGCGGCCACATCTCCACCTACGCCTCGTCGGCGGCGCTCTACGAAGTGGGCTTCAACCACTTCTTCCGCGGCCTCGACGACCCGTCGGGTGGCGACCAGATCTTCATCCAGGGCCACGCCTCCCCCGGCGCCTACGCCCGTGCCTACCTCGAGGGCCGTCTCACCGAGGCGCAGCTCGACGGCTTCCGTCAGGAGAAGTCGCAGGCGCCCAACGGCATCCCGTCGTACCCGCACCCGCGCCTCATGCCGGAGTTCTGGCAGTTCCCTACCGTGTCGATGGGCCTCGGCCCGATCAACGCGATCTACCAGGCGATGTCGAACAAGTACCTGTCGAACCGCGGCATCAAAGACGTCAGCGACTCGCACGTCTGGGCCTACCTCGGCGACGGCGAGATGGACGAGGTCGAGAGCCGCGGTCAGCTGCAGGTCGCGGCGAACGAGGGCCTCGACAACCTGACCTTCATCGTCAACTGCAACCTCCAGCGCCTCGACGGCCCGGTGCGCGGTAACGGCAAGATCATCCAGGAGCTCGAGAGCTTCTTCCGTGGTGCCGGCTGGAACGTCATCAAGGTCGTCTGGGGCCGCGAGTGGGACGACCTGCTCGCCCGCGACACCGAGGGCGCGCTGCTCAACCTCATGAACAGCACCCCCGACGGCGACTACCAGACCTACAAGGCCGAGAACGGCGCCTACGTGCGCGAGAACTTCTTCGGTCGCGACCCGCGTGCCCTCGAGCTCGTCAAGGACTACACCGACGAGCAGGTCTGGGGCCTCAAGCGCGGTGGCCACGACTACCGCAAGGTGTTCGCGGCGTTCAAGGCGGCCAAGGAGCACAAGGGTCAGCCCACCGTCATCCTGGCGAAGACGATCAAGGGCTACGGCCTCGGTCCGCACTTCGAGGGTCGCAACGCGACCCACCAGATGAAGAAGCTGACACTCGACGACCTCAAGTCGTTCCGCGACGCGATGGACATCCCCGTCACCGACGCGCAGCTCGACGAGAACCCGTACCAGCCGCCGTACTACAACCCCGGTGAGCAGGACGAGACGATCAAGTACATGCTCGAGCGTCGTCGCGCGCTCGGCGGGTTCCTGCCCGAGCGCCGCACCACGCACGTCGGTTTCGAGCTGCCCGGTGACGCCGCGTACGCGCTGCCCAAGAAGGGATCGGGGACGCAGGAGATCGCCACGACCATGGCGTTCGTGCGTCTGCTGAAGGACCTGCTGCGGGTCAAGGACTTCGGTCACCGCATCGTGCCGATCATCCCCGACGAGGCGCGCACGTTCGGTATGGACGCGTACTTCCCGACGGCGAAGATCTACAACCCCAAGGGTCAGCACTACACCTCCGTCGACCGCGAGCTGCTGCTGGCGTACAAGGAGAGCCCGCAGGGTCAGATCATCCACGTCGGCATCAACGAGGCGGGCGCCCTCGCGGCGTTCACCGCGGCGGGCACGGCGTACTCGACCCACGGCGAGCCGCTGATCCCGGTCTACGTCTTCTACTCGATGTTCGGCTTCCAGCGCACGGGCGACGCCCAGTGGGCGGCCGGCGACCAGATGGCTCGCGGCTTCATCATCGGCGCCACGGCCGGTCGCACCACCCTGACCGGTGAGGGCCTGCAGCACGCCGACGGCCACTCGCAGCTGCTCGCCTCGACGAACCCGGCGACCGTGTCGTACGACCCGGCCTACGGTTACGAGATCTCGCACATCGTTCGCTCGGGCATCGAGCGCATGTACGGCGGCAACCACCCCGACCCCAACGTCATGTACTACATGACGGTCTACAACGAGCCGTACGTGCAGCCGGCCGAGCCCGAGGGTGTCGACGTCGACGGCATCGTCCGCGGCATCCACCACATCTCGGCGGGCGAGGGTGATGGTCCCCGGACGCAGCTGCTCGCTTCGGGCGTCGGTGTGCCGTGGGCCTTCGAGGCCCAGCGTCTGCTGAAGGACGACTGGGGCGTGACGGCCGACGTCTGGTCGGTCACCTCGTGGAGCGAGCTGCGCCGCGACGGTCTCGCCGCTGACGAGCACAACTTCCTGCACCCCGAGGAAGAGCCCCGCGTGGCCTACCTCACCGACAAGCTGAAGGAAGCCGACGGCCCCGTGGTCGCCGTCAGCGACTGGATGCACGCGGTGCAGGACCAGATCCGCCAGTGGGTCCCCCAGAACTACTGGACCCTCGGCGCCGACGGCTTCGGCTTCTCGGACACGCGTGCCGCGGCCCGTCGTTTCTTCAAGATCGATGGTCCGTCGCTCGCCGTCCGTGCCCTGCAGGCGCTGGCCGCCGAGGGCAAGGTCGACGGCGCGGTCGTGGGTCAGGCCATCGAGAAGTACCGCCTGCACGACGTCAACGCCGGTACCAGCGGCAACGCGGGTGGCGAGGCCTGAGCGCGTGACGAGCACCACCGACGGGTCCGGTTCCGCCTCCATGGGCGGGGCCGGGCCCGACCGGTCTGCGGGCGCGGTCGCGGCCGCCGCGCAGGAGAAGGCCGACACCCTCACCTGGCTGCGGCGCATCTCGGGCGATCTCGCGACGGCGACCATCCAGCGCCTCGAAGAGACGCTTCCCTGGTATGCCGAGATGCCGCCAGCCCGGCGGTCCGCCGTCGGGCTCGTCGCCCAGGCCGGCATCACCTCGTTCCTGCAGTGGTTCGAGGAGCCGGCATCCACTCCGGCGATCGCCGCCGACATCTTCGCCGCGGCCCCTCGTGAGCTTCTGCGCAGCGTCAGCCTGACGCAGACCCTGCAGCTCGTGCGCGTCACCGTCGAGGTGATGGAAGAGCGCGTCGCCGGACGCAGCGAGAAGGTGCGCGAGGCGATGCTGTCGTACTCGCGCGAAGTCGCCTTCGCCGCGGCCGACGTCTACGCACGCGCCGCCGAGGCCCGGGGCCTCTGGGACGCTCGCCTCGAAGCGCTCGTGGTCGACTCGATCCTCACCGGCGAGGCCGACGACGAACTCCCCAGCCGCATCGCCGCGCTCGGCTGGCACGGCCACGGAGAGGTCGCGGTGCTCGTGGGCACCACTCCCCCGCAACTCGACGTCGACCAGGTGCGTCGCACCGCGCGCAAGCTCGGCGTCGACGTGCTCATCGGCGTGCAGGGCTCGCGCCTGGTGCTGGTGGTCGGTCGTGCCGACCTGCCGGCGCGCGGTGGAGAGGATTCCGCCGAACTGCCCTTCCCCGAGATCGCCAAGCGTCTTGAGCCCGGTTTCGGGTCGGGCCATCTCGTCCTCGGACCGGCGGTCCCCGCGTTGGTCGACGCCGGGCAGAGCGCTCGTGCCGCCCTCGCCGGCTTCGCCGTCGCCCGCGCGTGGCGTCATGCCCCGCGGCCGGTGGAGGCCGATGATCTTCTGCCCGAGCGCGCCCTCGCTGGCGACGCCGTTGCGAAGCAGACGCTGGTGGATCGCGTCTACCAGCCGCTGCAGGCGCACAGCGCCGATCTGGTGGCGACGCTGTGGAGCTACCTCGACAACGGGCGCTCGCTCGAGGCGACGGCGCGCGAGTTGTACGTGCACCCCAACACGGTCCGCTATCGCCTGAAGCGCGTGTCGGAGGTCATCGGATGGGATGCCACGGGCCCCCGGGAGGCGCTCATCCTGCAGACCGCACTGATCCTGGGATCGATCGGAACGGATGCCACGCGCCGTCGCGGACCCGTGGGTCGACGGTCGCCCCTGGCGCGCTGATGCACGGCGCGCACAAAGACACGCCGTATATCTGTGTCGATATCTCCATAAGCGTGGGCTCGATCGTTGGCAGGATGGAACGGTGATCATCGCCGTCTTCCCCGGGCAGGGCTCTCAGACCCCCGGGTTCCTCTCGCCGTGGCTCGAACTCGACGGAGCGCGCGAGCGTCTCGAGACCTTCTCGGAGCAGGCGGGCGTCGACCTCGTCGCCGCCGGCACCGAATGGGATGCCGATCAGATCCGCGACACCGCCGTCGCCCAGCCGCTGATCGTCGCGGCGAGCCTGCTGTCGTGGTCTGCGCTGAACGAGCGAGCCACGACCTCCGTCGCCGGTGTCGCGGGGCACTCGGTGGGCGAGATCGCCGCGTTGGCGGCATCCGGAGTGCTCTCCGACCAGGACGCGCTGCGCCTGGTCGGGCTCCGCGGCCGCGCGATGGCCGAGGCCGCGGCCACCGTCGAGACCGGCATGAGCGCCGTAGTGGGCGGAGACGAGACCGCCGTGCTCGAGCGCCTCGAGGCGCTCGGACTCACCCCCGCCAACTACAACGGCGGCGGACAGATCGTGGCCGCCGGCGAACTCCCCGCCCTCGCCGAGCTCGCCGCCGAGGCGCCGCGCGGAACCCGCGTGATCCCCCTGCAGGTCGCAGGCGCCTTCCACACCCGCTTCATGGAGCCCGCCGTCGGGACGCTGCGCGCCGCCGCAGCAGACGTCCAGGTGTCCGACCCCGCCACGACGCTGTGGACCAACTCCGACGGCTCCGTCGTCACCGAAGGTCGCCGCGCCCTCGACCTCGTCGTCGCCCAGGTCTCGTCGCCCGTCCGCTGGGACCGCTGCATGGCCTCGTTCGGCGAGCGGGGCGTGACCGGCATCATCGAACTCTCGCCCGCCGGCGCCCTCACGGGCCTCGCGAAGCGAGCACTGCGCGGCACCCCCACCGTGGCAGTCAAGTCCCCCGACGACCTCGACGCGGCCGTCTCACTCCTGAAAGAAGACCAGGCATGAGCACCCCCACCCTCCGTCAGCTGCAGGGAGCCGCTCACACGCGCATCTACGCCTACGGCGCCGCGCGCGGTGAGAACTTCGTGCCCAACGACGACCTCGTGGGGCCCATCGACTCCAGCGACGAGTGGATCCGCCAGCGCACCGGGATCGTCACGCGCGTCCGCGCGAACAAGGACACGGATGCCATCGACCTGGCCACCGAGGCCGCGCGCGAAGCCGTCGAGAAGTCGGGCATCGCCCCCGGCCAGATCGACGCCGTGATCGTCGCGACCATCAGCAACCCCAAGCAGACACCCTCGGCCTCGGCCATCGTCGCCGACCGCATCGGGGCGAACCCCGCGGCCGCCTACGACCTGAACGCCGCGTGCGCCGGCTTCGCCTACGGCGTCGGTCAGGCCGACGCCCTCGTGCGGGCGGGTCTGGCGAAGCATGTCGTCGTCGTCGGCGCCGAGAAGCTCAGCGACGTCGTCGACCCCACCGACCGCAGCATCTCGTTCCTGCTCGGCGACGGCGCGGGCGCCGTCGTGGTCGGACCGAGCGACACCCCCGGCATCGGCCCCACCGTCTGGGGCTCGGACGGATCGAAGGCGGATGCCGTGGGCATGAACGCCACGCTCACCGACTTCCGCGACGGCGTCGCTGCGTGGCCCACCCTCCGCCAGGAGGGTCCGACCGTGTTCCGCTGGGCCGTCTGGGAGATGGTCAAGGTCGCGCGCCAGGCGATCGAGGCCGCCGGCATCGAGCCCGCCGACCTCGCCGCCTTCGTGCCGCACCAGGCGAACATGCGCATCATCGACGAGTTCGCCAAGCAGCTGGGACTGCCCGAGACCGTCGTCATCGGTCGCGACATCGAGACTACGGGCAACACCTCCGCGGCATCCATCCCCCTCGCCACCCACCGCCTGCTCGAGGAACACCCCGAGCTGAGCGGCGGCCTCGCGCTGCAGATCGGCTTCGGCGCCGGACTGGTGTTCGGCGCGCAGGTCGTCGTGCTGCCCTGACGCGGCGACACCGAACCCTAGACTGATCGGGGCCTGACAGGCCCGCCCCCAAGAAACAGGAGACATCATGGCATTCACCAACGACGAGGTTCTCGCCGGCCTTGCCGAGCTCATCACCGACGAGACGGGTATCTCGGCCGACGAGGTCGCGCTCGAGAAGTCGTTCACCGACGACCTCGACATCGACTCCATCTCGATGATGACGATCGTCGTCAACGCCGAGGAGAAGTTCGGCGTCACCATCCCCGACGACGAGGTCAAGAACCTCAAGACCGTCGGCGACGCCGTGACCTTCATCACGTCGAACCAGTCCTGACACCTCCCGGTGGGGGCTTCGGCCCCCACCGGTCACGACCTGTCGGCCGCACCAAGGATTCTTCGCTCATGAGCACACCCCGCATCGTCGTCACCGGCATCGGAGCCACCTCGCCCATCGGCGGAACGGCACCCGAGAGCTGGTCCGCCCTGCTCGCCGGAACCTCCGGCGCCCGTTCCCTCGAGCACGAGTGGGTCGAGCAGTACAACCTGCCCGTCACCTTCGCCGCCGAGGCGCTCGTGCGTCCCGAGACCGTGCTCGAGCGACCCGTCGCCAAGCGGCTCGACCCCTCGTCGCAGCTCGCCATGGTCGCGGCCAAAGAAGCGTGGGAAGACGCCGGCGCCCCCGACATCGACCCCGACCGCCTCGGCGTCGACTTCGCCACGGGCATCGGCGGCGTCTGGACCCTCCTCGACGCGTGGGACACCCTGCGCGAGAAGGGCCCGCGTCGGGTCATGCCGATGACGGTTCCCATGCTCATGCCGAACGCGGCCGCCGGTAACCTCTCGCTGCACTTCAACGCCCGCGCCTTCGCGCGCACCGTGGCATCGGCGTGCGCCTCGAGCACCGAGTCGATCGTCAACGCGGTGCAGCACATCCGCGACGGCCTCGCCGACGTCGTCATCGCGGGTGGAACCGAATCGGCCATTCACCCGATCACGATCGCCTCGTTCGCGTCGATGCAGGCGCTGTCGAAGCGCAACGACTCGCCCGAGACCGCTTCGCGTCCGGCCAGCATCGACCGCGACGGCTTCGTCATGGGCGAGGGCGCCGGCGTGCTGATCCTCGAGACCGAGGAGCACGCCAAGGCCCGCGGCGCCAAGATCTACGCGTCGATCATGGGCGGTGCCGTCACCGCCGACTCGTACCACATCACCGCGAACGACCCCGAGGGTCATGGCGCCGCTCGCGCCGTGCACATGGCGCTCGAGATGGCGGGCGCGTCGGTCGACGACGTCACGCACATCAACGCGCACGCCACCTCGACGCCGGTCGGCGACCCGAACGAGTACAAGGCGCTGCGCGCCGTCTTCGGCGGTCGGGTCGACGAGATCCCCGTCTCGGCCACGAAGGCGTCCACCGGCCACCTTCTGGGCGGCACCGGAGCCCTCGAGGCGATCTTCACGGTTCTCGCTCTGCAGAACCGCGTCGCGCCCCCCACGATCAACCTGACCGAGCAGGACCCCGAGGTTCCGTTCGCGCTCTCGGGCTCGCCCGTCGAGCTCGGCGCGGGAGACCAGCTCGCGATCAGCAACTCCTTCGGCTTCGGCGGGCACAACGCCGTCGTCGCCATCGCCTCGGTCTGAGCGCGTTCCCCGTCACGACGAGAGCCCCCTGGCATCCCCCCCCGACTGCGATCGGGGATGCCAGGGGGCTCTCGTTTCGTCAAGCGAGGGATACGCGGTCCCGGTGCCGGGTGTGTTCACCGACCTCCGGTAGTGGCGCCTCCCCCACTCGACGGGCTCATCCGACCTTGTGCAGCCACACGATCTGCTGGTCGTCTCCGGCGTGGCGGAAGGGCTCGAGCTCCTCGTCCCAGGCTGAGCCCAGGGCGACGTCGAGTTCGCGCTGCAGCTCGAAGGGGTCGCCGGCCGCGACCTCCATCGCGTAGCGCACGCGATCCTCGGCGATGACGACGTTGCCGGCCGAATCGGTTTGAGCGAAGTGGATGCCGAGACCCGGCGTGTGCATCCAGCGTCCGCCGTCGCTGCGCTGCGTGGGATCCTCGCTCACCTCGAAGCGCAGGTGTTCCCACCCCCGGATGGCGCTCGCGAGTGCTGCGCCGGAACCGACGGGGCCCTCCCAGTAGAACTCCGCGCGACGGCTGCCCGTCAACACGGGCTGTTCGGCCCAGTCGAAGTTGACGGCGCGGCCGAGAGCACGTCCGACCGCCCACTCGAGGTGGGGGCACAGCGCGCGGGGCGCGGAGTGGATCAGGATCACTCCGCGCGAAGACGTGATCGCCATGGTTTCTCCTTCGTCAGGTACGTCTTCCCCTACGACCTGTGATGGAGTGCCGGCGATTGTTCGGTTGTCCGGCCATTATCGCCCGTGCATAACGAAATCACAACACTGTGATTCCTCCGCGCGTCCCGCGGGGCGGCCGCGCGATCGGCCCAGCGGGTGTCAGCCGAACCACAGCGCCCAGTAGAGCGCGAAGTTGCGGTTGCCGTACGCCGAGCAGGCGTCGCCCGTCCCCCATCGCGCGGCGAGGGCCGCCGGGTTCGGCTGATACGGCGTGTAGTTGTACAGCGCCGCGGTGGCAGCGTTCGCGATCGTCACGTCTGAACCCCCACACGAGGGATCCGGTGAATAGGCGAGGTAGTGCGTTCCCGGCTGCCGCATGAAGTCCGAGGCGCTGTACGACTTCAGATCGGTGGCGGCCTGGGCGACCTGGGCGCCGAACCCGGCAGCACCGGCGTCGCACGGGGCGGTGTCGGGGCATCTCGCCCCCATCGCCGCACCGAGCTGCTCAGGTGACGGGGCGCGCGCCGTTCGGCCGGACACGAGGCTCTGCTCCTTCTGGAGGGTAACGAGCAGCACCTTGGCCGAGATCCCGCACGCGCGTTGCAGGCGATCGATGATCTGGGCGGCGGTGAGTTCTCCCCCGTCGTAGCCCTCGCAGATCGTGCGGCCCGTGGCATCCGACACGATCGGTCCCCGCGCGGGCAGGTCAGACCGCAGAACCGAGAGACAGGAGTCGTTGCGGCACTCCCTCACCTCGTCGTCGAGGAAGGACTGGATCTGGTCGGCCGTCATGGCGTCGCCGTCGTAGAACTGCTCGTCGTCGATGAGATGGCCGGGATCGAACGAGGTGAGGTCGATGGCCTCGCGCCGTGCCTCGTTGTTCCACGCGGCGGTGAGGGAGACGAGGGGGATGACCGCCAGAGCGATCAGGCCCACGAGGATCACGGCGACCGCAGCGAACGTCATGCGTCGTCGCCGGATCAGCCGTTGCCGGGGCGTCCGCCGTCGGCGCGTCCGAGTACTCGCCACCGAACGATCGTGCCCCACCGCGCTGACCGCTCGCTGCACGCGCAGGGCGTGGCGCGGCGGTCAGCGCGGGGCGCTGCTCAACTGCCCGGCGTTGCGGGAGGAGTCGGAGCGGTTCCCTCCGCGGGCGGGGTCGGAGCGGTGCCATCGGCCGGAGGCGCGGGAGGCGTGAGCTTCTGCCCGTCGGCGGGAGGGGTGGGCGCCGTGCCGTCGGCGGGCGGTGCGGGCTTGGCAGCGTCGCCCTTCGGGGCGCCGGGCCCACCGGGGCCGGTAGGTCCGCACGCGCCGGGTTCCTTGCCATCGGCGGGTGCCGCCGGAGCGGTTGCGTCCGCGGGAGGCGTCGGAGCCGTGCCGTCGGCCGGGGTCGTGGGCGAGGCCCCCGGGGTCGGGGTGGTACCGGGGGTGCTACCCGGTCCGGTGGATCCGCCGTCGGCGCTGGGCGCCGAGGTCGACGAGGCGGCGAGGGACCCCGCGCCGTTGCTCTGCGCCGCGAGGGCGGCGGTTCCGCCGGTGAGGCCGGCGGCCACGATCACGGCGCCAGCGATCAGCGCCGGTCCGCGCCACGAGCGGCGGCGGGGTTCGGGGGTCTCGTCCTGTCGCGGCAGCGGCAGCGTGGGGTTGTCGTCGTTCATGATTCTCTTCCCGTCCGGTGTCGGTCACCGGCTCTGAGACCAGACTTCGAGCCGGGACTGAAGCGAACCTGAAGCCCGCGCACCCGCCTGCTTCGCATAGGTAAGCCATAACCGGCGTACAGCCCGCGTCCGTATCGTCGCCCGGATGTCCTTCGCTGCCCGCGTGCTCGTCCTCGACGACGACGAGACGATCCGCATCGCCGTCACCACGGCCCTGCGCGCCGACGGTTTCCTCACCGAGGCGGCGCCCGACGGGACCGATCTCAGCGACCGTCTCGCCTCGTTCCGCCCCGACCTCGTGATCATCGACTGGATGATGCCCGGGCCGAGTGGCATCCGTCTGCTTCCGCTCGTGAGAGCCGCCGGTGACACGGCGGTGATCATGCTGACCGCTCGGGACGAGGTCGACGATCGCCTGCGCGGGTTCGCGGAAGGGGCCGACGACTACGTCGTCAAGCCGTTCACGATGGCCGAGCTCGTCGCGCGCAGCGGCGCGGTCCTCCGCCGTCGCGGGCGGTTGCCGCAGACCGTGTCGGTGGGCGATCTCGTCGTCGATCCCGACGCGGCGACGGCGCATCGCGGCGGGGTGTCGCTCGAGCTGACGGCCACCGAGTTCCGGCTGCTGCAGCTTCTCGCCGAGAGCCGCGGACGCACGCTCTCGAAAGCGCAGATCCTCACGCAAGTGTGGGGCTACGAGGACTACGACCCCAATCTCGTCGAGGTGCACCTGAGCGCCCTCCGGCGCAAGATGGAGCAGCGCGGCCCCCGGCTGATCCACACCGTCCGCGGGCTCGGCTATCGCTTGAGCGAGGAACGATGAGCATCTCTCCCCCGCTCAGATCGGGGTCGCTGCGTCGCCGCACGATCGTCGCGGTGGTCGCCCTGGTCGCGCTCCTGCTCGTCGTGCTCGCGATCGTCGTCGACGTGGCGTTGGGTGCGCGCCTGCGCGGTCAGATCGAAGACCGTCTTCGCGATCGCGCCGCCGCGGCGGCATCCCTCGTGGGCACCGTCGACGACTCCGACCTCGCCGAGCGACTGTCCGACCAGGGACTCGCCGTGCGCATCGACGGCGCGAGCGGGGACTCCGTCGTCGCCGGACCCAGCCCCGAGCAGTTGCGCGACGGCCCTCCGGGCGGCCCCGGCGGTCCAGGCGGAGGGCCGGGTGCCCGGTCCACTCCGCAGCCCACCGGCTCGAGCGACGTCAGCGTCGTCGCCTCGGAGGTGACGGGAGACAGCGACCTGGTCACGCTCCGCTCGACCCTCAGCGACGGCTCGACGTTGACGCTGACGGCATCGGCGGCGGGGATCGACGACACGCTCGTGCAGGTGCGGTGGATCATGGCCCTGTCGTCCATCGGGGTTCTCGTTCTCGCCGCGGGGGCAGTCACCCTGGTGGTGCGCCGGAGCCTGCGCCCCCTCGACCAGGTGTCGCGGGTGGCGCGCGCCATCGGTTCCGGAGAGCGCGAGAGGCGCCTGCACCCCACGCGACCCGACACCGAGATCGGGCGCGTCGCGACCGCCCTCGACGACATGCTCGACGACGTCGTGGGGGCCGAGCAGGCGGCCGTCGACGCGGAGCAGCGGCTGCGTGCCTTCCTTTCCGACGCCGCGCACGAACTGCGCACGCCGGTCGCCGGCATCCGTGCCGCCGCCGACACCCTCGTCCGCGCCGACCTCGCCGGACCCGAACGCGAGGTGCTCGCCGCGCACGTCGCCCGCGAGGCCGCGCGTGCGTCGCGTCTCGTCGACGACCTGCTCACTATGGCGCGCGTCGACCGCGGCCTCGAGCTCTCCCGGGCCGACCTCGATCTGCGTTCCCTCGTCACCGCCGAGGCGGAGCGCGTTCCTCTCGTGCACCCCTCGTTGCGCATCCGGACGGAGATCTTGGATGCCACGGTTCCCGTCCACGCGGACCCCGACCGCGTCGCGCAGGTGCTCTCGAATCTCATCGAGAACGCCGCTCGTGCCACGGATCGCACCGGACGGGTCACGATCGCCGTCGAACGGCGGGGGTCCACCGCGGTCGTGGCCGTCACCGATGACGGGCCGGGCGTGCCACCGGCGGACCGCGAGCGCATCTTCGAGCGTCTCGTCCGCCTCGACGATGCGCGCGCGGCCTTCGGAGGGGTGGGCCTGGGGCTGCCGATCGCGCGCGGCATCGCGCGGGCGCACGGCGGCGACGTGCGATGCGTCGACAGCGATCGCGGTGCGCGCTTCGAGGTCACCCTGCCGCTCGAGCAGCGAGCAGCAGGGTGACTCCGGAACTCAGGCCGAGCGACCGCCCACCGGCTGCCGCGGCGGCGCCGTGGTCGCCGGCGCGATTCCCGCGGCGGTGAGCGTGAGCCCGTCGGCGCCACTGGCGTCGTGCATCATCTGGTCGACCAGGGCGCGGTCGATCGCCGGCTCCCGGCCACCGTAGAACTGCAGGACCAGCGCGTTCGAGGCGTGGATCCAGAGGCTGGCCTGGCGCACGCCTTCGTTGACGGGCAGTTGCAGCATGAAGCCCTCGTTGCGCCGGAGCTTGTTCATCACGACGATGCGGAGGTGGGCGAGGATGCGGTCGTCGATGTCGAACGACGCGCGGTCACGATAGATGAGACGTCCCATCACAGGTCCTTTTCTGGCTCGACGAATCGAACCGTGTTTCGTGGGGACCGCGCTGGGGCGCAGCAATGGGGGCCTCTTCATTGTGCCACCCGGCCCCGCCTCGGGGGCGGTTTCCGGGAGGACGTGCACGGGCGTTCAGGTGCGGGGAGCCTGCTCGGCATCCGCTCCGACCGAGTCGACGACGCCGAAGGCCGAGCGCGAGAGGAACGAGACGATGTCGACCGCGGGCATCTCGGTGCCGAGGGCGAGTTCGACGAGAACCTCTTCGGCGAAGTTCACCCAGGAACGCAGCGCGACGCGCAACAGGGGCGAGTCCTCGGCGCCGAGCTCGAGGAACCCGTCGGTGACCCATCCGGCGGTCACGTCGCGCGCGCGATCCACCTCGTGCCGCACCTCGGTGTCGCCCGACGCGACGCCGCGCACGAGCGAGAAGAACGTGCCGCGGTGCTCGCGGACGAAGCTCACGATGCGCGCCAGCGTGTCGTCGAGCCGCTCCCGGGCAGCGAGATCCTCACGCGGGACGGATGCCGCGAGCAGTGCCGCCGCGGCGGTGCCCACCACCTCGCGATGGAGTCCTTGACGTGATCCGAAGTAGTGGAAGAGCAGGCCCCGCGAGACCCCGACGCGCTCGGACAGCACCTCCATCGTGAGGTCGTCGAGCGGCTTCTCGACGAGGAACGCCACGCCCGAGGCGACGAGCTGGGCGCGCCGCTGATCGGGAGTGAGGCGCGTTCGCCGGTCGCTCGACATGAGGAAACTCTAACGAAGCGATGCGCCGGCGATCTATTGACACTCTGTCAATGAGGCGTAGCCTGAGGTCGCTCGGCGCCGTCGCCGGGCCCGCTTCCGCAGGAGGATCGATGAAGTTCCGTGACCTGACCCGCTCCCGTACCGGCCGTGTGGCCCTCGCCACCGTCCCCGTCGCCGCCGTGGCGAGTCTTCTTCTCACCGGTGTCGCCCAGGGCGCTGTGCCCGTGTCGTTCTCCGTCTCGGGCAGCCAATTCCAGATCAGTGCTTCGCAGCTCGAGGGCACCGGCTTCTCGCAGTACGCCGGCGTCACCAACGACACCGCCGGCGGGGAGCACAACGTCGCCATCGCGAACATCACGTCGGCGACGCTCGCCGACCTCTGCCAATCGGTCGTCAGCGAGACCCCGCTCGGCAAGGTCGGCGTCCTCATCACCGCGGGCGGCGGGGGCTCCCCCGCGTCGGCCTCCGACCTGCAGATCGGCATGACGGGCCTGCAGGGCGATTCCTCGTTCGGCAACATCCGCATCGGCGTGGACGCCTCGACCGTCAACACGTCCGCGAAGGGCACCGCGGGTGACTTCGCGCAGGATGCCGACACCATCTCGATCGCGAACCTCAAGCAGACCGCGTGGAGCACGCAGGCGTCGGTCTTCACTCTCACCGGCATGAAGCTCGAGCTGACCGACGGCTCGAAGACGTGCTTCTGATCGGCGCCGCCATGACCTCCCCCGACCTCACCGCGCGGGCGCGCTTTCGCGCATGGCGCCGCCGTCGCCCCCTCGTGGGCGGCCTGCTCGTCGCTCTCGGCGGCATCGAGATGTTCTTCTCGGGGCAGCTCGACATCGGTCAGCTGCACATCCAGCTCGGAATCGAGGGTCTCCAGGCGACGGTGATCCCCCTCGTCCTGGTGCTCCTCGGCATCCTGCTCATCTCGATGCCCGCGCACCGGATCTTCTACGGGGTCGTCGCCCTCGCCGTGGCCGTCTATTCGCTCGTCGGGGTGAACCTCGGAGGTTTCCTGCTCGGGATGCTGTTGAGCACGGTGGGTGGCATCATCGCGGTGTCGTGGGCGCCGCCCCGGTCGCAGGACGATCCGGCGCCGACGGCCGAGGAGGCGGAGAGCGCGATCACGGGAGCCGGGCGATGAAGCGCGCCCGAGCAGCGGCCGCGCTGACGGCAGCGATGCTCCTGCTGGGCGGTGCGACAGGCGCCGGAGCCGCGTGGGCGGACGACGGCACGCGGCCGGCGCGCCTATGCATCCCGATCCTTCTCCCGTGCAGCGACCCGTCTCCGTCGCCCACGCCCAGCCCCACGCCCACGTCGGGATCCGTTCTGCCGACGCTGCCGGGCGTCCCGGTGGTCCCGGCGCCGGACCCGACGACGCCGGCAAGCCAGACGTCGCCGGCGCCCACCCCGCCTCCGCAGGACTCCACCACCCCGCCGGCGCAGGCCGCCGTGGTCGATGAGAACTCACCGGTCTTCACGCAACCCTCGGCCCAGTTGGGCGCCCAGTCCCTGTCGTTCCGGGGGATCCCTCTCGTCAGCGTGGTCACCGTGCCGCTTGCCGACGGCACGCGCATCACCGTGCTCAAGATGACGGCCGATGAGATCACCATCGACGGGTTCGCCCTCACCGTGCGGCGGGCGACGGGTCCCGCCCTCGTCACGACAGCCGACCGCATGACGCTGTCGGGGCACGTCTCGGTTTACCTGAACTCGCTGTCGGCGACCACCGCCGACGGCAAGACCCTCACCCTCGGGGCCGACACTCCCCCACCGGCCGACGGGATCGCACCGGGGCTCGCGCGCGTGACCCTCGGCCTGGTCGGCACCACGGCCGACTCGATCGTGTACACGAACACCGATCAGAAGATCACGCAACCGGAGTGAGCGCACGGTCGGGGTGAATCCCCAGCCTGGGCGGAATCGCGCTGGATACAGTCGAAGGGATCAGTGATCACCGACCCACGAGAGAGAAAACCCGTGAGCCATCACCGCACCTCCACCGACCAGGAGGGCCGATCTTCGAGCCCCCTCTTCTCGAGAGGGGGTGAGATCTGATGCTGGCTGCGGCCCTGACACTGCTGTTGGGGATCATCGTGACTCTGGCGATTATCGCGGCCTGCGGATTCTTCGTCGCGCAGGAGTTCGCCTACATGTCGGTCGATCGCTCGCGCATGGCGGCGAAGGCCGAGAAGGGCGACGCGCAGGCCAAGCGGGTGCTGGCGATCACCAAGCGGACGTCGTTCATGCTGTCGGGCGCCCAACTGGGAATCACCGTGACGGGCCTCCTGATCGGATACGTCGCCGAACCGCTGATCGGTGAGTCGCTGGGGACCCTCCTCGGCGGCGCCGGCATCGACCCGACCGTCTCGGTGCTGATCGGCACCATCGGCGCGTTGCTGCTGGCGACCATCGTCACGATGATCTTCGGCGAGCTGTACCCGAAGAATCTCGCGATCGCGAGTCCCGAGCCCCTCGCCCGTGCTCTCGCTGTTCCGACACGGATCTACCTGCTGCTGTTCGGGTGGCTCATCACCGTGTTCGACGTGGCGGCGAACGCGTTGTTGCGACTGCTGCGGATCGAGCCCCTCGAGGACGTCGACGAAAGCGCCACCGCGCGAGACCTCGAGGCGATCATCGAGGAGTCGCGCGTGAGCGGAGACCTCCCCGACGATCTGTCGATGATCATCGACCGCATCCTGGACTTCCCGCAGCGCGATGTGGAACACGCGATGATCCCCCGGTCGCAGATCGACTCGGTCACCCCGGAGACCACGGTCGGCGAGGTCCGCGCGCTCATGGCCACCGGCCATACCCGCTACCCCGTGATCGGTGACGAGGACTCCCCCGTCGGTGTCGTCGAACTGATCGACGTGCTGCGCGAGCGGCCCGCGGACGATGCGCCCGTCGTATCCGTCATGCGCGCCGCCGTCGTCATCCCGACCTCGATGCTCCTGCCCGTCGCGCTCGACCGCATGCGTCGCTCGCGCAACGAGCTCGCGTGCGTGGTCGACGAGTACGGCAACTTCGACGGCATCCTGACGATCGAAGACCTGACCGAGGAGGTCATCGGCGAGCTGTCCGACGAGCACGACGTCGAGGTCGCCGAGGTCTCGGCGAACGGAGACGATGCCTGGACGGTGCCCGGCGACCTGCACCTCGACGAGCTCGAGCGCCTGATCGGGTACGACCTCGCCGAGAGCGACGTCGAGACCGTCGCGGGTCTCGTCATCGAGACCCACGGTGACCTGCCCGCCATCGGCAGTGTCGTGCGCGTCGACCTTCCCGAGCGTGCGTCCGAGACCGTGCAGGGCCTCGACATCGAGCGCTGGCTCGCCATCGAGGTCGTCGAGGTCGATCGACACGTGCCGTCCCAGCTGGCCGTGCACCTGAACGAGGTGGACCGGGATGCCGAGCCTGCCGACGGAGTCTCGACGATCGACGAGGAGGTGGCCCGATGAACGGCTGGACCGTCGCCCTGATCACCACGGCGCTCATCATCGCGAGCGCGTTCTTCGTCATCGTGGAGTTCGCTCTGCTCGCCGCGCGCCGCCACCGGCTCGAGGAGCAGGCCGCTACGAGCGCCTCGGCGCGTGCGGCCCTGCGCGGTGTGAACGAGCTCACCGTCATGCTGGCGTTCGCTCAGCTCGGCATCACCGCGTGCACCTTCCTGCTCGGCGCCATCACCAAGCCCGCGATCGACTACGCGCTCGCTCCCGTGTTCGAGGCGTGGGGTCTGCCCTACGTGCTCGCCGACATCATCGCGTTCATGCTGGCTCTGATCGTGGTGACGTTCCTGCACCTCGTGATCGGCGAGATGGCCCCGAAGTCCTGGGCGATCGCTCATCCCGAGACGGCGGCGAAGGCCACCGGCATCCTGGCTCGCGCCCTCACCTGGCCGCTGCGACCGTTCCTGCTGTGGATCAACCACATCGCGAACCGCCTCGTGAAGGCGTCGGGTGTCGAGCCCGTCGAAAAGGCCGCGGCCGGCGGGCAAGACGCCGACACGATCCGCGAGCTCGTCGCGCATTCGCGCCAGGCGGGCACGCTCGAGAAGCAGTACTCGGAGCCGATCGCTCAGGCGATCGCCCTGGGCACGCTCACGGTGGGAGACATCGTGCGAACGGATCGTTCCCCGACGTCTGTGCCGAGGGATGCCACGGTCGCCGAGATCCAGGCTGTCGCCGCCTCGTCGACGCACCTGCGCATCCTCGTGGGCTCGGGCGCGGACTCTCGCGTTGCCCACGTGCGTGACACGTTGACCGTCGACCCCGACACCCCGGCGCTCGAGATCGCGCGCGAACCGCTCGTGCTCGAGCCGAGTGCCTCGGCCTACGACGCGCTCGCTCGCATGCGTCGCGGACGCGTGCAGTTGGCCACCGTGGTGGCGGGCGAGCAGTTGCTCGGTGTCGTGACTCTCGACGACCTGCTGCGCGAGATTCTGCCGGGCCCGGGCGAGCTGGCCGCGGCACAGGGTGGGTCTGCCGCCTGACCTGATCTCGCGATGAACGCCTGCCGCGTTCGGGAGCGCTCCTCGCGAGCGTGCCTTGATGCGGCAGGCGTTCGTCACGGGTGAGTAGTCGCGCGGCGGGTTCGAGTGTCAAGCCATCGAATGGGCCAAGGAGCGCGGCGTACCGTCGCTCGCGTTCACCCCCACATCTCTTCGGAGGACACCCATGAGCAAGACCTGGTTCATCACCGGCGCATCGAAGGGCTTCGGCCGCGAGTGGGCCGAGGCGGCCCTCGAACGCGGCGACAACGTCGCCGGCACAGCCCGCAACATCGACGACGTCTCGGAGCTCGTCGAGAACTACCCCGACACATTCCTTCCCCTCAGCCTCGACGTGACCGACCGCTCGGCCGACTTCAACGCCGTCGCGAAGGCGCACGAGAAGTTCGGATGACTCGATGTGGTCGTCAACAACGCCGGCTACGGGCATTTCGGCATGGTCGAAGAACTCACTGAGGACGAGGTCCGCGCTCAGCTCGAGACCAACTTCTTCGGGGCGCTCTGGGTGACGCAGGCAGCTCTTCCGATCCTGCGCGCGCAGGGCTCGGGCCACATCATCCAGGTGTCGAGCATCGGCGGGATCAGCGCCTTCCCCACGGTCGGTGCCTACCACGCGTCGAAGTGGGCCCTGGAGGGCCTTTCGCAGTCGCTCGCGCAGGAGGTCGCCGGGTTCGGCATCCACGTCACTCTCATCGAGCCCGGCGGGTACTCGACCGATTGGTCGGGCCCTTCGGCGCAGCGCAGCGACGAGATCGAGGTCTACGCCGACGTGCGCGAGCAGGCGGCGAAGCGCCCCTCCGCCGCCGACCCCGGCAAGCCTGAAGCCACTCGCGCGGCGATCTTGAAGGTGGTGGATGCTGCGACCCCGCCGTTGCGCATCTTCTTCGGCAAGGCGCCCCTCGGCATTGCCGAGCGCGACTACGAGTCGCGCTTGCAAACGTGGCGCGAGTGGCAGCCCGTGTCGGAGGAGGCGCACGGCTCGTAGCCGCGCGGCGTCGATCTCGGACGTTGTTCCGGGGCGCGGACCGTGCACGGGGTCGCTTTTCGATGGACCGGTGCATGGATCGCGCCCCGTTTGTCGTCGGTTTCCGAGAAGGAGCCGTCGCCAGGCGCGCGGCTCATCGCAGGTACGAGTCCACGAGCAGAGATCCCCGGATGCCGCGGAATGCCTCGACCAGCCGGTCCAGTGCGGCCGGATTCCAGGCCGCGAGCTGGAGGTCGTGCGGGCCGAGAGGTTCGAGCTTCCCGGTTCGCAACCGCACCACTTCCCATCCGGCTGTGCGCAGAGCCCTGTCCTTCCGGCGGTCGGCCGCCTCACGCTTTCCCACGTGTTCGAGGCCGTGACGGCCGATCGAGTCGTATTCGAGGGCGATGCGCAGCTCGGGGAACACGATGTCGGGCCACACCTCGAGATGGTGGAAAAACGGTCTGGCAATCCGAATGGCGTTGGATCCGTCGCTCAGCAGGAGGCGTTGCCGCAGGTCGGCGCGAACGCGATCCTCCACGGCCGAGGCGGGCTGCGGCGCGCACGGTGAGAGGAAGGCCGTGCCGACGGGAACGTCCGGGGTCTTTTGACAGATCGGGGCGCGTGTGGCACCTCGGCGGCGCCGAAGTACCGCGTTCCCGGCGACGGGCGGCGCCGAGACCGATTCGCGCATGGGCAGAGCGATCGCGCGTGTCGGGTTGGCCTGCTCGCTGCACTCCGGGCACCAGGCGCTGCGCCGGCGCTCCCTCCCGGGGCGCTGTCGCTGCTCTTCGGGCGTGGCCGCGAAACGGTGACCTGAATCGCATTGCCAGAGCAGGAAGACGTCAGCGGCCGGCGGCACCTGACTGAGTGCGATCCCCGCGTTCAGATCGGGGTGGTACTGACGGATGAGCGCCGGAAAGGCGGCCCACGAGTCTCGGTACGCGCCGACGGCGTAGGGCACCTCCCGCCCCTTCGACCACTGTCGCCGGGCCCACCATGCCTGCACTCTCTCCGCCACGCCAGCGACCGTAGACGGCACCTCCGACATCGGCATCCGGTGGGCTTTCGGGGAAGCGTCGTGCCACTAGGGTCGGGGGCATGACGATGCCCGCCGTGCCGCCGCACCAGCCGCCGTTCGCTCCGCCGTCGCCGCCGCGGGCGGACCCGACCACCAACGGCACAGCGATCGCCTCGGTGATCGTGGGACCGATCGCACTCTTCAACTCGGCCTTCGTACCGCTGCCGTTCATCGGCTTCGTCGCCGTGTTCGCCGCGTTCCCTCTCGCCGTGGCGACGATCATTCTCGGGCACTTCGGACTGCGCGCCGCCCAGCGTTACGGAGTCGGTCGCGTGATGGCGATCATCGGACTCGTCCTCGGCTACCTCGCGATCGGAGTCATCCTCGCGACGGCGACCCTGTTCTTCTCGCAGTTCCTGTTCATCCGGACGCCGATCGCCGGCTGAGCTGGCCCGCCGCATGCAGAGGACCCCCGACCAGTCGAAGCCGGTCGGGGGTCTCGCGGAGAGCGGGTGGGAGGTGAACCCACGGTCGTCGAGTTTCGAGCCCGCTGCCCGACCGGCGTGGCCGCCTCATCGGTGGGTGAAGAGGGCCAGCCGCGACACCGCCTCGACGGGACCCGGCTTCGACGGTGGGGCCGCGGCATCCCTCCGATGCACATTGCCAGCGTGGCTCGCTAGAGCCTGAGCGCGAGGGCGTTCGCGGTCAAGCCCGCGGCGGTGCCACACAGGACGACGGTGTCTCCGGGGCCGATCCGCCCCTCGTCGAGACTGGTCGCCAGCATGAACGGCACCGACGACGACACCATGTTCCCGAACTCGGCGACGCGGTCGATGTACGCGTCCCTCGGAATGCCGATCCGACGCATCGCGATGCTGAGGGCCCTGCTCGCCTGATGCGGCACGACCAGGTCGATCTCGTCGAGACGGAGGTTCACTCGTTCGAAGAACCGGGCGAAGAAATCCGGCAGCACAGCCAACATGCCGAGGAGTGCCCGCCGCCCGTCCATGGCGAACACGTAGTCGGAGGGGTCGCCGTCGGCGTAAGACTGGGCCGGGTGCAGCGACAACCCGCCGCGAAGCTCCGTGTCGTGCGCGTGCTCGGGCCACGTCTGCTGCAGGCTACCGAGCACTCCGGGCGCAGCGGCATCGCTCTCTCCGTCAGCTCCACGCGTCAGCACGACAGCGGCGGCCGCATCGGAGAAGAGCTCGAAGCTCTCTCGCTGGCCGGCGTCGAGGAAGCGGGTCCCGACGTCGCCCGACACGATGAGCACCCGCTCGTAGTCGCCGGCGGCGAGGTACCGCGACGCGATGTCCACCGCCGTGATGAAGCTCGTGCAGGTCGAATTGACATCGAAGGCGGCGGCGCCGGCGTGAGGGGCGACGCGCTCCATCACGAGCGCCGCCGTGCAGGGGATCGGCTGCACGCCCGCCGCACAGGCCGCGATGATGCAGTCGATGTCGTCAGCACGAAGCCCGGCTCGTCGGAGGGCGTCCTCGGCTGCCGCGGCGAGCATGTCGAGCTGCGACATGCCATCGGGGATGCGGTGACGTTTCTGTTCTCCGAACGTGACCACCCGATCCGGGAGGTACGTTCCCCATCCCGCCAGCCGGCACGGCCGAAGCTCACGGCTCGGTCCGGTAGGTCGATGTTGCGGCATCCCTGTCCTCCTCATGGTCACAGCAGGTTTTGCCCGGTCGGATGGTGATCATGGCTGAAGAGGAGACGCAGGCCGTCTTGCTCCGCCGACAAGAGCACCCGCGCGGTGTGGCGCTGCCGGGTCATGTCGTGACTGACCAGTCGCGGGAGGCGCCGGATACGGTGCTCGGCGCCGAGCAGATCGCGCCCCCAGGCGGCGTCTCCGGCGAGGAGCACCTTCTGCTCGACGAGGGCACCGAGGTGACCTCGGGCGTGACCCGGCAGATCGACGAGGAGGTAGGACCCGTCGCCGAACAGGTCCGCGGTACGCAACCCGTGCGGACCGGACGTGTACACGGGAGAGGGCAGCACCGTCGCCGCGGGGAACCACGTGGGCAGCAGTCTGCGGAGCAGCCCGTCGCGGAGTCGCGCTCGCTCGAGGGTGCGACGCGCCCCGTCGCTGAGGACGAAAGCGGCGTTCGGGAAGAACCGAACGCCGCCGATGTGGTCCGGGTGCAGGTGGGAGAGGACGACGTGCGTGATCGTGGCGGGGTCGATCTGCTCGGCGATCGTGTCACCCGGTTCGACACGAGGGGGAAGCATCCTCCGGTACGCCCATGCCCCGAGTCCGGCGCGCCACGGCTCGGGAGCGTAGCCGGTGTCGAAGAGCACGCGCCGAGCGCCTGAGCGGTACAGGAAAGCCCCGGCCGGGAAGAGACGCCGCTCCCGAGCGGTACCGCGCAGCAACCGGCTCATTTCGTGGGAGGTCGCGCCGCACGCGAAGTACGTGAGCTCAGGCACGCGTGTAACTCGCGAGACTCTGGTCGAGCGACGTCTCGGGTCGATAGCCGAGCAGATCCCGAGCGCGCGAGATGTCGAGCGTCTGCGAATGGGCGATCGTCGTCACGGTGTAGCGGGTGACGGGTGGCTCGGGATGTCCGGGCAGAACTCCGCTCACCGCCTCGAGCAGCGCCGCGACCCGATATGCGACCGCGGTCGGCACCCGCCGGTACCGCGGCTCGAGCCCGAGCCCCTCGAGCAGTTGTTCGAGCACTGAGCGGAAGGGACGAGGATCCCCGTTGGTGATGTTGAACGCCTGGCCGTGCACACCGGGCGCCTCGGCCGCGAGCCGCACGGCCAGAGCGACGTTCTCGACAGCGGTGAGATCGACGAGGGTTCGGCCGCCGCGCATCAGAGGAATGCCGAACCGCTCGCGCACGCGGAGGATCCGGGGGACGAGGCTGGGGTCGCCGTGACCGATGATTCCGCGAGGTCGGAGGATGACGATCTCCGGCGCCGACCCCTCCGCGGCCGCGCCATGCAGAAGGGCTTCCGCCTCGAGCTTCGACCGGATGTAGCCGTTCATCGGATGCCGCGGATCGACGTCGCCCTCGCGGATGCCGATCCGGTCGCGGGGGGCGGCATAGATTCCCGGGGACGAGATGTGGACGAGCCGGCGTGCTCCGGCGCGTCGCGCGAACTCCAGCACTCGCGCGGTGCCGGTCACGTTGGCGTGCTCGAACTCGGCCCAGCGACCCCACGGCGAGGACAGCGCCGCGCAGTGCACGACTATGTCCACCGTCCGGCCGAGGTCGACCCGCGCGAGCTCGTCGAGATCGCCGACGACGGTCTCTCCCGCGGGCAGAGCGGCCGCGTTCCGACCCGACGCGATCACGTCGTACCCGTGGGCGCGCAAGTCGCGGACGACGTACCCGCCCAGGAACCCGCTCGCGCCGGTAACGAGCGCTGTTTTCCCGCGGGGCGAGACGCCGGGAGCGCCGCCTTCCGTTGCCCGTTCCCTCATCCGGCCGAGTCTAGAGCCGCCTGTCCCTATGCTTCGGGATATGCGCATCGCCTTGGTGACGGACTACTACCTGCCCACGCTCGGCGGCGTGCAGACCGCGGTCAAGTCGCTCCGCGAAGCGCTCACCCGAGCGGGGCACGAGGTGGCGGTGTTCTGCCCCTTGGCGCAGCCGAGCGCTGATCCGTCGATCGTCGCGCTGCCCACTTCCCGGGCGTTTCGTCCCGACGGCTATCCGTTCACCTGGCCACCGCGTGACGCAGCGGCGCTGATGCGTCGAGAGTTCACCGAGCGCCGGATCGACGTGGTGCACACGCATTCCGAGATGTTCGCCGCCCTCGCGGGAGTGCGTGCGGCGCGCGATCTGGGTCTCCCGATCGTCCACACCATGCATGGAAGGGTGGACGTGTACACGACGAGTGTACTCCCTCTCCCCCACGTCACCGTTCCCCTGCTGGCCGCCCTGCACGCCCGCCACATCAGCCACCGCGGCCTGCGCGTGCGCCCCGACTCCCCCTATACCGCCACCCCGGCGGCAAGGAGCATGTGGCGACTCATGCTCGCTCAGTCCCGCGCGAGCGACCATGTGATCGTCCCGTCGACGCATTTCGCCCGCAAGCTCACCCAGCAGGGGGTTCAGACGCCCATCTCGGTGGTGCCGAACGGGCTCGAACCGAGCGTGCTCGACCGCATCGGCGCACCACTCGAGCGTCGACTCTCCCCCGGGGAGATCCTCCGTCTCGTGTGGGTCGGGCGACTGTCGCCGGAGAAACGTCCCGCGGTGCTCGCCGACGCCGCGCGCACCTTCGCGCGCGACGTCGCGGTGGACGTCTACGGCGACGGTCTCTCGCGGCGATCGATCGAGAGAAGGGGTACCCGGCTGGCCCTGCACGGGTCAGTGTCCCAGCAGGAGGTGCTCGATGCGATGCGGGCGAGCCACCTGCTGGTGTCGAGCTCGTACGACTTCGACAACCAGCCCATGGTGATGCTCGAGGCAGCGGCATCCGGTCTTCCCGTGCTGTTCTGCGACCCGGATCTCGGCGAGGTGGTGCCGCCGGGCGGTGGCTTCCTCACCGATACACCGGATGCCGCGGGGATCAGCGCTCTCGTGGCCAAAATCCGGCGGGAACCCCACCTGATCACGGCGGCAAGCGCGGCCATGATCCGGGGACGCGCTCAGATCGAGCAACGGGTCGACCCGATCATCGCGGTCTACGAATCCGCGATGAGCACCGGCTGATCCGGCCGCGAAGAGACGGGAGCGTTGAACGGCCCTCCCGCTCGTTCCGCCGGTCCTGCTCGGGCGGTGGGGGCTGCGCGGGCCCGACGTCCGCGAGGACGGCGGCGCCAAGCGCCTGTCTGTCGTAGGGCGGGTGGGACTTGAACCCACGATCGTCGGGTTATGAGCCCGCTGCCTTCACCAGCTTGGCCACCGCCCCCAGCGACATCGAGCCTACCGGCATCCGGTTATCCACAATCCGTAGGGGGCCGTGCGTGGCCGCGAGGGCTTTCGCTATGGTGTTGGAAAAGCTGACACGAGCGGGGGCCACGTGGCGGGAAGAACGCACATCATCATGGACACCGACGTCCTGGCGGAACAGGCGTCGACACTGGGACGCGTGAGCGATTCCCTGGATGCCGCGGCTGCCGCCGCCGGCGCACCACTTCCCGGGTCGGCGTTCGGCGTCCTGGCGTCGGGAATCGTCGTGGGAGCCGCGAACGGCCTCGCGAGCAACACCGCGCAACTGCTGTCGAGCGCGCGTGAACTCGTCGCCACGATGCAGAAGGGCGTCCAGGTCGCGCGCGAATCCTTTGATGACGTCGAAGAGCAGGCCGTCGCGGTCATGCAGGAGTTCGAGTCATGAGCGGCGCTGCCGCCGTCGCTGCCCAGTTGCGCAGCGAGTCGTGGGCTGCGGGCGCATCTCGATCTTCGGGCGGGGGTTGCGAGGGCATCCCCGGGTTCGTCGGCTGGTTGATCACCTACGTGCAGCCGCTGCCCCAGTGGATGGACGAGTTGCAGGGCGACCCGGGTGCCGTCGCGATGCGTTCGTCGGAATGGCGCACGGTCGAGTCGTCGGTGTCGGAGTTGACGCTCGACCTCGCGTCCGCCGCGCGGACTCTCGACGACCTCGATGGCCGGACGGTGCGCGCCCTTCGCCAGCGGTACGAAGACGTCTCGAGGGTATTGACGGACGTGCAGGACTGGGCGGGTGCCGCGTCGTCCGCGCTGGCCCTCGCGTCGACTCTCGTCACCGCCTGCCGCGACGCGATCTGCGGCCTGCTGAACGCCCTGGCGCGTTTGGCGGACTCGCTGACCAGCTTCACCCTGAACCCGTTCGACAAGCTCGACGCCATCCGCGAGTTCGCCGACGCGGCGTGGGACATCATCGTCTTGGCGCGGGACCTTGTGCAGCAGCTTGTGACCGCATTGGGTCAGCTCGCGCGACTTCTGGCGGAGCTCGGGCCGATCGTCCAAGACGGGTTGACAGTCTTTCAGGACCTTCTCGGCCGGATGCTCCCGGGAATCGCGATGGCGACAGGCGGCGTGCTGGGCTACCTCTTGGGCACGGGGTTGGGAGACATGCTGCGGTCGGACCCCCGGGTGAGCGAGCTGTTCCCTGAAGATGCGGTGGAGAGTCAGTTCTACGACGATCTCATGAACCGCAGCGAGATCAGATCTCCCGCTGATCTGCTGCAAGGGAATGAACTGATCGACGGTCTAGGCAGAGATCAGCAAACGGCGATCAGTGTGACCACCGTCCGTCGTCCCGATGGGTCGACGTACACCCTCGTCAACCTGCCCTCGACGCAGGACTGGGGCATTCTGAAGGGACTCATGGGCGGCGAGTGGGCGGACACGTTCCGCGATGCCGGACCGATGAACGATCTGGACAGCAACATCGCTCTCATGATTATGGACAACCCCGTGTTGCGAACCCAATATGAACGCGCGGTGATGCAGGCCATGCAGGACGCGGGGGTTCCACCCGGATCGGATGTGGTCTGGTCGGGGTTCAGCCAGGGCGGAATCATGGCAGGAAACCTCGCGGCCGATGGCGCGGTGCCCTACAACACCATCGGTGTCGTCACCAATGGCTCCCCGATCGACGGGTTCAATATTCCGGACAACATCCCGGTCATGCAGGTGGAGCACGTCTCAGACCCGGTGGCGAAGCTCGACCTCCAGACGCCGCTGGTCCCGCAACCCCACGTCGTCAACGGACCGATGGGACCGTCCGTCACAGTCACGCCGCATCTACCTGACAATGTGGATTGGGTTGTCCTGGGTGATCCCGACGGCTCCATGAGCCCTGACCAGACGCACAACGCACGCAACTACACAGACGACCTCAAGGACTACATCAACAACGGCGGCGGCTTCCGCAATGACTGGAGCTTCCTCAACGGCTCGGTTGACGAGGTCTACGTGGCGCGGACAGGAGAGTGATGATGATCGATGACATCGACGCGCGCGTGGAGGCAGCCCGAGCGCGCCTTGATGCTCAGGTGGCGGCCGCCCGGGCCGCCCATGCGAATCTAAAAGAGGATCTAGAGGAGCTGCGGAACGTGTCGGTCACGGTCCGCAGTCCCCGCAACGACTGCGAGGTCACCGCCACGGCCGAGGGCTTCGTCACTAACGTTCGTGTGTCCCCGGGCGCGGAGCTCGGCGCCGGACTCGACGCCGCCCTCACCCGCACCATCGAGGCCGCGCAGTCGGCCGCTCGTGAGGCGGCCGCCGACCGCGCAGCTGTCTTCCTCGGCGAGGAGTCCCCCCTTGTCGCCGACCTCCGCGCCCGACGCAGCCCGGCGCGGTGATGGCGATGGCATCTCGTCTCGATATCCGGCTGGGTCCTCTCCTGGACCAGGCCACCAGGTTGGAGGCCCAGGCGGAGGAACTCAGGCAGACTTCCGACGACCTGAAGAAGGCGATCGACTCACTGCGTGCCACGACAAGTGGCGAAGCTTCGGAAGCAGCAATCGCTTCCAGTGCCCGAGTCCTCGCCGAAGCAGACACGAGGAGAGAGCGACTGACTCGTAATGCCGAAGTGATTCGAAAGCTCGCCGATGTCTACGACACCTGTGACCTCGCGGGCGCGAGGGCTCTCGGATCATGAGCAGGCGACTCATTCAGCGGGTCATCTCCACGTTGGCAATCGCGGCGGCGGCAGTGACGCTCGCAGGCTGTTTCTCGGTGGGCGGTCCCACTCAAGACGAGCGAGCGGCTCAGCTGGCGGCAGAACTAGAGGGCGGGGGGCTCGGGGTATCCCAAGCGGAGGTGTCGTACCAGGATTCGTTTTCAGGGGATCTGACCGTCACCGTGACGCTCGAAGATAGCGTCATCGAGCCGGGGCTCAGCGTGTCCGCTCAGACGCTCGGCCCCATCCTCGGGGTGATGGCGCGCGGTGCGGAGAGTATGCGCGTCGGAGCTGCAGGTTTCTACGCGCAGGATGCCGACGGCGTCGATGTCTCGATGGTGACGGCCGCTACCGAATTGGGAATCGGCGATGCTGTCCGTGGACGCTCCCTATCTTTGTCGGGGGCGAAGCTCGAGCAGTTGGCGAAACAGTGAACCCATCGCACGGCGGTCACGTCCTGAGGAAGGGCTGTCACGGTCTCGTTGCCGCGACAGGTGCCCTCGGGTCCGGTCGAGTGCGTCGGAATTCGAAAACGCTTCCGAAGCTTGCTGGCTTGTGTGATCACCCTGACCTGGCTGCTGCGCGGGCGCTGGAATCATGATGGGGGCCTTGACGCGTGGAGCAGGGCTGGCGGTGGCGGGGTTTGTCCTCGCTGCGGCGCTCGGCGGTTGTGCGATAGGTGGACCAACGGGGCAAGATCGTGCCGATGAGCTCGCGAATCAGCTGGAGAATTCGGGGCTCGGCGTGCGCAGCGCGAAGGCAATCTTTCAATCCTCTTTCTCGGGCGATCTTTCAGTGACGGTTGTTCTCAGTCCCGACGTCGTGCAGCCTGGCTACACGGTCACAGCGGAGACTCTC
The DNA here is from genome assembly GCF_026672635.1 of Microbacterium sp. SL62. Lineage (NCBI taxonomy): Bacteria > Bacillati > Actinomycetota > Actinomycetes > Micrococcales > Microbacteriaceae > Microbacterium > Microbacterium sp. SL62. Next base: position 2,158,070 of record NZ_JAPPRM010000001.1, read on the forward strand.
GGTCCGGTCTTGGGAATCGTTTCGCGAAGCGCCGAAGAGATGAATGTGGGCGGAGTTGTTTTTTACGCGGAAGATGAGCAAGGAATAGACGTCTCGATGGTGCGGGCGACGGAGGACCTCGGCATCGCTGAGGCCCTCGACGGAAGTGCACTCCTCCTCACTCCCGAGCGCCTCGAGACGCTTTCCAGAAAGTGATCCGTCCTCTTCGTGCAGGACTGTCGGTCCTGGCTGTTGCGCTCTTGTTCGGGCTGACCGCCTGCTTTGGCGGGCCCAGCGCCGGCGACAAGGAGGCGCGGCTGACAGCGGCACTCGAAGCCGCGGGCAGCGGTGTCGTGGGCGCGAAAGTGGTTACGACTCCCTCTGCCGCGGGCGGCTTGACCGTCACAGTAAAGCTCTCCTCCGATGGTCGGGAGCCGAGCGGCCGCGAGGTCGCCGCCGCGACCCTGACACGCGTCCTCGCGGTCACGGCAGACAACGCTGCAGATATGAAAGTGACCAGTCTGTACCTCTACGCGGATGACGAATCCGGAGAAGACCTGTCGTTCCGAGATGCCGCTACCGAGCTGGGGCTTCAGAAGTCCCTCAACGGCGATTCGCTGACGCTTGTCGCGGAGGAATGGACCTCCTTCGCCGGGAAGTGACCGCGAGCGCCCGATGAACATCCGAAAACGCGGAGCAGTGCTGGCCGTGTCGAGCCTCGTCCTTGCCACCGCGCTCGGCGGTTGCTCCATAGGTGGACCGACCGGGCAAGAGCGTGCCGATGACCTTGCGAGGCAGCTCGAAAACGGAGGGCTCGGCGTGCACAGCGCGGAAGCCATTTACCTGTCGTCGTTCTCGGGCGACCTCACCGTGTCGGTGATCCTCGAGCCAGACGCGCTACAGCCCGGCTACTCGGTGTCGGCCAAGACTCTCGGCCCGATCCTGGGCGTTGTTGCCCGAAGCGCAGAAGACATGAGAGTCGGCGGAGTCGGTTTCTACGCGAAGGAAGAAGGGGGAATCCGGATCTCGCTCAAAACGGCGGCGGAGGACCTCGGCATCGCTGAAGCCGTCAACGGCCATTCACTCTCTCTCACCGGTGAACGACTCGAGTCTCTCGCGAATCGGTGATCTGCATCGGCCCCTCGAGGCGCCGCCGTTGGATGGAGAGGTCGCCAAGGCGGTGCGATGCGGACGATGAACGCATCGAGGCCCTCACTAGCTCCCCGTACGGTGCGACGGATTCTCCGCTACAGGCACTCGTTGTCAACGGAGCCACCAGGAACGGCCTACTTCACCCGAGGCTTCGCCGGCTTTCCGTCCGCGGTGACCTGAGGGTGATGCTTGGTCAGCTGGATCACGCCCCAGGTGGCGATCGCGCCCGCGATGACGAACCCGATGAGCGCCCACGCGGGGGCCGTCGACGCCTCGCCGAGGACGAGAAGACCGATCAACACCGCGACGATCGGGTCGATGACGGTGAGCCCCGCGATGACGAGGTCGGGCGGGCCGACCGAGTACGCGGTCTGCACGAAGTACGCGCCCACGGCCACCGCGGCCAGCAGAGCGACGAGGCACAGCATCGTCAGCCACTCGAAGTTGCCGGCCTGCGCGCGGCTGATGACGACCTTCGCGAGGGTCGCGACGAAGCCGTAGATCACCCCCGCGGCCATGATGTAGAAGAGTGCCTGCGCCCGGCGACGCACGAGCACCCAGAACACGCCGAAGACGATGACCACGACGACGAGGATGCCGAGGATGATCCACAGTTCGCGCTCGGTGACCACGTGCTCGGTGGCGAAGAACGCGGCGATCGTCACGAAGATGAAGATGCCGCCCACGCACAGGGCGATCGCGATCAGGGATTGCCGCGTCGGCTTCTGCCCCGAGACGCGGGCGTTCAACACCGTCGTGATCACGAGCGCGATCGCGCCGAGGGGCTGAACGAGGATGAGCGGCGCGACCGACAGCGCCGAGAGCTGGCACACGATCGCCAGTCCGAGCATGACGGTGCCCGCGACCCACGAGGGGCGTGTCAGCAGAGACGTGAGCTGCTTGCGCGAGAGGCCACCGGTGGTCTTGCCCGAGAGGCGCTCGACCTTCTGCACTCCGCGGTGCTGGTACTGCGCGCCGAATGACATGAACACCGCCCCGAGGAGGGCCAGCGGGATGCCGAGGAGGATACGGGGATCGCGGAAGACACCGACGAGTTGGTCGATTCCGTCGCTGAGGGTGGCATCGAGCGGGATCACCCTCCGACGATAGCTCGCCGTCCGCTGGTTAGGCTGGTGACGTGGCCGTACTCCCGATTCGCATCATGGGTGATCCCGTGCTGCACGCTCCCGCTGCCCGTGTCGACGAGATCACCGATGAGGTGCGCACGCTCGTCGCCGACATGTTCGAGACGATGGACACCGCCCCCGGTGTGGGTCTCGCCGCCCCGCAGGTGGGAGTGGGCCTGCGCATCTTCACGTACACGTACGAGGACGACGAGGGTCGGCCCTGGCGCGGCGTCGTGATCAACCCCGACTTGTGGATCCGTCCGATGGAGCCCGGCTACCCCGACCCCGACGAAGAGAGCGAGGGATGCCTCTCGTTCCCCGGAGAACGCTTCCCGCTGCGGCGGTCGGAGGCGGCGCTGCTCACCGGCACGGATCTCGACGGTCACGCGGTCCGCATCGAGGTGACAGGCTGGCGTGCGCGCATCCTCCAGCACGAGTTCGATCACCTCGACGGCATCCTGTATGTGGATCGTCTCGACGAGGAGGACAGCCGGGTGGCGGCCAAGATTGCGAAGAAGCGCAAGTGGGGCAAGCCGGGCATCTCGTGGATGCCGGGCGTCGACGACATCGACGCGTGAACGGCCAGCCGCGGGGCGGCGTCGTCAGCTCTCGATGATGTTCGGAGCGAACCGGCAGAAGTAGTCGGTGATCGGTCCGTCGGATTCGCGGATGCCGACGCCGAACGCTTCCTGGTTGATCACCCACGACCCGAGCACGGGGTGATTGCTCCCCTGCGCCCCCGGGAAGTCGGGCAGTTCGTGGTACTGCTGCCAGACGCGCTCGCGACCCGCGCCCTCACGGCGGTACTCCTGCCCGTTCGAGGTCACGCTGCCGTCACGGCGATGCACCTGGATGCCATCGCCCTCTCGACCGAAGACGGGTTTGACGACGAAGTCGGTCATGCCGTTGGGGCCGTCGGCATAGGCCGGCAGCAGGTTCGGGTGGCCGGGGAACAATCGCCAGAGGGCGACGAGGAGGAGTTTGTTCGAGAGGAACATCTTCCACGCCGGCTCGTACCACCGGCCGAAGAGTCCGCGACCGGCGATGAGCAGGGCCCCGAACTCCTGGTCGCCGACGACGCGGTCCTCCCCCGAGACGAGGTCTTCCCACGGGTAGAGCTTGAAGAGATTGCGGATCACGGGATACTGCGTGCCCGGGGTGTCGCCGGGCAGCGCCGCGATGCTCCGCGACGAGCCCCAGGGCTCCGGGACGCCGACGAACTGCCGCGCACCATGGTGCCAGCCGATCTCTTTCATCTCGATGCCGGTGTGTTCCCACCCGGCTTCGCCGGCGACGTCCCGCATGTAGGCCACGGTGTCCCAGTCTTCGCCGTAGGTGTCGGCATCCGAGTGGGCGACGAACAGTCGGCCGCCCTCCCCCTCGTTCAACGAGCGGTGCAGCAGGGTTCGCCAGCGCTCCACCAGGGCCTCGTGCAGCCCGTTCCACTGGTCGGTGTCGGCGGGCAGCGCTCCGCTCTTGATCCTGTCCTGCAACCAGAACCACTGCGTGACCGACGCCTCGATGAGACCGGTGGGGGTGTCGCCGTTGTACTCGAGCATCTTGGCGGGTGAGCCGTCGCCGGCATAGGCGAGGTCGAAGCGGGCGTAGACGTCGGGTTCGTCCTGCTCGAGCGACCACTGCGCGAGTTCGAACGCCTTCGGGCTGAGCCCGAGATGACCGAGTGCCCCGGATGCCATGTATGTGGCCGCCTCGAGGCTCATGCGGTGCAGTTCCTCGGTCTGCTTCTCGAGCTCTTCGACCTCGGGGAGGGTGAACACGTAGGCGGCGCCGTCGTTCCAGTACTCCACCGCCGTCCCGTCGTCGCGGACGGAGTGCGAATAGATCAGGCCGGACTGCTTGATGGTGCGCTCCCAGTCGGGACGCGGGTCGAGCTCGATGCGCCGCATCAGCTGCCGTGGCTTCCGTCGGAGCCCGAGCCGCCGAAGCCGCCGCGCGAGACGCTGTCTCCGTCGCTCGAGATGCCGCGGGCAGCGGTCTTGCCCGAAGGAAGGCTGTCGGAACCACCGGTGGCCGGCTGCCCCACCGCGGGAACCGTCCGGCTGCTGGAGCCGAGCGGCAGGTAGTACCAGTGCGCACTGCCGCCGTGGTTGTTGCAATCGTCGTCGGGAAGTCGCTTCTCGGTGGCATTGTCCCGGCAGATCTGGGCGTAGTCGTCCGAGACGTTCGTCCCCTGCCCGCACCCGGTGAGGGTGGCGGCGAGGGCGGCGACGACGCCGACGGTGACGGTGCGCGACGCGCGACGACGCACGACTGGCTGCATGAGGGGACTCCTTCGGAGATGTCGATCCGGCGACACTGCGCCGATGTTCTCACACCCGCGTGCGGGCGATGTCAGACGCGGGATTCGTGGCGCCGCGGGAAAACGTGGGGCGGGGCGCCGGAGGCCGGCATCCATTCGCAGGTGAAACTGCCGCGGTAGCCGAAGAGGAAACCGAAGCGATCATTGTCGACCCGCATGTCGACGTGGAACCGGCCGTCGGTGTCGTCGAAACGTTCGCGGAGGGTGGCGCGGCCGCTGAAGAGCATCGGGAACCGGAAGCCGACCGGCCCCTCGTAGAAGCGCTGCTCCCCCGATCGCAGGAGCAGTCCGCCGTCGTCGTCCACTTTCAGGTCGAGGTCGACGGCGAGATGCTGATGCGTGCCGAGGTAGTCGATGACCCGTCCGTCGTGCAGGATCATCGTCGCGTCGAACCGCGCGGAGCGCCCGCCCACCTCGTACTCGCGGACGAAGGTCACGGTCTCACGACCAAAGGGGTCGAGGTACGGGCTGTTCCAGATGGTGAAGGGCACGTTCTCGCCGACCGCCGGGACGAGGATGTTCCGCAGTTTTCCGAACTGGAGGAACGGGACCGTCCACCAGGGTCCGCGCCGGATCTCGCTCATGACACCGCGGCCGACGCACGCCTGACCCTCATCGAGGCCGACGCCGAAGCGCCGCTGCATCATCGGGTGAAGGCGGTCGAAGTCCGAACCCATGGCCCGCGCGAAGATCGAGGTCATCGTTGGCCTCCCGGCGCGGGCAGCGCGGCGAGCGTGGCGGGTGCGTCGTCGAGCGCACGCCGTCGGTGCGGGGGGATCCTCTCGCAGCGCGACGCGCGGGGGCGATCTCTCCGCCAGAAGGCGACGGCATGCACGAGCGACCAGTGCTCCGGTTCGACACCCGTTTCGAGCCAGAGGCGCAGGCGGTCGAAGCTCCACGCGGTGGCCCAGCCCACGAGGGGCCGGACGATCACGTCGAGCGGGCCCCACCCCGCCGCGTAGTCATAGCCCGTGGAGAACCGGATGCCGCCGTCCACCGGCTCGTACCGCCAGTAGCCGCGACCGTCGCGCAAGGGCGACAGGCAGTCGGCCGTGCTGAAACGCAGAGCGGAGGTACGGCTGCCGTCGGGGCGGGAGCTCTCGCCGATGCTGATGCCGTCGCCGCGGACGGTGTGGACGGGTGTGCGTCTCTCGTAAACGAAGCGCGCGGCGCCGTCCGCGTCGCTCGTGGTGGGTGTGATGCGCGAGAAGCGCACGTCCCACCGCACGTGCTGCGAGGGGTCCTGCGTCGCCGTCCACACCTGGTCGAGCGTCGCGCGGATGGTCGTCGCGACATAGATCCCCCGTGCCCCCATAGCGTCAGCCTAGGCGTGTGGGGGTCGCGCGCGACACATCCCTCGGCGGGTGTCGTCAGCCCGCCCCGAAGGAGTGCAGCGCGAGGTCGTCGCTGAGGGCTTCGCTCGCGAGACGCCCCCGCACACTCGTGCCCTGCTCGTCGAGCGGCGGGCTCACGACGGCGCCGCCGAGACGCCCCGGAACCGAGAGCACGATCGCACCCGAGACGCTCGACTTGGCGGGGATGCCGACCGCTCGCATCCACCGTCCTGATCCGTCGTAGACGCCGCAGGTCGCCATGACCGAGATGACGTCGCGCGCGACGCGCTCAGGCACGGCGCGCTCCCCCGTTCGGGGATTGACTCCGCCGAGCGCGAGAGTGGCGCCCATGACGGCAAGGGTCTCGGCATCCACCAGGGTCGCGCAGGCGCGGGCGTACACCGCGACAGCGTCGTCGGCCGTCGGTTCGAGGGTGCCCTCCGCGCGCATGAGGTGGGCGAGGGCGTGGTTGCGATCGCCGAGGAGATGTTCGTTGTGCGCCACGTCCTCATCGACGTCGAGCTCGCGTCCGGCGAAGGCGGCGAGCCCGCGCGCGATGCGGACCATGCGCGCCTCGGCATCGGCACCCTCGACTAGCGAGGCCGTGAGCAGCGCCCCGGCGTTGACCATGGGGTTCGGCGGCCGGCCGGTGCCGCTTTCGAGTTTGAGGGCGTCGAACGACTCGCCGGTGGGTTCGATGCCCACGCGATCCAGCGCCGCGCCGTCGGTGTCGAGCAGCGCCAGCGCGAACAGGAACGGCTTGACCGCGGACTGCACGCTGAACGAAACGTCCGCCTGTCGACTCGATCGCACCGAGCCGTCGGGCAGGACGAGGGCGAGGGCGCAGAAGTCGGGGTCGGCGTCGGCCAGCTGCGGGATGCTGTCGTCGACCTGTCCCCCGCGCTCCGGAAGTAGGCGTGACCGCAACGCGTCGAGGTCGGCGGTCGGGGCGTCGGGAGGCGAGATCACTCCCCCAGCCTCGCAGTTCCGCGCGGGACCGGGGCCGCTCCCGTCAGTACAGTCCGCGCGCCGCGAGCTCGCCCCGCAGAATCGGCGTCAATCGTTCCGCGAACGCCGGGGTCAGGTGGGTGTCGTCGTACCGCACGGGGGTGTCGCCCGCGAACGCGGGGCAGATGCCCTGCCAGCAGCTGAAGGCAAGCGAGCTGATCGCCGCGTCACCCGTGGTCGCGGCATGGGCCTCGGTCGCGGCCTCCATCTGCGTCCACACATCGTCCACGCCGGCAAGGCACGCCGACGGGCCGGTGAGCGGAGAGACGCAGCGGCCGAGGTCGACGCCGTGGGGCGGAGGCGCGAGGTAGACGGTGTGGCCCGCGGGCGCCCATCCCGTGACCTCGGAGGCGATGGCGGATGCCAGATCACCGGCACTCAGATCGCGTCCATCGACCGCACGCCCCAGCGTGAACGCGTTGGACACCACGAGCAGGTCGGCGGGCGAGGCGGCGATCATCGCCGCGACGTCGGCCTTGCGCTGGGCGCAGCCGGCCATGACCGACGGATCGCGGCTCTCGACGAGCACATCGGTGAAACGGCATCCGTACATTCCGACCGTCGTGACGCGCCACGCTCCCCCGCTGTCGTCGGCGAGCTTCGCGAACGCGGGCGCGTACGCCATCGCGCTCGAGTCGCCCACGAGGTACAGGTGTCGCGGGGCGTCGGCGGAGCCCCACGTGCACCGGCCGGCGTCGAGAGCGACCCCCGGGGTGAAGCAGTCGTGCGCGCGGTTCGCCGATGATGAAGCGCGCTGCACCTCGTCGAGCGAGGGGTGCAGGTCGGGCCACGAGGTGGCGGTGGCCGCGGCCGCGAGTTCCGCCTGCAGCGCGCTGAGGGCGTCACCCGCCTGGGCGGCGACGTCGACCGTGGCGGGGGCTGCCACCGGCAGTCCCGGGAGTGTCGGGGCTCCGTACGCCAACATCACGGCGAGGGCGGTGGCGCCGGAGCCGATTGCGAGGGTGGCGCCGGCCATCGCCACGCGCGGGGCGAAGCGCGCGCGCCAGGCGGCCCACGCGGGTGCGGCGTCAGTGGGGAGGGATGCCGCGGGTGCCGGCATCCGCTCTTCTTCCGGCGTCGGGAGCGGCGCGGGGGCGACGACCGTTGCGGGGGCGGGTTCGACCGGGGCCGCGGCGGCGCGGGATCCGGGGTAGTACCGCTGACCGGGAACGTACCCGGCGGGTCGCGAGGCGAGCGCGCTCGGGCGGCGCGACGCCGGGATCGCTTCGGGGGCCGCCGGGGCCGGAGACGTCGGCTCCGCGACGCGCGGCGCGGCCCACGGCGAACGGTGAAACGGCTGCTCGACGCCGAGGTACGTCGCGACCGTCAGGACGAGCATGGCCAGGATCGTGATCGCCGTCGCGGCGGGCCCGGGCGCGAGCAGGACGCCCGCGAAGACGATCACCGGCAGATGCCAGAGGTAGAGCGAGTACGAGAGGTCGCCGAGGGTGACGGCGAGGGGGTTCGTGAGCACGAAGAGGTGCCGGTGGCGGGGATCGCCGCCGATCCCCCCGCCGATCACGAGCGCCGCACCGATCACCGGGAGCGCGGCGGTGGGCGCCGGGAAGGGGCCCGCGGGGTCGATCACGAAGAACGCCGCGAGGATCACGGCCACCCCGGCCCAGGCGAGCAGGCCGCGGGCCGCCGCCGGGATGCGCGCGAGCACGGGAGCGGCGGACGCGATGACGGCACCCGTGGCGAGTTCACCCGCCCGGGTGAGCGTGGAGAAGTACGCCAGGCTCGGATCGACCGGCGTCTGGACGACGGCGACGATCCCGGATGCCACGACCACCACCCCGGCGAGGAGTCCCACCGCCACGCGTCCCCCTCGTGCGCGGCGCGCGGCGGCCGGAAGAGCGGCGACGGCGAGGAGGACGAGCAAGGGCCAGGCCACAGAGAACTGCTCTTCGACCGACAGCGACCAGAAATGCTGGAGGGGCGAGACATCCGTTGAGGCGAAGTAGTCGCGGCCCCCGAGGGCGAAGTGCCAGTTGGAGACGAGGCCCGCCGCAGACAGGGCATCGGTCAGGGTGCTTTCGGCCCGCACGGGCGAGAAGACCAAGAAGGCGGCGCCGACAACGGCCGTGAGGACGACCAGCGCGGCGGGGAGCAGCCGCTTCACCCGTCGCGCGAAGAAGGCTCCGAGTCGAACCGTGCCCTCGCGGTCCAGGTCGGAGAGGAGGATTCCCGTGACGAGGAACCCCGAGAGGACGAAGAACACGTCGACGCCCACGAAACCACCACGGGGCCACGCCGTCAGGTGCGTGGCGACGACAGCGACGACGGCGATGGCGCGGAGCCCCTGCAGGTCGCGACGCACACGAGAGGCGGGGGCGGGCACGTCGGATCCTCTCGGGCCGGCGTCGGCGGCCGGAAAGAGCCTAGTGGAACCGCTCCCACGGTGCCGAGGCACAGCCCCCTCGCGCACTCGCACGGGACGGGGAACGCAGAGCCTGCCCCCGAACCGAGCCACCATTATGCGCGTCGGAGTGGAACCCCGCCACCCCCGGTTGCGAGGGGCCGCGCGGGCATAGTGTCCGACTCGACGGATGCGTCCCGGCATCCCTCCCTCTCGCCGTCAGGCGGTCCTGCTCGAAGGAATCGATGAGCCTCTCATCCGACCACGCGATGCCCCACGCGGGCGACATCCTCGGCGGCCGTTACATCCTGCGCGAGCGGATCGGCGCCGGCGGGATGGGGCGCGTCTTCCGCGCGCGTGACGAGGTGCTCGCGCGCGACGTGGCCATCAAGATCTTCTACGCCGACGCCGCAGACGAACCCGAACCCTTCCGCCGGATGTCGGAGGCGCGCACTCTCGCGGCCCTCGCGCACCCCTCGCTCGTCACCCTGTACGACGCTCGACTCACTGGCGACGACCACGTGTACCTCGTGATGGAGCTCGTCGACGGCCCGTCGCTGCAGCGGCGCATCGAGCAGGGCCCTCTCGCATCCGCCGAGGTCGCGGGGATCGTGGCCGACCTCGCGGCGGCGCTCACGGTGGTGCACGACGCGGGCATCGTGCACCGTGACGTCAAGCCGTCCAACGTGCTGCTGCGGCCCGTGCGAGGCGGGGTGCGTTCGCACGAGGCCGTGCTCGCGGACTTCGGCGTCGCACGTCTGATCGGCGCGACACGACTGACCACCCCCGGAACCGTCATCGGGACGGCCGCCTATCTGGCCCCGGAGCAGGTACGCGGGGAGGCGCCCCGTGCCGCGTCGGACGTCTACGCGCTCGGGCTCCTCGCCATCGAGGCGCTCACGCGCCTGCACCCCTTCGGGGGAGGGACGCTGCAAGAGACACTGTTGGCTCGCCTCGCTCGTCAGCCCGAGATTCCGGGGTCGTACGGCTTCGAGTGGCAGTCCCTGCTGACGTCCATGACCGCTTTCGATCCCGACGAACGGCCCACCGCGGCGAACGTGGTCGAGCGCGCCGAGGCCCTGGCCTTCGAGACGGGTGAGACCGTGACGGCTGCGCCGGCGGCGTCATGGGCGATGCCGACCGCGTTGATGACTGCCCCCGTCACCCCGCCTGCCGCGCGCGCCGAGCCGGTGGCGCCGGTGGGCGCGGCTGCGATGTCGACGACTCTCCCGCGCTCCAACGCTGAGACGACCGCACCGGTGTCGGCCGCCGCGTCGGTGGGAGCCGGCAGCGTACCCGCGACGTCGGCTCGCGCGCCCCGTTCGCGGCGACGCCGCGTGCTGTGGGCCGGAGCCGCCGCCGGCGCTGCCCTCGTCATCGGCGGGCACGTCATGGCCTTCTCTCTCGGCGCCGGATCCGACATGACCACGGACCGCGTCTCGACCCCGGCTCCCTCGTCGACGCCGGGCCCCGTCGTGGCCGAGAACGTCCCCTCGTCCGTCGAGCCGGTGTCCAACACGGATGCCGAGACCCCGCCGCCGGTGAAAGACCCCGGCACCTCGCAGCCCACGCAGCCCTCCCCCGCCCAGCCCGTCGTCGAGGCGCCGGGTGGCGGGGACTCACAGCCCGGTCAGGGCTCGCCCGGCTCCGGTGGCTCCGCCGTCGTCGAGCCGGCGCCCGACACCCCTGCACCGGGCGGCGACAGCGCGGTCCCGACGCCGAGCACATCCCCCTCCCCCGGAGCGAGCACCGGCACGGCGCCGGGCGCGGGCTCGCCGGGCAAAGGCAACGGGAACGGCAACGGCAACGGCAACGGCAAGGGGAACGGCGCGAACAACGGCAAGGGGCCGGGCGCAGGGCAGATCGCAGACGTCCCGGCGAACTAGCGGATTCCCCGGTCCGCTCGAAGGCGCACCTTCCGCTCGCGCCGTCATGCGATTCGCGTGTCGAGCCGCGCTCGGCGGTGACCTCTGGGCACTCCAGAGCTCATTGCCGTTTCGAAAGGCCCCGTGCAACGACGAAGGCCCGGCGCTGATGCGTCGGGCCTTGCGTTGGCTCCCCGGCTTGGACTCGAACCAAGAACCTATCGGTTAACAGCCGATTGCTCTGCCAATTGAGCTACCGAGGATCATGCTCACCTTGCGGCGGGCAACCCCACGATACTAACAGCACGCGGGGGCGGCGGAAAAATCAACCGGCCGAAATCCGCCTCTCGGGCGTGCCGTCGGGTGTCCACTGCACGGCCTGGTCGCCATGACCGAGTCCGACGGCGTGACCGGCGTGCAGCACGAGGACATCGGCATCCAGGTCTTTCGGCGCTTCTGCGTCGTTCGTCACGATGAGCGATGCCATGCCGCGCTCGTCGCGACGCCTCGTGATGGACGCGCGAGCCGCGGCGCGCACCTCGAGGTCGAGGTTGGCGTACAGGTCGTCGGCGACGAACAGACGCGGCTCGAGCACGAGGGCGCGAGCGAGAGCGACGCGCTGACGCATGCCGGCGCTGAGCTCGTAGGGGTACTTCGGCGCGGTGCCGAGCGGCAGTTCCATCTCGTCGAGGAGCGTGGCCACGCGCACCGCGAGAGCCCGCGAGTTGACTTTGCGGTCGCGGCTCGTGATGGGCTCGGCGATCACGTCCTGCACGGTCAAGCGCGAGGGAAGCGCGGCTCCGGCCCCCTGCGGCAGGTAGCCGGTGTGGAACACCCACTCACGGCGGGCGCGGCCGGGCCTGCGGGCCGAGATGCCGTGCACGCGCGCGTCTCCCCCGACCACCGTCAGCCCGTCGTCGGGGTGGCCCGCGAGGAGCGAGACGAGCGAGGTCTTGCCCGATCCCGTCGCTCCCTGCACGATCATCGTGCGCGCGGCGGGCAGGGTGAAGGTGATCCCGTCGATCACGCGCACGCCGCTGCGCGCCAGAGACAGGTCGTCGGCGCGAAGGGCGACGTCGGTGTCGAGGGTCCGGGGCATTCCCTCATCCTCCCCGACGAGCACGAGCGATGCCAGCGGCGCGCGGCAGCAAGCCGTCAGGTCGCGACGAGTCGCTGACGATCGGCGTCCAGCTCGCGCAGGCGGAAGCGCAGTCTCTTGCCCTCGTCGGAATCGGCGGGAACCCGCTGGATGCCGCGGAGCAATTCGTTCTTCTCGCGCTCGAGCTCGCGCACGAGCAGGCCCCGCGCGAGGTCGTTCGCCGAGGCAACAGCTCCCTCTTCGGTGCGCGCCGGGAACTCGGCGGTCAGCAACTCCGCCGCGAGCGACCGGAAGGGCTCGCGGACGGCCTCGACCGCGGCGACGGCCCAGCCGGGTTGGGACAGGTCGGTGGAGGCCAGGGCACTGCGAACGGCCTCGAGCGCGGGATGGCTGAACGGCGTCTGCAGCGCCCGCAGGAACACGTCCGGCTCGATGCGGTGGCCGTACTGGAGGAAGGCCATCATCGCGCCGCGTTCGAGGGCGACATCGCGATTGTTCGGGAGCGATGCCATCGTGACCGAGATCGCGATCGGTGCGGGCTCGTTGTCTTTGCGCGTCTCGCGCTTCTCGGCGCGGTCGGCGCCGCGGGCCGCGCGCTCGACGGCCGACTGCACCTCGGGCATGTCGAGACCGAGGCGGCGTGCGAGCACGCGGACGTATCCCGGGCGGAGCGCGGGGTCGCGGATGTCGGCCACGATGGGCGCCGCCGCGCGCAGGGCGCCGGCCCGACCCTCGACGCTGGAGAGGTCGAAGTCCTTGAGGCGCTGATCGATGACGAACTCGAACATGGGCGCCTTGTTCTCCATCAACGCGCGCACGGCTCCGTCGCCGCGCTGCAGGCGCAGGTCGCACGGATCGAGGCCCTCGGGGGCGACGGCGACGTACGTCTGCGCCGCGAAGCGCTTCTCATCGGCGAAGGCGCGCAGCGCCGCTTTCTGCCCCGCGGCATCCGGATCGAAGGTGAAGACGACCTCGCCCGACGAGCTGTCATCGCCCATCACTCGCCGCAGCACCGTGATGTGGTCGCTGCCGAAGGCGGTACCGCACGACGCGATCGCGGTGGTGATACCCGCGAGATGGCAGGCCATGACGTCGGTGTAGCCCTCGACCACGACGACCCGGTGCGACCGCGAGATGTCGCGCTTGGCGAGATCGAGGCCGTACAGTACCTGCGCCTTCTTGTAGATCGGCGTCTCGGGGGTGTTGAGGTACTTGGGGCCCTGGTCGTCGTCATAGAGCTTGCGCGCGCCGAAGCCGATGACCTGCCCGGTGACGTCGCGGATGGGCCAGACGAGCCGCCCGCGGAAGCGGTCGTAGACGCCGCGCTGCCCCTGCGAGACCAGCCCCGCCTGCAGCAGTTCGTCGCGGGTGAACTTCTGCGCGAGCAGGTGGTCCATGAGGTGCGACCAGCCCTTCGGGGCGTAGCCGACGCCGAAGTGAGCGGCCGCGCCCGCGTCGAACCCGCGATCGCCGAGGAAGCGGCGGCCGGTGTCGGCCTCGGGCGTCATGAGCTGCGCGCGGAAGTACTCCGCCGCCGCCGCGTTCGCGGCGTACAGGCGCGAGCGGCCGGTCGTTTCGGGCGCGGGCCCGCCGTCTTCGTAGTGCAGCGTGAAGCCGACGCGCGCGGCCATGCGTTCGACGGCCTCGGTGAACGAGACGTGGTCCATCGCGCGGAGGAACGAGTACACGTCGCCCGATTCGCCGCAGCCGAAGCAGTGGTAGTACCCGACCTGAGGGCGCACGTGGAAGCTGGGGCTCCGCTCGTCGTGGAAGGGGCACAGGCCCTTCATCGACCCGACGCCGGCCGACTTCAGCGCGACGCGCTCACCGACGACATCGGCGATGTTGACCCGCGCCTTGACCTCGTCGACGTCGGACTGGCGGATGCGGGGCATCAGGCATCCGCTCCCCGGGCGGCGCGGGCGCCGGGAGCCCAGACGCCGAGCTCGGCGGCATCCACTTCTCCCACGAGCCGGCCGTGCCACGCGATCGCGAGCTGATCGGTCAGGCTCGCGACCTGGTCGACCACGACGCGGCGGCGCGCGGCGTCGTCGGTGGCCGCGGCGAAGTCGGGGGCGTGCAGGGCGTCGAGGGCGCCGGGGTTCTCCCAGAGGGCGGATGCCAAGCGCTTGAGCACGTGGCGCTGCTCGCGGTACAGCACCTTGCGGCCGTCGATCGAGACGACGGTGGCGCCGATGATGCCCTTGAGCACCGCCATCTCGACCTCGACCTCGGCGGGCACGATGACGTGGGCGCGGTAGCGGGTCAGCTCGTCGGCGGGGTACGCCTCGCGCGTGGCGGCGGTGGCGGCGCGTGCGAAGCGGCCGATCAAGTCGGACGTGAGGTTCTTCAGCCGCGCGAGCGCGGGGCGCGTGCCGTCGAACGTGGTGATCCATTCGGGCATGGCCATGAGGCGCTCGAGGCCCGCGGCGAGATCGTCGCGCACGAAGTCGTAGCCCACCCAGCGCTGGATCGCGTCGAGCAGCCCCTCGCGACCGACGCGCGACGCGAGGCGGGCCGGGTCGACGTAGCGGTTCACCATCGCGTCTTCGAAGTCGTGCACCGAGTAGGCGATGTCGTCGGAGAGGTCCATGACCTCGGCCTCGATGCAGCGCTGGCGCGCGGGCGCTCCGCCGCGCATCCAGTGGAACACCGGCTCGTCGTCGGGGTAGACGCCGAACTTCAAGCGGCCGCCCGGGTCGGGCACCGGCTCGTCGACCGTCCACGGGTACTTGCACGTGGCGTCGAGGCTCGCGCGGGTGAGGTTGAGGCCGTACGGCTCGCCGTCGGCGCCGAACGACTTCGGTTCGAGGCGCGTGAGGATGCGCAGGGTCTGCGCATTGCCCTCGAACCCGCCGATGTCTTCGGCCCACTCGTTGAGGGCACGTTCGCCGTTGTGGCCGAAGGGCGGGTGTCCGAGGTCGTGACTCAGGCACGCGGTGTCGACGACGTCGGGCGACAGCTGCAGGGCCGTCGCGAGCTCACGTCCCACCTGCGCGACCTCGAGCGAGTGCGTGAGGCGGTTGCGGGCGAAGTCGGCGGGGCTCGCGGGACTGAGCACCTGAGTCTTCGCGGCGAGGCGGCGCAGCGCCGCGGAGTGCAGCACGCGGGCGCGGTCGCGCGCGAAGTCGTCGCGCTGGGAGCGGTGGTTCTCGACGTGGAAGCGCGCCGCGTCGACGTCGTCGTAGCCGAGCGGTCGAGCGACCGCCGGCGACGCCTCAACCGCCACTGTGGTGCAACTCCGCGTCGGCGAGCGCGCGACCGGCATCGTGGCCGATCTCGCGGGAGTCGAGCCAGCCGTCGGGAAGGGCCGGGCGCTTCGGCGTGCCCGCACGACCGCGCTGCCCCTCGGCCGCGGCACCCGGGTACGGGGCGTCGAGTTCCATCGTGGCCAGCAGCTCGTCGATCTCGTCGAGGGTCGACGCGGTCGCGAGGCTCGCGCGCAGCTCGCCTCCGACGGGGTAGCCCTTGAAGTACCAGGCGACGTGCTTGCGGATGTCACGGCATCCGCGCCCCTCGTCTTCGAAGAACTCCACGAGCAGTTCGGCGTGACGACGGAAGGCTTTCGCGACGAAACCGAGCGTGGCGTCGACGGGCTTGCCGTGGGCGGCACCCGGTCCCCCCAGCGCGCGCGCCAGGTCGCCGAACAGCCACGGGCGGCCGAGGCAGCCGCGGCCGACGACGACGCCGTCGCAGCCGGTCTCGTCCATCATGCGCACGGCGTCATCGGCCGACCAGATGTCGCCGTTGCCGAGCACCGGAACGCTCGTGACCGTCTCTTTGAGCGTGGTGATCGCCGCCCAGTCGGCCTGACCCGAGTAGAACTCGGATGCCGTGCGGGCGTGCAGCGCGATCGAGGCGACGCCCGCGCCCTCGGCGATGCGCCCGGCCTCGAGGTAGGTGAGGTGGTCGGCGTCGATGCCCTTGCGCATCTTGATGGTCAGCGGCTTGTCGCCCGCGGCCTTGACCGCGCGCTCGACGATCTCGCGGAACAGCGAGGTCTTCCACGGCAGGGCCGCTCCCCCGCCGCGTCGCGTGACCTTGGGCACGGGGCAGCCGAAGTTGAGGTCGATGTGGTCGGCGTGGTCTTCGGCGACGATCATATGCACCGCGGCCTCGACGGTGGCCGGGTCGACGCCGTAGAGCTGGATCGAGCGCGGGGTCTCGGACTCGTGATGCTGGATAAGTCGCATCGTCGTCTCGTTGCGCTCGACCAGCGCGCGGGTCGTGATCATCTCGCTCACGTAGAGCCCGGCACCGTACTCGCGACACAGGCGGCGGAACGCCGTGTTCGTGATGCCGGCCATCGGGGCGAGCACGACGGGAGCGTCGAGTTCGATGTTGCCGATGCGGAGGGACCGCGTCGGAGCCATTGCCGTATTCACTTCACCATTCTCCCAGACGGATAACGACAGCGGTGCCCGCTCCCGGCGAATCGGAAACGGGCACCGCTGTGGAGGAGCCTCACGCGTCGGCGGTCTCCGTGGCCTCGCGACGCTCGCCCCACACCTGGCGGGCGATCTGGCTGAAGGCCTCGACCGGCTGCGCGCCACTGACGCCGTACTTGCCGTCGATGACGAAGAAGGGCACGCCGGTGATGCCGAACTGGCGGGCCTGCTCCTGGTCGGCGCGGACGGCCGCGCGGAAGCGCTGCGAGGCGAGGGCCTCGCGGGCCTCCGCCTCGTCGAGACCGACCTCGACCGCGAGGGCGACGAGGTCGTCGTCGCGACCGACGTGCTTTCCCTCGAGGAAGTACGCCGACATGAGCACCTCGGCGAGCTCGAGCTGCTTGCCGTTCTCCTTCGCGAAGTGCAGCAGTTCGTGCGCCTTCACGGTGTTCGTGTGCTTGAGGATGTCGAAGCGGTATGCGAGGCCGGCATCGGCGGCGACGCCGGTCACGCGGTCGAGCATCTCGCGAGCGGACTCGGGCGAGATGCCCTTGTGCTGCGAGAGGTAGTCGACCTCTCCCCCGTCGAAGTCCTCGGGGGTGTCGGGCGAGAGCTCGAACGAGTGGTACTCGATCTCGACGACCGGGGCGTCGTCGTCAGCGGCCGTGGCGGCCAGGCCGTTCTCGAGGTTTCGCTTGCCGATGTAGCACCAGGGGCAGGCGATGTCACTCCACACGTCGATCTTGATGGCATCCGTCATATCGCGTGCAACCTTTCGAATCGCCGATCTATTCCGTCAACGGCATCGATCACGTCGTCGGCTTGTCCACAGCCCCTCCAAACCGGCGATCGCGCGACTGGTAGTGCCCGATGGCCTCCCACAGGTGCGTGCGACGGAAGTCGGGCCACAGGGTGTCGAGGAACACCATCTCGGCGTATGCCGACTCCCAGAGCAGGAAGTTCGAGGTGCGCTGCTCGCCGCTCGAGCGCACGAACAGGTCGACGTCGGGCATGTCGGGCTGGTACAGGTTCTTGCGGATGAGCTTCTCGGTCACGGCCGAGGGCTTGAGCTTGCCGGACGCGATGTCGTCGCCGATGCGGCGCACGGCATCCACGATCTCGACGCGACCGCCGTAGTTGACGCACATCGTCAGGGTCAGGGTGGAGTTGCCCTCGGTGAGACGTTCGGCGTGCTGCAGCTCTTTGATGACCGAGCCCCACAGGCGCGGCTTGCGACCCGACCAGCGGATGCGCACGCCCCACTCGTTGAGCTGATCGCGGCGGCGGTGCAGCACCTCGCGGTTGAATCCCATGAGGAAGCGCACCTCGTCGGGTGAGCGCGACCAGTTCTCTGTGGAGAAGGCGTAGACCGACAGGTGCTTCACGCCCGCCTGAATGGCACCCGCCACGACGTCGAGCAGGGCCGCCTCACCCGCGCGGTGGCCCTCCACGCGGGTCAGGCCTTGCCGGTTGGCCCACCGGCCGTTGCCGTCCATCACGATCGCGACGTGCTCGGGAACCGCGCCCTTCGGGAAGGCCGGCGGGTACTCGCCCGTCCAGTCGAGGGGGCGGTACGGCACGGCGTCGCGGTGCGTGAACGGCTTGGGTGTCATCGATGCGACTCCAGGTGCGAGAGGGAGCGGATGCCGCGCTCCAGGTGGAACTGCGCGTACGCGGCCACGAGGCCCGAGGCCGCCGCGATCGTGCGACCGGGGGCGGCGTCGATCGTCTCCCACTCCCCGGCCATCAGGGCGCGGAGCATGTCGACCGTGTCGCGCGCGACGCGCGGCGAGCCCGCGGGGGCGCACGTCGAGCAGACGACGCCGCCGAGCTGCGGGAGGAAGTAATCGTGGTCGCCGATGGTGCCGCAGCGCGCGCACTCGGTCAGACCGGGCGCCCACCCCGACAGCGCCATCGCGCGCAGCAGGTACGAGTCGAGCACGCTGCGCTCGGAATGCTCACCGCGGGCGAGGGATCGAAGTCCACCGACCAGCAGCAGGTACTGCTGGGGTGTCGCCTCGGCCTCATTCAGGCGATCGGCGGTCTCGACCATGGCGCTGGCCGTGGTGTAGACGTCGTAGTCCGCCACGATCTCGGCCCCGTACGACCCGAGCGACTCGGCCTGCTGCACGATGTCGAGGTTGCGCCCCTTGAACAGCTGCACGTCGGCGACCATGAACGGCTCGAGGCGCGAACCGAACTTCGACGAGGTGCGGCGCACGCCCTTCGCGACCGCGCGGATCTTGCCGTTGCGGCGGCTGAGCAGGGTGAGGATGCGGTCCGCCTCCCCGAGCTTGTGGGTACGCAGGACCACGACCTCGTCGCGGTAGGTGGGCACAGTCCATTATCCGCCCGCTCCCCCGGGAAGCGGCTGCGCGTCGCCCTGGCGCGCCGCCAGCCTCAGCGGGCGGTCGCCGCTCCCTGCTGAAGGGGCCACGACCCGTCGGGAATCGGCAGGTCGGGGCGGGCGTGCTGCAAGAAGTCGATCAGCTGGGGGTAGCCCAGCATGAGTCGGGTCGCACCGAATCGCGTCGTGCCCTCCGTCTTCGCGAGGATGCCGCCGAACCGGTCGCCGGGGTTCGGCTCCAACCGGGTGATCTCGGCCAGCGGCACCGCGTTCGGTCCGCGCACCAGACCGAACGACCACACCAGGTCGGGGGTGACCTCCAGTCGCATGCGCTTCATCCCCCGCGCCAGGAACACGAAGAGGATGCCGCCGACGAACATCGCCGCCCCGGCGATGACCATGCTCGTCTCGGGGTCCTTCACCCCCGCCGCGGCCAGGAGCAGGATGCTGCCGAGCACGATGACCGCGATGCCGAACGTGCGGATCAGGACGCGTTGCCATTTCCGCGTCGACACGACGAACAGCACGCCCTCGCGCGTCGCTCGAGCCGTCGCCGCCGACGGTGAACGTCGGATGATCGCCGTCACGATCGTGGTGACCGCCCCCGCGATGAGCACGGCCACCGCCACGCTCGAATTCGCCCCCCAGTGCATCTGCAGTCCCCTCCGGCGACTCGTGGTCGCATCGACGTTCCGGGCGCACCACATCGGCCCCCCTGCCCTCGATGAAAGCGCATCCGAGCTGCTCGTGCTCACCCTGGACGGCGGCCCTGCCGGGTGCTACACATCGCGGGCACCACGGTGACGCGCGTATCTCCGACGTTGCGCACGCGCCTCCGCACGCCGATCGCGCGTGTCCCGGAGAATGGATGCCGTGAACGCCTCGGTCTTCGTCATCCCCCTGTGGGCGGATCTCACCGCCGTCGCCCTGGGTGGTGTGCAGGGCGCGCTGTTCGCGTCCGGCTTCCAGGGGCAGCGACGCCTCGATCTGCTCGGGGTGGCGATCATCGGCATCCTGCTCGGCATGGGCGGTGGTCTCATCCGCGATCTGCTGCTGGGGCTCACCCCCGCGACGCTGCAGAGCAACTGGTACCTCATCACCGCGACGCTCGCCTCGATCGTCGGCATGCTGCTGTCGGGGATCTTCCAGCGGCTGAACCGCGCGATCGTCATGCTCGACGCCGTGGTGATCGGCCTGTTCGGCGCCTTCGGCACGTCGAAGGCGCTCGCCCTCGGCATGCCGGCGGTTCCCGCGGTGTTCGTCGGCGTGCTCGCCGCGGCCGGGGGCAGCGTGCTGCGCGACGTGCTGATGGGGCTGCCGGTCGCGATCATGCACGTCGGCTCGCTGTACGCTGTCGCCGCCGGTGGCGGGTGCGTGGTGTTGGCGACCACCGCGGCGTTCGGGGTGCCGCTTCCGATCGCGGCGGTGGTCGGCGTGATCGTGACGACGATCATCCGCGTCCTCGCCGTGATCTTCGACCTCTCGCTGCCCGAGCAGCGCAAGATCTATCGCCGCAAGGTCGCGGTCGAGACCACCGGCATCCCGATCATCCGGGTCGACGAGTCGGAGTGAGCCAGGCGCCGCGCGCGTGAGGGGTCATCTTGTGTCGCCTGGCCCGGGCGGAAGCGACAGTTTTCGACCCCTGACACGATGCGGCGGGGCCGGCGCGCGTGAGGGGTCACCTTGGGTCGCCTAGGGCGGGCGGAAGCGACAGTTTTCGCCCCCTCACGCGGGGATGCGCCGTCAGGCGAGGGGCGTGACCTCGTCGCCGACGCGGATCGTGCCGCCGTCGGCGACCGGCAGCAGCAGGATGCCCAGCGTCGGCTCGGACTGACCGAACTCCGTGGTCAGCACGCGCAGCAGCCGGGCGTCGCGCACCCCCGTGTCGGGGTTCGCGGTGATCGCGGCGCAGCGCTCGATCGGCTTCTGCACCTCGAACTCGACCTCGCCGATCCGCACGCGGCCCTGCCACTCGAGTTCGGCCCACGGCGCGGTGCCGCCGACGACGATGTTCGAGCGGAAGCGGCGATCGTCGACGGGCGCGGGCACCGCGGCATCCACCTCTTCGACCGAGGCGGCGCCATGCAGCGAGATGAATCCGCGCGGGCGATCCTGAAAGCGTGCGGTGCGACCGTCACCGAGAAGACCCAGGGGCAGGATGCCGTCGGCCTCGAGCAGCTTCGCATCGCTCGTCGTGCGCAGATAGGCGGTGACCGCTTCGCTGAGTCGGGCGCGGCCCTCGTCGCTGAGATCGGCGGTGACGTCGATGTCGTCGACCCGGAGCCGCAGCGTCAGCGCCTCATCGTCGAGGGTGAGCTCGACGCGCGCCAACGTCGGGAACGTCATGAGCGCGAGTCCGCGGCTCTTGGGGAACGTGGCATCCGCCGGCTCGAGGGCATCGGCGAAGCGGAACACGAGCGAGCGGTCCCCCTGAACACGACCGTCGTCCTGGATGACGAGGTTGTCGCGTTCCTCGGGCGTGAAGCCCTTCACGGGGTAGCGGTAGAGGGCGTCGACGCGGATCACGGTCTCATCCTCGCATCGACGCCCACTCGCGATCACCAGCGGGCGAGAACCTCGCCGTGCGGCAGCAGGATCCACCCGTCGGGGTGCTCGGCCCACTCGCGCCACGCGTCCGAGATGCGCTGCAGCTGCGCGTCGTCGGCCAGGCCGAGGCGCTTCGCGTGCCCGGCGAAGGCGGAGGCGAGAACGCGGTCGGCCCACATGCCGCCCCACCAGGCGCGCTTGTCGGGGGTGTCGAACACCCACACGCTCGCGCTGGCCTCGATGCGGGTGAACCCCGCCTCGCGGGCCCACGCCTTCAGCCGCCGACCCGCGTCGGGCTCGCCCGACGATCCGCGGTGCACGCCGTGGTAGATCTCGAGCCAGTCGTCGAGGGCGGGGATGAGCGGATGCCAGATCACGCCGCCGTAATCGACGTCGCGCGCCGCGACCAGGCCGTCGGGCCCGGCGACGCGGCGGAACTCCCGCAGGGCGTCGACGGGACGCTCGAGGTGCTGCAGCACCTGGTGGGCGTGGACGATGTCGAACGAGGCGTCGGGCACGTCGAGGGCGTAGGCGTCGCCGGTGCGGAAGGTCACATTCGTGCGCTCCCCCGCGGCGGCGCGGGCGACCTCGACGACGCCCGAGGCGGCATCCACCCCGACGACCTCTCCCGGGAAGACCCGGTCGGCGAGGTCGACGGTGATGGAGCCGGGGCCGGCGCCCACATCGAGGATGCGGGTGCCGGCCGACAGCGAAGACACCAGATAGGCCGCCGAATCGGCGACGGTGCGCACGGCGTGGGAACGCAGCACGCTCTCGTGGTGTCCGTGGGCGTAGGCCACGGTCTTCGTCTCTTTCGCGCGGGTCAGACGCCGGCCAGGGCGCCGGAGTCCTGACGGGTGCGAATCGCGCGGTTCACGCCCGACACGATCGCCTTGAGCGACGCGGTCGAGATGTCGCCGTCGATGCCCACGCCCCACAGGCGCTGGTCGTCGACCTGCAGCTCGACGTAGGCCGCGGCCTGCGCGTCGCCGCCCGAGCTGAGAGCGTGCTCGACGTAGTCGTACAGCGTCACATCGAACCCCTGTGCGCGCACGATCTCGAGGAAGGCTGCGACGGGACCGTTGCCCACGGCCGAGGCCGGGTGCGTGGTGTCGCCGTCGCGCAGCGAGACGTCGAGGTGTACGTCGCCCGACATGTCGCTCGACGAGCGCGTGGACAGCAGCTCGAAGCGGCCCCAGCGCTGGTCGTCGACGGTCGACGGCAGGTACTCGTCGTTGAAGATGTCCCAGATCTGCGCACTCGAGACCTCGCCGCCCTCGGCATCCGTCCGCGCCTGCACGACGCCCGAGAACTCGATCTGGAGCTTGCGGGGCAGGTCGATCGCGTGGTCGGCCTTCAGCAGGTACGCGACGCCGCCCTTGCCCGACTGCGAGTTGACGCGGATGACCGCCTCGTACGACCGGCCCAGATCCTTCGGGTCGATCGGCAGGTAGGGAACGGCCCACTCGATCTCGTCGACGGTCTTGCCCTCGGCGGTCGCGCGGGCCTCCATCGCCTCGAAGCCCTTCTTGATGGCGTCCTGGTGCGACCCGCTGAACGCGGTGAAGACGAGGTCGCCGGCCCAGGGGCTGCGCTCGGGAACGGGCAGCTGGTTGCAGTACTCGACCGTGCGCTTGACCTGGTCGATGTCGCTGAAGTCGATCTGCGGATCGATGCCCTGCGTCAGCAGGTTGACGCCGAGGGCGACCAGGTCGACGTTGCCGGTGCGCTCACCGTTCCCGAACAAGCAGCCCTCGATGCGGTCGGCGCCGGCCATGTAGCCCAGCTCCGCGGCGGCCACGGCGGTGCCGCGGTCGTTGTGGGGGTGCAGCGACAGGATGACGTTCTCGCGGTGGTTCAGGTGGCGCGACATCCACTCGATCGAGTCGGCGTAGACGTTGGGCGTGGCCATCTCGACCGTGGCGGGCAGATTCAGGATGACCTTGCGCTCGGTGGTCGGCTCGAAGACCTCGAGCACCTCGTTGCAGATGCGCAGGGCGAACTCGAGCTCGGTGCCCGTGTAGCTCTCGGGCGAGTACTCGTAGTAGACCTCGGTCTGGGGAATCGTCGCCTCGTACTTCTTGCACAGGCGCGCGCCCTCGAGCGCGATGTCGACGATGCCCTGCTCGTCGGTGCGGAACACGACCTCGCGCTGCAGCACGCTCGTGGAGTTGTACAGGTGCACGATGGCCTGCTTGGCGCCGGCGATCGCCTCGTAGGTGCGGGCGATCAGGTGCTCGCGCGCCTGGGTCAGCACCTGGATGGTGACGTCGTCGGGGATCAGGTTCTCGTCGATGAGCTGACGGACGAAGTCGAAGTCGGTCTGGCTCGCGCTCGGGAAGCCGACCTCGATCTCCTTGTAGCCCATCTTCACGAGGAGGTCGAACATGACGCGCTTGCGCTCGGGGCTCATCGGGTCGATCAACGCCTGGTTGCCGTCGCGCAGGTCGACGGCGCACCAGCGGGGTGCGGCCTCGATGCGCGTGGACGGCCACGTGCGATCGGGCAGGTCCACCCGGATCTGCTCGTGGAAGGGACGGTACTTGTGCACCGGAGCGGACGTGGGCTTCTGGGTGTTCTTCATGATGTGTCGCTTCTTTAGATTCGTTCGGTGGGGCCGACGACGATCTCCGCGACGAGGAAGGCCCTTAGATCGAGGACTCGTCGCGGCAACTAAGAAGAAGCTGGCCACCGAAGCGCATGGAGCGATCGTAGCAGTCCCTCACGAGGCGCTCCGTCGGGCGGCCGCCCACTCGCGGTCGAGCACGGCGTAGACGAGCAAGTCGCTCCACCGGCCCTTGAACCACTCGTTCTCGACGAAGTGCGCTTCGCGCCGCATGCCGAGCCGTTCAGCGAGGGCCGCCGAGCGGACGTTGTCGGCGTCGATCTGCGCCGTCAGCCGACGCAGTCCGTACACGTCGAATGCGGTGTCGATCAGCGCGCGCACCGCTTCGGTGGCGAGGCCTCGACCGGATGCCGCGGGGCTGACCACCCAGCCCACCTCGGCCGACCCGGCTCCGGCATCGAGGTGGAAGAGCACGAGGTCGCCGATCGCCGCGCCGTCGTCGACGCGCTCGATCACGAGCATCACGCCGCCGCGCTCGCCCTCGAGACTCGTTCCGCCCATCAGATGGCCGTTCCGGGCACGGATGTCGTCGGGCGACTGCGGCTCGAACGGGAGGAAACGGCAGACCTCGGCGTCACCGCGGTACGCAGCCATGGCCTCGAGGTCACGCTCTTCGAACGGGCGCAGGCGCACCCGCTCGCTGGTCACCTCAAGGGTCTCGGGCGCTGGCGGCAGGACGAACGGCGACGCGCTCACGGCAGCAGGGCGACCTTTCCGCCGGGGTGGCCGTCCATGACGAAGCGCACAGCGGCGATGGCCTCGGCCAGGGGGTAGGTGCGCGCGACGGGAACCTCGAGGACTCCGGATGCCGCAAGCTCGAGCACCCGCGCACGCGCGATGTCGCGGAAACGGGCGCTCTCGGGCCGCGCTCCGGCGATCCAGAGGAACCCGTCGGCTTTCGCGCGCTCGGGATCGACGATCGTGACGATGCGGTCGCGTTCCGACACGAGGGCGAGAGAGACGTCGATGGCCTCGTCGCTGCCCACGGCATCCCACGCGGCGGCGATCGGGGCGCCGTCGGCCGCCTCTTCGACGCGCTCGCGCAGGCCGTCGCCGTAGGCCACCGGGATGCCGCCGTAGCGACGGACGCGTTCGGCCGAGTCCTCGGCATCCGGCCCCACCGTGCCGATCACGCGGACGCCGAGCTCGCGCGCCTGCTGGAGCAGGCTCACGCCCACCGCGCCCGAGGCCGCGTGCAGCAGAACCGTCTCGCCCTCGGTGACGCGGGTGACCTGGATCATCTCGGCCGCGGTCGTGCCCGCGAGCAGCAGGTTCGCCGCCTCGGCGTGCGAGAGGGTCGCGGGCTTGGCGAACACGTCGCGGGCCGGAACCGTGATGTCGGTCGCGTAGGCGCCCTGCACGCGGAAGGCGACGACCTCGTCGCCGATCGTCAGCTCCCCCGAGCCGCCCACGGCATCCGGACCGACGGCCGTCACCTCGCCCGACAGCTCGTAGCCGATCGGCACGGGGAACTCCGCGCCGGGACGCGCCGAGGCGACGTGCTTCGCATCGGCCGGGTTCACGCCCGCCGCGTGCACGCGGATCGTCACCTCACCCGAGCCGGGGGGTGCGACCTCGACCTCGTCGAAGCTCCACTGATCGATGGGCCCGGGAGCCGGAGCCGTCCACCTCTTCGCCATGGTCACGCCTTTCGTTTCGCGTCGTCGCCGCTGAGCGTAGCCCCCGGCGTGAGGTGTGCTGCCCGGGTCGGTCAGAAGCCCAGGCGGCCGAGCTGCTTCGGGTCGCGCTGCCACTCCTTGGCCACGCGGACGTGGAGCGAGAGGTAGACGCGTCCGCCGACGAGCGGCTCGATGCCGGCGCGTGCGCGTGCACCCACGTCGGCCAGGCGCGAGCCCTTCTTGCCGATGATGATCGCCTTCTGGCTGTCGCGCTCGACGACGATGTTGGCCCACACGTCGGTGAGGTCGCTGTCTTCGCGCTTGGCGACGTCGTCGACGGTCACGGCGATCGAGTGCGGGAGCTCGTCGCGCACGCCGTGGAGGGCGGCCTCGCGGATGATCTCCGCGATGCGGTCGTCGAGGGCCTCGTCGGTGACCACATCGTCGTCGTACAGAGCGGGCCCGACCGGCATGAGGGCGAGCAACTCATCGCTCAGCACGTCGAGTTGGTCGTTCGTCACGGCCGAGAGCGGGATCACCGCGGCCCAGTCCTCGCGCAGGGCGTCGACCTCGATGAGGCGCTCGGTGATCTGATCCCGCGTCGCGGCGTCGGTCTTGGTCACCAGAGCGACCTTCTTGGCCCGCGGGTAGCCGGAGAGCGACTCGGCGATCCGGCGATCTCCGGGGCCGACCTTTTCGGTCGCGGGTGCGCAGAACGCGATCACGTCGACGTCGCCGAGCACCTGCTCGACGAGGTCGTTGAGCCGCTGGCCGAGCAGGGTACGGGGGCGGTGGATGCCGGGGGTGTCGACGACCACGAGCTGGCCGCCCGGGCGATTGACGATGCCGCGGATGGCGCGGCGGGTGGTCTGCGGCTTGTCGCTCGTGATGGCGACCTTCTCGCCCACGAGGGCGTTGGTCAGCGTGGACTTGCCGACGTTCGGCCGGCCCACGAAGGTCACGAAACCGGATCGGGTGTCGGTCATCTGTCGTTCCTCTCACGCGACGAGGCGTCGGCCTCGACGTCTTCATCGTCCATCGTCTCAGCCCGTTCGACGATCACCGTCGCGATGCCCCGGTTGCGGCCGCGAGAGGCCCCGCCGGTCATCACGAGGCCGGAGTGCTCGGCGGTGGCGCCGGGCTGCGGGATACGGCCGAGCGCCTTCCCCAGAAGCCCGCCGATCGAGTCGACGTCTTCGTCGTCGAGCTCGAGACCGAACAGGTCGCCGACCTCGTCGAGGCCCAGCCGCGCGTTGACGCAGTATCGGCCGTCGGGCAGCTCCACGATCTCGGTCGAGGGAGCGTCGTACTCGTCGGCGATCTCGCCCACGAGCTCCTCGATGAGGTCTTCAAGGGTCACGAGACCCGCGACCCCGCCGTACTCGTCGACGACGAGGCACACGTGCACGGCATCTTTCTTCATCTGCTGCAGCAGCGTCTCGGCCTTCATCGACTCCGGGACGAAGACGGCCGGCCGCGCGATGCGACGGATCGGAGCATCACGCCACCCGGCCTCGTCGCGGAAGCCGAACTGGACGAGGTCCTTCAGGTACAGCACGCCCACGACATCGTCGGCTTCGTCATCGGCGAGGGGGATGCGCGAGACGCCCTTCTCGAGGAAGAGGGCCAGGGCCTCGCGCGAGGTGGCGGCCGCGTCCACGCTCACCATGTCGGTGCGGGGCACCATGACCTCGCGCACGTAGCGGTCGGTGAAGTCGAAGACCGAGTGGATGAGTTCGCGGTCGTCCTCTTCGATGAGTTCGTTCTCGGCCGCTTCGTCGATGATGCTGAGCAACTGCTCTTCCGACGCGAACGACGTCGAGTGCGCGACTCCCGGCGTGACGCGGTTCCCCACGGCCACGAGCCCGTGTGCGAGAGGTCCGAGCAGGATTCGCATCCCCCGGATGACGGGCGCGCCGCCTCGGAGGAGTCCCCGAGCGTGCTGGCGTCCGACCGAGCGGGGGCTCGCTCCGACGGCGACGAACGAGATGCCCGTCATCAGCACCGCCGCGGCCAGAACGGCGAGCAGGATGTTGTCGAAGATCAGCATGAACGCGGCGGCGACGAGCACGGCAGCGGTCGTCTCGGCCAGAACGCGGATGAACGAGACGGCGGTGACGTGGGCATTGGTGTCGTCGCCGATGCGGCGCAGTGCCCGAGCGTTACGGCCGCCCGATCCGAGCTCGATCAGATCGACTCTCGAGGTCACGCCCAGGGCCGCCTCGAACGCCGCCATCAGCCCGCCGAAGGCGACGAGCAGGAACGCGGCGACGAGGAGGAGGGCCTCGGTCATGCGCGGCGCTGGCGCTCGACGGCCTGGAAGCCGGCGATGAGCTCGCGCTGCAGCCCGAACATCTCGCGCTCCTCATCGGGCTCGGCGTGGTCGAAGCCGAGGAGGTGCAGCAGGCCGTGCGTGGTCAGCAGGATCAGTTCATCCTGCGTCGAGTGCTTCGCGGCGACCGCCTGGGTCTCGGCCACGGCCGGGCAGAGCACGATGTCGCCCAGCAGGCCCGCGGGGGTCGGCGCGTCTTCGGAGCCCGGACGCAGCTCGTCCATTGGGAAGCTCAGCACGTCGGTGGGGCCGGGCTCGTCCATCCACTGCACGTGCAGGGACTCCATGGCGCCCTCGTCGACGAGCACGATGGCCACGTCGGCGTCGGGGCTGACGTGCAGCTCCTGGAGGTTGAACTCCATCAGACGCAGCAGGACCTGCTCGTCGATCTGGTGGTCGGACTCGTTGTTGATCTCGATCGTCATGAGCGGTTTCGTCTCGGGAGGTGATCGCGGGGACCGGCGGCACCGGGGCCGCGTCGCTCCGCACGGGTGGCGAATTCTGAGGCCTCGTCGCGTTCGCGTCGAGCGGCCAGGCGCTTCTCGTCGTATTCGCTGTACGCGTCGACGATGCGGCCGACGAGGTTGTGTCGAACGACGTCGTCGCTGGTCAGGCGCGAGAAGTGGATGTCGTCGATGTCGTCGAGGACCCGCGTGACGAGGCGCAGGCCCGAGGCGCCCTGCGGAAGGTCGACCTGCGTGATGTCGCCAGTGACGACCATGCGCGTGCCGAAGCCCAGGCGCGTGAGGAACATCTTCATCTGCTCGGGCGTGGTGTTCTGCGCCTCGTCGAGCACGACGAACGAGTCGTTGAGCGTGCGCCCGCGCATGTAGGCCAGCGGGGCGACCTCGATCGTTCCCGTCGCCATGAGCTTGGGGACGATGTCGGGGTCCATCATCTCGTTGAGCGCGTCGTAGAGCGGCCGCAGGTACGGGTCGATCTTGTCGGTGAGCGTGCCGGGGAGGAACCCGAGCCGCTCCCCCGCCTCGACGGCGGGACGCGTGAGGATGATGCGGTTGACCTCTTTGCGCTGCAGCGCCTGCACGGCCTTCGCCATCGCGAGGTAGGTCTTGCCGGTACCGGCGGGGCCGATGCCGAACACGATCGTGTTCTCGTCGATCGCGTCGACGTACTCTTTTTGACCCGCGGTCTTGGGTCGGATGGTCTTTCCGCGCGACGACAGGATCGCCTCGCCCATGACCTCGGACGGACGGGGTCCGCCGTCGGAGCGCAGCATGCGATTCGAGCTGGTCACGTCGGCCGGGTCGAGTCCGTGACCCGAGCGGGTCATGCTGAGCAGTTCGTCGACGAGGCCGCGGGCCGCGCGCACCGCGTCGGGCGTGCCCGAGAGGGTGATCTCGTTGCCGCGCACGTGCACGTCGACGTCGGGGTGCTCCTTTTCGACGACGCGCAGCAGGCGATCCTGCGGGCCGAGCAGTTGCACCATGGCCACGCCGTCGACCTCGATGCGGTCGGAGACGGTTTCTTCGGGGGAATCAGCCACCCAGGCTCTTTTCGTTCAGGCCGCCCGCGAGGACGTGGGCGTGCACATGGAAGACGGTCTGACCGGCGCCCTCGCCGGTGTTGAAGATCAGACGGAAGTCGCCGTCGGAGTGCTCGGCGGCGACGGAGTTCGCGAGCCCGATGACCTCGGTGAGCAGGTCGGGGTCGCCCGCGGCCAGCTCGACGACGTTGCGGTATTGCTGCGTCTTGGGGATCACCAGCAGGTGCACCGGCGCCTGGGGCGCGATGTCGCGGATCGCGAAGGCGTTCTCGGTCTCGGCGACGATCTCGGCGGGGATCTCGCCCTGCAGGATGCGCGTGAAGATCGACGGCTCGCTCATGGCATCCATTCTAGTGAGGGCCTCCGACATCGAGGCGGGGCCGTTGCGCCGAGGCGCGGCCCGGATCACCAGCGCCCGTGCGCCGCCGACAGCACCGAGATGGCCGCGGCCCCCGCGGTGGAGGTGCGCAGGACCGTGTCGCCCAGGCGTACGAGTCGGGCGCCGGCATCGGCCAAGGCCGAGAGCTCCTCTGGCGCGATGCCGCCCTCGGGGCCGACCACGAGCACGACGTCGCGCCCGTCAGAGGCTTCCGTCGCGACGGACGTGAGACGGTCGGATGCCGAGGGCTCCAGCACCAGCACGAGCGAGGTCGCGACGAGACGCACGAGGTCGGCCGTGCGGGCCACGCCCTCGACCTCGGGGATCCAGGCCCGGTGCGCCTGCTTGGCCGCTTCGCGGACGATCGTTCGCCAGCGGGCGAGGCCCTTGTCGGCCTTGGCATCCCAGCGCGAGACGCTGCGCGAGGCCTGCCAGGGCACGATCGCGTCGACGCCGAGCTCGGTCGCCGCCTGAACGGCGAGTTCGTCGCGGTCGCCCTTGGCCAGGGCCTGGACGAGCACGAAGCGCGGCGAGGGTCCGGGGATGACCTCGCGCCCCGTCACCCGTACCTCGACCTGCTTCGGCGACGCCGCGGTGACGACACCCGTGAGCCACGCTCCGCGACCGTCGCCCAGTGTCACCCCCTCGTCGACGCGCACGCGCCGCACGGCGGCGGCGTGGTGTGCCTCGGCGCCGGTCAGCACGACGGAGTCGCCCGCGTGGGCGTTCCCGGCGTCGTCGGTGACGAAGTGCAGCACCACGGTCAGTGCCGGAAGCGGTCGCGGAACTTGCTGAACATGCCCTGCTGGTGCTCGGCAAGCCGCGGCTTGGGGGCCTTCGTGCGCTTGGCGAACTCCTCGATGAGGGCGCGCTCCTTGTGGTCGAGACGCGTGGGGGTCACCACGTGCACGCCGACGCGCAGGTCGCCGCGCTGACTTCCGCGCAGCGGCGTGATCCCGCGGCCCTTGATGGTCAGGACGTCGCCCGATTGCACGCCCGGGCGCACCTCGAGGTCGACGCTGCCGTCGAGGGACTCGATCGACGTGTTCGTCCCGAGAATGGCATCCGGCATCGACACCTCGAGGGTCGCGACGAGGTCGTCGCCCTCGCGACTGAAGGCCTCGTGCGCTTCGACCGTGATCTCGAGGTACAGGTCGCCGTTGGGGCCGCCGGCAGGACCGACCTCGCCCGACCCGGGCAGCTGCAGACGCAGGCCCGACTCGACACCGGCGGGGATGTCGACCGAGACCGTGCGGCGCGCACGAACGCGGCCCTGACCCTGGCACGTCCCGCACGGGTAGGGGATGGTGGTCCCGTGACCCTGGCAGACGCTGCAGGGGGCACTGGTGACGACGTTCCCGAGCAGGCTGCGGACCGTGCGCTGCACGTGGCCGGAGCCGTGGCAGATGTCGCACGTGACCTCGCTGGTCCCGGGCTGCGTGCACGCGCCCTGGCACGTCTCGCACAGCACGGCGGTGTCGACCTCGAGGTCGCGGTGGGTGCCGAACACGACGTCGCCGAGGTCGAGGGTCACACGGACCAGGGCGTCTTGGCCCCGCTCTCGACGCGACCGCGGACGCGGACCCCGTCCGCCGCCGCCCTGGCCGCCCCCACCGAAGAACGTCTCGAAGATGTCGCTGAACCCGCCGAAGCCGGCCGCTCCCCCGCCGCCGAAGGGGTTCTGGTCGCCGCCCATGTCGTACCGGCGGCGCTGCTCGGGGTCGCTCAGCACGTCGTAGGCGTGGGTGACCAGCTTGAAGCGCTCGGAGGCGTCTTCTCCGGGGTTCACGTCGGGGTGCAGCTGGCGTGCCAGTCGGCGGTACGCCTTCTTGATGTCTTCGGGGCTGGCATCGCGTTCGACGCCCAGGACCTCGTAGTGGTCAGCCACAATCGCCTTCCTGTCCGCTTGCGCGGGGTCGTTCTCGGGTGGGGTGCTCGCGGGATTCGACGTCAGCGAGACGCGTCGTCGTCTTCGAGCATCCGGGTCAGATAGTGCGCGACGGCACGGACCGCCGCGAGGTTGGAGGAGTAGTCCATGCGGGTGGGACCGAGCAGCCCGACGCGGGCCCCGCCGGTGGATCCGTCGTACCGGCTGGCGAGCACCGAGGCCTCGATGAGTCCGAACGGCTCGTTCTCACGACCGATGCTCGCTGACAGCCCCTTCTCATCGGCCACCATCTCACTCATGAGACGCAGGAGCGTCACCTGCTCTTCGATCGCCTCGAGCAGCGGGTAGATGCTCCCGCGGAAGTCGGACTCGCGCTTGGCGAGGGTCGCGGCGCCGGCCATGACGAGGCGATCCTGACGGAACTCCTCGAGCTCCTCCCCCACGATGCGCAGCACCGCGTCGGCGAGCACGTCCAGCGTGACACCCGGGCGCGGCCCGTCGGTCAGCACGGCTTGCACCTGCTGCGAACTGTCGGCGACGCTGCGCCCGACGAGCAGCGCGCCGACGCGAGCGCGCAGCTGCACGATGTCGGTCTCGCCGGGTTCTGCGGGCACGAGGGCGATGCGCTGCGAGACCCGGCCCGTGTCGGTCACCAGGATCACCAGCACGCGCGGGCCGCCGAGGGCGACCAGTTCGACGTGACTGACATTGGCGCGGGCGAACGACGGGTACTGCACGATCGCGACCTGTCCGGTCAGCTGCGTGAGCGCGCGGACGGTGCGGGCGAGCAGGTCGTCGAGGTCGCCCGCTTCGTCGAGGAACGACGTGATGGCGCTGCGCTGTGCTCCCGAGAGCGGGCGGAGCTCGGCGAGGTGATCGACGAAGACGCGGTATCCCTTGTCGGTGGGGACGCGCCCCGACGAGGTGTGCGGGGCGACGATGAGCTCTTCGTCCTCGAGCAGGGCCATGTCGTTGCGGATGGTCGCCGCCGACACCCCGAAGGCGTGTCGATCGACGATCGCCTTGCTGCCGACGGGTTCGCGCGTGTCGACGTAGTCCTGCACGATCGCACGGAGCACCTGAAGGCCACGTTCCGACACCATGAGCTGCTCCTCCCGTCTGGCACTCGCATCTGCGGAGTGCCAATTCTACGGGATCGCCTCGGCACGGTGCCGGGCGGCTCGCGGAGTCGCCCTGCGGCGCGTCGTTCAACGCCCGAGAGCCCCTCATCGAGGTCGGCACGCGAGCACCGGAACGAACTCGTCCGCCGGCCGCGTCGCCGGTCAGACCGTGAGCGCCCGGACCACGGCATCCGCCAGGAGTCGTCCCCGCAGCGTCAGCACGATGCGCCCGTGAACGGCATCCCGGCCCTCGATCAGACCGTCGGCGATGAGGGATGCCACGGCCTTCCGCCCTTCGCCGAGGATCTCGGACACGGCCAGACCCTCGCGGATGCGGCTGCGCAGCAGCACCGACTCCAGCCGGCGCGCGGTCTCGTCGGGCCGCTCGCGCGCGGCCGCGGGCGATTCGACCGCGGCCAGGCGTTGGGCGTACGCGGCGGGGTGCTTCACGTTCCACCAGCGGAGCCCCGCGACGTGGCTGTGCGCGCCCGGCCCGAAGCCCCACCAGTCGGTCCCCCGCCAGTAGGCGAGGTTGTGACGCGAGCGGTGCGCGACGTCGCGCGACCAGTTCGACACCTCGTACCAGTCGTATCCGGCGGCGGCGAGCAGGTCGTCGGCCAGCTCGTACATGTCGGCTTGCAGGTCGTCGGAGGGCTCGGCCACGACCCCGGAGCGGATTTGGCGCGCGAGCTTGGTGCCGTCTTCGACGATCAGCGCGTAGGCCGAGACGTGGTCGGGCTCGAGGGCCGTGGCCGCTTCGAGGGAGGCGCGCCAGTCGTCGAGCGATTCTCCCGGCGCGCCGTAGATGAGGTCGACCGAGACGTCGAGACCCGCGCGGCGGGCCGCGGCGACGGCCGTGGCGACGTTCGCGGGATCGTGGGTGCGGTCGAGGGCGGCGAGCACGTGCGGCCGGGCCGACTGCATGCCGATCGACAGGCGGGTGACACCGGCGTCGGCGAGAGTGCGGGCGACCGTGTCGTCGACGGTGTCGGGGTTGGCCTCGACGGTGACCTCGGCCCCGTCGGCGATTCCGAACTCCGAGCGGACCGCGTCGAGCATGCGCGCCAGGTCGCCCGGCGGCAGCAGGGTGGGCGTTCCTCCGCCGAAGAAGACGGTGGATGCCGCGCGGCGGCCACCCGCGGCATCCATCACTCCCCCCGCCAGACGCACCTCGGCGGCCAGCGTGTCGGCGAAGTCGTCTTGGCGGGCGCCGCGCAACTCGCTGGCGGTGTAGGTGTTGAAGTCGCAGTAGCCGCACCGCACGCGGCAGAACGGCACGTGCAGGTAGACACCGAAATCGGCGGTCGGGTCGATCTCGAGGTCGGCGGGCAGGTGTCCGTCGGCGGGGGCCGGGTCTCCGAGCGGGAGCGGACCGCCCATCAGGACGAGTACAGCGGCGAGATCGCGCGCAGGTAGCGGGCGAATAGCGCCTTGCGCCGACGGCGCACGCGGCTCGAGAACAGGCGGTACGACGGGGCCGTCGGGCGGTCGAAGGCGCGCACGACGAACCACACCTCGTCGTTGTCGCGCCACTCCACCGCGAACAGCTCTTCGCCGCTGACGATCGAATGTCCGACGGTGCCGAGGATGAAGCCCATGCGACGGGGCTCTTCGAAGACCGAGATCACGCGCAGCTCGGCGTCGGCGCGGTGGCCGTCGACCTTGCCGTGCAGGCGCACGCCGGTGCCGGGGCTGACGAACGGCGTTCCGTCGGCGGCGAAGCGCTGCTCGGCCTCGAGGCTGCTGGGCGCGACGGGAGCACCGTCGGCGTCGAAGCCGACGCCCGAGTAGCCCTCACCCGACGCTGGGCGCACGTCGCTGATGCTCAGTTCGCCGGTGCGCAGGGGCGCCCACGACAGCAGGAGCTCTCCGGCCGCGGCGAAACGCTCCTCGCCGCTGCCGATGCGCCAGGCGTCTTCTGCCGGCAGCGAGTTCTCGGGCGGGTACTGCATCAGATCGTGCGCCTGAGTGGCTCCGACAGCCGCGTAGTCGACCGTGTCATCGGTGAAGTTCTGCCTGCGCATGGTTCACCCCTCTCGGTGTGGTGCGTTACTTCTTGGTCTCGACGTCTCCCGACAGGGCGGCGATGAACGCCTCCTGCGGAACCTCGACGCGGCCCACCATCTTCATGCGCTTCTTGCCCTCTTTCTGCTTTTCGAGGAGCTTGCGCTTTCGGGTGATGTCACCGCCGTAGCACTTGGCGAGGACGTCCTTGCGGATGGCGCGGATCGTCTCGCGCGCGATGATGCGCGCACCGATCGCGGCCTGGATGGGAACCTCGAACTGCTGGCGCGGGATGAGCTTGCGCAGGCGCTCGGCCATGAGCGTGCCGTAGGCGTACGCCTTCTCGCGGTGCACGATCGAGCTGAACGCGTCGACCTTGTCGCCCTGCAGCAGGATGTCGACCTTGACCAGATCGGCGGTCTGCTGACCCGCGGGCTCGTAGTCGAGGCTCGCGTAGCCCTGCGTGCGGCTCTTGAGGTGGTCGAAGAAGTCGAACACGATCTCGCCGAGGGGCATGTGGTAGCGCAGCTCGACACGGTCTTCGCTGAGGTACTCCATGCCGAGCAGCGTGCCGCGGCGCGTCTGGCAGAGCTCTATGACCGTGCCGACGTAGTCCTTGGGCAGCAGGATGCCGACCTTGACGATCGGCTCCGACACCGAGGCGACGCGGCCGTCGGGGTACTCGCTCGGGTTGGTGACGGACACCGTCTCGCCGGTGTCGGTCGTGACCTCGTACGTCACGGACGGAGCGGTGGTGATGAGGTCGAGACCGAACTCGCGCGAGAGGCGCTCGGTGATGATCTCGA
This sequence comes from Microbacterium sp. SL62, assembly GCF_026672635.1. Classification (NCBI taxonomy): domain Bacteria; kingdom Bacillati; phylum Actinomycetota; class Actinomycetes; order Micrococcales; family Microbacteriaceae; genus Microbacterium; species Microbacterium sp. SL62. Next base: position 2,193,874 of record NZ_JAPPRM010000001.1, read on the forward strand.
GGTGCAGAAGGCCGAGGAAGCCGCAACGGAAGCCGAAGCCGAGGGCGACCGAGGTCTCGGGCTCGTACTGCAGCGAGGCGTCGGAGAGCTTGAGCTTGTCGAGAGCCTCGCGCAGCTCGGCGTAGTCGCTGCCGTCGATCGGGTAGATGCCCGAGAAGACCATGGGCTTCGGGTCGGTGTAGCCCGGCAGCGCGTCGGTCGCGGGCTTGCGGTGCGTGGTGATCGTGTCGCCGACCTTCGACTGGCGCACGTCTTTCACGCCGGTGATGAGGTAGCCGACCTCGCCCACGCCGAGACCCTTGGTGGGGACGGGCTCGGGGCTCGAGACGCCGATCTCGAGGGCCTCGTGCGTCGCGCCGGTCGACATCATCTGCAGGCGCTCGCGCGGCTGCAGGGCACCGTCGATCATGCGGACGTAGGTGACCACGCCGCGGTAGGCGTCGTACACGGAGTCGAAGATCATCGCGCGGGCCGGAGCGTCGGCCCTGCCGACGGGGGCGGGGATCTTCTCGACGATCAGGTCGAGCAGCTCTTCGACGCCCATGCCGGTCTTGCCGCTGACGCGCAGCACGTCGGCGGGGTCGCCGCCGATGAGACCGGCGAGCTCGGCCGCGTACTTGTCGGGGTCGGCGGCGGGAAGGTCGATCTTGTTCAGCACCGGGATGATCGTCAGATCGTTCTCGAGCGCGAGGTAGAGGTTGGCGAGGGTCTGCGCCTCGATGCCCTGAGCCGCGTCGACGAGCAGGATCGCTCCCTCGCACGCCGCCAGCGATCGGCTGACCTCGTACGTGAAGTCGACGTGACCGGGCGTGTCGATCATGTTCAGGGCGAACGTGCCGTCACCGGTGCCCCACGGCATCCGCACCGCCTGCGACTTGATCGTGATACCGCGCTCGCGCTCGATGTCCATGCGGTCGAGGTACTGCGCCCGCATATCGCGGTCGCTGACGACGCCGGTGATCTGCAGCATGCGGTCGGCCAACGTTGACTTGCCGTGGTCGATGTGAGCGATGATGCAGAAGTTGCGGATCTGCTCCGGCGGAGTGGCAGACGGCTCGAGGGGCTTCAGGGCGCGCGGTGACATGTTCCGTCGATTCTACGGTGGTGCGCCGACATCGCCGTCCCCGGAGGCTCGGCACCACGGGATCCGGAGGCTTTTACAGTGGATGCCATGGCGGTCCAGGTCGTGCTCGTGCACGGCATCCGCACGTCCGCCACGATGTGGCGGGCGCAGGTCGCGCATCTGCGACAGCGAGGCACCCCGGTCACCGCGGTCGACCTGCCGGGGCACGGAACGCGCCGCGACGAGGCCTTCACGCTCGACGGGGCGTTCGTGACGATCGATGACGCGGTACAGGATGCCGCGACCCGCGGTCCCGTGCTGCTGGTGGGGCACTCCATGGGCGGGCTGTTGTCGATCGAGTACGTCGGCGCCGCGCCTCGTCCCCCGGTCGCCGGGTTCGTCGCGGCATCGTGCACGTCCCTGCCCCGCGGCATCGGGCTGGCGGCCTACCGCTTCTTCACGCGGCGTTTCGATAGCCTCCCCGATCGCGGTCTGGGACTCACGAACCGCGTGCTCGACCGCACCCTCCCTCCCGAGACGCGGCCCGACTTCGGCGCCGGCGGCTACGCCTTCGACGCGCAGGACACGGCCCTGTCGTCTCTCGCGGAGCTCGACATCGTGGCATCGCTTCGCCGGATCGATGTGCCCCTGTGGTTCGTGAACGGGCAGTGGGATCAGCTCCGCATGAACGAGCGGATGTTCCTCGCCGTCGCCCCGCACGCGGAGCTCATCGTGGTTCCGCGCACGACGCATCTCGTCACGGCGATGCGTCCGCGAGTTTTCAACGCGCTGCTGGAGGTGGCGCTCACCACGATCGAGGCATCGACCTGATAGACTCGGTCCTTGGCTTGCGTGTGGGGTTTTTCCCGACCTCCACGATCGCCGGTGCAGCGCCCCTCTACCGCTCGCCCGGCACATCCCATACTCACTCAAACGAAAGACCGTCGACGTGGCGAACATCAAGTCGCAGATCAAGCGCAACAAGACCAACGAGAAGGCGCGCGAGCGCAACAAGGCCGTCAAGAGCGAGCTCCGCACGCACGTGCGTCGCACCAAGGAGGCCGTCGTGGCCGGTGACAAGGAAGCGGCCCTCAAGGCGCTCGCCACCGCGACCAAGAAGCTCGACAAGGCCGTGAGCAAGGGTGTCATCCACCAGAACCAGGCCGCGAACCGCAAGTCGGCCATCGCGAAGTCGGTCGCCGCTCTCTGAGCCGCAGCTCTTCTCGACAGCCCGTCCCGCATCGCGGGGCGGGCTTCGTCGTTCTCGGAGTGGGGTGACCTCTGCGCACGGTCCGCGTGCGCAACCGGCGCGGCAAGCGAAGCCTCTTCGGTTGCCGCTCAGCCCCCGTAGGGCGCGCGGGTGGCGATGATGGTGATCATGCGCTCGAGGGCGAACACGGGGTCTCTCGACGCGCCCTTGACCTCGGCGTCGGCTCGAGCCGTGGCATGGATCGCCATGCCGAGCGTGTTGCCGGTCCAGCCGACGAGGTCGCGGCGGGCGCGGTCGACCTGCCAGTCCTTCATGCCCAGGCGCTGAGCGAGCATCGACGACGACTCGCGGGTGCCCGCCACGCGCGCCATGGTGCGGAGCTTCATGGCGACCGCGGCGACGAGAGGCACGGGATCGGCCCCGGATGCCAGCGCGTGTCGCAACGCGAGCAGGGCGGGGCCGTACTGCCCGGCGATGGCGGTGTCGGCCACGGTGAAGGCAGAGGTCTCGACGCGCCCCCCGTAGTAGCGCTCGACGATCCGCTCGTCGATGTCGCCGGGGACGTCGGAGATGAGCTGCTGGCATGCCGCGGCCAGCTCGGTGAGGTCGTCGGCGAAGGCCGAGACCAGCGACCTGAGGGCGACGGGGGCGATGCGCTTCTGCGCGGCCTTGAACTCGCCGACCGCGAAATCGAATCGGTCGGAGTCGCGTTTGACCGCGGGGCAGGCGATTTCGATGCCGCTGCCCTGACCCGCGCGGATGCCGTCGAGCAGCTTCTTGCCGCGAACGCTCGCTCCGGTGTGGCGCAGGACGACCGTCGCGCCGTCCTGCGGGTGGGCGAGGTACGACACCGCCTCGGTGAGGAAGGTGTCGCTGCATTTCTCGACGCCGCTGACGCGGACGAGTCGGGGCTCGCCGAACAACGATGGCGACGTGACGCTGAGCAAGGTGCCGGCGGCGTAGTCGTCGGCCCGGATGTCGGTGACCTCGAGGCTCGGGTCCTCGCTCTTGAGCATCGATCGGATGCCTGCGATCGCGCGCTCGGCGCAGACCTCTTCGGGGCCCGAGACCAGAACGATCGGCGCGGGCTGAGGGGAACGCCACGACACCTGCGGAATGGCCGACTTCGCCTTGGCGGGGGCGGAGCGTCGGGGAGCCGGAGTCACTCCCCCAGCCTACCGACCGGCTCCGACATCGCCGGTCGGGTCGCGAGCCCCTTCCCCCGTCCCCGCGCGCTCGCGCCACAGGGTGAGTCTCCCCTCTTCGTCGAGCCAGACCGCCAGCGCACCGTCCCGATCGGTGCGCGCCGCAGTGCTTCCCAGAGCCGCCAGGATGTCGAGGAGCGTCGCGGTCGGATGCCCGTAGTCGTTGTCGGCACCGACCCCGATGAGCCCGACCGCCGGGTGCAGCGCCCGGTACAACGCGGCATCCTGGTCGGCACTGCCGTGGTGGGAGACCTTCACGACCTGCACACGCGGAACATCGATCCGCCGTCGGAGGGAGGACTGCGCCTGCTCGCCGAGGTCGCCGAGTAGCACCGTGCGAGGAAAGCTCGCGCCGGCGACGTCGAGGGCGACGGAGGCGTCGTTTCCGGCCTCGGCGTTCGGGGCGGGACCGAGCGCCTGCCACCGCGTGCCGCCGAGTGTGCCCGTCATGCCGATCGTCGCCTTCTGCAGGTGCGCTCCGGCGTTCGAGAACCGGTCTAGGAGTCGTCGGTCGGCCGCCTCATCGGGCGGCCCGTGCACCACGAGATCGACCCGCCCCATCACCGCCGCGGACCCGCCGACGTGGTCGAGGTCGAAGTGCGTCAGGACGACGAGGGCGAGATGGTCCACCCCGAACGTCTGCAGGCACCGGGTCAGTGCCTCGGGTTCGGGTCCCGTGTCGACCAGCGCCACGGCGTCTCCGGACCTCCAGAGCGTCGCGTCGCCCTGACCGACATCGCACATGGCCACCTGCCACGCCGCGGGCACGGTGAGGGGCCCCGCGACGGTGCGGACCGCCGTCTGCCCCAGGACGAGGCCGACGACCACGGCGACGGCGGCGGATGAGATCGCGGTGATCCGGGGCAACCGGCGCGGTCTGACGACGGCGATGCTGACCGCCGCGCCGACGCCGGCGAGCAACGCCGCCCCGACAAGACCGTCGGGCCACGGCAGGTTCTGGGCCGACACCGCCGTGGTCGTGTGCGCGACAGCCGCGATCCACGCGGCCGGCACCCAGGCGAGGGCCGTCAGACCGTCCCTCAGCCAGGGAAACGGGGCGATGCAGGCGAGGGCTCCCGCGATCGTGGCGGGCGCCGCAGCGGGGTCGGCGACGAGGTTGGCCGCGACACCGAGAAGGGGAACGTGCGGGTCGATGAGGACGATCAGCGGGCCGCAGACGAGCTGGGCCGACGTGGGCACCGCGAGGGCGAGGGCGAGGGCGCGCGGCATCCATCGCTCCAATCCGCCGGCCAGGGGGCGCGCGAGCACGAGGAGGGCCCCGGTCGCTGCGGCCGAGAGGGCGAAGCCGAGCGAGCGGGAGAGCCACGGGTCCACCATCAGCAGAATCGTCACCGCGAGGGACAGGACGGCCACGCCGATCGCCGGTCGCCCGAGTGCGAGCGCGAGCATCGCCACTGCCGCCATCGCGGCCGCGCGGATGACGCTCGGCTCGGGGGTCACCAGCGCGACGAACGCCGCCAGCACCAGCATCGCCCCCATCACCCTTCCGCCGCGGGACGCACCGCACAGCGCCAGCAGGGCGAACGCCGCACCCACGACGATCGCGCAGTTCGCCCCCGACACGGCCGTGAGATGCGACAGCGACGAGGCGTTCATCGCGGCCTCTGTGTCGGGGTCGAGGCTCGTCGTGTCACCCACGGCGAGCCCCGGCACCAGACCCGCTCCCGGCTGGGGCAGGCCGCGGGTCGAGGCGACGAGGCCGTCGCGCAGTCCCTCGAAGAACGCCCACACGCCCGCCGGGGTCGAAGCCGACTCGACGGAACTCGTCCGGACGACGAGGGCGGCGCGCTCCCCCGGGTCGGAGGGGACGGCTCGCCCCCTCAGCCGCACCTCGCTGCCCATGCTCGCCGCTTCCAGCGCCGACCGTCCCTCGGCATCGACGAGGATCCGCGCGGGGACCCTCCCCGTGACGGCGAGAGCGCCCGCGCGCACCCGCGTGGCGACGGCGTCGAACCACGCGCCGCCGTCAGGAGAGCCGTCGATGCGCCCGGTGACGCTGACCTCCAGCTCGAGGTGGCGCCCTCCGTCGGCCTCGAGGGCGGCGATCTGCGCCCGCGTCGATCCCGCCGTCGCCACGGTCCCCGCCGCCGCGGCCGAGCAGGCGAGCGCGACCGCGACGATCGCGAGCACCGCCGACCGCCGCCACGCGAGCGCGGTGGTCGCGCACGCAGCGAGGGCGAGGACCACCGCGAGCGGGGTGGGATCCGAAATCATCGTGCTCGCACCCGCGGTCGCCCAGGTCGCCGCGGCGACCGAGACCGCCCGAAGGGATCGGCGGCGCGCGCCGGGACGCCCCCTCACACGCGCACCAGGTCTCGGATGCCCGCGAGCATCTTCTCCCCGATCCCCGGCACCGAAAGCAGATCATCCACGCTCGTGAAACGACCGTTCGCTTCGCGCCACGCGAGGATGCGGTCGGCCATCGCCGGCCCGATGCGCGGGAGCTCGTCGAGCTGCTCGCGCGTCGCGGTGTTCAGGTCGAGCGCGCCACCCGTGCTGCCGCCGCCGCCCGAGGCGGGTGAAGCAGCCTCTGCCCCGACCACCGGGACGACGATCTGTTCACCGTCGGCCACGGGCCTGGCGAGGTTGACCCCGTCGCGTTGCGCGTCGTCGGCGAAGCCTCCCGCCCGGGCGATCGCGTCGGCGACCCTGTCACCGGCATCGAGCCGGTACAGCCCGGGCTCGCGCACCGCTCCCGCGACGTGGACGTACAGTCCCGCCTCTGCGGGCAGGGCGGCGGAAGACGTGGAGGGGGATGCCGTTTCGTCGACGATCTCGGCACCGGTGGCGCCCCGCAGCATGCCGATGCCGATCGTCACGGCGAAGGCGAGCAGCACCAGGACGATGACCGCGCCGATGCCGAGGCGCGCTCGCGGGGGAAGAGCGCTCGGGAGTGGATTCGCAGCGTCGCGCTCCTCCGGTTCCGTGCCACCCGCGTTCGACGGGGAACGGGACTGCTTCATCGACGCTCCCCGCATCACCGTGCGCTGCGACTCCTCGCGATGGGAGGAAGAGGACGGTTCGGTCACGCCACGACGCTAGGCACCGAGGCTGCCGTCGCGCGGCGCGAGATCGCTCTTTCGTGGACAGCCGGAAGGATCCCCGCGCTGTGCAGAACCCGCATCTACCCTGGAGCGATGTCTACGAACACGTGGCGCGCCGTGATCTCAGCCCTCGCCGACGATCGCGCACGCGACGTGTACGCGCGGATCGTGCTCGCCCAGCCGGTCGATGAAGCCCTCGACGCCCTGTCACCCGGAAAGCGTCGACGCGTCCTCGACACGCTGCTCTCGGCAGGGCTCATCTCCCCTGACGGCGCAGGATGGCGAACCGAGCCCGAGGTATTCCGCGACGCCCTCCGCTCCGCACCGGCCGCGCCCCGCGCGGCGGGCGTCGACCGCTTCTTCGTCGACGGCCGCCTCACGGTCTACCCCTCTCGAGCCGCCGACCGCGACGCCGTGCTCCTCCACATCGTCGGGCGAATGAGCGAGCCGGGCGAGATCCTCACCGAACGGGCGGTCAACGACCGGTTGGCGGCGATCGTCGACGACGTCGCGGCGATGCGCCGGTATCTGGTCGACGCCGGGCTCCTCGAGCGCTCCCGCGACGGCGGCGCCTACTCTCGCGCCCGCTGACCGCTCCGCGCGCACTCACCTCGCAACGTTTCGGCGAGGCGCACGTCTCTTCGAGCGCCGCGCCTCCACACGGTCAGAAGACGCCGGATGCCACGCCCCCGCACTCCGCAGAGCGCCGGTGGCGTGGCATCCGGAATCAGAGAACCTACTTCGTCGAGAAGCTGACCACCTTCGGCGGGCGCACGACCGCGCGCACGATCTCGCGGTCGCCGAGCGCGCGCAGCACCTTCTCGTCGGCGCGGGCCATGGCCTCGAGTTCGTCGGCGCCGATCTTGGCCGAGACCTCGAGCGTGCCGCGCACCTTGCCATCGATCTGAACGACCGCGGTGACGGTGTCCTCGACGAGCAGCGTGGGGTCGGCCTGGCGCCAGGTCGCGAGCCCGACGAATCCGTCGTAGCCGAGCGTCGCCCACATCTCCTCGGCGGTGTGCGGGGCGAACAGGTCGAGGGTCATCGCGATGACCTCGGCGGCCTCGCGCACGGCGGGGTCGCTCGCACCGGGCTTGCCGTCGATGGCCTTGCGGGTGGCGTTGACCAGCTCCATCAGGCGCGCGACGACGACGTTGAACTTCGTCTGCTCGACGAGGTTCGCGGCATCGGCCAGCAGGCGGTGTGTCACTCGGCGCAGCGACGCGTCGCCCTCGGCCCAGACCACGTCGGTCTCGCTGTCGACGTCGTGAGCGATGCGCAGGGCACGGGCGAGGAACTTCGCCGCACCGGTGGTCGAGACGTCGTTCCAGTCCTTGTCGTCCTCCACCGGACCCGCGAAGGCCAGGGCCACGCGCAGGGCGTCGGCGCCGTGGGCGTCGAGCTCCTCCTGGAACAGCACCAGGTTGCCCTTGCTCTTCGACATCTTCGTGCCGTCGAGGATGACCATGCCCTGGTTGATGAGGCTCGAGAACGGCTCGGTGAACTCCACCAGACCCATGTCGAACAGCGCCTTGGTGATGAAGCGCGCGTACAGCAGGTGCAGGATCGCGTGCTCGACGCCGCCGATGTAGAAGTCGACGGGGCCCCACTTGTTCGCCTCGCGGGCCGAGAACGCCTCGGTCTCGCTGTTCGGCGAGAGGAAGCGGAGGTAGTACCACGAGCTGTCGACGAACGTGTCCATCGTGTCGGGGTCGCGCAGCAGCGTCTGGCCCGTCTCGGGGTCGGTCACCTGCACCCAGTCGGTGGCCGCGCCGAGGGGCGAGGTTCCCTTGGGCTTCAGGTCGAGCCCCTCGACCGAGGGCAGCGTCACCGGCAGCTGGTCGGCGGGAACGGGCGTGATCGAGCCGTCCTCGCCGTGCAGCATCGGAATGGGCGTCCCCCAGTAGCGCTGACGCGAGATGAGCCAGTCGCGCAGGCGGTACGTCTTGGCGGCGCGGCCGACGCCCTTGGCCTCGAGCTCCTCGATCATGCGGGCGATCGCGTGACGCTTCGAGAGCCCGTTGAGCGAGCCCGAGTTCATCATGCGACCGTCTCCGGTGAGCGCAATGCCGGTCTTGACGGGATCCAGGTCGTCGATGTCGCCGAGCGGGTCGATCGGCACGCCCTCGTCGTCGAGCTCGATCACCGGGATCGCGCCGGTGATCGGCGCGGTCGTGTCGACGACCACCTTGACGGGCAGGTCGAAGGCGCGGGCGAAGTCGAGGTCGCGCTGGTCGTGCGCGGGCACGGCCATGACCGCGCCGTGACCGTAGTCGGCGAGCACGTAGTCGGCGGCCCAGATGGGCAGCTTCTCGCCGTTGACCGGGTTGATCGCGTAGTGGCCCAGGAACACGCCGGTCTTCGGGCGGTCGGTCGCCTGGCGCTCGATGTCGGTCGCGCGCTGCACCTGAGCGAGGTAGGCCTCGAAGCTCTCGCGCAGACCCTGATCAGCGGATGCAGCGAGCTCGGCGGCCAGGTCGGACTCGGGGGCCACGACGAAGAACGTTGCGCCGTGCAGGGTGTCGGGGCGCGTGGAGAAGACCGTGATCTTCTCGTCGCGACCTTCGATCTCGAACGCGATGTCGGCGCCGACGGAACGGCCGATCCAGTTTCGCTGCATCTGGATGACCTTGCTCGGCCAGAAGCCTTCGAGCTGGTTGAGGTCGTCGAGCAGGCGGTCGGCGTAGTCGGTGATGCGCAGGAACCACTGCGTCAGCTTCTTCTTCACGACCACGGCGCCGCTGCGCTCGCTGGTGCCGTCGGGCAGCACCTGCTCGTTGGCGAGCACGGTCTGGTCCACCGGGTCCCAGTTGACCAGGGCGTCCTTGCGGTAGGCGAGGCCCTTCTCGTACAGCTTCTGGAACAGCCACTGGTTCCAGCGGTAGTACTCGGGGTCGCTCGTGTGCAGGACGCGGCTCCAGTCGAACGAGACGCCGTAGTCCTTCAGGCTCGCCTTCTGCTGGGCGATGTTCGCGTAGGTCCACTCGACGGGGTCGGCGCCGCGCTTGATGGCGGCGTTCTCGGCGGGCAGACCGAACGAGTCCCACCCGATGGGGTTGAGCACGTTGTACCCGCGGTGGCGCCAGAAGCGCGCCACGATGTCGGAGTAGAGGTAGTTCTCGGCGTGACCCATGTGCAGGTCGCCCGAGGGGTACGGGAACATCGCGAGCACGTACTTGCGAGGGCGCGTGTCGTCGTCGCCACCGGCGCGGAACGGGTCTTTCTCGGCCCAAGCCTGCTGCCACTTCGCCTGGATGGCGTGGGTGTCGAAGCCCCCCTCGCGGGGGTCTGGTGCGGAGTTCTGAGACACGGATGAAGCCAATCGTGAAGGTCGGGAGGCCGCGGGGGCCAACCTCCAGGCTATCGGACGCGCAGGTCACCACCCGGGCGGGACCTCGGCTCCCAGGGCCGCCAACGGAGCCCGGGCCTTGATCCCCACTTCGGCGACTTCGGATGCCGCGACCGAGCGCCACGTGATGCCGCCTCCCGCCCCGACCCAGGCGGCATCCTGCTCCACGACGACGCTCCGGATGACCATCGCGAGATCCGCCGCCCCGTCGTCGCCGATCCAGCCGAAGGCTCCCGAATAGATCCCCCGTTCCTCCCCTTCGAGCCCGGCGAGGAGCTGTATCGCGGACCGCTTGGGCGCGCCCGTCATGCTCCCGGCGGGGAACGCGGCATCGAGCAGCCCGCCGATCGTGGTGCCCGGCACGAGCCGCCCCGACACCTCGCTCACCAGTTGGTGCACGGTGGGGTACGTCTCGACCTCGAGCAGCCGGTCGACCCCGACCGTCGAGGGGTCGCACACCCGGGAGAGGTCGTTGCGCATGAGGTCGACGATCATGACGTTCTCGGCCTGCTCCTTGGGGTCCGCTCGCAGGTGCTCGGCGAGCGCCCGGTCGCGGTCCGGGTCGGTCGAGCGAGGACGCGTGCCCTTGATGGGGTGGGTGTGCACGCGACCGTCGCGCACCTCGAGGAAGCGCTCGGGAGACGAGCTGACCAGGGTGGTGCCGCCGATGCGGATGAGACCCGCGTGGTGCGAGGCCGAGGCCTGCCGCAGCCGGCGGAACACGGCGACCGCGTCGTGCCGCCCGGGCACGGTGAAGCGGGTGGTGAGGCACAGCTGGTACGCGTCGCCCTCGCGGATCCGCTCGCGACAGGCGCCGATGAGGTCGGCGTACCGCTCGGGCTCCACTCGGCCGGATGCCATGCCCCGGGGCTCCGCCGCGCCCACGGTCACCGGGGGCGGTGCGCCCGCGACCCGCGCGGCGAGGTCGGCGTCGCCGAAGACGTGGACGCGGCGGCGGGTGTGGTCGAATGCGACGAGGACGGCGACGCGCAGCCAGGCGTCCCGTCCTTCGTACGAGCGCCAGCCGACCCAGCCGCCCCGGAACGGGCCGCTGTCATCCGTGGGTCCGCCGGCGGGTGCGGCATCCCTCTGCAGGGGTGCTGACGCGTCGTCGAGGCGACCCGAGCCCATCCAGCTCCACCCCGTCGGCGCCTCGCGTCCGGCGTCCAGCCAGAACGCGTCCCCGCCCGTCGCGAACACGTGCAGGAAAGCCGCCTCGGGGTCGACCCACCGCGGCAGGGTGAACGGAGGGGCGGAGTGGGGCACGCTCTCAGGCTAGAGCGGGGATCCGGCCCTAGGCTGACGGAGGTGAACGAGATCCTCACCTGGTTGCTCGACGTCGTCCAGAACGTCGACCCCGTGCTGCGCACGATCATCGCCGGGATCGCGGTCACGCTCGAGACCAGCGTGCTCGTGGGGCTGGTCGTCCCGGGCGACACGATGGTCATCGTGGCCGGCACCGCCGTCGCCTCCCCGGTCGAAGGGGTCGTGCTGGCCGCGGCGATCGTGGTGGGCGCGCTGCTCGGTGAGAGCCTCGGGTTCTGGCTCGGTCGCTACTTCGGTCCGCGTATCCGCGCCTCGCGCCTCGGCCAGAAGCTCGGCGAACGCAACTGGGAGCGGGCCGACCGGTACCTCCGTCGTCGCGGCGGACCCGCGATCTTCCTGTCGCGCTTCCTCCCCGTGCTGCACTCGCTCGTTCCTCTCACGGTCGGAATGAGCGGCTACAGCTATCGCCGCTTCCTCGCCTGGACCACCCCCGCGTGCGTCGTGTGGGCGAGCCTGTACGTCACGGTCGCAGCATCCGCTGCGGGGACGTACCGCGAGCTGTCCGACCGCATCCACGGTGCGGGCTACATCTTCGTCGGCATCCTCGTCGCCTTCATCGTTCTGGTCTTCGTCGGCAAGAAGATCATCGAGCGGCTCGAACGTCGCCATCTCGCGGACGAGACCGCTCCTCTCGAACCGGTGGACGGTGACGTGAAAGACTGAGGGCGATGCCTCGTTCCCCTCGCGCCAAAGTGCTCTGGTTCGCCCGACTCGAGCGCCGTTTCCACCGCTGGCGCGAACGTCGAGCGCGCGCGCGCGGACTGCGTCCCGCCGTCACGGGTTTCCCGGGGTACGGGACCGAGGAATGGGTCCGCGTGCTGGGCCGCGTGCTCATCGCCCCGCCGATCAAGCGCACGTCGACGGGTGAGTTCGCGAGCTTGCGCGGGTGGCGAAGCTTCGCGGCCGTGCCGGTCGGCTTCGGACAGGTCGACGTCACGATCGACGGCGTCACGCATCGTGTGGTCGCCGACCGCGGTGGAGTGATCGATGCCAAGCTCCCCGCGACGCTCAGCCCCGGCTGGCAGAGCATCACGATGTCGGTCGAAGGCAGCGAGCCGGCCGAGACGCGCGTGTTCATCGTGGGGTCCGACGTGCGCTTCGGCGTGGTGAGCGACATCGACGACACCGTCATGGTGACGCTGCTCCCCCGCCCCCTGCTCGCCGCGTGGAACTCCTTCGTCGTCGACGAGCACGCGCGACAGCCCGTCCCCGGGATGGCGGTCATGCTCGAGCGCCTCACGCGCGAACACCCGGGAACACCCGTGGTCTACCTGTCGACCGGTGCCTGGAACGTCGCGCCCACGCTCACCCGCTTCATGCGCCGCCACCTCTTCCCCGCCGGGTCGTTCCTGCTCACCGACTGGGGGCCGACCCACGACCGGTGGTTCCGCAGCGGCCGAGAGCACAAGGAGCAGAACCTCCGACGCCTGGCCGCGGAGTTCCCCGACGTGAAGTGGCTCCTGGTCGGCGACGACGGCCAGCACGACGACGCGATCTACACCGGCTTCGCGATCGAGCACCCCGAGAACGTCGCGGCCGTCGCGATCCGGCGACTGCTCCCCGCCGAAGCGGTGCTCGCGGGTGGGCGAACGGTCGTCGACGACCACTCCGCCGCCGAAGTGCCCTGGGTGACGGCCTCGGACGGCGCGGGTCTCCTCGAGCGGCTGCGCAGCACGGGCGTCATATCCAACGAGGCCTGATCCCGGATGCCGCGGCCTCGGTGCGTCCGGCGTAACGTCAGCGATTCGCGCAAAGTCAGTGGCATCCCGCGCCTCACGGCTGAGGATGCGCGGAACGCTGAGGATGTGCGCGGAGGCGACCGAGCGCGAGGCCCGATGTCGGAGGTGGCGCGTACGGTGGGAGCATGTGCGGTCGTTTCGTCGTAGCCAATGTGGCCTCCGAGCTCGTGGGGGTGCTGCGCGTCGACGTCGAGGCCGACGAGCTGCCCCGGCCCTCGTACAACATCGCTCCGACGTCGCAGGTCGGCATCGTGCTCGATTCGATCAAGAGCGAACCCCCGATCCGCCGGCTCGAGGTCGCGCGCTGGGGGCTCATCCCGGGGTGGGCGAAAGACGTCAAGATCGGCGCACGGGCCTTTAACGCGCGATCCGAAGAGGTCGAAGACAAGCCCATGTTCCGTAACGCCCTCATCAAGCGACGCGCTGTGATCCCGGCATCCGGCTACTACGAGTGGAAGACCACTGACGAGGGCAAGACGCCCCACTACATCCACCCCGCCGACGGTTCGCCGCTGTTCTTCGCGGGGCTCTACGAGTGGTGGAAGAACCCCGCTCTCGCCGACGACGACCCCGCCCGCTGGGTGCTGAGCTGCACGATCCTCACGCGCGATGCGATCGGACGGCTGGGCTCCATCCACGACCGCATGCCGCTGTTCATGGATCCCGACTTCGCCGACGCCTGGCTCGACCCCACGACCGAGAACGTCGGAGACGTCCTCGACGCGGCCATCGACGCCGCGCCCGACATGGCCGAGACGCTCGAGGACCACGTGGTCTCGGCGGCGGTGGGCAACGTCCGTAACGACTCCCCCGACCTCATCGAGCCGATCGAGTGACGCTGGTCGCGACCCGAACCGTCCTGACGCGCGCGGAGTGGACGGACGCCGCCGAACAGCACGCGCATCGCGCTGACGCGCTCACCGCCGATCACCGCGCCCGCGCGAGCCGCGCGCAGAAGCATCCCGTCGAAGACTTCCTCTTCACGTACTACTCGTACAAGCCCGCCATCCTGCGGCGGTGGCACCCGGGTCCCGGGGTCGTGCTCGAAGGGGCCGACGAACGCGCCGCGTGGAGGTGGTATCGGGCCGAGCCCGAGGGCATGCGAGTGGATGCCGAACGCTTCCGCTCCGAGAAAGGGTCGACGTACCGCGGCATCGTCAACCTGCTGCGCGCCACCCTCGATCGACCCGCGAAGTTCAGGTGCTTCGGTCTGCACGAGTGGGCGATGGCCTACCGCGCCGACGAGGTGCGGCACGCCGTGCCCCTGCGCCTCGGTCGCGACGGCACCGACGCGGTGGTCGACGCCCACGACCTCACGTGCACGCACTTCGACGCGTTCCGCTTCTTCACGCCCGAGGCCGTCCCGCTCAACCGCACCTCCCTCAGTCGCGACGACCAGGTGGCGAGGGAGCAGCCGGGCTGTCTGCACGCGGGGATGGACGTCTACAAGTGGGCGGTGAAGCTCGGGCCCCTGGTCCCTGGGTCGGTGCTGCTCGACGCGTTCGAGCTCGCGCGCGACATCCGCACGCTCGACATGCAGGCCTCCCCCTACGACCTGACCGACTGGGGGTACGCGCCGGTGGCGATCGAGACCCCCGAGGGCAAAGCCGAGTACGTCGTGCGCCAACGCGCGTTGAGCGAGCGCGGGCAGGCCCTTCGACGGGCGGTCGTCGACGCCGCAACGGAAGCGGGCGACACGCCCGACGGCGCCGATTTCTTGCCTCCGCGATCCGTGTTGTAAGCTCATGGAGTTGCCTCAAACGGGGCGGAAAACAAAAAACGGGCCTGTGGCGCAGCTGGTAGCGCACCTGCATGGCATGCAGGGGGTCAGGGGTTCGAGTCCCCTCAGGTCCACCACGAGAGAAAGCCTCCGCTTCGGCGGGGGCTTTCGTCGTTTCCGGAAACGGCCTGTCCCGGTGGGTGGAGCTCACGGCATCCCTCCGCTCCGCACAACCTCGGTGATTTGCATACCCTCAGCCCGAAGGCGCGGGATGCCACCGGTTCTGCGCGGATCGCTGAGGTCACGCCGTGCGCCGGGCACGCGGCATCCCGCGACAACCGCCTCACCGGGCACGCGCACGACGAAGGGCGCCTCCCCTCGACGGAGAAGGCGCCCCTCATGGAGGTGTCAGCGGGACGACACCGTCTCGCGGGACTTCGCCTCGTGTGTCTCGCGCATGACCAGCTCGTCGTCGAGCCAGTTGGGCCCCTTGTTGCGAAGGGCGAAGATGTAGACCGCGAGCGACGCCGCGATGATGACCGTGACGTACACGATGAACATCGGCACCTGCGAGGTCGACTGCGCTCCGGCGTACAGCAGGGGCGCCGTGCCGCCGAAAAGCGAGTTGGCCAGCGCGTACCCGAGGCCGACGCCCAGGGCTCGCACGTGCGTTGGGAAGAGCTGCGCCTTCACGAGCGCGTTGATCGAGGTGTAGCCGGTCAGGATGACGAAGCCGCCGAGCAGGATCGCGAAGGCGGCGAACTCGTTGGTCTGCTGCGGGAGCATCGTGATGAGGAACCACGTGTAGAGCACGCCGCCGACGCCGAAGAAGACGAGCAGGGACTTGCGACCGACCTTGTCGGACAGCCAGCCGCCCAGCGGCTGCATGAGCATGAGGGCCGTCAGCGCGATGAGGTTGATCACGGTACCGGTGACGACATCGCCGCCCGAGAACGCGGTCTTGACGATGTTCGGCCCCGTGACCGAGTACGTGTAGAACGCGACGGTGCCGCCGGCCGTGACCGCGAAGCACAGCAGGAGCGGGCGCCAGTTGTTGACGAGCAGATCGCGCATCGAGCCCGAGTCCTTGGCGCGACCCGCCTTGTTGTCGTCGAGCACGTGCTTCTCGAGGGATTCGTCCATCGTGCGGCGCATCCAGAACACGGCCACGGCGGCGACACCGCCGATCGCGAAGGCGACGCGCCAGCCCCACGCGGTGATGGCCTCGTCATCGAGGGTGAGCACCATGATCAGCAGCGTGGTCTGTGCGAGCACGTGACCGCCGACGAGGGTGACGTAGTGGAACGACGACAGGAAGCCGCGCCGACCGGGCATGGCGGCCTCGGACATGTAGGTCGCGCTCGTGCCGTACTCGCCTCCGGTCGCGAAGCCCTGAACGAGACGGGCGAAGACGAGGATGATGACGGCACCGACGCCGATCATCTCGGCTGTGGGGGCGAAAGCGATCACCAGTGAACAGAACGCCATGAGCGACACCGACACCGTCAACGACAGACGGCGACCGTACCGGTCGGCGAAGCGGCCGAAGAACCACGAACCGATCGGCCGCATGAGGAAGGTGACGGCGAAGATCGCCCACACGTAGATGGTGGAGTTCTTGTCGTCGGAGCTGAAGAACTGCGACTCGAAGTACACCGCGAACACGGAGTAGACGTACACGTCGTACCACTCCACGAGGTTGCCAGCCGAGCCTTTGAGCGTGTTCGAGATCGAACGCCGCAGACTCGTGGGGATCGTCGTCGTCGTTGACATGAGGAATCCGATCGGTCGAGGGACGTTGGTCGTCTCGTCACCGCCGGCGGAAGAGGCCTCCGGCAGCGGTGACGAGGCGTATCGGCCATCGTGGCCGCCGCCGACGCCGCCGGGCGAGATCCTTACAGTCGCCTTACATTCGTGGGCCGCGACGCCGCGGAGCCTATGCCTACGATGGAGCATGCACGTACTCGTCGCCGAGGACGACGGCTCCGTCGCCGCGGCCCTCGTCTCGGCCCTCGGCCGCGCCGGTCACACGTGCATCCGGGTGTCACGCGGCAGCGATGTGCTCCTCCGTCACCGAGACGCACAGGCGGTGCTCCTCGACCTCGGTCTCGAGGATCGCGATGGACTCGATGTGCTCCGCGACCTGCGCGAGGTCACCCAGATCCCGGTGATCGTCGTGACAGCGAGAGGCGACGAACGCTCGACGGTCCGCGCGCTGTCACTCGGCGCCGACGACTACCTCGTCAAGCCCGTGCGTCTGCACGAACTCCTCGCCCGACTGATCGCCGTCACACGCCGGTACAGCCCGCCCGAGGAGCCGATGCGCGTCGAGACCTCCCAGGTGTCGATCGCCGTCGACGCCCGCCGCGTCCGCGTCGCACACCGCGAGGTGTCGCTCACGCCCAACGAATTCGGCATCCTGCTGTCCCTCGCCCGTCGCGCGGGGACCGTCGTGAGTCGCCGGGTCATCCTCGACGAGGTGTGGGGCGACGCGTACGCGGCGTCGTCGCGATCGTTCGACGTGCACATGGGCCAGGTGCGGCAGAAGCTCCCCGAGGTCACGATCACGACGGTCCGCGGGTTCGGATACCGCCTCGAGGATGCCGGGTGAAGCTGCGCGTCCTGCTCCCGTTGCTGGTCTTCGGGCTCATCGCCGTGATCGCGGTGCTCATCCCCGTCGCCCAGTCGATCGCCGACTCGCGGACGCAGCAGGTCGCCCTGCAGCGCCAGGCGTCGCTCGATCAGGTCGTGCAGCGCGCCCGAACGGCTCTCGTGCAGGGCGGGACATCGAGCCTGCAGACCTACGTCGACCGGTTCCACGCGGTGTACGGCGAGGCCGTGCTCGTGCTCGACGAGAGCGGTGACGCGGTGGCCTCGGCCGGGGGCCTCTCGCCCGACGTCGATGTGCGCTCCATCGCCGGGGCGGCGTCGCGGGCCATCCCGCAGGTGTCTCTTCCGCGCGTCACCCCGTGGGCGCCGGACACCGCACTGGTCGCCGTCCCCGTCATCGCCGCGGGCGATCTGTCGACCGGTGTGGTGGTGATCGAGGTCGACCTCGCACGCGCGAAGGCCGATGTCGGTGCCGCGTGGGCGCTCGTGGCGGTCGTCGGCTTCCTCCTGCTCTCCGCGCTCATGGGGGCATCGTTGCTGTGGACGCGGTGGATCCTGCGGCCGGTGCGCGCCCTCGATTCGGCGGTCGCGGCGCTCACCGCCCACCGCGAGCCCGTTCCCCTTCGTCCGACCGGGCCGCCCGAGCTCCGCCGGCTCAGCCGGGCGTTCACGACCATGACCGACGAGGTCGAGAACACGCTCGAGCAGCAGCGCGGCTTCGTGGCCGACGCATCGCACCAGTTGCGCACTCCCCTGGCCGCCATCCGCTTGCGCGTGGACTCGCTCCCCCGGGATCCGGACGCCGCTGACGACCTTGCCGCGCTCGACCACGACCTCGATCGGCTGGAGCACACCGTCGAACGCATGCTGACACTCGCGAACGCCGAGCACCGAGCCTCGGCCTCGCGGCAGGGGTACGACGCCGCGCGCGACGAGGGGGCGGAGCGCGAGTGCCGGGTGTCGGCATCCGAGCTCGGGGATCTGCACCGGTGGCGGCTCGACAAGGCGGGCGTGACGCTGGAGGACGCGGACGACACGGTCGTCGCGGTCCCGTGCGGCCGAGCGGACCTCGACGAGATGGTGCAGGTGCTGCTCGACAACGCCGCCAACTACGCCGGGCGAGGAGCCCGTGTGGGTCTGACCCTGGACGACGACGGTGAGGGCGTGACGCTGCGCGTCGACGATTCGGGCGCGCATCTCGCCGACGCCGACCTCGAGAGCATGGGCACCCGATTCTGGCGCGCGGGCGCCCACCGGTCGACACCGGGGACCGGCCTGGGCCTGGCGATCGTCGCCGAGCTGATGCGGGCGGCCGGCGGCACCCTGCACCTCGAGCGCTCGGCCAGGGGCGGCCTCGCCGCGCGACTCGAGTGGAGGCGGCGGTGACGACTCTGACCCGACGCGCGTTCTTCTCGGTTGTCGCGGGTGCCGGCGCCCTCTCGCTCGCCGCGTGCTCCACGCCCGCATCGACGCCCCTCGTCCTCGGCTGCGGCGAGCCGGGCGGCAGCTACCTCGAGTTCGGTCAACTGCTCGCGGCCGCGACCGCGTCGTCGACCGCGGTCTCGGTCTCGCCGCTGCAGAGCGAGGGCAGCATCGACAACCTCCGTCTTCTGCGGGAGCGCCGCGTGGACCTCGGGCTCTCGCTGGTGGATTCGGCAGCGGATGCCGCGGACGACATCGTCGCGATCGGACGCGTCTACCAGAACTACCTGCAGTGCATCGTGCGCGCGGACGCGGGGATCTCGCGGCTCGCCGACCTGGCGGGGCGCACGGTGTCGCTCGGCGCCCCGGGGTCGGGCGCTGCGGCGACGGCGAGACGGGTGCTCGACGCCTCCGGACTCGACCCGTCGACCGGTGCGGGACCCCGGACGGTGGAACGCACGTTCCGCGGTGCCGTCGACGATCTCGCCGCGGGACGGATCGACGCGTTCTTCTGGTCGGGCGGGGTGCCGACCCCGCAGATCGCCGCCCTCGCCGAGCAGGTCCCGGTCTCGGTGATCGACACGACCCCCGCTCTCGCGGCGCTCAGCGCGCGGTTCCCGGACGTGTACGCCGCCACGACGATCCCCTCCGGCGTCTACGGCGCCACCAGGGCCGTCCCCACGATCGGCGTCGCGAACCTCCTGCTCGCGCGCGCCGAGCTCGCCGATTCGCTCGCTCGCGCCCTCGTCGACGCACTCATCGACGACGCCCCCGAGCTCGTTGCGCCCGATGCGCTCGGCATCCAATATCTGACGCCGGCGAGTCTCATCGACACCTCGCCGATCGCCCTGCACCCGGCCGCCGAGCTGCGGTACCGCGAGCGGTACGGCTGAGCACGCCTCAGTTCACGCAGGGCACCGACCCCGCGCGCATCGGCTGCTGCGAGTCGGTGTACACCGACGACGTCGGAGAGGGGGACGCCGCGGGAGCGCTCGTCGCGGGCGCATCGGTCGGGCCCGGCGTGGCATCCGTCCCGGGGTCCGTCGTCGCCGCGGGAGCCGGGTGGAGCAGGGCACCGACCTGAGCCGCGATGGCCTTCTGGTCGACGATGTTCACGCTCTCGCCGTCGACCGTGCCGAAGCGCTCGACCGGGAGCGTCTGGAACGTCACGTCTCCCCCGGCGAGGCGCTGAGCCGTCGAGGCGAGGCTGAGCAGGTCGAAGCCCTTGTCGACGGCCACGTACTGCTTCGCGGTGTCGAGCAGGTCCTGCAGGCGCCCGAAGTCGGTGAAGGTCTGCGCGTCGCGCAGCTTCAGCGCGAGCGACACCATGAACGCCTGCTGACGGCGCGTGCGGTCGAGGTCGGTGAGGAAGACGTCGTCGTACTTCGTGTCGCGACGCTGGCGGACGAACGCCATCGCCTGTGCGGCGTCGATCTGCTGCTCCCCCGCGACGAAGTCCGCTCCCGAGTAGGTGTCGGCGGTCGCGTGGTTGAGGCACACCGAGATCGGCTGGACGGCCTGTGCGACCCGGTAGAACGCCGCCATCGTCACCTCGACGAAGTGGTCGATCGGGACGCCGCCCAAGAATTGCGACACGGTCTGCATCTCTTCGGTGCGTGCGGCGTCGCGGGCCTGCTGATAGGCGTCGTCCTCCGCGACGCCCGCCGCGCGGAGCTCGTCGTTCTTCGCGGCGAAAGCCCGCCCGTACGCCTCTTTGATCTTGCCCTTCTTCGTCCCACCGGGAGCGCCCGCGTAGTCGACGTAGTCGTCGCGCGGGATCGACACGGCGACCGCTTGCCCGCCGCCCGCGGGGATGTGCACGTACATCAGCACGTTGGTGTTGTAGCCGCCCACCGATGCGTCCTCGGCGTGGATCGCGTCGTAGATCTCCTGGGGGTACGGCTTGCCGTCCTCGTCGACCCGACTGTCCAGGCCCATGATGAGGATGTTCTGCTCGCCCTCGTCTTGGGCGACTCCCGGAGCGGCGGTGGGCAGCTCGGCATCGGAATGATGGATGCCGTTGGCCGCGCCGGCGAGATTGACCGCGACGAAGGCCACGGCGCCCACGACGGCCGTGGTGACGACGGCGGCGACGATGAGCAGGAGCCGACGCCGGTTGCGGCGGACGCGGTGCGAAGTCGGTGACACCGACCCAGCATGCGCTGTCGCGTCTATGAATCCGGCGTACGAACGAGAACGCCCCCTGCCGCGGGGGGCAGAGGGCGTCGACGGCAGGATCGTCAGTCGGTGGCGTTCGCCGGGGTCGGCAGCTCGATCGGGACGACCGGGCAGTCCTTCCAGAGCCGCTCGAGGCCGTAGTAGACACGCTCTTCCTCGTGGAAGACGTGGACGACGAGGTCGCCGAAGTCGAGCAGGACCCAGCGGGACTCCTGTCGGCCCTCGCGACGCACGCGCTTGTGGCCGTGCTCGAGGAGCTTCTCTTCGACCTCGTCGGCGATCGCGGCGACGTTGCGCTCGTTGCGACCGGTGACGAGGAGGAAGATGTCGACGAGCGGGAGGGGTTCGGACACGTCGAGCGCGACGATGTCGTCGCCGCCCTTCGCGTCGGCGGCGAGAGCGGCGATCTGCGCCATCTCGCGACCGTTGTCGGTGGCTGTCATCGGAAGACTCCTGTCGTGAAGGCGAGGCCGAGGGTGACGGCCACCGCCAGGAAGAGAGCACCGGTCGTGATGATGAGCCCGATGAGGAGCTTGCTCCCCTTCTCGGGCGCCGGCGGGCGGATGATCTCGCCGGGCTGCTTGACGGTGCTGATCGCGGCACTCGCCGCGATCGGGGTGGGGGACGAGGCGGGGGGAAGCTCGCCGTCGAGGAGCACGGCGTCGGCGTCGCGGCCGTCGGTGGTGCCGGGAGCGTGACCGACCGAGCCCAGACCCTCGGGCAGCTCGAACGTGCCCGTGATCATGACCTCACCGGTCGCCGTGACGGGACCGACCAGAGGAACGCCGGCGGGGGTCTGCGACAGGATCAGCGCGTTCGGGGTCGACACGGCGCCGCTCGCTGCGGCGTTGCGCGAGATGAGCTGATCGAACGACGCGGGGAGCGAGACCTCGGGGTTTGCCCCGTCCAGCAGCTCGGAGCCGAGCGCGGGGTTGACGACCGAGGCGCCGGGTCCGGTCTCGTCCGACGAGATCGGGCTCTCGGCGGTGTCGGGGGCGGCGGGACGGAAGATGGCGGGCAGAGCGGACTCTTCTTCGGCCTGCGGTGCCGGAGCGGTGTTCTGGCGCGACATCGACGACTCGAGGTCGGAGCTGATGACGGGGACCGCGGCCGTGCGGATCTTCTCCTGCGCACGGACCTGTCGACGCGTGAGACCGGTGACACCGAAGTCGCCGTCGCCGAAGGACCCGTCGAACGCGTCGGGGCGCAGAGCGGGCGCGAAGGGTTCGTCGCGCTGCTCGACGGGCGCGGGCTCCTCGGACACGGCGGGCTCGTGCTCTGGCGTCGCGGGCTCGGCCTCGGCGTGGTCCGACGCGGCGTCCTCCTCGCCCGCGCTCTCGTCGGCGCCGCGCTCGGGCACGCGATCGACGATCGGCGCCTCGGCCGACTCGATCGGAGCGGCCGGGGTCTCGGCATCCGGAGTCTCGCCCTCGGGCTGCGGAACGATGATGGGCGTCGCGCCGGTCTGGCGGAGCTCGCGCAACTGACGGCGGGTCAGCGCGGGAGTCTCGGGGTTCTCGGGAGTGCTCATGCTGTGCTCCGGTAGAGGTGGTGCTTCGCGATGTACTGCACGACGCCGTCGGGCACGAGGTACCACACGGGGTGGCCTCGGCGCACACGGGCGCGGCAGTCTGTGGACGAGATCGACAGGGCGGGGATCTCCAACTGGCTCACGTTCTGGGATGGGAGCCCCTCGGTCGTGAGGACGTGACCCGGCCGGGACACCGCCACGAAGTGCGCCAGATCCCAGAGCTCCTGGTGGTTGCGCCAGCTGAGGATCTGCGCGACCGCGTCTGCGCCGGTGATGAAGAACAGCTCCGCACCGGGACGCTGCTCCTGCAGGTCGCGCAAGGTGTCGATCGTGTACGTGGGCCCCGCGCGATCGACGTCGACGCGGCTCACTGTGAACTGGGGATTGGATGCCGTGGCGATCACCGTCATGAGGTAGCGGTGCTCGCTCTCGGTGACGTCGTCCTTCTGCCACGGACGCCCCGTCGGCACGAAGACGACCTCATCGAGATCGAACGATTGGGCGACCTCGCTGGCGGCGACCAGGTGACCGTGATGGATGGGATCGAACGTCCCACCCATGACCCCGATGCGAGGGGCGCGCGTCACCGACATACGGTGGGCCTCAGTGGCCGTGTGCCTCGGGGGTGGGCGTCCCGTGCTTCTGGGTGTACGCCGCCGCCTTGTGCGCGTGACGGTTCGACACGTTGCGGTACGACAGCGTCACGAGGCTCAGGGCCACGAAGGTGAGGAACGCGACGGCGCCGTACCAGAAGGTCTGGGCCTGCACGTTGCCACCGTGGTGGGCGCCTTCTTCTGCGGCTTGGGCCAGAAGTGCGACGAAAGTCATCAGTGCTCCGATCAGAGGTCTGCGCGAGGCGCGCGTCTCATTTTAGGCGGTCAGGCGCGTACCTGGCCGTCGCCGCGCCCGAGCCACTTGGTGCTCGTCAGCTCGGCGAGGCCCATGGGTCCGCGGGCGTGAAGTTTCTGGGTGGAGATGCCGACCTCGGCCCCGAAGCCGAACTCGCCTCCGTCGGTGAAGCGCGTCGAGGCGTTCACCAGGACCACGGCGGAGTCGACCTCAGCGAGGAAACGATCGGCGGCCGCGGAATCGTCGGTGATGATCGACTCGGTGTGGTGGGTCGAGTAGCGGCGGATGTGCGCGAGGGCGTCATCGAGGTCGTCCACCACGCGGACGGCGAGGTCGAGGGTGCCGTACTCGAGCGACCAGTCCTCGTCGGCGGCCGGCACGACCCGCGCATCGTGCGCGCGCGTGTCGGCGTCGCCGTGCACCGTGACTCCGGCGTCGACGAGGGATGCCAGGAGCTCGGGCAGCAACCGGTCGGCGGCGTCGCGGTGTACGAGCACGGTCTCGACGGCGTTGCAGACGCTCGGCCGCTGCGTCTTGGCGTTGAGGACGATGTCGCGGGCCCAGTCGTCGCGGGCCGTGGCGTCGAGGTAGACGTGGACCACCCCGGCGCCGGTCTCGATCACCGGCACGGTCGACTCGGTGACGACGGTCTCGATGAGACCGGCGCTCCCCCGCGGCACGAGCACGTCGACGAGCCCGCGCGCGTTCATCAGGGCCTTCGCCCCGTCTCGACCGAAGTCGTCGACGCTCTGGATGGCCTCGGGGCTCACCCCGTGTTGCGAGAGCGCGTCGCGCATGACCCGGACGAGCGTGGCATTGCTGCTCTGCGCCGCCGATCCCCCACGCAGGACCACGGCGTTGCCGGAACGCAGGGCGAGCGAGGCGATGTCGACGGTCACGTTGGGTCGGGCCTCGTAGATCGACCCGACCACACCGAAGGGCACCGCGACCTTCTCGAGTTGCAGGCCGTTGGGCAGGGTCCGGCGGTCGAGCACGCGGCCGACCGGATCGGGAAGCTCCGCGACATCGCGGACCGCCGCGGCGAGGGCGGCCACGCGCGTGTCGTCGAGACGCAGCCTGTCGAGGAGCGCCTCGCCGATGGCATCGTGGCGCCCTCTGTCGAGATCCTCGGCGTTGGCCGCAACGATCTCCGACGAAGAGGTCTCGAGCGCGTCGGCGACCGCGTGCAGGAGAGCCGTCTTGCGTGCGGAATCGAGCAGACCAATCTCTCGCGCCGCGTCCTTGGCCAGACGCAGGCGCTCGTCGACGGAGGCGGCGATCACGGTCATGCGCTCAGTGTACCGGCGCGGGTCACGGCGCCCACGGGGCCGGTCGCCAGGGTGACAGGGTCGGGATTGGGAGCGAACCAGGTGCCGACACCCTCGCCCGAGAGAGCGGATGCCACCAGGTCGGCGCTCGTGACGAGCACGCCCACCCCCGCGGTCGAGGCGAGCTTGGCCGCGGACGCCTTGGTCGCCGCTCCCCCGGTGCCGACGCCGTTGACCACTCCCGCGCCGAACTCGAACTGCGACAGGTCATCGCCCCACGCGACGTCGGTGATGGGTCGGGCGCCGGGCTCGCTGGGCGGGAGCGTGAAGAGCGTCTCGATGTCGCTGAGGAGCACGAGGACGTCGGCACCGATCAACTGGGCGACGAGGGCGGCCAGTCGGTCGTTGTCGCCGAAACGGATCTCGTGGGTGGCGACGGTGTCGTTCTCGTTCACGATGGGCAGGATGCCGAGACCCAGCAGGCGTTCCATCGCGCGGCGCGCGTTGGAGCGGTGCGTGGCGTTCTCGAGGTCGCCCGCCGTCAGCAGCACCTGACCCGCGAGCAGACCGAAGCGGTCGAGCGAGGTCTGGTAGCGCCACATGAGGACGTTCTGACCGACCGCCGCCGCAGCCTGCTGCGTTGCAAGGTCGTTCGGACGGCCCTCGAGATCGAGCAGGGGCAGTGCGGTGGCGATGGCACCCGACGACACGAGCACGACCTCGGTGCCCGCGCCGTGCGCACGCGACAGGGCCTCGACGATCGTGTCGATGCGGTGGGCACCGTCGCCGCTGATCGACGACGAACCGACCTTCACCACGACGCGGGCCGCGCCGGGGATGTCGGCGCGCGTCGTCGCGGTCACCGCTCCTCGTCCTCGAACTCGAGCCGGGAGGAGTCGCCGTCGGGGGTGATGCCTGCGGCACGCGCCGCGCGGCGCTCGGCCTCGAGCTCGGCGCGGGCATCGGCCTTGGCATCCATCCGCTCGTGGTACTGCTCGCGACGCTCCGACGAGGTGCGGCGCGGGTTCTGCACGAGACGCGGGTCGGTGCCGCGCGGCGCGGTCATGAGCTCGGCGGCCGAGGTGAGCGTGGGCTCCCAGTCGAAGACGATGCCGTCGCCGGGGCCGATGACGACGGTCGCACCCGCGACCGCCCCGGCGCGGAACAGTCCATCCTCGACGCCCAGACGGGCGAGACGATCGGCGAGGTAGCCGACGGCCTCTTCGTTCTGGAAGTCGGTCTGCTGCACCCATTTGACGGGCTTGTCGCCGAGGATCCGGTAGACCGGCCCGTACGTGCCGCCCTCGACCTTGATGGTGAAGTCCTTCGCGGCGCCGCGGGGGCGGATGACGACGCGCTCGGGCGGCGTCTGATCGATCGTGGCGAGGCGGTGCTCCTCGACGATCTCACCGAGAGCGAACGTGAGTTCGCGCAGGCCCGCGCGGCTGACGGTCGAGATCTCGAACACGCGGAAACCGCGGGCCTCGAGATCCGGACGCACGAAGTCGGCGAGCTCGTGCGCCTCGGGGACGTCGACCTTGTTCAGGGCGATGATCTGCGGGCGGTCGAGCAGCGGAACCTGGCCCTCGGGAACCGGGTAAGCCGCGAGCTCGGCGAGGATGATGTCGAGGTCGCTCAGCGGGTCGCGGCCGGGATCGAGAGTGGCGCAGTCGAGGACGTGCACAAGAGCGGTGCACCGCTCGACGTGGCGCAGGAACTCCAGGCCCAGGCCCTTGCCCTCGCTGGCGCCCTCGATGAGTCCGGGCACGTCGGCGATCGTGAAGCGCGCGTCGCCCGCCTGCACGACACCGAGGTTCGGGTGCAGCGTCGTGAACGGATAGTCGGCGATCTTGGGGCGCGCGGCAGAGACCGCGGCGATCAGACTCGACTTGCCGGCGGAAGGGAAACCGACCAGCGCCACGTCGGCGACGGTCTTCAGCTCGAGGACGATGTCGCCCTCGTATCCCGGGGTTCCGAGCAGGGCGAAACCGGGTGCCTTGCGTTTCGGAGACGACAGCGCCGCGTTGCCCAGACCGCCCAGACCGCCCGGAGCGGCGACAAAGCGCATCCCAGGGGTGAGCATGTCGACGAGCACGTTTCCGTCCACGTCCTTGACGACCGTGCCGAGCGGCACCGGAAGCTCCTGGTCCTCGCCGAGCGCACCGGAGCGGTGGTCGCCCATGCCGAACCCGCCGTTGCCCGCGGAGCGGTGCGGCGAGTGGTGGTACGACAGCAGGGTCGTGGTCTGCGGGTCGGCGACGAGCACGACGTCGCCGCCGCTGCCTCCGTTGCCGCCGTCGGGACCGGCCAGCGGCTTGAACTTCTCACGGCGCACCGAGACGCAGCCGTTGCCGCCCTTTCCTGCACGCAGGTGCAGGGTCACGCGGTCGACGAAGGTGACCATGGCGGGTCCTTCCGGGTGTGGCCGGCGAAGCCGACTCGAAAAAAGAAGAGGGGGTGGGCAGCCGCCCACCCCCTCGTGCGCCGAAGCGCGGGAATTACTCCGCTGCTGCGGTGACGATGTTGACGACCTTGCGGCCGCCCTTCGCGCCGAACTGGACCGCACCGGGTGCCAGGGCGAACAGCGTGTCGTCGCCACCACGGCCGACGTTGGCGCCGGGGTGGAAGTGCGTGCCGCGCTGGCGGACGATGATCTCGCCGGCGAGGACGACCTGGCCGCCGAAGCGCTTCACGCCGAGGCGCTGTGCGTTGGAGTCACGACCGTTACGGGTGGAGCTTGCGCCCTTTTTGTGTGCCATCTCTGCGTCTCCTGGCTCTTACTTGATGCCGGTGATCTTGACGCGCGTGAGGTCCTGACGGTGGCCCTGGCGCTTCTTGTAGCCGGTCTTGTTCTTGAACTTCTGGATCACGATCTTCGGACCGCGCTCCTCGCCGAGCACCTCGGCCGTGACCGAGACCTTCGCGAGCTTGTCGGCGTCGGTCGTGACCGCGTCGCCGTCGACGAACAGGACGGCGGGCAGCTGGATGCTCTCGCCGATCTTCGCCTTCTGGCGGTCGAGCACGACGACCGTGCCGACCTGGACCTTCTCCTGGCGGCCGCCGGCGCGCACAACTGCGTAAACCACTTCACACCTGTTTTCGTTCGGGAGCGCGGAGCTCCGGTTGTCTGATGACGTCGGGAGGGTCTGACGACCCAAGTCTCGGTGCGATCCGGCGAGCAGAGCCCGCGGGGTCACGCTCCTGTCAGGAGTGGACGCGACGCACCAAGGGTCAAGTTTAGCTCACCCGGAGGCATCCGGCAAAAGCATTCGACCCGCGTGTCGACCGTAGGATCGCGGAATGGCAATCCTGATCGATGATCCCCAGTGGCCCGCGCACGGACGTTTGTGGGCTCACCTGGTCAGCGACAGCGATCTCGACGAACTGCACGCCTTTGCCGCAGCGGCCGGAATCCCGCGCCGCGCGTTCGACCTCGACCATTATGACGTGCCCGACGAGCGTCACGCCGACCTCGTCCGCGCGGGGGCGGAGCACGTCGGCGGCAAGGAGCTCGTGCGGCGTCTGCGCGCCTCGGGACTGCGGATCACCGCACGCGAGCGGCGCCCTCGCCCCTGAGCGTCCGGCTCCACGGGCCCCGTCCCTGACGACGGGAGCGAGTCCGCGGCATCCGTCCCCGTCCGCATAGACGCGTGAGGGGCCGATCTCCGTCGCCGGGAGCGATGCTCGGCGACGGAAAGCGACCCCTCACGCGGGATGAGCGGGGCTCAGGCCTCCGACGAAGGCTGAGCGTTCACCGGGGTGCCGGTGAGGGCCGCGGTGGTGACGCGACGACGCGAGCGTCCCTGGCCGGGCGCCTTGGGCTCGGGCAGAGCCTCGAGGACCGACTCGAGCAGGGCGTCCTTCTCGGTGCGGGGCGCCTTGGGCTCGCGCTTCTTGCGGGGGCGCTTCTCGCGAGCCGGGGCGGGCGCCTCGGACGCCGACTCGGTCTTCGCCTCGAGGACGGCCTCGACCGATGCCACGACCGCCGCCTCGACGAGGGCCGGGTCGTCGATGGTGGGCTTGACGGTCGACGCGGCGATCTGCGCGAGAGCGGACTTGACGCCCTCGGTGATGACGTGGGTGCCGCCGACCTGCGCCGCCGCTCCCCCGTTGCCGTTCGCCCCGCCGTTGCCCTGCGCGGCGCTAACGCCGTTGCCGCCACCGGTCGACGCGTTGCCGTTCGAGCCGCCGTTGCCGCCGCGTCCGCGACGGTTCGACGATCCGCCGTTCGCGTTGCCGCCACCGTTGCTCGACGAACCCGCGGGACGGTGCTTGACGACCGGGTCGTGGTGCACGATGACGCCGCGACCGGCGCAGACCTCGCACGCCTCGCTGAAGGTTTCGAGCAGGCCGAGACCGAGCTTCTTGCGGGTCATCTGCACGAGCCCCAGCGAGGTCACCTCGGCGACCTGGTGCTTCGTGCGGTCGCGGCTCAGGCACTCGATGAGGCGGCGCAGCACGAGGTCGCGGTTGGACTCGAGCACCATGTCGATGAAGTCAACGACGATGATGCCGCCGATGTCGCGCAGGCGCAGCTGGCGCACGATCTCTTCGGCCGCTTCGAGGTTGTTCTTGGTGACGGTCTCTTCGAGGTTTCCGCCCGAGCCGACGAACTTGCCGGTGTTGACGTCGACGACCGTCATGGCCTCGGTGCGGTCGATCACGAGCGAGCCGCCCGAGGGCAGCCAGACCTTGCGGTCGAGCGCCTTCTCGATCTGCTCGGTCACGCGGAACGCGTCGAACGGGTCCTGCTCGCCCTCGTACTTCTCGACCCGCTCGAGCAGGTCGGGGGCGACACCCTGCAGGTACGACGAGATCGTCTGCAGCGCCTCGTCGCCCTGGATGAGCATGCGGGTGAAGTCCTCGTTGAAGACGTCGCGCACGATCTTGACCAGCAGGTCGGGCTCGGAGTGCAGCAGGGCAGGCGCCTGGATCGTCTTGACCTGGCTCGAGACGTGCTCCCACTGCGAGGTGAGGCGCTGCACGTCGAGGGTCAGCTGCTCTTCGGTGGCGCCCTCGGCGGCCGTGCGCACGATCACGCCCGACGACTCGGGGAGCACCTCCTTGAGGATCTTCTTCAGGCGCGCTCGCTCGGTGTCGGGGAGCTTGCGCGAGATGCCGTTCATCGTGCCATTGGGCACGTAGACCAGGTAGCGGCCGGGGAGCGAGATCTGGCTCGTCAGACGCGCGCCCTTGTGGCCCACGGGGTCCTTCGTGACCTGCACGAGAACGCGGTCGCCCGACTTGAGGGCGAGCTCGATGCGACGCGGCTGGTTGTTGGTCTCCACGCCGTCCCAGTCGACCTCGCCGGAGTACAGCACGGCGTTGCGGCCGCGACCGATGTCGACGAACGCGGCCTCCATGCTGGGCAGCACGTTCTGCACGCGGCCGAGGTAGACATTGCCGATGAGCGAGGCGTCCTGGTTGCGGGCGACGTAGTGCTCGACGAGCACGTTGTCTTCGAGCACCGCGATCTGGATGCGACCGGCCTTGGAACGCACCACCATGACGCGGTCGACGGCCTCGCGGCGGGCGAGGAACTCGGCCTCGGTGACGACGGGGCGACGGCGCCCGGCCTCGCGACCGTCGCGGCGACGCTGCTTCTTCGCCTCGAGGCGCGTGGAACCCTTGATCCGCTGCGGCTCGGTGATGACCTCGACCGCGCGCTGACGAACGGGGGGCGCGGCGGGAGCCTCGGGGGCATCGTCACGGTTGTCGTTCGGTCCCCCGCGGCGGCGGTTGCGACGGCGGGCGTTCGCCGAGACGCGCTCGCTGGGGCCCTCGTCGTCGCGGTCATCGAAGTCATCGCGGATCACGACGGGCGGAAGCGCGGGCGCGTAGAAGTGCAGGGCCGTCGAGACGGCGGACACGAAGTTCTCGGGGAGCAGGCCGAGCGACACGGCGGTCGGACGGGCGGGCTTCTCGGGCTCCGCGGGGGTCTTGAGCTGAGCCGGAGTCTCGGGCTCGGCGGGGGTCTCGGGCTCGGCGGGATTGACCTCGGGCTGCTCCGTCGCCGCCTCGGCGGACGCGGACTCATCCGAAACGGAACCGGATGCCGGCACCTCGGCCTCCGCGATCGACTCGACCTTGTCCGCGGCCGGTGGGGACAGCTCCGACGCGTCCACCTCGGACGGGTCGTCCGTGGCGGCGGGGATGTCCTCCACGTCGAGCACCGCGGGCGCCTCGGTGTCGTCGGCGGCCGCGTCTTCGGCATCCTGGACCGCCGCCTCTTCTTCGTCGACCGCGGGGGTGACGTCGGAGCTAGCGGTGTCCGGAGAGATCGAGGTCTCGTCGGTGGGGTTCTGTTCGTCTGTCACATCGGCCATGTCGGGGTACTCCCTGGCGGACGACACCGCGCGTCGTCCGACGAAATCTCATGCAGCGCCGCACCCGGCGGGGCCGCGAACTCACTCGGTCTGCAGCCGGCCTGCGGCTCGTGCTGCGAAGGGCGGTCATCGCCCGAAGTCTTCTGGGTGATGTTCCTGCGGCGCGGCCGCGGTCACATCAGCCTTCATTATCGCACGAACCGCCGAGAACGCCCACGACGGCGCGGTCACCTGCACTTATCCACAGAGACTTCCCGCACCAAGCGGGGGCCCGATACGGTCGAAGCTCTGGCGAAGGGGGCCACCATGACCTTGTCCGACGACTCACTCACCGCCTTGGAGCAGGCACGCGCACGTGTGCAAGCCCAGACGGCGAAAGCGAGAGCACTGTCGCACGATGCTGCTCGGATGGGCGATGACGTGCGGACGGTGACCGCAACGCGTAGCTCCCTAGGGCGCGAAGTGCGTGTATCGGCTGCTGCGGGCGGACGGGTCGATCGCATCGATGTCTCGTCGAGCGCGATGGACCTCGATGCGGCGACGCTCTCGCGCATCATCACGGAGACGGTTCGCGAGGCGCAGCGGGATGCGGCGGACGCCGCCGTCCGACGGATGTCGGAGAGCCTCGGCGCCGATTCCCCGCTCGTCGAGTCAACGCGGCGACGTGTCGACGAGGAGTACGCCGGGCCGACGAACGGGAGGGGCAACGCATGATCGATCACCTGGAGGTGACGCCAGCTCGACTCGCAAGCACCGCACAGAACGTCAAGGCCGCTGGTGCCCAGATCGATGCGCTCATCGAGGCGTTGACGCGCGAAGCGGCGATGCTCAGCACGCAGTGGAGCGGGGATGCCCAACAGGCCTACGCGTTGGCCCAGGGGCGGTTCGGGGTGAGCCTGGCCAGCCGCACCGCATTGCTGACGAAAATGTGCGGCGCATTGGACGACCTCGCGACCGCATACAGCGATGCCGACCTCGCCGGGGCACGCGGGTTGGGGCTGACAGCGTGATACGTCGGGGGCGGATCGCTGCGATCGTCGGCCTGGCATTGGTCGCAAGCGTTGCGGCCGGGTGCAGCCAACTGCCGTCTCACGACGATTCGTACAAGACCGACATCCCCGCCGCACTGGAAGCGGCCAATCTCGGGATATCCAATGCCTACGCCGACGTCAGCCTGGACGGGTTCACCGAGACGCTGACGATCGGCGGAACCGTCGACCTCCCGGCCGCCGAGGAGACGAAGGCATCACCGGAGTTCGTGCGCGACGTGATCAGTGTTGCACTCGACGGGCGCGTTCTGAACATGAAGTATGTCGATCTGGCCTTCCGAGACAGCGACAAAAAGAGGATCGACGTGAAGTCGGCCCTGACCAGTCTGGGCGCAGCGCCCAATTACGACGGCAGCAGCATCACCATGGACGAGGCCAGGACGATTTCCGAGGAGGCGGGACGATGACCGCAGCGAATCAACACATCGAGGTCGACGGTGGCGTCCTGAAGAAGCAGGCCGCGCTGGCTCGTGATGCATCCCGTGCCTTCAACTCGGCGGGGCACGACGTGCGAGCGGATCTACCCGAGGACGCTTTCGGTCTTCTGAACAGAGGCTTCGTCGTGCCCCTTGCGAACATGGTCGCCGCTCGAGCGCGGGAACTGCTGACGTCGGCGCAGGATCTGGCAGATCGAGTTGCCGACGGGGTGGACAACGCCTCGATGGTCTTCTCCACAGTGGAGCAGGACGCGGTGGACGCTTTCGCCCGGAGCGACGGATGACCGCGGCATCCGCTGTCAGTTCGGAACTCGCCAGTGGCAATTGGACGAGAGGCCTCCCGACCAGCGGCCCGGGCGGAGATGCCTGCGCTCAGATTCCAGGAGTCGTGGGCGTCGTCCTCCAGTACGTGCAACCTCTGCGCGAATGGTTCGACGAGTTGGTGGGGAACCCCTCTGCGACGGCTGCTGTAGCCGCGGCATGGGAAGACGCCTCGCGATCGCTGGTGAGCATTCCCGAAACCGTCCAGCACGCACGATCTTCACTCGGTGAACTTGATGGACGGACGGTGAGGGCGCTGCGGGAGCGCCACGAGGACCTCCACCAGGTCGCCCTCGACGCCGCCGAATGGACGGCCGCGACGGCAGCTGCGCTCCGCCTCGCGTCTCGGATCGTCGAGGCCACTCGGTCGTTTGTCTGCGACGCTCTCGTGCAACTCGCGCGCTTCGCTGACGAACTCTTTTCGTTCACCCTGAACCCGTTCGAGGTCGCCGAACGCGTCGAGGATTTCGCGCGTAGTGCGTACGACCTCATCGAAGCGACCGGCCGTCTCGTCACCGACCTTCTCGAGGCTCTCGCAGCCCTCGGGTCACTTCTTCAGAAGCTCTTGCCCATCATCGCCGAGGGACTCGACGCGCTCAGGCAGGTCATTTCGCAGATGCTCCCCTCGATGGCGTCTCTTTCCGGGGCACCGTTCGGTTACTTGGGCAGCGCTGTCGGTCTTGTTCTCGGCGGGGCGGCCCAGAACTTCCTGCAGAACTCGACGGACGTCGAAGAGCTCGACCCCGCGACACTGACCGGAGACCGACTCGAGGCATGGGAAAGGTCGCAGGAAGTCACGCGAATTTCTTCTCTAGCCGACCTGGTTTCGGTGAACGGTACGACGGACACGATGGGTGGCGCCGACCAGACGGTCGTTGATATCAAGAAGGTTGTGGGGCCCGACGGGGTGGAACGCTGGGTCGTCTCGCTGCCCTCCACGCAGGACTGGCAACTTGGTCCGGATGAGGGCGCACTCAACGATCGCGACTCCAATGTCGCGTTGATGATGGACAACCCGGCATTGCGGACGGCCTACGAGCGGGCCGTTCTCGAGGCGATGCGCGACGCAGGTATCCCTCCGGGAAGCGACGTGGTCCTTACGGGATTCAGCCAGGGAGGGATCATGGCCGCCAACCTCGCTTCTGATCGCACGTTCCCCTACAACACCGTCGGTGTCGTGACGAACGGGTCGCCCATCGACTCCTTCGACATCCCCGAGCACATTCCCGTTTATGCCTTCCAGCACCTCACAGACGTTGTGCCTAACCTCGACGGGAACACGTTCGACGAAACGCCGCCCAACGTGAACCGGGTGCTCATGCCCGGGCCCTTGAACCCGATCGACGCCCACAACAACAAGGCGTACACGAACTCCGTGACGGCGTGGGAGGCCCAATATGCCGCGGAGCACGGCGGGCCTCCTCCCAGTCTCGACCTGTTCACGGGTGAGGTCGTCGACCACAGTGTCTTCACGACACATGAGTGAACCTGCCCGAAGTGCCCCTGTGGCGGCCAGGTGAGAGAGTCGCGGCATGGGCGAAGCGGACACGCCCACGTGTGCACCCTCCGAAGACGAAGGCGTGAGGAGATCGGAGTCGGCGCAACGGTGACCACGTAAGCCGGCCTCTCGGCGCAGGTCGTAGACCACATCGTTCACCGCACTCACGAGCGAGCGCTCCTGGACCGTTGCTGCGCTCGGACGCGACATCGCCTGCCGGCCCCGCGACGGCGCGAGTCCATCGTCAGACGAACCAAGGTGGAGCGACCGCCTTCAAAGCGACCCCATAGGGCGTCGGTGAGAGAATCGCGGCATGAGTGAAACCGTCACCCCCCGCCGTCCGGTCGTGGTCGCGATCTGGCTGATCTTCGCGGGGGTCGTGGGCTGGTGGGCGGCGTTCTCCCTCACCATGGAGCGCTTCCACCAGCTCGAGAACCCGGGCAGCGCGGCATCCTGTGACTTCAGCGTGCTGGTCCAGTGCTCGACGAATCTGCAGTCGTCACAGGGCAGCGTGTTCGGCTTCCCCAACCCGATCATCGGACTCGCCGCGTGGATCGCGCCGATCGTCGTCGGAATGGCGCTGCTGGCCGGCGCGCGGTTCGCGCGGTGGTTCTGGGCGCTGTTCTGGGTCGGCTTCGCCTTCGCGCTGACCTTCGTCATCTGGCTCATCTCGCAGAGCCTCTTCGTCCTGTCGACGCTGTGCCCCTGGTGCATGGTGACGTGGTCTGTCGTGATCCCGTCGTTCTTCGTCGTGACGCTGCACGTGCTGCGCGAGGGCGTGATCCCTCGAGAGCGGGTCCGCGAGATCGCCGACCGGCTCATGGCATGGGTGCCGCTCATGACGATCGTGGCGTTCGCGGTGGTCGTAGTGATCGCGCAGGTGCGGCTGAACGTTCTCGCCCAGCTCTGACCTGGTGGGCGCGGCCCCTCGTGTCCTCGCGTCGAGGGATGGATGCCGTGAACCCACTGATGCCCGCCCCGTACGACCTCGTCTGGTCGGCGGTCGCGCTCGTGGCATTCGGTTTTGCCGTGTCGGCCATCGGGAGCCTTTCCCGGCGCGCGAGACACCTCCCGTCGACGGTCGTGCTCATGTGGGCGCTGGTGATCTCGGTGGTCCCCGTACTCGGACCGGTGTCATGGTTGGCGGCGGGACGCCGGGCACGCGTCTCGCGCTCCTGACGGACCTGCCCCGCGGGGGCCCGTTGCTCTGACCGGCTCGGCGACCTCGCGGTGCTCAGCCACCTCGCCCTCGAACGACGAAGGCCGCCACCCTCACGGGGCGGCGGCCTTCATGGCATCCAGGATCAGGCGAACCAGATCGCGAGCTCGCGCTCAGCGGACTCGACGCTGTCGGATCCGTGGACGAGGTTCTGCTGCACCTTGAGGCCCCAGTCGCGGCCGAAGTCGCCGCGGATCGTGCCGGGGGCGGCGGTGGTGGGATCGGTCGTGCCCGCGAGCGAGCGGAAGCCCTCGATGACGCGGTTGCCGGCGAGGCGGATCGCGACGGAGGGGCCCGACATCATGAACTCGAGCAGCGGCTCGTAGAACGGCTTTCCCTCGTGCTCGGCGTAGTGCTGGGCGAGGGTCTCGCGGTCGGGCTCGACGAGGCGGATGTCGACGAGGGCGTAGCCCTTAGCCTCGATACGGGCCAGGATGGCGCCGGTCAGGCCGCGGGCGACGCCGTCGGGCTTGACCAGGACGAGGGTCTCTTCGGTAGCCATGGGTCATTCTCCGTTCGAGAGGTCGGGGGAAGCGGCGCGTCGTGCGTTCTGCCGATCGAGCGCCGCTCCCTTGATCGTCGCATACGCCCACATGCCACCGAAAATGACGGCGACCACGGCGAGGGCCGGAACGAGCAGACCGCCGAGCAGCAGGATCACCTGCAGAGCCCACCCGGCGAACAACGCCCACCGGTGCCGGAGCGATCCCGACACCGCCACCATCGCGATCGCCATGACGACACCGCCGACGATCCCCCACCACGGCTCGATGCCCGCGGGGAGCACCTTGAGGCCGTAGACGACGAGACCGCCGAGGAACACGATGATCGACTCGAAGCCGAGGACGACGGCACCGAGCGACTCCTGCGCACCGCGCTGACGACGAACGCGGGGAGCACGGGGTTCGCGCGGGCTCACGCCTGCCACCCCGACTTCCAGTCCTCGAGCTCCGACAAGCGCAGGGCCTCACCGGCGAGGACGACGGATCCGGCGATGACCACCGCACGGCGGTCGGACTCCGCGGCCCACGCGCGCGCCGCGTCGGCGGCGTCTTCAAGGGTCGGGTGCACCGTCACGGGAAGGTCGGCGGCCTCGGCCACGTCGGCGATCACGTCGGGGTCGGTCGCGCGGTCGCTGTCGGGCGCCGTCGCGAACACCCGGGCCACGGCGGGCACGAGCGCCGACATGATGCCGACAGCGTCCTTCCCGTCGAGGATGCCGACCACCGCGCCCCACTCGTCGATGTCGAACGACTCGTCGAGGGCGGCGACCAGGGCCCGCGCGCCGTGCGGGTTGTGCGCCGCATCGACGAACACCGTCGGCGCGGTGCCGACGAGCTGCAGGCGGCCGGGAGAAGTCGCGTTGCCGAGGCCGTCGGCCACGACGTCGGCGGCGAGGGGCTGGGTGCCGCCGCCGATGAGCGACTCGACCGCCGCGACGGCCAGGGCCGCGTTGGAACCCTGGTGCGCGCCGTACATCGGCAGGTAGACCTCGCGGTACGTGCCCGCGACTCCGCGGATGTCGAGCTGCTGCCCGCCGACGGCGAGGGTCTGGCCCTCGAGGGCGAAGCCGTCCGGGGCCACCGCGACCGTCGCTCCCTCTTTCTCGGCGCGAGCGCGGATCGCGCGCAGGGCCTCGTCGGGCTGGGCGGCCGAGACGACGGCGGCGCCCGGCTTGATGATGCCGGCCTTCACCGTCGCGATCTCGGCGATCGTCGAACCCAGACGGTCGACATGGTCGATGTCGATGGGTGCGAACACCGCGACGTCGCCGTCGGCGGTGTTGGTGGAGTCCCACTCCCCGCCCATGCCGACCTCGAGCACGAGTACGTCGATCGGCGCGTCGGCCGCGACGACGAACGCGAGCACCGTGAGCAGCTCGAAGAACGTCAGCGGGGCGTCTCCGGCGGCCTCGAGCTCGCCGTCGACCATGCCGACGAACGGCTGGATCTCGTCCCACGCGTCGGCGATCGCGGCGTCGGCCACGGGCTCTCCGTCGATGAGGATCCGCTCGGTGAAGCGCTCGAGGTGGGGGCTGGTGAACAGGCCCGTGCGAAGGCCCATCGCGCGCAGCAGACTCTCGATCATGCGGCTGGTCGACGTCTTGCCGTTCGTGCCGGTCACGTGGATGACGCGGTACGTGCGCTGCGGGTCGGCGAGCAGCTCGAGCACGCGGCGCGTGCGCTCGACGCGCGGCTGCACCCACTGCTCGCCCTGTCGTTCGAGCAGCGCCGCGTAGACGGCATCCGCCCTGGTGCGATCGCTCATGCGGGGGCTCCGATCCGGGCGACGGCCACCGTGACGGCGCCGACGTTCGCGTAGGTCTTGGCGGTGAGGACGTTCTCGAACTCGGGCTCGCCCACGTCCCCGCGCTCGATGAGCCGTTCGGTACGGCTGGCCAGCACGACGCCTTCGGCGAGGGTTTCGGATGCCACTCCCGCGACATCGAACGCCTGGGCCACGGCGGCCGCGTCCCCGGCGTCGTCGAACGTGAGGGTGAGGGCGATCCGGTCGCTCACGTCGAAGCCGGCGGCCTTGCGGGTGTCCTGGATGCCGCGGATCATGTCGCGCGCCAGGCCCTCGGCCTCGAGCTCGGGGGTGGTGACGGTGTCGAGGAGGAGGAAGCCGTCGGCGGCGTTCAGGAGGGCCACCGCTTCTCCCTCCGCGAGGCGCGAGGCATCGGTCTCGAGGGTGCCCTCGGTGGGGCCGAGGACGACTTCGCCGTCCGGCATCTGGACGACGATGCCGCGGTCGGTCTCCGCCCAGTTGCCCGCCTTCGCGGCCTGGATGACCTGCTGCACGCGCTTGCCCAAACGCGGTCCCGCGGCACGAGCATTCACCACGAGGCGCTGCGCGAGACCGAACTCGTCGAACGACTGCAGGTTCAGCTCCACGAGCTTCACGTCCTTGACGTTGAGTTCCTCGCGCACGAGGTCCTCGAACTGGGCCAGGCCCGCGGCATCCGGAGTCACCACCGTCAGACGCGGCAGCGGCAGGCGCACGCGCTTGCCCTCGCGCTTGCGCAGCGCGTTGGCGACGCTCGAGACCTCGCGCACGGTGTCCATCGCGGTGCGGATGTCTTCGGCGGCGGGAAACGCCGCGGCGTCGGGCCAGTCGGTCAGGTGGACGCTGCGCCCGCCTGTCAGGCCCTGCCACACGCGCTCGGTGACCAGCGGCAGCAGGGGGGCCGCGACGCGGGTCAGCGTCTCGAGCACGGTGTAGAGCGTGTCGAAGGCCTCGCGGCTGCGCGGGTCGTCGGTGACGCCCACCCAGAAGCGGTCGCGGGAGCGGCGGATGTACCAGTTGGTCAGCACCTCGGCGAAGTCGCGCAGACGCTCGGCCGCCGTTGTGGAGTCAAGCCCCTCGAGGTCGGCCGCGACGTTCGTCACGAGGTCGCCGGTGAGCGCCAGGATGTAGCGGTCGAGCACGTCGGTGGAGTCGGTGCGCCACTCGGCTTCGTACCCGCCTGCGCCCGAGGCATTCGCGTAGGTCGCGAAGAAGTACCACGCGTTCCACAGCGGCAGCAGGAACTCGCGCACGCCCGAACGGATGCCCTCCTCGGTCACGACGAGGTTGCCGCCGCGCAGCACCGAACTCGACATGAGGAACCAGCGCATGGCATCCGAGCCGTCGCGATCGAACACCTCGCGCACGTCGGGGTAGTTGCGCAGCGACTTCGACATCTTCTGTCCGTCGTTGCCGAGGACGATGCCGTGGCACGAGACCCCGGTGAAGGCCGGGCGGTCGAACAGCGCGGTCGAGAGCACGTGCATCACATAGAACCAGCCGCGGGTCTGCCCGATGTACTCGACGATGAAGTCGGCGGGGGCGTGCTCGTCGAACCACTCGTGGTTCTCGAACGGGTAGTGCACCTGCGCGAACGGCATCGATCCGGAGTCGAACCACACGTCGAGCACGTCTTCGATGCGACGCATCGTCGACGCGCCGGTCGGGTCGTCGGGGTTCGGACGTGTGAGGTCGTCGATGTAGGGACGGTGCAGGTCGACCTCGCCGTCGGCGTTCACCGGCAGGCGGCCGAAGTCGGCCTCCATGTCGGCGAGCGAGCCGTACACGTCGACGCGCGGGTAGTCGGGGTTGTCGCTCTTCCACACCGGGATCGGCGAACCCCAGTAGCGGTTGCGGCTGATCGACCAGTCGCGCGCGCCCTCGAGCCACTTGCCGAACTGGCCCTCCTTGACGTTCTCAGGCACCCAGGTGATCTGCTGGTTGTTCGCCAGCAGGTCGTCCTTGATATCGGTCACGCGCACGAACCAGCTCGACACGGCCTTGTAGATGAGGGGGTTCCGGCAGCGCCAGCAGTGCGGGTACGAGTGCTCGTACGAGGCTTCGCGCAGCAGTCGGCCGTCCTGCTTGAGCAGGCGGATGAGGGGGCGGTTGGCCTCCATCCACAGCTCGCCGGCGACGTCGGTGACCGCGGAGAGGAAGCGGCCGCTGTCGTCGAGCGAGATGATCGTCGGCAGGCCCGCGGCATCCGCCAGGCGCTTGTCGTCCTCACCGTAGGCGGGAGCCTGGTGCACGATGCCCGTGCCGTCGCTGACGGTGACGTAGTCGTCGACGAGGATCTTCCAGGCGTCCTGCGTGCCCCAGACGGAGGCGTCGGCGTAGTAGTCGAAGAGGCGGTCGTACGACACGCCCTCGAGCTCGGAGCCCAGGATCGTGGACTGGACGGCCTCGCGGGCGGCATCCGCGCTCTCGTACCCGAGGTCTTTGGCGTATCCGGGCAGCAGGTCCTCGGCCAGCAGGTAGCGGTGGGCGACAGCCTCGAAGGCCTCGTCGGGCGTGCCGTCGGGAGCGCGGTGCACGTCGGCGGCGCCGTTCGGTCCGCCCTCGATCACGGCATAGCGGATGCCGGGACCCACGGCCAGCGCGAGGTTCGTCGGGAGCGTCCACGGCGTCGTCGTCCACGCGAGCGCGCGGACGCCGGTGAGACCCAGCGCCTCGGCCTTGGCCCCGACCAGCGGGAAGGTCACGGTGACCGAGGGGTCCTGACGCATCTTGTAGACGTCGTCGTCCATGCGCAGTTCGTGCGTGGACAGGGGCGTCTCGTCGCGCCAGCAGTACGGCAGCACGCGGTAGCCCTCGTAGGCGAGGCCCTTGTCGTGGAGCGTCTTGAACGCCCACAGCACGCTCTCCATGTAGGTCGTGTCCAGCGTCTTGTAGCCGCGCTCGAAGTCGACCCAGCGGGCCTGACGCGTGACGTAGTCCTGCCAGTCGCGCGTGTACTCGAGCACCGACTCGCGGGCCTTGGCGTTGAAGGTCGCCACGCCCATCGCCTCGATCTCGTCCTTCTCGGTGATGCCGAGCTGCTTCATCGCCTCGAGCTCGGCGGGCAGGCCGTGCGTGTCCCACCCGAAGACGCGGTCGACCTTCTTGCCGCGCATCGTCTGGAAGCGCGGGAAGACGTCCTTCGCGTACCCGGTGAGAAGGTGCCCATAGTGCGGAAGGCCGTTGGCGAAGGGCGGGCCGTCGTAGAAGACCCACTCCTCGGCGCCCTCGCGGTTCGCGATCGAGGCGCGGAAGGTGTCGTCGTGCGCCCAGAAGTCGAGCGTGTCATTCTCGACAGACGGGAAGCGGGGGCTCGGAACGACGAATGCCGCGTCGGCAGCCGGGCCGAAGGATGAGGGGCGTGGGTAGGTCATGTCTCTCCGCAGGTTGGGATCCACCTGCGGGGACGATCCGTGCGGACCGCGGTACCACCCCGCCTTGCGCCGCCCCCGTTCGGGACCGGTGCCACTCTCACTGCGGCTGTGACGGGCCTGCCCCGCGCGGTTCTACTCCGGGCCTGGACCCGTTTCTTCCGCGTGCTCCCCGGTGATGGCCGGATCGGTGCGTGTACGTCCAGTCTACGCGAGCCGCGCGCGGCGCGCAGCGGGGTGTGCGCGGCCGTCGAGCGTCCGAGAAACACGGACGCAGGGGCGGACTCGTCCGGGTGTCGTGGACACTCGGCGCAGGCAGAGGCCAGACACGACCCCCGGCTCACGCGCCGGGCGCGCCCAGACCGGCCGCGGCCAGCAGTTCCCGCGTGAACGGATGCCGCGGGGCGGCGAACACGCACGACACGGTGCCCGAGTCGACGACGCGCCCGTCCTTCATCACGATCACGTCATCGGCGATACCGGCGACCACGTCGAGGTCGTGCGTGACGAACACCATCGCGAGGTCGCGTTCGGCCTGCAGGGCGCGCAGGCGGTCGAGGATCCGCGCGCGCACCGACGCGTCGAGCGCCGACACCGGCTCGTCGAGCACGAGAAGCTCCGGCGTCACGGCGAGGGCGCGGGCGATCGCGACGCGCTGGCGCTGTCCCCCCGACAGCTGCGCGGGTCGGCGCCGGACGAACGCGGGCGAAAGGCCCACCTCTTCGAGCAGGGCGGCGACGGCAGTGCGACGCTCGGAGCGCGGAACTCCTCCGGCGGCTACGGCCTCGGTGAGCGTGCGGCCCACCGTCCAGCGGGGGTCGAGGGCGCCCCACGGGTTCTGCTGCACGAGCTGCACGCGGGTGCGGGCGGCGCCGCGGGCGACCCCGGACGACCAGGGTCGTCCCGCGAACGTCATGGTCCCGGCATCGGGGTCCGCCACTCCGACGATCAGGCGCGCGAGGGTGGTCTTGCCCGACCCCGACTCCCCCACGACCGCGAGGGTCCGACCGCGGCGCACCTCGATCGACACGTCGTCGACAGCGGCCCGGTCGCCGAAACGTTTGATCAGCGCGTCGGCGGTGAAGATCGGGGCGTCGGTGCGCGGTGCCCGGCGGAGCGGCTCGTGCGAGACCGCCTCGACGAGCGCGCGCGTGTGGGGATCACGTGGCGACGCCAGCACCTCGGCGGTCGGCCCGGTCTCGACGACGCGTCCCTCGTGCATCACGACGACGCGATCCGCCACACGCGCGACCGCGCCGAGGTCGTGGCTGATGAGGACCACGGCCACACCGTCATCGGCGATGCGGCGCAGCAGATCGAGCACGCGGGCCTGCACGGTGGCATCCAGCGCGGTGGTGGGCTCGTCGGCGACCAGTACGGCGGGGTTCGCGGCCAGCGCCGAGGCGATCAGAGCGCGCTGCCGCAGACCGCCGGACAGCTCGTGCGGGTACTGCCGCGCTCGCGCGTCGGGCTCCGGTAGCGAGACGCGCTCGAGGCTGTCGCGCACGCGCGCGGCGAGCGCCGCTCCGCGCACCTCGGGCTCGTGGATGCGCACGGGCTCGGCCACTTCGGCGCCGATGCGTCGCAGCGGGTCGAGCGAGACGAGGGCGTCCTGGGAGACCAGGGCGATCCGGTCGCCGCGCAGCCCGCGCCACTGCCGCTCACCGAACGAGCGAGCGTCGACGCCGTCGATCTCGAGCTCGTCGGTGCGCGCCGTGAGGCCCGCGGGCACGAGCCCGAGCAGGGCACGGGCGCTGACCGACTTGCCGGTGCCCGACTCCCCCACGATCGCCACGCATTCGCCCGGGGCGACGTCGAGGTCGAGTCCGCGCACGATCGCACCGGTCGGGCCGTCGATGCGCAGGCCGCGCAGCCGCAATCCGCTCATGCGTCGCGCTCCTCGGCTCGAGCCCGCAGGATGCGGCCGATCACGCTGACGCTCACGACCGTCGCGGTGATCGCGAGCCCGGGGAACACGGCGACCCACGGCGCCTGCAGCAGCAGGTTGCGTCCGGCCGAGAGCATGAGGCCCCATTCGGCGGTGGGCTCGGTCGGGCCGAGGCCGAGGAAGCTGAGCCCGGCCGCCGCGAGGATCGAGGTGCCGATGCCGATCGTGGCCAGCACGCTCACCGCGCCCAGCACGCCGGGGAGAACGTGCCGAACGTGCACCACCACGGTCGGCACCCCGATGATTCGCGCTGCCTCCACGTGCTCGGCGGCGGCAAGGGTTCGGGTCTGTGCCCGCGCGAGGCGGATGTACACGGGTACCGCGGCGATGGTCACCGCGAACGCGACGTTGACCGGGCCGGGGCCGAGTACCGCGACGACCAGTAGGGCGACCAGGAACTCGGGAAACGCCAGC
Source organism: Microbacterium sp. SL62 (assembly GCF_026672635.1). Taxonomy (NCBI): domain Bacteria; kingdom Bacillati; phylum Actinomycetota; class Actinomycetes; order Micrococcales; family Microbacteriaceae; genus Microbacterium; species Microbacterium sp. SL62. Next base: position 2,237,278 of record NZ_JAPPRM010000001.1, read on the forward strand.
AGCACGTCGACGATGCGCATGGCCGCGGCATCCGCCCATCTGGGCGCGACGGCCGACAGCGAACCGGCGATCACCCCGACGACCAGGGCGAGTCCGGTGGCGAGCAGGCCGATGCCGACCGACCGCCCGGCGCCGTAGACCACGCGGGAGTACACGTCGCGGCCGCTCTGATCGGTGCCGAACCAGTGCGCCGCGCTCGGCGGCTGCAGGGTCGCGCGCACGTCGGTCAGCAGCGGGTCGTGCGTGGCGAGCAGCCCCGGGGCGACCGCGCCCACGGCGATGACGGCGAGCACGGCACCGGCGATCCCGAGCGCCACGGCCTGGCCGCGGCGCTTCACGAGGGCACCGCCGCTCGAGCGGCCAGCGCCGGGGCTGCGATCCGCAGCCGCGGGTCGATCAGGGGCACCACGAGGTCGACCACGGTGTTCACCACGACGAAGACGAGCGCGCTCAGGAGGATCACGCCGGTGATCACCGGCAGATCGCGGTCCGTGATCGCGGTCAGCGTCACGCGCCCGATGCCGGGGCGGGCGAACACGGTTTCGACAAGCACCGCACCGCCGAGCAACGACCCGACGAGGTAGGCGGCGAGCGTCACTCCCCCGACGCTCGCGTGGCGCAGCGTGTGGTGCACGCTCTCGCGAAGGGGCGTCGCGCCGCGGGCGCGCACGGTGGTGAGGAACGGCTCGCGCTCGGCCGCCTCGACCCCGTCGCGCAGCACCTGCGACAGCAGCGCCGCGACCGGCAGAGCGAGGGTCACCGCGGGCAGCACAATGGCGGCGGCATCCCGCGCCCCCGATACCGGGAACCACCCCAGCTGGAACGAGAACACGCTCAACAGCAGCAGCCCCGTCCAGAACACCGGCGATGAGAGCAGGACGAGTTCGATTCCGGATGCCACGGCCCGACCGGTCCGCCCGCGCACGAGCAGCGACGAGGCGAGGGCCAGCACGACGGCGATGACCAGCGCGAGCGCCGAGAGCTGCAGGGTCGGGGCGAGCTGGCGCCCGATGACCTCGACGACCGGCTGACGCAGCTGATACGACTCGCCGAGGTCGCCGCGCACGAGTCGGCCGAGGAACGTCGCGTACTGCTCGAGCACGGGCCGGTCGAGCCCCAGGTCGCTGCGGATGCCCGCCTTGACCGCCTCGCTCACCTGCGCCTGCGGTCCGAGCAGCACGTCGACCGGGTCGCCCGGGATGATCCGGAACGCCACGAACGCCAGCGTCGCCGCTCCCCACAGCACCAGGAAGACGGATGCCACGATCCCGCCGAGGCGCCTCAGCAGGGCGCGCGAGCGAGAACGTGGCATCCGATCAGTCTGTCCGATACCCGGCGGCTCAGCCGACCGAGGCGGTCGCGAACAGCGGGCGGCCGTACAGGTCGAACGTCAGGCCCGAGACCTTCGGGGTCACGGCGCTGATGAGGGCCGGGCTGTAGAGCGGCACGATTGCCGCCTGCTGGGCGTTCCACTGCTGCACCTGGGCGTAGATCGCGTTGCGCGCGGCGGGGTCGGTCGTCGAGGCGCCCTGCTCGAGCAGCGCGTCGAGCGCGGGGTCGCTCACCTGCGAGGCGTTCTGGAACCCGTCGGTGGCGAGGTGGCTGCGCAGCAGATCGGCGTCGACGCCCGAGAAGCCCCAGTCCGTGACGTCGTAGGTCTTCGGTCCGTACTGCTCGTTGTAGGCGCCCGGCTCGAGCACCTCGCGCTGCAGGTCGAAGCCCACGGCCTTCAGGTCGCTCTGCACGGCGTTGGCGAGCGCGGCGCGGTCGTCGGGAACCGGAGTCCACGCGATCCAGCGCGCGGTGAGACGCTGACCGTTCTTGGTCCGGATGCCGTCGGCATCCCGTCCCGTCCAGCCGGCCTCGTCGAGGAGGGCGTTGGCCTGAGCCTGGTCGAAGGGCCACGAGTTCTCGAGGCTCGCGTCGTAGCCGGGGGTCGTCGCGCCGAGGACGCTCCAAGCGCGGGGGTACTGACCGAAGAAGATCTCGTTCACCGCGGCGTCGACGTCGATCGCGCGCGTGAAGGCCTGACGCACCTTCTGGTCGGCGAACACGCCGTACTTCTCGTTGAGGAACAGCGAGTACGGCAGTCCCGGGTAAGCGATCGACTTCACGGTGTCGTCAGCGGGAACCTGCTCGACGAGGTTCGGCGGCAGGTTGGTGACCACGTCGGCCTGGCCGCTCGACAGCGCGCCCACGCGCACCGACGCCTCGGGCAGGATGTCGACGCGCAGCGTCTTGAAGCTCGGCTTACCGCCGCCGTCGGGACCCCAGGTGTAGTCGTCGTTGCGGGTGTACACGATGTCCTGGTCGGGCGTGTACTCGGTCAGCTCGAACGGGCCGGTGCCGACGGTCACGTCGGGGCCGCCGGCCTTCAGCTGGTCGGCCTTGGTCTCGAGCACCTTCGGCGAGTAGAAGCCGAGAAGCGCGGTGCTGGCGGCCTGCAGGAACGGAGCGTAGGGCTGCGTGAAGCGCACGCGCACGGTGTGCTCGTCGACCACGTCGGTGCCGGCATACAGCTCGCCGCCGAGCATGCTGGCGGCCTGCGCCGACGCGGTGTCGGGGTTCACGATGCGGTCGAAGTTCGCCTTGACCGCGGCCGCGTCGAAGGGCGTGCCGTCGTGGAAGGTCACGTCGGTGCGCAGACGGAAGAGGTAGCTCGCGCCGCCGTCCTCGACGTCCCACGACTCGGCGAGCCACGGCGAGAACGTGCCGTCGGCCTCCTGGAACACGAGCGAGTCGAGCACAGCGCGCTGCACCATCGCCGACACGTCGAGCTGGCTGGTCTGCGGATCCATGTGCCCGGCCGAGAGGTTCGCTCCCTCGATCGCCCAGACGACCTCGCCGTCGCCCTGCGCGGCAGGGTCCGACCCGGCGCAGGAGGAGAGCGAGAGGGCGGCGACGGCCGCGACGGCGACAGCCGACAGCACGCGGCGCGAAAGCGAAGAAGGCATGGAGAAACCTCGGAATCTCTGGTGGGAAGGCTTTCAGCTTACCGGGGTTCCTGGACCGGGTGCGGAAAGTCGGCGGTCGGGCGCGTGCTGAGAGCGAACGGGTGCAGGCCCACGCCGAAGCCGGTTGAGACGTCTCACCCCCATGGACCTCGAAGAGCGCGCCACGACGCGCGCTCACGCGAGACCCCCGGTATCGTGGACGCAGAACCCATCAGGCACGCTCACACAGTGCCGCCCATATCGCTCGAGGAGTACCCCCATGGCCACCATTCCCGACAAGCCCGCCCTGGAAGGCCTCGAGCAGAAGTGGGACGCCGCGTGGCGTGAACGCGGCACGTACGTCTTCGACCGCCTGCGCGCAGCCGAGCTCGGCCGCCAGGGCGTGTACTCCGTCGACACCCCACCGCCGACGGCATCCGGAAGCCTCCACATCGGCCACGTGTTCTCGTTCACGCACACCGACGTGAAGGTGCGCTTCGAGCGCATGCGCGGCAAGACCGTGTTCTACCCCATGGGCTGGGACGACAACGGCCTGCCGACCGAGCGCCGCGTGCAGAACTACTACGGCGTGCGCTGCGACCCCTCGCTCCCCTACGACGCCGACTTCACCCCGCCGTTCGCGGGCGGCGACAACAAGAGCAGCAAGGCCGCCGACCAGGTGCCCATCAGCCGCCGCAACTTCATCGAGCTGTGCGAGCAGCTGACCGTCGAAGACGAGAAGCAGTTCGAAGACCTCTTCCGCGAGCTGGGCCTCAGCGTCGACTGGACCCAGACCTACCGCACGATCTCCGACGACTCGATCCGCACGAGCCAGCTGGCGTTCCTGCGCAACGTCGAGCGCGGTGAGGCGTACCAGTCGATGGCGCCGACGCTGTGGGACGTGGACTTCCGCTCCGCGATCGCCCAGGCCGAGCTCGAAGACCGCGACCAGCCCGCCGCCTACCACCGCGTGGGCTTCGCGAAGGCCGACGGCTCGGGCGACGTGTTCATCGAAACGACCCGCCCCGAGCTGCTGCCGGCCTGCGTGGCGCTGGTGGCCAATCCCGACGACGAGCGGTACCAGCCGCTCTTCGGAACGACCGTGCGCACCCCCCTGTTCGACGTCGAGGTGCCCGTGCTCGCGCACCCCCTCGCGCAGAAGGACAAGGGATCGGGCATCGCCATGATCTGCACCTTCGGCGACGTGACCGACATCATCTGGTGGCGCGAGCTCGACCTGCCCAACCGCACCATCATCGGCAAGGACGGCCGCATCGTGGCCGAGGCCCCCGATGTGATCGTGACGGATGCCGCGAAGGCGGCCTACGACGAGCTCGCGGGCAAGACCGTGTTCAGCGCGAAGAAGCGCATCGTCGAGCTCCTGCAGGAGTCCGGCGCCATGGAGGGCGCCCCCAAGCCCTTCACCCACCCCGTGAAGTTCTTCGAGAAGGGAGACCGTCCGCTCGAGATCGTGTCGACGCGCCAGTGGTACATCCGCAACGGGGCTCGGGATGCCGAGCTGCGAGAGCGCCTCATCTCGCTCGGTCGCGAGATGTCGTGGCATCCGGACTTCATGCGCGTGCGCTTCGAGAACTGGACCAGCGGCCTCACCGGTGACTGGCTCGTGTCGCGCCAGCGCTTCTTCGGCGTGCCGATCCCGGTCTGGTACGCGCTCGACGACAGCGGAGAGCGCGACTATTCGCGCGTGTTGACGCCCGACGTCGCGTCGCTGCCGGTCGACCCGACGGTGGACGTGCCCCCGGGCTACACCGAAGACCAGCGGGGCGTGGCGGGCGGCTTCGACGCCGAGCGCGACATCCTCGACACGTGGGCGACCTCGTCGCTCACCCCGCAGCTGGCCGGTGGCTGGCAGCGCGACGAGGAGCTGTGGAACCTCGTGGCCCCGTTCGACCTGCGCCCGCAGGGTCAGGACATCATCCGCACGTGGCTCTTCTCGACCATGCTGCGCAGCGCCCTCGAAGACGACCGCAGCCCCTGGACGGATGCCGCGATCTCGGGCTTCATCGTCGACCCCGACCGCAAGAAGATGTCGAAGTCGAAGGGCAACGTCGTCACGCCCGCCGACATCCTCCAGCAGCACGGTTCCGACGCGGTGCGCTACTGGTCGGCGTCGAGCCGTCTCGGTACCGACGCGGCGTTCGACCCGCAGAACCCGACGCAGGTGAAGATCGGTCGCCGTCTCGCGATCAAGCTCCTGAACGCCGCGAAGTTCGTGCTGTCGTTCCCCGTGCCCGAGGGCGCCGAGGTGACGCACGCGCTCGACGCGTCGATGCTCGCGACGCTGGATGCCGTGGTGCGCGACGCGACCGCGGCGTTCGAGGCCTACGACCACGCGCGGGCGCTCGAGATCACGGAGTCGTTCTTCTGGACGTTCTGCGACGACTACCTCGAGCTCGTCAAGGAGCGCGCGTACGACCAGTCCGACGTGGGCCAGGCCTCGGCCGCCCTTGCCCTGCGCACGGCTCTGTCGACGCTCGTCCGTCTGTTCGCGCCCGTGCTGTCGTTCGCGTCCGAAGAGGTGTGGTCGTGGTTCGAAGAGGGTTCGGTGCACACCGCGGCCTGGCCCGCGCCGCTCGGCATCGAGGGCGACCCGGCCGTGCTCACCGCTGTGAGCGCCGCACTCATCGGCATCCGTCGCGCCAAGACCGAGGCGAAGGCCTCGCAGAAGACGCCGGTGACCTCGCTCACCGTGTCGGGGCCGCACGTCGAGGCCCTGCGCCTCGCCGAGGGCGACCTGCGCGCCGTGGGCCGCATCGAGACGATCTCGTTCGCCGAGGCCGACTCCACCACCGTGACCGACATCGTGTTCGCACCCCAGGAGGCCTGATGCAACTCGGAACCCGCTGGACCGCCCGCGAACAGCCGCCGAAGGCTGTTCCCGAGGTGCTCCACGCCCAGATCGCCGCCGTCGAAGCCGCGCTGAACCCCGATGGGCTCAGCGCTCCGGCTCCGAAGTGGACGCTGACCTTCCTCGAGGGACGCCCCGTCGCCGAGCTCGACACCGGGGTCATCGTGAGCCAGGATGCCGCGGGCGAGGTCGTCGTGCGTTACGACGACGACGCCGAGTTCGCCTGAGCCTCACCGCTCGGGATCGCAGAGCCCGTCGACGCCTTCGCGCGTCGGCGGGCTCTGTGCGTTGCGGTTCTCAGGTGGTTGGGCCTGTCGAAGCCACCCGCGGTCCACCGGTCGCGGGCCTCGACAAGCCCCGGGGCCTGAGGCGTCACCGCGGCAGCAGGTACCGCGCGGCATCCGCCGACATCGCCTGCGACGCGGCACGTCCGGCTCTCCGCGCGGGCTCCGCCTCGACGGCCCACGCGCGACGGCGCATCCGCTCTTCGGCGGCGAGGGCCATCGCTCGCGACAGCGCGAGCAGCGCGGCCTCGAGTCGGGTGGGACGCACCGGCAGGGCGATGGTGCGGGTAACGGCGGTCATGCGGAGCCCCTCTCGGTCGGCAGCGGGAAGACGTCGTTGCGGATCGTCACGGGGCGGACGCCCTCGCCCTCCTGATCGCGGTAACGCTGGACGGTCTCATCGATGAGCGCCCCGATGCGCTGCACAAGATCCCGCGATTGCTCGGCGGTCAGGCGCGCGGTCGCGGTCGAGATCACCGACGCGTCGCGCCACTCTTCGTCCTCGTCCCAGCCGTGCGTGGCGAAGTGCATGAGCTGCTGGTGACGCAGCGTCAGGGTCTCGGAGTGCACGGCCTCCATCACGGCGCGTCCCGACGGCGTGTGCTCGAGCTCGGGGTTGGTCAGCGTGACGCTGCCGGCCGGGCGCTCCCACCAGCGTTCGCGGGCGGTTCCGCGATCGGCGACTTCGCGGATGAGGTCGTGACGGGCCAGCGCCCGCAGGTGGTAGCTCGTCGCTCCGGTGGACTCCCCCGTCAGCTCCGCGAGGCTGCTCGCGGTCTGCGGGCCGTACTGGCTGAGGATGTCGTAGAGCCGCACGCGCAGCGGGTGCGCCAGGGCGCGGAGCGCCCCGGCATCCAGAACACGCTCTTCGCGGGGCTTCGACCTGTCGACCATGAATGCAAAGATACCTTTGCACGGGTTCCTTTGCAACATCTTCTCTGCACCCCCTCCACGACTGCGCCTAGGCTGGATGAATGACGGATGCCGTGAACAATCCCCTCCTCGCGCCGCCCTCGCTCCCCTACGACCTGCCGCCCTACGGCAGCATCGACGTCGAGCACTACCTCCCCGCGTTCCGCGCCGGTTTCGCCGCGCAGCGGGCGGAGGTCGATGCGATCACCGCGCAGAGCGACGCGGCCACGTTCGAGAACACCCTCGTCGCTCTGGAGCGCAGCGGGCAGTTGCTCGACCGGGTCGCGCGCACCTTCTACACCGTGGCATCCGCCGACGGCACCCCGGCGATCCAGGCCGTCGAAGAGGAACTCGCTCCCCTCATGTCGGCGCACCGCGACGCGATCCAGCTCGATGCAGGTCTGTTCGCCCGGATCGCCGCCGTGCACGCGCAGCTCGACGACCTCGACCTCGACGCCGAGAGCCGCTACCTCGTTGAGCGGTACCACCGCGAGATGTCGCTGGCCGGCGCCGGTCTCGACGACGCCCAGAAGCGGACGCTCACCGAGCTCAACCAGCGTCTGTCGGTGCTGACGACCACGTTCGAGAAGAACCTGCTCGCCGACACCAACGAGCTCGCGGTGGTGTTCGACTCCGCCGACGAGCTCGACGGCCTGAGCGACGGTGAGCTCTCGGCGGCGGCGCAGGCGGCCACGAGTCGCGGCCTGGACGGGCGCTACATCGTGAACCTCACGCTGTACACCGGTCACCCTCTGCTCGCGTCGCTGACGAACCGCAAGAGCCGTCGCCGTCTGCTCGAGGCCTCGCGCTCGCGCGCCACGCGCGGCAACGACAACGACAACCGCGGGGTCCTCCGCGAGATCGTGCGTCTGCGCGCCGAGCGCGCCGCGGTGCTCGGCTACCCCTCGCACGCCGCCGCCGTCCTCGCCGATCAGACGGCGGGGTCTCCGGATGCCGCGCGCGACCTGCTGCGCCGACTCGCCACCCCCGCTGCCGCCAACGCCCGGGCCGAGCAAGAGGCTCTGCAGAAGATCGCCGAGGCCGATGGCATCCGGATCAAAGCCCACGACTGGGCGTTCTACACCGAGAAAGTCCGCGCCGAGCGGTACGACCTCGATCGGGCGGCCCTGCGTCCGTGGTTCGAGGCCGAGCGGGTGCTGCGCGACGGCGTGTTCTTCGCGGCCGAGAAGCTCTACGGCATCCGCATGACCGAACGCCACGACCTTCAGGGCTATCACCCCGACGTGCGCGTCTTCGAGGTGCACAACGCTGATGGCAGCGAGCTCGGGCTGTTCCTGCTCGACCTGTACACGCGCGACAGCAAACGCGGTGGCGCGTGGATGAACTCGATCGTTACGCAGTCGGCCCTCCGCGGCACCGCCCCCGTCGTGGTCAACAACCTGAACGTGAACAAGCCCGCCCCCGGCACCCCGACGCTGCTGACGCTGGACGAGGTCACCACACTCTTCCACGAGTTCGGACACGCCCTGCACGGACTGTTCGCCACCGTGACCTACCCGCACTTCGGCGGAACGGCCGTCTACCGCGACTTCGTCGAGTTCCCCAGCCAGGTCAACGAGATGTGGATCCTGTGGCCCGAGATCCTGACCAACTACGCGCGGCACATCGACACCGACGAGCCGCTGCCGGCCGATGTCGTCGAGCGTCTGCACGCCTCCGAGGCGTTCAATCAGGGCTTCGCGACGAGCGAGTACCTCGCCGCATCATGGATCGACCAGGCGTGGCACGGCCTCTCCGTCGAGGAGGCGTCGGCCGACATCGACGTCGCGGCCTTCGAGGCGGCGACCCTCGCGGACATCGGGCTCGACAACCCCGCCATCCCCACCCGCTACGCCTCGACGTACTTCGCCCACGTGTTCTCGGGCGGTTACAGCGCCGGGTACTACTCGTACATCTGGAGCGAGGTACTCGACGCCGACACCGTGGAGTGGTTCCGCGAGAACGGCGGCCTCACGCGCGAGAACGGCGACCGGTTCCGCCAGAAGCTGCTGGGGGTCGGTGGTTCCGGCGACCCTCTCGCCGCCTACCGGGATTTCCGGGGCCGGGATGCCGAGATCCAGCCGCTGCTGCAGCGCCGCGGTCTCGCGGGCTGAGGTCGACGTGCCCGGCCGCTCTCGGCGTCCGGGCACGCAGGCTCAGACCGCGTACTTGAAGCCGACGTGCGAGTCGGCGAAACCGAGACGCGTGTAGAACCGGTGAGCGTCCACGCGCGCAGCGTCAGAGGTCAGCTGCACGAGGGCCGCGCCGGTCGCGGGTGCGGCGACGTGCATCACCCAGCGCATCACCGCGCTGCCGATCCCGCCGGAACGCACACTCGAAGACACCCTGACCGCCTCGACGAGCAGCCGGGTGGCCCCCTGACGCGCCATGCCGGGGATGACGGTGAGTTGCAGGGTGCCGATCACCTCCCCCGCCGCGTCGTCGACGACGATCAGATCGTTCAACGGCGCCTCGAGGACGCTTCGCAATGCGGTGGCGTACGTTCCCTCGTCCGAGGCATCGGCTCGATCGCCCCGTGCCGCACTGACGGGGTCATCTGCCAGGAGCGCCATCAACGCGGGCAGGTCGGTCGGCTTCGCCCGGCGGACGGTCACCTCTGAGATGCGGGCGGTCACCGTCGTGGGCAGATCGAGGTCGGAGAGCACGCTCTCCATCTTGCCGTGCGCGTCAGCGCCAGCCGAGCACCTCGCGCACGACGGCTTGCGACGCCGGTGAACCGTCGTTTTTGATGGAGAGCAGCTTCTCGCTGGAGACGAGTGTCCCCGAGGCTCCGTACGCGTCCGAGAGCCCCTGAACCGCCTGACGGACGAGAGGCGCCGCGTCATTGCGATCGGCGCCGCCGCGTACCGAATAGTGGGGGTAGACGAGCAACTCGGTCCCCTCGTCTATCTGTCGCGCACAGGCGACAACCACCGTCGGAGTCGCCCCTCTCCAGAATTTGGGGAAGAACTCCAAGCCCGTTCCCTCCGCGAAGAACTCGACGACTCCGCGCTTCCACGACTTCGCCACGTCGCCGAGGCGGACGTCATGGGCGGTCCACTCCGACCCGCTCTCCCGGATCGCGGTGGCGAAGGCGTCGCCCCCGTCGGAGAATCCCGCCGCGATGAGCGCATCCGTGGCGCGGCGGACCGCGCTGGAGGGCTCTTCACGAACGAGCATCCGCGCCCCGCCCCGCGTCAATCCGTTCCATCGGACGGGACCGATGTGGGCGTCTTCTCCGGATCCGCGCATGATCACAGCGACCACGCCCTCCCCACGGCGTCATCGGCTTCGCGATAGGCCTGGGCCGCCGTCCGGGCCGCGTCGGCGGCGGCGCGGCCGACATCGGCCAAGCGGGTCATCTCCGAGAGCCAGTCCCCCTGCTTGGCGGCGTACGCGTCAGCCGCGTCGCCCTGCCACCCCCCGAGAAGGGTGTTGCGTGCAGAGGCGAGCGTCGCGGTCTCGGCTGCGGTGCGCTGAACGGCGGCGTCGATGGACGAGGCCGTCTCCACGAGCCGATCGGGCTTGATCGAAAAAGACGTCATGAGCGAGGACTCTCCCTTCACACGTCGCGACGCGCGAGTTCGAGCGCGTCGCGGATCTTCGCCAGAGCTTCGGTGTAGCGCTCGTGCGATTGGCGGGCGGCGGCGTCGAACTCAGCGTCAGGTGACGGACGATCGTCGTCCTCCGTGACGTCGTCGTCGACTTCGTCCCACGACTCCCGCAGTGCGCGGAGATTCTCGGATGACATCTTCCGCAGAGCCTGGGCGGCAGAAGTCTGATCTTCGCCGCGGAAGACCGCTTCAAGGCTGGTCTCGCCGAGGTCGATGCGCGACTGCACCGTGCGCCACTCCGCGCCCATCTCGCCGGCACGAGCACGGGCGGCACGATGCTCGTCGGCCTCTCGGCGCTCCTCCGCCTCGATCGCGGCGCGCGCGTTCTCGCGCTCGTCGTCTTCGCGAAGAAGTCGTGCGAACGTCTCCGCCATCGTGCGGAAGTCGCCGACCAGCCGATCGTCGTCGGGGCCGGGAACGTGATCCATCATCGGGTCGTCGATGCGTGCCATCAGACTCGCGCCGCCGCTCCGCGCGCCAGACCCTCGTACAGGTCGGCCATGCGCATCGCACTGTCGGTCATCGTGCCGATATTTCCGACCATCCCCGAGACGAGGTCGTAGATCATGTTGATCCACTTGTACGCCCACCGCGCATCTTGGATCAGGTCGTACACGGCGATTCCCGCCTCGACGGCCGCCACGAGCCAACCCGCCACGGGAACCGCAGCTTCGGCCGCGATCCGCAGAAGCTTCTGCGCGAGACGGTCGAGGATCTTCAGGATCTTACCGACGGCTTCTTTGCACAACAGGATCAGCACCTTGATCGCCGTCGCCACGGTGCCCGCGGGTCCTGCCACGACGGTGTGGGCCTGCGACATCACGCCGGCCGCTGCGACGAACGCCTCGGAGCCCTTGCCGGTCCATGACGCGAGGGGCGGCAGAAGCCCCATCGCGTTCTGACCGATCGCGCTCATGGCATCCCCCGCGTGCGTCCAGGCGAACTGCGCCTCGCGCATGCGCTCCCAGTCGCCCGAGAAGGGCTTCGTCACCTCTTCGAGGAGTGAGTAGCCGACGAGCTCCTCGAAGAGCCAGTCCACTCCGCCGAAGATCGGACCCGCCTTCCAACGGATGCTCTCGATCTCGGGATCCTCGCCCTGGGGTCGAGGGAGGTACGAGCGCACGTCCTGCTTCTCGGTGACCGTTCGAGACGCGGACAGTCCGTCTCCCACGCGGTCGGAGATTCCCGATGCCGTCCCGTCGGCCCACTCGACGGCGGAGTAACCGTCCCAGAAGGCTTGGTTGAACAGGTTCCCGTCGGGCTCGCCGTAGCGACTCGAGGCCCCGCCCTGTGCAGCGCCGAGAGTCGGCGCGGTGCCCGGCGAATACGGCGGCGTGTCGACGCCGAGCGACGCGGCGACCTGAGCGATCGCGTCGTGAGCCGTCTGCTCGGCAGCGCGATACGCCGCGACCGTCTCGCCCATCCGCTCGGTGCCGATGCCGAAGGCCTGCGACGACATGTCGGCGACGCGTTTTCCGACGTCGACGATGCCGTCGCTGATCGGCTGGAACAGCTGCAGGATCAGGCCCAGCTCTCCCGCGTTCAGGCGGGCGTACGTTTCGAGGTGCTCCCCGATCGCCTGCCCGTGTCCGGCTTGCCTCTCCAGCACCTGCTGCGCAAGTGACAGCTGGTCGGTGTCGACATCCATTCGGTCCCCCCGGTCCGTAGGTGAGGTGTGAGCGAAGCGGGTTACGCGCTCCGTCGCTTCTGCGCCAGCACGATGGTCGGCTGCGCGCGGTCTTCGACGGCCGCACGCGTGATGACGACCTTAGCGATGTCGTCGGCCGAGGGCACGTCGAACATGATCGGGCCCAGGACGTCTTCGAGGATTGCGCGCAGACCGCGCGCGCCGGTCTTCCGCAAGACGGCGAGGTCGGCGATCGCGCGCAGCGCGTCCTCTTCGAACTCGAGCTGCACACCGTCGAGCTCGAACATCCGCTGGTACTGCTTGACCAGCGCGTTGCGCGGTGCCGTGAGGATCTCCATCAACGCGTCCTGGTCCAGGGGCGAGACGGATGCCACGACGGGCAGGCGACCGATGAACTCGGGGATCAGGCCGAACTTGTGAAGATCCTCGGGCAGGGCCTCGCTGAATAGGTCGGGCGCGTCTTCCTTGCGCTGCAGCGGTGCGCCGAAACCGACGCCGTGCTTGCCGACGCGTGCCGAGATGATCTCTTCGAGGCCCGCGAAGGCCCCGGCCACGATGAACAGGACGTTCGTCGTGTCGATCTGGATGAACTCCTGGTGCGGGTGCTTGCGGCCGCCCTGCGGCGGAACCGAAGCGACCGTTCCCTCGAGGATCTTCAGCAGCGCCTGCTGCACGCCCTCGCCCGACACGTCGCGCGTGATCGAGGGGTTCTCGGCCTTTCGGGCGATCTTGTCGACCTCGTCGATGTAGATGATGCCGGTCTCGGCACGCTTGACGTCGAAGTCGGCGGCCTGCAGGAGCTTCAGCAGGATGTTCTCGACGTCTTCACCGACGTAGCCGGCCTCGGTGAGGGCGGTGGCATCGGCGACCGCGAACGGCACGTTGAGGCGCTTCGCGAGGGTCTGGGCGAGGTAGGTCTTGCCGCAACCGGTGGGCCCGAGCAGCAGGATGTTGCTCTTGGCGATGTCGATCTCTTCGGCGCGCTGCTCCGCGGGCTGAAGGGTGCCGTGCGAGCGCACGCGCTTGTAGTGGTTGTAGACGGCGACGGCGAGGGCGCGCTTGGCGGGCTCCTGCCCGACGACGTACTCCTCGAGGAACGAGAAGATCTCGCGCGGCTTGGGCAGGTCGAACTCGGCGACCTCGCCGGCCGACGATTCGGCCATGCGCTCTTCGATGATCTCGTTGCAGAGCTCGACGCACTCGTCGCAGATGTAGACGCCCGGACCGGCGATCAGCTGCTGTACCTGCTTCTGGCTCTTGCCGCAGAAGGAGCACTTGAACAGGTCGGCGCTCTCACCGATACGTGCCATGGCCGGTTCCTCCCGTCACCCGGCCCCCGCCGGTGTGTTACCCGAGCCTAACCCGAGCCCGGGTGATCCAAGGGCATTCGCGCGCGCGGCGGTGTCGTGATCGCCCACGGCGGACACACGGCGTCCCGTCGCGCTTCCGCGGAGGGCGCGGACCTTCCCTGCCGCGCAGCCTCCGTGATCTGCACATCCTCAGGCTCGAATTCTCCCTGCGAGCTGAGGTTGCGCGAATCCCTGATCCTGTGCGGAGCTCTCGTCGCCGCGCGCACAACCTCCGCGATCTGCACAACCTCCGTCGGCATCCGCCCCGTCGAACTGAGGTTGCGCGAATCCCCGACCCTGCGCGAGCACCGACCGTATTCACGCCCCATGCGCGACGAAGCCCCGCAGACCGAAACGGGTCTGCGGGGCTTCGTCGTGTCGCGAGCGCGTCAGGCGGTGAGGGCCGCCGGGGTGCGCTTGCGGGTCGTGAGCACCTGGTCGACGATGCCGTACTCCATCGCCTCGGCGGCGGAGAGGATCTTGTCGCGGTCGATGTCCTTGTTGACCTTCGCGACGTCCTGACCGGTGTGACGCGCCATGGTCTCTTCGAGCCAAGTGCGCATGCGGAGGATCTCCTGCGCCTGGATCTCGATGTCGGACGCCTGTCCGTGTCCGGCCTCGCCCATGGCGGGCTGGTGGATCAGGATACGGGCGTTCGGCAGGGCGAGACGCTTGCCGGGGGCGCCGGCGGCCAGCAGCACGGATGCCGCGGAGGCGGCCTGACCGAGCACGACCGTCTGGATCTGCGGCGAGACGTACTGCATCGTGTCGTAGATCGCCGTCATGGCCGTGAACGAGCCACCGGGCGAGTTGATGTACATGATGATGTCGCGGTCGGGGTCCTGCGACTCGAGCACGAGCAGCTGCGCCATGACGTCGTCGGCCGACGCGTCGTCGACCTGCACGCCGAGGAAGATCACGCGGTCTTCGAACAGCTTGTTGTACGGGTCCTGGCGCTTGTAGCCGTAGGCCGTGCGCTCCTCGAACTGAGGAAGGACGTAGCGGCTCGAGGGCATGTGCGATGCGGCGCCGCCGAAAGTGGGGATGTTCATGATGGTGTCCTTTTCCTCTCGGCTCAGGCCGCGGTTCCGCCGCCGCCGGTGACGTCGGTGGCGTGCTCGCGCATGTGGTCGACGAAGCCGTACTCGAGGGCTTCCTGAGCGGTGAACCAGCGGTCGCGGTCACCGTCGGCGTTGATCTGCTCGACGCTCTTGCCGGTCTGGGCCGCGGTGATCTCGGCGAGACGGCGCTTCATGTCGAGGATGAGCTGCGCCTGCGTCTGGATGTCGCTCGACGTTCCGCCGAAGCCACCGTGGGGCTGGTGCAGCAGCACGCGCGCGTTCGGCGTGATGTAGCGCTTGCCCTTGGTACCGCTGGTCAGCAGCAGCTGGCCCATCGAGGCCGCCATGCCGATGCCGACGGTGACGATGTCGTTCGGCACGAACTGCATCGTGTCGTAGATCGCCATGCCGGCCGTGATCGAGCCGCCGGGCGAGTTGATGTAGAGGTAGATGTCCTTCTGCGGGTCTTCTGCGGCAAGCAGCAGGATCTTGGCGCAGATCTCGTTGGCGTTGTCGTCGCGCACCTCGGAACCGAGCCAGATGATGCGGTCCTTGAGCAGTCTGTCGAAGACGCTCGTTGCCATAAGGGGTTCGGGCATGTGTGCTCCTCTTCCGTGATCTGAAATGAATCTACCGGCGCGTTCCGGAGCGGGATGCCGTGTTCGCCGCGGGCGGATCAGCGCGCCTGGTCGGCGATTTCTCGCGCATATCCCGTGACGGAACGGGTATAGAGCGGCAGGTGCGGGGCGAGAGCTTGAAGGGCGATGGATGCCGCCCGCTCGGGCTTTCCGTTCGACACGAGCGCGAGGGCGTAGAAGGCGGCGGCCGCGTCGTGGAGAGGCCCGCGCGGTTCGCGCTCGTACTCCGCCTCGAGCATCGCGAGCGACTCTTCGGTCTTGCCGAGGTTGCGGATCGTGCTCGCCAGTTGGATCGTCGCCCGCGTGCGTCGCTCGTCGTCGAGCCCGATCTCCAGGGCGCGGCGGTACAGCACCTCCGCCTCGTCTTCGACGCCGGCCGAGTCACGCGCCCCGGCGCGTTCGAACAGCGCCACCGCATCGTCCGCCGGGCGCTCGGTGGCGAGCTCGTCGATCCGCTCGATCACGTGCTCGGGGCTGAGCGTGTCATCGGCCCACACGGCATCCACTCTGCTCTGCCAGTCGTTCATGTGTCGCATCCTCATCATCGTTCTGACCCCACGCTCACGCACTGCGTGTCCACGACACTCGGACGCTTCGAGACGCGGTCCGAGTGTTCTGGACACTCAACGGGGCCGTTCCCCCGGACGGCGCCCGGGGACGGAAAAGGGGGCGGATGCCACGGCATCCGCCCCCTTCGTCACGACTTACTCGCCGTCAGCGGCCTCGTCGGTCTTCTTCTTGGCCGGGGCGCGCTTCTTGGCGGGAGCCTTAGCGGGAGCCTCCTCAGCGGCGGGCGCCTCGTCAGCGTCGGCCTTCTTCTTCGCGGGGGCGCGCTTCTTGGCGGGAGCCTTCGCGGGAGCCTCCTCAGCGGCGGCCTCCTCGGCGGGAGCCTCGTCCGCAGCGTCGTCACCCTCGACGGGCTCTTCGCCCTCGACGGCGACGAAACCGGTCAGGTCGACGGGCTTGCCGTCGGTGTCGACGACGGTGACCTTGCCGAGCGCGATCGCGAGGGCCTTGTTGCGGGCGACCTCACCGACGAGCGCGGGCAGCTGGTTGCCCTGCTGCAGCGCGTTGACGAAGTCCTGCGGCGCCATGTTGTACTGCGCAGCCGACTGGATCAGGTACTGGGTCAGCTCGTCCTGCGACACCTGGACGTTGGCATCTTCGGCGATCTTGTCGAGCACCATCTGCGTGCGGAACTGCTTCTCGCTCGCCTCGGTGACCTCGGCGCGGTGCTCGTCGTCTTCGAGGCGGTTCTCGCCCTCGAGGTGCTGGTGCACCTCGTCCTCGATGAGCTGCGGCGGAACCGGGATCTCGACGGCCTCGAGGAGCGCCTCGATGAACTTGTCGCGCGCGGCCGAGCCCTGCGTGAAGACGGACTGCTGCGACACGCGCTCGCTGAGCGACTCGCGCAGCTCGGCGATGGTGTCGAACTCCGACGCCATCTGCGCGAAGTCGTCGTCGGCCTCGGGAAGCTCGCGCTCCTTGACGGCGGTGATGGTGACCGAGACCTCGGCCTCTTCACCGGCGTGCTCGCCGCCGACCAGCTTCGAACGGAACGTGGTCTGCTCGTCGGCCGTGAGCGACTCGATGGCCTCATCGATGCCCTGGAGCAGTTCGCCCGAGCCGATCTCGTACGACACGCCCTCGGCGCGGTCGATCTCGTTGCCGTCGATCGTGGCGACCAGGTCGAGCTCGACGAAGTCACCGGTCTTAGCGGGACGGTCGACCGTGATGAGCGTGCCGAAGCGCGCACGCAGGCGGTCGAGCTCGGCGTCGATACCGGCCTCGTCGACCTCGGCGGCGTCGACCGTCACCGTGATCGAGTCGTACGCGGGCAGGTCGAACTCGGGGCGCACGTCGACCTCGACGTCGACGATGAGGTCGCCCGAGAAGTCCTTGAGCTCGGGGAGCTCGACGATCTCGGCGTTCGGACGACCGATGACGCGCAGGTCATTGGCCTCGACGGCCGCGCGGTAGAACCCGTCGAGCCCCTCGTTGACGGCGTGCTCGATGACGGCGCCGCGGCCCATGCGCTGGTCGATGATCGGCGCGGGCACCTTGCCCTTGCGGAAGCCGGGGATCTGCACGTCGCGGGCGATGTGCTCGTAGGCGTGGGCGATGCTCGGCTTGAGCTCGTCGGGCGAAACCGTGATGTGCAGCTTGACCCGGGTGGGGCTGAGCTTCTCGACGGTGCTGTTGACCATGCGGTTCGTTCTCCTCGTGTGGCCCGCGCGCACGCGGGGGCCGATTGGGCCTGTGGTCTGTGGGGCCGTTCGTCGGGGCGACAGGATTTGAACCTGCGGCCTCCCGCTCCCAAAGCGGGCGCTCTACCAAGCTGAGCTACGCCCCGGGGCGGCGCGCGGCACGCGCCGACGAAACGACCGCTGAAAGTCTAGTCGATCCCCCTGGCTGCGCCGATTTCGCCGACCCCCTTGCGTGCGAGAGCGGAGGGATGCCGACTCCCCCGCGTTCGCGACGGGCCTCAGGGTGTCGTAGAGTGGGTGTCGTCCGACTCCGCGGTTCGTCAGAAAACCGCGGAATTCCGGGGCTGTAGCTTAGTGGTAAAGCCTCTGTCTTCCAAACAGATGATGCGAGTTCGATTCTCGTCAGCCCCTCCACATTTTCACCCGTTCGTGGCCATCAATAGTTGTTTTTGAGCTGTTGGTCCATGACCCGTCATTCGGCGTAGAGCGTTTCTCAGAATGTGCATCCACGGGATGATGGAACGGATGACACTTGAAAACGAACGAGTTCTCCTCACGCGGCTATCGCCTTCCCTCGCACGACGAATCATTGACGGACGGGAGGAACCCGGCGACGCCTGGCATCGGGATTATCCGTTCGCGGATGAGTTGGCCCCTTTGTCCGCGCTCGCTGCGACCACCGAGACGGGTTCACCGTTCACCATGTATGCCATTAGGGAGGCCCGCACGGGGCTGGCCGTCGGCGGCTTCGGGTTCTTTGGTCCGCCCGACTCGAGCGGAACGGTCGAGTTCGGGTATGGACTGATTCCTGCGGCGCGCGGGCGTGGATTGGCTACGGCAGCGGTTGGCCTCGCTCTTGACCACGCTCGGGCGTGGGGAGCGCGTCGGGCAATCGCCGACACCGATACGGGCAATGCAGCCTCGCAGCGCGTGCTGGAAAAAGCGGGGCTTGTGGAGGTCCGGCGCGAAGGCTCTGTTGTGTTCTTCGAGCGCGAACTTGCCTAGCCGTGAGATGGCCGCGACCCCCAACTCACGCCACGACGGTGAGATCAAAGATCACGTGTACCCGTCGACGAGCATCATCAGCGTGACACGCGCGAAGTCCACCATTAGTAGCGAGGTGCCGGAGGTCTTGCTCG
This sequence comes from Microbacterium sp. SL62, assembly GCF_026672635.1. Lineage (NCBI taxonomy): Bacteria > Bacillati > Actinomycetota > Actinomycetes > Micrococcales > Microbacteriaceae > Microbacterium > Microbacterium sp. SL62. The sequence continues at coordinate 2,255,932 of NZ_JAPPRM010000001.1, forward strand.
AGACCCGAGCTCGCGCGTGAAAGATTCCGGCAGCACGACGTTGTCGCCCGCTCCCGCGAAGAAGCCCGCGACTTGCTCCGGCCGGTACCCGGCGATACCGCAGCCCACCTCGGCCACGAGGAAGCGCAGCTCGATATGCTTCGCGGCGAAGGCCACGAATCGCCGCGCCTGCTCCTCGAAGACGTCGAGTCCCGACATCGTGTCCATCCCGTACGACTGCCCCTGCAGGCCTTCGCTCTGACCCCAGATCGCGCCGAAGCGGTCCATCGCGAACCGCGCTGCTCCTCCGCCGTGGGCCCCCGAGGCATTCGAGCCGAAGACGAAGATCTCGTTCGGGGCGAGCGATGTGATGTGCATGCGCGCGAGGTTACGCGCCGGAACGGTCGCCGTCCGCCGGGGTTGCGGCATCCTGAATCCGCGTCGCCGAGCCGTGGCGCTCGACGTGCGCGAGATATGTCTGCGCGTTGCGGAGGATCTTCGCCCGTTCCTCCGGCGTGAGCGCGCGCCTCACCTTCGCGGGGACGCCCGCAACCAGCGATCCCTCGGGAATGACGGTGCCCTCGAGCACGACAGCTCCCCCGGCGATCAGACACCCGGGACCGATCTCGACGCCCGACAGGACGACGCTGCCCATACCGATCAACGAGCCGTCACCGATCGTGCAGCCGTGCACGACGGCGTTGTGCCCCACCGAGACGTCGGTACCGATGGTGACCGGGCGCCCGGCGTCGACGTGCACGGACACGTTGTCCTGCAGATTGCTGCGCGCGCCCAGGACGATGCGCGCACTGTCACCGCGCACGACGGCGTTGTACCAGACGCTGGCCTGTTCGCCGAGCGTGACATCGCCGATGATGCGCGCACCGGACGCCACGAACGCGGTGTCGTGCAGGCTCGGAGCGGCTCCGCTGAGGGCGAGAACAGAGGCATCGGGGGCGATCGGCATGAGCCCGAGGCTAGCCCTACCGAGGAGCTACCGAGAAGCGCGAGAGCACTACCGAGGGTGGGCGAACACCGTAGCTCCGGCCCGCGGATCAGTAGCGGCGATCCTGATCACGGCTCATAGTTTCGGTCCCACCACAGCCGCATCGCCCTTGGAGACCTCATGTCGCAGTCGACCGAACCCGTTACCCGCACCCGCACCGCCCGCCCGGCCCGACGACACCGCCGCACCAAGGCGATCCTCGCGATCGCGGCCGGCACCGCCCTGCTTCTCGGCGGGGGCGGCACCTACGCGTTCTGGACCACGCAGACCGCGTTGACCGCGGGGACCGTGAGTTCCGGAAACCTCGCCCTGTCGCTCGGCACGGGCTCGTGGAGCCTGAAGGGCGTCCTCGGGCAGGCGACGTCGGTGTCGAACCTCACCAACGTCAAGATCGTCCCGGGCGACGTACTCACGCTCACGCAGCCGGTCACCGTCACCCTCGTCGGCGACACCCTCGCCGCCGACCTCGCGGTCACCCAGGGCGCCAGCTTCGTCACCGGTCCCGCAGCCCCCTACGTGAAGGTCGTGGTGAACATCACCGGCCTAGGCGCGCAGACGGGGACCAACACCTATCGCGTGACTCCCGCCACGGCCGGAACCCTGACGGCCACCGTCACGGTCACCTTCGATTCGACGACGCCCAACCTCGTGGGCGTGAACACGCCCGTGGACCTCAACCAGCTCGCGTTCTCGCTGACCCAGGCCTCCAGCTGAGGGACTGACCATGCACCGTCGCGACGATCGCGTTCCACGGCGCGTCCGGTGGACCGCGGTCCTCGTCGCAGCGCTCGTGCTGGGCCCCGGCACCGTGGCGGCACACGCCGTCTGGTCGGACCGCCGCCCGCTCACCGCTGGGGTGACCTCGACCGGCTCGCTCGGAGCCGCGGCGAGCTGGACGGGAAGCTGGAGTGCGTGGAAACCGCTCCTACCGGGGCGCTCCAGCGACACCGCAGCCCTGCGCGTGAGCGCGACCGGGTCGGGTGACACGATGCGCTGGCGAGTGAACGCTGCGGCGTCGGTGTCGGCAGCGCTCGCGCCGTACGTCTCGACACAGGTGTTCGTCGGGGCTTGCGGGACGGGAACGCCCCTGCCCGCGGGTGGGTACGCCCCAGCCGGCGGATACGCGCTCGGAGCGTCGGCCGACCTGTGCCTGCGCGTCACTCTCGACCCGAGCGCTCCGTCCACGACCCAGGCGATCGCTCTCACCCCGCAGATCACCATCACCGTCGATCAGGCGACATCGTGAGCCGTCGTCGTGCGGTCGTCGCCGTAGTCGCCGCCCTGGCCCTGGCGCTCACCGTGCCCACCGCCGCCGCGGCCGCGTGGCGTGCGTCCACCTCCGCGCCGGCATTCTCGCTCAGCACGTCCGCACTCGCGGCGCCCGTCACGACGTGCACGTCGAAGCCGGCGGTACTCGGCTTGTCGTCGTACGCGCAGATCTCGTGGTCCCCGATCACCGACGCGACGTCGTACACCGTGACCGCCACGAACTCCGCGAACGGCGCCACCCAGGTGGTCGCGACGGGCGTGACCGCCACGACGATCGACATCACCGGCTCGGTGCTGACATCGCTCCTGGCGTCGGTGGTGAGGGCGCTGCTCGACGGCGGCACCGTCGTGATCACCGTCACCGCCGTCACCCAGAAGTGGACGTCACTGCCCAGCAACGGGCAGCCGGTCGTCCTCTCCAGCCTGGTCGGCGGACTGCTCGGGGGCGTCAAGTGTCAGAACTGATCGAGGATCCCCGCACTCCCGGCTCCACCACTCCGCCGCCGGAACGGCCGGGGTGGGCTCGGACGCGCGCCATCGTGGGCAGCATCGTTCTCGTCGCGGTGTCGCTTTTCGGCTTGATCACCGTGGTGATCCCTCTGCTCCTCGGCGCGCAGACGTACACCGTCCTGACCGCGAGCATGCAGCCGGGCATGCCACCGGGGACGTTGATCGCGGTCCGCCCGTCCTCGATAGACGACGTCTCGGTCGGAGATGTCGTGACCTATCAACTGCGCTCGGGCGAGCCCGCCGTGGTCACGCACCGCGTCGTGGGTACGACCAGCAGCACCGGTGGCGCGCGGCTGCTGATCACGCGAGGGGACGCCAACGACGCCGACGATCCCCCGGTGCAGAGCGAGCAACTTCGCGGAAAAGTGGTCTTCGCGGTGCCGTATCTCGGGTATCCCGGGATCGTCTTCGGAGGACAGGAGCGCGGGATCGTCATCGCGGCGGTCGGTGTCGCGGTCGTCGGCTACGGCCTGGTCCTGCTCATCTTCGATCTCGTCCGTTCGCATCGCCACCGGAGAACGACCACGGCGTTCGCTTTGATCCTCGTCACGGCATCCGCTCCCCTGCTGACGCCGACTCCCGCATCGGCTTCGTCCAGCCAGTTGCTCGTGAGCGACGATGGGGCGCGCTTCGTCTCGGACGGAGCGGTGCGCCTGTTCGACCAGCCGGACCGCATCGTTCCTGGTGGCACGCTCACCTCCACCCTGTGGATCCGAAACGCGAGTCCCGATCCGGCACGGGCGGGCCTGCGCCTCGATACCGCCCCCGTCGGCTCGGACCCGGGCGACACCTCGTTCACGCGCTCGCTCACCCTGGTCGTGGCCTCGAGCCCGGTGCCGCAGGGGGACCAGTGGGTGAGCTCGGTGATCGCGCCGGGTGACACGCTGCGCATCGACCTCGGAGTGAGGATGGATGCCGCCTCCGGCAACATCTCGCGTAACGCTGACGCCGTCGTGACTCCCGTCGTCCGGCTCACGGACGCGACGGCGAGCGACCCTCCGACCGGAGAACCCGGTCCGTCCCTCGCGGATCCGGCCCAGACCGGAGGATCCCTCGCGTGGACCGGCATCCGCTCAACGCCCTGGGGAATGCTCGTCGCCGGAGCCGCCGCGGTGGTGACCCTCGGTCTCGCCGTGGGGCTGAGACGCGATCAGGGAAGGTGAGGATTGCCTATTCACCAGGGATTTAGCCGAGCCTCATCTTGCTTGCGGAATGCTGCCACGTGAGTAGCGTTGCATCCATCGAGACTTCGAACGTCGCCTAAGGAGCACACATGAGCACCGTCCAGACCCCCGCCGCCACCACCGTCGACCCGACGATGGCCGCCGGCACCGCCCAGTTCCTCTCCCCCGTCGTCATCGGCCTCGAGGCGCTCGTCGTCAACGGCAAGCAGGCGCACTGGCACGTCCGCGGCGCCAACTTCATCGGCGTGCACGAGCTGCTCGACTCGGTCGTCGCTCACGCGCAGGAGTGGGCCGACCTGGCCGCCGAGCGCATCGTCGCCCTGGGTCTTCCCATCGACTCGCGCCTGTCGACCGTCGCCGCGAAGGCGAAGGCCACCGAGGTCCCGGCCGGTTTCGCGCAGTCCGATGTCGTCATCCGCGCCGTGATCGCCGACATCGACGCGGTGCTCGTCGACATCGAAGCCGCCATCGAGGGTCTCGACGAGATCGACATGTCGAGCCAGGACGTGGCAATCGAGATCAAGCGCGGCCTCGACAAGGACCGTTGGTTCCTGTTCGCGCACCTCGCCGCGTAAGACGTTCCTCGAAGGGGGCGGTGCTTCGGCACCGCCCCCTTCGTCGTTCCGGCACGTCTCCCGCTCCCCCGCCCCTCCACCGCGCGCGTGAGGGGTCACTTCCTGTCGCCAGGAGACGCGCCCAGCGACAGAAAGTGACCCCTCACGCCAAAAGAACGATCGTGCGTCAGGCGCCGTGCGTGACGCGACCCGCGAGCAGCGTCGCCCGCACGGGCATCGCGCGCAGTCCACGCTCGTCGGCGATCAGCGGGTCGGCCCCGACGATGACGAGATCGGCGAGGGCGCCCGGTGAGATCTCGGCGGGTGCGGTCGATCCCCCCGCCGTCGAGGCGGCGATCGCCGTGTCGATGTCGACCCGCTGGTGCGGCTGCCACGCGTCGCGTCCGTCGCGCGTGCGGAACACCGCCGACGCCATCGCGGCCCACGGGTCGAGGGGTGCGACGGGCGCGTCGGAACCGAAGCGGAGGTTCGCGCCGCTGTCGGCCAGGGCCCGCAGCGGGTAGGGCTGCGCAGACTGCTCGGCCCAGACGGCATCCGTCATGTCCCGATCGTCGAGCGCGTGCTCGGGCTGCACGCTCGCGGCGACCCCCAGACGGGCGAAGCGCGGAATGTCGGCGTGAGCGACGAGCTGCGCGTGTTCGATGGTGCCCACCGCGCCGGTGAGGGCGTACGCGTCGAGCGCGTGGGCGTTCGCGATGTCGCCGATGGCGTGGATCGCGCATTCGAGTCCGGCCGCCGTGGCCCGCGTCATCATGTCGACGAGCTCCTCCGGCGGGACGGTCAGCAACCCGTGGTTGCCGGTGTCGCCCGGATAGTGGTGGGCGCACGCCGCGGTGCGGGTGCCCAGCGAGCCGTCGGTGATCGCCTTGAGCGGCCCGACCCGCACGAGACCGTTCGACGATCCCCTCACGGGGTCGCCCGTGCGAAGACCCTCGGCGATGGCCCGATCCAGGTCCTGCGGGTACGTGCCGTACGAGATGCGCAGCGTGTCGAATCCGCGCGCCGCTCGCCGCTGCCAGGGTTCGTCGTTCCAGGTCATGTCGAGGTCGACGAGACCCACGACCCCGCGAGCCGCGGCCGCGCGGGCCATGCGCTCCACGGCGGCGTCGGCGACGTCGGCCTCGACGGCGTTCACACGGCGCGAGATCTCGAACGCGTCCTCTTCGACGAGCATCCCGGATGCCACGGGCTCGAAGCCCTCGCGTCGGAAAGCCGCCGTGTTCATCCACACGCTGTGGACGTCGGCGTTGATCAGGTACGTCGGCACGCCCCCGGTGGAGGCATCCAACAGCTCCAGGCTCGGCTCGTCGGACCAGAGCCCGTCACGGAATCCGGAACCGACGCGGCGGCCGTCGGACTCGGGGGCGAGCGCCATGATCGTCGCGGCGTCGCGCGCGCTCGCCACCTCGCCGAGGGGCACACGATCGGCCGCGAGGGCCCACTGGAGCACGTGCACGTGGTGGTCCCAGAGCCCGGGGAGAAGCCACCCGCCCTCCCCCTCGAGGACGGCGCCGGTGGGCCGCAGGTTGCCCGTCGGCGCGATATCGGCGATCCGTCCGTCGGAGATGACGATGTCGACGGGCTCGGACGTCGGGAGGAATTCGCGTCCGGGTCCGGCGACACGCACCGCGCGGAGGAATCCGACGTTCTCGCCGATCACGGGCGGACCCGCGCGTCGGCGGCGCGACGCATCTCAGCGGAGAGCTCGTGGCGCCCCTCGGCGGTCAGACCGTCGATGATCGTCTCGACGACCTCCGCGGGACGGTTCTGGCTGAGCTTGCGCTTCGCCGTCACCCGCGTCGGCGTGAGGCGGAACCCCATGGTTCCGCGCTCGAGCCTTTCGACGAAGGCGGCGTCGTTGGGCACCGCGTACAGCCCTCTCGCGTCGTCACCATCACCCTCGAAACGCTTCACCAGGCGCTCGAGTACCCGCAGGTTCTCCTCCGGAGAGAGGAGTTCCGGGATGCCGCTGAGGTGCGCCGACACGAAGTTCCACGTCGGCACGGCAGGGACGTCCCCGTACCACCGCGGCGTGATGTAGCCGTGGGGGCCCTGGACGACGACGAGGAGCTCCCGGTCGCCGAGACCGAGGATCGCGTCGTCGGGCTTGCCGACATGGCCCACGATCGTCAGGTCGTCCCGGGTGTCGTCGAGCATGACCGCGTAGTGCGAGGCGACGAGGCCGTCGTCGGTCTGACTGACGAGGGTGACCCAGGGGTTGAGGTCGATGAGACGACGGATCTCACCGACGTCGGTCATCGCGAAGCTCGGATTCTGACGCACCGGATCAGCCTAGAACGCGGCGCCGGGCGGCTCGAACAGGCTCAGCCGCCTCCTGCCCCGGTCCCTGAGTCCGTCGCAGAGCCCGGAACCCGCTCGCTCACGCCTGGCACTTCGGACACCAGTACAGCTTGCGTCCGGCGGCTTCTTCCATGACGATCGCGGTTCCGCACACGCGGCAGGGCAGTCCTTCGCGGTGGTAGACCCAGTGCCGGTCGGCGCGGCGCGCCATCGCGCGGCGGTAGGCGGCGGGGTCGAGCCCGTCCATCGTCATCATCTGACCGGTCTCGACGCCGATCGGCAGCAGCGTCGCCCAGTCGCGCCAGATGCCCCGCACGACCTCTTCGGGCACGTCGCGACCCGGCGTGTGGGGGTTCTGCCGCGCGCGGAACAGCAGCTCGGCGCGGTACACGTTGCCGATGCCGCTCACGACGGCCTGGTCCATCAGCAGCAGGCCGATGGGCGTGGGCTTCTTGCGCACCGTGGCGGTGAAGCGCTCCTCGCCCTCGGGGAGGTCGTCGACGAGAGGGTCGGGCCCGAGCTTCGCGATGGTCGCCTGCACCTCGTCGGGGGTCTGCAGCACGCAGGCGGTGGGCCCGCGCAGGTCGGCGCACGTGGTGTCGGTCAGCAGGCGCAGGCGCACCTGGCCGACCACCGGCGGGGGCCACTCGTTCTGCTCCTCGAGGCCCGTCGTCTGCTCCGACATGCGCACGCGCGTGCGACGTGGTGCGCCGATGGAGGTCAAGGAGTTCTCGCCCGCTGCATCCAGGATCGGCTCGTCGTCGACGACCGTGCCGCGCTGATTCGTCTGGCCCATGCGGCCGTTGGCCGAGGCGATGGTCGCATCGACGACCACCTCGCCCGAGAAGTCCCAGGCGCCGTACATGCCGAGGTGCACGCGCAGCCAGACGTCTCCGTCGAAGCGGAGGAACATCTGCTTCGCCACCGCCCGCACCTCGAGCGCCTCGCGGCCGTCGATGACCGAGGCGCCCTCGGCGAAACGCCCCTGGGGGCTGGATGCCGAGACCGTGCGTCCCACGATGTTGCGGTCGAACTGCCGCGCGATGCGGTGGACGGAATGCCCTTCGGGCATCAGCCTGCCTCAGGGTCGAACGAGTCGCTCGCGTCGGTCATGGTGTTCGGCTTCTGGCCGGCGCGCGGGTCGGGCAGCAGCACCCCGTCCTGCTCGAAGGCGGCGAGCTGCCCGATGCGACGGGTGTGGCGCTCCTCACCCGAGAAGGGCGTCGCGATGAAGCGGTCGATGAACGACGCGGCCTCGTCGAAGGTGTGCTGTCGCGCACCGATCGAGATGACGTTGGCGTCGTTGTGCTCGCGGGCGAGCTCAGCCGTGGAGATGTTCCACACGAGCGCCGCGCGCACGCCGAGCACCTTGTTCGCGGCGATCTGCTCGCCGTTGCCCGAGCCGCCGAACACGACACCGAGGGCCTCGACGCCCGCGGCCTGGTCGCGCACGACCGCCTGCGCGGCGCGGATGCAGAAGGCCGGGTAGTCGTCGAGGGCGTCGTACTCGACCGGGCCGTGGTCGACGACCTCGTGCCCCTGAGCGGCGAGGTGGTGCTGGATCTGGGTGGAGAACTCGAGACCGGCGTGATCGGTGCCGATGTGGATGCGCATGCGGCAAGTCTATTGAGCGGGTCCGACATCGCGGGCGGACATGACGACGCCGCCCGCTCCGGGTGAGGAACGGGCGGCGTCGAGGTCGTCAGGGACGCAGACCTGCGGCGACCGGCTTGAAACCGGCGCGGATGTTCTCGCAGCACCCCGGCCGGCACACGTCGTACCAGGGGCCCAGGTCGGTCAGGTGTGGGCGCTCCGCCTTCGGCGTGCCCTTGAGCCGCTCCTCGACCAGGTCGATCAGACCCGACACGTACGCAGGATCGATGCCCGGCGTCGGCGTGCGCACCGCGCGAATGCCCGCCTCTTCAGCGGCCTCCATGGCCTCGGTGTCGAGGTCCCAGAGCACCTCCATGTGGTCGCTGACGAAACCAAGGGGCACGATGACGACCGCCTCGGCGCCGCGGCCGGGAAGCTCCGCGATCACATCGTTGACGTCGGGCTCGAGCCAGGGCTGCGTGGGCGGGCCCGAACGCGACTGGTAGACGAGCTCCCACTCGACGTCGGCGACGGCGGCGGCGACCTCGGCCATGACGAAGGCGGCGACGGCGTTGTGCTGCGCCTCGTAGGCACCGCCCTCTCCGAACTCGACGTCGCGAGGGCCGGAACGCTCCGCGTCGGCGCTCGGAATCGAGTGCGTGGAGAAGAGCACGCGGATCTTCTCGGGCGCGATCCCGTCGGCGACGTAGGCCGAGACGGCATCCGTCACGCCCCGGACGAAGGTGCTCACGAAGCCCGGGTGGTCGAAGAACTGACGGACCTTGTCGATCGTCACCGTCTCACCGAGACCGGTCGCCTCAAGCACACGGGCGTAGTCTTCGCGGTACTGACGGCAGCTCGAGAACGAGCTGTAGGCGCTCGTCGCGATCGCGAGGAGGGTCGTGTCGCCCGCCTCGGCCGCCTCGGTGACGGCCTCTGCGAGGTACGGCGACCAGTTGCGATTGCCCCAGTACACGGGCAGACCCAGTCCGCGCTTGGCGATCTCAGCCTCGAGGGCGGCCTTGAGCTCGCGATTGTGCTGATTGATCGGGCTGACGCCGCCGAAGTGACGGTAGTGGTGGGCGACCTCTTCGAGTCGCTCATCGGGGATGCCGCGCCCGCGCGTCACGTTGCGCAGGAACGGGATGACGTCGTCCTGACCCTCGGGCCCGCCGAAGCCGGCGAGGAGGATGCCGTCGTACGCCACCGGCGTCTCGACCCACTTGGGTCCGGACGCCGCAGCGGGCGACGCGTAGAGGACGGTCTCAGGGTTGGTGTCCGTGTCGGTCGTGCTCACGATCACATCCTCGCACTCCCGCGCGAGGCGCGGACGCGAGATATCTCGCTACTAGGCTTATACGGTTGTCACCGACGTCAACCGCGTCACCTGCGACAAACCACCCAGATCCCCGGGAGAACGCCAGTGCCAGGAGAGAACCTCACCCGCATCGAAGCGCAGGAGCGTCGCGCGATCGTCGACACGCACTCCTACGACGTGCAGCTCGACCTCACGCGCGGAGACGAGGTCTTCGCCTCGCGCACCGTCGTGACCTTCGCCGCCACCGAGGGCGCGTCGACCTTCATCGACCTGATCGCGCGCACCGTGCACGCAATCACCCTCAACGGCCGCTCGCTCGACCCCGCCGCCGTCTTCGCCGACTCGCGCATCGCGCTCGACGACCTCGCGGCCGAGAACGAGCTCGTCGTCGAGGCCGACTGCGAATACACCAACACCGGCGAGGGCCTGCACCGCTTCGTCGACCCCGTCGACGGCGAGGTCTACCTCTACTCGCAGTTCGAGGTGCCCGACTCGCGCCGCATGTACACCGTGTTCGAGCAGCCCGATCTCAAGGCCGCCTTCACCTTCTCGGTCACCGCCCCCGCGCGCTGGAAGGTCGTCTCCAACTCCCCCACGCCCGAGCCGGTCGTCGTGTCGGACGACACCGCCCGCTGGGACTTCCCCGCCACCCCGCGCATCTCGTCGTACATCACCGCTCTCGTCGCGGGTCCCTACGAGGCGACCTACAGCGAGCTCACGAGCGCCGACGGCCGCGTCATCCCCCTCGGCGTCTTCGCTCGGAAGAGCCTGTGGCAGTACCTCGACGCCGACTACGTCTTCGAGAAGACCCGTCAGGGCTTCGCGTACTTCGAGGAGAAGTTCGGCTTCCCCTACCCGTTCGCCAAGTACGACCAGCTCTTCGTGCCCGAGTTCAACGCCGGCGCGATGGAGAACGCGGGTGCGGTCACCTTCACCGAGACCTACGTCTTCCGCAGCAAGGTGACGGATGCCGTGAAGGAACGTCGCGTCGTGACGATCCTCCACGAGCTCGCGCACATGTGGTTCGGCGACCTCGTCACCATGAAGTGGTGGAACGACCTCTGGCTGAACGAGTCGTTCGCCGAGTGGGCCTCCACGATCGCCACCGCCGAGGCCACCGAGTGGGAGGCCGCCTGGACGACCTTCAACGCGATGGAGAAGACCTGGGCGTACCGCCAGGACCAGCTCCCCTCGACCCACCCGGTCGTCGCCGAGATCAACGACCTCGAAGACGTGCAGGTGAACTTCGACGGCATCACCTACGCCAAGGGCGGCTCCGTGCTGAAGCAGCTCGCCGCGTGGGTGGGTATCGAGCAGTTCTTCGCGGGTGTGGCCGCGTACTTCCAGAAGCACCAGTGGTCGAACACCGAGGTCGGCGACCTGCTCGTCGAGCTCGAGGCCACCAGCGGTCGCGACCTGGGCGACTGGGCCAAGAAGTGGCTCGAGACGGCGGGTGTCAACACGCTCACCCCGCTCATCGAAGAGGGAGCGGACGGCACAATCACGCGCTTCGCCATCGTGCAGACCGCCCCGGCCGACTACCCCACCATCCGCCCGCACCGACTGGGCGTGGGCTTCTACTCGGTGACCGAGTCGGGCTCGCTCGAGCGCGTCCACCGCGTCGAGATCGACGTCGACGGCGACCGCACCGAGGTCGCCGAGCTCCGTGGCATCCGTCGTCCCGACCTCGTGCTGCTCAACGACGATGACCTCGCTTACGCGAAGATCCGTCTCGACGAGCGCTCGCTGGCCACCGCGATCGCGCACCTGAAGGACATCTCCGACCCGCTTGCGCGTTCGCTCGTGTGGGGTGCGGCGTGGGATCAGACGCGGGATGCCGAGGCCTCGGCCACCGATTACCTCGACCTCGTCCTGCAGAACATCGGCTCCGAGACCGAGTCGACCACGGTGCGCACGACGCTGGGCCAGCTGCAGCTCGCCGCGAACTCGTACGTCGCCCCCGAGACCCGTGACGCGGCGCGCGAGCGCGTGGCCGACGGCCTGTGGGAGCTGGCGCAGAAGGCCGAGGCCGGCAGCGACAGCCAGTTGCAGTTCGTGACGGCGTTCGCCTCGGCGGCCTCCACCCCGGCTCACGCCGAGACGGTCCGTGCGCTCCGCGACGGCGACACCACGCTCGAGGGCCTCGAGATCGACACCGACCTGTCGTGGCAGCTACTGGTATCGCTCGCCTCCGCGGGCGTGGTCACGGCGGCCGACATCAACGAGGCGCGCGCCGCGGACAACACGGCGAAGGGCGGGGAGTTCGCGGCCATGGCCAAGGCGTCGCTCCCCTCGCACGCGGCGAAGCAGGAGGCGTGGGACTCGCTCATCGAGCGCGCCGACGCGCCGAACACGATCGTTCGGTCGACGGCCTCGGGCTTCACGAACCCGACGACGGTCGACGTGCTCGCCGACTTCGTCGAGCCGTACTTCGCGATGCTGCTGCCCATCTGGGAGTCGCGCAGCTACCAGATCGCGCAGTACCTGATCGTGGGCCTGTACCCCGCCGCCCTGGCGAACAAGGCGCTGCGCGACGCGACGCGTCAGTGGCTGTCGCAGAACGCCGACGCCGCCCCCGCGCTTCGTCGCCTCGTCGGCGAGAACCTCGCCGGCGTCGAACGCGCGCTGGCGGTCCAGGAGCGCGACGCCCAGTAATCCGCGTCTGCGTCGGATGCCCTCTCCCCCTCGGGAGGGGGCATCCGTCGTTGCGGGGTCATCCTCCCGTCGCTCGCGATCATCCGGACGGAGGACGCGGCGACCGGGTCGCCGTCCCTAGCGTGGAGGCATGATCGTTGCAGACAACCTCACCAAGCGGTACGGCGACAAGACCGCCGTCGACGGCGTCTCGTTCACGGTGGCCCCCGGGCGGGTGACCGGCTTCCTCGGACCGAACGGTGCGGGGAAGTCCACCACGATGCGCATGATCGTCGGGCTCGACCGCCCCACCGCCGGCCGCGTGACCGTGGGCGGCCAGGACTACCGGCACCTCCGCTCTCCCCTCACCGAGGTTGGCGTCCTGCTCGACGCGAAGGCCATCCACACCGGCCGATCGGCGCGCAATCACCTTCGCGCCATGGCCGCGACGCACGGCATCGGGAACGCCCGCGTCGACGAGGTGATCGAGCTCACCGGCATCAGATCCGTGGCCGGCAAGCGCGCGGGCGGCTTCTCGCTCGGCATGGGTCAGCGCCTCGGCATCGCGGCCGCCCTGCTCGGCGACCCGCACACGCTGATCCTCGACGAACCCGTCAACGGCCTCGACCCCGAGGGCGTCCGCTGGGTGCGCCAGTTCGTGCGCCATCTCGCGGGCGAGGGTCGAACGGTCCTGCTGTCGAGCCACCTGATGAGCGAGATGTCGCAGACCGCCGATCACGTGATCGTGCTGGGGCGCGGGCGCGTGCTCGCCGACGCGGCCCTCCCCGACCTCGTCCGCACCTGGACCACGACCACCCTGCTCGTGCGCTCCCCCCGCCTCGGCGAACTCGTCACCGCCCTCGAGATCCCGGATGCCACCGTCTCGGCCGTCGAGCCGGGCGCGGCGCAGATCACCGGGATCACGGCCGAAACGGTCGGCGACATCGCCGCCGCCCGCGGCATCCCCCTCTACGAACTCAGCCCGCGCGTCGGCTCCCTCGAGGACGCCTATCTCGCCCTGACCGACGACTCCGTCGAGTACAAGACCAAGGAGATCGCATGACCGCCCTCGCCGCCGCGCCCCGCCGGGCGACGCACCCGAACACCCCGCGCCTGAGCTTCGCGCACCTGCTGAAGAGCGAGGCGATCAAGATCCTCACGCTCCGCTCGACCTGGTGGTCGCTCGGGGTCACCGCCGCACTGTCGGTGGGGATCTCGCTGCTCATCGCGCTCGCCACGAGCGGCATGGGCGGGGGGATGGAGCCGACGAACGTCATCCTCGCGCCCACCCAGTTCACGATGCTCGTGGCCGGCATCCTCGGCGCGATCGTCGTGACCGGGGAGTACTCGACCGGGATGATCCGCTCGACACTCACCGCGGAGCCCCGTCGCGGTGCCGTGCTGCTGGCGAAGGCGCTCGTCGTGGCCGTGACGATGATGGTGACCACCGTGATCATCTACGCCGTCGCCATCGCCGCCACCGCTCCCCTGCTGGGTGGCACGGGCATCGACTGGGCGACGCCCGCCGACTCGATCGTGCCCCTCGCCCTCGGCATGCTCTCGATGGCCTGCTTCACCCTCATGGGCGTCGGCTTCGGTTTCGTCCTGCGCAGCGGCGCCGGTGCGATCGCCGTCACGGTGGGAGTGCTCTTCGTGGGAGTGCTCTTCGTGCTGCCGATCATGCTGAGCCTCTTCTCGATCGCCGGCCCCGACTGGATGTGGGTCGTCGAGGCGGGCAAATACCTCCCGGTCAGCGCCGCCGGCAGCCTCACCCGGGCCGGAGCGACCGACCTGGTGGAGCCCGCGCTCACGATGGCCGGGTGGGTGATCGGGCCCCTCCTGCTCGGGTGGATCGCGCTGCGCTGGCGCGACGCCTGATCCGATCCGCGATGGATGCCTCGACGCTCAGCCGGCGCCGAGGCATCCGTCGTTAGTCTGAATCCGATGTCCGTTCTCGCCGAAAACCCCTCGCCCGCCCCGTCACCCTCCATCACGTCGCCGAGCGATCTGGCCAACCCCGACACCTGGGCCTGGATCGGCGATCAGCTGCTCGGCTTCGGCGGTGTGCTGCTGAGGGTGCTCGGGATCATCATCGGGATCGCCGTCGCCGCCTGGATCCTTCGCGTGATCATCCGCCGCGTGGTGGATCGAATCGTCAATGGGGCGAAGAGCAAGGCCCGCGTCGACGACACGCAGGCCCTCGATCGTTCGCCCCTCAGCGCGGTACGGCTGGTGCAGCGCACCCGCACCCTCGGCACGATCCTGCAGAACATCGTCAACGTCATTCTCGTGATCGTCGCGCTCGTCTGGATCGCCAGCATCGTCGCGCCCGACGCACTCGCCTCGCTCACGCTGCTCACCGCCGCGATCGGCGCCGGTCTCGGCTTCGGCGCCCAGAACATCGTCAAAGACGTGCTCAACGGCATCTTCATCGTCGCCGAAGACCAGATCGGCATCGGCGACGTCGTCGACCTGGGGCTCGCGACCGGCATCGTGGAGTTCGTCAGCGTGCGCATCACCCACGTTCGCGACGTCAACGGCACGCTCTGGTACGTGCGCAACGGTGAGATCACCCGCATCGGCAACATGTCCCAGGGATGGTCGCGCGTCATCATCGATTTGGCCGTACCGGTGGATGCCGACATCGACGACGTCGAGAAGGCGATGCTGACCGCCGCCAAGACGATGGCGAAAGAGACGAAGTGGCGCTCGCGCATCATCGAGCAGCCCGAGATCTGGGGCCTGGAGTCGATCAGTGGCGACGCCCTCGTCATCCGCCTCGTCATGAAGACCCGCTCGAGCGCGAAGGACGACGTGGCCCGCGAGCTGCGCGCGCGCCTGAAGAAGGCCATCGACGCGATGGGCATCGCGCTCCCCCAGCTCAACTCGATCGTGCTGACGGGCGCGGAGGGCGCGCAGAGCGTCCGCGGAGCGCACCCGCCGAAGACCAAAGAGACCCAGGTCGCGGTCGGCGCGAGCCGCCCGATCTGGCGCCCGCGCCGCAGCAAGATGGACTCATCCGAGACCGCTGACGAGCACGCCGTCGAAGCGCCCCCTGCCAAGGTGAAGAAGAAGACCGTTCAGGACGACACCCCCACGGCCATCGTCGACCTGCCCCCGGCTCCCGGGGCCGACGCGCCCAAGCCCACTCCTCCGGCGGTCCGCGCCGACGACAAGGACGAGTCATGACCGAGCCCGTCAGCTTCTACGACCAGGTGGGCGGGATGGAGACGTTCCGTCGGCTGGTCGACGCGTTCTACCGCGGCGTCGCCTCCGACGAGGTGCTGAAGCCGATGTACCCCGAAGAGGACCTCGGCCCGGCCGCCGAACGCCTCACCCTGTTCCTCGCGCAGTACTGGGGCGGCCCGACGACCTATGGCGAGACGCGCGGACACCCGCGACTGCGCATGCGCCACATGCCGTTCCACGTCGACCCCGACGCCCGCGACCGCTGGCTGCGGCACATGCGCGCCGCCGTCGACGAGATCGCCCTGCCGCCCGCGTTCGAAGAGCCCCTGTGGGACTACCTCGAGCGGGCGGCCTACGCGATGGTCAACACGTTCGAGCCGCGCGGGATCGGCCCGCGCCAGGACGGGCGCCCCGATACGGGCCTGCCCGTCCGCGCGAACGACTGATCACCGACCGAGGAAGTCCCCGAACCCGGGGATGTCGAGGTTCGACAGTCCCTCGCCGAAACCGCTGATCTGCTCGCCGGCGCCCGACACGGCATCCTGAGCTCCTCCGGCCCACTCGCCGAGACCGGTGCCCTCGGCAAGGGAGGCGAGATCGACCCCGGATGCCATCGCCTCGAGGTCGACGCCCTCTGCGAGCCCCGCGAAGTCGACGCCCATCTGCCCGGCCTGCGCGAGCAGGGGCACCGCGACGGCGCTGACGACGGCTCCCCCGGCGACCGCCGCGAGGAGGCCCCCGGCGCCCACGACGCCGGCACCGATCAGACCGCCGCGCCCGGCCTTGGCGAGCAGCCCGGACATGCGTCCGGGACGCGCCGCTTCGGCACGCGCAGCCGTGCGCGCGAGGTCGTCCGCGGTGTCCGTGCGCGGGCGCTCGTCAGGGGCCAGATCGGCATCCATCCGCTCCTTCACGTGCGCGCGCTGCGCCGGTGTGAGGCGGGCGAACGCTTCGCGGTGCATCTGCTCGACCCTGTCGGGGTCGGCCGTGCGCAGGAGGTAGTCGTAGCGGGCGATGGCGGCACGGTCGGCGTCCGACAGAGCGGACGAGGGACGGGATGCCGCGGGCGGCGCGTACCGCCCGTTCGACGCGGGGCCGCGGGTCGCGGCGGGCGGGGTGCTCGCTCCGCGATCGCCGGTGACGGCGTCGGCCGCGGAGCGGACCATGTCGCGCCAGTCTTTTCCTCCGGCGGCACCCGGGGGGCGCGACGAGGATGCGGCTTTTCCGGCGGCCTTGGAGGCGAGATCGAACAGACGGGAGAACGAGACCATGGAAGGACCTCTCGACGGGCGGCGCACGGCCGCGGCGTCAAGGTCTCCTCCGCCCTTTCGGACCGACGTACCCGGAATCCAATCGTGGACCCGTGATGACGGATACGTCGCGTCGGGAGTACTCCCCTTGCGTGTCTTCAGCGTATGGAGGCCACCTGTGCGCTTGCTGGATCAGCTCCCCGTGGCGCGCACCGCGGTGAGCCCCGAACGCACCGGGCCGCGCACCAGCACGTGGCCGCGCGCGAGACTCACGCGCGTCCAGGCACCGCTGCGGCGCACGGGCGCCTGCTCGGACCCGGCGATGAAGCCCAGAGCGAAGGCCGCGAAGGCCGTGCCCAGGGGCAGTCCCCCCAGTGCTTCGTCGGGCTGACCCCACACCTGTGCCCGCACGAGGCGCACGATGTCCTCGCCGGCGTCGGCGGGAAGGGCGTCGGCGACGGCCGCGACCCCGTACTGCGCTCGCGATGCGAGTACGGCCGAGTCGATGGCATCCGTCTGCTCCCATCCTCCGCGCGGGGGCGAGATGCCCGCCCAGGCCGGCGAGGTCGCGGTCTCGGGCAGCACGACCGCGGACGCGTCGTCGGGGGCGGGGAGCAGGGCGGACGCCTCGACCACCAGGTCGCACTCGAGCTCGGGGTCGATCGCCGAGACGCGCAGACCCAGAACGGTCGGCGTGGCATCGAGCAGTCCGCGGGGGGCGAGAGGGGCCGCCGTGGCGACCAGCACTCCCCCGTCGGCTCGCAGTCGCACGGTGCCGTCACCGAGACGGATCGTTCGGGCGGCGAAGGTGAGCAGGTCGGCTGCCGCCTGCGGGTCGGGGAACAACAGGCGCGCGGACACCCGCCCTAAACTATCAAGCGGTGCGGGTTCGCCGTACCGGAACGGGAGTCAGTGTGTCCGAGGCCATCGATCCCGTGGCGTCGCTGCTGAGCGTGCTCGACCTCCGCGATGCCGGAGCGCGCACGACCGAAGACATCTTCACGGGGGTGTCGCAGGCCATGCCCACCGGGCGCGTGTACGGCGGTCAGGTGCTCGCGCAGACCATCGTCGCAGCATCTCGGACCCTCCCGGCTGAGCGCACCGTCCACTCGATGCACGGGTACTTCCTGCGCCCGGGTGATCCCTCCGACGGCATCACCTTCTCCGTCGACCGCATTCACGACGGCCGCTCGTTCTCGACCCGGCGGACCCAGGCGTTCCAGTCGGGCGTCCCGATCTTCTCGATGATCGCCTCGTTCCAGGACGAAGACCCGGGTCTCGAGCACTTCGAGCCGATGCCGGAGGGGATTCCCCAGCCCGAGGACGCCCCCTCGCTCGAGGTCGAGACCCTGCACCCGATCAGCCGCAGGATCCTCTCCGAAAGCCCTGTCGACGTCCGCCACGTGACCTCGCCGCTGTACGCCTCGGTCGAGGGCCCGCTCGTGCCCCGGCAGGCGGTCTGGATGAAGCTGCGTCGCCCCGTCGGCGACGACCCCGCCGTCCACCGCGCCGCCCTCGCCTACCTCAGCGACCTCACGATCCAGGAGTCGATCATGCGTGCGCACGGCGTCGCGTGGAACGCCCCGGGACTGAAGGTCGCAAGCCTCGACCACGCGATGTGGTGGCACCGCCCGGGACGCGTCGACGAGTGGCTGCTGTACGTGCAGGAGTCCCCGAACGCCCGCGGGGGCCGAGGACTGGCCACCGGACGCATCTACACGCGCGACGGCGCGCTCGTGGCCAGCGTCGCGCAAGAGGTCATGGTGCGCGTCCCGCGCGGATGATCCCGGATGCCGACACCCGGCGGCCCTCGCCGGACGAGGTCGCGCGGGTCGGCGGCGGCGTGCGCGGGCAGGGTTCCGCAGGGCGCTGACGAGAGTCGGCTCCCGGCGGGAGGGGAACGCCGCGGGCCCGCGAGTGGCGTCATCGGGCTCCGGCGTCTTACGACGGGCGCAGGATACGCGGAGCCCCGTGGAGCGGGCTCACCCGCGCGAACGGCCCCGGCGGTACTCGATCGGGTCGCCGATGTACGGCGCCCAGGCGGTGCGTTCCGCTTCGGTCCAGCGGATGGGTCGACCACTGGCGGTGTCGACGAGGACCGTGACGGCCGTGGCGCGGGCGTAGAGCACGGGCTCGGCGTCACCGACGGGGCTGTAGACCTCGAAGCAGATGTCGGCGCTCGACCCGCCCATCGCGCCGATCCACATGCGCACGTCGAGGGGGCGTTGACTGTAGGGCACCGGGCGCAGGTACTCGATCTCTTGACGGGCGATGAGCGTGGCGCGATCGCCGCCGCTCTCGAGCACGTCCATGTCGAACACCGCCGTCGGGAGCGGTTCTCCCTCGCCGTCGCTGTGCCAGAACGCGCGCAACCGTGCCTCTTCGAGCAGCTTCAACATCGAGGTGTTGTTGACGTGCCCGAGGGCGTCGAGGTCGCCCCAGCGGAGGTGGATGGGCACGTGCACCCGCGAGGGTCCGGCGACCGCCGGACCCTCGTCGGGGGTGTGCTGCGCGGGGCTGTCAGTCACGAGTGAGCTTGCGGTAGGTCGAGCGCGAGGGGTTGGCCGCGTCGGCACCGAGACGCTCGATCTTGTTCGCCTCGTAGGCCTCGAAGTTGCCCTCGAACCAGTGCCACTGGTCGGGGTGCTCTTCGGTGCCCTCGTAGGCGAGGATGTGCGTCGCGATGCGGTCGAGGAACCACCGGTCGTGCGTGATAACCACGGCGCAGCCGGGGAATTCGAGCAGCGCGTTCTCGAGCGAGCTCAGCGTCTCGACGTCGAGGTCGTTGGTCGGCTCGTCGAGGAGGAGCAGGTTGCCGCCCTCTTTCAGCGTGAGGGCGAGGTTCAGGCGGTTGCGCTCACCGCCGGACAGGACGCCCGCCTTCTTCTGCTGGTCGGGGCCCTTGAATCCGAATTTCGACACGTACGCGCGCGACGGGATCTCGGTCTTGCCGACGGTGATGATGTCGAGTCCGTCGGACACGACCTCCCACAGCGTCTTCTCGGGGTCGATGTTGGAGCGCGACTGGTCGACGTAGCTGATCTTGACGGTCTCGCCGATCTTCAGCGTGCCGCCGTCGAGGGGCTCGAGGCCGACGATCGTCTTGAACAGCGTGGTCTTTCCGACACCGTTCGGACCGATCACGCCGACGATGCCGTTCGGCGGCAGGTTGAAGCTGAGGTTGCTGATCAGCGAGCGGTCGCCGAAGCTCTTCTCGAGCTTCTTGGCGTCGATGACGATGCTGCCTAGGCGCGGGCCCGCGGGGATCTGGATCTCGTCGAAGTCCAACTTGCGCGTGCGCTCGGCCTCGGCTGCCATCTCTTCGTAGCGGGCGAGACGCGCCTTCGACTTGACCTGGCGGCCCTTGGCGTTGGAGCGGACCCACTCGAGCTCCTCCTTGAGGCGCTTGGCGAGCTTGGCGTCCTTCTTGCCCTGGACGTCGAGGCGCTGCCCCTTCTTCTCGAGGTAGGTCGAGTAGTTGCCCTCGTAGGGGTACAGGTGGCCGCGGTCGACCTCGGCGATCCACTCCGCGACGTTGTCGAGGAAGTACCGGTCGTGGGTGATCGCGATGACCGCGCCCTTGTACGCCTTGAGGTGCTGCTCGAGCCAGAGCACGCTCTCGGCGTCGAGGTGGTTGGTGGGCTCGTCAAGGAGCAGCAGGTCGGGCTTCTGCAGGAGGAGCTTGGCGAGGGCGACGCGACGACGCTCACCGCCGGAGAGCGGAACGACCGAGGCGTCGGCCGGCGGGGTGCGCAGCGCGTCCATCGCCTGCTCGAGCTGCGAGTCGAGGTCCCAGCCGTCGGCGGCGTCGATCTCTTCCTGCAGCGTTCCCATCTCGGCCAGCAGGGCGTCGAAGTCCGCATCGGGGTCGGCCATGAGGGCAGAGATCTCGTTGAAGCGGTCGAGCTTGGGCTTGATCGCCACGCCGTCCTGGATGTTCTCGAGGACGGTCTTGCTGTCGTCGAGCTCGGGCTCCTGCATGAGGATGCCGACGGTGAAGCCGGGGCTCAGTCGGGCCTCGCCGTTGGAGGGGTTGTCGAGCCCCGCCATGATCTTCAGGATCGTCGACTTACCCGCACCGTTCGGCCCGACCATGCCGATCTTGGCACCGGGGAGGAACGACATGGTGACGTCGTCGAGGATCAGCTTGTCGCCCACAGCTTTGCGAGCGCGGACCATGGAGTAGATGTATTCCGCCATAACCCGTCCAGTCTAGGGGCGATGCGCCATCTCGCCGACGTGAGACGGCCTCGGGTCACCAGTCGATGGCGCGCGTCTGCCCGATCAGGCACCCGCCGGACGACAGGCCGGGCAGCACCGCGGTGACGGGGTTGCCGATCGAGGGGCCGACCTGACCCACCAGGCACTGATCGCCGATGCGGACGGAGAACTCGATGCTCTCGGCGGGGTTGTCGACCGTGGTCCGGTCGGGCGTCACCTGCATCGCGGCCTTGTCGAAGCCCGCGGCGGCGAGAGCGTCGATGTAGGCGCGACCGGCCACCTGATCGGGGCCCGACCAGACCCCCGAGACGACCTGGGTGAAGAACGGCAGGTTCTGCGCCGCGGTCCCCCCGGGTACGAGCGCGGGAGCGGCCGGCGTTGTCGGCGTGGACGTGGACGACGGTGAGGCCGACACCGACGGTGTGGCGGAATCGACAGGGCCGGGAGCGGGCGACTCGCCGGTGCATCCGGCGAAGCCCAGCACCGCGACGAGGGTCAGGGCGGCGAGGGGACGACCGAGGAGGCGGGACACGCGTCCGAGTCTACGGACCCCTCCGCCCCACCCCGCTCCGGACGACGCGATCGCCCGCGCCGCGACCGTCCCCCGCGCCGCCGTGAACCCCCGACTCAGAACGGACCGGCCGCGTCTTCGTCCGACGACGATCCCCCGCTGCCCCCGGCGCTCGCGCCGACCATCTCGACGTCACCGGCGAGCCCCTCCGACGCCCCGGGGAGCGCCCATTGCTCGTCCGCCTCCGGCCCCGCCGCCTCTGAGGCCGCGACGCTCGCGGCGTCCGGCGACCGCGCCGCCTTCTCGAAGCGCGTGGTGCCCCACCGCAGGTCGTGGCCGATGGCGTCGGCGACGACGTCGGCGCTCACCCCGCGTTTGACGTCGTTCTCCCACTCGCGCAGCCGCAGACGGCCGGTCAGGACGACCCGCTGGCCCTTCCGCAGGGAGTGCAGCGCGTGAGCCCCGAGGTCTCCGAACGCCGAGACGTTGTAGTAGTTCGTGTGCCCGTCCACCCACTCTCCGCGCTCGCGATCGAGTCTGCGCTCGCCGACGGCGATCCGGAAGGCCGCGATCGGCCCGCCTCCGCGCGTGGCGCGTTGCTCCAGCTCGCCGACGATGTTGCCCACCAGGGTGATGTGATCGCTCATATCCGTTGTTCCTCTCGACGTGGTGTGCGCTCCGGCATCCGTGTGCCCGACGGATGCCGGAGCCACGCTCAGAATGACCGGATCGACGCGTACGCCGCGGGTCGATCCGGCCGTTCCGTGGATGGTTCGGACGATCAGGCGCCTGGGGAGGACGGACCCCGGGGACGACCGGCGTCGATGTCGGAGGTTGGTTCTACCGTCATCCCATGAGCACCGCACTGTGGAACGACCTCGCTCCGGCACCGCGTCCGGCCGGGTGGGGAGCGGCGACGCACGTCGCCGCGGGCCTGTGGCGCATCGCCGATCCGCGCGGCATCGTGGTCGGTCATATCCGTGCGATCTCCGCCGACGGGGGGTGGCGTTACGCCGCCGAGCGGTTCCACTCCGCCTCCGGCAGCTTCCGTCGCCTCGGCGAGTTCTGGTCGTCCGCCGACGCCGTCGAGTGTTTGCGGTACCTCCGGTAGAAGCGTGCGGCGCTCGGCATCCGGTCTCCCGGTGCGGTCGGGCTGTGCTCAGACGACGGTGGTGAAGTCCGTTCGAGAAGGGATCGCGCTTCCGCCGCGCACGTCGTCCCACGCTGAGCGCAGAATGCCGACCGCCCGCCGCAGCGTCGACGGCGACGCGGTGAACGGCACGCGCAGACGACGGTCGTGGCCGCCCTCCACGGCGAATCGCGATCCGGCGGAGAGGGCGAGCCCTCGTGCCCGCGCCGACATCACCAACGGCGTGCTCAGCGGCTCGCCGATCCCCACCCAGAGCGACACACCGCCGTGCACCTCGGGCACGTCCCACTCCGGAAACAGTCGCCTCAGCTCCTCGACCAGGCTGTCGCGACCCGCACGCAGCAAGGTGCCGCGCTGCGCGGCGATCTCGTCGAGTCGCGGGATGAGGCGCGCCGCGATGGCCTGCTCGAGCTCGGGAGTCCCCAGATCGTGCACGGGTCGACCGCTGGCTAGGCGCCGCACGATGTCGGGCGCTGCGCGCACCCACCCGACGCGCAGTCCACCCCACACCGTCTTGCCGAGGGAGCCGACGCGGATCACGCGCTCATCCTCGGGAAATGCCGCCGACTGCGATCGCCGATCGATGTCGAGCTGTGCGGTGGTCTCATCGAGGACCAGGAGAGTCCCGACCGAGCGCGCGCCCACGACGAAGGCATCCGTCTCGTCCGCGGTCATGGTGCGTCCCGTCGGGTTGTGGAAGTCGGGCATCAGGTACGCCAGCGAGGGCAGCGCCCTCGCGAACGTCTGCTCCGCGCGCTCGAGGTCCCATCCGTGGGCGGAGTCGACCGGCACGCCCACCAGGCGTGCCCCGACCCGACGGAACGCATCCGCCGCGTGAGGGTAGGTGGGGGTCTCGATCATGACCCGGTCGGCGCGGTGCAGGAGTACCGAGGCGATCAGGTGGATCGCGCTCTGCGCCCCCGTCGTCACGAGGATCTGGTCGGTGGAGGTGGCGAGACCTCTCGCGCGGTAGTGCTCGGCGATCGCGGTACGCAGGCCCACATCGCCGACGACGTCGTATCCGATCCGCGCGACGAGTGCCGGAGCGTCCTGGATGACCTCCGCCATGATCCCCGGAAGCCCGGGCCAGGCCGCGGGGCTCGCCTGCTGCAGATCGATCGTCTCGGCGTCCGGTTCGTGCCGGCCCGGGTCGGTCCGACGCAGGGGCAGGGTGACGCTCCCGCTCCCGCGCAGGCTCTCGATGTGTCCGGTGTCGCGCAGGCTCTGGTAGGCGGCGGCGACGGTGGTGCGACTCACTCCCAGAATCGCCGCCAGCTCACGCTCGGCGGGGAGGGCCGTGGCCGGAGCGAGGCGATTGTCCAAGCAGAGAAGGCGGACGCCGTCGGCGAGTGCCTCGTAGGCGGGGCCGTTTCCCCGCCAGCCACCGAGAGAGGCGGCGAGGGTGCGGGCCGATACGCGCGAGTCCATGCGGCCACCGTAGTCGAATTGGCATCGTGCCCCAAAGCCAATCCCGTGATTGGATCGCCACATGTCTTCTCGGATCCTGCGCCTCTTCTTCGGACTCGTGCTCTACGGCTTCGGCTGCGCCGTCACCGTGGCGGCCGGCCTGGGAGTCGACCCGTGGACGGTCTTCGCGCAGGGACTTTCGCGCGTGACGGGGATCGGCATCGGTTGGATCACCAACATCGTCGGCCTGGGCGTGCTGCTGCTGTGGATCCCCCTGCGCCAGAAGCCGGGGGTGGGAACCGTGGCGAACATCCTGCTCGTCGGCACGAGCCTCCAGCTCTCGCTCGGGCTGCTCCCCCACCCCGACACCTTCTGGCTGCAAGCCCTCATGCTCGTCGCCGGCGTGGTGCTGGTGGCCGTGGCATCCGGGCTCTACATCGGAGCGCACTTCGGCCCCGGCCCGCGCGACGGCCTCATGACCGGAATGCACGCGTGCTTCGGCTGGCCGATCTGGGCGTGCCGCCTCGGCGTCGAGGGGTCGGTGCTCGTCCTCGGGTGGCTGCTCGGCGGCACCGTCGGCATCGGGACCGTCGTCTTCGCGCTGGGGATCGGGCCGTTGGTCCACCTCGCCCTGCCGCTGCTGGCCACTCCGAAGCCCGCGGCGCCCGCGCGGACGATGGCATCCGCCTGAGACACCGCGGTGGGGCGGCTCCCGCGCACCGGGAGCCGCCCCACCGTTCAGTGCTCGCGGAACTCGGGCCGCTCGCTGCCGGGCTTGAGGTGCGAGTGCACGGCGTTCTTGGCGATCTCCATGGAGGGGTACACGCCCAGGGGCTCGTCCTTGCCGGCCATGTGAACGCGGTAGCCGTCGCTGTCTTTCTGGATCTTCCCGACGACGCCGTTCGGACCGTAGGCCACCCAGATGCGTCGCGTCGCAGTCTCGGACATGAGTGCTCCTTTGCTCTCTTTCGCCGGAATGTACAGCCGCCGCGGCAGATGTGCCAGGGGCTGGCGCGGCGGGAACGCCTCGGGCGATATCCTGAGATCGACCCCCAGTAGCTCAGTGGATAGAGCAGCGGCCTTCTAATCCGCCGGTCACACGTTCGAATCGTGTCTGGGGGACCAGAGCCGGTGTCGGCACCCCTCACTAGGATGTGGGGATGGTAAACGCCTCCGAGAACGACCGGCTCGTCTGGATCGACTGCGAGATGACCGGGCTCGACCTGGCCGTCGACGAGCTCGTCGAGATCGCCGTCGTCATCACCGATTTCGAGCTCAACGTGCTCGACCCCGGTTTCCAGATCGTGATCAAGCCCGACGCCTCGGCCCTCGCCAACATGGGCGAGTTCGTCACCGAGATGCACCGCTCCTCGGGTCTGCTCGACGAGATCCCGAACGGGGTGAGCCTTGCGGATGCCGAGTTCCAGACCCTCGAGTACATCCAGCGGTTTGCGCCCGTCGAGGGCAAGGCTCCTCTCGCCGGCAACACGATCGGCACCGACCGCATGTTCCTGGCGAAGTACATGCCGCGCGTCGACCGCTGGCTCCACTACCGCAACGTCGACGTGTCGAGCATCAAGGAGCTCTCGCGTCGCTGGTATCCGCGCGCCTACTTCCAGGCCCCGGCGAAGAACGGCGGACACCGCGCGCTCGCCGACATCCGCGAATCGATCCGCGAGCTCGCCTACTACCGCGCCGCGGTGTTCGTGCCCCAGCCGGGCCCGACGAGCGACGAGGCGAAGGCCGTCTCGGCCTCGGCCGTGTCGTCGTTCACGCTCGACGTATGACATAATCGTTCAGTTGTCTGCTGCGGCAGACACATGGTGGCTATAGCTCAGTCGGTAGAGCACCGCGTTGTGGTCGCGGGGGTCGCGGGTTCAAGTCCCGTTAGCCACCCCAACGACGAAGGCCCGGTCGAGCATCGCTCGCCGGGCCTTCGTCATTCGCGACCGGCGCTCCCCCGCGCCGTAGAATCGACACGGAACGTCGGCGTGATCTGTCGGCATCCGATGGACGGCTCGAGACCCCCGGGAGGCCCGCCGTGAACGACCGCGTCGACGCGCGCCCGGCCCTCGAGATGGATGCGTCTGCGTTCGAAGAACTGGTCGTCGACGAGCTGGATCAGCTCCCCGACGACATGGTGGACGGTCTCGATAACGTCGTCTTCGTCGTCGAGGACCGCCCCGAGGACGGGTCCCTGGATCTCCTCGGGCTGTACGACGGCTGGGCGTTGACGGAACGAGAGCGCTACGGCGTCGGCGAGCTCCCCGATCGCATCATCGTGTACCGGGAGCCGCACCTCGCCGCCTGCCACGACGAGACCGAACTGCGTGACGAGATCCACACGACGCTCGTCCACGAGATCGCTCACTTCTACGGCATCGACGACGAACGCCTCCACGAGCTGGGGTGGGCGTGATGGCGGGCGTGGCGAGTCCCGACCTCGATCTCGACGTCGACCTCGAGACCGATCTGACGGCGGCTCCGCCGGCGTCGTGGCAGACCGTGGTGTGGAACGACCCCGTGAACCTCATGAGTTACGTCACCCACATCTTCCGCACCTACTTCGGCTACGACGCCGCGACCGCGAACCGGCTGATGCTCGCCGTGCACCACGACGGCCACGCCGTGGTGGCCCGAGGGCCACGCGAAGTCATGGAAGCCCACGTGCAGGCGATGCACGACTTCGGCCTCTGGGCCACCGTCAGGAAGGACCCCGCGTGAGCGAGCGCGTCGTCGTGCTGGAGATCAGCGGCCTCGAGGCCCTGCATCTGGCCGGCATCGTGGGACAGTTCCGCGATCTGCTGGCGGACTCCCGCGCGGGCGAGGACCCGGCGGTGGAACGCCTGCTCCCGGATGCCTACCCCGACGACGCAGCTGCCAGTCGGGAGTTCCGGCGTCTGACCGGCGGGGACCTCCTCGAGCGTCGGTCGCAGGACGTCGCCACGGTTCTTCACACCCTCGGCCTCGACGGTGCGGACCTCGACCCCGAGAGCGATCCCGATGCGACGATCGCCGTCGCCCTCGGTGAGACCGAGGCCCTGGCGTGGATGCGCACGCTCTCGGCGCTGCGACTGGTTATGGCGACCCGTCTCGGCATCCAGAACGACGACGATCACGATCCCGAAGACCCGCGCTACGGCGTGTACGACTGGATCGGCTATCGCCTCGACGGTCTCGTCGCAACTCTCGATCGCGCGTGAGCGGCGTCGTCGACGTACCTTACGGGACGGAGACGACCAGATCGGCCAGCCGTTCCGGATGGTGCGCCTCGAGATGCCGGTCCTCCTGCGCGGCCCAGCGGTCCCAATGCGGACGGTAGGTGTCGCCGTCGCGGTCGAGGGCGCGCGCCTTGCGGGACGCCAACGGAGCCTCGACCCACACCGACACGTCGGCGAGTCGCGCGACCTCAGGGGTGAGAAGTCCCGATCCTTCGACCACCAGCGGCAGCGAGGGGTCGACGGCGTATGCCTCGGCTCGCGCGCTCGCTTCCCAGTCCCACCGCTCCCAGACGCCGATCAGCCCCCGCGCGTGCGGTGAGAGGATGACCCGCCGGGCGTAGTCGACGCCGTCGGCGAGGCCGTCCCAGCCGGGGTAGACGTCGTCGAGGGCGACGAGTTGCACGCGTCCGTGGCCCGGCCATGCCGCGACCAGGCGTCGAGCGAAGGAGCTCTTCCCCGCGCCACTACGCCCGTCGAGGGCGACGACGGGGTTCGCGGCGCCGACCGCGACGACGCGCGCCGACACCGCGGCAACAGCCGCAGTGAGGGCGTCGGCGACCGGGTCCGCGTTACTTCTTGAGGGCGCGGATGACACGGCTGAGGGCGCGACCGGCCACCCACACGAACGGGATGCCGACGGCGAGCAACGCGACGAGGTTCGGGTCGAACCGCAGATCGTCACCACGGCGGATGTAGGCGCCGAGGGGCAGCGTGTAGCCACCGCCCCCGCCGCCACCGTTGCCCTGCTCGTCGGAGCCGCCGCCGTACCCGGCCCAGGTGAGGGCGACGGGGATCATCTTGACGCCGTTCACGTCCTGCTGCTCCCCGTAGGCGGAGGTGACGCCGAAGCTGGTGGCCTGCTTGCCGAGTTCCAAAGCGATGTTGGGCATGGCTCCACCGTAGCGGCCCGGCCTCGGACCATCGAGGGGCGTTGCGCGACCGGGACCGGCGTGTCAGTGGTCGTACGACGGCCGTGGGTTCGTGGGCAGGGCTCCCCCACCGCGCGACGGCCCGAGCAGCGATCCACGGGTGACGGCCCCTCGGCCGAAGCGAGTGGTGGCGTCGTCGAGCGCTCCCTCGACGCGGCGCCATTCGGCGTCGTCATCCCACAGGGTGGCCGCGATCGCCGCCGGCTTGAGCTTCTCGCCCCGCACGCCGACCAGGCGAACGGCCTGGCGTCGATCGATCCCGTCGAACAGCTCGATGGCCGCGTCGCCGATGCGCTGGCCGACCGAGGTCGGTTCGGGCAGCGTGCGCGAACGGCTGAGCGTGGTGAAGTCGGAGAAGCGCACCTTGATCGAGATCGTCGACGCCTCGTACTGCTGCGCGCGCAGGCGCGCTCCCACGCGATCGGCGAGGCGGCGGAGCTCGACGTGCAGCGTGCGGGTGTCGGAGATGTCGGTGTGGAACGTCTCTTCATGACCGACGCTCTTCTCGGAGCGCCCCGTGTGTACCTCGCGGGCGTCGATGCCGCGTGACAGATGCCAGATGCGCTCGCCCATTGCGGGACCGAGCACCCGCTCGAGCGCAGGCCGCGGGGTGTCGAGGATGTCGGAGATGAGCCGGATGCCGCGAGACTCGAGCGCCTCGGCGGCCTTGGGACCCACTCCCCACAGCGCCCGCACCGAACGCGGGCGAAGGAACGCCTCGGTGTCGGCCTCGGCCACCACGAGCAGCCCGTCGGGCTTGGAGATCGTGGAGGCCATCTTTGCGACGTGCTTGGTCGCGGCGACTCCGATGCTGCAGGTCAGCCCGGTCTCGGCCTTCACCCGAGCCCTCAGGTCCCGCGCGATCGTGCCGGGGCTCCCCCACAGCCGCCGCGCACCGCGGACGTCGAGGAACGCCTCGTCGATCGAGAGGGGTTCGACCAGCGGGGTGACGTCGTGGAAGATCGCCATGACCTGCCGCGACATCTCGGTGTAGCGGTGGTAGGGCGGGTTGACGACGATCGCGGTCGGGCACATCCGCAGGGCGATCGCGACCGGCATCGCCGACTTCACGCCGTAGCGGCGGGCCTCGTACGAAGCGCTCGAGACGACGCCGCGCCCCTCGGACCCGCCGATGATGAGCGGCTTGCCCGCGAGAGAGGGATCGTCGAGCACGGCCACCGAGGCGAAGAAGGCGTCCATGTCGACGTGCAGGATGCCCGTGCCCGTGTCATCGGCGTCGGGGCGCGAGACGATGCGCCCCGTTCCGTCACCTCGTCCCATGGCATCCATTCTCCCCCGGACCTCCGACATCGGTCCTCGGCGCCCGCGCGAGGTCAGCGATCCGCGCATCCTCGACCGTCGTCTCGCGAATCTCGCGTCAACCGCCGAGGCTGTGTACACGCCCCGGGCCGGGAACGACGGATGCCACGGCCCCACCCCTCGCGGGGCGCGGTGCCGTGGCATCCGGTGTCGATTACAGAGCGGCG
Source organism: Microbacterium sp. SL62 (assembly GCF_026672635.1). Taxonomy (NCBI): domain Bacteria; kingdom Bacillati; phylum Actinomycetota; class Actinomycetes; order Micrococcales; family Microbacteriaceae; genus Microbacterium; species Microbacterium sp. SL62. The sequence goes on from NZ_JAPPRM010000001.1 coordinate 2,285,666, forward strand.
GCGCGCTCCAGCACGAGTTCGCGCACGCGCGCGGCGTCGGCCTGGCCCTTCATCGCCTTCATGACCGCGCCGATGACGGCGCCGGCGGCCTGCACCTTGCCGTCGCGGATCTTGGCGAGCACGTCGGGCTGGGCGACGAGGGCCTCGTCGATCGCGGCGATGAGCGCCCCGTCGTCCGAGACCACGGCGAGACCCCGGGCGTCGACGACCTCTTGCGGGGTGCCCTCTCCGGCGATGACGCCCTCGAGCACCTGGCGCGCGAGCTTGTCGGTGAGGGTGCCGGCGTCGATCAGCTTCTGCAGAGCGGCGACGTTCTCGGGAGAGACAAGGTCGGCCGCGTCGCGCTCCTGCGCGTTCGCGACGCGGGTGATCTCACCCGTCCACCACTTGCGAGCCGAGGCGGGAGCGGCTCCCGCGGCGATCGTGTCGGCCACCGCGTCGAGCAGGCCGCCGTTGGCGACGTCCTGGAACTCGAGATCGGTGAAGCCCCACTCGCCCTTGAGCCGACGACGACGGGCCGCGGGCGGCTCGGGGAGCGCGGCGCGCAGCTCCTCAATCAGCTCGGGCGCGGGCACCACCGGCAGCAGGTCGGGCTCGGGGAAGTAACGGTAGTCGTCGGCATCCGACTTCGGGCGCCCCGGAGACGTGCGACCGGTGTCCTCGTGCCAGTGACGGGTCTCTTGCGTGATGGTCCCGCCCTTGGCGAGGATCGCGGCCTGACGCTGGATCTCGTAGCGCACCGCACGCTCGACCGAACGCATCGAGTTGACGTTCTTGGTCTCGGTGCGGGTGCCGAGCTTCTCCTGGCCGCGCGGGCGCAGCGAGACGTTGGCGTCGCAGCGGAGGTTTCCGCGCTCGAGCTTGGCCTCCGAGATTCCGAGGCCGCGCACGATGTCGCGGATCGTCGCGACGTAGGCCTTCGCCAGTGCAGGCGCCGAGTGCTCGGCACCGAAGATCGGCTTCGTGACGATCTCGACGAGCGGGACGCCGGCGCGGTTGTAGTCGACCAGCGAGTACTCCGCACCCTGGATGCGACCGGTCGCCCCGCCCATGTGGGTGAGCTTGCCGGCGTCTTCTTCCATGTGCGCGCGCTCGATCGGCACGGTCACGATGGTGCCGTCCTCGAGCTCGACCTCGACCGAGCCCTCGAAGGCGATCGGCTCGTCGTACTGCGAGATCTGGTAGTTCTTGCCGAGGTCGGGGTAGAAGTAGTTCTTCCGCGCGAAACGGCTGGACGGGGCGATCGAGCAACCGAGGGCGAGGCCCAGGCTGATCGACGACCGGATGGCCTCGGCGTTCACCACCGGCAGAGCGCCCGGAAGGCCCATGTCGACCGGGGCGACGAGCGTGTTCGGCTCGGCACCGTGGTGGGCCTCGTTGGCGGGGTTGGGCGCGGCCGAGAACATCTTGGTCGCGGTGTTGAGCTCGACGTGCACCTCAAAACCGAGGACGGGCTCGAACATCTCGAGCGCCTCGTCGAAGTCCATCAGGGCATCTTTCGCCATCAGAGCGACGCTCCGTTCGTGAGAGAGGGGGCCTTGTCGAGCAGCGGGGCACCCCACTGGTCGACGAGCAGCGCTTCGAGGGCCGCACCGACACGGTAGAGGCGGGCGTCCTCGCGAGCGGGGGCGAGGAATTGGATGCCGACGGGCAGGCCGTCCTCTGCGGCGAGACCGCTCGGCACCGAGATGCCGGGCACGCCCGCGAGGTTCGCGGGGATCGTGGTGACGTCGTTGAGATACATCTGCAGCGGGTCGTCGATCTTCTCGCCGAGGCGGAAGGCCGTAGTCGGCGCGGACGGCGTCGCAATGACGTCGACCTGCGAGAACGCGGCGTCGAAATCGTGCTGGATGAGCGTGCGGACCTTCTGCGCGCTGCCGTAGTAGGCGTCGTAGTATCCGGCCGAGAGGGCGTAGGTGCCGAGGATGATGCGGCGCTTGACCTCGGGGCCGAAGCCCGCGTCGCGCGTGGCGGCCATGACGTTCTCGACGGTGGCGGCGCCCTGCGGGTTCACGCGCATGCCGAAGCGCACCGAGTCGAACTTCGCGAGGTTGCTCGAGGCCTCGGCGGGGAGGATCAGGTAGTACGCGGCGACGCCGTACTCGAAGTGCGGGGCGCTGATCTCGACGATCTCGGCGCCCTGCGCCTCCATGGCCGCCAGCGACGCGCGGAACGAGTCCGACACGCCCTTCTGGAAGCCGCGGTCGTCGAGCTCGCGGATGACGCCGATCTTGAGGCCCTTCAGGACCTCGCCGGTCGCACCCTCGCGAGCCGCGGCAGCGAACGAGGGCCACGCGTCGGACAGCGAGGTCGAGTCGTTCGCGTCGTGTCCGCCGATGACGTCGTGGAGCAGGCCCGCGTCGAGCACGGTGCGGGTGACCGGGCCGACCTGATCGAGGCTGGATGCCAGGGCGATCGCGCCGTAACGGCTCACTCCACCGTAGGTGGGCTTGACGCCGACCGTGCCGGTGACGTGCGCGGGCTGACGGATCGAGCCGCCCGTGTCGGAGCCGAGGGCCAGCGGCGCCTCGAAGGCCGCGACGGCCGCAGCCGACCCGCCTCCCGAGCCGCCGGGGATGCGGTCGAGGTCCCACGGGTTGCGGGTGGGGCCGTACGCCGAGAACTCGGTGGAGGAGCCCATCGCGAACTCGTCCATGTTGGTCTTGCCGAGCGGCACCAGGCCCGCGGCGCGCGAGCGCGCGACGACCGTGGCGTCGTAGGGCGACATGTAGCCCTCGAGGATCTTCGATCCGCTCGTGGAGGGCATGTCGGTGGTGACGAGCACGTCCTTGACCGCGAGCGGAACGCCGGCGAGTTCGTGCAGCTGCTCGCCCGCCGCGCGGCGGCGGTCGATGTCGGCCGCGACCTCGAGGGCGTGGTCGCTCACGTGCAGGAACGCGTGCACGTCGCCGTCGACGGCCGCGATGCGGTCGAGGTGGGCCTGCGTGGCCTCGACGCTCGACACCTCTTTGCTCGAGAGCGCGGAGGCCAGGTCGGCGGCGGTGAGGCGGGTCAGATCGGTCATCGTCCCTGCTCCTTGGTCGCGTCGGAGGTGGAGACTCCCCGGAAATCGGTCGGCACGGTGCGCATCACTGCTCTTCTCCCAGGATCGCGGTCACGCGGAATCGGCCGTCGGCCTGGTCGGGGGCGTTCTGCAGCACCTGCTCGCGCGTGAGCTGCTGCTGCACGACGTCGGGGCGGAAGACGTTCTCGAGCGGGATCGGGTGGCTCGTGGCGACGACCTCGGGGGTCGCCACCTCGGACACCTTCGCGATGTTGTCGACGATGGCATCCAGCTGGCCGGTGAGGCTTTGGACCTCCTCGTCGCTCAACTGGATCCGGGCGAGCACACCGAGATGGCGCACGAGATCAGGAGTGATTTCAGACACCCCGCAAGTCTAGTTCGCGCGCGGTCCTGTCCCCGCCGAGCACCACCTCTAGGCTGACGGGGTGACGAGCTTCGATCCCCCGCGGCCCTGGACCTCGAGCTACGCCCCGGGTGTCCCCGAAGACCTGGACCCCCAGAGCGGCTCGCTCGTCGACATCGTCGACGCCTCGGTGCGCGACTACCCCGAAGCCCCGGCCCTGCAGTTCTTCGGCCGCGAGACGACGTACGCCGAGATGGCCGCCGACATCGCCCGCGTGGCGGGAGCCCTCGCCGAGCGCGGGGTGAAAGCGGGAGACCCGGTCGCGATCGTGCTGCCCAACTGCCCGCAGCACATCGTGGCGTTCTACGCGGTCCTGCGCCTGGGCGCCGTCGTGGTCGAGCACAATCCCCTTTACACCCCGCGGGAGCTGCGCAAGCAGTTCGAGGACCACGGTGCGAAGCACGCGATCGTGTGGAGCAAAGTCGTCGCCACGATCCAGGAGTTCCCGGCCGACCTGACGGTCGACACGCTCATCTCGGTCGACGTGACCACCGCCATGCCCCTGCTGACCCGACTCGCCCTCCGCCTGCCCCTCGCGAAGGCGCGAGAGGCCCGCGCGGCTCTGACGACGAAGGCCCAGGATGCCGCCGACTGGGCCGACCTGGTGCGTCACGCGCCCCTCCCCTCGTCGCACCCGCGACCGGGGTCGACCGACCTGGCGATCATCCAGTACACGAGCGGGACGACCGGCACCCCCAAGGGGGCGATGCTCACGCACGCGAACCTGCTCGCCAATGCCGCTCAGGCCCGCGCCTGGGTGCCGCAGATCGTCCGCGGCGAGGGGTGCGTCGTCTACGCCGTGCTGCCGATGTTCCACGCGTACGGGCTGACCCTGTGCCTGACCTTCGCGATGTCGATGGGCGCGCGTCTCGTCCTCTTCCCCAAGTTCGATCCCGACCTCGTGCTCGCCGTGACGAAGAAGCACCCCGCGACCTTCCTCCCCCTCGTCCCCCCGATCGCCGAGCGGCTGCTCGCCGCGGCGACCGAGAAGGGCGTTTCGCTGACCGGTACCGACGTCGCGATCTCGGGCGCGATGGCCCTCCCGCACGATCTCGTCGTGCCGTTCGAGGAAGCCACCGGAGGCTATCTCGTCGAGGGCTACGGCCTGAGCGAGTGCTCCCCCGTGCTGATGGCCAACCCCGTCGCCGACAACCGCGTCGCGGGGACCGTCGGCCTCCCCCTGCCCGGCACCGAGTGCCGGGTCGTCGACCCCGACGACCCGCGCACGGACGTCGAGCGCGGTGAACTCCTCGTCCGCGGCCCGCAGGTCTTCTCCGGCTACTACGGCAAGCCCGAGGAGACCGACGCGGTCTTCGTCGACGGGTGGTTCCGCACCGGTGACATCGTGACGATCGACGACGGCGGTTTCGTGCGGATCGTCGACCGCATCAAAGAGCTCATCATCACGGGAGGCTTCAACGTCGCCCCCACCGAGGTCGAGAACGTCCTGCGCCAGCACCCCTCGATCGCCGATGTCGCCGTGGTCGGCCTTCCGAGCGAGCACTCGGGTGAAGAGGTCGTCGCCGCGGTCGTGCCCTCGACCCCCGGCGAGTTCGACGCCGAAGCCGTGCGGGCCTTCGCGCGCGGCATCCTGACGCCCTACAAGGTTCCGAAGCAGATCGTCGTCGTCGATGAACTGCCCCGCTCGCTCATCGGTAAGGTGCTCCGACGTCAGGTGCGCGACCGCCTGCTCGCCGACTGACGCCACCGCCCTGCTACACGCAGACCTCGGCGCGCAAGACCCGGGGCCGAATTGGTCGGTGCACGCGTGCGCTCGGTAGCGTGGGGGCATTCCGGGCCGCGTCGTGCCCGGGTGTGACCTTTGGGGGGAATCACATGATCATCAAGCGCACTCCGTTCGCTCTCGTCGCAGCCTCCGCGCTGCTTCTTCTCGCCGGCTGCTCCGGCGGTGCCAGCAACACCGCGGAGTCGAGCGACGACAGCATGACCGACAGCGGCACCACGACGACGCAGGAGACCACCGCGCCCGCGTCGCCCGCCGCACCCGCCGGGGATCAGTCGAAGGCCGACGCCTGCGACATCGTCCGGACGCAGTTCCAGGAGGTCAGCGGTGCGGGCAGCACGGTCGACAGCTCCGACCCGCAGGCGACGTTGGCGGCGTTCAAGAAGCTCGCGTCCGACGTCGGCACGCAGTTCGACTCGATCACCAACGCGGAGGTCGCGCCCGCGGCCAAGAAGGCCAGCGGCGCTCTCAACGACTACGCCGCGTTCCTCGAGACCGTCGTCGCCGACCCGTCGAAGGCCAGCGGCCTGAGCGGCCAGGTGAGCACTCTGCAGGCGAGCTTCACGGAGGCCGCCACGGTCTGCGCCGGCTGACAGATACCGAGAACGAACGGAAGGGCGGGGGCCTCGGCCCCCGCCCTTCCGTTGTTCGATCAGTCGTCGGCGGCGGTCTCTTCCGCGGCGGCGTCGATGTCGGCGTCGGCTGAGGTGTCGCCCGTCGCCGCGTCGAGTGCCGCGGGGCCCTGCTCGACGAGGATGCGGAACTGCGCGGCATCCAGGATTCTCAGTCCGAGCTCCTCGGCCTTCGCGAGCTTGGATCCGGCCCCCGGGCCCGCCGCCACGAAGTCCGTCTTCTTCGACACGCTCGATGCCGCCTTGCCGCCGGCCGAGAGGATGGCTTCTTGCGCCCCCTCGCGGGTGTAGCCCTCGAGTGATCCGGTCGCCACCACCGTGAGGCCCGCGAGGACCCCGCCCGCAGCGGCCGCCGCCCCGGGTCCGGGATGGCCGGGGATCGTGAAGCGCACCCCCGCGGCTGCCCAGCGGTCGACGATCTCGCGGTGCCACTCCACGTCGAACCAATCGATGACGGCGTCGGCGATGATGCCGCCGACACCCTCGACGGCCGCGAGTTCTTCGCGCGAGGCCGCTCGAATGGCCTCGAGCGAGCCGAACCATTGGGCGAGGGCCCGGGCCGCGACCGGACCGACGTGCCGGATGTTCAGCGAGACGAGCAACCGCCAGAGGTCTTTGGTCTTCGCCTTGTCGAGCTCGGCGATGAGCTTGGTCGCCTGCTCGGACGGCAGGACCTGCCGATAGTCCTTGCGGATGCCGCGGCGGCGGCGCTCGGCCGGGTCGAGGTCCTCGGTGCCCGGCGGGTACGACGCCGGCGACAGCTTCTGGAACGGCAGTCGTCGCACGAGCTCGCCGGTATCGGGATCGACCTTGCGCTCCCCCGTCTCGGAGTCGCGCACGACGACCTCGATCGGCACGAGCTGGTCGACCGTCAGGTCGAAGAGCCCCGCCTCGGTGTCGAGCGGCGGCCGGTCGGGCACCTCGGGCTGGGTGAGGGCCGCGGCGGTGACTTCTCCCAGGGCCTCGACGTCGAGCGCTCCGCGGGACCCGATGTGCTCCACACGACCGCGCACCTGGGCGGGGCACGAGCGCGCGTTCGGGCACCGCAGGTCGATGTCGCCCTCTTTCGCGGGGCGCAGCGGCGTCCCGCACTCGGGGCAGTCCGCCGGCATGACGAACGCGCGTTCGCTGCCGTCGCGCAGCTCGACCACCGGACCGAGGACCTCGGGGATGACGTCGCCGGCCTTGCGCAGCACGACCGTGTCGCCGATCAGCACGCCCTTGACCTTGACGACGTCCTGGTTGTGCAAGGTGGCCTGGCGCACGACACTGCCGGCGACCTTCGCGGGTTCCATGACCGCGAAGGGGGTTGCCCGTCCGGTGCGGCCGACGGACACCACGATGTCGAGCAGCTTCGTGTTCACCTGCTCGGGAGGGTACTTGTACGCGATCGCCCATCGCGGCGCTCTACTCGTGGCACCGAGCTCGTCGTGCAGGGCGAGTTCGTCGACCTTGACGACGACGCCGTCGATCTCGTGCTCCACGTCGTGACGATGCTCGCCGTGGTGCGCGACGAAGGCCAGGACGCCGTCGATCGTCGACTCGACGCGGCTGTACGGCGAGGTGGGCAGTCCCCACGACGCCAGCAGGTCGTAGATCTCGCTCTGTGCGGCCACGGGAGGCTTCTGCCACGCACCGATGCCGTGCACGTAGAGCTTGAGGGAGTCGATGCGCGCGAGACCGGCCTCGAGTTCGAGGCCCGTCTTCTTCTCGATCTGCTGACGCAGTCCGCCGCTAGCCGCGTTGCGGGGATTCGCGAACGCGGGGAAGCGTCGAGCCGCCGCGATCTCGGCCTTCTCTTGGTCGAAGGCGCGGCCCCCACGTCGGCCGGCGGCCCGCTCTCGAGCCTCGGCCAGCGCCCGCTCGCGGAACTCGCCCTGGAGTCGGTTGAGGTTCTCGAATTTCGCGACGGGGATGAAGACCTCTCCGCGCACCTCCACGATCGGCGGGTGCCCCTCTCCCGCGAGCTCGTGCGGGATGTCGGCGAGACGCAGGGCGTTCTCGGTGACGATTTCTCCGACCCGACCGTCGCCGCGGGTCGCGGCGGAGGTGAGCACGCCGTTCTCGTAGCGCAGGCTGATGGCCAGTCCGTCGATCTTGAGCTCGCTGAGCCAGTGCACCGCGCGCCCCGCGGCGGCCTCGGTCTTGACGGCCCAATCGCGCAGCTCTTCGGGCGAGAAGACGTTGTCGAGGCTGAGCATGCGCTCGGCGTGCTCGATCGTCGCGAGGTCGGTGGCCTCGGCGGCTCCCACCGACAGGGTCGGGCTGTCCTGCCCCTGGAGTTCGGGGTGCAGACGCTCGAGGGCCTCGAGCCGGTGCATCCATCCGTCGTACGTCGCGTCGTCGACGACCTCGGCGTCTCGGCCGTAGTACGCGTCGCGCGCACCGACGATCCGCTGGCTGAGGTCCGCGGCCTCGGCGCGCGCCTCGTCGAGGGTGAGGTCGGGAAGCTGATCGTGCTCGGTCACGCATCCAGCTTAGGGAGGGGTTCCGACATCGGCCGCGGGCGGGTCGCCGCTCACCACGCCCTCCAGAGCTTGTCGGGGTTCGATATCCGTCGGACGCCGGCGACGAGCCCACCCCTCATCTCCAGCGAGATGACGTCCGTGACGGCGCCCACCGAGAGCGAGAGCCCGATCTCGCCATTGACGTCCACCTGCCGCGCCGAGATCACGGCTCCGGCTGCGGCCGCCTTCTCGAGGATTCCGGCGAAGAAGCGGACGATCCTCTCGGCGCCGAAGATGGGGTTGAGCGCGCTCTTGACCCGCCCGCCTCCGTCCGCCCAGAGGATCGCGTCATCGGTGAGGATGCCCGCCACGCCCGCGACGTCTCCGGTCTCGATCGCGGCGACGAGAGCGCGGACAGCCCCGCGGTCGGCGCCTGACGACGACGGCTCGGCGCGCAGCTGAAGCCTCCTTTCTCCCCGCGAGATCAGCTGGCGCACCGACGCGGGTGAGCGATCGAGGATTTCCGCGATCTCGACGGACGTCATCCCGAACGCCCGATGCAACACCACCGACGCACGAGCCGCGGGGTCCAGCTGCTCCGCGAGGTGCAGGACCGCCAGCGACAGCATCTCGCGGTCCGCCACCACGTCGTCGGGCAGACGCTCGGTGGCGACCGGCTCCGGCAACCACGGCCCCGGATAATCCTCGCGAGCGGCCTGCACTCGACGCAACTGGTCGATGGATCGTCTGACGCAGACCGTCGTCAGCCAGGCCGCCCACGAGCGCACCTCATCGCCGTCGCCCTCCGCCCGCAGTGCGTCGAGGGCGACGTCCGAGACGACGTCCTCCGCGGCGCCGAAGTCTCCGAGCATCCGATAGGCGATCCCCACGAGTCGGTCCCGCTCCGTGCTCCACGCGAGGCTGGCCATCGTCACCTCGCCGAGGCTACCGGCAGGACGGGCGACGCTCATGCGACGGGGTGGGCGGCATCGACCGGCGGGGTCATCCCCGTCGCCAGGGCGATGCGGTTCCACACGTTGATCGTCGCGATGGCGACCACGAGGGAGCCGAGCTCCTTCTCCGAGAAGAACGCGGCCGCGCGCTCCCACACCTCGTCGGTCACGCTCTCCGGCCCGACGAGGGTCACGGCATCGGTGAGGGCGAGTACCGCGCGTTGCCGGTCGTCGAGGAGGTCGCCGGCGTGGTGCCAGGCCGCGACGGCGTGGAGCGTCCGCGCGGGGACGCCGTGCGCGGCCGCCGCGGTGGCGTGCATGTCGACGCAGAACCCGCACCCGTTGAGGATCGACGCCCGCAGTTTGAGCAACTCGTAGAGGGTCTTGTCGACGTGGGTGCGCGCATACCCCTCGAGCGCGAGGACGGCGGCGTAACCGCCGCGGTTGGTGCGGGACAGGTCGATACGGGTCATCGGGGACTCCTCGCGGTAGGGGACGCGAAAATCGCGTCCACCAGAGGAGTCGAACGGCGACGGCGGAGTGTGACGGGCCTCAGGCCTCGACCGGGACCGCCGACACCGTCCGGTCGATCGTGAACTGTCCGAGCACGCGCGTGCCGTCGTAGAGCACAGCGGTCTGCCCGGGGGCGACCCCGTCGAAAGGCGTCTCGGGACGCACCGTCAGCACGCCGTCGACGAACTCGGCGACGGCGGGCACGGGGTCCGCGTGCGCGCGGATCTGCACGTCGCAGTCGAAGCGCTCGCCCTCGGGTGCGCGTCCGGCCCAGGTGTAGCGCTCCCCCGCGATCTCGGAGCACGCGAGCGCCTCTTTCGGCCCGACGACCACGGAGTTGGTGATGGGACGCACTTCGAGCACGAAGCGGGGCTTGCCATCGGCCGCGGGAACCCCGAGCTGCAAGCCGCGGCGCTGCCCCACGGTGAAGGCGTGCGCCCCCTCGTGCGTGCCGACCACGGCTCCCGTACGGTCGAGGATCTCGCCGCGCTCGGCACCCACCTTGTCGGCGAGCCAGCCGCGCGTGTCACCGTCGGGGATGAAACAGATGTCATGGCTGTCGGGCTTCTGCGCCACGGACAACCCGCGCTCCTCCGCCTCGGCGCGCACGAGCGCCTTCGACGGGGTGGACCCGAGCGGGAAGTAGGTGTGCGCGAGCTGCTCAGCGGTGAGCACACCCAGCACGTACGACTGGTCCTTGGCGTTGTCGGAGGCGCGGTGCAGCTCGCGCCCCCCGGGCGTGTCGACGAGAGTGGCGTAGTGGCCGGTGCAGACGGCGTCGAAGCCGAGTTCGAGGGCCCGCTCGAGGAGGGCCGCGAACTTGATCTTCTCGTTGCAGCGCATACAGGGGTTGGGCGTGCGCCCGGCGCGGTACTCCGCGACGAAGTCGTCGATCACGTCGTCGCGGAAGCGCTCCGAGAAGTCCCAGACGTAGAAGGGCATGCCGAGCTTGTCGGCGGCACGGCGGGCGTCCATCGCGTCTTCGATCGTGCAGCAGCCGCGGCTGCCGGCGCGGAGCGTTCCCCCGGCACGCGAGAGCGCCAGGTGCACGCCGACCACGTCGTGACCCGCCTCGACCGCGCGGGCCGCAGCCACCGCGGAGTCGACTCCACCGCTCATCGCCGCAAGAACTCGCATCGTCCCAGTCTACGAACGTCGGTCTGAACGGGCGCCGGATGCCACGGCCCGGGCGTACGCGTCGGGGAGACGGGTGAGAACGGCGTCGACGTCGGCGTCCGTGGAGGTGTGTCCGAGGGTGAATCTCAGCACCGATCGCGCCGCGCGATCGTCGAGCCCGAGAGCGAGCACCACGTGCGACGGCTCCGCCACGCCGGCCTGGCACGCCGACCCCGTCGACACGGCGATCTGCTCCATGTCGAGCAGGAACAGGAGCGTCTCGCCCGCGGCATCCGGGAACAGCACGTGCGCGTTGCCGGGCAGACGCTCGGTCCGGTGCCCGAGCAGCCGGGCGGAAGGGATGGACGAGAGGATGCCGGTCACCAGGCGATCGCGGAGTGCGGCGAGCCGCTCCGCCTCGCCGTGGCGCTCGGCCTCGACCGCCGTGAGGGCCGCCGCGAAGGCGGAGGCGCCCGCGACGTCCTGCGTCCCGGCGCGGAGGCTCCGCTGCTGGCCGCCGCCGTGGACGAGAGGCGTGAGCCGGGCGTGTCGCGAGACGACCGCTGCGCCAACGCCGACGGGACCGCCGACCTTGTGCGCCGAGACCGACATCGCCACGAGGCCCGAGGGCGCGCTCCCCGAGCCCCGCCACGCCGAGAACGGCACGGGGATCTGGCCGAGCGCCGACACGGCGTCGAGGTGCAGGGGCACCCCGGCGTCGAGCGCGCGCTGCGCGAGGTCGGCGGCATCCTGGATCGTTCCGACCTCGTTGCTCGCGACGAGCGCCGTCGCGAGGGCGGCTCCCGGAAGAGCCGCAGAGAACGCCTCCGCGTCGATGCGGCCGAGCGGATCGAGGGGTACCGGGCGCACATGCGCATCCTGCGTCGAGGACAGCCACCCCACCGCATCGAGCGTGGCGTGGTGCTCGCCGTCGGGGAGCACGATCGCGTCGGCGTCGGCGGAGCGCGACCACCACAGGCCCTTCAGCGCGAGATTGGCCGCCTCGGTGCCGCCGGACGTGAAGACGACCTCGATCGGCTGGCACCCGAGCACGGTCGCGAGAGCCTCGCGAGCGTCCTCGAGCAGGCGACGCGCGTCCTGACCGGCGCCGTGGATCGACGACGGGTTGCCGAGCACGTCGTGGGCGGCGAGCCACGCCTCTCGCGCCTCCGGGCGCAACGGGGTGGTCGCCGCGTGATCGAGGTACACCCGCATCCTCGCCCTCCCGGTATCTCCAGCGCCTTTCACTACCCTAAGACGCATGGTCCGACCCGAGACTGTCCTGCCCGCCCGCCCCGCCCTGCTCCGCTCGTCGCTCGACGATCTGGGCGTGCGGCTCGGCCCCGACGGGGGCACCCTGCGCGTCTGGTCGGGTTCCGCCGACGCGATGCAAGTGCTCGTCTTCGACGACGTCGACCTCGACTGGGCGACCGAGACCATCACCATGACCCCCGTGGGCGGGGGCGTGTTCGAGGCCACCACTCCCCTGCTGCGACCCGGCGCGCGATACGCGATCCGCGTCGGAGGGCCGCACGGCCCCGGACACACGTTCAACCCGCAGTCGCTCCTGATCGAGCCGTACTCGCGGGGGCTCGTCTCGGTCAGCTACGGCGACTGGCGCTCCGTGGTCGTCGACGGCTCTTTCGACTGGGGCACCTCCACCAAGCCCCGCGTGCCGATGGACCGCACGGTCATCTACGAGGGACATGTCAAGGGCCTCACCAAGCGGCATCCCTTCATTCCGCCCGCTCTGCACGGCACGTACGCGGGACTGGCGCACCCCGCGATGATCGATCACCTGCTCTCCCTCGGCGTCACCAGCGTCGAGCTGCTTCCGGTCCACGCCTTCGCCACCGAGCCTCGCCTGCTGCAGCTGGGCCTGTCGAACTACTGGGGCTACAACTCGCTCAACTTCTTCACCCCGCACGCGCCGTATGCCACGGCCGCCAGCCGCGCCGAGGGTCCCGAGGCCGTTTTGCGCGAGTTCAAGGGAATGGTGAAGCTCCTACACGAGGCCGGCCTCGAGGTGCTGCTCGACGTCGTCTACAACCACACCGCCGAAGAAGGCATCGGGGGGCCGCGCACGAGCCTGCGCGGCATCGACAACAAGGCCTACTACCGCCAGACCGCCGAGGGCGCGTACATCGACGAGACCGGCTGCGGCAACGCGGTGAACACCTCGACGGATGCCGCGGCACGACTCATCCTCGACTCGTTGCGGTACTGGAGCGACGAGGTGCAGATCGACGGCTTCCGCTTCGATCTCGCCGTCACCCTCGGCCGCGACGAGAACCACTCCTTCACGCCCGATCACCCGCTCCTCAGGGCCATCCGAGAGGGTGCCGCGCTGTCGGGCACCAAGCTGATCGCCGAACCCTGGGACGTCGGCATGGGCGGCTGGCAGACCGGCAACTTCGGCGAGGGCTGGCTGGAGTGGAACGACCGCTACCGCGATCGGGTGCGCAATTTCTGGCTGAGCGACATCGACTACGCCCGGCGCGCGGCCACCGCCCCGGTCGGGATCGGCGGCTTCGCCACGCGTCTGGCGGGATCGTCGAACACCTTCTCCGAAGACCGCGGGCCCCTCGCGAGCGTCAACTTCGTCACCGCGCACGACGGGTTCACCCTGCGCGACCTCGTCTCGTACGACGTCAAGCACAACCTCGGCAACGGCGAGCAGAACCGCGACGGCGCCGACACCAACCGCTCGTTCAACCACGGCGCCGAAGGTCGCACCACCGACGAACGCGTGCTCGCCACCCGCCGCAAGGCCATGCGCAACCTCATGGGCACGCTGCTGTTGTCGGCGGGAGTGCCGATGATCACCGCCGGCGACGAGATGGGACGCACGCAGCGCGGCAACAACAACGCCTACTGCCACGATTCCGCGCTCACCTGGCTGTCGTGGGACCTCGCCCCGTGGCAGGAGCACCTGTTCGCGCACACGCAGCGCCTCCTGCGGCTGCGCCGCGACAATCCCGCGCTGCGGCCCCAGCGCTTCGCCCGGCTCGGCGAGGTGATCCCCTCGGCCTCGGTCATGGAGTGGTTCGACGAGAACGGCGAGACGATGTCGAGCGAGCGCTGGAACGACCCGGCGCACCGGACCCTGCAGTACCTCGCGACCTCGACGCCCGAAGAAGAGGACCCGAACCGCGTCCTCCTCGTGATCCACGGCACCGAGGACGCCACCGAGATCGTCCTGCCCGATCTCGAGGACGCGGTCTACGTCTCGCTCTGGTCGAGCGCCGACGAGACGCCGTCCGATGACGAGGAGCGCTTCGCGCCCGGAGACGTCGTCCCCCTCGCCGGCGCCTCGATGCGACTGTTCCGCGTCGACTGATCCAGCCCCGCTGTCAAGGCCGGGCGAAACCGTACGGGAACGTCGGTGGCCCGCGATAGGTTCGGACCGTGGCCACCACGACGACTCCCTCGCCCGAGCTGCCCTGGCGCAGCGCCGCCTCGATTCCCGTGCGTCCGGTCAAGCCGACGCCCACCTCGCGCAGCGTGGTCACCCCGCGCATCCCGCTGGCGCTCCCGCACCCGAGCGTGCCCGGCGGCAGATTCCGCCCCTCCGCGTACGTCGGTGAGGCCGTGCCGTTCACCGTGACAGCGTTCCGCGAGGGCCACGACCGCATCGGCGTGCAGGTGCGCCTGTTCTCGCCGTCCGGCGACGAATCGCTGCACCGCCTGAGTCCCCTCAACGACGGCTTCGATCGCTGGTCGACGCTCGTCGCTCCGCTCGAGCAGGGCGTCTGGCGGTTCCGTTTCGAATCCTTCGCCGACGACTTCGCGACGTGGGAGCACGCCGCCGAGGTCAAGATCGCGGCGGGCGTCGATGTCGCCCTCATGCGAGAGATGGGCGCGCAGCTCTTCGATCGGGCGCGCGGCGAGAAGAAGCGGCCCGGCACCGACAAGGACCGCCTGTACGACGCCGCCCGCGCCCTGCGCGATCCCGACGTGCACGACGACACCGCGCTCCAGATCGTCCGCGACCCCGAGATCGCGGCGCTGTTCGAGGCCCGCCCCATGATGGGCCTGGTCTCTGTCGGGCGGGATGCCGAGCTGCTCGTCGAACGAGAGCGCGCCGGCGCCGGCGCCTGGTACGAGTTCTTCCCCCGGTCCGAAGGGGCACGACGAGCGGAGGACGGCTCGATCGTCAGCGGCACGTTCCGCACCGCCGCCGAGCGGCTCCCGGCCGTCGCCGGAATGGGCTTCGACGTGCTGTACCTGCCGCCGATCCACCCCATCGGCCAGACCAACCGCAAGGGGCCGAACAACACCCTCGTCACCGAGCCCGGAGACCCCGGCTCGCCGTGGGCCATCGGGGGCGCGGCAGGCGGGCACGACACCGTCCACCCCGACCTCGGCACTCTCGAGGACTTCCGCGCCTTCGTGCGGACCGCGCGCGAGAACGACATCGAGGTGGCACTCGACCTCGCGCTGCAGGCCTCGCCCGATCACCCGTGGGTCGCCGAGCACCCGGAGTGGTTCACCACCCTCCCCGACGGCTCGATCGCCTTCGCCGAGAACCCCCCGAAGAAGTACCAGGACATCTATCCGGTCAACTTCGACAACGACCCCGAGGGCATCCGCGCCGAGGTGCTGCGCATCGTCCGCCATTGGATCGCGCAGGGCGTCACGATCTTCCGCGTGGACAACCCGCACACGAAGCCCCTGCAGTTCTGGGAGTGGCTCATCGCGACCGTCAGCGCCGAGGAGCCCGACGCGGTGTTCCTGGCCGAGGCCTTCACGCGCCCCGCGCCGCTGCAGGGCCTGGCCATGGCGGGGTTCCAGCAGAGCTACACCTACTTCACGTGGCGCAACACGAAGGACGAGCTCGAGGAGTTCCTCACCGGTCTCGCCCACGAGACCGACGACTTCCTCCGCCCCAACCTCTTCGTCAACACCCCTGACATCCTCACCGAGTACCTTCAGTTCGGCGGGCGACCGGCGTACAAGATCCGCGCCGCCATCGCGGCCACCGCGGCTCCCACCTACGGCGTCTACGCGGGCTACGAGCTGTACGAGAACGTCGCGCGTCCGGGGTCCGAAGAGAACATCGACAACGAGAAGTACGAGTACAAGTTCCGCGACTGGGCCGCCGCCGAAGCCGCGGGTGACTCGCTCGCGCCGTACCTGCGCATGCTGAACGGCGCGCGGCGCGCGCATCCGGCGCTCGGGCAGTTGCGCAACCTCAGCGTGCACTGGAGCGACGACGACAGCATCCTCGTGTACTCCAAGCACCTCGACGCCGCCCTCTCGCCCGATGGTCGCAGCGACACGATCATCGTGGTCGCGAACGTCGACCCGCACTCGGCCCGTGAAACGACCGTCCACCTCGACACCACGGTCTTCGGCATCGAACCCGGCGCCACGTACGAGGTGGAGGATCTCGTCACCGGACAGGTCTGGACCTGGGCCGACCACAACTTCGTGCGCCTCGACGCCTTCGTCGAGCCGGTGCACATCCTGCACGTCAAGGAGAACCGATGACCTCCCTTCCCTCCGAGATCCTGGATGCCGTGGCCCACGGCGCCCACCATGACCCGCACAGCGTGCTCGGCGTGCACGAGACCGGCGAGGGATGGGTCATCCGTTCGCGCCGGCCCCTTGCCCGCGAGGTGGTCGCCGAACTGGCCGACGGCACCTCGGTCGCCCTCGAGCACGTCCGCGGGGGGATCTGGGAGGCGCCCGTCGCGGCCTACCCTGGCGCCTACACGGTGCGCGCGTCGTACGACGGTTCGGAGCACGTCTCCGACGACGGGTACCGCCACGCGCCGTCCGTCGGCGAGCTCGACCTGCACCTGATCGCCGAGGGGCGTCATGAAGAGCTCTGGCGCATCCTCGGTGCACACGTGCGCGAACTCGACGGGTCGACGGGCACCGCGTTCACCGTCTGGGCTCCCGATGCGCGCGCCCTGCGCGTCATCGGAGACTTCAACGGGTGGGACGGCGCCGGCCACGCCATGCGGTCGATGGGCGGCAGCGGCGTCTGGGAACTGTTCGTCCCCGGGATCGGCGTCGGCACGCGCTACAAGTTCGAGATCCTCACCCGCGCCGGCCTATGGATCGAGAAGGCGGATCCCATGGCGCGACTCGCCGAGGTTCCTCCCGCCACGGCGTCCGTGGTCACCGATTCGACCTACGCGTGGGCGGACGACGAGTGGATCGACGAGCGCTCGCGCACCGCGCCGATCGACCGCCCGATGTCGATCTACGAACTCCACCTCGGTTCCTGGAAGCAGGGGCTGTCGTACCGCGACGCGGCCGACGAGATCATCGACTACGTCGGCGCGCAGGGGTTCACCCACGTCGAGTTCCTCCCGCTGGCCGAGCACCCCTTCGGCGGCTCGTGGGGGTATCAGGTGTCGGGTTACTACGCCCCGACGAGCCGTTTCGGCTCGCCGGACGACCTGCGCTACCTCATCGACCGTCTGCACCAGGCCGGCATCGGCGTGATCATGGACTGGGTCCCCGGCCACTTCCCCAAGGACGACTTCGCGCTCGCCCGCTTCGACGGCGAGGCCCTGTACGAGCACCCGGACCCCCGTCGCGGCGAGCACAAGGACTGGGGCACGCTCATCTTCGACTACGGCCGCAACGAGGTGCGTAACTTCCTCGTCGCGAACGCGCTGTACTGGTTCGAGGAGTTCCACGTCGACGGTCTGCGAGTGGATGCCGTGGCCTCCATGCTCTACCTCGATTACTCGCGCAACGAGGGCGAGTGGGCGCCGAACCAGTTCGGCGGTCGCGAGAACCTCGAGGCGATCCGGTTCCTGCAGGAGGTGAACGCGACCTCGTACAAGCGCTACCCCGGTATCGCCTTGATCGCCGAGGAGTCGACGAGCTTCCCCGGCGTCACGGCTCCCACCTCGCACGCGGGCCTCGGTTTCGGCTTCAAGTGGAACATGGGCTGGATGAACGACTCGCTGCAGTACATCGGGCGCGATCCCATGTACCGCTCGCACCACGAGGGTGAGCTGTCGTTCTCGTTCGTGTACTCGTTCAGCGAGAACTTCGTCCTGCCGATCAGCCACGATGAGGTCGTGCACGGCAAGGGCAGCCTCTTCGGTCGCATGCCGGGCGACCACTGGCAAAAGCTCGCCAACATGCGCGCGTTCCTGGCGTACATGTGGGGGCACCCCGGCAAGCAACTGCTGTTCATGGGCCAGGAGTTCGGGCAGATGTCCGAGTGGTCGGAGTCGCGCAGCATCGACTGGTGGATGCTCGACCAGCCCTCGCATGCGCAGCTGCACTCCTTCGTGGCCGAGCTGAACCGCGTCTATAAGGATCAGGCGGCCCTGTGGGCGCGTGATCACGACGGCGCGGCATTCTCGCGCCTCGGTGCCCCGGCCTGGAACACGAACGTCCTCGCTTTCGCCCGTCGCGATCACCACGGCAACACGATCGCCGTGGTGTGCAACTTCTCGGGCGTTCCGCTGACCGATTACCCCCTCGACCTGCCCGAATCGGGCACCTGGACCGAGATCCTCAACAGCGACGCCGAGGCCTTCGGCGGCTCAGGGCAGGGCAACTTCGGTGCGGTACAGACGGATGGTCGCGGAAGCGCGACGCTGACCCTCCCCCCTCTCGGGGTGCTGTGGCTCCACCACCGTTCGGGGAGCTGACCCCGGGCGTCTCGGCCCCTGCGCGGGGTGATCCGCGCCGGATCCACGGGTCTGACACACGCGCAAACGACGACGGCCCCGTCCCCCCTTGGGAGGACGGGGCCGTGCGATGTCCGGGCTCAGAAGAGCAACGAGGCCAGTCGCGAGCGGGCGCGGATCACCCGCGCGTCCTCGTCGCCGACGAGGCCGAAGAGCTCGAGCAGACGCTCGCGCACCGGGGCGCGCTCATCCCCGGGAAGCGCGGCGAAGAGGTCGAGCAGACGGCCGAAGGCGTCGTCGACATGCCCGCCCACGACGTCGAGATCCGCGACGAGGAACTGTGCCTCGAGCCCCGTCGGGTCGGCGGCCGCCGCGGCACGGGCCGCCTGGAGGTCGGCGTCCTGGACGCGGTCCAGCAGACGCACCTGTCCGAGACCGGCGCGCGCGTCGGCGTCGCGCGGGTTCTCTGCGAGGGCCTTCTCGTAGGCGGTGATGGCGCGGGCGTAGTCGCCCTCTTCGATCGCGGCGAACGCCTCTGCGTGCAGCGGGGGCAGCTCGGGCTCCGCGGCGGGGGCATCGGCGGAGGGCGCGCCCTCGACCGGGACGGTACCGGTTACGCCGTGCTGAGCGGCGAGCTGCAGAAGCTGGGCGAACACGTCGCGCACCTGCTGCTCAGGGACGGCTCCGGTGAACAGGGGCACCGGCTGACCCGCCACGAGCGCGAGCACCATGGGGATCGACTGCGCGCGGAAGCCCTGCGCGAGCTGCGGGTTCGCGTCGACGTCGACCTTGGCGAGCACCAGGCGGCCGGCGAGCTCGGTGACCACCTTCTCGAGCACGGGGCTCAGCTGCTTGCACGGCCCGCACCACTCGGCCCACAGATCGATGACGACCGGCACCGTGCGCGAGAGCTCGAGGACCTCACCGAACGTCTCATCGGTCACGTCGAAGACCAGGGGCGGCGCGCCGGCGGGGCGCGGGGGCGTCGCGGGGGCGCCGGAGGCGGGTGCCGCCGGCGGCTGGGGACGGTTGCGCAACGACGAGAGGTCGACGGCACCGCGCATCACGGAACCGGGGGCGGGAGTGCTCACGGGGACACCTTCGCTTCGAGGAGGCTGGATCGGTAGCCGAGCAGGCGGATCTGATCGTCGGAGCCCTGGCTGGGCACGTAGAAGAACACCTGGTCGGAGTATGTCGTGGTGAAGCCTGTCGCCGACTGGTCGACACCGGTCAGGGCCTTGACCGCCGGATTGTTGTCCAGCTTGATCACGGCGTCCTTGTTGGTGGGCTTCGCGGTGTCGCTCTCGTACACGTTGACCGCGACGATCGCACCGGTGTCGAGCGTCGCCAGCGCGATGGGGGTCGCGGCTCCCGCGGAGGCCGAGAAGCTGATCTCCGCCGTTCCCGCACCGGTCTGGTTGAGTTCGTCGGTGCGCTTGGTCTTGTTGTCCTGGATCGCCGAGAGCAGCAGGTCGTTCGCCGTGTCGAACTTCGCGAACGAGGCGCTGTTCTGGCCGTTGTTGATGACATCCGCGTAGGCGGCGGCCACCTTCTCGGGCGCCATGACGAGGAAGGACGAGTCCGGCGGAACCTGCGTGGCACCGACGTAGGGCGCCGCGAGCTCGGGAAGGTTCGTCGAGGCCTCGAGGTTGCCGACGTACGAGGCCTTGTACTCCTCCCACGGCGTCTGCTGCGTCATCATCATGATCGTGGTCGTGGGGGTCGCGGCATCCGCCGACTCCACCACCGTCATGAGGGTGCGCGGCCACGTTCCCGTGGTCTGCGGCAGCACGATCTGCACGGGCTCCGCCGGGATCGCGGGCAGGGCGGGTCGGTCGGGGATCGCGGCGCGCAGCTTGTAGTTGGTCTGCCGCTCCGCGAGAGCCGGGCCCGACAGCCGCTCGGCGACGACGTTCCCGTCGAGCGAGGCATCGGCCTGCGCGACGGTCGACGAGACCTTCGCCACAATGCGCTGCGCCTGCGCCTCGGTGACCGCCGGCGGGAACTGCCCCTCCGGGACGATCACCGTCGGAGTGGGGCTCGGCGACTCGGTCGCCGCGAGCTGCGGCCACGCGTCAGCCGAGCATCCCGCCAGCAGAGCGATCGACACGCCCAGCGCGGGGATGGCGACCAGAGCGCGGCGACCGCGCAGGGCCCCGCGGACTCGCGACCCTCCGCGGCGACCGGGGCTCTGGCTCACGACGCCTTTGCTCTCGGCATCCGCGTCGACCGTCGAAATCGGCTCGGTGACCGGAAGGGGCAGCCCCTTGCGGCGCGGACGACGCTGACGACGGACATGGCGGATGCCGAGCAGGTAGAGCACCAGACCGGCCAGAAGGACGATCCCGCCGCCGACGATGAGCGGACCGGCCCACGGCGTGGAGTCGTCGATCGGCCAGGTGAGGCTGACGGTCGAGGGGGCGGGGGCCGTTCCGTCGGAGGCGACGAGCACGCTCATGTCGGACGGGAGCTGCAGAGTGGTCGACAGCGATCCGGTCTGTTCGAACTCGTCGAGCCAGAGGTCGGAGTCCACGGGCGATCGTCCGGTGGTCGCGGCGCCCGAGGCGGGGGTGACCGTCGGCGCGACCTCGGAGGTCTGGACGGTGCCGGCGCCGTCGAGGGTCACCGCGGTGTAGGGGACGTCGGCGAGCCACGCGGTGACGTCGGCGGTGCGTCCGTACGAGACGAACACCGCCCCATCGCCTTGGACGCGCAGGGTCTGCGCCCCGGGGACGCTCGTCAGCACTGCGCCGTCGATCAGCGTGAACGCCGTCGAGCCGTCGGTCTGCACGTTGGCCGAGGTCTCCGAAGGGCCGTGGAACACGGTCCTTTGGGCGATACCGGCACCGATCATGGCGGCAGCGATGACGAATGCCACCACGGCCCAGACGAATCTCACGCTTCACACCATCCCCACCGGTGGCTCGGGCGCCACCGAATCGACATTTCAGACTATCCGAGGGCGCCTGAAAGTTCTCGGCGAGGCCCGTCGCGCGCTCGGTCGGGCCATCCGCTCAGTATCCTGACGACACGGGCACGTCAGCCCGGCTGATGCGGGAGTCGTTCGGCATGAAGATTCACAATCCCTTCCGGGTGGCTCTGCTCGCCACGCTCGGCGTCGGAGTCGGCCTGCTGCTCATCGGCAGCGTCCAGAACCTGTCGACGATCCTGTTGTACGTGGGCACGGCGTTGTTCCTGTCTCTCGGCCTCGACCCCGTCGTGTCGTTCCTCGAGCGTCGAGGTCTCCCCCGCTGGGCGGCGGTGCTGGTGACGATCCTGGCGGTGCTCGGCGTCTTCGCCGGGATCATCTTCATGGTCGTCCCGATCATCGTGAGCCAGATCGCCCAGCTGGTGTCCCAGATCGAGCAGCTGCTGCAGCCCGGTCGGTGGAACGAGATCGTCACCGACGTGCAGGCCTGGGTGTCGCAGACCCTCCCCTGGCTGAAGATCGACGAGGTGTGGGCGGGGATCCAGCACTGGTTCTCCACGCTCGACGTCGGCAGCATCTCCACGATGATCGGCAACAGCCTCCTCACCATCGGCGGCGCCGTCGCGGCCGGCCTGGGCGGCGCGTTCATCGTGCTGATCCTCACGATCTACTTCACGGCATCCACTCCCTCGCTGAAGTCGGCCGTCTACCAGCTGGTCCCGGCCTCGAAGCGCGCCCGATTCATCGAGCTGGCCGAGAAGATCACCGACTCCGTGGGCTACTACGTTATGGGGCAGGTCAGTCTCGGAGTCATCAACGGCGTCCTGAGCGCCATCTTCCTGTCGATCATCAACGCGCCGTTCCCGGCCGTGCTGGCGGTCATCGCCTTCTTCTTCTCGCTCATCCCCCTGGTGGGCACCCTCACGGGGTCGACGATCATCGTGCTGACGTGCCTCATCCCGGGCCTCGGCACCCCCACGTGGGCGATCCTCGCCGCCGCGATCTACTACCTCGTGTACATGCAGATCGAGGCGTACGTGATCTCGCCGCGCATCATGAACCGCGCGGTCTCGGTGCCGGGATCCGTCGTCGTGATCTCGGCCTTGGCCGGCGGCGCCCTGTTGAACCTGCTCGGCGCGCTCATCGCCATCCCGGTCGCCGCGAGCATCCTCATCATCTACCGCGAGGTCATCATCCCGCGGCAGAACGAACGCTGAGCCCGTCCGCGGACACCCGGCATCGACGCCGGAGCACCGGCGCGCGGGTTCAGCCCGCGATCTCGCCGTCCCACTCCACCGGGAGCGGCAGGGCGTCCGGGTTGACCGCCGCGACGATCTCGGTGAGCACGCGACGGGTCTGCGTCTCGCCGACCCACAGGTGCTTGCCGCCCTCGACCGCGATGAGGGTGGCATCCGGTACCGACGAGAACCGCTCGCGGGCCTCGTCGGGACGCAGGTAGTCGTCGAACTCGGGGACGAGCACGACCATGCGGCGCTCGTCGCCCGCCCAGGCGGCGACCTCTTCGGCCGTCGCGCGGTGCAGCGGGGGCGAGAGCAGGATGACGCCCTCGATGTCGTGATCGCGACCGTACTTCAGCGCCAGCTCGGTGCCGAACGACCAGCCGAGGAGCCACGGCCGCGGAAGACCGCGCTCACGGACGAAGTCGACGGCGGCCGCGACGTCGAAGCACTCGTTCGCACCCCCGTCGAATGCCCCGTCGCTGGTCCCGCGCGGAGACGTCGTTCCCCGCGTGTTGAAACGCAGCACCGCGAGGTCGGCCAGCGCCGGCAACCGGCCCGCCGCTTTGCGCAGGATGTGCGAGTCCATGAAACCGCCCGCCGTGGGCAGGGGGTGAAGCGTGACGAGGCTGGCGACCGGGTCGCGATCGGCCGGCAGCGCCAGCTCGCCCACCAGGGTCAGCTCGTCGACCGTGCGCAGCTCGACGTCCTCGCGACGGGCGGGCAGAAGAACGGGTCCGCGAATCTCCATCAGGCGATCCTCCAACAGTGCGTGTGCCAATGACGACGGGCGGCGAGATCGGCTGCGTCCCCGAGGACGCCGTCGGCGCGCCAGACCACCACGTGAGCGGTTCCGGCCTCCACGGTCCGACCGCACCCGGGGCACAGGTAGTCCTTGACCGCCTGTGGGCCCGAGATGGGCTGCACCGTCCACTCCCCGCCCCGCTTGACCTCGGTGCGCTTCCACCCGGCGATCAGACGATCGAGCGACTCGTCGCCTCGGGAGGAGTCCGGGCGCCGTTTACGGGAGCGGGGCATGGATGCCGCTCACCACCAGTGGTTGGCGGACCAGAACGCGTAGGCGCCGGCCCATCCGCCGTAACGCCCGGTGGCGTAGCCGGTTCCCCAGCGCAGATTGTCGACCGGGTCGTAGCCGTTGCCGGGGACCTTGCTGCACGGCAGGGCCTGCACGAGGCCGCAGGCGCCGGACGAGCGGTTCGTCGCGTTCGGGTTCCAACCGCTCTCGCGACTGACGATGTAGTCCACGAAGCCCATGTCGGATTCGGAGATGCCGGCAGCGGCCATCCACTCGGCGGGAGCGCCACCACCGGTGTAGAGCATGGGACCGGCGTTGCCCGAGGACGAGCCGGAGCCGGAGTCCTTCTCGCGGGACGGCGTCGGCGTCGGGGTGGGCGTCGGCTTCGGCTTGACGTAGACGTTGTAGCTGGCCCGGTCGAGCTGCGGCGCCTGCTTCTCGCCCGAGGTCGACACGGCCTGCGTGTCGCCGAGACCCTCGGCGTACAGGGTGACAGTGTGCGGCTCCTCGGCCTGAGCCGGCAGCAGCGAGGCGCCCATCGGGCCGACGTATGCACCGACGAACAAGACCGCGGCCGCAGCCCCGAAGACGCCGACCACACCGCGACGACGCGACCATCGGGGGCTGGAACGGTGCGGGAGAGACGGCGGGACCACGTCGACCGAGGCGCCCCGGCGGGCGACACGGGACGTGGATGCGCGCGAAAGTTCCGAACCAGAAGTCACAGTGCACTCGATTCTACCGACGCCCGAGGCCGGATGCCACGCGTCGGGGTCATCCGACCGCGAGCATCACTTCGACGACGGCGTCGAGGACGGCGTCGACCTGGGTCTCGCGGTACCCCCCGCGCTGCATGCGGAACGCGACCGAGCGCACCTGATCGGGTGTCACCGGATCACCCGCCGCGAGGTAGCGGGCGACGCGATCGGCGACCACGTCCACCTCGTCGACCCGGTAGCCGTAGCGCAGGAGGCCGACGCGGTCGAAGCGCGAACCCCGCGGACGACGAAGACGGTCGAGCACCACCTGCGCCGTGTCCCGGGTCTCGGCGACCCACGCGCGGGCGCCGAGACGCGAGAGGGCGTGCTCGCGCTCGCGCGCGGCGAAGGCGTCCTCGACACGGCCGAGAGCGGCGTCCACGGCCTCCACCTTGTAGCCGCCCTTGACGAGCGGGAAGGCGGCGGCGCGAACCTCGGAGGAACGCAGGGCCCCGACCTCGTCGGCTTCGAACGCTTCGCGCGCGCGGGCCAGGAAGACGTCGACCGCGCGCTTCTCGTACCCCTTGGTGCGACCCGAGGTCGTGGGGAACGGCATCGCGGCCACGGTGTCGTGGATCGGCGTCTCGGTCATGACACTCCCAGGGGGGACAGCAGATAGAACATCACCAGGGCGGCGGTCGCCGACGGCAGGATCGAGTCGAGGCGGTCGAGCACTCCCCCGTGACCCGGAAGCCACGAACTCATGTCCTTGATGCCCAGGTCCCGCTTGAGCATCGACTCCCCGAGGTCGCCCACGGTCGCCGTCGCGAGGACCACGGCCCCGAAGATGAGACCGGCCCACCACGGCACCTGCAGCATGAAGGCGGCCAGGAGCGCGCCCGCCACGAGCGCCGCGACGCACGCTCCCGCGAAGCCCTCCCAGGTCTTCTTGGGGCTGATGCGGGGGGCCATCGGATGCCGACCACCCCGGCCGAACGTCAAGCCCGAGACGTACGCGCCGGTGTCGGCCGCCACCGCCAGGATGAGGAACGCGAGCACCCACCACTCCCCGCGGGGCTGCGCGAGGAGGATCATCGCGACACTCGTCAGGAAGGGCACGTACAGCTGCACGAAGCTCGCGACGAGGACGTCGCCGATCACCTCGATGTGAGCGCGACCGTCGGACGCGAACATCTGGGCCGTCAGGCGCCAGACGATCACGACGACGACGGCGACGAGGGTGGCGATCCAGTGCACCCACGGGCCCAGGAAGAACCCGCTCAGCAGGAGCAGGAACCCCATGACGAGCTGCGGGACCACATCGACGCGACGCCCCGCCACCTGGAGGGCGCGCGAGAACTCGAGGACGCCCAGGACCATCGCGGCGGCCGCGAACAGGACGAACAGCCATTTGACGAAGATCAGCGAGGCGATGACGATCACGCCGATGCCGACCCCGATCAGGGTCGCCACGATGAGGTCGCGCCCCGTGCGCTGCTTGATCCGCTCGTTCGCCTGGTCGAACTCGGCGCGGGCGTGCGCGATCCGCTGATCGGCGTCCGACCGCATCGCGCGCAGCTGCGACTCGATCGCGGTCACCCCTTCACCCGTGGTCGGCGAACGGCGCGCTGAGTCGGCCCGGCGCGGCGAGGCGGACGGATCGACCGGCTCGCTGTCGCCGATCTCGGGAGCGTCGGGCATGGGGGTCAGACCTCGAGGAGCTCAGCCTCTTTGCGCTTGAGCGCCTCGTCGATGAGGTCGACGTGCGTGCGCGTGACGGTGTCGAGCTCCTTCTCGGCGCGGACCAGCTCGTCCTCGCCGACGTCGCTCTTCAGCGCGTCGAGGTCGTCCTTGGCCTTGCGGCGCAGGTTGCGGACCTGCACCTTGGCGTCCTCGCCCTTGCCGCGCACGATCTTGACGTACTCCTTGCGGCGGTCCTGCGTGAGCTCGGGCATGGTGACGCGGACGATGTTGCCGTCGTTCGTCGGGTTCACCCCGAGGTTCGGCATGTCGCGGATCGCCTGCTCGATCGCCTTCAGCGCCGACTTGTCGTACGGGTTGATGACGAGAGTGCGCGCCTCGGGGTTGTTCAGCGAGGCGAGCTGAGCCAGCGGGGTGGGCGAGCCGTAGTAGTCGACCAGCACCTTCTGGAACATCTGGGGGTTCGCGCGTCCGGTACGGACCGTCGCGAAGTCTTCCTTGGCGGCCTCCACGGCGCGATCCATACGCGCTCCGGCATCGGCGAGGACATCGGAAATCACGGTGACTCCATTCGTTGGGACTGACTGTTCAGTCTAGTCGCGCGCGGGCCCGGCTCCCCGGGCCCGCGCGGCGCGTCATGCGGTGACGAGGGTGCCCATCGTCTCGCCGAGAAGGGCCCGGGTGACGTTTCCGGCCGGCTCCATGCCGAACACGCGCATATCCATTCCGTTGTCCATGCAGAGGCTGAACGCCGTGGAGTCCACGACCTTCAGACCCTTCTGCAGGGCGTCGTTGTAGGTGACGTGATCGAGCTTCGTGGCCGTCGGATCCACGTTCGGGTCGGCCGTGTAGACCCCGTCGACGCCGTTCTTCGCGACGAGGACCTCGGTCGCTCCGATCTCGAGCGCGCGCTGGGCGGCGACGGTGTCGGTGGAGAAGTACGGCAGTCCGGCGCCGGCGCCGAAGATCACGACGCGACCCTTCTCGAGGTGACGGACAGCACGACGCGGGATGTAGGGCTCCGCGACCTGGGTCATCGAGATGGCGGACTGCACGCGCGTGGCGGCCCCCGCCTGCTCGAGGAAGTCCTGCAGCGCGAGGGAGTTCATCACGGTGCCGAGCATTCCCATGTAGTCGGCCCGCCCGCGGTCCATGCCGCGCTGGCTGAGCTCGGCGCCGCGGAAGAAGTTGCCCCCGCCGACGACGATGGCGATGTCGACGCGGTCGACGGCCTCGGCGATCTCACGGGCGATCTGGCCCACGACGTCGGGATTCACGCCCAGTTGGCCCCCGCCGAACGCCTCCCCCGACAGCTTCAGCAGAACTCGGCGGCGCTTGGTGGCTTCATCGATCACGTGTGATGTCCTCTCGTCTTGAACAAACTATCCCCCCGCACCCGCGACCGATACGCAGGAACCGATATGGGACGCGGGCAGGGAAAAGGCCCGGGATGCCGTGGCATCCCGGGCCTCATGACGGGCCCTGAGCCTGTCGAAGGGTTACGCGCCGACCTTGAAGCGGGCGAAGTCGGTCAGCGTGAGACCGGCGTCGGACGCGACCTTGGCGACGGACAGCTTGTTGTCCTTCGCGTAGTCCTGGTCGAGCAGCGAGACCTGCTTGAAGAACGCGTTCACGCGGCCCTCCACGATCTTCGGCAGCGCAGCCTCGGGCTTGCCCTCGTTGCGGGAGATCTCGGTGACGATCTCGCGCTCCTTCTCGACGTCGGCCTCGGGGACGGCGTCGCGGGTGAGGTACGAGGGGTTGGCGAACGAGATGTGCTGCGCGATCGAGCGAGCGGTCTCGGCGTCATCGCCCGAGTAGGCGAGGACGACGCCGACCTGCGGGGGCAGGTCCTTGCTGGTCTTGTGCAGGTAGACCTCGAACTTGTCGCCCGAGATGGTGCGCACGCGACGGAGCTCGACCTTCTCGCCGATGATCGCGGCCTCGTCCGAGATGAGCTGCTCGACGGTCTTGCCGTCGGCGTCAGCGGCCAGGGCGGCCTCGACCGAGTCGGCACCGGCGGCGGCGGCTGCGTCGACGACCTTGTCGGCCAGAGCGATGAAGCGCTCGTTCTTGGCGACGAAGTCGGTCTCGCAGGCGAGCTCGAGAAGCGTGACGGAACCGTTGTTCTCGCGGGCGGCGACGAGGCCCTCGCTGGTCGAACGGTCGGCGCGCTTAGCGTTGCCCTTCGCGCCCTTGAGGCGCAGGATCTCGACGGCCTTCTCGACGTCGCCGTCAGCCTCTTCGAGCGCCTTCTTGGTGTCGACCATGCCCGTGCCGAGCTGCTCGCGCAGCGCCTTGATGTCGGCGATCGTGAAGTTTGCCATGGTGTGGCGTCTCCTTGTCGTTTGCGTTCTAGATGTGAGCCCGGCGGGGCCGTGTCGCCACCCTCCGAAGAGGGGGCTGTCACGACCCCGCCGGATCGTAGCCTGTGCGGGTAGCGGGCCGTTCACGCGGAGGAGAACGGAACGCCTCGCGGCTTACTTGCTGTCGGTGGCCTCGGCGTCAGCGGCCTCGGTCTCGGCGGCCTCGGTCGACTCGCCGGCCGGAGCCTCGGTCGACTCAGCGGCGGGAGCCCCGTCGGTCGACTCGGCCGCGGGGGCGTCGGTCGACTCGGCGGGGGTCTCGAGCAGCTCGCGCTCCCACTCGGCGAGGGGCTCGGCGGCCTCTTCTTCACCGGCGGGCTGGTGGCGCTGGATGAGGCCCTCGGCGGCGGCGTCGGCGATGATGCGCGTGAGCAGGCTCACCGAGCGGATCGCGTCGTCGTTGCCGGGGATCGGGTACTGGAACTCGTCGGGGTCGGCGTTCGTGTCGAGGATGCCGATCACGGGGATGCCGAGCTTCTTGGCCTCGTCGACCGCGAGGTGCTCGCGCTTGGCATCGACGACCCAGATCGCCGAGGGGGTCTTCTGCAGGTTGCGGATACCACCGAGCGACTTGTGCAGCTTGTCGAGCTCGCGCTTCTTGAGCAGCAGCTCCTTCTTGGTGAAGCCGCTCTCGGCCGGGTTCTCGTAGTCGAGCTCCTCGAGCTCCTTCATACGGGCGAGGCGCTTCGACACCGTCTGGAAGTTGGTGAGGAGGCCACCGAGCCAGCGCTGGTTGACGTAGGGCTGGCCCACGCGGGTCGCCTGCTCGGCGAGGACTTCCTGCGCCTGCTTCTTGGTGCCGACGAAGAGGATGGTGCCGCCGTGCGCGACGGTCTCCTTGACGAACTCGTACGCCTTGTCGATGTAGCCGAGCGACTGCTGGAGGTCGATGATGTGGATACCCGAGCGCTCGGTCAGGATGAAGCGCTTCACCTTCGGGTTCCACCGGCGGGTCTGGTGTCCGAAGTGAACGCCGCTGTCGAGCAGCTGGCGGATGGTGACGACGGCCATGGTCGTACTCCTGTTTCTGGGCGCTTTCGCGCCGTGGTTGTGGTTGTTCGCGCCAGACGGTCCGCCTGACGAGCCTGGTACCCGGCGCACACCCGCCATCCGCCGAAGCGGAGGACCAGGGGGTGTGGATGCCGCGCGGTGCGCTGCCCCGGAGGGCGGCGCGATGCGCTGTGGGCACGCGGAGTCATCCCGACATGCGAGATGCGTCCTCCAGCATACAGGACTGCTCCTCCCCACCCGCGTGCGGGCGCGAACTCTCCCCGGTCTCGCCTCCACCGCGCTCGGCACGGACCCGGGGAGAGAAGACTTCGCTGATGATCCCGGCATCCGCCCGCCTCGTCACTCTCGCCCTTCTGACGGCGACGCTCCTCGTATCGCCGCCCGCCGAAGCGTCCGACGGCGACCCGCTCGGCGACCTCGCCTGGGTGTGGCCCGCGATTCCGGCCCGGGTGGTGCGGCCGTTCGTCGCCCCTGCTCACATGTACGGTCCGGGTCACCGCGGGCTCGATCTCGCGGGAGATTCGGTCCGGTCCCCCGCGGACGGCCGCGTCGCCTTCGTGGGGGCCGTAGCCGGGCGCGACATCGTGACCATCGACCACGGCGACGGCCTCGTGACGACGCTGGAACCCGTGGTCACCGACCTGGATGTAGGTGCGGTCGTCGCGCGCGCGTCACCGGTGGGGCGGGTGGCCGCCGGTGGGCACGCCGGCCCCGCGACCGTCCACTTCGGGGTGCGGTGGAACGGTGAGTACGTGAATCCGCTGCGCCTGCTGGGCGGCGTCCCGCGAGCGGTGCTGCTGCCCTGCTGCGAGAGGTGACCCGGCGGGCCCGCTCATCCGATCCGGTTGCCGCGGCCCTCGACGGTCTGGGTGCCGATGCCGCCCGTGGCGCTCACGACGTTGTCCTGCCCGCGGACCGTGACGGCCGAGATCGCACCGCCCGCCTGGATCGAGGACCGATCGCCGCTCAGGTCGGCGCTGCCGATCGCCCCCGAGGAACGGACCGAGCCGTCATTGCCCTGCAGGATGAGCGCATCGATCGACCCGGCGTCGATGCGGGCGCGGTCGCCGGAGATGCGGAGGGTACCGATCGAGGCCCCCGAGGCGTCGACGGTGAGGGCCGACCCCGAGACGGTGAGCTCGGCGCACGCTCCGACGATGCGGACGCTCTGCTCGGCCCCCGAGACGGTCTGGCTTCCCCCGTCGCCGCACGAGACGGCGTCGGTGCCGGACCCTGCGGCGGGAGTCGACGGGCCCGTCGACGAGACCGGCGCGGGAGACGTCGTGACGACGGAGGGCGAGGGCACGGCGACCGTGGGCGGAGGGCTCGAGGCGACGAGCCCGGGAGGAAGACGGGTTTCGACCGGCTCCGGGGCGAGGCTGCACCCGCTGAGCACCCCGACGAGCGCGACGACGCCGATCGCGGCGGGCACCAGGCGGCGGGGGATCACGGTTCCACGCTAGGGGGTCCGGCACGCGTGCGCACGCATACGGGACACTTCACGGGCCGCCCGGCGAGAACCCGACGGCGAGGTGAGCCGCGCGGCCTGCCGGAGCGCTGGCCGAGGACGGGCTCCTCGGCACGAGGCGCTGCGCCACCCGGGTCGCCCGCGCCGACCCCTCAAGCGCGCGGGTGCGCGAGTCGGTAGGCCTCGCGGAGGCGCTCGGCGGAGACATGGGTGTAAATCTGCGTGGTGCCCAGACTCGCGTGGCCGAGGATCTCTTGCACGGAGCGCAGATCGGCGCCCCCGTCGAGCAGATGGGTCGCGGCCGAGTGCCGCAGAGCGTGCGGCCCGAGCACGTCCGCTCCCACACTCGGCGCCACGGTTCTCGACACGAGGGCGTGCACGGCCCTCGGCCCGAGACGCGAGCCCTTCGCCCCCAGGAACACGGCGCGCTCGTGCGGGCGCGTCGCAGCCCCGGCTTCGCGGGCGGGAATGCGGGAGCCGCTCCCCCTTGCGTCGTGGCGCGACCCGGATGCGAGAGATGCGGATGCCTCGACCCGGCGTGCCTGCAGGACGGGACGGGCCCGCACCAGGTAGGCCTGCAGCGCGCGAGCGGCGGGGATTCCGAACGGCACGACGCGGTCCTTGCCGCCCTTGCCGCGCAGGAACAGGGTGCGTCGATCGTGATCGATGTCGTCGAGGTCGAGACCGCACACCTCGGAGACCCGCGCGCCCGATCCGTAGAGCACCTCCAGGAGGGCGTGGTCTCGGAGCGCCACGGCATCGCCACTCGCCGCGCGCTCGGCCGCCGCGGTCAGGACGTCGTCGAGCGCGTCGGTGGTCGCGACGGCGGGGAGGGTGCGCCCGCGCTTCGGAGACACCAGCCTCCGCGCGGGGTCCACCCCGACCAGCTCTTCCTCGACGGCCCAGGCGAACAGCCCCCGTACCGTCGACGCGCGACGCGCGGCGGTCGCCTTGGACTGCCCCGACTTGGCCGACTGCCACTGCCATTCGCGCAGATCCTCCACGCCGACCTCGCCCAGGGGGCGATCGCCGACCCACAGGATCAGGTCCGCGAGATCCGCGCGGTAGGCCCGCCCCGTCGCCGGAGAGAGTCGGCGCACGTCGGACAGGTGGGAGAGATATCCCGCGACGGCCTCCGACAACTGCATCCCCCCAGAGTGCCCGCAGGCCGGCCGCGCGTGCGCGACGACGCGCGCCGAACGGCGTTTCCCTCATCGCGGAGATCGCCCGTCCCCCCGACCGGCGGACGTCCACAGCCCCTCGCTGTCGCGGACGACCCTCCCCTCGAGCTCCGCGAAGCCGAGGAGCACCCCGGCCTCCTCGCTCGACATCCCGCTTCGGCGGGCGACCTCCCGCGTCGACCGACCGGAGCGCGCCGAGAGGGCGTCGAGCAGTCGGGTGGTGTCGTCGGTGCGATCGGTGGCGCCGTGCTCGCCGGGTCCTCCCGCGCCGACCATCTCGAGCACGTCGGCAGCGCCCGTCACGCAGACTCCGCCGTACTCGCGGAGGATACGGTGGCACCCCGCCGACGCCGCGCTGGTGACGGGACCGGGCACCGCGCCGAGGGCGCGGCCGAGGCTCGCGGCGTGCGCGGCGGTGTTGAGCGAGCCGCTGCGCCACCCCGCCTCGACGACCACGACGGCGTCCGCGACTGCGGCGATCAACCGGTTGCGAGCGAGGAAGCGCCACTTGGTGGGCGTCGTCCCGCAGGGCGTCTCGCTCCAGACCGCGCCGGCTCCCGCGATCCGGGCAAGGAGACCTTCGTGACCGCGCGGGTACGCCCGATCGACGCCGCCGGCGAGGAACGCGACCGTCGGTCCGCCCGTCGACAGCGCCGCCCGATGAGCGGCCCCGTCGATCCCGTACGCCGCCCCCGAGACGACGATCACCCCGGCCGCCGTCAGGTCGGCGGCGAGATCCGCCGCGACCCCCTCCCCGTACGCCGTCGAAGCTCGCGCGCCCACGAGGGCGACCGTGGGGGAATCGTCCTCGATGGCGGCTCCGCGGCGCCAGAGGACGACCGGCGCGTGCTCCCCCAGATCGTCGAGGCGGGCGGGCCACGAGGCGTCTCCCGGAACGACGAGCGAGGTTCCCGACCGCCGCGCGGCGTCGAGCGCTGCCGCGATCGCGTCGGGATGGAGCCGGGGCAGCCACCGGGCGCGCGCCGCCCCGAGATCCTCACGCCCCGCGGACGTGGCCACGCTCAGGGCCCGAACCGGTCCGTGTTCCGCGATGAGTTTCCCGGCGACCCCGTCTCCGGGCTCGGTCAGCACACTCCACACCGCCCGCGCGAACGCCTCCACGGCACCCCCATGGTCATCGTCGTCCCGCAGGCCCCGGAGGGCGCGTGCGGCCTCGATCTCGTCGACCTCGTAGGGCGTCATGCGCCCGCACCTCTGCGCAGGTAGAGGGCGCGGCCCACATCGTCGGACCGGAGCTGTTCGTGTCCGGCGATGTCGGCGACCGTCCACGCCACACGGAGCAGGCGGTCGTATCCGCGCAAGGTCACTGCGCCGCGGCGAAGGGCGGTGTCGAGCGGACGCAGGACCTCGGGCGACGGGGCGGCCGGGCCGCGCAACCACGTGCCCGGCACATCGGCGTTGCGTCTCCAGGGCGTCTGGGCCCACCGTCGAGCGGCGTGCGCACGAGCGGCGGCGACGATCTCGCGCGCGCGTTCCGAGGACACCGTCCGGGAACTGCACTCGTGCCGGGCGGTGGACACGCGCTGCAGCCGCAGGTCGATGTCGATCCGATCGAGAAGCGGGCCCGAGAGGCGCCGCGTGTAGCGGCGTATCGCCTGCGGAGCGCACTCGCACGATCCACCCGGGACGCCGTATTGGCCGCACGGGCAGGGGTTCGTGGCCACCACGAGCTGGAATCGCGCGGGGTACGTCGCCGAGACCCCGGAGCGGTGCACCTGGATCACGCCGTTCTCGAGGGGCTGACGAAGGGCGTCGAGAACGGATGCCGGGAACTCGCCGCCCTCGTCGAGGAACAGCACTCCCTCGCTCGCGCGGGCGATGGCACCCGGACGCACCACGCCGGAGCCTCCCCCGATCAGCGCCGCGGCGGTCGCCCCGTGGTGGGGGCTCTCGAACGGGGGCGTGCGCGACAACCGAGTCACCGCCTCGCCGGACAGGGAGCGCACCGACGCGACCGAGAGGGCCGCCTCGTCATCGAGGGGCGGCAGGATGCCGGGGAGCCGGCGCGCCAGCATCGTCTTGCCCGCGCCCGGCGGGCCGCTCATGAGCAGGTGGTGCCCGCCCGCCGCGGCGACGACGAGGGCGTCCACGGCGTCCCCCTGCCCCACGACATCGGCGAGGTCGAGCTGCTCCTCGTCGTCTGCACGGGTGGCGGGCGCCTCGACCGGCTCGAGGTCGGGCGCGTCGCTCGTACCGCCGTGCCACCTCACCACGTCGGCGAGGCACGTGGCGGCGAATACCTCGATCCCCTCGATGAGTCCCGCCTCCGCGGCATTGGCCGCCGGGACCACCACGCGCCGATGACCGGCGCGCTGCGCTGCCACGACCGCCGGCAGGACCCCGGGAACGGGTCGGAGTCGTCCGTCGAGTCCCAGTTCGCCGATGTGCACGGTCCGCGCGACGCGGGCGGCATCCATCCGCACCGACGTCGCGAGGGCGGCCACGGCGATCGCCACGTCGAACCCCGATCCGCGCTTCGGCAGGCTCGCGGGCGACAGGTTGACGGTGATCCGACGCTTGGGCAGGTCGAGGCCGCGGTTGGTGCATGCGCCCCGCACGCGCCGACCGGCTTCGCCCAGGGCCTTGTCGGCGAGACCGATGATCGAGAACTCCGGGGTCTGAGACGACACGTCGGCCTCAACCTCGACGAGATCGCCGTGCAGCCCCGACAACGCCACGGCCCAGGTCCGCGCGAGGGTCACAAGGCGTCCTCGAGGTGCTCGAGGCGCGCCCGCGCGGGATCGGGACCGACGAGGCCGATCGCGTCGACCCGGAGGCGTCGCCCCCTCGCCTCTTCGGGATGGGCCGCCAACCACGCCATGGCGAGGCGCCAGAGCCGCTGCGCCTTCCGGGCGTCGATGGCCTCGAAGGGGTGGCCGTAGTCCTCGGTGCGTCGGGTCTTCACCTCGACCACGACGAGAGTGTCGTCGCGCGCGGCGACGATGTCGATCTCGCCCTGATCGCACCGCCAGTTGCGCGTGAGAATGCGGTAGCCGTCGTCCCTCAGGTACGCGACGGCGCGATCTTCGCCTGCTCTGCCGAGCTCGTCTTTCGCTGCCATGCCCGAGAGCGTGGCATCCACCCTCCCCCTCGCGCGGAGCGGAGGGACCTATCGGTGGACAACCCGCGGGAAGATCCGACTGGGGAGGGACCTCAGTTGTCGAGCGAGAGCTCGTCGGGCAACTGGAAGTCGTGGCGCGAGAGCTCCTCGACGTTGACGTCCTTGAAGGTGAGCACGCGCACGGATTTCACGAAGCGGTCGGCGCGGTAGATGTCCCACACCCACACGTCGGTCATCGAGATCTCGAAGTAGAAGTCGTGCTCGGTGTCGCGCCGCACGACGTTCACGTCGTTCGCGAGATAGAACCGGCGCTCGGTCTCGATCACGTAGGTGAACTGGCGCACGACATCGCGGTACTCGCGGTACAGGGCCAGCTCGAGCTCGCGGTCGTAGTCCTCGAAGACGTCGTCATCCATGGTTTCTCCATCCTAGGCGCGCGCCGTCGCCCCGGCCGCACGGTGCAGCCGCCCGGGCGCGTTCGGGCGCCGTGTCCGCAGCGGGGTCAGAAGAGCGTCGGGGCCGCGGCGATGGCCCACGAGTGCCGGTGGTGCACGCTCATTCCGTGCGCGGTGATCGCCTCGCGGTGATCGAGGCTCGCGTAGCCCTTGTTGCGCGCCCACCCGTAGGCGGGGTGATCGTCGTGCAGTCCCGTCATGAGGGTGTCGCGGGCGACCTTGGCGATGACGGATGCCGCGGCCGCACTCGCGCAGTCACGGTCGGCCTTGATGATGGGACGCACCGCCAGCCCCGTCTCCCCCGCCGGCGTGATGTAGTCGTGGTTGCCGTCGAGGATGACGAGGGCCTCTTCGGGCACGACGCCGTGCGCGCGCAGATCCGCGATCGCGCGGACGGCCGCGAGACCCAGAGCCCGGATGATGCCGATCTCATCGACCTCGACCGAGCTCGCCCACCCGACGGCGCTGTGCTGGACGAACGCGGCCGCCCGGGCGGCCACCTCGGGCCGTCGCGCCTCGGGAACGAGCTTGGAGTCGCGCAGGCCGGCGGGAACCCGCTTGCGCGAACGCGCCGGGTCGATGACCGCGGCGCCGACCGCCACCGGCCCCGCGAGGGCCCCGCGCCCGACCTCGTCGCACGCGATGACGATCGCATGATCCTTCAGCAGACGGCGCTCGAGGGTGAGGGTGGGTTCGATCACTGCGCTCCCGGCGCGGGGACCCCCGCGAACACCTCGTGGTGGAAGTCGATCAGACCGAAGCGCGTGAACGGCCACGTGATGAGGAACGCGCGTCCCACGACGTTGTCGACGGGGACGAAGCCCTGCCCGGGCTGGTCCTGGTTGAAACGCGAGTCGCGCGAGCTGTTGCGGTTGTCGCCGAGGACCCAGAGCGAGCCGTCGGGAACCGTGATGTCGTAGGGAACGGGCTCGGGCGCAGTCGCCCCCGGAGCGAGCCGCACGTACGATTCATCGAGCGGGACGCCGTTGACCGTCGTCTGCCCCAGGGCGTTGCAGCAGACGACGTGGTCGCCCGCCGTGCCGATCACGCGCTTGATGAGGTGATCGTCGCTGTCGGGAGCCGACAGCCCGAAGAGCGACAGCACCCAGTCGGCGGCCTCGACCACCGGGGACCGCTGCTCGGTGGGGCTCGGCGGCAGCCATCCACCGGGGTCGCGGAACACGACCACGTCACCCCGCGAGTACTGACCGAACTTCGGGGTCAGCTCGTCCACGAGGATGCGGTCCTTGATCAGCAGCGTGTTCTCCATCGACGCCGACGGGATGTAGAACGAGCGGACGACGAAGGTCTTGACGAGGAACGACACCACGAGCGCGATCAGCACGATCACGAGCAGGTCGCGGAAGAACGCCCCCCATCCGCGTCGACGCCGTCCGGCGGAGCGGGATGCCACGGCATCCGGGGTCGAGGCGGTCTGGTCGCTCATGTGTTCCTTCACCGGGTTCGACGCACACCGAGCGAACCGCAGGAACCAGGGTCGCACATCGAGGAGCCGCCCCGTGACCGACGACGCCGTGAGAACGCCGAACGCCCCGCGGGTGAAACCCACGGGGCGTTCGAGAGAGCGGACTCAGCGGTCGCGCTTCTCCTTGATCTTGGCCTTCTTGCCACGCAGGCTGCGCAGGTAGTACAGCTTGGCGCGACGCACGTCACCGCGGGTGACGACCTCGATGTGGTCGATCACGGGGCTGTGGACGGGGAACGTGCGCTCCACGCCGACCTGGAAGCTGACCTTGCGGACGCAGAAGGTCTCGCGCACGCCGTCGCCCGAGCGGCCAATGACGACGCCCTGGAACACCTGGATGCGCGAGCGGTTGCCTTCGGTGATGTTGACGTGCACCTTGACGGTGTCGCCGGGGCCGAAGACGGGGATGTCGGAGCGGAGCGAAGCCGCGTCGACGGAGTCGAGGATCTGCATGATCATCACTTCCTGCGACCGCCACAGGTCGATCGCACGATAAGAGGGAAAAAGGTGAGGCGTGCCCGAAGCCGCCGAAGCAGCTGACTCCCCTGAGGCAGAGCCGGTCAGGGCACAAGCCTTCATTCTGCCACGCGCAGGCCGACCCGCCAAAACGGTGCGCTCCGCCGCGGGCACGCGACGACGTCAGTCGGGGCGCCGCGTCTCCGGAACGACGATGACCTCGGCATCCCGTGTCTGTTCGCGACTCTCGCGCGGCGGCGGGATGTACGCGGTCCCGTCGGTCGTGTGCAGCACCGCCACCGCGCCGCGCGCCTCGTTCCAGAGCTGCGCGAGAGACGACCAGAACAACACCAGCGCTCCCGCGATCGACAGCACGAGCAGCGGGAAGAAGACCCGGGAGTCGAAGAATCCGAGGGCGACGATCACGACCTGCCAGATGCCCAGGCCCGCCAGATCCCGCCACGACACCGCGCGGTTCTCGCGCACACTCCCCCGCGCTCGCACCATGAGGGTCAGGACGAGCTGCGAGATGAAGACGGCCGGAACCGCGACGAAGAGCCAGAGCAGGCCCCACGCGCTGCCTCCCGAGAAGACGATCCACCCGACGAACAGCCACAGCGGCAGAACGAACGCGGCCGGGAACAGCCAGTGGAGGAACATCCGTCGCAACGCCATGACCAGAGACTAGGGCTCGCGCATGTGCTTCGCCTCTGAGAAGGCTATGGCGCACGCGCATCGGGCGGCGGCGCCGCGGATCGGAGACAATGGAGGTTCGACGCGAGAGGAACCACCCATGATCGAACTGCGCACCCCGGCCGAGATCGACGCGATGCGCCCCGCCGGACGCTTCGTCGCGGAGGTGCTGGCCACGCTGCGCGCCGAGACCAAGGTGGGGACCAACCTGCTGCAGTTGGACCGTCGCGCGCACGACATGATCCGCTCGGCCGGCGCGGAGTCGTGCTACATCGATTACCACCCGTCCTTCGGCGCGAGCCCCTTCGGCAAGGTCCTCTGCACGTCGATCAACGACGCCGTGCTGCACGGACTCCCCCACGACTACGTGCTGCGTGACGGCGACCTCGTCTCGCTCGACTTCGCCGCGTCCGTGGACGGCTGGGTCGCCGACTCCGCCGTCTCCTTCGTCGTGGGCACCGCTCGCGACGAGGACCTCGCCCTCATCGACACCTCGCAGCGCGCGCTGGCCGCCGCGATCGAGGCCGCGAGCGTGGGCCGCAAGATCGGCGACATCTCCGCCGCGATCGCCGCCGTCGCCCACGCCGAGGGCCTGAGCATCAACACCGACTTCGGCGGCCACGGCGTCGGCCGCACCATGCACGGCGACCCGCACGTCGCCAACGACGGCAAGGCCGGCCGCGGCTACCCGCTCCGCGACGGCCTCGTGCTCGCGCTCGAGCCGTGGTTCCTGCAGACCACCGACGAGCTGATCACCGACCCCGACGGATGGACCCTGCGCAGCGCCGATGGATCGCGCGGAGCGCACTCCGAGCACACCGTGGCGATCACCGCCGACGGTCCCATCGTCCTGACCGATCGCTCGTTCCTGGGCGTCGACTGACGGATGATCCCGGATGCCGCGGCCCGAGGTCGCGGCATCCTCCCGGCAGCGACGGAAGAGCTCTGCCGCGTCAGTCAGCGAGCAGGTCGGGCCGCCGCTCGCGCGTGCGCTCGATCTGCTGCGCGCGACGCCAGGTCGCCACGGCGCCGTGGTTGCCGCTCAGGAGCACGGGCGGCACCTCTCGCTCGCGCCACACGGCCGGCTTGGTGAACGAGGGGTATTCGAGCAGGCCGTCCTCGTGCGACTCCTCGACAAGGCTCTCGGGGTTGCCGACGACGCCGGGGATCAGTCGTCCGATCGCCTCGACCATCGCCATGACGGCGACCTCTCCCCCGTTGAGCACGTAGTCGCCCAAAGAGATCAGGCGCACGTCGCCCCGCTCGGCGGCGTAGTCGAAGACGCGCTCGTCGATGCCCTCGTACCGGCCGCAGCCGAAGACGAGGTGCGGGGCGGTGGAGAGCTCTCGCGCCGTCGCCTGCGTGAACCGCTCGCCCGCGGGCGAGGGGAAGATGATGACCGGGCGCGCTTCGGCGTCGCTCGTCACGTCGTCGAGCGCTTCACCCCAGGGCTCAGGCTTCATGACCATGCCGGCGCCGCCGCCGTACGGGGTGTCGTCGACGGTGCGGTGACGGTCGTGCGTGTAGTCCCGCAGATCGCGGATGCG
This sequence comes from Microbacterium sp. SL62, assembly GCF_026672635.1. Classification (NCBI taxonomy): domain Bacteria; kingdom Bacillati; phylum Actinomycetota; class Actinomycetes; order Micrococcales; family Microbacteriaceae; genus Microbacterium; species Microbacterium sp. SL62. Next base: position 2,325,453 of record NZ_JAPPRM010000001.1, read on the forward strand.
GACGTCGAGCAGACCGCTCTGCCGGGCTTTGCCGAGCAGCGACACCTCGAGAGCATCGAAGATCGTCGGGAAGATCGAGACGATGTCGATGCGCACGTCAGTCCTCGGAGGTGTCGGGCGTCTCGCCGTCGAATTTGTCGGACGCCGAGACGGGTTCGGGCTCGTCGTCGGCGTCGGCCGGGAGCTCTTCGAAGAGCCCCGCGGGCGGAGTGACGACGACGCGGCCACCCGCGATGTCGACCTCGGGGACGATGGCGCCCACGAAAGGAACGAGGACCTCGCGGTCTTCGCCGGCCATGCGGACGATCAAGAGGTCCTGCGCCGGGAAGTGGTCGACGCGGGCGACGCGGCCGATGACGGCGCCGTCGCGCACGACGTCGAGACCGACGAGCTGGTGGTCGTACCAGGCGTCGTCTTCGGCGGGAGCGGCTTCGGCATCCTGGTCGATCCACAGAATGGCCTTGACGAGCTCTTCGGCCGCGTTGCGGTCGTCGACGCCCTCGAAGAAGGCGACCGGGTGCGAGTTCATCCACCGGAATTCACGGACCGTCAGCTCGCGTCCGTGCCACGGCGAGGACTCCGGAACCTGCAGGGTGAAGGTGCTCCCCGGTGTGAAGCGCCCGTCGGGATCGTCGGTGTACAGCTCGAGCTTGAACGCACCCTTCAGGCCGTGGGCCTTGACGAGTCGTCCGACGCGGAGCTGGGTCTTGGCGGGCTGCGCGCCCGCGGTGTCGCCGTTCGCCATCAGTCGTCGGCGACGTCGACGCGCACGCGACGTCCGTCGGCGAGAGCCGACACGACCGTGCGCAGTGCCTTGGCGGTGCGTCCGCCGCGCCCGATCACGCGACCCCGGTCATCGGGGTGCACGCGAACCTCCAGCACGTCGCCGCGAGGCGAAGAGCTGGAACGGATGGTCACGGCATCGGGGTGATCGACGATCCCCTTGACGACGTGTTCGAGCGCGGCAGACAGCACGGGAATTACTCGGCCGAGGTCTCGGCGGCGTCCTCAGCGGGCGCCTCGGCGGGAGCTTCGGCCTTCTTCTCGGCCTTGGGCTTGACGACCGACTTCTTCGAGGCGTCGGCCTCGAACGCGGCCTTGGGCTCGCGGACCTTGACGGTCGAGACGGCGTTCTTGTCGCCCTTGAACTTGCCCCAGTCGCCCGTGAGCTTGAGGATGGCGGCGACCTGCTCGGTGGGCTGCGCGCCCACGGAGAGCCAGTACTGCGCGCGCTCGGAGTCGACCTCGATGAACGAGGGCTCCTCGGTCGGGTGGTACTTGCCGATCTCCTCGATGACACGACCATCGCGCTTGGTGCGCGAGTCGGCGACGACGATGCGGTAGTAGGGCGCGCGGATCTTTCCGAGGCGCTTGAGACGGATCTTGACAGCCACGATGACTCCAAATGATGAAAACGAACGAACCGAACGCCTGGAGAGTGGGGTGCACACCCGGCGGAAGCTCAAAAGGGTGGACCGATACTGGATAGAGGGTCGAGTAGCGGGTCCAGCCCTCTATTCTGCCAGATCCCCGGGCCTCGCGGTGACACGCGACGCGCCGCGACACACGGCGTCTCGAAGGGTAGCGGAGGATCCCCGCATCCGACCCCCGTGTCAGACTGAGCCGCATGAGGCTGCCGTTCGCTGCATCGACGCGTTCGTCCGTGGGTCTGGAATGGGAGCTCATGCTCGCGGACCGCGAGACGGGCGATCTGGTCCCCCGCGCGCCCGAGATCCTCGACCAGCTCGAAGACAAGACCGCGCTCGAGCGGTTCACGGTCACCGGTGAGCTGCTCACGAACACCGTCGAGGTGACCAGCGGCGTCGGGCACACCGTCGCCGAGGCCGTGGACGACATCGCCGACGCCATCTGCGCCCTGCGCGACGAGACCGAGCCGCGCGGGGTCGAGATCCTGTGCGCCGGCAGTCACCCCTTCGCGCAGTGGTTCGACCAGGAGGTCACCGACAAGACGCGCTACCACTCGCTCATCGAGCGCACCCAGTGGTGGGGGCGCAACATGATGATCTGGGGCATCCACGTGCACGTCGGCGTGGACGACGTCGAGAAGGTCATTCCGATCGTCAACGCACTGAACGTCTACCTCCCCCATCTGCAGGCGCTGTCGGCATCCAGCCCCTTCTGGGCGGGCGAGCGCACTGGATACGCATCGAATCGCGCTCTCGTCTTCCAGCAGCTCCCCACGGCGGGCCTGCCCTGGCAGCTCGACTCGTGGGGCAATTTCGAGAGCTACCTCGACGACATGGTCCGTACCGGAGTGATGGCGGATGCCAGCGAGGTGCGCTGGGACATCCGTCCGGCGCCCAAGTGGGGCACGATCGAGATCCGCGCCTGCGACGGCATGTCGACCCTGCCCGAGCTGGTCGCGGTCGCCTCGCTCGCGCAGACGCTCGTCGAGCACTTCTCGCGGCTGCTCGACGAGGGGGGTGAACTTCCCGGCATCCCGCCCTGGTACGCCCGCGAGAACAAGTGGCGCGCGGCCCGCTACGGTCTCGACGCGCGCGTGATCGTCGACCGCGAGGGGACGCAGCGCCCCGTGGTCGAGCACCTGCGCGAGACGATGGAGGAGCTCGCCGACATCGCCCTCGAGCTGAAGTGCGCGAAGGAGTTCGCGAGCCTCGAGACGATCCTCGCCACGGGCGGCAGCTCGGCGCGGCAGATCGCGGTCGCCGACGCGGCCGACGGCGATCTGCGCGAGGTGGTGCAGCACCTCATCCGCGAGTTCCGCGGGGGCCCGACCCTGCGCGAGCACCTCGCGGCCCTGCGCGTCTAGAGGTGAACCTCCGCGCTCGTTCATAGGTGCGCGAACCTAGGATCGCGTCATGACCTTCGGACGCCGCGCCACCGTGGCTTCGCTGACCGCCCTCTCCGCAGGCGTGGTCGCGATGCTCGCCGGCTGCGCCGCCGACTCCGCCGACCCCGCTGCCCTGCCCACCTTCGCCGCCCCCGCGCTCGAGGCGAGCCCGTCGCCGTCGTCGACGCCGACGGGGCCCCTGCGGGTGGTCACCCTGGGAGACTCCCTCATGTCGGGCTTCGGCCTGGAACCGCAGCAGGCGTGGCCGACACTCCTCTCCGCACGCGCCCACGTGTCGCTGACGAACCTCGCCTGCCCGGGCATGGGCTTCGTGGCGCAGGGCGACTGCGGAACCGCCTACGCCGGCCTGGTTCCCGCTGTCGCCGCTCTGCAGCCGCAGCTGCTCGTCGTCGAGTCCTCCAGCAACGACTTCTGGGAGGACGAGGACGAGATCCGCACCGACACCGCCGACACGGTCGACCAGCTGCACGGGGCCGCTCCCGATGCCCGCATCATTGGCCTGAGCACGATCTGGAACGACGACGCCGACGTCCCCACCGACACGAAGGTGACCTCCGACGCGCTCAAGGACGCCGTCGAGAAGGTCGGGGGAACCTTCATCGACGTCGGGCAGCCCCTCGCGGGCCACCCGGAGTGGATGCAGGAGGACGACGTCCACCCCACCCCGCGCGGTCAGCGCGCGATCGAGCAAACGGTCATGTCCGCCCTGCAGGACGCCGACGTCCTGCCCTGAGGCGGACGCCGGGGTCTCCCCCGGGCGATGGCGTCAGCCGCGTCCGAGCATCTTCTGCAGCTCGGCGAGATCGGCCTCGCTCGGCGCCGCCTGCCCGCTCAGGCCGAAGCCCGAGCCGGTAGCCGGTGCGGATGCCGTGATACCGGCGTTCTCGGCCGCGCGCTTGGCGGGGTTGCCCGAACGCGAACCCTTCGCCTTCTGCTGCTTGCCGCGCTTGGACGACGCGCCGGGCTTGCCGCCGACAGGTCCCATGCCGGGGATGTTGGGCACCCCGCCGCGCGCGACGGTCTTCATCATCTTGGCGGCCTGGTCGAATCGCTGGACGAGCTGATTGACGTCGGTGACCGTCATGCCCGAACCGCGGGCGATGCGCAAGCGGCGCGAGCCGTTGAGCATCTTGGGGTTGCGTCGTTCGGCGACAGTCATCGAGCGGATGATCGCCTCGGTGCGGTCGATCTCGCGCTCGTCGAAGTTCTCGAGCTGTTGCTTCATGTTTCCCATGCCCGGGAGCATCCCGAGCATCTTCTTCATGGAGCCCATCTTCTTCATCTGCTGCATCTGCTCGAGGAAGTCCTCGAGCGTGAAGGTCTCGGTCGCGAGCTTCTCGGCGACCTTCATCGCCTCGGCCTCGTCGAAGGCCGACTGCGCCTGCTCGATCAGGGTGAGGATGTCACCGAGGTCGAGGATGCGGGATGCCATGCGGTCGGGGTAGAAGGGCTCGACGTCGTCGAGACCCTCACCGGTCGAGGCGAAGATGATGGGGCGACCCGTGACCGAGGCGACCGACAGCGCGGCGCCACCGCGGGCGTCGCCGTCGAGCTTCGACAGCACGACGCCGGTGAAGTCGACGCCGTCCTGGAACGCCTTCGCGGTGTTCACCGCGTCCTGACCGATCATCGCGTCGATGACGAAGAGCACCTCGTCGGGCTCGGTGGCCTTTCGGATGTCGGACGCCTGCTTCATCAGCTCGGCGTCGACTCCCAGGCGACCGGCGGTGTCGATGATGACGATGTCGTGCTGCTGACGCGTGGCGTACGCGACGCCGTCGCGGGCGACCTTGACCGGGTCGCCGACGCCGTTGCCGGGCTCGGGAGCGTAGATCGCGGCTCCGGCGCGCTCGGCGACGACCTGCAGCTGGTTGACGGCGTTCGGACGCTGGAGGTCGCACGCGACGAGGAGCGGGGTGTGGCCGTCCTTCTCGAGCATCTTGGCGAGCTTGCCGGCGAAGGTCGTCTTACCGGATCCCTGGAGGCCGGCGAGCATGATGACCGTCGGCGGGTTCTTGGCGAACTGCAGGCGACGCTGCTGGCCGCCCAGGATGCCGATGAGCTCGTCGTTGACGATCTGCACGACCTGCTGCGCGGGGTTCAGCGCCCGGTTGACCTCGTCGCCCAGGGCGCGCTCGCGCACCGCGGCGGTGAACTCCTTGACAACGGGCAGCGCGACGTCCGCGTCGAGGAGGGCCCGGCGGATCTCGCGCACCGTCCCGTCGACGTCGGCGGGCGTGAGCTGGCCCTTCTTCCGGAGATTGCGGAAGGTCTCTGTGAGCCGGTCGGAGAGGGTGCCGAAAGTCGCCATGATGTGACGAGTTTACGCGGGGCGCGCCGCGTTCGCCGCCGCACACTCACCCGCCGGGGGCTCGACGCGGGCAATCCGCCGAACCCGGACCCTCCTCGGAGGGATGCCGCTGACCCCGGCCATCTCTCGGGGGTGGGGCGGACGGCCCTGTCGCGTCACGCGAGAGCGAGCGCGGCGTCCAGCATTTCGGCGAGGGGCCGCCCGGCGGCGGTGCGGTCCGCCCACGCCCACACGGCGGCCAGGACGGCGGCCGAGAGCGCGCCCGCGCGGACCTGGGCGGCCAGCTCCGGCGTGCCATCCCGCACGAACCGCGCCGCGAGCTCCCGCTGCAGCCGGAATTGACGGACGGCCCGGTCGCGGTCGAGCTCGACGGAGATGCCCATGGCGTCGGCGTTGGTGATCGCGAGGGCGAGCGCGTCGGGTGCGAGACCCGCGCCGATCGCCAGCAGGCACTCGGCGACCGGCTGGCCTTCGCGGAGGCGCTCGATCGCGGTATCCGCCTGCTCGTCGTATCCCGACCAGAGCACGTCGCTCTTGGCGGAGAAGTAGTTGAAGAAGCTCGACCGGCTCACTCCCGCGCGGCGGGTGATGTCGGACACGCTGGTCGCGTCGTAGCCCTGCTCCAGGAACAGTTCGCAGGCCGCCTCGGAGAGCACTTCGCGCGAGGAGGCGCGCGGTCGTCCGCTTCGAGGTTCAGGGGTCACGGCCCCAGCCTACGGGCGCGCCTCGCGTGTATTGTTGGACGCGATCCAACATCGGAGGCGGTCGATGATCGACATCCAGCAGGTGGGCCTGTCCCCGCACTACGTTCCCTACCTCGACGGCTGGGCGCGTCAGCGTCGCATCCACGCCGACGTCGTCGCGGGAGCCCGCGTCGACACCCTGCTCCTTCTCGAACACGAGGCGGTGTACACCGCGGGAAAGCGCACGGAGGCGCACGAACGCCCCGACGACGGCACCCCCGTGATCGACGTCGACCGCGGCGGGAAGATCACGTGGCACGGCCCGGGCCAGCTCGTCGGGTATCCGATCGTGCGACTCCCCGAACCCATCGACGTCGTCGCGCACGTCCGGCGCCTCGAAGCCCTGCTCATCGACGCTCTCGGCGCCCTCGGCGTCGACGGCTTCCGCGTCGAGGGACGAAGCGGCGTCTGGGTACGGCGCCCCCTCGGTGTGGACAAGGTCGCGGCGATCGGAGTCCGCGTCGAAAAAGGAGTGACCATGCACGGCTTCGCCGTCAACTGCGACAACACCCTCGCGGGCTTCCGCCACATCGTCCCCTGCGGGATCACGGATGCCGGAGTGACCACCGTCAGCGAGGTGCTCGGCGCCGACGTCTCCCCCGCCGACCTCGTCCCCGCTATCGAGCGCGTCTTCCGCGCCGAGGACGCGGTGGTGGCCGCGTGAGCGCCTGCGGACCCGGGAACGCCGGGGTGCCGGCATCCACCGCTCCGAACGGCCGCAAGCTCCTGCGCCTCGAAGTGCGCAACGCCGAGACGCCGATCGAGCGCAAGCCCGAGTGGATCAAGACCAAGGCCAAGATGGGCCCCGAGTACACCGCCCTGCAGAACCTCGTGAAGACCGAGGAACTCCACACGGTCTGCCAGGAGGCGGGCTGCCCCAACATCTTCGAGTGCTGGGAGGACCGCGAGGCGACCTTCCTCATCGGCGGTTCGCAGTGCACGCGCCGCTGCGACTTCTGCCAAATCGACACCGGTAAGCCCGCCGACTACGACCGCGACGAACCGCGCCGCGTCGCCGAGAGCGTCACCCGGATGCAGCTGCGCTATGCCACCGTTACCGGCGTCGCCCGCGACGACCTGCCGGACGAGGGCGCGTGGCTGCACGCCGAGACCGTGCGCCGCATCCACGCCGACAACCCGGGTACCGGGGTCGAGATCCTCGCGACCGACTTCTCGGGCAACACGGCGCACCTCGAAGAGGTCTTCTCGTCGCGACCCGAGGTCTTCGCGCACAACGTCGAGACCGTGCCCCGCATCTTCAAGCGCATTCGCCCGGCGTTCCGATACGAACGCTCCCTCGGCGTGCTCACCGCGGCGCGAGAGGCGGGACTCATCACCAAGTCGAACCTCATCCTCGGCATGGGCGAAGAGCCCGCAGAGGTCGTCCAGGCCCTCGAAGACCTGCACGCGGCGGGCACCGACATCATCACGATCACGCAGTACCTGCGCCCCACCCCGCGCCACCTCCCCGTGCAGCGCTGGGTGAAGCCGGCCGAGTTCGTGGAGTTCAAGGAAGAGGCCGAGCGCATCGGCTTCCTCGGCGTGCTCGCCGGGCCCCTGGTGCGGTCGTCATACCGCGCCGGACGCCTGTGGGCGCAGTCGATGGTGTCCAAGGGCCGCGAGATCCCTCCGCACCTCGCGCACCTGGCCGAGGACATCGCGTCCGTCGACGCGGGCTTCGCGCAGGCGGTGTGAGCGCGCAGACCGGAGAGTAGACCTCTCCGCTCCCACGGGATAGGGAACACTTCGTTCACCGCCGAGGTCTACCGTGTCGCCGGGCCAACCGACCCGCTTCCGGTATCACCCCTCGATCGGAGTCGCGGTGGATCTCACCGTCCTCGTCCCCGTCCTTCTCGTCGTCGCCCTCTCGATCTTCTTCGACTTCACCAACGGCTTTCACGACACCGCCAACGCCATGGCGACGTCAGTGGCCACGGGCGCGCTGAAACCCAAAGTCGCGGTGCTCATCTCCGCGATCCTCAACCTCGTCGGCGCGTTCCTGTCGACCGCGGTGGCCAAGACGGTGTCGGAGGGGATCCTCGCTCAGAACGACCAGGGGCTTCCGCAGATCACCGTGCCGATGATCTTCGCGGGGCTCATGGGCGCCGTGGTGTGGAACCTGCTGACCTGGTGGCTCGGGCTGCCCTCCAGCTCGACCCACGCCCTCTTCGGCGGCCTCATCGGCGCCGCGGTGATCGGCGTCGGCGTCCAGGCCGTCGAGTGGGGAGGGGTGCTGTCGAAGATCGTGCTGCCCGCGCTGCTGTCGCCGTTCATCGCGGGGATCGTGGCCCTCGCCGCGACCTATCTCGTGTACCGCGTGACGAAGATGGCGACCGTCGCCGGATCGTCCACCGCCTTCCGTCACGGCCAGACGGTCTCGGCCTCGCTCGTGTCGCTCGCGCACGGCACCAACGACGCCCAGAAGACGATGGGTGTCATCACGCTGACCCTCATCGTCGCCGGCTTCCAAGAGGCGGGCACCGGTCCGCAGCTGTGGGTCATCCTGTCGGCGGGCCTCGCGATCGCCCTCGGTACCTACCTGGGCGGCTGGCGCATCATGCGCACGGTCGGCAAGCGCATCACCGATGTGAAACCTCCGCAGGGCTTCGCAGCCGAGACGAGCGCCGCCTCGACCATCCTCATCTCGTCGACCCTCGGTTTCCCGCTCTCGACCACGCAGGTCACCTCCGGCGCCGTGATCGGCTCGGGGCTCGGCAAGCGTCTCGCGTCGGTGCACTGGAACGTCGTCACCCGGATCGCCTTCGCGTGGGTCGTCACGCTGCCCGCGGCCGCCGTCGTCGGCGGAGGCGCCGCATGGGCGGCCTCGTCGGGCATCGCCGGCCTCGTGGTCGTGCTGGTGGGCGGCCTGGCCGTCTGCGTGGGCCTGTTCCTGCTCGCTCGCCGACGCCCGGTGTCGGCCGAGAACGTCAACGATGAGGCGGTGGATGCCGATCGCATCGGCCAGCGCCAGACCGAAGGAGAACGCGCGTGATCACTCCCCTTGAACGCGCCGGCGCCTCGGGCTGGCTCGGCACCGAAGCAGGGTCGATCCTGCTCGTCTTCGTGGTGGGGCTGGCCGCCACCCTCATCATCGTGGGGTTGTACGCCCTCGGCATCCGATTCTTCGCCGTCGGCGCCCCCGACGTTCGAGTGCCGGATGGAGACGACCCCGAAGGACCGACCGCGGTGGTCGCGCCGCGCGAGACGCCGCGACCGCTGCCCGCCACCATGGCCGGTCTCGTCTGCTTCGCCGGCGTCGCCGCCGCGGTGGTCTACGGGATCTACCTGGTGATCCCGCTTTTCCACGGGAAGTGAATCAGACCGGCCAGACGTACGGCAGGTCGTCGGCGACGACCCCGAAACGGGGGACGTAGAACTCGGGGTCCTTGCGCACGAGGTTGGAGCGGTGCGCGAGGTGGAACGCCTCGTCTCCGATCCAGGGCGGGAGGTCGAGCTCGTTCTGCGTGAGGCCGTCGACCTCGGGCGCGAAGACGCGGATCTTCTCTCGGACGGTGTCGGCTCGACCCTGGGCGATCCACTCGTCCGTCATGACGAGGCCGTACGACACGAGCGCCGGCAGGTGTCCGTCCCACATCTTCGCCGCCGGATGATGACGCCAGCCATGGTCGGGTACGGTCAACGCGCGCAATAGCTGGATCGTCTCGACACGCTGCTTGCCCAAGCGCTTGAGGTCGAGGGCGGCGGCGGATGCCGTGAACGAGGGGTACGGCAGGAAGGTCTGCACGCGCTCAGTCGGCGCTGGTGACCGACTGGACGCTGCCGTCGGAGGCGAGGTTCACCAGGAGCACGTCGTCGGTCGCGTCGGGGTCCAGCGCGTACTCGAGGACAGCGAAGGGGTCGGCTCCCCCGTGCTCGTCGGCGAGGATCGTCATGCTCATCAACTGCAGCGCCTTGATGACGTCGATGTGCGTGTCGCCCGAGACGTCCGTCAGAAGGTCCTCGAGCTCCTCGCCGAGGGTCGCCTGCTGCTGAAGGATGTACTCGGTCACCTCGCTGGTGCGCGAATCGAGTTCGTTCACCATGGCGTTGCGCGCGGCGAGGTCGATCGACTCGAGTGAGGAGACCATGGATGCCGCGACATCGAGCGCCTCGACCGAGACGTCGTCCTGGTCGGGTGCGGTCAGATCGACGGTCACGCTCTGGTCGCCGAACTCGACGTTCTCGCTCCAGAAGATCGACCCGTCGGGGCCCGACTCGAGGAGTCCGAAGAAGTCGTGCTCGATCGCCATGCCTCCATGTAAGCAGTCCGCCCGGTGTTCGGGAAGACGACCCGCCACGGTCGGTGCGTGCGGTAAAGGCGCGCGGGGCTCAGTCGACGAGCGAGGCCGCAAAGACGTGCGGGGTGAAACCGGTGAGGTCGTTGATGCCCTCGCCCTGGCCGAGGAGCTTCACCGGGATGCCGGTGCGCTCCTGCACCGCGAGGACGAAGCCGCCCTTCGCGGAACCGTCGAGCTTGGTGAGCACCAGTCCCGTGACCCCGGCACTGTCGAGGAAGGCCTGGGCCTGCATGAGGCCGTTCTGACCGGTCGTCGCGTCGAGCACGAGCAGCACCTCGCTGATGGGCGCCTGCTTCTCGATGACGCGCTTGATCTTTCCGAGCTCGTCCATGAGGCCGCCCTTGGTGTGCAGGCGGCCGGCGGTGTCGACGAGGACGATCTCGGTGCCGGTCTCCTTGGCGTGGGCGACGGTCTGGAAGGCGACGGATGCCGGGTCCTGACCCTCGTGCTGGGGGCGGACGATCGTCGCTCCCCCGCGCTCGGCCCAGGTCGCCAGCTGATCGACGGCGGCGGCGCGGAACGTATCGGCAGCCCCGACCGTGACGGTGCGGCCGTAGCGCTGCAGGAACTTCGCGAATTTGCCGATCGTGGTGGTCTTGCCGACGCCGTTGACGCCGACGACCAGGACCACCGCGGGGCGCTCGGTGAGACGCAGCGTCGTGTCGAACTTCGCGAAGTGCTCCTCGAGCGTCTCGCGGAGCATGCGCTGCAGGTCGCGCGGGTCGGTCGTGCGGAAGCGCTCGACCTTCTCGCGGAGTTCGTCGACGAGGCGCTCGGTCACGTCGGGGCCGAAGTCGGCCGTCAGCAGAGCGGTCTCGAGGTCGTCCCACGTGGTCTCGTCGATCGTGGGTTTGACGAACAGTCCGCGCAGCGCGCGGCCCAGCGACCAGGAGTTCTCAGCCATTGCTTCAGCTTACGGGGGTGGCTTCGTCACGGGCGGCGTCGACGGATGCCGCGGGAGTCGCCTCGGCGCCGGCGGCGGCGCGATCGCCGACCCGCTGACCGACGACGGCTGAGACCCCGTCCTGACGCATCGACACCCCGTACAGCGCGTCGGCGATCTCCATCGTGCGCTTCTGGTGCGTGATGACGATGAGCTGGCTGCTCGCGCGGAGCTTCTCGAACACCCCGAGCAGGCGGCCGAGGTTCGCGTCGTCGAGTGCCGCCTCCACTTCGTCGAGGATGTAGAAGGGGCTCGGTCGCGCCGTGAAGATCGACGTGAGGAAGGCCACCGCCGCGAGCGAGCGTTCCCCGCCCGACAGCAGTGACAGCCGCTCGATCTTCTTGCCCACCGGACGCACCGCCACCTCGATGCCGGTCGTCAGCGGGTGGTCGGGGTCGGTGAGCGAGATGCTCCCCGCGCCTCCGGGGAAGAGGATCGGGAAGATCTCGGTGAAGGCGGCCCGCGTGTCCTCGAAGGCCGCGACGAAGATCGTCTGCATGCGCTCGTCGAGGTCGGCGATGATCGTCTGCAGATCCGCGCGGGTCTGCTGCAGATCCGCCAGTTGCTCGGTGAGGAAGGCGTGCCGCTGTTCGAGAGCGGCGAACTCCTCGAGCGCCAGCGGGTTCACCCGGCCGAGTTGTGAGAGCTTGCGTTCGGCATCCTGCAGTCTGCGCTTCTGCGCGGCCCGCTCGAACGGGACCCCCGCCTCGGTGTTTTCGGCGCGGATCGGCTGGTCGGGACCGTATTCCGAAACGAGAATGTTCTCGTCGAGGGCGAGTTCGGATTGGACGCGTTCGAGCAGCCCCGTCACGTGCAGCTTCTTCTCGTGCATCTGGAGTTCGAGCCCGTGCACGCTCTCGGTCAACCGCGCGAGACGCTCGCGCACGAGGGCTTCGTCGGCGCGCGCCCGCGCGAGCTCTGCGGTGATCGCCGTGCGGGCGGATTCCGCGGCCGCGAGCTCGACACGCGCCTGGCTGACCGAGCGGTCCACCGAGTCGAGCAGGGCCGGGAGGTGACCTGCGACCTCGGCGGCGATCTCTCGCTGCGCGCGACGCAGCACCGCGCGCCGGGCGGCTTCCGCGGCCGCGGAGCGCTCGCGCTCGCGCTGCTGTTCGAGCTGGACGATACGGGCCTCCCCCGCGCGGACACGCTCCTTCAGCGTCTCAATGTCGAGCCGTGCGCGCATCTCGCCCTCCCGCGCGGCGTCGACCTCGGCCGCGAGACCTTCGCGGGCCGACGCGTCGAGCAGGGGACGCGGCGCCTCGAGCGCGCGGGTGAGGGTCTCGTCGGCGCGGCGCGCCGCCTCCTCGGCCTCGGCGACAGCCGTCTCGGTCTGCGCGAGACCCGCGGCCAGGCGATCGCACTCGGCGACCACCGCCTCGTGGCGTACGGTCACCCGATTGACCTTCTCGGCGCGGGCCGCGAGGGCCGCGTCGTGGGCGCGCAGCGTCGAGAGTGCGTCTCTCGTGCGCTGACGCGCATCGACCTGGGCGCGTTGCTCGTCGGCCAGCGCCTCGCGGAGCGAGTCGGCGATCACGACGATCTCGTCGAGTCGCTCGGCGGCGGCATCCCTCTCGGCGGCGAGTTCGAGGCGTGAGCGCCCCGATCCCGAGCCGGCGCGGACGGTTCGCGCGGTCACGACTTCGCCGGCGCGCGTGACCACCGTCACGTCGTTCGCGAGGTTCGACTGCGCCGCGCGCGCGGCGTCGAGATTGTCGACGATGAGAACGCGAGACAGGATGCCGAGCACCCCGACCGACGCCGTCACGACATCCGCCGCGGCGATCGCTCCCTCGAGCACGGGCCCGGACGAATCCGGCCCGGGAGCGTGCGCCAAGACGATCTCGACCAGACCGAGATCGGCCTCGGCCGCGGTGTGCGCGGCGGTGAAGGCGGACGCCGCGTCGTCGACGAGCAGTCCCTCGGCGAGGGTGCCCAGCACCGCGGCCACCGCCGCCTCGTACCCCGCTCTGACCTTTACGTCGTCGCCGACCAGACCCCGGATGCCGGCGCCCCCGGCCGCGATCAGCTCGGCGGCCGCGTTGCGGACATCCAGAGCACGGCCGAGCGCCGTGGTCTGGGCCGTGAGCGCGTCGCGCTCTCGCTCAGCCGCGTGAAGCCGTTCGCGGAGTGCGGCGACTCGCGCCTCGACGTCGTTGGCGTCGCGCTGCGCGCGCTCGTAGGCGGCCGCGTGCTCGGCGGTGGAGGCTTCGGGAACGACGTCGGGGTCGAGCTCGGCTCGCGCCTGCTCGGCCTCGGCCCGTCGAACGAGAGCGGCGTCGAGCGCCCGCTGTTGGCGTTCGACCCCGGCGCGCACGGCGGCGAGGGCGGAGTTCGCGGCGTCCGCCGCGCCCCGTAGGCTCGTGATCTTCATGTCGTGCTCCGACACGAGGGCGCTCTGCGCAGCGATGTCGACGTCCAGCGCGTCGAGGTCGCTGCGGGCGCGCGTCACGGCGCGGGCCGCCTCAGCCGCGGCATCCTGCGCATCTCCGAGGCCCGCCGCGATCTCGTCGATCTCGGCGCGGACGTCGTCGATCATCGACTGGGTGACGGTGGGCGAGAACCCGGCTCCGTCGGTCTCGTCGTCGCCGAGGAGTGTCAGTCGTTGGCCCGCGAGCGTATAGAGCCCGCGGAGTCGCTCCTGCACCTGCTCGAGGGCGAAGGCAACGCTGCGCGCACGATCGACGGCCTCCGAACGCTGGTCGTGTTCGAGGCGCTCCACTCGTCCGCGGACTCCCTCGGACTGCTCCTGCAGGCCCAGGCGTTCGGTGTGGCGCTCGCTCTCGGCGCGTGCGGCGTCAGCCAGTTCGGCGCGCAGACGGACGAGCTCGTCGGCGTACAGTCGCGCTTTCGCGTCTCGGACCACGGCGGCGATCGTGGCGGCTTCGCGAGCGATCTCGGCCTGCTTGCCCAGTGGCTTCAGCTGCCGACGCAGCTCGCCCGCCAGGTCGCTCAAGCGCGTGAGGTTCGTCTCCATCGCCTCGAGCTTGCGGACGGTCTTCTCTTTGCGGCGGCGGTGCTTCAAGATGCCCGCGGCCTCTTCGATGAAGCCTCGCCGGTCTTCCGCCGACGCCTGGAGCACGGTGTCGAGGCGTCCCTGCCCGATGATGACGTGCATCTCGCGGCCGAGGCCGGAGTCGCTGAGGAGTTCCTGCACGTCGAGAAGTCGACACGTCTGCCCGTTGATCGCGTACTCGCTCGCGCCGGTGCGGAACAGCGTGCGGCTAATCGTCACCTCGCTGTAGTCGATCGGGAGGGCCCCGTCGGCGTTGTCGATGGTGAGCTGCACCTCGGCGCGACCCAGGGGGCCTCGCGTCGACGTGCCGGCGAAGATGACGTCCTCCATCTTGCCGCCGCGGAGGGTCTTCGCCCCCTGCTCCCCCATGACCCAGGCGAGCGCATCGACGACGTTGGACTTGCCCGAGCCGTTCGGGCCGACGATGCACGTCACCCCCGGCTCGAGCGCGAAGGTGGTCGACTGGGCGAACGACTTGAAGCCCTTGAGCGTCACGCTCTTCAGGTGCATGTCACCCGCCTTCCGCTCGATCGACCCGCGTGTTCACGGTAGCCGAGAAACCGCGGGATTCCGCGGCGGCGGGCCGGTGCGCGGAGTTCGACGCGCCCGGCGTCCATCCGAATCTGAGCGAGAGCTTGACATTCGCTGACAGCCTTCGCTAGCGTCTGAGGTCGCAACCGACGTCGAAAGGAGGTTACTTCCATGATTCGCACCACGACCGGCTTCACCGCCCCAGGCTTCACCGCCGTCCCCGTGCTCTCCGCATACGCCACGGGAGTGACCACCGCCGTCGGCATGCCCCCTCGTCAGGGCTAGTTCGTCGCGTCGAGACGCCGCGTCGTCTCCGCTTCTCGTGAGCCCCGTCTTCTCGACGTCGGCCACCCGGACCCTCTGCGTCCGCCCCGCGTGAGCTGTCTGCTCGACGCGTCTCTCCCTCGCTAGATCTTCTTACGGAGCTTCCGCATGAACGCCCTGTTCACGCGCGCGCCGCAGCACTCCTCGGCCGCGCCTTCCCCCCTGCCCACCCCCTCGACGATCACGTTCGACACGACGGCGTACCGGCCGCTGGGTCTGCTCGACCGCCTGTCGCTGCGTCTGGGTCTCTGGCTGCTGAACCGGCATGCCAACAGAGCCCGCGCCCTCGACACCCGAGCAGTCGAGGCTCTTCGAGCCCGCGACGCGGCCGCCGAGCGCGCCCGCCGCGAGCAGGCCTGGCAGAGCGCCGCGGCGTTCAGCCGCCCGCCGTTCTGATCCCGGTGGGGTCGGCCTTCGGGTCGACCCCACCCCCACCCTCTTCTCATCCGACGAAAGACCTTCCAGTGACTTCCCTCCCCGCCGGCCTCGAGCTGCGCCCTCTTCACATCCCCTCCCGGATCGATGCTCCGGATGCCACGGACTTCCGCGAGATGGTCCGCCTCCGCAACCTGATCTCCTCCGAGATCTCGGGCCACGACGACTCGTCGATGCCCGCCGACGAACTCCTCCCGCTCTACCAACCCCGACCCGAGATGAAGCGATTCGCGTGGATCGCCGTTCACCACGGCGAGGTCGTCGGGCGCGTGGGTCTCGACTTCCCGCAGGAGGAGGGCGCCCGCACCGGGTTCTGGCTCATCGAATTGCGCGGCTCCGCGTGGGGGCACGGAATCGGGCGCGCCGCCTACGCGCTCATCGAGAACATCGCGCGCGAGCACGGGCGTACCGTCCTGCAGTCGTGGGCCGAGCACCCCGCCGCCGAGGGACCGCGCCTCGAGGCGCCGACGGGGTTCGGCTCGATTCCCCGGGATCGAGCGGCGCGGTTCCTTCTGGCATCCGGATTCTCGCTCGAGCAGATCGTGCGGGTGAGCGCGCTTGATCTCGCCGGGGCTCGACCGCGTCTCGAGGAACTCCTCACCGAGGCGGAGCAGGCGGCCGTCGGGTACCGGATCGTTCAGTGGGCGCTCCCCACTCCCGACGAGTTCGTCGACTCCTTCGCGTGGATGAAGTCCCGCATGGTGACAGACGCCCCCTCGGCGGACCTCGAGTTCGACGAGGAGGTCTGGGATGCCGCTCGCGTCCGCCGCTACGAAGCGGGTTACACCGACGCGGGGCGGCACATGCTCGTCACCGCCGCCCAGCACGTCGACACCGGCGAGCTCGCGGCCTTCAACGAGTTGGTCATCGGCAAGGACCGCACCGCGGCGACCAGCCAGGAGGACACCCTCGTCGTCGCGTCGCACCGAGGCCACCGGCTCGGAATGCTCGTGAAGTGCGCCGGGCTCCTGGCCTGGAACGACGTCGCTCCCCGGTCGCCCCGCGTGCTGACCTACAACGCCGAGGAGAACCGCCCCATGCTCTCGATCAACGAGGCCATCGGCTTCGCACCGATCTCGTACGAAGGGGTGTGGAAGAAGGTGCTGTGACGCAGTGGAGGGGCGCTGTCATCGCGCGGCGGTGACCCCGGTCGGGACGTCCGGCACCTCGCCCGGCCAATCGCCCAACCGTACGCGGGCAGGCGATCCCTCGACAGTGTCGACGTTGGCCACGGTGAAGCCCTCCGATTCCGGAACAGGGTCTCTCGGTTCGATCCACTCCGCCGCAGCGGCCGCCTTCGCGACGTCGAAACCGTTCGCGGGGTCGTCCGTCACCGTCAGAGATATCTGGGCGTTGGGCAGGTATCCGTTTCGCACCGACCACGCCGATTCGGTCAGGAAGGTGACCAGCGCGGGACCATCGACGATCCGATAACCGGGATCGACCGTGACCGCGATGTCGTAGCCGGTGTTCCCCGTGATGTTCGGGCGTTCCCCACCCTGGAAGTCGACGGTCAGACCCGGGATCCGTGCGATGGCGGACCGCGCCTCGCTGAGCGTCTGGCCACCGCTGGGAGCGTCGTGCGGAATGAGGTCAGCCCGAGACGGGCCGCAGCTCGTCAGTCCGACCATTCCTGCGGCGACGACGACCGCGATGATCCCTCTTCGGTAACGCGTCAACTCGCACCCCGTCCCTCGACCATTGCCGTGCCGGACGCCGCGGAAAAGGTCTCCCGTCTCGCCGCCCCCAGCGATCCCTTCATCGTGGGGTGCCGGAGGTCACGCGTTCTGCTGCGCGGGGCGGATGTCCCTCGCGAGCCGTGAGGTATCGGAACGTGCACGCGAGAACCACATGACGCCTCTTCTCTCAACGCCGCTTCTGGCAGTGCGGGCAGAAGTGGCTCGACCGGTTCATGAACGACACGCGCACGATCGGTCGCCCGCACCGCGGACACGGCTGGCCGGTGCGCCCGTACGCATTGAGCGAGTGCGCAAAGTAGCCGGCCTGCCCGTTGACGTTGACGTACTGGGCGTCGAAGCTCGTTCCGCCCTCGGCGAGGGCCTTCTCGAGCACCGCCTGCACTTCGGCGAGCAGGCGGTTCACCGCGCGCGTCGGAAGATCGGATGCCGCGGTCTCGGGGTGGATGCGCGCAGCCCACAATGATTCGTCGGCGTAGATGTTGCCGATACCGCTCGCCGCCGTCTGATCCAGAAGCACACGTTTGATCCCCGAGGAGGTACGGGCCAATCGCGCGCGGAATCGTGCGGCGTCGAACGCGGGGTCGAGGGGATCGCGGCCGATATGCGCGACCTGCGTCGGTACACGTGGGAGGTCCGAGCCGCGACCGCCGGGAGCGCCGTCGGGCGTGTCGACCAGGCCGTCGATCGCGAGCGAACCGAACGTGCGTTGATCGGCGAACACGACCGACAGCGGCCCGTGCACCGGGTGCTCCAGCTCGATGCGGATGCGCTCGTGTCGCTCCTCCGGCGCTCCGGGGGCACGAAGGAGCATCTGGCCGCTCATTCCCAGATGGGTGACGATGGCCTCGTCGCCGGCCACCGGCATCCACAAGAACTTGCCTCTGCGCACGGCGGACGCGATGCGTCGGCCGGTCAGCTCCGCCTCGAAGTGCGCGGCTCCCCCGGTGTGACGGGTCAGCGCGCGGTCGTCGCGCACATCGACAGACGAGATGAGGGCGCCCGTGACGGCGGGCTCGAGACCGGCGCGGACGACCTCGACCTCGGGAAGCTCAGGCACGCGCGTCGAGCTCGCGCCACGCGGTGAGAGCCGCGGCCATCTCGGCGTGCTTCTTGCTGGAGCCGACGCCCGTGGTCACGACGTCGCCCGTGGTGACGGTGGCGGTGAACCGGCGGTCGTGATCGGGCCCGGTCGCCTCGACCATGTAGACAGGAGCCGCGAGACCGAGTCGGGCCGCGATCTCTTGCAGGCTCGTCTTCGGGTCCATCGCCGCGCCGTACCGCTCGGGGTCCGCGAGAAGCGGTTCGACCAGGCGCAGCACCATGCCGGTCGCCGCGTCGGGGCCGGCCGACAGGAAGGTCGCGCCGATCAGCGCCTCCATGGTGTCGGCGAGGATCGAGTCCTTGTCGCGGCCACCGGTGAGGATCTCGCCGCGGCCCAGCCGCACGTGGTCGCCGAGTCCGATCGTGCGGGCGACCTCGGCCAACGCGACCGTCGACACGACGCTCGCGCGCCGCTTGGCGAGGCTTCCCTCGTCGAGATCGGGATGCCGCGTGAACAGCCGGACCGTGACGGCCTGGCCGAGCACGGAGTCGCCGAGGAACTCGAGGCGCTCGTTGTGCGGAATGCCGCCGTTCTCGTACGCGAATGAACGGTGGGTCAGAGCAAGAGAAAGAAGCTCGGGGTCGATCTCGACCCCGAGCTTCTCGGTGAGCGCTGCGCGCTCGACGTTGTTACGCGTCACGAATCGCCGATCAGACGTCGGCGACCTTGCGGCCCTTGTACTCGAGGAAGAGCTCGGTGCCCTGCGAGTCGGTGACGACCTTCGCCTGGTGGGGGCGGCTGTAGACGACCTTGCCGTTCTCGATGGTCTTGACCAGCGCGGGGGCTTCAGCCTTCCACTGCGCACGACGCGAGCGGGTGTTGGAGCGGGAGACCTTCCGCTTCGGGGGGTTACCTGCCATGACTAGCTCTTCTCTGTCTTGGGGGCGGCGCGGGGCGCATCGCCGTCGTCTGGGGTGTACTGCTGGAGCGCAGCCCATCGAGGATCGACAGGCGTCTGCTCCGTGGTGCCGGGGCTTTCCGTCAGCCTCTCGCCCGTGTTCGGGTCGAGCCCGGGGCAGTCCGGCTGACACACCGGCTGGAACGGAAGCGAAAGGACAATAGCATCCCGGACCAGATTTTCAAGATCCACGTGGTCGTCTTGAACGTCGAAGTCGTTCGCTTCGTCCCCAGGATACGCGAAAAGTTCCTGGAACTCGACTTCGACAGGCTCGGCGATGTCGATCAAGCAGCGTCCGCACACTCCGACGGCAGTGGTGTCGACGGTGCCCGAGACGAGAATGCCCTCGTGCACGGACTCGAGACGCACGTCGAGCTCGAGGATCTCGCCCTCGGGGACCGCGAGCAGTCCCTCGCCCCACTTCTCGGGGGTGGGCAGGTCGAGCGTGTGTTCGCGCATCTCGCCCGGGTGGCGCTCGATGTCGCGTACGGGGAGCTGGAAAGGTCCGGGTCGGCGAGTTCTCACGGTCGTCAATGCTACCCGTGCGCTCCTGGGCGGGGGCCGGGCGTCGCCCGTCGGCGCGGCCGTACGGTCGCCTGACCGACGGCCAGGGGGTGTCAGATGCCGCGAGCGCCGGTGTCGAGGAACCGCGCCACCGCGGGCGGGACGTACGGCGAGACATCGCCACCGAGACCCGCCACCTGACGCACGAGCGAGCTCGAGACCAGCGCATGAGAGGGGTCGGGGAGCAGGAAGACCGTCTCGACGTGGGCGAGGTCGCGGTTCACGATCGCCATGGGCGTCTCGTACGCCACGTCGACCTGCGACCGGATGCCCTTCACGAGCACCTTCGCTCCCACCTCGGTGCAGTAGTCCACGAGCAGGCCCATGCTCCACGCGGCGACGATCACGTCGCCCTCGACGCCCGCCTCGGCGATCGACTGCTCGAGCAGGCTCTGCCGCTGAGCGATGGGGAGCATCGCCTCTTTGCCCGGGTTGTGGACCACGAGCACGTGCAGCTGGTCGAAGAGACCCGCCGCGCGCCGGATCACATCGAGGTGACCGAGCGTGGGAGGGTCGAACGAGCCGGGAACGACGGCGATCCGGGGGTTCATGCCGCCAGCCTACCGATGCGACCGGGGCAGCGACCCGACGGTCAGGACTTCGCCAGGGCAGCGCGCTCCTCGACTCCGACACGGCGCTCGAGGGCGGCGGCGAGCCCGGGATGCCGGCGCAGAGCCGGATCATCGGCGAGAAGTCTCTCGCCCTCGGCGCGGGCCTCGGTGATGAGGTCGGCGTCGGTGACCACTCGCAGCAGACGCAGCGACGAACGCGCTCCCGACTGCGCGCCGCCGAGCACGTCACCTTCGCCGCGCAGGTCGAGGTCGACCTCGGCCAGGGCGAAGCCGTCGAGGGTCGCTGCCACCGCCTCGACGCGTGAGCGCGCCGAGGTTCCGGGCGAGGCTTCGGTCACCAGCAGGCAAAGGCCCGGGAGCCCCCCTCGCCCGACGCGTCCGCGCAGCTGATGCAGCTGCGAGACGCCGAAGCGATCGGCTTCGAGGATGACCATCGTAGAGGCGTTGGGCACGTCGACGCCGACCTCGATCACGGTGGTGGCGACGAGAACGTCGATGTCTCCGCGCGCGAAGGCCTGCATCACGGCGTCTTTCTCGTCGGAGGGCATCTTGCCGTGGAGGATCTGCACGCGGATGCCGCTGAACGTCGGCAATCGCGACAGCAACGCCTCGACCTGCACGACACCCCACCGCGTGCGGGCGCCCTCGGCGGCGGCGGCCGGTGCGTCCGCCGGTTCGTCGGTCTTCTCGTCGGCGGTGAGCTGGTCGGAGTCGATCGCGGCGCACACCACGAACGCCTGGCGCCCGAGGGCGACCTCTTCGGCGATGCGATCCCACACGCGGGCGAACCAGGCGGGCTTCTCGGCGAGCGGAGCGACGAACGACTGGATGCCGGCTCGCCCGGCCGGCATGGTGCGGATGGTCGAGACGTCGAGGTCGCCGAACACGGTCATGGCGACGGTGCGCGGGATGGGGGTCGCCGTCAGCACAAGCGTGTGCGGAGAACTGCCTTTGGCGCGCAGCGCCTCGCGCTGGTCGACGCCGAAACGGTGCTGCTCGTCGACGACGACGAAGCCGAGGTCGGCGAAGGTGGTGGTCGCGCTCAGGAGCGCGTGAGTGCCCACGACGATGCGCGCCTGGCCTGAGGCGACCCGCAGGGCCGCGCGGCGACGCTCTGCCGCCGGCATCTGCCCGGTGAGCAGGGTCGGCATGACCTCGGGGGCGAGCTCGGGACCGAGCATGCGGGCGATCGAGCGCAGGTGCTGACCGGCCAGCACCTCGGTGGGGGCGATGAGGGCGGACTGCCCGCCGGATTCGGCGACCTGCAGCATCGCGCGCAACGCCACCAGCGTCTTGCCCGATCCCACCTCGCCCTGCACCAGACGGTTCATGGGCCAGTCGGCGACGAGGTCGGCCTCGAGTTGGGCGCCGACGCTCTGCTGGTCGGCGGTCAGCTCGAAAGGAAGGATCGCGTCGAAGCGCTCGAGCAGACCCCCGGGCGCCGCCGGCCGCTTGGTCGCCGACAGCGCCCGCACGAACTGCCGCTGCTGGAGCAGGGCGGTCTGCAGCACGAAGGCCTCGTGCATGCGTAGGGTCGCGATCGCGGGCGGGATGTCGTCATCGGTCTCGGGGCGATGGATCTGCTCGAACGCCGCGCGCGCCGGGAGGAGACCGCGGCGAGCTCGCAGGTCGTCGGGCAGAGGGTCCTCGACCTCTCCGAGTCCGTCGAGCACGAGCGAGATCGTCTTCTGCACGAGCGTGCTCGGGATCGAGCTCGTCGCGGGATAGATCGGGATGGGCCGCTTCGCCGTCACCTCGGCCTCGGCGCGAGCCTCGGCGATGTCGTCGAACAGCTCGTAGTCGGGATTCGTCAGCTGCGTCTGGCGGCGGTACTCGCCGACCTTGCCCGAGAAGATGCCGCGGCGCCCCGGAGTCAGGTCCTTCAAGCGCCAGGGCTGGTTGAAGAAGGTGAGCGACATGCGCCCGTCTCCGTCGCTGATGACGACTTCGAGCAGCGAGCCGCGGCGGTTCTGCATGCGACGCTCGTTCGCGCTGACCACCTCGGCCACGATCGTGACCGGCTCGCCGAGCGGGAGGGAATCGATGGGCGTGAGCTCACCCCGACGGGCGTAGCGGCGGGGGTAATGCTCGAGCAGCTCACCCACCGTCTTCACGCCGAACGCCTTCTCGAATGCCGTCGCGGTCTTGCCGCCGATGGCGCCGTCCAGGCGCGACGCGAGCGAGAATCCGGGCATGCTCCGAGTCTAGGCAGGCCCCCGGACATCGCCGTTCGCTCGCGCGCACGGGACCGCCGCACCGAGGACCCTAGGCTGGAGAGGTGACGCGCATCATCTCGGGCCGGGCCGGAGGCACGGTCCTCGACGTGCCCCCCAAGGGCACCCGCCCCACGAGCGACCGCGTCCGCGAGTCGCTCTTCGGAGCGCTCGAGTCCGCGGGCCTGCTCGACGACGCACGCGTGGCGGATCTGTTCGCGGGCTCCGGCGCCCTGGGGCTCGAGAGCCTCAGCCGCGGTGCCTCCTCCGCGGACCTCGTCGAGCTGTCGGCACCCGCCGCTGCCCTCATCCGCAAGAACGCCGAACGGGTGAAGACGGCCGGCGTCACCGCCCCCGCGCGCGTGCACAAGGCGAACGTCACGACGTTCCTCTCGGCATCCACCCTCGAATGGGACCTCGTCTTCCTCGATCCGCCCTACGACCTCGCCGACGACGAGCTCACGAAAGCGCTCGTCGCGCTCGCGCCGCGCCTGCACCCCGACGCCACGGTGATCGTCGAGCGGGCGAAGCGATCCGCCGCCCCCGAGTGGGCCGCCGCCGGACTCGAGGCCGAGCGCGACCGCGCCTACGGCGACACCACGATGTGGTGGGGACGACCGCGAAGCGTCTGATCCCTCAGCCGCGACCGGCGTCCCAGTCGCGGTAGGGATCCCAGCCGCCCCGGCCCGACCAGGGATGATCGTCGACGGTGACGGCTTCGCTCCCGCGCGCCACGACCGTTCCCACACGACGGCCCAGCGGGTCCGCTTCGGCGGCGAACGTCACGAGGAACCCATGGTCCTCTCCCCCGCCGAGCGCGCGGTCGGGGTCGTCGCCGAGGGTCGCGGAGTCGAGCGCGATCGTGACCCCCGAGGCATCGGCCAGGCGCGTGGCGTCGAGGACGAGCCCATCGGAGATGTCCATCATCGCGGTGGCCCCCGCATCCGCGGCCCGCAAAGCCTCCGCGATCGGCGGTCGCGGCGTGAGCTGGCGAGCCAGTCCGCGCGCGTCGTCGGCACCGAGCGCCGCCCGGGCCTCGGACGTGATCACAACGGGAGTGCCGTCGGCATCCCGGAACCGCGCGAAGAGCACATCGAGTCCCCGCGCGGCCTCGCCGAGCTCGCCGATCACGTAGACGCCGTCTCCGACGCGGGCACCGGAGCGACGCACGGGATCGCGGCCGTCGAGGCTCCCCAGGGCCGTCACGGCGATGGTCAGGGTGTCCGAGACCGTGAGGTCGCCGCCCTCGACCGCGCAGTCCGGTGCCAGTTCGGCGCAGGCCGCCGCGAGGCCGTCGGCGAACCCGCGGACGAACGAGACAGGAGTGTCGTCGGGCATCGCGAGCGCGACGAGCAGAGCGATGGGGCGCGCACCCATCGCGGCGACATCGGCGAGGTTCACCGCCGCGGACTTGAAGCCGAGATCGAACGGCGACGACCACGCCAGCCGGAAGTCGGGCCCGTGCACGAGCGAGTCGGTCGTCGCGACGACCCGCCCGTCGGGAACAGACAGCACAGCGGCATCGTCACCGGGCCCGACCGGGGCGGTCGACGGCGGAAGACGGTCCAGGATGCCGCGCAGGATCTGTCCCTCGGACAGCTCGCCCACAGTGGTTGCACGGGTGGTCTCGGCGTCGGTCACTCCCCCACGCTATTAGCCTGGAGGGGTGCCCCGCTCCTCCCGCCTCCTCGCGCTCCTCGCCGCCGCCGCCCTCCTCCCCGGGCTCGCGGCGTGCAGCACCACGGTCGCGATGCAGCCGGCCAAGGACGCGAACGACCCGGCGTGCGCCGAGATCACCTCGCGACTGCCCCAGACGATCTCGGGGCAGAACCGCCGCTGGACCGACGCGCAGTCGACCGGTGCGTGGGGAGATCCCGCCGCGATCCTCATGACGTGCGGGCTCGAGACGCCCGGCCCGTCCACCCTGCCGTGCCGCCCGTTCAACGGCGTGGACTGGCTGGTCGACGAGTCGCAGGCGGCCGACAACCGGTACACCCTGACGACGTTCGGGCGCAGCCCCGCGGTCCAGGTCTACCTGGACTACAAAGAGGCCAGCAGCGCCGATGTGGCCCAGGCCCTCGGACCGCTGATCAGCCAGTACCTGCCGTCGACGGGCGCCGTGTGCACCTCGGCGTCCGACGTCGCGCCCTCGCCGAGCCCGACGCCGTAGGGCGCGCCGCGTCCGATCCCGCGTGCACAACCGCGGGACTCTTCCCGACACACCGGCGTCACCGACCCCGGCGACGGCGCGCCGCCGGCCCGGCCCGCCGTTGCGCACGGCGAGCCGGGCCGCGACTCAGGCCTTCGCGAGGGCCGCGTCGAGCAGGTCGCTGATGAGGTCGGGGTAGGACAGGCCCGAGGCGATCCAGCAGGTCGGGAACATCGAGATCGGCGTGAACCCGGGCATGGTGTTGACCTCGTTCACGTAGAACTCGGTGCCGGTGTAGAAGAAGTCGACGCGCGCGAGGCCCTGGCCACCGATCGCCTCGAACGCCTGGGCGGCGATCCGCTGCATCTCGGCGAGCTCACCGTCGCGCAGGTCGGCGGGGCACACGAGCTCGACGCCGGCAGCCCCGAGGTACTTCGCCTCGAAGTCGTAGAACTCGCGTCCCGTCACGACGATCTCGCCGGCGACGCTGACACGCACCGGTCCGCCATCCCGCCCGGGGAGCACGCCGCACTCCACCTCGCGACCGACGATCGCCTTCTCGACCAGCACAAGGCCGTCCTCGGCGAACGCGGTGTCGAGAGCGGCGTCGAGGTCGTCCCACTGCGACACCTTCGTGACGCCGACGCTGGAACCGGCCTCGTTCGGCTTGACGAACACGGGCAGGTCGAGCGCGTGGATGCGGCGCTCCCACAGCGAGCGGTCGCGCGCGAGATCGGCGCGGGTCACCGCGACCCACGGCACCACGGGCACGTTCGCCGCGCGCAGCACCTGCTTGGTCACGTGCTTGTTCATGCCGATCGCCGACATGAGCACTCCGCCGCCGGCGTACGGGATGCCGAGCAGCTCGAGCAGCCCCTGCACCGTGCCGTCCTCACCGAAGCGGCCGTGCAGGATCGGCAGGACGACGTCGACGTCTCCGAGGGAGCGGGTGCCCTCGGCATCCGTCACCGTCCACTCGCGCGAGAGCGTCGAGTCGGGCAGGCGAACGCGCGTGCCGTTGTCGCGCACCTCGGGTAGCGCGTCGGGGATCAACGCGAACTTGTCGGGATCGTCGTCTTCGAGAACGAAGGCGCCGTCGCGGGTGATGCCGACCGGGATGACCCGGAAGCGGTCACGGTCGATCGCCCGCAGCACCCCGCCCGCCGTGGCGGAACTGATCGAATGCTCGCTGGAGCGCCCGCCGAAGAGCACCACCACCACCGGTTTGGTCATTCTGCGTCCTCTCGCCCTGCGGCTGGTCGTCGTCTGTCGTCAGGTGCGGTGCGATGTCGCGCGGGTCCATGGTCCCGTCCAGCACCATCTTGACCTGCTGCACGATGGGCATGTCGACGCCGACCTGCTTCGCGAGTTGTAGGACGGGCGCGACGGATGCCAAGCCCTCCGCGGTCTGCTGCATCTGGGTCACGACCTCTTTGTATCCGTAGCCCTGGCCGAGCAGGCGCCCGGCGGTGTTGTTGCGGCTGAGCGGCGACTGGCACGTCGCGATGAGGTCGCCGAGGCCGGCGAGGCCCTGCAGGGTCTCGGGCTGGGCGCCCTGCGCCACGGCGAAGTCGGTCATCTCGACGAGGCCGCGCGTGATGATCGAGGCTTTCGTGTTCTCGCCGTAGCCCACGCCGTCGACGATGCCGATCGCGACGGCGATCAGGTTCTTGAGCACGCCGCCGAACTCGGTGCCGATCACGTCGGTGTTCACGAACGAGCGGAAGTACCTGTTGCGCGCGCGGCGGGCCACGGCCTCGGCGGTTTCGGGGCTCAAGGAGCTGATGACGGCCGCGGTGGGCTGCTCGCGGGCGATCTCGAGGGCGAGGTTGGGACCGGATGCCACGGCGATGCGGGCCGGGTCGCACTGGAGCACCTGTTCGATGACCTGGCTCATGCGCAGGCCGGTCGACTTCTCGACGCCCTTCATGAGCGAGACGAGCGGCACGTCCGTGCGCTCGACGAGGGGTCGGATGGCCGCGAGGTTCTCGCGCAGCGACTGACTCGGCACCGACAGGAAGATCTGCTCCGCGCCGTTCAGCGCCTCGGCGAGGTCGGTGGTGGCCGTCATGGTCCGCGGCAGGTTGATGCCCGAGAGGTAGCGGCTGTTGCGCTTGGACTCGGTGATCTCTGCGGCCAGCTCGGGGCGGCGCGCCCACATGACCACCGAGGCTCCGCCGTCGGCGAGGATCTTGCCGAACGTCGTGCCCCAGCTGCCCGCGCCGACGACGGCGACCTTCGGTCCGGCAACCGGCACGGGGCTCTTACGGCTCAAGGCGACCCGTCTCGTTCTGCCCGTGCTGCGACGGGTTCCAGCGCTCCGCGGGAGCGGGAAGACCCCGGATGCCGGAGAGCATCGCGGTGATCTCGTTCATCATCGCGTCAGTGGCCTTCGTCAGGGTGGCCGGCTGGGTGCGCGTGGCGGCGTAGGCGCTCATGTCCATGGCGGGGCCGAACTCGACGATGACGTGCGAGCGGCGGGGGAACTTCAGCTTCCCGTACCGCGGGAGGATCTGCTGCACGCCCCACTGCGCCATGGGGATGAGCGGCAGATCGGCGGCGAGGGCCAGGCGAACCGCCCCGGTCTTGCCGCGCATCGGCCACAGGTCGGGGTCGCGCGTGAGGGTTCCCTCGGCGTACACGATCACACCGCGGCCGTCGCGGGCGATCTGCTCGGCAGCTTTCATCGACTGGTTCGCGCTGGTCGAGGCCCGCGGCACCGGCACCATGCCGGTGGCACGGAGCGCCGCACCGAGGACGGGCACCTTGAACAGACTCTCTTTGGCCATGAACCGCGGGGCGCGACCGAGCCGCCAGACGGCGACGGCCACGATCACCGGGTCGAACTCCGAGTTGTGGTTCGGAGCGATGACGTAGGCGCCCTCGCTCGGGAGGTTCTCGCCCCCGCGGATCTCGATCCGGGCGAACAGGCCCGTGATCGGCACGATGATCGCCGCGAGCGGCCAGAAGGCGCTCGGCTTCGTCTTCTCGGGCGAGGCGGCCACGGATCAGCCCACGACGTCGAAGTCGGCGTCGAGAGCGGTCAGCTTCTCGAGGAACTTCTCGTAGCCCCGGCGGATGATGCCGATGTTGCGCACGGTCGACTCGCCCTCGGCGGCCAGGGCCGCAATCACGTAGCTGTAGCCGCCGCGCAGGTCGGGGACCTCGACGTCGGCGCCGTGCAACGGCGTCGGGCCGTTGATGACGGCCGCCTGCTCGAGGTCGCGACGCGGCACCCGACGATCGGGGCTCGAGATGCCCTTGGGGTGCACGACGATGTCGGCGCCCATCTTGTTGAGCGCCTCGGTGAAGCCCAGGCGGTTCTCGTACACGGTCTCGTGGACGGTGGAGGTGCCGGGGGCCTGCGTCAGGGCGACGATGAGCGGCTGCTGCCAGTCGGTCATGAAGCCGGGGTGCACGTCGGTCTCGACCATGACGGGCTTGAGGGCGTCGCCGCGGCGGAACAGGATGCCGTCCTCGCGGACGTCGAACCAGCCGCCGGCCTTGCGGAAGACGTTGAGGAAGGTCAGCATGTCCTGCTGGCGGGCGCCCTTGGCGAAGATCTCGCCGTCGGTCGCCAGCGCGGCACAGGCCCACGAGGCGGCTTCGTTGCGGTCGAAGATCGCGCGGTGGTCGTAGCCGACGAGCTTGTCGACGCCCTCGATGAAGATGACGCGGTTGGGCTCGTACGAGATGATCGCGCCCATCTTCTGCAGGACGGCGATGAGATCCATGATCTCGGGCTCGATCGCGGCGTTGCGCAGCTCCGTGACGCCCTTCGCGCGGACGGCGGTGAGCAGGACCTGCTCGGTCGCGCCGACGCTCGGGTAGGGCAGGGTGATATTGGCGCCGTGGAGGCCGTTCGGGGCCGTGATGCGGATGCCCTCGTAGCTCTTGTCGACGACGGCGCCGAAGGCGCGCAGGGCGTCCATGTGGAAGTTGATCGGGCGATCGCCGATGCGGCATCCGCCGAGGTCGGGGATGAGCGCCTCGCCGAGCAGGTGCAGCAGCGGCCCGCAGAACAGGATCGGGATGCGCGAGGCCCCCGCGTGCGCGTCGATCTCTTCGAAGTGCGCGGCGACCGCGCCCGAGGGGTCGAGGTGAAGCGTGCCCTCCTCGTCACCCTCGGTCACGGTGACGCCGTGCACCTCGAGGAGCGACCGGACGACCTTGACGTCGCTGATCATCGGCACGTCGCGGAGCGTGCTCGTGGTCTCGCCCAGGAGCGCGGCCACCATGGCCTTCGTCACCAGGTTCTTCGCGCCCTTGACCTCGACGGTCCCGCGCAGGGGCCGACCGCCGCGGATCGAAAGAGTTTCGGCCGCCTCCCAGTCGGGCTGTCCGGGGTTCTGGTCTCCGGAGTCGGTGACGAGTGTGCTCATGGGGGGTGGACCTCACTTCGTGGACGAGGGGCGGCAGATCGACCCGATCGGGTCGATCGGGCTCAGCGGACCGGAAGGGTCTGCGGCCGCCATGCCTCGCGGCGCGCCTCGAACTGCGTGATCTTGTCTTCGTCACGCAGAGTGAGCCCGATGTCATCGAGCCCTTCGAGAAGCCGCCACCTAGTGTAATCGTCGATCTCGAACGAGACCTGGAGGTCGCCGACCGTGGCGGTCTTCGCGGTAAGGTCCACGGTCATCTCGATGCCCGGGTTCGCCTCGAGGACGGCCCAGATCTGCTCGACCTCGTCCTCGGTGATCACGCCCGTGACCAGGCCTTGCTTGCCCGAGTTGCCGCGGAAGATGTCGGCGAACTTGGGGCTCAGCACGACGCGGAACCCGTAGTCGCGCAGCGCCCACACGGCGTGCTCGCGGCTGGATCCGGTGCCGAAGTCGGGGCCGGCGACGAGGACGGATGCCGAGCGGTAGGCGTCCTGGTTGAGCACGAACCCGGGGTCCTGGCGCCAGTTCGAGAACAGGGCGTCTTCGAAGCCGGTCTTGGTGACGCGCTTGAGGAACACCGCGGGGATGATCTGGTCGGTGTCGACGGCGGAGCGCTTCAGAGGCGCGGCGACACCGGTGTGCGTGGTGAACTTCTCCATGTCAGGCCTCCGCCCCGGTCGAAACGGTCTCGGTGGGAACGGGGTCCAGATCGGCCGGGCTCGACAGCGTTCCGCGCACGGCCGTGGCCGCGGCGACCAGCGGCGAGACGAGGTGCGTGCGCCCGCCCTTGCCCTGGCGTCCTTCGAAGTTACGGTTCGAGGTCGACGCGCAGCGCTCCCCCGGGGCCAGCTGGTCGGGGTTCATGCCCAGGCACATCGAGCACCCCGCGAAGCGCCATTCGGCGCCGAAGTCGGTGAAGACCTTGTCGAGGCCCTCGGCCTCGGCTTCGAGGCGCACGCGCGCCGATCCCGGCACGACCATGACGCGGACGTTCTCGGCCTTGGTGCGTCCCTCGATGACCGAGGCGAAGGCGCGGAGGTCTTCGATGCGGCTGTTGGTGCAGGAACCCATGAACACGGCATCCACTGGGATGTCCTTCATCGGGGTGCCGGCCTGCAGGTCCATGTACTCGAGCGCCCGTTCGGCGGCGGCGCGCTCGTTGGGGTCGGCGATGTCGGCCGGGGTCGGAACGACGTCGCTGAGCGAGACGCCCTGGCCCGGGTTCGTGCCCCAGGTGACGAAGGGTTCGAGCTCGGCGGCGTCGAGGAACACCTCGGCGTCGTAGACCGCGCCCTCGTCGCTCGGCAGCGTGCGCCAGTAGGCGACCGCGTCGTCCCAGTCCTGGCCCTGCGGGGCGTGGGGCTTGTCCTTGACGTAGGCGAAGGTCGTCTCGTCGGGGGCGATCATGCCCGCGCGGGCGCCGGCCTCGATCGACATGTTGCACATCGTCATGCGCCCCTCCATCGAGAGGGAGCGGATCGCGCTGCCGCGGAACTCGAGCACGTAGCCCTGGCCGCCGTTGGCGCCGATCTTGGCGATGATTGCGAGGATGATGTCCTTCGCGGTGACGCCGGGCTTCAGCTCGCCCTCCACGGTGATGGCCATCGTCTTGAAGGGCTTGAGCGGCAGGGTCTGGGTGGCGAGCACGTGCTCGACCTCGCTGGTGCCGATGCCGAACGCCATCGCGCCGAACGCGCCGTGGGTCGAGGTGTGCGAGTCGCCGCACACGACGGTGATGCCCGGCATGGTGAGGCCGAGCTGCGGGCCGACCACGTGGACGATGCCCTGCTCCTTGTCGCCCAGCGAGTGGATGCGCACGCCGAACTCGTCGGCGTTGCGGCGCAGCGTCTCGATCTGCGTGCGGCTGGTGAGGTCGGCGATCGGCTTGTCGATGTCGAGGGTCGGGGTGTTGTGGTCTTCGGTCGCGATCGTCAGGTCGAGCCGGCGCACGGGGCGACCCTCGGCGCGCAGGCCGTCGAAGGCCTGAGGGCTCGTCACCTCGTGCACGAGGTGGAGGTCGATGTAGATGAGGTCGGGCTGACCGTTCTCGCCCTTGACCACGAGGTGGTCGTCCCAGACCTTCTCGGCCAGGGTGCGAGGGTTCTCGGGAATCGTGCTCATGTTTGCGTTTCTCCTCGGAAGGGGGTGTGAGGCCCGCGACGAACTCCGCGACGAGAGAGGCCTAGAACAAGGTCTCGTCGCGGCCGCTAAGGAGGAGGCGAGCGATCCGCACGTCGTCACGATACCACCGGCGTCCGACACCCCCGCCGCCGGGGACGGGTGGCGGATGCCGCGTCGGCGGCGTCACAGAGCGACGCACGTTTCGCCGCCCGGAGCCCGCGCGTGCGAATCTGGGCCGACCCGAAGGAAGGAGTGCGCCATGGCCGCAGGCGCCGACACCGGTTTCTCCACTCGCCAGGTCCACGCAGGAGCGGCGACCGCGCAGGCGAGCCCGCGCGCGACCCCGATCTACCTCACGGCGGGCTTCACGTTCAGCGACCTCGACGAGTCGGTCGCGCACTTCGGCGAAGGCACGGGCTTCGGCTACAGCCGCACCGGCAACCCCACCGTGCACGCGGTCGAAGAGCGTCTCGCCTCGCTCGAGGGCGGCGACCAGGCCGTGCTCGTCTCGAGCGGTCAGGCGGCGGTCACCGTCGCGCTGCTCGCCCTCGCCGGAGCCGGCGACCACGTCGTCGTGTCGGAGCACATCTACGAGGGCACACGCGGCCTCCTGCTCGACAACCTCGCGCGCCTCGGCGTCGAAACGACCTTCGTCGAGACCGACGACCTCGACGCCTGGCGCGCCGCGATCACGCCCCGGACCCGGGCCCTCTTCGCCGAGACGCTCTCGAACGCCCGCAACGACGTGCTCGACGTGGCCGCGGTGGCGGCCATCGGCGCCGCGCAGGGCATCCCGCTCGTCGTCGACAGCACGTTCACCACTCCGTACCTGCTTCGCCCGATCGAGCACGGGGCCGCAGTCGTCGTGCACTCGGCGAGCAAGTTCCTGGCGGGTCAGGGTGCCGTGCTCGGCGGTGTCATCGTCGATGACGGTCGCTTCGACGCCGCGGCATCCGGTCACCGCTTTGCCCACCTCGTGCAGACCGACCGTCTGGGCGGGGCGAGCTACGCCGAGAAGTACGGCGCCCGCGCGCGCGGGCAGTACATCCGCGAGAGCGTGGCGCCGCGGTTCGGCCCCTCGCCCTCGCCGCTGAACGCCTTCCTGATCGGCCAGGGCATCGAGACCCTGAGCCTGCGCGTCGAGCGGCAGTCGCAGAACGCCCTCGCCGTCGCCCGCTGGCTCGAACAGCGCCCCGAGGTCGAGCGCGTCGACTACATCGGTCTCGACTCGCACCCCCACCACGGTCTCGGTGAGCGCTACCTGACGCGCGGCTTCGGGTCGGTCTTCACCGTCACCCTGCGCGGCGGTCTCGAGGCGGCGCGCCACGTCGTGCAGTCGGTCGAGGTCATCACGCACATGACCCACCTCGGCGACGTGCGCTCGCTCGTGCTGCACCCGCAGAGCACCTCGCACGCCGCCCGCACCGTCGCCGAGCGCGAGCGGGCGGGCGTCTTCCCCGGCACGATCCGCCTGTCGATCGGCATCGAAGACATCGACGACCTGCTCGCCGACCTCGAACAGGCGCTCGTGCGCGTCCCCGTGCTCGAGCGCGAGACGGTCGTGCTGTGAGCCGGCTGCAGCACTTCGGCTGGTTCCTCGCGCGCGGCTTCGGCCCCCACGGGTGGGGCCACCCCTACCTGCGCTGGAACCACCGCTGGACCGAGCCCGGCCTCTACCAGGACTCCGCCCGCACGCTCGAGCAGGCCGGCTTCGACCTGCTGATCGTCGAAGACGCGCCCTCGCTGGGCAGCGCCGACACGATCGACCTGCGCGTGCGTCACGCCTTCGGCGGGCCCAAGCACGACCCGCTGCTGCTCGCACCGTACCTGTTCGCGGCGACGCAGCATTTGGGCGTGGTGCCGACGGTCAACCCGGCCGCGTACCTGCCGTACACCGCCGCTCGACAGTTCGCGACGCTCCAGCACCTGAGCGGCCACCGTCTCGGCCTGAACGTCGTCACCGACACCGGCAGCGCGCGCCACTTCTCGACCGCGCCGCAGCTCGGGCACGATGCGGCCTACGACCGGGCGGAGGAGTGGCTGGACGGCATCCGGAAGCTCTGGAACAGCTGGGGCGAGGGCGCTCTCGTCGCCGACGAAGAGACGGGTGTCTATGCCGACGGCACGAAGCTCGAGGCGGTGCGGCACCGGGGAGAGCACTTCGGCTTCGACGGGCCGCTGAACGCGGTGCCCTTCACCGACGGCGCGCCCGCGATCGTGTCCCCCGGCGGATCCGGCCGCGGCCTGTCGTTCGCCGGGCACAACTCCGACGTGCAGCTCGCGCTCGCACCTCTCGACGAAGAGAGCATCCGGGCGTATCGGGGCCGCATCCAGGACGCAGCCGTTGCCGCGGGGCGAGCGGCGGCCGACATCAAGATCCTCTTCGCGATCCAGCCCGTGCTCGTCTCGTCGCCGGAGGAAGCCGACCGCCTCGTCGCGGCATCCGCTCACCCCGATGACGAGGCGCTCGTCGCCATCGCCCGCAAGCAGTCGAGCGATCTCGAGACCGATCTGACCGGTCTCGACCTCGACAAGCCGCTCGACCGGTCGATCTTCGGCGAGCACGTGTCGGAGGGCAGCATCAAGCGGCTCGTCGGAAAGCACGACGACGACGCTCCCCTGCGCACGATCCTCGCCGCGCACGCACGCGTGGGCCGCCTGGACGACGGCTCCGGCTTCGTGGGGACGGCCGACGAGTTCGCCGACCGCATCGAAGAACTCGGCACGTGGGGCAATGACGGCGTGCTGCTGTGGGGCGACCTGCACCCTGTCACCGTGCATCGCGTACTCGATGACCTCGTGCCGATCCTGCGTCGGCGCGGCATCCTCCGCGAGGAGTACGTCGACGGCGGACTTCAGGCGAATCTGCGCGCGTTCTAGATTCCGGATGCCGTGGCCTCAGGTGGCTGAGCCCGCCGGGGGTCGCGGGGCCCGGACCCTTCGACACGCTCCGGGTCGTCGACCCGCAGGGTCCTCGTCGGCTCAGTCGCCCTTCGGCTGCTCGACCGTGCGGGGCGTCCCCTTCTCGTCGGCGACGTCGGCCGCGGCATCCTGAGGCCCGTCGACGGACGCGGGCTCGCGGCGGGCGGCGATGAGGCTGGCGATCGTCGCGACCGCCATCGACACCACGATCACCGCGAGAGAGACCCACGTCGAGATCTCGGGCGCCCACTCGATGGGCTCACCGTCGTTGATGAACGAGAGCTCGTTGACGTGCATCGCGTGCAGGATCAGCTTCACACCGATGAACGCGAGGATGAACGCGATGCCGTAGTGCAGGAACTTCAGGCGGTCGAGCAGGTCGCCGAGCAGGAAGTACAGCTGGCGCAGACCCATCAGCGCGAAGAGGTTGGCCGTGAACACGATGAACGGGCTCTGCGTGATGCCGAAGATCGCCGGGATCGAGTCGATCGCGAACAGCAGGTCGGTCACGCCGATCGCGACGAACACGATGATCATCGGGGTGAAGAGCTTCTTGCCCTTGACGCGTGTGATGACCTTCTTGCCGTCGTACGAGTCGCTCATCGGCAGCACGCGACGCAGCGTCCGCACGATGAGGTTCTCTTTCTGCGAGTCGTCGTCGTGGTCGTCGCCCGGGAACGCCTGGCGGATCGCCGTGTAGACCAGGAACGCACCGAACAGGTAGAAGATCGGGCTGAAGTTCTCGATGATCGTCGCGCCGACCAGGATGAAGGCGCCGCGCAGGATGAGCGCGATGATGATTCCCACCATCAGCACCTCCTGCTGGTACCGACGCGGCACCGCGAACTGCCCCATGATCAGCACGAACACGAAGAGGTTGTCGATCGAGAGGCTGTACTCGGTCAGCCAGCCCGCCACGAACTGTCCCGCGACTTCTCCCCCGGCGACGATCCAGAGGACGCCGGCGAAGATGAGCGCGAGGGTCACGTAGAACACGACCCAGAGCGTCGACTCTTTCGCCGCCGGGATGTGCGGGCGTTTGAGGATGATCAGCAGGTCGGCGACCAGGATCAGCACGAGCACGACGAGCGTGATCGTCTGGAAGAGGGGGTCGAGCTGCAGCTCCATCGCGGGGCCTTTCATCGGGGAAACGCTCGAGTTTATCCGCTCGCTCCCGCCGGGCACGGGGTTGTGCACCTAGTGCTCATAACGTGCGTACATCCGTGAGACGATCCGCTCGAGCCGGACACCTCTGAGTGAGAGAGTGCTTCCCGGGGCTCACCCGGAGAGCGGAACGGATGCCATGACCCACGGAGTCATCGACGACAGGGCCCTCGTGGCGCGCGCCGCCGGCGGGTCGGAGGTCGCGTATCGCGAGCTGTATCGGGCGTACGCGCGACCCGTGTACTGGATCGCTTTCGGTCTGGTCGGCGAGCCCGCGGACGCCGAGGACGTGGTGCAGGAGACGTTCGTGGTCGCTTGGCGGAAGATTCCGTCGCTGCGGCTGGAGGGCGAGTCCCTGTTGCCCTGGCTCGCGACCGTCTGCCGGTTGCAGGCGCAGAACCGACTGAGGGCGCGTCGTCGCCATGGATCGCACGCGGCGCTCGACGACGAGATCCCCTCGGCCGTCGACGTCGAGGCTCAGGTCGTGCAGGCGCAGACCGTGGCCGCGATCCTGGCCGCCGTCGATCGGCTCAGCGACCTCGACCGCGAGATCTTCCGCCTGTGCGCCGCCGAGGGCTACGGGTACGAAGCCGCCGCCGCCTCGCTGGGCGTGTCGCACGGGACCGTTCGCAACCGCCTCTCCCGCATCCGCTCCCGGGTGCGCGCCACCGCGATGGAGACGGAGACCCCATGACCACGCCCACTCTTCCCCCTCTCCCCGCCGACCGGATGGATGCCATCGAAGCCGCCGTCTTCGGCCGGATCGCCGACGAGCGCGAGCGCACGCGCCGCCGTCGTCGCGGGATCTGGACGGGCGCCGGAGCCGCGGCCGCCGTGGTCGTGGTCGCCGCGTTCGTCGGCCCGTCGCTGACCGCCACCTCGGGGTCCAGCGGATCGAGCACCGTCGTCGGGGCCGAGAGCCAGGGGCTCACGGACCAGTACTCGAGCGGATCCGCCCTAAACCCACCCGTCGCGCCGATCGCCCCGGGCGAGCAGGCCGCGGGGTCGTCCTCGTCGTCCGGGGCCGCCGCGGGAGACGCTGCGGCGCGCGACGCGGCGACCCGCGACATCGTCGCCACCGGCTCCAGCACGGTCGAAGTGGACGACATCGCCGCGGCGATCGACGCGATCGGCTCCGCCGCGGCCGGGGCGGGCGGATACGTCGAGTCGTCGCAGCTGGGCGGTGCGATCGGCGCGGTGCCGTACGAGGGCTCGGCGACCGGGCCCGCGGCATCCTCGGGCTGGATCACCGTGCGTGTCCCCGCCACCGCCCTCACGAGCACGATGGACGGACTGCGCCAGGTCGGAGTGATCACGGCCACGACCGTCAACCGCTCCGACGTCACCGAGCAGACGGTCGACCTGCGCGCGCGAGTCGCGGCCGGCGAGGCTTCGGTGGCGCGACTCACGGAGCTGATGGCGAAGGCGGGCTCGGTATCCGACCTGATCACGGCGGAATCCGCCCTGGCCGAGCGACAGGCGCAGCTCGACTCCGACCGTCAGGTGCTGCAGTCGGTCGAGTCCCAGGTCGCGATGTCGTCGCTCAGCGTGCAGCTCGACGAACGCTCCCCCGCCGTCGCCGCCGACCCCGCCGGTTTCGGCGACGGGCTCGGCGCCGGCTGGAACGGTCTGGTGGCCACGCTCAACGGCATCGTGATCGGCCTCGGCTTCTTGCTGCCCTGGATCGCCGTCGCGGCGGTGGTCCTCACGGTGACGTGGGGCGTGCGCCGGGCGCTGCGGCGCGGTCGCGAGGCGCGCGAAGGCTGAGCTGCAACGCTCAGCAGCC
Organism: Microbacterium sp. SL62; assembly: GCF_026672635.1. Lineage (NCBI taxonomy): Bacteria > Bacillati > Actinomycetota > Actinomycetes > Micrococcales > Microbacteriaceae > Microbacterium > Microbacterium sp. SL62. Next base: position 2,362,460 of record NZ_JAPPRM010000001.1, read on the forward strand.
GCGGACCGACGGAAGGAGCCGGGGATCGGATGCCGGATCGTCTCGGCATCCGAGTCCGCTCGAGCGTCCGCGAGCTCCTTCTCCCCGGCCGCACCCACCACAACGACGAAGAGCTCCGACCATTCGGTCGAAGCTCTTCGTCGTGTTGGTGACCCCAGCGGGATTCGAACCCGCGTTACCGCCGTGAGAGGGCGGCGTACTAGGCCGCTATACGATGGGGCCGCGTCGCAACCGTTCAAGTATGCATCACGATTGACGCGCACGCAAAATCGAGGCCGAGCCGTCGAAATCCCGGGCGTGTCCGGCCACGGTACCGCGAGTTGGGCGCACAGGGAAGAGCCGTTAGACGCTGTTCACCCTTCGCGCCAGCGCTTGCCTCTCTCCCTCCGTCGGGAGTTGACTCGGAGCATGCGCCTCACGAAGCACGAACACGCCGCCCTGGTCCTCGTCGAATCCGGTCACTCGCTCGTGATCGATCCGGGCAGCTTCACCTCGCCGCTGGACAACCTCACGAACCTCGCGGGGGTCGTGATCACGCATGAGCACGCGGATCACTGGACGCCCGAGCACCTCACACGCCTGCAGAAGGCGCACCCGGGCGTGCCGATCTACGGACCCGAGGGCGTGAGCGAGGCGGCCGCGGGCTTCGAGGTCACCGTGGTCCACCCGGGCGACACCCTCGACCTCGGCCCCTTCCACCTCGAGTTCTTCGGCGGCAAGCACGCCGTCATCCACTCCTCCATTCCGGTGGTCGACAACGTCGGCGTCCTCGTCAACGACGCGGTGTACTACCCGGGCGACTCCTACGCGGTGCCCAAGCACAAGAAGATCGCCCTGCTCGCGGCCCCGGTCGGCGCCCCCTGGCTGAAGATCGGCGAGGTCATCGACTACGTCCTCGACGTCAAGCCCGAGCGTGTCTTCGCCACGCACGACATGACCCTGTCGGTCGCCGGCAAGCAGATGGGCGACGCGCGCCTCACCTGGGCCGTCGAGCAGAACGGCGGCTCGTTCGTCGATCTCAAGCCGGGCGACTCGGTCGAGGTGTGACGACCGCAGCGTGCCCCATCTCCTGAGAATGCGGCGAGCGTGCGAGCGGAGACCCGAGAGATCAGCATCGGTTCACGAGTTCTCAGGAGTTCCGCACCCCCTGAGGCCAAAAACACCGGATGCCACGAGCCCTGGGGCCGTGGCATCCGGTGTTCTGTGAAGGGTCGCTTACTGCGCGTCGAGGTCGGTCTCGAGAAGGGCGACGAGCTCGTCGAGCGCCTGCTCGGCACCCTCACCCTCGGCCTTCAGCGTCACGACGGTGCCGTGACCGGCGCCGAGGCCCATGAGCGACAGGATGCTGCCGGCGTTGAGGTCGGCACCGCCCTCGGCGGCGATCGTGACGGGGATCTTCTTCTCCTGCACGGCCTGCACGAAGAGCTTCGCGGGGCGGGCGTGGAGGCCCGAGGCGCTCGCGATGGTGGCCTGACGTTCTGCCATGGTGAATCCTTCCGATTCGACGGGGTGTTACGCGGCGACCGTGGCTGCGGGAGCAGCCTCGGTGACGGCGGCGTCCTGCGTGCTGCGGCCGATGCCCTTGAGGGCGACGACGATCAGCGCAGTCACGACGGTACCCGCCACGATTGCGAGGGCGAAACCCCAGAAGGGGTTGATCGCGAAGAAGACGAAGATGCCTCCGTGAGGTGCGAACGACTGCACCGAGAGCAGCATGCTGAGACCACCCGTGATGGCGCCACCGACCATCGACGCGGGGATGACGCGCAGCGGGTCGGCCGCGGCGAACGGGATCGCGCCCTCGGAGATGAACGAAGCACCGAGCAGCCACGCGGCCGCGCCGTTCTCGCGCTCGACCGGGGTGAACTTCTTGCGGGCGAGCAGCGTCGAGGCGAGGGCCATCGCGAGCGGGGGCACCATGCCAGCGGCCATGACGGCCGCCATGATCAGGTACGGGGTGGTGTTCGTCTGGGTCGCGGCGGCGAGCCCCGTGGTGGCGAAGACGTACGCCACCTTGTTGACGGGTCCACCGAGGTCGAAGCACATCATCAGACCGAGGATGACGCCGAGCACGATGGCTCCGGCACCGCTGGCGGCGAGCGAGGTCAGACCGTCGGTGAGCGCCGCCATGAGGGCCGCGATCGGACGACCGAGGAACAGGATCATGAGCCCCGAGGCGAAGATCGAACCGAGGAACGGCACGATGACCACGGGCATGAGGCCGCGGAGCCAGCGGGGCGCGTCGAAGCGACCGAGCCACCAGGCGATGAAGCCCGCGAGCAGACCACCGATGATGCCGCCGATGAAGCCGGCGTTCATGAGCACGGCGACGGCACCGGCGACGAAGCCGGGCGCGATGCCGGGGCGGTCGGCGATCGCGTAGGCGATGAAGCCCGCGAGCACGGCGACGATGAAGCCCATCGACGTGGCGCCGATCATGAAGGCGACCGACCCGAGGTACTGACCCACCGGGCCGAACGACGAGGTGATGTTCTCGGTCGGCAGGTCCCAGAGCGAGTTCTGGATGATGACGTTCGCGGCGTTCTTGGTGACTTCGTAGCCACCGAGCAGGAAGCCGAGCGCGATGAGCAGACCACCACCGGCGACGAACGGGATCATGTAGCTGACACCCGTCAGCAGCCAGCGCTGGATGCGGCGCCCCACCGACTGCTGCGCGACGGGGGCGTCCGGAGCGGATGCCGCGGCGCCACCGCCCTGCACGCGAGCGGCGTTCGGGTTCTCGCTGGCGGCGAGGGCCTCGGCGATGAGCTGCTTCGGCTGCTCGATGCCGCGCTTGACGCCCGCGCGGACGACGGGCTTGCCCGCGAAGCGCTGCGGCTCGCGCACGTCGACGTCGACCGCGAAGATCACGGCGTCGGCGTCGTCGATCACGCTCTGCGGAAGGGCCTTGTAGCCGCTCGAGCCCTGCGGTTCGACGATGAGCTCGACGCCCTCGGTCTCGGCGCCGGCGGCGGTGAGCGCGTCGGCGGCCATGAAGGTGTGGGCGATGCCCGTGGCGCACGCGGTGACGGCGACGATCTTCTTGGTTTTGGTGGCGGTGCGGGCCTCGGCGCGCGTGGCCGCGGGCGCTGCCGCCGCCGGGGCTGCCGCGGGTGCGGCGGCCGGGGTGATGGCAGCCGTGATGAGCGTCACGGCCTCGGCGGGCGTCTGCGCGGAACGCAGGCCCGACATGAAGTCGTTGTTCATGAGGCTGCGGGCCAGCTGTGACAGCACCGAGAGGTGAGCCTCGTCGGCACCCTCGGGCGCCGCGATGAGGAACACGATGTCGGCGGGTCCGTCGGGGGCACCGAAGTCGACGCCGGGCGTGAGCCGCGCGAAGGCGAGGGTGGGCTCGGTGACCGAGGCGCTGCGCGCGTGCGGGATGCCGATGCCGCCGGGCAGGCCGGTCTCGTCCTTCTGCTCACGCGCCCACGCGTCGTCGAACAGCTCTTGGGCACTGCGCGCGCGGCCCTGCGCGACGACGCGCTCGGCGAGAGCACGGATCACCGACTGCTTGTCGGTGCCCAGGGGCGCGTCGAGAGTGACGAGCTCCGGAGTGATGATGTCGGACATTGTCAGTGACCTCCGTGGTCAGGATGTTGCGATGGGGGTGGGGAATTCGGTGACGGCGATCGGCCCCGCGGGCAGATCGTCGGGGGTCGGCGCCTGCGTGCCGGGCAGAGTGGCGGCGGCCGCTCCGTAGGCGATGCTGCGCGCGAGACGGTCGGGCGCGGTCGCGCCCTCGAGGTCGGCGAGCAGGTAGCCGGCGAGCGAGCTGTCGCCCGCGCCGACGGTGCTGGCGACCTGGATGCGGGGGGCGCGACCGCGCCAGGTTCCGTCAGCCGTGAAGAGCAGGGCGCCGTCAGCGCCGAGGGTCACGAGGGCGGATGCCACGCGGCCCGGAACCAGCGTGCGTGCGCGGCGCGAGGCGGCGTCGTGCACGTCGTCGTCGGCTGCGGGGTCTTCGCCGACGAGTTCGGCGAGCTCCTCGTGGTTGGGCTTGATGAGGTCGGGGCGGGCGGTGGCGACGACGGCGCTGAGCGCCGGCCCGGAGGCATCGACAGCGATGAGCGGGGCGGCGGCGCCCCAGCGCTCGCGCACCGCGGCGATGAGGTCGGCGTAGAACGACACCGGCACTCCGGGCGGAAGCGAGCCGGCGAGGACGAGCCAGGTCGCGCCCTGCGACGCGGCGACGACGCCCGCGACGAGGGCGTCGGCTTCGGCCGCCGAGAGTTCGGCACCCGGCAGGTTGAGCTTGGTCGTCTCGCCCGCCGGGTCGGTGATCGTGAGGTTCGCCCGGGCCCGACCGGCCACCTCGATCGCGTCGAGGGCGATGCCGGTGTCTTCGAGGAGCATCCGGTAGGGGTCGTGGGCGTTGACCGGCACCACGGCGCGCGCGGGGGCTCCCGCGGCCGAGACGACGCGGGCGACGTTCACGCCCTTGCCTCCGGCGTCTTCGCGCGACGACAGGGCGCGCTGCACCTCGCCGGGCTGCAGGGCCTCGGACAGGACGACGGCGCGGTCGGCGGACGGGTTGGCGGTCAGAGTGACGATCATGCGACGCGCACCTCGATGTCGGCGGCCGCGAGGGCCTCGGAAAGGGCCGCCGGAGGGGCGGCGTCGGTCACGAGCACGTCGAGCTCGTCGAGTCGGGCGAAGCGGACGAGCAGCTCTTCACCGAACTTCGCCGCGTCTGCGAGGAGGACCACGCGACGGGCGGACTGGATGATGGCCGCCTTGACCGCGGCCTCTTCGGGGTCGGGGGTGCTGAGTCCGAAACCGGCGCTGAGACCGTTCGTTCCGACGAACGCGATATCCGGACGCAGTTGTCCGATCGCGCGGACGGTGTGCGCTCCGACCGCGGCCGCGGTGACGCCGCGCACGCGCCCGCCGATGGTGGTGAGCGAGAGACGCTCCTCTCCGGCGAGCAGGTGTGCGGCTTCGAGGGAGTGCGTGACCACCTCGACACCGCCGATGCCCGCTCCGAGAGCGGCGGGAAGGAGCGAGGCGACCTCGGCGGGGGTCGTGCCGGCGTCGACGAAGATCGAGCCGCGGAAGTCCGGTCCGAGCAGAGACACGGCTTCGGTGGCGATCGCGCGCTTGGCATCGCGGTGGCGCTCGCGGCGCTCGGTGAGGGGGGACTCAGCAGTGCTGGCGCGACCGATGTCGACCGCCCCGCCGTGGACGCGGCGCAGGGATCCGAGCGACTCGAGGCGGTCCAGGTCGCGGCGGACGGTCTCGGTCGTGACGTCGAAGCGGCGGGCGAGGTCGACGACGCTGACGCGTCCGACGTCGCGCAGTTCGCGCTCGATGAGCTGCTGGCGCTCCATTGCGTACACGGGAATCCCCTTCGAAGATTCCCACACGATACAACACGAAACCACACACGGCAACAGAAATGCGAACGGGGAAAGCAATCCAGCGACAGCGCGATTTGCCACACGAACGAAGAACCGCGACTCGGCCGCGCAGAAAGTGAGGCTATCCTTACCTTTGGTCCGCCGTCGGGCCGCTCGTTCCACGATCCCTACGGAGTTCCCGGATGCCACGCGCCCGCGCCCTCGCCTTCCCCCTCGTCCTGCTGACCGCCGCAGCCGCTCTGACCGGCTGCGGAGCGTCGGAGGTCGTTCCCGAAGCCTCCGCCACCTCGGCCGGAGAGGGCGCCACGGTCTACCCCCTGACGCTGGAGAACTGCGGGCGCGAGATCACGGTCGATCAGGCCCCCAGCCGCGTGGTCTCGCTCGACCAGGACTCCACCGAGATCCTGCTGTCGCTGGGGCTCCAGGACCGCATGGTCGGCACGGCATCCTGGACCGATCCTGTCCTGGACTCGCTCGCCGAGGCGAACGCCGCCATTCCCCGTTTGTCCGACAACGCCCCCTCGTACGAGGCCGTGCTCGGAACCGATCCCGATTTCGTCACCGCCTCGTTCGGCCGCCACTTCGCCCAGGGTGGCGTCGCCACGCGGGATCGCTTCGCCGAGACCGGTATCGCCTCCTACCTCTCCCCCACCGACTGCGACGGAGACGTGAGCTTCAACGCGGGCGGAAAGCGGACCACCCCGCTGACGATCGACGCGCTGTACGGCGAGATCCGCGACCTCGCCCGCGTCTTCGACGTCTCGGATCGCGGCGAGGCGCTGATCTCCTCGCTGCAGCAGCGGGCCGCCGCCGCGACCGAGGGCATCGACTTCGAGGGCCACAGCGTCGCCTTCTGGTTCGCCGACACCAAGACCCCCTACGTCGCGGGCGGATTCTCGAACGCCGCACTCCTGGCATCCACCACCAAGATGACCAACGTGTTCGCCGGGCAGACCGACGACTGGCCCGCGGTCGGGTGGGAGAGCATGGTCTCGGCCGACCCTGACGTGCTGGTGCTGGGCGACCTGCAGCGGGACCGCTTCCCGGGCGACCGGCTCGCCGACAAGATCGCGTTCCTCGAGAGCGACCCGCTCACCAGCACCATGACCGCCGTGAAGGAGAAGCGGTACATCGCGCTGCACGGCGCGGAACTGAACCCCTCGATCCGCTTCGTCGACGCGCTCGACAAGATCCGCGCCTGGTGGGACGAGAACGGGAGCACGCTCTGAGCGCGCCCGTCGTCTCGCGGGCCCGACTCGGTCGGGGTTCCGCGGGACTCGGCATCCTGCTCGCTCTCGCCGGCCTCGTCGTCCTGGTGATCTCGGTGGGTGTCGCGGTCACGCTCGGCCCCGCCGACGTGTCGCTGGTGAACGTGCGCGACGTGCTGCTGAACCACCTCGGTCTCGCCGACATCCCGGTCAAGGCCGCGAAGAACGCCATCGTGTGGGAGGAGCGTCTCCCCCGCGCCCTGGTCGCCGCCTGCGCCGGGGCAGGTCTCGCGCTCTGCGGGGTCGTCATGCAGTCGCTGCTGCGCAACCCGCTCGCCGAGCCGTTCGTGCTGGGCGTGTCGTCGGGGGCGTCGACCGGCGCGGTCGTGATCGGCGTGCTCGGGATCGGCGGCGGGGTCCTCGGCCTGTCGGGCGGAGCCTTCGTCGGCGCACTGGTCGCGTTCGGTCTCGTGCTGCTGCTGTCGCGCTTCACCTCGGGCGGTACCTCGGGCGTCATCCTGGCCGGTGTCGCCAGCACGCAGTTCTTCTCGGCGCTGACCTCTCTCGTCGTGTTCGCGGTCGCCGACAGCGACGAGACGCGGGGCGTGATGTTCTGGCTCCTCGGCTCGCTCGAGGGCATGCGCTGGGACAAGGTCGTCCTGTGCGCCGTCGTGGTCGTCGTCGGGGGTGCGGTGTGCCTGTTCGCGGCACGCGCCCTCGATGCCTTCACGTTCGGCGACGACGTGGCCGCCTCGCTCGGCATTCCCGTCGCCCGCACCCGCGTCGGGCTGCTCATCGTGACGGCCCTCATGACCGCGGCCCTGGTCAGCGTCGTCGGCGCGGTCGGCTTCGTCGGCCTCGTCGTGCCGCACGCCGTCCGCCTGCTGGTCGGCCAGCGTCACATGCGCGTGGTCCCGCTCGCGGCGGTCGTCGGCGCCGTGTTCATGGTGTGGGTGGATGCCGCGACGCGCACGCTCTTCGCTCCGACGCCCCTGCCGGTCGGGGTCGGGACGGCGATCGTCGGCGTCCCCGTCTTCGTCGCTCTGCTCGTTCGACGGAGGGGACGCGCATGACGCTCGAAACCCGCGAGGTGCGCTGGACGCGCGGGGGAACCCTCGTCGTCGACGGCGTCTCGCTGCATCCCGACCCCGGGACCACCGTGGGTCTGCTCGGGCCCAACGGCTCGGGCAAGTCTTCGCTGCTGCGCCTGCTGCAGGGCGCGGCGCGGCCGGACTCCGGCGAGGTCCTGCTCGACGAGCGGCCGCTGACGCAGTGGCGCCGCCGCGATCTCGCCCGCACGGTCGCGGTGGTCACGCAGCACGCCGAGACCGACGCCGACATCATGGTCCGCGATGTCGTGCGCCTCGGTCGCACTCCGCACCGCCCGATCTGGGGCGGGTCGACCAGCGGCGACGAGGAGGCGATCGCCGCGGCGCTCGAGCGGGTCGCCCTGACGGACAAGGCCGACCGCCTCTGGCACACCCTGTCCGGTGGAGAGCGTCAGCGTGCGCAGATCGCCCGCGCCCTGGCGCAGGAGCCCCGCGAGCTGCTGCTCGACGAGCCGACGAACCACCTCGACATCCGTCACCAGCTCGACGTGCTGGCATTGGTCGCTGCCCTGCCGGTGACGAGCATCATCGCCCTGCACGACCTCAACCTCGCGGCGACCTATTGCGACAGCGTGCTCGTCTTGCGCGAGGGCGCCGTCGTCGCCGCGGGAGCCCCCGCCGAAGTGCTCACGCCGGCGCTCATCGCCGAGGTGTACGAGGTGAGGGCGAGAGTGATCCCGGATGCCGAGACCGGGCGCTCCACGATCCTGTTCGACGGGCCGCTGGCATCCTGATCCCTTCCGTCCACCCTCTCAGGGGGCGATGACGGAGAGGGTGAAGCGGAGGGTCTTGCCGTCCGGGCCCGTGAGGGTGGCCGCCGTCTGACCGATCTCGTGCGGCAGGAAGCCGGGGCGGAACACCGAACCCTCGGAAGGCCCTCCCGGGGAGAAGTCGGCGATCGCCACGTCGGCCGTCGACCCGGTCCATTCGGCCTCGGTGCCGTCGGGGACCGCGAGCACGAGCGAGGTGCCGATCTTCACGGTCGCGTCCTTGCCGTCGAGGTCCTCGGGAGAGACGACCGTGGGGGCGAAGGCCTGGTCGTCCACCGACGCGGCGGGACTCGGAGCGTCCGCCGCGGGCGCGACGGGAGTGTCGGATGCCGCGGGCGCGCAGCCCGCGAGCAGGACGCCGGCCGTGACGACCAGGGCGAGCCGAAGAGCGAGGGAGCGCTTCACGAGGACCTTCTTCCGCGAGGAGGGAGACATCCTGCGTCCCCGCTCGGATGCTAACCCGCGAAGTCTTTGATCGCGCCGAGCGCGCCGGATTTAGTCGCCGAGAGGGATCTCGACCGAGGTCACCGAAGAACCGCCGAGGTCGAGCAGCCCGGGAACGGCCGCGGGGTGCTCATCGTCGGGCAGGAGTTCGGCCCGGGTCTTCGGCCGCGCCGGTTCGCCGGGGAGCCCGGCCCACTCGCTCGGTTCCTCGGGTCGCTGTACGAAGAGTCCCATGGAGCCATCCTCTCGCCGATCCGCCGTTCACGGCAGAGGGTGAGCTGTGAAGAAGGTTTCGATCAGGGTCGTCGCGTCAACGTGTTCGCCCGACCCCGGGGCGCCGGGCCACACGTGCCCTCCCCCGTCGATCCGGTAGTGCACGAGGGCGCCATGGTCCCGGCATCCCGTCCAGCTCTGCTTCTCGACCCCCGTGGAGACCGTCTCCGACCGTGGCTCGGGGGTGCACCCGTTGCGGGCCACGAGCTGCGACAGCCACAGCGTCACCGGAACGACCCCGGCGTCGTGGCGGGTGCCGCCGTCATAGGGGATGACGTCGTCCGCGGTGCCGTGGAACTCGATGACGGGGACCGGCCGGGCATCCGGGCACGGTGGGTTGGTCGCGGGGTACACGGCTCCCGAGACCACCGCGAACGCGGCGATGCGCTCGGGCAGAGCGCACGAGAGCAGCGAGACGAACCCTCCGCCATTGGACATTCCCGCCGCGAACACGCGCGCGGTGTCGATGCACAGACGCGATTCCACGTCGTCGAGCACCGCCGTGGTGAAGGCCACGTCATCGGCGCCGGACGAGTACGGCGCTCCTTGCCAGCCCGTGCCGACGGCGGAACTGGCGGGCTGAGGGTAGACGACCACCGCACCGCTGTCGTTCAATCCGACCTCGCGCTCGAGTTCGCCGACCGGCGCGCGATACCCGGCGAACCCCAGGATGAGCGGCGACGGTGTGGTGCCGTCGTGGCCGGCGGGCACGTGGACGTCGAAGAGGCGGTCCTCGCCCGCGACGGTCAACGACAGCCGTGTCGTCTCGCCCGAGGGGAGACTCGAAGCCGCGGCGCACGCCGACGTCGATGTGGGGCTGGCCTCTCGCGGAGCCGCGGGCGAGGCGCTGCAGCCCGCCATCAGCACGGCCACGAGCGAGACGACCACGAGAAAAGGGACGCGGGGGCGCATCCGGTCATCCTACGGTTCGCACCTCGATGGCCCGGAGCCGCTCACCGCCGCGGCGCGAGGTACGCGAAAGGCCCGGGATCTTCCGATCACCGGGCCTTTTCACAGAGCTGGGGTACCTGGACTCGAACCAAGAACAACGGAACCAGAAACCGCCGTGTTGCCAATTACACCATACCCCAATGGCTTCGAGCCGTAACTCGTGCCGAGGATCAATCTTACGTGACGCGGAGCCCTGCGCCAAACCGGCGCCCCGCTCGGCGCGTCCCGGGCGCGTCCCGGGTGACTCGTCGCCAGCCGCGCCGACGACGGAGGTTCGCTCACCGATCCGCGTCGCATCCTCTGCGTCGGGCGCCGCCGCGCGCTCGAGAACGCGCGATCCCCGCGACCGGAAGGCCACGGGGATCGGGGGGCGTCTCAGCCCAGGTGCGAGACCAGCGCCTCGAGGCGGCGGATCGACTCGGCCTTGCCGAGCAGCTCCATCGATTCGAACAGCGGCGGCGAGATGCGGCGGCCGGTCAGCGCGACGCGCGGCGGGCCGTAGGCGACGCGGGGCTTAAGCCCGAGCTCTTCGACGAGGGCCGTCGACAGGGCCTCCTGCACGGCGGCGGCAGTGAAGTCGTCGACACCCTCGAGGGCACGAACGGATGCCGCGAGCACCTCCGCCGCATTCGCGGGCAGACCCTTGAGCGCATCCTCGGCGTAGTCGACCTCGGACACGAAGAGGAAGCCGAGCATGCCGGGGACCTCGCCCAGCAGCTGCACGCGCTCCTGCACGAGCGGAGCCGCCTGGGCGATGATCGCGCGGTGCTCCTCGCTGGGCTGCTCCGCGATGAAGCCCGCCCCCGCGAGGTAGGGGACGATCCGGGTCGCGAAGTCATCGGCATCCAGCATGCGGATGTGATCGCCGTTGATGGCCTCGGCCTTCTTCTGGTCGAAGCGCGCCGGGTTCGGGTTCACGTCGGCGATGTCGAAGGCGGCGATCATCTCGTCGAGCGAGAACACGTCGCGGTCGCTCGCGAGCGACCAGCCGAGCAGCGAGAGGTAGTTGAGCAGGCCCTCGTGGATGAAGCCCTTCTCGCGCTGCAGGAACAGGTCGGCCTGCGGGTCGCGCTTGGAGAGCTTCTTGTTGCCGGTCTCGCCCAGCACGAGCGGCATGTGGCCGAAGCGCGGCAGGAAGTCGGTGACGCCGGCGTCGAGCAGCGCGCGGTACAGCGCGAGCTGACGAGCGGTCGAGGGCATGAGGTCTTCGCCGCGGATGACGTGGGTGATTCCCATGAGCGCGTCGTCGACGGGGTTCACGAACGTGTAGAGCGGGATGCCGCCGGCGCGCACGATCACGAAGTCGGGGAACGACCCGGCCGGGAAGGTGACCTCGCCGCGGATGAGGTCGACGAAGGTGAGGTCCTCGTCGGGCACGCGCACGCGCCACGCGGGCTCGCGACCCTCGGCGCGGAAGGCGGCCTTCTGCTCGTCCGTGAGGTCGCGGTCGAAGTTGTCGTAGCCGAGCTGTTTCGCGCGGCCGTTGGCTTCGTTGCGCGCGTCGATCTCTTCGGCGGTCGAGTAGCTCTCGTACACCGCCCCCGCGGCGATGAGCTTGTCGAGCACCTCACGGTAGATCTCGTGGCGCTGCGACTGTCGGTACGGAGCGTGGGGTCCGCCGACCTCGACACCCTCGTCCCAGTCGATGTTCATCCACCGCAGCGCCTCGAGGAGCTGCTGGTAGCTCTCCTCGCTGTCGCGGGCGGCATCGGTGTCTTCGATGCGGAAGACGAGCTTGCCGCCGTTGTGCCGGGCGTAGGCCCAGTTGAACAGGACGGTGCGGATGAGACCGACGTGCGGCAGCCCCGTGGGTGAGGGGCAGAAGCGGACGCGAACGTCGGCGCCGGTGGCGGTCGTGGTGCGGGGATCGGGCGTGGCAGACATCCCCTCGATCCTACCGGCGGGCGGTGTCGCTTCCCGAGTGCCGGAGGTGATCGGCCAGCACCTCGCCCATGACCTCCAACGCCGCTCCGACCGCGGGCACGTGCTCGGCCCCCCGCGCGGTCACGACGTGCAGGGTGCGCGCCTCGGCCGCGGGCAGTCGAGGAGCCGCGATGCCCGCGAGCATCGGGAGCGATGCCACCGCCATCCGCGGCAGGATCGCCATGCCGACCCCCTGGGCGACGAGGTTCTCGACAGCGATGAAGTTGTCGGTCTCGAACGCGATGTCGGGCGTGAACCCGGCCCGGCCGCACGCTTCGAGAAGGTGCCCGCGGCACTGCGGGCAGCCGGCGATCCATCGCTCCCCCGCGAGCTGCGACAGGTCGATGGGGTCGTGCGCCGCGGCCGGGTGGCCGGTGGGCACGACCACGACGGTGTCGTCGTCGCCGATGAGTCGGGACGAGAGACCGGATGCCGCGGACTCGAGATGTTCGCGCCGATCGCCGGGGTAGCTGTAGGTGAGGGCGATGTCGGCACGGTTCTCGCGCACGGCGGCGATGGCCTCGGGCGGCTCGGCTTCGACGAAGCTGATCGAGACGCCCGGGCGGCGCGCGGTGACGGCGGCGATCACGCGCGGCACCACGGTCGACGATGCGGAGGGGAAGGCGGCGATGCGAACCCGGCCGGCGCGAAGTCCCCGGAGCTCGGCGAGATCCCCGGCTGCGGCGTCGAGGGCCGTGGTCACGGCGGCGGCGTGACGGGCGAGGATCGACCCGGCCTCGGTGAGACGCACGCCTCGGCCGACGCGTTCGACGACCGGCATCCCGGCCCGTCGTTCGAGCCGCCGCAGTTGCTGGCTCACCGCGGGCTGGCTGTAGCCGAGGGCTCGGGCGGCGGCCGTGATCGACCCGGTGTCGGCGATGGCTTTGACCACCCGCAGGGCGTTCGCGTCGAGGGAGTCGTCGATGTCGACCATGAGCATACATAAGCAGACGTGATGGTTTTCATGCAACACCTGTTCTGGTGCAATGACACGCGCGGCGAGATCCTGGGTTCATGAGCAGCCTCGCATCGCACTTCGCCGGCGGCCGCGACTACCTCGCAGCCTGCACCCTCGGCCTGCCCTCGCGCGCCACGGTGGCCGCGGTCCGCGCCGACCTCGAGTCGGCGGCATCCGGTCGACCCGACGTCGTCGCTGCGTCCCTGGCCGTCGAAGAGGCTCGAGCCTCGTACGCGCGTCTCGTGAGCTCCCCGGTGAGCGACGTCGCGATCGGCTCGCAGACGTCGGTCCAGGTGGCGCTGCTGGCCGCCTCGGTGCCCGACGGCGCCGAAGTGCTGTGCGCCGAGGGCGACTTCTCGTCGCTCGTCGCCCCGTTCGCCCACGCGGGCCGGGGCGTGCGACTGCGCACGGCTCCCCTTCGGGAACTCGCCGCCGCCGTCTCCCCCGACACCTGGCTCGTCGCCTTCTCGCTCGTGCAGTCGGCCACCGGAGAGGTCGCGGATGCCGCGGGCATCGCCGCCGCGGCCGCCCGCGCCGGAGCGCGCACCCTGTGCGACCTCACCCAGGCCGCGGGGTGGCTCCCCGTCGACGCGACCATGTTCGACGCGACGGTCTGTCACGCCTACAAGTGGCTCTGCTGCCCCCGCGGCGTGTCCTTCCTCACGATCACGCCCGCGTTCGCGAGCGAGATCCGGCCCGTGCAGGCCGGGTGGTACGCGGGCGACGACCCGTGGTCGTCCTGCTACGGCACGGGCGGCACCCTCGCCGCCGATGCCCGCCGCTTCGACGTCTCGCCCGCGTGGCAGGCGTTCGTGGGGGCCGCCCCCGCGCTCGCCCTGTTCGCCGACACCGACATCACGGCGACCTACGCGCACGTGACGGGCCTGGCGGCACGCTTCCGCGAGGGCCTCGGCCTGGAGCACCCCGAGCGCCCCTCGGCGATCGTCACCTGGCCGGATGCCACGGGTGAAGCCCTCGCCCAACTGACCGCCCACGGGATCACGGCGTCGGGGCGCGCGGGTCGAGCCCGCGTGGCATTCCACGGGTTCAACGACGAACTCGACGTCGACCGGGCTCTGCACGCGCTCGGCGTCCGCGGCGGCGAGGACCTCTCGGCCTTCGACGGCTTGGTCTACGCGATCTGAGGCGCCCCACGCCCGTCGGCTCACCCGGCGGCGCGTTGACGCGTGAGCCACCGAGGACCGTCACGAGGACAGGGCTCGAAGCGACACGCCCCGTGCCTCACGCGGCGGGTATCGGCCGGCGGGACCCGACGACGACCGCCCCCGCGCACACCAGCGCGACCGGCACGAACGCCCACAGCGCGAGTCCGCCGTAGCCGACGAGGCCGAGGATGACTCCGGCGAGCACGGAACCCACCGCCGCGCACGCGGTCATGAGGGTGTCGCTGCGGCCCTGACGTCGAGGACGCAGGGCGAGGGGTGTGGCTTCGGTCAACAGCGCGGAGCCCGCCACGGTCGCCGCGCTCCACCCCAGCCCGAGCAGAACGAGGGCGACGAGGACTCCGCCCTGCGTGTCCGAGAAGGCGGCGGCCACAGCGAGCGATGCGGCCAGCAGCACCTGCCCCAGCAGGATCACGGGGATCCTCCCCCACCGGTCCGCCAGCCCGCCGAACAGCGGCGACAGCCCGTACATACCGAACACGTGCAGGGCGATCGTGACGCCGACGGCCAGGGTCACGGCATCCGGAGCGACGATGTGCGAGAGGTGCACCGGAGTCATCGCCATGACCGACGCCATCGTGACGTGCGAGGCCGCGACCGCGAGCATCGCGAAGCGGGCGGTCAACGGACGATCGGCCTCGGGGGCGGGAGCGGTGGCGGATGCCGTGCGCTCGCGGTCGAGGCGCTGGGCGAGCAGCAGCGGATCCGGGCGCAACACGAGCACGTACAGCCCGAAGGCGCAGACCTGCGCGGCGAACGAGAACAGGTACGCCCCCGTGAGCGGAGGCATGCCCACGCTCGCGCCGATGAGCTCACCCGGTGCCAGGAGCAGGGGCCCGACCACACCGCCCACCGTCGTCGCCCACACCACGGTCGCCAGGTCGCGCCCGCGGCGCGAGGTCGTGGAGAGGTCAGTGGCGGCGAACCGCGACTGCAGGGTCGCCGCGTTGCCGGCGCCGATCAGGGCGATGCCGACCAACAGCAGGGGGAACGCGCGCAGCGCCGCCGCGGTGATCACGACCGCGATGCCGAGGAGCGCGGCGATGTTGCCCGTCGTCAGGGCGACACGCCGACCCCGGCGGCCGGCCAGTCGAGCGAGCGGGATCGCGGTGAGCGCCGCGCCCAGGGTGACCGATGCCGTCGCGAAGCCCGACAACGCCTCCTGACCCGACAGATCGGCGGCCAGCAACGCCCCGAGCGACAGCGTCGCCCCGAACGCGACACCCGTGAGCACCTGCCCCGCCGCGAGCACCCGCACCGTCCGGCGCTGAGTGGCGGCGAAATCGACGCCCGCGGGCGTCGGGATCTCAGGCATCTCGCGCGGTGTTGCGCAGCACCCCGATGCCGTCGATCTCGACCTCGACGACGTCGCCGGCGTCGAACGAGCCGATGCCCGCCGGCGTGCCGGTGAGGATCAGGTCGCCCGGGAGCAGGGTGAACACGGCGCTGGCGTAGGCGATAAGGGCGGGGATGTCGTGGATCATGTCGGACACGGGGCCCTGCTGACGCACCTCGCCGTTCACGCGCGTCGTGATGGACGCGGCCTTCAGGTCGAGGTCGGTCTCGATGACGGGGCCGACGGGGCAGAACGTGTCGAAGCCTTTGGCGCGGGACCACTGGCCGTCGGTGGCCTGCAGGTCACGAGCAGTGACGTCGTTGGCGACGGTGTAGCCGAAGATGTACTCGCCCGCGCGCTCGGCGGGGACGTTCTTGGCGATGCGACCGATGACGACGGCCAGCTCGCCCTCGTAGTCGGTGCGCGAGCTGAGCTTCGTCGGGCGCACGATCTGATCGTTCGGGCCGATGACCGAGGTGTTGGGCTTGAGGAACATCAGCGGCTCGGCGGGTGCATCCCCGCCCATCTCGGCGGCGTGGTCGTGGTAGTTCTTGCCGATGCAGACGACCTTCGAGCGCGGGATCACCGGGGCGAGCAGCGCGACCTCGGACAGGGGGATGCGCTCCCCCGTCGTGTCGAATCCGGCGAACATCGGGTCTCCGGCGAGCACCACGAGCTCGCCGTCGTCGACGATCCCGTAGCGAAGGGCATCCTGGTGGCTGAAACGAGCGATCTTCACCGTGCCAGCCTATCCGCGGCCTCCGACACGCGCGGGGCCACCCCCGGTCCCTCTCCCCGGGTGAAGTCGCCCCTCGCCGAGAAACACGGGCGGCACGCGTTTCAGCGCGCGCGTCGCGTTCATGCGTGGATCACGGGGCGCTCGGGCCGCGGATGGGCTGCGACCCCCGCACTCGCGACGGAGGGGCCCCCGGCATCCGGGAACCCCTCCGTGAGACGACGCGGGTCAGGCGTCGAGGCGGTACAGCCAGCCGTGCTTGTCTTCGGCGCGGCCGTACTGGATGTTCGTGAGCTCTTCGCGCAGCTCGAGCGCGAGGGTGCCGGTCGGCTGCTCGTCGATAAAGTCGCGGCCCTTCAGGATGCCGATCGGGGTGACCACCGCGGCGGTGCCGCACGCGAACACCTCGACGATGTCTCCGGATGTCACGCCCTGGCGCCACTCGTCGAGCGAGACGTTGCGTCCCTCGACGTGGTGGCCGCGGTCACGAGCGAGCTGCAGGATCGAGTCGCGCGTGATGCCCTCGAGGATCGAGTCGGACTGCGGGGTGACGATCGAGCCGTCCTTGTAGACGAACACGACGTTCATGCCGCCGAGCTCTTCGACGTTGCGGTCCTGGTCGAGGAAGACGACCTGGTCGCACTCGTTCTCGTACGCCTCGGACTGCGGCAGCAGGCTCGCGGCGTAGTTGCCACCGGTCTTGGCTGCTCCGGTGCCGCCCTTGCCGGCTCGGGAGTAGTCCTCGCTGAGCCAGATCGACACCGGCTGCACGCCGCCCTTGAAGTAGGCGCCGGCGGGGCTGGCGATCAGGTAGTACGCGACCTTGTGCGCGGGGCGGACGCCGAGGAACGCCTCTTTCGCGAACATGAACGGACGCAGGTACAGGCTCTGATCGTCGCCGGAGGGCACCCATGCGCCATCGACGGCGATGAGCTCGCGCAGCGACTGCAGGAAGTACGGCACGGGCAGCTCGGGAAGGGCCAGGCGACGGGCCGAGCGCTGCAGGCGGCGGCCGTTCTGGTCGGGGCGGAAGGTGTGGACCGAGCCGTCGGCGTGACGGTAGGCCTTGATGCCCTCGAAGATCTCCTGGCCGTAGTGCAGCACCGCGGCCGCCGGGTCGAGCGAGATGGGTCCGTAGGGCGAGACGCGCGGGCGGTGCCAGCCGCCGCGGACAGACCAGCAGATGTCGACCATGTGGTCGGTGAAGCTCTGCCCGAAGCCGGGGTTGGCGAGGATCGCATCGCGGTCGGTGGCGCTCTTGGCCGCGAGGTTGCGGGTGACGGCGAACTCGAGCGGGTCGAGTCCGGTGTCGGGATCGGTGTCGATGGTGGTCATTCGTTGTCCAAAGCTTGTCGAGTGCCGGGGGCGATGCTCGCCGATCGGTCCAGGTTACGCCCGGACGCGCTCGGCGATGGCGTCGCCGATCTGGGCGGTGGTGCGGACCCCGTCGCGGTTCGCGATGTCGTCCTCGACCGCGCGGGTGACGCGGGCGGATTCGTCGGTGAGCCCGAGGTGATCGAGCAGGAGGGCGACGGAGAGGATCGCGGCCGTGGGGTCGGCCTTCTGGGATCCCGCGATGTCGGGCGCCGATCCGTGCACGGGCTCGAACATCGAGGGGAAAGCGCCGTCGGGGTTGATGTTGCCCGAAGCGGCGAGGCCGATGCCTCCGGTGACGGCGCCGGCCAGGTCGGTGAGGATGTCGCCGAAGAGGTTGTCGGTGACGATCACGTCGAAACGGCTCGGGTTCGTGACCAGGAAGATGGTTGCCGCGTCGACGTGCAGGTAGTCTACGTCGACCCCGGGGAACTCCTGCGCCACGGCGTCGACGATGCGCTTCCACATGCCGCCGGCGTGGACGAGCACGTTGGTCTTGTGCACGAGCGTCAGCTTGTGGCGACGGCGTTCGGCGAGGGCGAAGGCGTAGCGGACGACGCGCTCGACCCCGAAGGCGGTGTTCACCGAGGTCTCGTTGGCGACCTCGTGCGCGGTGCCGCGACGGATCGAACCGCCGTTGCCCACGTACGGCCCCTCGGTGCCTTCGCGGACGACCACGAAGTCGATGTCGCCCGGGTCGGCGAGCGGGCCCGCGGCGCCGGGGTAGAGCTTCGAGGGCCGCAGGTTGACGTAGTGGTCGAGTTCGAAACGGAGCTTCAGCAACAGACCGCGCTCGATGTTGGCGTCTTTCAGGCGGGGGTCGCCGGGGACTCCCCCGACGGCGCCGAGCAGGATCGCGTCGTGTGCGGCGATCGCGGCGAGATCGTCGTCGGTCAGGGTGTCACCCGTCTCGAGGTAGCGCCCGGCACCGAGCGAGAACGGCGTCTTCTCGAACGTGACGTCCGACGCGGCGGTGACGGCGTCGAGCACCTTCACGGCTTCGGTGACGACCTCGGGACCGATGCCGTCACCGGGGATGACGGCCAGCTTCACGACACGCGACATCGCTCTCCTCAGAGCTCGGGCACGTCACTTCTTCGACGTGCTGCGGGATCCTCCCAGGGTAGTGGCAGCGATGACCGCGGCCACGACGATCAGACCCGCTCCGATGAGCGCCGTGATCACGACCCCGGAGTCGAAGGCGTGCGCGGCGGCGAGACGCAGGGCGTCGGCCAGGGCGACGTCGTCCAGCGTGTTCGACACCGCGACGGCCCCGGCGAGCGTCTCTCGGGCGGCCTGGGCCGCGGCATCCGGGAGTCCCGCGGGCAACACGAGCTGAGCCCGGTAGAAGGCGGCGAGGATGCCGCCGAGCACCGCCGTGCCGAGGACGGCTCCCACCTCGTACGCGGTCTCGGAGACCGCGCTGGCCGCGCCGGCCTTCGCCGAGGGAGCGCTGGAGAGGATCAGCTCGTTCGAAACGGTCTCGGCCGCCCCGATACCGATGCCCAGCAGCGCGAACGCGATGATCAGCAGCGTCAGATCGGCCGTCGAGAGCGCGACCATGACGTAGGCGACCACCGAGAACGACAGGGCGACGGGCACGACGACCCGCGCCGGGAAGCGCTTGGCGACCGCGACCACCGCGAGGCCCGAGATGATCATGAGCACGAGCCCGGGCAGCAGGGCGAAGCCCGCGACCATCGGCGACAGCCCGACGACCAGCTGCAGATGCTGAGCCACGAAGTAGAGGAAGCCCACGAGCCCCACCACGCTGAGCAGGTTGACCAGGATCGCGCCCGAGAACGTGCCCTGACGGAACAGTGTCATGTCGAGCATGGGCGTGGCCAGGCGTCGCTGGCGCCGGACGAACAGCCAGCCGAAGACCACCCCGACGACGAAGAGCACGGGAGCGAGCGAGAGGGGGCCGTCGACGGCGAGCTTCTTGATGCCGTAGACGATCGGCACCATGGTCGCCAGCGACAGCAGCACGCTCACGGGGTCGAATCGGCCCGGGTGGGGGTCGCGACTCTCGGGCACGAAGAACGGCGCGAGGATCAGCAGCGGAACCAGCACCGGCACCGCCATGAGGAAGACGGAGCCCCACGTGAAGTGCTCGAGGAGGAAGCCACCGACGATCGGACCGAGTGCCGCTCCCGCCGAGAAGCCGGACGCCCACACGGCGATGGCGATGCGACGCTGGTCGCGGTCGCGGAAGATGCTGCGCAGCAGCGACAGGGTCGAGGGCATGAGCATGGCGCCGAACACGCCCATGAGCGCGCGGCCGGCGATGAGCAGGGCCGCGGTGGGCGCGAACGCCGACAGCGCGGACACCGCCGCGAAACCGGTCGCCCCGATCAGGAGCATGCGGCGACGCCCGAACCGGTCGCCCAGGGTGCCCATGGTGACGAGGAGCCCGGCGAGGACGAGGGGGTAGACGTCGATGATCCACAGCTGCTCGATGCTCGAGGGCTGCAGCGACAGGGCGATCTCGGGGAGCGCGAAGCTCAGCACCGTGTTGTCGACCGACACGAGAAGCACCGGCAGCATGAGGACGGCCAGCGCGAACCACCCGCGCCAACCGGCACGCGTCACGGTGATCTCCGAGGTGGGCAACGACGAGGTGAGCATTGTGCGAATCCGTTTCTTAACCGTCCAGCCGGTATAGTATCAGAGCAATGCCGACCGCCGCCAGTACGATCGAGGAGTCATGAGCCGTCCCCCTCTCGCCCGCGAAGCCGTCCTCGACGCCTTCAGCCGCATCCTCGTCGACGAGGGCGAACGCGCCGCGACGATGGATGCCACCGCGCGCGGTGCGGGCGTGTCGAAGGGCGGCCTGCTCTATCACTTCGGCTCGAAGAGCGCTCTCGAAGCGGCCCTCGTCGAGCGGCTGGAGAGGCTCGCCGAAGAGGACGTCGCCGAGATCGAGCGATCCGACGAGGGCGTGGTCGCAGCTCACCTGCGCTCCTCGCAGAACACCGGCTCCCCCCTCGACGTGACCATCCTCGCCGTGTCCCGCCTCGCGCAGAACGGCAGCGACGCCGCCTCGGCTTCCCTCCGTCGTGTCCGCGAGCTCTGGGAAGACAGCCTCCGTGCGCACACGCGCGACGAGACGGCGCTGCAGATGGTGCTGCTCGTCAGCGACGGGCTGTACTTCAACGCCGTCCTCGACCTCAACGCCCTCCCCGGCCCGGCCCTCGAGGGCGCCGACCTCGACGCGCTCATCGCCCGCGTCGTCGCCGCGGCGACCTAGACCGCGAGAGTCGCCGGTCAGTCGCGCAGCCGCTGGACCCGCCGCTCATGACGCTCGCGCCGGAGCTCGATCACCACCCCGAGCAGGATCAGCGCCCCGCCGATCACACCGACGAAGCCCCACGGCGTGCGGCGCACGACATCGGCCACTCCGGCGACGACGAACAGGATGCCGAGACCGGCGGAGACGACGCGAAGGACGAGGGCCACGAGCGAAGTGTCATCCGCCCGATTATGTGTCGCCCCAGAGCGGGGAACGTGCGCGCCGAAAACGAACGGAAGAGGGGGCCGCCGCAGCGACCCCCTCCCCCGGAACGAGAATCCGGGGCGTCAGCCCTCGACGATGTCGATCTGTCGGAACAGGTCGGCGCCGACGGCCTCGCGCATCGCGACGAGGATCTCGTCGGGCACCGGCGAGTCGACCGTGAGCACCGAGAGCGCCCGGCCCGTGGCATCCGGAGCCGCCACCTGCAGGCCCGCGATGTTGATGCCCGCTTCGCCCAGCTTCTGGCCGTAGATCGCCACGATTCCGGGGCGGTCGGCGTAACGCATGACCACGTGGTGCTGCTCGATCGGCACCTCGATCTCGTAGCCGTTGATCGAGACGACCTTGGGCACCATGCGCGTGCCGGCGAGCGTGCCCGCGACCTCGAGGGCCGAGCCGTCGGCCAGCGTGCCGCGCAGGATCGTGATGTTGCGGTACAGCGGGCTCTCGGCCTCGACGACCAGGCGCGCCTCGACGCCGCGCTGCTCGGCGAAGAGCGGGGCGTTGACGTACGAGACGCTCTCGCTGACGATGCGGCTGAAGTACCCCTTGAGGGCGGCGAGACGGTAGACGCTGACGTCGTACTGGGCGAGCTCTCCGCGCACCTCGATCTCGAGGCTGGTGAGGGCGCTGTCGGCGAGGCCGCTGAAGAACTGGCCGAGCATCTCGACGAGCGCGATACCGGGGCGCACGAAGGGGTCGATCGCGCCGCCGGCGACGTTCACGGCATCCGGAACGAGATCGCCTTCGAGGGCGAGCTTGACGCTGCGCGCGACCGAGACGCCCGCCTTCTCCTGCGCCTCCTCGGTGCTGGCGCCGAGGTGCGGGGTGACGACGACGTTCGGCAGGTCGAGGAGCTTGCGGGCGGGTCCGCCCTCGGCGGGGGGCTCGGTCGAGAAGACGTCGAGACCGGCGCCGGCGATCTCACCCGTGGTGAGGGCGTCGAAGAGCGCCTCCTCGTCGATGAGGCCACCGCGGGCGACGTTGATGACGTAGGCGCTCTTCTTCATGCGGCGCAGCTGCTCGGCGCCGATCATGCCGGTCGTCTCGGGCGTCTTCGGCATGTGGATCGTGACGAAGTCGCTCTGCTCGAGGAGCTCGTCGAGCGACACCAGCTGCACGCCGAGCTGCTGCGCGCGGGCCGCGGTGACGTAGGGGTCGTACGCGATCACGCGCATGTCGAAGCCCTGCACGCGCGCGGCGATGAGGGCGCCGATGCGACCGAGGCCGATGATGCCGATCGTCTTCTCGAACAGCTCGGTTCCGGTGAACGAGCTGCGCTTCCACAGGCCCTGCGCGAGCGAGGCGTGCGCGGCCGGGATGCGGCGCGCGAGGCTCAGCACGTGACCGACGGTGAGCTCGGCGGCCGAGATGATGTTGGAGGTCGGGGCGTTGACGACCATGACGCCGGCCGAGGTGGCCGACTTGATGTCGACGTTGTCGAGCCCGACACCGGCGCGGGCGACGACCTTGAGCGACGGCGCGGCGGCGAGGGCCTCGGCGTCGATCTGGGTGGCCGAGCG
The DNA here is from genome assembly GCF_026672635.1 of Microbacterium sp. SL62. NCBI lineage: Bacteria > Bacillati > Actinomycetota > Actinomycetes > Micrococcales > Microbacteriaceae > Microbacterium > Microbacterium sp. SL62. The sequence continues at coordinate 2,385,123 of NZ_JAPPRM010000001.1, forward strand.
CACGAGCACCGCGTGGGCGTCGGCGAGGGCCGACAGCAGCGCGGGGCGGTCGGTCCCGTCGACGTTGCGCACGTCGAAGTCGGGGCCGAGCGCGTCGATCGTGGCGGGAGAGAGTTCTTCGGCGATGAGCACGACGGGCTTCGTCACGGATACGTCCTTCGAAACGGTGCTGGGGACGGCCGCGCACCGTCGCACACCGCCGGCGCGAACCGGGCGCGCGACCCGTGCGGGCCGTCTGTCAGCCTAGCGCGGAGCCACGAGGCGCCCTGACCGTGTGACGCCGCACGTCCGGGCTGCGCTGGCCGTGTGCAAGCCGAGCAGGGCGGAGCCGGGTAGACATCGCGCCGACACCTCCGCCGCATGAGACCGCATCTCGCTGACGAGCCCACGTCAGCGTGACGCCGAGATGTCAGCGAGATGCTTTCTCGCGGAGGACAACGCCGCGCGCGAGCAGAACGGGACCCCGGATGCCGGGACCCTCGTCCTCAGCCGCCGTACAGGCCGTACGAGGTGGTGCCGTAACCCACGATCGCGAGCCAGAACGCGGCGGAGAGCGTCAGCCCCGCGAGGAGGGCGATCGCGAGCTCGCCAGCCCTTCGCCGCTGGCCGATCGCGAAGGCCACACCGAACGCGACGAGCGGGAACACGATGGGAAGGATGTACACGAACCAGCCCAGACCGTTGAGCCCCAGGGGGCCGTTGACCTGCTGGATCAGCAGCGCGACCGAGCTCCACACGACGTACGCGTAGAACAGGCCGAAGAGTCCCGCGATCGTGACGAGAAGCCACGTCGGCAGGTGGCGGGTGCGAACGGGAGTGCTCATGCGAAGGCCCCCAACGACAGGAACGGCCAGGGAACGAGAAGCACGATCCCCACGATCAGCAGCAGGAAGCGCTGCCACGTGCGCCAGCTGCGCGTGAGAGCGAGCACGGCGACGAACCACACGACCGGGGCGAGCGCCGCGCCGATCGTCAGGGCGATCACCGTCACCGACGGAATGGGAAGACCGAGGCCGTTCAGCCGCAGTCCCGCGAGAAGCCAGCCGATCGCGAAGAGCAGGAACGTCGCCGCCACCATGCCGATCCCCACGAGACCCACGTTTCCGAGGGGCGCCGCGTGGGCGGCATCCGGATCCTCATCGTCGACGTCGTCGACCGCGACCGGCTCGGAGCGGACGGGCTCGGGATGCCGGGTGACCGGCGCCGCGGCAGGCTGCAGGGGCTCGATCGGCCCGGCCTCGACCTCGCCGCCGGGGACGGGGGTCGGCGCGTGCTTCTCGCCGACGTCGAGGGTGGGGTCGTCGTCACCGCCCCAGGACAGGGCGTCGTCATCGCGCGGAATGCTCACGGCTCCACGGTAGCGGCGCTCCCCCGCCGCCGGGCCGCGCCCCGCCGAAACGGCGAACGCCCCGGAACCGCGAGGTCCCGGGGCGTTCGACGAGAGGATCAGCGCGCGGCGGAACCCTCGACGTAGTCGGTGTCCTGCTGCTTCCACGCGAAGAGGCCGCGCAGCTCCTTGCCGGTCGCCTCGATGGGGTGACCCTGCTCCTTCTCGCGGAGCTCGAGGAACTCGGGGGCGCCCTTGTCCTGGTCGGCGATGAAGCGCTCAGCGAAGGCACCCGACTGGATGTCGCTGAGGACGGCCTTCATGCTGGCCTTGACGTCGGACGAGATGACGCGGGGACCCGAGACGTAGTCGCCGTACTCGGCGGTGTCGGAGATCGACCAGCGCTGCTTGGCGATGCCGCCCTCCCACATGAGGTCGACGATGAGCTTGAGCTCGTGCAGCACCTCGAAGTACGCGATCTGCGGCTGGTAGCCCGCCTCGACGAGGGTCTCGAAGCCGGCCTGCACGAGGTGGCTCATTCCGCCGCAGAGCACGGCCTGCTCGCCGAACAGGTCGGTCTCGGTCTCTTCGGTGAAGGTCGTCTTGATGACGCCGGCGCGGGTGCCGCCGATGGCCTTGGCGTACGACAGGGCGGTGTCCCAGGCCGAGCCCGAGGCGTCGCGCTCGACGGCGATGATGTCGGGGATGCCGCGGCCCGCGACGTACTCGCGACGCACGGTGTGACCGGGAGCCTTGGGGGCGACGAGGATCACGTCGACACCCTCGGGGGCGTCGATGTAGCCGAAGCGGATGTTGAAGCCGTGCGCGAAGGCGAGCGTCTTGCCCTCGGTGAGCTTGTCCTTGATCGAGTCGGCGAAGATCGAACGCTGGTGCTGGTCGGGCGCCAGGATCATGATCAGGTCGGCCCACTCGGCGGCATCCGCCACGTTCTTGACCTCGAAGCCGTCTTCCTGCGCCTTGGCGGCCGACTTGGAGCCGTCCTTGAGCGCGATGACGACCTCGACACCCGAGTCGCGCAGGTTCTGCGCGTGGGCGTGACCCTGCGAGCCGTAGCCGACGATCGCGACCTTCTTGCCCTGGATAATCGAGAGGTCGGCGTCGTCGTCGTAGAAGATCTCTGCCATGAGGATGTTTCTCCTTGAGTCGTGGCCCCCGCTCAGGGGCCGCTGGTGAATGGAAGAAGGGAAGATTCAGCCGCGCAGAACGCGCTCGGTGATGCTCTTGCCGCCGCGACCGACGGCGAGCAGGCCCGACTGCGCGAGCTCCTTGACACCGAAGGGCTCGATCGCCTTGAGGAAGGCCGCAACCTTGCCCGAGTCGCCGGTGATCTCGATCACGATGGCGTCGGGGGCGTAGTCGACGACCGACGCGCGGAAGAGGTTCACGACCTCGAGCACGTTGGAGCGGCTCGCGTTGTCGGCGCGCACCTTGACCAGGACGTGCTCGCGCTGGACGGAGCTGGCGGGGTCGAGCTCGACGATCTTGATGACGTTGATCAGCTTGTTCAGCTGCTTGGTCACCTGCTCGAGCGGCAGACCCTCGACGTCGACGACGACCGTGATGCGCGAGAGGCCCGGCACCTCGGTGACACCCACGGCGAGCGATTCGATGTTGAAGCCGCGGCGGGCGAACAGGCCCGCGACGCGCGTGAGCAGACCGGGCTTGTCCTCGACGAGGAGGCTCAGAACGTGGCGGGACATCTCAGTCCTCCTGCTCGTTGAAGGTGGGCGAGTGGTCGCGCGCGTACTGGACGTAGCTGTTGCTGACGCCCTGCGGGACCATCGGCCAGACCATGGCGTCGGCGCTCACGACGAAATCGATCACGACCGGGCGATCGTTCGTGTCGAGCGCGAGCTGGATGGCCGCGTCGATCTCGTCTTCTTTCTCGACGCGGATCGCCAGGCATCCGTACGCCTCGGCCAGCTTGACGAAGTCGGGGATGCGGCGGGTGCCGTGTCCCGTGTTCAGGTCGGTGTTCGAGTGGCGGCCGTCGAAGAACAGCGTCTGCCACTGGCGCACCATGCCGAGCGAGGAGTTGTTGATGATCGCGACCTTGATCGGGATGTCGTTGATGACGCAGGTCGCGAGCTCCTGGTTGGTCATCTGGAAGCAGCCGTCGCCGTCGATCGCCCACACGGCGCGCTCGGGCTGGGCCACCTTGGCGCCCATGGCCGCGGGCACCGCGTAGCCCATGGTGCCGGCACCGCCGGAGTTGAGCCACGCGTTCGGGCGCTCGTACTTGATGAACTGCGCGGCCCACATCTGGTGTTGGCCCACGCCCGAGGCGTAAACGCCCTCGGGGCCGGTCATCTCGCCGATGCGCTGAATCACGTACTGCGGCGAAAGCAGACCATCGGTGGTGGGCGTGTAGCCGAGCGGGAACTCCTCGCGGAGCCCGTTCAGGTAGGTCCACCACTCGGTGTAGTCGTGGGGCTGCTCGGCGTCGACGGCACGGAAGGCGGCGTCGAGGTCGACGAGCACGTCCTTCAGGTCGCCCACGATCGGCACATCGGCCGTGCGGATCTTCGAGATCTCGGCGGGGTCGATGTCGACGTGCACCACCTGCGCGTGCGGGGCGAAGAGCGCCGCCTTGCCGGTCACGCGGTCGTCGAAGCGCGCGCCGAGCGAGACGATCAGGTCGCTCTCTTGCAGGGCGAGCACCGCGGGAACGGTGCCGTGCATGCCCGGCATGCCGAGGTGCTGCTCGTGCGAGTCGGGGAACGCGCCGCGCGCCATGAGCGTGGTGACCACGGGCGCACCGGTCGCTTCGGCGAGCACCTTCAGCTCGGCCGAGGCGTTCGCGCGGATCGTGCCGCCGCCCACGTACAGCACGGGCTTCTTGGCGGTGGCGAGCAGCTGGGCCGCGGCCTGGATCTGCTTACCGTGCGCTTTGGTCACCGGGCGGTACCCGGGGAGCTCGACCTTGGGCGGCCAGACGAACGGCGCTTCGGCCTGCTGGGCGTCCTTGGTGATGTCGACGAGCACGGGACCGGGGCGACCGGTCGAGGCGATCTCGAAGGCCGCGGCGATCGCGCCGGGGATCTCTTCGGCGGTCTTCACCAGGAACGAGTGCTTGGTGATCGGCATCGTGATGCCGACGATGTCGGCTTCCTGGAAGGCATCCGTTCCCATGAGGGTCGAGAACACCTGGCCGGTGATGCAGACCAGCGGCACCGAGTCCATGTAGGCGTCGGCGATCGCGGTGACGAGGTTGGTCGCCCCGGGGCCCGACGTCGCGATGGCGACGCCGACCTTGCCCGAGGCGGCGGCGTAGCCCTCGGCCGCGTGACCGGCGCCCTGCTCGTGGCGCACGAGGATGTGGCGCACGTGCTCGTCGTCCATGAGCGGGTCGTAGACGGGCATGATCGCCCCGCCCGGCAGACCGAACACGTCGGTGACGCCGAGCAGGTCGAGCGAGCGGACGACCGCCTGCGCACCCGTCATCACGGGCGCCGGAGCGGTGCGGGCGGGCGGCCGGGGAATGGCTGCCGTGGAGGAATCGATGGACATGGGAGTACCTCGAGAACCGGGAGAAAGGTGAGAAGGGGGACGGCCGTCAGCCCGTGACCGCGCCCTCCGCGGCGGAGTGCACGAGCTTGGAGTACTTGGCCAGAACGCCACGGGTATAGCGCGGGGGAAGCGGTTCCCAGCCTTCGCGGCGGGAACTCAGCTCGGCGTCATCGACGATCAAGTCGAGAGTGCGAGCGGCGATATCGACCCGTATCAGATCACCATCGCGCACGAAGGCGATGGGACCTGCGTCCACCGCTTCGGGAGCTATGTGGCCGATGCACAGGCCGGTTGTGCCGCCTGAGAATCGTCCGTCCGTCAACAGTAGTACATCTTTTCCGAGGCCCGCGCCCTTGATGGCCGCGGTGATCGCGAGCATCTCGCGCATGCCCGGACCGCCCTTGGGACCCTCGTAGCGGATGACCACGACGTCGCCGGCGGCGATCTCGCCCGCCTCGAGGGCGTCCATCGCGCCGCGCTCGCGCTCGAACACGCGGGCGGGGCCTTCGAAGACGTTCCCGTCGAAGCCGGCCGACTTCACCACGGCGCCCTCGGGGGCCATCGAGCCGTGCAGGATCGTGATGCCGCCGGTCGCGTGGATCGGGTCGTTGAACGAGTGGATGACCTTGCCGTCGACCGGGTCGGGGTTCAGGTCCGCGAGGTTCTCGGCGAGGGTCTTGCCCGTGACGGTGAGCGCGTCACCGTGCAGCAGCCCCTCGTCGAGCATGGCCTTCATGATGACCGGGATGCCGCCGTGACGGTCGACGTCGTTCATGACGTACTGGCCGAAGGGCTTCATGTCGGCCACGTGGGGCGTGCGGTCGCCGATGCGGTTGAAGTCGTGCAGGTTGAGCTCGACCTCGGCCTCGTTCGCGATGGCGAGCAGGTGCAGCACGACGTTGGTCGAGCCGCCGAGCGCCATGGCGAGGGCGATGGCGTTCTCGAACGCCTCTTTGGTGAGGATGTCGCGCGTGGTGATGCCCTGGCGCAGCAGGTTGACCACGGCCTCGCCCGAGCGGTGGGCGAAGTAGTCGCGGCGGCGGTCGGCCGAGGGCGGGGCTGCGGAGCCGGGGAGGCTGAGACCGAGGGCCTCGGCGACGGACGCCATGGTGTTGGCGGTGTACATGCCACCGCACGCGCCCTCACCCGGGGCGATCGCGCACTCGATGCGCTTGAGGTCGGCCTCGCTCATCTTGCCCGCGAGGCACGCGCCCACGGCCTCGAACGAGTCGATGATCGTGACGTCCTTCTCGGTGCCGTCGCTGAGCTTGACCCAGCCCGGGGCGATGGAACCGGCGTAGAGGAAGACGCTCGAGAGGTCGAGGCGAGCGGATGCCATGAGCATGCCGGGGATCGACTTGTCGCAGCCGGCGAGCAGCACGGAGCCGTCGAGGCGCTCGGCCATCATCACGGTCTCGACGCTGTCGGCGATGACCTCGCGCGACACGAGCGAGAAGTGCATGCCCTCGTGGCCCATCGAGATGCCGTCGGAGACGGAGATCGTGCCGAACTGCAGCGGGTACCCGCCGCCGGCGTGCACGCCCTCTTTCGCGCCCTGCGCGAGGCGGTCGAGGCTGAGGTTGCAGGGCGTGATCTCGTTCCAGCTCGACGCGATGCCGATCTGGGGCTTGTCCCAATCCTCGTCACCCATGCCGACGGCGCGGAGCATTCCGCGCGACGTGGTGGCTTCGATGCCATCGGTGACGACGCGACTGCGGGGCTTGATGTCGAATTCGCCGGTGTTCGGATTCTGCGGTGCGGGCATTCTCGAAGTCTATTGCGCGGGTACGACACCCGATGCTCCGCAGGCCGTGAACGCTCGATTAATCGGCGCGCGTGAACCCCGCGTCCGGTGCCGGCCGCATCGACTTCCGCGCGAACGCGGATCGTCGAGGTGGCGTCGCGTCAGTCGACGTGCGCACGACGCAGGCGCGCCACATTTTCCAACACCGCGACGAACGCGTCGATGTCGTCCACGCGGAGCGTCGCCGCGGTGTCTCCCCCGCCCACGCGCACGCCGAGGTCACCGGCATCCAGGGAGCTCAGGGCATCTTCATCGGTGACGTCGTCGCCCGCGAACAGCACGGCCGTCGCCCCGACGCGCTCGCGCAAGCGCGCCACGGCGGAGTCCTTGCCCTCGTGTCGGAACGAGAACTCGAGGATGTCGTGGCCGGTGCGACGCCGCCACGAGGGCGCTCGATCGGAGAGCATCTCGTCGACGAGAGCACGGGCGGCCCGAGCGGTCGCGGCATCCGCGGTGCGCGTGTGGACGCCGAGACCGTACTCCTTGGGCTCGATCCAGACACCCGCCATGTCAGCCGTGCGCTCGAGGACCTCTTTCTGCAGCTCGTCCCGCAGCTCGAGGTCGGCGGCGTCGTCGCCCGTCTCTTCGATCCCCGCACCGGGCACCCAGAACTGGGCGCCGTGCGAGCCCGCGAGCCAGATGGGCGAGGAGTCGTCGTGCTCGGCAATCTCGCGCAGGTGCCCGAGCGAGCGCCCCGACACCAGGGCGACGACCGTGCGCGGAAGCACCGCGAGGGCGTCGACCGCGGCCCGCGCACCCGGGGTCATCCGCGCCGACATCGGCTCGTCGACGAGCGGCGAGAGCGTGCCGTCGAAATCGAGGGCGACGAGGAGCGTGTCGGTGGTGGCGACGGCCTCGACCGTCGCGTCGGCGGCGGTCACTCGGCATCCGTTTCGTCGATGGGCTCGCGTTCGGGGACCGAACCGTCGTCGTGTTCGACCACCTCGGCGGCGGCGGCGCTCGACGATTTCTCGTGGAAGACCGAGAGCGCCTCGAGGAACTCCCGCGACCAGTCCTCGACGTCGTGATCGCGTACGCGTTTGCGCAGGGCCCGCATGCGGCGGCCCTGCTCGGCGGCGGGCATGTCGATCGCGCGCAGGATCTGGTCCTTCAGCCCGTCGATGTCGTGCGGGTTGATGAGCAGCGCGCTGCCCATCTCGTCGGCGGCTCCCGCGAACTCGCTCAGCACGAGCACGCCGCGGTTGTCGATGCGGCTGGCGACGTACTCCTTGGCGACGAGGTTCATGCCGTCGCGGAGCGCGGTGACGAGCATGACGTCGGCCGCGAGGAAGAGGGCGACCATCTCTTCGCGCGGGTACGACTGGTGCAGGTAGCGGATGGCCGTGTGCGTGGTGGTGTCGTAATCGCCGTTGATGCGCCCGACGGTCATCTCGATCTCGTCGCGCAGCTGCACGTAGGCGTCGACGCGCTCACGGCTCGGGCTCGCCACCTGCACGAGGGTGGCGTCCTCGACGGTGGCCCGGCCGTCTTCGAGCAGTTCGCCCCACGCTTTCAGGCGGTGGCGGATGCCCTTGGTGTAGTCGAGGCGGTCGACGCCCAGCAGGATCTTGCGCGGATTGCCGAGCCCCTCGCGGATCTCCTTCGCGCGCTGCTGGATCTCGGGCTTCTGCGCGAGCTCGATGTACGACTCGGCGTCGATCGAGATGGGGAATGCCTTCGCAAGGGCGACGCGCGTGCCGCCCTGGGAGTCGGGCACCAAGATGCCGCTGGCCTTGGTCTCGTATCGCAGCTGTCGCCGCACGGCCCGGGCGAAGTTGCCGGCGTCGGCCACGCGCTGGAATCCGATGACGTCGGCGCCGAGAAGTCCCTCGAGCACCTGCTTGCGCCAGGGCAGCTGCGAGTACAGGCCGTAGGCGGGGAACGGGATGTGGTGGAAGTACCCGATCGTGAGGTCGGGGCGCAGCTCGCGCAGCAGTTTGGGGACGAGCTGGAGCTGGTAGTCCTGCACCCACACGATGCCGCCCTCGGCGGTCACGTCGGCGGCGGCGCGGGCGAAGCGTTCGTTCACCTTCACGTAGGCGTCCCACCACGCGCGCTTGTACGTCGGCGCGGCGATGACGTCGTGGTACAGCGGCCAGATGGTGTCGTTCGAGAAGCCCTCGTAGTAGAGCTGCACGTCGGACGCCGACAGGGTCACGGGAACGAGGTGCGTGCCCTCGAAGTCGAAGGGGTCGACGGTGGCATCGGCTTGACCGGCCCATCCGACCCAGGCGCCTTCGGCGCGACGCATGACGGGTTCGAGAGCGGTGACGAGACCGCCGGGTGAGCGTCGCCACCCCTCGCCGTCGGGGGTGCGATCGACGGGCAGTCGGTTGGCGACGACGACGAAATCGGCCTGGGTCACAGGTCCTCCTCGGGGATCGTCCTCAGGCTAACAGCGGGCCCGATCCGCGCACGGGGGTGGACGGGATGCGATACGTGCGTTCTCGCGCGCGGGCCGGTCGCGCTCCGCTGTCAAGGTGCGGCGCCGGATCACGCCGCTCGATAGGTTGGGCTCATGCGGCAGTACATCTTCGGAACCGGTCTTCTCAGCGCCATCACCGGCGGCGTCACGCTCCTGCGCGGTCTCAAGAACGACGAGCCGTTCACCTGGCGCACGGCGCTGGCGTGGCTGAGCTGGGGCATCACTCTCGCGCTCGCGATCGGCGCGGTCGTCGACACGCGCCGCGCGCGTCGGGGTCGCGTGATCTCGGGGGACTCCCCCGTCTCGAAGAAGCAGGAGAAGCTGTTCAAGAAGCGGCTCGCGCGCTGACCCACGGAGACCTCACGGATGCCGCGGCCTCGAGGTCGCGGCATCCGTTCGTTTCGGGCCGGCCCTACCGGGTGAGGATCAACGCGTCACCCTGACCGCCGCCACCGCAGAGCGCCACCGCGGCCGTCCCGCGGCCGCGACGGACGAGTTCGTGCACCGCGTGGACGACGAGACGGTTGCCCGAGGCGCCGATGGGGTGCCCGATCGCGATGCCGCCGCCGTGCGGGTTGACGACCTCGTCGAAGACGCCCAGCTCGGCCTGCGACCGCGCGACCACGGCGCCGAAGGCCTCGTTGATCTCGATGAGGTCGAGGTCGGATGCCGCGATGCCCTGCTTCTCGAGCGCTTTCGCGATCGCGCGGGCGGGCTGGGCGTGCAGGGAGTTATCGGGGCCGGCGACCTGACCTGCGGCCCCGACTACGGCGAGCACGTCCCACCCGCGCTCGTGGGCGATCGCGCGGGTGGTGACGACCACCGCGGAGGCACCGTCGGAGATCTGCGAGGCGTTTCCCGCGGTGATCGAGCCGCCCTCGGCGAAGGCGGAACGCAGCTTCGCGAGCGTCTCGACCGTCGTGTCGGCGCGGATGCCCTCGTCGGCCGAGACGACCACGGGGTCGCCCTTCCGCTGCGGGATCGACACCGGCACGATCTCGGCGTCGAAGATCCCCTCCGCCTGCGCGGCGGCGGCGCGCTGGTGGGAGCGGGCGGCCACGGCATCCTGAGCTTCGCGCGTGACCTCGTACCGGGCGTTCGCGCGCTCGGTCGAGGCGCCCATGCTCTCGCGGTCGTACGCGTCGGTGAGGCCGTCGTACGCCATGTGGTCGAGCACCTCGACGGAGCCGTAGGCGTAGCCGTCACGCGAGTTCATCAGCAGGTGCGGGGCACGGGTCATCGACTCCATGCCCGCGGCGACGACCACCGTCGCGTCTCCCAGGCGCAGCATGCGTGCCGCGTCGATGATCGCGGTGAGACCCGACAGGCAGACCTTGTTGATGGTGGCGGAGTGCACGTCCCAACCGATGCCCGCTTCGATCGCGGCCTGGCGCGCGGCGTTCTGCCCCGCTCCGGCCTGCAGCACGTGGCCCACGAGCACCGCATCGACGGCGTCGGCGGGGATGCCGCCGCGCTCGAGCGCCCCGCGGATGGCGGCCGCCCCGAGCTGCACGGCGGTTAACGGGGCGAGCTGCCCCTTCAGTCGGCCCTGCGGGGTGCGGGCGGCGGCGACGATGACGACGTCTTTCTGTGCGTTCATGCGTGCTGCTCCTCAGCGAGTCGGACGGTCAGCTCGGGCTCGGTGGCGGCCCGCACCTCGTCGACGCTCACCCCGAGGGCGAGCTCGACGAGCACGAGTCCATCCTCCGTCACATCGATCACGGCGAGGTCGGTGATGATCCGGTCGACGACGCCGCGGCCGGTGAGCGGCAACGAGCACTCGTCGACGATCTTCGGTGAGCCGTCGCGGGCGACGTGCTCCATGAGCACGATCACGCGGGCGGCGCCGTGGACGAGGTCCATCGCTCCCCCGGGGCCCTTGACCATCTTTCCGGGGATCATCCAGTTCGCCAGATCTCCGGATGCCGACACCTGCATCGCCCCGAGGATGGCGGCGTCGATCTTGCCCCCGCGGATCATCCCGAAGCTCAGGGCCGAGTCGAAGAACGCCGACCCCGGGAGGGTGGTCACGGTCTCTTTGCCGGCGTTGATGAGGTCGGCGTCCACCGCGTCCTCGGTCGGGTAGGGACCGACGCCGAGGATGCCGTTCTCGGACTGCAGCACGACCGTGACTGCGTCGGGCACGTAGTTGGGCACGAGGGTCGGCAGGCCGATGCCGAGGTTGACGTACGAGCCGTCGGCGAGCTCGCGGGCGGCGCGGGCGGCCATCTCGGTGCGGGACAGAACCATCAGCGGGTCTCCTCACTCACGGTGCGCTTCTCGATGCGCTTGGGGACGTCGGGGCCGACCTCGACGATGCGGTGGACGTACACGCCGGGGAGGTGAACGGCGTCCGGGTCGAGGTCACCGGGCTCGACGAGGTGCTCGACCTGCACGATGCAGGTGCGGCCGGCCATCGCGGCGAGGGGGTTGAAGGCGCGCGCGGCCTTTCGGAACACGAGGTTGCCGTGCCGGTCGCCCGTGTGGGCGTGCACGAGCGAGAAGTCGGTGGTGATGGCCTCTTCGAGCACGAACTCGCGCTGCTCGCCGTTCACCTCGAAGGTGCGGACGTCCTTGACCGGGGAGGCGACGGCGATGCCGCCGGCCCCGTCGTAGCGACGCGGCAGTCCGCCCTCGGCGACCTGGGTGCCGACACCGGTCTGGGTGTAGAAGGCCGCGATGCCCGAGCCGCCGGCCCGCAGCTTCTCGGCGAGGGTGCCCTGCGGGGTGAGCTCGAGCTCGAGTTCGCCCGAGAGGAACTGCCGCTCGAACTCCTTGTTCTCTCCGACGTACGACGAGGTCATCTTGCGGATGCGACCGGCGCCGAGCAGGATGCCGAGCCCCCAGTCGTCGACGCCGCAGTTGTTCGACACGACCGACAGGTCGCGGGTCCCCTGGGCGAGAAGGGCCTCGATGAGGGCGATGGGGTTGCCGGACAGGCCGAACCCGCCGACGGCGAGAGACGCTCCGTCGGTGATGTCGGCGACGGCCTCGGCGGCCGAGGCGACGGTCTTGTCGATCACGCGAACTCCTTCGTTTCGTCCTCCTACGGTGCGCTGTTCGGGCCCGCCGAGTCGACCGCGCTCTTGTCATGTGGATGACGTGGGGCTTAGCGTCCACATCGTGGACACTGCATCGCGATCCGTTCCCGGCGCCCAGGCCATCTCGCGGGCGGCCCAGCTCTTGCGCCTCGTGACGGCCGCGGGCGAGACCGGCGCGTCGGTCGGCGACCTCGCGCGCGACGCCGATCTCACGCGACCGACCGCGCACCGCCTCCTCAGCGCGCTTCGCGCCGAGGGGCTCGTCGACCGCGACGAGCCGACCGGTCACTGGCTACCGGGGCCGGAGCTCTATCTGATGGGGAGTGTGGCGGCATCCCGATTCGACATCACCTCGACCGCGCGCGACATCGTGCGCTCCCTGGCGGTCCGAACCGAGGAGAGCGCGTTCCTGTCGGTACGGCGGGGCGACGAGACGGTGTGCCTGGTGCGCGAGGACGGGAGCTTCCCGATCCGCTCGTTCGTGCTGTCGGAGGGGGTGCGCTTTCCCCTCGGGGTGGCCTCGGCGGGGTTGGCGATCCTGGCGTTCCTGCCGTCGAGCGAGGTGGATGCGTATCTCGAGCGGCATCCGGAACTTCCCGAGAAATGGGGGGCGTCGCACTCCCCCACCCGTCTGCGCGGGCGGATCCGCGACACGCAGGCACGTGGATATGCGGTGAATCCGGGGCTCATCGTGGAGGGGAGCTACGGGCTCGGCGCGGCCGTGTTCACGCGCGCGGGCGACCCGCAGTGGGCTCTCAGCCTGACCGGGGTGGAGTTCCGCTTCGGCGGCGAGCGCCTCGCGGAGCTCGGACGGATCCTTCTCGCGCACGCGCACCAGTTGTCGACGCGCATCGCGTCTCGCTGAATCCCTCGAAATAGATACCCACGGTATATACCGGGGGTATACTTCCACATATGACCCGCCACGACGACCTGCAGACGCTTTTGCTCGCGGTGCACGCCCTCACCCGCGTCGCGGCTCTCGACACCCAGACCGACGCCCCCGCCGCGCAGTGGCGCACGCTGACTCTCCTGCGCGACCACGGCCCCCAGCGCCTCGGCGACCTCGCGACCCTCAGCCGCGTGACACAGCCCGGCATGACCCGACTCGTCCACCAGATGGACGCCGCGGGACTCGTCGAGCGCCGCCGCCTGCCCGACGACTCGCGCGTCAGCGTGATCGCCGCCACGGCGAAGGGCCTCGACGCGCTGGCCGGGTGGTACGAGCAGTTCCGGGCGGCCCTTGCGCCGCACGTGGCCGACCTCTCCGAGAAGGAGTGGGATGCCGTGAGCGTCGCCGCCTCCGCGCTCTCACTGCGCGTGGGAATGGCGCCGACTCCCGCGGGTCGATACGAAACCACTGACGATCGAACCCCCGACGACGATGGCGCCGCCGACCCCACCGAAGACCGCGGAGTCCCCACGGAATCCGCAGAAGAACAGGAGGTGGTCCGGTGAGTGCCGGAACCGCAGCAGTCAGCAAGGCGCCCAGCGTCTGGAAACAGCCCGCGCAGGTCTGGGCCGTCGCCTTCGCGTGCGTCGTCGCCTTCATGGGCATCGGTCTCGTCGACCCGATCCTCCCCGCCATCGCGGACTCCCTGAAGGCCACCCCGGTCGAGACGGAGCTGCTGTTCACCAGCTACCTCGTCGTGACCGGCCTGGCGATGCTCATCACCAGCTGGATCTCGAGCCGCATCGGCGCCAAGGCGACCCTGCTCGTCGGTCTCGGTTTGATTGTCGTGTTCGCCTTCTTCTGCGCCATCAGCGGCAGCGTCGACGCCGTGATCGGCTTCCGCGCCGGATGGGGTCTGGGCAACGCTCTGTTCATCTCCACCGCGCTGGCGACCATCGTGGGCGCGGCATCCGGCGGGAGCTCGGCCGCGATCATCCTCTACGAAGCCGCGCTGGGCCTCGGCATCGCCGTGGGGCCGCTGCTCGGCGGCATCCTGGGTGAAGTCAGCTGGCGCGGGCCGTTCTTCGGCGTCGTCGTCCTGATGGCGATCGCGTTCCTCGCGGTGGCGGTCCTTCTGCGCGGCCCCAAGCCCGCGCGCACCCCGCTCCCCTTCAGTGCCCCGTTCCGTGCCCTCGGCCGTCCGGCGCTCGCGATCCTCGCGGCGACCGCGCTGTTCTACAACATCGGCTTCTTCACGCTGCTCGCGTTCTCGCCGTTCCCCCTCGGGTTCGGGGCGATGGGCATCGGCCTGACCTTCTTCGGATGGGGCGTGGGCCTGGCGATCACGAGCGTCTGGGTCGCCCCTCTGCTGCTGCGCCGGCTGCGGCTGACGACGGTCCTGCTGATCGCCCTGCCCCTGCTGGCCCTCGACCTGCTCGTCGCCGCGTTCATCGTGTCGTCGGCCGTCGCTCTGGTCGTGTGCATCATCGTGGGCGGTCTCGTGCTGGGCGTCGTGAACACCGCGCTGACCGAGGCGGTCATGGAAGCCACCGACCTCCCGCGCTCGGTCGCGTCGTCGGCCTACTCGGCCGTGCGCTTCCTGGGCGGGGCGGTCGCTCCCCCGCTCGCCGCGCTGCTCTGGCACGCGTACGGCGCCGGAGTGCCCTACGTGATGGCCGCGGTGTCGGTCGTGATCGCCGCCGCCTGCATCCTGTTCGGCCGGCGTCTGCTCGCACACGTCGACGGAGCACACCCGGATGCCGCTGACGAGGGCGCAGCTGTTCTCGTGGGGGATGCGGCGTAAGGCGTCGGCGTCACCTCTCCTCACGCCGGGTGCCGGCAGGACGAACCGTTCGGATCGTCGTGTCGGCGCCCGGCGCTTTCGCGTGGGTGGGCGCTACGTGCTCGATTTCGCCCTCCACCGGCGGTTCCTCCTGATGTCGGAGGTCCTCGATACCGTGCTCGTATGACGAGCCCGACCCCCGCATCGCACCGGTCGACACCGGATGCTGCGCTCGTGCCCGCCGTGTTTCTGGCGCCTCCCCCGAGCGACGACGAGCTCGAGGCCTGGGCCGATGAGATCCGCACGATCGAAGAGGGACGGTTCGAGCCGGACTGGAACGAGCTGTTCTCCGACGACAGCACTCCGTGGCCGGTGAGCCACGACCTCGGCTCCCCCGGCGAGGACGCCGCCGCGGTTTCCGAGTCCGAAGCCGACGCTCGTCCCATCGACCTCGTGCACACCCTCGTCGCGGTCGCCGTCCGCCGTCGCCAGCACACCGCCGAGGAATACCGGCTCATGACGCTGATCCTCGACCGCGCCGTTGCCGATCCCGACCCGTGGGTCGGTCCCGATCCCACCCTGGATCACGCGTGGGAGGACTCTCGCGGGCGGTCAGTGGCCGCCGTGCGGCGCGACCGTGCCGACCTCGCGGAGCGCGCCGCCGCCGCAGAGATCGCCGTTCACCTGCGTCTGGCCGAGCAGACGGTCCGCACGCGGGTCGGCCACGCCCGGACGCTGCAGGCACGGTGCGGCCTGGCCTGGCGGGCGTTCCTCGACGGACGGATCTCCGAGAGCCACGCGATCAGGATCGCCCGGCTCGCCGACTCCCTCCCCGATGACCGCGAGGCCTGGACCGCGTTCGACACCGGTGCCACCGAGCGCGCTCAACGCCTCACACCCTCGAGCTTCGACACCGCCGCTCGCGCGCTGCGCGAGAAGGTCCACGCCGAGTCGATCGAGGAGCGGCATCGCCGCGCGGCCCGCGACCGCGGGGTGTGGCTGACCGCCGAGCTCGATGGCATGGCGACACTGACAGCCTTGCTTCCGGCCGACAGGGCGCACGCCGCCATGACACGCCTGGACCGCGCCGCGCGGCATCTGGCGACGGCAGACGGCGAAGAGCGCACGCTGGCGCAACTGAGAGCCGATGCGCTAACGGATCTGCTCGCGGGTGGATCGGTCGCGGAGCGTCCCGCGGCGGCGCCGGCTCCCGCAGCGGGGGTCTCACAGACGTCCGGCTCCGGCCGCCCCACCGTCGTCGTGACCGTTCCCGCCCTCACCCTCCTCGGCCGCGACGACACCCCAGCCACCCTCGACGGGTACGGCCCGATCGATCTCGACACGGCACGAAGACTCGCCGGAGAGGCGTCGTCGTGGATCCGCGTTCTCACCCACCCGGTCACGGGGGTTCCGCTCGCCCTCGATCGCACCAGATACCGAGTGACGACCGCACTCCGGCGCTGGCTCGGCGTCACCTCGCCGACGTGCGTCTTCCCGGGGTGCGCCCGCCCCGCCCGCGACTGCGACATCGATCACCTCACCGCGTGGGCCGACGGCGGGGCCACCGACCACGACAACCTCGAACCCGAGTGCCGCCACCACCACCGCCTCCGCCACGAGACGAAATGGGAACCGCTCAAAAACCCCGGCGATGTCGACCTGAGGTGGCGCTCACCCCTGGGTCACGACATCGAGGTGGATCCGCCGCCGGTCTGATCTTTGGCGGCGCCGACCTGGCGCTCCTCTCGCACCCGTTCCCCCAGCGTGTCCCACAGCTGATCGAACCGGGCGTTCCACGGTGTCGCGAACACCCCGTCCTTCCAGCGCTGGTGCACGACGTCGAGGGTGACCCACTCGGCATCCTGGACCTCCTCCGGATCCGGCACGGGCGCGGGCTCCCCGTCGACACGGCCGACCCAGAGGTCGAACAGGACTCTTTCTTCGACGACGCGACCCACCAAGACCAGGTCGTCGGGGGCGAGCACCATCCCCGTCTCTTCCGCGAGTTCCCGGACGGCGCCGGTGCGGCTGGTCTCTCCGCGCAATGCGCTACCGGCGGGGAACTCCCACGCCAAGGGGTAGTCCTTGCCCGCGGCGCGCAGGCTCATCAGCACGCGGCCGGTGGACGACACCAGACAGACGGATGCCACGACGTGGAACAACCCGGCCGGCACAGGGCCGTCCCCGCGCCGGTGGAGGGTTCCGGTCGGTGTGCCCTGGATGTCGGTGACATCCCACATCTCGTCGTCGGCCATGAAAACCTCCCGGGTCACGCGCCGCCGTTGGAGACGGGGCTCGTCCCATCATGCCGAGCGCCATCGAGGAGGCGGAGGGATTGCGCAGAACCCGGATCTGAGAAACGAAAATCCCCTCCACACCACACGGGCGAGAGGGGACTTTCTGTGCTGGTGCACCCCCTGGGACTTGAACCCAGAACCCACTGATTAAGAGTCAGTTGCTCTGCCGATTGAGCTAGAGGTGCGTTCCGTTCGGCCGGAGTTTCGCTCTCCGCGCCGAGGAATGACACTACCAGGCGTGACTCGGGCACGCCAAATCGAGCCAGGATCGACCGTTATCCTGGAGCCGTGTCCCGCATCGAAGAGCCCGCCGCGCCCGCCGCGGACCTGACCGACGATCTCGCACTCGCCCTCCGCCTGGCTGACGCTGCCGACGCCGTGGCGATGGAACGCTTCGACTCCGCCGACCTCCGGATCGACACGAAGCCCGACCGCACGCACGTGACCGAGGCCGACCTGGCGACGGAGCGCGCGATTCGCGGGATCCTCGACGCGGAGCGCCCGGGCGACTCCGTGCTCGGCGAGGAATACGGCACGTCGGGTGACACGTCCCGCCGCTGGGTCATCGATCCGATCGACGGGACCCACAACTACATGCGCGGCATTCCGGTCTGGGCGACGCTCATCGCCCTGACCGTCGACGGCGTCCCCCGGGTGGGCGTCGTAAGCCAGCCCGCGATCGGTCGCCGCTGGTGGGCCGCAACGGGCCAGGGCGCGTGGACGACGACCGCCGACGGTGACATCCGACGCATTCACGTGTCCGGGGTCGACGAGGTTTCGGCATCCAGCATCAGCTTCCAGAGCATCGAGCAGTGGGATGACGTCGATCTCGTCCCCACTCTCGAGAAGCTCACGCGCGCTGTCTGGCGCGATCGCGCCTACGGGGATGCGCTCCCTTACATGTGGTTGGCCGAGGGCCGTCTCGAGCTCGTGGCCGAGTTCGGGGTGAAGGAGTACGACATCGCGGCGATCGCCCCCATCGTGCGCGAGGCCGGCGGACGTTTCACGGCGTTCGACGGGACCGACCGTCTCGATGCCGGTTCTTCCCTCGCGACGAACGGCCTGCTGCACGACGACTTCTTCGCTCTGCTGCACGAGGACGGTGCCCGATGACACGCGCCCACCTCGCTCTCCTCGCCGCCGGCGGCGCCATCGTCGCAACGGCTCTCGCCGGGTGCACGTCGACCCCTGACGCCGCCCCGAGCGTCGCGGCCAGCGCCACGACGACCGATGCACCCGCTCCCGACCCCGGTGCCAGCGCGACTCCCACGACGGACCCGATCACCCCGACCTGCGAGAACATCATTCCGACCGCCACCGTCGACGACTTCAAGAGCCTCGGGTGGACCTACCAGGAGGAGCCGTTCCGGATCGGCGCGACGGCGCTTGACGATGGCATCCAGTGCAAGTGGGGCGATGCCAAGGTGGCATCCGATCGCGTGCAGATCTTCGGGTGGGCTCCCATCGACGACGCGACGGCGCAGCAGGCCGAGAAGGACCTCGTCGCTTCGGGGTGGAAGCTCGAGCGCGACGGCACGGGCGATTATGTCACCGAGAACCCCGATTGGCTCGGCGGGCGCGGTGCCGACGGCTACGGTCTGACGTACCTGTTCGGCGACGGGTGGGTGAAGTTCGCGGATACCCGCCAGAGTCTGCTCCTCGTCGAGACGCCTCAGTAGCGCGCTGCAGACGCGGGCGCTTCGCTCACCGGTACGGATTCACCGCCGCGGCATCCCGGCCGGCGGCGAAGCCCTCGTCCCACGCGTCTCCGCGCGCCTCGAGACCACGCCATCGTTCGTCGACCTGCAGGATCCGTTGTGCGAACGCGACCCAGTCGCTCCACCCGCCCTCGACCGGGGCGTCGCCGCCTCTCCCCTCGGCCCGCCACCGCGCCGAATCGGGAACGGCGTCGAGGTGGAAGGGACCGACATCGATGCGGATGTGACGCGGATCGGGCATTCCCCGACGCTAGCTGGTTCACTGGGACGCATGGGATTCCTGGATCGCCTGTTCGGCAAGAACGTGCCGGCCCCGCAGGCCGCTCCCCTCGCGTCCGATCCTGGTCTCGCAGAGCTCAGACGGACAGCTCAGGATGCCGTCATCCCCGGCTTCCGCGACTTCGATGAGGTCGTGCAGCAGGTGCAGGACGTCCACGAGCTCGACGATGCCGCAACCGCCGAGGCCGTGGTGCGCGAGGTCTGGGCCGAGCGCCGCCGCGTCGAGCAGGGGTGGCCGTCCGTCACGGAAGGCGACCGCCTGCGCACGGCATTCGCGATCCTCGAGGCACGCGGCTTCGTCGCCCGCGCCGACTTCACCTGCTGCAACACGTGCGGAACCGCTGAGATCGACGACGAGCGCACGCCCGCGCCGAGCGACGAGACGGGTGCACCGCAGTTCCGCGAGTGGGCCTACACCTTCTTCCACCAGCAGGACGGCGAGCGACTCGCCGAGGAGCCCGCACATCTGTTCCTCACGTTCAGCGCCTTTGCACCCCTGCGCGATCTCGACCCCGGGCTTCTCGCGGCGGCCGACGTCGGCGACGAGGCCGCGCGCAGCGAGGTCTGGCGACAGACCGATGCCCGCGTCGGCCGGATCGTCGCCGATGCTCTCGCCGAAGCCGGCCTGCCGGTGGAGTGGGACGGCGACCCCGCGCACCGCATCGTGATCCCCCTCCCCCAGTGGCGTAACCGCCTTCCCGGCACCGCCCCCGCGACCGCGTAGGCGCGGCACGGCACAACGCACACGGCACAGCGCGCACAGAACAACGCGCACAGAACAACGCGCACGGGCATGCCGTCCCGACAACGTAGGCTCGACCCTCGTGGCTATCGGCTCGACCATTCACCAGTTCACCGTGCAGCTCTCCGACGTCGATCGCGGCGTCTACGACGAGCTGGCGTTGCGCGTCGCTCGGCACCCCTCGGAGACCGCTCCGTACATGCTGACGCGCGTGCTGGCCTACTGCCTCGAGTACGAGGAGGGCATCGGCTTCAGCGAGGGCGTCGCCGCGACCGACGAGCCCGCCGTGATGATCCGCGACCTCACGGGCGCCCTGGTGGCGTGGGTCGAGGTCGGAGCTCCGGATGCCGCGCGCCTGCACACCGGCAGCATGAAGGCCGAGCGCGTCGCGATCTACACGCACCGCGATCCCGACAAGGTCGCCGCCCCGTGGGCGGGAAAGCGCATCCATCGCGCTGAGGAGGTGCTCCTGCACAGCTTCGAGCCCGGCTTCGTCGAGAAGTTGTCGGATGCCATCGAACGACGCAACACCGCCACCCTGACGCGCACCGAGGGGCGCATCTATCTCGAGCTGAACGGCGTTGCCGGCGAGAGCGACATCCACACGCGCTCCGCGGGCTGATCCCGAGATGAAGAAAGCCCCCACCTTCGCCGAAACGGGCGAAGATGGGGGCTTTCTCACGTGACAACCTCTTCGTGGCGATGGTTCGTGGAGCTGGGGGGAATCGAACCCCCGTCCAACGCTGGGTCTCCGCGTTTTCTCCGGGCGCAGTCTGTGCAGACGTTCTGCTCGGCTCCGACCTTTGTCACAGACACCTAAGTCGACAAGCCCAGCCTGGGAAAAGTCCCGCGTGACGTCCAGACGCCGTCACACAGCAAGACCCCTAAATGACGCCAGATTCCGTGGCGGGGTCGCACACGGCCTGACGGACTATCGGGCTCGCTTACGCAGCGAGGGCGAAGTCAGTGCGCTTAGCATTGGCACTTATTGTTTTGCAGGGAGCGTTTACGAGATAACCCCACATCCTCGGCCCGCTTCTCGCGGGTTCGCAGGCGCTGTCGAAACCGATCAGCCCCGGGAACTCCGTGAAGGAGCGACCATCGTCACGCTGTTGAGTTGCCACCTCGGGGGCGGAAGCACCCGAGCATCACAGTCTACAACGGTTCGCGGCGCGCGATGATTCCCACCCGAAGCCGTCTCGCCCGCGCCCCGTAGGCTCACCGCATGAGCGACGTCGCCGCGTCCACACCGAACCCCACCCGAGCGCGCCCCTCCCGTAGGCTCGCCGCATGAGCGACGTCGTCATCACCGTCCGGGGCGAGAGCAACGCCCGTGCCCGCGCTGAAGAGGCCGCCGTCCGCGTCACCGTGTCGACCGACGGTCCGACTCGCGGGCCGGTGGTCGAACGGGCGCAGGAGCGCGCGGCGAGCGTGCAGGACGGCCTGGTCGCTCACCTGCGCTCCGGCGAGGTGTCGGAGTGGTCGAGCGCGCGCGTGTCGGTGTGGTCCGACCGGCCGTGGAACAACGAGGGAGCGCAGCTCCCCCTCGTCCATCACGCCGCCGTGGAACTCTCCGCCACGTTCACCGACGCCGGTGCCCTGTCGTGGTGGCTGGGGGATGTGGCCGAGTCCGATGACGTGCAGGTCACCGCGGTGGAGTGGCGCCTGTCCCCCGCCACCCGCGCGCGCGTCGAGCGCGAGGTGGCCGCCGATGCCGTCCACGTCGCCGTGGAACGGGCGACGGCTTATGCGGACGCTCTGGGGCTGGCATCCGTGTCCGCCGTCGAGATCGCGGATGCCGGTCTGCTCGGCGCGCACCCCGAACAGCCGGCGCCGTTCGCCGCGCGCATGATGGCGGCCTCCGGTCCAGCCGGGGGGCCGTCGTTCAGCCTGCAGCCGCCCGAGATCGTGGTCACCTCGGTCGTCGAGGGCCGCTTCCGCGCGGAGTGACTCAGTGCGTCACTCGCCCAGACGGTTCTTCGTGCGCATGGCGCGTTCGGCTTCGCGCTTGTCTTCGCGCTCGCGGATCGTCTGACGCTTCTCGAACTCGCGCTTGCCCTTCGCGACGGCGATCTCGACCTTCGCGCGGCCGTCCAGGAAGTACAGCCGCAGCGGCACGAGCGTGTACCCGCCCGCCGACACGGCGTGCGACAGCTTGATGATCTCTTCTTTGTGCAGCAGCAGCTTGCGCGTTCGCTTGGCCGAGTGGTTGGTCCAGTGGCCCTGGGAGTACTCCGGGATGTGCACGGCATCGAGGAACGCCTGGCCACCGTCGATGTAGGCGTAGCCGTCGGTGAGGTTCGCGCGCCCCTGGCGCAGCGACTTCACCTCGGTGCCCGTGAGCACCAGTCCCGCTTCGTACGTCTTCTCGATGGCGTAGTCGTGACGCGCCTTCTTGTTGGACGCGATGAGCTTTTCACCCTGCTCACGAGGCATGGTGCCACCTCCTCATGATCATGGGCACACAGAGCCCTACAGTTTACCCCACAGCGGATGCCGACTCCGCGCGCGACCGGAGGTCAGGCGCGCAGCCAGCGACGGATGGCGAAACTGGCGCTCAGGGCGGCGAGGACGATACCGATCACCACGAGCGCGGGGATGACGATCGCGACGTCGCCGAAATCGACCCACGAGGTGATGAAGCCGATCCGATCCCTCAGGTACTGGTTCACGCCGACGCCGACGATCGCCCAGACGGCGACGCTCGCCAGAGCGGACCCGATCAGCGCAGCGAGGACACCCTCGACGATGAACGGCGTCTGGATGAAGCGGTTGGAAGCGCCCACCAGGCGCATGATCCCGAGCTCCTTGCGTCGAGCGAACGCTGAGAGGCGGATGGTCGTCGCGATCAGCAGTACCGCCGCGATCAGCATGAGTCCGGCGATGCCCACCGCCACGTAGGTCGCGACCGTCAACGCCTGGAAGAGGGGCTCGAGGTATTGGAGCTGGTTCGTGACGCTCTCGACGCCGTCCTGTCCGCTGAAGGCTTCGGCGATGACGTCGGACTGGCTCTGGTCGACGAGGTTGATGCTGAAGGTCGCGTTGAACTGGTCGGCCGTGACGACACCGAGGATGTCCTCGGACAGCAGGCCCTTGGCGTTCTCGAACACCTGGTCACTGGTCTGGAAGGTGTAGTCGCGGATGAGCGGGGCCAGGGCGGAGCCGTCGAGCTTCGCGGTGACCGCGTCGATCTGATCCTGCGTCGCGGGCTGACCGGCCACGCAGGTCGGCGCGTTCGACGAGGCCGCGCACATGAACACCGCCACCTGGGCGCGATCGGCCCAGTACGACTGCATCTTGCCGATCTGCATCTGCATGAGCATCGCCGCGCCGACAAAGGTCAGCGAGACGAAGGTGACGAGGATGACCGAGATGACCATCGACGCGTTGCGGCGAAGACCGGTGAAGGCCTCCGAGAGGATGAGCCCGAACCTCATGACGTGGGTCCCACTTCGTCGTTGCGGTCTTTCTTCTGGCCCAGGCCGAGTCGGTCGGCGAGACCGAGAGCGTCGACGTCGGGGCGGGTGACCGGGATGGAGCGCGTGTTGGTGCCGGGCTCGCGGGGCTCGTCGGCGGGGGCCGGAGCGTCGTCCGACGCGGCCGCAGCGGTCTCTTCGCGTCGCGCCGCCGGAGCAGCCTCGTCGCGTCGTGCCGCCGGCGTCGCGTCCGCGCCCGGCTTCGTCAGCGGTTCGACGGGCCCGGTCAGACCGGTGACCTCGCGCTGCACCTCGAGCACCGCGGTGAGGGCGGCGACCGCGGCCGCTCCGCGCTCGACCTCGGGCGCGAGGCGCGGAAGGCTCGACGTGTCGCCGTAGCCGCCGTGGCGCTCGTCGCGCACCATCTCGCCACCGCGCAGCTCGATCACGCGGCGCTGCATCTGGTCGACGAAGCCGGCCTCGTGCGTGGCCATGACGACGGTCGTGCCGCCGGCGTTGATCCGCGCGAGCAGACGCATGATGTCGATCGAGGTGCCGGGGTCGAGGTTTCCGGTCGGCTCGTCGGCGAGCAGCACCTGCGGACGGTTCACGAGCGCGCGGGCGATCGCGACGCGCTGCTGCTCACCGCCCGAGAGCTCGTGCGGCAAACGCTTCTCTTTGCCGTCGAGACCGACGAGCGCGAGCACCTCGGGCACGGCCTGCTGGATGAACCCGCGCGAGGCGCCGGTCACCTGCAGTGTGAAGGCGACGTTCTGGTGCACCGTCTTGTTCGGCAGCAGACGGAAGTCCTGGAAGACCGAACCGATGTGACGGCGGAAGTAGGGAACCTTGCGGTTCGACAGCGTGCGCAGGTCGCGACCGAGCACGACGACACGGCCGTCGCTGGGGGTCTCGGCGCGCAGGATGAGCTGCAGGCACGACGATTTGCCGGAGCCCGAAGCGCCGACGAGGAAGACGAATTCCCCGCGTTGCACTTCGAAGTCGACGGCGTTCAGGGCGGGCTTCGCGGTGCCGCGATACCGCTTTGTGACGTTCTCGAACCGGATCATGGCTTGACGAGCCTAAGCGCGGGCTTCAGGCAGGCCGACAGGACGCGCCGGGTGGCGAAACCGAGAGAGCCCTATGGATGCCGAGGTGCCGGCATCCAGAGGGCTCTCTGTCGTGAGAGGGGACGACTCAGTCGTCGTCGTCCTTGCGCTTACGCCAGCGGATGCCGGCCGCGATCAGGCCGTCGAGGTCGCCGTCGAATACGACCGCCGGGTTTCCGACTTCGTATCCGGTGCGGAGGTCTTTCACCAGCTGCTGGCCGTAGAGGAAGTACGAGCGCATCTGGTCGCCCCAGCTCGCGGTGATCGTGCCGGCAAGCTCCTTCTTCTTGGCCGCTTCTTCTTCGCGCTTGAGCAGCAGAAGGCGGGTCTGCAGCACGCGCATGGCGGCCGCGCGGTTCTGGATCTGCGACTTCTCGTTCTGCATCGAGACGACGAGGCCCGTCGGAAGGTGCGTGATGCGCACGGCGGAGTCGGTCGTGTTGACCGACTGTCCACCGGGGCCCGACGAACGGAACACGTCGACGCGGATGTCACCCTCGGGCACCTCGACCTCGACGGCTTCTTCCATGACGGGGATGACCTCGACGGCCGCGAAGCTCGTCTGTCGCTTGTCGGCGCCACCGAAGGGGCTGATGCGCGCGAGGCGGTGCGTTCCGGCCTCGACCGACAGCGTGCCGTAGGCGTAGGGCACGTCGACCTCGAAGGTGGCCGACTTGATGCCGGCGCCTTCGGCGTAGGACGTGTCCATGACCTTGACGGGGTACTTGTGGCGCTCGGCCCAGCGCAGGTACATGCGCAGCAGCATCTCGGCGAAGTCGGTGGCGTCGTCGCCGCCGGCGCCGGAGCGGATCGTGACGACCGCGGAGCGCGGGTCGTACTCGCCGTCGAGCAGCGTCTGCACCTCGAGCTGGCCGATGACGTCCTTCAGCGAGGCGAGCTCGCGGCGCGCTTCGTCGGCGGACTCGTCGTCGTCCATCTCGATGGCGAGTTCGACGAGCACCTCGAGGTCGTCGAGGCGCTGCTCGATCTCGGTGACCCGCTTGAGCTCGGCCTGCTTGTGGCTCAGGCGGCTGGTGACCTTCTGGGCGTTGTCGACGTCGTCCCAGAGGTCGGGGGCACCGGCCTCTTCGCTGAGGCGTTCGATGTCGGCTTTGAGTGCGTCGACGTCGACCACGGCCTGAATATCGGCGAAGGTCGAGCGCAGCGCCTGGATGTCGGCGGTCAAATCGAGTTCGAGCATTTGACATCAAGCCTATCGTGGAGACGGTGACAGCCGACTCTCCCCGGAACGTGCTGGTGCGCTTCGCACCGATGATCTACGGCCCCACGCTGCTGTTCGCGGTCGGCGAGGGCGCCGTGATCCCCCTCATTCCGGTCATCGCGAACCGCCTCGGCGCCGACGTCGCTCTCGCCGCCCTCGTGGCCGCGGCCCTCGTCGTCGGCCAGCTCTGCGGCAACATCCCGGCAGGCTGGGCCGTCGCCCGCTTCGGCGAGCGCGTCACGATGGGGGTGGCCGGCATCGTCGTGCTGGCGGGTCTGCTGGGAATCGTGTTCGCGCAGTCCTTGGCGTTCTTCACCGCGGCGGTGTTCCTCATCGGCTTCTGTGCGGCGTCGTTCGCGCTCGCCCGTCACTCCTTCATGACCACGAGGGTTCCCCTGACCTTCCGTGCTCGCGCGTTGTCGCTGCTGGGCGGCACGTTCCGCCTCGGGATGTTCGTCGGCCCGTTCATCTCGGCGGCGTTGTTGGCGGTCTTCGGTACCGAGACGGCATCCATCGTGTTCTTCGCCGTGTGCCAGGTCGCCACGATCCTGCTCGTGTTCTTCGGCCCCGATCCCGAGAAGGCCGTGCCGGTGGGCGCGGGGTCGCCGACGCGGCGGGGCGGCGGGGACTCGCGCGATGCCGAAGACACGGGCGAGCCGGTCACCGGGGCGATCCCCACCGTCGAGCGGGTCGGGGTGTTCCGCACGATGTGGCGCTTCCGCGGAGTGCTCGCCCGTCTGGGCCTGGCGGCGTCGTCGCTGTCGGCCGTGCGCTCGGCGCGGCAGGTGGTGCTCCCGCTCTGGGGCGTCTCTCTCGGATTGGATGCCGGAACGATCGCGGTGGTCGTCGGCGTCTCGGGCGCGATCGACTTCGCGCTCTTCTACGCGAGTGGCCAGGTGATGGACCGCTTCGGTCGCCTCTGGGCCGCCCTTCCGGCCATGATCCTGATGGGCGCGGGGTTCTTCGCCCTCTCGTTCACGCACGATCTGTCGTCGGCGGCGATGTGGTACGCCATGTTCGCGGCGGTCCTGGGTGTCGGGAACGGTTTGTCGAGCGGCATCCTGCTCACCCTCGGCGCGGACGTCGCCCCGCCGACCGATCCCGCGGCGTTCCTCGGCTCGTGGAGGACGTTGACGGATGCCGGGGGCGCGGTCGCTCCGTTGATCGTGTCGGCCCTGACGGCCGTGGCATCCCTGTCGGTCGGTGTCGGCGCAATGGGACTGATCGCCGTCCTGGGTGCGGCGGGCTTCATCCGGTGGGTGCCGCGCTACGTCCCGCGCACCCGCTGACGGAGCCTCACTCCCCTGTCGTCTCTCGCGTGAGGGGTCACTCACTGTCGCCTCGGGTCCGCCCCAGCGACAGTTTCCGACCCCTCACGCGCAACGCGAGGCGGAGATCACTCCGCGACGCGGATGAGCACCTTGCCGAGCGCCCCCTGCTCGACGGCGTCGTGCGAGGCGGCGGTGTCGGCCAGGTCGAAGAAAGTCAGCGGAAGCCCCGCGTCCTCCCCCACCGGCAGAGCGCCGTCGGCTACAGCCGCGGCGACGTCCTCAGCGGCGGCGAGCAGCGCCCGCTCCCCCACCGTGTACAGCAGCAGTCCCTGCCAGCGGATGTTCTTCGCGAAGCTCACGCGCACGGGGGCGGTGAAGTCGTCCCCGCCGTTGTCGGCGTAGTACCCGATCGTTCCGTGGTTGGCGATCACCTCGACGTCGAGGGCGGCGTTGTCGGCGATCGCGACCTCGACGATGTGTTCGACGCCGTTCGGGGCGAGTTCCCGGATGCCGTCGGCCAGCGCGTCGCTCGGGTACTGCAGCACGTGGTGGGCGCCGGCGGCCCGCGCGAGAGCTTCTTTCTCGTCACTGCTCACGGTCGCGATGACGGTGGCCCCGGCCCAGGCCGCGAGCTGGATCGCCGCGTGCCCCACGGCTCCGGCGCCACCCTGCACGAGGACGGTGCGTCCGGCGAGCGCGCCGGGGGCCAGACGCGAGGGGCCGTCCTCGTGCACGGTGAGCGCGCGGTGGGCGGTCATCGCGGGCACCCCGAGGCTCGCGCCGAGTTCGAACGAGGCGTCGTCGGGCAGGGCGACCGCACGCGACGCGGGGAGCACCGTGTATTCGGCCGCCGTGCCGAGAGGACGCTGGTGCGCCGCGAGGTACACCCACACCCGCTGACCGACAGTCAGGGTGTCGACGCCGTCGCCGACGGCATCCACCACTCCCGCTCCGTCCTGGTTCGGGGTGACCTCCTCGAAGGGAAGGGGCCGCCCGGTCGTGGCCCGCGCCTTCCAATCCGTCGGGTTGACGCCCGAGACGGTCACGCGCACGCGCACCTCTCCGGGGCCGGGTTCGGGCAGCGGACGGTCCTCGAGCGAGAGGACGGAGGAGTCACCGGGCTGGGAGTACGTGATCGCCTTCATGGAGGGGAGAACGGATGCCATGTCGTCCAGCATTCCCCCGCGGCGTGTCGCGCCGGGTGGAACAGGCGTGGGCTTGACGGCTGCTTCACATCGTGGGCGCGCTCCGCACGCTTAGAATGAGCACACTCGCGGGAGTGGTGAAATCGGTAGACACGCAGGATTTAGGTTCCTGTGCCTTCGGGCGTGGGGGTTCAAGTCCCCCCTTCCGCACGGCATCCGCTGTTCTCAGCACCGACTCTCCGACCCGACGGGACCGATGTGATCCACACCACCACCGCGCTGCTCCCGTGGCTCGACCCTGCGGCGATCATCACCAACTCCCAGCCGTGGGCGCTGCTCGTGGTGTGCTTCATCATCTTCGCCGAGACCGGTCTGCTGATCGGCTTCTTGCTGCCGGGTGACACCCTGCTGATCATGGCGGGGCTGCTGTCGCACTCGACTCCCGCGGCTCCTAACGGAGTGTTCGGCATCAACGCGTGGTGGGTGGCCCTGGCGATCGGCGTCGCCGCCTTCATCGGCGGTGAGGTCGGGTACTTCATCGGTCATAAGGCCGGGCCCTCGATCTTCGAGCGCAAGGACTCCGGCATCTTCAGCAAGAAGAACGTCGAGCGCACGAACGCGTTCTTCGAGCGCTTCGGCGGATTGACCGTGATTCTCGCGCGCTTCGTGCCGGTCGTGCGCACGTTCGCCCCGATCGCGGCGGGCGTGGGCCACATGCCGTGGAAGAAGTACTCGCTGTACAACCTCATCGGTGCGATCATCTGGGGCATCGGTCTCACGATGCTCGGCTACGCGGTCGGCTACATCCCCTTCATCCGCGACATCGTCACCGAGTACATCGACGTGATCCTGCTCGCCGCAGTCGCCGGTACCGCGATCTTCATCGCGATCCACTACTTCCGCGAGCGTGCCGCCGCCAAGCGCGAGGGTGCCGTCACCCCCGCCGAGGCCGAGGCCCTCACGCTCGACCCGAAGACCCTCGAAGACGGAGACCAGCCGACGCGCTAAGACGCCTTCGACGTCTTCTTCTTCGCGGGAGCCTTCTTCTTCGGCGCGTCCTCGGTCTTATCGGCGCGGGCGGCCCGGCTGCGCTCGACGCTCGCGCGCAGCGCCTCCATGAGGTCGATGACCTCACCGCCGTCCTCTTCTTCCTTCTTGCCGAAGGTGGCGTCGGTGTCGAGCGCGTCGCCCTGCTCGAGCTTCGCATCGATGAGGGTGCGCAGCTCGGCCTGGTACTCGTCAGTGAACTCCTCGGGGTCGAAGTCCTTCGAGAAGCTGTCGACGAGCGAGGCCGACATCTCGAGCTCCTTCGCCGAGATGCGCACGCTCTCGTCCAACGCGGGGAACGCCGCCTCGCGCACCTCGTCGGCCCACAGCAGGGTCTGCAGCACGAGCACGTCCCCGCGGACGCGGAGGGCCGCGAGCCGCGTCTTCTGACGCAGCGAGAAGCGGACGATCGCGGTGCGGTCGGTCTGCTCGAGCGTCTTGCGCAACAGGACGTACGCCTTGGGCGACGACGAGTCGGGCTCGAGGTAGTACGCCTTGTCGAGGGTCAGCAGATCGACCTGGTCGCTGGGCACGAATTCGACGACCTCGATCTCGCGGCTGCGTTCGCTCGGCAGTGACGCGAGATCATCCTTGGTCAGCACGACCGTCTGTTCACCGTCGTCGTAGGCCTTGTCGATGTCCTGGTAGGGAACGACCTCGCCGTCGATCTCGCAGATGCGCTGGTATCGGATGCGCCCGCCGTCGGCGTTGTGCACCTGGTGCAGAGACACGTCATGGTCTTCGGTCGCGGAGTACACCTTCACGGGCACGTTGACGAGGCCGAAGGTCAGGGCGCCTTTCCAGATCGATCGCATGGGATCAGTGAACACCGAAAAGGCGGTGGATGCCGAGGGGGTTGTGCCCGCTCTCCGCGCACAACTCCTGCAGATCCACCCCCGCGCCCCTCTCCCGCGCGCCATCCGTCGCGATCTGCAGGAGTTGTGCCGCCCGCTCCGGGTGCACTGTGCAGGAGATCCGGCCGTCTCACCGCCCCTCCGTGCCACGCCGACGGCCGTCCGCCGCCTGCCTCCTGCGGTGTGTCCGCGATCCCACGACGCCGCCGCGTCCCCCGCAACCCCCTCGGCATCCGCCGCCCCCTCCGCTCTACGCTGGGGCGATGACGGAGCAGACGGTGCGCATCGGCGGTCGCCGCCTGCGCCTGTCGAACCTCGACAAGGTGCTGTACCCCGAGACCGGCACCACGAAGGGCGAGGTGATCGACTACTACACGCGCATCGCGCCGCTTTTGCTCCCCCACGTCGCCGATCGTCCGCTCACGCGCAAGCGCTGGCCCGACGGAGTGGGGACGGATGCCGACCCCGGCGAACCGTTCTTCGCCAAGGCCCTCGAGCCCGGCGCTCCGGCGTGGGTGCGGCGCTTTCCGATCGATCATTCGAGCGGCGCGAAGGACTACCCGCTCGTCGACGACCTGCCGACGCTCGTCTACCTCGCGCAGGTCGCGAGCCTCGAGTTGCACGTGCCGCAGTGGCGCTTCGCCTCCGACGGCGAGCGGCAGAACCCCGACCGGCTGGTGCTCGATCTGGATCCGGGCCCGGGCGTCGGTCTCGCCGAGTGCGCTGAAGTTGCCCGGTGGGCGCGCGCGATCCTGCAGGACATCGGCCTCGAGCCGTTCCCGGTGACCAGCGGCAGCAAGGGCATCCATCTGTACGCGCGCCTCGACGGCCGCCAGTCGAGCGATGCGGCGAGCGCGGTTGCGAAGGAGCTCGCGCGCGCGATCGAGGCCGACCACCCCGACCTCGTCGTGAGCCAGATGTCGAAGGCGGCGCGTCCGGGCAAGGTCTTCATCGACTGGAGTCAGAACAACGGCTCGAAGACCACGATCGCGCCGTACTCCCTGCGCGGGCGTCCGCGTCCCTACGTCGCCGCCCCGCGTACGTGGGAAGAGCTCGACGACCCCGACCTGCGACACCTGTTGTTCAGCGAGGTGCTCGAACGTCCCGACGATCCGTTGGCTCCGGTTGACGAAGCGCACGGACCCCTGCGCGCGTACATCTCCAAGCGCACGGCCGGCAAGACTCCCGAGCCGGTGCCCGACGCTCCTCACGGCGAGCCCGATCCTGAGGGGCTCCCCCGCTTCGTCATCCAGGAGCACCACGCCAGCCGCCTGCACTGGGACCTTCGCCTCGAGCGCGACGGCGTGCTGGTCAGCTGGGCCGTCCCCAAGGGCGTTCCCCCGACGACCGCGAAGAACAGCCTCGCCGTCATGACCGAGGACCACCCGCTGCAGTACCTCGACTTCGCCGGCGAGATTCCGCGCGGCGAGTACGGCGCGGGCATCATGACCGTCTGGGACACCGGCACGTACGAGCTCGAGAAGTGGCGCGACGACGAGGTGATCGCGACCCTCGAGGGTCGTGACGACGGGCCGCTCGGGCGCGTGCGCCTCGCGCTGATCCGCACAGAGGGGCAGGGCGAGAAGTCGCAGTGGCTGCTGCACCGGATGAAGACGGATGCCGACGGCACGCCGCAGAGCGAGGGAGCCCCCGTCGTGGCTCTCGATCACGGGTCCCCCGCCCCCGAGCCCGCCCGTGCGACGGCCCCGTCGCCCATCGACGCTCCCACCGTCGCCGAGCTGCGGCCGATGCTCGCCACGTCCGCGACGCCGGGGATCGCCCGCGCCGCCGCCGACCGCTGGGGCTCTCCTTGGGTGGAGATGAAGTGGGACGGCATCCGGGGGCTGGGCGTGTGGGACGGTGAGCGACTGCGCCTGCGCTCGCGGAACGGCAACGATCTGACCGCCGCCTATCCCGAGCTGACGAGCGTCGACCTGGGCCTCGGGCCCGACCCGGCCGTGTTCGACGGCGAGATCGTCGCGCTCGACGACAGGGGCCGACCGAGCTTCCCCCTCCTGCAGAAACGCATGAACCTCGCCCAGCCCCGCGAGGTCGAGCGTGAGGCGAAACGCACGCCCGTGCACCTGTACCTGTTCGACGTGCTCTCGGTGGCGGGCCGGGATGTGGCATCCCTCCCTCTCTCGAAACGGCGGGAGATGCTCGAAG
This sequence comes from Microbacterium sp. SL62, assembly GCF_026672635.1. Lineage (NCBI taxonomy): Bacteria > Bacillati > Actinomycetota > Actinomycetes > Micrococcales > Microbacteriaceae > Microbacterium > Microbacterium sp. SL62. The sequence continues at coordinate 2,417,192 of NZ_JAPPRM010000001.1, forward strand.
AACTCACCGCCGACGCCCGGAGTCCGGTCGTCGTGCCGCCCGTCTTCGATGACGTGGATGCCGCGGTGTCGACGAGCGGCCGGTTCGGGCTCGAGGGGGTCGTCGTGAAAGACCCGACCTCGACGTATCGCCGCGGGGTGCGTTCGGAGCAGTGGCTCAAGGTGAAGCACTCGCGGACGCAGGAGGTCGTGATCGGCGGCATCCGTCCGGGGAAGGGCAATCGGTCGGGGACCATCGGCTCGCTGCTCGTGGGGGTGCCCACCGCCGACGGCCTGCAATACGCGGGCCGGGTGGGGTCGGGCTTCGGCGAGCAGACCCTCGCGCGGTTGACCGAGCTGCTCGAACCGCTGCGCGTCGACGCCGATCCGTTCGTGGGCGTACCCGCGGCCGATGCGCGCGATGCGCTGTGGGTGCGGCCCGAGCTCGTCGCCGAAGTCGAGTTCGCCGAGTTCACCCCCAGCGGGATCCTGCGGCAGGCGCGGTGGCGTGGGTTGCGGCCGGACAAGGAGCCCGGCGAAGTCGTGCGGGAGGACTGACGCTAACGAGGTGACCGGCCGACGCGACGGCTGGGCCTTTTGAAGCCACCGGTCCTCATCGCGAGCCCCGCCACGGCGTCAGTCGTCGATGACGGCCCACTCCCCGAAGCGGCAGAACCCGGATGCCGAGGCCGGTACCACCGACGGCGCATTGTCGAGCCGGCATCCGTACTGCGGTTCGTAGCCGCCTTCGAGCGCGTCGGCAGCCATCGCCAGGACGGTGGCGCGGGCGAGCCCCCGCCCGCGGAACTCGGGCAGCGTGATGACGCCGAGATCGGCCGGCCGTGTGCCGCTCCAGGGGTGCATGTTGGCCGCGGCGGCGAGTCGGCCGTTCACGAATGTGCCGAACACCAGCCCGTGGTCGATCTCGGCGAACGCCTCGTCGAGATCATGCTCAGGTGCTGCGGCGGCGAGGGCGGCGAATACCTCGGCGTCGTCGGCCGTCAGGCGACGCGTGCCGGCTCCAGGCGCGGACACGGTGACGTTCGCGTGCTCTTCGACCGGCAGGCAGAAGCGGGGGTCGGGCTCGTTCAGTGCGATGCCCGCAGAAGGCCCCGCTTGAGCGCATCGTCGGGCGCGAGGCTTTCGCCGTCGGTGACGGCGATATTTGCGTCCCGCTCAAGCGTCACCGAGAGAAACGTGGCGCGGTCGCCAGTGCGGAGCAACGTCAGCCCCAACTCATGAGCTGCCCGATGTCACGACATCGAGTGAGGGAAGAAACGAATCGCCTGATTTCCGGCGGGTCATAGCCCGTGATTGCGTGCACTTCTTGAGGCCACAAGTATGCCACCATCTCATGCGCGCAGGACAGCGACACCTGAAGCGTTTTCAAGGTCGTTAATAGCAGCGGAGCACTAGTGTCAAGCGAAAGAATTCCGATTGATCGAGCCGTGGCGCGGAGGTTCCGGTGGACAAACTTCTCCTCAGCTGAACTGAGCGCAAAAGCATTCATAAGAATATGTCGAGCCGCTTGCTTACCTCGAATCTTGGGGTAAGTCTGGAGTAATCGCATCCCCCGGTCGAGCTCAGCTCTTGAGGCTCCCACCTTGTCCCTAAGAGGGGAACCGACGCCCAGGGATTGAATAGCTTCACGAAAGCACGAAAGCCAGATCGAGGCGTCGTCTTCGGTAACGCTCATCACGACGGAAACAGGCCTGGTCTGCGTTCCACTTGCGCTCCCAGCGAAGGCGTATTCGACGTTCATCATTCAGCACCCTTCAGATCTATGAAGCATTTGCACCCCGACCGGGGGTCGAAACGCAGTTCCACCATCGATCTCATTCGGGTCAACGGCCACAAACGTTCCATCTTCCCAGTCCACCCGACACCTGAGCAATCCGTGAGGTGCGGCCCGCCAAGGAGCCGCAGCCACTCTGCACCGGGTTGCGCAATGACGAACCGAGCCGAGTATCCTCCACCGGCGCGACGGCGCTCACCAACGCCAAAAAGCCCGAGCCTTTAAGTGCTACGCATGCCGCGGCGCAAGACCCGACCGGACTAAATGACAGCTTGCAGATCTGGAAAACACATGAAAGACGACCGCCCCTAACCATCTAACCCGAGAGTCAATTATTTGCGCAAGAATGTAGTTGCTGACCAACCCGGCGAGTGGCGCACAGAGGTGCCAGACCCAGCTCAAGAAGAATCCGACACTTCCTCAATCCAGCCGAGCGCATCCAGGTGCCGCTCGAGATGGGTTGCCATCGATTTCGCCGTAGAGAGCGACAATCCAAACACCCCGGGGAAGCCCGACCGCACGACCGCCACCACAAGCTGACTTCCCCCATCAAGCCGAAGTCGCAGCTGCGGGGACCACACGATTCTTCCTCGAAATTTCACAATCTCTATTCGGTCGACCATTGCGGGCGAGAGGATCACACCGCCCCCCGGTGCGCGCCAGACCACCTCAATGCCGTCAGCCACCAGTCGAAGCATGCCCGCGCCACGGCGGTGCTCATCACTCCAGTCGCGCCACGTTGTGATGGGCCCCCCGAACGCTGAGTCGGAGAACGTTATTGGATTGAGCTCACCTGCGGTCCTCGGTACTCCATCAACCCACGCGCTTAGTCCCCTCAAATGATTGCACGCCAATAGTGCGCTGAATGTTGGCACCAGGATTGCAGTCAACCCCCAGATTACTATTGATGCCACGCCTTGACCTTTAATAATCGAAATCACGCAACAATATGTCGCGAGCGCACCAAGTATTATAAGCGAAATGAACGTGATCATCTGGCCAAGTCGAGACACCGGGCGGGCGGCCGTTGCCCATTCCACCACCGTTTCCATTAGATAACCTTATCTCAGCACACGCGCTTGCGCATCAGTTCAAAGCGGGCAGCGATCTTTGCAAACGACCGAGTAAATGAATGGATCACGAGTTTGGTAATGACCTGTCTCCGGGGAAAATGGTGTCGAGAATTATCATGTGGGTGTCAAATATCGCAGCGCCTATCTGCGGCCCTATACCCGGCGCGGAAAGGGCGATCATGTTGGACATTACCGTAGTAATAATGTTTACCCAGCACCGCTGGTCCGCAGCGTACGCAACGCAGTCAGCAGCAACGGATAGAGTTCCCACCCCAAGTGCGATTCTTCCTATCAGGTCTGCCGCCCCGAGTGTCGCGAGCGACGCGAGCGGATGATTCGGCCTCGCGGCGAAGGCGGTCAGCGCGAGCGAGAGCACAGACAATCCATAAGACGCGTACTTCAGAACATTGGCAACCGTTGCGGTCGTCTCGCGCCAAGCCGGGGCATGCCTCGCCGTTGGCTCGGATGTCGATCGTGGTGTCGTAGCCACGGGCTTCACCGTCTTCGAGGCAGGCTTCAGCGGGTACCCGGTGAACGTCTTGGACGGGCTGTACGACGACGGCTGCGTCCGCACGCCGGTGGTTGGCCACACCCCCGGCGCGGTGAATCGCGGCCGCACCGAGTTCCCGTCGGCCCAGTCATACCGCCCCAGCGGCCGGTATCCGAGCAGGTCACGCGAGGTCACCGGGTTGCCCTCGACGTACGCGTACCCGTTCAGGGACGCGGGTGACTTGAGCACCCCCTCCCAAGAGTCCTGCGACAACCACGAACCCGACCGAGAGTCGTACCCGCGGGAGTAGAACAGGCTCAGGCCGGCAACAGGGTCGGCACGCTCGCCCGAATGTCCGACCGAGGCGTTCCATCCGGACGTCGAGAAGCTCGAGACACCCCAGTCCGACCCACCCGACACCTGAGTGATCCGCGAGGTGCGGTCCGTCAAGGCGTCGCGGGCGCTCTGCACCGGGTTGTTCAGCGACGATCCGAGCCGGGTATCCCCCACCTGCGCGATAGCGCTTCCCAACCGATCGAGAAGATCCCAGGTCGTCGCACCCGAGGTGCGCCCCTCGAGCAACAGCTCGCCGGCGACGTCGCGGACCAGGGTGGTCGTCCCGGCGACGTCGCTGACGTCCTGGACGGGCTGCAGACCGTTCCACACGGTCGAGGTGTGCACGGAGCCGTGCGCACTATCGGTGGTGGTGGAGACGCGTCGGCTGAGCGCGTCGTAATCGAATCGGGTGGATCCAGAGCTGTCGGTGTACCCGGTGAGCTGTCCGAGCTCGTTCCAGCGGTACGTCGCGTCGAAACCGCCCCCCGTCACTGACGTGCGGTGCCCGTCGGCGTCGTACCCGTAGGTCTGTGCGCCCGCGGGCCCGCCGGTGGCAGAGACGAGCTGGTTCAGGTTGTTGAACTCCTGAGTCTGCTGGAAGGAGGTATCGGTCGCCTTCACCGACCCGGACGCGACCGAGGCGGGCGGGCGGGGAACACTTCGCCCGGACGCATCGACCATCAACACCGGATCCAGCACCCCCGATGAGGACGTGGCGGCGGAGTGCGACCAACCCGTGCGGTTACTAACCTGGTCGTAGGCATATTCGTCGGTTCCGCCGGTGCTCTGCGCCGACCGGGTTAACCGGTTGCCGTTGTCGTACGCATACGTCGTTGCGAGCTTGTCCAGGACGGTCGTTGACGCGTCCGATGCCCCGGGGAAAGCACCTGCCGGCGCGACGCCTCCGGGCAGAGCCGACGTCGGCGCGGTGGCGGTGCGGGTGGTCTCGGTCACATTGCCGGCCGCGTCGTACCCGTATCCGAGCGACAACGTGGCGCCCTGCGGGAGCAACCCGGTATCGGAGGGCAGTGAACGATGTCCGAGGTAGGACGAGACGGTGCTGCATCCAGGCTTGTCGACGGTGGAGGCCCGGAGTCCGGAGGCGTTCTCGTTCGTCACCACCGGGCACAACCCCTGGGTGCGCACCGCCCCCGGAACCGCGGGTCCCGCTACCGTTGATGCCGGTGGTGGGGTGGTCGAGGTGATCGCAGTGACCTGGCGGGCGGCGTCGTAGCCGTAGCGGGTGGTGACGCCGTTGGAGCGGTCGATGCCGGTGAGGTTCCCGGTCTTGTCATAGCCGTAGACGGCACTCCCCCACGGGCTCGACATGCGCGACACGCGGCCCGCCGCGTCGCGCTCGTAGTCGATCTTCTGACCGCCCGGGACGGTGAGCTGCGTGAGGGCACCGGCGCGGTCGTACGCGTAGGACAGCTCACGTCCTTGCTGATCGATCTGGGATGCCATCTGCCCGGTGGGGGTGTAGGTCCACCCGGTCGTGCCATGGGCGTTGGAGGCGGCGATGAGGCGTTGTTCCGCGTCGTACTCGAACCGGAGGACATCGGAGACGGAGGCCTGTTCGGTGCGGTCGCCGCGCGCGTCGTAGCCGTAGGACACGGCCGCACCCGAGGGTGCGACGACGCGGGACGTCAGCCCGCGCCGGTCGTACTCGTAACGGGTGCGCCCGCCCGCGGGGTCGGTTACCGTCACCGGCTGCCCGAGCGCGTTGTTCTCGTACGCGGACTGGTTACCGCGCGCGTCGGTGACGGCTGCGAGCACCCCGAGCTCGTCATATGCGTACCGCGTGACCCCGCCCGTCGGGTCCGTGACGGTCGCGAGCTGCCCGTGCTCCTCGTAGGTGTAGGCGCTGGCGTGACCGAGTGCATCCGTCGTGGAGGTCAGTTGCCCGGCCGTGTCGTAGGTGAACGTCGTCGATTCGCCGAGGGCATTCGTCACGCTGGTCCGGCGGCCTGCGGCATCCCATGTGGCGCGGGTCACGCTTCCGTCCGGATCGGTCACCGCAACGACGTTGCCGAGGACATCGTGCTCGTAGCGGGTCGTGTTGCCGGCGGCGTCCGTCGACTCCGTGATCTGACCGGTCGCATCGTAGGCGAACGATCTCGTCCGGCCGGTCGGGTCGGTGACGGAGACGAGCTGGCCTGCCGCGTCGGACGCGTAGGAGGTGGTGCCGTCCGCGTTTGTGATCTTCGCGAGTTGGCCAGCCGCATCCCGCTCGTACAGGGTGGTGTTGCCGAGGCGATCCGTCGTTCCGACCACCTGACCGTCGGCGTTGTAGGTGTATCCGGCGCGTCGACCGGTGGGGTCGACGACGGAGGTGACGTGATCGAGTGCGTCGTACTCGTAGGTCGTGGTGTTTCCTGCACCGTCGGCGACGGAGCTCACCCGCCCCACGGCGTCATACGCGGTGCGCTGCACGACGCCGGTCGGGCCCTTCGTCGAGGTGACGCGACCGAGCGCATCGACCTCGTTCTTCGTCTCCGCTCCGCGGGGGTCGGCCTGCGTCACCGGGACACCGGACGCGTCGAAAGTCTGCTTCCACGATCGCCCCGCGGGATCGATGGCTTCGACCGGACGCGCGAGCACGTCGAGCACGAAGCGGGTCTGACGGCCGGCCGCGTCGGTGGTGCCGGTGAGGCCATCTTCCTTGTCATACGTGTACGAGGTGGTGCCGCCTGTCGCATCCGTGGCGCTGACGATGCGGAAGAGCGCGTCCCAGGTGTAACGGGTGGCGTTGCCGGCGGGGTCGGTAGCGGAGGTGAGGTTCCCATTCAGGTCGTACGCGAACCGCGACACCCGCCCCAGAGCGTCGGTGACGGCGGTGAGATTGTCCCGCGCATCCCACGCGTACCGGGTCACCCGACCGAGAGGGTCGGTCGAGGCGATCAGGCGGTTCCCGTCGTCATACGCGAAGCGGGTGGTCCGGCCCAACGGGTCGGTGCTCGCCACACGATTTCCGCGCCCGTCGACCTCGAACGCGTACGCCGCTCCCGACGGCAGAGTCGTCCGAACGACGTTGCCGGACCCGTCGACGTCGTAGGTGATGACGGATCCGTCGGCCTGCACGGTCTTCGTCAAAGCTCCCCGGTCGTTGTACCCGTAGCTCGTGACCCGACCGAGGGCGTCCGTGCGCGAGGCGACGGTCCCCTTCGGGGTGTACGTGTACGCGGTGGTGTTCCCGGCGGCATCCGTCACCCCGATCACATTCCCGGCGGCGTCATAGGCGTAGGAGGTGGTGCGTCCCGCCGCGTCGGTGAAGGCCGTGACGTTGTTCTCGTCGTCGTAGGTCCACGACTGCTCACCACCGGCGGGGTCGGTGATCTTCGTAATGCGCGAACGGGAGTCGAACGCGTAGGTGTGAATCCGGCCTTCCTGATCCGTATAGGTCGTCTGCCCCGCCTCGTAGGCGAAGTGACGCTCGTTACCGGCGGCATCCCACTGCTGCACGACCCGCCCCGCGTCGTCGTAGGCGTTGCGCAGATACGTCGCCCCCAACGCGTCGGTCATCGTGACAATGCGGTGCGACCCGTCGTAGGCGAAGCTCTTCGCTCCCCCGTCGGGGGACGCGATGCGGGTGAGGTCGCCGCTGCCGTCGTACCCGAGCGACCACGCGCGCCCATCGGGCAGCGTAAGGGCGGTGATCCGCCCGGCGTCGTCGGAGTCGACCCGCACACGCTGACCGCTCGCGTCGGTGATCGCGGTCAGTGGCACGAACTGTTGCGTTCTCGAAGGGGTGCCGTAGGTGAGGGTGGTGGCGCGACCGGTGGTGTCGACAGCGCGGGTCATCTCCCCGATGCCGTCCTGGTCGGCGGCGTCGAAGTCCCATGTCTCCCCGGCGCGCGACGACATCCGCAGGATGCCGCCTCCGGCTTCGACCAAGTGGAGGCCCTCGCCACCGGGATCGATGTAGCCCCCTGTCCCATCGGGTTCGAACATGATGGACGCCCCATCGCCGCGCACGACCATGACGGAATGGTCATCGAAACGCTGCGCGTGACCGCCGAGCGCAAAACTCCAGCCCGCACCGACACGACCCAGCCGACCGTCCTGCGCGTTGTAGACGAGGGAGACATCCGTCGCGGAGCCGCCCGCGCTCGGGAGGGAGAAGAGGTGTTCGGTTTCGACGAGGTTGCCGGTCGAGAACGACACCGGGTCAGCGCCGTAGTGCTGCCAGTTGCGGTAGCCGAGCTGGTACCAACGCGACAACTCCGCGGCGGAGGGGCGAGCGGGCCACCCGCCCGTGACCGGATTCGTGCAGGAGAAGCCCTTCGACTCGAGATATTTCCCGACGCCGGTGAAAGCACCGTTCACGACCGAGTCCCACCCGTTGTCGATCACGGGGCGGTCAAAGTTGTGGTCCATGTACAGGGCTTCCATGTGCACCACCGCCCCCGGCAGCCCCTGGTACTCCTCCCGCGGGAAGTCCGCCGTCGGAGCTTTCACCCGTCCGGGCCGGCCGGTGTATCCGCGCATCTCCGACAGCAACGACTCGCGCAGGGCATCACTGTCTCCGCCGCGGGAGAACAACTGCGTCCCGCCATTGAGGGCACTGCCCCAGGCAGTGCCCTGGTTGGTTCCGAACGCGACCGTCAACGTCACGTCCGGGTTGTGGGATGCAGCAACCGCGCGTCGCGTCTGCGCCGATACGAAACGCTGGTCCGCGCCACGCGTGAGCGTGACGTCCGCGACGCACCGCTCGCGGAGCATCGCCGCCATCTGATCGGCCAACCGCACGTTCAACGGCAGTTCGGTGATGCGCGGGCCGGGAGAGTTCGCCCACCCCGCATCATCGTCGGGATCCAGCACGATCCGGGGCACCGGAGTCGTCTGCACCGGTGTGCCGATGACGACGAACTGCGACAAGTGCTCCGACTCCGCTCGCACCACATGCGCGTCCGCGTCGTAATACGACGGGAGCTGCTGCCAGGGGTCGCCGGGACTTTCCCGCGTCACGACACGAAGACTGTCGAGGTCCACGCCTGACCGCGTCAGCGAATCGGGGTCGACATCGAGCTGCAGGCTCACGCCGGGCCGCACGTTCTTCGCAACTTCGATACCGGACGAGTCGTCTTTCTCGAGCGTGTACGACGCGGGGAACTGGGTGACGTCGCCACCGGCCTCCGTGTGGGCACGGATCTCGACGGGAGGAGCGGCGACCACACCCCCGGTCTCGGACGCAGCCGAGACCGCGGCACCGTCGTCCAACGCAACGGCCCTCACCGTCAACTTCTCGTCGACCTCGTGACCGGAGAACTCCGCTCGAACACCGGCAGCATCCGCATCCAGCACCGCGCCCTCTCCTGGTTCGAGCGTGGCTTCTGCCCATGTGCCCTCGTCGACCGCGGTAGCGGACGCACGCGCGGCGGGAGCCGCGGCAGCGCGCACGCGATCAAGGATCTGCTGTTGCACGTCGGCCGGACGGGTCACGGGTCGCTCGACGGCGTGGACGGACCCACCCGTCACGACCAGAGCCGCGACCAGGACGGCAGCACACGCACTTCTCATCATCGTGCTCACGCGCGGACCTCCGCACCTTCGCTGGCGTCACGTCTCGGGCGGCGGTGCGCGCGCACCGCCAGCGCGCCCGCACCGCACAAGATCAATGCCGCCCCGACACCGACCGCCCAGGGAACCCCATCCCCGTCCTGACCCGTCGTCGCGAGTTTCTGCCGGTAAAGCGCGTACGCCTGGAGGCTCACCGCGTCGGCGACGCCGTCACCATCGAGGTCCTCCGAGCCGGTCGCACACGTCGCGGTCCCACAGATGACGAATTCCACCCAGTCGGGGACACCGTCACCGTCCGTATCCTCACGGCCGGATGTGCAGATGTCGGAACCGCACACCAGTCGCTCCACAAAATCCGGGATGCCGTCGCCGTCCGCGTCGGCGCGGGGATCTGCGCAGCGCGTCGTCCCGCACGACGCAACCTCGACAGCGTCGGCGATCCCGTCACCGTCGACGTCCTCTGTGCCCGTGGCGCATGTCGAACTGCCGCACACCAGGCGTTCGATCGTGTCGGGAATAGTGTCTCCGTCGACGTCGCCGGCGCTGACGGAGGTGACCGGACCCGAAGCACGGGCGGCGATCGGCGACAGCGTCAGAGCGCCGACGAGGGCGAGAAGGACCGCGACGGACGCGGCGAAGCGAGGAGAGGGCACACGTCAGGATGGCGTCCACTTCGACCCTCGAAATCGCGGAGGCGCGGAAAATCAAGGGTTTTAGACGCAAAATCCACCCGCGGTTTCACCCTCGACGCGGTTGAGCCAGCTCTGCCTTCACCCGCTTGTCGGGGTGCTGGCTGTCCGAGGAAGGTCGAGTCGCGGCGGAGTTCACGCGTGCCGCGAGTCGTGCTCCACGTGACCTGCGGGCTCGAGCTGGAACGTCGAGTGCTCCACGTCGAAGTGGTCGGCGAGGCACGTCTGCAGCGACGCGAGGATCGCGGCCGCGCGCCCATCGGTCAGGGCGGCGTCCTCGACGATGACGTGCGCGCTGAACACCGGGGCGCCACGCGTGAGCTGCCACACGTGCACGTCGTGCACGTCCACCACGCCGTCCGCCTCACGCAAGTGCTCGCGGATCTCGGCGACGTGAACGCCGACGGGCGCCGATTCCGTCAGCACGACCACGACCTCGCGCAGAAGTCCGATGGCCCGCGGCACGATCATCACGGCGATGAATAGCGAGGCGATGGCATCCGCCTGCGTGAATCCGGTCGTCACGATCACGATGGCGGCAACGATCACGGCGGCCGAACCGATGAGGTCGCCGAGTACCTCGAGGTAGGCCCCGCGCACGTTGATGCTGCGCTTCTGCGCACGCGAGAGCAGGAACATCGACACCGCATTGGCCACGAGACCGACGATCGCGACGACGAGCATGAGCCCGCCCTGTACCTCGGCTTCGGCGGGGATCAGGAGGCGCTGCACCGCCTCGACGCCGATCCACGCGCACAGCACGAGGAGGATCACGCCGTTCGCCAGGGCTCCCAGCACCTCGGCGCGCTGGTAGCCGAACGTGCGGCGATCATCCGCCGGGCGCGCGGCGATCGCGGTGGCGATCAGCGCCACCACCAGGGCTGCGGCATCGGTGAACATGTGCGCCGCGTCGGCCAGCAGCGCCAACGATCCGGTCAGGATCGCGCCCACGACCTGCACGACCATCACCGTGGCCGTCAGGGCCAGGGCGGTCGCGAGCAGGCGCCTATCGCTGGCATCCCGGATGCCACCGGAGGGCGCGTGATCGTGCATAGCTCCAGGCTAGATCGGGCACAGCCTCGGCCGCGTCGGTTCGAGCAACTCGGGAATGAGAACGGGTGTCGCTCTCGCTCAGAGCGTCTCGAGCAGTGGCGCCAACTCGCGGAACGCCCGCGACCGGTGCGATGCCGCGTTCTTCTCCGCGGCCGTCCACTCCCCCACGGTCCGTTCCTCGCCCGCGGGCTGGCCGTCGGGGATGAAGATCGGGTCGTAGCCGAAACCGCCGGGGCCGGCGGGTGCCGTCGCCAGACGCCCGGGCCAACGGCCCTCGACCGTCTGCTCCCCGCCGTCCGGACGCACCAGCGCGATCACCGACACGAACTGCGCCGTGCGATGCGGGTCGGCGACATCCGACAGCTGGTCGAGCAGCAGCTCGAGGTTGGCGGTCGCGTCCTTCTTGTGTCCCGCCCAGTACGCCGAGAAGACGCCCGGCGATCCGCCCAGTACGTCGACCGCCACGCCCGAGTCGTCGGCCAGCGCCGGCAGACCCGTGTGCGCCGCGGCCGCGCGGGCCTTGATCAGCGCGTTCGCGGCGAAGGTCACGCCGTCTTCAACCGGCTCGGGCCCGTCGTACGCGATCACCTCGAGGTCGGGGCGCACCTCGGCGACGATCGCCTGGAACTCCTCGACCTTGTGCGGGTTGTGCGTCGCCAGGACGATGCGCGCCATGTCAGCCCTCGAGCACCGAGGTCTGGATGCCGCGCAGCTCGGCGCAGCCGTTCACACCCAGCTCGAGCAGCTGATCGAGCTCGCGCTTGTCGAACGGCGCGCCCTCGGCGGTGCCCTGCACCTCGACGAACAGGCCACGGCCGGTGACGACGACGTTCATGTCGGTCTCGGCCCGCACGTCCTCGACGTAGGCGAGGTCGAGCATGGGCTCTCCGTCGATGATGCCCACCGACACCGCCGCGACCGAGTCGCGCAGCACCTCTGCGCGCTGACCGATGAACTTCTTCTCGCGGCCCCAGGCGATGGCATCCGCCAAGGCCACATACGCACCCGTGATCGCCGCGGTGCGCGTGCCACCGTCGGCCTGCAGCACGTCGCAGTCGATGACGATGGTGTTCTCGCCCAGCGCCTTGGTGTCGACGACAGCGCGGAGCGCGCGACCGATCAGGCGTGAGATCTCGTGCGTACGACCGCCGACCTTGCCCTTGATCGACTCGCGATCGTTGCGGCTGTTCGTCGCGCGCGGGAGCATCGCGTACTCGGCGGTGACCCACCCCTTGCCCTTGCCGGTCAGCCAGCGCGGCACGCCGTTCGTGAACGACGCGGTGCACAGCACCTTCGTGCCACCGAAGGTGACGAGAGCCGAGCCCTCGGCGTGCGCCGACCAGCCGCGCTCGATGGTGACGGGGCGGAGCTGGTCGTTGGTGCGACCGTCTTTGCGGGTCATGAGTCCTCCAGAGGAACGGGAAATGGATGCCACGCCTCAGCGCGGCAGGTCGATGGCGCCGGTCTGCACGAGCTGCACCTCGCGCACCTCGCGACCCATCAAGCGGTGGGCGAGGCGCACGAAGTCGTCGGCCGATGATCCCGTGGCTTCGTAGCGGGCGGTGGGCACGGCATCCGGACTCGCGAGGAGATCACGCGACACGAGCTGACGGTAGACGTCTTTCGCGGTCTCACTGTCGCTCGAGACGAGGCTCACGTCGGGACCCATCACGTAGCTGATAGCTCCCTCGAGGAACGGGTAGTGCGTGCAGCCGAGCACGAGCGTGTCGACGCCGGCGTGGCGGAGCGGGGCGAGGTATTGCTCGGCGGTGGCGAGCACCTCGGGTGAGTCGGTGACTCCGGCCTCGACGAACTCGACGAACCGCGGGCAGGCCTCGGCGAACACCGTGAGGTTCGCGTTGACCTCGAGCATGTCCTGGTAGGCGCGGGATCCGATCGTGCCGACCGTGCCGATCACGCCGATGCGGCCGTTGCGGGTGGTCGACATCGCGGTGCGGACGGCGGGGCCGATGACCTCGACGACGGGCACGTCGTACCGCTCGCGGGCATCGCGGAGCATGGCGGACGACGCCGTGTTGCAGGCGATCACGAGCATCTTCACGCCCTGCTCGACGAGGGTGTCGAGCACCTCTAGCGAGTACTTGCGCACGTCGGCGATGGGCTTCGGGCCGTAGGGCGAACGCGCGGTGTCGCCGATGTAGAGGATGGACTCGCGCGGCAGCTGTTGAGAGACCGCGCGGGCGACGGTGAGGCCTCCGACTCCTGAGTCGAAGATCCCGATCGGCGCGTCGTTCATAGGGACCCAGCCTATCGGGCGGGGGTGGGGTGGGTTGCGGGGGTGTCGACAGCGTCGCCGCGGACACAACGCAGGAGATTCGGCATCCCTCCTCCCCGCCGCCGCGGCTCGTCGAAGGCCCGCCACCGTATTTCCTGCGTTGTGCGTGCGGGGGGCATATACCGCCAGGCGGCGCCGCGACCGTTCCGAATCCCGCGCACGCCACCAGAATGCAGGAATGTCGGCATCCTCCCGCTCCTCCGACGCCCGTCGACAGGGCGCGTCGGCCGAAAGTCCTGGGTTGTGTCGCACCGACCCGTCAAGGGGTCGCGGGTGACCCGACGCCCGAGAACGGGCCGCAATAGGCTGATCGAATGAGCCGTAGCACCGCCCTGCACACCGACCGTTACGAACTCACGATGCTCGACGCGGCGCTCCGCGACGGCACGGCCTCGCGCCGTTGCGTGTTCGAGGTCTTCGGTCGCCGCCTGTCCGGCGGGCGCCGGTTCGGCGTCGTCGCGGGCACGGGGCGGTTGCTCGAGGCGATCCGCGACTTCCGCTTCGGCGATGACGAGCTGCGCTACCTGCGCGACAACCGGGTGGTGGATGCCACGACCATCGACTTCCTCGCCGACTACCGTTTCACCGGCTCGGTGACGGGATACCGCGAGGGCGAGGTCTACTTCCCCGGGTCGCCGCTGCTGACGATCGAGGGCACCTTCGCCGAGGCGGTGCTGCTCGAGACGCTCGCCCTGAGCATCTTGAACTACGACTCCGCCGTCGCCACCGCCGCCGCCCGCATGACCGTGGCCGCGGGCGAGCGTCCCCTCGCCGAGATGGGCTCCCGGCGCGCGAGCGAAGAGGCCGCCGTCGCCGCCGCCCGCGCGGCGTACATCGCCGGGTTCTCGGCGACGAGCAACCTCGAGGCCGGTCGCCGCTGGGGAGTTCCGACCATGGGCACCGCGGCCCACGCGTGGACGCTGCTGCACGACACCGAAGAAGACGCCTTCCGCTCGCAGGTCGATGCCCTCGGCCCCGGCACGACCCTGCTCATCGACACGTACGACATCCCCGAGGGTGTGCGCACGGCCGTCCGCGTCGCGGGCACCGAGCTGGGCGGGGTCCGCATCGACTCCGGCGACCTGCCCATCGTCGCGGGCGAGGTGCGGGCGCTGCTCGACGAACTCGGCGCGACGAACACGCGGATCACCGTGACGAGCGACCTCGACGAGTACGCGCTCGCTGCTCTCGCGGCATCCCCCGTCGACTCGTACGGCGTCGGGACCTCGGTCGCGACCGGGTCGGGCGTTCCGACGGCGGGCCTGGTCTTCAAACTCGTCGCACGCGAGGCCGCGGACGGTTCGTGGGTGGGTGTAGCCAAGGCATCCGCTCAGAAGGCCTCGCACGGCGGTCGCAAGGCGGCCTTCCGCACCCTCGACGCGGGCACCGCGACCTCGGAGCTGATCATCGTCAGCGACGGTTTCGAAGAGCTCTCGACCGCGGCCGAGCACCCCGACGCCCGTGCGCTGCAGACCGCGCTCATGGAGGACGGAGAAGCGGATGCCGCCTCCCTCGGCGCAGCGGGAGTGCAGGCCGCTCGGGCTCATCACTCGCGCGTTCGCGAGGAACTGCCCGTGCGCGCCCTCGCGCTGAGCAAGGCCGACCCCGCGCTCCCGACGGAGTACCGCAACGCCGAGTGAGCCGCGCTCGCCCGCCCCGCCGCGCGTGAGGGGTCAGAAACTGTCGCCGCGTGCGCGTAGCCCACGGCAGGTGAGCCACGCGCGCAAGGGACTTTGGCTGATTGAGTTGCCGCGAATGGCGGGCGGGCGGGCCGCGCAGCGACCAAGTGCGGCAAGTGAAGCGGGGCGCGGCCGTGGCGCGCGAGTCCGCCACCCTCACCGAGTTGAGTTGCCGCGAATGGCGGGCGGGCGGGCCGCGCAGCGACAAAGTGCGGCAAGTGAAGCGGGGCGCGGCCGTGGCGCGTGCGCGAGTCCGCCACCCTCACCGGGTTGAGTTGCCGCGAATGGCGGCCGGGCGGGGCGCGCAGCGACAAAGTGCGGCAAGTGAAGCGGGGCGCGGCCATGGCGCGCGAGTCCGCCACCCTCACCGGGTTGAGTTGCCGCGAATGGCGGCCGGGCGGGGCGCGCACCGACAAAGTGCGGCAAGTGAAGCGGGGCGCGGCCATGGCGCGCGAGTCCGCCACCCTCACCGGGTTGGGTTGCCGCGAATGGCCACCGGGCGGGGCGCGCACCGACAAAGTGCGGCAAGTGAAGCAAGGTGCCTCGCGCACCAGGTCCGAAACGCGCGTGAGGGGTCAGGAAGTGTCGCTGTGCGTCAGCGCCGGCGACACTTTCTGACCCCTCACGCGGGGTGAGAAACCCTCAGTTGATGAGGGACTCGTAGATCTCTTTGCACTGCGGGCAGACGGGGAACTTCTCGGGGTCGCGCCCCGGCGTCCACTTCTTGCCGCACAGCGCACGCACCGGCTTGCCGCTCAGGGCGGACTCGAGGATCTTGTCCTTCTTCACGTAATGCGAGAAGCGCTCGTGATCACCGGGCTCGATGTTCTCTTCGCGGATGAGCTCTTCGAGCTCACGATCCAGGGTCGCGAGACCCCCGCTGTCAGGACTGTCGAGAGGCGTGCTCATGGAGAGCCAGTGTAGCCGCGGTACGCCCCGAGCGGTCGGTGCGAGGCGAGGTCAGGTCGCTTCGGCGAACTCCATGAGCCGGGTTCCGCGACGTTCGAACAGCGCCGCACCGACGGTGACACCGATGACGAGCACGACTGCTCCGGCGCCGACGCCGACCCAGAGAGCGAGCATCGAATCGATCTCTTGACCGTTGATCGCCTGCCACGTGAGCCACGCCGCGGGCGAGGCCGCCGCGATCGCTCCGGCCATCACGAGACCCTGGGCGACGACGCCACCCGAGCCCGTGCGCTGCGGCTGCTGGAACGGGCTGTCACCGGGCCGCGACACCGCATAGGGCGCGACGACCGACGAGATGCTCGACAGTCCGAGCCCGGCCAGGAACAGCGCCGCGCAGACGCCGACCATGGCGGGGAAGATGGCCCAGCGCCCGTGGGCGACGATGGCGAGCGGCAGGGTGATGGCGAGGATCGGGATGCCGATGAGCAGCACCGGAACGAGTCGTCCGATGCGGTCGGGAGCCCCGCGCATGCCGCTGGCGATGTGCATCCACAGCGCGGTGGAGTCGTAGGCGAGGTCGTTGTGCGGCAGCCAGCCGAAGAACAGCGCCATGATCGGCACCGGCAAGAGGACGGCGAGTTCGAACGGCACCCCGGCGACCAGCAACGGCACCGTCGAGACGACGGCGGCGATCGGCACGATGATGACGTTGACGATGTAGCGACGGTCGCGCAGCCAGTACGAGAGGCTGCGGGCGGCGACCGCTCCCCCGGGCGTTCCCGGCAGGATCGCGAACCACCCGAGACCGCCGCGCTCGCGCACAGCGATGGGGCGGCGGGTCGTGGTGAGCAGGGTGTTGACGAGCGCGAACCACGCCAGGGCGAGAACGAGCACGGTGGCCAGGGCCACGACGAAGCTTCCCACGGCGGCTCCGGCCGAGGGCGCGAGGGCGATGCCCCACGCGGCGCCGATCGGCGTCCACGCGAGCACCTCGGCGGCCGACGCGAGTTGCGAGGGCACGGCGCCGCGCCACTCGAGCGAACCGAGGAAGACACCCACGGGCACGACGACGACGAGCACGGCGACCAGGTACACCCCGATGAGCTCGCGCGACTGCCGGGGGCGCTGGACGAGAGCGCCGAGCGCCATGCTCACCCGCGCGAAGAGCACGCATGTCGTGAGCCCAAGGACCACGGATGCCACGCTCGCCCAGGCCGATGCTCCGTGAGCGCCCCACGCGACCGCGAGGCTCACCCCGAGGGTGAGGACCACGAGCACGGGGACGCTGAGGAAGCCGGCCAGCAGGAGCGCTCCGGCCAGGGGGCGGGGTTCGGGGCCGACGACGGCGAAGCGCCGGGGGTCGAGGGGGTCGATCGACGCGGTGACGGGCGGACCGACCGCGAAACCGAGCGTCACCGCCGAGCCCGCGAGCACCGTGACGACGGCCGTGGTGAGGCTGCTGGCATCCGCGAGACCGGCCGCGCTCATCGCGGCCACGACGGTGGCGGCGATCAGGATGACCACGCCGATGGCACGCCGGATGACTTCGCGCCGGTCGCCCCGCAGGGCGCCCAGCATCATGGCGAGCCTCAGGCGGAGAACGTGTGCAACCACTCGAGGCCCTCCACGTCGCCGAGCCCACCCGAGAGCTCGCGGAAGCGCTCCTCGAGCGTTCCTTCGCCGCGCACCTCGTCGACGGTGCCCTCGGCGAGCACCTGACCCGAGACGATCACCGCGACCCGCGAGCAGACGCGTTCGACGAGCTCCATGCCGTGGCTCGAGAGGATGACCGTGCCGCCGTGTTCGACGTACGTGCCGAGGATGTCGAGGATGACGCCGCTTGAGACGGGGTCGACGGCTTCGAACGGCTCGTCAAGCACGAGCAGGCGCGGCGAGTGGATCATCGCGCCGGCGAGCATGACCTTCTTGGTCATACCGGCGGAGTAGTCCGACACGGGACGCGACAGCGCCTCGACGAGGTCGAACGCGCGGGCGAGGTCGGCGGTGCGGCTCTCGACGAGCGGGGCGGGGAGCCCGCGCAGGGCGCCGTAGTACGACAGCAGCTGACGGCCCGTGAGTCGGTCGAAGGTGCGCAGCCGGTCGGGCAGGACGCCGATGAGCTTCTTCGCCTCGCGCGAGCGCTTGCCCGCGTCGACGCCGTTGATCATGACGGTGCCGCGATCGGGTCGCAGCAGTCCCGCGATGATCGACAGGGTCGTGGTCTTGCCGGCACCGTTGGGGCCGACCAGACCGTAAAACGCACCGGCGGGAACGGTCAGGTCGATCGCGTCGACCGCCCGCAGCTCGCCGAAGCTCTTCGTGATCGTCCGGAGCGCGAGAGCGGGGACGGCGGTCTCATCAGCGGATGCCGTGACCCCATCGACCGCGGGCGCAGCCACGACCGCGGCGGGCTCGAGGTCGTCGCCGTGGTGGGCGGCGTCATCGTTCGCCTCGTCGTCGCTCGGCTCAGCCGAGACGGCAGCGAACACGGCGGTCTCGGGCTCGGGCGTCTCTTCGGCCTCGGCCGATGCGTCCGCTCCGTCGGGGGCGACGCTCTCGACGAGCAGTTCAGACTCGTCCGACCCCGCCGCGACCTCGTCCACGCGCACGTCGGCGGGGGCCGGGTCGTGGGGCTCGGCCGCGTCGTCGATGTCGGAGGTTCCGGCGGACTCGGCGACGGCGCTCGACGCGTCGCCCGAGACCTCGGCTCGGGCGTCGTCCTCGAGCGGCTTCTCGGTGACGATCTCGGCGACCGGCTCGGCGGCGAGCGCCGAGGCAGACTCAGACTCCGACGGAGACGCCTCAGCGGGCTCGAGCTCCGCCGCGTCGACGGGCCCAGACTCGGACACCGACGCGTCCGTGGCCTCGACCACGGGCTCTTCGACGGCGACATCGGCGGGCGTGGGATCAGCCACAGGCTCCGCATCCGCCGGTTCCAGGTCAGCATCAGCCGCCCCAGCCGAAGCCAGCTCAGGCGCAGGATCCCCGACCGCCACCTCCGGCGCAGCCGCAGAGTCACCAGCGGGCTCCCCGACCGCCGCCTCCGGCGCAGCCGCAGAGTCACCAGCGGGCTCCTCGACCACCACCTCAGCCGGCGCGGCCTCGCCCGAGGGCTCAGCACCCGGCAGCGGCGGACGCGGGGGCACCACGATGTCATCGGGAAGCAGCGGAGGGATGCCGACACTCGGCGCGACCGCATCGGTCGCCCTCGTCGTCGCCTCGTCCTGGGCAGCCTCGAGAGCTGCAGCCTTCGCCGCGGCTGCCTTCGCCGCCGCCGTCTGGCGCGGGGCGGCCGGCTTCTTGGGAACCGCCGGCTTCGCTCCGGCGGCGGGCTTCGCTCCAGCGGCGGGCTTCGCTCCAGCGGCGGGCTTCGCACCCGCGGCCTTCGACGCGGCCGTGGTGCGCGGGGCAGCGGGCTTTCGCGGGGTGGCGGGCTTCTTCGCGGCGGCCGTGCGGGCGGTCGCGGACGTGCCCGACGCGGCGCGCGCGGCCGTCGTGCGCGGGGCACGCGGCTTCGCCGGCGGCTTGGGCGCCGTGGCCGACTCGGACTCGGCGTCGTCCGACGCCGTCGCCGCGGCGGGGCGCCGGGGCGCACGCGGGGTCGTCGTCCGCGGAGCGCGGGGCTTGGGCGGGGGCGACATCGAGGCTTCGGCGCTCGCCGACGCGCCCTCGGTATCTGAAGAGGACTTTTCGGGGGGCACCGGCAGCGACGCTGTCATCGCACCAAACTACCAACCCCCTCCGACACCGACCGACGCCTGGTCGCGCGCCGCACACACTCACAGATAACGAAAGGCCCGGCGACCAGTGCGAAACATTTCATCTGAACGGATGACGTCGTTTTCGGCATCCGGCCGGCTTTCCGTCCTGCTCCGCATGAAAGGTCGAATCCTGTCGCTTCCCGACCCCTCACGCCGCTCGGCGCTTCGGGAGCCGCTCCGCCGCGCCGTCAACCGCCCCCGGCCAAATCGCCACCGGGGTGAGGATGGAGGCATGGCTGAGAAGGTGCACCGCATCCACACCCTGCCCGACGACGCCCCCTGGAAAGGCGGCCTCCCGCCGGTGGGGTCCGAGGAGCACCCGCGCACCATCCGTCTGCTCGATCGCGTGCTCTCGGTGCAGCGACCCGTGGTGCTCGCGCATCTGCGCAGCGTGCGGTTGCGGCATCCGGATGCCACCGTCGACGAGATCCTGAGAATCCTCGAGCGCCGCTATCTCGCGGCCGTCACCACGGGTGGAGCTGCGGTCGGCGCCACGGCCGTGGTGCCCGGCATCGGCACGGGCGTGACGCTCGCGTTGAGCGGGGTCGAGACCGTGGGCTTCCTCGAGGCGACGGCTTTGTATGCGCAGTCGGTCGCCGAGGTGCACGGGGTCGTCGTCGAAGACCCCGACCGCGCCCGCGCTCTGGTGCTCGCGCTCATGCTCGGCAAGGAGGGCATCGACCTCGTGTCGCAGCTGGCGTCGCAGGCCGCCGGTCGCGGCGTCTCGCGCTCGAGCTACTGGGGAGAGATGGTGACCAAGACGCTCCCCCGCGCCATGGTCGGGCCGCTCGTCGACCGCCTCAAGACGACGTTCGTGCGACAGTTCGCCACGCGGGGCGGTGCCTCATGGATCGGCAAGGCGCTGCCGTTCGGCGTCGGCGCCGTCGTCGGAGGTGCGGGCAACCACATCCTTGGCCGTCGCGTACTCGTCAACGCTCGTCGCGCGTTCGGCACTCCCCCGCTCGCGCTCCCGGCCGACCTCGAGCCCACGCCCGGCAGCGAGCGGCTCGAACGCGCCGCGGTGGGCGGTGTCCGCCGCGTCGGTGACGCCATCGCCGGGGCCGGTCGCCGTACGGGTTCGCTGGCCCGCAAGGCCCTCCCGGGGCGCAAGAACCGCCCAGAGAAATCGGAGCTCGACGCGGGCGACGACGACCGCACGTCGGCATCCTGAGGCTCACCCTTTCTCATCGACACGGGGGCGCGCGCAAGACCTTCGCGATGCGAAGACCCGCGCGTTAGCCTCGCGACATGGGCGACCTCCTCGATCTCCTCGCTGTCTGGATGCCGCGTCAGCGCTGGTACGGCACGAAGGGCCGCGATCCGCGGCTGACTCTCGTGGCCGACTGGCCGCTCGATGCCGCCGATGCGCGACTGCTGCTGGTGCGCGACGAAGCCGTGCAACCGGCGATCGTGTACCAGGTGCCGGTTGCGCGCCGGCCGGAGGGGTCCGTTCCTCCCGGGAGTCTGATCGGCGCCGCCGACGACGGGCTCGTGTGGACGGATGCCACGACCGACCCCGCCTTCACCGATGCGCTGTACGCGTTGGTGACGGTCGGCGGCGAGGTGGGTTCGGACGAGGACGGGTTCCGGGGTATTCCGCTCGGGGCGACGGGCGGGCGGGCGTTGGCTCCGCAGATGACCGCGCGCGTGCTGAGCGGCGAGCAGTCGAACACCTCGATCATCTACCGGCCCGAGGGTGAAGAGCCGGGTGTACCCGTCATTTGCAAGTTGTTCCGGCAGGTGAACCCGGGGATTAATCCTGACGTCGAGCTGCAGTCCGCTCTCGCCGCCGGAGGGGCCGCTTTCGTGCCCGGAGCGATCGGCGAAGTCCGCGGAATCTGGATGACGCCCGAGGGTGTTCCGGTCAGCGGGTCGCTCGCTTTCGCTCAGGAATTCTTCGAGGGAGTCGAAGACGCGTGGCGCGTCGCGCTCGACGCCGCGGCCGCCGGAGAGGACTTCGCCGACCGCGCGTACGCCCTCGGAGCGAGCGTCGCCGGCATGCACGTGGCGCTCGCCGAGCAGTTCTCGACCCTCGATCCGAGCGAGGCCGACCGCTCCGCGATCACCGGTGCCTGGGAGCGACGACTGACGATCGCGCTCGGGGAAGTGCCCGCTCTGCAGCCCTACGAGGAGCAGATCCGCGACGTCTACGCCCGCGCTCTAGCCGCGAAATGGCCTGCTCTGCAGCGAATTCACGGCGATTTGCACCTCGGTCAGGTGCTCGACACGCCCTCGAACGGATGGGTGCTCCTCGACTTCGAGGGCGAGCCCCTCCGTCCGATCAACGAGCGCCTCCAGCCCGATGTCGCGGTCCGCGATGTGGCCGGCATGCTCCGCTCGTTCGACTACGTCTCGGGTGCCGTGGCCGACGACGACGGCGAGGCCGTGCGCGCGTGGGTCATCGCCGCGCAGCAGGCCTTCCTCGACGGATACGCCGACACGACGCGTCGCCCCCGCACCGACGACGATCCCCTGCTCGAGGCGTTCGAACTCGACAAGGCCGTGTACGAAGCGATCTACGAAACGCGAAATCGCCCGGACTGGGTGGGTATCCCCCTCGCCGCGATCGGGCGCCTGGCGCCCCTGCGCTGACGGCTCACTCCCTCACGAGAACGCCACCCCGCACTGTCTGGCGGGGTGGCGTTCTCGTTGCTCGGAGCAGGTCAGCTCGTGGGCATCGAGCCCAGGGTGACCTCGGCGGTCTTCTCCTGGCCGGAGCGGTTGTAGGTGATCTCGGCCTTGCTGCCCGCGGCGAGCGCGCGCACCTGGGCGGTGAGGTCGATGGAGTTCGTCACCGGGATGCCGTTGACCTTGGTGATCACGTCGCCCTTTTGGAGTCCGGCAGCCTGCGCCGCCCCTCCGCTGGAGACGTCGGCGATGTAGGCACCGGTCGTGGTCGCTCCCTGGATGGAGGCGGCATCCTGAACCGAGGCACCCAGCAGGCCGTGCGTGGCGGAGCCGTTGTCGATGATCTCCTGCGAGATGCGCTTGGCGATGTCGGAGGGGATCGAGAAGCCGACGCCGATGTTGCCGGACTGTCCGCCCGACGACGATCCGCCGGCGCTCGCGATGGCGACGTTGATGCCGATCAGCTTGCCCTCGTTGTTGACGAGCGCTCCGCCGGAGTTGCCGGGGTTGATGGCGGCGTCGGTCTGGATGACGGCGATCTTGATCGTCTGGCTGGCGGACTGCTGCTCCTGGCCCTGACCGAAGTCGAAGCGGAACGGGCTCTCCTGACCCGGCTCCTGCTGCTGCTGGTCGGTGCCGTCGCTCGGGGCGGCCGACGAGGCGACCTGGATCGAACGGTTCAGCGCGCTGACGATGCCGGTCGTGACGGTGTTCGGCAGGTCGAGCGGGGCGCCGATCGCGATGGCGTTGTCGCCGACGTTGAGCTTGGACGAGTCGGCCCACTCGATGGGGGTCAGGCCCGAGGCGTTGTCGAGCTTGATGACGGCGAGGTCGTAGGTGGGGTCGGTGCCGACGACCTTGGCCGAGTAGACCTTGCCGTCCGAGGTGGTGACCGAGATCTTGGCGCTGCCGCTCTGACCGTCGAGGGTGACCACGTGCGTGTTGGTGAGCACGTAGCCGTCCTGGCTGAGGATCACGCCCGAACCGGTGCCGCCCGACTGCCCGGCCGTCGCGCTGATGGTGACGACGCTGGGGACGACCTTCGCGGCGACTGCCGAGGTGTTGTTGACGCTGTCGGGGTTGTTGACCGTGATGGCCGAGGGTCCCGACGCCGCCGAGGTGTTGGAGCCGCCCCAGAGGTTGAGGCCGGCGTAGGTGCCGCCGAGGCCCGCGCCACCGCCGACGAGGGCGGCCGCGACGAGAAGGGCCGCGACGCGCGGCACCGAGCTCTTCTTGCGGGGGGCGGTGGACGTCGACGACGGCATCGCGAGGGTGGGGTGCGCGTCAGTGGCGGCGGGGCCGAAGGCCTGACCGGTCGGCGTCGTCGCACCCGAGGGGGCCGAGGCATAACCGGGGTGCTGCGGTGCGGTGCCGGCGGCGGGCGGGGGCCAGGCGGCGGCGGCCGAGGCCGGCGAACGCGTGGGCACCGGCGGCACGTCGTAACGCGGCGCAGCGGGGGTGGTGGACTCGGGCTGCGGCGACGCGGGAACGGCGCCGTTCGCGGCGGAGTTGTCGAGGTGGCTGTTGTGGTCGCCCGCGGGGCGGTTGTCCGTGTTGTCGCTCATGGGATGCTCCTTGTTCCAGGTGCTTCTACGATGACCACCAATCCTGTGGACCACCTATGACGGGCGTGGGCCCTCTCTATGGGTCTAGCAGTAAGGGACCGCGAGGCATTCCCGCTTGCGCCGGCGCGCCGTGCGGCATCCTGGATCCATGCGACACATCCCCGGCGCTTGGCAGCGCACCGCCCGCGGCGCGGGCCTGCTCGCTCCCGACGGCTCGTCGGTCCCCACGATCTTCGCCGAGATGAGCGCCCTCGCCACCGCGACCGGGGCTCTCAACCTGGGGCAGGGATTTCCCGACGAGGACGGGCCCGAAGCGGTGCTGGATGCCGCCCGCGCGGCCATCTCGTCGGGCGTCAACCAGTACGCGCCGGGGCGCGGCTTTCCCGACCTGTTGGCCGCCGTCGCCGAGCACCAGCAGCGCTTTTACGGGATCGAGCTCGACCCGCAGCGCGAGGTGCTCATCACGGTCGGGGCGACGGAGGCGCTCGCCGCGACCCTGCTCGCCCTGGTGGACTCCCCCGACGACGAGGTCGTGGTCTTCGAGCCCTACTACGACTCGTACGCCGCCTGCGTGGCCCTCTCGGGCGCGAAGCTCGTGCCGGTGCCCCTGCGGTGGCCCGACTTCCAGCCCGACCTCGAGCGCCTGGCATCCGCCGTCACCGATCGCACGCGCGTGATCCTCGTGAACGACCCGCACAACCCGACGGGCACGGTGTTCTCTCGCGAGGTGCTCGACGAGGTCGTGCGCCTCGCCCACCGGCACGACGCGATCATCGTCACCGACGAGGTGTACGAGCACCTCGTGTTCGACGGGCCGCATGTGCCGATCGCGACGCTCCCCGGGGCGGCCGAGCGGACCCTGTCGATCTCGTCGGGCGGCAAGACGTTCTCGCTGACCGGATGGAAGACCGGCTGGGTCACCGGCCCCGCCGATCTCGTGTCGGCCGTGCTCGCGGTCAAGCAGTACCTGACCTACGTGGGCGGCTCGCCCTTCCAACCGGCGATCGCCGTCGGCCTGCGCCTGCCCGGTGCCTTCTTCGCCTCGGTCGCGTCGGAGATGGCCGCCAAGGCCGCCCTGCTGGGCACGGGGCTCCGCGCGGCGGGGTTCGACGTGTCCTCCCCCGCGGGCTCGTATTTCACGGTGGTGGATGCCGCCCCACTCGGCGCCACGGACGCCGACGCGTTCTGCCGCGAGCTGCCCGTCCGCGCCGGAGTGGTCGGCATTCCCCTCACCGCCTTCGTCACACCGGAGCACCGCGGCGACTACGCCACCCTGGTGCGCTTCGCCGCGTGCAAGCGGGTGGAGGTGCTGGAGGATGCGGCGGAGCGGTTGGCGGGGATGACGTTCAACTGAGGCGGGTGGTGGCTGAGCCTGTCTCGGGCCCCGCGACCCGCTCAGCGCGGCGTGACCCGATACCGCCGCAGCTCGAGCGCCGGGTTCACGCGCCGCACGCGAGCGATCGCCGCCGGGTCGACGTGCGCCACCGCCACGTCGGTCGCCGTCCCCACCTGAGCGAGCGTCACGCCCTGCGGGTCGACGATTATCGAGTGTCCGACGCCGAGGGGCGGCGGATGATCCGCTGCAGCCACGAAGAATGTGTTCTCAATCGCACGCGCGGTGAGCAGCGTCTTCCAGTGGTGCTCCTTGAGCGGGCCGCGCACCCACTCAGCAGGCACGAGCGCGACATCGACGGCCGCGTCGGCGAGGGTGCGGGCAACCTCGGGAAACCGGAGGTCGTAACAGGTCATGAGGCCGAATCGCAGCCCGTCGACCTCGAATGTTTGAGGAGGCGCGATCTCGCCCGGCTCGACCCAGTCGGACTCACGCTGACCGAAAGCGTCGTACAGGTGGAGCTTTCGATACACGGCCAGAATGCCATCAGCGCCTACCGCCACGACAGCATTACGCACGCGGCGGCCGTCGTCCGCGCGCTCGACCAGACCCGCGACCACGACGATGTCGAGCTCGGAGGCCAGGGCGACGAGAGCCTGCACGAAGGGGCCGTCGAGGTCCTCGGCGTTCTCGGCGAGTGAGGAGTCGAACGGGTCGACGAAGTAGCTGGAGTACTCGGGGAACACGACGACCCGCGCGCCTCGAGACGCGGCCGTGCGAGCGGCATCGGAGATGTCGGCCAGATTGCCCGCGCGAGAAGCAGACGGGGCGAACTGCGCGACGGCGATACCGACGGTGTCGTGACTCATCGCGCGCTCTGCCTCCCCCGGCGCCGGACGTACACCGGCACCACGATCCACAGTACGAGGATGATCGCCCCGAGCACGACCCCGGACGCCACTGCCCCACCGAATCCCACGACCACGTCGAACACGAAGGCCACGACGCCCACCAGCAGCAGGGACACCAACGCGAGCGCTCCCCGGAGGGCGTTGTGCCCGACCCGCACGAGCGCCGGCTTGACCTGCAGGTGGAACACCGCTCGATGAAGCGCCACGGGCGCCAGGGCCACAACCGCGCTGAGCGCCGCGAGACAGATCAGCACCAGGTAGAACACCCGCTGGGCCGGGTCGAGCTCGGCGAAGGAGGCTTGGAACGCCAGCGCCAACAAGAAGCCGGTGAGGATCTGCGTACCGGTCTGCAGCACCCGAAGTTCCTGCAGAATCTCGTTCCAGTTGCGGTCGGCACGCTGGGCGGGCGTTTCGGGGCGTCCGTCGTCGAGATCGTCGATATTGCTGCTCACCGGGCCATTCTCTCGCGACACTCCCGGGCGGAGCGCCAGGATTTGCGGCTTCGTTCATCTGCGGGTAATGTTTTCTCTTGTGCCGCGGGGTGGAGCAGCTCGGTAGCTCGCTGGGCTCATAACCCAGAGGTCGTAGGTTCAAATCCTGCCCCCGCAACAAGAAGAAGGCCCCGGATCGTAAGATTCGGGGCCTTCTGCCTTTCCTCGTGCGGGAGTCCGACCCTAGCCCGGGTCCAGCCCACTTGATGCGCGGCGCGGCGGAATCGAGCGCACGCAGCGACTGAACAGAGGGCGCACCAACGGACTCGGCCCTGTCTACGCTGAGCGTGTGTTGCCGTTCTTCCCGGCCCCGTCGCCTCGGCGAACGTTACTGAGCCTTAGTTTTGCTGTGGTAGCCGCGGCACTAACCGGGGTCCTGGTCCTGACGGGTTGCGGCGCAGTTACGGGACAGCGTCGACAGCCGAACGCGAACGCGACCAGCTATCGAAGGTGATGGATGCCACGGCAGCCCAGCTGCCGGGACACACATGGACGCACGTCGGAGCGTCACCGGTGGCCGCGCCGTGCGGTTCCGACGGAAACGCTGGGACCTCAGCCACGATCGGATCTCAGCCCGGCGCGGATCATCTTGCAGACGCCGAGATCATCCGGGACTACTGGAAAGGTCTTGAGATGAAAGTTCGACTCGTCGAAGAACCGATACCTGTGGTCTACGCGACAGGAGGGCCGGCGGAACGGAGGTCCTTCGGCACTGGTCCCGCCCTCTATGACCTCTCCGGCACCTCGCTGTGCGCTGCTGGCGATGCCGCGCAGCTCAACGACGCGCCAGGATAATGGACGTCAACACCGCCGGGCTCGCGCTTTCGCCGAATCACCTGGAGCCGCGTGGGCACGAATCTCGGATAGCGGGGAGCACTGCGCAAAGCAGATCAACTGCACCTGCGAGCGGTCGACGAAACGGGCAAGGGAGTACGAGGCTCGTGCGGGTCCGACGACGCGAACGCGAGGCGGTCCGTCCTACGTGGCTTGCACTCAGGAAGTCATCGAAGGGCGATCCGCTTAGTCGTTGAACTCTGTCGACCGACCTCGCGCTCGCCACGCACTTACGGCCGGCCACTGAAAGGCATCGGGCGTGATGTCAGAAGCGGCCGGAAAGCAGCGATGCTCCACCCACGGCGCCGCAGCCACGAGGGATCTTCGAGGCTCGAGAGCATCGCCGACGTTCGGCTGAGTCACCCTGCCCTCTGAGAGGCGAGATCCTGAGGCTCCAGCAGCTCGAAGACGCAGTGCGGGCTCTCGCCAGCTTCCAGAGCGAGTTGCACTGCTGGTTGGCGGCCGCCGGGCCGGCGGCGGCGAGAGCCGCGACGAGCATCAACGCTCTCAAATTCCCTGAACGCTGAGCATGGTCAGCGGCTAGTGGGTAGGCATCGACGGCCGCCGAGCGAGCACGATCGCAACGATATTCCCCGTGTCGCCCGCCCTCCCCAACCGCATGTGAGTACTCGCTTGAGCCGTCACCTCCGCCATATGGATGGCCCACTCCGAAGCCAAGCTGGATCAGAATCGTCTCGAGCGCGAGACGGCATGCCCCGTCTGCTCTGAACACGCAATGAGGATGCCGCCCGTCCCCGGATCGGGGACGTTATGCAGCGAGTTCGCTTTCTCCCATAGACCAATCTCGGCGAGTCGGCGGCCTCGACGACGTACGCACGAAGCACGCCAGCACCAGGATCCCGCCCAAAGATCCGCCTCCCGTCTCGCATCAGAAAGCGAGCCAGCTCCCGGCCGAAATGTGACGTTCATACACGAGTGATCTGGCGCACCATTGCATACTGCTACCGTTCAGCGAGACGAGGGCACGCGCCCCGAGGCCGCGAACGCGGAGACGTAAGGCCGTCGGGCATTTCGGATAATGAAGAATGGGCTCGACTCGTGAATGCACTAGCGGTTCAAACGGAGGAATCATGAGCTATGGCGGTGGCCGGTTCCGAGCAGTGCGCGAGACGGCGCACTCGTACACCAAGGCGTGCGCTAGGGGTGTCCACGCCCCCCAGCCAAGCACCACGCAGAGCTTGAACCCCCGCGACGCATTCGGAGCGACGCAGTGACCAACCGCGGGATTGACCTAAGAAAAGGGGCAATCGCCAGCCTCCGAAAGCTTCCCAGTCCAGCTCGGAGCGCGATACGAGGCCTCGCGGAGGGAATGTACGCAGTGGCAATGGCAGTAACGCTGCGACTACCGTCCGCGACGATTCGATCGTGCGTCCTGCGGTTCGGGTTCGGCATGCAACTGCACCCTGCAGCGCACATCTACATGTTGCGGGATGTGCGAGACGCTCGGCAAATCCAAGTGGGCGCCGGCACAATCATTGGGTCGGGGTGCATCTTGGACGGACGCCGAGGAATAAAGATCGGCAAGAGCGTCAACTTCTCCAGCGAAGCTTGCGTCTGGACATTGCAACACGATCCTCAAAGCCCGTCCTTCGACATTGCTGGTGGCCCCGTAGAGATCCGAGATCACGCTTGGATTAGCATGAGGGCAATCATTCTTCCCGGAGTCACGATTGGCAAGGGAGCAGTGGTGGCAGCGGGCGCAGTCGTAACCAAAGACGTGGACGACTGGACCATAGTAGGCGGGGTACCCGCGAAAAAAATCGGCGCACGCAACCAGACGAAATACGTCCTTGACGCGCACCGCAATGCGGCTTGGTTTATCTGAACAGAATTGTTAAAGATAGCGTCGACAAGAAAGCGGACTTGAATGCCGTCTGTATGCGTGATTGGCACACGTGGCTACCCGAGTTACTACGGGGGCTTCGAGACAGCAGTGCGTCATCTCGCGCCTTACCTCAGCGCACGGGGATGGGATGTTTCTGTATACGGGCGAGGAACCAGTCAGTCGAAATTGCTGACGAAAGGAGATCGCGCAGTCACATCAATCAACACACCCGGATTCGAATCCAAGTCCCTAAGCACCTTGTCATATGGCCTGACCAGCACGATGCACGCCGCAACAAAAAAACCTGATGTAGCACTAGTCATGAATGTGGCAAACGGATTCTGGCTTCCACTTCTTCGAGCCCGAAACATCCCTTCCGTCGTCAACGTCGACGGGCTGGAATGGACCCGAGAAAAATGGGGCCGACTGGCGAGAGGCGTTTTTTACAGTGGAGCGCGCATGACGGCAAAGTTCGGCGACTCCTTGATTTTCGATGCCAAGGCGATAGGTGAGTATTGGAGCGACACATTTAAACGTCAAGGGACATGGATTCCGTACGGCGGCGTAGACTCCCCCGGCAGGCAATTCGCGGAGGGATTTGCGGCCGGAAGATACGTTCTAGCCGTCGCCCGGCTGGTTCCAGAGAACACAATCCCAGAATTCCTCAAGGCTGCCGAGAACCTAGCTCGACAAACGCCCGTCGTTCTCGTCGGATCATCCGGTTACGGGAGCGAACTGGACGAACGAGCTCGACACCTGAGTGAAACGAACTCAAACTTTCATTGGCTTGGGCATGTGCACGATGACGACCGGCTATTTTCGCTATGGAAGAACGCGGCCGTGTACTTCCACGGGCACAGCGTCGGTGGAACAAACCCCGCGCTTGTGCAAGCAATGATGCTTGGCGCACCAACGGTCGCCCGGGACACAGTCTTCAACCGTGAAGTACTCGGAGGGGCTGCTTTCTTCACCGCGCCCTCGCCCGAAAGTATCGAGACGAGTATCAACGAGCTTCTTGCGGATCCCGCCAAGCAAGATCATTTCAGCAGGGAAGCTCGCATGCGGGCTGAAGAGCTATACACATGGGAACGGGTCAATAGCGCTTACGAGAACACGTTGTCCGACGCTGTAGAGCGGGCCAAAACCGGAAGAAAATTCATTGGTTGACAACTACGCAGTAGTCATCTTGTACTACCGACACGGAGTTGGAATCACACAAACCGTTAAGGGTTTTCTTTCACAGGAACCCCCGCCAGAAGTCGTGATCGTCGTGGACAATGGTTCCGCGGACGGTGTGTGCGCGGCAGCCCTCGATATGACCGACTCACGGGTCAGATTGATCACCTCGCCCACGAATCGCGGGTACGCGGGTGGAATGCGTCTGGGAATGAGCGCAGTGCCACAGTCGACCCCGTTGATTGTCTTCGCAACTCACGAGGTTCAGATCGCGGCAGGCGCGGTACGTCGAATGATCGATGTCCGCGAGGAATTCGATGCCGCTCAAGTCGGACCCGCTCTGTACAACGCGGAAACAAGGAAAGTGTGGTCTTACGGCGGGGTCCTCACAAGGTTCGGCGCCCCACGCCACCGCGTTCATCAACCGGCCCATCCAGTTG
This sequence comes from Microbacterium sp. SL62, assembly GCF_026672635.1. Taxonomy (NCBI): domain Bacteria; kingdom Bacillati; phylum Actinomycetota; class Actinomycetes; order Micrococcales; family Microbacteriaceae; genus Microbacterium; species Microbacterium sp. SL62. The sequence continues at coordinate 2,447,995 of NZ_JAPPRM010000001.1, forward strand.
TTGCGGCAACCTGGCTCGATGGTTGCTGTTATCTAGCACGGAATGAGGAGGCTACCTACCGGGCGTTAGATGAGCGCTACTTCCTGTACTGGGAAGATATTCACTTCTCTAACGCAATTTCCGAAGGTGGACCCGTACTGGTCGCCGTAGACGCACGGGCGAGCCAAACGACTGGTTCGACTCCCCCATACTTCGCTGCGAGAAATCGGGTCCTGTTCTGGCGGACGCAAGGCCGAGCAGACCTGGCGGTGATTGCATCGATTGCAACATTCGCGCGCTTGATTGTGCGAGCCGCCAAGCGAGATACCCGTCGACGGCTTTCCGGACTCCTTCGTGGAGCGATAGACGGCTGGACAAGCCAGCTTCGGCCATCCGGATGGAGCGATGTCCGAACAAGACGGCGCGTTGCCGAGATACGGCTAGTGAACCCTTTGGGCGCATCCCTAAAGCACTATACCCGTGAGCTTGTCGATGTCCTCGAAAGCATCGGAGTGAGCGTCTCCGTCGTCCATATCCCCGAGCCATCCCAGGGGCGGTCCAGGGTCGGGTGGGTCATCAGCTACGCATTCGAACTATTCAAAGCGCGATTTTCGCCATCAACTGCGATCTCGACTTGGCCCGTACTGGGTCTTTTTGACATCCCGTTACTGCATATTGCCGCAGGCCGGCATGCGAAGCTCGTGCTTCACGACCCCACTCCTCTTGTTCGCGCTATCGGATACGGGCGATTCGCCAAGGCTTTGGCATCGCGACCCTATGGCGCGCAACTGATTTGTCATAGCGATTCCGCGGAATCCGAGATACGTGGATGGTATCCCGCGAACAGGGTTTTCAGGCTGCCTCATCCGATCTTATCGAACCAATCGCGAAAGGCTAGCGAAGAGGGCGGCCGCATGCCACACACGATTGTGCGCGTACTGGGACAATGGAAATCGTCGCGCGACATAGAAGCGATGAAATCTGTAGCGGCGGCCGCGTACGACGGGAACCCTCGGTTTGAGGTGGTTGGCCGCGGATGGCCCGAAGTGGATGGCTGGAGCGTGGATAATCGGTTCGTGCCGGAAGCGGAGCTTGACAATTTGATTCATTCCAGTCAGGTCGTTCTCATCCCGTACTCGAGATTTTACCAGAGCGGCATCGCGATCAGAGCTCTCGAGAACAATCGCGTCACAGTAGGCCCCGCAGATTCGAGCCTCGCCGATATTCTTGGAGCAGATTCCCCCTGCCTCGTCCACGATGCAGACTGGGTAGGCGCAGTCAGGCAGGCACTCTTGCGTTCGAATAAGGACGTTTCGGAGGACCGCAACCGGTACGAGGTTTCAACACGGAATGAGTACGAACGTTTTGTCGAAGAGTTTTTCCTATGATTGACCCGAGGCGAGCGACTTGGTTCACTGCGGCCGCAATTGTGGTTATTGCTGGGGCCGCCGTACCGCTCGCGGGAGTTTCCATAGCCGCCCTGATATTTTTCATTCTCCTCTGCACGAGACGTCCCCAGCTGGCGCTGAGCATTTGGATGATCGCCATATCATTTCTACCGATATGGGTTGCAACTTCGGGCTTCGCGACCGTACCGATTTCGACGTTTGTGGCGCTAGCGTGCGTTGCGGTGGTTGGCTTAGGTGGTGCGAAGTTCTCGCCGGTAGACGGGATCGTGGGCGCACTCGTCTTGATTGCCGGCCTCGCCACCTACTTCGCGGGCAGCCCACCCGGTGAACTCGTCAACATCGTTAGCCTTTGGGTCGTTAGCTATCTCGCCGGAAGGATACTCTGCGCGCAAATCGGTGTTCAGCGTGCGGGCAGCATCTTCGCCGTGGTCATGTCTGCGGTTGCGGTACTAGCCGTCGTGGAGTTCCTTTTCGGTTGGCACCCATTCTCTGAGATATTCATGCCGAACCTGTTGTATGAGATCTGGAGCCCAATCCAGGAAAGAGGCGGTGTCGCACGGAGCGAGTGGGCGTTTGGTCATTCGATAGCGTTGGGAGGATCGCTTGCCTTGGCACTTCCGTTCGCGATCACAATGCCTGCGCCGCTCCTTGTACGCGTGGCGTGCGTGAGCGCACTCTTCGCTGGGGTCGCCGTCACCTTCTCTCGAAGTGCCCTGATCAGCATGGTGCTTGCGACGGCCCTCGTGATTCTGTTCAGCCGGTCGGCTAGTGCTGGTACGCGGACAGGAGTAGCAGCGCTCACGGGGGTTGCCGCGATCGTTATCGTGCCTTCAGTCCTAGCGGTCTTCACCACAGCGGGGGACGAAGTTACGAACAGTGGCGCGTACCGAGGAGATCTTCTTTCGACAATTCCGTATATGAACTGGCTCGGCCAATCCGCAGTGGTTCAAATTTCGCCTACGGGTTTTCGCACGTACGGACGCTTCGTTTCAATCGATAGTGCCCTCATTTCGGTGGGTCTCGACTTCGGTCTGTTGCTCGCAATCTCGCTGGGTGCGTTGTATCTCGTCCCAATCGTTCGCACCCTTACGCGTCGCGCAAATGTCGCTGAGATCGCGCTGGCCGGCCAGTTACCATTGATTCTCACCGTCGCCTTCATCACACAATGGCAAGCCCTGCTATGGGTTGTAGCGGGGTTCGCCGTGAGCGGAGCAATTAAGTCGAGCAGGATCGTTACAAACGGTTTCCTCCACGAACCGTCTAGTCGTGGTAACCGCGAATTCGCGAGGAGCATCCCAACATGAAAGTTCTGGTTTTATGGGCGAACCCGGAAGGGAATGCAAATCTTGGTGTTAGCGTTCTCGCTGAAGGGGCTGCTGTAGTGGCAAGACGCGCTCTCGGCGCGGATACGAATATTACTTTCCAGGAGTTCGCTTCCGCGTCAGACGGCGGAGGCCTCACCCGGAAGATGTTTATCAAAGACGTTCTTCGTTTTGGATGGGGCCCTATTGCTTCACGTCTACAGAACTTCGATCTCATTCTTGACACCGGCGCGGGCGATAGTTTCACTGATCACTATGGCATTTCTCGACTCAGTCAGATCGTCTATACTCAAAAGACCGCAAAACGGGTAGGCGTCCCGCTGGTCATGATGCCTCAAACTATAGGCCCTTTCAATACCCGGATGGGAAGACTGCTCGGACGAGGTGGACTCAGCGCAGCGTCTGCTGTCTTCACGCGAGACTCTGAAAGCTTCCGATCCGCGCGACGACTCGGTTTTGATGCCGGCGCAGGTTATACCGACGTGGTGTTTGCTTTACCCGTCCCGCCGGTAAGCGATAAGCGATACGACATTCTTCTCAACATATCAGGGCTCTTGGGAGCGTCGGACGCACATCTGAGCTCGACAACGTATCGGAGCGTAGTCCGATCTTTGATTTCAGAGCTAATTGCGGCAGGAAGAAGGGTAACCCTCCTCGCCCATGTCGTCGGACCCGAAATCCAATCTGACGATTGGGGGGACAACGACGTGCCCGCGGTCCGAGCCTTCGCGAGAGAATTCGGTGGGCGTGTCGACGTGGCGATTCCCAAAAGCCTAGACGAGGTCCGATTGATGGCCCGAGAAGCACAACTCGTCATAGGCTCTCGCATGCACGCTTGCCTGAACTCAATCTCTGTCGGAACACCAGCGATTGCTCTCGCGTACTCGCGGAAGTTTGCCCCCCTGATGAATGATCTTGGTTGGAAATACAGTGTCGATTTGAGACAAGACAGCGACCCTACAAAGACTGTCATGCGGTGGATAACCGAGATCCCAGAGGCACAGTGGCGTGCGGAACTAGCTGCGGTGCGGACTGCCGCGGAGGCGCGTACCGATCTCATGGTCCACTCTTTACGAGGTGTCGTCGATGCGTGATCACCTGGCCTCCGTTGTCCGTTCTGTCGTGGAGACACGCGAGTCTTGCAGCGGATGCGGTGGGTGCGAGAGAGTCTCTGCCCGAATATCGATGAGGTTGGACTCCTCAGGTCAGCTACGTCCATCAATCACGCGTCGACGATCAGTCGATCGACAAGAAGCGCGGAACGACAAGGCCGAGGCCGCACTTTTCAAGCGGGTGTGCCCCGGCCGGCTAGTTCGTCTCCCCGGTGAGCCCGATCGACGGCACCACGACGTCATGGGCGAATACGTCGAAGCGTTCTCCGGGGAAGCAACCGACCCTACAACTCGACACGAGGGAAGCAGCGCGGGGGTACTGACGGCGATCAGCACATGGTTGCTCGAGACCGACCGTTCTAAGGGAGTACTTACGGCTACCTCAGACCCGCGGTCGCCAAGACATACGGTCCCGGTGAAAATTACGACACGAGACGAAGCCTTACGCACCGCCGGGTCTCGGTACGCCCCAGTGTCGATGGCAGGCAGATCGGACCTGCAGGCAAACGACGCCTTCGTCGGCAAGCCGTGTGAGGTGGCTGCCATGCGTGCGCTTGACTCAAACAATTCCTTCGATGCTGATCGTCGTCCGTATCTCTCGTTCTTTTGCGCGGGTACTCCGTCCCAACATGACACCGACCGCTTGGTTGAATTTTTAGGTGGTTCCCCCGCCGAAGTGACTTCCTTACGGTACCGAGGTCGTGGATCACCGGGCGACTTCAGCTACACCGACCCTTACGGCTCCGGCGCGCTTAGCTACGCAGAGTCTTGGGGAGTACATCTCGGCAAAAGCCTCCCTTGGCGATGCAAACTCTGCCCCGACGGAACCGGCGGAGTGGCGGACATTGCCGTTGGCGACTACTGGGAGGCTGACACCGCGGGCTTCCCGATCCTCTCGGAGACCGGTGGGACGTCGATCGTCATCGCGCGCACTCACCGAGGCCTCGCGTGGCTGAGGGCCGCTGCAAATGATGGTGTAATCACCCTCCGTCCATTGAATCTCGATAAGGTAGCGGCTACCCAGCCACTACAGCGAGAGCGAAAACTGACGCTCTGGTGGCGCCTCGCGGGGAGAATGCTGGCTGGCCGTCCCGTGCCGTCCTATCGTGGGTTCAGGCTCAGCCGTGTAGCAACGCGAAACCCTCGCGAGGTCCTGCGCGCATTCGGAGGTACGCTTCGACGATCGGTGCCGCGGTTTGCGACGGGAAAGAAGTGAATTTTTCACGCTTCATCGGATACCTAAATCCTTCATCGCCATCCATTGTCGCCATAGGCCAATTTGCGGCTTCGGGCCTGGCTCTACTGAGCGCTCCGATCGTGGCGCGAGCGATCGGGCCGGAAGGGCGAGGGGAAACAGCCGCCGTATTGGCCGTCACCTATATGTGGCCGCTGATTGCCGGGCTCGGCTTGCCCTTGGAAGTCCGTCGGGTCGCCGCGGAATCCGGCGAAGCGCACGTTCTTCGCACGGCCCGCTTATGGATGGCGTTCTCGTTCGCTCCTTCCCTAGGAGTCGCCGCAGTATTGACTTTCACCCTGTTCGACAGCTTCAGCACCCCAGAGCGCCTTGCAGCAGCTCTCGCGATATCAGTTACACCGTTCGCAATATCGTGGATGTGTGATCAGAGTGTGCTCATTAGTCGAATCCAATATGGTAGAGTCGCTATCGTTCAAGTGCTACAACCACTTGTATACGTGACGCTAATAAGCCTAGGGTGGCTCTTCGGCATCATCGGCGTTTCATACGTCTTGATCTCGAATGCATTCGCTGTCGTCGTTACATGTTCGGTTTCAGCGCTTCTGGTTAGGGTTTCGCTCCGCGGGCCTCGGCTGCCGCTTGGCCAAACATTGCGAAGTAGCCTGCCCTTCGCGGGGAACAGCGTCGCTGATGCAACGACGAACCGGCTCGACCAGCTCCTCGCACTCCCCATCATGGGCGGCCAGGCTGCCGGCCTCTACGCTGTGGCGGCAACCGCTGGAGCGCTTGCGATGCCCCTTGGGCATGCGTTGGCAGCGTCTGCCTTCAATGCAGTCGCCCGCACCCCGGCAACGCAGAGAGACTCCGTGATCGTGGTCAGGACGCGGGAGGCGCTGGCCGTCTCGCTCGTGGCCTCTGTGATGGTGATTGCGATCATTCCACTGGGCGTCCCCGCTCTGTTCGGGTCCCAATTCGAGACGGCCGTCGGCCCCGCGATTGTCTGCACTGTGGGAGGCGTCGCAGCAATTGCTGGCTACGTTAACACGCTCTCGCTTGCTGGCGCCGGGAAAGGTAGGGTCCTGATGGGTGCGCAAGTTTTACGACTCATCACCGCTATATCTCTGCTTATCTGGCTGGGCTCGGTGATCGGAGCACTCGGCGCGGCCATCGCCAGTGCGACGGGTACCTGGGTCCTGCTCCTCGCGCTAGCATCGCGCACAAGAGGGGGCCTACACATCTTCGCGATCAGGCCTTCAGACCTTGTCGGGGCAATGCGTCGACTCAGGAGCTGAGTTCGCTCTCCATCCCCACGTCGCACTTACTTTCAACGCGCGGGAGAGGCGGACCTTGACGGTGTCGAACAGGCCATCCCTCGCCTCGATGTTAACGCCAAAGCTCAGTTATCGCGCCACGGTCATCATGCGTAGAGCGTACCCATTCCTTGAAGTACGAGGAAACTGACGTTATAGGAAACGTGGAGGATAACGGCGCCCCACATGCGCCCCGTAAGCAGGACTAGGGACGAACACGCGAGCGCCAAGATAGAAAGCTGTAAACCTTCCATCAACGTAACCGGGGCGTAAAGAGCGTGAATACACACAAATGCTCCCATGGAAACGAAGGAAGCTGCAATGCCTGCACCGATGCTCCCCGTGCTGCGCCGGAGAAGTTGGAAAACTACAACCAGAAGCACCGCCCGGAAATATAATTCCTCCATCAAAGGCCCGCCAACTCCCCGCAGCCCCAACTCCGTGAAGAATTCACGTAACGCGTTCGAATTCGGGCCGATTGCGAGCGAAGGAAATGTCGCAGAATCAGCCCCGCTTAAAATGCCTCCCAGGTAGCGAAGTGCAGCTGCCAAACCAACTCCCCACAGAATGTCGGGCGCACGGATGGCTAGGAGGCTGGCGGGGATTGCTCGCGACATCGCGTACACGACTGCCCCTAATAGTCCTGTCCATAAGGCTATTCCGGACAGCATTTGGGCGATGTTGCTATCAATCCGAGCCAACAGATAGCTCCCAAACGCGCCTATACCTGCAGACGCAAGAATCACCACCAACAATCTGCTATCCCACCGACTTACACCGCGGCCGCCAAGACGCCAGTCGGTTCGCCTACGGCGCCGACGTCTAGCCGAAGTCGCGAACGCGGTGTTCGCGTCCTTCAAGCCCGGCGCAGCAGTAGATCGAGGCTCATGTTCCACGTCGGTAGGCTCGTCATGCACAGCCCAAACCTACTCGTGTGGCGCGGGCGAGACTACATTGCCGGGGCGGTCCTGGAAGGAAAGCTTTTGCTCAAAATCATTGCTGTGTGCACGGGCAACGTCTGTCGGTCGCCACTCGCCGAACAGTTGCTGTCGAAGTCCCTGGCCGGCCTTGATGTGCGGGTGTTTAGCGCCGGCACACGAGCACGTGAGGGGATGGCTATGACAAAGGAGACCGCCGACGTGGCCGTCAGCTATGGCGCATCCGCCGAGAGCGTCGAGAGGCACGCGGCCAAGACGCTGACGTATGAATCTCTCGCGACGGTGGACCTTGCGCTTGCAATGGCCCGGGAACATCGTCGCGAAATTGTGGAGTTGAACCCGTCTCTCACTCGTAGAACGTTCACGCTTCGAGAGCTGAGCCGCCTGTCCGCCGAAATTTCCGACCAAGCGCTTCTTGCCGAGGCTGCACTCGTGCCCGAGCTGTCTTCTCCCAGTTCTCGTCTCACTGCAATGCTTGCCCTGGTAGCGAGCCGGAGAGGAACTACTTTCCGACCCGGCGGTATCGAGGAGGACGACATTGAGGACCCATATCGGAGATCCTTACGTACCTACGAGCGGTCAGCTGGGCAACTCACAGCGGCTCTCCCACCCGTCGAACGGTTGATCCGTCTCGCGCTCAGCACGTCGGCCGCTTGATGCCCGTGAGCTCCCGTCCGGCGAGCCTGTGCGGGCTAGGCCGCCTTTCGAGCGAAGGCTCAGCGCCTGGCGTATTGACGCGCATCGAAAACCGGCTCGAAACATTCCGTGTGACAGACTGAGTTGGATTTCAAGCAGCATCGCCCTGTTCAGGCCGACGCGTCCTCGAGAGGCACCATGGAGCTCAGCGACTACATTCGGATTCTCCGCAAGAACTGGCTCGTCATTCTAGTGCTGACCGCGGTTGGCCTCGGCGCGGCCACTGCATTCACCCTGACCCGCACGCCGACCTACGAGTCCTCCAGCACCATATTCGTGTCGACTCAGGGTGGAAGCACCACCGCGGAGCTCCAGCAAGGCTCGAACTTCACCCAGGCGCGTATCAACACTTACGTTGGCCTTGTGGCGACCCCGGCCGTGTTGGATCCAGTGATCTCCAGCCTTGGCCTTTCGACCACGGCGGAGTTGCTTGCGAAAGATGTCAAGGCTTCCGCGGCTTTGAACTCCACTCTCATCACGATCTCGGTCAGCGATTCGGACCCTGAAACAGCCTCGGAGATCGCAAATGAGACAGCGGTCAGCCTGTCTACGGTGGTACCGCAGCTTGAACCGGCCGTCGACGGCGGCGCCAGCCCCGTCCGACTTACGCGCGTCAGCGCGGCGCAACCTGCTCTACAGCCAACCGCACCAAATGTTCCTCTGAATTTGATTCTGGGAGTCGTTTTGGGGCTTGCAGTAGGTGTCGGCGTGGCTGTCCTTCGAACGACTCTCGATAACCGGGTCCGGACGCCTCGCGACGCCGAACAGATCACTCACGCGCCTGCCATCGGCGCCATCGCCTACGACACCAAGGCGAGAGAGCGTCCACTCATCGTCCATGCGGATCCGCTGAGTCCGCGGGCGGAGTCGTTCCGCGCCCTTCGCACGAACCTTCAGTTCCTTGATATGGGCGGTCGGTCGAGTTTCGTCGTGACAAGCTCGATTCCCAGTGAGGGCAAATCGACCACCACGATCAACCTCGCGATCGCCCTCGCCGACGCAGGAAAGAGAGTTGCCCTGCTCGACACGGACCTCCGTAAGCCGAAGGTTGCCGAGTATCTGAGCATCGAGGGCGGCGCGGGTCTTACCGACGTGCTCATCGGCCGCGCGAAGGTGAACGAGGTCATGCTCCCCTGGGGCGGTCGCAGCCTGTACGTGCTGCCCGCCGGGAAGATCCCACCAAACCCAAGCGAGCTGCTGGGATCCCAGCAGATGACGGTCCTGCTCGAGATGCTCGAACGTGACTTCGACGTGGTGCTGTGCGACGCTCCGCCTCTTCTGCCTGTCACGGACGCTGCCATCCTCGCCCGAGCGACCAGTGGTGCGCTGATGGTCGCCTCCGCGGGCAAGGTTACGAGGCATCAACTCACCGGCGCCACAGAGGCATTGAACACCGTGGGCGCCAAGCTCGCTGGCTTCATCCTCTCCATGGTTCCGACGCGCGGCCCGGACTCCTACTATTCGGGCTACGGGTACGGATACGGCTACGGCTATCGCGAGATCCCTGCAAAGACCAGCCGCTTCTCGAAAAAGAAAGACAGACGCTCCCGGGAGTCGGGGGTTGCTGAAGAAGTGACGCTCGACGAGTTGGGCTTCTCTCCGCGTCGAACCTCGCGAGAGTCCCAGCGCGAGGCCTGACCCGAAACGCTGTCCCCTCGGCATCGACGACATCGTTAGTGCGCCAGGACAAAACCCACACTCGCGCTGGGATGAAAGGTGCCATTGTGAGCTCATCCCCCCTCCCACCGGCCATGCTCACGGCCGGTCGCATCGCAGCGTGGGTACTCGGCGGGTTCCTCATCCTGCTCATCGCGATCACCGCGTGGGTCGGGGTGCGGGGCGTATTGGCATACCAGCACCTTTCCCGCATCGAGGCCGGTATCGCCGATGCTTCCTCTGCACTGGCCTCGGAGCCCGCTGCGGCCGGGGCCACCCTCGCGCGACTCGCGTCTGACGCTTCTGCGGCACACGACCTCACCTCGGACCCCGTGTGGCATCTCGCCGAGAGGACACCCTGGATCGGTCCACAACTCAGTGCGTTCGCGACGGTCGCTGCGGCTGGCGACACTCTCCTCAGCGAAGCGCTCCTCCCCCTTGTGACGGCCGCGCAGGACACCTCTTTCGACGCCCTCAAGCCCGTCAATGGACGCATCGACACAACGGGCCTGTCCGCGCTTGCTGAGCCCGCACAGTCAGCGGCGGCCAAGTCGGCCGAGGCGGCCGAGCAGTTGGGGGGGATCAATCGAGTACCCCTCGTCGGCGTCGTCTCTCGGTCGGTGGACAAATCCACAGAGGTCTTCAATCAGGCGGCAAACGGCCTGGACGCGCTTTCTCGAGCGACGCGTTTGCTACCCGGCCTTCTCGGTCAGAACGGCGAACGAAACTACCTGGTGGTCGTCCAGAACAACGCTGAGTGGCGCTCCTTGGGAGGCATCGCCGGGACGGCGATCCTGCTCAAGACCAATGAGGGAGCGATAAGTCTGGCCGGAACAGAATCCGGAACGTCCTTGTCTAGCGGCATCAAGAATCCCGTCGTCGATCTGCCTGCCGATGTGCAGGGCATTTACGAGACTCGTCCTGCGCGGTTCTTCCAGAATTTGACGCAGATTCCCGACTTCACGTTCGACGGCCCGCTCGCGAGGGAAATGTACCGCCAGCGGACCGGGGTCGACGTGAATGGTGTCATCTCTCTCGACCCCGTCGTGCTCTCGTATCTGCTGAAGGCCACGGGCCCCGTCACGTTGCCCGATGGCGAAACACTCTCCGCTGACAATGCAGTTCAAATGCTGTTGAGCGATGTCTACCAGCGGTACAAGGATCCCGGGGCGCAGGACGCTTTCTTCGCCGGAGCGACCGGCGCTGTCTTCAATGCCTTCTTGGAAGGGCGTGGATCGACCGTCAGCCTGTTCACCGGCCTGGCGACGGCCGCCGATCAGCGGCGGGTACTCATGTGGAGTGCGGATCCTGCCGAGCAAGACATTCTCGAGGGATCATCGGTCGCGGGAGATCTGCCCATCACGGACGGCGAGACAGCACGATTCGGCGTGTACTTCAACGATGGTGGCGGCTCGAAGATGAGCTACTACGTGAAGCCCGAAGTTTCGCTCGCCTGGGATCAGTGCTCACCCGACGATCGGAACACTTCACGTCAGTTGTCGTTGCGGCTGAGTCTCGCCAACACAGCACCCGCCGACGCGGCGACGAGTCTGCCGACGTACGTCACCGCGAACGGCGCGTTCGGTACGGCTCCGGGTACGGCGACGGTGGTGAACAACATCTACCTGCCGGAGGGGTGGGAACTGGTGTCCGCCACGACGTCGGACGGGACCGGGTTCACGACCGGGAGTTTGAAAGGCCGGCAGGTCCTGACATTCGGATTCAGCCTCCTACCGCAAACATCCGGTGACCTCACGGTGGTCGTCCGGGAGACCTCGACCGCCGCGAACGCCGAGGCAATTGTCACTCCTACGGCAGATGCAACGATCAATCCGACAGTCGAAGCCGAGTGCAGCGTGGTCCCCAATGCAACGCTCGGGTGACCCGCGCGACTGCGCAAATGTACCTACCGGTGCGCGTCTGCGTAAATTTACGTAGTCGAAACCTTGACAATTTGCAATCCAGGGAACGCTTAGGCAATACTCAGGAAGGGTCTCAGCACCGCCCACCGCTTCATTGTTGTCCTCCCCTTGCAGCTCCAATGGGATAGCACGGACGCGGACCACCACCTCCCGGTAGCCCGGATTCGAAAGCAGGCATTCATGAAGCTCAACCTCAAAAAGGCTGGCGTCACCGCGGCCCTCGCCGGCGCGCTGCTCTTCGCAGCTCCCGCCGTGGCACAGGCCTACGTCCCGTCCAGCCCCAACACCGTCACGGTCACCGTCACCTCCAACGGACCGGTCCCCGTCTCCGGCTTCCAGGCCGGCGCGCAGGTCACGTTCACGCTCGTGGGTCGCGGCGTCACGGGTGCGAACATCGCGACCGCCAACCTCCCCGTCACCTCGGCTTCGGTCACCAAGACCGCCGACTCGTCGGGTTCGGCCACGGCCACCGTGACGCTTCCCGCAGGCGCCTCGGGCACCTACACCCTCGCAGCGACCGGCGCCCGCGCCGCAGCTGGCGGAGGCGGAAACAACGCTGGCCCCTCGCTCCCCGAGACCGGCTTCGACGCCAACTCGATGCTCGGCATCTGGGTCGGCGGCGGCGCTCTCGTTCTGGCCGGTGGCACGATCGCCGTGGCCACCACGGTTCGTCGCAACCGCGCCGAGGGCAAGGCCTGACGCACCACGCGTTCCTGAAGGGGCGCCGTCGACTTCGGTCGGCGGCGCCCCTTCCTCGTTGATGAAGGCCAGCACCGGCACGCGGCATCCATCCCCCTCCGTCAACCCTGCGCTCCCCCGGGCTCGGCGCGGTTGACTCGAGCCATGGACACGACAACCACCGCTCCCCTCGACGACGACGGGCGTGACGCCGACACCCCGCCGACGCTGCCGTTCGTCCACATGTGGACCGGACTCGACGGCAAGAGCCGGCTCGACGAATCCGTCCTACGGGGATTCGGGATGCAGAGCGTCGGCGGCGGAGCCGACCCGCAGTGGATGCGGCCGTTCCCCGGCGAGGTGTCGGCCGTGCTCTTCGCGGCGCTGCCGGTCGGGTGGGTGGGGCAGTGGCATCCCTCCCCTCATCCGCAGTGGGTGATCCCGCTGCGGGGGCGCTGGTTCCTCGAGACGCAAGACGGCTCGCGCGTCGAGATGGGACCCGGCGACATCCACTTCGGGCAAGACACCGACACCACCGAGGTCGACGGCACGGCCGGACACCTCTCGGGCACCGTCGGCGACGAGCCGTGCCTGCAGGTGCTCATCCAGTTCGCCACGTCGCCGGCCGCGCCCACCGCCCACCCGTTCGGTTGAGCGCGTCAACCCGCCCCACCCGGCGGCCCCCGCACGTTTGACTGGGACCATGCCCCGCATTCCCCTCGACGGTCAGATCCTGCAGAGCGCCCGCTCCCCCGAGGCGGTCGACGTCGCGCCTCCCCGCGTGTGGGACGAACGCCTGAGCGCCGTCCTGCCTTCCGCCTCGCGCCTGCTGTCGCTCTACGGTGACGCCACCTGGGCCGAGGGACCGGTCTGGTGGCCCGAAGAGCGCTCCCTCGTGTTCAGCGACGTGATCGGCCGGCGCACCCTCGCGTGGCGCGAAGACGGCTCGATCGTCACGGTGCGCGACCGCTCGAACTTCGCCAACGGAAACGCGATGGATGCCGACGACCGCCTCGTCCAGGCCGAACACGGGCGCCGCGGCATCAGCCGCACCGACGAGAACGGCACCGAGCTGCTCGTCGACGCCTTCGAGGGCGAGCCACTGAACTCCCCGAACGACCTGGTCGTGGCATCCGACGGCTGGATCTGGTTCACCGACCCCACGTACGGCATTTCGGATCCGCGCGAGGGATACCCCGCCGACCCCGCACTCCCCCACCAGAGCGTCTACCGCTGGCGCGACGGCGACGGCCTGCAGCGCATGATCGACCTCGACCAGCCCAACGGACTGGCCTTCAGCCGCGACGAAAGCACTCTCTACGTCGCCGAGTCCAACGCCGAACGGCTCCCCCGCGTCGTCGCGTGCAGCTGGAATGGCGAGAGCCTCGGCGCCCCGCGCACTTTCGCGACGGTGGATGCCGGCATCCCCGACGGATTCGTCGTCGACAGCCGCGACTGGCTCTGGATCTCGAGCGAAGCGGGCGTCGTCATCGTCGACGGGACCGGCGCGCGCCTGGGCGTCATCCCGACCCCCCACGTCGTCAGCAACTGCACCTTCGACGCCGACGAGAAGCGCCTGTTCATCACCGGCGACAGCGACCTCTGGATGGTGGAACTCGCGTGACCGACGTCGAGATGGCGCGCATCCCCGCCGGCCGCGTACTGCGCGGAGATCTGCGGGGCGCGGAACGACGCGAGATCGTCGTCGACAGCTTCGAGATCGGCGTCTACGCCATCACCGAGGAACAGATCGCGGAGCTGCTCGGCATCCCGTCCCGCCATCCGCGACGCCCCGCGACGCAGCTGAGTTGGCTGCGCGCGATCCGCCTGTGCAACGCGCTGAGCGAATGGGAAGGCCTCGACCCCGTCTACTCGTTCGACGGAGAGGTCGTCACGGGCGACCCCGACTCGGACGGCTTCCGCCTGCCCACCGAAGACGAGTGGGAGTACGCCTGTCGCGCGGGCTCGACGTCATCGGCCTACGGACCGGTCCGCGAGGTGGCTTGGACGGCCGCCGACGGCCTGCGCGCCCCGGCGGACGTCGGAGGACGGATACCGAACCTCCACGGACTCTTCGACACTCTCGGCAACGTGTGGGAATGGTGCGCCGACCTGTACGACCCCGAGGGAGAGAACGACGCGCGCGTGTTCCGCGGCGGCGGATGGTCGGACGCCCCCGCGCAGGTGCGGGCGACCGCGCGGCGGGGCGGGCGTCAGCGGGATGCGTTCGACGACGTGGGCGTGCGAGTCGCGCGGGGGTGAGGCCCCGGGGGCCTTACTGCTTCGCCGGTCAGTCTTCGGTGGTGATGGACTCGGTGAGCGAGTCCATGAACGCCACGATGGTGTCGAGTTCGCCGTCGTCGAAGCGTTCGGCGACATCGCGCATGGCGCCCAGGTGCACGCCGAAATGCTGGAAGAACTCGCGGCGGGACTTGTCGGTCAGCACGACCACGCGGGCCCGCCCGTCCGAGGGGTGCGGCAGACGCTCGAGATGGCCAGAGGCGACGAGGCGGTCGATGAGCTTGGTGGTCGACGCGGTCGAGATGCGCAGGTGGCTCGCCACATCGTGCGGGCTGACCATCTGACCGCGGTACTCGCGGATGGTGAGCATGCGCAGCGTCGCGAGGTCACTGGCGTTCATGTCCATCTCGCCCTTCATGCCCGAGTGCATGCGGTCGAGGGCGTCGCTGAGGGTCTGGACGGCGCGTAAAGTGTGGGTCACGGCGGGCCTTGTACCAGAGGCCGACACAGCTTTCGTCACGGTGGACACCCCCTTTCGGCGTCGGTATAGTCAAGCCTACATCGCTAGCTAAACTAGCAAACGGGAGGCACGATGAGCGAGACCGAATATGTCGTCCTCCTGGACGACTTCGGCAACGAGATCGGCACGGCGCCCAAGGCTACCGTGCACGACACCGAGACACCTCTGCACCTGGCGTTCTCGTGCCACGTGGTCAACTCCGCGGGCGAAGTGCTCGTCACGCGCCGCGCCCTTCACAAGAAGACGTGGCCCGGCGTCTGGACGAACTCGTTCTGCGGCCACCCCGCCCCCTCCGAAGCCTCGCTCGCGGCGGTGCACCGCCGCGCCGAGCACGAGGTCGGCCTGGTCATCCGCGACCTCGAGCTGGCCCTCCCGAACTTCCGCTACCGCGCCGTCGACGCCAGCGGCATCGTCGAACACGAGATCTGCCCCGTGTACATCGCCCGCGCCGACGTCGACCCCGAGCCCAACCCCGACGAGGTCGCCGAGTACCGCTGGGTCGACCCGCTCGAGCTCGCCGCGTCTCTCGAGTCGACGCCGTGGGCGTTCAGCCCCTGGCTCGTCATGCAGGCGCAGCAGCTGCACCTCTTCCAGACCCCTCACACCGTGAGGCGTGCCTCATGATCAGTCTTGAATCCACCCCCGTCGCCCGTCAGGGCATCGACCGCGAGATCGACGGGGCGCTCTCGCGCCTTCAGCGGCGCGCCACCACCCTGGGCGACGGCGCCCGGTACCTGGCATCCGCCATCCGTCGGGCAACCGAAGGCGGAAAGCGCTTCCGTCCCCTGCTCGTCGTCTCGGCCTTCGAGACGCTCTACGGCGACGACGAACACCGCATCGGCGTGTACCAGGTCGCCGCGGCCTTCGAACTGCTGCACACGGCGTTCGTCATCCACGACGACGTGATCGATCACGACACCGAACGCCGCGGCGTGCCCAACATCGGCGGGGAGTTCCGCCAGCGCGGCCTCATGAAGGGCGCGGATGCCGATGGCTCGGCCCTGCTCGGCGACGCGGCCGCGATCCTCGCCGGTGACCTGCTGCTGCACGAGGCCGGACGCATGATCGCCCTCGCGCAACTCCCCGACCGCATGCGCCAGCCGCTGCTCGAGATGCTCGACGACGCCGTTCTCATCTCGGCGATGGGCGAGCTCTCGGACGTGGAGCACGCCGTCTCGTCGGGCGAGGTCGACTCCGAGGCGGTGCTGCGCACCACGCGCGACAAGACCGCCGCGTACTCGTTCTCGGCACCGCTGCAGGCCGGAGCCCTCATCGCGGGAGCCCCGAGCCCCTCGATCTACGCGCTCGAGCGGTTCGGCCAGCGTCTGGGACTCGCGTACCAGCTGGTCGACGACCTCATCGGCGCCTTCGGTTCGTCGGCGGTATCGGGCAAAGAAGAGGGCTGCGACCTGCGCGAGGCGAAGAAGACGCACCTCATCTCGCTCGCCCGCAAGACACCGAAGTGGCCCGAGGTCAGCGAAGCGCTCGCCCAGGCCCACACCGGTCCGATCGCCGTGCGCGCCGCCCAAGAGGCCCTCTCCGAGTCGGGCGCCCGCGCCGAACTCGAATGCCTCATCCTCGACACGCTCGAAGAGGCCCTCATCATCGTCGACTCCTCGACGGTACCGGCCGCGTGCCAGGAGATGCTGCGCGACCTCGTGAAAGCCGTGCAGGAGCGCATTCCGTGAGTCACGCGCCCACGGGCCTCGAGCTGTACTCCCAGACCGCGGACGACGCCGCCGCCGCGGTGATCAACCGCTACTCCACCTCGTTCGGCATCGCCGCGCGCCTGCTCGGGCCCCGCCCGCGCCCGCACGTGCGCAACATCTACGCCCTCGTCCGGGTGGCCGACGAGATCGTCGACGGACCCGCCCACGACGCGGGGCTCAGTCCCGAGCGGGAACGCGCGGTGCTCGACGGCCTCGAGAACGAGGTTCGGGATGCCATCGCCACCGGCTTCAGCGCCAACCTCGTCGTCCACGCCTTCGCCCGGACGGCGCGCGAATGCGGCATCACCGAAGAGCTCATCGCCCCGTTCTTCGCGTCGATGCGCACCGACCTCGACACCGCCGAGCACGACGACCTCTCGCACGACGCCTACGTCTACGGCTCGGCCGAGGTCGTCGGGCTCATGTGCCTGCAGGTGTTCCTCAACGCCGGGATGTCGGCACCCGCCCGGCCCGCCGCCGACCTCGTCGACGGCGCACGGCGCTTGGGCGCGGCGTTCCAAGACGTGAACTTCCTGCGCGACCTCGCCGACGACGCCGACCGCCTCGGCCGCGACTACCTCGACGGCGCGGCCGACGACGAACGCCGAGTGGCCGTTCTCGATCGCATCGACGCCGACCTCGCCGCCGCGGCATCCGTCATCCCCCACCTGCCGCCCGACTGCCGCGCCGCCGTCACCACGGCGCACGACCTGTTCGCGGAACTCTCTCGCCGCCTCCGCTCCTCCCCCGCCGGCGCTCCGCGCGTCCGCGTTCCCGACGGTGTCAAAGCCACCCTCGCCGCCCGCGCCCTTCTGGGCCGCCCCCCGAAAGGTTCACGCTCATGAGCGCCCAGCGCATCGTCGTCGTCGGAGGCGGGATCGCCGGTCTCGGTACCGCAGCACTGCTCGCCGACCGTGGACACGACGTCCACCTCTTCGAGGCGCGTGACGCCCTCGGCGGCCGCGCGGGCTCGTGGGAGAAAGACGGCTTCCGCTTCGACACCGGCCCCAGCTGGTACCTCATGCCCGAGGTGTTCGACCACTTCTTCCGCCTGCTCGGCACGAGTGCCGCCGAACAGCTCGACCTCGTGCGCCTCGACCCCGCGTACCGCGTCTACGGCCCTCCCGGAAAGGGCGAGCCGATCGACATCGTGTCGGGTCGCGAGGCCGTTCGCGCGCTGTTCGAGAAGCACGAGCCCGGCTCGGGCGACAACATCGACGCCTACCTCGACTCGGCGAAGGACGCCTACGAGCTGTCGACGTCGAAGTTCCTCTACGACCCGTACTCGTCGACCAAGGGCCTGCGCGACCCCGCGCTGGTGAAGCGCCTGCCCACGCTCATCCCCCTGCTCACCCGCACGCTGTGGAAGCGCGTCACCACCGACTTCAAGAACACCCGCCTGCAGCAGATCCTCGCCTACCCCGCGGTGTTCCTCGGCGGATCGCCCTTCGAGGTGCCGAGCCTCTACCACCTGATGAGCCACCTCGACCTGGGCGACGGCGTGCTTTACCCCAAGGGCGGCATGACCGAGATCATCACCGCGATCGAGAAGCTCGCGCGCGAGCGCGGCGTCACGATCGAGACCTCGGCACCCGTCGAGGCGATCATCACCGAGTCGGGCACCGCGCGCGGCGTGCGCCTCGCCGACGGCCGGATCTTCGCAGCGGATGCCGTGGTCTCGGGCGCCGACCTGCACCACACCGAGAACGAGCTGCTCGAAGAGAAGGACCGCCAGTACCCCGAGAAGTGGTGGAAGGACAAGGTGCCGAGCCCCGGCGCCCTGCTGCTTCTGCTCGGCGTCGCAGGCGAGCTGCCGCAGCTCACCCACCACACGCTGCTGTTCACCGACGACTGGCACACCAACTTCGACGCGATCTTCGGCGAGAACAAGAAGATCCCCGACCCCGCGTCGATCTACATCTGCCGCCCCAGCGCCTCAGACGACTCCGTCGCGCCCGAGGGACACGAGAACCTGTTCGTCCTCGTCCCCGTGCCCGCCGACCCCGACAGCGGCCGCGGAGGCGTCTCGGGCGCCGGCGACGAGCGCATCGAGAAGGCCGCGGATCGCGTCATCGCGCAGATCGGCGAATGGACCGGCATTCCGGATCTCGCCGAGCGGATCGTCGTGCGCAAGACCATCGCGCCCGAGGACTTCAATGAAGATCTGCACGCCTGGCACGGCAACTCGCTGGGCCTTGCGCACACGCTCAACCAGAGCGCGATCTTCCGCCCCAAGAACCGCTCGCGCAAGGTCGACAACCTCTACTACGCCGGCACCTCGGTGCTGCCGGGCATCGGCCTGCCCATGTGCCTCATCTCGGCCGAGCTCGTGGTCAAGCGCCTGACGGGCGACACCACCGCCGGTCCCCTGGCGGAACCCGCGCGCGCGGCGGTCTGAGGTGCCGGGGATCTACCTGGGCGCGATCCTCTTCTCGCTGATCGGCATGATGCTGATCGATGGGAAGTACTCGCTCGCGCTGCGGGTCGCTCCTCTCCGCACCACGATGGCGGTGCTGGGCGGGACGGTGTTCTTCCTCGCGTGGGACCTCGTCGGCATCGCCACGGGCGTGTTCGTGAAGGGCGAGAGCCCGCTGTTCGTCGGCGTGATGCTCGCCCCGCACCTGCCGCTCGAGGAGCTCTTCTTCCTGCTGTTCCTGAGCTACCTCGCGGTCGTGATGTTCGCCGTGTTCGAGCGGCGCGCCGCCGCACGGACTCGCCGCACCGACGCCCCGGCGGTCGAGAGGCGGTCCGCGTGACCTACCCGCTCATTGTGCTGCCGTTCGTCGTCGTCACCCTCCTCGTCACCCTCGCCACGCTCCGGCGGCCGCGGTTCCGTCAGCGGATGGCATCCTCCGCTCTGACGGCACTCGTGCTGGTGGGCCTGACGCTCGTGTTCGACAACCTCATGATCGCCGTCGACCTGTTCTCGTATCCTCAAGAGCACCTCAGCGGCCTGAAACTCGGGCTCGCCCCCCTCGAAGACTTCGCCTACCCCCTGTGCGCGGCGTTCCTCGTGCCGGCGCTGTTCACCCTCTTCGCTCCCCTGCCCTCGAAGGACACCGCATGACCGCCCCCGCCGCCCTCACCCCCGGCCGCGTGCTGCGGGAGCTCTTCGTGTCGTCGCGACCGGTCAGTTGGATCAACACCGCCTTCCCGTTCGCCGCCGCCTACCTGCTGACCACGCGGACGATCGATGCGACGCTGATCATCGGCATCCTGTTCTTCCTCGTTCCCTACAACCTCGCGATGTACGGCGTGAACGACGTGTTCGACTACGAGTCCGACCTGCGCAACCCCCGCAAGGGCGGCACACACGGCGCCGTGCTCGCCAAGCGCATGCACCCCATCACACTGTGGGCCTCGGCGCTGTCGTGCCTGCCGTTCGTCGTGTACCTCGTCATCATCGGGTCACCGCTGTCGTGGCTCGTGCTCGCGCTCAGCCTGTTCTTTGTCGTGTTCTACTCCGCGCCGCCGCTGCGGCTCAAGGAGCGCCCGTTCGCCGACTCGATGACGAGCAGCATCCACTTCTTCTCGCCCGCCGTGTACGGGCTCGTGCTCGCGGGCGCCGTGTGGACGCCGCAACTCGTGTTCGTGCTGATCGCGTTCGCGCTCTGGGGAATCGCCTCGCACGCCTTCGGTGCAGTGCAGGACGTCGAAGCCGACCGCGCCGCCGACATCTCGTCGATCGCGACCGCCCGCGGAGCCCGATGGACCGTGCGCTTCGCCCTCGTCGCCTACGCCCTCGCCGGGGTGGCCATGCTGTTCACCGCCTGGCCCGGGCCCCTGGCCGCCGTGCTCGTGGTGCCCTACCTCGTCGTGTGCTGGCCGTACCGGAACGTCACCGATGCCGAGAGCGACAGCGCCACCGCCGGCTGGAACCGCTTCTTGTGGCTGAACCAGATCGCCGGCTTCGGCACCACGATGTTGCTGATCTGGTGGTGGTTCCTCAGCGCGTGAGCGCGTGCGGCGCGGGTCGGGCGCATCGCGCTCGGCCCGGCGAGACTGCAGCTCGCTGACGAGAGGGCGTCAGGTTGACGCGGGTTTGTCAGCGAGATGCAGTCTCGGCGCTTGGGGGTGCGTGCGAGGCGGGGCGCTGCGGTGCGTGAGCGTGGGGCGCTGCGGCGCGTGAGCGTGGGGCGCGACGGGGTGCGTCGGGCAGTCCGGCGCGTGAGGGGCGCGCGGCGCGCACGTAAGCGCGGGCCGCGCGCGCCGTGGGCGGCGGCGGGAACGACGACGCCGGCGCCCCGCGGGAAGCGGGACGCCGGCGTCGAGGATCGATCAGCCCGCGGGCGTGGCCGAGGGAGCCGGGGTCGGCGTGGTGCTGGCCGTGCCGCCCTGGCCCTGCGACTCGAGGTCGAGCAGGCGCTGGACGGCCGCGGTGAGGCGGGCATCCTGCGTCGCGAAGCCCGCGAGGTCGCCGCTCGTGAGCGCCGCCTGACGTGCCGTGAGCGCGTCGCGCGCCTCCTGCAGGGCAGCCGCGTAGTCGCCCGTCGGAGCCGGGGTGCCCGACGATCCGCCCGAACCGCTGTTCTGGTCGGTCGGGGTGACGGTCTCGTCGCCCGTATTCGCGCCGGAATCACCGCCGAACAACGTATCGAGCGCCTCGCTGAGCGTGTTCTCGAACGCGATCTTGTTGCCGAAGGCGACCAGCACGCGTCTCAGCTGCGGGAGCTTCGTATCACCCGACGACTGCACGAACACCGGCTGCACGTACAACAGACCGCCACCGACCGGGAGGGTCAGCAGGTTGCCGTTGAGCACCTGCGACTGCCCCTGTTTCAGAATGTTAATCTGCGACGAGACGTTCGTATCGGAGTCGAAGGTGTTCTGCACCTGGCCGGGTCCGGGCACCGTGGTCGACGAATCGATCACGAGCATTCGGAGCTTGCCGTAGTCGTCGCGTTTCGTCCCCTGCTGATTACCCGCATTGGAGTCGACGGCGAGATAGCCCGTGAGCACGTTTCTCGCCTGCCCGCCCTGAGACGCCGGGATGAAGCTCGTGAACATCGAGTACGACGGGTCGTCCTGGTTCGGCATCTTCATCGTCAGGTAGTACGGCGGCTGGAAGGTCGCCGGGTCCTGCGGGTCGTTCGGGGTCGTCCAGCGGTTGTCCTGCTGGAAGAACGAACGCGCGTCGTCGACGTGGTACACGCCGAGCATCGAGCGCTGGACCTTCATCAGGTCGGTCGGGTAGCGCACGTGGCTCATGAGGTCGGCCGACATGTCGGTCCACGGCTTGACGGTCGTGGGGTAGATGTTCTGCCACGCCTTGAGCAGCGGGTCCTGGTCGTCCCACGCGTACAGGCTCACCGAGCCGTCGTAGGCGTCGACCGTGGCCTTGACCGAGTTGCGGATGTAGTTGATGTCATCCAACGCGTAGGTCGGAGCCGGGTTGTTCGAGTCGGCGATCGCCCGCGAGAGCGAGACGCCCGAGGAGTACGGGTAGTTCGCGCTCGTGGTGTAGCCGTCGATGACCCACTTGATGCGCCCGTCGACGACCGTGGGGTACGGGTCGCTGTCGAGCGTCAGGTACGGCGCGAGCTTCTGCACGCGCTGCTTGGGGTTGCGGTCGTAGAGGATCTGCGAGTCGGAGTTGACGTAGTCCGAGAACAGGATCTGCTCCGACTGGAACTTCAGCGCGTAGATGAGGCGGTTGAAGACGTTGCCGACGCTGGGGCCGCCGTTACCGGCGAAGGTCGTGCGCGTCTCGTTGCCGCCGTCGGCGCCGAGCGGGTAGTCGAGCTCGATGTTCTCGCCGCCCTCGGGGCCGCCGACGATCGAGTACGGGGGCGACTGCTCGCCGAAGTAGACCCGCGGCTCGTAGTTGAGGTCGGTCAGGAAGCCGGTGCCGGGGATGGCCTGCTCGAGGAAGACCGGGTCGCCGTCGGCGGTGCGCTCGTTACCGGCGGCCGCAACCATGCCGTAGCCGTGCGTGTAGACGAGGGTCGTGTTCTGCCACGAGGCCGCGTCGCCGAGCTGACCGATGTTCAGCTCGCGCAGCGACACCACGGTGTCCTGCGTCTGGCCGTTGATCGTGTAGCGGTCGACGTCGAGCGGAGTGTTGAACTGGTAGTACGCGCGGTACTGCTCGAGCTGGCGCACGGTCGGGCCGATGATCGCGGGGTCCATGATGCGCAGCTGCGCGGTGGACTCGGCGTCGTTGCGCAGCTGACCCGCCTGGGCCGTCGTGGTGGCCTGGAAGTTCTCTTTCTCGATGTTGTCGAGACCGTACGCGGCCTTCGTCCCGTCGAGGTTGCGCTGGTAGTACTGGCTCTCGAGAGCGAGCTCGTTCGGACGCACCTGGAACGTGGTCACCGCCCACGGGATGGCGGCGCCGACGACGATCGCCGAGACGACCAGCAGCGCGGTACCGATCAGCGGGTAGCGCCAGCGACCGAGGAACGCCGTGACGAAGAACGCGAGGGCCACGATGACGGCCGCGATCGCGAGGATCGTCTGGCCGGGGATGACGGCGTTCGTGCCGACGTAGCCAGGACCGGTGATGCGCTCCGACGGCTCGACGAGCGTGCGGAAACGGTCGAGCCAGAGGCTCGCACCCTGCAGCAGCAGGTAGAGGCCGGCGAGGATCGCGAGCTGGATGCGCGCGGCCTTCGAGATGCGCAGCTCGCGCTGGCCGACGCGCACCGAGCCGTACAGGTACGAGACCACGCCCGTGAGCAGGAGGCACACCAGCACCACCGCGGACGCGAAGCCGAGGGCGGCGGCGTAGAACGGCATCCCGAACAGGTAGAAACCGGTGTCGAGACCGAACTGGGGGTCGGTGGTGGAGGTGGAGACGCCGTTGAACCACAGCCACGTGGTCTCCCACTGGGCGGAGGCGGCGAAGCCCGCGAAGAAGCCGAAGAAGATCGGGATGCCCCACATCGCCAGGCGGCGGAGCGGCTCGACGACCTCCTGATAGCGGTCGAGCTGCGAGCTCAGACGCGCGTACACCGGCCGCAGCCGGTAGGCGAGATGGATGACGCCCCACACGGGCAACGCCATCGCGACAAAACCGACGACGAACATCACGCTCCGGCCGATCCACTGGGTGGTCAGCACGGTGGTGAAGCCCAGCTGCGAGAACCACAGCCAGTCGGAGTACAGGTTCGCGAAGACGAAGAACGCCACGACGAGCGCTGCGATCACCGCCAGAGTGATCGAGATGATCCGTCGAGAGCGGTTAGGAGGCGTGGCCTGATTCGGCGCCGAGGTCGTGGTCACCCGTCCATCCTAGGCGCGCCCCGCCTGGGGTTCGCCGTGAAAGGACGATCACGAAGTACACGTCGGCAGGGCGTCGAGATCGCCCCCGTCGCGGATGGTCTCGAGCACGGTGAGCGACTGCTTCAGCGTCGACGTCGAGAACACCCGGATGCCGTCGGGCACGTGCCCCACGACCTCGTTGCAGTTCGCCTCAGGGGCGAGGAACCAGGTGGCCCCGGCATCCCGAGCTCCGTAGAGCTTCTGACGGATGCCGCCGATCGGGCCCACATTGCCGTCGGCGTCGATCGTGCCGGTGCCGGCGATGTGCTGGCCACCGGTCAGATCGCCGGGCGACATCTTGTCGATGATGCCGAGCGCGAACATCATGCCGGCGCTCGGGCCGCCCACGTCGTTCAGCTGGATCTTCACGTCGACGGGGAGGTCGAACGTCATCATCAGTCCGACGCCCAACAGGTACTGCGTCTGACCGTTCACCTCGGTCTGCCGGGGCGTGACCTGGACGGTGGATGCCGTGCCATCGCGCTCGTACCCGACGGTGACCGGGGCTCCGGCGGCCTTCTGCACGGCGGCGCGAACGTCGTCGATGTTCGAAACCGCCGCCCCGTCGACGGAGGTGATGACGTCGTTCTGCTGCAGCAGGCCCTTCGCGGCCCCGGAGTCGTCGATCGTGCCGACGGCGATCTCCTGCGGGACGTCGTACCCG
The DNA here is from genome assembly GCF_026672635.1 of Microbacterium sp. SL62. Classification (NCBI taxonomy): domain Bacteria; kingdom Bacillati; phylum Actinomycetota; class Actinomycetes; order Micrococcales; family Microbacteriaceae; genus Microbacterium; species Microbacterium sp. SL62. The sequence goes on from NZ_JAPPRM010000001.1 coordinate 2,472,609, forward strand.
AGCTGCCGGAGGGCCGCGGCGCTCGCCTCGAGCTGCGAGTCGGTCATGAGGGCGGCGTTCTCGGTGTTGCGCTGCTCGGTGCTCTGCCCCGCGGGGAAGATGCGGTCGATCGGGACGACGGCGCGCGAGCTGTCGAACCAGGCCGAGGCCAACTCGATCCACGACGGAGTGTGCTCGCGGTTGCCGCTCACCTGGACGGTCAGCAGGTCGAGCTGACCGGTACTGGTGGAGTCCTTCTCGTCGGGCACGGTGATCAGGGGCACCTGCTGGCCGTCGGCCGACGCGGTGGTCCCGAGCGTGTTGTAGACCGGGCCGGGCTGTTGGATGACGTACGCCGAGGGCAGGAACGTCATCACGAACAGCACGATCACGGCGATCGTGAGCGACCAGACGCCGACGACGGTGCCGCGCCTCCACCGCTGTCGAGGGGCGGGCACGACGGAGACGTTCTCATCGAACAGGGTCACGGTCTCAATCCTTTGCCGGGTCGTTCGCGCGCGGCGTAAGCGGCGACAGGCCGGGCCGACAGATGCGGGGAAGCGTGCGACTAGCGTAGGACTCGTTCCCCCAGACCTGGCTGAAAGGCGGCTGAAGTGGCAGACGACAACCCCGGCGGCGACCGGAGCCCCGAGGACGAGTTCCAAGAACTCATGCGCCGTCTCATGTCAGGCGATGTCAGCGGAATCGACCCCGAACAGCTCTCGCGGCTGTCGGGCATGCAGATCGATCCCGCGATGCTGCAGGCGGTCATGGCGCAGTTGCAGGGCGCCTTCGCCGGCACCAACGAGGGCGTCGACTGGAGCCTGGCCGAGCGCCAGGCCCTGCACATCGCCAACCAGGACGGCCTGGGCGTGACCAGCGGTCAGCGCACCGACATCGACCAGGCGTTCACCCTCGCGGCACTGTGGCTGGGAGAGGCCACCTCGATCAGCGACCTCCCCCGTCCCCCGCGCGCCGTCACTCGCGGCGCCTGGGTGAGCGCGACCCTGCCCGTCTGGCAGGAGCTCGCCGAGCCCGTCGCGACCAGCATCGCCGACGCCCTCACCGCAGCCCTCGGACAGCAGGCCCCCGACGACATGCAGGAGATGATCGCCGGAGCCGGTCGCCTCATGCGCACCGTCGGCGGGTCGCTCTTCGCCACCCAGCTCGGCCAGGTCGTCGGCCGACTGTCGACCGAGGTCGTCGGTGGCGGAGACGTCGGCATCCCCGTCATGCCCGACGGTGAGGCCGCGATCCTGCCGCAGAACTTCGCCGACTTCGGTCGCGACCTCGAGATCCCCGAGGATCAGCTGGCCCTCTACCTCGCGACCCGCGAACTCGCTCACGCGCGCCTGTTCCGTCACGCCCGGTGGCTGCGCCTGCACGTCATCTCGCAGGTGCGCGACTTCGCCCGCGGCATCCACGTCGACACCGCCGCCCTCGAAGACCTCGCCTCGCGCTTCGACCCGACGCAGCCCGAAGAACTGCGCGGCGCCCTCGAGAGCGGTGCCCTACTGCCCGAGCGCTCCGAAGAGCAGACCGCGGCCCTCACGCGCCTCGAGAACCTGCTCGCCACGATCGAGGGCTGGGTCGACGTCGTCACCGAGGACGCCACCTCGCGGCTGCCCTCGGCCGGACGCATCGCCGAGGCCGTGCGCCGCCGCCGCGCGGTGGGCGGTCCCGCCGAGCAGGCGCTCGGCGCCCTCGTCGGCCTCGAACTGCGCCCGCGCCGCATGCGCGAGGCCGCGGCCATGTGGCGCGCCGTCACCGACGCGGTCGGCGTCGACGGTCGCGACGGGCTGTGGGACTACCCCGACCTCATGCCGTCGTCGGAGGACATCGACGACCCCGCGGCGCTCATCGCGCGCCTGACGGCCGCCTCGCGCGGCGAAGCGGCCCCCTCCGACGCGATGGACGACGCATTGGCGCAGCTGCTCGCCGAGGAAGCCGACGGCGGTCGACGCGACGGCGAGAGCGAGAGCCCGGATGCCGGGACGCCCGGCGCTGCAGCCCCGGATGCCGGGAGACCGGATGCCGGGAGCGCGGGCGACGCGGCGGGTGACGCCGGACGCGACGGCGGCGATGACGATGGAGCGGCTCCGGGAGACCAGCGCCCGGTGTGACGCGGGCCCGGGGCGCCGATGGCCGTTGCGCGCGGCGGACCCGGTGTGACGCGGACCCGGGCGCTGTTGTGAGCGCCGAGCCGGCTTCGAGCTGACGCCCGTGGGGAGGACGACGTTCCTCCCCACGGGCGTTTCGCCGTTTTCGCCCTGGGGACAACGGCATCCGAGATCTCGAGCGACGCGATGATCGGGCGATGATCAGACTCGATTCCGCCGCTCCCCCGCTCTGGCGCGCCGACGGGAGCATCCAGTTCGGCGCCCCCGCGGTGGCCGTCTCGCCGTTCACCGGCTCGTGGGTCGACGTCGTCGTCGCGGCCCTGGCCGAGGGGACGAACCCGGCCGCTGTGCGGGGGCTCGCCCGCGTGCACGGAGCCGGGGACGGCGAGGCCGACGCCTTCCTCGCGGCGGTCGCGCCGGCGTTGGCGCGGAGGACGCGGCATCCACCCCTCGCCCTTCACATCGACGACGACCTGCCGGCGCGGGCGACTCGCGCCGTGCTGGCGGCATTGCCCGCCCGCTCGCGGGTCGTTCCCTGGGCAGGACCGGCGACCGAAGACGTCGCCCCCGGAACGCGGGTCGTTCTGCTGGCCGCTCACCGGGTCGACCCGCGACGGGCGGGGCCGCTCGTCCGCGACGACGTGACCCACGTGCCCCTCGTCCTCGACGGGTCAGGCGCCCGCATCGGCCCCGTCGTGGCGCCGGGACGGACCGCGTGCCTGGCCTGCCTCGACGCCGATCAGCGCCGCCACGACCCGGGCTGGGCCACGGTGGCCGCCCAACTGATCGGCAGACCCCGACCCGAGGTCGACGTGGCCCTCGCCGCCGAGGCCGGTCGGGCGGCGCGGTTCTTGCTCACCGCTCCGATCGGGCGGACGACGAGGTCGTTGCACCTGCGCGGCGACTCGTTCCGGCGGGCCTGGACGCTGCATCAGCCGAGCGCAGACTGCCACTGCCGATCTCCCGAAGGAATCGCGACGGAGACCGCTCACCCCGACCTCGGCCCCGCGCCCAGCTCACCGACAGCGTTCGCGCGGCCCGCGTGACGCCCACGTACGCGAGGCGTCGCTCCTCGTCGACCGCCTCGAACGTCTTCGCGTACGAGATCGGCAGGAGCCCTTCGCTGACTCCCACGAGGTACACGTGATCCCACTCCAGACCCTTCGCCGCGTGCAGCGTCGCCAGCGTCACCGTGCGGGTGGTCGGCTCGTGCTGATCGCGGGCGCGCGCCTGCAGGTCGTCGGTGAAAGCTCGCAGATCCGTACCCGCGGGGGCCTCCTCGGCCAGCCGCAGCAGAGCCGCCCGCGCCTCCCACGCCTCGCGCAGAGCACCGCCCGCCTCGGGCGGGTCGTCGGTGAGCCCGACGCTGCGCAGCACATCGCGCACCGTCGGAAGGAAGCCCGTCTCGAGCGGCGCCACGGACGCCGCCCGCAGAGCCATGAGCGCCTGACGCACCTCGGGCAGGTCGAAGAACTTGCGCCCGCCCAGCACGGACGCTGCGACACCCACCTTCGCCAGAGCAGAGAGCAGCGCCGCCGACTGGGCGTGCGAGCGGTACAGCACGGCGATGTCGTGCGGATCGACGCCGCGCGAGAGCGAATCGCGGATCGAGCGAGCCACGGCGGCGGCCTCGTCTTCGTCGTCGTCGAAGGCGCGGACCGTCGGGGTAGGCGTCTCGTCGTCGCTCGCGGCCTTCAGCTCGAGGGCGCCGGCCCGGCCCCGCATGAGGTCGTTCGCGACGGCAAGCACGGGAGCGGTGGAGCGGTAGTTGCGCTCGAGACGCACGACGCGCGCGTCGTCGTGGGTGCGCTCGAAATCGAGCAGGTACCGCGCATCGGCGCCGGTGAAGGAGTAGACCGTCTGACTCGCGTCGCCCACCACGCACAGGTCGCGACGATCCCCGAGCCACAGCTCGAGCAGCCGGTTCTGCAGCGGGGAGACGTCCTGGTACTCATCCACCGTGAAGTGCCGGTACTGCTCGCGCACCGCCGCGGCGACGCGCGGTTCGGCCTCGATCATGCCGGCGCACGTCAGCAGGACGTCCTCGAAGTCCATCTGACGACGCTCGTCCTTGAGCTTCTCGTACGCCCGCTGCAACGCGACGACCTGATCCACACCGAGGCGGCCGACGCCGTCGGGGCGGTCCGCCGCGTACTGCTCGATCGACCGCAGGGTCACCTTGCGCCACTCGATCGCCGAGGCCACATCGCGAAGGGTCGCCGTGTCGGGAGCGAGTCCCACACCGTCGGCCGCGTGCGCGAGCATGCGGACCTTGTTGTCGATGATCGACGGAGCCTGGTCGCCGGCGAGCGTCGGCCAGAAGAAGTTGACCTGCGCCAGGGCCGCCGCGTGGAACGTGCGGGCCGACACCCCCGAGACGCCGAGAGTGCGCAGACGCCCGCGCATCTCTCCCGCGGCCTTGGCCGTGAAGGTCACCGCCATCACGCGCTGCGGCGAGTACGCGCCGGTGTCGACGCCGTGGGCGATGCGACGCGTGATCACGCGCGTCTTACCGGTACCCGCCCCCGCGAGCACGCACACCGGACCGCGCAGCGCGCGGGCGGCCTCGAGCTGGTACTCGTCGAGCCCCTCGAGCGGCGAGGTCACGCGACGCCTCGATACCAGTCGTCGATGAGCCGCCGGGCGATGGACGCCCGTCCCGGAAGCATCGCCGAGCCCTCGCCCCGCAGCGCCGCCCCGATCTCGTCACGGTCGAACCAGCGCACCTCGACGATCTCGTCGCCGTCGGCCTGCGCCTCGGCGTCGTCCACGACCACCGCGCGGAAGCCGAGCATCAGCGACCGCGGATACGGCCACGCCTGCGAACCGCGGTATGCGATGTCGCGCAAGCGCACCCCGGCCTCCTCGCCCACCTCGCGGGACACGGCATCTTCGAGCGACTCCCCCGCCTCGGCGAAGCCGGCGAAACACGAATACCGGTCCCCGCCCCAGGCGGCATTGGCACCGAGCAGGATGCGGTCGTCACTGGTGGCGGAGGTCACGAGCACGATGACTGCGGGGTCGGTGCGCGGAAAATGCTCGCGCCCGCACACGGGACAGTGGCGCGACCAGCCGGCGTGGCGCAGTTCGGTCGCCGAGCCGCACGCCGGGCAGAAGGCGGCATCGCGCAGCCACCCCGCCAGAGCGACGGCGGTGGTCAGCAGTTCGGCTTCGCCGGCGGGCAGGTCGCCACCGGCGGCGCGGAGCGGGGACCACTCGGCATCCGGAACGATCTCGTCGGGCGCGCCATCGCTCAACGCCGCCAGAACGACCGCGGTGCGGTCGGGAGTGCGTCCGAGGAATGCCCACTCGGTCACGACGTCGTCGTCCACCTCCGTGGTCGACACGAGTGCGAGGCGGCCGTCGCGGAGGGGCGCGGCGTCTCGACGGATCGCGAGCACACGCGTGCCCGGCTCCGCGCGGAGGCGGCCCAGCAAGGTTTCGTCGTCACGCTCACCACCCGCGCGATCCACGGTCAACGGGGGACGGACCTCGGACGACGAGGACGCGGGACGCGGCATCGAACACCTCTCTGACGGCGGGCGGCAAGCGGCGGTCGGACGACCGACCTCCTCGGTCAAGGGCGTGGCGCGGGCCGGTGAAGGAAGGCCCGACCTACCCTGGGGGCATGGCACGCTCGCCCCTCATTTTAGCCGCGTCGGCGACAACGGCCCTGCCCGGTGCAGCCTTCTCGAACGTCAGCACCCTGACCGAGAACGCCGCAGGTCGCTTCGATGCCGCTCTCGCGCGCACCGCCGACGGGCGCGAGGTCGTCATCCGCATGCCGGCTGGCGAAGAGGCGGCCCCCGACCTCGCCGCCGAATCGCGCGCCCTGCACGCGCTCACGGCGGGCGTCCGCGCCCTCCTCCCCTTCGCCGTGCCCGAAGTGATCGGAGAAAGCGGCTCCGGAACGCAGCGCGTGCTCATCGTCGACCGCATCGACGGCTACCGCATCGACCCCGCGCACCTGCCCAAGGGCCCCGGCTACGCACCCGCCATCGGCGGAGCCCTGGCCGCCGTGCACGCACTCCCCGTGTCGATCGTCCGTACCGACGGACTCCCCGTGCGCTCCCCCGAGCAGGTGCGCGACGACGTCAAGCGACTCCTCGACCGCGCCGATGCGACCGGACGCGTCAGCGACGACCTCATGCTGCGCTGGCGCCGCGCGCTCGACGTCGACGACCTGTGGCGCTTCGAATCGGCGGTCGTCCTGGGCGGAGCGACCAGCTCCTCCATCCTCCTCGCCGACGACGGGGACGAGATCCCCCACGTGGTCGGCATCCTCGACTGGGCCGGGCTCAGTGTCGGCGACCCGGCCGTGGACCTGCGCTGGTTGGCATCCGCTCCCCTGGCCGCCGACGACGTGCACGCCGGATACGCCGCCGCGGGCGACCGCTCCCCCGATCCCCTGCTGCGCGAGCGCGCCCGGCTGTACGCCGAGCTCGAGTTCGCCCGGTGGCTCGTGCACGGCCACGACGCCGGCGAGACCGACGTCGTCGCCGACGCCGTCGCCCTGCTCGACGCCCTGGCCGACGGCGTGCGCGGCGACCACATCGTGCCCGACTCGCGCAGCGACATCGACGACGCGATGGCCCTCGTCGAGAGCGTCCCCCCGGTCTCCGCCCCGGCCGCGGTCGACACCTCGATGCAGACCGACGCCTACGACCCCGAAGCCCTCTCGCTGTACCTTTCCGCCGAGCGCGACCGCGCCACGGCTGCCGAGGCCCTCGCCGAAGCCCTCGCGAACGCGAAGGAATCGGATGCCGACAGCGGAGCGATCCACGTCGACCGGCTGCCCGTCCCCGACAGCGTCGAGCCCGGCGCCACCGAACCGCTCGACCTCGACGGGTGGTCCGAGGGTGACGCCCGGGAGCCGAAGGACGACCGCACTCAGGGGCCCGCACTCAGCGGAGACACCGACGCGACCTCGCTCTGGTCGCGCGCCGCGGTGTCCGCCGACCCGGCCGGGCCCGCCGTCCGCGACGAGAACACGTTCGGCGGCGACGCATCCGAGGATCAGCACCCCGCCGAGGGTGACGCCGCGCCCATCGACGACGAAGAGGACGCCGCTCGCGCGAGCCGCGCCGCACTTCGCCGCTGGGGCGTCTCCGGCGACGGGGCCTGACGGGTTTCTCCGGTTCGCGGGGGTGATCTCCTGCGTCGGGGGGTGACACCGACCGCGCTCGCGGCCGCGCCGATTGGGGCGCGGCCCGGCGTTGCCTGCGGTTTGGGGCGAGTTTGAACGTTTGGGGCGTGAATTTCGCGCCCCAAACGGAAAATCGCGCCCCAAAACCTACGATGACCGCCCCGGCACAGCGAACCACGCCGCAGAAATCCAGCTGACACCGACTGCGCTCGGGGCTCCGCCGCTCGGGGCGAGGCCCGGTGTTGCCTGCGGTTTGGGGACTGGGCCCGGCGTTGCCAGCGGTTTGGGGCGGGTTTTGGGCGTTTGGGGCGTCAATTTCACGCCCCAAACAGAAAATCGCGCCCCAAATCCGTGATGACCGCCCCAGGACAGCGAACCTCGCCACGGAAATCCAAGGGGCGCGCCCACCGCAAATCGCGCCGCAAATGGCGCGTTTCAGGTCAAGGAGACCGCCCTGCGACCGGCCTGAGGCGCGTACTTCCGCGACCTCGACATCACCCCGTACCCGTCATCAGGTGGTCACCGCGCTGCGCAAGCGACCGCGCCCGGGTCAGCCCCGCAGCACCAGCTCGTCACCGACGTAGAACAGGGCCACATCGATCAGGTCGAGGTCGATGCCGTGTTTCGCGTGGTACGCCTCGCGATAGAGCTCGAGCTGCAGCATGCGCGAGCGACGCTCGGGCTCGCTGGTGGGCGGGCGACCCGTCTTCCAGTCGACGATCTCGTACCTCTCGCCGCGGCGGTACACGGCATCCAGCTTGCAGATGACGACGTGCTCGCGACCGTCGAGGCGGGTCGTGACGAAGTCGATCTCGGTTTCGACCTCGAGGGGCCGCAACCCCGCCCATTCCGAGCGCTCGAAGCAGGCGCGCAGTCGCTCGAGTTCCACCGCATCCGCCGCAGACGCTCCGTGCTCGTCGTCGTCCCACAGGCCGTCGTCGTCGAGCCCGATCCCCGCGCCGACCAACCCAGAGCGCTGCTCGACCCAGGCGTGGAAGAGGGTCCCCAGACGCGTCTGCCGGTACGGGCGCTCCGGCATGGGGCGCCTCAGGTCGTCGACCGCCCGCCCGTAGTCGGCGACGAAATCCTTGAACCGCGACGCCGGGATACGCGTCGGAGCCGGCGTGTGCACGGGCCGGAGGCGGTCGGCGCGTTCGGCGAGCAGCAGTTCGAGGTCGTCGTCGGGGTGGGCCGGAGGCGCCGCGCGCGCCGCGGTGACGGCGCTCACCGCGCCCGAGATCGCTGTGCGCCGCGCGCCGAGCGGGTCGAGCGGCCACTGCAGCAGGCGCCGCTCGCCGTCGTAGGGGTCCTCCCCCGCCTCATCGACGGTCAGCTCGACGCCGAGCGCCTCGGCCGCCTCGTCGAGGAAGATGCTGGGTCTCCGCGGGCGTTTCGTGCCCGACCAGCTCGACCCCGACAGCATGAGGTGATCCCTGGCGCGTGTGAATGCCACGTAGGCGAGACGCCGGTCCTCATCGAGCTGACGCGCCCGGTTGTCGGCGACGAACGCGTCGATCGCCGCTTTGAGGTCCTGCTGCGTCTCGGCCCCGCGCCACCCGAACACCGGGAGCCACGCGGAGTCGCCCCGGAACTCCGAGGGCAGGATGCCGAATCCCAGCCACCCCTTCGTGTCACGGGGCAGCGAGGGCAGCTCGTCGGTCACGAGACGCACGACTGCCACGGCATCCCATTCGAGGCCCTTCGAGCCGTGGATCGTGAGGAGCTGCACCACGTCGTCTTCGGGCGGCTCGGTGCGGGGCGCGAATTCGTCGGCCTGTTCGGCGTGGTCGAGCCAGGCGAGCAGGCTCGGCACCGATCCGGACTCGTCCGCGGCGAGGAACCCGCGGATCTCGTCGACGAAAGCGCGCAGCTGCGCCGAGGCGATGCGCGCCGGGCCGCGGGCTTCGTTGGCCGCGAGCTCGATGTCGAGACGGAGCTCGGCCTCGATCAGCCGGATGAGTTCGGGGATGGGAGCACCGACGCTGCGCCTCAGCGCGGCGAACACCGCTCCCGCCTCGCGGAGGCGCGCGCGTCCCTCTGGGGTGATGTCGGTGAGCCAGCCGTGACCGTCGGTCTGGCGCGTGACGAAGTCGAGGGCGTCGACGAGCGACGCCCGATCGGCTCCGGGAGTCGAGCGCAGACGGTCCACGGTCTCGGGCGCGAGCGGCTGCAGGGCGACGTCGTGGGTGGCCAGGCGGCGGGCGAGCTGCGCGAGAGCGCGGAGATCCGCGAGACCGACGGCCCAGCGCGGGCCGGACAACAGGCGGATCAGCGCGGACCCCGCCTCGGGGTCGCTGATGACCCGCAGGACCGACACGACGTCGACGACCTCGGGAGTGGTCAGCAGTCCGCCCAGCCCGAGAATGCGATGAGGGATGCCACGCCGCCCGAGCGCATCGCCGAAGCGCACCATGTGCTTCTTGCTGCGGAACAGCACCGCTCCCGTGGTACCGCGTCCCTCTGCGGCACGAGCCGCGCGGACGCCGACGAACCACGACGCGACGCGGTCGGCCTCGGCGTCGAGGTCGTTCTCGAACGCGATCTCGACCACCCCGTCGGGAGCCCCCGGCCGCGAGCGGAGCTCTTCGACCGCGACGGCCGCCCGCGAGGCGAGCGGCGCCAGCACGGCGTTGGCGGCGTCGAGCACGCGCACGCTGTTGCGCCAGCTCGTTAAGAGGGCGAAGCGCTGACATCCGCCCGCGGGGGCGAAGGCGTCGGGGAAGCCGCCGAGGTTTCCGGCACTGGCGCCGCGCCAGGCGTAGATGGCCTGGTGCGGGTCGCCGACGGCCATGACGCCGGTCCCGCCGAACAGGGTCGCCAGCAGGTCGGTCTGAACGACCGAGGTGTCCTGGTACTCGTCGAGCAGCACGACGCGATAGCGCGCGCGCAGTTCTTCGACGACCGCGGGGTGCTCCTGGGCGATGCGCAGGGCACCGGCCACCTGGTCGGCGAAGTCCATGACACCCAGCCGCGCTTTCTCGCGGTCGTAATCGGCGGCGAGCCGCGCGAGCAACGACAACGCCGACACCCGGGTCGCGGCGTCGGCCACGTCTTTGTAGACGCCGACGCGGGCCGAGGTCGACGGGCGCTCGACGATGCGACCGAAATCGTCGGGGAAGGCGGCGAGCTTCTCGAGGTCGACGAGGTTGTCGACGCCGTCGCGGGCGATGCGCAGTGCCGCGTCGATCAGCGTGCGCGGGGATTCTTGACGCTCCTCGAGGCGGGGGTCGTCGGAGGCGAAGACGACCCTCCGCATGAGCAACCATGCCGCCGATTCCGACATCACGGCCGCCTCGGAATCACGACCAATCCGCAGCCCGTGCTCGCGCACGATCGAGTCGGCGAAGCTGTTGTAGGTCGACACGGTGGGCCGGTGCAGGAGTTGGTCACCCTCGTCGAGACCGGCGTCGGCCGCCCCGACCTCGGCGGCGAGAGCATCGAGGACCTCCCGCCGAGCCGCGTCGGCTTTCGCCCCCTCGAGTCGAGCGACGTCGGCGAACACCGACAGCCGGCCGGCCTCGTGAAGAGCGGGCAGCGCGGGCAGCAGCCCTCGTGTCTCGAACTCCGACAGACGCTGCAGACGGCGCTGGATACGCTCGGCCAGCTCTCCGGCCGCCTTTCGCGTGAACGTCAGCCCGAGCACCTCGTCGCGCCGGACCAGTCCGTTCGCCACGAGCCAGACGACGCGTCCGGCCATGGTCTCGGTCTTGCCGCTGCCGGCGCCCGCAACGACGAGGGCGGGGGCGAGGGGGGCTTCGATGACGGCGGTCTGCTCGACGGTCGGCGGGAACTGCCCGAGGGCCGCGGCGATCGTCGCGGCAGAGAGCACAGCGCTCACGACGTCCTCCTCGAGCGTCGGCGGGTGCCCCCGAGGACCGGGAGAACAGCGGTCATGACGCACTCACCGCCGAGACCGTGTGGATGCGGCACAGGCCGTACGAGAATTCGTCTCGGCAGTGGACTTCGTACGGGGCGGCGAAGCTCGTGCCGCGCATCACCTCGACCGCGCGCTGCACCCGCTCGACGAACTGCGCGCGCTGCGCGTCGTCGAACGGCTTCTGCGTCGGTTCGGCGTAGTCCTTTTTGGCCGCGGTCGGACGCAGTACGAGCAGCTTCGCCCCACCCGAGGGCAGCCCCACGACCTGCTCGATCGCACCCGACGAGAACGCCAGCTGGTACGCCGCGAGCTGAGGGTTGTCGGCGACCTTGGCGTCGGTCTGGGGCTCGCTCTTGCCGGTCTTGAGGTCGACGATCACGACCTCTCCTGCGGGTGTCACCTCGACCCGATCGATGTCGCCGCTCAGCACGGCGCCGTGCTCGCCGGCATCCGCGATGGGGATCGGCACCTCGAAGTGCCGCTCGGCGCCGATCAAGCGCCCGCCCGCGTCATCGAACCGACGCAGGTACGCGGCCAGACGACGAATCAGTTCGCGCGCACGGGTGCGTTCGGCCCGCTCGCGCCACACGGCGTCGAAGGCCAGCTCGCCCCAGCGCTCGTCGACCACGGCCCAGAGGTCGTCTTCGGACGACGACGCCGCCGTCTCGAGCGCCGCGTGGATGATCGTGCCGATGCCGGCCGTCGTCCCGCCCCGGTCACCGCCGAGGTCGGCGATGACCCAGTCGAGCTCGCATTCTTCGAGAGCGTGCAGGCGCGACGGCGAGACGCGGACGTCTTCGCGCCTCAGGTCGCGCAGGGGTGCCGACGAGGTGGGTGCGGCCACGCCGTACCACTGCTCAGGCGCCGCACCGGCGACCCCGGCTGTTGCGAGGAGCGCGAGCTGGCCCGCCGCGTGGGCGCGCTCGGTCGCGGGAACCCGCGGCGCGGTCAGCGAACGCCGGTGCCGAGCGACGAGGCCCCGCAACGACAGCGGATGTTCGGGAATGGATGCCGCCGGCTCGGGCGCCGGGAGCATCTCGAACAGCACGCTGGGCCCGGTGTCGTCGTCGTCGACGGCGGTGACGACGAGAAGCGAACCGGCCCGGCTCAGGGCGCGGACGAACAGCCTGAGCTCGTCGTGCATGGCCGCGCGACGACGGTCGAGCATGCCCGCGGCGGGGAGGTCGGGGTTCTGCACCGCATCGGCCAGTCGCCAGGTCTCGAGCAGGCCGCCGCGCAGGCGGGTGTTGGGCCACACCCCGTCTTGCACCCCCGCGATGATGACGGTGTCGAACGCGGTGCCGGCCGCAGCCGCGGGGGTGAGCACGCGGACCGTGTCGACGATGGCGGGCTGCTCGATGCGGTCTTCGGCGACGTCGCTGTCGAGGACGGCCCGCAGGAAGACCGAGGCCTCGCCGTCGGGTTCGCGTTCGGTGTAGCGCTTCGCCGCCTGGAAGAGCGCGACGACGGCGTCGAGGTCGCGGTCGGCCTGTTCGGCGATCGGCCCGTGCCCGCGGACGGCCTCGCGCCACGACCGGGAGAGTCCGCTGCGCTCCCACGCGGTCCACAGCAGTTCGTGGGGTGTCGCGCGGGAGAGGGCCTGCGCCCGGAGGGCGGCCAGGGTCTCGCCCAGCCGTGCGGCGCGACGTGCCTCGCGCGTGTCGACGGTCTCGAGTTCGAGAGGGAAGCGCACGCCGGAGACGAGCAGCTCGGTCGCCGTGCGTGCTCCCCCGGCGCCGAGTTCGTCGTGGCGAAGCGCCGTGCGCAGCCGACGGAGCTCGATGGGATCGAGACCCCCGAACGTCCCGAGCAGAGCGTCGACCACCTCGTCGGGAGCCCAGTCGTCGGGGTCTTTCATGCCGAGCTCGACAAGACCCACGAGGTCGCGGACCGGTCGCTGGACACCGAGGGCGAGCCCGGGCCCGCTCGCCCGGGCGGGCACCTCTCGCGCGGCCAACTCGGCCTCGAGGGTCGCGACCTGCCGTGAATCGTGCGCGATCACGGCGCACGAGCCCCAGGGCACGCCGTCGAGGACGTGCCGTTCCCGCAGCAGACGGGCGATGGCATCGGCCTCTTCGGCCGGGGACCGGAGGAGGTACGTGCGCACCGACCCCTGCGGCACCGCGCCCGAGGGGGCGCGTCGGTGAGCGACGACCCCGGCCGCACCGATCCGCGTCACGACGCGACGAACGAGGTCGATCTGTTCGGGCGTTCCCCGATGCGGCTCGCCGAGAGCGGCGGTCGTGCCCAATTCGCGGGCGAGACGCGCGAAGTTCTCGGGGGTCGCGCCGCGGAACGCTCCCGACCCGACGTCGGGATCGCCGAACGCGACCACGCCGATCCCCAGGCCGCGGCACGCGCGCAGCAGGTCGATGCCGCCGGCTGTCAGCTCTTGCGCATCGTCGACGAGGATGCAGCGCAACGCGGAGAAGCGTCCGAGCAGCCCGCGCTCGACACGCGCCTCGTCAAGGACGGCGACGGCCTCGCGCGCGAGATCGGCCGCGTCGCGGTGCGCGCCGCGCATCTCGGAGCGCACCGCCCGGTACTCGTCGGCGAACGACGCCAGTGAAGCCCACACCGGCAGGTCGAACCGCTCGGCGAGATGGACGAGATCGTCGGAGACGACGCCCAGGTCGGTGCATTCCGCGAGGAACGCGCGCAGATCGCCACGGAAACCGCGCGTGGCGCGGATCGCCGGCCCGAGCCACGCGGGCCAGCGCGACAGCCCCTCGAGCTCGTCGAGCGCGTCGCCCTCGAGCAGGTCGCGGATGATCTGGTCTTCGTCGCCGCCCGTGAGCAGCTGCGGCGGTTCGAGGCCACGACGCACTTCGGCGGCCCGCACGAGTTGGAAGGCGAACGACGCCACCGACCGCGCCAGAGCGCCGGACGTGGCTCGCCCCACCGCGAGGGCGAGGGGGTCGCGCAGCGCCGTCGCCGCGGGCCGCGTCGGCGTGAGCACGAGGATCTCGTCGGGATCGACCCCGGATGCCACGAGCTCGCGCACGCGCGCCAGAAGGGTGGTCGTCTTGCCCGAGCCCGGGGCCCCCACGACGACGCCGCTCGCGGCAGCGGGCCAGTCGACGACGACGCGCTGCTCGGCGTCGAGAGCACCTCCCCGGGCGGGAGATGCGTCGAGGGCGACGGCATCCGGGATCTGCATGTCTCCACGCTAATCGCGACCTCCGACATCGCCGTGTGCGACGCCGCGACCGCACCGGTTCGCACCCCGCAGACACCCCCGGGCGCGCGCCCCGCCCCGCCCCCGAGGGACGCTGCGACCCGGCGAGATCTCCCGGTACAGCGACGCGCGTTCGCCGTCCGCGAAGCGGCCCCTCCCGCGGGCTGCGGTGTCGGGAGCCTGCCCTAGAGTCGAATCACGCGCCGGGCCGACCGCGGCCCGCGGGGAAAGGACGCATCGTGGAGATCCGCATCGGAATCACCAACACCGGCCGCGAGCTGAACTTCGAGACGAACGAGAGCTCGGACGCCGTCAAGTCGGCCGTCGCCGCCGCCCTCGACAACTCCGCCAGCCACGTCACCTTCACCGACGTGAAGGGCAACTCCTACCTCGTTCCGACCGCCAACCTCGCGTTCGTCGAACTGGGCACCGAAGAGTCGCGTCGCGTCGGCTTCGTCGCCTGACACTCGAGCCGTGCAGATCCTGCTCGGACTGATCATCGGCGCGGTCATCGGCCTCGCCGTGCACTTCGCGCTTCCGCACCGTCACCTCCGCGGCGTCGTCCTCGCCCCTCTGGCGGGGGCCGCCGCGGCGGCGATCGTGTGGACGGCGCTGACGTGGATGGGCCTCGGCGTCGACTCGCCGATCCTCTGGATCGTCGCCGTCCTGGCCCCGGCCGTCACGACGTTCGCGCTCGTGTCGCTGCTCACGCGGTCGCGCGTCGCCCGCGACGAAGCCGATCGCGCGCGCCTGGGCGTCTGACGGCAGCACCTGATGCCGGCTCCCCGGCGCCGACGAAGCCCGCGGCATCCCCGCGACAAGGTGCATGCCCCCGGCGGTGACCGTCGTTAGGCGGCGAGCCCCATGGCATCCATCCGGCGTGCGTGCGCACCCATCAGTTCGCTGAACACGGGCTCGACCTTGGCCTCTTCGTCGCGATCGAGGTGACCGTGGCGGAGCGCGGCGCGCGCGACCAGCAGGGTGTCACCGACCAGTCGGCGGCCCCACAGCGCGAGCAGCCAGCGCCACTCCTCGTCGCTTTCGATCGTCGCGCCCAAGATGTCGACGATCGCCTGACGGTCGTCGTCGGCCTGCAGGATGCGCGCGACCCGGCGGCCGGTGTCGCCGTAACTCGACGACAGTGCCAGGTAGAAATCGTCGAGAAGACCGGCGGTGATGTGGACCGTGAGCATCGTCTCCTGCGGGCGGACGCCGTGCGTGTTGCGGCGGAAGGCATCGAGCGACTCGCGGAACGGCAGCATGAGCTGCGTCGGATCGGCCCCGCGTTCGCGGATCAGGGCGACGAGCTCCTGGTGCTTGATGAGGGCCGCGCCCGCTGCGCGAGACAGCGACTCCTTCTCGGCCAGCTCGGGAGTCAGGGCGATGAGCTCGCTCAGCGTCTCGAAGAAACCGAGCTGCAGATAGGCGGCCTGACCCAGGAAGGTCTCGACCTCGGGAGCGAGCTCCGCGAAGTCGACCCGCATGGCCTCGCCGAGGTCTCCGCGCGAACGCAACTGCAGCGTGCGGCCCACCGGGCGCTGACGACGACGGAACCACTCGAACACAGACCACAGCCTAGGCGTCGGGGGCCCGCGAGACACGCCGGGTAGAGTGGAACAGCCCCGGCGTCGGATCGGGGCCCCGCGCCTGTGGATGAGTGAGGCGTGGATACGACTCCCCCAGGCGGTCTCTCGCCGCCGGAACAGGCACGCTCATGACGACATTCGCCGAGCTCGGCATCGATCAGGACATCGTCGATGCCCTCGCATCGAAGGGCATCGTCGATGCCTTCCCCATCCAGGAGCAGACGATCCCCTTGGGCCTTCCCGGCCAGGACATCATCGGCCAGGCCAAGACGGGTACTGGGAAGACCTTCGGCTTCGGCATCCCCGTCGTCCAGCGTCTCGGCCTGAACCCCGAGCCGGGCGTCAAGGCGCTCATCGTCGTCCCGACGCGCGAGCTCGCGGTGCAGGTCTACGAAGACATGGACATGCTGACCTCGAACCGCCCCACCAGCGTCGTCGCCATCTACGGCGGCAAGGCGTACGAGGGCCAGATCGACCAGCTCAAGGCCGGCGCGCAGATCGTCGTCGGAACGCCCGGTCGCCTCATCGACCTCGCCAACCAGCGCTTGCTCGACCTGTCGAACGCGACCGAGGTCGTCCTCGACGAGGCCGACAAGATGCTCGACCTCGGCTTCCTCGCCGACATCGAGAAGATCTTCTCGAAGGTGCCGCCGGTGCGTCACACGCAGCTGTTCTCGGCCACGATGCCCGGACCGATCGTCGCGCTCGCCCGCCGCTTCATGTCGAACCCGATTCACATGCGCGCGAACGACCCCGATGAGGGCCTCACGCAGGCGAACATCAAGCACCTCGTCTACCGCGCGCACTCACTGGACAAGGACGAGGTCATCGCCCGCATCCTCCAGGCCGAGGGTCGCGAAAAGGCCGTCATCTTCACCCGCACCAAGCGCGCCGCCCAGAAGCTCGTCGACGAGCTCGGCGACCGCGGCTTCAACGCCGCCGCCGTCCACGGCGACATGAGCCAGGAGGCGCGCGAGCGCTCGATGGCCGCGTTCAAGGCCGGCAAGAAGGACGTCCTGATCGCCACCGACGTCGCCGCCCGCGGCATCGACGTCAACGACGTCACCCACGTGATCAACCACACGATCCCCGACGACGAGAAGACCTACCTGCACCGCGCGGGCCGCACCGGCCGCGCCGGCAAGACCGGCATCGCGGTCACGTTCGTCGACTGGGACGACCTGCACAAGTGGGCGCTCATCAACCGCGCCCTCGAGTTCGGCCAGCCCGAGCCCACCGAGACCTACTCGTCGAGCCCCCACCTCTACACCGACCTCGACATCCCCGAGGGCACCAAGGGTCGTCTCGTGACGGCTCCGAAGGCCGTCGCGCCGAAGCAGGTCGAGAAGAAGAACGAGGGCCAGGATGCCGAGGGCACCCGCGGCCCGCGTCGTCGCCGTCGCGGTGGATCGTCGTCGGCCGAGGGCACCGCCCCCGCCGGTGACGCCGCTCCCCGCGAAGAGGGCGGCGCCGGAACGCATGACGGCGCCGGCAAGGAGCACCACGACGGCAACGCGGCCCCGCGCCGTCGCCGTCGTCGCCGCAGCGGCGGCAGCTCGGGAACGCCGTCGGCTCCCGTGGCCTGATACGCGAACACCGAGAACGGCGCCGATCCCCTCCGCGGGGGTGGGCGCCGTTTCACGTACGCCGGGGTGCCGGCATCCGGAATCCCCCGCCCGCCCCGCGGGCGGACCCGCCCGGCCCTCGCCCTCGCGATGAACGCTTCCTGCACCCGGAAACGCGCTCGGACAGCGTTTCTCGTCGCACCAAGCGTTTATCGCGCCCCGCACCGCGCCCTCGCGCAGCGTCACAGCCCGCCCGGCGGCCGCGCAGCGTCCTACGGGAAGACCGGCGCCGTCCCGCGGCCCCGGGCGAAGATCCGCGCGACCATGTCATCGGCCGTGGTGTTCTCGCCCGGCAGGTTGGGCTTGCCGAGACCGTGGTAATCGCTCGAACCGGTGACGATCAGATCGCGCTCGGCGGCGAGGACGGCGAGGAGGGCCGTGGGTTCGGGGAGGTTCTCGCGGTGAGCGAGCTCGAAGCCCGCCAGGCCCGCCTCGAGCATGGCCTGGAGCACCCCGTCCGGCAGGAGCGATCGCCCCGCGGGGTGGGCGATGATCGGCACGCCGCCCGCACCCACGACGAGCTCGACGGCCGTGACCGGATCGGGGGCGTACAGCGCTACGTAATAGTCGCCGGAGGGGTGCAGGATGCCGGCGAACGCCTCGGTGCGATCCGCCACGATGCCGCGCGCCACGAGCGCATCGGCGATGTGCGGGCGGCCCACGGTCGCGCCGTCGGTGGTCTGGGCGACGATGTCGTCCCAGGCGATGTCGTAATCGTGCGAGATGCGCTCGGCCATGATCTGCGCGCGATCCAGTCGCGACGACCGGATCCGGTCGGTCATCGCCCGCAGCGCTGCATCGTCGGGATCCACGAGGTACGCCAAGAGGTGGACGCTGCGCCACCGGTGCCGCGCCGACAGCTCCATGCCAGGTACGAACGTCATCCCCAGCGAGGTCGCCGCCTCGGCGGCCTCGGCCCAACCCGACGTGGTGTCGTGGTCGGTGAGGGCGGCGGTGTGCAGACCGTGTCGGTGAGCGGCGGCCATCACCTGAGCGGGAGGCTCGGTGCCGTCGGAGTGCGACGAGTGCAGGTGAAGGTCACTCGGACCCTCGAATCGACGTTCACGCTGCACCCGTCGAGCGTAGCGCGCCGCTTCACAGGGGCAGCGCCCACCCGGCATCCGTGGATCTCCCAGACGGCTCCCCTAGGGTCGGGTGCGTGCGTCGTCTGGTCGGTCTTCTGGTCGCGCTCGCCTTCGCGGCGGGCGCCGCTGTGTTGACGTGGCCCTCGGCGTTCGGGGTCGAACGCACCTTTCCCCTGGCGCAGGTCATCTCGTTCCGGGCTCCCCTGGCGGCCGCCTTCGTCGGCGCGACACTGCTCATGCTGCTGTTCGCGCTGATACGTCCCGTTCGCGCTCTCGCCCTCGTCCTGGCGATCGTGTTCGCCCTCGCGGGCGGCGTCAACGTCTCGATGCTCGCGCAGCGCGGACTCGGCTCCGAAGACATGCCGGCCAAGACCGCGTCGAGCCTGCGCATCATGACGTGGAACACCGCCGGCTCGGCCACCTCGGCCGAGTCGATCGCGCAGTTCGCCGTGGGCATGCAGGCCGACGTCGTGACCCTCCCCGAGACCACGATCGAGACGGGGGCGCAGGTCGCCGAGCTCATGCGCGACATGGGCCAGCCGATGTGGGCGCACCACGCCGAGTACGGCGAGTACGGCATCACCGGATGGGATGCCACCTCGACGACCGTGCTCATCAAGCCCGAGCTGGGCGAGTACTCCGTCATCCAGTCGTCGCTCGACGGATCGAGCAACACCTCGACCGTGCCGAGCGCCGTCGCGATGCCCGTCTCGGGCGACGGCCCCATCATCGTCGCCGCGCACGCCGTCGCCCCGCGCGAGGAGTACATGACGCAGTGGCGGAGCGACCTGCAGTGGCTGGCCGATCAGTGCGCGACCGACAATGTCATCCTCGCGGGTGACTTCAACGCGACGCTCGATCACATGACCGGTATGGGCGTCGAGGGCGGCACCCTCGGCCGGTGCCACGATGCGGCGTCCGAGAGCGGCAACGGCGGCGTCGGAACGTGGCCGACCGATGCCCCGGCCTTGCTCGGCGCACCCATCGACCACGTCATGGCCACCCCCGACTGGACGGTGTCGGCGTCCGTCGTCATGCGATCGCTGGACGGCTCGGGAAGCGACCACCGCCCCATCGTCGTGCAGCTCGAGCGCACCGGCGGCTGACCGCTCCCCCTCCCGCGCGTGGAGGAGAGGCACGGGATGCTGTTCCCCCGCGCCCCCTCGATGCCCGACGCACCGCCGTGCACGTCGTCGTGCGCGTGACGCCCGACGGTGCGAGACTGGAACGATGGACGCCCCCTCCACCAGCGACACGACCGCGACGACCGCCGAGCCCCAGGCCGAGACGACCGAACTCGACGCCCCCAGCAACAGGAAGGCCCCGTTCCCGCGCGGCTTCCTCGACACGATCTCGACCGGCTGGGCCGAGCACCCCGCTGCCCTCCCCGAGCCGCGTGAGCAGGCCGCCTGGGCCGCGCGTCGCCGCGCCCGCGTCTCGGAGGCCTTCCCCGGGCAGCGCGTCGTGGTCCCCGCCGGCGGGCTGAAGCAGCGCAGCAACGACACCGACTACCCGTTCCGCGCGCATTCCGCCTTCGCCCACCTCACCGGATGGGGCAGCGACGCCGAGCCCGACGCCGTCCTCGTCTTCGAGCCGCGCGACCAGGGTCACGAAGCCGTGCTGTACTTCCGCGAGCGGGCCGACCGCACGACGGCGGAGTTCTACTCGGATGCCACCGTCGGCGAATTCTGGATCGGCCCCCGCCCCGCCCTCGACGGCGTGGCCGCCGACCTGGCCCTGGCCACGGCCCACCTCGCGGACTTCCAGACCGGCGACGACGACCGCACCGTGGGCGAGGACGACGAGGTCACGCGTTTCGTCTCGGAGCTGCGCCTGATCAAGGACGAGTACGAGCTCGCCGAACTGGCCCTCGCCGTCGAGGTCACGGGCCGCGGCTTCGACGACATCGTCGCCGAGCTGCCCCGCATCATCAAGCACCCCCGGGGCGAGCGGGTCGTGGAGGGCGTCTTCCACCAGCGCGCCCGCTCCGACGGCAACAGCGTCGGCTACGACACCATCGCCGCCTCGGGCCCCCACGCGTGCTACCTGCACTGGACCCGCAACGACGGTGCCGTGAAGCCGGGCGACCTCATCCTCGTCGACGCCGGCGTCGAGGTCGACAGCCTCTACACGGCCGACATCACGCGCACGCTGCCGGTGTCGGGCACGTTCACCGACATCCAGCGCCGCATCTACGAGACGGTCCGCGAGGCCGCCGACGCCTCGTTCGCCGCCGCGAAGGTCGGCGTTCCGTTCCGCCGTCTGCACGAGGCTGCGATGGAGGTCATCGCCGCGCGCGTCGCCGAGTGGGGCCTGCTCCCGGTGACCGCCGAAGAGGCGCTCCACGCCGACAACGGGGGTCAACACCGCCGCTACATGGTGCACGGCACGAGCCACCACCTCGGCATCGACGTGCACGACTGCGCGCAGGCGCGTCGCGACATGTACTACGACGGTCTGCTCGAGCCCGGCATGGCCTTCACGATCGAGCCCGGCCTGTACTTCCAGATCGACGATCTGACCGTCCCCGAGGAGTACCGCGGCATCGGCGCGCGTATCGAGGACGACATCGTCATGACGTCCGACGGCCCGGTCAACCTGTCGGCGGGCATCCCCCGCACGGCGGACGAGGTCGAGGAGTGGATCGCCCGGCTGTCGCGATGACGTTCACGCCGGCGGCATCCTTCACCACCCGGCCGACCCTGCGGGGCACGTTCGGGATGTCGGCCTCGACGCACTGGACAGCGACCGCCACCGCGCAGTCCGTGCTCGAGCGCGGCGGCAACGCGTTCGACGCGGCGGTGGCGGCAGCGTTCGTGTTGCACGTCGTCGAGCCGCACTTGAACGGCCCCGGGGGCGACCTCGTCGCCCTCGTCCGACCCGCGGGGCGGGCGGAGCCCGTCGTCCTCATGGGCCAGGGCCCGGCGCCCGCGCGCGCGACCATCGAGCACTTCCGCGGCCGCGGGCTCGACCTCGTGCCCGGGGCGGGAGGCCTCGCCGCCGCCGTGCCGGGCGCCGTCGACGCCTGGCTGCTGCTGCTGCGCGATCACGGCACGTGGGAGCTCGGCGACGTGCTCGCCTACGCGATCGGTTACGCCCGCGACGGGCACCCGCTCGTGGCGGGGGCGGCCGCGACCATCGCCCGGGTCGCCGACCTGTTCCGCGACCACTGGCCGACTTCGGCAGAACGATGGATGCCGGAGGGCACGCCACCCGCCGTCGACACGCTCGTGAGCAACCCTGCGTATGCCGACGTGCTCGACGGACTCGTGGCGGCGGGAGCGGGGGTCGACCCCGTGCGGGGTGCTCACGCGCGGGCGGACGACGTGCAGCGCCGCCAGGCGGAGGCGGACCATTCGCAACGCGACGACGCGCAAGCGGGCCACGCGTCTCGCGACCGCGCGCCGCGCGACGACCGCGCCGCACGCATCGACGCCGCCCGCGCGCACTGGATGACCACGGTGCTGCCCGAGGCCGCCGCCTTCATCGCGCAGCCGCACCGGCACGCGGACGGTGCCGATCACCCCGGCATCCTGAATGCTCACGACCTGGCGGACTGGCGCGCCTCGTTCGAGCCGGCCGTGTCGACGAGCTTCCGCGGGTGGGACGTGTTCAAGGCCGGCACGTGGACCCAGGGACCCGCTCTGCTGCACACGTTGCGGCTGATCGAGGCCTCCGACGACCTCGACCCGTCGTCGGTCGAGGGAGCGCACCTGCTCCTCGAGGCGCAGAAGCTCTCGTACGCCGACCGCGACGCGTGGTTCGGCGACGCCGGCGGGGCCGTCGACCTCGACGCCCTGCTCGCCGACGACTACGTCGCCTCCCGGCGGGCGCTGATCGGGCCCGAGGCCTCGAGTCAGTGGCATCCGGGATCACCCGAGGGCCGCGACCCGGTGCTGCCACCGTTGCGCACCGACCACGCGAGCACCGACGGCTCGACCGGCGAACCGACGGTCGACCGCTCGGGGCAGACCCGCGGCGACACGTGCCACCTCGACGTGATCGACCGCTGGGGCAACGTCGTCTCGGCGACCCCGTCGGGCGGCTGGCTGCAGTCGTCGCCGACCGTGCCGTCGCTGGGATTCTGCCTGGGCACGCGCCTGCAGGCGACGTGGCTCGTGCCGGGGCACCCGGCATCGCTCACCCCGGGCCAGCGACCGCGGACGACCCTGACCCCGACCCTGGTGTCGCGCGGCGCGGAGGTCATCGCGATCGGCTCCCCCGGCGGCGACCAGCAGGACCAGTGGCAGCTGACCGTGCTGCTGCGCATGCTCGTCGGCGGCTACAGCGCGCAGCAGGCGATCGACGCGCCGAACCTCAACATCACCGCGCTCATCGATTCGTTCTGGCCACGCACGTGGGTGCCCGCGGGCGTCGCCCTCGAAGACCGCATCGGCGACGACGTCATCGCCGCGCTCGAGCAACGCGGGCATCGCGTGCGCCGCGCGGGCGACTGGGCCCTCGGCCGCGTCACCGCCGTCGGGCGCGGAGCCGACGGCGTGCTGTGGGCCGCGGCGAACCCCCGCGGAGCCCAGGGCTACGCCGCGGGGCGCTGACGCTCGGGTCCACCTCTGTCGGGGCACCGACGCGCCGGGCTACATGCGGCGGGGCGCCCGGCTTCGCGGGGCGTAGACGTGTGGCGTCCCGCGTCGGGGCGCCGACGCGGGCAGCCGCGACCCGACGAACCACCGCGCGACGGGGCCGCACCACCCGGACACAACTCAGGAGATATCGACGCACCCACGGCTTCCACGCCTCCCCCGTCGCGGAACTGCAGGAGTTGTGCACCACGCCGGCGCCGCAATTCCTGCGATGCGTTCGCCGCGCGAGACCGCGCGGAGCCCAGAGCTTCGCGGCCAGGCCCCGACGCGGGCAGCCGCGACCGACGCGCCACCGCGCGACGGGGCCGCACCACCCGGACACAACTCAGGAAATATCGACGCACCCACGGCATCCACGCCTCCCCCGTCGCGGAACTGCAGGAGTTGTGCACCGCCCCGGCGCCGAAATTCCTGCGATGCGTTCGCCGCGCGAGACCGCGCGGAGCCCAGAGCTTCGCGGCAGGGCGCCGACAGTCATCGAAACCCGACCCGCCGCCCAGGTCGTCAGAGCGAGCTCACGAACTCCGCGACCACCGGGGCCAGAGCCGCACCGATCTCGTCGGCCGGGCGCCGGGCGCCCTTCACCTCGAACGAGTGGTTGCCGCCGGCGATCCAATGCACCCGCGCGTCCTGGCACGAGGCGACGACCTCGTCGAACTGCGCGCGCGGGGCGATGAAGGGGTCGTTCTCCCCCTCGACGAACAGCTGCGGAACGCCGATGGCCGGCAGGTGCTCGCGGCGCGGCTTCTCGGGACGCCCCGGCGGGTGAAGCGGATACCCGAGGTAGGCGAGACCGGCCGGGGCGATCACCCCTTCGGCGGAGGCCATGGATGCCATGCGCCCGCCGTACGACTTCCCCACTGCCGCGTACGGGCCGGGGGCGGCCGAGGCGAGCCAGGCCTCGACGCCTGTCCAGGTGGCCACCGCGTGGGACGCGGGTCCGGGCATACGGCGTCCCGCCTCGACGTAGGGGAAGACGAAGCGCAGCACCGACACCCCCGAGGCCACGAGGGCGTCGGAGAGCCCGGAGAGGAACGGGTGCTCCATCCCTGCGCCCGCACCGTGCGCGAGAGCGACGGTCGCGGCCGCGGCCGGTGCCGCGGACCACAGGCCCGACACCTCGGTGTCGCCCGCCGGCAACGCGACGGCGATGCGGACGGGCTCGGTGCTCACCGCTCGGTCGGGGTGGGGCGCTCGTCGGGGCGCGGAGTCTCGGCGGTGCGGTCGTCCTTCTCCGGCGCCTCGGGCACGGGCGCCGACGGCGGGGCGATGCGCTCCCCGTACCGCGGGGGCTCGTCGTCGCGCGGGGCCGGGTTCGGGGTCGGTGCCGGCGGGCGCGGCGGGGCGACGGGAGCAGCGGAGCCCGGAGCGACCCGTTCGCCATACTGCGGCGGCGCGGAGTCCGAGGGCGCCGGACGCGACACGACGGTGGGAGCGGCAGCGGAGCCGGCCGGGCCCACGATCCCGCGGGCCTTGTGGACGCTGGGCGCCGCGACGCAGACGTCGTAGTGATCGGCGGCGACCTGCATCACCGACGCGAAATCGCGGCGGCGGCGCACGATCGAGTATGTCCCGATGCTCAAGATCATGCCGAGCGCCATTCCGACCAGCAGGACGCCGATGAACGCGGAGATCTGCACGGTCGGCATCCCGAGCACGAAGATGAACGCGAAGAGCAGGCCGAGCATGAGGCCGTTCAGCGCACCCGAGCGGGCCGCCGTGGCGTAACCGAGCTTGCCGGTGATGCGCTCGATCGAGCGCAGACCCGAACCCACGATCGCGATGTCGCGCGCGGGCACCTCGCCGGCGATGAGGGACGAGACGGCCTTCTGCGCCTGCTCATACGTCGGGAACGAGGCGATCTTCTCGCCGACCTCGTCGCGACCGGCACCCGGACGCTGCGCGAACATACTCATTTCACCATCCTGTCACGCGCGCCTGACCGTTCCCGAGGTGTTGCAGAGGAGGCGCGGACTACGCTGTACCGGTGAGCACGCAAAGGGTTTTCGTCGCCCGCTTGGCGGGCTGCACGGTGTTCGACCCGGCGGGAGACCGTCTGGGTAAGGTGCGCGACGTCGTGGTGATCTACCGCGCGTCTGCGGCGCCGCGCGTCGTGGGGCTCGTCGTCGAGATTCCCGGGCGACGACATGTGTTCGTGTCCATCGGGCGCGTCACCTCCATACAGGCCGGTCAGGTCATCACGACCGGTCTCATCAACGTGCGCCGTTTCCAGCAGCGCGGCGGCGAGGTGCGCGTCATGGCCGAGATGCTCGGACGCCGCGTGAGCCTCGTCGACGGCTCGGGCACCGCGGTCATCGAAGACGTCGCGATCGAGCGCAACCGCCTCGGCGAGTGGGACGTGGGGCAGCTGTTCCTGCGCCGCCCGCGCACGAGCGCCTCGCCCTTCGCCAAGGGCGCGACGACGTTCGCCGCGTGGGGCGAGGTGCGCGAGAACCAGACTCCCGGCGAGGCGCAGTCCGCCGAGCAGCTGGTCGCGACATACTCCGAGCTCAAGCCCGCCGACCTCGCCAACACCCTCCTCGACCTGCCCGAGGAGCGCCTCATCGAGGTGGCCGAAGAGCTCAGCGACGACCGCCTGGCCGACGCCCTCGAAGAGATGCCCGAGGACGAGCAGGTCCACATCCTCGAGCAGCTGGGCGACGAGCGCGCCGCCGACATCCTGGATGCCATGGAGCCCGACGACGCGGCCGACCTCCTCGGTCAGCTCCCCGAGTCGCGCTCCGAGCAGCTGCTCGACCTGATGGAGCCGGAAGAGGCCGACGACGTTCGCGCCCTCCTGCAGTACGGCCCCGACACCGCGGGCGGTCTGATGACGCCCGAGCCGATCGTGCTGTCGGCCGATGCGACGGTGGCCGAGGCCCTGGCCCTCATCCGCCGGCACGAGCTGCACCCCGCCCTCGCGGCATCCGTCTTCATCACCCTTCCGCCGTACGAGACGCCCACGGGGCGCCTGCTCGGCACCGTGCACTTCCAGCGCATGCTGCGCTACCCGCCGCACGAGCGCCTCGGCGCGATCATCGACGACACCCTCGAGCCGGTCACCGCCGACGCCACCGCCGCCGAGGTCGCGCGTCTGCTCGCGAGCTACAACCTCGTCTCGCTCCCCGTGGTCGACCAGGCGCACCGACTCGTGGGCTGCGTGAGCGTCGACGACGTGCTCGACTACCTGCTGCCCGATGACTGGCGCACGCACGACAGCGATGATCCGAGACCCAGGGCCACGATCAGACCCACGCATACGTCGAGCATTCCGACCCAGATCCCCCAGACCCCGAGGAGGCGCTGATGGCACGCAACAACCGCAAGCCGGCTCTCGACGCCCCGCGCGGCCGCACCGGCGTCCTCGCCCCTCGCGCCCCGCAGCCCTCGCGCGACCGCTTCGGTCGGTTCACCGAGTGGGTCGCGCGCGCGATGGGAACCCCGACGTTCCTGCTGTCCCTGACGCTGTTCTGCGTGGTGTGGATGGGCTGGAACTCGATCGCCCCCGACGAGCTGCGCTTCGACTCCGCCGCGATCGGCTTCACCGCGCTGACCCTCGTGCTCTCTCTGCAGGCGTCCTACGCCGCGCCCCTCATCCTGTTGGCCCAGAACCGGCAAGATGACCGCGACCGCGTGCAGATCGAGCAGGATCGCCAGCGCGCCGAGCGCAACCTGGCCGACACCGAGTACCTCGCCCGCGAGATCGTGGCGTTGCGCATGGCCGTTCGCGATCTGACCGACGAGGTCATCACGAAGGACACGCTGCGCGCCGAACTCCGGGCGGCGCTGGAGCGCCTCGACGCCGACGACGACGCCCCGCGGGCGGAGTCCGGACGCGCGGACGCCCCTCGTGGCGACCTGCGCCGCGGCACGCACACCGAGCCCGCGCGGCCCGGCTCGTGAGCGTCGACCTCACCGAGAGGGTTCGCTCGGCCGTCGCCGCGGTCACCGATCCCGAGCTTCGTCGTCCCCTCGGCGAGCTCGACATGCTGCGAGAGATCTCGGTCGCGGACACCACGGCCCAGGTGGCCATCGCCCTCACCATCGTGGGCTGCCCCGCCGCCGACCGCATCGAGCGGGACGTCCGGGATGCCGCGGCCTCGGTCGCCGGCATAGATGCGGTCGACGTGCGGGTCGGGGTGATGTCGCCCGACGAGCGGAAGGCGTTGACCGAGAAGCTCCGCGGCGGCCGCGCGAAGCGCGAGATGCCCTTCGGCCCCGACTCGCTGACCCGCGTCATCGCGGTGACCAGCGGCAAGGGCGGCGTGGGCAAGTCGACCGTGACCGCGAACCTCGCGGTGGCGTTGGCGGCGAAGGGGCTGCGCGTCGGTCTGATCGACGCCGACGTCCACGGTTTCTCGATCCCGGGGCTGCTCGGGCTCGTCGACGCCGATGGTCTGCCTCCGGCGCCGACCAAGCTCGACGACCTCATCCTTCCGCCCGTCGCCTACGGGGTGAAGGTCATCTCGATCGGCATGTTCCTCCGACGACCCGGAGAGGATGCCGCCGGCGCGGTCGCCTGGCGCGGACCGATGCTGCATCGCACCGTGCAGCAGTTCCTCACCGACGTGTTCTTCGGTGATCTCGACGTGCTGCTGCTCGACATGCCGCCCGGTACCGGCGACGTCGCCATCTCGGTCGGGCAGTTGCTCCCCCACGCCGACGTCCTGGTCGTCACGACACCTCAGGCCGCGGCCGCGGAGGTCGCCGTGCGCTCCGGACTCGTCGCGCGCCAGACCGGCCAACGCCCCATCGGCGTCATCGAGAACATGGCCGCGATGACCCTGGCCGACGGGACCGTCCTCGATCTGTTCGGCTCGGGCGGCGGAGAAGAGGTGGCCCGCGCCCTCTCGAGCGACGGCGTGGACGTGCCGCTGCTGGCATCCGTTCCGCTCAGCGCCGCCCTCCGCACCGGGGGCGACGACGGACGCCCCGTCGTGCTGTCGCGGCCCGACGACCCGGCCGCGATGGCGATCGACGCGGCGGCCTCTGCCCTGGCGGTGCGCCCGCGCGGACTGTCCGGCAAGCCCCTGCGCCTCAACGTCTGACGCAGAGCGGGACGCCCGTCACGAGAAGATGACGCTGTAGGGGAAACAGGGCGTTCCCGCCGGAATCAGCCTGTCCTCGTCACGTCCCCTGTTTCGGTGACGGGCTCCCGCGTCAGGTCGCCTCGTCGTCGAACGGCGGCAGCTCGCCCGCCACGAAGGGGGTGGATGCCGGCTTCTCGCGCGCCGCGAGAGCTGCGGCGCCCGCGGCCCGCATCGTCGCCGTCGGGGTGTCGTCGAGGAGCGCCTCGCGGATGATGCGCCGCGGGTCGTACTGGCGCGGGTCGAGCTTCTTCCAGTCGACGTCGTCGAACTCGGGGCCCATCTCGTCGCGCATGCGCGAACGGGCACCCTGCAGCGTCTCTTTCGCGCGCTTGGTGAACTTGGCCAACGCCTCCGCGTAGCGCGGCAGACGCTCGGGGCCGACGAGGACCGCTGCGATCACGCCGATCAGCATCAGCTTCTCGATCGTGAGGCCGAAGAACATGCCTCCAGATTACCGGCCTCGCCTGGGGGTCCAGCGACCATCCGCCGTCTAGCCTGATCTGAGGAGGTCCACGTGAGCGGTCATGAGGCGAACGAACGGTTCGTGCAGGAGTCGACGGTCGAGCCCGAGCACATCGCTCGCGCCCGGGCGCACGCGCTCGAGCTCGGCGCGGCGCCCATCAGCCCCGCGGTCGGAGCCCAGGCCGCGGTGATCTCGGCGGCATCCCGTGCTCTCAACATCGTCGAGGTGGGCACCGGCGGCGGTGTGTCGGGCCTCTGGCTGCTGCACGGTTCGCCCCGCGCGACGATCACCACGATCGACAGCGAACCCGAGCACCTCGGGGCCGCGCGCTCCGCGTTCTCGGACGCCCGCGTGCCCGCCGCGCGTGCCCGATTCATCACCGGGCGGGCATCCGATGTCCTGCCGCGCATGAACGAGGCGTCGTACGACATCGTCTTCATCGACGCCGACCCCGAAGGCGTCATCGAATACGTCGAGCACGGCCTGCGTCTGGTGCGCGCCGGCGGGACCGTCCTCATCCCCCGCGTCCTCGCGCACGGCGCGGTCGCCGACCCGGTGCGCCGCGACGCGGTGACCACGGCCTACCGCTCGCTGATTCAAGAGGTGCAGTCCTCCCCCGCCGTCATCGGCGCCCTGTCGACCACGGGCGAGGGCCTGCTGCAGCTCACGACCCGTCCACCCGAGGCCTGAACCTCTCCCCGCGAAGCACGCGGGAACGAAGAAGGCCGGCCCCCGCGGGAGCCGGCCTTCACTGCGTCGATGGTCGTCAGGCGGTGACGACACCACCGAGCACGTCGTAGAGTTCCTTCGCCTCGGCGTCGTTCACCGAGACGACGAGTCGCCCGCCACCCTCGAGCGGCACGCGCACGATGATCAACCGGCCCTCCTTCACGGCCTCCATCGGTCCGTCGCCGGTACGCGGCTTCATGGCTGCCATCGCGGCCCCCTTTTCGTCGTTGGTCTGCCTGAGAAGTTTACCGGTATCCCGCGTGGCGGGTCGTACAGGCGGGTCGGCGGGGGCGGATCTGGGTCAGGGAATCTGCCAATACGTGTTCGCGAGGGCGTACATGTTGTAGATCCACCACCACTGTCCGAGCAGCGCGAGAGCGAGCACGCCGAACCGCCACGCGCGTGATTTCGGCACCGCGAGGGCGCCCCACAGCGGCGAGATCGGCACGAGCAGCCGGAAGATGCTGGACTGCGGGAAGAACACCAGCAACAGGTAGACGAGGTAGCTCGCCGACCACAGTCGCACCTCGATGCCCAGTCGCTTCACCTGCGGCGAGAACAGCAGCAGCGCGCCGATGGCCGCCACCATCATCGCGAGGAACACGTAGCCCGTGACGGAGCCGAGCCCCCACCGGGTGAACCAGAACCCCGCGGCCTCGACGAACCCGTCGAAGGGGACGAAGCCCCGCCCCGAGTCCCCGAGCCAGTTGCGCCGCCACGCCAACTCGGTCGCCAGGTACGCGCCCGGGTCGCCCGTGACGATCCCCGCGATCACCTGCCACGCGAAGCCCACCACGACCGAAAGTCCGCCGAGGGCCACGAGATGCGCGATGTCGCGCGTCGTAAGCGGATCCTTCCGTCGGCGCACGAAGCGGTATACCCCGTAGAGACCGAGGAACAGAGCGAAGGCGAGGATCCCGGGGCGCGTGAACCCCATCGCCGGAACCAGCAGATAGAGCCAGCCCCATCGACGTCGCTGCACGCACCGGAGGGCGAGGAAGAGGAAGAACAGGAACAGCGCCTCGGCATACCCCACCTGGAACAAGGCGGCGAGCGGACCGCACGCGAAGAAGACCACGGCCCACATCGCGGCGGAGTCGCCGATCCGATCCCGCAGCATCGAATGCAGCACGAGGCACGCACCGAACCCCGCGGCCAACGAGATGGTGACGGCCCCGGCGCCCCACGAGCCGAGCAGGAATCCGAGTCCGGCCGAGAGGTACGAATACAGCGGCATGAACGCCCACGCGTTCTCGGCGACGTGACCGCCCGCGGCGAGGGGCAGATCAACGGGATATCCCGACACCGCGGCGAGCCAGTACCACTGCGCATCCCACCCGAGCGCGAGCTTCTCGAGCGAGGGGGCCACACCGTAACGCGACCCGGGCCCCGACAGCGCAGAGGCCAGCAGGAAGAATCCCGTCGTGACCACGCGCGCCGCACCGTAGACGATGGCGATGCGCGCCGGCACAGGCAGGCGCTCCCACCATCCGACCCGCGTGCGCGTCGTGGCCGCGGCGGTCACGACCCGCTCAACCAGGCACGAAGGCCGCGCTCGACGGCGTCGATCTGCGCGATCGGAACCCGCTCCTCGTCGTGATGAGCGAGGTGCGGGTCACCGGGACCGTAGTTGACGGCGGGGATGCCGAGCGCCGAGAACCGCGCCACGTCCGTCCAGCCGTACTTCGGTTTGGGGGTGGCACCCACGGCATCCACGAAGTCCTTCGCCAGGGCCGCGTCGAGGCCGGGACGAGCTCCTTCGGCCACGTCGACGATCTCGACGTCGAAGCCCGTGAACACGTCGGTGACGACGCGGGTGGCGGCGGCGGCGTCACGGCTCGGCGCGAAGCGGTAGTTGACCTCGACCGCGCACGCGTCGGGGATGACGTTGCCCGCGACCCCGCCCGAGATGCTGACAGCGTTCAAGCCCTCGCGGTAGACAAGACCCTCGACCTCGATCTCGCGGGCACGGTACTCGGCCAGGCGCGCGAGGATCGGCGCGGCCTTGTGGATCGCGTTCTCGCCGATCCACGATCGCGCGCTGTGCGCACGGACTCCCTCGGTGCGCACGATGGCGCGGAGCGTGCCGTTGCAGCCGCCCTCGACCTCGCCGTTGCTCGGTTCGCCGAGGATCGCGAAGTCACCCTCGAACAGGTCCGGGCGGTTGCGCGAGAGCCGACCGAGGCCGTTCAGCGCCGAGTCGACTTCTTCGTGGTCGTACCACATCCAGGTGATGTCGACCGGGGGCGCGGTGAGCTCGGCGGCGAGCTTGAGCTGCACCGCGACGCCCGCCTTCATGTCGACCGTCCCGCGGCCCCAGATGACGTCCTCGCCGTCGACCGTGCGGTCCTCGACGGGGAGGTTGCGGTTGATCGGCACGGTGTCGATGTGCCCGGCGATGACGACCCGGCGGTCGCGCCCCAGGGCGGTGCGGGCGACGATGGTGTCGCCGTCGCGGATGACCTCGAGGTGGGGGTACGCGGAGACGGCGGCCTCGATGGCATCCGCGAGAGGGGTCTCGTCTCCCGAGACGCTGTGGATGTCGCAGACGGCTCGCGTCAGGGCGGCCGAGGACTGGGTGAGGTCGAGCGCGGGCATGCCCCGATCTTCCCACAGCCGGTGCCCCAGTACCCTGGGACGGTGAGCAACGAACGACGCATCAGCGCTGCCGGCCTCTCGACGCGAACCACCGGGGGGACGGTGCTCGACGCCTGGTTCCCGAAGCCGGTCCTCGGTGCCCACGGAGACCTGGATGCCGAGCAGGCGGCGCTCGAATCCGCCGCCGGCCCCGACGAGCGACGTGGCGTCGTCGTCGAGACGGTGTCTCTCATGATCGACGCCGACGCGGCTCCCGCCTCGACCGTCGACGCCTACCTGCGCCTGCACGCGCTCTCGCACCTGCTCGTCCGGCCCAACGAGATCAACCTCGACGGCATCTTCGGGCACCTCCCCAACGTCGCGTGGACGAACGCGGGTCCCGTGCACCCCGACGACGCGGAGCGCCTGCTGCCGCAGTTGAAGCGTCACGGCATCCAGCTCCAGGGTCTCGACAAGTTCCCGCGCCTGACCGACTACGTCCTGCCCGCGGGCGTGCGCATCGCCGACGCCTCGCGCGTGCGCCTGGGCGCGCACCTCTCCCCCGGCACGACCGTCATGCACGAGGGCT
Source organism: Microbacterium sp. SL62 (assembly GCF_026672635.1). NCBI lineage: Bacteria > Bacillati > Actinomycetota > Actinomycetes > Micrococcales > Microbacteriaceae > Microbacterium > Microbacterium sp. SL62. Next base: position 2,505,254 of record NZ_JAPPRM010000001.1, read on the forward strand.
TCGTCAACTTCAACGCCGGCACGCTCGGCTCCTCGATGATCGAGGGCCGCGTCTCTCAGGGCGTCGTCATCGGCGACGGCACCGACATCGGCGGCGGCGCCTCGATCATGGGCACGCTCTCGGGCGGCGGGACGCACCGCGTCTCGATCGGAGCACGCACCCTGCTCGGCGCGAACGCCGGCATCGGCATCTCGCTCGGAGACGACTGCGTCGTCGAGGCCGGTCTCTACGTCACCGCCGGCACGAAAGTGCGCGTCGGCGACGAGACGGTCAAGGCGGGCGAGCTGTCGGGTCGCGACGGCATCCTGTTCCGCCGCAACTCCCTCACCGGCGCCGTCGAGGCCTCGGCCCGCGCCGGCGTCGGCGTCACGCTGAACGAGGCACTGCACGCCTGAGCGGCAGGCGCCTGCGCCCTTTTCCCGATAAACGCTCCCTGCACGAGGAAACGCCCGCGGCGCGCGTTTCTCCGTGCAGGGAGCGTTTCTCGTCGCGTATCCGCCCCCGCGCCGGTCGCGTCAGTCGCGCACCCGCACCGACAGGCAGGTCACGCAGCCCTCGAGCTTCTCGAACTCGCTCACGTCGACGGTCACGACCTCGAGGCCGCGGAACCGGTGCTCCTCCGCCGTCGCCGGGGCGTCCGCCGACATCAGCACCGTGTCGTCGTCCAGGACGACCACGGCCGTGCCGTGCTCCTCGGGCACGCCCGCGAACACCGGGAACATCGACGGATCGTCGACCAGCGGCTCGAACCCCACCACCGTTCCGTCGGGTAGCGCCGTCACCCCCGACTTCAGGTGTAGCACCTTCGTGACAGGGATCTCGCGCACCTCCCACCCACGCGGCTCGAGCAGAGCCCGCAGCTGGGCGATGCCCTCGGCGTTCGTTCGCGACGACGCGCCCACGTAGACGGTCCGTCCGACCTTGAGCACGTCGCCCCCGTCGAGGGTTCCGGGTTCCACGATCTCGGCAAGATCGATTCCGGATGCCGTGACCCCCGCGCGCACGCTCTCCGCCTCGCCGCGGCGCGAGACGGCGCCGGCCCGGCAGAGCACGGCGAGGTCACCGAAGACGACGACCGCATCCTCGACGAACACCCCGTCGGGCTGGTCATCGGCCGGGTCGATCTCGACGATCTCCCACCCACGGGTGCGGAAGGCATTGACGTACGCCTGCCACTGCGTCAGCGCCAGCTCGGCATCGACCGGCACGCGGTCGAGGTGGGTGAGCTCGCCCTCGGCGAGGCGGGGCGACGGACGGCGGACGAGCAGGCGCGGCATGCCCCGACCCTACTGGTTGCGTCATCGGCGTCGGCGGAACCGCCTGGCATCCGGTCTCTCCGGCGCACCCCATGTCCCCCTGTGCGCAGACCATGTCCCCATCTGCGCAGACCATGTCCCACAAACGGCTCCCTGGCGGCACCCCAGACAGCACAAAGCGGGACATGGGTGCAGGGCGAACCGCCCTCGCGGCCCATGTCCCCATCTGCGCAGACCATGTCCCACAAACGGCTCCCTGGCGGCGCCCCAGGCAGCACAAAGTGGGACATGGCTGCAGGGCGAACCGCCCTCGACAAGAATGTCCCCATATATGCAGACCATGTCCCACAATCGGCTCCCTGGCGGCGCCCCAGACAGCACGAAGTGGGACATGGGGAGAACCAGCGACACACCCCGCCGCACACAGCGAAACGCCCCGCCCCTCGCAAGAGAGACGGGGCGCTCCAGGCCGGGTCAGATGCCGGGGTAGTTGCGCTCGGCGGCACCCGTGTACAGCTGCTGCGGGCGGCCGATCTTCGTCTGGGGGTCGCTGATCGCCTCGCGCCACTGGGCGAGCCAGCCGGGCAGACGGCCGATCGCGAACAGCACCGTGAACATGCGCGTGGGGAAGCCCATCGCCTTGTAGATCACGCCGGTGTAGAAGTCGACGTTCGGGTAGAGGCGACGCTCCTTGAAGTAGTCGTCCTCGAGGGCGATCTGCTCGAGCTCTTTGGCGAGGTCGAGCAGCGGGTCGCTGACGCCGAGTGCGGTGAGCACCTCGTCGGCCGACTCTTTGACGAGCTTCGCGCGCGGGTCGTAGTTCTTGTAGACGCGGTGACCGAAGCCCATGAGCTTGACGCCCTGCTCCTTGTTCTTCACCCGCTCGACGAAGCGCTCGACGCTCTCGCCCGAGTCGCGGATGCGCGCGAGCATCTGCAGGACGGCTTCGTTCGCGCCACCGTGCAGAGGGCCGGACAGCGCCTGAATGCCGGCCGAGATCGACGCGAACTGGTTCGCTCCGGTCGAACCGACCAGGCGCACGGTCGAGGTCGAGGCGTTCTGCTCGTGGTCCTCGTGCAGCATCAGCAGCAGGTCGAGGGCCTTCGTCATGACCGGGTTGGCCTCGAAGGGCTCGCTGTGCACACCGAAGTTGAGCTTGAGGAAGTTGTCGACGAAGCCCAGGGAGTTGTCGGGGTACAGGAACGCCTGTCCGATGCTCTTCTTGTGCGCGTAGGCCGCGATCACGGGGAGCTTCGCGAGCATGCGGACCGTGTTGAGCTCGACGTGCTCGGGGTTGTGCGGGTCGGACTCGGCCTCGTAGTAGGTCGAGAGGGCCGCGGTCGCCGCTGAGAGCACCGACATGGGGTGCGCGGTCGGCGGCAGCGCCGAGAAGAGGCTCTTGAGGTCTTCGTGCAGCAGCGTGTGACGGCGGATCCGCTCGTCGAACGACGCGAGCTCGGATGCCGAGGGCAGCTCGCCGTAGATGAGCAGCCACGCGACCTCGAGGTAGGTGCTGTTCTTCGCCAGCTGCTCGATGGGGTACCCGCGATAGCGGAGGATGCCCTGATCGCCGTCGATGTAGGTGATGTCGGACTTCGTCGACGCCGTGTTGACGAAACCGTAATCGAGCGTGGTGTGACCGGTCTGCTTCGTCAGCGACGCGATGTCGATGCTCGGAACGCCGTCGGTGCCTCGCAGGACCGGGAATTCGGCGGTGGTGCCCCCTACCGTGAGAGTGGCCTTGTCCTGCTGCGTGCCCGCGTCGCTCACCGCGCCTCCTTGCGATTTCTGGTCGCCCGTGTGGTCGAACGCGGGGGGTTGCGGCACCCCGCGATCTTCTCGCCCTCTGGATGCCACGGGAATGGCATCCGGGTCGGCGGGGCGCACGGAGGATGACCCCGAACGACCTGCCATTACAGCCTAGTAGGCACTCCGGCGTACAGATGACACCGCTAAAGGTTGCCCCCATCGGATGGAGGGAACCTCCTGGTCAGGCGCGCAGACGCTCCGCGGCGGCGGCGATGCGCTCGTCGGTCGCGGTGAGCGAGAAGCGCACGTGGTTCGGAAAGTGGGTGCCGTAGAAGTGCCCCGGTCCCACCAGGATGCCGAGATCGGCGAGGCGGTCGACGCTCTCCCACGCGTCGCGTCCCTCGGTCGCCCAGAGGTACAGGCCGCCCTCGCTGCGGTCGATGGTGAAGCCGGCGGCCTCGACCGCGGGCTTGAGGACCGCGCGGCGGCGGGCGTAGCGCTCGCGCTGCGCGGCGACGTGCTCGTCGTCTCCGAGGGCGACGGTCATCGCGCGCTGCACCGGCGCGGGCGGCATGAGGCCCAGATGCTTGCGACCGGTGAGCAACCGCGACACGAGGGCGGGGTCACCGGCGAGGAACGCCGCGCGGTACCCGGCGAGGTTCGACTGCTTGCTCAGCGAGTACACCGACAGCACGCCGGAGAGGTCGTCTCCGACGACGCCCGGGTCGAGCACGCTCGGTACGGGCTGCTCATCCCACGGGGCGTCCCAGCCCAGTTCGGCGTAGCACTCGTCCGACGCGAGGACGGCACCGACTTCACGCGCCCGGGTCACGGCATCCCGAAGCTCGTCCGTCGAGAGGACGCGCCCGTCGGGATTGCCGGGTGAGTTGATCCAGATCACGCGCGCGTTCGCGGGCCACGAGGACGGATCGTCGGATGCCACGGCCTCGGCGCCCACGAGACGCGCTCCGACCTCGTAGGTCGGGTAGGCGGCGCGCGGGTGAACCACGGCATCGCCCGGGCCGAGCCCCAACAGCAACGGCAGCAGGGCGACCAGCTCTTTGGAGCCGACGGTCGGCAGAACGTTCGCCGCGGCCAGGCCGGGGACGCCGCGCCGGCGGTGGTACCACTCGGCGATCGCCTCGCGCAGTGCCGGGGTCCCCGCCGTCTGCGGGTAGGCGTGCGCGTCGGTTGCGTCAGCCAGAGCTTCGGCGACGACGGCGGGCGTCGGGTCGACGGGCGAGCCGATCGACAGGTCGACGATGCCGTCGGGGTGGCGTCGGGCGCGCTCCGCGTACGGGGCGACCGCGTCCCACGGGTAGTCGGCGAGGTCGGCGACGCCCACGGGTCAGTGCGCCTGCGGGGGCAGTGCGGTGATGACGGGGTGGTCCTTGGCGATCACGCCGACCTTGGCCGCACCACCGGGCGAGCCGATGTCGTCGAAGAACTCGACGTTGGCCTTGTAGTAGTCGGACCACTCCTCGGGGAGGTCGTCCTCGTAGTAGATGGCCTCGACGGGGCAGACCGGCTCGCACGCACCGCAGTCGACGCACTCGTCGGGGTGGATGTAGAGCGATCGTTCACCCTCGTAGATGCAGTCGACAGGGCACTCATCGATGCAGGCGCGGTCTTTCACATCGACGCACGGGAGGGCGATCACGTAAGTCACCGCATCAGTCTAATCGCGCCGGAGCGACCGACTCCGCCGCCGGGCCGCGGGCTTAGGATTCGGCCGGGCGCGCCGGCGCCTGCATCTTGCTGAAGTCGGGCCACAGCGCGACCAGCACCATGAGCGCGGGTCCGACGACCGTCCACACGAGCGGGATCCACTCGGTCCCCGCGGTGGGCGCAGCGACGATCGCGGAACCGCCCGGCCCCACCTGAGAGAACAAGTACGTGGCGGCGGTGATCCCCAACCCTCCGGCGAGGGCGTTGACGCGATCGCCCGTGAGCGTGCGCAGGGCGATGAGCAGGGCCGCACTGCCGATCGTCGCGAGGATCAAACCCACCGGCACGGGGCCGACGAGGAAGGCCTGGCCGACGGTGCCGGCTGCTCCGTAGAAGGCCCCCACGAGCAGGGCCACCACCCAGCCGACGACGCGGAGAATCGTGGAAGTCACCGGTCGAGTCTAGGCGCGACAGCTATGCGACGGCCGTGGCCGATAGCACTCACCCCTCACGCCGCCCACCCCCAGAGCCGCAGCAGCGCCGCGGTGAGGGCCGCCGCGGCGACCACGACGAGGAACGGGGCGCGCGCCCAGAGGAGGAGGGCCGCGACCCCGACCGCCGGGAGTCGCGCGTCCACGACCACCGCCGACCCCGCGCCGAGCGTCTGCACCATCACGAGCGCCGAGAGCAGGGCGACGGTGAGAAGGTCCGCGATCCGCGCGGGGCGCGGCTTGTCGAGCCAGTGAGCGGGAAGCAGGTAGCCCGTCGCCTTGAGGGCGACGCAGATGACGGATGCCGTGAGCACCGCGGTCCACAGGGTCACGGCATCCGCTCCTCGGTTGCCGCCGGCTTCGCGGGCCGGGGATCGAACAGTCCCACCGCGATCGCGACTCCCGCCGCCGCGATCACCGGGATCCCCGGCATGAGCCACGGTGTGAGCAGCGCCGCGACGATCGCCGCTCCCGCGGCCACCGCCAGGGGCTGACGTCCGCGAAGACGCGGCCACAGCAGAGCGAGGAACGCGGCGGCCGCCGCCGCATCGAGACCGTAGGCACGGGGGTCGCCGAGGACGTCGCCGAGGAGCGCCCCCAGGAGAGTCGAGAGGTTCCAGCCGACCCAGATCGCCACACCCGTGACCCAGAAGCCCACCTGACGAGCGCGCGGCTCGGTCTGCGCCAGGCCCACCGCCACCGATTCGTCGATCGTGAAGTGCGTGGCCGACGCCTTGCGCCAGGGTCCGCCCGCCACGACGGGCGCCATGCGCATCGCGTACGCGGCGTTGCGGACGCCGAGCAGGGCCGACGACGCGATCGCCGCGGGTGCGGCGGCCACTCCCCCCGCGGCGATGACCCCGACGAACGCGAACTGCGATCCGCCGGTGAACATCAGCAGGCTCAGCACGCAGGTCTGCCAGATGTCCAGACCGGATGCCACGGACAGGGCCCCGAAAGAGATGCCGTAGGCACTCGTGGCGAGGGCGACGGCGAGGCCCTGTCGAGCGGCGACACCCTCGGATGTTCGGTGAAGCGAACGCATGGACATCATCGTGAACGCTCAAGACGTCGTTCGTCAAGTCGAACGATCGACGGTCATAATGAACAGATGAGCGATCTGAGCGCCCGAATCGCCGCGAGCCTGCGCCGCGAGCGAGAGAGACGTGACCTCAGCGTCTCGGAACTCGCCCGGCGGGCCGGAGTCGCCAAGGCCACCGTCTCGCAGCTCGAGAACGGGGGCGGCAATCCCAGCGTCGAGACCCTGTGGGCGCTGGCCTCGGCGCTCGAGATCACGTTCGCCGACTTCGTCGACGAGGGCGCGCACTCCCCCACCCTCATCCGGGCCGGCGAAGCCGGTACGGCCGTGGCCTCATCGGCATCCGACTACATCGCCGTCCTGCTCTCGGCGAGCCCCCCGCACGCTCGCCGCGACATCTACCTGCTCTCGGCCGAACCGGGTTCCCCCCGCCGATCCGACCCGCATCCCCGGGGAACGATCGAGCACCTCGTGATGGTCTCGGGTCGCGGTCTCGTCGGCCCGGCCGACGCCCCCTTCGAGCTCGCACCCGGCGACTACCTCTCGTACGCCGGTGACGCGCCCCACGTCTTCGAAGCGCTCACGGCGGGTATGAGCGCCGTCTGCGTCGTCGAGTCCCGCTGACCCGACGACCGCGTCGACAGGGGCCGGACGCGGGGATATCGTGCTGGCATGTCCCGCGTCTTCGACATGACCTTCTCGTCGGTGTATCCGCTGTACGTCGCGAAGGTCGAACGCAAAGGGCGCACCACGGACGAGCTCGACACGGTGATCCGCTGGCTGACCGGGTTCGACGAGGCGGCCCTCGCCCGCCACGCGCAGGGGTCGACCACGTTCCGCGAGTTCTTCGGCGAGGCGCGGCTCACCCCGCAGGCCGCCGAGATCACCGGAGTGGTCTGCGGCGTGCGGGTCGAGCAGATCGAAGACCCGCTGATGTACCGCATCCGACTGCTCGACAAGGTCGTCGACGAACTGGCGAAAGGCAAAGCGCTCGCGAAGGTGATGCGCGCGGGGGCGTCCGGAGACAGCTGAACTCCCGCCGGTCCCCGCACACCCGCGGACGAATCCCCCGACGCGCCGCCTACCCCGCCGCGTCGCCGAAAACCCCCGCCGTCACGCACGCCACGGCATCCGGATGCCACCCACCCGCAGACCCCGCAAAGCGAACGGCCCCGCCGAGCACGAGGCTGGGCGGGGCCGTTCGAGACGGGAACGCTTACGCGTTGGCGTCCTGGCGCTTCAAGCGCGAAGCGGAGCGACCCCGCGCGGTCGCGTCGAGCTCGACCTTGCGGATGCGCACCTTCTCGGGCGTGACCTCGACGCATTCGTCGTCGCGGGCGAACTCCAGCGACTCCTCGAGCGTGAGGATGCGCGGGGGCGTCATCGACTCGAAGGAGTCGGAGGTCGACGAACGCATGTTCGTGAGCTTCTTCTCCTTGGTGATGTTGACATCCATGTCGTCGGCGCGCGAGTTCTCGCCGATGACCATGCCCTCGTAGACCTCTTCGGTGGGCTGCACGAAGAAGCTCATGCGCTCCTGCAGGGCGATCATCGCGAACGGGGTGACGACACCCATGCGGTCGGCGACGATCGAGCCGTTCTGGCGGGTCGTGATCGAGCCCGCCCAGTCGTCGTAGCCGTGCGAGATCGCGTTGGCGATACCGGTGCCGCGGGTGATCGTGAGGAACTCGCTGCGGAAGCCGATCAGGCCGCGCGAGGGCACGACGAACTCCATGCGTACCCAGCCGGTGCCGTGGTTCGTCATGTTGTCCATGCGCCCCTTGCGGGCGGCCATGAGCTGCGTGATCGCACCGAGGTGCTCTTCGGGAGCGTCGATGGTCAGGTGCTCGAAGGGCTCCTTGAGCTTGCCGTCTTCACCGCGCTTGGTGACCACCTGGGGCTTGCCGACCGTGAGCTCGAAGCCCTCGCGACGCATGTTCTCGACGAGGATCGCCAGGGCGAGCTCGCCGCGACCCTGGACCTCCCACGCGTCGGGGCGTCCGATGTCGACGACCTTGAGCGAGACGTTACCGATGAGCTCGCGGTCGAGGCGGTCCTTGACCATGCGGGCGGTCAGCTTGTGGCCCTTGACCTTGCCCATGAGGGGCGAGGTGTTGGTGCCGATGGTCATCGAGATGGCCGGGTCGTCGACGGTGATCGCCTTCAGCGGGCGCACGTCCTCGGGGTCGGCGATGGTCTCGCCGATGGTGATGTCGGGGAAACCGGCGATGGCGACGATGTCACCGGGGCCGGCGTCTTCGGCCGGGTAGCGCTCGAGGGCGCGGGTCTTCAGCAGCTCGGTGACGCGGGCATTGCTGGTGGTGCCGTCGGCACGCACCCAGGCCACGGTCTGGCCCTTCTTGAGCGTGCCGTTGAACACGCGCAGCAGAGCGAGGCGACCGAGGAACGGCGAGGAGTCGAGGTTGGTGACCCAGGCCTGCAGGGGCGCCTCGTCGTCGTAGGCGGGAGCCGGAACGTGCTCGAGGATCGCGCCGAAGAGCGGCTCGAGGTCTTCGTTGTCGGGCAGCGAGCCGTTGTCGGGGCGGTTGAGCGACGCGGCACCCGCGCGGCCCGAGGCGTAGACGACCGGCACGTCGAGCAGGGCGTCGACGTCGAGGTCGGGCACGTCGTCGACCAGGTCGGACGCGAGGCCCAGCAGCAGGTCGTGCGCCTCTTCTTCGACCTCGGCGATGCGCGCATCGGGGCGGTCGGTCTTGTTGACCAGCAGGATGACGGGGAGCTTGGCCTCGAGGGCCTTGCGCAGCACGAAGCGGGTCTGGGGCAGCGGGCCCTCGGACGCGTCGACGAGCAGCACCACGCCGTCGACCATCGACAGGCCGCGCTCGACCTCGCCACCGAAGTCGGCGTGGCCGGGGGTGTCGATCACGTTGATCGTCACCGGAACGTCGCTGTGCACGCCGTTGTAAGTGATCGCCGTGTTCTTGGCGAGGATCGTGATGCCCTTCTCGCGCTCGAGGTCGTTCGAGTCCATCGCGCGCTCTTCGACGTGCGCGTGGTCGCCGAACGAGCCGGTCTGGCGGAGCATGGCGTCGACGAGGGTCGTCTTGCCGTGGTCGACGTGCGCGACGATCGCGACGTTACGGAGGTCAGGACGAAGGGCGTGCGCCATGGAGGGTCTCCAGGAAAATTCGGGGTGATGCCCGGAATCGGGCGTCCCTAGTCTACCGGGCGCCTGCGACACTCCCGGGCAGGAGACGCACAGGTAACGGGAACGCACGGAAAAGGGGCGGAATCCCGCAGGATCCCGCCCCTTTCGGTCAGCGGATCAGGAGTTCGCGAAGCCCACGATCGTCCAGTCGATGGTCTCGAACTGGGTGGCTCCCCAGTTCACGAGGCCCTGCTTGACGGCGTAGACGTTCGGCAGCGGCGCGATCGGGATGATCGGCACGGACTCCCAGAGCACCTTGTTGATCTCCTGCGCGGTCTGCTGACGCGCGGCGGGGTCGAGCTCGGAGTTGGCCTTCTCCCACAGGGCGTCCAGGCGCGGGTCGGCGATGCCGGTGTAGTTCTGCGCCGAGTCGACCGGCGTGAACAGCGAACGGCTCGACGAGATCGGGTAGGCGGTGCCCTGCCATGAGAACGTCACCATCTCGAAGTCACCCTTGATGATGTAGTCCGAGAAATAGCTGCCGACGGGAACCGAGACGAGCTCGACCGGGATGCCGACCTCGGCGAGGTCCGCCTGGATCTGCTCGGCGCGCTGGATGTTCGTCGTCGTGTCGGCCGGGACCGTCACCTTGAACGACAGCGCGGTGCCGTCCTTCGTCCACGAGTCGCCGTCCTTGGTGTAGCCGGCGGCCTCGAGGTACTTGGTGCCCGCGTCGACGTCGTACGGAAGCGAGTCGTCGGTGTAGCCGTCCTGGCCGGGCATGAAGATGTAGCTGCCCTGCGTGATGGCGGGGACGCCGACCGGCGAGTTCGCGTTGGTGGCGATCTGGCTGCGGTTGACGATGGATGCGATCGCCTTGCGGACGTTGACGTCGGCGAGGGGTCCGCTCGAGGCGCGCATCGTGATGTGCGTCCAGGTCAGACCGTTCGACGCCTGGATCTCGGCACCCGGGACGTTCTGGGCCGTCTGGTAGAGGTCGGCGTTGGAGCTGATGTTCAGCGCGTCGATCTCACCGTTGCTGAACGAGGTGCCCTGCTGGGCCTGGCTCACGGCGCGGAAGACGACCGAGTCGAGCTTGGGCTTGGCGCCCCACCAGTTGGGGTTCGGCTCGAGCGTCGCCACACCGGCCGTCGAGTCGAAGCTCGCGAGCTTGAAGGGTCCCGATGACGGAAGCGCCTTCGTGAGGTAGCCGGTGTTGAAGGTGTTCGGGTCGTTGGCGACGCTCGCGGGCAGGACCTGGCCGAAGAGGCTCTGCCAGTCGGCGAAGACCGACGAGAAGGTGATGACGACGTCGAACTGGTCGGTGCCCTGCTCGACGGACGAGATCTGGTCCCACCCGGTGGTCGAGATGACCACGTACGCGGGGTTGCTGCCGTTGTTGGCCTTCCAGGTCGCCTGGTAGTCGGCCACCGTGATGGGCGTGCCGTCTTCCCACTTGGCATCCGGGTTGAGCTTGATCTCGACCTTCTGGGGGTCGCTGCTGGTCAGCTCGACGGAGGAGGCGTAGTTCTGGTCGACGATCGGCTTGCCGTCCTCGCCGATGCGGATGGGCCCACCCTGCATCGCGGCGACGATGTTGTTCGTGTTGGCCTCGTTGCCGTCGATCTGGAAGTTGTTCCAGTTCACGGGCATGGAGTCGACCGCGAGAGTCAGCGTGCCGCCGTCCTTGACGTCTGCGGCATCGGCGCGCACCCACGCGGTCGACGGCAGCGAGTTCTGATCCTCGGGGTTCGCCGACGGAGCGGCGGTGTTGCCCGGCGCGCACCCGGCGATCGCCAGGGCGGCGGCGCTCAGCAGCGCGAGAGCGCTGAGGGCCTTCGCTTTACGCATTCTCATGTGATCAATCCTCTCGTTGGTGATCGGGGAGGGCCCCCGGCGACATGGTGCCGTCGGTCGGGGACGTTCGGGGGGAGCCGGCCGACACCGTCTCGAGGACGAGGTCGGACCGTTCGGCGTAGTGGCACGCCACCTGGGAGTGCGCCTGGGAGCGCAAGCCCGGGTCGTCGTTGTCGCACCGGCGCCGGTCGGCGTCGGGCAGCAGGCGGTAGAGCGGGCACCGCGTGCGGAAACGGCATCCCGAGATCTCCTGCGTCGGGCTCGGGAGGTCGCCGTCGAGCAGGATGCGCGTTCGCGCCCGCTCGATGCGCGGGTCGGGAATGGGCGCGGCCGAGATGAGGGCCTTCGTGTAGGGATGCCGCGGGTCGTCGAACACCTCGTCGACGGGACCCTGCTCGACGATGCGGCCGAGGTACATGACCGACACGTCGTCGGCGATCTGGCGGACCACGGCGAGGTCGTGCGCCACGAAGAGGAACGAGAGGCCGAGTCGTTCCTTGAGGTCTTCGAGCAGGTTGATGACTCCGGCCTGGATCGACACGTCGAGGGCCGACACCGGCTCGTCGAGGACGACGACGGCGGGGTCGGTCGCCAGGGCGCGGGCGATGCCGATGCGCTGACGCTGACCGCCCGAGAACTCGTGCGGGTACCGGTCCGACATGTTCGGGTCCAGCCCGACGAGATCGAGCAGCTCGCGCATCTTGCGGTCGCGCTCCGCACGCGGCACGCCCTGGACCAGCAGGGGCTCGGTGATCACCTCGCCCACCGGCAGGCGCGGGTCGATCGCGCCCATCGGGTCCTGGAACACGATCTGGATGCCCTTGCGCAGCACGGCCTTGTCCTTACGGCTCACCGTGGCCACGTCGGTGCCGTTGATGCGGATGCTGCCGCTCTGCGGGGCGACCATCTCCATGATCTCGAGGATCGTCGTCGTCTTGCCGCAGCCGGACTCCCCCACCAGTCCCATCGTGCGACCGGGCTGGATCGAGAACGAGATCCCGTCGACCGCGCGCACCGTGCCGACGCGGCGCGGGAAGACCGCGCCCTTCATCAGCGGGAAGTGCTTCACGAGGTCGGTGACCTCGACCGCGGGGGTCGCGTCGGGGCGGAGCGGCGGGATCTCGCCGAGAGCCTCGGGCCGCGGGAAGATATCGGGCCGCGCGAGGGCACCGGAGGCGATCTCGCCCGAGCGGATGCACGCCGCGACGTGGTCGGGCACCGCTCCGTGCACCTCGAGCACGGGCTCGATGTCGTGACACGCGTCGATCGCGATCGGGCAGCGCGCGGCGAAGGGGCATCCCTTGGGCAGCGAGGCGAGGGACGGCGGGCGCCCCTCGAGCGGGACCAGTCGGTGCGAGCCCGCGGTCTGCATGTTCGGCACCGAGCGCAGCAGCCCCACGGTGTACGGCATGTGCGGGTCGTGGAAGATCTCGTCGACCGTGCCCCGCTCGACGAGCTTGCCCGCGTACATGACCGCGACGCGGTCGGCGTGGCCGGCGACGACGCCGAGGTCGTGCGTGATGAGCACGACGGCGGCGCCCGTCACCTCGCGGGCCTTCTGCAGCACCTCGAGGATCTGCGCCTGGATGGTGACGTCGAGGGCGGTCGTCGGCTCGTCGGCGATGATCACGCGCGGGTCGTTGGCGATCGCCATGGCGATCATCGCGCGCTGTCGCATACCGCCCGAGAACTCGTGAGGATACGCGCGCGCCCGACGCTCGGCATCCGGGATGCCGACGAGCTTGAGCAGCTCGACGCTGCGGGCGTGCGCAGCCTGTGCGCTCAGGGCGCGGTCGTGCAGACGCAGTCCCTCGGAGATCTGGTCGCCGACGGTGTAGACCGGGGTCAGCGCCGACAGGGGGTCCTGGAAGACCATCGCGAGCTCGGCGCCGCGGATCTTCGACAGCTGCCCGTCGTTCATGCCGAGCAGCGAACGACCGTCGTAGAGGATGTCGCCCTCGACCTGCGCGTTCGAGGGCAGCAGCCCCATCACGGCGAGCGACGACACGCTCTTGCCGGAGCCGGACTCGCCCACGATGCCGAGGAACTCCCCATCGTGCACGTCGTACGAGATGCCGCGGACGGCGCGGACGGGAGAACCGTCGCGCTGCGGAAAGGTGACGCTGAGGTCGCGGACCGACAGCAGCGGCGAGCGGCCGGTCGAGGACAGCAGGGTGGCGGATCGGGTGTCAGTCACGGTTCGCTCCCGAGGTGGGGTCGATGGCGTCGCGCAGGGCGTCGCCGATGAGGCTGATGGCCAGGAGCAGCACGATCAGCACGCCGGCGGGGTACACGAACAGCCACGGGCGGGTCACCGCGGCCGACGTCCCCGACGCCAGCAGCGTGCCGAGCGAGACGTCGGGCGCCTGGACGCCGAAACCGAAGTAGCTGAGCGAGGTCTCGGCCATAATGGCCGCGACGATGCCGAGGGTCGCGTCGATGATGAGCAGCGACGCGATGTTGGGGATGATGTGGCGGCCGAGGATCTGCCGGGTCGGCATGCCCATGTACCGCGCCGCGCGCACGAAGTCGCGGTTGCGCAGGGACCGGGTCTGGTTGCGGACGACCTGAGCGAGGATCATCCAGCTGAACACCGCGAGGAAGAACGTGAGGGCGAGCCACGACAGTCCGCGGGTCAGCGGACTCAGCAGCACCAGGATGAAGAACGACGGGATGACGAGCAGAAGGTGGATGAGCCACCCGATGACCGCGTCGATCTTGCCGCCCAGGTAGCCGGCGAGGGATCCGACGGCCGCCGCGATAAGGGTGGCGCCGATGCCCGCCAGAGCGCCGATGATGAGCGACTTCTGCAGACCCACGAGCGTCTGCGCGTAGATGTCCTGCCCGATGCCGTTCGTCCCGAACCAGTGCAACTGGGTCGGCCCCAGGCCCACGTTCAGGAAGTCGCGCTGGGTCGAGTCGTAGGGGTAAAGCAGCGGCCCGATGAAGGCCCACAGCACGATGAAGACGAGGATGCTCGCGCCCACCCAGAAGCGAGGCATCTTGCGCAGCCGCGAGCGCACCAGCGCTCCGCGCGACAGCGGTTTGCGGTCGCGGGTGACAGGGCTCGTGGCGACGAGCGTTCCGTCGAGGGCTTCTTCCTGCATGGTCATGTCAGCTCCTCACTCTCGGGTCGAGTGCGGCGTAGAGCACCTCGGACAGGGTCGATGACAACAGCACCAGCACGGCGACGAAGAGCGTCGATCCGGCGACGGCGTTGATGTCCTGCTGAGTAACGGCGTTCAGCTGGAACTGCCCCATGCCCCGCCACGAGAAGACGATCTCGAGCATGGTGGAACCGGCGATGAGCGTGCCGAAGCTGTACGCGAAGAACGTCGACATCGGGATCAGGGCGATGCGCACGCCGTGGCGGAAGAGCGCCTGCGTGCGGGGCAGTCCCTTCGCGCGGGCGGTGCGGATGTAGTCCGCACCGAGCACGTCGAGCATCATGCTCCGCTGGTAGCGCGAGTACGACGCGGCGCTGATGAGCACGAGCGCCAGCGTCGGCAGCAGCAGGTGGACCGCCCGATCGGCGATCATCGGCCAGAACCCCTCGACACCGGCGGTGTACTCGCCGGTGAAGCGGATGAGCTGCGTTCCGGCCGCGTTGTTGAGGTTGGTCGCGCCGATCATCAGCAGCACGCCGATGACGAAGGTGGGGGTCGCGAAGACGAGGTACGAGGCGTACGTGGTCACCTGGTCGGGAGCCCGGTACTGGCGCACCGCACCCCACACGCCGATGAGCACGCCGACGATCGCGCCGATGAGCGAGCCGATCAGCAGCAGGCGCAGGCTCGTGCCGGCGCGCGTCGCGATCTCGGTCATGACGTCCTGGCCGCCGATGGTGGTGCCGAGCGAGAACTTCGTGAAGAGGTTGACCAACCAGTTCCACAGGCGGACGAGGATCGGCACGTCGGGATTGGCGCCGAGAGCGTCGAGACTCGCGACGATCGACTCCTGGGGCGGCCGGGGGTTCATGCCGTAGAAGCGGTCCTGGGGTCGTAAGAGCGCGCTGCCGAGAACGTACGCGAGGCACGTCGCCAACAGGCTCAGAACGGCGTAGTTCAGGAACCGTCGCAGAACGTACAGCGTCATGAGGTGCGCGGGCCCGTCCGGAACACGTCGGGGGTGTGCGTCATGGTGGTCCTCTCGCCTTCGAGATCCCCGCCTATTCGTTTGCCTGGCTAAGGATCTTCAGCGACCCTACGTCGGCTTCCCATGAAACGCGCGCCGGGGGAACACACTTTTCACGACCGTAACAAAGCTCTTACATGGCGCTTTGTCACCACGGTCTCCGTCGAGCGCAGCATCGCGCTCAGCCGAGACCGCCTGAGATGAACAAAGCGATAATAACCCAGCAGATCAGAACCAGCAGGGAAATGACCGAGGGAATGTCCCACGACCGGCGGACGACACCGGTCTTCGACGCGGTCGGCCGCGCCGTCTCCCATGCTTCCTGGATGAGTTGCAGGTCGCGGATCGCGGGAGGTTCGCGACGTCCTCGCTCAGCGTCACGGCGGATCGGAGGACGACCCGGACGACCGGCGACGGGGCCACCGAAGGCCTTCACCACGCGGGGCTCGTCGGTGCGGACCTCGAGCTGCCAGCGCATGTCGATGTCGGCGACGCGCGCCCACGCGATGTCCGCGATGCGCAGAGGATTGTGGATGCGGATGCCCTCGGCCTCGATGCGCACGTGCGGCGCGAACAGCAGGGCGTAGACCGCCCACAGCGCCAACAGCACCCAGGGCGCCAGCAGGAGCATCTCGCCCAGCCCGGCGCGCAGCGCGGCATCCCCCAAGAGCACGAGCGCGAGCACCGCACCCAGGATCAGGCCGAAGATCGACGACGGGGCACGGAACACCCGCGGGTGTTCCGTGCCCCGGAAGCGCTCGTCGCGCGTCACGCGCCGCCCAGCGAGAGGGAGGCGCCGGGAATGGCGTCGAGCAGGCGCTGCGTGTACTCCTGCGAGGGCTGCGCGAAGATCTCGTCGACCGTTCCCTGCTCCACGAGCTTGCCGCGCTCCATGACGCACACCAGGTCGGCGGCGACACGAACGACGGCGAGGTCGTGCGTGATGAACAGATAGGTCAGACCGAGCTCGGACTGCAGCTCCGCCAGCAACTGGAGGATCTGCGCCTGCACCAGCACGTCGAGGGCCGAGACAGCCTCGTCGAGCACGAGGATGTCGGGCTTGAGCGCGAGCGCGCGCGCGATGGCGACACGCTGGCGCTGTCCGCCGGACAGCTCGTTCGGATAGCGGGATGCCAGCTCCTGCGGAAGCGCGACCTGCTCGAGCAACTCCTCCACACGGGCTCGACGCGACGCGTTGTCGCCCACCTTGTGGATGTTGAGCGGCTCGGCGATGAGGTTGCCGATGCTGCGCAGCGGGTCGAGCGACCCGTACGGGTCCTGGAAGACGGGCTGCATCCGGCGGCGCAGGTTGAACGTGTCCTTCGCGCTCAGCTTGCCGGTGTTGACACCGTCGACCTCGATCGAGCCCGAGGTCGGATCCTCGAGCTTGAGGACCATCTTCGCGATCGTCGACTTGCCCGAGCCCGACTCCCCCACCAGCGCGAGGGTCTTGCCGCGCGGGATCTCGAACGAGACCCCGTCGACGGCGCGGAACTGCTCGCTGCGGAATCCGCCCTGGCGGATCTTGTACTCCTTGACGAGGTCGGTGACCTTGACCGTCGCGGGAGCGTCGATGTCGGACTCGCGCAGGATGCCGCGGTCTTCGACCTTCGCCTGGATGCGCTGCGAAGCGATGCTGGGCGCGGCAGCGACGAGGCGCTGCGTGTACGGGTGCTGCGGGTTCTCGAGGATCTCGCGGCTGGGACCCGACTCGACGATCTCGCCCTGGTTCATCACGACGATGGTGTCGGCGCGCTCGGCGGCCAGACCCAGGTCGTGCGTGATGAGCAGCACCGAGGTCCCCCGCTCACGCGTGAGGGATGCCATGTGATCGAGGATCACGCGCTGCACGGTCACGTCGAGGGCCGAGGTCGGCTCGTCGGCGATCAGCAGCTTCGGGTCGGCGGCGAGGCCGATTCCGATCAGCGCGCGCTGACGCATTCCGCCCGAGAACTGGTGCGGGTACTGGTGCAGGCGACGCTCGGCGTCGGCGAGACCAGCCTGCTTGAGCACCTCGATCGCGCGCTTCTCGACCTCTTTGCGACCGGTGGCGATGCCGTTCGCGCGGATCGCCTCCTTCACCTGGAAGCCGATGCTCCACACCGGGTTGAGGTTCGACATCGGGTCCTGCGGGACGTAACCGATGTCGCGACCGCGAACCGACTCGAACTGCGTCTGGCTGAGGTCGGTCAGCTCACGCCCGTCGAGCGTGATGCTGCCGGCGGTGACGTGACCGGTACCGGGGAGCAGGCCGATGACCGCCGAGGCGGTCGTCGACTTGCCGGAGCCCGACTCGCCCACGATGGCGACCGTCTGGCCGGGGTAGACGTCGAGGCTGACTCCGTGGAGGACCTCGCGCGTGCCACCCTGTCCCTCGAACGCGACCTTGAGGTCGCGAACGGACAGAAGCGGTGTCTGGGTGGCGTCGCTCATCGGCGGGCCCTCGCTCTCGGGTCGATGGCGTCTCGGATGAGCTCGCCCAGCAGGATGAAGGCCAGAACCGTGACGGTCAGGGCGATCGACGGCCAGATCAGCGCCATCGGCGCGATGCGCAGCGACTGCTGCGCCTGGCTGATGTCGTTACCCCACGACATGGTGCTGCCGCCGAGGCCGACGCCGAGGAACGACAGAGTCGCCTCCGCGACGATCGCCGCGGCCAGGCTGATCGTGGTGACCACGAGGAGCGGAGCGATGGCGTTCGGGATGACGTGAGTGAGCAGCGTGCGGAAACGCGACTGTCCCAGCGCCTGAGAGGCCGCGACGTAGTCGGCCTGGCGCACGCGCAGAACCTCGGCGCGCACGACACGGGCCGTCGAGGCCCAGGCGAACCCGCCGATCGCGAAGGCCAGGGTGAAGACGTTGCGGTACTGCGAGAACACACTCATCACGACGATGGCCGCGAGGATGTAGGGGATCGAGAAGAAGATGTCGCCGACGCGCGAGATGACCGCGTCGAGCCATCCGCCGTAGAAGCCCGACAGCGCGCCCATGACGAGGCCGATGATCGTGCCGATCGCGGTGGCCAGCAGACCCACCGACAGCGAGGTGCGGGCACCCCACACGATGCGCGAGAAGGTGTCGCAGCCCTGGAACGTGAAGCCCAGGATGTGTCCCGCCGTGGGACCGCCGTTGCTGTTGGACAGCTGGCAGTCGTTGTCCGGCGGCACCTGCGTGAACAGGGTCGGGAACGCGGCCATCAGGATCACGATGGCCATCACGACCAGGGCGATCCAGAACGTGGGACGGCGACGGAGGTCGCGCCACGCGTCGAGCCACAGGTTGCTCTTTCGGGCGGCGACACGGACGGCGTCGACTGAAATGGTCTCGGTCTTGATCGGCGCGACATAGTGGGGCGCCGGGAACTGACTACTTGACATAGCGGATCCTCGGGTCGAGAAGGCCGTACAGGAGGTCGACGACGAGGTTGACCAGCACGTAGATGATGACGAAGACGGTCACGAACGACACGACCGTGGGGCCCTCACCGCGGATGGTGGCCTGGTAGAGCGTGTTGCCGACACCGGGGATGTTGAAGATGCCCTCGGTGACGGTGGCTCCGACGAGGAGCACACCGAAGTTCGTCGCGGAGTTCGTGATGACGGGGATGAGCGAGTTGCGCAGGACGTGCACGGGGATCACGCGTCGGCGTGAGAGGCCCTTGGAGTACGCGGTCCGCACCCAGTCCTGGTTGAGGGTGTCGATGACCGACCCGCGCATGAGGCGCATGCTCGTCGCGAATAGGCTGAAGCCGAGCACGATGGCCGGCAGCAGAAGATCACCCCAGTTGTTCTGCGCCCCCACCGTGGGACGGAACCACCCCAGCTGGATGGCGAGGAAGTACTGCGCGAGGAAGCACGCCACGAAGATCGGCAGTGCGACGAACAGCAGGGCGACGATGAGCGCGACATTGTCGAACAGCTTGCCCTTGCGGATCGCCGAGATGGTGCCGATGACGATGGCGAGGACGAACTCGATCGCCAGAGCCATCACGGCCAGGCGCGCCGTCACGGGGAGGGTTCGGGCGAGCACCTCGTTGACGGACTGACCGGAGAAGGTCGTTCCCAGGTCGCCTTGGAAGATCCCGCCGAGGTACAGGAAGTACTGCACGATGAAGGGTTGGTCGAGGTGGTACTGGGCCCGCAGGGCTTCGACGACCTGGGGCGCGGGGGTCTTGTCGCCGAAGAGGCCGAGGATCGGGTCCCCCGGCATGGCGAAGACCATGAAATAGATCAGCAGCGTGGCCCCGAAGAACACGGGGAGCACCTGCAGCAGACGTCTGAGGATGTAGCCGAGCATCCGCTCTCTTTTCGAACGTGGGAAACGCCTCATCAGACGTTTCATGGGGGGCGTGGGTCGAAAGAGACCCGTGCCGTTCTATCACACGTCGTGATGAGGCCTGGCGGGCAGACCGCGAGGCGGTGACGAATCCGTCACCGCCTCGCGGGTGAGATCGGAAGGGTTACTTCGTGATCTCGTAGTAGAGCGGAACCGAGTTCCAGCCGAACTGGACGTTGTTCACGCCCTCGGCGTAGCCACCGGTGACGTTCTGGTACCACAGCGGAATAGCGGGAAGGTCCTTCAGCAGGATCTCCTGAGCCTTGGCGAAGTCCGCGTTCTGCGCGTCCAGATCCGTCTCGGCGATACCGGCCGAGATCTGTCCGTCGAACTCGGGGTTCGAGTAGTCGCCGTCGTTCGACGATGCCCCGGTCGCGTACAGCGGCGCGAGGAAGTTGTACGCACCCGGGTAGTCGGCCTGCCAGCCCGAACGGAACGTGGTCTCGATGCTGCGGTTGGTGACCGCCGAGCGCAGTTCCTTGAAGGTCGGGTACGGGGCACCCGAGGAGTCGATACCGAGGGTGTTCTTCAGCGAGTTCGTGACAGCGTCGACCCAGGACTGGTGTCCACCGTCGGCGTTGTACGCGATCTGAAGCGAGCCGCTCCACGGCGAGATGGCGTCGGCCTGAGCCCACAGCTGCTTCGCCTTGTCCGCGTCGTACTTCAGGACCTCGGCGCCCGAGAGCGAGTCGGACCAGCCCGCGATGACCGGCGAGGTGAAGTCGCTGGCCGGGGTGCGCGAACCCTGGAAGATCGTCTTGGTGATCTCGTCACGGTTGATGGCCATCGAGATGGCCTGGCGACGGAGCGTGCCCTCTTCGCCGCTGAAGTGCGCGAGACGCTCGGGAATCGTGAACGACTGGAAGATCGCGGCCGGCTGGTTGACCGCGCGGTCGCCCAGATCGGACTGGAACGTGGCCAGCGAGGACGGGGGAACGCTGTCGATCACGTCGACGTTGCCGCCGAGGAGGTCGGCGTAGGCGGCATCCTGCGTGGCGTAGAAGATGATCGAAAGACCACCGTTCTCGACCGTGCGACCGCCCTGGTAGTCATCGTTCTTGACGAGGTCGATCTGGACGTTGTGCTGCCAGGCACCCTCGCCCTTGAGCTTGTAGGGGCCGTTTCCGATCGGGTTCTCGCCGAACGCAGCCATGTCGGTGAACGCGACGTCGGGCAGCGGGAAGAACGCCGAGTAGCCCAGTCGCAGCGCGAAGTCGGCGGCGGGCTTGGAGAGCGCGATCGTGAAGGTGTAGTCGTCGACCTTCTTCAGACCGGTGAGCTCGGAGTCAGCGTCGTAGCTGAAGCCCACGATGTCCTCGAAGAACGAGCTGCTCACCTGGTTGTTCGACAGCTGGGCGCCGTAGTTCCACGCCTTGATGAAGTTGTCGGCCTTGACCTCGGTGCCGTCCGTGAACTTCTGGCCCTTCTTCAGGGTCACCGTGAGGTTCTGGGGGTCGTTCGTGACGATGGACTCGGCCATGTCATTGACCGGAGCGCCGGTTCCGTCGTAGTAGACCAGACCCGCGAAGATCGAGTCGAGGATCTTTCCTCCACCGACCTCGTTGGTGTTGGTCGGGATCAGCGGGTTCTGCGGCTCGGAGCCGTTCGTCCGAATGATCGCCGTGGCGTCGCCGCCCGATGACGAGCCGCCGCCGTTGTCTCCGCCGCCCGAGCAGCCGGCGAGCATAAGCCCGACGGCTCCCAGCAGGGCGAGACCGGAGAGGGCAATCTTGTTGCGCTTCACAGTTCCTCCAGGGAAGGGATGATCGTCGCCCGCGCAGGGCTTTCGCGCAGCACAAGGCGCGTGAAAGATCCGTCGGGCAGGATGAGAACACACTAGGCACGTTTACCCAGGTGCCCCAAACTCCTCTGAAAAACGTTACACAGCATTTACTCGAGAGGCTCTCGATGGAGCAATCTGACAAGCGCACCCGGCTGCAGGTCCCAGCGGACTGGACGTATCCTCCGACGCTGAAGCGCTCGGACACCTACCCCCGCCGCCGTCTCGGCTGGGAGATCGGGATCGTGCTGCTCGTCAGCGTCGGTCAGTCGGCGATCTACTCGGTGGTCTCGTTCGTCCGCGCCGCCACCCGCGCACCCATCTCGCAACAGCAGACGCAGCTGAATCCGTCGCGCAGCGCCGAGCCGGTGTGGGACGCGATCTACCAGTTCCTCGACATCTTCTTCTCATTGGCCCTCGTGGCCCTGGCGGTCTACCTGCTGTGGGAGCCGACGAACAACGCGCTCCGCCGCATCGGGCTGGACTTCCGCCGCTTCGGAGGTGACTCCGCGCGGGGACTCCTGCTCGTCGTCCTCATCGGCGCGCCCGGTATCGGTGTCTACGCGATCGGCCGCGCTCTCGGGCAGAGCATCGCGGTGATCCCCGCTCCCCTGGACTCGTCGTGGTGGGTGATCGCGCTGCTGGTCCTCGCGGCATTGCGCGCCGGCCTCACCGAAGAGGTGATCTTCCTCGGATTCCTCTTCGACCGTCTCCGCCGGCTCGGCTGGTCGTGGACGTGGATCATCGTGTCGACCGCCCTGCTGCGCGGCAGCTACCACCTGTATCAGGGGTGGCCCTCGGCGCTGGGCAACGTCGTCATGGGGCTCGTCTTCGGCTGGTGCTACAAGCGATGGGGGCGGGTGATGCCCCTGGTGATCGCACACACGGTCATCGACGTCGTGGCCTTCGTGGGGTATCCCCTCGCCGCGGCGTGGTGGCCGGGGATCTTCGCCCCGACCCCCGCACCGACCCCGGCGTCGTGACCGTCAGGACTGGGGCGGCGACCAGGTCCAGAACGCCGGCGGCAGCCCGTTGGGCTCGGAGGTGTACGACACTCCCCCGACGCCCGCGGCACTGACCACGGCGCCCGTGCGCTCGAGCAGCGGCACACCCGCGTACGCGGCGAACAGCGAGCGGTCGATGAGCTTCGCCTCCGACAACACGTCGACGGGGTCGGTGTGCGTGGTGAGGTCGTCGAAGAGCTCTTCGGTGTCGCCGCCGTCGATCCCCTCCGCGATGCGGTCACGCGCCGACCGGTAGAGGCTCTCATCCTCGCCGACCCACGAGAGGGTGGCATCCGGAATCTCCGTCGCGGTGGCGGCGCGGACCGCGATCCCGGCCTTGGCGGCCATCGACACGAGGCGTGGGAACACCAGCGACGCCGTCGGATCGGTCGTGTCGTAGGCGACGCGGAGCACGGCCGCCCGGTCGTTCAGCGCGGAGCGCGCGCCGTTCACGTCGGCCCCCGTGCCGGGAGCGCCGTTCCCCGAGACCAGGTCGTTGTAGAGCTGCCCGGTCGCCGGAGACGACAAGAACGACTGGAGGGGCTGGGCGTCCGGACGCACGGCGCCCAGCACGTCCTGGACGAGCGAGGCCCGATCGAGCGACAGCGTCGTCGCCTGACGGAGATCGGATGCCGTCGTCGTGGCGAACCGGAGTTGAAGCGTCTCGGAGGTGGGCCCGACCTGGACGTTGAACCCGGCATCGGTCAGGGTCTTCCGCTCCGCGACATCGAGATCGCCGACATTGGCCACGTCGACCGTTCCCGCTTCGATCGCCGACAGCTGCGCCGCGCGATCGGGGAAGAACCGGACCGTCAGCCCCTCGAGACCCGGGAAGTGCGCCCCCTGGTAGCTGTCCCGACGGGCCAATTGGAGCGTGTCGGCCGTGATCTCCGAGACCGTCCACGGGCCCGACGACACGACACCGGCCGGGTCCGGCGTCGTTCCCGGAGCGACATCGAAACCGGTGTTCCACGCCTGCGCGGCCGCAGCCAGCACCGGATTCGGAGCCGCCGGAGCCTGAGGGTCGCCCTCCGGCGCCGTGAGAATCGCGGTGAGCAGATCCTTGACGCTCACGCCCGCCCGCTGCGCGACGACGTGGACCGGGCGGTCGAGCAGCCACTGCCGGTTCCAGTCGGCGAAGGGCTGGTCATAGGTGAGCATGAGGGTGTCGTTCGCCCGGTCGAGGCGCGGACGCGTCGTGCGGGCGTTGGGGTCGGCGGGGAGCGCGGTGTCGAAGTACCGCGTACCCGACACGAGCTGGCCGTTGGCGTCGTAGGTGGCGTCGTCGAAGAAGTGGGAGGTGACCGCCCACCCGAACAGCAGGTCGTCGAGGGTCACCGGGGTGCCGTCGGACCAGACGCGGTCGGAGAAGAGTTCGTAGCTGACGGTCAGCGGGTCGCCCTCGACCCGCGTGATGCGCCCGAGACCGTTGTTGGGCACGACCTGGAGGTTTCCGTCGAGGGAGCCGAGCTTCTCGTCGAGGAGGGCCGACACCGCGCGGTTCGCCGCGGTGTCCCCGGTCGCGCTGGCGGCGTTGAAGCTCGTGAGCGAGCCGACCACACCGACTGTCAGGCTCGTCCGCTGCTCTTTCGCGGGGACCGGCGCGGGGTCGGTCGCCGAACAACCGGCCAACGCGAGACCGGCGGCGACGAGGAGGGCGATCACCCGTCCCGGGCCGCCACGGCGTCGAAGCGGTCGAGGAACGTCGTTCAGCCCGTGGTGCACAGGGGCACTTTACTAAACGCCCCCTGAGGATCTCCCGGTCCGCTGCGCGTCCCCCTACAACGACGAAACGGCATCCCGCTCAGCCCCCGCGCGGAGCGGAAGGGACGTCGGAGGGATGCCGTCTCGTCGAGGGACGGGCAAGGGTCAGGCGAACGCCTCAGGCGGCGGGCACGAGCAGACCAGGTTGCGGTCGCCGTACGCCTGGTCGATGCGGCGCACCGGGGGCCAGTACTTGCCGCGGATCAGCGAGCGCACGGGGTATACCGCGGTCTCGCGTGAGTACGGGTGATCCCACTCCCCCATCACGACCGTCTCGGCGGTGTGCGGAGCGTTGACCAGCGGGTTGTCGTCGGCGGGCCACTCCCCCGCCGCGACCGCGAGGGCCTCGTGCTTGATCGCGATCATGGCATCCACGAACCGGTCCAACTCGGCGAGATCTTCGCTCTCGGTCGGCTCGACCATCAGGGTGCCGGCGACGGGGAACGACATCGTCGGGGCGTGGAAGCCGTAGTCGATGAGGCGCTTGGCCACGTCGTCGACGGTGACGCCGGTCTGCTCCTTGAGGGGACGCAGGTCGAGGATGCACTCGTGCGCGACGAGACCGCCCTCACCGGCGTAGAGCACGGGGTAGTGCTCGCGCAGGCGCGTGGCGATGTAGTTCGCCGAGAGCACCGCGGCGGCCGTGGCCTGGCGCAGGCCCTCGGCGCCCATCATGCGCACGTAGGCCCACGAGATCGGCAGGATACCGGTGGAGCCGTGCGGGGCGGCCGAGACCGGCCCCCCGTCGAACACGCCACCGGCGTGATCCGCGCGCTGCGAGAACGGGTGCGAGGGGAGGTACGGGGCCAGGTGCGCCTTCGCCGCCACCGGACCGACACCGGGTCCGCCACCGCCGTGCGGGATCGCGAACGTCTTGTGCAGGTTCAGGTGCGAGACGTCGCCGCCGAGGTCGCCGAAGCGGGCGAATCCCAGCAGCGCGTTCAGGTTGGCGCCGTCGACGTAAACCTGTCCGCCGGCGTCGTGCACGGCCTGCGTGATCTCGAGCACGTCGTGCTCGTACACCCCGTGGGTCGAGGGGTACGTGATCATGAGCGCCGAGAGCTCCGCGGCGTGCTGCGCGATCTTCGCGCGCAGGTCGCCGAGGTCGACGTTGCCGGCCTCGTCGCACGCGACGACGACGACCTTCATGCCCGCGAGGATCGCCGAGGCGGCGTTCGTGCCGTGCGCCGACGACGGGATCAGGCACACCGTGCGCGCGGTGTCGCCGTTGGCGAGGTGGTAGCCGCGGATCGCGAGGAGGCCCGCGAGCTCGCCCTGCGACCCGGCGTTCGGCTGCAGCGAGACCGCGTCGTAGCCGGTCACCTCGGCGAGCCAGCGCTCGAGCTGCTCGATCATCTCGAGGTAGCCGCGCACGTCGGCCTCGGGGGCGAAGGGGTGCACGCGCGAGAACTCCGGCCACGACACCGCCGCCATCTCGGTGGCCGCGTTCAGCTTCATCGTGCACGAGCCCAGCGGGATCATGCCGCGATCGAGCGCGTAGTCGCGGTCGGCGAGGGTCTTGAGGTACCGCATCATCGCCGTCTCGCTGCGGTGCGCGTGGAAGACAGGGTGCGTGAGGAAGGCGTCGTCGCGATGCAGGGCCGCATCGATCCCGCGCAGCGCCTCGCCCTCGGGCAGCGTGTCCGCGGCGAGGCCGAAGGCGTCGAGGATGACCGAGACATCGGCATCCGTCGTCGTCTCATCGACCGAGACGCCCACCGTCGCGTCGTCGACCCAGAGCAGCTGGTAGCCGCGCTCGCGGGCGCGGGCGACCACGTCTTGCGCGCGCCCCGGCACGTGGACGCGCACGGTGTCGAAGAAGGCGTCGCTCGCGAGAGTCAGGTCGGAGGAGCGCAGAGCGGATGCCAGGGCGTCGGCCTTGCGCGCGACCTGCGTCGCGATTGCGCGGAGTCCGTCGGGACCGTGGTACACCGCGTACATCGCCGCCATCACGGCCAGCAGCACCTGCGCAGTGCAGATGTTCGACGTCGCCTTCTCGCGGCGGATGTGCTGCTCGCGCGTCTGCAGCGACAGGCGGTAGGCGGGGGCGCCCACGGCATCCTGCGACACGCCGACCAGGCGGCCGGGCAGCTGACGCTCGAGGCCCGCGCGCACGGCCATGTAGCCCGCGTGGGGTCCACCGAAGCCGAGCGGCACGCCGAAACGCTGGGTCGTGCCCACCGCGACGTCGGCGCCGATCGAGCCGGGCGAGCGCAGCAGGGTCAGGGCGAGCAGGTCGGCGGCGGCCACGACGAGGCCGCCGGCGGCATGCACCGTCTCGGCCACGGCCGAGAAGTCCCAGATGCGACCGGTCGCACCGGGGTACTGCACGAAGGCGCCGAACGCCTCGGGCAAATCCCCCTCGTACGAGGTCTCCACGATGCGGATGCCGACGGCCGCGGCGCGGTGGTGCAGCAGCGCCTTGGTCTGCGGCAGGGCGTCGACATCGACCAGGAAGAGGTCGGTCTCCGCCTTCGACGCGCGGCGGGCGACGAGCATGCCCTCGACGACCGCGGTGGACTCGTCCAGCATCGACGCGTTTGCCGTCGCGAGCCCGGTGAGATCGGTCACCATCGTCTGGAAATTGATGAGCGCCTCGAGCCGGCCCTGCGAGATCTCGGGCTGGTACGGCGTGTACGCGGTGTACCACGACGGGTTCTCGAGGACATTCCGCGCGATCACCGAGGGCGTGAAGGTGTCGTAGTAGCCGAGACCGATCATGGGGCGGGCGGAGCGGTTGGCGGATGCCAGCTCCCGCAGTTCCGCCAGGGCCTCAGCCTCGGTGGCCGCGGTCGGAATCGCGCTCGTGGCGCGGACCTGCACGTGGATCGAGGCCGGGACGGCGGTCTCGACGAGCGCCTCGACGCTGTCGTAGCCGACCACCTCGAGCATGTGCGCCTGGGCGTCGGCACCGATGCCGATGTGGCGGTCGGTGAAGGCGGCCGGGGTCCCGGCATCCGTGCGGGGAGGAAGGACGGAGGTCATGCGGTGAGGTCCTCGTAAGCGGCGCGGTCGAGCAGGTCGGAGGGAAGGTCGCCCTCAACGCGGATCTTGATGAGCCACCCGCCGGCGAAGGGCTCGGCGTTGACCAACGACGGGTCGTCGACCACGGCGTCGTTGACCTCGACGACCGTGCCGTTCAGGGGCGCGTAGAGCTCGCCGACCGACTTGGTCGACTCGATCTCGCCGCAGACGTCGCCGGCCGAGACGGCCGAGTCGGCGCCGGGCAGCTCGACGAAGACGACGTCACCGAGCTTGTCGGCGGCGAAGTCGGTGATGCCGACGGTGGCGATGTCACCCTCGAGGGCGATCCACTCGTGCTCGGAGGTGTAGCTGAGGGCGGTGAGGTCGGTCATGCGTTTCTCCGATAGAAGGGAAGGGCGGTGACGGTCGCGGGGATACGGGTTCCGCGCACGTCGATGGACAGTTCGGTTCCGATGGCGGATGCCGCGGGTGCGACGAACGCCATGGCCACGGGGTGGCCGAGGGTGGGGCTGAGGGCGCCGCTGGTGATCTCGCCGACGGTGTCGTCGCCGCGCAGGACGGCGTAGCCCGCGCGACCCGCGCGGCGGCCCTCCGAGACGAGGCCGACGAGCACGGGGGCGTCGGCGGGGCCGGACGACAAGCCGTCCTTGCCGACGAACGCCTCTTTATCGACGGCGAGGACGCGGCCGAGACCCGCCTGTGCGGGGACGATGTCGCGCGAGAGCTCGTGGCCGTACAGCGGCATGCCGGCCTCGAGGCGCAGGGTGTCGCGCGCGGCGAGACCGCACGGCACGAGGCCCCGGTCGGTGCCCGCGGTGAGAGCGGCATCCCACAGGGCGGCGGCCTGCGCGGTGGGGATCATGAGCTCGTAGCCGTCTTCGCCGGTGTACCCGGTGCGGGCGACGAACAGTGGCGCCCCGTCGAAGGTGCCCTCGGTCCAGGCGTAATAGCCCAGCTCGTCGAGGGCGGTGCCGGTGATCTCGACACCCGGGGTGGAGTTCAGAATGCCGCGGGCCTCGGGGCCCTGCAGGGCGATGAGGGCGTAGTCGTCGGTGACGTCGGCGACCGCGAGGGTTCCGGCCTCTTCGACAGGCTCCGGGACCTCGCTCGACATGGCGACCCACGTGCGCTGGGCCAGGTCGAAGGCCGAGGCCACGGCATCCCGATTGCCGGCATTCGAGATGACGAGGAAGCTCTGCTCCCCCAGGCGGTAGACGATGACGTCGTCGACGATGCCGCCGCTCTCGGCAAGCACGAGCGAGTACTTGGCCTTGCCGATCTTCATGGTCGACAGGCGGCCGGCGAGCACATAGTCGAGGAACGCGGCCGCTTTCTCTCCCTCGACGCGGAACTCGGCCATGTGCGAGATGTCGAACAGGCCCGCGGCCTCGCGCACGGCGCGGTGCTCGGCGAGGTCGGAGGTGTAGCGCACGGGCATGTTCCAGCCGCCGAAGTCGGTGAACGAGGCGCCGAGGGCCTCGTGCCGATCATTCAACGGGGAGGTGCGCGGTGGAGCGGGGGTTTCGGTCATGAGTTCTGCCGTTCGCGATGACGGACAGACGCCGGACGGCGCCTGTAGAACTCCCCCTCTGTCATGGGCCTGAGAGTTTCACCGCGCGGATCGCGCGGCTTTCACCGTCGGCGGGCTCGGGGACGTGGCATCCCGAACCTCTTTCCAGAGTGGCCCGATCGACGCGGTACGCGTACCTGAGAGATTGGCGGGGAGGCTTGCTCCTTCGGTGCCCGGCTGCGTTCGCCGGAGCTCTCCCGCATCGATCATGGGGCCGGTGTGGACTTGTGGGGTCAGCCTAGCGGAGCTTCGGCGGGCGCCGTGAGATGTTCAGCCGTTGTCCTGCTTGCGGATCTCGGCGGCGTCGCCGGGGACGCAGAGGGAGGTGCCGGCGATGTGGTAGTCCCCGGGGCCCGTTGAGAACGAGAGCCCTTCGACGGGCCCACCTGTGGCATAGACCACAACCACCGGCTTCTCCACCGTCCGGACGTCCATCCCCAGCGAGCGCCAATGATCGGCAACCTTCTTCGCGTCGGCAGCTCGGTCTCCATCGGGCGGCGGGGCGCCATAGCCATAGGTGTAATTCACGCGCTCGCCGCTGCGCTGCCCGCAGTTTCCGACCTCCGGCGCCCCGTCCCAGGTCCAACCTTCAACGTCGAGGATCTTGGAGGTGTTCTCGACAGTCGATACGAGCGCGTCACGAGCCTGATCAGGGCTCAACGAAGCAGCCTGCCCGGTCGCGCAGCCGGACGCCGAGATGGCGGCGATGCACAACGTCACTCCCAGAGCGACACGTGAATAAGTGGCTGCGCGAACAACGTGACCCTCCCTCGAGTGCGAAGAAAATCGGGAACAGTTCGTCACGCGTTGTCCTGCTTGCGGAGCTCGGCGGCGTCGCCGGGGGCGCAGAGGGACTCGCCGGCGATGAAGTAATTGCCCGGACCGGTCGAGAAGGTAAGCCCCTCAACGGGACCGCCGCTGCCGTACACCACGTATGCAGGGCTTTCGACCAGACGGACTTCCATGCCCAGTGAGCGCCAATAGTCGGCGACCCTCCGCGCGTCGGCCTCGCGATCACTGTCGGGCGCGGGGGCACCGTAGGTATAGGAGTAGTTCGCCCTGTCGCCGCTCCCCGGGCCGCAGTCGCCCACCTCGGGGGCGTGGCTTCGAGACCATCCCGCAACATCGAGCTGCGCGGCGCTGTCCTCGACCGTGCTGACGAGAGCGTCACGCGCTTCATCCGCGCTCGCGGTGGCCTCGAGCGAGGCCACGCAGGACGTCAAAAGGAGACCGGCGACCAGGACGGTGACGGAGGAGGCAGCACCACGGACTGCGAGGGATGCCCTAAACGACGTCACGTACGCCCATCTTTCTGCGCTAACAGGGCGCCGATTCACAGCTCAGCCGTTGTCTTTTTTTGCGCAGTTCTGAGGCGTCACCCGGAACACACAGCGAGGTACCGACGATGTAGTAGTTACCGGGCCCAGTGGAGAAGGACAAACCCTCGACGAGTCCGCCCGTTGCGTAGACGACGACCGACGGGCTGTCTACAACGCGAACCTCCATGCCCACTGACTTCCAGTGCTCTGCGACCTTCTGCGCGTCTGCCGCAAAGTCCCGGGACTGTGGTGGCGCGCTGTAACCGTAGTTGTAGTTCGCGCGTTCACCCGGCCGGTCTCCACAGTTACCGACTTCGGGGGCCCCTGTCCGCGCCCAGCCTGAAACATCGAGCACGGTCGAGGTCTCCTCCACGGTGGATACAAGCGTGTCGCGGGCTTGTTCAGGACTCATTGTGTCTCCCTCAGAAGTCGTACACGACGACAACATGATCACCATCGAGCTCGCCAGAACCGCGCAAACGGCACGGCCTGCATGTCCTCGCGTGCGCCTATCCACTGGTCAACCCTTCGATGATCGCTCGCTGAAGCGGGGTGGGCCCGGGCGCCACATAAGAGGACACCTGATCGCCCTGCCCCGTGGTGGTCAGCCGTTGTCCTGCTTGCGAATGTCGGCGGCATCACCGGGGACGCAGAGGGAGGTGCCGGCGATGTAGTAATCACCGGGAGCCGTCGAAAAGGACAAGCCCGCTACGGGGCCGCCGGACGCGTACACGACGTACAGGGGGGTATCGACGACTCGCACCTGCATACCGAGAGACGTCCAATAGTCCGCGATGATCTTCGCGTCCGCACCTCGATCGCTATCGGGAGCAGGCGCGCCGTAGCCGTAGGTGAAATTGGCGCGCTCGCCCTGCTGGCCGTCGCAATCGCCGACCTCGGGCGCGTGATCGCGGTTCCATCCCGTGGCATCGAGTTTGGCTGCGCTGTCTTCGATGGTGGTGACGAGAGCGTCACGCGCTTCGGTAGGAGTCATTTTGTCTTCTTTCAATTGCGCACATCCGGGCAGGCCAACCAGCGAGAGCGCCACAAGCACCCCCAGGGCGGGGAGAAGTACCGGGCGACTAGTCCGCAACACCATTCGTCATTCCTTCGATCAATGCCTTCTGCAGCGGGGTCGGAGCCGGCGGCATGTAGGGAGACACGAGGTTCCCGTGGCCGGTCGTCGCGAGGGCCACGTTTCGAAGCGACTCCGTCTGCTTGTCAAGATAACCCCCCTCGTCGGACGTGACCGCGCCATGGTCGGTGACCGCACGCAACGTCCCGTCACCGGCGACGCTGAACGAATGCGAGCCGAACTCGGGGTCAATCGGATTGATCGGGTGTTCAGGAGACAGGCGGCCGGTCCAAGCCCATTGATCCCCGTGAGCTGGGTCAATTGCCCAGACGTCCTGAGCCTGTCCTGAGAACACCAAGCCCGCGTGCACGTCCGCAGCCGAATCGACGTACGCGGGCAGACCCGCTGAGCCCAGCGTTACGAAGGCATCGACGTGAACGTCATCTCGCGTAAGCGCCAAAGATGCCGTGGTCGTCCCGTAGGAATGCGCCACCACGCTGACCTGAGCCGCAGAATTAACGCTGTCGAGAGAACGCAGGTCTCTGGCAAGATTCGACGCGCCCGCGTCGGCAAGGTCGTTGTGCATCACCTCAAAACCGCCCTCCGCGATCGGGATGGGCGGTGTCTGGTACCCGATCCACGCGACCGTCGCGTGAGTCCGACCTGGATCAGCACGGTCTTGTTGGTCGACGAGGTTCTGAGCGGCACGCGCCCATCCCCCCATACCTTCAGTCGTGGTACCCATCCCCGGAACCGCGTAGGTGATGTTCTCCGCGGTGTCGAGGTCTCCGATGGAGACCGCGGCGAGAGGGGGCGAGTCCGCCGTGAGGGTTACGAGGTGTCGAGGGGTACCCCCATCGGGCGACGCCAGCGACGATTCGATGTCCTCCAAACCCTTCACCCGGGAACGTACCTGGTCGAGCCGCTCGGCATATGCCCGGGCCGCGGCGTAGCCGCCGAGGATCTCGTCATACGTCGGGGGCTTTTCCGCCTCCGCCAACGCCGCGCGGGCGTCGGCCAGCTGGTCCTCGAGCCAGATGCGGTTCGCCTCGTCGCGAGCCGCGTAGGCCACTCCCCCGAGGTTGCCGATGATCGCGGGAGCCGCGTGGATGAGAGCGTCCCTCTGAGAGTCGTCGAGTTGCGCCCACCACGGTGCGACGGCGGCGGGCTCCGCCTGGGCGAGGACTCCGGCGAGACTCGATCGCGCCCGAAGAAGGGCCGCAAGGCTGGCGGCATCCGCACCCGCGAGCGCATCGAGCACTTGGCTGGAGTTCGCGCAGCCGGTCAAAACGGCCGCCCATTCATCCGCACCGAGCCCGGGCGCGGCGATCGCGGCACGAAGCGCCGCCGCGGCCTTCTGCGTCGCAATGCTCAGCGCGGTGCGCGCATCGGCGAGGACCGCCCGCGCTTCGGCCCGCGGCGCGGACCCCAGGAAAGCTCGCCGGTCGGGTCCGAGCCAGCCGGTCGATTCAGCAGGCGCGTCCTGGAACGCTGCCGCATCGAGGGCTTCAGCCTGATCCCAGAGATCGATCGCGTCTCCCGCCTTGGCGCGCGCGGCGTCAATCGCGGCCGCGACGTCCTCGAGCGCGGACTGGCCGGCGCGGAAGGCCGTTGCCATGGCGGTCCACCCGGATGCCACCGTGCCCGCGCGGGTCTCGTACGCATCGGCCGCTTCCCCGGCCCAGTCGGGAACCGTTCGCATCGAGTGAAGCGCCGAACCCACATCCTGCGCGCTCTCAGCGCGCGCCCGCCACGCGGCTGCGGCACCATGAAGCTCGCCGACGTCACCGGGGATCAACAGGGACGGGTCCCGAGTGCTTCCGAGTTCGGCGGTCACTCGACGGTCCACCCCTCGACGGCACCCAGCGCTCTCACGTCGGCCTGGGCGTCGGCATCCATGCTCTCGAACATGTCCGCCACCTCACGGAGTCCGGTCACGAGCGCGTCGACACCGCGCTGACGCTCCGCGGTGCAGTCGTTCATGCACCCGACGAACTCCGCCACAGCAAGACTCAGGTCGGGCTGGTCGGCAACGGAAAAGTCCCGCAGTTGCGACAGGTCCGGCGCGACATCGCTCATCTTCGTCGCCACCCGCCGCACCTCGTCGACGCAGATTGAAATGTCCCCCACGCGCAAGAGGCTAGACATGAGACGCATCGGCAGCGCAGTCGTGGAGTGGATTTCACCCGGTGAATTCACCCGCGCCGACAGTCATCCCCCACTACGCGGCGGCAGCGCCGTGCGCTACGCAGAGGCCACCGGGGATGTGAACAGACGGATCCCGACTCACACCGAGCTCTACAACCACTCGACGGCTCACCCCTCGACAGCGCCCACCGCCCTCACGTCGGCCTGGGCGCTGGCATCCCTGCTCTCGAACATGTCTGCCAAGTCGCCGCCCGCCGCACCTCGTCGCCGGATATCGAGAGGTCCCCCACACGAGAAGTGCAATTCCACCCCTGCCTCGCATGGTGATCGCCAGGTGCTAACGGCCAGACAGCCGGTCGAGGCCGGCGCTCATCGCCCGTGCCATGCACTCGCTGTAGACGCTCGCGCCCTTCTGCCCCCAGGCATCGGCGGCGGCGTCGAGGCCGTCCGTGTCGTTGTCAATGAGGGAAGTACCGGCTCGAGACGGCCGGGTACCTCGCCGCCGCCTACGACGCGGCCCGCCACACTCTGGCGCTCGGAGCCCATCCCGACGCGGCGACCGCCGCCCGCCGCGCCCGCGTCATCGTCACCCGCGTCGGTGATCTCCCGCGACGCGCGGGCGACGACCCGCGGCGTGTGACGCGGCCGCCGACGGGCGTGGTCCGTCAGCCCCGCGTGCAGCTCCCGGATGCCACGGGAGCCGACAACGACCCCATCTGGGCCATCACGGGCTCGAGTTCGGCGGGGGTCATGGCGTAGCCGACGTTGTCGTCGGTGTCGGATCGAGCGAAGACGATCCCCGCGACCTGACCGGACGTGGTCAGCAACGGGCCGCCCGAGTTGCCCGGCCGGACGATCCCGGCCAGGGCGTAGATGTCACGCGGGGCGGAGGAATCGTCGTAGATGTCGGGCACCGGAACCGTGCCCTCCGACAGGATCTGCGCGCTCCCCGAGGTGAAGGGACCGCCACCCGGGTACCCCTGCACGACGGCGGGAGAACCGACGGCCAGCGTCTGCGCGATCGGCAGGGAGGCGGCATCCAACTGATCCACAGAGATCACCGCGATGTCGTCGACCGGGTCGAAGTACACCACGCGTCCCTCGCGCGCCGGACGACCCGGCAGTTCGACCAGCGGGGTGTCCACGCCCGCGACGACGTGGGCGTTCGTGACGACGCGGCCGTCGGCGACGACGAAGCCCGACCCGCTCGAGGTGATGCCGCAGGCGTAGGCGGTGCCCGAGATCCGCGCCACCGACTGCGCCGCCTGGGTCAGTGCGGGGTCGTCGAGGGCGATGCTCGGAGTCGTGGGGACCGGGCCGATCTGGATGAGCTCGCCCAGGCGAGGGATGCCGTCGGCGAAGATCGTTCCGCGCAGGTCGGCGAGCGCTCCGCGCACGGGTGCCGGGGTGAGGTCGTCGATCGTGCGCACCACGGTCGAGGAGCCGAGCGCGGCGGAGACGACGGGCACGCCGACCGGGGTCAGCGAGCCGGCGACGAACGAGATGGTGAGGGCGGCGGCGGCCACGTTCACCACACCGCCGAGGAGGCGCTCGGGCACGCGCAGCTTGATGCGGTCGGCGCCGCGCCGGAAGAAATTGCCGACGGCGCTGCCGAGACCCGAGCCGATGACGAGCAGGGCGATTCCCGCGCCGATCATGGCGGGTCCTCGCCATGCGAGGTCGGTGACCCACTGCCCCACGAACGGAAGCACCCAGTAGGCGGCGACCGCCCCGAGCGCGAGCCCCGCGAAGAAGCCGATGGTGGCGAGGAAGCCCCGGGAGAGCCCCACGGCGAGTGCGACCGCCAGAAGGGCGATCAGGGCGATGTCGACGATCGGCATCCGACCTCCTGTGTTCGCTTCGAGGCTAGAACGCCCGTCTGAGAGAACCCTTTCGACGCGCGGGGCCGGGCGGGCCTGTGCGCCCGTGGCCCCGGGGCGTCGAACGTGGACCCGGGGCCACGCCGTCTTGGACACGCGGCCCCGCCCGAGCCCGCCTGGGCGCCCGAACCCCCGTCCGTCCGTGGCCCCGGGGCGTCGAACGTGGACCCGGGGCCACGCCGCACACCCCGACCCGCAGCCTCCACCGCGAATTCGCCCTTCGAGTCGGAATGACACTAAGATCGGCTCCGGAGATATGGTCACCATGACACGAACCCCTCAGCCCGAGTCCCGCGACGCCGACGTGCGCGTCGCGGTGTCGACCGTGATCTTCAGCGTGCGCCGCGACGCCGACGACGAACCCGTCCTCTCGCTCCCCCTGGTGCGCCGCACACGCGATCCGTTCGGCGGGCGGTGGGCGCTGCCCGGCGGCTGGCTCGACGCGAGCGAGGGGCTCGACGCCGCGGCATCCCGAACGCTCGCCGAGACCACCGGCCTCACCCCCAGCTACCTCGAGCAGCTGTACGCGTTCGGGGCGGTCGACCGCTCCCCCACGCGCGTGGTGTCGATCGTCTATTGGGCGCTGCTGCGCTCCGACGAGGTCGACGCCCAGGTGGCCGCGCACGCCCGCGAGGGCGACGCCCCCGAGAACGTCGAGTGGTTCGACGCGACCGACCTCCCGGCCCTCGCCTTCGACCACAACGACATCGTCGAGTACACGCTGTGGCGCCTGCGCAACAAGGTCGGCTACAGCCGCATCGCCCACGGCCTGCTGCCCGACGAGTTCACGCTCGCCGACCTGCGTGAAGTGACCGAGTCGATCCTCGGCAAGCGCCTCGACCCGGCGAACTTCCGTCGCCAGGTCGACACGTCCGACACCCTCATCCCGACCGAGCGCTTCCGCACCGGAAGCCACCGACCCGCCCGCCTCTACCGCTACAACCGCGACGTGGAGCTCGCCGACCGCGGCCCGCTCCCCTCCCGTCACTGATCGGAAACGCCCATGTCCGCCACGCCTCTCACCCTGCAGCCCCGCCCCGCGATCGACCCCAGCGTCGACCACGCGATCCAGGCGATCGTCTCGGGCGCCTCGACCGATGCGACCTGCTCGACCGACCTCGCCGTCGGCCCCTGGGACTTCGACACGCGCCCCGGCTACGGCCCCGGCTCGTCGATGGGCGATGTCATCCCCACGGGGGCGCCGCGCCAGGGCGAGCTGCCGCAGGAGTACCGCGACGCGTCCGACGACGAGCTCGACGCCCGCGTCCGCGCGGCGAAGGAGACGCTCGGCGACCGGGTGGTCGTGCTCGGGCACTTCTACCAACGCGAAGAAGTCGTGCGTCACGCCGACTACGTGGGCGACTCGTTCCAGCTCGCGAACGCCGCGAAGGAGCGCCCCGAAGCCGAGGC
This sequence comes from Microbacterium sp. SL62, assembly GCF_026672635.1. NCBI lineage: Bacteria > Bacillati > Actinomycetota > Actinomycetes > Micrococcales > Microbacteriaceae > Microbacterium > Microbacterium sp. SL62. The sequence goes on from NZ_JAPPRM010000001.1 coordinate 2,541,827, forward strand.
GATCGTGTTCTGCGGCGTGCACTTCATGGCCGAGACCGCCGACCTGCTGTCGCGCCCCGACCAGGCCGTCATCCTGCCGAACCTGGCCGCGGGCTGCTCGATGGCCGACATGGCCGACATCGACCAGGTCGAGGAGTGCTGGGAACAGCTCGAAGACGTGCTCGGCGACCTCGAGACCCCGGATGCCGAGGGCCTGGTCCCCGTGATCCCGGTGACGTACATGAACTCCTCCGCCGCCATCAAGGGCTTCGTCGGGCGTCACGGCGGAATCGTCTGCACCTCGTCGAACGCGCGCACCGTGCTCGAGTGGGCGTTCGCACGCGGTCGTCGCGTGCTGTTCTTCCCCGACCAGCACCTGGGCCGCAACACCGCCAAGGCGATGGGCGTGCCCCTCGAACAGATGCCGATGTGGAACCCGCGGAAGCCGCTCGGCGGCTCGACGGCCGAGGTGATCGAAGACAGCCGCGTCATCCTCTGGCACGGCTTCTGCTCGGTGCACCGCCGCTTCACCGTCGACCAGATCGACAAGGCCCGCGCCGAACACCCGGGCGTGCGCGTGATCGTGCACCCCGAGTGTCCGATGGACGTGGTCGACGCCGCCGACGAAGCGGGCTCGACCGACATCATCCGCAAGGCCATCGCCGCCGCGACCGAGCCCACGACCTTCGCGATCGGCACCGAGATCAATCTCGTGCAGCGCCTGGCCGCCCAGTACCCGCAACACGAGATCTTCTGCCTCGACCCGGTGGTGTGCCCCTGCTCGACGATGTACCGCATCCACCCCGGCTACCTCGCCTGGGTGTTGGAGTCGCTCGTCGCGGGCGAGGTCGTCAACCGCATCACGGTGCCGGCCGACGTCGCCGAGCCCGCGACCGTCGCGCTGGAGCGCATGCTCGCGGCCAAGCCGAACGGCGCCGTGAAATGACCACCGTCGTCGTGGTGGGCAGCGGCATCGCCGGTCTCACGGCGGCGCTGCACGCGGCCGAGTCCGGATGCCGTGTCACGGTCGTGACGAAGGGCGCCCTGCCCGACACCAACACGCGGTGGGCGCAGGGCGGGATCGCGGCGGTCACCTCCCCCGCCGACACCGTGGCCTCGCACGCCGCCGACACGCTCACGGCCGGCGCCGGTCTGAATGATCCGGATGCCGTGGACGTCCTCGTCGGCGAGGGCCCGGTCCGCATCGCCGAGCTCGTCGCGCGGGGCGTGGACTTCGACCGTGCCGCCGACGGCGACTTCTCGCGTGGGCTGGAGGCGGCCCACGCCGTCGCGCGCGTGCTGCACGCCGGCGGAGACGCGACGGGAGCGGCGATCCAGGCCGCTCTCGGCGACGCTGTCCGGGCCGCGGGCATCGAGCTGCGCGAGCACGCGCTGCTGCGCGACCTGTTGATCGCGAACGGACGCGTCGTCGGCATCGCGCTCGACGGCGGCGAGCGCCTCACCGCCGACGCGGTGATCCTCGCCACCGGTGGCGCCGGGCAGCTCTACGCCCACACCACCAACCCGCTCGGGGCCACGGGCGACGGCATCGCCGCGGCGATCCGCGCGGGCGCCGCCGTCGCCGACCTCGAGTTCGTGCAGTTCCACCCGACCGCGCTGGCCGTGGGCGCACCGTTCCTCGTGTCGGAAGCCGTGCGCGGAGAGGGCGCGACCCTCGTCGACGACACCGGCCGCCGCTTCGCGTTCGACGCCCACCCCGATGGCGAGCTCGCCCCGCGCGACGTCGTGGCCCGCGCCAACGCGCGCGCGATGGCCGGGCAGGGCGGTCGCCCGGTGCGGCTCGATGCCGCTGCCATCGGCGACGAGCGCCTCGCGCAGCGCTTCCCCACGATCGACGCCGCCGTGCGCGAGCGCGGTTTCGACTGGGGTCGCGAGCCGATCCCGGTGACCCCCGCGGCGCACTACCTGATGGGCGGGGTCGTGACCGACCTCGACGGACGCACGACGGTTCCCGGGCTCTACGCGGTCGGCGAGACCGCCCGCACGGGCGTGCACGGCGCCAACCGCCTGGCCTCGAACTCCCTCCTCGAGGGCGCGGTGTTCGGCGCACGCGCAGGAGAGGCCGTGGGCCGCGACACGGTCTGGCCCGTCGCCGCCGTCGCGCCCGTCCCCCTTCGGGAGGTCCCGGACGCCGCTGCCCCGCCCTTCACCCGCGCGGCGCTCCAGCAGCTGATGTGGACCGACGCGGGGCTCATGCGCGACGCCGCGGGCCTCACCCGGGTCGCCGGGATCCTCGCCGCGTGGCGCACAGCCGGCGCAGCCCTCGGTGTCGAAGACGCGAACCTGTTGCTCGTCGCGTCGCACGTGGTCGACGCGGCGTTGCGGCGCACGGCATCCGTCGGCGCGCACTTCCGCTCCGACGCCGAGACCGGTTCGATCGCTGCGCCGGCGGTCGGCGCCGACACTCGCGTCCCCGCCGCCGTCACTGCCCCCGAAACTGACACCGACCCGCGCGACCCCTCACCCGCCCGCGTGCCCGCCACCGCGGCATCCGCCCCCTCCTCCCCCTCGAAGGTGCTCGCATGCTGACCCGTTCCGCCATCGACCGCGTCGTCACCGCCGCCCTCGAAGAAGACGCACCGTGGGGCGACCTCACGAGTGAGACCCTCATCCCCGAGAACGCCGTCGCCCGCGCGGAGCTCGTCGCGCGGGTCGAGGGCGTCTTCAGCGGAGCCGCGGTGTTCGCCGCCGCCTTCACCCTCACCGACCCCTCGACCTCCGTCGAGCATCTCGTCGCCGACGGCGAGCGTTTCTCCCCCGGTGACACGCTCGCCGTGGTCACGGGCCCTGCGCGTGCGGTGCTGACCGCCGAGCGCATCGGGCTCAACTTCGTGCAGCGCATGTCGGGCATCGCCACCCTCACCGCCCGCTACGTCGCCGAGGTCGCCCACACCGGCGCGCGCATCGTCGACACGCGCAAGACCACGCCCGGCCTGCGGGCGATCGAGCGGCAGGCCGTGCGCGACGGCGGCGGGCACAACCACCGCTTTTCGCTCTCGGATGCCGTGATGGCCAAGGACAACCACCTCGCCGTGCTGACCGCGCAGGGTGTGTCGGTGACCCAGGCACTCGAGAGTGCGATCGCGCGTCTCCCCCACACCACGCACGTCGAGGTCGAGGTCGACCGCCTCGACCAGATCGACGCGGTGCTCGCGGCCGGGGTCGGCACCATCATGCTCGACAACTTCTCGCTCGACGACCTGCGCACCGGTGTCGCCCGCATCGCCGGCGCCGCGCAGGTCGAAGCATCAGGGGGCGTGAGCCTCGAGACCGTCCGCGCGATCGCCGAGACCGGGGTCGACGTCATCTCGGTCGGAGCCCTCACCCACTCGGCATCCGCCCTCGACCTCGGGCTCGACATCCGCATCGAGACGGCGTGAGCCTCTACCTCGACAACGCCGCCACCACCCCCGTGCGCCCCGAGGTGCTCGAGGCCATGACCCCGTACCTCACCCGCTACTTCGGCAACCCGTCGAGCCATCACGAGGTGGGTGAGGCCGCGGCATCCGCCCTCGACGACGCCCGCCGTCGCGTCGCCGCCGTGCTGGGCATGCGCCCCGCAGACGTGCTGTTCACCTCGGGCGGCACCGAATCGAACAACGCCGCGATCAAGGGGATCGTCCTGGGGTCGGAGCGGCGGCACCTCGTCACCACCGCGATCGAGCACGAATCGGTGCTCGCCTCGGCCGACTACCTGCACCGCCTCCACGGCGTCGAGATCACCCACACACCCGTCGACGACACCGGAACCCTGACCCCCGAGGCGCTCGCCGCAGCGCTGCGCGACGATACGGCCCTCGTGTCGGTGGGCTATGCCAACAACGAGATCGGCACGGTGCAAGACGTCGCCGCGCTCGCCGCCGTCGCGCACGCCCGCGGGGTGCCCCTGCACCTCGACGCCGTGCAGGCTGCGGGGTGGCTGCCGCTGTCGGGGACGGGGGCGGATGCCGTCACCATCGCCGGACACAAGCTCGGCGCCCCGAAGGGCACGGGCATCCTGGCCGTGCGCGGACGCCTGCCGTTCGAGCCGCTGCTGCACGGCGGCGGGCAGGAGCGCGGCCGTCGCTCGGGCACCCCCGACGTCGCCGGAGCCGTGGGGATCGCCACCGCCCTCACCCTCGCCGAGACCGAGAGGGCCGACGAGGTCGCCCGGGTCGGCGCCCTGCGCGACGCGTTCATCGCCCGCGTGCTCGCCCTCGTTCCCGGCGCGCGTCTGACCGGTCACCCGACGCATCGCCTCCCCGGGACGGCGAGCTTCGTCTTCCCCGGCACCAACGGCGAGACCGTGCTGCTCGAGCTGGAGCGGCGCGGCATCGTGTCCTCCAGCGGATCCGCGTGCGCGGCCGGCAGCGACGAGGCGTCGCACGTGCTGCTCGCGATCGGCGTCGCGCACGACGACGCCCGCACCGCCGTGCGGTTCACGCTCCCGCACGGTCTCACCGCTTCTCTCGACGACGTGGCAGATGCCGTCGCCACCGCCGTCACCGCCGTAGGATCGCGCGGGTGAGTTCCACCCCCGTCACCGTCATCGTCCCCGGGTTCGACGTCGCCGCCTTCGCCGAGGAAGCCCTCGACTCCCTACGGGCGCAGACGCACCCGCACTGGAGCGCGATCCTCGTCGACGACGCCTCGAACGATGACACAGCGCGCATCTTCGCCGACGCCGCCTCCGCCGACCCGCGGTTCCGCCTCGAGCGGCACACCTCACGGCGGGGGCTCGGAGCCGCCCGCAACACCGGCCTCGCACGGGTCGACACCCCGTACACCGCGTTCCTCGACGCCGACGACGTCATGCGCCCCCACGCCCTCTCGCGCCTGGCCGACACGCTCGATCGCACCGGCAGCGACTTCGCGGTGGGCGCCTACGTACGTCTGCGACCGGATGCCGACACCCCCGCCTACGTCGCCGGAGAGGTGCAGCCCTGGGTGTCGGCATCCACCGATCCCGCCCGTGAGCGCACGACGCTCGCGGAGCACCCCGCAGCCTCGGGCAACATCGTGGCGTGGTCGAAGATGAGCCGCACCGCCTTCTGGCGCGAGCACGACCTGCGGTTCCCCGAGGGGCGTTACTACGAAGACCAGGTCCTCACGCAATGCATGTACACGCTGGCGGCGGGGTTCGACGTCATCCCCGACGTCGTGGTCGACTGGCGCCAGCGCCGCGAGGGCGGGTCGATCACCCAGCGACTCAGCGAACTCGACATCCTGCGCGACTACCTCGACGCTCTCGGTGAGGGAATCGCGGTCCTGCGGGCCGCCGGAGCCGACGCGGCCGTGCGGGAACGCGGGGCGCTGATCCGCACCCTGGACCTGCCGCCGCTCGAGCGCATCGCCGAGTCGCACCCCGACCCCGCGTACCGCATCGCGCTCGAGGCGTTCGTCGAGACCCTGCCCGACTGACGCCCGCCCGGGCCCAACCGCGGAGCCCCCGCCCGACACGCCGATGGCGGATGCCGCTACACGGCGCGCGGTTGGAAAGCTCCGCCGTTGTGCACGCGGCGGACCCGCGCCCGTCCGGTCTGATGGCGGGCGCCTCAGGCGGGTGCCTCGTCGGCGCGTCGCGCGGGAAGGGCGGCACGGGCGAGGCCCGCTTCGTCGAGCTGCTCCTCGGCGAGGACGAACGACGCCGCGAGCTGTTCGGCCGCGAGGCTCGCGTACAGGCCGCCTTGGGCCAGCAGCTCGCTGTGCGTTCCCGATTCGACGATGCGGCCGGCATCCACCACGTGGATTCGGTCGGCGCCGATGACCGTCGACAGGCGGTGCGCGATCGACAGGGTCGTGCGTCCGTGCGAGGCCGTCTCGAGGGCCTCTTGCACGATGCGCTCCGACACCGTGTCGAGGGCGCTCGTGGCCTCGTCGAGCAGGAGGACCGGCGGGTCCTTCAGCAGCACGCGCGCGATCGCGATGCGTTGCTTCTCTCCGCCCGACAGACGGTAGCCGCGCTCGCCCACGATGGTGTCGTAGCCCGCCTCGAACGAGGCGATGACGTGGTGGATGTTCGCCGCGCGGCACGCGGCCTCGATCTCGGCGTCTGTGGCGTCGGGGCGGGCGTAGCGCAGGTTGTCGCGAACGGTCGCGTGGAACAGGTAGGTCTCTTGCGAGACGATGCCGATCTCGTCGATGATCGAGGCCCGGTCGAGGGTGCGCACGTCGGCGCCCGAGAACATCACCGCTCCCCCGGTCGCCTCGTACATGCGCGGAGTCAGGTAGAGGATCGTGGTCTTGCCCGCGCCCGATGGGCCGACGAACGCGACGTGCTGGCCGGGCTCCACCGTGAACGAGACGCCGTCGAGGGTGGGCCGCGCCTGCGCGGGGGCGTCGGGGTAGCGGAACTCGACGTCGCGGAACTCGATGCGCCCCACCGGTCCCGGAGCGGCCGAGACGGGCCGCGCGTCGGGCTCGTCGACGATCGCGGGACGCAGGTCGAGGTACTCGAAGATGCGGGCGAACAGCGCCGACGAGGTCTGCACGTCGAGCGCGACGCGCATGAGCCCCATCAACGGCATGAGCAACCGAGCCTGCACGGTGGTGAACGCCACGATCGTTCCTGCCGTGATCGCTCCCGCGCCGCCTCCGATGAGGTACCCCGCGACGAGGTAGATGACCGCGGGAACACTCGACATGATCACTTGAACCACGGCGAAGAAGCCCTGGCCGCTCATGGCCCGGCGCACCTGTAGACGGACCTGATTGTCGTTCTCGGCGTCGAAGCGGGCGGATTCCGTGCGCTGGCGGTTGAACGACTTCGACAGGAGGATGCCGGAGACGCTCAGGGTCTCTTGCGTGATCGCCGACAGCTCCGACAGCGACTCCTGCGTCTCGCCCGCGATGCGCGCCCGCACCTGGCCCACGCGGCGTTGCACGACGAGGAGGAAGGGCATGAGCGCGACCGCGATCAGGGTCAGTCGCCAGTCGATGAGGATCATCGCGACCAGCGACGCGATGACCGTCACGGCGTTTCCGAGGATGCTCGTGACCGTGTTCGTCAGCACGCCCGAGACACCGCCGACGTCGTTCTGCAGACGAGACTGGATGACGCCCGTCTTGGTGCGGGTGAAGAAGCCGAGCTCCATGTCTTGGAGGTGATCGAACAGGCGCGTGCGCAGATCTCCGGTGACCCGGTTGCCGACCGTGGCGGTGAGCCAGGTCTGGCCCACGTTGAGGGCCGCCGAGACCAGGAAAAGTCCGATCATGATGCTGACCAGGAAGGCGAGCAGTGAGAGGTCGGGGCTCGACCCGTCGACGGGGAACAACGCGTCGTCGAAGATCCGCTGCACCAGCAGCGGCGGGACGACGGCGACGGCCGCGCCCACCACGACGAGGAGCGCGGTGAAGACGATGCGACCGCGGTAGGGCCGGAACAGGTCGACGACGCGGCGACCGAGGTGGGCCACGCGCGGGGCCTGCGCGTTGCGACGGCGCTGCACCTCGGCATCCACGCCGCGGAACATACTCCCGCCCATCCCCATGCTCATGATCGTCAGCCTACGTCCGACCACCGACACCGGCTCCGGCTCCGGCGGTGTCGGGGGCACCCGATAGGGTCGCGAGCGGGTCTCCTCCGATCCGTGGACCCGCCGTCGGAATAACCCGGGCCGCACCTCCGTTGTGACCCTCGCAGTCGCCCTCCGTGGCGCCACGAAGCCCCCCGCACGTAAAGGACCTCGTCATGGCCGCCACCGGCACCGTTCCCGTCTCCCGACCCCACGCCGCCGCACCCGCGGCGCCCGCGCCCCGCCCCGGCCCCGTCATCGCTCTGCTCGTCGTCGCCGCGTTCGTCGTCATCCTCAACGAGACCACGATGTCCGTCGCTCTGCCCGCGATCATGGCCGACTTCGGCGTGAGCGCCGCCACCGGACAGTGGCTCACTTCGGCTTTCCTGTTGACGATGGCCGTCGTCATCCCCCTGACCGGCTTCCTCCTCGAGCGCTTCCCCATCCGCGTCGTCTTCTTCAGCGCGATGGGCGTCTTCGCTCTCGGTACCCTCGTCGCCGCACTCGCTCCGGCCTTCGGCGTCCTGCTCGCGGGCCGCATCGTCCAGGCGATGGGCACGGGCGTCATGATGCCGTTGCTGTTCACCACCGTCCTGAACCTGGTCCCCGCGAACAAGCGCGGTCGGGTCATGGGCGTCGTCACGATCGTCATCGCCGTCGCTCCCGCGGTCGGCCCGACCGTGTCCGGCCTCATCCTGTCGGCTCTCACCTGGCATGCGATCTTCTGGCTCATCCTCCCGATCGCCCTCGTGGCCATCGCGCTCGGTGCCCGCTGGGTCCGCAACGTCACCCAGACCCGTCCCGACGCACGATTCGACGTGCTCTCCGTGGTCCTGTCGGCGATCGGCTTCGGGGGTCTCGTCTACGGCCTCAGTGCCATCGGCGAGTCGGCATCCGGGCACTCGTCCGTTCCGGTGTGGATCCCCCTCGCCGTCGGCGCGGTCTTCGTCACCGTCTTCGTGATCCGTCAGCTCCGCCTGCAGCGCTCCGACTCCGCTCTCCTCGACCTGCGCGTGTTCCAGAGTTCGTCGTTCCGTCTCGCTGTGCCGCTGGTCGCGATCGTGATGGCCGCGCTCTTCGGCTCGCTCATCCTGCTGCCGATCTTCCTGCAGCAGGCGCTCGGTCTCAGCAGCCTCACGGTGGGTCTCATGCTGCTTCCGGGTGGCGTGCTCATGGGCGTGATGGCCCCGATCGTCGGCCGCCTCTTCGACCGCTTCGGGCCGACCCCGCTCGTCATCCCCGGCATGCTGATCGCGGCCGCGGTGCTGTGGACGATGGCGCTCACCTTCGGTCAGGACACGCCCATCTGGTGGATCGTGACGGTGTACCTCGCTCTCAACCTCGGGCTGGGCCTCGTCTTCACACCGCTGATGACCTCCGCGCTCGGCTCGCTCCCCCGCCGGTTGTACTCGCACGGCAGTGCCGTGGTGGGCACCGCCCAGCAGGTGGCCGGCGCGGCGGGTACGGCCGGTTTCGTGGCCATCATGACCGTGTTCTCCAGCGCCGCTCTCGCCGGTGGTGTCGATCAGGCCGGAGCCGTCGCGTCGGGCGTCCACGCCTCGTTCATCGTCGGCGCGGTCATCGCCACCGCAGCGGTCGTCCTCGCGTGCTTCGTCCGCAAACCGACGGAGGCCGAAGACGCCGACGCGCCTGTCGCCGCACACTGACCTCGGCACCGGGTGGGCGCGCCCGCGCCCGCCCGGTCTTGCGAGACACGCCAGCTCCCCGACCCGGGACGGGCGGAGGGGCTGCAGCCGTCCTACGCGGCGCCGCACTGAGGCACGCGCCGACGCGGCGTCGATGCGACACGCGAAGCGAGCGTTCAGCGTGACAAGCGCTGGCTGAAGTCAGAGCGATAAGCCACGACGCGAAATCAAGACGACACGCGCCGGCGCAGCGCCAGAGCGCTCACGGCGGCGAGGGCCAGCGCGACACGCACCAGCACGGAATCAGAGCGAGCAGGAACCGCCGCCGCAGCACTGCGACGCGGAAGGCTTCTCTGTGGTGTCGGTCTCGACACCGGGAGCGTTGAGCAGCGCGATCAGCGGCTTCGACGCGGCGGTGGTGTCAGAGGTGGTGTCAGCGGACATGCGCTCCATGCTACGCCTGCGCGCGAGCGCGGGGGCCGCGCGATTCAGGTAACGCCGGGGTCGGGCATCCGCAACCCCCGTCTCTCCGTCTCGCCCGGTTCTTAGCGTGGAAGCACCCCCGATCGAGAAAGAAGGGCTCCCCATGACCGACCTCACCGGAAAACGCATCGCGTTCCTCGCCACCGACGGATTCGAAGACAGCGAGCTGACCAGCCCGTGGGAGGCCGTGACCTCCGCCGGAGCCGAGGCGGTCCTCGTCTCGCCGAACGACGACAGCATCAGCGGCGAGAAGGGCCACGAGCAGAAGGTCGACCTCTCCGTCTCGGGCGCCTCGGCGGGCGACTTCGACGCCCTCGTGCTCCCCGGCGGCGTGCAGAACGCCGACGACATCCGCATCGTGAAGGACGCCGTGTCGTTCACCCGTGGCTTCTTCGACCAGCACAAGCCGGTCGCCGTCATCTGCCACGGCGGATGGATCCTCACCGAGGCCGACGTGCTCAAGGGCCGCACGCTCACGAGCTACCCCACGCTGCAGACCGACCTGCGCAACGCCGGTGCCACGTGGGTCGACGAAGAGGTGCATGTCGACCAGGGCTTGGTCTCGAGCCGTAACCCCGATGACCTGCCCGCGTTCAACGCGAAGCTCGTCGAAGAGGTCGCCGAAGGAAAGCACTCCGGCCAGACCGCCTGAGCATTCCGCGACGAAGGGGCCCCGCACTTCGGTGCGGGGCCCCTTCGTCGTCCCCGCCGCCCGAGGGGTCAGAACGTGTCGCCGAGCGACGCGCGGGGCGACGCGTATCGACCCCTCACACGGGCTGCGCGCCGGGGCGCGCCGCTCAGGCGTCCGCGGGCAGCGTCTGGCAGGACGGGCACCACTGCCCGCCGCCCTTCGTGCCGGGGATGTCCTCGATCACCCCGCCGCAATCGGGGCAGGGCTCTCCCGTACGCCCGTGCACGCGCATCGACGCGACCTTCGCGGCCTTCTGCTCGGCGATCGGGACTCCGCGACGTGCGATGACGGCAGCGGTCAGGGTGTCGTGCAGCGCATGGTGCAACCGGATGATGTCATCGTCGCTGAGGGCTGCGGCGTGGGCGGTGGGCGACAGTCGCGCGGCGAAGAGGATCTCGTCCGAGTAGGCGTTGCCGATGCCCGCGAGCGTCTCCTGCTCCTGCAACAGCGCCTTGAGCTGCTTGCGCCGCCGCCCGAGGGCTTCGGCGAGCTTGTCTCGCGAATAGCTGGGGTCCGCGGCATCCGGTCCGAGTTTCGCGACCGAGGGCACCTCGTCGGCCGCATCGACGACATGGAGCTGCACCGACAGCCACTCCGCGGCATCAGTGATGCCCAGGATGCCGTGGTCGAACACGATCCGCGCGATGACAGCCGCTCCCGCGGGGGCGTCGTCGTCCGCGGGCCCGTCACTCCAGGTCGCCCACCCGGCCCGCCCGAAGCCCAGACCCAGGTGCACACCGTCGAGATCGAGGTCGATGTGCTTGCCGTGGCGAGTCACCGCGGTCACGGTACGACCGACGAGCTCGTCGAGCGGCCGCGCTCGGGTCTTCAGCGCCCGCCCCTCGACGAGCTCGACGCCGGTCACGGCGCAACCGGTGAGGCGCTCGCGCAGGAAGAGCGCGAGCGCCTCGACCTCGGGTGCCTCAGGCACCGGTCGCTCCGATCACGACTCCGACGACGCCGAGGGCGTGGTCGGGGCCGGGTACGAGCGCGTCTGGGCGGATTCGCCGGCGTGCTGGGGGTTCGTGAACGCGTCCGCAACGACCCGACCCTGGATGATCTGCGTCAGGTCGATGCCCGTCGCCGCCTTGACCGCTTCGAACGACGAGCGCAGGCCCGTCGCCGATTCCGTCGCGAGGTGACCGCTGGCGCCCTCGCCGCCGAGGACGGTGATGTTGCCGACGCGGTCGTAGCCCTTGGCGAACTCCGCCATCATCGGCACCAGGGCCTCGAGGGCGCGCTGCGCGAGCAGGGCCTCCTGGTTGTGCGACAGCGCCTCGGCCTCGGCGCGGATCGCCTCGGCGCGGGCTTCACCGGCCAGGCGGACGGCCTGGGCGTCGGCCTCGGCGCGCACGCGCACGGCGGCGGCTTCTTGCTCGGCGATCTCGGCGCGGGCCTGGGCGGCCTTGATCTGCGCGTAGGCCTCGGCGTCGGCATCCTTCTGGCGCTGGTAGAGGTCGGCGTCGGCGACGCGGGAGACCTCGGATTCCAGGCGGGCCTGCGTGTTCTGGGCCTCCTGCTGCAGGACGGCCTGGCGGCGCTCGGCGCGGGTCAGTGCCTCGGCCTGCTCGGCCTCGGCATTGGCGCGACCGACCTCGGCCTTGGCCGCGGCGCTGTTCTTGTCGAGCTTGGTCTGCTCGATGAGGTTGGCCTCGTCCGTGGCGATCTGGCGCGCGCGGATCTCGCGGACCGCGTTGATGCGGGCGACCTCCGCCTCGCGCTTGACGCGCTCGACCTCGGTCGCACCGAGGGCGGAGATGTACCCGTTGGTGTCGGTGACGCCCTGAATCTGGAACGAGTCGAGGATCAGGCCCTGCGACGAAAGGTCGGCCTTGATGCCCTCGGCGATCTGGTCCGAGAGACGCTGGCGGTCGCGCATCAGCTCTTCGACGGTCAGCGTCGCGACGACACCACGCAGCGCACCCTCGAGCTGCTCGGTCGTGAACTGCTCGATCGCCTTGTCCTGCGAGGCGAAACGCTCGGCCGCGCGGCGCACCGACTCCGGGTCGGATCCGATCTTGACCAGGGCCACGCCGCTGACGTTGACGGTGACGCCGTTGGACGACTGCGCGGTCGGCTCCATCTTGATCTGGCGCGCGCGCAACGAGATCATCTCGCCGCGCTGCGTCAGCGGGTTGACGATCGCGCCGCCGCCCGTGATCACGGTGATGCGCGAGGACTCGCCGTCGGCGCTCTTCTGCCGCTTTCCGACGATGACCAGCGCTTCGTCGGCCTTCGCGACGCGGTACCAGCCGCGGATCACCAGGCTGAGCACGATCATCACGACGATCGCGACCACCACGACGATGGCGGCGATGACGCCGATGGCTCCGAGGGCGGCGAGTTCCATACTTCTCCTTCGACGGGTACCGCGAACCGCGGTACGGGGGAATTCCTTCCAACCTATCCGGGGGCCCGCGGGCGGTGTCCACCCCTTCTGCGCACGATTCCGGTCCCCGCGGGGGTGGGGAGGAGCGTACCGTTGAGGGTGGGCGGCCCGAACCGCCCGAGAAGGGTCCCCCATGAAGATCGTTTCGTCGCAGGACTGGCGAGATGCCATCCGCTTCGATGCTCCCGTGCTCGTCTCCGAGGTCGTCCCGGGCGAAGCCACCCGCTGCGTCGCCTGCGGCACTGAGGGTCCGCTGTACGAGCGCACCGAGCTGTGGGCCGTGAAGCACCGCCACCCCAAGCACCACGGCGGGTTCGTGCGGTTCTACTGCGAGGCACACAAGCCGGCCGCCCCGCCGCCGCCGCCGGCCCCCACCATCGAGGCCCGCCGCGCCCGTGCCGCGTCCACTCCCAAGGAGCGTCGCGCGCCGAGCCTCAAGCCCACCCCGATCACCGACCGCCCCACGCGCGCGATGTGCCCCGACTGCTTCGTCGAGGTCTCCGCGGGTGGCGACTGCGGGATGTGCGGGGCCCAGGTCCTCTGACCGACGGACCGCCCACATGAACAGAACCGCCCCGGATCACTCCGGGGCGGTTCTGTCGTTGGCAGGGTCTCAGCGCGCCGAGATGGTCCACTCGGCGTCGTGCGAGGCTCCGGGGTCGAGCGAGACGACGCCCGTGTCGAAGTCGTAGGCGTCGTCGTTGAACGCGTCGGGTGCGCAGGTCATCGGTTCGACGGCGAGGCCGGCGCGATGACCGGGTGTGCCGGGACCGTCGGGCAGATCGGCGGTGTGGATCTGCACCCACGCGCACTCCCCCGCCCAGCTCATCTCGACGCCGGTGCCCGAGGGATCGGTGAGCGTGACGGTCGCGCGGCCGTCGGCATCCCGGATCAGTCCCGTGTAGGCGTGGTCGATCTCGACCGCACCCAGCACCCGCTCGTCGCGGAAGTCGAAGCGCTCGGCGTCGGAGGTGACGGATGCCAGTGCCACCGGCGCGAGCCGATCGGGGGTGACTTCGAGAACGGTGTCGGCGGGCAGGCCGAGCGTCCACTCGTCGAGGGTCGCGGGGCCCGCGACGAGGTACGGGTGGGGTCCCGTGCCCCAAGGCGCCGGTGTGTCCGACAGGTTCGTGGCGCGGACGGTCTGCGTGAGGCCGTTCGCCGCAAGGCGGTAGGTGGTCGAGACGACGAGCCACCAGGGGTACCCGGCCTGCGCGGTGACGGTCGCGGTCAGGGTGACGGCGTCATCGGACGCCTCGAGGATGTTCCAGTCGACCCATGACAGCAGCCCGTGCAGCGCGTGCCCGCGGTTCGGCTCGGTCAGCGGCAGCTGGTGCTCGACGCCGTCGAAGTGGTGGATGCCGTCGACCACGCGATTCGGCCAGGGGGCGAGCGTCGTCCCCCGGTAGCCGGGACGAAGCTCGTCGGCATCGAAGGGAACGACGAGGTCGCGGCCCTCGTACGTCAGGGAGCGGAGGGAGGCGCCGACGCTCGCGATCGCGGCTTCGTAGCCGTGTGCGCGGAGGACGACGGGGGTGCCCGAGACCACGGTGGGGGTCTCGGTGGGAACGGCAGCGGTCATGTCGCCATTATCCCGGCCGCGGCCCCCGCACCCCGGCATCCCCTCCGCCGGATGTCATCCGAACAGACGAAATGCCCCGATCCACACGGATCGGGGCACTTCGGGGAGGGCGACTTACTTGAAGGCGTCCTTGACGTTCTCGCCGGCCTGCTTGGCGTGGGCCTTGGTCTGGTCAGCCTGACCTTCGGCCTCGAGGCGCTCGTTGTCCGTCGCCTTGCCCATGGCTTCCTTCGCCTTGCCAGCGATGTTCTCCGCAGCGTTTTTGATCTTGTCGTCGAGTCCCATAGTCGGCTCCTCCCGTGTGGTCTTCGGGTATCTCCCGATGTGCGTACACGGTAAGCCGCCGACCTTCGGAGAAAAGGGGGGCTTGAATTTCGGGTCGTGGTGGGGAAGAGAAACCAATAGGTTCGAAACGTGGGGACCCCTGGAGAGATCTCGTGAGCACGCTCGCCGATTTCGGCGACCTCCTCGAGGAAGCACCGCGAGAGCCGCAGCCGAGCGGTCGCGCCGGGCGCGTCGTCCTCATCGTCTTCCTCGTCGTCACCCTCCTCATCCTCGGCGGGGGCGGTGGCTACGTGTGGTGGGCCTCGTCCGCCGCTCTCCCTGCCCCGACCGTCACTTCGCAGGCTCCTGCCGCGAACGCCGGGGCGGCGGCATCCCTCGCCCTCCCCGCCGGAGGCGAGACCCTGCTGCGCGTCGACGGAGGCGCCGACTACCTCGGCCCTGATGCGGCCCAGTCCTTCGCCGCGTCGGGAGGGAACGACTCGCGCTCCCTCGCGAGCATCTCGAAACTCGTCACCGCCCTGGTCGTCCTCGACGCCCACCCGCTGAGCGGGCCGACCGACCCCGGGCCGACCATCTCGTACACCGAGGCCGACACCGATCTGTACGACCAGTTCTACGTGCAGGGCGCGGTCATCGCGCCGATGCCCGACGGACTGAAGCTGTCGCTGCACGACTCGCTCACGACCATGCTGCTGCCCTCGGCCGCCAACTACGCCGTCGCCATCGCCCGGTGGGGGTTCGGTTCCGAGGGGGCGTACGTGTCGGCGGCTCGATCGTGGCTAAGCAAGAACGGTCTGAACGACACCCGGATCGTGGATGCCACGGGCATCGACTCCCGCAACGCCAGCACCCCGAGCGATCTGCTGGCGCTCGCGAAACTGGCCGAGGCGAACCCGGTCATCGCCCAGATCGCCGGCACCCGATCGGCGCAGATCACCGGCGCCGGCACGGTCACCAACACCAACGACCTGCTGGGGACCCTCGGCGTCACGGGTCTGAAGACCGGCAACCTCGGCGACGGCACCTTCAACCTGCTGTTCACCTCGTCGCTCGACGTGGGAATCGGTTCTCCCCTGCAGATCACGGGCGTGCGACTGGGTGGCGAGACCCACGACAGCACCGACGCGGACGTCCGCAACCTCCTCCAGAGCATCAGCGACGGCTTCCACGACATCCCGCTCGGCACGGTCGGCGACGACCTCGGCACCATCTCGACCCCGTGGGGCTCGAGCGCGTCGCTCGTGCTGGCCAAGACGACCAAACTCCATACGTGGTCGGACACACCCGTCTCGGTCACCCTCGACACCACGACCCCGCAGAACTACGCCGACGGCGAGGTCGTCGGCTCGGTCACGTGGACCGCGGGGCCGCAGACGACGTCGGCCGAGGTGAAGATCAAGGGAGCGATCGAGGAGCCGTCCCTGTGGTGGCGGCTGACGCACCCGAGCGAGCTGGGCTGAGCACCGAGGACGCCCGCTTCCCCAGGAACGAGTCGACCGGATGCCGAACCCTCGCGGTGTCATCGACCGCGGCGCGTCCGGGGCTCGTTGAAGACCGACCGCGGGGCGGATAGCGTTCGTCTATGAGGCGAACAGTCCCCCTTCTGACATTCACGGCCGTTCTGGCCCTCGGCCTGAGCGCGTGCGTCCCGCAGCCCTCCCCCGAGCCGACGGAAGCGGCTTCGCCGACGCCCGCCTTCACCCCGTCGGAGAAGCCCACTCCGACGGTCTCACCCACGGCCGACGCGGCAGCCCCGGCGAGCGATGCCGTCCTGATCGTCTCTCTCGACAGCGCCTCGATCGCCGCGGGGTCGACCCTCGAGTACTCGCTGAACTCCGTCGACGCGTGGACGGCGGCGCTCGCCACGGCCCCCACGCAGTCGGCGGTCGAGGGCCCCTACGGCGGCACCCTCGAGCTCACCGCGCTCACCTGGCCGGGATTCACCCTGACCGTGCCCAACGACGGATCCACGCGCGGCGCCACCGTTCGCGTGACCACGCCCACGGTGTCCGGCCACCCGGTCGTCACCACGGGCGGCATCGGTGTCGGCTCGACCCGCGCCGAGGCGGTCGCCGCGGGCGCCACGGAGGGCTTCGACTCCACCGAGCTGCGCCTCGACACGCGCGACGCACCGGGGACGCAGTCCCTGCAGCGCCCCGGCGAGGTGGGGCGCGAGTACGTGATGCTCGTGCTCGACGGCGACGCGGTGACGCAACTCATCCTGCCGGCGAACGACTTCAGCGACATCTGATCCCTCTTTGCGGGTGAAACGCGCGGATCCCCCGGGTGAAATACAGTGCATCTCCTCGCCCCGGACCGGTGCCTCACCCTAACGTGAGGGGCATGTCGCCACTCCCTCTCGAACCCGGAACCCTCGCCGATTGGGTTGCGGCGCTCGCCGCCGTCCTGGGGTGCATCTTGAGTATCTTCGCGCTCCGCGTCGCGCTCGCCGCGAACAGGACCGCTGACGAGACGCGTCAAGAGGCCGTCGCCTCCGCGCGCGACTCGGCTACGCGCGAAGCCCAACGAGACGAGGTCGACCGAGCGCGCGACCGTCGCCAGTTGGCGGGCAGCGTCGCCTCATGGTGGGCGGCCGACCGAGATGAAAGCGGTCGCCGATACGGGGTCGTCGTCTCGAACCAGAGCCCGACGTCGGCCGTGTTCTACGACGTCGAAGTTCACGTGGCCGGCCCGGGCGAGAACACCCACATCATCCGCATGAAGGTGCTGCCGCCCGGACAGTTCTTCGTCCAGAACCGAGGGCTCGCCCTGCAATCCTCCTGGGACGGTATTCCCCGACCAGTCCGCGAGGCTGACGTTCTCGACCCCTTCACCGTCGCCGGCGATCGCTCCATCACCCGGTTGGAGTACGCCGATGGCCTCGGCACGAGGTGGCGGTGGACGCCCGGGGAAGGTCTCGTCGAGCTTTCACCGAGCGCCCTCAGCGCTGCACGCGTCTGAGAAGAGACGTCGCTCCTAGGCTGAGGTCATGAGCGCCCCCTCCCCCGCACAGGTCGATCGCGCCATCGGCGCCGTCCTCGTCTCGGCCGCGGGCGACGCCCTCGGCTCCGCCTACGAGTTCGGCCCTGCCCTCGCCGACGAGGTCGTGCCCGCGTTCGGACGCGGGCATTTCGGCCACGGCGAGCGCGAGTGGACCGACGACACGAGCATGGCCGTTCCGATCCTCGACGAACTCGCCGCCGGACACCGCCTCGAAGACCCCTCGTCGCTCGAGTCGATCGTGCACCGCTGGAAGGAGTGGGCGGGCGACGCCCTCGACGTCGGAGCCCAGACGCGCCAGGTCCTGTCCCGCATCCCCGCCGGTGGAGGAATGGATGCCATCACCGCGGCATCCCGCGCCGTGCACGACGCGTCGGGTCGCAGCGGAGGCAACGGCTCGCTCATGCGCACGGGTCCCGTCGCCCTCGGCTATCTCGATCGCCCGCGCGAGGATCTCGCCGCGGCCGCCGGCGCCGTCGCTCGCCTCACCCACTGGGAGGACGACAATCTCGACGCGTGCGCTCTGTGGTGCGGGGCGATCCGCCACGGCATCCTGACCGGGGAACTCGACATGCGCGCGCAGCTCGATCTCGTGCCCGCCGAGCGCCGCGGTCGGTGGGGCGATCTCATCGACGCGACCGAGGGCCGGCATCCGCGGGACTTCGAACAGGCGAACGGGTGGATCGTCCGGGCGTTCCAGGGCGCCCTCGCCGCCGTCTCAGGCGCGGCGACGCCGCTCGACGCGATCGAGCGCGCCGTGCGCGGCGGGAACGACACCGACACGGTCGCGGCCATCGCCGGCTCGCTCGCGGGCGCCGTGTGGGGCGCCGACGCGCTTCCCGCCTCGCACGCCGAGGGCCTGCACGGCTGGCCCGGTATCGACGGCACCGAGCTCGCGCGCCGCGCGCGGGCCGCCGTGGGGGCCTGACGCCGCGTCAGAGGGGGTTCGCCACGCTGAACACCGTGATCAGCACCCCCACCGGAACGAGCAGGGCAGCGGCGGCGATTCCGATCCCGATCCACACCCATCGCGGCAGACTGCGCTTCAGTCGGCGCCCCTCCGGACCGACGGATGCGGACAGCCCCGGCGCTGCCCGATCGTCGCTGTACCCGTCGGTCTGGGTCCACGCCTTCGCGCCCACCGTGGCCCGGATGCGCGCGAAGCGCTCCCAGACTGCGGGATCGTGGAGGTCGAACCCGCCGGGCCGGTACACGATCAGCATGTCGTCACGCACCTCGACGTCGAGGTCGCCCGTCTCGTCGATCAGCAGCGCCATGAGATCGGGCGTGAAGACGTAGAGCGCATCGCGCTCGTAGCCCTTCGGCGCGAAGAGGTGGAAGTGCGTGTCGAAGTCGCCCTCGAGAGAGAGTCGCTGCCTCCGCTGCGGTCGGTGCTGGAGCGATGACAGGATGCCGTCGTTGCTCCGCGCATCGAGCACGAAGTGCGGCAGGTGCCGGGGCAGTCGGATCGCCAGGTAGCCGAGGTTGATGCTCCTCACCGGCACGTTGACCGACACGCTCGTCCGAATGGTGACGATGCCGTTCTGGCGAACGTTTTCGGCCTTTCTCGCCCCGCCGACGATCCGGCCGGCCTCCCAGTCCGCGCCGGCGATGCGGTCCTGGACGTTGCCCGCCGTGGCGTACTCCCACATGTCACCCGAGAGCGCGGGAGGCTCGGCGGTCGGCTGGGACGTCCAGCCGTTGGCCGCGGCGAAGGCGGCGAGATCGTCGATGCGGGCGGGCTCGGGAATGGTGGTCACGTGCCCGACCCTTCCTCGCCGAGGAACGTGGTGCCGTAGAGATGGCATCCGAGGACACTGATCTTCGCGAGAAGGTCCGCTTCTAGGACGAAGCCTCCCTGCGTGCTGTCGGAGTCGCCCGACCACCAGATGATCGTCTCTCCGTCGTTTCGAAGGTCGGCGAGCTTGTGGGCGACGGGAAGCACCCGATCGACCACCTTCCGCACAGCGGAGAAGCCGGTCTGATCCTCGGCGTCCGTGTCGTCCGCGTCTTCGTGCAGGCACCAGAACGTGCGCTGATACCTCGCGTAAGGCGGCGTGAGGTTCCGACCGGCGCGCCCGGACGGCGTCGGGTCACCGATGTCTCCCGAGCGTTCCGGCTCCACTCCGAGCATCTCGGTGATTTGCGCCACGCTGTACTTGTCGCTGTACACGCACAGCGACGCACTGTTGTGCCTGATCATGTGCGCAAGGCTAGTGCGCCGCCAGACCGAGCGTTCTTTGGGCGCCCAGCCGCTGCGTGCAGGGTCCCGTTCGGCGGGTAAATGAGCCGTTCCGAGAAGCAGCGCACGCCGCTCGCAGCACCTGCCATCACTCGCTGCAGTGGCCGCCGCGATTTCGCACACGCTCTCGGCAGCCCCGCGAAACACCCGCTACGCGGAAGCCGTCCCGCCGAGCGCATCGACGAGGATCCGCGGATCGATATCCAGGTTCTCGGCGGAGACCGTTCGTCGCCGGAGCTTGCCGCCGTCCTGCCGAGTGAAGACGACCAGGGGCGCCTGGAACAGACCGGATGCCGGGCGGATCTCGGCGGTCGTGCCTTCGCGGACCCACTGCTCAGCACGCACCCGGGGAGCAAGAGCAGACGGTCGTTCGAGGGCGGGGAACTGCACGCTCGTCGGGGTGATCGCGACCGCGATCTCGGGCATACGCGGCCGCCGCCTGAGCTGGCGCACGCCCAACGCGCCGATGGCCAGAGGGACCACGAGCGTCACCGCGAGCACGAGTGCCGCGGTCACCTGTCCGCCCGCGGCCACAACCGCGATCGGCAGCAGCGTGACGAATCCCCAAACGACTGCCAGAGCGATCGCCGCGATGCCTTGAGCCCGCACCACCTTCTGAAGAGTGTCTTCAACCGCTGCACGCTTTGCCTCGTCGTAACGCGCAATGAACGACGTTTCGGGACTCATCGCTCGAACGCTGCGGGGTTGTTCGTATCGATGGCCGTATCGCGGACGACTTGCCAGCCACTGCGCTCATCGTCATTGATTGCGTCCCGAGTGGCAGTAGCACGGCGCATGACGTCGGCAACATCCGAAGCGACTTCCTCTCGCGTCGGCATCACCGTGCGACGACGAGCTTGTTCGACGGCTTCGTCCAGCGCGCGGCGTTGCTCCGGCTCAATCGCAGCCAACTTCACGGTTTCGGGGATGCGGGAGTCGAACGATTCGCGCCATAGAGGATCGTGAAGGAGCGTCCGAAGGGGTCGCTTGCCGTTGGCAATTAGCCGTAATCGACTGGCATACGCCTCGTCCTCGGTCGCGTCGGCGAGCGCGAGCAATCGTTTCTTCAGATTCGATGCGAAGTCGTCGTCGGTCGTGCGCAGCAGCGCCGCGGACACATCAGTAAGATTCATGTCAGACCTCCGGGAGAGAGACGAACTCGATGTTGGTGGTGGCGGAGCCGAGGGTCGCTCCGGCCGCGATTGTCAGCGAGAGCGTGGTCATCATGGCGCCCCACGCACTCGAAAATGCCTCCACAACCGCGATCACGGCGGAGACGACCGCCGGTACGGCTGTCGCACCCCCGCTGAAGATGGCTGCGAGCGCCTCGCCGACAGAGGCGAATCCCATCAGGAAAACGACGAGCGCATCAACGGCCGCATCGAGCGCAGACAACAGGCCCTGACACGCTCCGAAAGCTGCCCACGCCGCATTGGAGTACTTCAACGCGAGGTCGCCGTACACCTCCGGTTGGGCGGCAAACGCCGCCGCAAGTTCTGCAAAGTATTCGCCAGCACGGTCGGCGCTCTCTCCGCTGGTCCAGGCGGCGAACACATCCACCGCCAGGTTGTTCACCTCGCCGGCGAGGCCGTCAAAAAAATCTCCGAGATGACCGAAAGCGCTTCCTGCCAGCGCCACTTTGTCCCAATCGCCGCCGAGCTTCTGCGCGAGGAATTCGAACAGGTCCTGGCCCTCAGTAAGGGACGGCGCAACGAGCTGAAATATCGCATTCAGAAGCTGCCGACCCCAGTAGGACAAAGAGATGTAGTCCGGCCAGTTGATGATATTCCACACGACCGCGAAGGCCGGGTCAGCTACGGAAGACTCGGGTGGAACGAGCGCCGCGCTTGGAGAACCGACGGCAATGCTCTGGTGCTCTGTGCTCCCGTCGATGGGCGCCGTCGCCACGCCCGGATCGAGATCATCGAACAGGTCACGAACGCTGACCTGGGCATCGTACTCGTTCTCGTCGAAGCGCCGAGCTACATCATCTAGAGCGCCGCCCGAGGCAATCATCAACGCCTTCGATCGCATAAGCCCGGAGTCAACCCTGGACGCGTAAGAGCTATGCTCCGATAGAAGCCACTGGATTAACGCTCCACCCGCCCACGACTGCGCCTTATCGATGTGGTTATCGAAGTACTCCAACGCGCGACCGACGTCGTCAGCAAGCTGCAAGCACGCTTCGCCGCCCCCTCGAACCACCGACGTATCAACCTGAATGGCCATGAGCCTCTCCCCCCGAAGTGGTTCGTCAGCTTACGGGGTCGCTGCCCACCCCGTCGACACTTCCGCCCTCATCGCGCGGGCCCGGGCCGCGCGCCGTCCGCTCAGTTGTTGAAGCGGAACTCCACCACGTCGCCGTCCTGCATGACGTAGTCCTTGCCCTCGAGGCGGGCCTTGCCCTTCGAACGGGCCTCGGCGACCGAGCCGAGCTCGACGAGGTCGTCGAACGAGATGACCTCGGCCTTGATGAAGCCCTTCTCGAAGTCGGTGTGGATGACACCGGCCGCCTGCGGCGCCTTCGCGCCCTGCGGAATCGTCCAGGCGCGCGCTTCCTTGGGGCCGGCGGTGAGATAGGTCTGCAGGCCCAGCGTGTCGAAGCCGATGCGGGCGAGCTGGTCGAGACCCGACTCGTCCTGGCCGGTCGACGCAAGCAGTTCGGCGGCGTCCTCGGGGTCGAGGTCGATGAGTTCCGACTCGATCTTCGCGTCGAGGAACACGGCCTTCGCGGGAGCGACCAGCGCTGCCAGCTCGTCCTTGCGCGACGGGTCGGTGAGCACGGCCTCGTCGACGTTGAAGACGAAGATGAACGGCTTCGCGGTCAGCAGCCCCAGCTCGCGGATCGGCGAGAGGTCGATTCCGGATGCCGACAGCAGCACGCCACGCTGGAGGGCGTCCTGCGCGGCCTTGGCGGCCTCGAGCACCGAGGGGTCGAGCTTCTTGCCCTTGACCTCTTTCTCGTACCGGGTGATCGCCTTCTCGAGCGTCTGGAGGTCGGCGAGCTGGAGCTCGGCGTTGATGGTCTCCATGTCGTTCGCCGGGTTGACCGAACCGTCGACGTGGACGACGTCGTCGTCGGCGAATCCGCGCACGACCTGCGCGATGGCATCCGCTTCCCGGATGTTCGCGAGGAACTGGTTGCCGAGGCCCTCGCCCTCGCTCGCGCCGCGGACGATTCCGGCGATGTCGACGAACGACACCGCAGCGGGCATGAGCCGCTCGCTGCCGAACACGTCGGCGAGCTTCTGCAGGCGCACATCGGGAAGGTTCACGACCCCGACGTTGGGCTCGATGGTGGCGAACGGGTAGTTCGCCGCGAGCACCGAGTTCTTGGTCAGAGCGTTGAAGAGGGTCGACTTTCCGACGTTGGGAAGGCCGACGATTCCGATGGTAAGAGCCACGGGAGTCCAGGTTACCCGGCTCGGAGCCCGGTCACCGCGTCACGGTCGCCGTGCGCGGAAGGCGTGGGTGACGTACGGCAGGGCGACGGAGCCTCCGTCGGCGAGTTCGGGGACGGATGCCACGACCCCGTCGACCGCGGCCTCGATGCCCGCGCGCTTCTCGGGGCTGGCCGTGATGATGTCGCTGCGTGAGACGACGAGGTCGCGCAGTTGCGGCAGGGTGATGCGCCTCTCCCACGACCATTCACGGTGCTCGAGCTCGCCGTAGGGCTCGGCGACGCGCGGACCGGTCGTGGCGAGGAGGACCTCGGCGTTCGACCCGCCCATGGCCGCGGTGAGCCGTCGCACCCAGTCGACGCGGTCGTCGCGGATGTTCCAGATGAGCCCGAGCACTCCCCCGCTGCGCAGCACGCGAGCGGTCTCTCGCGACGCCGGCTCGACGTCGACCCAGTGCCAGGCCTGGCCCATGACGACGGCGTCCAGACCGGAATCGGGCAGGGGCAGATGCTCGGCCGTGCCGACGAACGTGGGCACACCCCGCGCGTTCTCGCGCAGGGTCGCGAGCATGTCGGCATCCGGATCCACGGCCACCACGTCGGCGCCGAGCTCGGCGACCGCGCGAGTGAGCTTGCCCGTCCCCGCCCCGACGTCGGCGACGCGCAGCGCGCGACCGGCCTTGCGCACGGGTTCGAGCAGCCACGCCACGGCCTCGGCGGGATACCCGGGCCGCCCGGATTCATAGGCGGAGGCCGCCTGCCCGAACGAGGTCGACTTCTCGCGATCGGTCATGCCCCGACCCTACGCCGCCCCTCCGACATCGCATCCGCCCCACGTCCTCACCCCAGCCCCGCGGTCACGACGCAGGGACTTCGGCCGGCGTCGGGTAACCGCAGCCGCCTCTCGGTCCTCGCCGGCACGCATCTGCCGCAGAACGTTCAAGCGACCGCCGCCGGAGCGAATCGGCAGACCGGATGCCGCCGACCCCGGCGCGCCTCTTCGTCCCCACGGGAGCGCGGGTGAGGGTGGAGTCGTGGCTCTGGACTTCACCGCGATAGACTTCGAAACGGCGAACTCCAGCGGCGCGTCCGCGTGCGCGGTGGGCCTGGCCCGCGTCCGGAACGGCCGCGTGGTCGCCACGGCAGCCTGGCTCATCAAGCCGCCGCCAGGTCACGACCACTTCGCCCCGATCAACGTCGGGATCCACGGCATCCACCCCTCCGATGTCGTGAACGCGCCCGATTGGACGACGCAACTCGAGCGCCTCACCACCTTCGCGGGAGCCGACGTCCTGGTCGCGCACAACGCCGGTTTCGACATGTCGGTGCTGCGCCGGGCGTGCGCGGCGACCGGCGACGAGTGCCCGCCCTACCGCTACATGTGCAGCGTGCAGATGTCGCGCAAGACCTACACGCTCGACTCCTACCGGCTCCCGCTCGTCGCCGAGGAAGCCGGCTGCTCCCCGTTCGCCCACCACGATGCCCTGGCCGACGCCGTCGCCTGCGCCGAGATCACGATCGATTGCGCCCGCCGCGCCGGCGTCGACGACGTGCACGCCCTCGCCGCGCACCTGGGCGTCCGTGTATCGCAGATCGCGGCGGAGCCGGTCGAGCGCGCCGTCGCCTGACGCCTCTCGGCCCGTCTTTCCGGCGATGTCGGAGGTCTGGTGCAAGCTGACCCCATGGATGCCATCGCTCTCGTCTTCGTGATCCTCGCTCTCGTCGTGGGCGTCGTCGGCGGGTGGTTCGTGGGTTCTTCGCGGACCGCGGCCCGCGCCGCAGAAGAGCAGCGAACCCACGGCGCCCGCGTCGCCGCCGCCGAGACCGCGCGGGCGGGCGTGCAGGCGCAGCTCGACCACCAGGTCGCCCTGTACCGCGAGCTCGTGGGGCAGTCGCGCGCGGATCAGGCAGCCCGCGAAGAACGCGAGCGTCGCGAGCAGACCGTCCTTCGCGCCCTCGACCCGGTGCGCGAGACGCTCGATGCGATGCAGCGCAAGGTCGACGGCCTCGAACGCGACCGGGTCGAGCAGTACACCGCGCTCGGCGAGCAGCTGCGCCTGTCCCGCGAGGCCGACGAGGCACTCCGCGTGACGACCGAGTCGCTCGCCTCCGCGATGCGCTCCGGAACCACGCGCGGCGTCTGGGGCGAGACGCAGCTCCGCCGGGTCGTCGAAGCCGCCGGCCTCACGCGCTACGTCGACTTCGACCTGCAGACGGCGATCTCGAGCGACGCCGGAGCCGGTCGCCCCGACATGGTGGTGCGCCTCCCCGGCCGCAAGTCTTTGGCGGTGGATGCCAAGGTCCCCCTCGATGCGTATCTGCAGGCCAGCGCGATCCCCATCACGGCGCACGGCGACGACGGAGCCCGCCGCGCCGCATTCCTGACCAAGCACGCCCGCGCGGTGCGCGCCCACGTCGACGCCCTCGCAAAGAAGGCGTACTGGGCGGGGCTCACCACGAGCCCCGAGTTCGTCGTGTGCTTCCTGCCGAGCGAGTCGCTGCTGGCCTCGGCCCTCGACGAAGACCCGACGCTGCTCGACTACGCGTTCACGCGCCGCGTCGCCCTCGCCTCGCCCGTCAACCTCTGGGCGGTGCTCAAGACCGTCGCGTTCACGTGGACCCAGCAAGATGTCTCCGACGAGGCGCGCACGCTCTTCGCCCTGGGCACAGAGCTCTACGAGCGCGTCGGCAAACTCGCCGAGCACGCGAACGACCTGCGCCGCGCGATCGAGAAAACGGTCGACAGTTACAACCGGTTCGCCGGATCGCTCGAGACACGTGTGCTCGTCACGGCGCGGAAGTTCCCCGGCATCGACGAGACCAAGCTCGATGCGGTCGCTGCTCCCGTCGCGATCGAGGCGACTCCCCGCCGATGGACCGCGCCGGAGATGATCGAGAACTTCGATGGCGCCGGCGAAGCCACCCCGTCACCGGTCGAGACGGCCGAGGCGGCCGCGAGGGCCGACCTGGGTGTCATCCGCCAGCGAGCGGGACTGGCCGACACGGAGTCGTGAGCGCAAGGCCCGACACGCGCGATGCTCGAACCCTTACCGGCATCGAGCCGGGCACGAGGGCCGAGAATGCGGGAGCCGCCGTCCGGGAGGCCGGCTTCCGAAAGACGAGAAGGTTCAGGCCCCGCCGGGAACCCAGCTCAGCAGGCTCACCACGGCCGCGGAGACGGCGACGAACGCGCCGACCATCCACCACGCGCTGACCTCGTGACCCTCGTCGCGCCGGACGCGCAACAGCACGTCGGGGCGGCGCGCAGGGTCGACCGCGCTGGCGATGACCGCCTGTGCACCTGTCTGAGGTGCGGTCTGATTCGTCGGAGCTGCTGCCATGGACGATCCCCCTTCGGGTCTCGGAAGAACACAGCGTCGCCGTTGACACTCCTAGAGATTCTGCCAGACAGGGCTTCCGTTACCGGTCACGCTTGCGTCACGACACGCCCGGCTGTATCTGCACGTCGAGGCGACGACCGTGCGCCTCTCGCCGAGCGCCGAAACAGCACCCCGCTGATGTCACGGCTGCCCCGGGCGACCGCTCCGTCCGCGAGATGCTGTCTCAGGAAACGACGAATTCAGCGCCGCGGCGTCACAGCCACTTCGACGTCAGGTGCTCGGACGAGATGCGGCGGAGCGTTCCCGAGGCGCCGCGCAGCACGACGCTCTCGGTGTAGATGAAGTCGCCATCGCGGCGGACTCCCTGCACGAGCTGGCCGTCGGTCACGCCCGTGGCGACGAAGATCGTGTTCTTGCCCTTCACCAGACCATCGGCTTCGTAGACCTGGCCGTCGACGTCGAGGCCGGCATCCCGACCCTTCTCCTTCTCGTCGTCGGTCCGCGGGGCGAGCACGCCCTGGATGTGACCACCCAACGCCTTGATCGCGCACGCGGTGACTATGCCCTCGGGGCTGCCGCCGATGCCGACGCACATGTCGGTGCGGGCGTTGTGGCGGGCGGCGTTGATGCCGCCGGCGACGTCGCCGTCGCTCATGAGGCGCGTGCCCGCCCCCGCCTCGCGGATCTCGGCGATGAGCTTCTCGTGACGCGGACGATTCAGCACCGACACGACGATCTCGTCGACGGGCTTGCCGAGGGCCTTGGCCAGCAAGCGGATGTTCTCGGCGATGGGGAGGCGGATGTCGACGACACCGACACCGGCGGGCCCGGTGACGAGCTTGTCCATGTAGAAGACGCTGGACGCGTCGAGCATCGTGCCCTGGTCGGACACGGCGATGACCGACAGGGCGTTCTGGCGGCCCGCGGCCGTGAGCGAGGTGCCGTCGATCGGGTCGACCGCGACGTCGCACTGGGGCCCGCGGCCGCTTCCGACGCGCTCTCCGTTGTAGAGCATGGGGGCGTTGTCCTTCTCGCCCTCGCCGATGACGATCGTGCCGTCGAAGTTGACGGTGCTGAAGAACGCACGCATCGCGTCGACGGCTGCGCCGTCGGCGGCTTCCTTGTCGCCGCGGCCGATGAAGGGGACGGCGCGGATGGATGCCGCTTCGGTCGCCCTCACCAGCTCGAGCGCCAGGTTCCGGTCGGGGTGCAAAGGGCTCATGTCGGCAGTCAGGCTCACCATGGGGCCACTGTATCCAGCGATCCGGTGACAATCGCGGGTTTTGACCGGACGTGCAACGAAGGAATCGCCGTTCTTAACGGTTCAGCAGAACCGCCCGGTTCCTGCCGCGCCCGCACCGTCACGATCCGGCGGCTTCGCTAGAGTGACGGTGTCCCGACAACACCAAGGAGCACCTCCATGCCCGTCGCTTCCCCTGAGCAGTACGCCGACATGCTGGACCGCGCGAAGGCCGGCGGCTTCGCGTATCCCGCGATCAACGTCTCGAGCTCGCAGACCATCAACTCGGTGCTCCAGGGCCTGACCGAGGCCGGCTCCGACGGCATCCTCCAGGTCACCACCGGTGGTGCCGACTACTTCGCCGGTCACACGGTCAAGGCCCGCGCCACCGGCGCCCTCGCCTTCGCCAAGTACGTGACCGAGGTCGCGAAGAACTACCCGATCACGGTCGCCCTGCACACCGACCACTGCCCCAAGGACGCCCTGCCCGGCTTCGTCCTTCCGCTGCTCGAGGCCTCCGAAGAAGAGGTCAAGGCCGGTCGCAACCCGATCTTCCAGTCGCACATGTGGGACGGCTCGGCCGTTCCCCTCGACGAGAACATCGACATCGCGGCGGAGCTCCTCCCCCGCATGAAGAACATCAACGCCATCCTCGAGATCGAGGTCGGCGTGGTCGGCGGCGAAGAGGACGGCGTCCAGCACGAGGGCTCGAACGAGGCCCTGTACACGACGGTCGCCGACGTGACCAAGGCCGTCGAGCGCCTCGGCCTCGGCGAGAACGGCCGCTACATCTCGGCCCTGACCTTCGGCAACGTGCACGGCGTGTACAAGCCCGGTGGCGTCAAGCTCCGCCCCGAGCTGCTCGGCGAGATCCAGGAGGGCATCGCCGCGAAGTTCGGCACCGGCCCCAAGCCCCTCGACCTCGTCTTCCACGGCGGCAGCGGCTCGACCGACGACGAGATCGCCCTCGCCGTCGCCAACGGCGTCGTGAAGATGAACATCGACACCGACACCCAGTACGCCTTCACGCGCTCGATCGCGGGCTACATGTTCTCGAACTACGAGGGCGTGCTCAAGCTCGACGGCGAGGTCGGCAACAAGAAGCAGTACGACCCCCGCGCCTGGGGCAAGGTCGCCGAGTCGGCGATGGCCGTCCGCGTGGTCGAGGCCACGAAGCAGCTCGGCTCGTTCGGCCACTCGAAGAGCTGACACCTCGTCATCCCGCGAACGCCCCGGCTCTCCCGCCGGGGCGTTCGTCGTTTCCGGTTGCCGTGCCCCGGCCCCCTCCGCTGTCCCGGCATCCCCCGCACGCGCCCCTCCTGCACGCCGAGACGGCATCTCGCTGACAACCGGGTGTCAGCCTGCAACGGACGAGTCAGCGAATTGCCGTCTCGCGCCACCGGCGAGGCAGGACGCCCCGCGCGATCGCACAGCCGAGCGCGGGTGCGCCGACCGGGGCCGGACGCGCCTCAGCTGCGGTACACCTCGAGCACCGTGGGCGCTCCGTGGGGCGACGAGAGCACCTCGATGGCATCCCCCGCTCGGATCTCTCCGGCGCGACGGACACGCAGGTAGGCGCCGAGGCGCCCCTCGTCCGAGAAGCGCTTGACCCAGCCACGCGCTGCCGACCCACCGACCCACCGGGCGAACGTCGCACAGGGCGTTCGGGGCATCGTGACCTCGAGCTCGACGGTGTCGCCGATGCGCCAGACCTCGCCGATCCGCGCTCCGTTGACGTCGAGTCCCTCGACGCGGAGGTTCTCGCCGAACCATCCCGGGCGCAGCTCCCGATCGAGCTCGCCCTCCCAGAAGTCGGCGTCGTCCTGGGCGTACGCGTAGACGGCCTTTTCCGGCCCGCCGTGGTGTTTGCGGCTCGCTTGCACGTCGGAGCGGAGGCCGAGCTTGCCGACGCGGACCTTCCCCTCGAGCGGACGCTTGTCGATCGCCGTCACCCCGATCGACCCGGAATCCGGGCGCAGGCTGTGAACGACGCAGACGGCGACGAGTCGAGGCATGCGTCGATGCTAGAGCGTGCGGCGGCGGCGCGCGGACGCGGCCCTCAGTCGAACTCGCGCCGCATCACGACCGTGTCGCCGTCGAGAGAGCGGATCTCGACCGCGCCGATGTTCGAGGCCGAGAGGTCGGTCCCCGCGCTCAGTTCGGTGGTCGAGCCCGGGTCGGCGCGCCAGGTCGAGAGCACGCTCGTCGTCCCCGAGTCGTCGGTGATGGCGAGAGCGTAGGGCCAGCCCCCGGGCGGGGCGTCGAGCACCTGACCGGTGTACTGGCACACGAGGTCGATGCGGGTCCCCCACGGCGCGGAAGTGAGCTTCACCGAGGCCTCGAGGGGTGCACCGGCGACGTCGTCGAGGGCGTAGACGGTACCCGCCGACTGCTGCATCGCACTGTTCACGGCGAACACGCTCGGCACCGCGACCGCCACCAGGGCGATGGATGCCGCGAGCGTCCACGCGGTGATGCGCCGCTTCCGGTGACGCCGCGCGACCTCGACCACGCGTCCGCGCAAAGACGGATCGGGCGAGGCGAGCGGAATGGGGCCCGTCGTCGCACTGAGCGCTCGGGCGCGTTCGGGCGACAGTCGCGAGAGGAGTCCCGCGGTCGGAGCCAATTCTGCGACGGAGGCGCGACAGATGGCGCACACCGCCAGGTGCGCTTCGAATTCGGCGCGGTCGGAGGCGCACAGCGCTCCGAGCACGTAGGCGCCGTCCGACATCGACAGACGTTCGTGATCGTCGTTCATCGGGTCACCCCCCTTTCCTGCAGCGCGAGCCGCAATGCCCGCACCGCGTAATGCAGTCGCGATTTGACGGTGCCCGTCGGGATGCCGAGCTCGTCTGCCGTCTGTGCGACGCTGCGTCCGCCGTAGTAGGCGCTGACGATGACGGCGCGGTGATCGGGTGTGAGGGTGGCGAGCGCCTCCTCGACCAGAAGCGCGTCGAACATCGCGTCGGTGTCGTCGTCGCGGACGGTCTCGGGGAGTTCGTCGACGGGCTGCTCGTGCCGGCGCCGCGCGCTCCGCGCCTCGTCGATGACGATGTTGCGGGCCACGGTGTACATCCACGAGCGCAGGGAGGCCGGGTCGTCGCTCATGACGCGTGGCGTACGCCACGCGCGCAGCAGCGTCTCCTGCACGACGTCGTCGGCGCCCGCGTGATCGCCGGTGAGGCTCACGACGTAACGCCAGACGGGGGTCGCGTGCGCGTCGTACAGCGCGGTCAGTTGCGCGTGGTCGTCTCGCACAGCGGCATCCCCTCTCCCTCTTCTTCTAGGAACACGGGATGCCGTGGGGTTCGGTTCAGTTCGAGACGGTGCCCATGACGGCCGTCAGGAACTGCGGGTCACTCGCCATGCCGATGAGCGACAGGACGGCCGCGATGACCGTCGAGACCAGCGCGCCGGCGATCGGGATCCAGAACGAAATACGCCCGCGCCTCATGGACCGCCAGGTGAACATGGCGGTCAGAAGCCACCCGATCCCGGTGACGGCCGCGGCCGCCGCACCCCAGAGGTACCCGGCGGTCAGGTTGGTGAACGTCGCGTCGACCTGGAAGACCCGCGCGAAGTTGTTCGCGTACTCGGGGAAATTGAGCAGCTGGATGATCGTGGTGACGACGGAGAACAGCCCGTAGATCAACAGACCGAACGTCACGATCCGGTCGACCTGGCCGCCGCGGGTGGTGGGGGCGGGCATGGGCCCGGGCTTCGCCGCGGCGCGGGGTTCGGGGGCATGCTCCGGCTGCGGGGCCATGCCCGCCTCGAGGGCCTCGGTCACCTCCGGACGGCGGATGCGCGCCCGCTGCTCCTCGGGGGTGGCGTACTCGCCGTACTGCGGGCGGGGACGAGCCTCGTCCGCCGCGGACGGGGTGCGCGGGTCGACGTCGCTCACGCGCGGCCCCGGCCGCCCAGCGCGCGCTCGTCGCGCTTGCCGCTGGCATCCTGTCGTAGCTCCTTGGGGAGCGAGAAGATCAGGTCTTCCTCGGCGGTGCGCACCTCTTCGACGTCGCGGTAGCCGGCGCCGGCGAGCTCTTCGAGGACCTCGGTCACGAGCACCTCGGGCACCGAGGCGCCGCTGGTGACGCCGACGGTCTCGACCCCCTCGAGCCACTCCTGCTTCACCTCGTCGACGTAGTCGACGCGGTAGGCGGCCTTCGCGCCGTGCTCGAGGGCGACCTCGACCAGGCGCACGCTGTTGGAGCTGTTCGCCGAACCCACGACGATCACGAGGTCGGCGCCGACGGCGACCTTCTTGATCGCGACCTGGCGGTTCTGGGTGGCGTAGCAGATGTCGTCGGAGGGCGGATCCTGCAGCTCGGGGAAGCGCTCGCGCAGACGCCGCACGGTCTCCATCGTCTCGTCGACCGAGAGCGTGGTCTGCGAGAGCCACACGACCTTCGACGGGTCGCGCACCTCGATGGTGTCGGCGTGGTCGGGAGAGTTCACGACGGTGACGTGTTCGGGGGCTTCTCCGGCGGTGCCCTCGACCTCTTCGTGGCCCTCGTGGCCGATCAGCAGGATCTCGAAGTCGTCACGGGCGAAGCGCACGGCCTCGCGGTGCACCTTCGTCACGAGGGGGCACGTGGCGTCGATGGCCTGCAGACCCCGATCGGATGCCGCGGACACGACGGCCGGCGAGACACCGTGCGCGCTGAAGACGACGTGGGAGCCGGCGGGGACCTCGTCGACCTCTTCGACGAAGATCGCGCCCTTCTTCTCGAGCTCGGTCACGACGTGGATGTTGTGCACGATCTGCTTGCGCACGTACACGGGGGCGCCGTAGCGCTCCAGGGCCTTCTCGACGGCGATGACCGCACGGTCGACACCGGCGCAGTAGCCGCGGGGTGCCGCGAGCAACACCTTCTTCTTGCCCTGGACGGGGACGTCCTGAAGCCGCCCGCGTCGACCCGGGATGCGGGGAACGGGCAGGTGCACGGCAGGTGAGCTCACCCCTCGATTCTACGGGGGCGCCCCTGGACGACGGCCGAACCTCCCGACGCGACCCGGCCGGATAGCATGGGACCTTCCCTCCCGAGAGACGTCCGGCTCTCGCGGCCCCCGCCGACGGCGTGCATCCCAGCGAGTGACATGACCTCTTTCCAGCCCGAGACCGTCGCAGGTCAGGCCCCGCCCGCCGACAGCGTGCACCCCCGCGACTCCTCCACCGATGCCCCCACCTCGGTGTCCCGGCTGAACGACACGATCCGGGGCTTCATCGAGCGCTGGGGATCGGTCTGGGTCGAAGGTGAGATCACCTCGTTCAACCGCCGCGGCGGCAACGTCTTCGGGCGACTGAAGGACCTCAGCACCGAGTCGACGGTGGCCTTCCGCATCTGGTCGAGCACGCTCAACCGGTTGCCCAAAGACCTCAAGGTCGGCGACCACGTCGTCGCGTGCGTGAAGGCCGACTACTTCCCGCGCACCGGAGACTTCTCGTTCGCGATCTCGGCGATGCGACACGTGGGCTTGGGCGAACAGCTCGAGCGCCTCGAGCGCCTGCGCGTGCAGCTGCGTTCGGAGGGGTTGTTCGACCCCGTCCGCAAGAAGAAGCTGCCCTTCCTCCCCCACTGCATCGGTCTCATCACGGGCGAGAACTCGGATGCCGAGAAGGACGTGCACCGCAACGCCGAACTGCGTTGGCCCCGCGTCCGTTTCCGCACACAGCACGCCGCCGTCCAGGGCGACCGGTGCGTTCCCGAAACGCTCGCGGCCCTGAGGATCCTCGATGCCGACCCCGAGGTCGACGTGATCGTGATCGCACGCGGCGGCGGGGATCCGCAGACGCTCCTCGGCTTCAGCGACGAGCGCCTGCTGCGTGCGGTGGCCGCGGCATCCACTCCGATCGTCAGCGCGATCGGGCACGAGAACGACCGACCGCTCCTCGACGAGGTCGCCGACGTGCGCGCCTCGACGCCCACCGACGCCGCCAAGCGCGTGGTCCCCGACGTCAGCGAGCAGCGGGCCCTCGTCTCGCAGTTGCGCGCCCGACTGACCGGACGTCTCACCCAGCGCGTCCTCCACGACATCGCGCAGCTCGAACAGATCCGCTCGCGTCCCGCTCTGCGCAACCCGCACTCCCTGCTCACCTCCCGCGCGCAGGAGCTGTGGATGCTTTCGAACCGGGGGCGCGACATCGTCGATCGCCGCATCGAAGGAGAGCGTCGGCGCACCAGCGAGCTCGGGGCGGGGCTCCGCGCCCTCTCGCCGCTCGCCACTCTCGCCCGGGGGTACGCCATCGCCCAGCTCCCCGACGGCTCGGTGCTGCGCGACGCCGCCCACGCCCCGGCCGGAACCGCCCTGCGGCTCACGGTCGAGCAGGGAACCGTGGCCGCCCGTTCGGACGGCGCCGTGCCAGACGCCGTCACACACGGCGCTTCCGCGGCCGACCTGGCCGGCTCCGCGGCATCCGTCGATCGTCCGCTCGACGACGAGGCACCCGGCGACGGGGCGTCGGTGGGGCGCGCCTAGAATGGATGCCATGACCGCGACGACCCCCGGCCCCGCCGTCGACGTCGCCACCCTGTCGTTCGAACAGGCCCGCGACGAACTCGTGCGCGTGGTCGCCGAACTCGAGCAGGGCGCCCCGACTCTCGAAGAATCCCTCGCGCTCTGGGAGCGCGGCGAGAAGCTCTACGCCCGCTGCGAGGAGTGGCTGCTCGGGGCCAAGCGCCGCCTCGACGCCGCCCGCGGCGAGGGAGACGACTGATGGCTCGCGTCGTCGCGCATCTCGGCCGACCCGAGACCCCTCAAGAAACCGCCGACCGCAAAGCCGAGTCCTCGCGTCGGTACCGCTCGAGCAAGACGTTTCGCAACCTCATCGCGGCCCTGCTCGTGACGGTCGCGGTCGTCCTGGTCGTCGTGGCGGCCGTCCCCCGCGGCGAGCCCGCCCCCCGCCCCGAGATCGACGTGCCCGCCCTCGCGGCCGACATGCAGCGCGATCTCGGTCGGCCGGTGCTCTCGCCGTCTCTCGGCGAGGGATGGCGGGTCAACCAGGCCAGCACCGAGGGCGTCGGCGGCACCGAGGCGTGGACCATGGTCTACGTGCGATCGGGCGAAAGCGGGTTCCTCCGCGTCGCTCAGGGTCTCGACGCCGACGAGGCCTGGGTCGGTCAGGTTCTCGACGGCACGCGCAGCACCGAGACGACCGAGATCGACGGCATCACGTGGAACGTCTACCGCCCCTCGAACCCCTCGGGTACGGGCAACGTCGACTACGCCCTCGCCACCCCGGCCGGGCCCGACTACGTGCTCGTCTACGGCGATGCCGCCCCCGAGACCGCGGCCCTCGCGGCCGCCTCCGTCACATCGCAGATCGAGCAGTTGAGAGAGGTCCCGTGAGCAAGCGCATGAGCCCCCGTCAGGTCTGGCAGCAGATGGTGGAGGGCAACGAGCGTTTCGTCTCCGGCGCACCCGCGCACCCGCGTCAAGACGTGGAACGTCGCACCGAGCTCGCGAGCTCGCAGCACCCGACCGCGGCGCTGTTCGGATGCTCCGACTCGCGCCTCGCCGCCGAGATCATCTTCGACGAGGGCCTCGGCGATCTGTTCGTCGTCCGCAACGCCGGCCAGGTCATCTCGGACTCGGTCATCGGCAGCCTCGAGTACGCCGTGGGCGTGCTGGAGGTCCCCCTCATCGTGGTGCTCGCGCACGACGCCTGCGGAGCGGTCGGCGCAGCGATCGAGAGCACGGGCGTCGACGCCCCGACCCTCCCCGCGTACATCTGGCGCCAGATCGCCCCGATCGTGCCCGCCGTCCGCCGCGTTCAGCGCGCCTCGGCCGTGGACGGCCAGCTGCCCGACGTCGTCGACCCCGAGCTCGTGGGCCGCGAACATCTGCGCCACACCGTGGGCGAGCTGCTGCGCGCCTCCGAGCTGATCAGCGAGGCCGTGGCCGAGGGCCGCGTCGCCGTGGTCGGCGCGAACTACCGCCTCGACGAGGGCGAGGCCTTCCCCGTCGTCATCGTGGGCGATGTCGACGACCCGCGCGTCGACGACCCCCGCGTCGAAGACGCCCGCATCTGACAACCGAACGAACGACCTGGAGGAACGACGACGTGACCGACATCGAGTACCGCATCGAACACGACACCATGGGTGAGGTGCGGGTCCCCAAGGACGCCCTCTACGCCGCGCAGACGCAGCGCGCCGTCGAGAACTTTCCCATCTCGGGCTCGGGCCTCGAGTCGACGCAGATCGCGGCGCTCGCGCGCATCAAGAAGGCTGCCGCCCTCGCCAACAAAGAGCTCGGCACCCTCGACGGGGGCATCGCGGATGCCATCGCCCAGGCCGCCGACGAGGTCGTCACGGGCGCGCACGATGCGCACTTCCCGGTCGACACCTACCAGACCGGCAGCGGCACCTCGTCGAACATGAACATGAACGAGGTGCTCGCGACCCTCGCGACCCGCATCCTCGGCGACACGGTTCACCCCAACGACCACGTCAACGCCTCGCAGTCCTCGAACGACGTCTTCCCCACCTCGGTGCACATCGCGGTCACCCAGGCCCTCATCACCGACCTCATCCCGGCGCTCCAGCACCTCGCGACGGCGCTCGAGACCAAGGCCGACGCCTGGAAGGGCATCGTGAAGTCGGGCCGCACCCACCTCATGGACGCCACCCCCGTCACCCTCGGTCAGGAGTTCGGCGGCTACGCGCGCCAGATGCGCCTCGGCATCGAGCGCGTCGAGGCCGTCCTCCCCCGCGTCGGCGAGGTGCCCCTCGGCGGCACGGCCGTCGGCACCGGCATCAACACCCCCCTCGGCTTCCCGCAGAAGGTCATCGAGCTGCTCGCGGCCGAGACCCAGCTGCCCATCACCGAGGCGAAGGACCACTTCGAGGCGCAGGCCAACCGCGACGGCCTCGTCGAGGCATCCGGAGCCCTCCGCACCATCGCGGTCTCGCTCACCAAGATCAACAACGACATCCGCTGGATGGGATCGGGCCCCAACACCGGCCTCGGCGAGCTGCACATCCCCGACCTGCAGCCCGGCTCCTCGATCATGCCCGGCAAGGTCAACCCGGTCGTCCCCGAGGCCACGCTCATGGTGTGCGCCCGCGTGATCGGCAACGACGCCACCGTCGCCTGGGCCGGCGCCTCGGGCTCGTTCGAGCTCAACGTCGCGATCCCCGTGATGGGCACCGCTCTGCTGGAGTCGATCCGCCTGCTCTCCAACGCGATGCGGGTGCTGGCCGACAAGACCATCGACGGCCTCGAGGCCAACGTCGCGCGCGCCGAAGCGTTCGCCGGCATGTCGCCCTCGATCGTCACGCCGCTCAACAAGGTCATCGGTTACGAGGCTGCGGCCAAGATCGCGAAGCACTCCGTCGCCAAGGGCATCACGGTGCGCGAGGCGGTCATCGACCTCGGCTACGTCGAACGCGGAGAGATCACCGAAGAGGTGCTCGATGCCAAGCTCGACCTGCTGTCGATGACCCACCCGGGCTGATCGACCGCACCCGCACATCCACGACGCCGAGGCGCGCCATAATCAGAGGATGAGCCGCACGCCGAGACCCGTCTCGACGCGCGTGCGTTTCCTCGGCGCGATCCTCGGCGTCGTGCTGCTCGGGATGATCATCGCGGGCGGCGTCACGTTCCTCGTGCAGAGCGAACGTGTCGTGGCCAATGCCGAGCGCCAGCTCGACGGTTTCGTCTCGACGCTGTCGACGAGCAGCCAGGATGCCGCCGCCCTCGTCGCTGCGACCATCCCCGGCCGCACCGATGGCACGGTGGCGCTCGACGGCACCCGCGTGCTCGCGACGACGCCCGCCCCGCCGGGACTCTCCGTCGGCGACGACGCGGGGCTCGTGGCATCCCTCGCCGATCAGATCAGCCTCGGCAACGACCGGGGCCGTCTCGACAGCGATCACGGCCCCGTCCTGTACGCGGCCGTCGAGACGCGCGGCGGAGTCGTCGTGCAGGTCATCTCGATCGATCAGCGCATGGAGCTCGTCACGCTCTCGACCGTCACCTACGGGATCTCGGCGCTCGTGGTGCTGCTGCTCGTCGGGGTCGCCGGCTGGTTCGTGACGGGACGCCTGTTCTCGCCGCTCCGGCGTCTGCGCGACACCACCGACGCCATCACGATCGACGACCTGGGCACGCGCCTGCGCGCGCACGGGAACGACGAGATCTCCGACCTCACCACCTCGGTGAACTCGATGCTCGATCGCCTGGCGATGTCGGTCGACGCGCAGCGGCAGTTGCTCGACGACGTCCGGCAC
The DNA here is from genome assembly GCF_026672635.1 of Microbacterium sp. SL62. Classification (NCBI taxonomy): domain Bacteria; kingdom Bacillati; phylum Actinomycetota; class Actinomycetes; order Micrococcales; family Microbacteriaceae; genus Microbacterium; species Microbacterium sp. SL62. Next base: position 2,579,857 of record NZ_JAPPRM010000001.1, read on the forward strand.
GAGCTGAAGACCCCCATCACGATCGTCCGCGGCCACCTCGAGATGATGAATCCCGCCGACCCCCACGACGTCACCGAGACGCGTGAGCTCGGCATCGCCGAACTCGACCGGCTTGCGCGACTGGTCGACGACATCGACACCCTGGCCGACGTCGAGAGCGGGGCGCTCGAGGCCGCGGTCATCGACGTCGGGGCGCTCACCGACCGCGTCGCCGAACTCGCCGGCGCCATCCCCGGCCACACGTGGACGATCGACCAGCGGGCTCGCGTCCGCATCCACGGCGACGCGGACCGCCTCGTCCAGGCATGGCTGCAGCTAGCCGACAACGCCGCGAAATACACCCCCGAGGGCACCTCGATCGAGATCGGCAGCACGGCCGACGACACGACGGCGCACCTCTGGGTGCGCGACCACGGCCCCGGCATCCCGCCCGCCGCACGTCATCGCGTCTTCCGCCGCTTCGACCGGCTCTCGACCGGGCGCGGAGTGGACGGATCGGGGCTGGGGCTGTCGATCGTGGATGCCATCGCCAAGGCGCACGACGGACACTGCACCGTCGGCGACACTCCCGGCGGGGGCGCGACCGTGGCCCTGCACATCCCCGTGACCGGGGCCCAGTCCCCCGCGGAGCTCCCGACGCCCGTGCGCGCCGGTGACGTCGTCATGCAGAGAGAGGCCACCGGATGACTCGCATCCTCATCGCGGAAGACGAGGAACGCATCTCGGCGTTCGTCGCGAAGGGACTGGAGTCCGCGGGCTATCAGACCCTCATCGTCGCCGACGGGGCGGAGGCCCTCGACACCGCACTGTCGGGCGACGTCGACCTCGTCCTCCTCGACGTCGGGCTGCCCACGCTCGACGGCTTCGAGGTGCTGCGGAGCATTCGCGGCCAGGGGTCGCAGATCCCGGTCATCATGCTCACGGCCCGCACGAGCACGAGGGACACCGTCGACGGGCTCGACGCCGGGGCCAACGACTACGTCGCCAAACCCTTCAAGTTCGATGAGCTCCTCGCCCGCGTACGGTCACGCATGCGCGAACCGATGACCGTGGGACCGATGACGGTCGCGCACGGAGACGTCTCGCTCGATGTCCTCGCGCGGCGGGCGACGGTCGGCAGTCGCGAGATCGACCTGAGCGCGCGCGAGTTCTCGCTGGCCGAGGAGTTCATCCGCCACGCGGGTCAGGTCCTCAGCCGCGAGCAGCTGCTCAGCCGCGTGTGGGGGATGGACTTCGACCCGTCGTCCAACGTGGTCGATGTCTACGTGCGATATCTGCGGGCCAAGATCGGCCAATCCCATATCGTCACCGTGCGCGGCGCGGGCTATCGCTGGGAATGACGTAGATAACCCGAAAACCCCCGGCGGGGGAACCGGGGGTTTGGGGAGACGCCCACGGTGGTCTTCCGACTCACCCGAAGAGCGGTGACCTGCACGTGACGTTCTCGTGTTTTTCCTGGGGGAACCGCCGAGGCGGGTGACGAGGTCTCCCTCGTCGATGGCTCTACTCTGACGGGCCATTGTGAGAACCCGGCGAGCCCCGAATGAGAACCCTCTCATCTTCCGTCGCGGCCTCGTCCGGCGCCGGTCACCCCGATCGAATAAAACGCCTCAGCCACTCCGGCACAGACAGAGAGGGGCCGGGATGCCACGGCATCCCGGCCCCTCTCTCTTCACCGTTACGAGAGCTCGCCGGCCTCCAGCAGCTCCGTCACGAGCGCGGCGATGGCCGAACGCTCGGACCGCGTGAGGGTGACGTGACCGAACAGACCGTGGCCCTTGAGCGTCTCGATCACCGAGGCGACGCCGTCGTGCCGACCGACGCGCAGGTTGTCGCGCTGACCCACGTCGTGCGTCAGCACCACGCGGGAGTTCTGGCCGATGCGGCTCAGCACGGTGAGCAGCACGTTGCGCTCGAGCGACTGCGCCTCGTCGACGATCACGAACGCGTCGTGCAGCGACCGGCCGCGGATGTGCGTGAGCGGGAGCACCTCGAGCAGACCCCGAGCGAGCACCTCTTCGAGCACGTTGCCCGAGACGACCGAACCCAGCGTGTCGAAGACCGCCTGCCCCCAGGGGCCCATCTTCTCGGCCTGGTCGCCCGGGAGGTAGCCGAGCTCCTGGCCGCCGACGGCGAAGAGGGGGCGGAAGACGATGATCTTCTTCTGCTGCTGACGTTCGAGCACGGCCTCCAACGCCGCGCACAGCGCCAGCGCCGACTTCCCGGTGCCGGCCCGGCCGCCGAGCGAGACGATCCCCACCTCGGGGTCGAGGAGCAGGTCGAGCGCGATGCGCTGCTCGGCCGAGCGCCCGTGCAACCCGAACGCGTCGCGGTCACCGCGCACCAGGCGGTACTCCCCCTTGCCGGTCACCCGGCCGAGCGCCGATCCGCGCTCGGAGTGGATGACGAGGCCGGTGTTGATCGGCAGCCCCTTCACTGTTTCGCTGACGCCCACTTCGGTCTCGTAGAGGTCGGAGATCTCATCGCCCGAGAGGTCGATCGAGGCGATCCCGGTCCACCCGGAGTCCATCGCCTGCTCGGCGAGGTACTCCTCGGTGCTCAGACCGAGGGATGCCGCCTTCACGCGCATCGGGAGGTCCTTCGACACCACGGTGACCTCGGCGCCGTCCTGCGCGAGGTTCATCGCGACGGCGAGGATCCGGCTGTCGTTGCCGCCGGTGCGCATCCCCGAGGGCAGCACCTGCTGGTCGGTGTTGTTCAGCTCGACGCGGAGCGTGCCGTCGGTCCCGACCGGGACGGGGAAGTCCAGGCGGCCGTGCTCGATGCGGAGTTCGTCGAGGTGACGCAGGGCCTGGCGGGCGAAATACCCGATCTCGGGGTCGTGACGCTTCCCTTCCAGCTCGGTGATCACCACGACGGGGATCACGACGGAGTTCTCGGCGAAGCGGAAGAACGCTCGCGGATCGCTCAGCAGGACGGAGGTGTCCAGGACGTACGTGCGAAGAGCCTGGTCGACTCCCGCTTCGGACTCGGTGCTCTCGACGACGTGACGCTGGTCGTACGGTGCTCGTGCAGTCACAACCCACTCCCGACCCGGGTGAATCACCCGGTTGTCACGAGTCGACCTGTGGGTCACGAGTCGCGATCCGAAGGTCGACTCGACCGGACTCCGTGTCCGATGTGATCACCGTACGACTCCGCGACACCCTCGAGGGTCGTTAACACGCCGCGAATATGACGAGTTCGTGAACAGCGCGTTCGCGCGGCTCGCGGCCGCGAAGTAGTTCACCGGATGCCGTGCGCCGGCGCCGCCGCGCGGGGCAAGTGTTACTGCCCGAAGCGTCGGTCGCGCGCCGCGAAGTCGCGGATCGCGCGCAGGAAGTCCACCTCGCGCAGGTCGGGACCGAGGGCCTCGACGAAGTAGAACTCCGAGTGCGCGGACTGCCAGAGCAGGAAGTCGCTGAGCCGCTGCTCGCCCGAGGTGCGGATGACGAGGTCGGGATCGGCCTGGCCGCCCGTGTACAGGTGCTCGCCGATCTGCTCCGGGGTGAGACTCGCGGCGAGCTCTTCGAGGGATCCACCCGACTGATCGTGCTTGGCGATGATCGAGCGCACGGCATCCACGATCTCGCTCCGACCGCCGTACCCGACGGCGAGATTGACGTGCAGACCCTTGTGCCCCCGCGTGCGCTCGGTGACCTCGTGCAACACCTCGGCGAGCTCCGTCGGCAGGCCCTCGGCGCGGCCCACGTGCTTGACCCGCCAGTTTGGCTCGTGCGAGAGCTCCGCGGCCAGCTCGGCGATGATCTCGAGCAGGTCCTGCAGCTCCTGACTGTCGCGCTTGACGAGGTTGTCGTTCGAGAGCAGGTACAGCGACACCACCTCGATGCCGAGGTCGTCGCACCAGCGGAGGAACTCGTGCATCTTGGCCGCCCCCGCGCGGTGACCGTGCGCGGCGCTGTCGTAGCCGAGCTGCCGCGCCCACCGACGGTTGCCGTCGATCATCATCGCGACGTGGTGCGGCACGGTGGCCGGCATGCGACGGCGAAGACGCGAGATGTAGAGACGGTAGAGGGGGCCTCGCCCCTCGTTCTTCCGCATACGCGCCACCCGCCTACGCTACCGCGTCACGGGCGACGGCACGGGTCTGAAACGGGTGAGGCTTCCTGGGGGAACGGTGAGCGGATCGCCCATGTGCCACCCGGAGCATGGGGGCCGACGTAGGGTCGAAGCGTGACGAGCTCGACCCCCGCAGACGGCCCCGACCTGCCCCAGCTCCCCCTCCTGGAGGCGGGCGCTCTGGGCGCGCAGGCCGATCTCAAGCCCACCTGGCGCGGCTGGATCCACGCGGGCACGTTCCCCGTCGCGATCGTCGCCGGCATCGTCCTGATCACCCTCGCCCAGGGCACGCCCGCCAAGTGGGCGGCGGCGGTGTTCATGGTGACGTCGATGCTGCTGTTCGGCAACTCCGCGCTCTACCACCGCTTCCACTGGAAGCCGAAGACGCTGGCCGTGCTCAAGCGCATCGACCACGCCAACATCTTCCTGCTGATCGCCGGCACGTACACGCCCCTGGCCGTCCTGGCCCTGCCGACCCCCAAGACCACGCTGCTGCTGTCGATCGTGTGGGGTGGAGCGATCCTCGGCATCCTGTTCCGGGTCTTCTGGATCAACGCTCCGCGCTGGCTGTACGTCGCGCTGTACCTCGCGCTCGGGTGGGCCGCCGTGATGTACCTCGGCGACCTGCTCGCGGCGAACGTCGCGATGATGGTGCTGGTCGTCGTCGGCGGACTGCTCTACACGGCCGGCGCGATCGTCTACGCGCTCAAGAAGCCCAACCCGTGGCCGGGGCACTTCGGGTTCCACGAGATCTTCCACGTGTGCACCGTGCTGGCGTTCCTCTGCCACTGGACGGCGTGCCTGCTGATCTCGCTCGCCCCCGCGTACCACGGCGGCTGATCGCGCCACGCATCCCGCGCGAGTCGCCAGGATGCGTCGCCTCGGAAAGGTCTGAGGCGACGATCATCAGCGAGTCACACGGTGATGGCGATGCCGGACGCCGGGGCCTCCGACAACCGCTCAGTCGCGGGGAGCGGCCGGGTCGATGTCCTGGTCGTCGACTGCGCTGGCGTTCTCGGCGGCGCGCGCCTGCTCCTCGGCATCCAGCTCCGCATTCACTTCTTCGCGGTACCGACCACGGCGGATGCGACGCAGCATGTCCCACACGAGGAGGAAGACCGCGACGCCGATGAAGGCGATCGCGGCGAAGCCGAGCGGCCCGGGCGTCACGATCGACTCGTCGGGGGTGACGACCGGGGAGGGTGTGGTCGCGAGAGCGACGATCACGGAGTGCATGGAGTCCTTCGGTCCGGGCGGAAGCGCGTAGCCTGGTACTCCAGCCTAAAGCCCGGGGAGACCATGACGACGCAAGCCCTGCTCGATGACCGTTACGGGCGCACGCGGTCGCCCCGACGGCGCATCGTCGGCTGGTCGATCGTCGCGGTGCTCGCGCTCGGAGCCATCGGGTATCTCGGCTACACCACGTTCGCCAGCAGTGCCGCCTCGGTCACGGCCACCGACACCGGCTTCACCGTCACCGACGACAAGTCCGTCACGGCGACTTTCCAGATCACCGCCCCCGTCGGCAAGCCGGTCGCCTGCGCCCTCGAGGCACGCGACGAAGACCACGGCACCGTGGGCTGGAGGGTCGTGCAGTACCCGGCATCCGACGACGCATCCCGCGCCTTCTCCGAGACGATTCCGACGCTCTCGCTGGCGACGACGGGTTTTGTCAACGCCTGCTGGGTGCCGTAAACTCGCTGGATCACGACGCGCCCCGGCTCGATGCCGGGGCGTTCGACATATCCCCCGCCGGCGGCCGCACGCGCGCCGTCAGCGCCTCGACGAAGGAGTACCCGTGTCCAACGACGCTCAGGTGACGTTCCTCACGCAAGACGCCTACGACCGCCTTCACAACGAACTCGAGCACCTCTCGACGACGGGCCGGGAAGAGATCGCCAAGCGCATCGAGGCCGCCCGCGAAGAGGGAGACCTCAAAGAGAACGGCGGCTACCACGCCGCCAAGGACGAGCAGGGCAAGCAGGAGGCCCGCATCCGTACCCTGCAGCAGCTGCTCAAGGACGCCAAGGTCGGCGAAGCCCCCGAGAGCCACGGCGTCGTCGAGTCGGGCACCGTCGTGACCGCGATCGTCGCGGGCGGCGAGGAGAAGTTCCTCCTCGGCAACCGCGAGATCGCGGCCAACTCCGAGCTCGACGTCTACAGCGAGGCCTCGCCCCTCGGCGCGGCCATCATGGGCCTCAAAGAGGGCGACAAGGGCTCGTACACCGCGCCCAACGGCAAAGAGATCTCGGTCGAGGTCGTCAAGGTCGAGACGTACTCGGGCCAGTAACCCGCCTGTCGCCCGCGAGCCGCTCCCCCGTCATCGGGTGGGGCGGCTCGCGGCGTTTCTGCTCTCGGGTCAGTTGGGGACGACGGTCGCGACGAACCCGGCGTCCTCGAGCGTCTGGATGACCAGAGCCCGGTGCTCCGCACCGCGCGTCTCGACGCTCAGCTGCAGGATCACCTCGCTGATCTGCAGTCCCTGACCGTGACGCGTATGCAGCACCTCGATCACGTTGGCGCCCACGCCGGCGAGCAGCTCGGACACCCGAGCGAGCTGGCCCGGGCGGTCGGGCAGCGGAATGCGAAGGGACATGTAGCGACCGGATGCCGAGAGCCCGTGCGCCACGACCCGTTGCAGCAGGAGGGGGTCGATGTTGCCCCCCGAGAGGATCGTGACGGTCGGGCCGGTCGCTTTCACCTTGCCCGCCAGGATCGCTGCGACACCCACGGCCCCCGCCGGTTCGACGACCTGCTTGGCGCGCTCGAGGAGGACGAGGAGCGCTCGAGCGATGTCGTCCTCGGTCACGGTGACGACCTCGTCGACGTATTGGCGGATCAGTTCGAAGGGCAGGTCACCGGGACGGGCGACGGCGATGCCGTCGGCGATCGTCGGCGTCGTCTCGACCTGCATGGGGTATCCCGCGGCGAGCGACGAGGGGTAGGCGGCGGAGTTGTGCGCCTGCACGCCGATGATGCGGACCTCGCGCCCCTCGGCGGCCGCCCGGGCCTTCACCGCGGCGGCGACGCCCGCGGCGAGCCCTCCCCCGCCGATCCCGACGATCACCGTCTCGAGGTCGGGCATGTCCTCGACGAGCTCGAGGCCCAGCGTCCCTTGACCCACGACGATGTCGCGGTGGTCGAAGGGGTGGATCAGCACGGCCCCCGTGCGCTCGGCGAACTCAGCGGCCAGGCGGAGCGGCGTCTCGACGGTCGCACCCTCGAGGATCACCTCGGCGCCGTACCCTCGCGTGGCGAGGAGCTTGGGCACGGGCACGCCCAACGGCATGAAGATCGTCGCCGCGATGCCGAGCTGCTGCGCGGCCAGGGCCACGCCCTGAGCGTGATTGCCCGCGGATGCCGCGACGACGCCGCGCGCGCGCTCCTCGGCCGTGAGACGCGAGAGGCGGTAGGTCGCGCCGCGGATCTTGAACGAACCGGTGCGCTGGAGGTTCTCGAGCTTGAGGCTCACCGGCACGCCAAGGAGCTCGGTCAGGTGCAGCGACTCATCGAGCGGGGTTCGCGTGATGATGCCGCGCAAGTTCTGCGCGGCATCTTCGAACTCGGCCAGGGTGGGAGTGTCGTTCATGATCTCCTTCCGCGCTCGCGCGGGACGGTCCGCCAGATCAGATCCGGGGATGCCAAAACCTCACCGTCGCGCTTCCACGCCTTGGTGCTCAGATAGACGGCGACGACGTTCACGAATGCGGCGAGCGGCACCGCGAAGAGCGCTCCGGCGATGCCGCCGACCATCGCGCCGCCCGCCACCACGAGCACGACCGCGAGGGGGTGCACCTTCACGGCGGAGCCCATGAGGATCGGCTGCAGGATGTGGCTCTCGATCTGCTGCACGGCCAACACGACGATGAGCATGAACAGGGCGATGAGCGGACCGTTGTAGACCAGCGCGATGAAGACGGCGAGGGCTCCCGTGGCGACGGCGCCGACGAAGGGGATGAACGCGCCGAGGAACACCAGGACGGCGATGGGGATCGACAGCGGCACGCCCAGCAGGAAGGCGCCCAGGCCGATACCGATCGCGTCGATCGTGGCGACGAGCAACTGCGTGCGCGCGTAGCTCTTCACGGTGCGCCACCCCGCGCGACCGGCTCCGTCGACGGCGGGACGCGCGACGCGCGGGAACAACCGGGTCGTCCAGCGCCAGATGCCGGCACCGTCGGCGAGCAGGCAGAGGAGGATGAACAGCGTCAGGAGCACGCCGGTTCCGACGTGACCGATCGTGGTGCCGATCGCCAGAGCGCCGGTCCAGAGCACCTCCGCCTGCTGCTGCAGGAAGGTGCCCGCCTGTCGGAGCCCGTCATCGATCTGCTGGGCGCTCAGGTGGAGCGGACCGTCGATGAGGTACTGGCGGAACTGCGAGACGGCTCCGACGGTGCGCTGACGCACCGAACCGAACTCTCGCGTGATCTGCCAGACGGCCAGCCAGACCAACCCCGAGATGACGGCGATGGTACCGAGGACCGTGACGACGATGGCCAGCCACTTCGGCCACCGGTGGCGCTGCAGGAACGAGAAGGCCGGCCACACCAGCGCGGTGACGAGGATCGCGATGAGCAGCGGCACGACCAGCAGCTTCAGCTGGATGACCACGAACACCACGACGGCCAGGGCGGCCGCGATCACGAGCAGGCGCCAGGCGTAGGCCGTGGCCTGCCGCAGCGCCGGGGGCACCGGCGGTTGCAGGTCGCTTGAAACCGTGCGCCGCTTGAGGGCGTCGAGGAACGATCCGCGAGGTTCGGGATCAGTGCCGCTCATCCCGTCAGCCTACCGCCGCCCTCCGACATGCACCGCCGAGCATGTCGGAGGTGGCCGATACGGTGACAGACATGACCACGACGCTCCGTCGCGCCGACGCCCGCCGCATCGCCTTGGCCGCCCAGGGCTTCGCCCGCCCCCGGCCCGGCACCGTCGGCACCCGGCAGATCACCAGCGCTCTGCACCGCATGCGCATCCTCCAGATCGACTCCGTCAACGTCTTCTCGCGCTCGCACTACATGCCGCTGTTCGCGCGCCTCGGCGCCTACGACACGGCCCTGCTCGACAAGCTGGCCTTCGCTCGGCGTCCGTCGTGGGTGGAGTCGTGGGCGCACGTCGCCTCGCTGGTGTCGGTCGACGACTGGCCGCTCCTGCAGTTCCGCCGCGACGATCTGCGGGCGAAGTACGGGCACGATGCCTGGGCCGAGGCCAACCAGCCCCTCCTGCAGTGGCTCCGCGACGAGCTCGCCGACCGCGGCCCCCTGCGCCCGGCCGAGATCGACCACGATGCGCGCAGCGGGTCGCGGGGGTCGTGGTGGGGCTGGGACGACGTCAAGAACGGCCTGGAACGCCTGTGGCTGTTCGGAGAGGTGGCCATCGCGGGGCGGCGCGGCTTCGAGCGGCGCTACGCCCTGGCATCCGACGTCCTGCCCTCCGAGGCCCTGCAGACCGCCGTCCCCCGTCCCGAGGCGATCGCCGAGCTGGTGCGCCGCGCCGCTGTGGCCTACGGCGTCGCGACGGCCGCCGACCTGGCCGATTACTGGCGCGTCCGCGATCGTCCCGCGGTGATGGCGGCGATCCACGATCTCGTCGAGGACGGAGAGCTGATCCCCGTCGAGGTCGAGGGCTGGGCGATCGCCGGCCGCCCCGCCAAAGCGTGGCTGCACCGCGACGCCGCGCGCCCCCGCAGAGTGGATGCCGCGGCGATCCTCACCCCGTTCGACCCGGTCGTGTGGTTCCGCGATCGCGCCGAGCGCCTGTTCGACTTCGACTACCGCATCGAGATCTACACACCGGCCCCCCAGCGCCGGTTCGGGTACTACTCGCTGCCCGTCCTCGTCGGAGACGACGTGGTCGGCCGGGTGGACCTCAAGGCCGATCGCGCGTCGGGCGCCCTGCGCGTCCAGTCCGCGTGGTGGGAGCAGGGTTCTGCGCCGGATGCCGCCGACCGTGTCGCCGCCGAGCTGCTCACGGCAGCGCGCTGGCAGGGCCTGGACCGCGTCACCGTGTCGCGGTGGGGTGATGCCACCGATGACCTGGCCGGGGCCCTGCGCGCCGAGCGGCATGACCACCCCGATGGTCGCGCGAACTGAAACGCGCCCCTTCTGCCGAAGCGGAGGGGGCGCGATTCGTCAAAACTGCACGCGGGGCGGTTCGGCGATCGCGGCGCCGTCGATGACCTCGAAGAACTCCCGCTCGTGGAAGCCGAGCTGACGGGCGAAGAGGTTGTTGGGGAACACCTTGATCTTGGTGTTCAGCTCGCGCACTCCGCCGTTGTAGAACCGGCGCGACGCCTGGATCTTGTCTTCGGTGTCGACGATCGAGTGCTGAAGCTGCAGGAAGTTCTGGCTGGCCTGGAGCTGCGGGTACGCCTCGGCGACCGCGAACAGCGACTTCAGCGCCTGCTGCATGTGGCCCTCGGCGACACCGGCCTCGGCAGGGCTCTGCGCCGAGAGCGTCTCGGCGCGGGCGCGCGTGACGTTCTCGAACACGGCCTTCTCGTGAGCCGCGTACCCCTTCACCGTCTCGATGAGGTTGGGCAGCAGGTCGGCGCGTCGCTTGAGCTGGACCGTGATGTCACTCCACGCCTCGTCGACACGCACGTTCAGCGCGACGAGGGCGTTATAGGTGGCCCACAGGTAGATGCCGGCGATGATCAGGATGCCGACGATCACGATGACCGGTACGAGCCACTCCCACATAAGTCCCCACACTCCGTTCGAGAGATTGCCCTTCAGTGTAACCGCGGGCCGCACAGCGTTACGGGCAGTGGCCGGGGACTCCCAGGGGATGTCCACGAGACGGAGCACTGGTACCCCCGGTGGGACTCGAACCCACACTGAAGCGATTTTAAGTCGCCTGCCTCTGCCATTGGGCTACGGGGGCCCGAGCCTCCACCGTATCGCGGGGCGGCCGCGCGCCGGTCGCGCGGGGTGCCGCACCCGTTATGGGGCGGAGAAAGTGGCCCCGGGGCGTCGTAGGTGGCCCCGGGGCCACGACGAGACGCCGCACCGCCCCGATCACGCGCGCCCGGCACAGCCACCCCGACACGCGGACCCCGGACGCCGCAACCCGGCGCGGAATGCCTCACCCGTGACGGGGCGGCGAAAGTGGCCCCGCGGCATCCGGAAACGACGAGACCCCCGCACCCAGGGGCGCGAGGGTCTCGAACGAGGGCTTACTTGGCCGCGACGGGCTCGACCTTCTTCTCGGCCGGAGCCGCGGGGGCCTCGGCGGCGGGAGCTGCCGGACGCGGACGCGCTGCGAACTCCTCGAACGCGGCGCGCGGCTTCTGGACGGCCTCGAGGTTGACGACCTCGCGGCCGTGGAAGAAGTTCTGCATCCAGTCGCCGACCACGCGGAACTTGCGCTCCCACGTGGGCATGGCCAGGCCGTGGTACCCACGGTGGGCGAACCACGCGATGAGACCGGTCAGAGCGATGTTCCCCGACTGGAACGCACCGTTGTACAGGCCCAGGCCGGCGACGGCACCGAGGTTCTTGTGGTTGTACTCCTTGGGCTCTTCGCCGCGAAGGACGGCCACGAGGTTCTTGGCCATGAGCTTGCCCTGGCGCACCGCGTGCTGCGCGTTGGGGACGCAGAAACCGCCGACACCGCCACCCGAGAGGTCGGGAACCGCTGAAACGTCGCCGGCCGCCCAGGCACCCTCGACGATTTCGTCGTCGGTTCCGACACGCAGGTCGGGGCGGGTGCGGATGCGACCGCGCTCTTCGACAGGGAGGTCGCTGCCACGGACGACCGTGGGGTTGGCCATGACTCCGGCCGTCCAGATGATCAGGTCGGTCGGGAGGTTCTCACCGGTGGAGAGCTCGACGATGCCGTCGACGGCACCCTTGACCTGCGTGTCGAGGTGCACGAAGGCACCCTTCTTCGCGAGGTCGGCGAGAACCCACTCGCTCGTCTTCTGCGAGACCTCGGGCATGATGCGCCCCATGGCCTCGATGAGGTGGAAGTGCGTGTCGTCGAACGACAGGGTCGGGTACTGCTTCAGTAGCGACGACGCGTAGGCGCGGAGCTCGGCGAAGACCTCGATACCGGCGAATCCGCCGCCGACGACCACGACGGTCAGCAGACGGTCGCGCTCGGGGCCGGCCGGCAGCACCGACGCCTTGTCGAAGTTCGACGTGAGGCGGTCGCGGATGGCGACGGCTTCTTCGATCGTCTTGAGTCCGATCGCGTTGTCGGCGATGCCGGGGATCGGGAAGGTGCGCGAGACGGCACCGGCGGTCACGACGATGTGGTCGTAGCTCTGCTCGAAGGTCTCGTCACCGGCGATCGGCGTGATCGTCGCGGTCTTGGTCGCGTGCGAGATGCCCGTGATCTTGCCCGCGATGACCGTCGTGCGCTTGAGGTGGCGACGAAGGCCCACCACGACGTGGCGCGGCTCGATCTCGCCCGCAGCGACCTCGGGGAGGAAGGGCTGATACGTCATGTACGGCAGCGGGTCGACGAGCGTGACGTCGGCTTCGTTACGGCCGAGGAGCTTCTCGAGCTTCCAGGCGGTGTAGAAACCTGCATAGCCCCCACCGACGATGAGGATTCTGGGCACGGTAGTGGTCACGATGTGAGGGACTCCTCGTTTGTGGTGCGGCTCGGCTCGCGGGAGACGCGCGCCTGTCGGATTCGCCGGGCAGCAGCAGTGACACCGAGCGCAATCATTATAGCGGCCAGTGTGGCGGCACCGAGCGGCAGCGATCCGTACAGAACGCTATCGCGAGACGGCAGCAGGGGCGAGCTCGCCGCCGGCGCGGCTTCGATCGGCGGCAGCGGGGGGATGACGACCGGGGTCGAGGTCGGCTCGGGCGACGGCTGCGCGTCCGCCCGGCGGTACAGCCGGATCCATTCCTCGAGGCTGCCCAGCGGGTTCTCCGACACGGTCTCGACCCGCGCCGACACGGCGGCCGCGGCATCCACCAGACCGTACCCGTAGAGCTTGTCGGGTCGCGCGGAAGCGCCCGCGGCCGGCTTCGCCGTCTGGATCAGGCGGTTGAGGACGTTGTCGGCATCCATTCCCGGATGCGCGGCGCGGACGAGAGCGGCGATGCCGGCGACGATCGGGGCGGCGCCACTCGTTCCGTTCCACTGCACCAGGGTGCCGTCGGCCGAGACGCCGATGAGCCGCTCGCTCGGGGCGGAGAGCCCGATGGTGATGCCCTGCGTCGACGCGTCGTTGCTCGCCGCGCCGGTCGGGTCGACGCCTCCCACGGCGAGCACCCCCGGAATGGTGGCGGGGGCGCCCACGCGGTCGGTGCCGCTCCCCCTGTTGCCCGCGGCGACCACGATCACGACGTCGTGGTCGAAGGCGTACTCGAAAGCGGTGTCCCAGCTGGTGTCCCAGTCGAGGGTGTTGGTCGTCAACGACATGTTGATGACCGTCGCACCGTTGTCGACCGCCCAGCGGATGGCGTCCGCGATCTGGTCGGTGAAGGGCTTGGTGCTCGCAGCCCCGAAGCCGACCGAGATGGACAGCAGCTCGGCTTCGGGCGCCACGCCGATCATGCCGCGACCGTTACCGGTGCCGCGTGCCGCGGCGAGAGAGGCCACCCAGCTGCCGTGGTTCGCGTCGACGGCACCGACGGGGGTGCGTCCGTCGGCGGCCCCCACGCCCGAGACGTCGGTGCCACCCGCGACGGCTCCGTTGAACTCGGCGGGACCGCGCCCGATCCCGGTGTCGATGACGGCGATCTTCTGCCCCGCGCCGCGCGTCGTCTTCCATGCCTCTCGGACGCCGTACTGGTCGAGCCAGTACTCGCCCGCGCGGACCGAGTCGGTCGGATCCTCGGGCACAGGATTGGCGGACGCCTGCGGACTGACCGACGCCGGGACCGACACGGCCGCCGCGGGCATGGTCGTCGCGCCGCTCAGCACCGTCACGAGAAGAACGGATGCCACGACGGCGACGACGCGCTTCATCCGCCGGTCCCGGGGCTTTCGCACTGGCACCGCTCGGGCGACCAGGTGCCGCGCGCGAGGGCGCGGTCGCCGATCGGATTGACGCCGGGGCCGGCCGCGAGCGCGTGCCCCGCCAGGGCGTGCAAACACTTCACGCGCGTGGGCATGCCTCCGGCCGAGATGCCAGCGATCTCTTCGGGCTCGCCGTACGCTGCGCGGTCGCGGAGGTACGCCTCGTGGGCCGCGCGGTACTGCTGCTGCAGCTCTTCGTCTTCGGCGAGCTCATCGGAGAACTCCTTCATGACGTGCCCCGCCTCGAGCACCGACATCGCCGCCGTCGCGGCGGGGTGGGTGAGGTAGTAGAACGTGGGGAACGGGCTGCCGTCGTCGAGACGCGGCGAGGTCGCCACCACGGTCGGATTGCCGCACACGCAGCGCGCGGCGATCCCCACGACGCCGCGCGGTACACGGCCGAGCTGCGACTGCAGAACGGCCAGGTCGGCGTCGGAGGCGGGGGGAAGCGTTGCGGTAGTCATCGACTCCAGGGTACCCGGGGTCTCCGACACTCCGTCGGGCCGCTCAGCCGGCCGGGGCGTCGGGCGCGGGAGTCGGGTCCGGGACGCCGATCGTGATGTCGGGGACGGCGACCTGCGCGGCGCCCGACGAGGTGACCGAGCGGACGAGCTGCGCCATCCAGTCGGTACGGGTCTGCCCCACGTCTCCGCTGACGTCGTCCTGCTCCTGCGGTGTCGCCGAGGCGGGGAGGTCGTTGTCGATGAGGTAGACGACCTCGCCGGGGAAGGTGTACCCGAGCCGCTCGCGCGCCTGCGTCCGGATGTACGCGGGGTCCGACCATCGATCGCGCTGGGTCTGCAGGTCGGCGACCTCGGACTGGCTCAGCTGCACAGCGCTCCGCAACGCTTGGATCTGCTGACGCTGATCCATGTACGTCCCTACCGTCGGGACGAGCACGAAGGTCCCGAGCACGACCAGGCCCAGCATGATCACGACGAAGCCCGAGATGCGCACCCGCCCGAGCCACTCGCGCACGTCGACGCGGCGTTCCTCGGCCGAGGGGCGCACGGGCTGTCGCACGGGACGCGCGGGCGCCTTCGCCGAGCTCTTCGACGCCTTGGAACGCGACGTCGGAGCCTCGGATGCCGCGGGACGGCGGGGCGGCAGTGTCGGTCGCTCCACGGCATCCCTTCCGTCGTCATCCCGCCCGGGATTCGGGCCGCGAGTGAGTCTACGTCGCCGGCCCGGGGGCCCCTGGGGACGCGCCGGGTGCTCGGCATCCGTCCAGCGAAAACGACGAAGGAGGGGGAACCGTGCGGCTCCCCCTCCTCGATGGTCGGTCGATCAGCCCTTGAAACGGGGGAACGCCGATCGGCCCGCAAAGACCGCGGCGGTGCCGAGGTCTTCTTCGATGCGGAGCAGCTGGTTGTACTTCGCGACGCGCTCGCTACGTGCCGGGGCGCCGGTCTTGATCTGGCCGGCGTTGACCGCGACGGCGAGGTCGGCGATGGTGGTGTCCTCGGTCTCGCCTGAGCGGTGCGACAGCATCGAGGTGTAGCCCGAGCGGGTGGCCAGCGAGATCGCGTCGAGCGTCTCGGACAGCGTGCCGATCTGGTTGACCTTGACCAGCAGCGAGTTGGCGACGCCGAGGTCGATGCCCTGCTGCAGGCGCTTCGGGTTGGTGACGAACAGGTCGTCACCGACGAGCTGGACCTTGGAGCCGATGGAATCCGTCAGCTTCTTCCAGCCGTCCCAGTCGTCCTCGGCGAGGGCGTCCTCGATCGTGACGATCGGGAAGTTCGCGACGAGGTCGGCGAAGTAGTCGACGAGCGTGTCGACGCTCCACTCCTTGCCCTCGACCGTGTAGACGCCGTCCTTGTAGAACTCGGTGGCGGCGACGTCGAGGCCGACGGCGATGTCCGTGCCGGGCGTGAACCCGGCCTTCTCGATCGCGCGGATGAGGAAGTCGAGGCCCTCGCGGTTGCTGGGCAGGTCGGGGGCGAAGCCGCCCTCGTCGCCCAGGCCGGTGTTGTAGCCGGCCGACTTCAGCTCGCCCTTGAGGATGTGGTAGACCTCGGTGCCCCAGCGCAGCGACTCGCCGTAAGTCTCGGCGCCGATGGGGGCCAGGAAGAACTCCTGGAAGTCGATGCCGTTGTCGGCGTGCTCGCCACCGTTGATGACGTTGAACAGCGGAACGGGCAGCAGGTGCGCGTTGGGTCCGCCGAGGTAGCGGAAGAGGGGAAGGTCGGCGCTGTCCGCGGCGGCCTTGGCCACGGCGAGCGAGACGCCGAGGATGGCGTTGGCGCCGGTGCGCGACTTGTTCTCGGTGCCGTCGGTCTCGATGAGGATCTCGTCGATGATGCGCTGCTCGCTGGCCTCGACGCCCTCGATGGCGGGGCCGAGCTCGTCGACGACCGCGGCGACGGCCTTCAGCACGCC
Organism: Microbacterium sp. SL62; assembly: GCF_026672635.1. Taxonomy (NCBI): domain Bacteria; kingdom Bacillati; phylum Actinomycetota; class Actinomycetes; order Micrococcales; family Microbacteriaceae; genus Microbacterium; species Microbacterium sp. SL62. The sequence continues at coordinate 2,596,300 of NZ_JAPPRM010000001.1, forward strand.
CTTGCCGCTGTAGCGGCTCTTGTCGCCGTCGCGCAGCTCGTAGGCCTCGAACGCGCCGGTGGACGCGCCGGAAGGGACGGCAGCCCGCTGGACGATTCCGTCGTCGAGGAGCACCTCCACCTCGACGGTCGGGTTACCGCGCGAATCCAGGATCTCGCGCGCGTTGACAGCCTCGATAAGTGCCACGAAGGACTCCTCGTTGGTTCTTGGGTGGAGAGGGGGCGGAGCGTCGTCGGTCCGTGGTCGAGTCTAGTGACCCCGTCCGTCGGGCGTGCGGCCGAGTCAAGACGCGGTCGGATCCACCACGATCGCCACCGCCACCCCGTCCCACCCCTTCCGGTCGAGGGTCTGCAGGGCGGTGGCGTCGAAACGGGTGTCGGCGCCGAGCATCAGGATGCCGCGGCGAGCGCCCTGCACCTTGCCGTCGGGCGTGTCGGCGTCGGCGACCTCTCCCCCGCGCACGACGTTGTCGACCACCACGACCGTGCCGGGTCGGCCGAGGCGCGCGGCCCAGTCGAGGTAGGTCTCGTTCGATTCCTTGTCGGCGTCGATGAAGACGAGGTCGAACGGCTCCTCGTCGACGAGGGTCGGCAGCACGTCCGCTCCGCGGCCGACGCGCACCTCGACGCGATCCGCGACTCCCGCACGCGCGAGGTTGGCGCGGGCGATCTCGGCGTTCGCCGGCTCCGCCTCGATGGTGACGACCCGTCCCGTCTCGCCGACGGCCCGGGCGAACCAGATCGTCGAGTACCCACCGAGAGTGCCGACCTCGAGCACTCGCCGCGCGCCGGCGATCCGCGTGAGCAGGTGCAGGAATTTCGCGTTGACCGGAGCCACCTCGATCGCGGGGAGCCCGGCGTGGTGTTGGGCGGCGAGCGCGGCCTCTCCCGCAGGGTCGGCCCCGATGAGGGTCTCGGTCAGGAACGCGTCGACGTCTTCGTGGGTGCGCACTCCCCCAGCCTGTCGGCGTGCGAGCGGCGGGTCAACGCTCTCCGCGCAGGTGGGCGCGCGTCATCTCGTCGTACTCCTCGTCCGAGAGGTCGTCGAAGCCCTTGGCCTCGACCCGGTCGCTGCGCATCCACCGGACCATGAGGATCACGAGGATCGGCACGTCGGCGAACTCGGCGATGAACCAGATCATGTCGCCGGCGAGGTGCTGGTCGTGCAGCAGTGAGGGCCACCACGACACCGCCTGCGTGGCATCCGGGATCAGATCCAGCACGTTGTCGTTCAGACGCATCAGCAGACCGGGCACCGAGTCGATCAGCAGCTCGACGAACGCGAGCAGGAACTCGATCGCGATGAAGGTGCCGGTGTGGATCGCGCCGAGCGCCATCATCGGGAGCACCATCGCGAGCCCGACGAGGGGCACGACGATCCCGAGCGAGGCTTCGACCACCGGATTCACGCGCAGGATGCCGGCGATCGGGGTGAGGAAGAGGCAGAAGACCGCGGCGATGACGACGGTGGCGACCATCGCGTTGCCGAAGACGCGCGTGATCCTCGACGCGAGGAAGCGTTCGCGGATGCCCGAGGGGACGAGGTCGAGCGGGCGCCCGGCCGCGATACCGGCGGGGACCGCGAAGATGAGCAGGGCGACGCGCGTCGAGAACGCCCACCGCAGCTCTGATGAGTACACCCCGAGGAAGCCGAGCTCGATCACCGCGTAGGGCAGCAGCCCGAGCGCGAAGAAGCCGATCGTGCGCAGTACGGGCCAGGTCTCTCCGCGTCGGCGGACGCGTCGAACGCCCGAGAGGTAGACCGCGGATGCCACGAAGAGCACGCCGAGCGTGATCGGATCGGCGCGCCAGGTGCTGAGGAAGACATCGAGGGGAGGCGTGGAAGAACGGTAGAACCGCGAGCTATGCGTCCGCCGGGGATCGGGGGCGGACCGAACTCCTGAGGTTTCGGCGCGCGTGGCGCCTGAGCCGCAGGAATCCGGCGCGGGAAGTGCTCGCCCGATCAGCGATTCAGGAGTTCTGCTCGCTCACGCGGTCCGGCACATCACCGGCGCGCGCGCCGGGCCGACGCACCGGTTCGAGAGCCGCGAGCAGCGCCGGGAGCAGCGCATCCGCCGTGCGCCGGTACCCGAGTGCGCTGGGGTGGAACCGGTCCACGCTGAACATCTCGTCGGGTCGCTCGGCGAACACCGGGCCGACCGCCCGCGCGAGGGCCACGACCCGCCCTCCGGCACGGTGGACCGCCGCGGCCTGCGCCGACGCCAGCTGCCGCGACGAGCGGGCCGCGAGAGCGCGCAGCGGCTGCGGAATCGCCCGGAGGGTCCCGAGGTCGGGACACGTGCCGACGACGACAGGTATCCCGCGCCCGCGCAACTCGCGCACGACCTGCTCCAGCTGCTCCGCCGAGCGCGACGCCGGTATGCGGTGCGTCACGTCGTTCCCGCCCACGACGATGACCGCGGCATCCGGCCGGTACCCCTCCGGGAGCGTGGCGACCTGACCGGCCAGGGCCGAGGTCTCCGAACCCACCACCGCGGCGGTCCGCAACCGCACCGGGCGCCCGGCCTCACGGGCGATGCCCTTCGCCAGCCGCGCGCCGAGCGTGTCTCGACGGTGTCCCGCGCCGAGACCCGCGGCGATCGAGTCGCCGAGCACGAGCAGCTCGACCGGCTCGCCCGGGTGCTTCTTGCGGCGCCAGACGCGGTCGGCGTCGAGCGCCTGCTCGCCGAGGGGCTTGCCGATGCGGCGCCGGGCGATCGCCGCCTGACGGGAGATGAGGGTCCGCAGCCCCACGGCCCCGGCGCCGGCGAGCGCGACGACCGACGCCGCGGTCAGGGTCACCGGTCGACGCGTTCGCATCCTCCGATGACACCCGCCCGCGGTGAACGAGCGGTGGACGCGCCGTGACGATGGGGAGACGTCGGGCTCCCGGCATCCCGTGAACACCATCGAGACGGAATGCCGCGACTCACCGCGCCGCCGACCGGCTCCGCGCGCGCAGGGCCACGGCGAGAGCGAGCACGGCCACCGCCAGCACGATGTCGAGGGCGAGCCCCGCGAGCAGCTCAGTGCGGCCGGCGACGCCGGTGAGCGTCACGATTCCTCCGATGACGATCACACCGAACGAGAGGGCGAGCTGCTGCGCGGTGCTGAACATCCCGCCCGACAGGCCGGCAGCCTCGACGGGCACCTCGCGCACCACGAGCTGGGTGAGCGGCGAGAAGATGAGCGCCTGCCCCGCCCCGAGCACGACGAGAGCGGGCTGCAGCCACAGGCCGATGTCGTGCCCCCACCCGAAGACGAGCGTCACCGCCATTGCGACGAGCGCGACGATCTGCATCGAGACGCCGAGCACGAGGGTCGAGTCCCCGATCTTGGCCTGGATGCGAGCGACGGCCAGCGACATCGCGGCGAACACGACGGCGAACGGCAAGAGAGCCATCCCGGCCTCGAGTGACGACAGCCCTCCCGCCTCGACCGCGCGCGGGAAGACGTAGAGCAGGGCCGAGTACCCGGCGAAGAAGAGCGCCGCGGCGGCCAGGCCCAGCTGCAGGGGCCGCAGTCGCAGCACGCTGGGCGGCAGCAGGGGAACCCGGCCCGAGCGTTCGATCGCGTTCTGGTGCATCCACATCGCCCCCAGAGACACCGCCGCGACGACCAGCGCGACCGGCACGGGCCACGACCAGTTCCAGACCGGACCGAAGGTCAGCGCCACCGAGACAGCCAGGATGCCGAGGCCGAGGGCCGCCGTGCCCACCAGGTCGATCGCGACGACCTCGTGCGCGCGGGAGCGAGGTGCCAGAGGGGCGAGCGAGATCGCGGCGACGGCGATGAGCGCGACGACCACGAAGACCGCGCGCCATCCCTCGACCGGCCCGAAAGACAAGGCGGCCAGTGCCCCTCCCGCGACCTGGCCGACGGCGGCGCCGATACCGCCGCTCGCCCCGAACGCGGCGATCGCGCGGGTGCGCGCCGCGCCCTGCGATGTCGCCTGGATCGTCGCGAGCACCTGGGGTGTGCAGAGCGCCGCTCCGACTCCCTGCACGATCCGGGCGGCGATGAGCGTCTCGATCGACGGTGCGAGGGCGCAGGCGATCGCCGAGATGAGGAAGAGCCCCATCCCGACGACGTAGAGACGGTGCCGCCCGAAGCGATCGCCCAGTCGGCCGCCCAGGATGAGAAGCACGGCGAACGGGATGCCGTACCCCGCGATCACGAGCTCGAGGGCGACGTCCCCCGCCCCGAACCGCTCACGGAGAGTCGGCAGGATCACGGTCACCGCGTTGAAGGCGAAGGTCCCCACCCCGGGCCCCAGGAGGAATCCGAGGTAGCGCCACGTGGGCACCTCGGCGGAAGCGCCGGGGCGGATGGGCACCGGAGCGGTCCCGGTGCCGGGGTGTGCGGAAGTCGTCATGGTGCCAGCATGCGGGCCGTCGCATCCTGGTACCAGGAGTGCGCTCATCCTGGTAGTGGCACCACTCCCCTCCGACGTCGCGATGATGGAAGCGCGTCCTATGATCGCCGGAGAGGGAGGGATGCCATGACTCGATCCGACGATGTGCGCGCCGAATTCGCGGGGTTCCTCCGCAGTAGACGAGCGCGCCTCCGCCCCTCCGACGTGGGGCTTCCCGAGGGGATACGACGCCGCGTCGCTGGCCTGCGCCGCGAAGAGGTCGCACAGCTCGCCGGGGTGGGGCTGACCTGGTACACCTGGCTCGAGCAGGGGCGTCCGATCGCGGCCTCCGCCCAGGTCGTCGCCGCGATCGCGCGAGCACTCCGGCTGAGCGATGACGAACGAGACCACCTGTTCGCCCTCGCCGACCTGCCGGTGCCCGACCGCGAGGCGCGGCTGTGCGTCGGAGCCACCCATCTCGACCTGCTCGAGAAGCTCCTCCCCTACCCGGCCGCGGTCCAGACCGCGCGTTTCGACATCCGCGCCTACAACCGCGCGTACCGGTATCTCTTCGACGACCTCGACGAGATGCCCGCCGAGCGACGCAATTGCGCCGTTCTGCTGTTCACCGATTCCGAGTGGCAGCGTTCGCACGTCGACCTCGACCACGCCCAGCGGAGGATCGCCGCGCGCCTGCGCGCCGCGTACGGCCGCCACCACGAGGAACCCTCCTGGCAGCGTTTCGTCGCCGAACTCGAGGAGGAGTCCCCGCGCTTCGCCGAACTGTGGCGGCTCGGCGACGTCGGAGGAGAACGCAACGCGAACAAGCACCTCGTCCACGCCCGCGTGGGCGAACTCCATCTCGAGATGTCCAGTCTCTGGATCGACGACGGTCTGGGCTCGCGCGTGGTGTGGTTCTCTCCGCGCGATGCCGAGACCGCGGTTCGCCTGGAACGCCTCGCCGCGGAGAACCCTGCCGAAGCCCTCATCAGCGCGGTGGCGTGACCCCGACCCGCGCGCCGTGGGTCGGGGCACGGCAGCGGTGGCCGGCATCCCCTCCCGTCGGCGTCAGGCGAGCGGTTTGACCTCGAGGGTCTCGGGGGTCGTGTCGGCGTTCACGCTCGCGAACGAGGCGTAGCCGTCCGCCGCGGAACGCTCGAGCAGCGCTTTCATGTTCTTCGCGCGTTGCTCCACGCGCACGCGCGCGCCGTCGGCGATGAGCGCCGTCTTCAGTGCGAGCAGTCGCGCGAACGGCACGTCGCGATCGTGGACGAGGACGATCGCGCGCTCGCCGTCGGCGTCGGTGGCCGGCAGCAGGTCGACGATGCGCTCGAACCCGATCGAGAAGCCCACGGCCGGAACCTGCTGGCCGAGGAAGCGCCCGATCATGCCGTCGTACCGGCCGCCGCCGCCGAGCGAGTAGTCGACGCTCGGGTGGGCGAGCTCGAAGATCGTGCCCGTGTAGTAGCCCATGCCCCGCACGAGGAACGGGTCGAAGACCAGGGGAACGGCTCCCCCGCGCGCGGCGGCCACCGTGTCGCCGAGATCGACGAGGTGCGCGACGACCTCGTCCGGGATGCCGTCGGGCAGCGCCGCGCGGATGCCGGGCTCGTCGAACGACGGCTCGGCCGCGGGCCGCTCCAGGTAGGCGGCGAAGGCGTCGACGGCCGAGGCGTTCACCCCGCGTCCGCGGAGCTCTTCCACCACCCCCGAGGGGCCGACCTTGTCGAGCTTGTCGATCGTGATGAGCACACCCGGGCGCTCATCGGGCGCGAAGCCGAAGACGTCGAGCATCGCGTCGAGGGCGCGCCGGTCGTTGACGCGGATCGACCCGCCCTCGAGACCCAGCGCGTCGAGGACGTCGAGGCTCGCGGTCATCAGTTCGGCCTCGGCACGCGCCGAGGCGTCGCCGATGATGTCGATGTCGCACTGCATGAACTGGCGGTAACGCCCCTTCTGCGGGCGCTCGGCGCGCCAGACCGGGGCGATCTGGATCGAGCGGAACACCGTCGGAAGCTGTGCGCGGTGCGTGGCGTAGAACCGGGCGAGGGGCACGGTGAGGTCGTAGCGCAGGCCCAGGTCGGCCAGCGCGGCAGGGTCGTCGGCGGCGCTGCGGATGCCCTCGGCATCCATCCCCCGCTTGAGGATGCTGAACGACAGCTTCTCGTTGTCGCCGCCGATCCCGGCGTGCAGGCGGTCGTAGTCCTCCATGACGGGGGTCTCGATCTCGTCGAAGCCGTGGGCGCGGTAACGCTCGCGGATGACGGCGAGCACGCGCTCGCGACGGGCCTTGTCAGCGGGGAGGAAGTCGCGCATGCCGCGCGGCGGGTTCACGGATGCCACGGCCCCATTCTTCCAGAGCGGCGCGGGCGGTCCGTCGTCCGGCGCGTCGCCCGCCGGCGGTCGAGATCACCCGCTCCGGCCGCACCGGACCGTGTACGCTCGCGCGGAGCCCGTCATCGCGGGCCCGCCTCCGCCTCCGCCTCACGCACCTCGGTCCGCAGGTCGCGCACGCGTTCGCGCAGGGCGCGCTCGGCGTCCCAGCCGCGCGAGCGCGCCAGATGCACGAGGGTCAGCAGCGCGTCGCCGAGCTCCGCTTCGGTCGCGGGGTCGGCCAGGTGATGCGTCGGCGCGCAGACACCGACCTGCGCGGCCTTCCCCATCACCTTCTGCGCGAGCGCGAGAGCAGGCATGTGGTCGCTGACCCCGTCGAGCACGCTGGTGCGCGTGCTCTTCTCGGCGGCCTTGGCCGCGTTCCAGTGCACCAGCACCTCTTCGGGTGTGGTGGCCACGGCATCCGCGAACACGTGCGGATGCCGCCGCACCATCTTCTCGGTGAGTCCCCGGGCCACGTCGTCGATGTCGAAGGGATCGTCGGCATCGCCCGCGGCGATCTCGGCATGGAACAGGACCTGCCAGAGCAGGTCGCCGAGCTCCTCGCGCAGGTCGCTGCGCGTGCCGGACTCGACGGCGTCGATCACCTCGGCACTCTCTTCGACGAGGTACGGCACGAGGTCGCGGTGGTCAATGGTCCGCGTCCAGGCGCAGCGCGCGCGCACGGTTCGCATAGTGTCGGCGGCCTCCCGCAGGGCGTCGTCGCTCACGGTTCCTCCTTCGGCGGGCCCGGCGGTCCGCTCGCCACGAGTATCCCCCGCGCCGAGGCGCGCGGCGCCCGCCCGTGCCGTAAGACGGAGATTTCGGGATGCCGAGCCCCCGCGCCCCGAATCACTGCGGTGACACCCGGGCGCGGCCGAAGATTGTCCGGTGTTCGACCCGTCGGACGGTCGCATGCCGTTACACGTGAATCGGTGCGCCCTCGACGCCGATAATCTGGGGCGTGTGCGTGAACTGACCCCGACCGAGGCCATCGACCTCGTGGGCCGCTTCGAAGCCGGCCAGGAGCTCCCCGAACAGATGCGTGCCGATGTGCGCCTGCTGGGATCGCTCCTGGGCCGCGTCCTTCAGGAGAGCGGCTCCCCCGGACTGTACGACGACGTCGAGCGACTGCGATCGGCGACGATCCAGGCCTACACCGACGAGACGCCCGAGGCGTTCGAACGGGCGGCCGCGATCGCCGACGGCTTCTCGATCGAGCGGGCGGACGAGGTGGCCCGGGCCTTCACGGCCTACTTCCATCTCGTGAACCTCGTCGAGGAGCACCAGCGCGTCCGCGTGCTGCGCGAGCGTGGCGATCATCCCTCGCGCAGCGGCACCCCCGACACGATCGCGAGCGCTTTCGAGCGGCTCTCGAGCGAGGTCGGCGAAGAGACGGCGCTCGCACGCCTCCAGGCGCTCCGCTTCCACCCGGTCTTCACCGCGCACCCCACCGAGGCCCGCCGCCGCGCGATATCGACCAGCATCCGACGTCTTTCCGAGCTGCTGTCGGAGCACGACGACGCCTCCGCGGGTGGCACCGAGAGCCGTCGTGCCGAGCGTCGCATGCTCGAAGAGATCGACACGCTCTGGCGCACCGCCCCTCTACGGCGTGAGAAGCCGTCGCCCGTCGACGAGGTCCGCTCCGTCATGTCCGTGTTCGATGAGACGCTCTACACCGCGGTCCCGCGCGTCTACCGCCGCATCGACGACATCCTGCAGGGCGAGAACGCCGGATCCCGCGCGCCGATCGTCAAGCCGTTCGTGCGCGTCGGCTCGTGGGTCGGCGGCGACCGTGACGGAAACCCCTTCGTCACGGCATCCGTCACCCGCAAGGCCGCCGCGATCGCGAGCGAGCACGTGCTCCTCGGGCTCGAGCGCACGACCCAGCGCGTGGGGCGCGGTTTGACCCTGGATGCCGAGAGCACCCCGCCCAGCGACGCTCTCGTCGCGCTGTGGCACCGCTTGCGCGCCGCCGATGAGGACGCTGCGGCCGAGATCGCCGAGCGCTCCCCCGACGAGCCGCACCGGCGGATCCTGCTGCTGCTCGCCCGCAAGATCGCGGCGACCCGTACCCGCAACGCCGACCTCGCGTACCGCGACCCCGAGCACCTGCTCGCCGACCTGCGCACCGTGCAGGATTCGCTGGTGGCGGCGGGTGCCGCTCGTCAGGCCTACGGCGCCCTGCAGCGTCTCGTGTGGCAGGTCGAGACCTACGGCTTCCACCTGACCGAGCTCGAGGTGCGTCAGCACTCCGCCGTGCACCGCAAGGTCCTCGACGAGCTGCGCGCCGGCGGAGCCCGGAGCGAGCAGACTGACGAGGTCCTCGAGGTCTTCCGCTCGATCGCGTACGTGCAGGAGCGCTTCGGACCGCGCGCCGCCGGACGCTACATCGTCTCCTTCACACAGTCGGCCGAAGACCTCGCCAACGTGCACGAGCTCGCCTCGTACGCGATGGGCCCGGGCGAGACGCTTCCGGTGCTCGATGTCATCCCGCTGTTCGAGACCTTCGCCGACCTGCAGGCGGCTCCCGGCATCCTGGCCGAGATCGTGTCGCACCCCTCGTTCGTGAGCCGACTGGATGCCACGGGTCGCCGCCTCGAGGTCATGCTCGGCTACTCCGACTCGTCGAAGGACGTCGGCCCGGTCGCGGCGAACCTCGCCCTCTACGAGGCCCAGGCCGAGATCTCCACGTGGGCCCAGGCCGAGGGCATCGAACTGACGCTGTTCCACGGTCGCGGCGGGGCCCTGGGCCGCGGCGGTGGGCCCGCCAACTCCGCGATCCTCGCGCAGCCGCCCCACTCGGTGGACGGCCGGTTCAAGCTCACCGAGCAGGGCGAGGTCATCTTCGCTCGGTACGGCGACGCGGACATCGCCATGCGTCACATCGATCAGGTGGCGGCCGCCGTTCTCACGGCATCCTCCCCCTCGATCGAACGTCGTAATCGTGGCGCCGCCGAGGCGTTCGCCGACGTGGCGAGCACGATGGACGTCGCTTCGCGCGAGCGGTTCTTCGCCCTCGTCAAGGCTCCGGGCTTCGCACCGTGGTTCGCCACGGTCACCCCGATGGAAGAACTCGGACATCTGGCGCTCGGTTCGCGTCCCGCGCGACGCGGTCTGTCGGTCGAATCGCTCGAAGACCTCCGCGCCATCCCGTGGGTGTTCTCGTGGACGCAGGCGCGCATCAACCTCGCCGGCTGGTTCGGTCTGGGCACCGCCCTCGACGCTGTGGGCGACGAGCAGCGTCTGCGCGACGCGTACGAGCAGTGGCCGCTGTTCCGCACGATGATCGACAACGTCGCCATGAGCCTCGCCAAGGCCGACGAGCGCATTGCCCGCCGCTACCTGGCCCTCGGCGACCGCGACGACCTCGCGCAGCTCGTGATGGACGAGATGCTCCTCACCCGATCCTGGGTCGAGCGCATCACCGGAGGCGACCTGCTGGGCAACAAGCCCATCCTCCAGCGCGCCGTCAAGATGCGCAGTCCCTACGTCGATGCGCTCTCGCTTCTGCAGCTCCGGGCTCTGCGCGCGCTGCGGGATGCGGACTCCGACAACCCGACTCCGGATGCCGAACACCAGCGCCTCCTGCTGCTGTCGGTGAGCGGAGTGGCCGCCGGTCTGCAGAACACCGGCTGACGTTCAGGACCGATACGGCGCGCCGCTCCTCTCTCAGAGGGGCGGCGCGTCTTTCGTGATGTCGACGGTCTCGTGGTCGACGCGTCGGTCCGTCCGGTGCCGCGACAAGCTTCGACCGTAGCGTTCCGTGAGCTGCACCATGAGATCGGGCGTCTGCCGATCCAAGGCGAAGACGTAACCCGGGAAGTCGAGTTCCTTCTGTGCGGCCCAGATCTCCTCGTGCCGGTCGGGAGGCAGGATCTGCAGGGGATCCCCCACGGCCACCCAGGCGATCGGGACGACGGTGTCCGGGGGCAGCAGGGTTCGCACGTGCACGACGGCATTGATCCGCACTTCGCTACGATCGCCCACCACCGCGCCGTTGAAGATGCGCGTGCCCGTCGCGAGAAAGACCTCTTCGCCGATGTCGGCGCCCGCGATGCTCGCCATCGGGCCGATCAGGGTGTGGGCACCGACGTGAACGGCGTGCGCCGAGCTCGCGCGCACGAGAGCGTTCTCCATCACGATGGAGTCGTCGCCGAGGACGACGGGGCTCCCCTCGGACGTGATCACCGCACCGTGGAGAACTTGGCATCCGGCGCCTATCCTCACGTCGCCGCTGATCACCGCCGTGGGGGCGATGGTGGCATCGGGGTGGATCCGGGGCTCGACCCCCAAGTGTGTGTAGAGCATGACGGCGTCCCTTCTCGGTGCCGTCAGCGTAGACCCGGGGTCGCCCCCATCGATACGCCGGGGTACGGCGAAGCGCCGGTGCCCACACCACCTTCTCTGGGTGGTGTGGGTACCGGCGCTGAAACCCAATCCCCGGGCGGTCGACCGGGGTCGATCACCGGGGGATTGTGCCCGTAAATGCGAAATGGCCACCCAACTTTGGGTGGCCATTTCGACTAAAAGAAGTCCGGCGGTGTCCTACTCTCCCACAGGGTCCCCCCTGCAGTACCATCGGCGCTGAGAGGCTTAGCTTCCGGGTTCGGAATGTAACCGGGCGTTTCCCTCTCGCTATGGCCGCCGAAACACTATTGATGTTTCAAAAACCAACAACGACATGATCATTGTTGAGTTCCCGACCGTACATCGAGAACCACTCAGTGGACGCAAGCACCAAAAACAGGTGTGTTATCAAGTCATCGGCTTATTAGTACCGGTCAGCTTCACGTATTACTACGCTTCCACATCCGGCCTATCAACCCAGTAGTCTGGCTGGGAGCCTCTCACCATAAATGGTATGGAAGTCTCATCTTGAGGCCGGCTTCCCGCTTAGATGCTTTCAGCGGTTATCCATCCCGAACGTAGCTAATCAGCGGTGCTCCTGGCGGAACAACTGACACACCAGAGGTTCGTCCAACCCGGTCCTCTCGTACTAGGGTCAGATCCTCTCAAACTTCCTACGCGCGCAGCGGATAGGGACCGAACTGTCTCACGACGTTCTAAACCCAGCTCGCGTACCGCTTTAATGGGCGAACAGCCCAACCCTTGGGACCTACTCCAGCCCCAGGATGCGACGAGCCGACATCGAGGTGCCAAACCATGCCGTCGATATGGACTCTTGGGCAAGATCAGCCTGTTATCCCCGAGGTACCTTTTATCCGTTGAGCGACAGCGCTTCCACAAGCCACTGCCGGATCACTAGTCCCGACTTTCGTCCCTGCTCGACCTGTCAGTCTCACAGTCAAGCTCCCTTGTGCACTTACACTCGCCACCTGATTGCCAACCAGGTTGAGGGAACCTTTGGGCGCCTCCGTTACATTTTGGGAGGCAACCGCCCCAGTTAAACTACCCACCAGGCACTGTCCCTGAACCGGATCACGGTCCTAAGTTAGATATCCAGAGTGACCAGAGTGGTATTTCAACAATGACTCCACACTCACTGGCGTGAATGCTTCACCGTCTCCCACCTATCCTACACAAGCCACACCGAACACCAATACCAAGCTGTAGTAAAGGTCACGGGGTCTTTCCGTCCTGCTGCGCGTAACGAGCATCTTTACTCGTAATGCAATTTCGCCGAGTTCGCGGTTGAGACAGTTGGGAAGTCGTTACGCCATTCGTGCAGGTCGGAACTTACCCGACAAGGAATTTCGCTACCTTAGGATGGTTATAGTTACCACCGCCGTTTACTGGGGCTTAAATTCTCAGCTTCGCCTTGCGGCTAACCGGTCCTCTTAACCTTCCAGCACCGGGCAGGCGTCAGTCCGTATACATCGTCTTGCGACTTGGCACGGACCTGTGTTTTTAGTAAACAGTCGCTACCCACTAGTCTCTGCGGCCACCACACCCTTTCGGAGCAAGTCCTAATAAGTGGATGGCCCCCCTTCTCCCGAAGTTACGGGGGCATTTTGCCGAGTTCCTTAACCACGATTCTCTCGATCTCCTTGGTATTCTCTACCTGACCACCTGAGTCGGTTTGGGGTACGGGCAGCTAGAACCTCGCGTCGATGCTTTTCTCGGCAGCATAGGATCACCCACTTTTTATCCGCATCGTGTCTCAGCCTCAATGAGTGACGGATTTGCCTATCACTCGGCCTACGCACTTGCACCAGGACTACCATCGCCTGGCTTGGGCTACCTTCCTGCGTCACACCTGTTAATACGCTAGCCGCACCAGCATGGGGTCGAGCGTTCACACGGACGCGTCTCACCCCGAAGGGATCAACAACATTCCGAGCTAGGACTCTTAGCACCACTGGATTAGCTTGGGCGGTTCTTCGCCGGTACGGGAATATCAACCCGTTGTCCATCGACTACGCCTGTCGGCCTCGCCTTAGGTCCCGACTTACCCAGGGAAGATTAGCTTGACCCTGGAACCCTTGGTCTTTCGGAGGACGTGTTTCTCACACGTCTTTCGCTACTCATGCCTGCATTCTCACTCGTGTAGCGTCCACGGCTGGGTCACCCCGCCGCTTCACTCGCCACACGACGCTCTCCTACCCATCAACACGGCTGGACCACGAAGGCCTACCAAAAATGTCAATGCCACAACTTCGGTGGCGTGCTTGAGCCCCGTTACATTGTCGGCGCGGAATCACTTGACCAGTGAGCTATTACGCACTCTTTCAAGGGTGGCTGCTTCTAAGCCAACCTCCTGGTTGTCAAAGCAACTCCACATCCTTTCCCACTTAGCACGCGCTTAGGGACCTTAGTTGGTGGTCTGGGTTGTTTCCCTCTCGACTATGAAGCTTATCCCCCACAGTCTCACTGCTGCGCTCTCACTTACCGGCATTCGGAGTTTGGCTGACGTCAGTAACCTTGTAGGGCCCATCGGCCATCCAGTAGCTCTACCTCCGGCAAGAAACACGCAACGCTGCACCTAAATGCATTTCGGAGAGAACCAGCTATCACGAAGTTTGATTGGCCTTTCACCCCTATCCACAGCTCATCCCCTCAGTTTTCAACCTAAGTGGGTTCGGTCCTCCACGACGTCTTACCGTCGCTTCAACCTGGCCATGGATAGATCACTTCGCTTCGGGTCTAGGACACGCGACTGAATCGCCCTATTCAGACTCGCTTTCGCTACGGCTACCCCACTCGGGTTAACCTCGCCACGTATCGCTAACTCGCAGGCTCATTCTTCAAAAGGCACGCTGTCACCCCTACTAAGGAGGCTCCAACGGTTTGTAAGCAAACGGTTTCAGGTACTATTTCACTCCCCTCCCGGGGTACTTTTCACCTTTCCCTCACGGTACTTGTCCGCTATCGGTCACCTGGGAGTATTTAGGCTTATCAGGTGGTCCTGACAGATTCACACGGGATTTCTCGGGCCCCGTGCTACTTGGGATACTCTTCACGCCAAGAACAGGCATTTCGACTACGGGGTTCGCACCCTCTATGACCGGCCATTCAAAACCGTTCGTCTATACCCTCTTGTCACGTCGATCATTCGGCAGAACAATCAGAAAAGTCCCACAACCCCCAACATGCAACGCCTGCCGGCTATCACACACGCTAGGTTTAGCCTCTTCCGGTTTCGCTCGCCACTACTTACGGAATCGCTTTTGCTTTCTCTTCCTGTGGGTACTGAGATGTTTCACTTCCCCACGTTCCCTCTACCCGCCCTATATATTCAGGCGGGAGTCACCAGGTACGCACGCGCCCTGGCGGGGTTTCCCCATTCGGACACCCTCGGATCAAAACTCGCTTATCAGTTCCCCGAGGCTTATCGCAGATTGCTACGTCCTTCTTCGGCTCCAGATGCCAAGGCATCCACCGTTTGCTCTTAAAGACTTGAAATCACATGAGTTGAATCGTCAAAAAATTGACTAATGATCTTTAAGATCATCTTCACGACACAAACCAAAAGGCTCATGTCGAAGATGCTCGCGTCCACTGTGTAGTTCTCAAAGTACGGGCGGTACCCACCCCAGCCACCGGAACACCGGCACCAAAGCAGGCCCTCGAGGAACAGCCACCAACCACCACCAGCCATACGACTGACGCGATCAGCGCCCGGCCCCTCAGGACCCAACAGCGTGCATGTACCCACCCCTCCGGACCAGACCGTTCCCACAGACAAGCTGCGTACTAGATCCAAACCATCAGATATGAGCACCGAGTCAAATGTTCCACCCATGAGCTAACCGGCAGACACATTCGGTCTGATCCGGCGCCTGAACAACCCCACTACAGGGCGTCAGATGCTCCTTAGAAAGGAGGTGATCCAGCCGCACCTTCCGGTACGGCTACCTTGTTACGACTTAGTCCTAATTACCGATCCCACCTTCGACGGCTCCCTCCACAAGGGTTGGGCCACCGGCTTCAGGTGTTACCGACTTTCATGACTTGACGGGCGGTGTGTACAAGACCCGGGAACGTATTCACCGCAGCGTTGCTGATCTGCGATTACTAGCGACTCCGACTTCATGAGGTCGAGTTGCAGACCTCAATCCGAACTGGGACCGGCTTTTTGGGATTCGCTCCACCTCACGGTATTGCAGCCCTTTGTACCGGCCATTGTAGCATGCGTGAAGCCCAAGACATAAGGGGCATGATGATTTGACGTCATCCCCACCTTCCTCCGAGTTGACCCCGGCAGTATCCCATGAGTTCCCACCATTACGTGCTGGCAACATAGAACGAGGGTTGCGCTCGTTGCGGGACTTAACCCAACATCTCACGACACGAGCTGACGACAACCATGCACCACCTGTTTACGAGTGTCCAAAGAGTTGACCATTTCTGGCCCGTTCTCGTATATGTCAAGCCTTGGTAAGGTTCTTCGCGTTGCATCGAATTAATCCGCATGCTCCGCCGCTTGTGCGGGTCCCCGTCAATTCCTTTGAGTTTTAGCCTTGCGGCCGTACTCCCCAGGCGGGGAACTTAATGCGTTAGCTGCGTCACGGAAACCGTGGAATGGTCCCCACAACTAGTTCCCAACGTTTACGGGGTGGACTACCAGGGTATCTAAGCCTGTTTGCTCCCCACCCTTTCGCTCCTCAGCGTCAGTTACGGCCCAGAGATCTGCCTTCGCCATCGGTGTTCCTCCTGATATCTGCGCATTCCACCGCTACACCAGGAATTCCAATCTCCCCTACCGCACTCTAGTCTGCCCGTACCCACTGCAGGCCCGAGGTTGAGCCTCGGGATTTCACAGCAGACGCGACAAACCGCCTACGAGCTCTTTACGCCCAATAATTCCGGATAACGCTTGCGCCCTACGTATTACCGCGGCTGCTGGCACGTAGTTAGCCGGCGCTTTTTCTGCAGGTACCGTCACTTTCGCTTCTTCCCTGCTAAAAGAGGTTTACAACCCGAAGGCCGTCATCCCTCACGCGGCGTTGCTGCATCAGGCTTTCGCCCATTGTGCAATATTCCCCACTGCTGCCTCCCGTAGGAGTCTGGGCCGTGTCTCAGTCCCAGTGTGGCCGGTCACCCTCTCAGGCCGGCTACCCGTCGACGCCTTGGTGAGCCATTACCTCACCAACAAGCTGATAGGCCGCGAGCCCATCCCAGACCGAAAAATCTTTCCAAACACGACCATGCGATCACGTCTCATATCCAGTATTAGACGCCGTTTCCAGCGCTTATCCCAGAGTCCAGGGCAGGTTGCTCACGTGTTACTCACCCGTTCGCCACTGATCCACCAAGCAAGCTTGGCTTCACCGTTCGACTTGCATGTGTTAAGCACGCCGCCAGCGTTCATCCTGAGCCAGGATCAAACTCTCCGTAAAAAAGAAATGCATACAACCACCGGGAAAACGGGGCCGCAGCGAGTTTGAAACTGACCAAAGAAAAACATCATTACTGACGAATTTCACGCCAACCCCCGAAAGGGTTGGACTTTGATCCAAAGGAATTTCTCGCGATCCGAAGACCGACGAGGAATAAATTGGCATTTGACAAGTGCACGCTGTTGAGTTCTCAAGGAACGGACGCACCCACAGAAACGATCTCTCGACCTACCCGTGAGGCAGTTCACTTCAATTGACAGCCGCCAGCACACGGAACCTCATTGGGATCTCAGAGAGATCAACCTCGGGAACCGGCCGAACGACCGAACCAAAACCTTACACCATTCGGAGGAGGTTTTGGGTGGTCCGCCACTTGAGACGATGCGGGGCCTTTCGGCCTCTCCGCTCTCCCCTGTGGGGCGAACAGGTAAAACATTACGTCGGGACCCCGCATCGGTCGAATCGTCCCTTCACCCCGGGCGTGTCGTCGACCCTGAAGCCCGGAATCACGCGGATCGACGACGCAGGCCCGACCGACGGGTGTCGGTCGGGCCTGATCGTCTGCGCTCCGGGAGGGAGCCGTCATCACGCGCTCGCGGTCTCGGCGTTCTCTGAGACGGGCAACGGCCACAGCGCGTCGAGGAGCTGGCGCACCCACGCGATGAGGTTCGCATCGTCCGCATCCTGAGGGAGCGGGACCACCATGGCGTCCCCGCCGGCGACGAGCTTCGCCTTCGGGTACAGCCGCTGCAGACGCACCCGCATCGAGTCCGGAAGGTTCGCGGGGGCGATGCGCAGGTTGGAGCCCATCGCGACCACATCGGCCAGACCGGCCTGAGCGGCCCGGCGGCGCAGGCGCGCCACGGCGATGAGTCCCTCGACTTCGGCCGGCGGCTCTCCGTATCGATCCCGAAGCTCCTCGACCACGAGGTCGATCGCATCGCTCTTCGCCGTCGCGGAAGCCGCGGCCGACAGCTTCTGGTAAGCCTCGAGACGCAGACGCTCGCTGTCGATGTAGAACTCCGGCAATCGAGCATCGACGGGGAGCTCGAGGCGGAGTTCGGTGGGACCGTCGACGTCTTCGCCACGGAACGTGGAAACGGCTTCGCCGATCATGCGCAGGTACAGGTCGAAACCGACACCCGCGATGTGTCCGGCCTGCTCGGCACCGAGGAGGTTTCCGGCGCCACGCAGTTCGAGGTCTTTCAGCGCCACCTGCATGCCCGAGCCGAGGTCGTTGTTCACGGCGATCGTCTCGAGCCGGTCGGCCGCGGTCTCGGACAACGGCTTCATCTCGTCGTAGAGGAAATACGCGTACGCACGGTCGCGCCCACGCCCCACGCGTCCGCGGAGCTGGTGCAGCTGCGACAGCCCGTACTTATCGGCGCGGTCGATGATGATCGTGTTGGCGTTCGAGATGTCGAGCCCGGTCTCGATGATCGTGGTCGAGACCAGCACATCGGCACGACGCTCCCAGAAGTCATCGACGACCTGCTCGAGGGCGTGCTCCCCCATCTGCCCGTGGGCCACGACGATCCGGGCCTCGGGCACCAGTTCAGCGAGGTGCGCGGCGACGCGCTGGATCGACGAGACCCTGTTGTGCACGTAGAAGATCTGGCCCTCGCGGAGCAACTCCCGGCGGATCGCGGCGGCGATCTGCTTGTCGTTGCGGGGGCCCACGTACGACAGGATCGGATGCCGATCCTCCGGCGGGGTCGCGAGGGTCGACATCTCGCGGATCCCCGTGACCGCCATCTCGAGGGTGCGCGGGATCGGGGTGGCGCTCATCGCCAGGATGTCGACGTTGGTCTTGAGCTTTTTCAGCTGGTCTTTGTGCTCGACGCCGAACCGCTGCTCCTCGTCGATGATCATCAGCCCGAGGTCTTTGAAGATGACCTTCTCGGTCAGGATGCGATGGGTTCCGATGACCATGTCGACCGTGCCGTCGGTGAGGCCGGCCAGGGTGGCCTTCACCTCTTTGTCGGTCTGGAAGCGCGACAGCGGCCGGACCGTGACGGGAAAGCCCGCGAAACGCTCGGCGAAGGTCTCGAGGTGCTGCTTGACCAGCAGCGTGGTGGGAACCAGCATCGCGACCTGCTTGCCGTCCTGGATGGCCTTGAACGCCGCCCGCACCGCGACCTCGGTCTTGCCGAATCCGACGTCGCCCGAAAGCAGTCGATCCATCGGGATCGGCTTCTCCATGTCGGCTTTGATCTCGTCGATCGTCTGCAGCTGATCGAGGGTCTCGGCGAAGGGAAAGGCCTCTTCGAGCTCGCGCTGCCAGGGGGTGTCGGGACCGAACGCGTACCCCTTCGACGCCATGCGTGCCGAGTACAGCTTCACCAACTCGACCGCGATGTCGCGGACGGCCTTGCGGGCTCGCCCCTTCGCCGCCGCCCAGTCGCTTCCGCCCATCTTCGACAGGGTCGGCGCTTCGCCGCCCACGTACTTCGACAGCAGGTCGAGCTGATCCGTGGGGACGAACAGCTTGTCGCCCGGGTAACCGCGCTTGGCCGGCGCGTACTCGAGGACGAGGTACTCCTTCGTGGTCTTCACCGCGTTGCGACCGCCGCTGGACACCTCGCGCTGCGTGAGCTCGAGGAACTTACCGATACCGTGGGTCGCATGCACGACGACGTCGCCGGGCTTGAGCTGCAGCGGGTCGACCACGTTGCGTCGACGCGAGGCGAGCTTCTTGACGCCGCGGTTGTCGCCGCTGACCGAGCGCCCGTAGAACTCCGTCTCGGTGATGACGGCGAACTTCGCCTCGGTCAGCTGGAAGCCCCGCTCGAGAGGAGCGCAGACGACATGGGCGACTCCGGCCTCGGGGGCCGACTTCACATCGTCGACGCGGCGGGCGGCGATCCCGCGCTCGGAGAGGACGTCTCGGGCACGATCCACCATTCCGGGACCGGATGCTGTGACGACGACCGACCACCCGTCGCGCAGAAGCTCGCCGACGTGAGCAGTCGCACCCTCGACGTTCCCCTGGAACGACGGCACCGGATCGGCCTTGATGCGATGAGCGGAGTCATCGCCGACGACGAGCCCCTCGTCTTCGGCATCCGCCGCTCCCGAGTCGAAAGCGCTCAACTGCCACCAGACGCCGCCTCGACCGCTGGCTCTCTCGTGCAGGTCGTCGAGGGTGACGAAGTCACCGGACCCGAGATCGACCGGGGTGTCCGCCCCCGCCGTCGCCGCCGACCACGCCGCCTCGAGGAACTCGCGGTTGGTGTCGCCGAGCGTGGTGGCACGAGCGAGCGAACGCTCCGGATCAACGAGCGCCACCGCGCTCGCGCCGGGGAGATAGTCGACCAGGGTGATGAGGTCGTCCACCAGCACGGGGATCAACGACTCCATGCCCTCGGCGGGAATCCCCTCGGCCATCTTCTCGAGCAACTGACGCAGCCCGGGATAGCCGTCGCGGAGTTCGGCGGCGCGCGCGCGCACCTCCGCCGTGAGCAGAAGCTCTCGGCTGGGCACGAGCGTCACCGCGGGCACCTCCCCGGGTAGCGAGCGCTGGTCGGCGACGGAGAAGGCGCGGATCTGGTCGACCTCGTCGCCGAAGAACTCGACGCGGTACGGGTGATCC
Source organism: Microbacterium sp. SL62 (assembly GCF_026672635.1). Taxonomy (NCBI): domain Bacteria; kingdom Bacillati; phylum Actinomycetota; class Actinomycetes; order Micrococcales; family Microbacteriaceae; genus Microbacterium; species Microbacterium sp. SL62. The sequence continues at coordinate 2,616,421 of NZ_JAPPRM010000001.1, forward strand.
GCCACCGGGGGGAAGACGTCGAGGATGCCGCCGCGCACCGCGAACTCTCCGCGGCGCGAGACCATGTCGACGCGGTGGTACGCGAGCTCGACGAGGCGCGTCGTGACGACCTCGAGCTCAAGCCCGCGCCCCCCGACCGAGAGTTCGACCGGTTCGACGTCGCCCAGACCGGGGGCCAGCGGCTGGAGGGCGCTGCGCACCGACGCGGTCACCACGAGCGGCGCGGTGCGGTCCCACGCGGCGATCCGGCGCAGGACGTCGAGACGGCGACCGACCGTCTCGGGACTGGGGCTGAGCCGCTCGTGGGGCAGCGTCTCCCAGGCCGGGAAGTGGAGGACCTGCGCGCCGGGCAGAACGGCCTCGAGAGCCGGGCCGAGGGACTCGGCACGTCGACCGGTGGGCGCGATCACCAGCACGGCGCCGGGATCACCCGCGGCACGGCGACGCTCGACGAGGCCCGCGACGACGGGGGCGTCGAGGCCGTCGACGAGAGAGAGCGACAGGTCGGAGGAGGCCGCCGAAGCGGCTTCACGGTACGACTCAGCCTGCTCGAGGGCGCGAACGATCCCGGGAACTGTCACTTGAAAGAGTCTACGCGGGGGCTCCGACATCGGGCCGGGGTGGACAACGCGCCCGGGTGCCACCTCTCGTAGGCTTGCCGCATGACGACGCCGAGCGCCCCGAACGGTCCGGTCTTCGCCGCCCCTCATGCGGCACCGCCCGTCGGGACGCTCCTCACTCCCCCGCCGCCCACCCGCCGAGGTCGCCCCCTGGGCACCTGGGCGCTCGCGCTCTCCGTGGTCGCGGCCGTCCTGGCCCCGGCCGTCGGCGGCTTCGCGGCGTTCCGCTCGGCGCGCGGGGCAGCCCCTGGGCTGACCACGATGTCGTCGAACGGCTTCGACTGGCGCGTGCTTTCCCCCGTGCGCGAGCTGGTGCTGCTGGGGGAGGTCGCGTTCTGGACGGGGACGGCGATCGGCATCACGGCCCTCGTGCTGGGAATCGTCGCCATCGTCCGGCGGTCGGGGCGCGGTGCCGGGATCGCGGGACTCGTCCTCTCGGTGCTGGGCCCGATCTTCTTCGCTGTGCTGACCGCCATCGGGATCGTCGCGGGGCTGGCCACCGTGCCCGCAGGCGGTGCGCCCGTCTGACCCCGCCCCGGGCCGGCTGCGGGCGCCGATACCGCGCCGCGCGGACGGGCGTCCAGCCCCACGCCCCGGCGCGGGACGCTTCTTAGACTCCGGGAACGGGCGGTCCACGCCCACCGACGACCAGAGGAGCATCTCGTGAGCACGACACCCCCGCCCCCCGAGCCGTACCAACAGCCCGTCACGCGCGGCGACTCCTCCGGCACCGCCCCGTCGGCACAGGGCGCTCCCGCCGCACCCGCCTACGTCCCGCCCACCACCAGCAAGCCGAAGGGCCCGAAGAAGCTCGGACTTGTCGCCTTCGTCGTCTCGCTCATCGCGGTCGTCGGCGGCTCGATCGTCGCCTTCATCGCCGGGATGCAGAGCACGAGCCTCGCCCCGTACGCCGACGGCGGCCAGCAGATGGAACCGAACACGCTTCCCCCGGAAGTCCAGCAGGCGGCCATCGTCTTCGGCATCCTGACCGTCGTCGCCTTCGTCGTGTACGCGGTCTTCGGACTCTGGGGGTTCATCCAGGGAATCGTGGCCGCGGTGAAGAACCGCGGTCGCGGATGGGCGATCGGCGCGATCGCCCTGTCGCTTCTCGGCGGCATCGTGGTCGGCAGCGCGCTGGCCGCGGGCGCCGCGATCGGCGTCTCCGCGTGACGTGACGTTCGGCACGACCATCGGCCCCGGTTCCTCGTGACCGGGGCCGATCGTCGTTTCCGGCGCTCTCATCCCCGGACGGCGCGGGAGCGCGCGGGACTGCGCCCGGGGACGCGACGGGTGATCCGTTCACCGGCTGGACGGACGGCGGGGGTCACGGCACGCAGGCGCTCGGCCAGCTGCCGTGCCGCGCGTCAGGCGCGCGGGGCGTGGAAGCGCTGCTGGGCGGCGACCAATCCCTCGTCGACCAGGAGTTCCACGGCATCCGCGGCATCCGAGACGAGGATCGGCAGCGTCTGACGCTCGGTCGAGCTGAACGGATCGAGCACCCAGTCAGCGGGATCCTGGCGCCCGACCGGACGCCCGATGCCCACGCGGACGCGGGGGAACTCCGGCGTACCGAGGGCTTTCGCGATGTCGCGCACCCCGTTGTGCCCGCCGTGACCGCCCCCGGTCTTGAGCTTGATGGTGTCGTAGGGGATGTCGAGCTCGTCGTGGACGACGACGACGCGCTCGGGCGCGGTGCCGTAGAAACGTGCGAGCCCGGCCGCCGGCCCCCCGGACACGTTCATGAAGCTGTTCGGCTTCGCCAGGACGAGCTTGTCCGCTCCCGGGCGCAGCCACGTCTCGACCACCCGCGCGTTGGCCTTGTGGGCGCGGAAGGCCTCGCGGCGGCGGGCGGCGAGCTCGTCGACGACCATCTGACCGATGTTGTGTCGAGTCGCCTCGTAACGGGGGCCCGGGTTACCGAGACCCACGATGAGCCAGGTGTCTGCCATGGCATCCATCCTTCCGGGTCCGCGTGCGGACCGTGCGCGACGACGCGGTCGTCAGGTGACGGGACCCCGCGCGCCATCCGCGCGGAGAAACGAACGAGGGGACGCGAAAACGCGCCCCCTCGTACTCGGACCGTGGAACGGCCCTCGGGAATTACTTGTCGTCGCCCTCTTCGGCCGACTCGGCCTCTTCGGACTGCTCCTCGGCGACCTCGGCATCGGCCTCGGCGATCTCTTCGTCGGCAGCGAGGGTGTCGAGCGGCACCGAGACACCCACCACGAGCGTCTCGGGCTCGGTGACGAGGGTGGCGCCCTTGGGCAGGGTCAGGTCGGCAGCGGTGATCTGCGTGCCGTCCTCGGCGCCCTCGACCGAGACCTCGATGTTCTGGGGGATGTGGGTGGCCTCGACCTCGAGCGACACGGAGGTCGCGTCGAGCATGGCGACGGTGCCCGAGAAGGGCTCACCGGTGATGACGACGGGAACGTCGACCTGAACCTTCTCGCCCTTCTTCACGACGATGAGGTCGATGTGCTCGATGATCTGACGCACGGGGTCCTTCTGCACGTCCTTGACGAGGACGAGCTGGTCCTTGCCAGCGATGTCGAGGTCGAGCAGCGCGTTGGCGCGACGGATGAGCAGGGCGACCTGGTGGCCGGGGAGCGCCACGTGCTGGGGCTCGGTGCCGTGACCGTAGATGACGGCCGGGATCTTGCCCGCGGCGCGGAGGCGACGGGCGAAGCCCTTGCCGAAGTTCTCGCGGAGTTCCGCGACGACCTTGTTGTCTTCCGACATGATGTTCTCCTCGCGGGCTCGTGTCCCGCAGCTTGTGAGCGGACATGGTCCGCACCTGTGTGGTCTGGATTCGACTCGAACGCGAGCGCGTGAGGAAAGCCGGGAGCCTGCATCACTGCGTCGATCACGGACGCCTGCGCACCGTGCGGCACGCGAAGCGGCATCCCTCGCCGAAGTTCCCCGGAAGTCTACCAGCGCGAGAGGGAGAACCACGACCCGACCTCGGACGGCGGCGGGAGCGCGCGCCGAGCGACGGTAGGATCGAACGGCCACAACCCACCCGGAGGATCATCATGGACAGCGGCTTCTTCTCTCACGTCGTGCTCTGGGTCATCGGCGGCATCGCCGCGTTCGGCCTGATCGGCACCGTCGGCGCGCTCTTCACCATGGGCCGCAACGCGAACTACAAGAAGCACTGACGCGCCGTCGCTCTACGACGTCGGCGTCGTGAGCCGCATGCCCGCGATGACGACCTCGACCGTCTCCCCAGGACGAACCGGCGCCTGCGAGAAGGGCGCGCCCATCATGACGACGTCGCCCGGCCCCAGCGTGGTCCAGCCCGCGACGTAGGCGAGGCACTCGCGCAGCGTCATCGGCAGGCGGTGCGACGACGTCTCGGCGCGCACCTCACCGTCGGCTGACAGCCGCATCGGCAGATCGCCGTCGATCGAGAGGGCGGTGTCGACCCAGGGTCCGAGCGGGGTGTAGCCCTCTCCGGACTTCGACTCGAAGTTGCGGGGATCGAAGGCCGCGCGGTCGGGGCTCGAGAGGTCGTTCACCGCGGTGATGCCCCACACGAACTCGTGCGCCGTTTCGATCGTCAGTCCGGTCGTGTCGCGGCCGATCACCACGGCGATCTCGGCCTCGGCCACGGTCGCACCGGCGTCGCGGCGCAGGCGGACCGGGACTCCGGATGCCGTGACCGTGCGCGGGCTCTTCAGCCACGCCTGCACGGGAGAGGCGTGGCCCGGGCCGTTCTGCGCGATGCCGACCACGACGGTCGGCTCGCACGGGGCCAGCAAGACCCCTGTGATCGCGGCGCCCTCGTCGGCGGGGTCGACACCCGCGGCGAACGCGGCGTAGGGGTCGCCGATCGGGACGAAGCCCGCCCCCTCGACGCGGACGGTGCGCGGGCCCTCGGCCGTCATCAATCGAGCGATCCGCATCAGCGCACCGCCCCGCGTACCTCGAGGCGGAACCCCTCCGCGGTGTCCGCGAGGAGCGCCGGAGCCCCCACCACGCTGCCGGCACTCCCCCGCCTGTCGTGCGTCACCGGATCGTCCGGACGGTCACGGTCGTGGCATCCACGCCCTCGCCCGCTTCTTCGCGCGACACCTTGATCGCGTCGTCGGTGCGGGTGAGGTCGCGACGCAGCGTCTCGGGGACGAGGAAGGTCGACGCGGTGGTGATGAGGGCGAGCGTGCCCATGTAGATCGCCAGCAGCAGCCAGTTCGCCCCGCTGACGGCGATGATGTAGGCGCCCAGGACTCCGGCGAGACCACCGGCGAGCACGGCGGAAAGCTCGCGGGCTATCGCGACGCCGAGGTAGCGGTGACGGTTGCCGAACAGCTCGGGGAGCATCGCGCACTGGGGTCCGAGCATCGAGTTGACGGCGACACCGATGCCGATCGCGATGACCGCGATAGTGATCGGGTAGCTGCCGAGCGACATCAGCCACCAGGCCGGGAAGGTGAAGACCAGCATGAACACCGCGCCCATGCGATAGACGGTGCGACGACCCATGCGGTCGGACAGGGCCCCCGTCAGCGGCACCGAGAAGATGCCGATGAGCGAGCCGAGCGTGACACCCCACGTCAGCAGGCTGCGGTCGGCCTGGCCGCCGACCGTCGCGACGAAGAACGTCAGCGCCAGGGTGTTGAACATGTAGGAACCGCCGTTCTCGGCCATGCGCAGGCCGATGCCGACGATGACTCCCGGAAGACCGCGCGTGAAGATGTCGCGGATAGGTCGCTCGGCGATCTGCTCGTGCTTCTCGAGCTCGATGAAGGTCGGCGTCTCGCGCAGGCGCATGCGGATGAACAGCGCGAGCAGGATGAGCGCGAACGACGCCAGGAACGGCACGCGCCAGCCCCAGCTGAGCAGCTGGTCTTCGGGCAGCAGCGAGATGAGGCTGAACACGACGGCCGCCAGGAGGGTACCCGCCTGGATGCCGATGAAGGGCAGCGCCGAGAAGAAGCCCCGGCGCTTCACCGGGGCGTACTCGGCCATCAGGACCGTGGCCCCCGCCTGCTCGGCACCGGCGCCGAAGCCCTGCAGCAGGCGCATGATCACGAGCAGGATGGGCGCGAGGACGCCCACCGCCTCGTACGTCGGCAGGAGTCCGATGGCCGTGGAGGCGCCGCCCATCAGCAGGATCGTGATGACCAGCACCCACTTGCGTCCGAGCTTGTCGCCGAGGACGCCGAAGAACAGTCCGCCGAACGGGCGCGCGAGGAAGCCCACGCCGTAGGTGGCGAAGGCTGCGACCGTGGCGAGGGCGGGATTGTCCTGCGAGAAGAACAGGACGTTGAAGATCAACGCCGTCGAGAGGCCGTAGAGCGCGAAGTCGAAGTACTCGAGCGCGCTGCCGATGCTCGAGGCGAGCGTTGCGCGGCGGAGGTTCGCTGCGTATTCGGGGTCATCCGTCGGCTGCGTCGTCGTGGTGGATGAAGTGGTCACGGCCATCTCCTTCGATCGGCTGGGGTCTTGCGACTCGGCCGACTGTACCAACGGAGTGGACAGAGTTCAATATGTTGAACAGAATTCGAGGGGCGAGGTGTGGGCAGCGCGGGTTCGGGCGTGATTCGTCGTTGGGAACGGGAATTTCCGCCAGGAACGACGGGATCCGCCCCGAACGGCGCGCGGGGCGCGGCGAGCGCGACGCGCACGCTCATCGGTCGCGATGAGGCGTTGGGGACGCGCGGCGTGCCTGGCAGGCGCGCGGCATGCCCGGCAGGGCACCGGCGGAGCGCGACGCGCGTGGCGGGGCGACGAGGGCGCGCACGGCGTGCGCGCGTCGAGTGGGGCGGCGCTGCGGGTCAGCCTGCGCGGGACGCGCTGAACGGGTTGGTCAGCGCCGCGGCGGCCTCGCGCAGTGCCGCGCCGACGCGCGCGATGCGTTCGGGCGTGGCATCCGCCGCCGGAAGACCGACCCCCAGCGCCAGCTGCGGGTCGCCGGGCGCCCATCCCTCGAGGGGCACCGCGACACCGACGATGCCGCGGAACGACTCCTCTTCGTCGACCGACCACCCGCGTTCGCGCGAGGCGGCGATCTTGGCGATCACGGCGTCGACGTCGAGGGTGCTGTGGTCGGTGAGCTTGGGCAGCGGGCGTCCGTGCGTGAGAAGAGCCCGCACGTCGTCGTCGGTGCGGGTCATGAGCAGTGCGCGGCCCGTGGCCGACAGCGCCGCGGGGAGGCGCGAGCCGAGGGGCGTGCCCATGCGGATCGAGCGCGAGCCCTCATAGCGGGCGAGGTACAGCGCGTCGGCATCGTCGAGCACGGCGACCTGCACGAGCTCGCTCGCGAGCACCGGCGACGTCTCGCACACGGCGTAGAACTCGCGCACCTGATTGAACTGCGCGGCGAAGGCACCGCCCAGCTCGGCGGTGCGGATGCCGAGACGGTAGCCGAGGGGGACGCGCTCGATCATGCGCCCCGCCTCGAGCGAGAGGCAGAGGTTCGCCGTCGACGACTTCGCCAGACCGAGACCCGCGGCGAGCTCGGTGAGGGTCAGGGTGCGCCCCGCCTCGGCCAGCAGGCCCAGGAGCCGGATGCTGCGCCCCACGGCCGGCGCCGGATCGCGCGCGATCTCACTCACGTCGTCGTCGCTCACCGCGGCCCCCTCGTCTCGCCGGCATCGCGGATCGCGACACCTCAGTAGAACTCGACCGTATCGACAACGGCCCGCATCGGCTCGCCGTCGATGAGGCGCGTGGCGTTCTCGGCGAAGCGGCGGGCGATGCGCTCCTCCTCTTTACTGCTGAGCGCGGCGGTATGCGCACTCACCAGGACCGACGGATGCCGCCAGAGCGGCGAGTCCTGAGGAAGGGGCTCCACCTCGAACACGTCAAGAGCGGCGAACGACACCCGGCCGTCCTCGAGGGCCGCGAGCAGGGCGTCCTCGTCGATCACCGTGCCGCGCCCCACGCTGGCGAGGATCGCGCCGGGCTTCACCGCGGCGAGCACGTCGGCGCCGATCAGGTGATGCGTCTGGTCGGTGCCGGGGAGAGTGACGACGATGGCATCCACCTCGGCGACGGCCGACACCAGCTCGTCGAGCGGCACGAGGCGATCGACCCCCTCGACGGGGGCGCCGCTGCGCGTGGTCCCCCACACCTCCGCGCCGAGCGCATGGAAGCGCCGCGCGCACTCGGCACCGATGCCGCCGAGACCGACCACGAGCACCGTCATCTCGTCGACCTGGCGCATCTCCCAGCGCTCGCTCCAGTGCTTCTCGGCCTGGTCGCGCGCGAGGCGAGGCAGCCCTTTGGCCCCGGCCATCACGCCGAAGACCGCGAACTCGGCGAGGGGTCCGCCGTGCACGCCGGCACTGGTGGTGAAGGTGACACGGTCGAGGGCCTCACGGTCGAGGCCGGCGGCCTTGACCTGTCCCCCGCCTCCGGCCGCGGTGGTCATGACCCAGCGCAGGCGCGGGTTGGCCGCGACCGTCCGGGCGAGAGCCGCGGGATCGACGTCGGGGATGCCGAAGAGCGCCTCGGCGGAGTCGACCATCTCGTCGAAGGCCCGCTGCTGTTCGGCAGTACGCTCGTGGTCCGGGTCGCCCGACCAGTCGGCCGGTCCGCGCATCGGGTGCGTGAGCGAGGGATCGCGCACGAGCTCGAGGCGCGGCTCGAGACGTTCGATGAGCCGGCAGTGCTCCTCTTTCAGGGGTACCGCGACTACTGCGCGAAGACTGGACCGTGTCGACATCGTCGTCATTCCCTCCGCCGCCGCGGGTGCGCCCCGCAGCGGTCTCTCTCGAACTCTGTTCACCATATTGAACCCTGTTCAACCTGTTGTCCAGCCGATAGGATCGACTCATGACGACGCTCGATGACGTGCGACTCGGCGTGTGGGGCCTCGGCGCCATGGGCGAGCCGATGGCCCACCACCTGCTCTCCGCCCGCGGATCCCTCACGGTTCACGCGCGGCGAGAAAGACCCGGACTCACCGACTCCGGAGCCCACTGGACGGCCACCGCCCGCGAGCTCGCAGAGGCGACGGATGCCGTGCTGGTGATGCTCCCCGACCTCCCGCAGCTCGAAGAGCACCTCGACGGCCCTGACGGACTGCTCGCCGGCGTCGGCGAACGGGACTTCCTGTTCATGATCGGCTCGACATCGTCACCCGTCGGCGTGCGGGAGCTCGCCGACCGCCTGCCCGGCGGCATCCGGATCGTGGACTGCCCCGTCTCGGGCGGCGAAGACGGCGCGAAGGCCGGGACGCTGTCGATCATGCTCGGCGGCGACGAGGCCGACACCGACCGGGCGGCCGCCTTGCTCGCTCCGTGCGGCACCCCCGTGCGGCTCGGCCCTCTGGGCGCGGGAGAGGTCGCGAAGGCCTGCAACCAGATGGTGGTGGCGGCGACGATCCTCGCCCTCGGCGAGGCGACCGAACTGGCCGCGCGATCCGACGTCGATCCCGCCGCCCTCTGGGACCTGCTCGGCGGCGGCTACGCCGGGTCGAACCTGCTGCAGAGCCGGCGCGAGAAGCTCGTCAGCGGCGACGACTCCCCCAGCGGCGTCGCCTCGTACATGGTGAAAGACCTGCGCTTCGCCGCCGACATCGCCGAGGCGACGTCGACCCGGCCCGCCCTGCTGCCCGCGCTGCGCGCCGCGTTCGACGAGATCGTCGAGCGCGACCTGGGCGACCGCGACATCGCGGTGACGCGCCGGTTCACCGCCGAGCGCAGCCGCTGACGCCGGAACCACTCCGAGAACGACGAAGCGGAGCGGCCCGAGGGTCGCTCCGCTTCGTCGTTCGGATCAGAGGGCGAAGACCACCTTGCCCGAGCGCTCGGAGTCGCGCGCGACAGCGAAGGCCTCGCCGGCATCTGGCACCGCGAACTCGTGCGTGATCGCACTCTCGATCGCCGGATTCGCCGCGAGCAGCTCCACCGCCGCGTCGATCTCGTCGCGGAAGCGGAAGGCGCCGAAGTAGCGCACCTCCTTCGAGATGAAGGGCGCGAGGTTCACCGGCCGCGCATCGTCAGGGAGCATGCCGACCTGCACGACCGTGCCGCCCGCCCGCACCGCCTTCAGGGCCGTCGAGATCGACACGGGCACGCCCGAGCACTCGAGCACGACCGCGTACGCACCGGCCTCGACGACCTCGGTCGAGACGTCGATCGTCGCCTGGGCGCCGAGGGTCCGGGCCCGCTCGAGGGGACCGGCGAGCACATCGGTCGCGGTGACGCGCGCCCCCGCGGCGGTGGCCGCGGCGACGGCCATCAGACCGATCGGACCGGATCCGGTGACCAAAACCTCGAGACCCTCCACCGGGCCCGCCTTGCCGAGGGCGTGGAGGGCGACCGCGAGTGGCTCGGCGAGAACGGCCCGGCGCACCGGCAGATCGGCCGGCAGCGGGCGCACCATGTCGCTCTCGACGATCAGGTACTCGGATGCCGCGCCCTGGGTGTGCGGCCAGGTCGAGGCACTGCCGAGGTACGAGCCGCCGGGCCACAGGTGCGGGGCGTCTTCGATGCCCTCGCGCGGAGTTCCGAAGCGCGCGGGGTGCACCGTGACGGGCGTGCCCGCAGCGAAGGTTCCCGAGGGGTCGAGATCGACGGCGCCCGATAGCTCATGCCCGGGCACGAGCGGCTCGCGCACGACGAACGCGCCGTTCGCGCCGTCGAAGAAGTAGTGCAGGTCGGATCCGCAGATGCCGACGTAGGCGACCCGCAGGCGGACCTGCCCCTCGCCCGGTTCAGGCACGGCGACCTCGCGCACGGCGGCGGTGCGAGCCGACTCGATCAGCAGCGACTTCATGGTGTGCTCCTCCACGATCAGACGACCGCCGTCATTCCGCCGTCGACGAAGATGTTCTGCCCCGACACGAAGCTCGAGGCGTCGGATGCCAGAAAGAGCAGCGCCCCGCGCAGTTCGTCGAAGTCGCCCCAGCGGGCGGCCGGCGTGCGCTGGGTCAACCAGCGGGTGAACTCGGGGTCGTCGACGAGGTCGCGGTTCATCTCGGTCGCGAAATAGCCCGGGCTGAGGGCGTTGACCTGGATGCCGTGGCGGGCGAGGTCGGCCGCCATGCCGGCGGTCAGCTGCGCGACGCCGCCCTTGGTGGCCGAGTACGGCGCGATGGTCTGGCGCGCAAGGCGCGACTGCACCGACGCGACGTTGACGACCTTGCCGGACCCGCGGGCGACCATGGCGGGGGTGACGAAGCGCGAGACGTAGAAGACGCCCGAGAGGTTCGCCGCCACGATGTCGTCCCAGTCCGAGACCGCGAACTCGTGGATCGGCGCGCGGCGCTGGACGCCGGCGTTGTTGACGAGGATGTCGGGGACGCCGACCGCCTCGACCACCCCGGAGATCGCAGCCTCGACGGCCGCGGCATCCGTGACGTCGAAGACGACGGCGTGGGCGGGCCGACCCGACAGCTCTTCGGCCTCGGCGCGGGTCTGCTCCACGGCATCCGCGTCTCGACCGTGCACGATCAGCCGGGCACCGCCGCGCGCGAGGGTGAGGGCCAGCGCGCGGCCGAGGCCACGCGAGGAACCGGTGACGAGCGCGAGTCGGTCGGAGACGTCGAACAAGTCGGCGTTCGAGCCCGTCACAGCAGCGCTCCGATGCCGAAGACGGCCAGGGCCGCGACGAAACCGAGCACCGACTCGATCGCCTGCTGCACGGTCCAGGTCTTCAGGGTGGTCTTGACGTCCATGCCCATCAGGCGGCCGACGAGCCAGAAGCCCGAGTCGTTCACGTGACCGGCGAACACCGAGCCGGCGGCGGTCGCGAGAGTGATCGCCACCACCTGCAGCGGCGAGAAGTCGCCGGCCATGACGGCGGGGGCGGCGAGACCCGCGGCGGTCACGAGCGCGACCGTGGCCGAGCCCTGCGCCAGACGCAGGATGACGGCGATGATGTACGCCGCGACGATGACCGGCAGTCCCAGGTCGCCGAGGCTGTCGGCGAGGGCGTCGCCGATGCCCGAGGCGCGCAGGACCGCGCCGAACATGCCCCCGGCGCCGGTGATGAGGATGACCGAGCAGACCGGGCCGAGGGCCGAGTCGACGACCTTCTCGAGCGCGGTGCCGTTCTCGCCCCGGCGGAAGCCGAAGACGATCGTGGCGACGAGGACGGTGATGAGCAGGGCGACCGGGGAGTTGCCGAGCAGGACGAGCACCTGGATGACGGTGTTGTCGGTGTCGACCACTCCGGCCGAGCCGAGGGTGGTGAGGCCGGTATTGAGGAAGATCAGCAGCATCGGCAGCAGCAGCACCAGGATGACGGTGAGGGGCTTGGGCGGGTTCTTCGGCTGGTCGGCGTCGACGTCACCGAACAGCAGCGGCACGGGGAGGACGATGCGACGGGCGATGAACTTGCCCCAGAGGTAACCCGAGAGGTACCAGATCGGGAAGGCGATGATGAGGCCGACGATCAGCAGCAGGCCGAGGTTGGCGCCGTACAGCTCGCTCGCGGTCACCGGGCCCGGGTGCGGCGGGAGGAAGACGTGCATCACCGAGAACGCGGCGGCGGCCGGCAGGCCGAACAGCAGGACGTTGTTGCCCGACACCCGGCGCGCGATGGCGAAGATGATGGGCAGCATCATGACGAGCCCGGCGTCGAAGAACATCGGGAACCCGAGGATCAGCGAGACGATGCCGAGGGCGAAGGGGGCGCGCTTCTCTCCGAAGACGCGCACGAACGTCTCGGCCAACGATTGCGCGCCGCCGGAGTGTTCGATCAGTCGACCGAGCATCGCGCCCAGGGCGACCAGCAGGGCCACGGTGCCGAGGGTTCCGCCGAACCCTCCGGTGAGCGTCGACACGATCGCCGACACCGGGATGCCCGCGACGAACGCCGTCACGAGCGACACGATGATGAGGGCGAGGAAGGCGTGCACCTTCAGCCAGATGATGAGCACGAGGATGAGCGCGATGGCGCCCGCGGCGATGGCGAGCAGGGGCGCCGTGCCGAGTGTCTGAGTCCAGTCGTCCAAGAGATCTCCGTTGATTCAAGCCGTCGGACGCGTCATCGGGCATGCTGTGTCCGCCCCGCATCCGCCGGAGCGGTCAGGGCATCTTCACACAATGATCATATCTTTGACAAGATAAGGTCGTACCTAAGACCCGAGGAGGGGGAATGGCTCGAGCGACGCACGGCTCGCTGGTCGACGCGATCGGCATCCGCATCGTCGACGGCGACCTGCCGCCGGGCACCGTCCTGACCCTCGCCGCCCTCGAGGCCGAGTACGCCGTCTCGCGCACCGTCGTGCGCGAGGCCGTCCGCTCGCTCGAAGCGATGGGCCTGCTCTCGCAACGCCGTCGCGTCGGACTCACCGTGCGCGAGCCCGAGCACTGGAGCGCCCTCGACACCCGCCTCATCGGGTGGCAGCTGGCCGGTCGCCGGCGCGACCAGTTGATCGTCAACACCACGGAGCTGCGCGCGGCGGTCGAACCCGTCGCCGCTCGGCTGAGCGCCCGGCGCGCCACCGACATTCAGCGCGGTGAGATCCTGCGTCTGGCCGACGAACTCGCCCGCCTCGGCGCGGCCGGCCTCGGCAACTCCCCCGAGTACCTCGCGGCCGACATCGCCTTCCACGACCTCATCCTCATCTCGAGCGGCAACCTCATGCTCGCCGCGGCCCGCGCCCCGATCGCCGCCGCGATCGAGGGACGCGCGATGCACGGGCTCACCCCGGGGGTCCCACACCCCGACGCGCTCGACAACCACGTCGCCACGGCCGAGGCGATCGGACGCGCTGACGCCGACGCCGCCGAGGAGCACACGCGCCTGTACGTCGCCGCGGTGCTCACCGAAGTCCGCCGCACCATCTGACACCGAACCGATCGCTTTCGACGAAGAGAGATTCCATGACCGCTCCCGTTCCCGTCTTGGTCTTCATGGGCCCCGCCGGCACCGGCAAGTCCACCGTCGCCGGCATGCTCGCCGGTCGTCTCGGCTGGGACTTCCAAGAGGGCGACGACCTGCATCCGGCCGAGAACGTCGCCAAGATGGCATCCGGTCACGCCCTCAATGACGACGACCGCTGGCCCTGGCTCGATCGCGTCGCCGGGTGGATCGACGGGCGGATCGCCGCCGGTCGCCCCGGCATCATCACGTGCTCGGCCCTCAAACGCAGCTACCGCGACGTGCTGCGCCGCGACGACGTCACCTTCGTGCTGCTGATGGGCGACCCGAAGCTCGTGCTCGAGCGCCTGCTGCGCCGCCAGGGGCACTACATGCCGCCCTCGCTGCTCACCTCGCAGTTCGAGACCCTCGAGATGCCGGATGCCGATGAGCAAGCGATCCGCGTCGACCTCGACCTCACTCCGCAGGAGCAGGTGCAGCAGGTCGTCGACCGCCTTCAGCTCACCCCTACCCCGTCCTGAAACACACGCGGGCCGAGCCGATAAAGTGGCGGAGGCGGCCCGCGTGAGCCCGCCCACCCCTTCCTCGCACCTGAACACGGAGCAACGAATGACGTCGACCCCCTCCCCGACCGGACCCTCGAGCGACCAGGATCAGGCCCCGCACACGGCCGCACAGGTGCACGAGGGTGCACCCGGCATCGAAGAGGTGGATCGTCCCACCGCCGAGGCCGACTCCCGCCCCGAGGGCGAGGGCGACGGCCGCGCCAACATCGGCGTCGTGGGCCTCGCGGTCATGGGCTCGAACCTCGCCCGCAACCTCGCGAGCCGCGAGGGCAACACGGTCGCGATCTTCAACCGCAGCAAGGACAAGACCGAGCACGTGCTCGAGCAGCACCCCGAGGCGAACTTCGTCGCCTCGTTCTCGTACGAGGACTTCGCCGCGTCGCTGTCGAAGCCGCGCACCGCGATCATCATGGTCAAGGCCGGCCGCCCCACCGACTTCGTCATCGACGAGCTCGTCAAGGTCTTCGAGCCCGGCGACATCATCGTCGACGGCGGCAACGCCCTGTTCACCGACACCATCCGCCGCGAGAAGGCCGTGCGCGACACCGGCATCAACTTCGTCGGCATGGGCGTCTCGGGCGGCGAAGAGGGCGCGCTGCGCGGCCCCTCGATCATGCCCGGCGGCTCCGACGAGGCCTGGGCCACGCTCGGCCCGATCCTGAAGTCGATCGCCGCGGTCGCCGAGGGCGAGCCCTGCGTCACGCACGTGGGCCACGACGGCGCCGGCCACTTCGTCAAGATGGTGCACAACGGCATCGAGTACGCCGACATGCAGCTCATCGCCGAGGCCTACGACCTCATCCGCCGCGCCACGGGCAAGAGCCCGGCCGAGATCGCCGACGTGTTCGCCGAGTGGAACCGCGGCGAGCTCGAGTCGTACCTCATCGAGATCACCGCCGAGGTGCTGCGCCAGACCGACGCCGACACGGGCAAGCCGCTCGTCGACGTGATCCTCGACCAGGCCGGCGCCAAGGGCACCGGCGCGTGGACGGTGCAGACCGCCCTCGACCTGGGCGTGCCGGTGTCAGGCATCGCCGAGGCCACCTTCGCGCGGTCGCTGTCGAGCCACCCCGAGCAGCGCTCGGTCTCGCGCGAGCTCCCCGGCCCCTCGGGCACCGAGGTGCTGTCGGGAGAGGACGCCGACGCGTTCATCGAGCAGGTGCGCCTGGCGCTGTACGCCTCGAAGATCGTCGCGTACTCGCAGGGCTTCGACGAGATCCGCGCCGGTGCCGCGCAGTACGACTGGAGCATCGACCTGGGCGCCGTGTCGAAGATCTGGCGCGGCGGCTGCATCATCCGCGCGCAGTTCCTCAACCGCATCGCCGAGGCGTACGACGCCGAAGCCGAGCTGCCGGTGCTGCTGACCGCTCCGTACTTCGTCGAGGCGCTCGGCCGCGCCCAGGACGCATGGCGCCACATCGTGTCGCTGTCGGCGGCCAGTGGCATCCCGGCCCCCGCCTTCAGCTCGTCGCTGGCGTACTACGACGGCCTGCGCGCCGAGCGTCTGCCCGCCGCCCTCATCCAGGGCCAGCGCGACTTCTTCGGTGCGCACACCTACCGTCGCATCGACAAGGAGGGCACCTTCCACACCCTCTGGTCGGGCGACCGCACCGAGATCGAAGCCGAAGACACCCACTGATCCCGAGGGATCGACGGTGACGAAGCGGCGACGGGCATGGCTCGTCGCCGCTTCGTGCGTCTACGCGGTCGCGGTGTGGTGGATGACGCTGCGCCCCTCGATCTACGACGCCGAGGTGGGCGGCATCCTGGGTCGTCTGCTCGACGCGCTCCAGCAGTCCCCCGCGACGGCGTGGATCACCTTCGACGTCGTCGAATCCCTGTCGAACGTCGTCATGTTCGTGCCGCTGGGTCTGCTCGTGATCGCGTGGCGGGGGCGCCGGTGGCACGGCATCCTGCTCGGCCTGACCGTGAGTTGCGCGATCGAGATCACGCAACTGCTCTTCTTGCCGACGCGTGTGGCCGACGTCGGCGACGTGGCGGCCAACACTCTCGGGGCGACGATCGGGGTGCTCGTGGGGCGCGTTCTCAGCCGCCGGATCTCGCGTTCCCAGGATTCCCATAAGGCTCGCCATAGAAAGCTCATAGATACGAGAGCACAATGAGTTCTATGACCGCGACCGCCGCCGCCCCCACCTTCACCCGCCCCGACGGAAGTGCCCTCCGCGTCCTCGTCGTGGACGACGAGCAGATGCTCACCGACCTGCTGTCGATGGCGCTGCGCATGGAGGGCTGGGACGTCAAGACCGCCGGATCGGGCTTCGACGCCCTGCAGTCCGCACGTGATTTCGAGCCGGATGCCATGGTGCTCGACATCATGATGCCCGACCTCGACGGCATGGCCGTCCTCCAGCGCCTGCGCCACTCGGGCAACGACGTGCCCGTGCTCTTCCTCACCGCGAAGGATGCCGTGGCCGATCGCGTCGCGGGTCTGACCGCCGGCGGCGACGACTACGTCACCAAGCCGTTCAGCCTCGAAGAGGTCGTCGCGCGTCTGCGGGGCCTCATGCGTCGCGCCGGCACGGCCCTGACGCGCGACTCGGAGCCGATCCTGCGCGTCGGCGACCTCTCGCTGAACGAGGACAGCCACGAAGTCATCCGCGGCGGCAAGGAGATCGAGCTCACCGCCACCGAGTTCGAGCTGCTGCGCTTCCTCATGCGCAACCAGCGCCGCGTGGTGTCGAAGGCGCAGATCCTCGATCGCGTGTGGAACTACGACTTCGGCGGTCGGTCCAGCGTCGTCGAGCTCTACATCTCGTACCTGCGGAAGAAGATCGACGCCGGGAACGACCCGCTCATCCACACCGTGCGCGGCGTGGGCTACATGATCAAAGCCCCTCAGTGAGTACCCCGCCGCGACCTGCTCCCCCCGTTCCCCCCGCCGAGGTCTGGGAGACCGACGCCCCCGACGCCGATTCCCCGCAGGAGTCGACCCCGAGGCCCAAGAAGGAGCCTCTGTCGCTGAGGCTCCGTCGTCCCTGGACGCTCCAGGCGCGCTTGATGACCGCCGTCATCGGCATGGTCGCCTTCATCCTCGTGATGATCGGGATCTCGACCAGCGCCATCCTCACCCAGGTGCTCTACGTCAACCTCGGCGCCCAGGTCGACGAGGCGGCCGCGTCCATCCAACCGCGTGCCGCCTTCCAGAGTTCGGCGGAACAGGTCCTGGAGTCGGGGTTCTTCGACTCCGGCACTCTGCTCGTCATGAACTCGCGCGGCACGGGCATCACGGGCGCCGTGGTCGGCGACAACGGCGCCCGCGCGCTCACCACCGACGACCTCGGCCGGATCGCCGACAGTCTGCAGGCCGCCGCCGCCGACCCGAACGCCCAGACCGTCGACCTGCCGAACCTCGGCGAGTACCTCGTCCGCCCCTTCCAGACGCCCGGCAGCGACAGCATCTTCTTGGTCGGACTCCCCCTCTCGAGCGTCACCAGCACCATCGGCGCGATCCTGACCACCGTCGCCCTGGTCACCACGGGCGGCCTGCTGCTCCTGGCTGTCATCATCGCGATCGTCATCCGGTTGGGACTTCGACCGCTGCGCGCCGTCGCCGAGACGGCCACCCGCGTGGCGTCGCTGCGCATGGATCAGGGCGACGTCTCGATCACCGAGCGCGTGCCCGCCGACCAGGTCGACGACCACACCGAGATCGGTCAGGTCGGCACGGCCCTGAACACCCTTCTCGACCGCGTCGACGCCTCCCTCAGCGCCCGCCAGCGCAACGAAGAGCTGATGCGCCGATTCGTCGCCGACGCCAGCCACGAACTGCGTACGCCCCTGGCATCCATTCGCGGCTTCTCGGAGCTGTCGCTGCGTGCCATGCGTCAGGCGCAGGACGACGAGAGTCGCCAGCGCATCTCTTTGGCCGTCGAGACGACCGAACAGTCGCTCGAGCGCATCCAGGCGCAGTCCCTGCGCATGACCACCCTCGTGGAGGATCTGCTGCTGCTCGCGCGACTCGACGAGGGCCAGGAGCTCGTCTACGGGTCGGTCGACCTGACGCGCCTCGCCGTCGAGGCGGTGGGCGATGCCCGCCCGGCCGGGCCGGACCACTCGTGGACCATCGACGTCCCCGATACGCCCGTCGAGCTCGCCGGAGACGCCGCCCGCCTTCACCAGGTGGTGGCGAACCTGCTCGCCAACGCCCGCACGCACACGCCCGCGGGCAGCGAGGTCAACGTGTCGGTGGCCCACGAGGGCGCCGAAGCCGTGCTCCGGGTGCACGACAACGGTCCCGGCATCGATCCCTCGGTCGCCTCGCAGCTCTTCGAGCGGTTCGCCCGCGCCGATCGCTCGCGCGACCGCAAGACCGGCGGTACCGGCCTGGGCCTGTCGATCGCGCGAGCGATCGTCGACGCGCACCGCGGAACGATCTCGGTCACGAGCACTCCCGGCGACACGACCTTCGAGGTGCGCCTCCCGGCCAAGCCCGCCGATCCGGTGATCGGGGACACGGTCTGAGACCACGGGATGCCGGAGGTCAGGCGCACCGCGATCTGACCGCCGCCCGCGCCGCCTCGAGGTCGGGGCCGGGCGCGACCTCGATGTCGGGCGCGAGGGGGCCGTCGTAGACGGTACCGGTGCGGTCGACGTCGTACGAGGTGGTGAGGATGATGCGGGCGCCGTCGCTGAGCTCTCTCACTTGGTTGCCCGTCGTCATCCCCGAGGTCGGTTTCCCGACGCGGACAGCGTCGGTCTGGCCGGCGAACGCGATCGCCACGATCTCGGCGGCACTGTTCGTCATGCCGGAGGTGAGCAGGGCGACGGGGGCGTCGACGCGGAATCCGCCCGGTGTCGCGGTGTCGTCTCCCCCGGGCGTCGAGACGACACCGCCGTTCGCCACCGTCGCCCAGTGCACCGTCTCGACTCGTTTCAGCCCGACGACATGGCCGTCGTCGAGGAGAGGAGCGACCACCGCGAGCATGGGCCACGCGCTGCCCCCGCCGTTGGTCCGCAGGTCGATGATCCAGCCGCACGTCGTCGAGGGGGCCGCAGCGCGCATCGCCTCGAGGCCCGCGGACTGATACTGCTCGATCGCGTCGCGGTCCTCCCCCTGGAACCCGGGCACTGTCAGCATGCTGATTCCGTCGCGCGTCGACACGGTGGGGACGGGAAAAGGCGCGCCCGGAGCGTTCTGCGTGGTGATGGACGCGACATCGGCCGGCGTCTGCAGCCACGAATGCGGTCCGCCCGCGGCGGCGGCGAGCTGGTCGAGACCCCGGTAGGTCTCGGCGATCGTCGGCTTCGCCCTCAGCTCGGGCGCGGCCTGCGCCACGGCATCCCGGAACTCGTCCGTGTCGGCGTGAATGCCGTCGCGCATCTCGGCGATCGCCGCGTCGACGTAGGCGGCGACGTCGTCTTTCGGAGCGTCGACCGCGCAGCCGCTCAGCAGGACCATCACGCCGATGAGGGCGACAGCGCGTCGAGGAAGCGGCATCCTGCCACCCTCGCCTGTCGAGCCCTTCCCCGCCACCCTTCCGCTTCAGTACCCCGCGAACGCGTCCGTCGTCAGCGACCTCGCCTTGCCCAGGGCGGGCGCGAGCGCCGAGATCAGTCGCGGCGGGCCCGAGACGTACGCGGCGCGCTGTGCGATGTCGGGGACGGTCCGCAGGAGCGCCTCGGCATCCACTCGATCCGGTCCGGCCCACACCCAGCGCTGGGGCAGATCGCGCGGCTCGTCGCGCGAGAAGACGATCACGGGGATCCCCGCGGCGGCGATCTCGTCGCGGAAGGCGAGCTCGGACGCCTCGGACACCACGTACACGAGAACGACGTCACGGTCCTGGTTCGTCGCCACGAGGTGGCGCAGCTGCGAGACGAACGGGGTCACACCGATCCCGGCCGCGACCAGCAGCACGGGCGAGGTCGGCCGCGAGGGGAGCACGAAGTCGCCCCACACCCCCGTGACGGCGAGGGTCGCCCCCGGCTCGACGGCGGCCAGGGCCCGCTTGTACGACGACTGCGAACCGTCCTTGAAGGCGATCCGCACCTCGGGCAGGTCTTCCGGGGCGGAGACGATCGAGAACTCGCGGCGCGTTCCCCGAGCGTCGGGTCGGCGGTGCGGGACGTCGAGTTCGAGGTACTGCCCGGGGTGGAACGAGAAGGGCCGGGCGGCCCGGAACGAGAGTTCGCGCACCGTCGGGGTGACATCGCGCCGACGGTCCACGCGCAGGCGCACGGCCGCGCGCAGGCAGAACAGGAAGGCGAGCAGATTGCCGACGAGCAGCGCGCGCTCCTGACCGAGCGTGATCTCGCCCACCGGCAGCGGCCACCCGGCCAGGACGCCGACGACGATCGCCACCAGATACTGCTGCACGCGACGGGGCGGAAGGGTCAGGGGCTCGGACAGCATGAACGCGCCCAGGAACAGGAAGGGCGAGGAGAACGCCACCTGCAGCAGCACGCTCGGCACATCGACCGGGAATCCCGCGGCCTGGAACTGCACGCTCGTGCGGAGGAAGGCGACAGCCATCGCGACGACCCAGAAGACGACCACGATCGGCAACTTGTCGGTGCGGAGCAGAAGCAGCACTCCCAGCACCAGGACGGGTGCCGCGAGCCACGGCGAACCGACCCACCACGCCGAAGACCCCAGGTCGGGCGCCCAGATGCTCACGATCGTCAAGACGGTCGCGCCGGTCGCGGCGGGGTTGAAGATGTGCCGACCGCGCCAGGCGAGCACGTATTTCGAGGCGGATGCCACGACACCGGCGAGAGCGAGGCCGGCCAGGCCCATCGGCTCCACCGACGGACGCAGGACGAACAACAGGATCCCGGCCGTGATCAGTGAGGACTCCAGGCGTCGCGGCATCCGGAGCAGACTCTGCGCGACGAGATCCGCGAGGGCACACGCGGCGGCGAGCACCACGGCGCTCGCGACGATCGCCAGAGGTTGCGGGACCACCAGGCCCGCGAACGACAGGACGAGCGAGAAGACGGCGAGAAGACCGAGCGACGCCATGACGAGCCGGTACATCGAGACGCGACCGATGAGGCCGAGGACGCGGGTCGAACCGGCGGTGAGCGTGGTGCTCATGGGGGAACCCTTCAGAGGAGGCGAAACGGGGGGGATGGGAAGGACGGGCTCAGGAGAAGATCTCGCCGGAGAAGCCGGGAGACCACTCGACGCGGCCATCGGTGCGCATGCGCACCCATTCGGCGTCCCAGGATGCCGCCAACTCGGGCCCACCGTCGAAGAACAACGCGGTAGCCAGGGCGTCGGCGCGCATCGCCGTCTCGGCGAGGGCCCACGTGGCGGCGTACGCCCGGACGGGCGCACCGGTGCGGGCGTCGAGGACGTGGTGGAGACCGTCCCCCCACGCGCGGCGGTTGATGGCCGAGGCGCAGAGCGACCGGCCCGCCACGGTGACCACGCCGATGGCGCGGGTCGGGTCGTAGGGGTGCTCGAGACCGACGCGCACGGGCGCCCCGCGGACGGCGAGGTCTCCCGACGCGTCGACGACGGCGTCGCCGTCCACGTGGGATCTCACCGCGTCGAGCACCAGGTCGACCAGTCGCCCTTTGCCGAGCGCTCCGACGTCTATGGTGGCGGGAGCGGTGACCCGCACGTGGTCGTCGTCCCACGTGAGGACCTCGCTCCAGGTGGGCGCCGGCTGCGGCGCTCCCCACGGAGCGAGAGTCAACCGGGCGTCGTACCCCAGGCGCGCCAACGCGTCGCCGACGAGCGGATTGACGGCACCGGAGGTCGCCGCATCGAGCTCGCGGTAGAGCGAGAACATGGCATCCGCGTCTCGAGGAGCGGGAACCGACGCGGTACGCCCCTCGGCGAGCGAGGACACGAGAGAGTCGTCGCGGAATCGCGACCACTCGCGGTCGAACCGCTCGATGAGGGTCGACACCGCGTCGCGGGCGACCGAGGGCAGCGGATGCGCCGTCTCGATCGCCCACGACGTACCGATCGCGTCGAAGGTCCAGATCGACCCCGTGGCGAGCGGCGTGCTCATGGCTGTCAGGCCTTGGCCTCGGACTTGATCGAGTCGACGGCCTTGTTGAAGCCGCCGCTCGTGAGCGAGGAACCGGCCACCTTGCTGACCGAGATCTCGTCGAGCTTCTTGCCCACGACCTCGCTCTGGATGCCGCCGATGAACTCGCCCTGGTAGCGCTTGGACTCCGCGGCCTGCGGGTCGCCGGTCACCTTCACCGCGGTCACGGTGTCGCCGGCGATCGTGAGGGTGACGTCGATGGTCTCGACGCTCTCGGGCGTCGCGTACTGGCCGGTGGCCTCGTACTCGCCGTCCTTGTAGGTGCCCGACGCGGTCGAGCCACCGGCGGCGGCATCCGAGGTCGTGGCGGGGGCCGAGCTCGCGGCGGGGGCCGCGGTGTCGGCGGGGGCGGCGTCGCCGGTGGTCGCGCCGCCGGCGCACCCGGCGAGGGTGGCGATGCCGGCGACACCCAGCAGAGCGGTGCCGATGCGGACGGGACGGGGTACGGCTGTGGTGCGGATCATGAGGGTCCTCCTTCGGTCGTGCCTCGCGGCGCGTACGTGCTCACGGTAGGGACACGACCTTGGCCGCCACCGGGTTCATTCTTTTGTGCGAGCTGTGCGAGGACGGACGCCGCCGGAGGGGCCTGCCTCGAGAATCGACCCTCGGACGGAACGCATTCGGCCGCCTCCCCCTGGGGAAGACGGCCGGATGCGAACGGAACGGCGGTGGTCAGGCGTCGCCGCCGAACATGCTCGTGACCGAGCCGTCCTCGAAGACCTCGTGGATCGCGCGCGCGAGCAGGGGCGCGATCGGCAGCACCTCGAGACGCTCGAACCGACGCTCGGCCGAGATCGGCACGGTGTCGGTGACGACGACCTGGTCGATCGCGGGGTCCTGCAGACGCTGGGTGGCCGGGTCGCTGAAGATCGCGTGGGTCGCGGCGACGATGACCTTGCGGGCGCCCGAGGCCTTGAGGGCCTGAGCGGCCTTCTGGATGGTGCCGCCGGTGTCGATCATGTCGTCGACCAGCAGGCAGGTGCGGCCGTTCACGTCACCGACGATCTCGTGCACCGAGACCTGGTTGGCGACCTTCGGGTCGCGACGCTTGTGGATGATCGCGAGGGGGGCGCCCAGGCTGTCGGACCAGGTGTCGGCCACGCGCACGCGGCCCATGTCGGGCGACACGACGGTGAGGGTCTCGCGGTCTTCGGCGGAGAGGCCCCGCTCGAAGTGGTCGAGCAGCACCGGCTTGGCGAACAGGTGGTCGACCGGACCGTCGAAAAAGCCCTGGATCTGCGCGGCGTGCAGGTCGACGCTCATGATGCGGTCGGCACCCGCGGTCTTGAGCAGGTCGGCGACCAGGCGGGCGCTGATGGGCTCGCGACCGCGGCCCTTCTTGTCCTGACGCGAGTACGGGAAGTACGGCGCGACGACCGTGATGCGCTTGGCCGAGGCCCGCTTGAGGGCGTCGAGCATGATGAGCAGCTCCATGAGCCACTCGTTGACCGGAGGACCGAACGACTGGACGACGAACACGTCGCAGCCGCGGATCGACACCTCGAAGCGGGTGTAGATCTCACCCGAAGCGAAGGTGCGGTGCTCGGTGGGGGCGAGCTCGGTGCCGAGGTGCTCGGCCACCTGCTTCGCGAGTTCGGGGTGCGAGCGGCCCGAGGCGACGACGAGTCGCTTCTTGGTCTTGGCGACGAGCCCGGGGGCGATGCCGTTGTCGCGGTCGAGGTCTACACGATTCTTCTTACGAGCCATCGGCCGCTTCCTGTTCAGCCCGAGCCTGAGCGGCCACGTCGGCCGCTCTGGTGCCCGGTCGGTTCTTCTCGACCCACCCCTCGACGTTGCGTTGGGGTGCCACGCTGAGCGCCAGCGCACCGGCCGGGACATCCTTGCGGATCACCGCGCCGGCACCCGTCTTGGCGCCCGCTCCAATCGTAACCGGCGCGACGAAGACGTTGTGCGATCCGCTGTGGACCTCGTCGCCGATGACGGTGCGGTGCTTGGCGATGTCGTCGTAGTTCGCCGTGATCGCACCGGCACCGAGGTTGACGCCGCGTCCGATCTCGGTGTCGCCGATGTACGACAGGTGCGGGACCTTGCTCCCCTCGCCGATCGAGGAGTTCTTCACCTCGACGAAGGTGCCGACCTTGCCGTTCACGCCGACGCGCGCGTTCGCGCGGAGGTAGGCGAACGGGCCGACCGTGGCGCCGGCCTCGACGACCGCGAGGGTGCCGTCGGTGCGGGTGATCGTCGCGTTCTCGCCGACCTCGCAGTCGACGAGGCTCGTGTCGGGGCCGATGGTGGCGCCCGAGGCGATGACGGTCGCCCCGCGCACGTGCGTGTTGGGGAGGATCGTGACGTCGGGGGCGAGGGTCGCGGTCACGTCGATCCACGTCGTCGCCGGGTCGACGACCGTGACGCCCTCGAGCTGCCAGCGGCGCACCGTGCGCGCGTTGAGCGTGCGCCCGGCCTCGGACAGCTGTACACGGTCGTTCACGCCGAGTGCGGCGGACGCATCGCCGGTGACGGACGCCGCGACCCCCATCTCCGCGTCGCGCAGGAGCCCGACCACGTCGGTGAGGTACTTCTCGCCCTGGGCGTTCGCGGTCCCGACGAGGGCGAGCTGCGCACGCAGCGGACCGGCCCGGAAGACGTAGACCCCCACGTTGATCTCGGTGACCGCGGCCTCGTCGGCCGTGGCGTCCTTCTGCTCGACGATGCGGCGCACGCCGTCGGTCTCGTCGCGCAGGATCCGGCCGTACCCGAAGGGCTGGTCGACCCGCGCACTCAGCAGGGTGACGGCGGTGCCGCCGCTGCGGTGGGTCGCGAGCAGCTCGGTGAGCGTGCCGGTCTCGAGCAACGGCACGTCGGCGCTGAGCACGAGGACATCGCCCTCGAAGCTGTCCAGCGCGTCGAGGGCGACCTCGACCGCGCGACCCGTGCCGGGCACCTCGTCCTGATCGACGATCACGACGCCCGGGGCGAGCTCCGCCACGGTCTCGGCGACCATCTCGCGCTCGTGACGCACGACCACGACGATGCGGGCCGGATCGAGGGATGCCGCGGTGTCGAGCACGTGGCCGACGAGCGGGCGACCGCCGACCGGGTGCAGGACCTTCGGTGTGCGGGAGCGCATGCGCGTTCCCTGACCCGCAGCGAGGACGACGACGGCCAACTCGGTCGGTGATGTCATGCTCCGCCGCCAGGATTCGAACCTGGACCTAACAGCTCCAAAGGCTGTCGTGCTGCCGTTACACCACGGCGGACCGTGCCCGAGGGCACCGGTCAAGTCTGCCAGACCCGGACGCCGGGCGTTCCGCCCGCCCGCGCGCGCCGACCGACCTGCCGAGCACTCGACATAATGAGACCGTGACCCGGGACAGCGACGAAGTCGACCGCATCGTCGATGCGTGGATGCGTCAGCGCCCCGATCTGGACTTCTCGCCCCTCGAGGTGCTCTCGCGCGTCGCACGCCTGTCGCGACACCTCGACTTCGCCCGCAAAGAGGCGTTCCGCCGCAGCGACATCGAGTCGTGGGAGTGGGACGTACTCTCGGCGCTGCGCCGGGCGGGCGAGCCGTACCAGCTGAGCCCGAAGCAGCTGCTGCAGCAGACGCTCGTCTCGAGCGGCACGATGACGAACCGTATCGATCGTCTCGTCGCCCGCCGTTTCGTGCGTCGCGAGGCCGACCCCGGAGACGGACGGAGCATTCTGGTGACGCTGACCGACGACGGACGAGTACGGGTGGATGCCGCGATCACCCGCCTCGTCGACGCCGAGGCCCTCTTGCTCGAGGGACTCTCGCGCGGCGACCGCGAACGACTCGCCACCCTGCTGCGCAAACTGAGCCTGGGGTTCGACGCGTGAGCGCGCCGGCGGAGTCGCTGTCGCGCTGGGCGCGCGTCCGGGCGTGGTTCGGCGTCCGCTTCCGTTCCCCCGCGGCGATCTACGGCCTGATCGTGTTCGCGGCGTTCGTCTCGATCGCCGACGACCACACCGAGAACGTGTGGGAGGTGATCGGCAGCGCCTCGCTGTCGCTCGTCGTCTTCTTCATCGCGCACGTGTTCGCGCACACCCTGACCGAGCACGCCACCCACGGGCTCCGCCGCGCGACCCGCGAGGGCATGCGGCACGGGGCGGGGATGCTCTACGCGTCAATCCCCTCGATCCTCGTGCTCGTCTGGGCCGGGATGACCGGCGTCTCGGTGAGCGACGCGTTCGAGTTGTGCATGTGGGCGACCTTCGCCGTGCTCGCCCTGCTCGGCTACGGCGCGTACGCCCGGCGAAAGGCGTCGATCCCCGTCCGACTCCTCGGCGCCTTCGCCACCGCCTGCCTCGGCGTCTTCATCGTGGTGCTGGAGTACGCGGTCCACTGACGGCGACGGGGCCGCCGCAGCAGCGACGACCCCGAGCGGACGGGCGATCAGTCCTGCGCCGCCGTGCGACGACGAGCGCGCGCACGGAACACGAGACCGGCGGCGACGGCGAGCACGGCGCCGACGCCCGCAACGCGCGCCACCTGTGCACCCGTGACCGCGAGGTCCGAGCCGGAGGCCGCGGCCGCAACCGGGGTGGCCGAGGTCGAGGGGCCAGGGGTGGCCGAGGCGGCTGCCGCGGGGTCGGGGCGGCCGATCCCGAGGCCGACGGGGACGGCGCGGGGCCGGTCGGCGACGTGGTCGGTGAGGGGCTCGGCTGACCGGGGACCGCCCAACCCGATGCGGACAGGGTGACCGGCAGGCTGGCGACGGGGAGGATCGACGAGGGCACCCCGGACGACAGCGCGAGGCACTCCAGGCTCAGGGTCGCGCTCGTCGTGCCCATGGGAACGACCGCCGTGAACGAGGAGCCCATCGGGACGCTCACCGCCGCGCCCGCGGTGACCGGCACGGTCGCCGAGACGACGACGGTGCTGCCTCCGGCCGCCACCGACAGGCGCGCCCCATCGCTCGTTCCGGAGGGGCAGCCGTCGGCGAAGGTCGCGGTGCCGAAGGAGGGATACGCGGCGGCGTCACCCGAGAAGACGGCCGTGCCCGCGGCATCCCGCAGCACGAGGGGGCTCGCCGCGGACGCGGCCAGGGCACCGAGCGGCACGAGACCCGTGACGAGGACCGCGGCTGCGGCGAAAGGGAGGAGGCGGGTGGGCACGGGGGTGGACGACATGGCTGCTCTCGATCGGGTGGTGAGGTCGAACGGACTGTGCCGCACCGTGCGGTCCACCGGGTGAACGGATGGTGACGTCAACATCACCGCGCGTCCACCCGCGATTCATCCGCGGCCCCTACGTTCCCGGCGACCCCTCTCACGAAAGTCTGCGATGCCCTCTCACACCCCTTCCGGCTTCTCCCGCCGCACCTTCCTCGCCGCAGCCGCCGCCGCGGTCACGACCGCGTCCGCCGCGTCGTCGTTCGGGCCCGCAGCCGCCGCGAGCGCCGTGGCCGCGACCACGCCCACGGCCGTGACCGACCCAAAGGCCCTGCGCTGGCTCGTCTTCGACCATCACGTGCACTCGGTCTACTCGCACGACGCCAAGTACGCGATGACGACGATCCTCGACCAGGCGCAGCGTTTCGGGGTGGATGCCATCGCCTTCACCGAGCACAGCAACGTCGGTCACGCGAACGTCGGCGGCGTCTTCAACGCGGCGCGCGAGATCGAGGCGGCGCGAACCGCCCGACCCGATCTCCTCGTCTTCCAGGGCCTCGAGTGGTACATCCCGGCCGCCGAGCACGGCACCGTGCTGGTCGCCCCCGGCCCTCGCGTGACCGAGGTGCTGCGCCACTTCGAGCTGACCTACGACGGCAAGCTCAACCAGTGGGAGAAGCCCCGACCCAACACGAGCGACGCCGCCGACTGGCTGCAGCACGCCGTCGACGGGATCTCGTGGCTCGGCCAGCAGCGCAAGGCGGGCGTGGTCGACGACGTGCTCGTCCTGGCCAACCATCCCAGCCGACTCGGCATCGACTCCCCCGGCGAACTGCGCGCGTGGCAGGATGCCGACCCCGACGTCTTCGTGGGCTTCGAGGGGGCTCCGGGGGCGCAGGCCTCGGGTCTCGCGGCGAACACCACCGACCGTTCGCAGCGTGGCGAGTACGAGAACTCCCGCAGCGACTACTCGTTCCCGGGATTCCCCACGAGCGCGTACCGGGCGCACGGCGGATTCGACTGGATGACCGCGGTCGTCGGCGGCATGTGGGACGCTCTGCTCAGCGAGGGCCGGCGCTGGTGGATCACCACGAACAGCGACCTGCACCTGAAGAACTTCGACAACACCCGCGTGGGCGACTTCCCCACCGGCTCGGGGTGGGACAACGGGGCCACGCTGGCCAACTTCAACCGCGCGGGTCGCCGACCCGACCCCGTGTCGACCGCCTCCCCGCAGGGCGGCAGCGACCTGTGGCCGGGCGAGTTCAGCCGCACCCACGTCGGCGCCGCCGACAAGACGCACACCGCCGTCCTCGACGCCGTGCGCGCGGGACGCATGTGGGTCGACCACGGGCACCTCGTCGCCGGACTCGCGGTCACCCTGCGCGCGGCCGACGACACCGCCAACACCGCCACACTCGGCGGGACCCTGCGCGTACCGACGGGCACGAAGATCGAGATCGTCATCGACGTCGAGCCCACCACGGAGCGCAACTCCGCCGGCATCCTGCCCCGTCTCGCGCACCTCGACGTGATCCGCGGCGAGATCACGGGCGCCGCGAGCGACCGCGACACGATGGTCGCTCCCCGAACCCGCGTCATCGAGCTGCGCGACGTGAGCGACCGCAGCGGTTCGGCGTTCCAGATCGTTATCCCGGTGGGCACCGCCGACGTCGACGGCTACGTGCGCGTGCGCGGAAGCGACGGCAAGGTGCACGGCACCGGCCCGCGCGGGGCGGACGTGGACCCGCGGGCCCCGCAGCCGCACGCGGCCGGTCAGGGGAACCCCTGGCTCGACACGTGGCTCTACACGAACCCGATCTTCGTGTCGGTGCGCTGATCGTCGATCGAGCACGGCCCGTTCCCTCCGGGGGACGGGCCGTTCGCCGTCGCGGCGTCCCGAGGGCTCAGCCGATGGATTCGGTGAGCTCGAACCAGGTCATCTCGAGTTCGTCGCGCTCGCCCTCGAGGGCCGAGATGCGCTGCATCTCTTTGCCGAGCCCCTCGTAGTCCGCCTGGTCGTGGTCGGCCAACGCCGCCTTCGCCTTGTCGATCTGCTGCTGCAGCTTCTCGATACGGCGTTCGACGGCGGACGCCTCCTTCTGCGCGGCGCGGAGCTCGGCGCCCTGCAGGCCCGGGGTCGCGGAGGCACCGGAGGACGTCGCGGACCGCGAGGGTTCGGCATCCTGCAGCGCCCTCAAACGCAGGTACTCGTCCACGCCCCCGGGAAGATGACGGAGCTTGGCATCGAGGATCGCGTACTGCTGGTCGGTGACGCGCTCGAGGAAATAGCGATCGTGCGAAACGACGATGAGGGTGCCGGACCACGAGTCGAGCAGGTCTTCCATCGCCGCGAGCATGTCGGTGTCGAGGTCGTTGGTGGGCTCGTCGAGGATCAGCACGTTCGGCTGATCGAGGATGACGAGCAGCAGCTGCAGGCGCCGCTTCTGGCCACCCGAGAGGTCTTTCACCGGTGTCGAGAGCTGCGCGCTCGAGAAGCCGAGGCGCTCGAGCAACTGCCCAGGGGTGAGCTCCTGCGACTTCGAGCCGGCGCCGAACGCGTAGGTGGTGCGCAACCCGGCGATGACCACGCGCACGGGGTCGTTCAGGTGCTGGTCGAGCTCGTCGAGGCGCTGGGTGAGGGTGGCGACCTTGACCGTCTTGCCGCGCTTGACGCGGCCGCTGGTGGGCTCGAGGGAGCCGGTCACCAGGCTGAGCAGCGTGGACTTGCCCGCACCGTTCACGCCCAGGATGCCGGTGCGCTCCCCCGGCGCGATCCGCCACTCCACGTCCTTCAGAACCGTCTTGTCGCCGAAGGTGACCCCCGCGTCGAGCAGGTCGACGACGTCTTTGCCCAGGCGGGCGACCGCGAGCGACTGCAGGGCGACCTTATCGCGGATCTCGGGCACATCGGCGATGAGCTCGTTCGCCGCGTCGATGCGGAACTTCGGCTTCGACGTGCGCGCCGGCGCCCCGCGGCGCAGCCACGCGAGCTCCTTGCGGGCCAGGTTCTGACGGCGTTGTTCGATGGATGCCGCCTGCCGGTCGCGCTCCACGCGCTGCAGGATGTACGCCGCGTAGCCGCCCTCGAAGGGCTCGACGATCCGATCGTGCACCTCCCACGTCGCGGTGCAGATCTCGTCGAGGAACCACCGGTCGTGCGTGACGACGAGCAGGCCGCCGGCCGAGGGCGCCCACCGCTTCTTGAGGTGACCCGCGAGCCACGTGATCGCCTCGACGTCGAGGTGGTTGGTGGGCTCGTCGAGGAACAGCACGTCCCAATCGCCCGACAGGAGCTTGGCCAGCGCGACACGGCGCCGCTGACCACCCGAGAGGTCCCCCAGACGGGCGTCCCAGGGCAGATCGCCGAGCAGGCCCGCGATCACGTCGCGCGTACGGGAGTCGCCCGCCCACTCGTGCTCGGGTCGATCGCCGACCACCGCGTGGCCGATGGTGTCGTCGTCGTCGAGGGTGTCCTGCTGGTCGAGCACGCCGACGGTCACCCCGCCGCGCACGGTCACGCGCCCGCCGTCGGGCTCGCGGATACCGGCGAGCATGCCGAGCAGACTCGACTTGCCGTCACCGTTGCGGCCGACGATCCCGATGCGATCGCCCTCGTTCACGCCGAGCGAGACGGAGTCGAAGACGACCTTGGTCGGGTATTCCAGGTGCAGGGCTTCGCCCCCGAGCAGATGTGCCATATCCGTCCCAGGCTACGCGGTGCCCGAGGCGATCGCGCGCGCCGGGGTGCCGGCATCCACCGGTCTGCTCACCGACGACGAAGGCCGCCCCGGAACGGGACGGCCTTCGTCGTCGGTGCAGGGGTGCGGGTCAGAGCAGACCGGCGTTCTTGAGCCAGTCGGCGGCGGCCGTGCTGGCCGAGGCCTGCTCGCTGCCCTCGACGCGATCGCGCAGATCGATGAGATCGTCGGTCGTGAGCTTCGCCGAGATGGCGTCGAGCGCGTCCTTCAGTTCAGGCGTGTCGATCGACTTGCTGAGCAGCGGGAGCACGTTCTGTGCGGCGATGAGGTTCTCGGGGTCCTTCAGGACGAGGAGGTTCTCGGCCTTGAGCGCCGGCGAGGTCGTGTAGATGTCGGCGACCTGAACCGTGTTGTCGGTGAGCGCCTTGACCGTGTCGGGGCCGCCGAAGTCCTCGTAGGGCACGAAGGTGACGTCGCTGACGCCGTAGACGGACTTCAGACCCGGGATGCCGTAGCCGAGCTCGGCGAACTGCGGGTTGGCGCCGAGGCTGAACGGCTGCACCTTCGACAGGTCGCCGATCGAGGTCAGGCCGTTGGCCTGGGCGTACGCCTGGGTGACGACGTAGGCGTCCTTGTCTTCGGCTGCGGCGGAGCTGTAGACGGTCAGGTTGTCCTTGGCCACGGCATCCGTGAGGGCCGCGTCGACGTCGTCGGTGGTGCGCTGCGTGAAGGCGGTGTCGTAGTACGCGAGCAGGTTGCCGTTGTACTCGGGGATCAGGTTGATCGAGCCGTCCTGGAGGGCGGGGATCGTCTGCTGACGGGGGCCGATGTTGAACTTCGTCTGGACGTCGAAGCCCTTGGCCTTGAGCGCCTGGGCGTAAATCTCGCCGAGGATCTCGCTCTCGGGGAACGCGAAGGAGCCGACGACGATCTGGCTCGAGTCGCCGCCACCGGCATCACCGGTGTCGGGAGCGGTGGGATCCGCCTGCGAACACCCTGCCAGGGCCACGACGGCCCCGACCGCGACGACGCCGAAGGCGACCCGGCCTTTACTGAAAATGCTCATGCTGTGACATTCCTCTCTCGGGTTGGTGTTTCCACCACCGTCTCGGGACGGGACGCCCGTCGACGGGATTTGAGTCCCCGGTCGCCGTTGTCGGCTCCGGGCACTCGGGTGACGCGCTGCACCAGTGCGAACAACGCGTCTACCAGAAGGGCGAACACCGTCACGAGGATGGCGCCGCCGAGTATGCGGTCGTAATCGTTGAGACCGATTCCGCTGCTGATGATCCGTCCCAGACCGCCCAAGCCGGCGTACGAGGCGATGACCGCCGTCGCGATGACCTGAAGAGTTCCGGCTCGGAGTCCGCCGATGATCAGCGGAAGAGCGAGGGGGATCTCGACGCGGGTGAGAATCTGCATCTCGGTCATACCGAGAGCGCGGGCGGCATCGATCGCCGGGCGTGAGACCGACTCGAGACCGGCGTAGGAACCGGCGAGGATCGACGGGATCGCGAGGATGACGAGGGCGACGATCGTGCCCCAGAACACCCCCGAGGCACCCTTCACGAGCGAGCCGAGCACCATCGTGAGGAAGAACAGCACGCCCAGCGTGGGCAGGGCGCGCATGGCGCCGGTGAAGCCGATGACGAACTGCCGTCCCTTGCCCGTGTGCCCGATGTAGAACCCGAGGGGCAGGGCGATGACCGCGGCGATCATGACGGCGATGGCCGTGTAGAGCAGGTGCTCGAGCAGGCGATCCTGGATCGGTAGGGGCGAGATGCCGCCGGGCTGCCAGTTCTGGGGGTCGAAGATCCACGCGAAGGCGTTCAGGAAGAGGTTCACGATCGCCCCTCCGAGCCGGCCACCGTGCTGTCGCCCGCCGCGATGGGGGCGAGGGCGGTGGTGCGCTTGCTGCGTCGGCGCGCAGCCCGGTCGACACGGACCCACGGCATGAGGATGCGCCCGAGCGCGACCAGGATGAGATCGAACAGCAGCGCGATGAGCAGGGTGGCGATGATGCCGACGCCCACCTCCTCGAGGTTGTTGCGCTGCTTGCCGTTGGTGAAGAGGTAGCCGAGGTTCTCGGAGCCGATGAGCACACCGACGGAGACCAGGGCGATAGTCGACACGGACACGACTCGCAGCCCCGCCAGCATCACCGGCCCGGCGAGGGGGAACTCGACCTGCCAGAACCTCCGCCAGGCGGAGAAGCCCATAGCCGTCGCGGCCTGCTTCGTATCGGCCGAAACCGAGAAGAAGGCGTCGGAGGTGGCTCGCACCATGATGGCAACGGCGTAGATGGTCAGAGCCACGATCAGGTTCGTGTCGCTGAGCACCTTCGTCCCGAGAAGGGCCGGGAGGATGACGAACAGCGGAAGAGAGGGGATCGTGTAGAGCAGGCTCATGGCGGTGATGACGGTTCCGCGGGCGAATCGACCGGTCAGGGTCAATCGCCCCAACGGGATCGCGATCAGGAAGCCGAGCACGATGGGGATGATGCTCAGCCGAATGTGGTTGAGCGTCAGGTCCACCACGAGGGGGAAGTTCCCCATCAGCCAGGTCACGGCAACGGCTCGTCTCTCAGCGCGCCCTGCGTGCGACCCTCGGCATCGACGACGACCGTCCCGGTCGGGGTCTGCTTCAGGTGCAGCGCGCGCTTTCCCTTCACCGCTCCGATGAAACTCGCGACGAAGTCGCTGGCGGGGTTCTCGACGATCTCGCTCGGCGTGCCGACCTGGGCGATCTTCGCGCCCTTCTCGAGGATGACGACCTGGTCGCCGAGGAGGAACGCTTCGTCGATGTCGTGCGTGACGAAGACGATGGTCTTTCCGATCTCGCTCTGCAGCCGGATGAGCTCCTGCTGCAGTTCGTCGCGCACGATCGGGTCGACGGCACCGAAGGGCTCGTCCATGAGCAGGATGTTGGGGTCGGCGGCGAGACCGCGGGCCACGCCCACGCGCTGCTGCTGTCCACCCGAGAGCTGGCTCGGATAGCGGTCGGCCATGGCGCTGTCGAGACCGACGGTCGCCATGAGCTCGAGGGCACGCGTGCGGGCGGCCTTGCGGCTCTGGCCCTGGAGCACGGGGACGGTCGAGATGTTGTCGGCCACGGTGAAGTGCGGCAGCAGACCCGAGTTCTGCATGACGTAGCCGATGCTGCGACGCAGCTGCACCGCGGGCTTGCCGCCGATGTCGGCACCGTCGATGGCAATCGTGCCCGACGAGGGCTCGACCATGCGGTTGATCATCCGCAACAAGGTCGTCTTGCCGCAACCGGACGAGCCCACGAAGACCGTGGTCTTGCGCGAGGGGATGACGAGGTGGAAGTCGTCGACGGCGCGGGTGCCGTCGGGGAAGACCTTGGAGACGGCCGAGAACTCGATCATGTGCTCACCCGACCTCAGTCGGAGACCACGACCTTCCGGTCGAACGCGACGAATCCGGCGAAGTCCTTGCCCACTCGTTCCACGGCTCCCGGGTAGAGGTCTGGGTACGACCACGCGCCGTCGGTCAGCTCGGCACCGTCGAGTGAGACGTTCCAGTACTGGGCGGCACCCTTCCAGGGGCAGGTGTACGGGGTGGGGCTCTTGTGCAGCGCGCCCTCGCGGACGGACTGCGGCGGGAAGTACCAGTTCCCCTCGATCGAGGCCAGGTCGTCGCGGTCTGCTTCGGCGATCACGACGCCGTCGAGCACTGCCTTCATGGGAAACCCCCTTCGTGGCACCCCGCGGGCACGGCACCCAGCGGTGGCGGTCCACCTCGACTGAGGCTAACCAGGTGGTCGGCACGAAAAGCGAACATTGCTCCGTGTGTCGACCTCGGCTATGGTGCGGCGCGGTCAGACCACACGAGCACCCGGCACGGGCCCGTGCACGTGCAGAGCGACGAGGCCCGCGGCACTGAGGGTGACCTGCAGGTCGATCGCGGAGGATTCGTCGGCGGCCAGGAACGCGAGGGTCGGGCCGGATCCCGACACGATCCCGGCCAGCGCTCCCGAGCTCTCTCCGCGTTCGAGGACGCGGGCGAGGTCGGGACGCAGGTGCAGGGCCGGCGCCTGGAGGTCGTTGCGAAGGGTCGCGGCGAGCATCCCGGCGTCGCCCTGGCGCAGAGCGTGCAGGACGTCGCGATCCACCGCGGGAACGCGCGGCGCGGGCCCGATGTCGACGGCGTGGCGCCGACGGTGAGCGTCGAGCTCGCCGTAGACGACGGGGGTCGACATGCCCGTCTCGTTCGGCACCAGCACCCAGTCGAAGCGTCCGCGCGCGAGCGCCGGGCTCAGCTGATCGCCGCGACCGGTTCCGACGGCGGTTCCGCCGAGCAGGGCGAAGGGCACGTCGGCGCCGAGGCGAGCGGCCAACCGGACGAGCTCGCTCGTCGGCATCCCGAGTCCCCAGAGGGCATCGCACGCGATCAGTGCGGCGGCCGCGTCGGCGGAACCGCCGCCCATGCCGCCCGCGACGGGAACGGCCTTGCGGACGGCGAGGTGGGCACCGCGGTCGATGCCCGCGGTCTGCGCCAGAAGTCGAGCCGCGCGGACGGCGAGGTTGCGATCGTCGGTGGGGACGCCCTCGATGTCGACCGGACCGCGCGCCGAGACGTCGATCGTGATCTCGTCCGCGGGCGTTGCGACCATCTCTTCGTAGAGCGAGACCGCCTGGAACGCCGTGGCGAGCTCGTGATACCCGTCGTCCTGGACGTCACCCACCTCGAGGAACACGTTGATCTTGCCGGGGGCGCGGACGCGGACGGATGCCGGAGTCTGCGCACTCATCGCGACGACCGCCGTCCTGCGCGCCGGGGGCTCTCACCGTGTGCGAAACTGGAACGTCGGCCTGCTTCCCGCCGTCGCTCGCAAGGCGGTACGGGGAGGTCCGGGCCGGAGCGAGCGATCTGAGTCACTCTTCGACAGTAGTGCTCCGCTCCCCGTCGTTCGGCGCTGAGGCCGAAACGTCTTCGTAACCCCGGAACCATACGGTGACCGGATCCCATGCACCCACCCCCGAGGAGGCAGAATGCGCCCGATGGTCCCCCTGTCGATCGACACCGACCCCTGGCGCGCCCTGCTGTCCCGGTCCGACATCCGCATGCACGACGGCATCCTGCACGTCGTCGACGACTCGTCGACGCCCGCGATGGCCGAGCGCGACGACCTGCTCACCGCGGCGTCCGCGATCGAGGCGGCCGGTGTGAAGGTGCTCCTCGTGCGCGACGCGAACCGTCGCCCCAAGCTCGTCGTCGACACGGCGGATGCCGAGGCGGCGCTCACCGCTCTGCGCAACCCCGAGCTGGGCCCGGTGTATCTCAAGGCCCGCGGCGAGGACCCCGTGCCCGCGCACAGCGTGCACCCCGCGCCCGGATCGGTCCAGGCGTACGCGGTGTTCCGCCCGCGCACCTCGACCGAGGGGTCGTACCGCTACGGCGCGTCTCTCGCTCCGCGACTCGAGCTATGGCGCTTCGGCGAGAAGACCATCGAGGCCCCGCGCCCGAGCGCCCTCACCCGCCGCAAGTTCGCCGCGGCCGACCTCGACCTCGTCGAGCTGGAGCGGTACGGGCGCCGGTGGATGACCGTCTCGGGGATGTTCGACCCGCACCCCAACGAGTTC
Organism: Microbacterium sp. SL62; assembly: GCF_026672635.1. Classification (NCBI taxonomy): domain Bacteria; kingdom Bacillati; phylum Actinomycetota; class Actinomycetes; order Micrococcales; family Microbacteriaceae; genus Microbacterium; species Microbacterium sp. SL62. The sequence goes on from NZ_JAPPRM010000001.1 coordinate 2,652,811, forward strand.
ACGGCCGACGTCGACATGGTCTTCTCGTGGGTCGACGGCTCGTCGAGCGAGTTCCAACGCCAGCGTGCCGCGCGCATGAAGGGGTACGTCGTCGGCGACGGCGACGACAATGCCGCGCGCTACCGCCAGGTCGACGAGCTGCGTTACGCGCTGCGCAGCGTGCACATGTACGCGCCGTGGGTGCGCCGCATCTTCATCGCGACCGACTCCCCCACCCCCGAGTGGCTCGCCGACCACCCCAAGGTGACGATCGTGCGCAGCGAGGAGTTCTTCGCCGATCCCTCGGTGCTGCCCACGCACAACTCCCACGCGGTCGAGGCGCAGCTGCACCGCATCCCCGGGCTGGCCGAGCACTTCCTGTACAGCAACGACGACATGTTCTTCGGCCGCCCCGTCACCCCCGAGCTGTTCTTCAGCGGCGGTGGGGTCAGCCGGTTCGTCGAGAGCGGCGTGCGCATCGGCAGCGGCCCGGCGCACATCGAGCGCTCGGGCCACGACAACGGCCTGCGCGTGAACCGCGCACTGCTCAGGGAACGCTTCGGCCGGGTCATCACGCTCGACCTCGAGCACTGCGCCACCCCGTTGCGTCGCTCGGTGGCGTTCGAGCTCGAGAAGGAGTTCGCCGACGACTACGCCCGCACCGCCGCGAGCCGGTTCCGTTCGGCCACCGACATCTCGGTGACGAACAGCCTGTACCACTACTACGCGCTGGCGACCGGGCGCGCGATCATCACGACCGAGCCCCGCACCCGCTACGTGCAGACCACGCAGCTCGACTCGCTGCGCACCATGGAGCGTCTCGTCTCGCGCCGCGACACCGACATGTTCTGCCTCAACGACGGCAGCGTGCCCGAGATCCCCGAAGAGGTGCGCGTCCCCGCGCTCCGGGCGTGCCTCGAGCGTTACTTCCCGGTCGCCGCCCCCTGGGAGAAGACCTCGATCAGCGAAGGATCGGCAGCGGCGTCGTCGGCGGCGACACCGGTCCGCTGAACGCCCGCGAGGTCGGGACGACGATCCCGGCATCGCGCAGTCGACGCTGGGACTCCTCGGCATCCACGTACTGCAGGGCCGCGCTGGCGGCCAGGGGCACGACCGAGTGCACCACCGTGTCGTCGTAGACGTGCACGATGTTGAAGCCCTGGGCCGCGTCCTGAGGGCGCGTCCCGCCGACCGGGACCATGAGGTCCTGCGTGTAGCAGGTGGCGGATGCCACGGACACGGGGATTCCGGCGAACGTGGCGAACGTGGAGTAGTGCAGGTGACCGGCCAGGATCGCGCGCACGTCGGTGCCGCGCAGCACCCCCGCGAGGCTCCGCTGGTCGCGCAGCTCGACGGAGGCCGCGAGGTCGAGCACGCTGGGCACGGGCGGGTGGTGCATCGCGAGGATCGTGCCGAGCGGGGCCGGCGTCGCGAGCACCTCGGCGAGCCACTCGCGCTGCGCGGCGGTGACCTCGCCGTGGTGCGACCCGGGCACCGAGGTGTCGAGGGTCACGATGCGCAGGCCGTCGAACTCGTCGACGCGATCGACCGGGGCGGTCGCCTCGGCGTCGTCGGCGGGAAGCAGCCGCGACCGGAAAGCCGCTCGATCGTCGTGGTTGCCCATCACCCACACCACGCGGGTCCGCAGGCGCTCGGCGAGCGGCTCGACGAGGGCGCGGACGCGGTCGTACGCGTCGGTCTCACCGAAGTCGGCGAGGTCGCCGGTGAAGACGAGGGCGTTGGGGCGGATTCCCGACGTCTCGATCGCCTCCACGGCGCGGGCGAGGTAGGCCTCGGAGTCGACGTCGTCGTAGAGCGGTGCACCGCCGGCTCGGAGATGGGTGTCGCTCAGGTGGAGCAGCACACGTTCGGCTCGGGGGTACTCGGCGTAACGCATCTCGATCCTCTCGGGCCGTCGGGTACGACCTCGTCACCGGCGTGATGCTCCCGGTTGGCTCGAAATGTTACAGACATGTTTCGGGAACGCGTGATGAACACGGCGGGAATTCACCCCGCGCCGGATCTGGCTCGGCCGCAGCGCAGTGGGCTGAGCACAACCGCGGACGTCGTCGTCGACACGCCGCGTACCGGCCGGCCCGCACGGCGAGTCGCCGAACGCCCCGCCGTCGGGCACACGCGGCCCGCCTGCCGCGCCCCGGCACGGCGGCCGCGATCAGCCGAACCGTCAGGACGACGCGGCGATGCGGGCGTAGTCCTCGACCGTGAGCTGCTCTCCGCGGAGGGTCGGGTCGACCCCGGCCGCCTCGAGGCGCGCCGAGGCTTCGGCCGCGGTGCCGCCGAGCACGCCCGACAACGCCTGACGGAGCATCTTGCGGCGCTGCTGGAAGGCGGCATCCACGATCTGGAAGGTGCGCAGCCGGTGCTCCTCGGTGCCCCGGGGCTCGGCATCCCGATCGAAACCGACCAGCACGCTGTCGACGTTGGGCACGGGCCAGAACACCTGACGCGACACCGTGCCGGCCAGACGCCACGAGCCGTACCAGGCGGCCTTGACGCTCGGGGCTCCGTAGACCTTCGACCCGGGAGGGGCGGCCAGGCGCTCCCCCACCTCGGCCTGCACCATCACGACACCGCGCTGCAGATAGGGGAAGGTCTCGAGGAAGTGCAGGAGGACCGGCACCGACACGTTGTACGGCAGGTTCGCGACCAGCACGCTCGGCTCACCGGGGAGCTCGTCGACGCGCAGGGCATCGGCGTCGATGACCGTGAGGCGATCGGCGGGAACGTCGTGCGCGGCCGCCGTGGCCGGAAGACGCTCGGCGAGGCGGTGGTCGATCTCGACGGCGACGACCGAGGCGCCCGTCTCGAGGATCGCGAGAGTGAGGGATCCGAGGCCCGGACCGATCTCGACGACACGATCGGATGCCGTCACCCGGGCCGCCTGCACGATCTTGCGGACGGTGTTGGCGTCGACGACGAAGTTCTGCCCGAGCTTCTTGGTGGGAGTGACGTCGAGGTCGGCGGCGAGCCGACGGATCTCGGCGGCACCGAGCAGGGAAACGGGCATTGTTCCACTGTAGTCAGCGATCCCGCCAGTACCCGCCGCGTCGGATACGCAGGAGTAGCGTGATGAGGTGAGTCAAACGCAGTCCATCCCCTCGAACGCCTTCACCCTCAGAAGCCCCTACGGGCGACGAGCCATCGGCCTCTCGGTCGCGGCCGCGGTGGGCGGTTTCCTCTTCGGCTTCGACTCCTCCGTCATCAACGGCGCGGTCGACGCGGTCGACGGCAACTTCGAGCTGGGGCAGGTGCTCACCGGTTTCGTCGTCGCGGTGGCCCTGCTGGGCTGCGCGGTGGGAGCCATCATCGCCGGCGCCCTCTCGGACCGCTGGGGCCGGTTGAAGGTCATGCTGCTCGGCGCGGTGCTGTTCTTCGTGTCGTCGATCGGTGCGGCCCTCACCTTCAGCGTGCCCGACCTGATCCTCTGGCGCGTGATGAGCGGCCTGGGCATCGGCATCGCCTCGGTGGTCGCTCCCGCGTACATCGCCGAGGTCGCGCCCCGCCAGATCCGCGGCTCGCTCGCGTCACTGCAGCAGTTGGCCATCACCCTCGGTATCTTCGGCGCGCTGCTGTCGGACGCCCTGCTCGCCAACTCGGCCGGCGGTGCGGCGAACCAGCTGTGGCTGGGCCTCGAGGCTTGGCGCTGGATGTTCCTGGTGGGCGTGATCCCCGCCGCCGTCTACGGCATCCTGTCGTTCACCGTCCCCGAGTCGCCGCGCTACCTGCTCGCCAAGGGCAAGCGCGACGAGGCGAAGGCGATCTTCGCGCGCCTCGTTCCGCCGGCCGATCTCGACAAGACGATGAACGAGCTGTCGAACACGATCGAGGCCGATCGCAAGAACAAGAACGTGTCGCTGCGCGGACCCGTGCTGGGCCTTCAGGGCATCGTCTGGACCGGCATCCTGCTGTCCATGTTCCAGCAGTTCGTCGGCATCAACGTGATCTTCTACTACTCCACGACGCTCTGGAAGGCCGTCGGCTTCGACGAGAGCAACTCGCTGCTGATCTCGGTGATCACCTCGATCACCAACGTCGTGGTCACCTTCGTCGCGATCTTCCTGGTCGACCGCGTCGGCCGCAAGCCCATTCTGCTGACCGGCTCGATCCTCATGACCGTCTCGCTCGGAGCCATGGCCCTGTCGTTCGCGTTCGCGACCGGCTCTGGCCAGGACGTCTCGCTTCCCGCCCCGTGGGGAAGCGTCGCGCTCGTCGCCGCGAACGTCTTCGTCGTCGGCTTCGGAGCCTCGTGGGGCCCGCTCGTATGGGTGCTGCTCGGCGAGATCTTCCCGAGCCGCATCCGCGGCAAGGCGCTCGGTGTCGCCGCCGGCGCGCAGTGGATCGCCAACTTCGCCATCACGGTGTCGTTCCCGGCGATGTCGAGCTGGTCGCTCCCGCTCACCTACGGTATGTACGCGCTGTTCGCCGGGCTGTCGTTCGTCTACGTGCTGCTGCGCATTCCCGAGACCAAGGGCATGGAGCTCGAGCAGACCGAGACCCTGTTCGTCCGCAAGCCGAAGGACAAGGCCAAGGCCTGATCCCGGATGCCAGAAGGCCGGCGCCCCGCGGGGTGCCGGCCTTCGTCGTTCTCAGGGTGGCGTCGAGGGCGAAACCCCGACGGAGATCCGCGCGCGCTCAGTCCTCGAACGCGCCGTAGACCTCCAGCGTGTTCGCGGCGACCTGGGCGCCGAGCTCGTCGGCATCCATCGCCAGCTCTGCCGCGAGGAAGCGAAGCGTCACCGGGATCAGGTACGGCGCGTTGGGGCGGCCGCGGTACGGCGCGGGCGTCAGGAACGGGGCGTCGGTCTCGACGAGGATGCGGTCGAGGGGCGTCACCGCGAGCGCGTCGCGCAGGTTCTGCGCATTCTTGAACGTGACATTGCCGGCGAACGAGAGGTAGTAGCCGCGGTCGGCGGCGATGCGCGCCATGCCGGCGTCGCCCGAGAAGCAGTGGAAGACCGTCTTGTCGGGAGCACCGACGCGCTCGAGGGTCTCGAGCACGGCGTCGTGGGCGTCGCGGTCGTGGATCTGCATCGCGATCCCGTGCTTCTTCGCTAGCGCGATGTGCGCCTCGAACGAGCGGATCTGGGCCGGGATACCGTCGGCCTCGGTGCGGAAGAAGTCGAGCCCCGTCTCGCCGATGGCCCGCACCCGCGGCTCGGCGGCGAGCTCGTCGATGACGGCGATCGCGGCATCCAACTCCCCCGCCTGCTCGTACGCGGGAGCCTCGTTCGGATGGATCGCCACGGCTGCGAGCACGCGCGGGTGCGAGCGCGCGGCCCACGCCGACCACCGCGAGGAGTCGATGTCGCCGCCCGCCTGCACGACCCCGTGCACACCGACCGCGAGAGCGCGCTCGAGCTGCTCGTCCAACGAAAGGCCGGTCTCGCCGTCTTCGATCTCGAGGTGCGTGTGATTGTCGTAGACCGGGATGCCGAGAGGCTCGGGCGCCGGCGGATAGCTGACGTCGCGACGACCGTCGACCGAACGCTCGCGCACGTACTGGCTCGGATCGCCGTCGCCGATCGTGTCGCGGGGACGCTCGACCGGCGTCGAGCCGGGGGCGGCGGCCGCTGCGGAGGACCCTTCGACGGACCCAGGGACCGCCGCCGCCGACTCGGAAGGCACCTGCGTCACGCCTGCTCGACGCGCGGGAAGAGCGGGGTGAGCGACGTGACCGTGGCGCCCGCGGGCAGCAGGCCCCAGGCGCCCGCCTGGCGGATCGGCTGCGCGACGAGAGCGCCGAGGCCGTCGGCCGCGCCCAGCGCGACCCACAGCTTCGACGTCGACTCGGGCATGACCGGCGACAGCAGCACCGCGAGGGCGCGCAGGCCCTCGGCCGCGGTGTACAGCACCGTGCCCAGGCGCTCGCGCGTCGACACGTCCTTGGCCAGGGCCCACGGCTCGTTTTCGGTGATGTAGCCGTTCAGCGCGTCGACGATCGTCCAGATCGCGGCGATCGCCTCGTCGGTGCGGAATCGCTCGATGGCCGCGTCGGCGGTGGTCGCGGCATCCGCCACGATCTTCTGGATGGTCAGGTCGCTCTCGGTGTACGCGGCCGGCGCCGGCACGACGCCCTCGAAGTACTTCGAGATCATCGCGACCGTGCGCGAGGCCAGGTTGCCGAAGCCGTTGGCGAGCTCGGCCTGGTAGCGGGCCGACAGGTCTTCCCACGAGAACGAGCCGTCCTGGCCGAACGCGATCGCCGAGAGGAAGTAGAACCGGTACGCGTCGGAGCCGAAGACGTCGGTGATCTCGGTGGGCGCGATGCCGGTGAGCTTCGACTTCGACATCTTCTCGCCGCCGACGAGCAGCCATCCGTGCGCGAAGACGCCGCGCGGCACGTCGAGGCCCGCGGCCATCAGCATGGCCGGCCAGATCACGGCGTGGAACCGCAGGATGTCTTTGCCGACCACGTGGAACGCCGGCCAGCGACGCTCGAACTCGGCGGGGTCGGTGCCGTAGCCCACGGCGGTGGCGTAGTTGAGCAGGGCGTCGACCCACACGTAGATGACGTGCGAGGGGTCCCACGGAACCGTGATGCCCCAGTCGAACGCCGAACGCGAGATCGAGAGGTCCTTCAGACCGCTACGAACGAACGACACGACCTCGTTGCGCGCGGACTCGGGGCGCACGAAGTCGGGCTCCGTCTTGTACAGCTCGAGCAGCCGGTCCTGGAACTCGCTGAGCTTGAAGAAGTAGTTCTTCTCCTGCAGCAGCTCGAGGGGCTTGGAGTGGATCGCGCAGACCTTGAGGCCCTCGAAGGGGCCGGTTCCGTCGACGATCTCGGCCTCGGGCTTGAACTCCTCGCAGCCGACGCAGTACAGCGCCTCGTACTCGCCCGCGTAGATGTAGCCGCGGTCGAAAAGCGCCTTCACGAACTGCTGCACCCGCTCTTCGTGGCGGGGCTGCGTGGTGCGGATGAAGTCGTCGTTGGCGACGTCGAGCGTCTCGAGCAGCGGGAACCACGACTCGGTGACGAGCTTGTCGACCCACTCCTGCGGGGTGACGCCGTTGGCGGCGGCGGCGCGGAGCATCTTCTGCCCGTGCTCGTCGGTGCCGGTCAGCATCCAGGTGTCGTCCCCCGCCTGACGATGCCAGCGGGCGAGCGTGTCGACGGCGACGGTCGTGTACCCGTGCCCGATGTGGGGCAGATCGCTGGGGTAGTAGATCGGCGTCGTGATGTAGAAGGATCGGCCGGAAGTCACCTGGAGATTCTACGGGGAGCCTCCGACACGGCCGACCGTGTGACGGGCCCGCCGGCGCTCCTCGCGCGTGAGGGGTCAGTTGGTGTCGCCGAGAAGCGCGCCAGGCGACACATATCGACCCCTCACGCGAAGACGCGCGGAGACGCTCAGCGCTTCACGGCGAGCGCGGCCTGGTACAGCTCGCGCGACGAGTGACCCGTCTGCGACGCCACCTCCGCGGCGGCCTCTTTGAGCCGCGTGCCGCCGCGCACGAGCTCGAGCACCTGGGTCACGGCATCCGGGAACGCCACCTCGCGCGCCGAGGCGCCGCCGACGACGATCGCGATCTCCCCACGCACGCCCTCGGCCGCCCACGCGGTGAGCTCGGCCAGGGTGCCGCGCTTGACCTCTTCGTACAGCTTCGTGAGCTCGCGGCAGACGGCGGCGGGACGATCGGAGCCGAACGCGCTCGCGAGATCTTCGAGAGTGGATGCCAGGCGCGAGGGCGACTCGAAGAAGACGAGGGTCCGCTCCTCCGAGGCGAGCTGTGCGAAGGCCTTGCGGCGCTCCCCCGGCTTGCGGCGCGGGAAGCCCTCGAAGGCGAAGCGGTCGGTGGGGAGCCCGGCGACCGCGAGCGCGGTGACGACGGCGCTCGGCCCGGGGATGGCCGTGACGGTCACGCCGGCGGCGGCCGCAGCCGCGACGAGCCCGAAGCCCGGGTCGCTGACGGTGGGCATTCCCGCGTCGCTCAGCACGAGCAGGTCGTCTTCGCGCGCGAGTTCGACGAGCTCGGCCGCGCGCTCCTTCTCGTTGTGGTCGTGCAGGGCGATCAGGCGCGGGCGGTTCTCGACCCCGAGGCCGGCGAGCAGGCGCTGCGTGGTGCGGGTGTCTTCGGCCGCGACGACCGTGGCGTTCTCGAGCGCCTCGATCAGACGCTTCGAGGCGTCGCCCAGGTTGCCGATGGGGGTCGCCGCGAGGATGATCACCGTTCCACCTTAGGCTGGGGCCCGTGACCACCGCCGTCCCTCCGCTGCTCCCCGTCGTCGAGCAGACGCGCATCGACCGGTGGCGCGACGCCCTGCTCGCGAGCCCCCGCGGATCCCGCCTGTGGCGCTGGCTCGCTCCCCTGCTCGTCACCGTCGTCGCGGCGGTGCTGCGGCTGATCGACCTCGGCAACCCGCACCAGCTGGTGTTCGATGAGACCTACTACGTGAAGGACTCGTGGAGCCAGTGGGTGCTCGGTTACCCCTCGACCTGGCCCGACGGCGCCGACGCCAGCTTCGTCGCGGGTGACACCGACGTCTTCACCGGCATCGGCAGCTACGTCGTGCACCCCCCGCTCGGGCGCATCCTCATCGGCGCGGGCATGGCGCTGCTGGGCCCCGACTCCGCGACCGGTTGGCGCATCTCGGCCGCGGTCTTCGGCACCGCGACCGTGTTGCTGGTGTATCTGCTCGCGCACACGCTCATCCGCTCGATCCCGTTCGCGACCGTGGCATCCGGTCTGATCGCGATCGACGGCCTCGGCATCGTCCTGAGCCGCATCTCGCTGCTCGACATCTTCTTGACGTTCTTCGTCGTGCTGACCTTCTGGTTCGTCGCGCTCGACCACCGCCGCACCGCCGACCGCCTGCGAGCCGCGATCGCGGCCCTCCCGGGCGAACGGCACACCTGGGGCCCCGTGCTGTGGAACCGTCCGTGGTTGGTCGCCGCGGGAGCCGCCGCCGGAGCCGCCACCGCCGTGAAGTGGTCGGGGCTGTACGTGCTGGCCGCCGTCGGCCTGTACGCCGTGATCACCGACGCGCTCGCCCGTCGCCGCGCGGGGATCGATCAATGGCCGATGGATGCCGTCCGCCAGGGGCTCGCATCGTTCGTGCTGCTCGTACCGGTCGCGGTCGTCGTGTACGTGGCGAGCTGGTCGGGTTGGCTGTTCACCAACGGCGGGTGGATGCGCGGCACCCCGGTCGCCGCGACGGGTATCTGGGGGTGGATCCCCGAGCCGCTTCGACAGCTGTGGGCGTACCACCAGGAGATGTACAACTTCCACGTCGGACTCGTCACCCCGCACAGCTACGCGAGCCCCGCCTGGCAGTGGCCGCTGCTCATCCGCCCCACCTCGATGTACTGGCACCAGGACCAGACCGGGGTCAACGGGTGCGCCCTGCCGACGGGGTGCACCGAGGCCATCTCGAGCATCGCGAACCCGATCATCTGGTGGGCCGGGGTCGCGGCATCCCTCTACCTGCTCGTACGATTCGTCGTCGTCCGCGACGGGCGCTTCGCTCTCGTGCTGACCGGGCTCGCCGCCACCTACGTGCCGTGGCTGCTCTACCCCGAGCGCACGATCTTCCAGTTCTACACGGTCGCGATGCTGCCGTTCCTCGTGCTCGCCCTCGCCTTCGCGCTGCGCGATGTCGCCCGCGGGGTGAAGGACGCCTCGAGAGCGAGCGGGCAGGTCCTCGTGCTGGTGTTCCTGGGACTCTGCCTCGTCATCTCGGCGTTCTGGTACCCGGTGTGGGCGGGTCTTCCCGTCCCGTACGAGTTCTGGCGCCTGCACAACTGGCTGCCGACCTGGATCTGAGCCGGATGAGCGGGCGGCGGGAGCGGACGGGTGGAGTGCATCCGGCGCGCCGGGGGCTCGGCATCCGCCGCTCTGCTCGCCACCGACCGACCACCGGGTGGGGGCGATGACCCGCGGGGATGAGTGGCTGAACGATCCGCGGCCGGTGCAGCGGGTCAAGGTGTTCAGCGATGCCGCCGTGAACCCCGCCGCGTGGCCGGCCACCGTTCCCGCGGTCGCGCAGTTCCTCGAGGTGGCGAGCGGCGAGGGATGGGAGTTCGGGCCCGGCGTGACCTTCCTCGTCGGAGAGAACGGGTCGGGCAAGTCGACGCTCATCGAGGGCATCGCCGAGGCGGCCGGCCTGCCGGCCGAGGGCGGCTCGACCAACGGCGGCGGCGAGACTCGGCGAACCGAGAGTCCGCTCGGCGAGTGGCTGCGCATCGAGCGGAGCCCGCGCGCCCCGCGGTGGGGGTTCTTCCTGCGGGCCGAGACGATGCACGGCTACTACAGCTGGAGGGACGACCTGGGCGGCCCGGCCCCGAGCCTGCACACGATGAGCCACGGCGAGTCCTTCAACGCCTTGCTCGACGAGACGCTCGACCACCCGCACTATGTCTCGGGCCTCGCCTGCCTCGACGAGCCCGAGGCGGCGCTGTCGTTCTCATCGACGCTGCGCTGGCTCGCCTCCCTCGACCGCATGCGCTCCCGCGGCACCCAGGTGATCTGCGCCACCCACTCCCCCGTGCTGGCCGCGTTGCCCGGGGCGACGATCCTCGAGCTGGGCGACTGGGGCATCCGCGAGAGCGCCTGGGAAGACCTGGAGCTGGTGCGGCTGCAGCGCGGGTTCCTCGAGTCGCCGGGGCGGTACCTGCGGCATCTGTTGGAGTGACCGCCCTCAGCCCAGCCGCCCCGCATCCGTCGTCGGCAGCGCGCAGGCGAAGGCGCGGCAGTCGTACGCCGTCGCCTCGCCGCCGAGTGCGACCTTGCCCTCGAACAGCGTGAACCCGGCCTCGGCGAAGGCGAGAGCCTGCGCGGGCGACACCACCGCCACGACATCGGCGGCGACGCGGCGCGCGGCCTCGGCGATCTCGGCATCCGTCTCGCCCACCACGACAAGCTGGCGCGGGGCCGACACCAGGCCGAGGGCGACCTCGAGGATCGCTCCGTGCGCCAGCGGCGACGCCAGCGCGGCATCGGCGGCGGCGCGCACGAGCGTCTCGGCCGCGGTGCGGTACGGCTCCCCGCCCCGAGGCGCCAGAGGTCGAGAGCGGCCGCGGCGAACACCGACGGGCCCGAGGGCGAGGCGCCGTCGGTGGGCACGGCGTGCGACTGCATGCCCTGAGCGACGAGCACGGGGTCCCCGCCGCCCGGAGGATGGATGCCGTCTGCGCCGAGGCACAGATCGACCAACGCCCGGGCCCGCGACGCGTAGGCGACCTCGCCGGTCGCGCGAGCGAGCGCCAGGAGGCCCCGAGCAAGACCGCCGTAGTCCTCCAGCGTCGCCGGGGCTGCGGAGCGGACCTCGTCGAGCGAAGCCCGTCGGAGGGTTCCGTCGTCGGCGACGTTGCTCTCGAGCACGGCGTCGGCGGCCCACCGGGCCGCCTCGAGGAAGCGCGGGTCGGTGCGGGTTCCGGCGGCGGCGAGAGCGGCGATCGCGTGTCCGTTCCAGCCGGTGACGGCCTTCGCGTCGAGCGCCGGAGGCTGCAGCCCCGAGCGATCGGAGGCGCGGTAGTACCCGCCCTCGGTGCGGACCCCGTCGATCACCGACTCGGAGTCCTGGGCTGCGGCGATTCCGCCCGAGGGCAGCTGCAGCACGTCGACGAGGAACCGCGCGGCATCGGTGGCGACGGCGTCGTCGCCCGCGGCGAGCGCCACCTCGACGAGACCCGCGTTGTCGGTGAGCATGCGCTCGTAGTGCGGCACACTCCAGTCGCGGCGGGTGGCGTAGCGGAAGAAGCCCCCCTCGACCAGGTCGTGCAGGTCGGAGCGGGCCATGGCGGAGAGGGCGCGGGATGCCACGTCAGCGGCATCCGGAGCATCCGCCGTCAGAGCCGGGTGCTGCAGGAAGCGCAGAACGGGAGTGTTCGGGAACTTCGGGGTCTCGAACGCGGGCCCGGCGGCGAAGCCGGAGTACTCGCGGTCCTCGCGGGCCACGACGGTCCGCGCCGCGGCGGCGAGTTGCTCGAGGGAGGGAGGAGCGTCTGCCGCTGCGGTGGCGGCGGCGGCCAGAGCCTCGCGGAGGGAGGAGCCCGTGGCATCCACTTCGTTCCGGCGTTCGGTCCACGCCTCGCGGACCGCGGCGAGCACCTGACGGAACGAGGGCTGGGGAGGGCGCGGGGCCGGCGGGAAGTAGGTGCCGGCGTAGAAAACGCGCCCCTCGGGCGAGGCGAAGACCGTCAGGGGCCACCCGAGGTGCGGGGTGAAGGCGGATGCCGCGTCGAGATAGGCGGCGTCGACGTCGGGATGCTCCTCGCGATCGACTTTGATCGACACGAAGCCGGCGTTGAGTTCGGCAGCGGTCTCGGGGTCTTGGAACGACTCGCGCGCCATCACATGACACCAATGACAGGTGCTGTACCCGATCGAGACCATCACGGGGACGTCTCTCTCGGCCGCGAGCGCGAACGCCTCGGCCCCCCAGGGGAACCACGCGACGGGATTGTCGGCGTGGGCCCGCACGTAGGGGCTCGAGGCGTTCGCGAGGCGGTTCATGCGCGCGGGTGCGCCGACCTCAGTTGAGGTCGTCGGGGTGCGTGCCCACGCGGCCCGAGCCGTCGCCCGGGTCGACCGCGTCGATCGCGGCCATCTCGTCGGCGGTGAGCTCGAAGTCGAACAGGTCGAAGTTCTCCTCGAGGCGCTCGCGGCGCACCGACTTGGGGAACACGATGAACCCGTGCTGGATGTGCCAGCGCAGCACGGCCTGAGCGGGGCTCTTGCCGTGGGCTTCGGCGGCATCCTTCACCGCGGGGATCTCGAACAGGTCGTACTTGCCCTGGCCGAGCGGGCCCCACGACTCGATGTGCATGTCGTGCTCCTGGCCCCAGGCCGCGATCTCGCGCTGGCTGAGGGCGGGGTGCAGCTCGATCTGGTCGACCACGGGGGTCACACCGGTCTCGGCGACGATGCGGTCGAGGTGCGGCACGAGAAAGTTCGAGACGCCGATCGAGCGGGCCTTGCCGGCCTCGCGGATCTCGATCATCTTCTGCCACGCGTGGACGTAGTTGTCGTTCTTCGGCGTGGGCCAGTGGATGAGGTACAGGTCGACGGCGTCGAGCTGGAGCTTCTGCAGGCTCTCGTCGATCGCGGCGAGCGGCTCGTCGCCGTCGTGGCGGTCGTTCCAGAGCTTGGTGGTGACGAAGAGCTCGTCGCGCGCGATGCCGCTCGCGGCGATGGCGCGGCCGACGCCCTCTTCGTTCTTGTAGATCGCGGCGGTGTCGATGTGGCGGTAGCCCACCTCGAGGGCCTCGGACACGGCACGCTCGGCGTCGTCGGCGGGCACGAGGAACACGCCGTAGCCGAGCTGGGGGATGGAGTTTCCGTCGTTGAGCTGAACTGAAGGAACGGTCATGAGAAGAGCCTAGGAGCGGTGTCTCGAAGAGTTCTCGGGGTTGACGCGCGGGTCGAGTCCTTTATCCCCCGCCTTCTCGCACCCCGGCGTGGTTGACTACCGAAATGACGCCGCAGCCTCCCACCCGGCACGCTCGACGCGACCCTTCCTCGGCCTGGCGTCGGGGAGCGAAGCTCGTCGCCATCGCCGTGACCGTCGTGCTCGTCGCGGCCGTGGCGGTCGGAGGGTTCTACGCGTTCTCGCTGTCGCAGCGTCTGCAAGACGCCGCCGTTCCCCTCAAGGACGCCCCGGCCGAACCGCCCGCGCTGAGCGCCTACAACGAACCCTTCTCGGTGCTCGTCGTCGGTACCGACGAGTGCGACGACCAGGTGAAGGCGGCTTTCGGCGCGCGCTGCTCCGACCCGGGCAACGAGGGCACCCGCAACGACGTCAACATGCTCGTGCACGTCTCGACGAACCCCCGTCGCGTCACCGTCGTCTCGTTCCCCCGCGATCTGCAGATCGGCATCCCGGAGTGCACGGGAGCCGACGGCTCGACCTCGTCGGCGTCGTCCAAGGCCCCGATCAACTCCGCGTACGAAGCCGGCGGACTGACCTGCGTCGCAGACACGGTCTCGGAGCTGAGCGGACAGAGCATCCCGTTCGCCGCGAAGGTGAGCTTCGGAAACGTCGTCAACATCACCGACGCCATCGGCGGCGTGGAGGTCTGCATCGGCGGCGACGGCATCGACGACCCCGACGCGGGGATCGACTGGGAGCCGGGCCCGCGCGTCGTCAAGGGCTACGATGCCCTGGCGTTCCTGCGCACACGCAAGGGCATCGGCGATGGCAGCGACCTCGCCCGCATCGGAAACCAGCAGCAGTACCTCTCGCGGCTGATCAACAAGCTGCGCAGCGACGAGGTGCTCTCGAACCCCGGCACCCTCATCGGGCTCGCCAACACCGCGGTGAACAACATCGAACCGAGCGAGAGCCTCGCCGACCCGATCCGCATCGCTCAGCTGGCCTACACCCTCAAGGACGTGCCGTTCAGCGACATCACGTTCGTGCAGTTCCCGGTGGTCGACGACCCCGCGGACAACAACCACGTGATCCCCGACCAGGCGTCGGCCGCAACCCTGTGGGAGGCGCTCGACACCAACGCCCCTCTGCAGCTGACCGGCGAAGAGGGAGCCAACGGCGGAGTCATCGCCGACCCCTCGGCCCCGACCCCCGCGCCGAGCGAGCCCGCCCCCGCGGCGAGCACCCCCGCACCGGATGCCACGGACGCCAGCGCCGCGCCGGGCGTCGTCGAACTGCCGAGCAACGTCAGCGGAACGAAGGCAAACCAGGCCACCTGCTCCGCCGGCAACGGGTGATCGCCGCGCGCGGATCAGCGTCAAGACCCGGGGACCGTCCAGAGTCATCGGCGACGATCGAGGGGTGAAAACCGCCACGCGCTCGACGACCCTCCTCCTGCTCGCGGCCCTGACCCTCACCGCGTGCGCCCCGGCCGCGGCGCCCGCGCCGACGGCATCCCCCTCTCCGTCCCCGACGCCGACGCCCACCGCGACCCCGGATCCCCTCGCGGGGATGAGCCTGCAGGACAAGGTCGGCCAGATGTTCATGGTCGGCACGTCGGTGGAGGGCGCCAACCCCACGACGCTCGCCGCCGTGCGCGACGATCACGTGGGCGGGATCTTCCTGCACGGAAGGTCGGATGCCGGCACCCAGGCCACCGCAGACCTGATCGGGCAGTTCACCTCCACCGTCGGCGCGGCCGCTCCGCAGCTGTGGGTCGCCACCGACCAGGAGGGCGGCACCGTCCAGGTGCTGAAGGGTCCGGGCTTCGACCGCATCCCCTCGGCCGTCGAGCAGGCCGCCCAGACCGACGCGGCCCTGCGTTCCTCCGCCGCGACCTGGAGCACGCAACTCGCGCAATCGGGGGTGAACATGAACCTCGCTCCCGTCGCCGACATCGTCACGAGCCCGGAGTTCGCGGCATCCAATCCTCCGATCGGCGCGCTCGCGCGCGAGTACGGCTACGACGAGACCACTGTCGCCACCAAGGTCGGCGCGTTCGCCGCCGGCATGCGCGACGGCGGCGTGATGCCCACGCTCAAGCACTTCCCGGGCCTGGGGCACGTCGACGAGAACACCGACACCCGCACGGGCGTCACCGACGACACGGTCACCGCCGACGGCGCAGACGTGGGCGTGTACGCGAGCGTCCTGCCCCAAGGGGACGCGATCGTCATGATGTCGACCGCGATCTACGCCCGGATCGACCCGAGCGCGCCCGCCGCGTTCTCACCCGCGGTGGTGGACGTGCTGCGCGACCGCGTCGGGTTCGACGGCGTGATTACCGTCGACGACCTGTCGGCGGCGCGCCAGGTGCAGCCCTGGTCTCCGGCCGATCGCGCCACCCTCGCCGTGGACGCCGGGGTCGACCTGCTGCTGGTCTCGGCCGACCCCTCGGTGTACCCCGACATGCACCAGGCGGTGCTGGCGCGCGCCGAGAGCGACCCCGCGTTCGCCGCGAAGGTGGATGCCGCGGCCCGGCGGATCGTTGAGCAGAAGGCGTCGATGCCGTAGGCGCTCCCCCCGTGAGGAGTCGCTTTGTGTCGCCCCGGCACGGGCCAGGCGACAGGAAGTGACCCCTCGCGCGAGTCGCCACGAATGTCGCTTCGAGCAGCCCCAAGCGACGGAAATTGGCGACTCGCGCGATGGGTGGGCGATACGCTGGAAGGCTGTGTCTGTCGAACCCGTCATCGTCTACCCGCCCGAGCTGCCCGTCAGCGCCGCGCGGGACGAGATCGCGCGCGCGATCCGCGACCACCAGGTCGTGATCGTCGCCGGGGCCACCGGCTCGGGCAAGACCACGCAGCTGCCCAAGATCTGCCTCGAACTGGGCCGCACCTCGATCGCTCACACGCAGCCGCGCCGCATCGCCGCGCGCACGATCGCCGAGCGCATCGCCGACGAGATGCAGGTTCCCCTCGGCTCGACCGTCGGCTACAAGGTGCGCTTCACCGACAAGGTGTCGGCCGACACGCGCGTGGCGCTGGTCACCGACGGCATCCTGCTCAACGAGATCCACCGCGACCGACTGCTGCGCCGCTACGACACGATCATCGTCGACGAGGCGCACGAGCGCTCGCTCAACATCGACTTCCTGCTCGGCTACCTGCGCCGCATCCTGCCGAAGCGCCCCGACCTCAAGGTCATCGTCACCTCGGCGACCATCGACCCCGAGAGCTTCGCGCGGCACTTCGCGGCGGCTCCCACCGAGCCGGGCGGCGAGCCGACCCCGGCGCCGGTCATCGAGGTGTCGGGCCGGACGTATCCGGTCGAGATCCGGTATCGGCCGGTGGACGGCGCGGATGAGGTTTCCGACGACGCCGACGACGAGACCCCGGATGCCGGGACCCCGGCGCCGCAGCCGAAGAAGCCCCGCAGCCCGGCCCGACCGGCCGCCAAGCCGGGGCGCTCCGACGACGACGGGGACGAGGTCGGAGCCGTCGTCGCGGCCCTCCGCGAGCTCGATCGCGAGGCCCCGGGCGACGTGCTCGTCTTCTTCCCCGGAGAGGCCGAGATCCGCGATGCGGCGGATGCCATCCGCGGGGCGTACCAGAAGGACACCTCCCCCACCGAGGTCCTGCCCCTGTACGGGCGCCTGTCCGCGGCTGAACAGCACCGCGTGTTCGAGCGCTCGAGCGTCGCGGGCGTGCGTCGCCGCGTCATCCTCGCCACGAACGTCGCCGAGACGAGTCTCACCGTCCCCGGCATCCGGTACGTCGTCGACACCGGAACCGCCCGCATCTCGCGCTACAGCAACCGGTCGAAGATCCAGCGCCTGCCGATCGAGGCCGTGTCGCAGGCGTCGGCGCAGCAGCGCTCGGGGCGAGCGGGGCGCACCTCGCCCGGTATCGCGATCCGGCTCTACTCCGAAGACGACTTCACGCGGCGCCCCGAGTACACCGAGCCCGAGATCCTGCGCACCTCGCTGGCATCCGTCATCCTCCAGATGCTGTCGCTCGGCTTCGGCGACATCCAGGCCTTCCCGTTCCTCACCCCGCCCGACTCGCGGGGCGTGAAGGCGGCGTTCGACCTGCTCGTCGAGCTCGGCGCGGTGAAGCTGCCCGTTGCGGGCATGCGCGGTGCCGACACCTCACGCGAGCGCGACGTCCGCGGCGACGGCGACCCGTCCCGGCACCGCGGCGGACGGGGTCCGCGCGAGGACGGGCCCCGCCTCACCGAGATCGGACGCGAGATCGCGCGCCTGCCGATCGACCCGCGCTTCGCCCGCATGCTCATTGAGGCGCGCCGGAACGACGTGCAGCCCGAGGTGCTCGCGATCGTGTCGGGCATGTCGATCCAGGACGTGCGCGAACGGCCCGAGGAGCGCCGCGAAGAGGCGGACCGCTTCCACGCGCGGTTCACCGATCCCACCAGCGACTTCCTCTCTCTGCTGAACCTGTGGGACTACCTGCAGGAGAAGCAGGCCGAGCTGGGCTCGAACGCGTTCCGGCGCCTGTGCCGCAGCGAGCACCTCAACTACGTGCGCGTGCGCGAGTGGATGGACGTGCACCGGCAGCTCCGATCGCTCGGCGGCGAGCGCGGGTCGGGCGACGGCGGCGCGCGGGACTCCGGCGACGGAGGCCGTCGCGGCGGGCGCTCGAGAAACCATGTCCCACTTTCGGCTGGTTCAGACCCCTCCAGGCCGCACAATTCGGGACATGCAGCGCGAAAGTCGGGACATGGTTCGACAGCCGCCGACCGGAACGCCGCCCCCGAGGGGCACGCCGCCGGCGACGCGATCCACCGCGCGATCCTCTCCGGGTTGCTGTCGCACCTCGGCATCCTGGATCCCCGAACCATGGCGCAGGCCAAAGACCGCAAGGCGCCGGGTGATGCCCGCCCCACTAAGGGCGAGTACATCGGCGCGCGCGGGGCGCGGTTCGCGATCTTCCCGGGCTCGGGGCTGAAGAAGAAGCGCCCCTCGGCCGTCATGGCCGCCGAGCTCGTCGAGACCTCGCGCCTGTTCGCCCGCACGGTCGCCGCCGTCGACCCGGCGTGGGCGGAGGATCTCGCCCCCGACCTGGTCAAGCGCTCGCTGAGCGAGCCGCACTGGTCGAAGGATGCCGGCTCCGCCGCCGCCTACGAGAAGGTCACCCTCTTCGGGGTCGAGCTCGTCGGGCGTCGCCGGGTGCAGCTCGCGCGCTTCGACCGGCCGCTCGCGCGCGAGATGTTCGTGCGCCACGCGCTGGTCGAGGGCGAGTGGGACCCGTCGGTGCTCGACAAGCGCCTCACCGCGTTCCTCCGCCGCAACCAGGAGCAGCGCCGCCTGCTCGAGAAGATCGAGGAGCGCGAGCGTCGCCGCGACATCCTCATCGGTGACGAAGCCGTGTTCGCGTTCTACACCTCCCGCATCCCGGCCGACGTCACTGACGTGCGCTCGTTCGAGACGTGGTGGAAAGACGCTTCGAACCGCACCCCGCACCTGCTCGACCTGCGCGAGTCCGACCTCACCGGCGACCGCGCCCAGGGCGACGACCGGGCCTTCCCCGCGCGCTGGCGCCAGGGCGATCAGACGCTCAACCTCGCGTACCGCTTCGAGCCGGGAGCCCCCGATGACGGCGTGACGGTGGTCGTGCCGCTGCCCCTGCTCGCGCAGCTGCGGCCCGACGGGTTCGACTGGCAGGTCCCCGGCATGCGCGACGAGCTGGTCACCGCTCTGCTGCGCGCGCTGCCGAAGACGATCCGCCGCAACGTCGTGCCCGCCGCCGACTGGGCGGAGAAATTCTCGGCCGAACTCGCCGAGAAGGGCCCCGAGCACGCCAACGGCCTGCCGAAGACGACGCTCGTCGACGCCCTCGCCGCCCTCGTGCAGCGCGTGGCGAACCAGCGGGTGAGCGCCGCCGACTTCGAGCTCGAGCGGGTTCCCGGCCACCTCACGCCGTCGTTCCGCGCCGTGGATGCCCGCGGCCGAGCGATCGGCAGCGACCGCGACCTGGCGACCCTGCAGCGCCGTCTCGCCGACAAGGCCCGGTCCAGCGTCGAGTCGACGATCGCCCGCCCGGCGCAGAGAGCCGCGAAAGTCGCCGAGGCCTCCCCCGCTTTCGCGTCGCGCTCGAAGCTGACGACCTGGGATCTCGACGAACTCACCGAAGTCGTCGACACCCCTGTCGCCGGTGGCGTCGTGCGCGGCTACCCCGCCCTGGTCGATGAGGGCGACAGCGTGGCCCTGCGCGTGGAGGCGACCCCCGAAGACGCGGCGCGGCACACGCGGGCCGGCATCCGGCGTCTCCTGCTGCTGGCCGTCCCCTCCCCCGCGACCTACGTGCTCGACCACCTCACCGCGAACGAGAAGCTCGCGCTGGCTGCCTCGCCGTACCAGAACGCCAAGGCGCTCATCGAGGATGCGCGCGTGGCCCTCGCCGACGACGTCCTGCTGCGCGAGGCGCCGAGCGGCGTCGTGCGCACGAAGGCGGATTTCGAATGCGTGCGCGACGCCTTCTCCACGGCATCCGTCGACCGCACCTTCCAGACGGTGTCGCTCGCGGCGAGGATCCTGCTCGCGCAACGCGAGGTCGACCGCGCGATGAAGGACGCCTCGTCGATCACACTGCTGGGCGCGCTGAACGACGTGCGCGGGCAGGTGAAGGGCCTGATCTTCCCGGGATTCCTCTCGCGTACGGGCCTCGCGCGCCTGCAGCACCTCCCGCGCTATCTCGCCGGAGCGCTGGAGCGGGTGAGGACGCTGTCCGACAACCCCGGTCGCGATCGCCAGCGCATGACCGAGTACGAGCGCGCGGCCACGGGCTTCGTCGAGGCTGGGGGCGCGGTTCCGCTTCCCGCCGATGCGACGGCGAACCTCGTGCAGACGCGCTGGCTGCTCGAAGAGCTGCGCGTCAGCCTGTTCGCTCAGCGCCTCGGCACGGCAGAGCCCGTGTCGCCGCAGCGTATCGCCAAGGCGCTCAAGAGCGCCTGATCCGCCGTCTTCTGTCGCTTCCGGGGCCGGGAGGCGACAGAATCCGTCGAGGCGCACGAGGGGTCAGACGCCGAGCGCCCGTCCCCACTCTCGCAGCAGCGCCTCGAGCGTGCGCCGCTGATCGACGTCGAGCCCGGACAACAGCCGCTCCTCATTGGTCAGGTGGGCGACGACGGCCTCGTCGATGACCCGGCGGCCTTTCGCGGTGAGCGAGATCACGCGTCCGCGCCCGTCGTCGTCGCTGGCGCTCCGGGACACGAGACCGGATGCCACGAGCCGGTCGACGCGTTTCGTCACCGCGCCCGTGGTCACCATCGTGTGACGCGCCAGCTCACCCGGCGTGCGCGCGAACGGCTCGCCGCCGCGGCGGAGGGTCGCGAGGATGTCGAACTCCCCCTCGCCCAGGCCGAACCGGCGGAAGACCTCGAGCAACTCCGCGTCGAGGTGAGCGGCGATGCGGCTCAGCCGACCGATGACCTGCATGGGCGAGGCGTCGACGTCGGGGCGTTCGGCGGCCCAGTGCTGGACGATCTCGTCGACGTGGTCGGCATCCATTTCCCCATTCTATCTTCCACGGAAGCTAGACTGTCTTCCATGGAAGATAAGTGGCGTCTCGGCGCGATCACCGCCGTCGCTCCCGTGGCCTGGGGCGCGACCTACGTGGTGACCCGACACCTGCTGCCCGCCGACGCTCCGCTGTGGGGAGCCGCACTGCGGGCCCTCCCCGCCGGCCTGTTGCTCTGGGCGCTCGCGCGCCGTCGTCCGCGCGGCGATTGGTGGTGGAAGGCGCCCGTTCTCGGTCTGCTGAACTTCGGCGCCTTCTTCGTGCTCGTCTACATCGCGGCGCAATTGCTGCCGTCCTCGATCGCCGCGTCGATCATGGCGCTGGCCCCCCCTGGCTCTCGCGGGGCTCGCCTGGCCCCTGCTCTCGCAACGGCCCACGGCGCGATGGGCCGTCGGCGCGCTCCTGGGTCTCGTCGGCGTGCTGTCGGTGGTGGGGCTCGGCACCGGAACGATCCCGGTCGCGGGGGTCGTGGCATCCGTGATCGCACTGCTGGCGTCGTCGCTGGGAGCGATCCTCACCACCCGCTGGAGGGACGAGACGCCCCTGCTCGCGACCACCTCGTGGCAGCTGACCGCCGGGGGTGTCGCCCTGGTCGCGGTGGCGGCGATGGTCGAGGGCCGACCACCCCGAGTGGATGCCGCGGGCCTGCTGGCCTACGTCGGCATCGCGGTCATCGCGACGGCACTGGCGTTCGTGTGCTGGTTCACCGGACTGCGTCACCTGCCCGCGGGCACCGTGGGGCTCATCGGATTGCTGAACCCCGTGACCGGGGTACTGCTCGGGGTGGCGGTGGGCGGCGAGTCGCTCGCTGTGCCGCAGGTGGGGGGCATCGTGCTGGTGCTCGCGGCGATCGCCGTCACGAGCGGCGCGAGGGGTCGGAATCTGTCGCCCGGACGGTCCGTCGGCGACAGATCCTGACCCCTCGCGCGGGCGTCACGACCGCAGCGACACCTGCCCCAGAGACGCTTCGACGTCCACGACCGCCGTCGCCGACGACGAGGTGCGCAGGCGGTTGTCGATCCGACCGAGACCGCTGTCGGTGGTGACGTTGTACTCCTCGTCGGGCAGGGTGATGTCGGCGGAGCCGGCGGTGACCGTGATCCTGGTGCGCGCGGGGGCGTCTCCCGCCAGCGTCGAGGCGAGGCTGCCGCCGGCGACCTCGAAGGTCGCGTCCCCCACCCCCGTGAGGGTCCCCGACGCCGACCCGCCCGAGACCGACACGTCGAGGGTGCGGACGTCTCCGGCGAGATCCACGTCACCTCCCGCGAGTTGCACGTTCAACGACCCGAAGTCGGCGTCGACCGACAGGGCGCCGCCGGCGACCTGGATCCGCGCGTCGAGGTTCGTCGTGGCGGAGGCCCGGGGCAGCACCAGGGTGGCGGATCCGGCGCCGTTCGACCAGCCGACGAAGTTGGTCTGCGGAGAGCTCACCCGCAGGGTGCTGCCCTTCCGTTCGAACGTCCACCCGTCCGCCCCGCTCCCGACGTCGAGCTGCGCCTCCGAGACGTCGCCGTACGCGATGGTGAGCGAACCGCCCGCCACATCGACGTCGAGATCGGTGAGTCCGTCGGTCGCGGTCTCGCTCATCGCGTACCCCGACCCGCTGTCGCGCAGCGTCGCGGCCGCGGTCACGCCCGTCCCGATGACCGTGCCCGCGAGCACGCATGCCCCGACGACGATCGTGGCGAGCGAGACGAAGAAGGGAACCCCGTGACGAGAGGGCGCGGTCGGCGGCGTGAGAGGGGTCGGCGAGGTCATGAGGTGGCTCCGGTGTGGTCGTGGCCCAGGTGCACGAGGGCGGCGATGACGCGGCGGTTGCCGGTCTCGTCCTGCTCGAGTCCGAGCTTGGTGAAGATGGCGGTGATGTACTTCTCGACGCTGGCCTCCGAGACGAACAGCGCCTGGGCGATCGCCTGATTCGAGCGCCCCTCGGCGATCAGCGAGAGCACGGAGCGTTCGCGCTCGGTGAGGCTCTGCAGCCGCTCGTCGCGGCGGCGCCGCGCCAGCAGCTGGCCGACGACCTCGGGGTCGAGCACGGTCGCTCCCCCGGCGATCCGGGCCACCGTGTCGAGGAAGTCGCGCACGTCGGCGACCCGGTCCTTGAGGAGGTAACCGAGCGAGCCCTGCCCGTCGGCGATCAGGTCGCTCGCGTACTGCTCCTCGACGTACTGCGACAGGACGAGGACCGAGAGACCGGGATGCCGGGACCTCAGCGCGATCGCAGCACGGATGCCCTCGTCGGTCCAGGTCGGCGGCAGACGTACGTCGAGGATGCACAGGTCGGGGGTGGTCTCCGTGACCGCGGCCTCGAGGCCCTCGGCATCGGGCAGCGCCGCGACCACCTCGTGGCCGTCGTCCGCGAGCAGGCGCACGAGCCCCTCGCGCAGGAGGACCGAGTCCTCGCAGATCAGGATGCGCACGGGACGCTCACCTCCACCGTGGTCGGTCCGCCCTGCGGGCTGTCGATGCGGGCGGTGCCGCCGGCCGCGGTGACCCGGTTGACGATGCCGTCGAGGCCGCCACCGGGCACGATCCGCGCCCCGCCGAGGCCGTCGTCCTCGACCCGGGCCCACAGAGTCCCGTCATCGCGCAGTCGAACGTGGACACGGCATCCGGTCGCCCGGGAGTGCTTCGCCGCGTTCGTCAGCGCCTCGGCGATCACGAAGTACACCGCCGCCTCGGCCGGACGCGAGCACCGCCGCGGCACTCGCACATCGAGTGTCACCGGGATGTGAGATCGTGACGCGAGCGCCGAGAGAGCGGCATCGAGTCCCCGATCGTCGAGGACCGAGGCATGGATGCCGCGAGCCAGCTGCCGCAGCTCGGTGATGGCCGATTTGGTCGAGGCGTGCGCCTCGGCGACGAGGGCCTTCGCGGCCTCGGGATCGTCGTCGATCTTGGTCTGCGCCAGGCCCAGCGTCATGCCGATCGAGACGAGCCGCGGCTGGACTCCGTCGTGCAGGTCGCGCTCGATACGGGTGCGTTCGACCTCGGCCGCCCGGACGGCCCCGGCGCGGCGTGTGTCGGAGGTGCGGGCCTGCTCTTCCAGCTGCGCCTCGCGGGAGGGGACGAGGATCGCGCGCGAGATGACCCCGTGGAGCACCGCTAGGCCCACGATCGCCGCGAGCGAGGCGACGAAGACGAGCAGACCCACGAGGGGAGCTGCCACGCCCTGCAGGGGCACGAAACCGAGCAGACGCGGGTGGGACCACCCGAAGATCGGGCTGATCATCAGACCCAGCCCCCACGAGGTGAGCCCGGCGACGCCGAGCGTGGCGAGACCCAGGATCGTCGCGATGGTGAACGATGCCACCGCCCGCCACTGACCCGGATCGATGGCCTGCAACCAGATGGTGTGCGCGACGCCGGTGAACCCGGTGCGCGGGCTGTGGCGGGGACGCAGGGGCGGCAGACCCAGGCGGTAGAGGCCGTCGAGACGCGCGCGTTCGAACCAGGCGATCGCGAAGAGCGCGTAGACGAGGGCGACCAGGGCGATCACCCCGATGAAGAGGGCGGCGAGCAGCCCCACGCCGGCGCCGAAGAGCCCGAACAGGGTTCCCAGGATGCCGGGGCCGATGACGCCGAGCGCGGCGAGATGCACCACCGCACCGGCGATGCGACCGGGCGAGGCGATGCGCACCCGCGGCGCGAGGGGCTGGTCCACCCTCGGAACGGGAGCGCCGGCGACGGGCGCGGGCGTCGGCGGAGGAGGCGGAAGAACGGATGCCGTGGTCATGGGTTCCACGCTAGAGGTGGGCCCCGCGCCGGCGCCGCCCGGTCAGCCCCCGCGCGCTTTCGGGTTATCCCGAAAGATCCGCGTGAAGGGTCGGTTCCGGTCGCCGCGGGCGATCCTCGGCGACACGAAACGACCCCTCGCGCGGGCAGCGGCCGCGCACGAACGAACGCCCCGCCGCACGAGGCGACGGGGCGTTCGACGAAAGAGCGTGGATCAACCGCGCGTGCGGTTCTTGTTCCACACGTCGAAGGCCACGGCCAGCAGGAGCACGAGGCCCTTGATGAACTGCTGCACGTCGGTCGAGATGCCCATCAGCGACATGCCGTTGTTGAGCACACCCATGACCAGACCACCGGCGATCGCGCCGACCACGCGGCCGACACCACCCTGGACGGCCGCTCCACCGATGAACGAGGCCGCGATCGCGTCGAGCTCGAAGAGGTTACCGGCACCCGGGCCGGCCGAGTTCAGGCGACCCGTGAAGACGATGCCGGCGAGAGCCGCGAGGACACCCATGTTCACGAAGAGCATGAAGTCCACGCGACGGGTGTTGATACCCGAGAGCTTCGCGGCAGTGCGGTTGCCGCCCAGGGCGTAGATGTGGCGGCCGAAGACGCTGCGGCTCATGACCGTCGAGTAGCCGATGATGAGCAGCGCCAGGACGACGAGCACGATGGGCGTGCCGCGCGATCCGGGAGCCACACCGAGCAGGTAGGTGAGGTAGGCGATCAGCGCGCCGCCACCGATGACCTTGACCAGGAACGCCACCTGCGGCTCGTTCTGCAGCTCGAGCGCGGCGCGCTTCGCGCGCTGGCGAACCTGCGACACGACGAAGAGGACGAGGGTCAGGGCGCCGAGGGCGACCGTGATCCACTCGGCGGGCGAGGTCGCCGCCGGGAACAGGTCGGGGAACAGGTATCCGCCACCGAGCGCGCGGTACTCGGTCGGGAACGGCGTGATCTGCGTGTTGCCCAGGGTCATCTGCGTCAGACCGCGGAAGAGGAGCATGCCCGCGAGGGTCACGATGAACGCGGGGATGCCGATGTAGGCGACCCAGAAGCCCTGCCACATGCCGACCACGGCACCGAGGAGCAGCGAGAGGGCGATGCCGAGCCACCAGGGCAGGCCCCACTGCACGATGAGCACACCCGAGACGGCACCGACGAAGGCGGCGACCGATCCGACCGACAGGTCGATGTGGCCGGCGATGATGATCATCACCATGCCGATCGCGAGGATCAGGATGTAGCTGTTCTGGACGATGATGTTCGACACGTTGCCCGCGGTGAGCAGACGCCCGCCGGTCAACGCCTGGAAGAGCAGCACGATCACGATCAACGCGATGAAGATGCCGATCTCGCGCAGGCGCGACGTGAAGAACTGCACGATGCCGCCGGCACCGCTGCCGGCGGCGCCGCCGACGGGGCCCTTCGGCGTGGCGGGACCCTGTGGGGTCACGGTGTTGTCAAGCGCTGACATGGTCGGCTTCCTTTTCCTTCGTCATGAGCACCATGAGTGCCTCGGGAGTGGCCTCTTCGATGGGCAGCTGGCCGGTGATGTGGCCTTCGCTGAGGGTGTAGATGCGGTCGCAGATGCCGAGGAGCTCGGGCAGCTCCGAAGAGATGACCAGCACCCCCTTCCCCTGCGCCGCGAGGGAGTTGATGATCGTGTAGATCTCGTACTTGGCGCCGACGTCGATGCCGCGGGTCGGCTCGTCGAGGATGAGCACCTCCGGGCGAGGATGAGCACCTCCGGGTCGGAGTACAGCCACTGCGACAGCACGACCTTCTGCTGGTTGCCGCCCGACAGCTTGCCGACGACGACATCGACGCTGGGCGCCTTGATGTTCATCGACTTGCGGTAGCGGTTGGCGACCAGGTACTCCTCGTCGCCGTCGACCCAACCGCCCTTGACGAGCTTGCGCATCCCGGCGAGCGAGATGTTGCGCTTGATCGTGTCGATCAGGTTGAGACCGGCGCCCTTGCGGTCCTCGGTCACGTAGGCGAGACCGCTACGGATCGCGGCGGGCACCGTCGAGGTGTCGGCCTTCTGACCGCGGATGTAGACGTTGCCCGAGATCTTCGAGCCGAAGCTCTTGCCGAACACGCTCATCGCGAGCTCGGTGCGTCCGGCGCCCATCAGGCCGGCGATGCCGACGACCTCGCCCGCGCGCACGTTCAGGTTGGCCTGGTGGATGACGGTGCGGTTCGCGTCGGTGGGGTGGCTGACGTTCCAATCCTCGATGCGCAGGACCTCGTCGCCGATCTCCACGTCGCGGTCGGGGTAGCGGTTCTCGAGCTCGCGGCCCACCATTCCGCGGATGATGCGGTCTTCGCTGGTGCCGCCCGTGGCCACATCGAGCGTCTCGATCGTGCGACCGTCACGGATGATCGTGACCTCGTCGGCGATCGCGCGGATCTCGTTGAGCTTGTGGCTGATGATGATGCACGTGATGTTCTGGCCGCGCAGGTGGCGGATCAGATCCAGCAGGTGCTCGGAGTCGTCGTCGTTGAGCGCCGCGGTCGGCTCATCGAGGATGAGGAGCTTGACGTCCTTCGACAGCGCCTTGGCGATCTCGACGAGCTGCTGCTTGCCGACGCCGATCTCGTTGACGGGAACGTCGGGGCTGTCGCCCAGGCCCACGCGGGCGAGGAGCTTGGCCGCTTCGCGGTTCGTGGCATCCCAGTCGATGAGACCGCGGTGCGTGATCTCGTTGCCGAGGAAGATGTTCTCGGCGATCGAGAGGTAGGGGCTCAGGGCGAGCTCCTGGTGGATGATGACGATGCCGGCCGCTTCGCTGTCGCGGATGTCCTTGAACTCGACGGTGTTGCCGTCGAAGACGATCTCGCCGCGGTAGTCGCCCGCGGGATACACACCGCTGAGCACCTTCATGAGGGTGGACTTGCCGGCGCCGTTCTCGCCGCAGATGGCGTGAACCGTCCCGCGCTCGACGGTCAGTGACACGTCGGCGAGCGCGATGACGCCGGGGAACTCCTTGGTGATCGAGCGCATCTCGAGGATGGTGCTCACGAGGTCCTCCTTGCAGAACCGGCGCGTGGCCGGTCGGAATGTGGGGCGGGCGCGGGATGCCGCGGACCCGCAGGAGCCTCCGCCGCGACCCGGGGGGCCGCGGCGGAGGCGGGGCGGAGGGACGGGGAGCCCCTCCGGGGGATTACTTCAGGTCGGCCTCGGTGTAGTAACCGCTGTCGATGAGGACTTCCTTGTAGTTGTCCTTCGTGACGATCGTCGACTGCAGGAGGTACGAGGGAACGACCTTCTTGCCGTTGTCGTAGGTCTTCTCGTCGTTGACCTCGGGCTTCTCGCCCTTGCGGATGTCGTCGACCATGGTCACGGCCTGCTTGGCGAGCTCGCGCGTGTCCTTGAAGATCGTCGAGTACTGCTCACCCGCGATGATCGACTTGATCGAGCCGGCCTCGGCGTCCTGACCCGTGATGACGGGGAGGTCGCTGGCCGAGTAGCCACCCGAGGTGAGGGCCGAGATGATGCCGATCGACAGACCGTCGTAGGGCGAGAGCACACCGTTGAGCTTGGTGCCGCCGATGACGGTGAGGATGTTCTCCATGCGCTTCTGCGCCGTCTCGGGCAGCCAGCGGAGGATGGCCGCCTGGCCGAACTCGGTCTGGCCGGAGGGAACCTTCAGCACACCCTTGTCCATGTAGGGCTTGAGGGTGTCCATCGCGCCGTTCCAGAAGAACGTG
This sequence comes from Microbacterium sp. SL62, assembly GCF_026672635.1. Classification (NCBI taxonomy): domain Bacteria; kingdom Bacillati; phylum Actinomycetota; class Actinomycetes; order Micrococcales; family Microbacteriaceae; genus Microbacterium; species Microbacterium sp. SL62. The sequence goes on from NZ_JAPPRM010000001.1 coordinate 2,681,116, forward strand.
GCGTTGTTGTCGTCGGGGCTACCGGCGAACAGCTCGACGTTGAAGGGGCCGGCGGCGCCGGTCTCCTTGCCCGAGGCGTCGAGGACGCCGAGGCCGGTCAGGAGCGAGGTGGCCTGCTGGACGCCGACCTTGTAGTTGTCGAACGTCGTGTAGTAGTCGACGTTCTCGGTGCCGTTGATGAGGCGGTCGTACGCGATGACGGGGATGTTCGCGTCCTTGGCCTGCTGCAGCACGTCGGTGAGCGTGGTGCCGTCGATCGAGGCGACGATCAGGGCCTTGGCGCCCGTGGTGATCATGTTCTCGATCTGCGAGACCTGGGTGGGGATGTCGTCGTTCGCGTACTGCAGGTCGACCTGGTAGCCGAGCTCTTCGAGCTGCGACTTGACGTTGTTGCCGTCGGCGATCCATCGCTCCGACTGCTGGGTCGGCATGGCCACACCGATGGTGCCGCCGGCCTCCTGCGAGTCTCCGCTGCCGGCGCCGGTACGGTCACCGGCGCAACCGGCGAGACCGATGCCGAGCGCGAGGACGCCCGCTCCCGCGATCGCCTTGAGCATGCTGTGCTTCTTCACTCTGGTTCCCTCCATTGGGTGTTTGTCGCGGCGCTCCCCCTGGAGCACACCGCGGGCAGTGCTGACGGCGCAGGTCGGGCGCACGGTCTCGGGGGCGAAACGAAAGGCCCTCGGCGAGGCGGTCAACCCGCGTCGTTCGAAACGTCTTCGTCTCGACGGATCCGCTCCGCAGCGAGTCCCGTCGGCCGTGTGACCCGGTCATGTGACCGTTCACATTGTGTGAGCGATGCTACCTCCAAGCACGGCACGACTGTCAAGTCCCGACGCGCTCGAAGTCCAGCCGTTGCCGAAACGTGACGTGAGCGCGTCGCGGATCAGGACCGCGGCGGGGCCGTCGACGACCTCACGATGAGGCGGAGGTGGTCGGGTTCGATCACGCCTCCGTCGTCACCGCTCTCGCCGAGCGATGCCAGCAGGTCGGTGACGGCACGCGTGCCAATACCCACGAAGTCCTGTCGGACGGTGGTCAGCGGCGGCCAGAGGTGGGCGGATTCGGGCACGTCGTCGAAGCCGACCACCGAGAGGTCCTCCGGCACCGAGCGACCTATGGCCCGGACGGCATGCATGAAGCCGAGCGCCATATGGTCGTTGCCCGCGAAGACCGCGGTGGCATCCTCCGTCCGCAGCAGCTCGAGGCCCGCCTCGAATCCGAACTGCGCCGTCCAGTCGCCCAGGATGGGGGGACGCGGCGAGAGGTCGTTGGCATCCATCTCGGCGAGATACCCGCGCATGCGGTGATCGGCCTCGACCCAGTCGCGCGGACCCGCGATGTGAAGGATCCGCGAATGCCCGAGCTCGATGAGGTGGCGGACGGCCGCTCGCGCCCCGGCGCTCTGGTCGTTGCGGGTCGTCGAGGTGCCGGTCGAGGTGACGATCTGCACCGGAACGGGCAGCTTGAGCTCGTCGAGGATCGGCACCACCCGCGTCTGCGGTGCGACGGCGATGAGTCCCTCGATGGACTGCTGCATGAGGTGGTCGATCGAGGAGCGCACGTCGTCGGGGGCGCTGGTGGCGAGGTTCGTGAGGGTGAGGCGGTACCCGGCGGACCGCGCCGCCGACTCGATCGCCTGCACCATCGCCGAGGTGCCGTGGGTCGTCGCTCGCGGTCCCAGCACACCGATCAGGCGCGAGCGGCTCGTGGCGAGGGCGCGCGCGGCCTGATTGGGGACGAACTTCAACTCGGCGATCGCCGAGCGCACCTTGGCCGCGGTCTCGGGGCGGAGCTGAGTGCTGTTGTTGATCACCCGCGAGACGGTTTGGTACGACACTCCCGCGAGCCGGGCGACGTCGCGGATGCTCGGGGCACGCCCCGTGGCCTCCGGGGTATCGGTGTCGCTCATCATCCGCCTCATTGCGGGTCGCGCGCTGTTGCGTGACCGGTCACACGAGAATATCCGACGCCAGCAGAATCGCCCGCCGCGGAAGAAGAATCGCCCCTTCGGCGCGGAACGGCGGCCTCGCGGTCCTCCGCACTCGGTGGTCTCGGCCCGCGTCAGCCCTCGATCAGCGCGCGATAGAACCGGATGCCACGCAGCCACACCTCGACGCGGATGCGCTCGTCGGGAGCGTGCAACGCGTCGCGTTCGGACCTCGTGAGGTGGAACGGCGCGAACCGATACACCGCGTCGGTGAGACCCGTGTAGAAGCGGCTGTCGCTGGCCCCGAGTTGGAGATACGGCAGGGGGACGGTGTCCGCGCCGAGGGTGTCTGTGACGGCGCGGGACAGCCGTCTCCACGCCTCCCCCTGCCAGGGCGAGACCGGCGAGGGGTCGTCGCCGTGGCGCAGCTCGATGTCGACGAGCGGGTCGGCGACCGCTCGGCGCAGGTGGATCGAGACATCGGCGAGCGTGTCGCCGGTGAGCAGGCGCACGTTCACGCTCGCGCGCGCCGAGGTGGCGAGCACGTTCTCGCCCGCCGAGCCCTCGAGACGTGTGACGACGGCCGTGGTCCGAACGAGCGCATTGGTCTCGGGACCGAGGAGCGACAGGGCCGCGGTCACGGCCGGCGCTGACACGGACGTGCGGCGGAAAAGCGTCGCCAGGGGCTCCCCGGCGTGCGATGCGGCCGTGGCGAGCATGGCACGGACGGGCGGGACAAGTCGTCGGGGGAACGGGCGACGGCGGAGGCGATCGATCGCGCGGGCCAATCGGGCCGTCGCCGGCATGCGCGGCGGGGTCGAGGCATGCCCGCCGGCCTCTCGGGTCACGAGGTCGAAGGTGGCGACGCCGCGCTCGGCGACACCGATCATCGCCGTGGGCGCAGCCACCCCCGGGACGGCGCCCTCGACGACCGCTCCCCCCTCGTCGAGCACCAGAGCGGGACGGATGCCGCGCGCAGCCAGCAGCGCCGCTATCGCTCGGGCGCCGGTGCCGCGCGTCTCTTCGTCGTGTCCGAAGGCGAGCCACACGTCCGTTCGCGGCGTGATCCCCTCGGCCAGTGCCCCCTCGACCGCCTCGAGGATCGCGACGAGCGCCCCCTTGTCGTCGATCGCGCCGCGCGCATGGATCGTCGCTTCCGCTTCCTCACCGACGAGGTCGGCGGCGAAAGGCGGATGCCCCCACTCCTGCCCGTCCACGGGCACCACGTCCTGGTGGGCGAGGAGCACCAGGGGCTCGACGGGGCTCTCCCCCGCCCAGCGGTAGAGCAGCGACCGTCCCTCGACCACCTCTCGCTCGAGACGCGCGTGGACGAGCGGATAGAGCCGTTCGAGAGCCGCGTGGAAGTCTTCGAAGGCCGAATCGTCGACCTCCGCCGGGTCGACACACGACACCGTCGGGATGGACAGGAGCTCGCGGAAGCGCTCGACGGCCGTCATGCGACGAGCCTAGGACGATGCCGGCATCATGAGACACGGGATGCCGGCATCCGGGGCCCTTCGAGACTCGCGCGACGCCGATGTCGGCGGGCGCCGCTACGGTGGAGCGCATGACCGGACTGCACTGGGGCATCCTCGCGACGGGCGGCATCGCCCACGCCTTCACCTCCGACCTGCGCACCGCGGGCCTCGACGTCACCGCCGTCGGCTCCCGCCGCATCGACAGCGCTCGGGCCTTCGCCGAACAGTACGACATCGCGCACGCGCACGGCTCGTACGAAGAACTGGTCGCCGATCCGGACGTCGACATCGTCTATATCGCGACCCCGCACCCCGCGCACCTCGAGAACGCCCTGCTCGCCCTCGACAACGGCAAGCACGTGCTGGTCGAGAAGCCGTTCACGCTCAACGCCGCCGAGGCGGCGGCCATCCGCGACAAAGCGGCCGAGAAGGGTCTCCTCGCCATGGAAGCGATGTGGACCCGATACCTGCCGCACATGGTGCGTATCCGCGAGATCCTCGCCGCGGGCACCCTCGGCGAGATCCGCGTCGTGTCGGCCGACCACACCCAGAAGATCTCCGCCGACCCGGCGCACCGCCTCAACGATCTGGCGCTGGGCGGGGGCGCCCTGCTCGACCTGGGCATCTACCCGATCTCGTTCGCGATCGACGTCCTCGGCCTGCCGGAGCGCATCACCGCCCTGGCTCGTCTGTCCGACGCAGGCAGTGACGCCGAAGTGGCGACCAGCTTCGTCCACGCGGGCGGTGCCCTGTCGACCAGTGTGTCGTCGTCGCGCGGAGCGGGGATGAACGTCGCGCAGATCGTCGGAACCGAGGCCCGCATCGAGATCGACCGCGTCTGGTACACCCCGACCTCGTTCCGCGTCGTCTCGCCCGACGGAGACGTGATCGAGGAGTTCACCTCCGAGGTCCCGGGGCGCGGCATGCAGTTCCAGGCCCAGGCCGCCGAGCGTTTCGTCGCCGCCGGAACGGACTCCCACGACATCCTGTCGATCGACGAGACCGTGGCGATCATGGGCGTGCTCGACGAGGTGCGCCGCCAGATCGGCGTGGTCTACCCCGGCGAACGGTGAGGGGCGAGGGCTACCCGGTCGCGGGCGCGACGGGTCAGACTGGACGTATGCCCGACACCCAGACCGCCCGCGTCGCCGTCTACCTCGACTTCGACAACATCGTCATGTCCTGGTACGACCGCGTGCACGGGAGGAACGCCTACTCGCGCGACCGGCAGAAGATCGCCGAGAACCCGACCGATCCCGACATCGCCGAGCGCCTGACCAAGGCGACCATCGACGTCGGCGCGGTGATCGATTACGCCGCGTCCTTCGGCACCCTGGTGCTGACTCGGGCCTACGCGGACTGGTCGTCGCCGGTGAACGCCGAGTACCGCTCGCAGCTCGTCGCGCGCGCCGTCGACCTGGTGCAGCTGTTCCCCGCCGCCGCCTACGCCAAGAACGGCGCCGACATCCGACTCGCGGTGGATGCCGTCGAGGACATGTTCCGCCTCCCCGACCTGTCGCACGTGGTCATCGTCGCCGGCGACAGCGATTACGTTCCCCTCGCCCAGCGCTGCAAGCGGCTCGGTCGCTACGTCGTCGGGGTCGGGGTGGCCGGGTCCACGGCGAAGTCCCTGGCCGCGGCGTGCGACCGCTTCGACGCGTACGACTCGCTCCCCGGCATCCCGAATCTCGCCGAGACGAAGAAGGATGCCGCTCCCTCGCGGCCGCGCGCACGCAAGCGCTCGAAGGACCCGGCGGTCGACCTGCTCGAGCGCGCCATGCAGCTCGAGGCGGAGCGCGCCGACGGCGAGTGGCTGCACGCCTCGGCCGTGAAGGACCTGATGAAGCGCCTCGACCCCTCGTTCAGCGAGAAGGCGCTCGGGTTCCGCAGCTTCTCGGACTTCTTGAAGGCGCAGACCGACCACGTCGAGGTCGATGAAGAATCCAACGTCGTGCAGGTCAAGGCCGTCGCGCGCGGCTGAGGGGCGGGCCTCAGCGGCGTTCGGCGCCCGGGGCGACGTGCGCCAACACGCGTGACCACACCGACGTCAGCGTGACCTGACCGTCGACCGAGCCGATCTCATCGGGATGGACGACCTCGGCGGTGCCCGCGCGGAGGCGATCGACGTACCACGTCGCATCGCTTCGCCCCGCGGGGCCGTCGCCGCCCACGACGACGAGCACCTCGGCCGCGAGGTCGTCGAGCAGGGGGGTCCGCAGGTCGCGGCTCAGCGGGTCGGAGGGGCTCTCGACGCCGACGATCGCGACCCGATCGACGACACCACCCATCGCCGCGGCGAGGTAGAGGGCGATCGGTCCGGCGGCCCTTTCGCCGACGACTCCCACGGTCGCCCCGGGCGCTTCGCGTTCGAGCAACGCCTTCAGCGCCTCGACCGTCAGCCCGGCCGGGGTCTGCCCACCGAAGACCGGTGGGTCCTCGAGCTCGGGCGCATCGAGGCCGACCGCGACGATCCGCACGTCGAAACCCGAGGTGACGCGGGCGTCGGGATCGGTGGTCGCGATATCGCCCGTGCGCAGGACGAACACGGCCCGCGGGGCTCCCGGGGTTCCGAAACTGCGGTAGCCGAGCTCGCCGTCGAGCCAGGGGGCCAGACTCATGGCTTCATCCTTCCGTCGCCGCTTCGCCGCCGCCGGGCAGCAACGCGCGCAGGGTCTCGATGGTGTCGGCCTCTGCCGCGGTCTTGTCCGAACGGTATGTCTTCACCCGGGCGAAGCGCAGCGCCACGCCGCCCGGATACCGCACGGACCGCTGCACCCCGTCGATCGCGATCTCGACGACGGTGTCGGGCGCCACGCGGATGCCGCCCGGCAGGTCTGCGGTCTGCCTCTCGGCGAAGTGCGCCGTCTGCCACTGCAGCAGTTCGTCCGTCAGTCCCTTGAACGTCTTGCCGACCATCACGAAGCTGCCCGGGTCGCCGAAGCGGCCGTGTGGATCCCGCGCTCCGAGATGCAGGTTCGACAGCCAGCCGGAGCGTCGGCCCGATCCGTACTCCACCCCGAGGACGACGAGGTCGAAGGTGTGCACCGGCTTGACCTTCAGCCAGCTTTTGCCGCGGCGCCCCGCGGTATAGGGGTCGTCGAGCCCCTTCACCATCACTCCCTCGTGGCCGGCGGCGAGAGCGTCGCGCGCGAAGGCGTCGGCGACGTCGACGTCGTCCGTGAGCACGGCGGGGATGCGGTGCTCCGCCGCCACCCGTTCGAGCTCGGCGAGGCGCGTGGCGAGGGGTTCGTCGACGAGGTCGCGACCGTCGAGATGGATCAGGTCGAAGAACCAGGGGCGCAGGGCGATCTCTCGAGCCGTCTCGGCGCCGAAGCGGGCCATCGTGTCCTGGAACGGGCGAGGACCGCCGTCTTCGTCGAGCGAGAGGGTCTCGCCGTCGAGGATGATGTCGTGGACGGGGAGCGAGAGCGCCACCTCGACGATCTCGGGCACCCGGTGGGTGATGTCGGCGAGTGTGCGGGTGAAGACGCGCACCTCGTCGCCGTGGCGATGCACCTGCACCCGGGCCCCGTCGAGTTTGTACTCCACCGAGGCTCGGCCGGTCACGGCCATCGCCTCGGCGACGCTCGTCGCGGGAGACGCCAACATCGGCTGCACGCCGCGCCCCACCACGAGCCCGACCGCCGCGAGATCCTCGGGGGTCCCGGTCAGGGCGATGCGGGTCGTCCCACCCAGATCCCCCGACAGCATGGCGGCGCGACGCACCAGGGCACCGTCGCGCTCGGCGGCTCGGGCCACGGCATCCAGGAGCACTCCCTCGAGGGCGCCCGTGCGCAGTTCGCCCGTCATGATGCGAAGGAGCAGGTGCCACTCCGTCGCCGTCGCGCGCCCCGCGAGGTCGTCGAGGAGGCGCGTTCGGACGGCCGCGGAACCCGCCCCAACGATCCCGGTGAGCGCGCTGAACGCGTCGTCGACGTCGCCGATCGTCAGGTTCGAGGTGTCGGCGTGATCACCGGCGCGGGCGGAGAGCGTCCGCCACCCCACGCCGAGGCGTCCCTGGCGCGGGGCCGCGGTGAGAAGCCCCACCGCGGGCTCGATCTCTTCGGGATCGAGTCCGCGCAGAAGGGCCGCGAGGGCCTCGATCTTCGCCAGGCGCGAGCGCGTGTTCGTCACCGTCGCGAGCGCGGTCTCGATGTCGCCGAAGAGCATGTCGGCATCCTGGCATCCCCCTCCGACATCGGGTGGACGCTTGTGCGGATCACGCGCGAGTGCCATGACCACGGCGCTTTTCGGAGACCTTCAGCGTTTCACGGCCACCCCCTCGCGAGAACAGATCCGGGCCGCCCTCGCAACCCCCGGGGCGATGTCGGAGGTCTGAGGTGTGCTGAGACCTCCCCCAGGAATGAGGCTTCGTGAACGCTCCCGCCACACTCGAACAGTCCGCCCGCACCGCCCGTGAGGTGTTCGGATGGGACGACCTGCTGCCGGGTCAGGCCGAGGCGATCGACGCGGTGGTGAGCGGCCGCGACACTCTCGTCGTGTTCCCGACCGGAGCAGGCAAGTCGGCGGTCTACCAGATCGCCGGATGTGAGCTGGGCGGGACCACCGTGGTCATCTCGCCCCTGCTGGCCCTCCAGCGCGACCAGATCGACTCGATCGACGCCGCCCCCGATGCCCCCGCCGCGGTCGCGCTCAACTCGCGCACCGGCGCCGCCGCCAAGAAAGCCGCGTGGGCCGCGATCGAGGGACCCGACGCCGTCTACGCTTTCCTCGCCCCCGAACAGCTCGCCAACGCCGAGGTGTTCGATCGTCTCGCGAAGGCCGATGTACGCCTCGTCGTCATCGACGAAGCCCACTGCGTCTCGGCGTGGGGCCACGACTTCCGCCCCGATTACGCGCGCATCGGCGACGCCATCGAAGCCCTCGGCCATCCCCCGGTGCTGGCGCTGACCGCAACGGCATCCGCTCCCGTCCGCGACGACATTGTCTCGAGCCTCGGCATGCGCGAGCCCCACCTCGAGGTGCGCGGCATGGATCGTCCCGAGATCCACATGGCCGTCCGCCGGCACGAGCACGACGCGGACAAGCGCCGCGCGGTCGTGGCGGATGTCCAGGATGCCGGCGGCCCGGCGTTGCTGTACGTGGCGACGCGCAAGGGTACCGACTCCTACGCCGAAGAACTCCGCGAACTCGGCCTGCGGGCGGCGGCGTACCACGGAGCCATGGCGCAGAAGAAGCGCGACGAGGTGCACTCCGCGTGGAGCGCGGGAGAGCTCGACGTGGTGGTGGCGACCTCGGCGTTCGGCATGGGAGTGGACAAGAGCGACGTGCGCCTGGTCGTGCACGCCGATGTCACGGAGTCGCTCGATTCGTACGCCCAGGAGATCGGACGCGCCGCCCGCGACGGGCAGCCCGCGCGGGCGATCCTGCACTACCGCGCCGAGGACTTCTCGCTGCGCTCGTTCTTCGCGGGCGGCCACACCAAACGAGCCGACATCGCGGGCGTCTGGGACGTTCTGCAGCGGACCAGCACGCCGGTGCGCGCGAAAGACGTCGCCGACGAGAGCGGCCGCTCGGTCCGGGCGATCGGCCGGGTGCTGAACCAGCTCGTGGCCTGCGAGCTCGCCGTGTCGGGCCCCGACGGAGTGTCGGCGCTTGCGAAGGTCTCGGCGGGCGACGCGGTGAGCGCCGTGCGCGAGCGCGACGAGGCCGAAGAGCGCATCCGGGCCTCTCGCATCGAGATCATGCGCGGGTACGCGGAGACGACTCACTGCCGACGGCGGGCGCTGCTCGAGTATTTCGGCGTCGAGACGCCGAGTCAGTGCGCCTCATGCGACCGGTGCGACGCCGGCGCGGTGGTGCCGGTCGAGCCGGCGACCGAAGACGCCGAGTCCGGCGGCATCCGCATCGATTCCACCGTCGAACACGGTGAGTTCGGTACCGGTACGGTCATGGCCATCGAGGACGATCGACTGACGGTCTTCTTCGCCGACCACGGCTACAAGGTGCTGGCCCGCGCGGCGTTCGAGAACGGCATCCTCGAGCTCGGCGAGGCGGCGTAGGCGCGGCCGTCAGCTCCGGCGCGTCGACCACCAGGCCCAGGCGACGAGCGGCACCTGGAGGAACAGTCGGAGGAAGCGCGAGCGGTCGGTGTTCAACCCGGGCGCTGAACGCCCGGTCCGCCACTGGTGCACGTTGCCGGGGAACACCGCGACGAAGAACGCGGCGATGGCCGCGCCGATGCGCCCGCGCTCCTGCGGCAACGCGACGAGAGCGACGCCGAGGATCACTTCGACGGCCCCGGATGCCACGACGATGGCGTCCTTGTCGGTGCGGAGCAGCCGCGTCGCCCACCCGGGAACGACGATCCGGTAGCCACGGCGACCCCACGTGACATGGCTGACGCCGGCCCCGACGAGCAGTAGGGCGAGTGCCCCGCGGGCGACGGAGCGGACGGTGAGACCTGTGCGACGCGGCATCCGGTCAGTCTGTCATCCGTACGCGGGGCTGGGGCCTCAGCTCAAGTCGCGCAGGTCGCGGAGCGATGAGCGATCGAACCGGATCTCATCGAAGACGGCGGTCGCCCCCGCTCCCATCGGCGCCTGAGCCAGGAAGCCGACCGAGAGGGTCGAGGAGTCGGCGTCCAGACGGAACACGCGCAGGAAGGGCCAGGACTCGCCGTCGAGCGAGTAGTGGAACGCGAAGGCCGCCCCGACACGAGCCATTCGCAGGAAGACCGCGTCGGTCGCGAAGACCGCGCCGTTGGCGTCGTCGGAGAAGTCGTTCGTCACGACGCTCACGACCATGCTGTCGCCCTGGGGCGAGTACTCGTTGCAGACCTTCGCCCACCTCTGCGGACCCGACCACAGCGCGAGCGCCCCGGCGTCGAAGGTCGAGCGCTCCCCCGTCACGCGCACCCGGGCCGACAGGGTGAAATCTCCGTCGGGAGCCGCGAAGGCCAAGGCGGTCGCGGCGTGCTGGGCCGGACCGCCGGTCGCGTCGTTCGTCCAGTCGACCCCGCCCCGGGATGTCAGCGTCAACGCGCCGCGAGCGTCGACGCGGGCGTCGCCCTCGACGCCGGTCCAGTGCAGGTCGGGAAGGTCGGGAAGCGACAGCGTCATGAGGGGAGACTATCCAGCGCGCCTCGCGCGGACCCCATCGGGCGGTGTTCCTAGACTCGCGTCATGGAACGATCGCGCGCGACCCTCCGGATCCGCCCCGCGATCCCGGCCGACGCGGTCGCGATCGCGACCGTGCACGCCCAGTCGTGGCGCGAGACCTACGGACGGTTCGTCGACGATCCCGACACGAACCCGTGGTTCGATGTCGGGCGCCGGATCGGGATGTGGCGTTCCTCACTCGAGGAAGAGGAGCTGAACGTCGTCGTCGCCGACGCCGACGGGTCCATCGTGGGCTTCGCCGCGACGCACCTCACCCCGGGGGCGGACGCGGTCCGCCCCGAGGAACTGCAGATGCTCTACGTCGTCGAGTCCTCGCACGGGAGCGGAGCGGGCCAGGCGCTGCTCGACGCGGTCCTCGGGGACCGGCCCGCGTCGCTGTGGGTCGCGGCGGACAATCCGCGCGCTCACGCGTTCTATCTCCGCAACGGGTTCCGTCCCGACGACGCGGAGTCGTCGTTCGGCCCGATCCCCCGCACGGTGCGCCTGGTGCGCTGACCGCGTCGATCGCGGGTCATGCTCAGCGCGGCGACGGCGCCGTCCTCCTCGCGAAGTCGACATACGCCTCGACGGTGTCCTCCGCCACGATCGCCCGCAGCACGACCTCGTCGGCGGCCGCGGTGTAGGCCTCGAGAGCATCCCCCAGCTCGGTGACGTCGCGGATCGTCGTGTCTGCGGCATCCACCCCCATCCGCTCGAAGTTCGCGGCGTAGTTCGGGAACGAGGCGTATCGGGCTGTCTCCGCCTCGAGCCGTTCGCGCGCCGCGGGGGCGATCGCCGTGCGCACGTAGACGGCGATGTGCGCGTCCGGCGCGATCGCGTGCAGCGCCTCGGCCTGGTCGCGGGCCTCGGTCGGGGGCACCCAGTTGAGCAAGACGCCCTCGGCGAATTCGACGCCCGTTCGTCGCATCTTGGGGCCCAAGGCCCCGACGAGAACGCGCGGCACCCCGGCCTCGTGCAGCACCGAGACGGCCTCGGTCACCCGGGCGAGAGCCCCCTGCTTCGCCATGCCCGAGCCGATGCCGAGCGTGAGACGGTCGAGGGGAAGAGCCAGGGATGCCACGTCGGCGGCGATCGCCTCGGCGGGTCTGCGGTCGACGGGCACGACCCCGGTCGCGAGACGGAGCCGGTCGGTCACGCGCGCTGCGGCCGCCAGCGCCGCCAGGGCGTCGCCGTCGGGGGTGTCGTTGATCCACAGCGTGTCGAAGCCGGCGCTCTCGACGACCGGGGCGATCCGGGCGACGGCGTCGGGGCCCAGGGAGCCGGCGAGACCCAGCGAAACGGTTCCGCGCGTCACGACACGCCTCCCGCGTGGGGAACAGCCTGAGCGACCTGGCCGACGGCCGAGAAGAACGCGGCGAGATCGACGTCGTCGGTCGGCAGCAGCACGACGTCGTCGACGCCCGCCGCTTGGAAGCGCGCAACGCCCTCGGCGACCTCGCCCACCGATCCCGCGAGCACGCGGTCGGTCGCGTCCTCGCGATCGGACATGACCGCCGTCGCGCGCTCTCGCGCATCGGGACCGAACGCGGTCAGCACGTACGCGACGATGTCGGCGCGGCCTTCTCGACCGGCTTCTGCGCGCCCGGCCTGCACGGTCTGCACGGCGGCGGCGATCTCGGCGACGGTGTGCCGACTGTCGAGCACCACCCCGTCGGCCACGGCGCCGGCGAGGCTCAAAGTCTTGGGCCCTTCGGCGGCGGCATAGACGAGGGGAGCCTGGGCGGGCGGCCAGTCGAGGGAGACGTCGCGGAGTCTCACGTAACGTCCCTCCGTGGTGACGGTCTCGCCCGCGAGCAGGGAACGCAGCGCGGGCAGGTGCTCACGCATGAGCGTCAAGGGAGACGCGGCTTTCGCCCCGACCTGTCGCATCCAGTCCTGCACACCGTGACCGAAGCCGGGAAGAAGGCGACCGGGGAACATGCGCTCGATCGTGGCGACCTCCATGGCCGAAGCGGCGATGTTGCGCAGCGGAAGCGGGGCGATACCGACGCCGATGCGCAGATGATCCGTCACGGCGAGCGCCGCGGCGGCCGCGGCCCAGGCCGAGGAGCGGAAGCAGTCCTCCCAGAGCCAGAGTTCTTCGACACCGGCGTCTTCGGCCGCGCGCGCGGCGTCGCGCAGCTGCTCGGGCGGATGCGGGTACGGGCTGAAGATCGTGCCGATACGACTCATGGTTCTACTCTGCCGCCAACCTCGGACATCGGGGCGCGACAGCACGCGGGTCGCAGGTGCTCGCACATGCCGAAACCGCATTCGTTCGTCGAGGACGCAGAAGAGCGCGGCCGACCGGGTGCGTCCTCGCCGAACGTATACGTCCTCGTCACGTGCGCGTCCGCTCGAGGGCGAACAGTCCGCGCGCACGGCGAACGCCCCGGAGCCGAAGCCCCGGGGCGTTCATCTCATCGTTCTACGCGGCGAGCGCCTGCACGGCGGCCGAGACGCTGAAGCCCGCGGCGGTGGCATCCACCGTCACCGCTCCCCCATCGCTCAACTCGCCCGAGACGAACAGGTCGGCGATGCGGTCGTCGACCTCGCGCTGGATGACGCGGCGCAGCGGCCGCGCACCGTACTCGGGCTCGTAGCCGACCTCGGAGAGACGGTCAATCGCGGCATCCGTCACCTCGAGCGTGACCTCGCGAGAGGCGAGCCGGCGCGAGGTCGCGTTCAGCAGCAGACGCACGATCTGGCGCAGCTGCGCCTTCTCGAGCTTGCGGAACAGCACGATGTCGTCGATGCGGTTGAGGAACTCCGGCCGCATCGCCTCGCGCAGCTTGCCCATCACGCGGTCGCGCAGGTCGTCGTCGGCGAACTCGCGCCCCGTGGTGGTGAAGCCGATGGCCCACGACCGGGATGCCAAGAACTCGGCGCCCAGGTTGGACGTCATCACGATGACGGTGTTCCGGAAGTCGACCGTGCGGCCCTGGCCATCGGTCAGGCGGCCGTCGTCGAGCACCTGCAGCAGCAGGGTGAACACATCGGGGTGGGCCTTCTCGATCTCGTCGAACAGCACGACGGCGTAGGGGTTACGGCGCACGCGCTCCGTGAGCTGGCCGGCCTCGTCGTAGCCGACGTATCCGGGAGGGGCGCCGATCAGACGCGACACGGTGTGCCGCTCGCCGAACTCGCTCATGTCGAAGCGGATCACGGCGCCGTCGTCGTCGAAGAGCGACCCGGCCAGGGCCTTCGCCAGCTCGGTCTTGCCGACGCCGGTGGGGCCGAGGAACAGGAACGACCCGACCGGGCGGTTCTCGTCGCCCATGCCCGTGCGGTTGCGACGCACGGCCTTGGCGACGGCGGCGACCGCGTCGTCCTGACCGATCACGCGAGCGTGCAGCTCGGCCTCGAGGTCGGCCAGGCGGCCCCGCTCGGTGGCGGTGAGGCGTGCGACGGGGATGCCGGTGGCCCGGCTGATCACCGCGGCGATCTCGGGCTCGTCGACGACGGCGGCGGCGCGCGGGCCGCTGGTCGCCTCGTCGAGTCGCTGCTGCACGGTGACCATCTCGTCGCGCAGGCGCGAGGCTTCTTCGTAGTGCTCGGCCGAGACGGCGGCGTTCTTGTCGGCCTCGAGGGTCGCGAGACGCTCGAGCAGCGACGAGGTGTCGACCGCCACACCGAGGCGCAGGCGTAGTCGCGCCCCGGCCTGGTCGATCAGGTCGATGGCCTTGTCGGGCAGCACGCGATCGGGCAGGTACCGGTCGCTGAGCTCGACCGCGGCGCGCAGGGCGTCGTCGGTGTAGGTGACGGCGTGGTGCTCCTCGTACGCCGAGCGGAGTCCGCGCAGGATCTCCACGGCATCCGTGATCGAGGGCTCCCCCACGCGCACGGGTTGCAGGCGCCGCTCGAGGGCGGGGTCCTTCTCGATCGTGCGGTATTCGCGCAGGGTCGTCGCACCGATCAGGTGCACGTCGCCGCGGGCGAGGCGGGGCTTGAGGATGTTGCCGGCGTCCATCGATCCGTCGCCACTGCCACCGGCGCCGACGAGCGTGTGCACCTCGTCGATGAAGACGACGAGCTTGTCGGAGGCCGCGATCTCGTCCATCGTCTGGGTGAGGCGCTCTTCGAAGTCGCCGCGGTAGCGGGCGCCCGCGAGCATCGCGGCGAGGTCGAGCGAGACGACGCGGGTCTCGCGCAGCTGCTCGGGAACCTCGTTCGCGACGATCGCGCGGGCGAGGCCTTCGACGACGGCGGTCTTGCCGACGCCGGCCTCGCCGATCAGCACCGGGTTGTTCTTGGTGCGACGGCTGAGGATCTCGATGGTCTGCTCGATCTCGTCGGAGCGACCGATGACCGGGTCGAGTTCGCCGGCCGCCGCGCGGGCGGTGAGGTCGATGCCGAAACGGTCGAGGTTCGGGGTGACGGATGCCGACGCGCCGGTCATCTCGTCCTGCTCGCCGCCCATGACGGTCTCGCGCACCCCCTGGGTGAGGGCCTCGGCGGTGACGCCGGCTTGAGCGAGGATCTGCCCGGCGGGCGCGTCCTGCGCGAGCACGAGCGCGAAGAAGAGGTGGTCGGGGTCGACGTAGGTCGAGCCCGCGGCTCGCGCGACCTGGAAGGCGTGGAAGAGCGCGCGCTGCACGGAGCCGGCGACGACGGCGCCGTCGACGTTCGCGGGGGTCGCCGCCGCGGGGAGGCGGCTCTCGGCCGCGCGGGCGATGGCGGCTGGGTCGGCGCCGAGTCGGGCGACGGCCTCTTTCGCGGGCGATCGTCCGACCAGGACGTGGAGCACGTGCAGGGCGTCGAGCTCGCGCTGACCGCGGCCGAGCGCGAAGCGGCCGGCCTCTTGGAGGGCATCCTGGGTGCGGGCGCTGAGGAATCGGCTGAGGTCGATGGAGCGCTCGGCGCGCGCCTGCTCGCCCGCGAGGTAGCGGGCGAGGAACTCGTCGAACGACTGGGCGCCGTCACCGGGGGTGAAGTCTTCGGGCAATTCCGTCTCCTGAGATACGTGAGTGCGGTTCGCTCAAGTTTGCTTCTTGAGCGCCGTCGTATCAAGTTCAACGCGGGGGTCCCGGGTCTATTCCCGCAGCGTCGGGTCGGCCTCGTTCCACAGCTCCACCGTCTGCACGAGCCAGAACACCGCGAAGAGCGCCAGGGCCACCGACTCCCCCACGAGCACCACCGGGACACCCGCGCGCTCGAGCCCCGAGATCACGCCTACCACGAGCAGAACGAGGGTCACCACGATCCCGACGGCCACGGTCGCATACGCGATGCGCACCCCGCGGCGAAGGCGCCCGGTCCGCCGCGGTCGCCAGGCCGCCACCGCCGCCACCGCTGCGATCAGCACGAAGAAGGCGACCGCCGCGATCTGGTGCGCCCCCGCCAAGAACGCCTCGGGCGCGATCAGCGCCCACGTCGCCCCTCCGGCGACGATCACGACGACCACTCCGATCGTCGCCGCCACCCCGGCACTCGCGGTGCTCTGCACCCGGGCGAGGATCGCCGCCGCGATCACCCCGAGCAGGACCACGGATGCCACCGCCACGGCGTTGTTCGCCACGGTCGGCCGCACCGCGGGCGGCACGCACCGCGCCGCGTCGAGACAGGCACCCGACGAGACGGTCGTCGGCACGTAGGCGATCGCGAGGGCCAGTACCGCGGCGATGTCGAGCAGGCCCTGCTCGAGGCTCCGACCCGACAGGGCGAGCAGCGCGAGGGCGATCGCGGTCAACGAGCCGACGAAGATCGGACCCGCGGGGGTGTAGTAGGCCGCGCTGACGGACGGCAATCCCTCGCCGCTCAGCAGTTCCAGCCCCACCCCGATTGCCAGAAGGGCCGTCGCGCCGATCAGGCCCAATCGCACGTACCGGTAGGTGCGCTGCGTCGAGGTGGTGCGGATGCGCATAGCGGCATCCTGGCATCCCTCTCCGACATCGCGACGGGACGGGGCCGGCGAACCGGACGCAACCGCCTCCGCCGATGTCGGAGGCGTCTGCCAGAATCCCGGCATGCGCGAATTCCTCGCCGGAGCGGCCCTGCTGGCACGCGGCCTCGGTCAATGGCGCCGGACGCCCGGCGCGATGGCGCTCGGGCTCATTCCGGGAACCCTGGTCGGTCTGGTCTTCGGCGCCGCCCTCGTGACGTGGGGTCTCGTCCTCCCGGGCCTCGTCGACGACTGGACACCGTTCGCCGACGCCTGGATGCCGTTCTGGGCCGGCGCCCTGCGCACCGCGATCGGCGTGGCCTCGTTCGGCGCCGCGGTCCTCGTGGCGATCGTGTCGTTCACGGCCGTCACCCTCGCCGTGGGCGAGCCCTTCTACGACCGCATCTGGCGGGCGACCGAGAGGAGCGCGACCGGCACGGTCCCCGACGCGGAGTACGGGTTCTGGAGGGCCGTCGGCGACAGCGCCCGGCTCATCCTCCGCGGCATCCTGGCGGCCGCCCTCGCGTGGCTCATCGGACTCATCCCCTTCGTCGGGGGCGTCCTGGGTTTCGTCACCGGCGTGGTCCTGACCGGTTGGCTGCTGGCCGACGAGCTCACCTCGCGTGCGCTCTCGGCGCGTGGCCTCGACAGACAGGCGCGCCGCCGACTGCTGCGCACCCATCGCGCGCGTGCCCTCGGGTTCGGGGTGGCGACGCAGTTGTGCTTCCTCGTGCCGCTGGGGGCGGTCGCGGTCATGCCCGCGGCCGTCGCCGGCAGCACGCTGTGGGCGCACGCCGCCCTGGGAGTCACGCCACGGCCGCATCCCGCCGTTCGCGACGCCGTTCCCGCGACGGCGCAACCCACCCCGCCGGCGAACCGGCGCGCGGACTCGGCACGATAGCCTGGAGCGACCGAAGGGATCCTCATGTTCATCGTCTCGCTCATCCTGTTCGTCGGCGGCATGCTGCTGACCGGCATCTCGTTCTCGCTTGCCGCCCCCGCGCTGTTCTTCGCGCTCGGCATCATCCTCGTCTCGGCCTCCCTGGCGTTGCCGTTCCACTTCGGCACCCGCTGAGCCCGCAACTCGGATCGGCACCGCCCCACGTCACCCCCGGGTAGCGTGGACCGGTGCCTTTCTCGTTCGACGCCCTGCGTCGCCGCCCCGATCTCGAGGGCCCCGATCTCCTGGCGGTCGACGCCGCCGACCGCCTGATCCTCGACGAGTCAGCGGACGCCCGAGCCCAGGTCGGCGATGACGAGCTCGTCGTGATCGGCGACTCCTCCGGGGCGCTCACGCTGGCGTCAGCGGATGCCGGAGGTCGCGGCATCCGGGTCCATCAAGACGAACTGCTGGGCGAGGAAGCCCTGGCGCTCAACGCCCGCGACACCGGGCTCGAGGAGTCCTTCGTCTCGCACCCGCTCGATACCGCGCTTCTCACCGGGGCGCGGGTCGTCCTCCTGCGGCTCCCCCGGTCGCTCCACGCTCTCTCGGACATCGCCGGGCTGATCGCCGTTCATGCGCACCCCGAGGTCGTCGTGTACGCCGGCGGTCGCCTGAAGCACATGACTCCGTCGATGAACGACGTGCTGCGACGGTTCTTCACCCGGCTCGACGTCACGCATGCGCGGCAGAAGTCGCGGGTCCTCGTCGCGCGCGGCCCCCACGACGGCGCCGAGCCCGTCCCCGAGAGCGCCGAGGTCGACGGCATCGCGGTCCGCGCTTTCGGCGGCGCCTTCGCGGGCGCATCGATCGACATCGGCACGCGGCTGCTGCTCGCCCACCTCCCGTCGCCGCGCGGCGGTGAGGCGATCGACCTGGCGTGCGGGACGGGAGTGGTCGCCGCGGCCCTGGCGACGCGGCATCCCTCCCTCCGGGTCATCGCGTGCGATCAATCGGCGATCGCGGTCTCGTCCGCCCGGGCCACCGCCGAGGCCAACGGGGTGTCCGATCGCGTGAGCGTCGTCCGCGACGACGTCTTGAGGGGGCAGCCGGATGCCACGGCGTCGTTCATCGCGCTGAATCCGCCGTTCCACGCCGGATCCGCCATCAACGAGGGTCTCGCTCCCCGGATGTTCGCCGACGCGGCTCGGGTGCTCGCCCCCGGCGGCGAGCTCTGGACCGTGTGGAACTCGTCGCTGCAGTACCGCCCCGCTCTCGAGCGACTCGTGGGCCCGACCCGTCAGATCGCTCGCGACCGCAAGTTCACGGTCACGGTGTCGACCAAACGCTGACCCGCCCGCCGTCGACCCGTGGCGAGCGCGCTGTTCCCGGCGTAGATTCCGTCTGACGTCGACAAGGAGGTGCACCGTGCGGATCCGAACCGCTGCTCCGCTGCTCGCCCTCGTCGCTGCCCTCGCGGCGGTGCTCGCGACGGGAGCGTCGGCGGCCGTCGCCCCCGCGTCGCCGACCGTGCGCGCCGATCCCCTGTCCGACGCCCTCACGGCGCCCCTGCTCGCGGACTGCTCGAGCATCACGGACAACGGTCGCGGCTACGCCCGACTGCACGGCATCGGCCTGTGCGGCGCCGACTCGACACCCGCGTCGCAGCCCCTGCGCACCGAGCTCGTCGGTGGCGAGGAATGCGGGTCGGCGACGCTGACGATGTCGAGTCGCGGCGGCGGGCTGGCCGCGATCGACTGGCGGGTGAGTTCCGAGACGGGACCGATCGTCGCCGTCGAACTCGACCTCGCGTTCGCGAGTCACGCGGGTGGAGAGATGCGCCACTTCTCCGACCGCTCGCCCAGCGTGCATGCGCACGACGGGACGGTCGCTTTCCTCGGGGTGGGCCGCGCCACGGCGAGCCTCTCCGGGTCGGTCGAGACCTTCACCGCCACGTGCCGCATCGTTCCGGCGAGCGTGCGCATCCTCGTGCGCTGAGGCTCACCGTGCGGTGTCAGCCCTTGCCGCCGGGAGGACCCACGACCAACAGCACGACGAACACGACCACCACCAGCGCGACGAGCACCAGCGCGAGCGCCCAGGGCCGGCGGAGGAAGAACCGCAGCAAACGGTCGAGCGGCCGTCGATCGCGCGGGTCGCCGCTGTCGTCGAGCCGCCACGCCCCGCGGAGGCGTCCGGTGCGGTGCAGCCAGATCTCGGTGGGGATCGTGGCGTAGGGGATGACGGCGCTCACCACCGCGAGCGCGGTCGGCCCGAGGCCCCAGCGCTGGTTCAGCGCCACGAGGACGGCGGTGGCCCCGTAGGCGAGGAACACGAAGCCGTGGATGCCACCCCCGATCGACACCGCGATGGGAAGGTCGGCGACGGCGCGAAGAATCAACCCGCCGATCAGAAGCGTCCACGAGATCGCCTCGGCGATCGCGAGGGTGCGAAACAGGGTCAGGGGCGTGCGGAACACGTCTCTCCTCGTTCGGGTCGGGGGCTTCCCACCCTACGGAAAGGCCTCCCCGCTCACCGGCGCACCGTTCGACGTCGAAAGGTCATTCGATCGGCTGATCGTCCCCGTCGAGAGTCGGATCCGACGTGGACCCCTCGGCCGCGGTAGACGTGTCGGGCTCCGGGCCAGGCTCGATCGGGGGCTTCTCACGTTCGGCATCCATCTCCCCACCCCATCAGATCGAGGGAGGGATGCCACTCCCTTGACGCCGCGGAACACTCTCGCGCATCCGCCCGAGGCGCGTGAGCCCCTCGCCCAGCCCGGATGCGTCGCGGCCCCGCTGCGCCCGTCCCGCAAGACGGACGGCGGCCGCAATCGCGAAGCGTAGGCTGAGGGGGTGGCGGAATCCCGGGGACGCGTGTGGACCGGGGTCATCCGCGTGGGGCCGCACCGCGGGGATCACCGCGTCGCCGTCCGCGCCGTGCTGAGTGTCGGCATCCCGCTCCTCGTACTTCTGGCACTCGGCCGGCTCGACCTCAGCGTGTACGCGAGCTTCGGAGCTTTCGCCGCGCTCTACGGGCGGACCGACCTGCCCCGCACACGCGTCCGCATGCAGTCCGTGGCGGGCGCCGTCCTCGTGTCGTGCATGCTCGTCGGCACCGCTCTGTCCGCGCTCGCGACCCCGGCCCTTGCCAGCGTCACCGTCGTCGCCCTGCTCGCGGCGGTCGTCACCCTCTTCGCGTACCGAGCCCAGTGGCATCCGCCCGGCGCCCTCTTCGCCGTCTTCGCCGCGGGAGCCACCGCGAGTTTCCCGGCCACGGCCGAGACGTTCCTCACCGTCATCCTCGTCGGGGGCGCGAGCGTGCTGTGGAGCATGCTCGTGACGACGGTCTTCATCCTCGCGCGCCGCGGTTCGTGGCGACGCCCGGCGCGCACGCGCCCGCCGATCGGCTCGGTGGCGTGGGAGATGACGGCGACCGTCGGCGTCGCAGCCCTCCTCGCGGGAGTGGCCGGAGCCCTCCTGGTGGGCACCCACTGGTACTGGGCGATGGTCGGCGCCGTCGCGGCCGTCGGCGGGGCACACGTCACGGCCCGACTCATCCGCGGCGTGCAGCGGCTCGTCGGGACGTTACTGGGCGTGCTGATCGCCGCGGGTCTTCTCGCCCTCGACCTGCCGCCGTGGGTCGTGCTGTTGGTCGCGGTGGCCCTGCAGGCGGGTGCCGAGCTGTTCGTGGGGCGCAACTACGGCATCGCGATGCTCTTCATCACTCCGCTCGCCCTGCTCATGGTGTCGCTCGCCTCGCCCGTCGCCCCCGAGATGCTGCTGCGCGACCGCGTGATCGAGACGGTCATCGGTGTCGCCGTCGGAACGATCGTCGCCATCGTGTCTGCGGGGCTGCGACGCCGATCCGCGAGAAGCTGAGCCCGACATGGACACCGATCGACAGCGCCGTCTCTCCACCGACACCGCCGAACGCATCAGCGCGGGCTGCTACGGCGCCCTCGTCTCGGCATCCACCCTCATTGGTCTCGGCGAAGCCGACCTGAGCGACGTGATCCTCGTGGTCGCGCTGACGAACGTCGTGTATTTCGCCACCCACGTCTTCGCGTACACGCTCGGCGACACCTCGGCCGACCGGCCGTCGAAGATCTTCCGCCACCACATGCGGGTGAGCGCGCCCATGGTGTCGGTGACTTTCCTGCCCCTGCTGGTGGTGGTTCTGCTCGTCGCCTCCGGAGTGGGCCTCGCCACCGCCCTGCTGTGGGGCGTGGGCGTGGCCATGACCTACCTCGTGGTCGTCGCCACCGCCGGCGCGCGCCTGCGCGGCTACTCTCCCCTCGTCGTCGTGATCACCGCCGTGGGGGCGGCTCTCGTCTCGGCGCTGCTCATCGTCGCGAAGCTCCTGCTTCACTGACCGGAAGGCTTCCTCATCACTGCTCAGCTCACCGTCGTCGGCGCGATCAACGTCGACCTCACCGCTCGCGTCCGGCGCTCCCCCGGCCCCGGCGAAACGGTCGCCGACGGCGTCCTCGACCGCGGCCCGGGCGGCAAAGGCGCGAACCAGGCGGTCGCCGCTGCCCGCCTCGGCGCCGACGTCCGGCTCATCGGCGCCGTCGGCGATGACGCCGAGGGCCACGGCATCCGGGACCGCTTCGCATCGATCGGAGTCGATGCCTCGGGCGTGCAGACCGCGGATGCCGCGACCGGCACCGCCCTGATCGTCGTCGACGCGACGGGCGAGAACTCGATCGTCGTCTGCGCCGGGGCGAACGCCGCGATCGACGCGGACGCGCTCGGCATCGAACCGGGAGCGGCGGTGCTGCTGCAGTTGGAGGTGTCGGATGCCGTGGTCTCGGCCGCCGCACGCGCAGCCGGGTTCCTCGCGGTCAATGCCGCCCCCGCCCGCCCGCTTCCGGCCGACGTCCTCGAGCGGTGTGATCTCGTGATCGTCAACGAGACCGAGTACGCGCAGTTGCCCGAGGTGCACGACGTGCCCCTGCTGTGCGTCACGCTGGGCGCCGAGGGCGCGCGACTCTCCCGCCGGGGCGAGCTCGTCGCCTCGGCGGCCGGGGTGCCGACCACCGTCCGCAACACCGTCGGCGCAGGAGACGCGTTCTGCGCGGCCCTCGTCGTCGGGCTTCTTCGCGGCGACGACGAAGCCGATGCCCTCGCGCGCGCCTGCGCGGTGGGCTCGGCCGCCGTGGCCGACGACGCCTCGCAACCGGCACTCGCCGCCCTCGACACGTACGGAGTCCCCGCATGAGCCGCCGCCCGATCCTCGTCGACTGCGATACCGGCATCGACGACGCCCTCGCCCTCGCGTACCTGCTGGCCGAGCCCTCGGTCGAGGTCGTGGGCGTGACGACCGTTTCGGGGAACACGGATGCCGCCCGCGCGGCCGCCAACACCCTGTCGCTGTTCGAGCTCGCCGGCGAGGACGACATCCCGGTCGCGATCGGCGCCCATGATTTCCGCGCCCGCGCGTACGCCGGGGGTGCGCCGCACGTGCACGGGGACGACGGCCTCGGCGGCATCGCGCTGAGCGCCGCGGCCCGCGCGCACGATGCCCGCGCGGCGGTCGAGCTCATCGACCACCTGGCGTCGCGGCATCCGGACCTCACCGTCCTCGCCCTGGGGCCCCTGACGAACCTCGCGGCCTACGCCGAGGCACCGGGAGTCGCCCTGTTCGACCACCTCGTCGTCATGGGCGGCGCCTTCGCCCACTCGGGGAACGTCACGGCGTGGGCAGAGGCGAACATCCACAACGACCCCGAGGCCGCGGCGGTGGTCTTCGCGCAGGACTGGGACACCACCCTCGTCCCCCTCGACGTCACGATGACGCAGACCCTGGATGCCGCCGACCTCGTGCGTCTCGAGGCGATCCCGGGTGCCGTGCCGCAGGCGCTCGCGCGGATGCTGCCGCACTACCTCGACTTCTACGCCGGGGTCTTCCCCGACCGGCGCTGCGCGCTGCACGACCCGCTCGCCGCGATGGTGGCCGCGGGGGCGCTGCGCGGCGTCAGCGTCGCGTCGGGCCACGTCGACGTGCGGCTCGAACGCGGCGAACGCGGGCGGACGGTGTCGAGCAGCGGATCCGAGACGCAGCGCTGGATCCGCGCCATGGAGGGCTCGGCGGCCGAGGTGCTGCTGGAGCGGCTCGAGTCGCGGGAGTGGCCCGCCTGAGGCTTCGCTCTAGCGGCGGCGGCGTTTCAGCCACGCCGTGAACCGCGACGTGTGGTGGTCGGTGAACTCGTTCGCGAGCCGGAACGCCTCGTCGCCGATGTCGGCGCCCGCGTTGATGGCCTCGATCGAGCGGAGGGCTCGCTGTTCCTGATCGTCGTGCTCGTCGTCGGCCATGGTGTCCAGGGTACGAGCGTCGGCCGGGGTCAGCGCCGGCGACGGCGGAGGGAACGACGAAGCCCGCCCTCGCGCGATGCGGGGCGGGCTTCGTCGTGGGCGTCGGGACTCAGAAGTCCCAGTCGTCGTCCTCGGTCGCCTCGGCCTTGCCGATGACGTACGACGAGCCCGAGCCACTGAAGAAGTCGTGGTTCTCGTCGGCGTTCGGCGACAGGGCCGAGAGGATCGCGGGGTTCACGTTCGTGACCGACGCGGGGAACATCGCCTCGTAGCCGAGGTTCATCAGCGCCTTGTTCGCGTTGTAGTGAAGGAACTTCTTCACGTCTTCGCTCAGTCCGACCGAGTCGTACAGGCTCTGCGTGTAGCCCACCTCGTTGTCGTAGAGCTCGTACATCAGCGAGAACGTGTAGTCCTTGATGTCGTCGCGACGGGCCTGGTCGACCGTCTCGAGACCGCGCTGGAACTTGTAGCCGATGTAATACCCGTGCACGGCCTCGTCGCGGATGATGAGGCGGATCAGGTCGGCCGTGTTGGTGAGCTTGGCGCGGCTCGACCAGTGCATCGGCAGGTAGAAGCCCGAGTAGAACAGGAACGACTCGAGCAGGGTCGAGGCGACCTTGCGCTTGAGCGGGTCGTCGCCACGGTAGTAGTCCATGACGATGCGCGCCTTCTTCTGAAGGAACTCGTTCTCGGTCGACCAGCGGAACGCCTCGTCGATCTCTTTCGTCGAGCACAGCGTCGAGAAGATCGACGAGTAGCTCTTCGCGTGCACCGACTCCATGAACGCGATGTTCGTGTAGACGGCCTCCTCGTGCGGGGTGATCGCATCGGGGATGAGCGAGACGGCGCCGACCGTGCCTTGGATCGTGTCGAGGAGCGTGAGCCCCGTGAACACGCGCATCGTGAGCGTCTGCTCCTCGGGGGTGAGCGTGTTCCACGACTGGATGTCGTTCGACAGCGGCACCTTCTCGGGCAGCCAGAAGTTGTTCACGAGACGGTTCCAGACCTCGAGGTCCTTGTCGTCCTGGATGCGGTTCCAGTTGATGGCCTGCACGTGGTTCAGCAACTGCAGCTTCTCAGCCATGTCGTTCCTGTGTCCTTGATCGATGGGTGGTCAGCGGGTCAGAGCATGCACGAGACGCACTCGGTCATGTCGGTGCCCTCGAGCGCCAGCTGACGCAGACGGATGTAGTAGATGGTCTTGATGCCCTTGCGCCACGCGTAGATCTGCGCCTTGTTGATGTCGCGGGTGGTGACGGTGTCCTTGAAGAACAGCGTCAGCGACAGGCCCTGGTCGACGTGCTGCGTCGCGGCGGCGTACGTGTCGATGACCTTCTCGTAGCCGATCTCGTACGCGTCCTGGTAGTACTCCAGGTTCTCGTTCGTCATGAACGGAGCCGGGTAGTAGACGCGACCGAGCTTGCCTTCCTTGCGGATCTCGATCTTCGAGGCGATCGGGTGGATCGAGCTCGTGGAGTTGTTGATGTACGAGATCGAGCCGGTCGGGGGTACGGCCTGCAGGTTCTGGTTGTAGATACCGTGCGCCTGGATCGAGGCCTTCAGCTCGCGCCAGTCGTCCTGCGTGGGGATCTGGACCCCGGCGAAGAGCTCCTTCGCCTTGGCCGTCTGCGGCTCCCACACCTGGTCGGTGTACTTGTCGAAGAACTCGCCCGATGCGTAGGTGGAGTTCTCGAAGCCGTCGAAGGCCGTGCCGCGCTCGATCGCGAGGCGGTTCGAGGCCCGCAGCGCGTGGAACAGCACCGTGTAGAAGTAGATGTTCGTGAAGTCGATGCCCTCTTCGGAGCCGTAGTAGACGTGCTCACGAGCGAGGTAACCGTGCAGGTTCATCTGGCCGAGGCCGATGGCGTGCGAACGGTCGTTGCCGTCTTCGATCGAGCGCACCGAGGCGATGTGGCTCTGCACGCTGACCGCGGTGAGGGCCCGGATCGCGGTCTCGACCGTGAGGCCGAGGTCGCCGCCGTCCATCGCGAGGGCGATGTTCATCGACCCGAGGTTGCAGGAGATGTCCTTGCCGATGGTGTCGTACGAGAGGTCCTCGTTGTACGTGGTCGGCGTGTTGACCTGCAGGATCTCGGAGCACAGGTTCGA
The DNA here is from genome assembly GCF_026672635.1 of Microbacterium sp. SL62. Lineage (NCBI taxonomy): Bacteria > Bacillati > Actinomycetota > Actinomycetes > Micrococcales > Microbacteriaceae > Microbacterium > Microbacterium sp. SL62. The sequence continues at coordinate 2,706,832 of NZ_JAPPRM010000001.1, forward strand.
CATGTTGATGCGACCGGCGATCGGGTTGGCCTTGTTCACCGTGTCCTCGAACATGATGTACGGGTAGCCCGACTCGAACTGGATCTCGGCGAGGGTCTGGAAGAACTCGCGCGCGTTGATCTTCGTCTTCTTGATGCGCGGGTCGTCGACCATCTCGCGGTACTTCTCGGTGACCGAGATGTCGCCGAACGGCTTGCCGTAGACCTTCTCGACGTCATACGGCGAGAAGAGGTACATGTCCTCGCCGTTCTTCGCGAGCTCGAAGGTGATGTCGGGGATGACGACACCCAGCGACAGCGTCTTGATGCGGATCTTCTCGTCGGCGTTCTCGCGCTTGGTGTCAAGGAAGCGGAGGATGTCGGGGTGGTGGGCGTTGAGGTACACCGCGCCGGCGCCCTGACGCGCGCCGAGCTGGTTGGCGTAGCTGAAGCTGTCTTCGAGGAGCTTCATGACGGGGATGATGCCCGACGACTGGTTCTCGATCTGCTTGATCGGCGCACCCGCTTCGCGGATGTTCGACAGCAGCAGGGCCACGCCGCCGCCGCGCTTGGACAGCTGCAGCGCCGAGTTGATGCCGCGGGCGATCGACTCCATGTTGTCTTCGATGCGGAGCAGGAAGCACGACACGAGCTCGCCGCGCTGCGCCTTGCCCGCGTTGAGGAACGTGGGGGTGGCCGGCTGGAAGCGGCCCGAGATGATCTCGTCGACGAGCTGGACGGCCAGACGGGGGTCGCCGTCGGCGAGGGCGAGCGCGGTCATGACGACGCGGTCCTCGAAGCGCTCGAGGTAGCGCTTTCCGTCGAAGGTCTTGAGCGTGTAGCTCGTGTAGTACTTGAAGGCGCCGAGGAAGGTCTCGAAGCGGAACTTCGCGCCGTAGGCGCGGTCGTTGAGCTCCTGGATGAAGTCCATCGAGTACTTCTCGAGCACGGTGGGCTCGTAGTACTCCTTCTCGACGAGGTAGTCGAGGCGCTCCTTGAGCGAGTGGAAGAACACCGTGTTCTGGTTGACGTGCTGCAGGAAGTACTCCCGCGCCGCCCGCTTGTCGGCGTCGAACTGGATCTTGCCGTCGGCGTCGTACAGGTTCAGCATCGCGTTGAGGGCGTGGTAATCCATTCCCTCGAATCGCGCCTCGGTCTTGAAGTCCACGTCGGTCAGCTCAACTTCCACCATCGTTCCAATCCCTCGGTGACCCGCTCGACGTCGTCGGGCGTGCCGAATACTTCCAGCCGGTACAGGTGCGGCACGGCGCACTTGCGGCTGATGATGTCGCCGGCGAGGCAGAAGGCATCGCCGAAATTCGTGTTCCCCGCGGAGATGACCCCGCGGATGTTGCGTCGGTTCCGCTCCTCGTTGAGGAACCGGATGACCTGCTTGGGGACCGCGCCCTTCTCGACGCCCCGGCCGGCACCCCCACCGTATGTGGGGGTGACCAGCACGAAGGGTTCGTCGACGTGGAGGGGCGGATCGGTCGGCCGCAGCGGAATGCGCACGGCCCGCTTGCCGAGCTTCTCGATGAAACGCGCGGTGTTGCCCGACACGCTCGAGAAGTAGACCAGCAGCGGAGCCTCGGTCGCCGACAGGACAGTGCTCATGACGGTGGTCTGAGAGCCTGTCGCCGGATCAGGCGAGGCGCGAAGCGAGCTCGTCGATCTTGTCGGGGCGGAAGCCCGACCAGTGGTCCTCGTCGGTGACGACGACGGGTGCCTGAAGGTACCCGAGCGACTTGACCTGCTCGAGCGCCGTCGGGTCTTCGGACAGGTCGAGCACGTTGTACTCGATGCCCTTCGAGTCGAGTGCGCGGTAGGTCGCGGTGCACTGGACGCAGGACGGCTTGGTGTAGACCGTGATCGCCATGTCGTTCTCTCTCTCCCCTGGAAAAACTGTGTCCGGGCGGGCAGGGCCAGCCGGGACCTCAATACTACATATGGGGACGGACATCGGAAGGCACCACAAGGGGTAGTAGTTACATCAGTGTGATTTTCCACCGTCTCTCCCCATGTACAACACAGGTTGTCCACGATTTCATCCACAGATCGACCCCCTTCCCGGGTGTTGTTAACAGGCGCGATTCCGCGGTTCTCGCGGCTCCGCTCGATGTCTGTCCACAGGTCGGACGCTAGACGGGGGTTCCGACATTGCACAGGCGAGTGAAAACGTCCGTGGGCGTGTCGCGGCGTGTCGCGACGCGGCGGACGGACGGGGCCTCGGCGCATGTCGGAGGTCGGCTGTAGCGTTATCCGGTGGCCGGCTACCGCGAACTCCTTCGAACCCCAGGCGTGGGGCGCATCATCGCCGCGCAGTTGACGGCGCGTTTCCCCAACGGCATGACCAGCCTCGCCGTGCTCCTGCACATCGAGCACGTCACCGGTTCGTACGGCGCCGCCGGCCTCGTCCTTGCCGCCACGAGCATCGGCCAGGCCGTCGCCGGCCCCGTCACCAGCCGCTGGATGGGCATCTGGGGCATGCGCCGCGTGCTCACCGTCACGCTCCTCGTGTGCGCGGCGGCGATCGCGACCCTCGCCCTCATCGAGATGCCGCTCCCCCTCTACATGGTGCTCGGCCTCATCGCCGGCCTTTCCACCCCGCCCGTGCAGTCGGCGGTCCGCACCATCTACCCCAAGATGGTCAACTCCCAGCGGCTCACCCCGCTGTACTCGCTCGACGCCTCGTTGCAAGAGATCATCTGGGTCCTCGCACCGGTGCTCATCACCCTCGTGGCGACGCAGATCGGCACCGTCCCGGGTCTGCTCCTCGTCGTGGTCATCCTCCTCGGCGGGGGCGCGTGGTTCATCCTCAGCCCCGAGGTCGGCCGCGTGCGCATCCCGCGCAGCCGCCGCGGGCTCGGTCGCGTCCTGGCGAAACCGCCGGTCATCCTCGCCACCGCCACCGGGTTCCTCCTGATCGGCGCGTGCTCGGCGGTCGAGGCGGGCGTCGTCGCGACCTTCGACCACGGCGGGCTCGAGGCGGGTCTCATCCTCGCCGTCTTCGCCGTCGGCAGTCTCGCCGGTGGCCTGTCGTTCGGCCACATCCCCATCGGCCCCTGGGCGATGGCCCGACGTTTCGCGATCGTCGCCCTCGGGCTCTCTCTCACCGTCTTCTCGCTCAACGCGTGGTGGATCGGTGCGACCCTGCTCGTCGCCGGTGCCGGCATCGCGCCGGCGCTGGCCGTGATGTTCGCCATGACCTCGGCGAGCGTCCGCTTCAGCGAGACGGCCGAGGCCTACGGCTGGATCGGCACGGGTCAGCTCATCGGCGCGGCCGCGGGCTCGGCCGTGGCGGGCTTCCTCGTCGACGGGGTCGGCCCGACCGGCGCGTACGTCGCCGCGGCCGGATTCGCGGTGCTCGGCTTCGTCGTCGCCGCGGTTTTCGTCCGTGGATTCCCCGATCTCCGCCACCGCGACGCGAGCCCCATCCCCGACACCGAACCGGTGCCCACCATCACCTGAGCGGATGCCGGGGCGCGGCATCCCGTGTCGGAACGCCCCGACGGGCGGGTCAGTGCGTGCGTCGCAGCAACTCGAGCACGGCGAGTGCGTACGCATCCGCCGGGGCCGGGTGGTCGAACACCAGCGTCGACCCGCCGATCGAGATCTCGACTTCGTAGGTGTCGGACAGTCGGCGCAGGGACCGGAAGGTCGAGCGCAGCATCTCGCGCAGCTGCGACTCCGACGGCAGCCACAGCGCGTCCTCGGTCGCGACCGAGTCGAGCGCCCATTCCGTCGTGCCGTTGAACGCGAGGATCCGACCCGTGGGGTAGTCGCGCGGCTCCACCGTCATGTCGCTGACGGTGAAGACGTCGGCCTCGAACTCCGGTTCGTCGAGCTGGAAGCGGTCACCGGATCGCGGGTGCCACACCAAGCCGGCCTCGCGCAGGGCCTGGGCCATCTCGGTCGAGATCATGGCATCCATTCTGGGGGCGTTCTGTGACGACGGGTCGGCGGCGCTGCGCGCGGACGGAGCAAGATGGATGCCATGCCCTCTCCCGTGACCCTTCCGCAGCTCGCCTGGGGCGACCCGAACGGACCGCAGGCCCTGCTAGCCCACGGACTCGGCTCCGACGGAGCCCTCATGTGGCGGTACGGCGTCGCGCTGGCCGAGGCGGGGTGGCGCGCCGTCGCCGTCGACCTCCGCGGGCACGGAGACGCACCGCGCACCCTCGACTACCGCCTGTCGGCGTACGCGGCTGATCTGCGCGGGACGACGCCCCCGCGCGGCGGGGCGTGGGACGCGGTCGTCGGGCACTCCCTCGGCGGCGCCGCATCGACTCTCGCCGCGTCCGAGAGCCCGGGGTGGACCCGTCGCCTCGTGCTCATCGACCCCGCCATCCTCTTGTCGGAGAAGGACCGCGCGATCGTCCGCGCGAGCCAGGAGCAGTCGTTCGACGACCCGAGCATCGCCGCCGTCCGGGCCGCGCATCCCGACTGGCACCCGATCGATGTCGAGTTGAAGGCACGAGCGACGACGCGCGCGAGCCGGTGGGCCGTCGAGCAGACGAGCCTGCAGAACGCCGTGTGGGACGTGCGCGCGGCGGCGGCCGCGCTGTCGGTGCCGACGCACGTGGTCGGAGCCGATCCGGCGGTGCACTCGATCTTCACGGGCGAGCTCGCGGCCGAGGTCCTCCGCAATCCCGTCGTGACGATGAGCGTCGTCGACGGCGCCGGCCACTCTCCGCATCGCGACCGGCCGGAGGCCGCGGTGGCCGCCGTCCTCGACGCCCTGCGCTGACCCGCGCATACGCGTTTCGCGCCGCGATGCCACCCCGCCCGCGATGTCGGTGGGGCCGAGCAGAATGGATGCCATGACCTCGTTCGATCCGGCTCGGTACCTGCCCGACGACCTGCTCGCGCGCACCCGTGAGCGCGCCGTGGTGCACGACCGCGAGAACACGTTCCCTCATGACGACCTCGACGAGCTGCGGGAGGCCGGGTATCTCGGCATCCTGGTGCCCACCGAACTCGGCGGAGCGGGGCTGAGTCTCGCCGAGGCATCGCTCCTGCAGCAGCGCCTCGCGGGCGCGGCACCGGCAACGGCCCTGGCGGTCAACATGCACCTCGTGTGGACCGGCGTCGCGAAGGTGCTGAGCGATCGCGGGCTCGACGATCTCGCCTTCGTCCAGCGCGGCGCGGCCGCGGGTGAGGTGTTCGCCTTCGGCATCAGCGAGGCGGGCAACGACCTGGTCCTGTTCGGCAGCGACACCGAGGCTCGCCCCGACGGGCGGGGCGGCTACACGTTCACGGGGACGAAGATCTTCACCTCGCTGTCCCCCGTTTGGGACCACCTCGGTGTGCACGGGCTCGACGAGATCTCACCCGAGGGCCCCCGCATGGTGTTCGCGTTCCTCGACCGCAGCGACGACGTCGTCGCCCGCGACGACTGGGACACCCTCGGCATGCGCGGCACGCAGAGCCGTACGACCGAGCTTCGCGGTGCGCACGCTCCCGCCGACCGCGTCATCCGCCGCGTCGTCCCGGGACCCCAGCCCGATCCCCTCGTGTTCGGCATCTTCGCCGTCTTCGAGATCCTGCTGGCCTCCGTCTACACGGGCATCGCGCGGCGGGCCATCGACCTCGCGGTCGAGGCGGCGACCTCGCGCCGGTCTAAGAAGACCGGGACCACTTACGCGAACGACCCCGACATCCGGTGGCGCGTCGCCGATATGGCGCTCGCCTACGACGCGCTCCCGCCGCAGTTGGCCTCGCTCGCCTCCGACGTCGACACCCTCGTCGACCACGGCGCGCGCTGGTTCACCCTGCTGGCGGGCGTGAAGTACCGCGCCGTCGCCATGGCGAAAGAGGTCGTCGACGACGCCATCCTCGTCGGCGGCGGTTCGGCGTACTTCTCGCGCCACGAGCTGAGCCGGTTGTACCGCGACGTCCTCGCCGGCATGTTCCACCCCTCCGACTCCGAGTCGGCGCACTCCACCGCGGCCACGGCCTGGCTCGGGCCGGTGACCGACTGATGGCGCGCACGCCGACCCGGGCGCTGAGCCCGGCCGATCAGGAGCGCCGCCGCGCTCTCCGGGTGATGAAGGGGGTCGCTCTCGGCGCGCTGATCGCGATGGCCCTCGTCTTCGCCGTGTCGTTCTCGCTGCAGCGCGAGGTCGAGTGGCTGCAGTACGTCCGCGCGGCGGCCGAGGGCGGCATGGTGGGCGCCCTGGCCGACTGGTTCGCTGTCACCGCGCTGTTCCGGCACCCGCTGGGCCTTCCCATCCCGCACACGGCGATCATCCCGCGACGAAAAGACGAGATCGGGCGCCAGCTGGGCGAGTTCGTCGAGACGAACTTCCTCGAGGGCGACGTCGTGCGCACGAAGCTCGAGTCCACGCCCCTCTCGGCGCGAGCCGGGGCCTGGCTCGCCGATCCCGCACACGCCGACCGCGTGGCCGCCGAGGGCGCGACGCTCGCGTCGAGCGTCCTCACCGCACTGAGTGACGACGACGTGCAGGGTCTCATCGAAGACCTCGCCCGCGAACACCTCCTCTCCCCCGACTGGGGCCCCTCAATCGGTGGATGGCTCGAACGCGTCGTCGGCTCGGGTGCTCACCACGGCGCCGTGGATCTCGCCCTCGACAACATCGCGGTCTGGCTCGGCAACAACCGCGACACGTTCCAGGGGCTGGTCTCGCGTCGACTCCCGGCCTGGGTGCCCAGCATGGCCGCACGGCTCGTCGACGACACCGTGTACCGCGAGGCCGTGCAGTTCGTCGACGCGGTGCGCGCCGATCCTCGGCACCAGGCGCGGGGTGCGATCGACGGTTATCTCGGGCGACTGGCCGACAGCCTTCAGCATGACCCGGCGACGATGGTGCGTCTCGAGGAGGCGAAGGCAGCGGTCTTCGACAGCCCGCGGGTGCGGCAGTTGGCGGCCGATGCCTGGAACACCGCTAAGGCCGGCCTCCTGCGTTCGCTCGCCGACCCCGAGAGCGCCCTGCGTCGCCGCGCCTCCGCCGCCCTCGCCGAGGTCGGCGTCCGCCTGCAGCGCGACGAGGCCCTGCAGAAGAGGGTCGACGGCTGGGTCACCGATGCGGCGGTGTTCGTCGTGGGGCGGTACCGGCACGACATCGCGTCGATCATCACCGACACGGTCGAACGCTGGGACGCCGAAGAGACCACCGAGAAGATCGAGCTCATGGTCGGGCGCGACCTGCAGTACATCCGTCTGAACGGCACGATCGTCGGTGCTCTCGCGGGCCTGGTCATCTTCACGGTCGCCCACCTGGTGTGGGGATCATGACGGTTCGCGCACTCGCTGGCCGAAACCTCTCGCGTCGCGCCGCCCCTCGCCGCCGCCGCGTGAGTAGCCTGGTGCGCGTGAGCGACGGTTCGGGCACGGAGTCCCTCTTCACCTACGGGACGCTGCAGCTGCCCGAGGTGCAGCTCGACACCTTCGGTCACCGCGTCGAGGGCGCAGAAGACGCCCTGGCCGGCTATCGCCTCGAGTGGACCGACATCGCCGACGAAGGGGTTGCGCGCCTGTCCGGCCTCGACCGGCACCCGATCCTGCGCCGCACCGACGACCCGCGCGACCGCGTGTTCGGACGCGTGCTGCGCGTGACGCCCGAAGAACTCGACGCCGCCGACGAGTACGAGGTCTCGCTCTACCGCCGTGCCTCCGTCGTCCTGGCCAGCGGCATCCGCGCCTGGGTCTACGTGGCCGCATGAGCGCCCTGTCCGTCGACCCGCTCTGGCCGCGCGCCGGGGACTGGCCCGCCCCCGATGAGAAGACGGCGCCGGATGCCGTCCTGCTCGGGATCCCCGCGTGGCGCACGTCCCTCTCCCCGACCGGCGCGGGCGAAACACCGGCGGCCGTGCGCGAGGCTCTCCGGCGCTTCTCGCCGACGGTGCTCGGCCCCCCGCCTCTCGATCTCACCGCCGCACTGACCATCGCGGACGCCGGTGACGTCGACGACCCCGACGGGCGTGACGGCGAGGCGCGCGTGCGCGCAGCCGTGGCGGCGCTCTCGGCGGCCCGTCTGGTGATCGCCCTCGGCGGGGACAACTCCGCCACCTACGGTGTCGCTCAGGGACGCGGAGTCGGGGGTCTGATCACCCTCGACGCGCACTTCGATCTCCGCGACGGAGAGTCGAACGGCTCCCCCGTGCGGCGACTCATCGCCGACGGTCTCGACCCGCGCCGCATCGTTCAGATCGGCATCGCCGACTTCGCGAATTCGGCGGCGTACGCGCAGCGCGCTCTCGACGCGGGCATCACCGTCATCACGCTCGACGAGGTGCGTCGCCGCGGCATCGACGAGGTCGTCGCCGAGGCGCTGCGCATCGCCCGCGGCACGGGCGTATCGCCGGCGAACGGACCCGTGGAGTGGGCGGACGGCCACGCGGTCGCGTCCCCGACCGATGACCCGACGACCCGGACCTCCGCCCCCGCGCCGGGCCATGCCGCGGCAGCGGCCTCCGGCATCCACCTCGACATCGATGTGGACGTGTGCGACCGCTCGGTCGCCCCGGGCTGCCCCGCGAGCGTCCCGGGCGGACTCGCCGCCTGGGAGTTGCGCGCCCTCGCGCGCGGGTTGGCCCGAGACCCCGGCGTGACGAGCGCCGACATCGTCGAGGTGGATGCCACGGCAGACACTCCCGACGCCCGCACCGTGCGACTGGCCGCGCTGTGCGTTCTGGAGCTCCTGGCAGGAATGGCGGAAAGACGATGATCCAATTGGTTCTGGCGCGGCATGCGAAGTCGGACTGGGCCGACGAGGGGCTCGACGACCACGACCGTCCGCTCAACGACCGCGGCCGACGCGATGCACCGGCGATGGCCCGGACCGTCGTGCGCAAGGGCGTCCGCCCCGAGGTCGTGATCTCGAGCACGGCGCTGCGCGCCCGAGAGACCGCCGAGGCGTTCGCTCGCGCGTTCGATGCCGAGGTCGTCGAGCACGCCGAGCTCTATCTCGCCGAGCCCGCGCAGCTGCTCGCCTCCGCGCGCGCCGCGGGAGTCGACGAGGTGATGGTGGTCGCTCACGACCCCGGGATGAGCGCCCTCGTGTCGCGCCTGGCCGATCGCGACGAACGCATGGTCACGTGCGCGGTGGCGATCTTCACGTGGCACGAGGGAACGTGGGACGACGTCGACGCCACCCCTCCCGACGAGTTCGAGCTGCTGACGCCCTGAGGCCGGCCGCCCGCCGTCCGCCCGCCCTGTCTCAGACCTCGGCCCCGTCCTTCCAGACGGTCCGCACGAGGGGCACACCCGGCCGATAGGCCAGGTGCACGCGCGTCGGGGCCTCGAGCAGCACGAGGTCGGCGCGCGCGCCGGGATGGATCACGCCCACATCCGTGCGCCGCAGTGCCCGTGCGCCGCCCGCGGTGGCGGCCCACACCGCCTCGGCGGGCGTCATCCCCATCTCGCGTACGGCGAGGGCGATCATGAGCGGCATCGAGCTGGTGAAACTCGATCCCGGGTTGCAGTCGCTCGCGAGCGCGACCGTCACTCCCGCGTCGAGAAGGCGCCGCGCGTCGGGGTACGGCTGGCGCGTCGAGAACTCCACCCCCGGCAGCAGGGTCGCGACGGTGTCGGATGCGGCGAGCGCGGCCACATCCGCATCCGAGACGAACGTGCAGTGATCGACGGAGGCGGCATCCAGGGACACAGCGAGTGCCACCCCGTCTCCCGCGCCGAGTTGGTTTCCGTGCACCCGGATGCCGAGCCCCTTCGCCCGACCCGCCTCGAGCACGCGCCGACTCTGGGCGGCCGTGAACGCGCCGGTCTCGCAGAAGACGTCGACCCAGCGGACGAGCGGTGACACGGCGTCGAGCATCTCGCCCACCACGAGGTCGATGTACTCATCCGCGCGCCCGGCGAACTCGGGCGCGACGACGTGAGCCCCGAGGAAGGTGACCTCGTCGGTGACCTCCGCGGCGAGTCGCGCGAGCCGCAGCTCGGTCTCGACGTCGAGGCCGTAGCCCGTCTTGATCTCGAGCGTCGTCGTCCCCTGCGCGCGACACTCGGCGACGAGGGAGCGCAGGCGCTTGCGGAGTTCGTCGTCGGGGGCGGACCGTGTCGCGGCGACGGTGGTGCGGATCCCTCCCGCCGCGTACCGCTTCCCCTCCATCCGCGCTGCGAACTCCTCGGCCCGATCGCCGCCGAAGACGAGGTGCGTGTGGCTGTCGACGAATCCGGGGATCACGGCGCGACCGCCGGCATCGATCACCTCGATCCTCGCGTCGGCGGTGAGGCCCGCGGCATCCGGAACTTCGGTCGTCAGCCCCGTCCACTCCACGCGCCCCGCGCGCACGAGGACCGCCGCGTCGCGCAGCGTTCCGTACGGGTCGCCCGCGGCGGAGACGTTGGTGGTGAGCTCGCCGATGTTCGTCAGCAGGAACGCGCGTCCGGCTCCGTCGGCCCCCGCGTCCCCACCGGTCCGCTCCGAAGCACTCACCGCGTCGGCACCGGTCAGCGCGGAAGCGCTCACCACATCGGCACCGGTCAGCGCGGAAGCGCTCACCACATCGGCACCGGTCAGCGCGGAAGCGCTCACCACATCGGCACCGTCAGGCCGCGCTCGGCCGCCACTTCGCGAGCGCGGTCGTAGCCGGCGTCCACGTGGCGCATGACTCCGGTGCCGGGGTCGTTGACGAGCACGCGGGCGAGCTTCTCGGCGGCGAGCTCGGTGCCGTCGGCGACGCACACCTGTCCCGCGTGGATGCTGCGGCCGATCCCCACCCCGCCGCCGTGGTGGATCGACACCCACGACGCTCCGCTCGCGGTGTTCAGCAGCGCGTTGAGCAGGGGCCAGTCGGCGATGGCGTCCGAGCCGTCGGCCATGGCTTCGGTCTCGCGGTAGGGCGAGGCGACGGATCCCGCGTCGAGGTGGTCGCGGCCGATCACGATGGGTCCCGCCAGCTCGCCCGAGGCCACCATCTCGTTGAACTTCAGGCCCGCCAGGTGGCGTTCCTGGTAGCCGAGCCAGCAGATGCGCGCGGGCAGGCCCTCGACCTGCACCTGCTTTCCCGCCTTGTCGAGCCAGCGGTGCAGGGCTGCGTCCTCCGGGAAGAGTTCGGCGACGGCCCGGTCGGTCTTGGCGATGTCTTCGGGGTCTCCCGAGAGCGCGACCCAGCGGAACGGTCCCTTGCCCTCGGCGAACAGCGGGCGGATATACGCGGGCACGAAGCCCGGGAACGCGAACGCCCGGTCGTACCCGCCGAGCTCCGCCTCGCGGCGGATCGAGTTGCCGTAGTCGAACACCGCCGCCCCGGCATCCTGGAATCCCACCATCGCCTTCACGTGGGACGCCATGCTCTCGCGCGCCCGGCGGGTGAAGTCCTCGGGGTCACGGGCGGCTTCGGCCTGCCACTGATCGAGCGAGACGCCGACCGGCAGGTACGACAGCGGGTCGTGCGCACTGGTCTGATCGGTGACGATGTCGATCCGGATGCCGCGGGCCAGAAGCTCCGGGAACACCTCGGCCGCGTTGCCCTCGACGCCGACCGACAGCGCCTCACCCGCCTCGCGTGCCGCGCTCACCCGTTCTATGGCCGCGTCGAGATCGGGAGCGACCTCGTCGAGGTAGCCGTGGGCGACGCGGCGGTTGAGACGCGTGCGGTCGACGTCGACGATGAGCACCGCTCCGCCGTTCATCGTGACGGCGAGCGGCTGCGCCCCGCCCATGCCGCCGCACCCGGCAGTGAGGGTGAGGGTGCCGGCGAGCGACTCGCGGCCGAGCGAGGTGGCGACGGCCGCGAACGTCTCGTACGTACCCTGCAGAATGCCCTGCGTGCCGATGTAGATCCACGACCCGGCCGTCATCTGCCCGTACATCGTGAGCCCCAGCTCTTCGAGTCTGCGGAACTCGGGCCACGTCGCCCAGTCGCCCACGAGGTTCGAGTTCGCGATGAGCACGCGCGGCGCCCACTCGTGCGTGCGGAATACGCCCACCGGCTTGCCCGACTGCACGAGCAGGGTCTCGTCGGGCTCGAGCTCTTCGAGCGTGCGCACGATCGCGTCGTACGCCTCCCACGACCGCGCCGCCCTGCCCGTGCCGCCGTAGACGACCAGGTCGTCGGGACGCTCGGCGACCTCGGGGTCGAGGTTGTTCATGAGCATCCGCTTGGCGGCCTCGGCGCCCCAGCTCTTCGCGGTGCGCTCGGAGCCGCGCGCCGCGCGGATCGGAGAGCGGCGAGCGGATGCCGGGACCCCGGCGGTCGTTGCGGCTGCGGCCTCCGTGACCAGTCCTGCGGCCGTGACGACTTCCGGTGCCGGGGCGGCGGCTTCGGGCGTCGTGTCGACCGGTGCCGTGCCGGTCGTGGTGGTGTCGGTCATGGCGGATCTCCTTCGATCGGGGCGCGAGGTCAGGCGGTGTGTACGGGAGTGGAGGGCGTGTGGGCGGCGTCCGTCTGCGCGAGCGCGGCCAGCGCCACCGCGCCCGAGGCGACGAGGTCGGTGACCGCCTCGATCTCGGGCGAGACGAAGCGGTCGGGGCCGGGGCCCTCGACACGCGTACGGACGAGGTCGCGCACGGCGCCGGTGGCCGCCGCGGGCTGGAGGGGAGCGCGCAGGTCGAGGGCACGGCATCCGGTCAGCACTTCGATCGCGAGCACGCGGGCGAGTCCGTCGATCGCGCGACGGAGCTTGCGGGCACCCGCCCACCCCATCGAGACGTGGTCCTCCTGCATGGCGCTCGAGGGGATCGAGTCGACCGAGGCGGGGGCGGCGAGTCGCTTGAGCTCCGACACGATTCCCGCGGCGGCGTACTGCGCGATCATCAGGCCCGAGTCGACCCCCACCTCGTCGGCGAGGAAGGGCGGCAGCCCGTTGCTCCGCGCGACGTCGAGCGCGCGGTCGGTGCGGCGCTCCGACATCGAGGCGACGTCGGCGACCGCGATCGCGAGGAAGTCGAGCACGTACGCGACGGGGGCGCCGTGGAAATTGCCGTTCGACTCGACGCGCCCGTCGACGGTGACGACGGGGTTGTCGACGGCGGATGCCAGCTCGCGCTCGGCGACCTGCGCCGCGTGGGCCATCGTGTCGCGCGCGGCGCCGTGCACCTGGGGCGCGCAGCGCAGGGAGTAGGCATCCTGCACGCGCGTGCACTCGGGCCCGCGGTGGCTCGCGACGATGGGCGAACCGGCGAGGAACGAGCGGAGGTTCGCCGCGGATGCCGCCTGGCCGACCTGCGGGCGGAGCGCCATCAGGTCGGCCGCGAACACGGCATCCGTCCCCAACTGCGACTCGATCGAGATCGCTGCCGAGACGTCGGCCGTGGTGAGCAGCATCTCGAGGTCGTGCAGGGCCAGCAGCAGCATGCCGAGCATGCCGTCGGTGCCGTTGATGAGGGCGAGGCCCTCCTTCTCGCGCAGGGCGACCGGGGCGATCCCCGCGGCGCCGAGCGCGTCGGCGGCGGATCGCAGATCACCGGCGGCATCGCGCACCTCCCCCTCGCCCATCACCGCGAGGGCCACGTGCGACAGCGGAGCGAGGTCGCCCGAGCAGCCGAGCGAGCCGTACTCGCGCACGACCGGGGTGATCCCGGCGTTCAGCAGGGCGGCGTAGGTCTCGACGACGACCGGTCGCACGCCGGTTCGGCCGGTCGCGAGGGTCTGCAGGCGCAGCAGCATGAGGGCGCGCACGACCTCGCGCTCCACCTCGGAGCCGGTGCCCGCGGCGTGCGAGCGGATGAGGCTCGCCTGCAGCTGGGCGCGCCGGTCCTCGGCGATGAAGGTCGTCGCCAGCGCACCGAAGCCGGTCGAGATGCCGTAATGCGGCTGCGGGTCGTCGGCGAGCGCCTCGATGAGAGCGCGCGTGTCGGCCACGCGCTGCAGAGCGTCGTCGTCCACCGTCACCCGCGCGTCGTGTCGCGCGACGGCGACGACGTCCTGAGGGGTGAGGGGCTGGGATCCGACGGTGACGCTCGCGTTCATACGCCGATTCCATCGTGCGCACTGTCGCGCGACGACCGGGTTCTGGCATCCTGTGTCTGTCATGCCAGACAATCCCCGCCCGCAGGTCCCCGCCGCCGATCAGACGCTGCGAATCCTCTCGCTGCTCGCGCGCCAGCCCGGCCCGATGGCCGCGCAGTCGATCTCCACGACCCTCGGCATCCCCCGTTCGAGCGTCTACCACCTGCTCGCCACCCTCGAGCAGCACGGCTACGTCGTGCACCTGCCCGGCGACCGCCGCTGGGGCCTCGGCACCGCGGCGTTCGAGCTCGGCGGCGGCTACGCCCGGCAGCAACCCCTCGCCCGCCTCGGCCGGCCGCTGCTCGCGGGGCTCTCCGACCGGGTCGGCGAATCCGCACACCTCGCCGTGCTGGCCGGACGCGACGTGCTGTACATCGTCGAAGAGCGCGCTCCGCGCCGCCCCGCGCTCGTGACCGACGTGGGCGTGCGCCTGCCCGCGCACCTCACCGCGACGGGTCGGGCGATGCTCGCGGCGCTTCCTCGCGAACAGGTGCGGGCGTTGTTCCCGGATGCCACGGCCCTCACCCAGCGCCACGGCGCGGGCCCCGCGACCCCGCGCGAGCTGCGCGAGGTGCTCCGACTCGTGCGGGCCGACGGCCACGCGAGCGAGAACGGCGAGGTCACGCCCGGATTCCGCTCCGTCGCCGCTGCGGTGCTGGATCACGCCGGGTGGCCCGCCGCGGCCGTGGCGATCACGTGGCCGGCCGACGGCCCGCCGCGCGATGCCGCGGCACTGGCGTCAGCGGCATCCGGAACCGCCGCCGAGCTCGCCCGTCGCATCGGCCGGCACGCCTGACGCGGGTGCCGCCCCGGCGCACCACCGCAGCGCGTCAGCGCACGACCAGCCGCGGCTCCACCAGCACGTGCGCCGCCCCCGCCGTCGGGGCGCGGGGGGCGACGACCGTGCCGTTCTCGCCCATGAGCAGGTCGAGGGCTCCGGATGCCACCTTTTCGGGCAACTGCTCGACGCTCGAGAGGCCGAGCGCCTCCACCGCGGGGGTGTTGTCGAAGCCGATGACCGTGATGTCGGGGCGGCCGGCGAGGGTGACGGCGAGGTGCGCGCCGATCGCGAGCGAATCGCTCGCGCACACGATGCCCGTCACTCCCGGGTCGGCGGCGAGCCCCGCGGCGACGACGTCGCGCGCGGCCGAGACGTTCTCTTCGACGACCCACCGCGGTCCCGAAGCCGCGCTCTCGCGCCAGCCGCGTTCGCGTTCGTCGCCGGTGCCGGATCCGCCCGGCCAGCCGAGGAAGGCGATCTGCGAAGAACCCTGACCGAGCAGGTGCGCGGTCGCGGCGCTCGTGCCGGCCGCTCCGTCCACATCGACCCAGAGGTGCGCGGGGGCTTCGACGTCGTCCTCGCCCCACGGCCGTCCGAACGACACGAACGGCAGGGCGCGCTCGAGCAGCCACCCCGTGCGCGGGTCGCCGTGGAAGGTGCCGGTGATGACGACGGCATCGACCTCTCCCCCCTCGAGCAGGTCGCCGAGGCGCGCGATCTCCTCTTCGGGGGTGCGCGCGGCGTACAGCAGCACGCGCATGTCGCGCTCGCCCGCGCGTTCGGTGAGGGCGTGCACGAAGCGGTCGAGCACGACGCCCGAGATCCCCCCGGCATACGGATCGAGATGGATGCCGATGGTGGAACTCCGACGCGTGCGCAGGCGGCGCGCGGCGGCGTGCGGGCGGTATCCGAGCTCGGCGATCGCGGCTTCGACGCGCAGGCGGGTGGCCTCGCGCACGATGTCGGGGGTGTTCACGACGTTCGAGACGGTCTGCCGCGAGACGCCGGCGACGCGTGCGACGTCGTCGACGGTGGGCGCCTTCGCCATGCCTCGTCTCCCCCGTGCCGTGGCCGGTGCCCAGCGGCATCCGGTTCTTCCGATCCTTCGACGCCTGCGCGTTCCGCGATGACGCGCACGCAGGCCTGATGTTCAGACCGACAGCCTAAGCGGGCGAGCAACCGCTTGACAGGAAACACCGCCGTTCCTTACCGTAGTCGAACCGTCATTTGAACGATCCAAAGAGACGGCCCTCCGAGCACCCGGAGGGGTCGCATGCCTCATCGAAGGAGAGAGACACATGACACGGCACACCGCCCGGAACTGGCTCGCCGCCGGCGCACTACTCGCCACCGGAGCGCTCACGCTCACCGCGTGCGGCTCGGGCTTCAACGACACCCCCGGCGAGTCCCAAGCCTCGGGCTCGGGCACGCTGAGCATCCTCATCGGCTCCTCGGGCGACGCCGAGACCAAGGCCGTCACCGACGCCGTCGCCGCCTGGAGCCAGCAGTCGGGCGTGCAGGCGGAGGTCCAGACCGCCAACGACCTCCCCCAGCAGCTCTCGCAGGGCTTCGCCGCCGGCTCGCCGCCGGACCTCTTCTACCTCGCCCCCGAGGCCCTCGCCGGCTACGCGGCGAACGGCTCGATCGCCGCGTACGGCGACGACCTGGCGAACAAGGATGACTTCTACCCCTCGCTCGTCGACAATTTCACCGTCGACGAGAAGTTCTTCTGCGCACCCAAGGACTTCTCGACCCTGGCCCTCATCATCAACACCGACCTTTGGTCGGCGGCAGGGCTCACGGATGCCGACGTGCCCACGACCTGGGACCAGTTGGCATCCGTCGCTCAGAAGCTCACCACCGACGGCCGCGTCGGTCTCGCGTTCGGCGCCGAGTACCAGCGCGTGGGCGCCTTCATGGCCGAGGCCGGCGGCGGGCTCGTCACCGACGGCAAGGCCACGGCCGACAGCTCGGCCAACGTCGAGGCGCTGAACTACGTCAAGACGCACCTCAACGACGGCACCTTCGCCTTCGCGTCCGATGTGGGCGCGGGTTGGGGCGGCGAGGCGTTCGGCACCCAGAAGGCCGCGATGGTCATCGAGGGCAACTGGATCACCGGCGCACTGTCGGCCGACTACCCCGGCGTGAAGTACAAGGTCGCCGAGCTGCCCGCGGGCCCCGGCGGCAAGGGCACGCTGCAGTTCACCAACTGCTGGGGCATGGCCGCCGACAGCGGCAACCAGGAGCAGGCACGCTCGCTCGTCGAGTTCCTGACCTCGACCGACCAGCAGCTGGCGTTCTCGAAGGCCTTCGGCCCGATGCCCTCGATCCAGTCGGCCGCCGACGCGTGGAGCTCCGCGAACCCCGACCTCACGGCGTTCCTCTCCGGTGCCGAGTACGCGCAGTTCCCGCCGAACATGGCCGGCGCCGCCGACGTCATCACCGACTTCAACGCTCAGCTGGAGTCCCTGAAGACCGGTGACCCGCAGGCGCTGCTCAAGACGGCGCAATCCAACCTCGAGGCCATCACCAAGTAACCATGAGTGCTCTCACCTCAGCGCCGCGTCGCGCCGGATCCTCCTCCCCGGGGATCCGGCGCGGCGAGGCCGCCGCCGGCTGGCTGTTCACCGCCCCCGTGCTGATCATCCTGGGCGTGTTCCTGCTCGTCCCCGTGCTCATGGCGCTGTGGGTGAGCTTCTCCGACTGGACCGGGCGCGGCAGCCCCTTCTCGCCCAACGTCGGCTTCGTCGGCCTCGACAACTACGCCGCGGTCACCACCGGCGGCGGGCTGGCCGAGCGCGACTTCGGCACGGCGCTGCGCAACAACGCCTGGTACGTGCTGTTGGTCGTGCCGCTGCAGACCGCGCTGTCGCTCTTCCTCGCGGTGCTCGTCAACCGCGCGATCCTGCGCGGACGCGGTCTGTTCCGCACCGCCTTCTACTTCCCCTCGGTCACGAGCTCGGTGGCCATCACCGTGCTGTGGCTCTTCCTCTTCTCGGCATCCGGTGCCGTCAACGAGGTGCTGTCGTGGCTCGGCATCAACGGACCGAACTGGTTCAGCGATCCCTCGGGCGTCGTGCACAACCTCCTTGGCGCGGTCGGCGTCACGAGCGGCCCGGCCTTCCTCACCGGCAACACGATGCTCGGCGTCTCGTGGTGGGACTGGCTCGCCGGACCCTCGGTCGCGATGTCGGCCTTCATCCTCATGGCCGTGTTCACCACCTCGGGCACCTTCATGCTGCTGTTCATCGCGGGCCTCCAGAACATCGGCGCCGACGTGCAGGAGGCCGCGATGATGGACGGCGCGAACGGCTGGCAGCGCTTCTGGCGCGTGACCCTGCCGCAGCTCAAGCCCGTGCTGTTCACGGTGCTGACCCTCGGCCTCATCGGCACGTGGCAGGTGTTCGACCAGATCTACACGGGCACCCAGGGTGGGCCCGGAAAGACGACGCTGACGCCCGCCTACCTCAGCTACTCCTCGGCGTTCCTCTCGCAGCAGTGGGGGCAGGGTGCGGCGATCGCCTTCGTGCTCTTCGTCATCATCGTGGCCCTCACCATCCTGCAGCGCTTCGTGCTGCGCGATCGCCCGGTCTCGCGCCGACGCCTGCGCCAGTACGAGGTGCCTGCGCAGAAGGGAATGCAGCGATGACCGCCACGGCCTCTCCCCCGACCACCGTCCTCGCCGAACAGCGCATCGACGGACCCGTCAAGCCCGCGAAGCACCGCATGTCGGGCAAGGCCCTGCGCTGGCAGATCGGTCTGTACGTCCTGCTGATCGTGCTCGCGGTCATCTACATCTATCCGTTCCTCGTGCAGGTGGCGACGTCGTTCAAGACGGATGCCGCGGCGGCGGCCGACCCGATCTCGCTCGCGCCGCAGCCCTTCACATGGGCGGCCTACGAGCGACTGTTCCTGAACTCCGACTTGCCCGTGTGGTTCGGCAACTCGGTCGTGGTGACCGTGTTCGTCACCGCGGGCCGGGTGTTCTTCAACTCCCTCGCCGGCTACGCGCTCGCCCGTCTGCAGTTCCGCGGGCGCGGGGTCGTGTTCGCGGCCCTCATCGCGGTCATGGCGGTGCCGACCGTGGTGCTGCTGATCCCGAAGTTCCTCGTCATCAATCAGCTGGGCATCTACGACTCGTACGCGGGCATGATCCTGCCGCTGCTGGTGGATGCCGCGGGCGTGTTCATCATGAAGAACTTCTTCGAGTCGATCCCGCCCTCGGTCGAGGAGCAGGCCCGCATCGATGGAGCCGGCACGTTCCGCATCTTCTGGTCGGTCGTGCTGCCGATGGCGCGGCCCGCGCTCATCACGATCGTGATCCTGTCGTTCCAGGGTTCGTGGAACGAACTCAGCCACTTCGTCATCTCCACTCAGTCCCCCGAGCTGACCACGCTGACCAAGGGCGTGGCGTCGCTGGCCAGCGGTCAGCTCAGCCAGGGCAGCCAATTCCCCCTCAAACTCGCGGCCGCGGCCATCATGACGATCCCGGTCGCCGTGGTGTTCTTCATCTTCCAGCGCCGCATCATGAACGCCAGCGAAGGAGCCGTCAAAGAATGACCACCGCCCCCACCACCTCGCCTGCCGGGACGACGGTCGACTCCCCTCCCCTGCAACCGCTGCTCAGCGATGCGCTCATCGTTCTGCGGGCCCCCACCCAGGTGTGGTCCGACGGCACGGGCGACATGGGCGCGGGTGCGGTGCACGGCGTCTACCACGGAGACGTGCGACACGTGCGCGCGCTCACCGCCCGCTGCGACGGCTCGCCGATCGAGTGGATCTCGACCGCCCCCGACGGCGCCTCGCGCGTGGTCTTCGGCGGGCTGCTGCGCGGGCTCGACGACACCACGCCCGACCCGAAGGTGCGGCTGCTGCGCGACCGCCGCGTCGCCGACGGCGTGGTGAGCGAGTCGTGGACCCTGCACTCACGCGTCGATCAGCCGATCCGCACCACGCTGCGCCTGGCGCTCACTCCTGAGTTCGCGCAGCTGCACGAGGTGAAGTCGGGCCACGCCTCCGCTCGCGACGCCGAGACCGTGGTCGACGGAGAGAAGATCCGGGTGGATGCCGGTGCCCAAGGCCTCGAGCTCGTCGCTCCGGGCGCTCGCGTGGCGTCGACCGATCACGACGTCGAGGCCGAGTGGGACGTCGAGATCGCCCCCTTCGGCTCCGCGGAGATCGGGTGGACGCTGACGCTGCGCGACGACACGCTCGTCGTGGGCTCGGCGACCGCTCCCGCGCGATGGGATGCCGCGGCGGTCGCCGCCGGCGCCCCCGACCCGCGCCTGTCGCGGTGGCTGCGCGCGGCGCTCGACGACCTCGACGCCCTGCGGCTCGTGCTCCCCGATCACCCCGACGACGAGTTCTTCGCCGCGGGGGCGCCGTGGTTCTTCACGCTCTTCGGCCGCGACTCGATCTGGGCCGCGCGGCTCGCGCTCCCGCTCGACCGCGAGATCGCGGCATCCACTCTGCGTGTCCTCGCCCGCCTGCAGGGCGCCGACGACGACGCGCAGACCGCGCAGGAGCCGGGCAAGATCCTGCACGAGCTGCGGGCCTCGGCGCTCGAGATCCCCGGCGAGGGCATCGTGCTGCCGCCGAAGTACTACGGCAGCGTCGATTCGACCCCGCTGTGGATCTGTCTTCTCGCCGACGCCCGGCGCGCCGGCATGCCCGGCGCCGAGGTGCGCGAGCTGCTCCCGACGCTCCGCGGCGCCCTCGGCTGGATCCGCGACAGCGGCGACAGCGACGGCGACGGCTTCCTCGACTACATCGACCGCATGGGCACGGGCCTGTCGAACCAGGGGTGGAAGGACTCCGGTGACTCCATCCAGTGGCGCGACGGCAGTCTCGCCGAGGGTCCGATCGCCCTGTGCGAGGTGCAGGCGTACGCGTACGAGGCCGCCCTGGCCGGAGCCGACCTCCTCGAGGAGTTCGGCGAGGGAGCGGATGCCGATGACGCCGCGTTCTGGCGCTCCTGGGCCGCCGACCTCAAGGAGCGCTTCGCCGCGACGTACTGGGTCGAGACGCCCGAGGGCCGCTACCCCGCCGTCGCGCTCGACCGCGACAAGCGTCCGGTCGACACGCTGACGAGCAACATCGGGCACCTGCTCGGCACCGGCATCCTGTCGGCCGAAGAAGAGGCGCACGTCGCCCAGCTGTTGCTCGGCGAGAGCATGTCGAGTGGATACGGCATCCGCACCATGTCGACCGGCGCCGCCGGGTACTGGCCACTGTCGTACCACGGGGGCAGCGTCTGGGTGCACGACACCGCGATCGCCGCGCACGGCATGCTGCGCGCGGGCCTGCACGACGAGGCGCGGTCCGTGGTCGACGGTCTGCTGGACGCCGCCGAGGGCTTCGCGTACCGCGTGCCCGAGCTGCACGCGGGCGACCCGCGCACCCACTCGTCGGTGCCGACGCCGTACCCCGCCGCCTGCCGTCCGCAGGCGTGGTCAGCCGCCGCCGCGGTGGTCTGCCTCACAGCCCTCACACCCGCCCCCGGGGTGTGAGCCCGCCGGGCGGCGCCGCCCCGAACCGCCGCCGCCCGGCCCCTCCCTTTTCATGGGGCACGCGACGTGGCCCCGGGGCGCCGAAGATGGCCCCGGGGCCACGGCGAGACGCCGCGCCGCGCCCGCACTCAGACGACCCGCGTCACCGTCCCGCCGGTCAACCGCACCAGCTCGTCGAACGTCAGCGGGAACACCGTGTGCGGCGTGCCGCCCGCGGCCCAGATCTCGAGGAACGCCGCGAGGTCCTCGTCGACCACCGTCGTCAGGGGCGCGGGGTGTCCGGTCGGCGCCACTCCCCCGATGGGCTGGCCGGTCGCCGCGAGCACCTGCTCGGGGGTCGCCCGGCGGATGCCGCCGCGCCCGAGCCGCTCGGCGAGAGCCGCCGTGTCGACCCGGTGCGCGCCACTGGTCATGACGAGCAATGGCTCGTCGTCGCTCCAGAACACGAGGCTGTTGGCGATCGCGCCGACCTCGACACCGAGGGCGGCGGCGGCGAGCGCAGCCGTCGACGCGGCACCCGGCAGCACGACGATGCGGCCGGCGATGCCCGCCTCCTCGAGGGCGGCGGCGACCAGGCGACTACGGGCGGAAAGGGCGTCGGTCATGCCCGACAGCCTAGAGCGAGCCCCGCCGCGGGCCGGACGCGAGCGCGGGCCGGCCATGTGCGCTCGCGCGGATCGTGTGGTCTCGGCCGAGGCGCCGCGGGGCCGCTCGCGTGACGCCCGCCGACGGGTCAGAATAGATCCCGGATGCCGCAACGCCGCGGCATCCGCACAGTGCCGCCCACAAGGCGACCGACGACAAGGAACGCGATGACAACCGCTCTGCCCCTGCCCGATTTCACCCACGAACGCGTGGAGGTGATCACGGGGCGACGCAGCGGTCTGTTCGTCGCCGTGGCCCTGCACTCGTCCGTCCTCGGCCCCGCTCTCGGCGGCGCGCGCCTGTGGACCTACCCGTCGTGGACCGACGCGCTCGGCGACGCGCTCCGCCTCTCGGCCGCGATGACGCTCAAGAACGCCGCCGCCGGCCTCGACGCGGGCGGCGGCAAGTCGGTCATCGGACTGCCGGAGGGCGCCGTGCTCGACGCCGACCGGCGCCGCGCCGCGTTCCTCGACCTCGGTGACGCGGTCGAGAGCCTGGGCGGGCTGTACCGCACCGCCGAGGACGTGGGTTCGACCACCGAGGACATGCTCGTCGTCAGCGAGCGCACCGCGCACGTGGTCGGGCTCCCCGACACGGTCGGCGGCTCGGGTGAACCGGCCGGTCCCACGAGCCTCGGCGTGTACGCCTCGCTCGTCGCGACCCTGGAGCGTGCCGTCGGAACCGGCGCCGTGGCCGGGCGCCGCGTCACCATCGCCGGTCTCGGCCAGGTGGGCAGCCGCCTTGCCGAGCGTCTCGCCGGCGAGGGCGCCGTTCTCACCGTCACCGACGTGAATCCCGCCAAGCGCGCTCTCGCGACCGAACTGGGCGCGGCGTGGGTCGAGCCGAGCGAGGCGCACCTCATTCCCGCCGACGTCTTCGTTCCCGCGGGCATCGGCGGGGTGCTCACCGACGACGTGATCGACGCCCTCGACGCCCGCTCCGTCTGCGGTCCCGCGAACAATCCTCTGGCCGACCGCTCCGGCGCCGACCGTCTCGCCGCCCGGGGCATCCTCTACGCGCCCGACTTCGTCGTCAACGCGGGCGGGGTCATCTACCTCGACCTGGTGGCGAAGGAGCGCGGCAGCCTCGACGACATCATGGGGCGCGTCGCCGGCATCGGCGACACCGTCCGCCGCGTCTTCGACGAGGCGGCGAACCGGGGCGTGACCCCGCTCGCGGCAGCAGAGGGACTCGCCGCGGAGCGACTCGCCGCGGGCGCAGGACGCACCGCGCTCGTCTGACCGGAAGAAAAGAAGAACCGGATGCCGCCTCGACGGGGCATCCGGTTCTTCGCGTTCGGGGGTTTAATGCGCGGCGTCGGATGCCGCGAGGACAGTGGCGGAAATGCGTCCGCGATCAGTGATCGAGAAACCGTTCTTCTGTGTCCAGGAACGCACGTCGATCACATCGCGGGTCGGAATGGCCCGCCCGCGCGGGGTGCGTCGCGGAGGAGACGGAGAAGAACCGACCGGGCGCGCGGTCGTCATGTACGGCCCAAAGTCGTCGCGCAGTTTGTCTGCATTGTCAGAAGCCAGATCGATTTCATAGGAACGCCCTTCCAGAGAGAAGGTCACAGTCGTTCTGTCTTCGATGACCGAACCGTCGAGGTCGTCGATCGTCTGCATGATGTGCTTTTTCGCCATGTCGCGACCATACGCCGCCGACGAGGCGCATTCCGGGCTGCGGTTTGGGAATTCACCCGCCGACTCGTCCGCTTTCACCGACCCCCGCCCTGCGCGGCGCGTCCGCGATTCCACGCGGGTGACGCAGCACGCGACAAGCTGCGGGGGCGAACATCGTCATGCTCTCGGCCGTCGCATTCACGCCCGGCCGAGAGGAGAACAAGCGAGGTTCAGGAATTCGCCTCGGCGTACGCGTCGAGAATCGTCGCGGGAACGCGACCGCGATCGCTCACGGTGTGTCCGTTCGCGCGCGCCCATTCCCGAACGGCACCGAGATCGACGTCGTTCGAGCGGCGAGCAGCACGGGGGCGGCGCGCGGACGAATTGCCGCGGGACACCGAACGAGCGGCATCCACGAACGGGGCGATCGCCGAATAGAACTTGTCCGCATTGCGGTCGGAGAGGTCGATCTCGTAAGCGCGACCTTCGACGGAAAAGGTGATCTGCTTTCCCTGGCCGTCTTCGAGAACAGAGCCGTCGAGGTCGTCGACGAGGTGCGTGATGTGCTTCATAGCCATAATACGAAAAACCTTACACCCGCATTCAATGAATTTCCCGCATTAGTCATCTCTGATAAAGGCGCGGCTGTCGAGCCCTCCCCGAAGATAGGCACCGCGCCCGTCGGGGGACTATCCTCCCTGGGTGGTGTTCGCTCCCTGGACATCGCTCGAGACAGAGGATGCGTCGCGTGAGTCTTTTCCGAACCAAGTCGGTGGAGCAATCCATCGCCGACACCGATGAGCCGGAGTTCCGGCTCAAGAAGTCCCTCAGCGCCGTCGACCTGACCGTCTTCGGTGTCGGCGTCGTGATCGGCGCGGGCATCTTCACCCTGACCGGTCGCGCCGCCAACGAGGTCGCCGGCCCGGCTGTCGTGATCAGCTTCATCATCGCCGCGATCGCGTGCGGTCTCGCGGCCATGTGCTACGCCGAATTCGCCTCCACCGTCCCCGTTTCGGGATCGGCGTACACCTTCTCGTACGCCTCGCTCGGCGAACTGTTCGCGTGGATCATCGGGTGGGATCTCATCCTCGAGATGTTCCTCGGCGCGAGCGTCGTGGCCCAGGGGTGGAGCGCCTACCTCAGCACCTTCCTTCAGCAACTCGGCATCGTCCTGCCCGAGGCGGTGAGTTCCGGCGGTGTCGTCGACGTGCCCGCGATCCTTCTCGTCCTGGTCCTCGGCGGCCTCATGACGGTCGGCATCAAGGAGTCCCTCCGGGTCAACCTCGTGCTGGTGGCCGTGAAGCTCTTCATCGTGCTGTTCGTCATCGTGGCCGGCATCCTCTTCATCAATCCGGCCAACTACACCCCCTTCGTCCCGCCGTCGGTCCCCACCGAGTCGGCCTCCGGCCTCACCCAGCCGCTGTTGCAGTTCCTCTCGGGCCTCGAGCCGGCGACGTTCGGCGTCGGGGGCATCCTCGCCGGTGCGGCCCTGGTGTTCTTCGCCTACATCGGTTTCGATGTCGTGGCGACGACGGCCGAAGAGACCAAGAACCCGCAGCGCGACCTGCCGATCGGCATCATCGCCTCCCTCGTCATCTGCACGATCCTCTACTGCGCCGTCGCCGTGGTCGTGACCGGCATGGTGCCCTTCGACGAGCTGAACCCGAAGGCCGCCCTCGCCGAGGCGTTCGCGTCGCGTGGCCAGACGTGGATGGCGACGGTCATCGCCGCCGGCGCCGTGGCGGGTCTGACCACCGTGGTGCTGACGCTGCTCATCGGCGCGACGCGCATCATCTTCGCGATGTCGCGCGACCGGCTGCTCCCCGGCGCTCTCGCCAAGGTGCACCCGCGTTTCCGCACCCCGTGGGTCATCTCGATCGTGGTGACCGTGATCGTCGCCCTCGTCGCGGGCCTGACGCCCGTCGGCATCCTCGAAGAGATGGTCAACATCGGCACCCTGTCGGCGTTCGTGCTCGTCTCGATCGGCGTGATCGTGCTGCGCCGCAAGCGCCCCGACCTCAAGCGCGGATTCCGCGTGCCGTGGAGCCCGGTCCTGCCGATCCTCTCGGCCGCCATCTGCACCTACCTCATGCTCAACCTGTCGGTCGAGACGTGGTTGCGGTTCCTCATCTGGTTGGCCCTGGGCTTCGCGATCTACTTCGCGTACTCCCGCAGCCACGCCCGTGTCGGGACCGGAGCGCCCCTCGACCCGACCAAGCCGAACGTCGTCTCGCCTCCGAAGGAGTGACCCGATCGGACACCGGATGCCACGCCCCCGTCGTTCTCAGGACGCTCGGGGGCGTGGCGCTGCGGGGCGGATGAACATCGCTCTCGTCGCCGTTCGGGTCGAGGTCATCGACGCCATCCGGTACTGAGAACGCAGAGTTGCGCAGCGGGGCTGGGAATGCCCCGCTGCCCGCCGATAGGTTCGAGGAGTGACCGACATCCCTCGTGACGTCCCCCCGCCGTCCGCCCTGCCCGAGGCGGTCGCGCCCCGCGCCTCGACCGACTCCCGCCCGGCGATGCAGGTGACCGGTCTCGCCAAACGCTTCGGTCAGAAGGTCGCGGTCGAAGGCCTCGACCTCGTCGTTCCGACCGGGTCGTTCTACGGCCTGGTCGGCCCCAACGGCGCGGGCAAAACCACCACGCTGTCGATGGCGACGGGACTCCTGAGGCCGTATGCCGGCACGGTCGGCATCCACGGAGTCGACGTCTGGACCCACCCGGTCGAGGCGAAGAAGCTCATCGGCAATCTCGCCGACGGCGTGCGTCTGTTCGACCGGCTGACCGGCGAGCAACTCGTCACCTACACCGGCATGATGTTCGGCCTCACGCGCGAGGAGGTCGGTGCCCGCACGGCCGACCTGCTGCAGATCATGGACCTCACCGAGGCCGCGGGCACGCCCGTCGTCGACTATTCCGCGGGCATGACCAAGAAGGTCGCCCTCGCCTGTGCTCTCGTGCACGCCCCCCGCCTGCTCGTCCTCGACGAACCCTTCGAGTCCGTCGACCCCGTGTCGGCGGCCAACATCGAAGACATCCTGCGCGGCTACACCGCCTCGGGCGGCACGGTCATCGTCTCGAGCCACTCGATGGACCTCGTGCAACGCATGTGCGACCACGTCGCCATCATCGCGCAGGGCCGATTGCTGGCATCCGGGACCGTCGACGAGGTCCGCGGTGGACAGACCCTTCAGGACCGCTTCGTCGAGCTGGTCGGCGGGCGCCACCACGCGGAGGGGCCGCAGTGGTTGCGACAGTCCTGAAGATCCGGTTCCGCGTGCTGGGCAACACCCTGTCGCGGAGCCCCATGCAGTTGGTCGGCTTCATCTTCGGCGTCATCGGTGCGGTCTGGATGCTGTTCCTCGCGGGTGTCGGCCTCTTCTTCGTCGGAACGCTCGACCTCGACATCGCGCGTGCCGTCATCACCTTGGCGGGCGCGGTGCTGACCCTCGGGTGGGTGGTGGGACCGATCTTCGCCGCGGGGCTCGACACCACCCTCGATCCCGCGAAGCTCGCACCGTTCCCGATGACGACCCGGCAGATGATGGTCGCGATCACCGCGGGTGGGCTCACGGGCGTGCCCGGGATCACCACCGCGATCGGATCCCTCGCCGTGTTCCTCGTCTGGGCCCGCTACCCGGCCGCGGCCGTGGCCGCCGTCGTGTGCGTCCCCCTCGGCGTGGTGATCTGCGTCGTCGCGTCGCGCGCGGTGGCCGCTCTCGCCGCGGGCATCGGCGGGGGCCGCCGCACGCGCGAGGTCGTGGGTCTGGTCGGGTTTGCCCTCGTCATCTTCGCGAGTCCGCTCTTCATCGGGGTCACGAACCTGCTGTTCTCGGCGAGCGAGCAGGGGGCGCAGCTGCAAACCGTCGTCTCGGCGCTGTCGTGGACCCCGGTCGCCGCGGCGTGGGCCGTTCCGGGCGACCTCGCCGCGGGGGCGTGGATCACGGGGCTCCTCAAGCTCGTCATCGCGGCCGCCACCCTCGCGCTGCTGTGGGTGCTCTGGCGGCGGAGCCTGGCGGCATCCCTCGTCGGTCCTCCGGCACGCGTGGCCACGCGTCGCCGGTCCGGATCGCTGGGGTGGTTCGGCATCATGCCCTCGAGTCCCGTCGGGGCGACCTGGGCGCGCTCACTCACGTCGTGGACGCGGGACTTCCGGTATCTGCGGCAGTTGCTGCTGATCCCGTTCGCCCCCGTCCTCGTTCTCGTCTACTCACGCGGCGATCTCGACGGGCCGTTCTTCGCGGCCTCGGGCCTGCTGGTCGGATTCTTCGCCGGCATCCTGGCGTACACCGACGTGTCGTACGACGGCACCGCCTTCGCCACGGTGATGCAGACCGGTATCCGCGGGCGCGCCGACCGTCTCGGGCGCATGCTCGGATCGGCGACCGTGAGCATCCCGCTCGTGCTACTCGCCGATGTCGTGACGCTGGGGATCGTCGGCAGGGGGGAGCTGCTCCCCGCGGTCATCGGCGGCTCGATGGGCCTCACGCTGGTCGGCCTCGGTGTCAGTGCCGTGAGCTCGGCCCTGCTCGTCGTTCCCACGCCCGCCCCCGGCGACTCGCCCTTCAAGCGCGTGCCCGGGTCGACGTTCACGATGTTCCTGGCGTTCTTCCTGTGCTGGGCTCTCGTCGCCGTGCTGGCGCTGCCCGCCGTGATCCCCGCCGTGATGGCTGTCTTCTTCGGAGTGACGGGCGCCGGATGGGTCTCGCTCGCGATCGGACTGCTCTGGGGCGCGATCGTCTTCGCGGGCGGCGTGTTCATCGGCGGCAAGCGTTTCGATGCGGGAGCCCCGACGTTGCTCGCTCAGCTGCGGGCGTTCCAGGGCGCCTGACGACCGGATGCCACGTGCCGGGCGCGGCGGGCGATCACCGGGCGTAGGGATAGTCGAAAACGAAGCCCGGGACGGCCGCGG
Organism: Microbacterium sp. SL62; assembly: GCF_026672635.1. Lineage (NCBI taxonomy): Bacteria > Bacillati > Actinomycetota > Actinomycetes > Micrococcales > Microbacteriaceae > Microbacterium > Microbacterium sp. SL62. The sequence goes on from NZ_JAPPRM010000001.1 coordinate 2,735,214, forward strand.
GATCGAGCACCAGCACCTGACCGGGCTGAATGGCGGTGCTGCCCGGGATGCCGTTGAGCGTGGTGAGGGACATGCCGTTCCAGATGCAGAACCGGTCGCCGATCGCCGTGGGGACATCGCCCGGGGCGACCGTGTAGGTGGCGATCCGCCCGTCATCGGCGAACGCGGGGGTCCCCGCCGCGAACTCTCTCACGCCCGTGTCGACCAGCTTCCCGAACAGGCTCGCGGTGAAGTCCTGTCCGTCTTGACTGCCCATGTGGATGTAGGCGGATTCCGCGCAGTCGCCGAAGCCGCCACCGGGAATGTACGTACCGTTGCCGACGTGGACGTACCCCTCGGGAGGCCCGTAGGGATCGACGGGCGCCGCGGATGCCGACGGCGTCCACGAAACGCTCGGAGTCGATTTCAGCGACGACGTGAGGCCCGCTGCCACCGAGGCGACCGTCCCCAGCGGCGCGAAGGCCGGCACCGTCAACGCCGCCAGCCCCACGACCACCGCTCCGCACACGACACCGGCGATGACCTTGGCGGCGGATGGCTTCATGGTCTCGAGCATGGCAGGCGGCGGCGTCGGGCGCCATCGCGTCGGGGCGTGGTTCGTGCGGTGGCCGCGCGGCGTTGAACCCGAGACGGTTCCCCGGAAGAATCCTCGTGTGGCTGGACGAGAGACGGGGGCGGACCCCGAACGAGCGGTGTGGATCACGGGCCAGTACGGCGACATGTTCGAGGGCGACGAAGCGACTCTCGAGGTGTTCCTGACAGTGTTCGCCGAGCTCGACCCCACTGACGAGGAGCATTGCGCCTTGTCCGTGACAGACTCAGGCGGCTGGAACCTAGCCGTCTATCGCGATTTCGTCGTCTTCGAGAACCTGGAGGGTGACGAGGTCGGGCAGATCGCCGACCCGACGGACGACCAGGTGCGGACGATCGCCGCCGAGTTCCTCGCGGGAGACTTCTCCGCGCTGGCCGCTCACGCCTGGCGAGCGTAACGGTGGTCGACGACTACGCGGCTCTCGCGAACTCGCTCGCCGGTTTCGGGCGAACAGGCCTCGACCCGAACGTCGGAACGTACAGTACGGCGGAGTCGGGTCACCGCGTGGGCGGCTTCTCGGTAGCGGACTGTCCCGACGAAGGCCTGACGTCATGGAGCACTGTTGGCACCAACCGCATCGACACCGGCTATCGAACGGCATCCGGAAAGATGGTCACTGCGGAATTCGTCGGCTGCGCGGGCAGCGGATGGGATCGGTTCGGAACCGCGCTCGCCTTCTGCACGTTCTTCGTCGCCGACGGCGGTCCCTCGCGGTACGGGACCGTGGTCCGCGGGGCGTTCCAGCATACCGGCGAGGGCGTGAGCACCCCACACGGGTTCATCGTGGCCCCCTTCTGCTGGCCCGAGACCTTCCCTTCCGTCGAAGACGACGACACGTACACGGTCTGGCTGCAACTGGTCCCGATCACTGCGGCAGAGGCGCTCCACGCAGAACAGCATGGCGGGGACGCGCTCGAGAACGTCTTCGAGGAGCGTCAGCCCGATCTCTTCGACTTGCGCCGTACGAGCCTGTTGTAGCCGGCTCCGTGGGGTGCGGCGTGGATGCTCGCCAGCGCCACCCCGACAGTCGGGCGGGGAGCGACCGACGTTCCGACCCTGGCTGCACAGCCGGCGCAACCCCCACGGATTCTTGGTCTTCCCTTGGCGGGGCTGCGTTAGCGTCGCCCTGCACGCGACCCCGTGCGTCTGCGCCCGCTCGTTCGACCTGGAGAAAGCACCTGCCGTGAACACCCACTCCGTCGCCATGGCGACCGGGATCCTGCCCGACGCGGCGTCGATCCTCCACGCTTTCGGGCCCTGGGTGCTCGGGGGCATCGCGCTGCTCATTTTCATCGAGTCGGGCGTGCTGTTCCCGTTCCTGCCCGGCGACTCCCTGCTGGTCACCGCGGCGGTGCTGGCCGGCCCTCTCGGCATTCAGCCCTGGCAGGTGCTGCTGGTCGGCATCCCCGCCGCGATCCTGGGCGATCAAGTCGGATACTGGCTCGGTCGACGCTTCGGACGCCGCCTCTTCCGCGAAGACGCGCGCGTGCTGCGCCCCGAACGTCTGCACGATGCCGAGCGGTTCTTCACCCGGTACGGCGGCGGCTCCCTCGTGCTCGGACGCTTCGTGCCGATCGTGCGGACGTACGTGCCGGTGGCAGCCGGGACCGCGCATATGCACTATCGCCGGTTCCTCGTGTGGAACACCCTGGGCGCCACGCTCTGGGTCGTGGCCATGACCCTCATCGGTCTGCTTCTGGGCGGCATCCCGTTCATCGTCGACAACATCGACGTCCTCATGATCGTGATCGTGCTCATCTCGGTACTACCCGTGATCATCGCGATCGTCCGCAAGACGGTCGCCTCTCGCCGGGCACGCGCCGCGGCGGAGGCCGACTGAATCGGAGACGTCCATCGGACGAGGGGCCGAGGGCATCCGAGCCCGTGCTCCTCACCGCCGTGCGGAAGAAGCCCGAGGGCGCAGGCCTACAGCGCGAAGGTGCGCACATCCCCGAAGAGTCCGGCGACAAACGAAGAAGGCCCCCGCTGAGCGGAGGCCTTCTTGTGGTGTTCTGGTGGACCTGAGGGGATTCGAACCCCTGACCTCCTCGATGCGAACGAGGCGCGCTACCAACTGCGCCACAGGCCCGGAAACCTCGTAAAGACTATCACGTCATCCGCGCCCACCTCGACGCGCGCTGCCCCCGTCGGCACGCGACGAGCAACGTATGCCGCTGACAGCATCGGTCGAGAGGGAGATCGACGGAGCGAGCCCGGCACCCGCGAACGGGCCGGCGTCACTCCCCCGACGCGCGACGCGCCAGGAGCCGCTGAACGTGATCCTGGATCTCCGATTCGTCGACGTACCCCATCGCGGCATACGGCGACGGAGCGGGGGCGACAGCGGCCGGACGAGCCGTCTCGATCGGGGTGGGAGCCTGCTCGGCGGCGAGCTCGCGCGCGGCCTCCTCGCGGGCAGCGGCGCGCAGCGCCTCGCGGGCGATCTGCTCGTCGACCACGGCGGCGGCACGCGACCCGGCCGACGCGACGAGCGGGCGCGGAAGCTCGCGAGGCGTCCACGTGGGGCGCGGCTCGGGCACGAGGGCGACGTCCTGCACTTCGGTCGCGACCGCGCGCGTCGCTACCGACGTCGCAACGGACACGGGCGCCGTGCGGGCGGCCACGACGGAGATGCGGCGGAGGACGACGAGGGATGCCACGACGACGACCGACCCGAGAGAAAGTAGCACCGGCGCTCCCCCGGTGACGACCTGCGCGAGGCCGACAAGCGCGGCAACAAGGCCCGCAAGGCCCACCGTGGTCACGCTCAGACGGAAGCGGCGGCGAGCACGGACTCGACGAGCCTCGGGGCGCGCAACGGCCGCCGCGCGCTCGGCGTGCGCCCGCTCGACGGCGGCGGCACGCTCGGCGCGGGTCTTCTCGAGCGCGGCAGCGCGTTCGGCGCGAGCGACCTCGACGGCCGCGGCACGCTCGGCACGAGCCAGGTCCACGGCCGCGGCGCGCTGCTCCTTGACGACATCGCGATCGCGGGCACTCTCGAGACGAGCCACCTCGAGTCGTGCCTTGGCCGCGGCGAGCTCGGTCTGGGCCTTCTCGGCCTGGATCTGGCGCGCGAGCTTCTGCTGCTGGTGGGCGGTGCGGGCCGTCAGCTCCAGCCGGACCTCGCGGGGCGTCTCGGCTGTCTCGGCGAGCACGCGCAGCGCCTGGTTGAGACGCACGGCATTGCGTTCGGCGGAGGTGAACCGGTGACGGCTCTGCCACGACGGAAGCAGATAGACGAGCCAGAGCGCGACCGCGACGAAGACGATCACGCCGCCGCTGAGAACCTGCCCACCCATGCCATAAAGGTAGGTCACCGAGAGATCACACCTCGGCATCCCCCGGCGTGTCGCGACGAGACTTTCGCCACGTACCGGAGGCGGATCGCAACGGAACCGTTCAGACCCGATCCGAAGGAGGAACACGAGCGGCATCCGGCGGGACCTGCCCCCGCACGTATCGGTCCAGCACCCCGTACGGAACCTCTTCGCGCACGAGGGCGAAGGCGTAGTGGTCGCGCCAATCGCCGTCGATGTGGATGTACTTGCGGCGCAACCCCTCGTAGCGGAAGCCGAGCTTCTCGACCACGCGCAGGCTGGCGTGGTTCTCGGGCCGGATGCAGATCTCGACGCGGTGCAGGTTGAGCTCGGTGAAGCACACGTCGGTCGCCATCGCCACGCTGATCGTGGTGATGTTGCGACCCGCGAACTCCTCGGCGACCCAGTACCCGATCGTCGCCGACGCCAGCGACCCGCGCGACACGCCCCACACGTTCAGCTGCCCGGCGACGTCGTCGTCCCACGCCATCACGAAGGGGACGCCGACGCCGTCGCGGTACTGCTGCAGGAGACGACGGATGCCGAGGCGCATGTCGAACGACACGGGACCGTCGGGGCTGGTCGCCTCCCACCGCTTCAACCACGAGCGGTTGTCGATCAGCTGCTGCTGGAGGACGCGCGCATCGCGATTGCGGATGAGACGGATCGACACGTCGCCGTGCCGCCGGGGGACGGACAGATCCATGGCGTCTTGCCCGGGTCAGAGACCCTGCGCGAACTCCTTGAACCAGGGGCGGAGGGCGGGGCCGAGGTCGTCGCGGTCGGCAGCCAGCTGCACGATCGCCTTGATGTAGTCGACACGGTCGCCGGTGTCGTAACGACGCCCGCGGAAGACGACGCCGTACACGCCGCCGCCGTCGCCACCACCGGTCGCGAGCTCTTCGAGGGCATCGGTCAGCTGGATCTCGCCGCCCTTGCCGGGCTCGGTGCGCTCGAGGATGTCGAAGACATCGGGACCGAGAACGTACCGACCGATGATCGCCAGGTTCGAGGGCGCGTCTTCGGCCTTGGGCTTCTCGACGAGCTGCGTGACCTTGACGACGTCTTCTTCGTCGGTGGCCTCGACGGCGGCCACGCCGTAGAGGTGGATGTGGGCGGGATCGACCTCCATCAGCGCGATGACGGTGGCACCGCCGCGCTTGTCGTACTCGTCCATCATCTTGGTGAGCAGCGGGTCGCGCTCGTCGATGAGGTCGTCGCCCAGCAGGACGGCGAAGGGGTGGTCGCCGACGTGGCTGCGCGCACGCAGCACCGCGTGACCCAGACCCTTCGGCTCGCCCTGACGCACCATGTGGATGTCGGCGAGCTCGGACGAGTGCTCGACCTTGGCGAGCTTGTCGTCATCGCCCTTCTCGCGCAGCTTCGCCTCGAGCTCGGGCATGGAGTCGAAGTGGTTGGCGATGTTGTTCTTGTTGCGACCGATGATGATCAGGACGTCTTCGATGCCGGCGCCGGTGGCCTCTTCGACGACGTACTGGATGGCCGGCTTGTCGACGACGGGCAGCATCTCTTTGGGCATCGCCTTCGTGGCGGGCAGGAAGCGCGTACCGAGTCCGGCGGCCGGGATGACGGCCTTGAAGGGCTTATGAGGCATGGGCATACCTTAGCGGGGTCCTACGACACCGCCGGTAACGCGCCCGCCCGTAGACTTACCGCATGCCGGATCGTATCGAGCAGGCCAAGCGCGCACTGCGCGCCGATCTGCGCGAACGCCGCCAGACCATCTCCGCCCATGCGCGCGAGGTGGCCGAGGCCGGCGTCACAGAGCAGCTCGACGCCCTCGTCGCCCGCCTCGGCGCGCGCAGCATCTCGTGTTTCCTGTCAACCCCCACCGAGCCCGGCACGCACGCCTTCGTCCGCGCAGCGGTGGGGCGCGGCATCCGGGTCCTGCTCCCGATCACCCGTGAAGACGGTCTGCTCGACTGGAGCGTGGCCACTCCCGACACCGAGATCACCGAGGGACTGTTCGGGCTTCCCGAACCGATCGGTGACGTTCTGGGGCCGATCGCCGTCAACGACGTCGACCTTCTGATCATCCCCGCGGCCGCCGTCGATCACCAGGGCATGCGTCTCGGCTGGGGTCGCGGCTACTTCGACAAGACCCTCGGCTCGATGGAGAAGTGCCCGCCGGTGTACGCGGTCATCTTCGACTCCGAGCTCATCGACGACGTGCCGCGCGACGTGCACGACCAGCCCGTCACGGGCGTGGTCACACCCACACGCACGCTGCCGCTCGCCGCCCACACCTCCTGAACACCCGAAGGACGCTCATGCCCACCTACTCCTACGCCTGCAAGCAGTGCGGTCACCGTTTCGACGCGGTCCAGTCGTTCGCGGACGCCGCCCTCACCGAGTGCCCCGAGTGCGGCGGCGAGGTGCGCAAGCAGTACGGATCGATCGGCGTGACGTTCAACGGCTCGGGGTTCTACCGCACCGACTCCCGCAGCTCCACCTCCGGCGGGTCCGGTAGCGGCTCGACCGGTTCTTCGACATCATCGAAGTCGGAATCGAAGTCGTCCGCCCCGTCCTCGGCCTCCTGAGCCCGAGTCGGCGCGGCCTGAGAGGAGCCAGCGCATGATCAAGGGATTCAAGGAGTTCATCCTCCGCGGGAACGTCATCGACCTCGCCGTCGCGGTGGTCATCGGCGCGGCGTTCACGGCGGTCGTCAACGCCATCGTCGCGGCGGTCATCACCCCGCTGATCGAGGTGTTCTACAAGCCCGCCGAGAACGGCGAGGTCGGGCCGACGATCACGGGCATCTACGGACAGGAAGTGGTCTTCCCCCTCCCCACCCTGCTCTCGGCGATCATCAGCTTCTTCGCCGTGGCGATCGTCGTCTACCTCGTGTTCGTCTACCCGATGAACCGGTGGAAGGCCATCGCCGCCGCGCGCGCCGGGGTGAACGAGCCCGCCTCGGACGAGCCGAAGCTGCCGACGGAGCAGGAGCTGCTCGTGCAGATCCGCGACCTGCTGGAGCGCCAGAACAAACTCTGAACCGATATCGCCCCACCCTGACGGCGTCCGCGCCGGGATCGCATCCCGGCCCGGGCGCCGTTTCGTCTGCGCGGGTCAGTAGTGCGGCGGGACGTCGCGCATCATGCGCTCGTCGTTGGGGCCGGATGCCGCGGGCCGCGCACCCGTCCCACGCGCGGGATCGTCGGCCGGCGCCGGTTCGGCGGTCGTGCCCGGGGCGGCGAGCAGGCGCGCCCGACGAGCACCGCGGACGCGGACGACCGGCTGACGCTCGGTGCCGCGACCGCTCGTCGCGTTCACCTCGGGGACGGCATCGTGCGGGGTGTCGCTCATCGCGCACTCAGTCGGGAAGATCGAGCGACTCGGTGGTCGCGTCGGGGGCGACCGCGTCGTCGGGAGCGAGCCCCAGGAGCTCGCCGATACGGGATGCCACGCCCGCGGGGTCGCTGTACAGATCGAACGCGTGCACGCGCACGTAGTGCCAGCCGAGGCGGCGGAGGATCTGCGGCCGCAGACGGAGGGTCTCGCGGAGGGATTCGCCGATGGTCTCGGGATCGCTCTCGGCCACCACCGCCTTGCCCTGGTAGCGAGCGACGAGGGGAAGCAACCCGCGGTAATCGACGTCGACCTCGATGCCGAGTCTGCGCAGCTCGCGCGCCAGGGCGCGGGTCAGCGGATCGGCGAGGTCTTCGAGGCGCGTCTCGCGGCTGCGCGACGCGACATTGCCCAGAATGCCCATGAGGGTCGCGGCACCGTGCTCGAGGCGGCCGTCGTCGAACGCCGAGGGACGGATCGACGACACGATCACCATCGAGCGGCGAGCACGCGTCATCCCGACGGTGAGCAGTCGCTCCCCATCGGGCGTCGACAGGTCGCCGAAGTCGCTCAGGACGCGACCGTGGCGCGTGAGACCGAAGCCGAGCGAGAACACCACGCGGTCGCGACTCTCGGCCACGGACTCCTCGAGCGTCAGCACGGCGAAGGGCTCGGCGGCATCCCTCGAGATGAACTCGGCGACGTCGGAGCGTCCGGCCAACGCCACCACGACCGAGGCACGCACGCGCTCGGCGTGCTTGCGGCTGGCGGTGACGACCATGAGCGATTCGGACGCCCGGTTCACGGCGTGCTCGACGACGAGCGTGACGACGCGGGCGACCTCGGCATCGGGGCTCTCGACCGCGCCGCTGACGGGGTCGGGGGCACCGACACCGCCCTCGACGTAATCGACGCTCAGGCTGCCGCGGCCGAGGTACGAACCGGCCCAGGGAAGCGAGACGATCTCTCCGCCGTAGAAGGCGTCGTTCACCAGCTGCGAGAGATCCTCGCCGCCGGCGCGGTAGCTGCGGGTGAGCGTCTCGACGGGCAGCAGCTCGGCGATGCGCTCGAAGACCGAGGTCTCGTCGAAGGGGACCTCGTCGGCCTCGTCGGGGCCGGCGGCGATCGACGCGCTCACGCGGAAGGGGGTGGGCTTCTGCACCACCGGGTCGCCGAACAGCACGACCTGGCGAGCCCGACGCAGGGCCGGGGCCGCCTCGGCGAGGCACAGGGCCGCGGCATCCGCGATGATGACGACGTCGAACGCGAGATCGGTCGGAACGTCGGGAACCTCGTACGGCGACGCGAGCCACACCGGCGCGAGCGTGCGCAGCAGGGTGGGCGCGGCATCCGACATCTCCTGCGCCGTGTGCAGGCCGTCCTTCAGGACGCGCTTGAGGGCGGCCGCCTCGTCGGCGTGATCGACGATGCCGATACGCCACTGCGTCGCGAGCTGAGCGGCGAGCAACGGGCCGGCCGCAGCGGCGTGGGCCTCGTCGACGAGTCGGAAGTCGCGCTCGAGACGGTCGACGACGCTCGTGTTCGCACCGAGAAGAGCACGGTCGGTGCGCAGCAGGTGCTCGAGGGCCGACTGCCACCACGCGAACTCGAGTTCGGCCCCCACGCGCTCCTCGGGAACGTGGCGCACCGAGAGCTCGACGAGGAGCTGCTCGAGACCCAGGCGCGCGAGCTCGGAACGCAGTTGCGCGCGCTCGACGAGGTTGTCGAAGAAGGTCGACTCCGCGGCGAGACCGGCGAGGGTGCGCACGAGACGCTGCACGGGCAGGGTCGCGAGGCGCTCGGAGCCCTGACGGCCGAGGATCTGATCGAGTTCGCCGAGCAGGGCGTCGGTGCGCTGCCACGCGACGTGGACGTCCGCGAGACCCAGCGGCACCTCGGGGGTGACGCCGGCGTCGACGACGCGCTGCCACTCCGTACGCTGCTGCTGGATGCGCACGAGCGCCTCGTACATGTCGGGCACGTGGACGCCCGGGCGCACGTACTCCTTCGACAGCCGCTTGAGGCGACGACGGTTGGGACCGCTCATCGCGGAGGCGTCGCGGCGCGGCGAGTGCGCGTCGATGAGCTCGCCGAGCGGACGCTCGAAGACACTCGGGCTGAAGCGATCGAGCGACTCGCGGATGCCCTGCAGGAGCTTCAGGTACGACCCGAGCTCGGACACCGTCTGGAACGGGCGCATGCGCGTCTGCGCGATGAGCTCGTACCCGCGCTCGAGCAGACGAGGAACGTCGCTGCTGTGGAGCTTGCCCGCGAGATCGTGCGCCGCACGCGCGTCCTCGGTCCGCGAGAAGCTGACGCCGTACCAGGGCGAATCGTCGGGCCCGAAGCGGAACTCGCCGAGGCGCGCGGCCATCGCGAGCGCCCGGGCCGCGGCATCCCGTCGTCCGGCGAGTCTCTCGAGGGTCGCGAGATCGAAGCGGGCCTCGGTCGACGGAGCGGGAGAAGTGGATGCCAACGACGTCAGCGCGCGCAGGATGTCGAGCGCCGAGACGCCCAGCGCCAGGTGCGGCTCGGTCACGGCGGAGCGGTAGTCGCGCAGGACCGTGCGCAGACGCACGAGGGCGTCGTCGATCTCGGCGACCTTCGGCTGGTCGGCCTTCTCGTTGCGACCGATCGCGCGGATGAGGTCGCGACGCACGTGGTTCGGAGAGACGGCGAGACCCGTGAGGCCGACTCCGGCCAGACGGTGACGGATGCCGTCGAGCGTCGAGCGACGGGCACTGACCACGAGCACGCGCTTGTTGTCGTGGACGAGCTGCCCGATCGCGTTGATGACCGTCTGCGTGCCGCCCGTGCCGGGAAGGGTGTGCACGGCGAGCGACTGCCCCGCGGCGATGCGGGCGAGGACGCGCTCCTGCTCGGCATCCGCGTCGAGGAGCAGGGTGTCGGCAGCGGGAGTGCGCTCGTCGGGGCTCACGACCTGCGGGTCGTCGCGACGCACCGTGATGCGCGCGCGGTCGTCGGGGTGACCGGCGAGCGCGTTCAAGAGGGTGTGGTCGAGGTCGTGCGTGTCGCGAGCCATACCCGATCCGACGTCGGCGAACGACGAGATCACCAGACGCGGATGCACGACGAAGGTCGGCACGTGCGAAGTGAGGCGGCGGATGTGGTCGATGACCGGCTGCGGCTTGAACACGCCCTGGTCGTAGGCGAGGCCCGCGAGAGCCGCGGGATCGATCTGGATGCCGAGGTGCGTGCGGAACGCGCGAGCGAGCTCGGGGTTCATGACGAACGCGCCGTGCAGCTTCAGTTCGAAGTCACCGTGGTGGCGGCGGATGGCGAGCGGGCGCAGGAGGACCGGAGCGGACCACTCCACTCCCCCGATCTTCCACGCCGACAGGCCCACCGCGAGGTGCACGGGCTCGAGGCCGCGCGCGGTGCGCAGCTCGACGTTCTTCGCCGTGATGCGCTCGGCGGCCATGCGGGCCGTGCGCAGGGCCACCTCGTCGCGGAAGAGGTTCGACAGCATCGTCGCGCGACCCGTGATGAACTGCGGGAGCGAACCCGGGTGCGCCTTCGTGATGTCGATGCCGGCATCGCGGGCGTCGTCGAAGCGCAGGAGGGTCGAACGTCCGCCGAGAGCCGCAGCCTCGGACCGGATCCGGTCGCGTTCGGGGTCGGCCACGTGGCGAACCACGATGCCGGGTTCCGACAATCGCAGGTCGCCGGGATCGACGGACGACACCGTCTCGTCTCCGTCAGTGCCGATCACGGCACCGTCCTCAGCTCGCCACACACCTGTCAGACTAAGCCGGGCAGTGCGGGATCGTGCGCAGCGGGCCCGAGTTTCGCGGTAATCGGCAACACGCCGCGCCACCGGCTCTTCCTCCCCAGGTAGGGAGTCGGCGAGATCCTCCCCCTTCGCGCGCGATCTCGGCGCACGCCCCGGGCACGGTCATGAGGATGAGCGCATGAACAGAGTCACCAGCACCGAATACGACAGCCCCGTCGGGCCGATCCTGCTGACCTTCGTCGACGACGCCCTCGTGCGTCTAAATGTGGCCCTCGACGGTCTCGAGCTCGCGCGCGCCGAGATCGCGCACCGTCTCGGGGTCGTCCCCGAGCACCATCAGCCCACGGACCACCCCCTGGTCTCGCAGCTCGAGGAGTACTTCGACGGGACGCGACGGGCCTTCGATGTCGCCCTCGACTGGCGCTTGGCCCGCGGATTCACCCGCGCTGCGCTCGAGGCCACCCTCGAGATTCCCTACGGCGAAGTCGCCTCGTACGGCGAGGTGTCGATGATGGCCGGGGCCCCGCGAGCAGCCCGCGCGGTGGGAACGGCGTGCGCGTCGTCGCCGTTCTCGATCGTCGTCCCGGTGCACCGGGTCGTCCGCGCCGACGGCTCGATCGGCGAATACGGCGGCCACCCCGAGGTGAAGGAATACCTGCTCTCGCTCGAGAGCGACGTGATCCTCGGCGAGACCCTGCGCGCCTCGGCCTGAACGCCCCGGGCGCCGCGCGCGACGATGCCCGGCCTCGCGATGCGGGACCGGGCATCGATCAGTCAGTGATTCGAGGCCTTCTCGGCGCCGTAACCGGTGAGGGAGCGGACGTCCATCTCAGCGGCCTTGCGCGGATCCTCCGGCGTCCGCGACGTGACGGACCCGAGCCACCCGAGGAAGAACCCGAGCGGAATCGACACGATGCCGGGGTTGTTCAGCGGCCAGATCGCCACACCCGTGTTGGCGAACACGCTCGTCGCGGTCCCCCAGAACACCGGCGAGAGGAAGATCAGCACCAGGGCCGATCCCAGACCGCCGTACATGCTCCAGACGGCACCGCGAGTGGTGAAGCGGCGCCAGAAAAGCGAGAAGAGGATCGTCGGCAGGTTCGCCGACGCCGCGACCGCGAAGGCCAGCGCCACGAGGAACGCGACGTTCTGCCCCTGCACGCCGATGCCGCCGAGGATCGCGAGCACGCCGATCACGATGACCGTGCGCCGCGCGACCTTGACCTCGCCGTCAGGCGGGACGTCGCCCTTCTTCACGACGTTCGCGTAGATGTCGTGCGCGAACGACGCGGCCGCCGTGATCGTGAGGCCGGCCACCACCGCCAGGATCGTCGCGAACGCCACCGCCGAGATGAACCCGAGCAGGAGCGGCCCGCCGAGAGCCAGGGCGAGCAGCGGCGCCGCCGCGTTCACTCCCCCGGGCGCGGCGAGGATCGTCTCGGATCCGACCATCGCACCGGCGCCGTAGCCCAGGACGAGGGTGAGGATGTAGAACAGACCGATCAGCCAGATGGCCCACACCACCGAGCGACGCGCCTCTTTCGCGGTCGGCACGGTGTAGAAGCGCATCAGCACGTGCGGCAGACCCGCGGTGCCGAGCACCAGGGCCAGCGCGAGCGAGATGAAGTCCCAGGGGTTCTTGCCGTACTGCAGGCCCGGCGCAAGGACGGCATCACCCTTGGGAGAGGCCGCCACCGCGCTCTCGAGGAGCGTGTTGAGGTTGAAGCCGTTGATCGCCAGCACCCAGACCGTCATGACGATCGCGCCGCCGATCAGCAGGAACGCCTTGACGATCTGCACCCAGGTGGTGCCCTTCATGCCGCCGATGAGGACGTACACGATCATCAGGATGCCGACCACCGCGACGACGATCGACTGCCCGACGCGCTCGGTGATGCCCAGCAGCAGCGACACCAGGCCACCGGCTCCGGCCATCTGCGCGAGCAGATAGAAGAAGCAGACGGCCAGCGTGGTGATGGCCGCGGCCATGCGCACCGGCCGCTCCTTCAGACGGAACGACAGCACGTCGGCCATCGTGAACTTGCCGGTGTTGCGCATCAGCTCGGCGACGAGAAGCAGCGCGACGAGCCACGCGACGAGGAACCCGATGGAGTAAAGGAAGCCGTCGTAGCCGTTGATGGCGATGGCGCCGACGATACCGAGGAAGGAGGCCGCTGACAGATAGTCGCCGGCGATCGCGAACCCGTTCTGCGGTCCGGTGAACGAGCGGCCCGCGGCGTAGTAGTCGGCCGCGGTCTTGCTGTTGCGGCTGGCCCGGATGACGATGAACAGGGTCACGGCGACGAACGCCCCGAAGATCGAGATGTTCAGCACCGGGTTGTTCTCGACCGTCTGCACGGCCGCCTCGATGCTGGCGAAGACGTCGTTCATGCGCGGCCCCCGTCAGCTCGCTCGAGCTCGACCCGCAACGCCTCGGCCCCCGGGTCGAGGCGGCGGTTGGCATACGCGACGTAGCCCATGGTGATGGCGAACGTGGTGACGAACTGGCCGAGCCCCAGCACGAGCCCCACCGTGATGGCTCCCGAAACCGGCTGCGCCATGAACTCCGGCGCGAACGACGACAGCAGAACGTAGACGAAGTACCAGACGAGGAACGCCACCGCGAGGGGGAAGACGAAGCTGCGTTGCCGCTTCTTCAACTCCCGGAACGGGGCGGACTCCTCGACCGCGATGTAGTCGACGCCGCCCTTGTGGGCTTCGTCGATGCGACGGTCCGTCATGTGGCCTCCTTGCCTCATGAGTGCGACGCAACGCTGCGTCGAACGGCGGAAAAGTCCGGGTCGGCCGCTGCTTCCCCGGTGATAGGGTCGACGCTACGAAACGCGGCGACGAAGCCGTCACCCCCGGAAGTAGGTAGTGCGTGAGTGCACCCTCCACACTTCGAGACGATGCAACCCTCGTGTCGCACGCGGTCGCCGAGCTCGCGCGCCGTACGCACTTCCCCGTCGCCTTCGGCGGGTTGGAGCACGACGGCGCCGTCCACGTCAGCACGATCGTCGGCGCCCGCACGCGCAGCATCGAGGGCCTCGTCGTCCACGCGTCGCGGGGTCTCGGTGGTCGCGCCCTCGTGGAGCGGCGCCCACGCATGACGCTGGACTACCGCACGTCTCGCTCGATCACCCACGACTACGACCGCGCCATCCTCGGCGAGGGGATCGCCACGCTGTTCGCCGTCCCCGTCCTCGTCAGCGGAGCGGCTCGCGGAGTCCTGTACTGCGGATCGTGGGCGCAGGCCCCGGTCGGAGACGTCGAGGCGCGCCCCGCCTTCGACGTCGCCGGCGAGCTCGGCACCGAGCTCCGCGTGCGCGCCGAGGTCGAGCGGCGACTGGCCTCGGCCCCCGGCCCCGAGAACGGACTCGGCGCCGGAGCGCGCGAGGAGATCCGAGAGAGCTACGCCCAGCTACGCAGCATCGCGGCGAGGGTGTCCGACGACGAGGTGCGCCGTCGCCTCGAAGACGTCGAAGCGCGTCTCGCCGCCCTCACCGGAGACGCCGGCGACACGGCATCCGATTCCGAGGTGCACCTGTCCCGTCGCGAGATCGACGTGCTCGCGTGCGCCGCGGTGGGGTCGACGAACGGCGAGATCGCGGCATCGCTGCACCTGCGCGAGACCACGGTCAAGTCGTATCTCGCCTCGGCGATGTCGAAGCTCGACGCCTCCACGCGTCACGCGGCGGTGACGCGGGCGCGGCGCGCCGGCCTGCTGCCCTGAGTCCGGTCGAGAGGCCGGTGGGAAAACCCTGGCAATGACGGCCTGAGCTTGAGCGCGGCTCGGATTCTCGGCATCGTGGCTGACTCCTGTCGTCGATCAGAGAAGGAGAGTCACCATGCTGACGCTCACCGAAGAGGCCACGACCGCCGTGAAGACCATCACCGCCCAGTTCCCGGATGCCGCCCAGGGCGGCGTCCGCATCGAAGGCGCGGGATCCCCCGAGTCGCAGTTCGCGCTCTCGGTCGTGGATGGCCCCCAGCCCGACGACGCCGTCGTGGAGAACGCCGGAGCGCGTGTCTTTCTCGACAGCGACGCCGCCGCCGTCCTCGACGACCGCGTGCTCGACGCGCAGATCGACCCCGAACAGGGCTCGGTGCAGTTCGCGGTGACCAGCGCCGCGTGACGCGCTGACGCTGTCGAACGATGCCCCGGCCGCGTGCCGGGGCATCGTCGCGTGCGGCGGGGGTGGCGCATGGGCGGGGCGGATGCCGAGACCTCAGCCCTCGAAGACCACGACCTCGTCGTTCGCGGCGTCGTAGACGAACTGCAGGGCGGTGCCGGCGGGCAGGTCGCCGTTGCGCAATTCGGGGGTGCCTTCGCTCAGGAGCATCGTCGCGGTGGGCGGGAACAGCCCGGCCCCACAGGAGGGCATGAGGTACTGGCCGTCATAGGACGTGCCGTCACCCAGCTCCTGCAGCAGCGCGGGTTGCCAGACGGTCATGCACTTCGACCCTCCTTCCCCGGCGTCGAACGAGGCGTACACGGCGACGCGGAAGCCCTCGAACTCCGCGTACGACGTGACGCCGCTCGACACTCCCCGCGTGAACGAGCTCGGCGGGCGGAAGCCCGGATCCGGCGCGAGTCGGGCGACCTGGGTCGCGCCCACCTGCAGAGGGTCGGTCTGCACGCGCTGCACGAGGACGAGCGCGGTCCCCGCGCAGACGACGACCAGGGCCGCCGCGGTCAGCAGGATCGTCGTGGAACGCCGCAGGCGCGGCATCCGGAACCTCCGTCGCGGCGGGTCGGGTACCGGGTCCGGCCCCTCATCCGCGCTGTCCTCGATCGGCGCCCCCTCCACATCCGGCGGCGCCGACCCGGAAGCGGAGGTCGAGGAGGAGCCGTCGCGGCTCTCGAGCTCGATCAAGCGCCCGAGGGCCTCGGGATCGTCGGCGATGTCGCCGCCCGGCGCGTACGCCCGGCGGCGGAGGGCGGACAATTCGTCATCATCGTCGATGCGCGGCATCTCCCGATTCAAGCAGGGTCTGCCCCGCGGCCGCGGTTCACCGCCCCGTGAACTCCGGACGGCGCTTGGCCTGGAAGGCGGCGAACCCCTCGCGGTAGTCGTCCGTGGCGGCCAGGGCCGCCTGGGCGCGGTTCTCGAGCGCCATCGCGTCCCACAGGCCCAGGCGCTCGACGCGGATCGCGCTCACGATGCGCTTGCTCACGCCGAAGGCCTGCGTCGGACCGGCCGCGGCCGAGAGGGCCGCCGAGGACGCGGCATCCGGAAGCTCATCCGCCGGGAAAGCGCGCGAGAAGAGTCCGGCACGAACGGCCTCGGCACCCGACATCAGCCGCCCCGTGTAGATGAGGTCGAGCGTGGCGTGAGCGCCGAGGCGCTCGACGAACAGCGCGTGACCGCCGGAATCGAGGGTCGCCCCGAGGGCGGCGAAGGGTGAGCCGATCTTCGCGGTGTCGGCGACGTAGACGACGTCGGTGGCGATCAGCAGACCGAGTCCCACGCCGAGGCAGGCGCCGTGCGCGACGCCGAACGTGGGTGCGGGGAACATCGCCATGCGGCGCAGCAGCGGGGTCAGCATGTCATCGAGGTAGCCGCCGACGTCGTCGGTCGCGGGATCGACGCCCGAGATGTCGCGGCCGGCGCAGAACGAGGGCCCCTCTCCGCGCAGCAGCACGGCGCGGGCGCCGTCGGCCTCGGCGCGGTCGTACGCGGCGGCGAGCTCGCGCAGGTCGTTGAGGCCGAGGGCGTTGCGGCGGGAGGGCGCGTTCAGCACGATCTCGGCGACGCCCTCGTCGAAGCGGTAGTCGATCATCGCGCTCACCCGTCGTAGTCGACGCGGACGGCGTCGGTGCTCGGGTGCGACTGACAGGTGAGGACGTATCCGCGCTCGATCTCGTCGGGCTCGAGGGCGTAGTTCTCGGTCATCGTCACGGCGCCCTCGATCACGCGGGCGCGGCAGGTTCCGCACACCCCACCCGCGCACGCGAACGGCACATCGGGGCGCACGCGGAGCGCGGCCGCGAGAATCGTCTCGTTCGCCGCGACCGGGCTGTCGACCGACGCCGACTGTCCGTCGAGGGTGAAGTCGATGCGGCGCACGGGTTCGTCCTGGCGCAGGCGCACCGGGCGCGCTCCCCCGGCCTGCGCGGGGGCGTCGCCGTCTCCCGCGGTGAACAGCTCGAACCGCACGCGCTCGCGCGGTACGCCGACCTCGGCGAGCACCTCGCGGCACAGCTCGACGAGGGCGAACGGGCCGCACAGGAACCACTCGTCGACGGATGCCGGATCGATGAGCCGCGAGAGGATCAGCCGCAGCCGCTCGTCGTCGATGCGCCCTGAGAACACGGGCGCAGCGCGCTGCTCGCGCGACAGCACGTGATGGAGCGTCAGGCGCGACGGATACCGGTCCTTCAGGTCGGCGAGCTCGTCGACGAACATCACGTCGGTCGACGACCGGTTGGCGTACACGATGGTCATGCGGCTGTCGGCGGAGCGCTCGAGCACGTCGGCGGCGAGCGCCATGATCGGGGTGATGCCCGAGCCCGCGGCGATCGCGACGACGTGGCCCGTGGCCGTCGAGGCCTTCGAGACGAAGGTGCCCTGGGGGCTCATCACGTCGACCTCGTCGCCGGGGCGCAGGCCCTCGTGCGCCCAGGTCGAGAAGCGCCCGTCGGGGTCGCGCTTGATGCCCACGCTGATCGAGCCGGGCGCCGGCGGCCGGCAGATCGAGTACGAGCGGCGCAGCTCCTCGCCGTCGATACGGGCGCGGAGCGCGACGTACTGCCCGGGCGCGTAGTCGAATGCGTCCGCGAGGTCGTCGGGCACCGCGAAGGTCACCTCGATCGCGGTCGGGGTGAGGGGGCGCACGTCGGCGACGCGGAGGGTGTGGAAGCGGGCGCGGGCGCGCGGGGTTCCGGGTGTGGCGGCCGGGTTCACGGCATCCGTCATCGTCATCAGAGGACCTTGAAGTGGTCGAAGGGTTCGAGGCACGCGCGGCACTCCCAGTGCGACTTGCACGAGGTGGAGCCGAAGCGCGAGACCTCGCGGGTGTCGAGGGATCCGCAGCGGGGGCACGCGACGCTGAGCTTCACGCGGATGGGTCCCGCGGGCGCGCGGCCGGTCGGCGGGGCGATGCCGTACTCGGTGAGCTTGCGCTTGCCGTCGTCGCTCATCCAGTCGGTCGTCCACGCGGGGGTCAGCGTCGTCTTCACCACGGCGTGGTCGAAGCCGGCCGAGGTCAGCGCGAGCACGATGTCGTCGCGGATCGCGTCGACCGCGGGGCAGCCCGAGTAGGTCGGGGTGATCGTGACGGTCACGGTGTCGCCGTCGAGGCGCACGTCGCGGAGCACCCCGAGGTCGTCGATCGTGAGCACGGGCACCTCGGGGTCGACGACGGCCGCGACGACCTCGCGCGCGTGCGCGAGTGTCGCGGTCACCATGTCGCCCCCGGATGCCGGCGGGCCAGCACCTGCATCTCGGCGAGCAACGGCCCGAACGAGGGATGGTGGGCACCCCGGCGACCCCCCGCGGATGAACCGGGGATCGAGGGCACGGGAACGTCCTCTTCGGCCAGAACGGCGGCGAGCACGTCGTCGACGCGACCGCGCAGCGACGACGGGCGCACGGCGATTCCGTCGAGCCGCTCGTGCAGCGGCTCGTCGCGGAACAGTTCGTCGAGATAGGGCCACACGTCGTCGAGGGCGACGAGGAAGCGTCGACGCGACTCGTCGGTGCCGCCGGCGAGACGCAGCGTCCACTGCACCGCGTGGTCGCGGTGGTAGTCGACCTCTTTCTCGGCCTTCGCCGCGACCGCCGAGATCACCGGATCGGCGGATGCCGTGAGGTCGCGGTACAGCTCGAGCAGGTACGCGGATGCCAGGAGCTGACGGGCGATCGTGTGGGCGAAGTCGCCGTTCGGGAGCTCGAACAGCCAGGCGCTGCGGAAGTCGGGCTCGTCGCGCCAGTACGCGAGGTCGTCCTCGCTGCGGCCGTCGTACGACCCCGCGTAGCGCAGGAGCGAGCGGGCGTGGCCGAGCAGGTCGAGGGCGATGTTGCCGAGCGCGACGTCTTCTTCGAGCTCGGGGGCACGGGCGATCCAGCCGCAGAGGTTCTGCGACAGGATCAGGGCGTCGTCGCCGAGCTGCAGGGCGTAGGCGGCGACGTCGGGGTCGGTCGCGCGGCCCTCTCCCCCGGCGAGCTCGGCCGACAGCTCGCGCGCGTCGAGCGAGACGTCGCCGTGCGGATCGTCGCCGTGCGGGGGATCAGGGGCTTCGACGGGCTCAGCCGCCGGCGCTGCACCGTGGTCGGTCCAGGTGCTCACAGGTGCGGCACCCCCTCGGAGGCGGTGTAGTACACCGCGTGCCGGTAGTTCTTTCCCGCGGGCGACTCGAAGAACGCGCCCTTGGCTCCCGGGTCGCTCGTGGTCACGGCATCCGAGGGCACGACCCACACCGACACGCCCTCACCGCGACGGGTGTAGAGGTCGCGGGCGTTGCGCACCGCGAGCTCGGCATCGGGGGCGTGGAGCGAGCCCACGTGCACGTGGCTCAGACCGCGGTTCGCGCGCACGAAGACCTCCCACAGCGGCCAGGTCTCGGCGGGGCTGCCGCCGGGGGTGGCCATCAGGCCGCCGCCGTCTCGGTACGGGCGGCGCTCTTCTTCGCGGCATAGGCCGCCGCGGCCTCGCGCACCCAGGCGCCCTCTTCGTGCGCGGCGCGACGGTTCTGCAGACGCTGGCGGTTGAGCGGCCCTCGACCGGCGAGCACCTCGTGGAACTCGGTCCAGTCGATCTCGCCCATGTCGTACTGGCCGGTCTCGTCGTTGAAACGCAGCTCGGGGTCGGGCAGGGTCACGCCCAGCACCGCGGCCTGCGGCACGAGCATCGAGACGAACCGCTGGCGCAGATCGTCGTTGCTGAAACGCTTGATGTTCCACGCCATCGACTGTGCCGAGTTGGGCGAGTCGTCGTCGGGGGGTCCGAACATCATGAGGCTCGGCCAGTACCACCGGTCCACGGCATCCTGAGCCATCTGCCGCTGCTCGTCGGTGCCCTGCATGAGCGTCAGCAGGATCTCGAATCCCTGGCGCTGGTGGAACGACTCCTCCTTGCAGACGCGCACCATCGCGCGTCCGTACGGTCCGTACGAGGCGCGGCACAGGGGCACCTGGTTGCAGATCGCGGCGCCGTCGACGAGCCAGCCGATCGCCCCCATGTCGGCCCACGTCGGGGTCGGGTAGTTGAAGATCGACGAGTACCGCGCCTTGCCGTCGACCAGTTGCTGCGTCATCTCGTCGCGCGTGATGCCGAGGGTCTGCGCGGCGGAGTACAGGTAGAGCCCGTGACCGGCCTCGTCCTGCACCTTGGCGAGCAGGATCGACTTGCGCTTGAGGCTCGGGGCGCGCGTGATCCACGCCCCCTCGGGCTGCATTCCGATGATCTCCGAGTGCGCGTGCTGCGAGATCTGGCGGATGAGCGTGCGTCGGTAGCCGTCGGGCATCCAGTCGCGCGGCTCGATGCGTCCGTCGGCCTCGATGAGGGCGTCGAACATCGCCTCGCCGTCGAGGGCCTCCGTCGTGGGGGCGGTCATCGTCATCGTCGACTCCTTTTACAGACCGATCGTTCAGTAAAACTGTAGCGGAGGGCGCGAGGGACTGCAACGGGCGTGCACCCGCGGCACCGAACGTGTGTCGTGGAGGACATGGCAGACACCGCGATCTTCGACGTCGACGGCACCCTCGTCGACACCAACTACCAGCACGCCCTCGCGTGGTACCGCTCGTTCCTGCGGCACGACATCGTGCTGCCGATCTGGCGGATCCACCGCGCCATCGGCATGGGCGGGGATCAGCTCGTCGCGTCCCTCACCAGCGACGACGTCGAGCGCGAGCACGGCGAGGCCTTGCGGACGGCGTGGACCGAGGAGTTCGACCCCCTCATCGACGAGGTGAAACCCTTCGAGGGAGCGCACGACCTTCTCGCGGAGGTGAAGAGGCGTGGGTTCCAGATCGTCCTCGCCAGCTCCGGCAAGAGCGATCATGTCGAGCACTTCCTCGACCTCGTCGAAGCTCGCGAACTCGCCGACGCCTGGACCACCTCCGACGACGTCGAGGCGAGCAAGCCCGCGCCCGACCTCGTTCAGACGGCACTCGATCGCGTGCCGGGTTCGCGCGGCATCATGATCGGGGACTCCCCCTGGGACGCGATCGCCGCTCGGAAGGCCGGCATCTCCACGATCGCCGTGCGCACGGGTGGCTTCTCTCCGGAAGAGCTTCGGGATGCCGGAGCCGTTCGCGTGTTCGACAGCCTCCGCGATCTCATCGACGGACTCGACGAGACGCCGCTCGCCCGCCCGGAGGCCTGAGACGCCCCGCGTCCGCGCCGCGTCGGCGAGACCGAACGCGTTTGTCGAGGACGCACCAGATGGCCACCGAACGTGTGCGTCCTCGACGAAGCGGTGCGTCCTCAGCGCACGGGCGGGGCGGCCACACTCGATCGCCGGGACGTCAGCGCAGGTCGTACACGCGCTTGTACTTGCCCTCGCTGCGCGGCAGCACGCCGGGCTCCTCGACGCGCACGTCGACGGTCGTGCCGATCAGCACCTTGATGCGCTGCTGCAGCACGACGCCCGCGGCCTCGCACACCTCGCGGTCGAGGGCCGGATGCCGCTCGATGCGCACGGTCATGGCATCCATTCGTCCCTCGCGACGCAGCTCGAGCACGAAGTGCGGGGTGAGCTTCTCGATGCCCAGCACGATCTCCTCGATCTGCGTGGGGAAGAGGTTCACCCCGCGCAGGATGATCATGTCGTCGTTGCGGCCGGTGATCTTCTCGATGCGCCGCATCGCCGGGAACGCCGAGCCGGGCTGCAGCCGGGTGAGGTCGCGGGTGCGATAGCGGATGACCGGGAACGCCTCCTTCGTGAGCGAGGTGAACACCAGCTCGCCGAGCTCGCCGTCGCCGACGGGCTCTCCGCTGTCGCCGTCGATCGTCTCGGGGAGGAAGTGGTCTTCCCAGATGTGCGGACCGTCCTTCGTCAGGGCGCTCTCGGATGCCACGCCCGGACCCATCACCTCGCTCAGGCCGTAGATGTCGACCGCGACGAGGTCGAGGCGACGCTCGATCTCGTGGCGCATCTCGTTGGTCCACGGCTCGGCACCGAGCACCGCGACCCTCAGCGAGGTCGACCGCGGGTCGACGCCGGCGGACTCCAGCGCGTCGGCGATCGTCAGGAGGTAGCTGGGCGTGCAGAGAATGGCATCCGGCTCGAAGTCCTGGATGAGCTGCGCCTGCCGCGCGGTCTGCCCGCCCGACATGGGGATGACGGTCGCGCCGAGGCGCTCGATCCCCGCGTGGGCTCCGAGACCGCCGGTGAACAGGCCGTAGCCGTAGGCGTTGTGCACGCGATCCCCGGCGCGGATGCCGGCAGCACTCAGCGACCGCGCGACGAGATCGGCCCACCGGTCGAGGTCGCCCGCGGTGTAGCCGACGACGGTGGGGCGCCCGGTCGTACCCGACGACGCGTGGATGCGGCGGACGTCGGCCATCGGCACCGCGAACATGCCGAAGGGGTAGGTCTCGCGCAGATCGGCCTTGGTCGTGAAGGGCAGCAGGCGGATGTCGTCGAGGCTGCGGATGTCGTCGGGGTGAACGCCGGCCTCGTCGAATTTGCGTCGGTAGAGCGCGACGTTCTCGTAGGCGTGGCGGACGGTCCACTGCAGCCGTTCGAGCTGCAGCGCGCGCAGGCTCTCGAGCGGGATCGCGGTCGGATCGACGGATGCCAGGAAGTCGGGGCGCGATGCGGCGGTCAGGGTCATCGGGACACCTCCGTGGTCGTGAGCGCCTCGTCGCGCTCGGGGGCGGGGTCGTGGGGTGCGCGGCGGCTGGCGGCTTCGACGGGCTCAGCCTCCGGCGGCCGCCGGTCGGTCGTGATGCTGCGGCCGCGCACCTCGGCGACGAGGTCGCCCGTCTCATCGGTCACGCGGATGTCGTACAGGCCCGTCCGCCCGCTCCGCGCGCGACGGGCGGCCGTCGCGGTGAGCGTCTGCCCCGCCGTCGTCGACTTCAAGAACGTGATGTCGGCGCCCCCGGCGACCGTGACCCGCTCGTCTTCGTTGCACGCGATCGCGAAGGCCGTGTCGGCGAGGGTGAACACGAGCCCGCCGTGGGTGATGGCGAAGCCGTTGAGCATGTCGTCGCGCACGGTCATCGACACGCGGGACTCCCCCGGCGCGTCGTGCTCGACGACCATGCCGAGCATGCGCGAGGCGTTGTCGTTGCGCATCATCGGCCGCAGGCTCATGCGAGCACCCCCTCCGACCGAGGAGCGGGCGCCCACGTCTTGGCCACGAGCGTGAGCACGTCGTATTGCGCGACGAGCTCGTCGTTCTGGTTGCGGATCACGGCATCCCAGCGCACCTCGCCGTACTCGTCGGTCTCGCGCGGGGTGATCTGCTTCGCCGTCAGGGCGACGCGGATGCGGTCACCGGGTGAGACGGGAGTGACGAAGCGCAGGTTCTCGAGCCCCGAGTTCGCCAGCACCGGGCCGGGCGCGGGGTCGACGAAGAGGCCGGCCGCCCACGACACGAGCAGGTATCCGTGCGCGACGCGGCCCGGGAAGAAGGGGTTCGCCGCCGCCGACTCCTCGTCCATGTGCGCGTAGAACGTGTCGCCGGTGAATCTCGCGAACACCTCGATGTCGTCGAGGGTGACCTCGCGTTCGGCCGATTCCACGGCATCCCCGATTCGGAGGTCCAAGAGGGGCTTGCGGAACGGATGCGTCCCGGCGGAGTCGGTCTCGGCTCCCGGGTGCCACACCCCGGTCAACGCGGTGAGCATGCGGGGCGAGCCCTGGATCGCGGTGCGCTGCATGGAGTGGAGCACTGAGCGGATGCCGCCGAGCTCCTCACCGCCGCCGGCGCGGCCGGGTCCGCCGTGCACGAGGTGCGGCACGGGGGCGCCGTGTCCGGTCGAGGTGCGGGCGTCGTCACGGTCGAGGAAGAGCACGCGGCCGTTCATCGCGCCCATGCGGGTGAGCAGCTCGGTCGCGACGTCGGGGTCGTGGGTGGCGACGCTGGTGACGAGCGATCCCCCGCCGCGGCCCACGATGGTCGCGGCCTCGGCGACGTCGGCGTACTCGACAATGCTCGCGACCGGTCCGAACGCCTCGATGTCGTTGACGGCCGGGGTCGCGGCATCCGCGAAGGCCAGCAGCATCGGCTGCAGGAACGCGCCATCGGTAGGAGCACCCTCGGGCGTCTCCGCGGATCCCACCACGAAGCGCCCACCCGCATCGGTGAGGGCGCGCACCTGGCGCAGCACCTCGTCGCGCTGCTCGAGGGAGACGACCGGCCCCATCGTCACGCCCTCGGCGCGTGGGTCGCCGATGACCACGCGCTCGGCGATCTTGTCGCGCAGCGCCTGGGCCACGGCATCCGTCATGCCCGTCGGCACGATCGCGCGGCGGATCGCCGTGCACTTCTGACCCGCCTTGGTCGTGAGTTCGACCAGCAGTTGCTTGACGTAGGCGTCGAACTCGGGGGTGCCGGGGGTGGCGTCGGGGCCGAGGATCGAGGCGTTGATCGAGTCGGTCTCGCTCGTGAACCGCACGCCGGGCTTCGCCTGGGCGCGCAGGCGCTCGGCGGTCGAGGCACTGCCGGTGAACCCGACGGTGTCGCCGAGGTCGAGCAGGTCGAACAGGCCCGGGACGCTTCCGCTCACCAGCTGCAGCGAGCCCTCGGGCAGCAGGCCGGTCTCGACGACCATGCGCACCCACGCCTCGGCGACATAGGCCGTCGGGGTTGCGGGCTTGACAATCGTGGGGAGCCCGGCGAGGAAGGCCGGAGCGAACTTCTCGAGCGCGCCCCACATCGGGAAGTTGAAGGCGTTGATCTGCACCGCGACGCCCGGCAGGCGCGTGTAGACGTGCCGGCCGAGGAACGAGCCGTCCTTCGACAGGGGCTCGATCGGTCCGTCGAGCACGACCTTCCCGGCGGGCAGCTCGCGCCGCGCCTTCGACGAGAAGGTGAACAACACGCCGATGCCGCCATCGATGTCGCTGAGCGAGTCGCGGCGGGTCGAGCCGGAGCGCGCCGAGAGGGCGTAGAGCTCTTCGCGACGCTCGTTCAGCGCGATCGCGAGGTTCTTCAGCACCATCGCGCGCTGGTGGAAGGTGAGGGCACCGAGGCTCTTCTGGCCGGTGGTGCGCGCGTAGGCGACCGCGCCCGCGAGATCGAGTCCGCGCGTGCTGACGCGAACGATCTCCTCCCCCGTCGAGGCGTCACGCACGATCGCCGCGTCGGAGTCGCTTTCGGGTGCCCACCAGGCGCCGTTCACGTAGCTGGGGAGGAAGGTCATGAGGCGCTCCATTCGTAGAATCCGCGGCCGGTCTTGCGGCCCAGGTGCCCCTCGGCGACGAGGTCGCGCAGCAAAGCGGGCGGGGTGAAACGCGCGCCGAAAGCGCGCTCGAGTTCTTCGGCGATGCCGAGGCGCACGTCGAGCCCGACGATGTCGGTGGTGCGCAGGGGTCCCATCGGATGCCGGTAGCCCAGCTCCATCGCCGTGTCGATGTCGTGCGCGGTGGCGACACCCTCCTCGAGCATGCGGATCGCCTCGAGCCCGAGCGCGACCCCCAGCCGGCTCGACGCGAAGCCCGGCGCATCGCGCACGACGACCGCGGCCTTGCCGATCGCCTCGACCCAGTGCGTCGCCCGCGTGACGACCGCGGCGGCGGTGCGCTCGCCGGTCACCACCTCGACGAGGGCCGAAGCAGGCACGGGGTTGAAGAAGTGCAGCCCGAGAAATCTGTCGGGCCGGGCGAGCGAGGCGGCGAGCGCGTCGATCGAGATGGAGGAGGTGTTGGATGCCACGACCGCGTCGTCCTGCACAGCCCCCTCGATCCGCGCGAGGGCGTCGCGCTTGAGGTCGCGATCCTCGGGCACGGCCTCGATCACGAGGCCCGCCTCGGCGAATGCATCCCCGTCGACTCCGGTGGTGAGGGTGTCGGCATCCGGAATCTGCGTTCCGCGCTCGGCCGAGCGGGCCAGGGCGGTCTCGACGCGCTCCCGTGCCTGGGCGGCGGCGGCCTCGTCGCGCTCGACGACGTGCACGCGGGAGCCGGCGAGCAGGAAGGCGTGCGCGATCCCCGCACCCATGCGGCCTCCGCCGAGCACGCCGACGACGGCGGGGACGGATGCCGTGGCTCCGGCGGGAGCGGCGGCTGTGTCGGTCGCGGCCGTGGCGGCGGCGCGGGTGCGAGACGTGGTCTCGGGAAGGGTCACTTCTTCTTCCTCTCGAGGAACGCGGTCATGCGGGCGCGCTTGTCGGCGCTGTCGAAAAGCTCGGCCTGCAGCTCACCGTCGATCGCGGGGTGCTCGGCGCGAGGCGCGAGCAGCGCGCGCTTGGTGAGGATCGTCGCGCGCGCCGAGTTCGCGGCGATGCGGTCGGCGACCGCGTGCGCGGCGGCGAGCAGGTCGTCGGGCTCGTGCACGCTCGACAGCAGCCCCCAGGCGAGGGCCTCGTCGGCGTCGATCACGCGCGCGGTGAGCAGCAGCTCGCTCGCGCGGGCGTGGCCGACGATCTCGGGCAGACGCCATGACGCACCCGCGGCGGCGATGATGCCGAGGCCCGGCTCGGGATTGCCGAAGCGCACGCGGGGGGTGCCGAGGCGGATGTCGGCCGCGTACGCGAGTTCGGCTCCCCCGCCGAGGGCGAAGCCGTCGACCGCGGCGATCACAGGCATCGGGAGGTGCCGGATGCGATCGAACACCGTCGCGTTGATGCCGCGTCGCGCGTCGTCTCCCGTGCGCTCGCGCAGCTGGGCGATGTCGGCTCCCGCGGCGAAGACACCGCCCGCGCCGATGAGGATGAGGGTGCGCGGGTTCGCCTCGAGCTCGGCGCACAGGGCGTGCAGCTCGTCGACCATGGCCTGGTCGATCGCGTTGCGCACCTCGGGGCGGTCGAGGGTGGCGACGACGCGGTCGGCGGTGGCATCGATGCGGATGGTTTCAGCCATCGACCCGCTCCACGATCATCGCGGTGCCCTGGCCGACGCCGACGCACATCGTCGCGAGGCCGTACCGCGCGCCCTCGCGCTCGAGCCGGCCGAGCAGGGTCACGATGAGCCGCGAGCCGCTCGAGCCCAGCGGATGCCCCAGCGCGATCGCCCCGCCGTCGGCGTTGACGATCTCGGGGTCGAGCCCGAGGCGCCGCACGCACGCGAGCGACTGCGAGGCGAACGCCTCGTTGAGTTCGACGGCGCCGAGGTCGGATGCCGAGAGCCCGGCCTTCGCGAGGGCTTTCTCGGTCGCGGGCACGGGGCCGAGGCCCATGATCTGGGGGGCGAGAGCCGCGGAGGCGTGCGCCACGATCCTCGCGCGCGGCCGGAGTCCGTAGCGCTCGACAGCCTCGGCGCTCGCGACGACGAGGGCCGAGGCCCCGTCGTTGAGCGAGCTGGAGTTGCCCGCGGTGACGACCTCGCCGTCCCTCACGACCGGCTTGAGCTTCGCGAGCACGTCGAGCGAGGTGTCACGGCGCGGTCCCTCGTCGCTGTCGACGATGCCCCGGCCGGTGTCGACGGCGACGATCTCGCTCGCGAAGCGACCAGCATCCTGGGCCGCGATCGCGCGCTCGTGGCTGCGCAGGGCGAAGGCATCGGCATCCGCCCGCGAGATCCCGTCGAGGCGCGCGACCTCTTCGGCCGTTTCGGGCATCGAGAACGTGGCCTTCGCGCGCGCGGCGAGGCGTGGATTGGTGAAGCGCCAGCCGATCGAGGTGTCGAATACCGCCCCGGGCTTCGCCCAGGCCTTCTCGGGCTTCGCCTGCACCCAGGGCGCGCGGGTCATCGACTCGACGCCGCCGGCCACGACGAGGTCGGCGTCCCCCGCGCGCACGGCCTGCGCGGCGAGCGCGATCGCGCTCATTCCCGAGGCGCAGAGGCGGTTGACGGTCAGACCGGGGATGCTGTCGGGCAGCCCCGCGAGCAGCACGGCCATGCGGGCGACGTTGCGGTTGTCCTCCCCCGCCTGGTTCGCAGCACCGAGGATCACCTCGTCGATCGCCTCGCCGGGGACGCCCGCGCGGGCCACCGCCTCGGCCACGACGAGGGCCGCGAGATCGTCGGGACGAACGGATGCCAGCGCCCCGCCGTACCGACCGACCGGGGTGCGCGCACCGCCGATGAGAAACGCGTCCGCCATCGTCTTCCTCTCCCCCGCCGACTTTGGCGGGGCCCGTCCACCTCGCCTGCGAGGTTTTCCGACCGATCGTTCAGTAATCATGCCACGGCGGTACGCGGGGAGGCAACGCCGAGACGGACGTCGTCGGAATCACGGCACGTCGGACGCTGCCGGAGCGACGTCGCGCGCGGGGCGCGTCGCGCCGAGCGCAGAAGAAGGCGCGACGCAGTCATCGCGATGGAGTGCCCCCGACAGGATTCGAACCTGCGACGCCCGCGTTAGGAGTGCGGCGCTCTATCCCCTGAGCTACGGAGGCGGGATCGTCCCAGCCTACTGCGGCGCTTCGACCCGGGCGGTTCGGTCGGCGCCCGTCAGCGGCGTGCGCTCCCGCAGCGCCGCGACCAGACCGTCGTCCCATCGCCCCGGCTCGGCGAGGGTCGCTTCGCGCACGTCCATGCCGTCGGGCCCGATGCTCACCGCACAGACCAGGAGCGACTCGAGGACGAGCCCGTCGTGGGCATCCCGCCGCAGGATCGACGACTCGGGCTCGTGCGTCGCCTTCTCGATCACGCCGAGCCACGGCATCCACCAGTCCGAGCCGGCCGCCGGGCCGGCCGCGCGGAACGCCTCGAGCCACCGCGCGATGCGCGGGGTTCCCGGGTCGTCGACCGCGTGGTGGGCGACCATGTGCGTGCCCGGGGCGAGTGCGGTGCGACGCGAGACCACGCCGTCCCACTCCACGAGGTGCGCACCCGCGGCATCCACCTCGACGAGGTTGAACCCCCGCGTGGCGGGACGATCCGGGATGCCGACCCCCACCGCATCGAGGGGAACACCGCCCCGGCTGACGAGGCCGTCGTCGGGACGGTCGGACAGGTCTTCGCGATTGAGCAGAACCGCGAGCCGGTGAGCGGCCGGGTCGAGGGCCAGCCACGCTCCTCCGGCGCGGTCATCGCGCACGCCCAGGACACCGTCGCGCTCGGGCCACCAGGCACCGATGCCCCGCCAGGGGCGGTCGCGGTCCTCATCGCGGACGGCGAGCACCCGCACGGGCTCACCGGGACTCGCGGGAACGTCGATCACGACCGTGCACATTCCGACAACGCTACCCGCGCGAGGCCCGGACGGGGCGGGCCGCGGACGCCCCGTGCGGCGGCCCGGGTCCGTCACGAGAACAGGCCGCGCGACGGGAACAGGCCGTTCGGCGTCGGAACCGCCTGTTCTCGTCGCTCCCCCTGTTCTCATCGCACCACCCCCGTCGCGGACGCCGACCTGGAAGACTGGGACGATGTTCGTCGTCGTGGGAGTGACCGGGGGCATCGCCGCCTACAAGACCGTGAGCCTCGTGCGCCTGCTCGTGAAGGCGGGGCACGACGTGCACGTGATCCCGACCGCGGACGCCCTGCGTTTCGTCGGCCTGCCCACGTGGGAGGCCCTCAGTCGCAACCCCGTGACGACCTCGGTGCACGATGACGTCGCGCGTGTCCGGCACGTCGCGCTGGGCCAGTCCGCCGACCTGGTGATCGTCGCCCCCGCCACCGCGAACACGCTCGCGGCGATGACGGCGGGGCTGGCGTCCGACCTGCTCGGCACGACTCTCCTCGCGACGACCGCTCCGGTCGTCGTCGCCCCGGCCATGCACACCGAGATGTGGCGGCACCCGGCCACCGCGCACAACATGGACGTCCTGCGCTCTCGCGGCGTGCACGTGGTCGGACCGGCCGACGGCGTGCTCACGGGCGGCGACTCGGGCCCCGGGCGCATGTCGGAGCCCGAAGAGATCGTGGCCGCGGCCCTGGGTCTCGTCGGACGCCCGCGCGACCTCGAGGGGCTTTCGATCGTCGTGAGCGCCGGGGGGACGCGCGAGCCCATCGACCCCGTGCGGTTCCTCGGGAACCGCTCGAGTGGTCGGCAGGGCGTGGCGATCGCACGGGCCGCCGCGGACCGGGGCGCGCGTGACGCTCGTCGCCGCGCACCTCGACGCGGACGTGCGTCCCGACCCTCGCGTCGAAGTGATCGCCGCCGGGACCGCTGACGAGTTGGGACGGGCGATGGATGCCGTAGCCCCCGACGCCGATGTGATCGTCATGGCCGCGGCTGTCGCCGACTACTCCGTCGCCGCGGTGTCGGAACACAAGCTCCGGAAGCAGGACTCCCCCGGCGGCCTTACGCTCAAGTTGCGCGAGAACCGCGACATCCTCGCGGGACTCGCGACCGCCCGCCGCCCCGGGCAGACGATCGTCGGGTTCGCGGCCGAGACCGTGGCCGACGACGCGGAGCTGCGGGAACGCGCTCGCGCGAAGGCGGCGCGAAAGGGCGTCGATCTGCTGGCGGCCAATGCCGTGGGCTGGACGCGCGGGTTCGAATCGTCTGAGAACGCCCTCACCATCGTGGATGCCACGGGTGACGTGCTCGCGACGGTCGCGGGATCCAAGGATGACGCGGCTCACGCGCTCCTCGACGCGGTCCTGACCGTGCGCGCGTCGATGCGCCACTGACGACGCGTGACTGTCGCCGCGCGACTAACAACGCGGGGCGCAAGACGCACGACGGACTTCGAACGTGGCCGGGCGGGCACCAGGGGCGCCCGCCCGACGATTCAGTAGCCGAAACTGGTGGAGAAGTCGTTGATGAGAGCTGACATCTGCGCGATGAGCACGACGATCCAGACGATGAAGCCGATCACCACGGCGAGGTTGACAGCGACAGCGGCCCAGATCGGACCGAGGCCCGAGCCGGTGCGGCGACGCAGGATCACACCGCGACCGATGATGTACACAAGGCCCGAGCCGATGACCAGCACGAAGAAGCTGAAGGCCCAGTGGAACGGACGATCGACACCGCGTGCGCGCAACTGACGCCAGTCGAGGAAGGCGAACAGAACCGTGAGCGCCGAGACGACGATGCTCACCACCGACGTCACGACGGTGATCAGCGCGGTCGCGGCGTTCGTGCCGGCCATCGACGCCGGGCCGGAGTCGTAGGAGTACACGCCGGCGTAGAAGGCATCACGGAAGTACGACGACCAGTCGAAGATCACGACTCCGAGCAGGCTGAGCACCGGCAGGAAGACCATGAGCCACACCCACACGGTGTTGGTCTTGATGTCGCGGCGAGGGGCGGCGGTGTCGTACGACACCGGGGGTGCGCTCGGGTAACCCGGGCCCGCGGCGTAGCCGGCTCCGGCCGCGCCGGCGGTGTACGCCGGAGCGGAGGGATACGACGGAGCGGAGGACGAAGCCGGTGCGCCCGGGAAGGCCGGGGCCGACGTGTAGGCCGGGGCTGCCGGCGGAGCGACGGGGGCGGTGGGCGGAGCCGCGGGGGCTGCGGGCGGAGCCACGGGCGGCACGCCCGCGCCGGCGGCTGCCCCGGCGGCGGAGTACGCCGAATCCGGAACCGCCGAGGGCGCGGAGCCGGACGACGCCGAGCCGTGCGACGCCGAGCCGTGCGAGGCGGACTCGGACGCTGCGGAGTCATGCGACGGGGACTCGTACGCGGCAGAGTCGTGCGCGACAGAGTCGTGCGCGGCTGAGTTGTGCGCGGCAGAGTCGTACGGAGCCGGCTCGTGTGGAGCAGGGGCCGCCGGCTCGGAGGCGGTGAGCGGAGCGGCCGCATCGTGCGCGCCGTCATGGCCGTGCGTGTCGTGGCTGTCCGCACCGCCCGCAGCGTACGCCGACGGGGTGTCGAGCGACGGAGTGCCCTCGTGCGCCGAAGCGTCGGCCGACGCTCCCTCGTGCGCCGCGCCTGCGGGGTGCTCCTGCGGGTCGAGGCTCGACGAGATGTCGTACGACGACCCTTCGGTGGCCGCGGAGCCCTGGTCCGCCGAGCTGTCGCCGGGTCGCGGCGCAGCGTCGTGCGTCTGTGCGGATTCCGTGGCGGAGCGCACCTCGTCGGTCCAGCCGGTGCCGTTCCAGCGGCGCAGACCGCCGCCTCCGGCGGGGTCGGGATACCAGCCGTCGGGCGGAGTGGGAGTGTCGGTCATGTCGTTTCCCCTGTCAGGTGCGGAACCGGGCGAGATGGCCCGAGTCTAGTGATGGCGTCCGACGTCATCGGAAGTCTCGCGACGCGTGGGACACTCCCACGCGCAGATCGGTGAATCCGTCGGCGACCACGTTGGTCACTCCCTCGACCGAGCGCTCGAGCATCCCGCGCACGATGAGAGCGGGTGATTCGCGCGCGACGCGGCGGTATCTGTTCCACACGCCGACCGAGCAGATGATGTTCATCAGGCCGTGTTCGTCTTCGAGGTTGAGGAACGTGATCCCGGATGCCGTGGCCGGCCGCTGTCGGTGCGTCACGAGCCCCGCCACCTCGATGCGCCGGTCGGTCTCGAAGGTGCGGAGCTCACGCGAGGTCAGCACCCCGCGGGCATCGAGCGCGGCCCGGAAATGGGTGAGCGGATGGTCGTCCGCCGACAGGCCCGTGGCCCACAGGTCGGATGCGAGGATCTCGTAGCTCGACGGGTCGGTGAATAGAGGAGGCTGGACGGCCACCAGGGAGTCGGGGAGGAACTCCGGACGGTCGAGGGCGGCCGACCCCGACAACCAGATCGCCTCGCGTCTCGTGTGCCCGAGGCAGTCGAACGCTCCCGCCGTGGCGAGGGCTTCGAGCTGAGCCGTGACCAATCCCGTCCGCCGCACGAGGTCGCGCAGGTCGCGGTAGTCTCCGCCGTTCTCTCGCTCGTCGACGATGCGCGCGGCGACCTTGGCTCCGATTCCGGTGACGCCGGCCAGCCCGAGACGCACGGCGAAACCCCCGTCGCGGCGATGGGCGAGCGTCTCATCGGCCTCGGCGGGGTCGAACTCTCCCGTCGGCGGCTGGATCGCGTGAGCACACGCCTCGAGCCCGGTCGCCGGCCTCCTCGCCCGCCGCGGCGCCGAACCCGGTGATGCGGACCCCGCGGCATCCGCCCCTCTCGCCGTCCCCGCGGCATCCGTCCGCTCCGATCCCCTCTCGCTGTCCGTGTCGTCCACGGGTTCGAGGGTCGCCTCGACCCCCGAGCGCAGCAGATCGGGCCGACGTACCTGCACCCCGTGCCGGCGGGCATCGGCGGTGAGTGTGGCGGGCGAGTAGAACCCCATGGGCTGTGCGCGCAGGAGCCCGGCGAGGAAGGCGGCCGGGTAGTGCAGCTTGATCCATGAGCTGGCGTAGACCAGAAGAGCGAACGACAGCGAATGCGACTCTGCGAAACCGAAGTTCGCGAAGGCCTGGATCTTGGCGTAGAGCTCGTCGGCGACCTGCCCCACCAGGCCGTTCTCGGCCATGCCCGCGTAGAGCGTCTCCCGCAAGGAGTCGATCCGCTCCAGTCCACGCTTGGATCCCATGGCGCGACGCAGCAGATCGGCGTCTTCGGCGGAGCAGTTGCCGATGGCCACGGCCATCTGCATGAGTTGTTCTTGGAACACCGGTACTCCCATCGTGCGTGAGAGCACCGGCTCGAGCTTGGGGTGCACGTAGGTGATCGGCTCCTGGCCGAGCTTGCGGCGCACGAACGGGTGGACGGCCCCGCCCTGGATCGGGCCGGGGCGGATGAGGGCGATCTGCACCACGAGGTCATAGAACGTGCGGGGCTGCAACCGGGGCAGAAGACCCATCTGCGCGCGCGACTCCACCTGGAACACCCCGATCGAATCCGCACGGCAGAGCATGTCGTACACCGCCTTCTCTTCCTTCGGCAGAGTCGACAGTTCCCACTCCTCCCCCGTGGCGTCGCGGATCAGGTCGAAGCAGTACTGCAGGGCCGCGAGCATGCCGAGGCCCAGGAGGTCGAACTTGACCAGCCCCATCCACGCGGCATCGTCCTTGTCCCACTGGATCACCGTGCGGTTCTCCATCCGCGCGTGCTCGATGGGGACGACCTCGCCCACCGGGCGGTCGGTGAGCACCATTCCCCCGGAGTGGATGCCGAGGTGTCGC
This sequence comes from Microbacterium sp. SL62, assembly GCF_026672635.1. Classification (NCBI taxonomy): domain Bacteria; kingdom Bacillati; phylum Actinomycetota; class Actinomycetes; order Micrococcales; family Microbacteriaceae; genus Microbacterium; species Microbacterium sp. SL62. The sequence goes on from NZ_JAPPRM010000001.1 coordinate 2,769,246, forward strand.
GGCGCCTTCAACAGCTCCGACGCGAACTCGATGACCTGGTCGGGGATGTCGTGATCGGCTCCGCTCTCGAGGGTGGCTCCCCACCGCTCGACCTGCTTCGACCAGGCATCCTGCTGGCCCGGGGAGTGCCCGAGCGCACGGGCCATGTCGCGCACGGCGTTCTTCGGGCGGTACTGGATCACGTTCGCGACCTGCGCCGCTCGTTCACGCCCGTATTCGCCGTAGACCCACTGGATGATCTCTTCGCGACGGTCGGAGTCGAAGTCGACGTCGATGTCGGGCTCTTCGTCGCGCAGGCTCGAGAGGAACCGCTCGAACGGCAGCTTGTAAAAGATCGAGTCGACGGCGGTGATGTCGAGCAGGTAGCAGACGGCGCTGTTGGCCGCCGACCCCCGCCCCTGACACAGGATGCCGCGCCGCCGCGCCTCGGCCACGATGCCGTAGACGATGAGGAAGTAGCCCGGGAAGTCCTTCATCTCGATGACCTCGAGCTCGCGTTCGATGCGTCGCCGGTCGTCGTCGGACAGATTTGGGTACTTGCGCGGTACGGCCGCCCAGACCAGGTGCCGCAGCCACGACATGGGCGTGTGCCCCTCGGGCACCTTCTGCTTCGGCAGGGCGGGCTTGGCCCGACGCAACGGAAAAGCGATCTCATCGGCGAGCTCGACCGTGCGCGCCACCGCTCCCGGGTAGCGCCGGAACCGCGCCGCCATCTCGACCCCCGAACGCAGATGCGCCCCGGCATGGGAGGGGAGCCAGCCGTCGAGCTCGTCGAGGCCCCGGTTCGCCCGCACCGCGGCGACGGCGGCGGCCAACAGCTCCTTCTGCGGAGCGGCGTAGTGCACGTTGTTGGTGGCGAGGATCGGCAACCCTCGCTCGGCGGCGAGCGCGGCCAGGACGTCGTTGCGGCGCGAGTCGAGCGGATCGCCGTGATCCATCAGCTCGACATAGACCGCCTCGGCGCCGAACAGGTCGACGAGGGTGTCGAGTTCACGCGCGGCTCCGGCCGGACCCTCGAAGGCGAGGGCCTGGCGTACCGCCCCCTTGCGGCATCCGGTGAGCACCGCCCACTGCGGGTCGCCCGGTCCCCCGGCTCGTTCGGCGAGGTCTTCGAGGTCGTAGACCGGCCGGCCCTTCTCTGCACCGGTCAGCTGGGCGTGGGTGATGGCGGCGGCGAGGCGGTGATAACCATCTTCCTGGCGGGCGAGGACGAGCAGGTGCGAGCCGGTCGGGTCCGCCTCCCCGTTCTGGGGGCCGGGGAGCCCGAGCGACAACTCCGCGCCGAAGACGGTGTTCACGGCCCGCTGTTCGGCCGCCTCGGCGAATCGTACGATGCCGTAGAAGCCGTCGTGGTCGGTGAGGGCGAGGGCGTGCAACCCCAAGCGCTCGGCCTCTTCGACGAGTTCTTCGGGTGAGGACGCGCCGTCGAGGAACGAGTAGGACGAGTGCGCGTGGAGCTCGGCGTAGGGCACCGTATCGGTGGGCCGCTCGATCGAGGGCGGTACGTAGGCTCCGCGTTTGTGCGACCAGGCGGGGCTGTCACCGCCGTCGCCGTTCGGCGGTGCGCCGGTGGGTCTGCGGGCGTCGCTGAGCACGCGCTCGAGCTCGGACCACTTCACGGGAGGGTTGGTCCATCCCATCAGCGCGACCCCTTCTGCGGACCGGGGGTGCGCGGAGCCTCAGTCATAGCGTCCCTCTGCTCTCCACTCGCCCTCTTCGACCACCAGCAACCAGGCACCCCCATCGGTGTCGACCACCTGGAACCGGTGAGCCTTGCGCGCCCGCAGGGCATCCCACCCCCGCTCGCTGATCGGCCACGGACCCGCCCACTCGCTGATGCGGCGTCGCTGCCCGGCGGTCTCGAGGACGGCCGGCGGAGCGCTCAGCACGTCGCGTTCGCCCACCGTGACCGGCGCACCGGCGATGTCGGTGACCCCCACCAGACGCGGCTCCGGATAGACGGTGGCGGGCAGAGGGTCGGGGAGGCTGCCCGGCCACGGCCGCGTCCGCACCTTCTCGGCGATCGCCCGATCACCCCACGGCACGAGCACCTGACGCTCGGCGAGCCAGCGTCCGCCACCGATCGTGGGGGTCACAACGCCGCGGTGGCCGAGCATCGCCTGGACGCGAGAGAGAGCGTGATGCACCCGCTCGTCGGGTCCGGCCCCGAACAGCCCCTTGGCGTGGTGCGCTGCGGCGTCGACGGCCTCCGGCTCGATGTGCACCCCCGCGACCCCGCTACCGAAGATGCCCTGCGCGTCTTCGGCGAGCTGCCAGCGCACGCGGTCGACCACCCCGGCGGCGTCGAACGAACCGGGGTGCAGCCACACGCGCTCGCTGCGTTCGCCCCGTTCACCCGTGAGCACGACACGCAGCTCGGTGCACACCAGATCGTGCACGCCGAGCTGGGCGATGAACTCCTCGGCGGCGACACGCATGCCGAAAGCGACCTGGTCGGCGAGCTCGAGAGGCGGTTCGAACGCGACGTCGCGGTGCAACTCGGGAGGGGGTGTCCGCGGCTGGACCGGCTGCGAATCGAGTCCCCCGGCGAGGGCGTGCAGGCGAACCCCCCTCTCGCCGAACCGTTCCCGCACCCGCTCGACCTGGAGTCCCGCCAGCTCGCCCAGGGTGTGCACTCCCAGTCGAGACAGCAGGCTGCCGAACTCGGCGTCGTCGAGAGTCGCGATCGACAGGGGCGCGAGGAAGGCCCCGGCCCCACCGGGCTCGACGATGCGGACGGGGTCGTCATCAGGTGCCGTCCGAGCCGCCTGCTCCGCGGTGAACACCCCGTCGGCGACACTCGCGCGCACGCCCCCGAACCCGTCGTCGTCGAGCTGCCGGATCAGCATGCGCGCAGCCTCGACCTCACCGCCGTAATAGCGCGCCGGCCCTCGTGCGCGGAGGGCGCAGAGACCGGGCCGGACGACCTGAACGCCGGGAGCGCGCTCCTCGATCCGGGCGACGACCGGGGCGAATGCTCGTGCATCTCGCACGGGATCGGCCGGCACCACCTGCAGTCCCGGGCACAGCGCCTGCGCATCGCGGCGCTTCTGTCCGCGGCGCACGCCCTGCGCTCGGGCGGCCCACGAGCAGGCGACGACGACATTGTGGGAGAACACCGCCACCGCGGCATCCGGCCGAGGAGGGCTCACCGCCTCGTTCGAGAACGCCGTGATGGGCCAGTCGGGGAACCACAGCACGAGGCTGCGCGTGGGGGCCTGCATCATCCCACCGCCCGCACCGGGAAGGCATCGCGCTCGCGCGGAACCAGTCGCTCCGCCGGAGCACCCAGCAGCTCGATCGTCCCGTCTGCGGCGGGCAGCAGCATGCGCGCGCGTCGGGCGTTCGGCGACCGTCGGCTGGTCACGGACACGGTCAGCTCACGCCCGGCGAGGTACCCGTGCCCGTGGCCGAGTCCCGACCACCGCGGATCGGCGACATCGATCACCGCCTCGGCCTGGGGCCAGGCTCCCTGTACGAGCAGGACCGAACCGCGATCGCGTAACCGCGCGGCCAGTCTCGTGGTCTCGGCGCCTCCGCGGGCGGCCGTCGACCCCGAGGGAGGACGCACCGCCACCACGGGCAGCACTTCGGTGATCGTCGCCGTCACGGCGAGCCACCGGGGACCCGGGTCGGGGATGAACACGAGTCGATCGAGATCGAGACCGTATTTCTCGGCGGCCTCGGCTCCGAGCTCGGGCATGCCGATCACCCCGCACCACGCGCCGTCCTGCGAGGGTCGCGCCATGAGCGCCAGCAGAAGAGACGCCGAGCGGGCCAGCGCGTATGCCGACCCCGACCGCAATCCCCCACCGGGCAGCAGCGAAGAGAAAGCCGGATGCGTCGGCAGGACCGGCGCGTCCATGCGACGCCCCTGCATGCGCTCGAGGCGATCGCGCAGCGCATGGATGTCGGGTACGGCCTGTACCTGGTCTCTCACGATCGCCCTCACTCCCACAGGTTAGAACATCTGTTCGATGACCTCAATCCCTGTGGGTCGAAGATACGATCGACCTCCGACATCGCCCGCACAGCCCCGATCGCGCGCCCGGCAGAGCGCACCGGCTTCCCCGCGTCCCGCCGGTGACAGCCCCGCTCAGACCAGATCGGCCGTCGCCGCGATCCGCGCGAATCCCCCCTGCTGCAGCACGATGGCGGTGTTCGCCATGAGCTCCGCCGCCGTGCGGGTGACGGTACCGAGCCCCGCAACCTCCCCGGTCAGATCGAAGGTGCGCGTGGCATCCAGGACGACCGTCACGTCGTAGCCGAGGTTGCCCGCCATCCGCGCCGTCGTCTCGACGCACATGTTCGTCTGGATGCCGCAGATCACCAGTTCCCGGATGCCGCGCTCGTGCAACCACGCGTTCAGATCGGGATCTCCATAGAACGCCGAGTTGACGCTCTTCGAGACGACGAGAGCGGCGGGAGCAGCGGCGACCGCGTCGACGAGCCCGTTGCCCTCGGCATCCGGGTGAAGAGGGGAACCGACGGACGCCGACTCATGGCGCACCACGACGATCGGCTCGTCGTCACGACGCCACGCATCGATCAGCGCCGCGACATGCGCCTCGCACTCCGGATTCGCGGTCGGACCCCAGAACGAGAGGTCGTCGAAACCCCGCTGCATGTCGATGACGAGAAGAGCACGAGTCATGCCCCCATCCCATCACCCGGAACGCCTCACCCACCACACGTGCGCAGAAGGATCCCGGATGCCGGTCTCACGCGGCCAACGCCAGGTACGGCTCCCACCGCGGATCGCTCTTGTCCACACCGCGCACCGTCCACGACGACCCCCTCGGAGGCGCCGGGACGAGCCGCAGCTCCCACCGCATCTCCTGAGGAGTGCGATCGCCCTTGACGTTGTTGCACAGCAGGCAGCACGCCACGAGGTTCTCCCACGTGTCCTTGCCGCCGCGCGAACGGGGCAGCACGTGATCGATCGTCGACGCGGCCTTGCCGCAGTATCCGCAACGGTGGGCGTCGCGGCGCAGGACCCCTCGACGGGTGACCGGCACCTGGCGGGCCCCCGGAACCCGCACGTAACGGGTCAGGATGATCACCGCCGGGCGATCGTAGGTTCCGTGGGCGGCCCAGACCGGGTCTTCGTCGATGCTCTCGACGACGGTGGCCTTGTCGTTCATCACGAGCACGAGGGCTCGCTTGAACGACACGACCGCGAGGGGCTCGTAGCCCGCGTTCAGCACCAGTGTGCGCATTTCTCGTCCTCTCGAATGGCCGAGACGGCTTCTCGGATGTTCGACTCGCGACGACGGAAGGTGCGAAAGGGTATGAAAAAGGCGCTGTCTAGGCAGACAGCGCCTGGGAGGTCACGGTGAAACCGCGGCATCCGAACACACGATGCCGAAGAACGAGCAGCCCGAGCGCATCCATGGTGCGGATGCGCGGACTGGTGTTCATCGGTATGTCCCTTCGGTTCTTCCGACGTCGCTGACAGGCTAACCCACTGCGACACGCCCGGGGTCGGCCGCGGAGGGAAACAAGAAGCGGCGTGTCGGAGAACGATGTCCTCCGGCACGCCGCTTCGTGTGGAATATCAGCCGGCGTTCTGCTGCAGCCACGCGTAGGGATCGACGACCGAGCCGTTGATGTGCACCTCGAAGTGGAGGTGGTTGGCGGTCGAACTGCCCGTCGAGCCGACCAGGCCGATGAGCTGGCCCGGGGCGACGGTCTGTCCGGCCTGCACCTGGCGGCTGCCGTACGTCATGTGACCGTACGTGGTCGAGACCTTCTGACCGTTGATGACGTGCTCGATCACGATGGCGACACCGTAGCCACCGTAGCTCTCCTGCGAGACGCTGACGACTCCGCCGGCCGCGGCGAAGATGGGCTGTCCGCCGGGGGCGAGGAGGTCGACTCCCTGGTGGTAGCCGGAATCCCACAGGCCACGGCCGAGCGTGTAGCTCGTCAGCGGCCAGCGCACCTCACCCGATCCGGGCGCGGTCATGTTGAGGTCGATCGAGCTCACCGACGTCGACGCCTTCGTGGCGTTGGCGGCCAGCTGACGCGCGCGCTCCGCGGCGGCGGCCGCGGCGGCTTCTTGATCCTTTTTCTTCTGGATCTCGTCGGCGGTGGTGGCGGAGTAGCTGCTGCGGTCGAGGGTCTCGGCGGTGGCGTCCGAGGCCACGACGAGCGACTGGTTGTCGGCGGCCGACATCTGCTGGAGCGTCATGGTCTCGGCGGCCGGCATGGTCGCCGCATACGCGGGGATGGCGACCGTGGCGACGAGCCCGGCGACCATCGAGAGGATGACGGCGCTGCGCAACGGCTTGCCGACGCGACGCGGCGACGAGGCGCTTCGAGCAGGAGCGGTGCGTGCGACGGGTGCGGTCGCGGGGGCCGTGGTCTGCAGGGCGCGACCGGTCGGGCGGGTCACCGCGGCGCGCGCGCTCTTGCGGGTGGGTCCCGTCGCGGCACCTTCGGGTAGGTCCGCTGCGGGCTCGTTGTGTTCAGCCAAAGTTCCTCCGGCGCCTCTGCGTCTTCGGGGACGCTGGCTCGTCAGCACTCGAATGTGGGGCACGATGTGCGGGCTGGGCCCTGCGCGGACGACGAGCCGATGAGGCAAACCGCGAGGGGTCCGACGGCGGGCTTCTCGCCTGTGGACTTTCTGAGGCTACCCGAAGATAACGAACATGTCACGCTTCAGTAACCGCTCCCAGGCGATGCTCGGCCCGGCACCGTCGAACGCGGCCGCGCTCAGTCCTCGGCGACGAGGAAGATGTGCGAGGCGACCTCGACGGGCAGCTCGAGTCCCTCATCGACGCCGTCCATGTGCACAAGCACGTAGCCCTCGTTGAAGCGGTAGTCGCCGTGGGCACCGGGGAGCACTCCCGCGGCCTTGAGCTGCTGCAGCAGTTCGGGGTCGACCTGCGCGGGCTCGGCGAGGCGGCGGACCGTCCCCGAGATGGGGCCGCCCGCATCGGTGAGCTTGCGGACGAGGCCGACGACACCGTCGTCGAAGGTGACGCTGTTGGCGTCGCCGAGCTGGTCGAGACCGGGGATCGGATTGCCGTACGGCGACTCGGTGGGGTGGCCGAGCAGTTCGACGAGGCGACGCTCCACCTGCTCGCTCATGACGTGCTCCCAGCGGCAGGCCTCATCGTGGACGTACGCCCAGTCGAGACCGATGACGTCACTCAGCAGGCGCTCGGCGAGCCGGTGCTTGCGCATCACGTCGACGGCCTTCTGCCGACCGTCGTCGGTCAGCTCGAGGCGACGATCTTCGGAGACTACGACGAGACCGTCGCGCTCCATTCGTCCCACCGTCTGCGAGACGGTCGGACCCGAGTGGCCCAGGCGCTCGGAGATCCGCGCGCGCAGCGGCACGATCTTCTCTTCTTCGAGCTCGAGGATCGTGCGCAGGTACATCTCGGTGGTGTCGATCAGATCGGTCATTCAGGTGTCCTCGATGTCGCGCGGCAAGTCATCCCAGCCTACCGACCCCCTCCGACATGAGCGCGGGGCCCATCCGAGGGTGACCCTAGAATCGGTCCCATGTCGCACGTGGAACTGCCCACCGATCTCCTGCCCGCCGACGGTCGCTTCGGGTGCGGCCCTTCGAAGGTGCGCGGCGCGCAGCTCGAGGCCCTCGTCACCCGCGGAGCCTCGATCCTCGGAACCTCGCACCGTCAGGCGCCCGTGAAGAACCTCGTCGCCAGCACGCGCGAGCGTCTGTCGCAGCTGTTCCGTCTGCCCGAGGGCTACGAGATCATCCTCGGCAACGGCGGGTCGACCGCCTTCTGGGATGCCGCCGCCTTCGGCCTGATCGAGAAGCGCAGCCAGAACCTCGTCTTCGGCGAGTTCGGCGGCAAGTTCGCGTCGGCCGCCGCGGCTCCCTGGTTGCAGGCACCCGACGTGCGCAAGGCCGCACCCGGCACACGATCGATCGCCGAGGCCGTCGACGGCGTCGACGTCTACGCCTGGCCGCACAACGAGACCTCGACGGGGGTGTCCGCTCCCGTCCAGCGCGTGAACGCCGACGCCGGCGCACTCACCGTCATCGATGCCACCAGCGCCGCCGGCGGCATCGACTTCGACGTCACGCAGGCTGACGTCTACTACTTCGCGCCCCAGAAGAACCTCGGTTCCGACGGCGGCCTCTGGTACGCGGCCGTGTCGCCCGCCGCGATCGAGCGAATCGAGCGGATCGCGGCATCCGACCGCTACATCCCCGAGTTCCTCAGCCTGAAGAACGCGCTCGACAACTCGCGCCTGCAGCAGACGCTCAACACCCCGGCCCTCGCGACGCTCCTCCTGCTCGACGAGCAGCTCGGGTGGATCCTCGACAACGGCGGCCTGTCGTGGGCGGGCGCCCGGACCGCGGAGTCGTCGACGGCCCTGTACGAGTGGGCCGACGCGAGCGAGGTGGCCACCCCCTTCGTGGGCGACCCCGCCGACCGCTCCCCCGTGGTCGTCACCGTCGACTTCGACGACAGCATCGACGCGGCGGCGATCGCGAAGAGCCTCCGCGCGAACGGGATCGTCGACACCGAGCCGTATCGCAAGCTCGGACGCAACCAGCTGCGCGTGGCGACCTTCGTGTCGATCGAGCCCGGCGACGTGCGTCGCCTCATCGGTGCGATCGACTACACGATCGAGCACCTGCCGCGGGCCTGAGCCCCCGAACGACGAAGGCCGCCCCGCATCAGCGGGGCGGCCTTCGTCGTGAAAGACGTTCAGTAACTGCGTTCGCGCTCGTCGTCGTCGTCGGACTCGTCGTCGTCGGATTCGTCGTCCTCCGCCTCGTCGTCGTCGGCCGGATCGTCCGTGTGCGTCGCGTCCAGCTCGTCGATGTCGACGCCGTCGAGGTCTCCCGCGTGGAAGCGCGCCTTCGGCTCCTCGTCGTCGGAGTCGTCCTCGTCATCCGAGTCCTCGTCGTCCGAGTCGTCGTCGTCCGCATCCTCGTCGTCGTCGTCGTCGTCGGAATCATCGTCGACGGCGGCCGCCGCCTGTGCCGCCTGGTACTCCGCGAGTCGCGTCGCCCACGGCACCCAGTCGGGAGCGAGCAGCGCGCCGTCACCGGGCAGCAGTTCGACCTCGAGCACGGTCGGTTCGGAGTCGTCGACGACGGCGACGCTGACTGTCCAGAACCATCCCGGGTACCCGGCGAGGCGCGTGTGGAACCGAAGCGAAACCGCCCCGTCGTCCTCGGCGGTGTACCCGGCCGCGGGTCCGACGGTGCTGGCGGGGGTGATCTCGTGAAGGGCGGCGAGAGCCAGGTCGTGGGCGCCGATCAGACGCTCATCGACGGGCTGCTCAGGCTTCGAAGTCATCGGCGACCTTGCGCAGGACCGCGGCGATCTTTTGGGCGTGCGGGCCGTTGGGGTAGCGACCGCGTCGCAGGTCGCCGCCGATGCCGTCGAGCAGCTTGACGAGGTCCTCGACGATGATCGCCATGTCGTCCGCGGGCTTGCGCGATCGCTTCGACAGGCTCACGGGGGCGTCGAGAACGCGCACCGAGAGGGCCTGGAGGCCCCGCTTGCCGTCGGCCACGCCGAACTCGAGGCGCGTCCCGGCCTTGGGTCCGGGGGCTCCGGCGGGCAGGGCGGTGGCGTGCAGGAACACGTCCTGGCCGTCATCGGTGACGATGAAGCCGAAGCCCTTCTCGTCGTCGTAGAACCTGACCTTGCCGGTGGGCATGGACACCTCGCTGGATGAGTGCGCGCAAGCGCGGCGGAACGCGGGAGCCGATCGGATCCCGGTCTTCCAGCCTACGGCACCTCCGCCAGGCAGTAGGCTGAGCCCGATGAGCACCCGCACCTCCGGTGGCAGCACACCGGGCGACGACGTCCCCGTCCGCCGCATCGACCGCATTCTCGCGTTCATGTCGCTGGGCCTGCTCGCGCTGTCGATCGTGTGCTTCTTCGCCATCATCATCGGCTCGAGTTCCGGAGCCGACATGGGTTCGGGGGTGTGGCCCGTCATCGGCCTGCTCGTCTACATCGCCCCGCCGGTGGCCTTCGCGTGCCTGCTGGCCGTGCTGATCATGAGCTTCGTCCGAAGGGCCCGGGCCAACAAGGCCTGACGACGTGCCCGAGACCTCCGCACAACGCGCACTGGCGGTCTCGTTGAGCGCGCGCAGCGACGCCGACCTCGCCCGCCTCTTCGCCGAACGCAGCATCTCCCCCTCGAGCACCTGGCGCGACATGTTCGACGCCGCCGAGGCGCTCCTCGACCCGGCCTCGATCGCCCGCGGCCTGCCCGCTCTCAACCGCGACGAAGCCGCGGCTCTGCTCGATGCGGAGCACCCCGCACCCGCCGGAGTCCGCGAGCAGTTGGCATCCCATGCCCTCGTCGGAGAGGACGGACTCCCCTTCCCGTCCGTGTTCGAGACGGCGCGCGAGATCCTGCCCTCGGGGATCCCGGATGCCGTTGCCCCGCGCCGCGCGACGTCGACGCCCGAGAGCACGGGGGCCGCCTCCGAGGCGGTGTTCACCAACGCGGCATCCGTCGCCGACATCCTCATGCAGACCCTCGATGCCCCGCTCGGGCGCATCGGCTCCGGATCGCTCGGAGCCACCGAGAGACGTCGCCTCGTCGATGCCGGTGCCGTCACGACCGCGGCCGAGGCGGACCTCCTCGTGGGGCTCGCCGCCGACGTGGGCCTGCTCGGCACGAACGACCGCGCGTGGCTCGTGTCTCCGGCCGGGCGCGAATGGCTGCGACTGCCGACCCTCGAGCGCTGGCAGCGCACCGCCGAGGCTTTGCGCGACGCCCTTCCGCGGGCCTACCGCTCGTCCGACGGCGGCTGGATCCCCACCGAGCAGTGGGCCCAGGCGACGCCCTTCGACCTCGAGGGACCCGACCGTGCGGCCCTCTGGATCAAACGTCTCGTGCGGTGGGGTCTTCTCGACGCCGCCGGTCACGCGACGCCGTGGGCACGCCCCCTGGCGGAGGGCGGTGACGTCGACACCTCGGCGTTGCGCGAGCTCCTGCCTCCCGAGGTCGATCGCGTGTACCTGCAGAACGACCTCACGGCGATCGCGCCCGGGCCGCTGGCCCCTCACCTGGACGTGCGGCTGCGGTCGATGGCCGCCCGCGAATCGCGCGCCCAGGCCTCGAGCTATCGCTTCAGCGCCGCCACCATCAGCGCGGCGATCACGGCGGGAGAGACCGCCGACTCGCTGCGCGAGTTCCTCACCGGGATCTCGCTCACCGGTCTCCCCCAGCCTCTGGCGTACGTCATCGAGCGCACCGCCGCCGAACACGGACGCGTGCGGGTGACCGCTGATGCCGCCTCGCATCTCACCCGTGTCATGACCGAGGACGAGACGCTCCTGCGGTCGATGGAGGTCGATCAGTCGCTCCGCTCGATCGCCCTCACGCGCACGGACGACGAGCTGGTCTCCCATGTCTCGGCCGACGTCGTGTTCTGGGCGCTGACCGACGCGCACTACCCGGCGGTCGCCGTCGACGCCGACGGACGTCCCCGCGCACTCGAACGTGCGAAGCTAGCGGCCCCCGCCTCACCCGAAACCGCCCCCGCCGACACCTACGCCGACCTCATCGAGCGCCTGCGGACGGGAGCGGAGGACTCGGATGCCGCGTGGCTCGAGCGCGAGCTCGACCAGGCGGTGCGCGCTCGCTCGGTCATCGACGTCACGGTGCGCCTGCCCGACGGTTCGGCGCGCGTCTTCCGGCTCGAAGCGACGGGTCTCGGCGGAGGTCGACTGCGCGGTCGCGATCGCGGCGCCGACGTCGAACGCACCCTGCCCCTGTCGCACATCGACGGGGTCGCACCCGTCGAGTGACGGCCGCGCACGCCCCGCCCTCCCCGACCCCGGTAGACTCGAACGCTATGGCTGACGGCCCCCTCATCGTGCAGAGCGACCGCACCGTACTCCTCGAGGTCGCGCACCCCCAGGCAGAGACGGCGCGGCATGAGCTCGCGGTCTTCGCCGAGCTCGAGCGCGCACCCGAGCACATCCACACGTACCGCATCACCCGCCTGGGCCTCTGGAACGCTCGAGCGGCCGGTCACGACGCCGAGTCCATGCTCGACACCCTCGACCGGTGGTCGCGCTTCCCCGTGCCCGCCTCGGTCAGCACCGACATCCGCGAATCCGTCAACCGTTACGGGCGTCTCGTCATCGAGCGCAACGACGACGGGGAGCTCGTCCTGCGCTCCTCCGATGCCGCCGTCCTCAGCGAGGTCTCGCGCAACAAGCGCATCGCCCCGCTGCTGATCGGTCGTCCGAGCGACGACAGCTTCCTGGTCGACGCGTGGGCACGCGGCCACATCAAGCAGGAGCTGCTGAAGATCGGCTGGCCCGCCGAAGACCTCGCCGGGTACACCCCCGGCACCCCGCACCCGATCGATCTGGCCGAAGACGGGTGGAGCCTGCGCCCCTACCAGCGTCAGGCGGTCGAATCCTTCTCGGAAGGCGGCTCCGGTGTCGTGGTGCTCCCCTGCGGGGCGGGCAAGACGCTGGTGGGTGCGGGAGCCATGGCGGACACCCGGACCACCACCCTGATCCTCGTCACCAACACCGTCAGTGCCCGTCAGTGGCGCGACGAACTGTTGCGCCGCACGAGTCTGACCCCCGACGAGATCGGCGAGTACTCCGGCCAGGTCAAGGAGATCAAGCCGGTCACCATCGCGACGTACCAGATCCTCACCGCCAAGCGGAAAGGCCAGTACGCCCACCTCGCCCTCCTCGATGCCCTCGACTGGGGCCTCGTGCTGTACGACGAGGTGCACCTGCTCCCGGCTCCCGTGTTCAAGCTCACGGCCGACCTGCAGGCCCGCCGCCGCCTCGGCCTCACGGCGACCCTCGTGCGCGAGGACGGTCGCGAGGGCGATGTCTTCAGCCTCATCGGTCCGAAGCGCTTCGACGCCCCGTGGAAGGAGATCGAGGCTCAGGGCTTCATCTCCCCCGCGGCCTGCTACGAGGTGCGCATCGACCTCCCCGCCGACGAGCGGCTCGAATACGCCGCCGCCGCCGACGAGGATCGGTACCGTCTCGCGGCCACCGCCCCCGCCAAGATCGAGGTCGCGCGCCGGCTCGTCGAACGGCATCCGGGCGAGAGGATCCTCGTGATCGGACAGTACCTCGATCAGATCGACGAGTTGGCGGAAGCGTTGAACGCGCCGCAGATCACCGGCGCCACGCCGATCCCCGAGCGCGAAGAGCTCTTCCAGGGCTTCCGCGACGGATCCATCCCGCTGCTGGTGGTGTCCAAGGTCGCCAATTTCTCGGTCGACCTTCCCGAGGCGTCGGTCGCCATCCAGGTGTCGGGGTCGTTCGGCTCGCGCCAAGAAGAGGCCCAGCGGCTCGGTCGCCTGCTCCGTCCGAAGCAGTCGAACCACACCGCGAGCTTCTACACGCTCATCGCCCGCGACACCGTGGACCAGGATTTCGCCCAGAATCGCCAGCGATTCCTGGCCGAGCAAGGGTACGCCTACACGATTCTGGATGCCGACGGAATCGACGCAGAAGCGGCCTGACGCATACCAGCACGCGCCTTTCCGTTCCATATCCAGCACATTGCTGGGTCAGATCACGATAATGAGGGCATGACAGCTCCTCGCATCCTCGTCGTGGACGACGAACCGAACATCCGCGACCTGCTCATCACGAGCCTGCGTTTCGCCGGGTTCCAGGTGCGGGCCGTGGCGAACGGCGCGCAGACGATCTCGGCCGTGCTCGAGGAGGAACCCGACCTCATCGTGCTCGACGTGATGCTCCCCGACATGAACGGCTTCAGCGTCACCAAGCGTCTGCGCGGCGCCGGCTACACCGCTCCGATCCTGTTCCTCACCGCCAAGGACGAGACCGAAGACAAGATCATGGGCCTGAACGCGGGAGGCGACGACTACGTCACCAAGCCGTTCAGCCTCGATGAGATCGTCGCCCGCATCCAGGCGATCCTGCGTCGCACCATGCAGGCCGACGAGGAGTCGATCATCCGCACGGGCGAGCTGACGATGGATCAGGACACGCACGACGTCAGTGTCGGCGACGTCTCGATCGACCTCAGCCCCACCGAATTCAAGCTCCTGCGCTACCTCATGCTCAACCCGAACCGCGTGCTGTCGAAGGCGCAGATCCTCGACCACGTCTGGGAGTACGACTTCAACGGCGACGCGGGCATCGTCGAGAGCTACATCTCGTACCTGCGGCGCAAGATCGACCCGCACTCCTCCGAGCCGCTCATCCAGACCAAGCGCGGCTTCGGCTACATGCTGAAGTCGGGCAAGACCGTCTGAGAGAAGGCGTCCTCCTGTCGCATTCCGACGATTCGCTCACGCGCTGGTGGCGCGGGCTGAGCCTGCGTACCAAGGTCACCGGCGTCACCGTCGCGCTCCTCGCCATCGGGTTGTTCACCGCGGGCATCGGAACCATGGTGTTCCTACGCACCACCCTGGTGAACAACCTCGACGAGCAGCTCGCTCAGCAGGCCGCCGGAAGCATCGCGAACAGCATCTTCACCACCGCGCCCGTCGACGGCCGCGTCGTCTTCTCGCAGGTCGACAACGCACCGCAGATCGGGTCGATGGTGGTCGTCTACGGTCCCGACGGTCAGCGCGAGGCGTTCTACAACGGCACGTCGACGACCGCCCTCCCCGACATCCCGTCGACCTTCACGGTCGAGCAGACCTACAGCCAGATCGATCGACGCATCGACCTCGAGTCGCCCGAGTCGGGGCAGCACTTCCTCGCCCGCGTCGGGGTGCTGCAGGTGCCGGGAAATCCCGGCGTCTACACCCAGATGGTGATCCAGCCGCTGGCCCCGACGGATCGGATCGTCGCGGCCTACATCGGCATCTACGCCTTCGTGGCCTTGCTCATCCTCATCGCGACGGCTCTGCTCACGCGCTGGCTCGTCACCCTCGCCTTCCGCAACCTGCGGCAGGTCGAGACGACAGCCATGGACATCGCGGCGGGAGACTTCAGTCAGCGCTTGACCGACATCGTCCCCGACACCGAGGTGGGTCGGCTCAAGACGGCCATCAACGCGATGCTCGCTCGGATCGATGGAGCCCTCGGGCAACGGGATGCCACCGTGCGGCAGATGCGTCGATTCATCGGCGACGCCAGCCACGAACTCCGCACTCCCCTCGTGACCATGCGCGGCTACGCGGAGCTGTACCGCATGGGTGCGATCCGTTCCGACGAGGACGTCGCGCAGTCGATGGAGCGCATCGAGAAGGAGGCGATCCGGATGGGCGCCCTGGTCGAGGATCTTCTGGCCCTCGCCCGCCTCGACGAGCGTCGTGACGTCACGATCATCGCCCTCGATCTGCGCCCGATCGCCCGCGATGCCGCCCTCGACCTGCGGGTGACCTCTCCGCAACGCGAGGTGACCGTCGACGACACCACCTCGCGTGACGAGCTGGTGCTTCCCACGATCACCCTCGACCCGCTGCTGGACTCCGGCGGACGGCCTGCGAGCGGCAACGGTCGACGCCGCACCGCCCCCACCACGTCGGCGATGGCGATCGCGGGCGCGACCCTGTCCCGGTTGCGGCGTCGGTCGAAGGACGGCGCAGAGCCCACGGCATCCCCCTCGTCCGAAGGCGAGCCCGCGCAGGGCACGGCCCCCCTCGGTGTGGTCCGGCCCGTACCACGTCTCGCCCCCATCGTCATGGGCGACGAGAACAAGGTGCGTCAGGTCGTCGCGAACCTGCTCGGCAATGCCCGCCGCTTCACGGCCGAGGACTCCCCCATCGGTCTGCGCGTCGGCGTCGACGCCGAGAGCGACATGGGCTGGATCGAGATCATCGACCACGGCGAGGGAGTGCCCGAGCAGATCCGCGAGCAGATCTTCCAGCGCTTCTGGCGCGCCGACACCTCGCGCACCCGAGAGACCGGCGGCTCGGGTCTGGGCCTGTCGATCGTGGCATCCATCGTCGACCTCCTGCACGGCACGGTCGATGTGCGCGACACCCCCGGGGGCGGAGCGACCTTCCGTGTCTCCCTTCCCCTCGCTGACCGTCGCGACGCCCAGGAGCACGCACTCATCGAGACGCAGCCCCTCGAACGCCTCCCCGAGAACTACCGGCCCGAGAACGACGCCTGATCAAGGGGGTCGCCCCGGAGGCCGGATCGCGATCACGGTTGCTCGCGCCCTTCTGCTCCTCAGACTCCCGGAACCGGCGCTCCACCCCGTGGCTGTCGATAACGGCTTGGGCGGTCTCTTGCGCGTCAGCGCGTGGTGTTTCCACCCTCACCTGAGGTTGAGGAACCCCCACCTCCACGCGATGGCGCGCACTGCCTGCTCGGACAAGCCCGGGAATAGCGCCCTGAGCTTTTCATAAAGCCGTTCCCTCAACCCGTCATCGAAAGGCGCCACCTCTTCCGGTGTGATCGCCTCCGATCGTACGAGGGTCTGAACGATCATCGAGGTGAGTTCGAGCCCCTCGTTCGCATGCGCTTTCCTGACCGCGGACATCTCATCGAGAGGGAAGGGTGAGCGGTCTTCGCCGATGTAGCGCACGATCGCGTCGCTGACGAGGGAGTCATCGAGGGAAGACATGACCAACCTCCTGCGTCACGGCGCCGTGACCCGCGATGGCTCGATCCGAGCGATGGCCGCCTCGGCTTCACGAGAGGAGAAGAGGTCTGTCACTCGGGTGATGGTAGTCCCCGAGTCCATGACCTGGGTCGAAGATGTGAGAAATTACACCCTTCCTCCGATGTCACCCCGCCCCTGCCCCGAAACAAGAACGCCCCCTCCCGGAGGAGGGGGCGTTCTCAGGCGTCAGCGTGGATCAGAAGTCCATGCCACCCGTCGGGTCGCCCGCGGGAGCGGCGGCCTTCTCGGGCTTGTCGGCGACGACGACCTCGGTGGTGAGGAAGAGGCCGGCGATCGACGCGGCGTTCTGCAGCGCGGAGCGGGTGACCTTGGCCGGGTCGATGATGCCCTGTGCGAACAGGTCGCCGTACTCGCCGGTCGCGGCGTTGAGGCCGTGGCCCACGGGGAGCTCGGCGACCTTGTTCGCAACAACACCGGGCTCGAGACCGGCGTTGAGCGCGATCTGCTTGAGCGGGGCCTCGATGGCGACGCGCACGATGTTCGCGCCCGTGGCCTCGTCACCCGTGAGCTCGAGGTTGGCGAGAGCGTTCTTGCCGGCCTGGATGAGCGCGACGCCACCACCGGCGACGACACCCTCTTCCACAGCGGCCTTGGCGTTGCGCACGGCGTCTTCGATGCGGTGCTTGCGCTCCTTGAGCTCGACCTCGGTCGCGGCTCCGGCCTTGATGACGGCGACGCCACCGGCGAGCTTCGCGAGGCGCTCCTGGAGCTTCTCGCGGTCGTAGTCGCTGTCGGTGTTCTCGATCTCGCGGCGGATCTGGGTCACGCGACCCTCGATCAGCTCCGACTCACCGGCACCCTCGACGATCGTGGTCTCGTCCTTGGTGATGATGACCTTGCGGGCACGGCCGAGCAGGTCGACGGTCGCGTTCTCGAGCTTGAGGCCCACCTCTTCGGTGATGACCTGGCCACCGGTGAGGATCGCGATGTCCTGCAGCTGAGCCTTGCGGCGGTCGCCGAAGCCGGGAGCCTTGACGGCGACCGACTTGAAGATGCCGCGGATCTTGTTGAGCACGAGCGTCGCGAGGGCTTCGCCCTCGACGTCCTCGGCGATGATGAGGAGCTCCTTGCCCTCCTGGATCACCTTGTCGACGATCGGCAGAAGGTCCTTGATGTTGGAGATCTTCTGGTTGGCGATCAGGATGTACGGGTCTTCGAAGACCGCTTCCTGACGCTCGGGGTCGGTGACGAAGTAGGGGTTGATGTACCCCTTGTCGAAGCGCATGCCCTCGGTGAGCTCGAGCTCGGTGCCGAAGGTGTTGCTCTCTTCGACGGTGACGACGCCTTCCTTGCCCACCTTGTCGATGGCCTCGGCGATGAGCTCGCCGATCGCGGGGTCGGCGGCGGAGATCGACGCGGTGGCGGCGATCTGCTCCTTGGACTCGACCTCCTTGGCGGAGGCGAGCAGCTCGTCGGTGACGGCCTTGACGGCCTTCTCGATGCCCTTCTTGAGCGAGATGGGGTCGGCGCCGGCGGCGACGTTGCGCAGGCCCTCGCGCACGAGCGCCTGGGCGAGAACGGTGGCGGTGGTAGTGCCGTCACCCGCGACATCGTCGGTCTTCTTGGCGACCTCCTTGACCAGCTCTGCGCCGATCTTCTCGTAGGGGTCGTCGAGCTCGATCTCCTTGGCGATCGAGACACCGTCGTTCGTGATCGTGGGGGCGCCCCACTTCTTCTCGAGCACGACGTTGCGACCGCGGGGGCCCAGGGTCACCTTGACGGCGTCGGCGAGAGTGTTGAGGCCGCGCTCGAGACCGCGCCGGGCCTCTTCGTCGAAAGCGATGATCTTTGCCATAAGTGTGTCGTCCCTCCCGGACGGGTGACTTGCAGATTTTGGCACTCGACGAAAGCGAGTGCTAACTCATTCTGGCACTCGCCCCTGGGGAGTGCAAGCCGCGCACCGTCCCGGAAACACCGAACGCCGCGGCATCCGGAACTCGGATGCCGCGGCGTTCTGATCAGCGCTCAGGCCAGTCGCACGGACTCCGCCTGGGGGCCCTTCTGACCGGTGCCGACGGTGAATTCGACGGCCTGCCCCTCCTCGAGGACGCGGAAGCCCGACATCTCGATGCTCGAGTAGTGGACGAAAACGTCCTGCCCGTCATCGACCGTGATGAAGCCGAAGCCCTTCTCGGCGTTGAACCATTTGACAGTGCCCTGCGTCATGCGAATCTCCTGTTGCTGAACGACGAGGTCATCGTAAGCACGGGGGGTGCCACCGAATCGGGGTTCGGGAGCATTGTTGACGCGCGTGCATCCAAGTTGTTACTCCGCGGAAACACGCGGCCCGCGAGCTGTCAGGATGAGGGCGAGGCGGACGGCTGACCGGATGCCCGGTCGAGGCCGATCACGACGATCAGACGCTTGACGTTGCTCTCGTCGTCGGGGGTGTTCGGGTCATCGGTGGGCTGCAGGAAGTCGCTCTGCGCGACCTGCGCGCCACCGATCGTCTGCGCCAGCCCCTCGGCCGCCGCCTCATCGCTGTCGAGACGGTAGTAGATGGTCGTGTCGGCGAAGTCGGTGCTGTCGGAGTTGCCGGTCTCGACGGTGTCGCCGCTCCACCCCGCCGCCACGATCTGGTCGCGGACGGAGGCGGCGAGACCGCTGTCGGGCGTGCCGTTGAGCACCACCACCGAGTACGACGTGTCGACCACGGCCGGGGTCGTCGGCTCCGCCGAGGCGATCGGGGTGGGAGCGTCGGCGGGGCCCAGCGAGATACGGCCCGAGACCACGAGCGTCGCGAAGATGCCGGCGATGATCAGCACCAGGGTGGCGATGGCCGCCCACAGGAAGACGATCCACCCGCGCAGACGCGGGTTCTCGGCCCGGTGAGCGCCGACGCGACCGGAGTCGGCCGGGAGGTCGTCGAAGCGATCCCGAGGGAAGGTCGATCTGGCCATTGGACGATGCTATCGGTCGCGTCCGAGCGAACCCGTCAGCGTTCCGCCGTCCGCCCCAGGCGCGCCCGGTGCTGGGCAGCCGCGTCGTCGCGCCGACGGCGCAGTCGACGCACGAGCATGGGGTCGTGCGCGAGGGCCTCGGGGGTGTCGATCAGCCGACCGAGCAGTTGGTAGTACCGGGCGGGCGTCAGTGCGAACTCCGCGCGGATGGCTTCTTCTTTCGCACCCGCGTGGCGGCGCCACTCCCCCTCGAAAGCGAGGAAGGCGAGGTCACGGTCCGACAGGGTCACGCCGTCACGCTACTGCGCCGCCGCCCGCGATTCCGGATGCCACGCCACCCACGCCCCGAGCGGATCGACCTCCGCGAGCACCTCGCCGTCGAGGGCGAGGGCGAACCCGCCGCGCGCGGGCTCCGGACGTCTCGTCCACCCGTCGTGCAGCCCGGGCGCGTCGAGGGTGATCCACCTGCCCGCCGTCCGCGCGGCGTCGATCACCGCGGCGCGATGGACGCGGGGGACGTGCGCGAGCACTCCGGGGGTCGTCACGACGAGCGTCGCCCCGGCCGGAGCGGTCGCGGCGAGCGCGGGAAGCGCCCCGGCCCCATCACCGGCGACGAGGACGGGCGGAGCGGCCGCGGCGATGTCGAGGGCTCGCTCGATGCGCTCGAGGCGCCCCTGTTCGCCCGGCCACACGAGACCCGTGAGCCACGAGCGGTCCTGCTCGCTTCGAGCGTCGAGGGGGCTCAGGTCGATCCCGGCCCGCCAGACGATCTCGGGCATGCGCAGGTCGGGGTGTCCCTCGAGGTCGCTATCGAGCACGACGGAGCTCGGCCCGTCGGCGGGATCGAGCGTGACGAGCTCGCCGCCGCGGCGATACCGGTACGAGTACCGGTCCGGAAAGAGGCACAGCCCCGCGCTCGCTCCCACCTCGAGCAGGGCGATCGGCCCCTCGATCAGCGAAAGCGCCGGCAGCAGGGCGGCGCAGCGCAGAGGCTCGTTGGTCTGAACGCTCCGGCGCCCGCACTCGGCGACGATCGCGTCGGCGTGGTCGAGGACCCACGAGCTCCACGCGTCGACGTCGTCGAGCGGCGCTCCGAGCAAGCGCATGACCGCGAACACGAGGGGAGGCTGCCGCCGTGTCTCGGGGATGCGCGCGAGCGCCGCGGCCACCGCGGCGTCGTCCGTGACGCGGCGGGCCCACGCCTCGTACACCGCCGAACGGCCGGGGGCTTCGTCTCGCGCGAACCGCCGGTAGCGGTCGACGACGGCGGTCACGGCATCCTGAGTCACCCGGGAGATTATGCCGTCACGACCTGACCGTCTTCGGGCACGAGAGAATGGAAGCGAAGAAGGAGAGTGAACATGACCTACGCCGTCGACAAGTCCGACGACCAGTGGCGCGCCGAGCTCAGCCCCGAGCAGTACGCGGTGCTCCGCCAGGCGGGAACCGAGCGCGCCTGGACCGGTGAGCTGCTCGATGAGAGCCGTGCCGGCTTCTACACCTGCGCCGCCTGCGGGAACGAGCTGTTCCAGAGCGGCACCAAGTTCGACTCGCACTGCGGGTGGCCGAGCTTCTACGAGTCGGTCCGTCCCGAGGCCGTCGAGCTGCTCGAGGACAACAGCCACGGTATGCAGCGCACCGAGGTCCGCTGCGCGAACTGCGGGTCGCACCTGGGTCACGTCTTCCCCGACGGATTCGGCACGCCCACCGGCGACCGCTACTGCATGAACTCGCTGTCGCTGAACTTCACCCCCGCCGACTCCCCCGTCGACGAGGCATGAGCGCGCTCGAGGCGATGCGCGACCGCCGGTCGTGGTCGAAGGTCACCGATCTCGCCCCCACCGGCCCCGAGCTCGAGACGTTCGTCGCCGCGGCCGGTCGCGTCGCCGATCACAAGAGCCTGCGTCCGTGGCGGCTCATCGAGATCCGCGGCGCCGATCGCGACGTGCTCGCGCGAGCTCTGAACAAGGCCGACGGCAAGAAGGGGCACTCGTCGAAGCCCCGCCGCGCTCCGCTGATCATCGCGGTCGTCGCCGACCTCAGCTCGAAGAAGATCCCCGCGTGGGAGCAGGAGGCCGTGGCATCCGGGGTCGCCCACATGCTCAGCCTCGTGCTCGACGAGGCGGGCTTCGGCGTGTTCTGGCGCACCGACGACAACACCCGCAGCAAGGTGCTCGCGAAGGCCCACGGGCTCGCTAAAGGCGAGGTCCTGCTCGGCTGGCTGTACGTCGGCGGGAAGCCCCCGCGGACCCGCGCCACTCGACGAAAGACCGTGGATGCCGCGAAGCACCTGTCGCGCATGCCCGGAGGCTCGAAGAAGCGCACGGTCGACGAGACGCGTCTCTGACCTTCCTCCGATCGACGCCGCCGTGGGACAGCCGTCCCCGGCGGCGTCGTCGTTTCGCGGTCAGCGGCGGCGGCGCCTCCACGGCACGGCGGCGACGGCCACCCCGGCGATGGCCACGGCTGCGGCGAGCAGCGCCACCGGAGTGGAGGGGGCGGCCGGGGCCGGCCAGAGCGCGTCGAGTAGCACCGAGGTCGTGAGAAGACCGACCACCGACCCGAGGCCGAGGAGCAACACCCCCGTCCGGCGTACGACGACGGACGACAAGAAGATGTAGATCACGCCCACCGCCCCGCCGAGGTAGAGCCACGGCTCGGTCGGGATGGTGCGCGGAGCCCCCACGAGGCCGACGTGCACACCCGCGGCGATCACGAGGACCACCGTCCCGCCGATGAAGTTCACCAGCGTCGCGGTGAGCGGGCTCTCGACGCGCACGCGCAGGCGCCCGTTGGTGCCCTGCTGCCAGGCCACACCCGCGCCCGCGATCGCGGGGACGACCAGCATCCACAGCGGAACCCCGCCGAGCGCGTCGCCCGACAGGCACACGACGACTCCGGCGATGGCGAGCAGAGCGCCGACCAGACGGCGGACCGTCACCGGTACGACCCCGGCGGGCCCGTAGCCGATGCGGTCGAGCACCATTCCCCCGGTGGTCTGACCCGCGACGAAACCGACCGTGAAGAGTGCCACGCCGATCGTCGCGACCGTCAGCCCCTGGCTCGCGACGGTGAACGCCCCGACCAGACCCCCGAGCAGCATCCAGGGCGGGATGGTTCGGGTCCGGATGCCGGCGACCAGGCGACCGAACCCGCGTCGGCCCCCGGGAATCAGGGCGGACAGTACGACGAGGATCACGAGTCCGGAGCTGAACGACACCGCGGCCGCGACGAAGCCGTCGCCGATCTCCGCCCCGAGGGTGCCGTTAATGCGCGCCTGCAGCGCGGTGAGGGCGCCGATGAGCACCGCTCCCCCGACGGCCACGCCGACCGTTCCCCGCTCCGCCACGGCTCTCCCCTCGCGCCCCCGCGCGGGAGCCACCGTCGATCGTACGACGCGGGGTCGGGCCACCCTGCCCTCGCCTCCGGGCCGGCGGCGGCACGTCGCTGTCGACCGCTGACCCCCGGATGCGTCAGGCTGTGATCCGTGACCCAGCTCCACCCCGGCTCCGACGACGTCTCGCGCCTGATCGACGACCTCCGCGCGGTCGACACCGACCGCGAGTTCCTCGCACATGCCGAGCAGCACCTTCCGCGCCTGCACGATCTGTTCACGCGGCTGTACGGCGAGCGTCCCGACGGCCTCGAGCGTCTGGCATCCGTCGTTGATCTCGCACGCACGTCGTGGCTGGCGCGTCCCCGGACGCTGAAGGCCCTCGACCGCGAACGCGAGAGCGCACCCGGCTGGTTCGAGAGCGAGGGCATGCTCGGGGGCGTCTGCTACGTCGACCGGTACGCGGGCGGACTCCACGGCATCCGGGAATCGATCCCGTACTTCCGCGAACTGGGTCTCACCTACCTGCACCTCATGCCGCTGTTCGAAAGCCCCGAGGGCAACAGCGACGGGGGCTACGCGGTGTCCAGCTATCGGCGGGTGAACCCCGCGCTGGGAACGATGGACGAGCTGGCCGCCCTCGCGACCGAGTTGCGCCGGGCGGGGATCTCTCTCGTGGTCGACTTCATCTTCAACCATACGAGCAACGAGCACGAGTGGGCGCAGAAGGCCCTCGCGGGCGAGGCGGGGTACGAGGACTTCTACCTGATCTTCCCCGACCGCGAGATGCCCGACGCCTACGAGCGGACCACGCGCGAGATCTTCCCCGACGATCACCCGGGTTCCTTCGTCCAGCTCGACGACGGCCGCTGGATCTGGGCGACGTTCTACCACTTCCAGTGGGACCTGAACTACGCCAACCCCGCTGTCTTCGAGGCGATGGCGGGCGAAATGCTCTTCCTCGCCAACCAGGGCGTCGAGATCCTCCGCATGGATGCCGTGGCCTTCATCTGGAAACAGCTCGGCACCACCTGCGAGTCCCTCCCCGAGGCGCACCTGCTGCTGCAAGCTTTCAACGCGGTCCTGCGCATGGCGGCCCCGGGCCTGCTGTTCAAGTCGGAGGCCATCGTGCACCCCGACGAGGTGATCTCGTACATCTCGCCGGACGAGTGCCAGATCTCGTACAACCCGCTGCAGATGGCCCTCACCTGGGAGGCTCTCGCCACCCGCGACGGCCGCCTCCTGCAGCAGGCGCTCGAGCGCCGCCACGCCCTCCCCGCCGGCACCGCGTGGGTCAACTACGTGCGCAGTCACGACGACATCGGGTGGACCTTCGCCGACGAGGATGCCGCCGAGCTGGGCATCGACGCGTCCCCGCACCGCAGCTTCCTCAACGACTTCTACGTCGGCCGGGCGGAGGGTTCGTTCGCGCGCGGCGTGCCGTTCCAAGAGAACCCGCGCACGGGAGACGCTCGCGTCACGGGAACCACCGCCTCGCTGGCCGGGGTCGAAGCGGGAGACGCCGGGGGCGAAGACCGGGTCGTGCTCGCCCACGCCCTCGCGCTCTCGACAGGGGGCATCCCCCTGCTCTACCTCGGTGACGAGGTCGCCCAGCTGAACGAATACACCTACACCGAACGAGCGGACGAGGCCGACGACAGCCGGTGGGTCAACCGCCCCTTCCGCCCCGGGAGGAACTACGAGGATCGAACGGATACCGGCACCCCGGCCGGTCGCGTCTTCTCTCGGCTCTCGCGCCTCACCGAGGTCCGCCGGTCGACGCCGGAATTCGCGGGCAACGAACTTATCGCGTTCGGTGCGAACGTGGCATCCGTCGTCTCCTTCCTCCGCCCGGGTCGCGAATTCTCGGTCCTGGTGCTGGCGAACGTCGCCGACTCGGCGGTCGAGGTCGACGCCCTGACCCTGTCGGGACTGGTCCCGGAGGCGCTCGACCTGGTGTCGTCGCAGCCCGTGTGGCTGGGTGCCGGAATCACCCTCGCGCCTCACGGTGTGCGGTGGCTGCGCGTGCGGATGCGCTGAGTCGTGCCCGAGGACTCCCGTCCCGCACGCAACCACGCGTGGCACCTCGCCGCGCTGGGCGCGGGGGTCGTTGCGATAGCGACCTCGGTCTGGGCGCCGCCCGGGCTGATCGGCGATCTTCTCGTCCTGGTGGTCTCGGTCTGCACCCTCCTGTTCGCCCTGGACGGAAGCCGCCGCAGGGGGCCCCTTCGCGCCCTCGCCATCGCCGGGGCTCTGCTGGCGGGCCTGGCCATGATCGTCGCGGCGGCGGTGTTCCTCGTCGCTCTGGCGCGGGCCTTGTCGTGAACGCCTGGCACGCCGACCGTGGGAAGGGCAAGGGCCGATCCGCTTCGGGCTGAACGCCTACGGTGAGGCCATGAACGACGCCGAGCTCTCCGCCCTGACCATCTCCCGCGCCAGGGAGATCGTCCGGAACGGGGGAAAGCCCTTCGCCTGCCTCATCGTGAAAGACGGCGAGATCATCGTCGAGGCGAGGAACGCGCCCCGCCCTCGGAGCAGATCCCGGTCGACGATTCGACCTCGCCGTTCCGCGAGTGGACCGCCGCGCACGGAGGCTGAGTCAGCGGGGGCTCGAGGGCGCCGCGCCTGCGGAGGATCCTCGCTGGCCGCTCTCGCGGTCCCACTCGAGCGACTTCCACTGGAGAAACGTGCAGAGGTTGCTCGCCACGACGAGTTCGGCGGCGAGACTGGCGATCTCGTGCACGGACAACCCGAGTTCCCGAGGCTGCGGGGTGATCGTCATCTCCCACAGCGGGTCGTCCCAGCCGCGCGGCTTCATGTAGACCGAGGACGATGCGTACCGAAGGCGCAGGATCACCAGCCCGGTGTCCTCTCCCCCGTCGTCCTCCTGGGGCGCCACCGAGATGCTGCCCGCGATGCAGTGCTCGTTCTCTTCGAACTCGTCCACCCAAACCTGCAGTTGCTCGCGCGAGCGCCGCGGCGGGGAGTCTTCGATGTCGGCGTCGGTCACGGGCCGAGCTTACGTTTCCGGCGTTCGTTATGACGAAACTCCGTCGGGGGTTGACGCCCCGCAGTGTGCCTCGCGCTCCCCCGTTCCGGCAACCCCCGTCCGGCATCGATGGAACACGCCTACCGTGCGTGTCATGGGACAGAGCATCGAACGATTGCGGATCGCCGTCGACGGCGTCTCGCACGCGCTCGCGCCCCTCGAGCACGCGGACGACCTGCGCCGTCAGGTCCTCGCCGCCGTGCACGCCGGTGGAGGCTTCCTGACGGTGACCACCGACGACGGCAGCAAGCTGAGCATTCTCGTCACCCCCGCCACCTCGGTCACCATCTCCGTCGTGACGGTTCATCTGCAGGAGGACACGGCGGATGCGCAACAGGCCGCCTGGGCGCCGCCGTCGATCAACTACGACGACGACGACACGCCCTTCGACGTCATCTGAGCGATCCCGCGCAGGGGATGGATGGGGTGCCGGCTACAGGACTTGAACCTGCAACCCCCGTATTACAAGTACGGTGCGCTACCAATTGCGCCAAGCCGGCGTGAGACGGGGAACGTCTCGATGGACGAGTCTAGAGCGGCGGGCGGGCCGCTCTCGACGCATCAAACGTCGTGGGTTCCGCTCTCGCGGTCCCACTCGAGGGACTTCCACTGCAGGAACGAGCAGAGGTTGCCCGCGACGACGAGTTCGGCGGCCAGGCTCGCCATCTCGTGCGGGGTGAGGGTCAGGTCTTCGGGACGCGACGTCAACGTCGCCTCCCACAGCGGCTGGTCGTAGCCCTTGGGCTGCATGTAGATCGACGCGCGCGCGTTCATCAGGTTCATCACCACGAGACCGGTGTCTTGGCTGTCGGCGTCCTCTTGCTCGACGACCTTCAGCTGGCCGGCGAACAGGTGCCCCTGCTCACGGAACTCCTGCACCCAGATCTTCAGCTGCGCCAGGGACCGCCGCGGCGGGGAGTCCTCAAGCTTCTCGTTCATATGACCAGAATCGCACACCACGGGCCTCTTCGAGGGATCGAATCAGCCCGCGGGCGTCGTCGACGGGGTGGTCGACGGCGTCGGGGTGGCGGTCGAGTAGTACGCGTTGCTGTCGACCGTGAGCACGAACTGGGCGAACTCCTTCGCGTCATCCATGTTCCCGACGTACTCGGTGCCGTTGACGAGCACGGTCGGGGTCGCCGTCAGCGCCTGCCCCTTCGTGCCGGGCAGCCCCTTGATGGCGCGATCGGTCGCCGCCTTCGCCCAGGCCGTGTACGTCTCGTCTTCGATGCAGTCGCGCACGGTTCCGATGTCGCTCACGCCCGCGCCCTGCGCCATGTCGGCGAGCTGCTGGTCGCTGTAGCCGTCGGAATCGACAGCGGGCTGGTTGGTGAGCAGCTCGTGGTTGAACGCGAAGAACCGGTCGGACGAGTGGGTCGCGACGCAGGCGGCAGCACCGGCCGCACGCAGGCTGTACTTCGTGCCGTTGGACTTGGACGTCAACATCGCCACGGGGTAATAGGTGAGGGTCGCGGCCTTGTCTCCGACCCACTTCGACAGTTGGCTGGCGTTCGCGGACTGGAACTCGCGGGCCTCGGCCGACATGTAGTCGACGTACACGCGGATGTCGACGGGAGCGGCCGTGCCCGTGGGCTCCGGCGTCGCCTCGGCGGTGGGCGCGGGCGCGTCTCCGGGAGGAGTGGCCTGGGCCGACGTCGTGGCGGCGCTGCCGTCGACGGTCTGGTCGGCAAGGGGGTCGGCCACCTGCGAGGCGTTGGTGATCACGAAGCCGTCGTCGGTCGCCGCGTCGGGGAGAGCCTGCGAGCGGGCCTCGCGGGAGTTCAGGGCGAACGAGACTCCCACCGCGGCGACCGCGATCACGGCGACGGCGCCCACGCCCAGCAGCGAGCGGCGCACGATACGCCACCGCGTCTGCTTCGCCTTGACCTGCTGCGCCTTCTCGCGCACCGCCTCGCGGCGGTCGCGTTCTGCTGGCACATTCGGTGACTGGTCGTTGGACATGAAACCTTCCGGGCACGGACGATGCCGCATGAAATCAGGGGGGGCCGCGCGGGTGGGGCGACCGAGCATCGATGGTAGCCAGGCTGGCTGAGAAATGACCAGACACGTGCGATACTGACCCTGCGTCCAACGTCGGGCGCACGGGGTCGCCCCCGTTCATTCCATTCACTACGGATCGTCCGGCACGTACCTGCCGGTGAAGGAGAAGAAAACATGGCGTCCGTCACCTTCGACAACGCAACCCGTCTGTACCCGGGCGGAACCCGCCCCGCGGTGGACAAGCTGAACCTCGACGTCGCAGACGGCGAGTTCCTCGTTCTCGTCGGCCCCTCGGGCTGCGGAAAGTCCACGTCGCTGCGCATGCTCGCCGGCCTCGAAGAGGTCAACTCGGGCCGTATCCTCATCGGCGACCGCGACGTCACCGACGTCCCGCCGAAGGACCGCGACATCGCGATGGTGTTCCAGAACTACGCGCTGTACCCGCACATGACCGTCGCCGAGAACATGGGCTTCGCGCTCAAGATCGCCGGTGTCGGCAAAGAAGAGCGCGCAGCTCGCGTGCTCGAGGCCGCCAAGCTGCTCGACCTCGAGCAGTACCTGACCCGCAAGCCCAAGGCCCTCTCGGGTGGTCAGCGTCAGCGCGTCGCCATGGGTCGCGCCATCGTGCGTCAGCCCCAGGTCTTCCTCATGGACGAGCCGCTGTCGAACCTCGACGCCAAGCTCCGCGTGCAGACCCGCACCCAGATCGCGTCGCTGCAGCGTCGCCTCGGCGTCACCACGGTCTACGTCACCCACGACCAGACCGAGGCGCTCACCATGGGCGACCGCATCGCCGTGCTGAAGGACGGCCTGCTCCAGCAGGTCGGCACCCCGCGCGACCTGTACGAGACGCCGAAGAACGTCTTCGTGGCCGGCTTCATCGGCTCGCCCGCGATGAACCTCTTCACCGCCGACCTGGCCGAGGGTGGCGTGCAGTTCGGCAACCTGGTCGTGCCCGTCGAAGCCGACACCATCGGCAAGGCCAACGGCTCCGAGGTCACCATCGGCGTGCGTCCCGAGGACATCCAGGTCGCCCCCGCCGACGGCCGCGGCCTCTCGGTCGTCGTCGACCTCGTCGAGGAGCTCGGCGCCGACGGCTACCTCTACGGTCACACCGACATCAACGGCAAGCGCACCGACCTGGTCGCGCGCGTCGACGGCCGCCGTCACCCCAACGCGGGCGAGACGGTCGTGCTGGCGCCGGTCCCCGGCCACGTGCACGTCTTCGACGTCGAGACGGGCGAGCGCCTGACCGACCGGGCCATCGCTTCGGCCTGACCCACGCTTCGACGCGGCGCGTCCTCGATCCCGATCCGTCGGGTCGGGGGCGCGCCGCACCGTTTCCCCCGGAGGTACCCGTGTCCGAATCCCTCAGCATCACGGCCAGCACCGTCGACCCGGGCCTCCTGCAGCTGCCCTGGTCGACCGGCCTCGCCGACTGGCCCAGCAGCCACATCGTGGCGCTTCCGAAGGGCATCTCGCGGCACCTCGTGCGCTTCGCCAACCTGTCGGGTCGGGTCGTCGCCATCAAGGAGACGACCGAAGAGATGGCACGGCGCGAGTACGACATGCTCGGCAACCTCGACCGTCTCGACGCCCCCTGCGTCGACCGCGTCGCGGTGATCGCCGGTCGCACCGACGCCTCGGGTCGCCCGCTCCCCGCCGCGCTCGTGACGGCGCACCTGCGCTTCTCGCTCCCCTACCGTGCCCTGTTCACGCAGGTGCTCCGCCCGCACACCGCGACGCGCCTCGTCGACGCCCTGGCCGTGCTGCTGGTGCGTCTGCACAACGTGGGCTTCTACTGGGGCGACGTCTCGCTGTCGAACACCCTTTTCCGCCGCGACGCCGGCGCGTTCGCCGCGTACCTGGTCGACGCCGAGACGGGTGAGCTGCACGGCAACCGCCTGACGCCGGGTCAGCGTGCGCACGATCTCGACATCGCCCGCATCAACATCGCCGGCGAGATCATGGATCTCGAAGCCGGGGGCCGCCTCGAGGGCGGAGTGGATGCCGTGGCCATCGCCGACGGTCTCGTCTCGTCGTATCACTCGCTGTGGGGGGCTCTCACCGACAAGGAGTCCTTCGCCGTCGACGAGTCGTGGCGCATCACCGAGCGCGTGCATCGGTTGAACGCCCTCGGCTTCGACATCGGCGAGATGTCGATCCGCGCGGCCAGCGACGGCACGAAGGTGTCGATCCAACCCAAGGTGGTGGATGCCGGACACCACCAGCGCCGCCTGCTCCGTCTGACCGGCCTCGATGTCGAAGAGAACCAGGCCCGTCGACTGCTCAACGACCTGGACGAGTTCCGGGCCCGCGTGTCACGCCTCGGCGCCGATGAGGAGATGGTCGCGCACGAGTGGCTCACCCGCGTGTTCGAGCCGATCGTCATGGCGATCCCGTGGGACCTGCGCGCCAAGCTCGAGCCCGCCGAGGTGTTCCACCAGGTGCTCGAGCACCGCTGGTACATGTCGCAGGCGCGCGGTCGTTCGGTGCCCCTGGCCGAGGTCGTGAGCTCGTACATCGACGACGTCCTGCGTCACCGTCGCGACGAGGCCACCGTGATGGGCCCGCCCACCGACACGATGTCGCTGCCGACGGTCTCCGACGCCGACGCTCCCGAAACCGGTGAGGTCCCCACGACCGACACCGACGCGGTGGACTGGCGCGACCTGGTCTGACCGCTCCTCGGGCCGGGCACCGCGCGCCCGGAACGACGAAGGCCGTGGCATCCGGATTCAATCCCGGATGCCACGGCCTCGGTGTCTCGCGGGCTCAGTACCCCACGGTGAAGCGCTCGCGCGTGTGCTTCGGGTTCTCGATCTCGTCGAGGACCGCGATCGCGAAGTCGGCACCGCCGATGAACGAGTTGCCCTCGTCGTCGACGACGAGCACGTCGCCGCCGTCGCGGTACGACCCGGTGCGCTCTCCCGGCGCCCACGCGCCGAAGCCGCCGGCGGGGTGGAGGTAGAACCAGTCGCGACCGGTGTCGTCGGCTTGGAGGTCCTCGAGGATGCCGTACGCCTCGAGGGCCTCGGGCTTGAACTCCTCGGTGAACTCGGCGGTGTCGACCAGGCGCGGGCCGCCCTCGGCGACCAGCGATCCACCCGCGCCACCCACGACGCCGATGCGGACGCCGTCGGGGAGCGCGGCCACGAGCTCGGCGATCGCGGGGCGCAGCTTGCCCTCCATGTCGCCGCGCGGGGCCACGGCCGACACGACCACGTCGACCCCGTCGAGCTCGGCGACGAGCCCGGGGACGTCGAGCACGGTGCCTTCGACGTAGGTCGCTCCCTCGATGCGCTCGGCCGGAACCGAGCGGGCGACCGAGACCACGGTGTGGCCGCGGCGCACGGCTTCGGTCACGATGTGGCTGCCGGCGTAGCCGGTGCCTCCGATGACGGCGATGCGGGGCATGGGCGTTCCTTTCGTCAGTCTACTGGACGGAACCACGTCCTCATCCAGCGTGCCGTGATCGGGGCGCCCGGGCAATGCGACCCGGCGTTTTCGTCGGGCTTTCAGAGCAGGATCGTGGAGCTCACCGAGCCGCGCGCAGCGTCGACACCTGGTAGAGGGCGACGGATGCCGCGATGCCGGCGTTGAGCGACTCGGTCACGGCCGAGATCGGGATCGACACGACCTGGTCGCAGGTCTCGGTGACCAGGCGCGACAGGCCCTTGCCCTCCGAGCCGACGACGATCACGACGGGACGATCCGCGAGTTCGAGGGCGGGCAGCGAGACGTCGCCGTCGCCGTCGAGGCCGAGCACGAAGACTCCCTGCTTCTTGAACTCCTTCAGCGTGGCCGTGAGGTTGGCCGCCAGGGCGACGGGGATGCGGGCGGCGGCCCCGGCGCTGGTCTTCCACGCGGCGGAGTTGACGCTCGCCGAGCGACGCTGCGGGATGATCAGCCCCTGACCGCCGAACGCGCCCGTCGAGCGGATGATCGCGCCGAGGTTGCGGGGGTCGGTGACGCCGTCGAGCGCGACGAGCAGGGGCACCTGGCCCTTGTCGATGATCTGCTCGAGCAGGTCCTGCGGGTGGGCGTAGGCGTACGGGGGCACCTTGAGGGCGACGCCCTGGTGCACGCCGTCGAAGCCGGCCATGCGGTCCAGCTCGGGGCGGGTGACCTCGAGCACGGGGATGCCGCGGTTGGTCGCCATCGACAGCATCTCTTTGACGCGGTCGTCCATCTCGATGCGCTGGGCGACGTACATCGCCGTGGCGGGGATCTTCGCGCGGAGCGCTTCGAGCACCGAGTTGCGACCGGTGACCGTCTCGGTGTCGTCGGCCGCCTTGGGGCTCTTGCGGTTCGGGTTGCTGCCGACGGCGCGCACGCCCGGCTTCGCCTTGCCGCCGGCGGCGGCGTAGCGCTCCTGGGCGGCCTTGCGCTTGCCCGCGGGGTGCCAGGCGCGGTCCTCGGCCTTGGGGGTCGGTCCGCGACCCTCGAGTCCCTTGCGGACGTGGCCGCCGGTCCCCTTCAGGGGGCCCTTCTTCTTGCCGGGGTTGCGTGCTCCCGGGCGTCCAGGCTTAGCCATCGATACTCCAATGCGTTCCGGCCGGAGTGTCCTCCAGCGTGATTCCTGCGGCGGCGATCGCGTCTCGAATGCGATCCGCGGCCGCCCAATCCTTGTCCGCGCGTGCCTGCGCACGCTGCGTGATCATCGTCTGGACGAGGGCGTCCAGAGCGGCGGTCTCCGCTCCCCCGCCGGTGCTACCCCACTGAGAAGAGTGAGGGTTGAGACCCAGGACGAGCGTCATCTGCGAGACGTCCGAGACGTCCTGCTTCGCTTCATCGTACTTGCCGGCGTCGAGCAGCGCATTTCCCGAGCGGATGCTCGTGTGGATCGCCGCCAGCGCCCGCGGCACCGAGAGGTCGTCGTCCATCGCTTCGACGAACTCCGTCGGGAGCTCCTCCTTCGCCTCGGACCATCCCGGCTTCACGAGGCGAGCGGCTCGGTCGAGGAAGGTCCGGATGCGACCGAGAGCCGCCTCGGCCTCGGCCCATGAGGCTTCGGTGAGGTCGAGATTCGAGCGGTAATGGGCCGCAGCGAGGGCGTAGCGCACCACGAGCGGTTCGTGGGCGTCGAGCACGTCGGAGGCGAGGGTGAAGTTGCCCAGCGACTTCGACATCTTCTGCCCGTCGACGGTGACGAGCCCGTTGTGCACCCAGTACCGGGCGAACGGGTCCCCGGCGGCGGTCGACTGGGCGATCTCGTTCTCGTGGTGGGGGAAGCGCAGGTCGAGGCCGCCACCGTGGATGTCGAACTCCGGCCCCAGGTATCGACGCGACATCGCCGAGCACTCGATGTGCCAGCCCGGGCGCCCCGCGCCCCACGGCGAGGCCCAGGTCGCCGAAGCGGGCTCCCCGGGCTTCGCGCCCTTCCACAGGGCGAAGTCACGCGGGTCTCTCTTGCCCCGGGGGTCGGCGTCGGCGGCCGGCTCCATGGCATCCAGGCTCTGCCGCGTGAGCTCGCCGTAGGCGGGCCACGATCGCACGTCGAAGTACACGTCTCCGGCAGCGGCGTAGGCGTGACCGCGCTCGATGAGCTCCGAGATGAGCTCCTGCATCTGCGTCACCGAAGCGGTCGCGCGGGGCTCGTACGTCGGGGGAAGGATGCCGACGGCCTCGTAGGCCCGAGAGAACTCGAGCTCCATGCGGTAGGCGAGGGCCCACCACGGCTCGGTGTCCCGCGCGTTGGCGAGGACCTTGTCGTCGATGTCGGTGACGTTGCGCACGAAGGTGACGCGACCGTAGCGGTGCGCGAGCCAGCGGCGCAGCAGGTCGAACGCGAGAGCCGCGCGGACGTGACCGATGTGGGGACCCGACTGCACGGTCGGCCCGCAGACGTACACCGTGACGTTCGAGGGGTCGAGGGGGACGAAGTCGCGCAGAGCCTGCGCCTTCGTGTCGTAGAGCCGAACAGTCACCGCCCCAGCCTACCGGCCGCCTTCCCACGCGACCCGAGCGTGAAACACGGGGTGGTTAGGGTGCGGGAGTGCCCCTCATGATCCGCCCCGATGACCTGTCCGGAGACGCCACGCGCGCTCTTGTCGCCGCGCACCTCGCCGGCATGCTCGAGAACACACCCGTCGAGAGCGTGCACGCGCTCGACGTGGACCGTCTCGCCGCCGACGGCGTCACGGTGTGGTCGGCGTGGGTGGACGACGAGCTCGCCGGTATCGGCGCGTGCAAGGACCTCGACGGGGGCCGGGCCGAGCTGAAGTCGATGCGGGTCGTGGAGGGCTTCCTCGGCCAGGGGATCGGTCGCGCCATCCTGCGGCACATCATGGACGATGCGCGGGAGCGCGGCATCCGGAGTCTGTGGCTCGAGACCGGGAGCACCGACGACTTCGTGCCCGCGCGACGCCTCTACGCCAGCGAGGGTTTCGTCGAATGCCCGGCGTTCGCGCCCTACGTGCCCGACCCGCTCTCGACCTTCATGACGCGGGAGCTCTAGGCCGGCAGGAGAAGCGCCGTCGCGAAGGCGGCCACACCCTCGGTGCGCCCCGTGAAACCGAGACCGTCCGTCGTGGTGGCGCTCACCGATACCGCCGCACCGCCGAGGGCGGCCGACAGCACCTGCTCGGCCTCGACGCGACGCGACGCGAAGCGCGGGCGGTTCGCCTGCACCTGCACCGACACGTTGCCGATGCGCCATCCTGCGGCTCCGAGCAGGCCGACGGTGTGCGCGAGGAAGGCGGCGGCGTGCGCTCCGGCGAATTCGGGCCGGTCCGTGCCGAAGTGCGTGCCGATGTCACCGAGACCCGCGGCCGCCAAGAGCGCGTCGACGATCGCGTGGGCGACGGCGTCACCGTCGGAGTGGCCCGAGAGCGCCCGCTCTCCCGGCCATTCGAGGCCCGCGAGCCAGAGCGTCCCCTCGCCGCCGAAACCGTGCACGTCGGTGCCGATCCCCACGCGCGGGGCCGTGTGCACCGGCGCCTGGACGAGGGATGCCGCGGGGCTCGCCTGCAGAAGAGCTCGAGCACGGTCGAGGTCGGGGCCGGTCGTGATCTTGAACGCCACGGCGTCCCCCTCGACGGTGACCACGGAATGCCCCGCCGCGGCGACGGCCGCCGCGTCGTCGGTGTGGTCGACATCGACCGACGCGAGCGCCGATCGGAGCACCGTCCGCAGGAAGCCCTGAGGGGTCTGCGCGGCGGCGAGCTCCGAGCGGTCGACGGGTCCGACCACGCGTCCGTCCTCATCGACCCGCTTGATGGTGTCCACCACGGGGAGCGTCGGGATGACCGCCACGGCTCCGGCGTCGATCGCCGCGACCACACGGTCGAAGACGGCGGCGGGCGTCAGCGCGCGCGCCGCGTCGTGGACCAGGACGATCTCGACGTCGGCCCACAGCGCGTCGAGGCCTGCGACGACCGATTCCTGACGGGTGGCGCCGCCCACCACGACGGTGACGAGATCGGCACGATCGCCCGCGGCATCCCGCGCATCGGTCAACGCCTCGCCCTCGTACCCCGGGGGCACCACGACGACCACCTGCGCGGTCGTCGCCGCGAACACACCGCGCAGGGCGTGGTGCAGGATCGACCGGTCGTCGATGCCGACGAACGCCTTCGGCGCTCCACCCTTCAGACGGGTGCCGGAGCCGGCGGCGACGACGATGACCGCGAGACGGGGAACGGGGGTGAGAGTCACCCGTTCACGCTAGCGCGACCCGACATGCGCCGCGGAACGCCGAAAGCCCCGGCCTCGTCATCGGTTCTCGACGGCGGGGACGGGGCGTCAGCGCGGGGGTCCCGGCGCCGGGGCGTCAGGACGCGAGGACCTCGTCGAGCACGACGCTCGCACGGTCTTCGTCGGTCTTCTCGGCCAGAGCGAGCTCGGAGACGAGGATCTGACGGGCCTTGGCCAGCATGCGCTTCTCGCCGGCGGACAGACCGCGGTCCTGATCGCGGCGCCACAGGTCGCGGACGACCTCGCTCACCTTGATCACGTCGCCCGACGCGAGCTTCTCGAGGTTCGCCTTGTAGCGACGCGACCAGTTGGTCGGCTCCTCGGTGAAGGGTGCGCGCAGCACCTCGAAGACGCGGTCGAGACCCTCTTTGCCGATCACGTCGCGAACGCCGACGAGGTCGACGTTGTCAGCCGGGACCTCGATGACGAGGTCTCCCTGCGTGACGTTGAGCTTCAGGTATTTCTTCGTCTCACCCTTGATAACGCGTTCCTTGACCTCGATGATCGTGGCCGCGCCATGGTGCGGGTAAACGACGGTCTCGCCAACCTCAAAAAGCATGGAGTTATGTCCTTTCGGCAACATCCAGGATACCACAGGCCCGCATGCGCTAAGGTTCCGCCCACCTCGCAGCCTTCCCCTCCTCGCGCGCGTGGGGGCGGCTCGACACCGCGGACCCCGTAGGATGATCTGGATGCCGTCTGTCGATCTTGGAGGATCCGTGAAAACGCGCCTGATCGCGTCCATCGCCGTGGGTGCCGCTGTCGTGCTCGGCACGACTGGATGCAACATCCTCGCCCCGCAGGCGACCACCATCGATTACTCCGCGTCGGACGGCGTGAACGTGCCGGCCGACTCCGGCCCGCTGCACGTGCGCAACGCGCTGATCGTCGCCAACGACGACGGCACCACCGGCAACTTCGTCGCGGCCATCGTCAACGACACCACCGAGCCGCTCACGCTGCGCCTCGAGGTCGGCGAAGGTTCGACCGCTGTCCGCTCGTCGGTGAACGTCCCCGCCAACCGGACCCTCAGCCTCGGCGACCTGGCCGACGACGTCGAGCCGCTGCGCCTCGACGACATCGACGCCGTGCCCGGTTCGACCGTGCCCGTGTACTTCCAGTCCGGCGACGGACAGGGCGCACTCATCCAGGTCCCCGTGCTCGACGGTGCACTCGAGTACCTCGCTCCCCTGGCGCCGACCCCCGAGGCCACGTTCTCGATCCCGGCGACGCCCTCGGCCACGCCGACCCCGACTCCCAGCGCGACTCCCGCATCCTGAACGAACGGCGAAGGCGCCGACGGTCTCCGTCGGCGCCTTCGTCGTTCCCGCGGGGTCAGGCCTCGAAGCGGTACCCCAGACCGCGCACGGTCACGAGCATGCTCGGCTCGCTCGGGTTCTGCTCGATGCGCGAGCGGATGCGCTTGATGTGCACGTCGAGGGTCTTGGTGTCGCCGAAGTAGTCGGTCCCCCACACGCGGTCGATGAGCTGGCCGCGCGTGAGCACGCGACCGGCGTTGCGCATGAGCACCTCGAGCAGCTCGAACTCCTTGAGGGGGATGTTGATCTCGCCTCCGTCCACGGCGACAGTGTGGCGATCGATGTCCAGCACGACCCGCCCGCCCGACAGGACGCGGTCGTCGAGGTCGGCCTCCTCGGGAGTGCGGCGGCGCAGCACAGCGCGCATCCGCGCGAGGAGTTCGCGGGTCGAGTAGGGCTTGGTGACGTAGTCGTCGGCGCCGAGTTCGAGACCGACGACGATATCGACCTCGGAATCCTTCGCCGTGAGCATGATGATCGGCACCTGCGAGGTCAGACGCACCTGACGGCACACCTCGGTCCCCGGCATCCCGGGGAGCATGAGATCCAGCAGGAGGATGTCGGCTCCGCGCTCGCGGAAGGCGACCAGTGCGAGGGCACCGTCCTCGGCGATCTCGACTTCATACCCCTCCCGGCGCAGCAGGTAGGCCAGCGGGTCGGCCAGATCGGGTTCGTCCTCGACGATCAGAACGCGGGTCATGCGGTGTCTCCCTTCGCGGGTACGGGGGTCGTCGCGGAGCCCTTGCGGCCCTTGCGACGGGGTTTGGGGCGGACGCTCTCGAGGTCGGGAGCTTCCGACATCGGAAGGCGGATGGTGAAGGTCGAGCCGCGGTCGGGCCGAGACCACAGCCGCACCTCTCCCCCGTGGCGCTGGACGGCGTGCTTCACGATCGACAGGCCGAGTCCCGTTCCACCGGTCCGGCGCGAGCGCGCCTGGTCGGCGCGGTAGAAGCGCTCGAAGACGCGGTGCTGGTCGCTCTCGGGGATGCCGATCCCGCGGTCGGTGACGGCGATCTCGACGACCGTGTCGTCGAGCTTGATGCCCACACCGACCTTCGATCCCTCGGGCGAGTAGGCAATGGCGTTGGCCACCAGGTTGCCGACGGCCTCGGTGAGGATCTGCGGCTCCCCGCGCACCCACAGGCCCTTCGTCCCCCCGCGGACCACCGTGACCTGGGCGGCATCCGCCTGGATCGCGTACCCCTCGACCGCGGCCGTGACCACCTCGTCGATCGAGACGTCGCGCACGTCGCGCAGCTCGTCGGAGGCCTGCAGGCGCGAGAGGCTGAGGATGCGGTTGACGAGCGCAGCCAGTCGGGTGACCTCCGCCTGCAGGCGCGACGAGAAGTGCCGCACCTGGGCGGGGTCGTCAGCGGCGGACTCGATCGCCTCGGCGAGAAGGCTCACCGCGCCGACGGGGGTCTTCAGTTCGTGGCTCGTGTTGGCCACGAAGTCGCGCCGCATCTCTTCGACGCGCTCGTGCTCGGTGATGTCGCGCAGGACGAGAAGGGTGAGGCGGGCCGAGATGGGCGTGGCCCGCACGGCCACGAGGCGCGGTTCGGCGGGAGCGGCGCCGCGGCGCAGGCGCAGGTTCTCGGCGATGCCCGAGCCGGTGTCGCGCGCCACCCGGGACACGCGCTTGAGCTCCTCGCTGGCGATCACCTCTCCGGCGTGGACGCCGAACACCTCGGCGGCCGGCGAGAGCGCCAGCACGGTCGATGAGGTGTCGCAGACGAATGCGGGGTCGTCCATCGCCCCCAGCATGGCCTCCACGCCCTCGGGCACCTCCGAGGAGGTCTGTGCGAGGGAACGGTCGCGAGCGCGGAGGGCTGCGACCACGAGGCCGACCACCGCGGCCCCGACCAGGAGTCCTGCGAGGAGCGCGAGCAGCACGAGCTGCGGTTGTTCCATGCCCCCAGCGTAGAGCCGCCTCCCGGGCGTCACCGGCCGTTCACCCCCGTGCAGGCCGCGGCAGAGGCTACTATTCACTGTCACAGCACCACTCGTTAACCTTCGCTGGGAAGAATCCCCGAGGGTTGCGGGACACCTATGTGCCGTGCCGCCGACGAGGAAGGTACCCGCCATGCGCGAAGTATTCCACCAGTCCCTCGAGGACGTTCAGAGCCGACTGGTCGAAATCGCCGACCTCGTGACCGTCGCGATCGACCGCGCCACGCGCGCCTTCGGCACGAGCGACGTCTCCCTCGCCGAAGAGGTCATCGAAGCCGACGCCGTCATCGACGAGAAGGCCTTCGAGCTCGACGAGCTCGCGATCGAAATCCTCGCCCGCCAGCAGCCCGTCGCCCGCGATCTGCGCATCGTCGTCACCGCCCTTCGCGTGAGCGCCTCGCTCGAGCGCATGGGCGACATGGCCGAGCACATCGCCCAGCTGGCGCGCTCGCGCTTCCCCGAGCGGGCCATCCCCAAGGGCCTGAAGAGCACCTTCACCCGCATGGGCGAGCTCGATGTCGAGGTGTCGCGCAAGCTCGCCGAGCTGCTGCGCACGCAGGACCTCCGCATCGCCGAGGCCATCCGCGACGCCGACGACGACATCGACGAGCTGCACGTCAGCGTCTTCGAGAAGGTGCTCGGCGACTCCTGGAAGGGCGAGGCAACCGCCACGGTCGACGCCACCCTCGCCAGCCGGTACCACGAGCGTTTCGCCGACCACGCCGTCTCGGTCGCGAAGAAGGTCGTGTACCTCGCGACGGGCGACTGGGCCGGCGCCGACGACGAGTCCGCTCACGAGCCGAGCCCGGTCGTCTGAGCGCAGAACAACAGAAGAGGGGGTGGATGCCGATCGGCATCCACCCCCTCTTCTCGTTCCGGCGTCAGTGCTTGTTGCCCTGAGCGGCGACGGCGGCGGCACCGGCGGCCGCGGCCTCGGGGTCGAGGTACTCGCCCGGGCCGAGCGGCTTCATGTCGTCGTCGAGGCGGTACACCAGCGGGATGCCGGTGGGGATGTTCAGCTCGGCGATGTCGGCGTCGCTGATGCCCTCGAGGTGCTTGACCAGCCCGCGCAGCGAGTTGCCGTGCGCGGTGACGAGCACGGTCTTGCCGGCTTGCAGATCGGGCACGATGTCGCTGTGCCAGTACGGCAGCATGCGGTCGATGACGATCTTCAGCGACTCGGTGTCGGGCACCTCGCCGTCGATCCCGTCGTAGCGGGGGTCGCCCACCTGGCTGTACTGGTCGTCGGCGGGCAGCGCCGGCGGCGGAACGTCGAACGAGCGGCGCCAGAGCATGAACTGCTCGTTGCCGAACTCCTCGAGGGTCTGCGCCTTGTCCTTGCCCTGCAGGGCGCCGTAGTGACGCTCGTTGAGGCGCCACGACCGCTTGACCGGGATCCAGAGGCGGTCGGCGGCGTCGAGGGCGAGGTTGGCCGTCTGGATCGCGCGGCTCAGCACCGAGGTGTGCAGCACGTCGGGCAGGACACCGGACTCGGCGAGCAGCTCGCCGCCGCGCTTCGCCTCGGCCTTGCCCTGATCGGTGAGTCGCACGTCGACCCAGCCGGTGAACTGGTTGGTCTTGTTCCACTCGCTCTGCCCGTGGCGGAGGAGGATCAGCGTGTGAGGCATGACTCCATGCTATCGAGACGAGCGCCGCGGACCGGGGCCGCGAGGCCTGGCAAAATGTTCGGGTGACCCCCTCCCCCGTCGGCCGGCCCACGCGCGGCACGACCGGGGTCAACCGCCTCCGCCGGATCGATCGCTGGATCGCCCGTCACCCCGTCCTCCGCCGCGCCGACGACCCCCTCGTCGTCGATCTCGGCTTCGGCGCCAGTGCCGTGACGCCCCTCGAGCTCCTCGCCCGACTGCGCAGTCAGAGACCGGATGCCGAGGTCCTCGGTCTCGAGATCGACCCCGACCGCGTCGCCCGGGCGCGCGAGCAGTCCGCGGGCATCGAGGGGGTGTCCTTCGCTCGCGGAGGCTTCGAGGTTCCCGTGCCGCGGTCGCGACGACCCGCGGTCATCCGCGCCATGAACGTCCTGCGGCAGTACGACGAGGGCGACGTCGCCGACGCCTGGGGCCGCATGTGCGCGCGGCTGCAGCCGGACGGCATCCTGGTCGAGGGCACCTGCGATGAGATCGGTCGCATCGCGACCTGGGCCGAGGTGGGGGCGGATGCCGTTCCCCGCAGCCTCACCCTCTCGCTGCGTCTCGCCGAGCTCGACTCCCCCGCGATCGCCGCCGAACGTCTGCCGAAGGCCCTGATCCACCGCAACGTCGAGGGCGAGCGCGTGCACGAGTTCGTGGCATCCCTCGATCGGGAGTGGACCCGCGCTGCGGTGGTCGCCCCGTTCGGGCCGGTCCACCGCTGGCGCACGGCGATGCGGGCCGTGGCGGACGCGGGGTGGCCCCTGCTGCGCCGCGAGCGGTGGAGACTCGGCGAGGTGGGCGTGGCGTGGGAGGCCGTCGCTCCGCGCTGAGCCTCAGACGCGCGGCAGCAACTCGCGCGCGTCGGCCGAGGGCATCCCGGCGGCGACGAGCAGATCGACGGCGAGCGGACGCAGGGCCGCGATCAGGTTGAGCTCGCCGACGCGTCCGTCCGGAAGGAGGGCCGCCGGATCGAGCCGCCGAGCGACCGCCCCGATCGCCTCGCGGGCGACGGGCTCGAGCGAGATGTCGTCGAGGCCGTCGCGCACGAGCCCCGCCCCTCGGGCCAGCTCGGCCAGAAGGTCGGCGGGAACGGGCCGGCTCTCGCCGTCGGCGCAGAGGTACGCCGCACGCCGAGCGACGACGCGCAGATTCCGCGTCGTGAGATCCAGCGCCCCGCGTACTCGCTCATGGCGGTCGAGTTCGGTCCGCTGGCGGCGCAGGAACGGCGAGATGCGGGCGACCTCGCGACCGGATTCGAGCGACCCGCTCCACGCGTCGACGTAGGTCTGCAGCGAACGGGCACGCTCGAGACCGCGCTCCGCCCGAGCCCGGTCGCCCTTGCGCAGGGCCCGAACGATCGTGTCCATGGCCGCGTCCATCGCGTCGAACAGCTCGTCGGCGTCGCGCAGCTCGGTGCGACGCAGAGTGCGCGGGATGAGCGCGGTCACGATCAGCGCCGCGACACCCCCGACCGCGCCGTCGACCAGGCGGAGGAACGGGACGCCCGAGACCAGGACGAGGGCGATGAGCGACTGCACCACCGCGGCGAGCGCGAACCCCGGCTGCGGCGAGAGGAAGCGCGCGACCACGAGCGTGACCGTCATCGCGAGGGCGATCTGCCACCATCCCGCGCCCGCCACGATCAGCACGACCTCGGCGATCAGGATGCCGACCAGCATGCCCATGACCGTCTCGGCCACCCGCCACGGACGTGCGTCGCGAACGAGGCCCAGGCTCGACACCGTCACGGTCGCCGCCAGCAGCGGCACCGGATGCCCGAGGACGACGTGGGCGAACGCGAAGGCGGCCGTGGCGGCGACGACGATCTGGGCGATCGCGGGGAGCGACTCGCGGACGCGGACGAAGCGACGACCCAGCGTCGTGCGCCAGCGCGAACGGGCGACGACGACCCCGACGGTCGTCGAGGAGTCGTCGGTGCTCATTCCGCGGCGCGGCGGCGCCCGAGGCGCGGCAAGCGGGGAACCGAGGCGGTGGCCCCGGCGTCGGCCGGCACGACCGTCTCGGCTGCGGCGGCGAGCGGGCCGTCAGCGGTGTCGACGATGAGGGGCTCACCCTCGGGGGCGGTGCGCTTGACAAGGGCGAGGGCGATGGGGCCCTCCTCGTGGTGCACGGCGACCGAGGTGATGGCGCCGATCACGGTGTCGCCCGCGCGGACGACGTCTCCGCGAGAGGGGAGGACGTTGTCGCTGCCGTCGAGCTGCAACGCCACGACGCGACGCGGCGGGTGACCGAGGTTGTGCACCTTGGCGACCGTCTCCTGGCCGCGGTAGCAGCCCTTCGACAGGTGCACCGCCGTGCGGAGCCAGTCCATCTCGTGCGGGAGGAGCCGCTCGTCGGCGTCGACGGACACCCGGGGACGCCACGCGGCCACGCGCAGCGCCTCGACGGCGTCGAGACCGGCCAGAGCCGTCTGCCCCGCCGCGGCGGACGCGATCACGCGCTCGTACTCCGCGGCATCCACGATCGCTTCGGCCCAGTCGCGGTCGGCACCCGGGTGCGGGTCGACACGGGCGTACGCCCAGCCGCCGGGAGAGACGTCGGGCCACGGATCGACCCAGACCGGTGCGACGGTCGTGAGGGCGCTGACGGCCTCGCGCGTGCCACCGAGGACGAACAGCTCGTCCGAACGATCCGTCACCACGACGCGCAGGCGGAACCGCATGCGCGTGAGCCAGGTCGCGAGGGCCTCGGCGTCGGAGGCGTCGACGAGGAGCCACGTGATCTCGCCGTCGTCGACCACCGAGGCGGCGTGCTCGACACGCCCCTGCGGGTCGAGGATGAGGAACTCGGTCGAGACCCCGGGCGCCAGGTGCGTGAGCGCCTGCGACGACAGGGAATCGAGCCAGCTACGGCGATCCTCGCCCGAGACCGTGATGATACGGCGGTCACCGAGCGGGGCGAGGGCGGATCCGGATGCCAAGCGGCGCTGCTCCGCGACGGGAGCACCGACGTGGCGGAGGCCCCGGTCGTCCACGACCGCACCGGGGACGTCCGAGAACGAGGTCATGCTCACTCCGCCCGAGCCAGTCGAGCCGAGGCGTGCGAGCCGAGCTCGCGGCCGAGGGCGGCGATGTCCCAGGCCCACAGCAGGTGGTTGTCGACGAGACCGTAGAGGCGGGTGGCCGCGGTGTAGGTCTTCGCTCCGGCCGTGCGGACGACCGCATCCGTCGCCAGATCGATGCGCGGGCCCTTCACCTGCCCGACGTAAAGCTCCAGGATGCCGTCTGCGTGCGCCAGGCTCACCTCGATGTCGAAGCCGCCGTCGGCGTTGCGGAGCGCTTCGACGTCGTCGGCCGTCCGGGTCACCGGGGCCGCGGTCGCCGGGAGCAGTCCCGGACCGGCATCGGCGTCGCCGACCGGCCGTGCGAGGCGCCAGTAGCCGATCTCGGAGACGAGCGGTCGTCGCTCTTCTCCCTCGAGGAGCCACGCGTCGGCGGAGTAGTTCAGGAACGCACCGCCATCGTGGCTGAAGCTCACCCGGTGGGCGAACTCACCCGAGAAGGATCGGCCGTCGACCTCGTAGTCGATGACGCCGGTACCCTCCCAGACGCCGACCAACCACGAGAGCGGAACGAGGTCGGCCGGAAGATCGGTCGGGATCT
Source organism: Microbacterium sp. SL62 (assembly GCF_026672635.1). NCBI lineage: Bacteria > Bacillati > Actinomycetota > Actinomycetes > Micrococcales > Microbacteriaceae > Microbacterium > Microbacterium sp. SL62. The sequence goes on from NZ_JAPPRM010000001.1 coordinate 2,813,329, forward strand.
CGATCACGACGCGCTCAGCGCTGGCCGCGGTAGAGGTTCCAGATGACCGTCCCGGACACGAAGGCGATCGCCAGCGAGGCGAGGCCGAGAAGTCCCACGAAGAACGCTTCGAGCGCGAAAAGGTCCATAGCTCGATCCTAGCCCGACACCACCGCGGCGAGACCGAACCCCGCAGTGATGATGCCGAGCACCACCATGGCGCCGACGCTGCTCAGCGCCATGCGCTGGATGAAGGCCTGCGATCGGCCGTACCAGAGCTGCACGGCGAAGGCCACGATGATGCAGCCGCCCAGGGCCACGGTGATCCACTGCGCGCGCCAGGGCTCGGGGGCGAACAAACCGATGAGCACACCCGCGACCGCGGCGAGCACCCACACGGCGACGACGCCGCCGAAGGTGCGGCGCGGCGCGAGGTCGGGCGTGGACATGCCCCCATCATCACCCACGACGCCCCCGACGCGCACGCGCAGCGCCGGTGTCGAGGGGCTGCGCCCGTCACCCTAAGATGATCGGGTGCGCGGCACGCCGCACGGGAGGTCCTCTTGGCACAGCTTCTGGTACTCAGCTCCGCCCCGGGCGGCGGCGCGGCCCTGCCTGCGCTCGAACTGCTGAGCCACCGCGTCCGACAGATCCCCGCCGAGGCCGCGCAGCTGGTGAACGCCCCCAGCGCCGACGTCATCTTCGTCGACGCGCGCTTCGACCTGGTCGGCGCGAAGTCGCTCAGCAAGATCCTGACGACCACCGGCGTCGAGGCGCCGCTCGTGCTGATCGTCACCGAGGGCGGACTCACCGCGGTCTCCACCGACTGGGGCATCGACGACGTCGTCCTGGTCGGCGCGGGTCCCGCCGAGATCGACGCGCGCATCCGACTCGCGATGGGCCGTCGCGCCGCCGATCAGGTCTCCACGCGCATTCAGACCTCGGGCATCACGATCGATGAGTCGTCCTACTCGGCGAAGGTGCACGGCAAGCCCCTCGACCTCACCTACAAGGAGTTCCAGCTCCTGCACTTCTTCGCCACGCACCCCTCGCGCGTCTTCACGCGCGAGCAGCTGCTGAGCGAGGTCTGGGGCTACGACTACTTCGGCGGCACGCGCACGGTCGACGTGCACGTGCGACGCCTGCGCGCGAAGCTCGGCGATCTCGAGCAGCTCATCGGCACGGTGCGCAACGTCGGCTACCGGTTCAACGTCTACGAAGACGACGCCCCCGCCGCGGCATCCCCCTCCGCATAAAGCCACACGCACCGCGTGTTCACTCACGTGTCACCGACCCCTGCAATGATGTGGGGATGATGGAACACGACTCGCTGGATGCCGGTCTCGGCGACGCCGACGACGACGACTTCGACGAGGCCGTAGAGGCCGAAGACGACCAGCTTCCCGACCACCGCTACCTCGACCGCGAGATCAGCTGGCTGTCGTTCAATCAGCGCGTGCTCGAACTCGCCGAAGACCCCACGGTCCCCGTGCTCGAGCGCGCGAACTTCCTCGCGATCTTCGCCAGCAACCTCGACGAGTTCTTCATGGTGCGCGTCGCCGGCCTCAAGCGCCGTATCGTCACGGGCCTGGCCGTCCCGACCAACGTCGGTCGCGCCCCGCTCGACGTGCTCGCCGACATCTCGGCCGAGGCGCACCGCCTGCAGCTCCGCCACGCCGCCGCCTGGACCGAGAAGGTGCGCCCCGCTCTCGCCGACGCCGGTATCGAGGTCGTCACGTGGGACTCGCTCGACGAGCCCACCGCCGAGCGGCTCACCGAGTACTTCCAGCGCAACGTCTTCCCGGTGCTCATGCCGCTGGCCGTCGACCCCGCGCACCCGTTCCCGTACATCTCCGGCCTGTCGCTGAACCTCGCGATCCGCATCCGCAACGCCCGCACGGGCCGTCAGGAGTTCGCGCGTCTCAAGGTGCCCCCCATGCTCCCCCGCTTCGTCGAGATCGGCGGAGACGGGCCCGGCGTGCGCTACCTGCCGCTCGAGGAGCTCATCTCGAACCACCTCGGCGACCTGTTCCCCGGGATGGAGGTCCTCGATCACCACGCGTTCCGCTTGACGCGAAACGAGGACATGACGATCGAAGAGGACGAGACCGAGAACCTCATCCAGGCGCTCGAGGCCGAGCTCCTGCGTCGCCGCTTCGGCCCGCCCATCCGCCTCGAGATCACCGAGGACATGGACGACGTGACCCGCTCGCTGTTGCTGAGCGAGCTCGACATCACCGAGCAGGAGGTCTACCGGCTGCCCGGCGCCCTCGATCTGCGCGGCCTGTTCGACCTCTCGCGCATCGACCGGCCCGATCTGCGCTACCCGCCGCATGTGCCCAAGACGGCTCTGGCCTTCCAGCCGCCCGAGCAGAACGGCCGCGCCGACCTGTTCGGCGCGATCCGCAAGGGCGACGTGCTCGTGCACCACCCCTACGAGTCGTTCGCGACGAGCGTGCAGGCCTTCCTCGAGCAGGCCGCCCGCGACCCGCACGTGCTCGCGATCAAGCAGACGCTGTACCGGACCTCGGGCGACAGCCCCATCGTGCAGGCGCTCATCGACGCGGCCGAGGCCGGCAAGCAGGTGCTCGCGCTCGTCGAGGTGAAGGCCCGCTTCGACGAGGCCAACAACATCGTCTGGGCGCGCAAGCTCGAGAAGGCGGGCGTCCACGTCGTCTACGGTCTCGTCGGCCTCAAGACCCACTGCAAGCTCGCTCTCGTCATCCGCGAAGAAGAGGGGCGCCTGCGCCACTACAGCCACGTCGGCACGGGCAACTACAACCCCAAGACGAGCCGTATCTACGAGGACTTCGGCCTGTTCACCGTCGACGACCAGGTCGGTCGCGACCTCACGCGTCTGTTCAACGAGCTGAGCGGGTACGCGATCGAGAAGAAGTTCAAGCGTCTGCTCGTCGCACCCCTGCACCTGCGCCGAGGGCTCCTGCGCCACATCGACAAGGAGCGCCGCAACGCTCTCGAGGGCAAGCCCTCGGGGGTGCGGATCAAGGTCAACTCGATGGTCGACGAAGAGATCATCGATGCCCTGTACCGCGCGAGCCAGGCGGGCGTGCCCGTCGAGGTGTGGGTGCGCGGCATCTGCTCAATCAAGCCCGGCGTCCCCGGGATGAGCGAGAACATCACGGTGCGCTCCATCCTCGGCCGCTACCTCGAGCACTCCCGCATCTTCACGTTCGAGAACGACGGCGACCCGCAGGTGTTCATCGGCAGCGCCGACATGATGCACCGCAACCTCGACCGCCGCGTCGAGGCCCTGGTCCGCGTGGTCGACCCCGTGCAGGTGCAGGAGCTGACGACCCTGTTCACCCTCGCGATGGACGACGGGACGAGCTCATGGCACCTGGGGTCCGAGGGCGAGTGGACGCGGCACAGCGTCGACGATGCCGGGGCGCCCCTCATCGACCTGCAGGAGCACACGATGGCTCTCGTCCAGCGCAAGCGTCGGGCCCGGACGGCGCGGTGACGAAGACCGAGATCGAGACCGCTGTCTACGCGGCCGGCGGTGTGGTGTGGCGGCAGGTCGAGGGGAAGCTCCGCATCCTGCTCATCCACCGCACGAAGTACCGGGATCTGACCCTCCCGAAGGGCAAGGTCGACCCCGGCGAGACGCTCGCCGAGACCGCGGTGCGCGAGATCCGTGAGGAGACCGGCATCCGCGTCTCGCTGGGGGTGCCCGTCGGGGTCTCTCGATACCGGATGCCGAGTTCACGCACCAAGATCGTGCACTACTGGGCGGCCGAGGCGACCGATGCCGCCGTGCGCAGCTCGACGTTCGTGCCGAACAAAGAGGTCGCGGCGATCGAGTGGGTGAGCCTGAAGAAGGCCCGCAAGAACCTCAGCTACCCCGTCGACATCGAGATCCTCGACGAGTTCACGCGGATCGTCGAAGAGGGGGCTCTGCCCACCTTCCCGATCGTCGTGCTGCGCCACGGCAAGGCGCGGGCCCGCGAGGGGTGGGAGAGCTCCGACAGCGCCCGCCCCCTGACCCCGCGCGGGCGCCGCCAGGCCGAGGCGATCGTCGGTCCCCTCCTCGCCTTCGGTGTGCGTCGGGTCTACTCGAGCCCCGCCGAGCGCTGTGTCCGCACCGCCACTCCCCTCGCCCAGGCGCTCGGCCAGCGCGTCCACCTGACCGAGGCCGTCAGCCAGGACGCGTGGGAAGAGGGCCGCGCCGACGCCCGGTCGCTCATCGGCGAACGGGTGCGCGCGCGCAAGCCGGTCGTCGTGTCGAGCCACCGACCCGTCCTGCCCGACATCCTGCACGAGCTCGCGCTCGCGACCGGAACCATGGGCGGCTCGTACCTCGGGAGCGCTTCGGCGCTGGAGCCCGCGGCGTTCTCGGTCGTGCACATCCCCGTCGAGCACCCCGGCGCCGGCATCGTGGCCATCGAGACGCACGAACCGAAGGTGTGACGCTCCCCACCGGCATCCGACTCGCCTGGCGCGAGGTCCCCGCTGGTGCCAGGCGTCGCGACGTGTCGCGGGCGCTCCTGGCCGAGCTCCTGCCGGGCGCGCGGTTCCGTTCGCGATGCCCCGCGTGCGGCGGAGACCATGGCCGCATCCACGTGGAGGGGGCGGATGCCGCGGTCTCGGTGTCGTACGTCGAGGGGTGGGCCGTCGCGGTGGCAGCGCAGGGTCTCGAGCGCGTCGGTCTGGATGCGGTGCCCACCGATGCGGGGGGTCTGGAGCGGGTGCTTCCACGACCCGCGCCCCCAGGACCGGACGATCTCGAGTCGCCTGCTCCGGAAGCGTGGGCGGATGCCGGCGGGTCGAGCGCCGCGCCCGCCCGGACGTGGGCGCGCGTCGAGGCCGTCCTGAAAGCCGACGGACGCGGGCTGACCGTCGATGCTCGACGGGTCGACGTCCAGGGGAACGGGGGCACGTGGGTGGCTCGAATCCTCCCGTCCGCCTCACGCGGTCCGTCCCCCGCGGAGGGCCGCCCGCGCGAATGGCGCGGGTGGGACCTCGATGGTCCGGCGAACGTCGTGCTCGCCGTGGCGGTGGAGAGCGCCTCGGGCCTCTGAGCCTGACGACGACGCGAGCCGGCCGTCAGGGTCGCACGGGCAATGCCACGTCGTCGATCCACCGCGACAGCACCGCCGCGGCATCGGGTCCCCCGGCGCGCTCGACCGCGGCGCGGAAATCATCCGTGGTGACGAGGGCATGGCGGTGGTCCGCCGTCCACGACCGCAGGAGATCGAAGAACACCTCGTCGCCGAGCGTGCGCCGCAGCGCGTGCAGCGTGAGGGCCCCGCGCTTGTAGACCCGGTCGTCGAACATGTCATCGGGCCCGGGATCGACCAGCAGGAGGTCGCGCGGCTTCGCGGCGAGTCGCGCGTAGTAGTCCGCGACGCACGACTCGACGGAGGCCCCTCCCGAGGTCTCCGACCACAGCCACTCGGCGTAACAGGCGAAGCCCTCGTTGAGCCAGATGTCGCTCCACCGGGCGATGCCCACGCTGTTGCCGAACCACTGGTGGGCCAGCTCGTGCGCCACCAGACGCTGCGCGGCGGGAACGAGGTGGTTCATCCCGAACACGGCGAGCCCCTGCGCCTCGAGGGGGATCTCGAGCTCGTCGGCGGTCACCACGAGGGTGCACGCTTCTTGGGGGTACGGCCCGAAGAAGCGGTCGAAGGCCCGCAGCATGTCGGGCACCGTCGCGAAGGCGCGATCGACCGCGGCGGTCAGGGCGGGAGGGGCGGTGACCGTGACGGCGGGCACCGGGGCGTCACCGGTGCCCTCGAGCTGACGCGTGCGGTACCGACCGACGTGCACGGCCGCCAGGTACGTCGCCGTGGGGACGTCGGAGACGAACGTCGTCGTCGTCCGACCACCCCGCCGCGTGCTCGACCCCGCGACGCCGGTGGCGGCGGCGGCGTAGCCGTCGTCGACCGTGATCTCGAGGCGCATGCGCGCCCTGTTGTCGGGGCGGTCGTTGCACGGGAACCACGTCGGGGCGCCGATGGGCTGCCCCGCGACGAGAGCGCCGTCGGTCAGCTCCTCCCAGCCCACGGTTCCCCACCGCGACCGGCGGGGAGCGGGCGCACCCGCGTAGGTCACCTCGACCTCGAAGCGGTCCCCGGCGGCGAGAGCGTGCGGGGGCGTCACACGCAGAGTCCGCGGCCCCGCCGAGAATCGCGCGACCGCCCCGTCGACGCGCACGCGCGACGTTCGGAGGCCGACGAGATCGAGAGCGAACGACGACACGGCCTCGCGCGCGACCGCGACGATCGTGGCGACGCCGTCGAGGCGGTTCGTGCGGACGCGATAGCCGATCGCGAGGTCGTACGACTCGACGTCGTACGAGAGGTCGCCGCTCTGCGGGGCGTAGGGGTCGGCCACGCTCACGTCGTCGACTGGTACGCGCGCACCTTCACCGCGCGCCACGGACCGATAGGGTTGCCGCTCCACCGCGAACCGACCGGGACGGTCTCACCGCGCATGACGAGCGAGGCGGGCCCCACGGTCGCGTGCGCGCCGAGGGTGGAGGCGGGGAGGACGACGCTGTGCGGACCGAGGGTCGACCCCGGCTCCAGCTCGACGGTATCCATACTCATGATTCGATCATGGAACAGGTGCGTCTGAACGACGCATCCGCGGTTGACGGTTGACGCGTCGCCCAACGTGACCAGGTCGGGTTCGGGCAGCCAGTAGCTGTCGCACCACACGCCGCGACCGATCTTCGCGCCGAGGCTGCGCAGCCAGACGGCGAGCGCCGGGGTTCCCGCCGCCGCGCGCGCGAACCACGGGGCCGCAACCATCTCGGTGAAGGTGTCCGACACTTCGGTGCGCCAGACGAAGCTCGACCACAGCGGCTGCTCGCCCGCGCGGATCACGCCGACGATGGCCCACTTCGCCGCGGTCGAGACCCCCGCGGCGACAGCCCCCACCGCGAGCAGCACGACGCCCGACAACAGCAGCGTCCACACCGGACCGAGCACGACCCAGAGCGCGGCGAGAGCGAACATCACGCCGAGGCCGATCGCGCAGGTGACGACGACCGGCACGAAGCGGCACAGCTCCCACAGCGTCCGCGCGAGACGCAGGCTCGCGGTCGGTCGATAGGTGCGCGACTCGTCACCCTCGGCCGAGAGCCGGCGAAGGCGCACCGCGGGCGAGCCCAACCAGGACGATCCCGCCTTGGCCTTCATCGGCGCTGCGGACAGCACGGCGACCAGCCCGTCCCGCGGAACGCGGTGGCCGGGCGCGGCCATTCCGGAGTTGCCGAGGAAGGCGCGCTTGCCGATCCGTACGGGCCCGATGCGCATCCACCCCGCGCGCAGTTCGTACGACGCGACCATCGTGTCGTCGGCGAGGAACGCCCCGTCTTCGATGCGCGTCATCGACGGGATCAGAAGAACCGTCGAGGCCTCGACGTCGTGTCCGACGCGCGCACCCAGCAGGCGCAGCCACACGGGCGTGAACAGCGAGGAGTAGAGGGGGAAGAGCACCGTGCGGGCGGCATCCAGGAGTCTTTCGATCGTCCACGCCTGCCACGCCACGCGGCTGCGCACCGGGTGGGTGCCCTCGGTGAGGCCGATCGACATCACGCGCACGAGAAGCACCACGGATGCCGCGAACACCAGGCCCGCGACGGCGACACCCGGGACGAGCCAGGCGAAGGCGCCCGCGGCCGCGTGGCCGAGATCGTCCGCCCCGCGGATCCCCTGCGCCACGACGAGACCGCCCACGGTGAAGGAGGCGAGCGGGAGAAGAGCGAGCACCACCGCCGATGCCGCGTAGGCCCACAGCCAGCGGGTGGGCGCCGGCGGCCGCTGCGTCGGCCACCCCTTCGCCGTCCCGCCCACGCGGACGGCGGGCGATCCCGCCCACGACTGGTCCGCCTTGACGCGTCCGAAGACGGCCGAGCCCGGCGCGATCTCGGCACGGCGACCGATGCGGGTGCCGGGTGCGAGCGTCGAGCGAGCACCGACCGTGGCCTCGGCGCCGATGCGCACCTCGCCGATGCGGACGAGGTCGCCGTCGATCCAGTACCCGGTCAGGTCGACCTCGGGCTCGATCGAGGCCCCGTCGCCGACGACGAGCATCCCCGTGACGGGAGGCAACGCGTGCAGGTCGACGTTCCGACCGATCCGCGCGCCCAGCGCCCGGGCGTAGTACGACACCCAGGGGGCTCCGGCCAGACCCACGGCATCCACCTGATCGGCGATCTGCTCGGCGAGCCAGAGCCGGATGTGCACCCACCCGCCCCGCGGATAGTCGCCGGGGCGCACGCCCGAGAGAAGAAGTCGAGCGGATGCCACGGCGATCGCCATGCGCCCGAACGGCGTCGCGAAGACGAGGAGACCGACGACGAGAGCCGGCCAGGGCACCGACGGCAGCACGTCGAATCCGGGGACGAGCCGAAGGAGCGCCGAAGCCGTGAGCAGGTACAGCAGCCACCGCACACCCGAGAGGATGAACAGCGGAGCGCCGAGGAGGGTCTGCGCCCACTGGGTGGTGCGCGGCGTCGGTTCGGCGCGGTGGAAGGCGGCGGGCGTCTCGTCGGAGAGCTGCGGCCCGAGCGCCTTGGCCATGGCCCCGAGGCGCGGAACGTCGTAGATGTCGGCGACCGAGAACTCCGGCACCCGTGCCCGGATGCGCGAGACGAGCTGCGCGGCGGCGAGCGACCCCCCACCGAGATCGAAGAAGTCGGCCTTGCGCTCGGTGACGGGGATGCCCAGAACGGCCTGCCACTGCTCGGCCAGCCAGGCCTCGTCGACCGAGAAGTCCGTCGCGGCGGGGGCTTCCACTCCGGGCAGGGGCCACGGGAGGGCCGCGCGGTCGACCTTGCCCGAGGTGCGGACCGGCAGCGAGTCCACCACGCCGAGGAGGGGGATGGTCGCGGCCGGGAGTCGTTCCGCGAGAGCCGCACGGGCAGCCCCGCGATCGAGCTCGGCTCCGACCTCCATCACGAGATAGCCGACGAGGACCGGCACCCCCGCTTCGGTGGTCCGCACCGCCACGGTCGCCGCGCTCACGTCCGGAAGATCCTGCAGCGCCGACTCGACCTCACCGAGCTCGATCCGGCGGCCGCCCACCTTGACCTGATCGTCCGCGCGTCCCTGGAACACCAGCCCCTCGCGCTCGAAGCGCACGAGGTCTCCCGAGCGATACGCCCGCTCCCACCCGAGGGTCGGCATCGGTGCGTACTTCTCGGCGTCCTTCGCGGGATCGAGATACCGGGCGAGGCCGACACCGCCGATGATCAGCTCGCCCACCGCGCCCTCGGCGACGGGGAGTCCGTCGGCATCCACCACCGCGAGGGCCCACCCGTCGAGGGGCAGGCCGATGCGCACGGGCAGAGAGCCGTCGAGCGGAGCCGCGCACGCCACGACGGTGGCCTCGGTCGGACCGTAGGTGTTCCACACCTCGCGCCCCTCGGCCACGAGGCGAGCGGCGAGCTCGGGCGGACACGCCTCTCCGCCGAAGATCAGCAGGCGCACGTTCTCGATCGAGTCGGCCGGCCACATCGCGGCGAGGGTCGGAACGGTCGAGACGACCGTGATCCCCTGTCGCAGCAACCACGGGGCCAGGTCCTCCCCCGAGCGCACGAGAGAACGAGGAGCCGGCACGAGGCACGCCCCGTGTCCCCAGGCGAGCCACATCTCCTCGCACGAGGCGTCGAACGCGACCGACAGTCCGGCCAGCACGCGGTCGCCGGGGCCGAGCGGCTCGCCCTGCAGGAAGATCCGCCCCTCCGCCTCGACGAACGCCGCCGCCGAACGGTGAGACACCGCCACGCCCTTCGGGACGCCCGTGGATCCCGAGGTGAAGATGATCCACGCATCGTCGTCGATCGTGGGCGGGGCGACGATGGGGACGGCGCTCGTGCTGGGGTGCGGCGCCTCTCCGTCGTAGAGACGGACGAGATCACTCTCGGCCGCGACGAATTCCCCCTCCCCCGCGACGATGCCGCGCACCCCGGCTTCGCCGAACACCAGGCGCGCGCGCTCGTCGGGGTCATCGGCATCCACCGGCACGTATGCGGCGCCCGCCGCCATGACCGCGAGGATCGAGACGTACAGCTCCTTCGACCCGGACGGCATGCGCACGCCCACCCGGTCGCCCCGACGAACCCCCGCCTCGTGCAGGGCCGCCGCCGTCCGCCACACCCGCGCGAGCAGTTCGCGGTAGCTGAGGGCTCCGGATCCGTCGTCGATCGCGGAGGCCTCCGGATGCCGAGACGCGACGTCTGTGAGGATGTCGATGAGGGTGCGCGCGGGAGCCGCGGCCCCCGTCCGGTCGAGCGGGGCCTGAGCTTCGGAAGCGGAGGTCGTCACGGGGATGAACAGTACAACCCCCGGGAAAACACCCCGGAACGGCCGCCCCGGTTCACCTTCCGTTCACCCGTGCAACGCAGTCTGTTAGCAGTCGCTGTTTACCGTTCACGACGAACCCTGCACCGGGTTCCTGTTCCCGACATGCGAAGGATTCACACCGTGAAGCTCTCCCGACTCGCCCAGCTGGGCACCGTGGCCGCCGTGGCCTCCCTGACCCTCGCCGGCTGCGCCGGCCCCTCGGGCTCCGGCGACGCCGCGGGCTCGACCCCCTCGTCGACCTCGTCCGACGTCGCGTTCACCGTCGACCCGAACCTGTCGGGCACGATCACCGCGGGTGGCTCGAGCGCCCAGGCCAACGCGCAGGCCGCGTGGACCAGCGCGTACAACGCCCAGGCCAAGGGCGTCACGATCAACTACGACAAGTCGCAGGGCTCCGGCGGTGGCGTCACCAACTTCCTCAGCGGCGCGTACGACTTCGCCGGCTCCGACTCGCCGCTGAACGCGGACCAGACGGCTCAGTCCAAGGCCCTCTGCACGGAGGGCGGCGTCAACATCCCCGTCTACCTCGACGGCGTCGCCATCATCTTCAACATCCCCGGCGTCACGAGCCTGAAGCTCTCGGGCGAGACGATCGCGAAGATCTTCGCTCTGCAGATCACCGACTGGTCCGACCCGGCCATCACCAAGGACAACGGCACGGCCCTCGCCGCCGGCGCCATCACCACCGTCGCGCGTTCGGACGGCTCGGGCACCACGCAGAACTTCACCAACTACCTCGCCGCGACGCAGTCGTCGGTCTGGACCTCGCCCGCGGGCAAGGACTGGCCCATCGAGGGCAACGTGTCGAAGCAGAAGGGTGGCTCGGGCGTCGTCGAGGCCGTCAAGGCCGGCACCGGAACCATCGGCTACGCCGACCACTCCGCCATCGGCAGCCTGAACGCCGCGTCGATCATCCAGGACGGCACCGCCATCGCGTACAGCCCCGAGGCCGTCACCGCGACCTTCGCGGCCGCCGCGGTCGACGCCAGCAACGGTGTCGCCGGTGACCTGTCGAAGAAGTTCGACTACTCGAAGCTCACCGCTGAGACGTACCCGATCCCGCTCGTGTCGTACGCCGTCACCTGCACCACGTTCAAGGACGCCAAGCAGTCCGAGCTCGTCAAGTCGTACCTCGGCTTCGTGACCAGCACGCTCGGCCAGCAGGTCGCGGCCAAGAACGCCGGCTCCGCGCCGCTGCCCGACTCGGTGCTTTCGGCTGCTGCCGAGACGCTCGCGTCGATCAAGTAAACATCTCTTCGGACTCGGCCCGGCCCGCACCTCGTGTGCGGACCGGGCCGGGCTGATCGGAGCGGTCGACCAGCTCGAACGCTCCGCTGAGCCAGCATCCTCAGAGAACACCCGACCGAGGAGAACCATGACCCGTGCCGAGCGTGAGGTCCCCCGTGACTGACACCGTCGCTGACACAGAGACCGCCCCGTCCTCCCCTCCCCCGCCTCGGACGTCGATCGTCGGCAAGCGCCGCGTCGGCGATTCGGTCTTCCTGGGGCTGTCGACCACGGCCGCCGTGTCGATCATGATCATCCTCGCCGGGGTGGCGATCTTCCTGATCATCCGCGGCATCCCCGCGATCACCGGCAACTGGACCGAGGGTGACCTCGCGGGCTACCAGAACGGCAGCTGGACCAACTTCTGGGAGTACGTCGGTCCGCTGCTGTTCGGCAGCATCTGGGCCGCGCTCATCGCCATGGTCATCGGCACGCCGGTCGCCATCGGCATCGCGCTGTTCATCTCGCACTACGCCCCGCGTCGGATCGCCGGCTTCCTCGGCTACATCGTCGACCTGCTGGCCGCGGTCCCCTCGATCGTCTTCGGCCTGTGGGGCATCATCGTCATGCGCCCGCTACTCGTGCCGGTCGGTGAGTTCCTCAACCAGTACCTCGGCTGGATCCCGCTCTTCCAGGGCCCGGTCTCGACCACGGGTTCGACGATGTTCACCGGTGGTGTCGTCCTCGCCGTGATGATCCTCCCGATCGTCACCTCAATCACGCGCGAGATCTTCCTGCAGACCCCGCGCCTGCACGAAGAGGCCGCCCTCGCGCTGGGCGCCACGCGCTGGGAGATGATCCGCCTCGCGGTCTTCCCCTACGCCCGCAGCGGCATGGTCTCGGCCACGCTCCTCGGTCTCGGCCGCGCGCTCGGAGAGACGATGGCCATCGCGCTGATCGTCTCGCCCAGCCTGATCTATTCGGTGCTGCTGCTCACCGACGGATACAACTCGCAGACCATCGCGGCCAACATCGCGCTGAACTTCCCGATCGCCACCGACCTCCAGCGCTCGGCGCTGATCGGTACCGGCCTCATGCTGTTCGTCGTCTCTCTCGCGGTGAACATGCTCGCCCGCTACATCATCGGGGCGACGGGCCCCGGTGCGAAGGGTCGCAAGAAGGGCAAGCGCTCATGACCGTCACGGCCCCCTCGTCCTCGTCTCCCCTGGCCCTCACCAGCGGCCAGCTGCCCCGCTTCATCGAGCCCGCGCTCCTGGTCGGCGTGGCCGTCGTGGTCGCGGTCATCCAGCTCCTGCTGGGCGGCTTCGCCCTCGCGACGTGGCTGATCCTCTCGGCGGTGCTGTACCTGATCGCCATCGGGGTCGGGTCCTCGATCGTCGAGAATCGCCGCAAGGCGGTGGACCGCGTCGTCCGCGGCCTGGTGACCGTCGCGTTCCTCCTCGCGGTCGCACCCCTCATCTCGACCCTGTGGACCGTGGTCTCCAAGGGCCTCGCGGTGGTCAACTGGAACTTCGTCACGCAGGTGGGCGGCACCGCCTTCAACCCCGACACCCTCGAGGTCGTCGCGACGGCGGGTGCCTGGCAGGCCATCACGGGCACGCTCATCATCACGGGTATCGCCGCCCTCATCTCGGTGCCGATCGGCGTCCTCGCCGCGGTCTACCTGGTCGAGTACGCGCAGCCGAACAACCCGCTGCGTCGCGCGATCACCTTCCTCGTCGACGTGATGACCGGCATCCCCTCGATCGTCGCCGGTCTGTTCGCGTTCTCGCTGTTCAGCCTGGTCGTCGGTCCGAAGGCGTTCAGCGGGTTCTCGGCATCCATCGCCCTCTGCGTGCTGATGATCCCCATCGTCATCCGCTCCACCGAAGAGATGCTGCGCCTCGTCCCGGCCGACTTGCGCGAGGCGGCCCTCGCGCTGGGCGTGCCGCGCTCGGCGACGATCATCAAGGTCGTGCTGCGTACCGCCGCATCGGGCATCATCACCGGTGTCGTGCTGGCCGTGGCCCGCGTCGTCGGTGAGACCGCGCCGATCTTCATCGCGGCGAGCTTCACCGACAACTTCAACGCCAACCCGTTCGAAGGCCCGATGCAGACCCTCCCCGTGATGGCCTACACCGCGTACAGCTTCCCCGGTCAGGACATCGATGCGTCTCAGGCGAACGCCTGGGGTGCGGCCTTCCTGCTCGTCGTCCTCGTCGTCATCTTCAACCTGATCGCCCGTATCGTGGCGGCGGTGTTCGCGCCCAAGGCGCGCTGAGCCCAGAAAGGCACTCACTCGTGTCCAAGAGCATCGAGGTCCAAGACCTCAACGTCTACTACAGCGACTTCCTCGCGGTCGAGGGCGTCTCGATCGACATCGAGCCCCGCTCGGTCACCGCCTTCATCGGCCCTTCGGGCTGCGGCAAGTCCACGTTCCTGCGCACGCTGAACCGCATGCACGAGGTCATCCCCGGCGGTCGCGTCGAGGGCCGCGTGCTCATCGACGGCGACGACCTCTACGGTCCGGGCGTCGACCCCGTGCTCGTGCGTCGCCACGTCGGCATGGTCTTCCAGCGCCCCAACCCGTTCCCGACGATGTCGATCCGCGAGAACGTGCTGGCCGGCGCGAAGCTCAACGACAAGCGGATGCCGAAGAGCGACGCCGACGCCCTGGTCGAGAAGTCGCTGCGGGGCGCCAACCTCTGGAACGAGGTCAAGGACCGTCTCGACAAGCCCGGCGGCGGCCTCTCGGGCGGTCAGCAGCAGCGTCTGTGCATCGCGCGCGCCATCGCCGTCTCGCCCGACGTGCTGCTGATGGACGAGCCGTGCTCGGCCCTCGACCCGATCTCGACCTTCGCGATCGAAGAGCTGATCGGCGAGCTGAAGAGCGAGTACACGATCGTCATCGTGACGCACAACATGCAGCAGGCCTCGCGTGTGAGCGACAAGACGGCGTTCTTCAACATCGCCGGCACCGGCAAGCCCGGAAAGCTCATCGAGTACAACGACACCGCGTCGATCTTCACCGCACCCAGCGTCCAGGCGACCGAAGACTACGTCTCGGGCCGTTTCGGATAAGCAGTCCCGTGCGAAGGCCCCGCTCCGGCGGGGCCTTCGTCGTTCCCCGGCCGCTCAGTCGCGGGGGCTGAGCAGGTAGGCGTTCAGTTCATCGGTGAAGGCGCGGTCCACCGGCACCTCGATCCCGTCGACGGATCGGATCGGGGCGGCGAGCCGCACGCTCGACAGCAGCCAGGCGGCATCCGCGGTGGCGAGGTCTTTCGCCGGCACCGTCTCGTACGCCGTGGTGAAGCCGCGACCCTCGAGGTACGCGAACAGACTGAGCTGCGTCGTCCCGTGCAGGATGCCGGCCTGCGGCTCGGGCGTCACGAAGCGGTCGCCGACACGCAGGACGACGGATGCCGTGGGCGCCTCGAGCAGGTAGCCGTCGCTCGTGACGAACACGGCGTCGTCGGCCCCGCGACGTTTCGCCTCGCGGATGGCGGCCATGTTGACGGCGTACGAGAGCGTCTTGGCCCCGAGCAGGAGCCAGGGAGCGCGCGCGGGGACGTCGAGGGCGTAGCCGCGATCGAGGGTGGCGACAGCGACCCCTGTCGTTCGTCCGCTCGTGTTGTCGGGGGCGTCGGCGAGCGTGATCCACGCCGTCGGCGCGGGGCCGTGCTCGACGCCGCGGCTGAGCAGCAGCTTCATGACGTTCTCACCCGCCCCCGCCTCGCGCGCCACGCGCTCGATCGCGACGCGCCACTGGGCGAGGTTCGGCGCGGGGAGGTCGCAGAGCGCCGCGGAATGCGCGAGGCGCGCGAGGTGCGGCCCGACCTCTTGCGGATGGCCGTCGACGACGCCGAGGCTCTCGAACACGCCGTCTCCGCGCTGAGCACTGAGCTCACCCACCCCGAGGGCGGGACCGTGTGGCTCGATCTCGTGCAGCGTGTCACGGTAGTCGGCGCCTTCGTCATCGGGTGCCGCAGGGTCGATCACGAGAGCGAAGCGCCAAGCCATGAGCCGAGCCTACGCCGCACCGCCGACACGCCCGGGTCTTGTCAACCGGGCTGTTCCAGGGAATGTCCGCGGGCGGGGCTTGTTACACTTTCCTAGCCGGGCCGCAGTAACCCCGGGCTCCATCTTCTGCCGCTATGAGCGGCCATGCGCCGAGAGGCGTTCTGCGGTCCGGCACTTATCTTTTCCGCTCAGGTGAGCGCGTCACGGCGCCAGAGAGCGGCCGACGCCGACAGGTCCTCCGCGTACGTGGCGAGCCGCAGAGCGCGCGTGGTGAGGGCAGATGCCCGCTCCGACTCGGTGTTCTCGTAGTCGTCGGCGAGGTGCGTGGACCCTGCCGCCTGCACACGGCAGAACGCCGCGGCGCGATCGAGGGCCACGGCGAAGTCCCCTTCGAAGAGCCCGCGCAGGATGGTGTCGATCAGCTGCACCAGCTCTTCGGGGCCCGCCGGCGCGGGAGCCCCGGCCACCACGGCATCAACCGTCGCCATCTCCACCCGACCGCGCTCGTAGAGCAGGGCGGCTGTGGCGGCGTCGTCGTGGATCATCAGCTGCAGAAGATAGAGGCGCCACAGCGCGCCGGGCAGGGAGCGAGCGGGCGAGCGCGACCACAGCTCGGCGATGTCGTCGATGCCGTGATCGTCGGTGAACGCCACGAGCCGCTCGACCACGTCGATGCTCGGGTCGGCTCGCACGCGCGACAAGAGCGCCTGCGCCGTGCTGTGCGCGACCCGCGACACCTCGGCCGGGTCCTCCGCCGAGAACAGACGGTCGAACAGCTCTGCGGGACGCCGAACCGGCTTGTGGAATTCGCGGGGGGAATCGCTCATGCATCCAGGCTAGAGCGTCCCCCTCGCGGAGCGGGCCGCACGAGAGGTACCCGCTGGCGACGGCACCGGAACGGGCAGTCTGGAGGTGATCAGGCCGTGGCGACGGCGAGCACGGGGGCCGAGCTCGGCGTGCCGTCGGGAGAACCACCCGCGGGTTCGACCGTCACGGCGATGACGTCACCGCTGTGCATCTCACCCGAGAGCTGAGCAGTGGCGTTGCCATCGGCATCCGGCTCGAAGATCCCGGCCGGGATCGCGATCTGGTTCTCACCGCGAACGAACCACAGCTCGTAGGTCTTGCCGTCGGGCAGCGCCGGCATGCCGTCGGCGACGAGCACGCTCTTTCCGCTCGAGGGCGACCAGTGCGCCGTCGCGACCGTTCCGTCGGGCATGGTGGCCGAGGCCGACTGCGCGTCGGGTGCATCTTCGATCTGCTGGAGGGCGACGACCGCGGCAGGCGGAGCGAACAACTGGCTGACGGTGACGGCGCCGAAGCCGAGCACGAGGACGGCAGCGAACGATGCGGCCAGTGCGAACCAGCGACGGGCACCCCATCCGGATCCCGGAGACGCGCCGACCGTGACGGCCTCGCGCTCGGGCTCGGTGACAGCGGGGCCGGCCGCGGCGAAGTCCTCGACGTCGTTGACGGATTCGACGGCGGAAGCGGATGCCGCTGACTCCTGCGGGAGGTCGAGGATGCGCGCGAACAGCGAAGCCCGCACGGACGGCGGAGGCTCGACGGGCTCGACGGAGTCGCCGATCGCGGCCACCGCGTCGACGGCATGGCGCACGTGGTGGTCCCAGTTCGGGTTACCCGCGAGAGCCTCCTGGTACGCGCGCTCATCAGCCTCGGAGAGCGCGTTGAGCGCGTGTCCGACGGCGAGGTCGGCGAAATCCCTCTCGTTCACTTGTCCACCCCCATCTCCATTCTCAAGCGCGACAATCCGTCGCGCATTCGTGTCTTGACCGTACCGAGCGGCGCCCCGACGAGGGTCGCGATCTCACTTTGGCTGTACCCGCCGAAATAAGCGAGCGTGAGCGCTTCTTTCTGCGCCTCGGGGAGCGTCGCCAGTGCATCGACGACGCGCCGCCCTTCCATTTTCAGTTCGACCTTCTCGGACACGGCGTCGTATGCGACGTCCATATCCCGGAAGCCCGCGCGCACATCTCGATCGACGCTCGACTGCGAGGACCGCACGCGGTCCACCGCTCGACGGTGCGCGATCGTGAGAACCCACGATCTTCCCTGACCTCTGTTCGGAGTGAAGCGCCCAGCGGATTGCCAGATCTCGAGGAAGACCTCCTGAAGCACTTCCTCGCTCTGCGAGCGGTCCACGAGCACACGGAGGATCAGACCGAAGGCGCGGGCCGACAGGGAGTCGTACAACTCGGCGAAAGCGGCGCGGTCGCCGGCGGCGACGCGCTGCAAGAGGACACCCACGTGGTCGGCGTTCTCCGTCCCGTCGTCGGGAAGGTCGAAACCGTCGATCACCATGACCCCATCATTGCCTACGCCCCGCGCAACCTCGCGCGCGTATATGCGCGTGGCAAGACAGCTCGGGGCAAACCGTTATCTTGAGCCTCCGCGGCCTTCCGGGCGTCAACGGGTTCGATCGAAAAACATTCTGAAGAATATTTATTCTCGCTTGACCAGGGATTTAAAGCCCTCCGAATGCCGGCGACCGGTCGAATCCGCAACATTTCGCAATCCGATCCCGAGGGGGTCCCGAAGACCCTGTGTAAGCCGCTCCACGGCGAACCGCCCCTCGCACCGGGGTGTCCCTGACGGGTCGCAGACGCGATCCGGATGATTTCGGAGGAATGTCATGCTCACCAACAAGAAGCCCGTTGTCGCTGGTCTCGCCCTCGTTCTGGGCTCGGCCTTCGCTCTCACCGCATGTTCGGGTGGCACCACCTCGGGTGGCTCGACCACCGACGAGAGCGCAATGCCCTCGATGTCGGCCTCGCCGTCGATGTCGTCCAGCGCGATGGACCCGGCCGCCAACCTCGTCGGCCCCGGTTGCGCCGACTACGCCGCCGCCGTTCCCTCGGGCTCCGGCTCGGTCGCCGGCATGGCTGCTGACCCGGTGGCCACCGCCGCGTCGAACAACCCGCTGCTGAAGACGCTCACCGCGTCCGTCAGCGGCCAGCTGAACCCCGACGTCAACCTGGTCGACACGCTGAACGGTTCGGAGTTCACGGTCTTCGCCCCGGTCGACGACGCGTTCGCCAAGATCCCGGCCGCCACCATCGACGGCCTCAAGACCGACTCGGCCACCCTGACCAAGATCCTCACGTACCACGTGGTCCCCGGCCAGATCGCTCCCGACGCGATCGACGGCACGCACACCACGGTCGAGGGCCAGGACGTCACCGTCTCGGGCTCGGGCGACTCCATCAAGGTGAACGACGCCAACGTGATCTGCGGTGGCGTCCAGACCGCCAACGCCACGGTGTACCTCATCGACTCGGTGCTGATGCCCCCGGCCATGTAATTCACGAAAGCGCGAGTCTTCGCGTTTCCGAGCGGTCGATGATCGACCGATCCTGACGGCGAGCGCCGGACCCCAGGCGAGGGGGTCCGGCGCTCGCTTTCGTTCGTCAGGAACCGACCGTGCGGATGATCTCGTCCTGCACGAGCCGGGCGGCGACAGGGCCGGCGTTCATGAACCACGGGTCGAAGTCCACGGTCGTCGCCTTCTGCCCGGCGACGGCGGAGAGGGTCTGCCAGAGCGGTGCCTGCTCGATGAACGAGACGCCCTCCCCCGTCCCGCCGTAGAACACGTGATCCGCGTCGGCGAGGTCGATCTGCTCGGCGCTGATCTCCTGCGACGTCTCGTCGAACCGCTGCGACTCCGGGCGTCCGAGACCGAGATCTTCCGCGATGCCTCCCGCGAAAGACGGCAGTCCCATGATGCGCGTGCGGTCGCCCGTCGACTGCAGGAACGATACGGCCGGCTCCCCCGCCGGGTGGGTCTGCGAGAAAGCGGCGCTCTGCGCCTGAAGATCGTCGAGGATGCCGCGGGCATCGCCCTCGTCACCCAGGGCGTCGGCGATGAGGAGGAAGTCGCTCTTCCAATTCACCCCGTTGCCCTTCGTCACCACGGTGGGCGCGATGGCCGCGAGGGCGTCGTAGAGCTGGGCACCCCGGGTCGAGTTGATCAGGATCAGATCGGGCGCGGCTTGAGCGATCGCCTCGAGGTCGGGCTCGGTCCGCTGACCGATGTCCGACATGGCGTCCAGCGCCGGCACCCGGTCGGGGAACGCGTCGAGCAGATACCGGGGCACCAGTCCGCTGTTCTCGGCGCGGGTCGCCGCCACCGGCACCTGCCCCAGAGACAGGAGCGCGTCGAGCTGCCCCGTGGAGACGACCGCGATGCGCTTCGGCTCGGACGGAATCTCGGTCGTGCCGGCGAAGTGCGTCACCTCGCGGGGGAAGACGCCGTCGGCTTGCGCGGAGCCCATGCCGGGCTCGAGGTCGCGCGAGACGGTCCACTCCCCGGTCGAGCCGGCCTCGGCATCCACCGCCGAAGGGCCCGCGGCGTGGCCGGCGCATCCGGCGAGGGCGAGCACGGCTGCAGCGAGGCCGACGCCGACGAGTCGTCGAGGACAGAATCGGGCACGAGAGGACGGGAAACGAAAGTCGATCACCCGGTTAGGTTATCCTTACCTCCGTGATCGTCGTCCAGCCGCCCACCGTCCCGGGCGTGGCGGAACGGGATTCGAGTCGACGGTCGTCGCGACGACGCGCGGTCATGTTCTTCCTGGTCGTGAGCGGCATCCTCGTCGGACTCGTCCTCGCGAGTCTCGCCGTGGGATCTCGCGCCCTCAGCCCCCTCGATGTCGTGTCGGCCCTCTTCTCGGATCGACAGGATGCCGCCGGCGTCATCGTCCATCAGCTCCGCCTACCGCGCACCCTCACCGCGATCTTCGCAGGCGCATGCCTCGGCGTGGCCGGCGTACTGATGCGGGCGGCGACCCGGAACCCGCTCGCCGACCCGGGCCTGCTCGGGGTGAACGCGGGCGCCGCCCTCGGCGTCGTCGTCGCCATCGGGTTCTCCGGGGTCGCGACGGCGAGCGGATACGTCTGGTTCGCCTTCGCGGGCGCGGCGGGGGCGTCGCTGCTGGTGCACACCGCCGTCCGCGGCGAGCGGCGCGACGACACCATCGGTCTCGTCCTGGCCGGGGTGGCGCTCAGCGCGTGTCTCGGCGCCGTCGTCCGTATCATCACGCTGGCCGATGACGACACCTTCGAATCGTTCCGCTTCTGGGCGGTCGGTTCGTTCGAGCGCCGCGACCCGGACGTCGCGCTCCAGCTCCTGCCCTTTGCCATCGTGGGCCTCCTGCTCGCCGTCGTCGTGTCGCGGAGCCTCGATCAGCTGCAGCTCGGCGCCGACCTGGCGCGGGCGCTCGGGGTCTCTCCCCCGCTGGTCATGATCGGCTCTGGCGTCGCCATCACCCTGCTCTGCGCCGCCGCGACCTCGGCTGCGGGGCCCCTGGCCTTCATCGGTCTGCTCGTGGCTCATGCCGTTCGCGGCACGGTGGGCGGGTCCGTCCGGACGTCGCTCCCCCTGGCCGCCGTGACCGGGGCAGCGCTGACGCTCGCGAGCGACGTCGTCGGTCGTGTCATCGCCCCTCCCGGTGAGGTGGAGGCGGGGATCGTCGCCGCTTTTCTCGGGGCCCCGCTGCTGCTGTGGCTCATCCTCCGAAAGAAGCGGATGCCGTGAGCACGGCAACCCTCCTCCGCACTCCTGCGCGATCGCGACGGCGCCGCCGATACGCCCTCGTCCTGATCGGCACGCTCGTCGTCGCGGCGATCGCCGCGGTGGTCGGGCTCACGACGGGTTCCTTCCCGGCGTCCCTCGGGCAGGTGGCATCCGCGCTGACCGGAGAAGGCGACGGCCGGACGACCGTCGTGGTCGTGGGCCTGCGCGTCCCGCGCGTTCTGGCTGCTCTGGCCATCGGCGCCGCCCTCGGCGTGGCCGGGGCCGTGTTCCAGACGCTCGCCCGCAACCCGCTCGCGAGCCCCGACATCGTCGGATTCAGCGCCGGGTCGGCCACCGGCGCCCTCGTCGGACTTACTCTTCTCGCGCCGGCCGCCTCTCCCGCCGCCGGGGCATGGATCGGCGGTCTGCTGACCGTCGTGATCGTCATGGCCATCGCCCGCAGCGTGGGCGTCTCGCGAGAGCGGACGATCCTCGCCGGAATCGCGCTCTCGACCCTGCTGTCGGCGGTCAACGATTACCTCTTGACCCGGGCCCCACTCGAGATCGCCCGCAACGCGACGCAGTGGCTTCACGGGAGCCTGGCGGCGACATCTCTCGACGATGTGGCGCTGCTGCTCGCGTCGATCGGCATTCTGTCACTCGTGTTGATCGTCGTATACCGCGACTTCCGCGCTCTCGAGCTCGGCGACGACACCGCTGTCGCCCTCGGGGTGCGCACCGGGCGAGTACGCCTCGTGCTGATCGTCGTCGCCGCGCTTCTCACCGGGACCGCGACCGCGGTCGCCGGTCCCATCGGTTTCATCGCCCTCGCCGCACCGCAACTCGCCCGACGCACCATGGGCACCAGCGGGATCCCCCTGGTCGGCTCCGCGGTCACGGGCGCCGCCGTGCTCCTCGTCGCCGACGTCATCGCCCAGCGCGCCCTGGCACCGTTGCAGATTCCGGTCGGCCTGCTCACCGCCGTCGTCGGGGGCGCCTACCTGTTCTGGATCGTGTCCCGGCGACGCCGGTGAGCACGAGCGCCCCCGCGAGGCCGGTAGGCTGGACGGCGAGGGCCTCTAGCTCAGTCGGTAGAGCATCGGACTTTTAATCCGCGGGTCGTGGGTTCGAGCCCCACGGGGCCCACCAGTCAGACACTGGGATCGCGCGATTCCGCCGGGAAGCCGATATCGGAAATCCCGGCGAGAACCCGTCCTCGCCCTCTCACGGAAGGTCCGGAATCAGGACGCGCTCAGCCCCTTGAGTGTCATGAGCCGCTCGCCTAGCTGCGATCGAAGCGTCTTCCTAGCAGCGGAGCCGAGGCCGTAAGACAGGTATCGGATCGATCGAAGGTCAAACGGAATGTCGTCGGCCTTCTGCGTGAGCAGGATGGTGCGTCGCGGAAGCGCGTGTGCCAGACCGGTCTCGTAGAACACGTTCGGGTTTTGGCCGGTAAGGTCTGCGACAACTACCCGAGCACGCCAAAGCAACGAGAGCACATCGCCCATGACGTGGTCATGTTCCCAGATGTTGTCCACTCGGGCGCACTCCATCCCCGCGTCCTGAACAGCATGCTCAACCGTCTCGTAAACGACGTCGAAGCTCGGGGCGAAGGGCATCATGACCGCCACGAGTCTTGGGTCGAGCGGTGTATCAACGGGGAATTGCACGGCGGCAGATGAACTGTAGGTCCGGGCAGCATTGGAAGCTCTCGTCGCATTCTCGAACAGCACCTCGAACAAGTCCGCTTGTTTCACCGCCCAGTGCGTTCGTTTGAGTTCCCATCCATCCGGATCGATGTTCAACCGGTCAGCGAGGGCGCGGATCGTCTCTGTCGGAATGGGGTCGAACTTCGGACTGGCTTCGAAAATGAATCGATGCGTTCGTCCTGTCGCGCGTATTGATGTGACCCGCCCGATCGTCGCAACCTGGTCGTGCCGATCATCTCCAATTTCGGGCATCGACAGCGCTGGCAGGCGTTCGATTCGAGACTCGTAGTCATCTCCGAGATCACCGCGAACGCGATCGTCCGTGTACTCAAATAGGCGCCCCGCAGGTACCACATTCGCGTCGAGTCCGATCAGAAGGTTGAACATACCAGCCGTTCTCCAAACCGCTATAGCTGCATCTGAGCCTAACGGGACCTCAGCCGGTGCCCTCGGCGCCACTTGTGAGCAACTGTTGGATGACTGCTCGCTTGCCGCCCGACGAGTCCCGGCAGCACTGATGCGGTCGATGGCGTGTTGCTAGCCCCGAAACGTGGACACCATGAGAAAAACACCGCGGGAACCGGTAGGGGATGGAGTCGGGCGTGAGCGATGCAGAGTTCGATCAGCGACTGGAACGCGTCCGGAAGGCAGCAGATGTGATCGGCAGCCTTCCCACCAAAACTCTCCAGGCGGACGCCTTTCATTACCTGATTGGGCAACCGGTCAGCCACCGCACTCGCGTCGAGCCGGAACCGCGCGCGCAGTCACAATCGGCCCCGAGCGATGATGCTGCGGCGCAGACCGCAGATCCCCCGGCGGCCCCTGCAAACGGCAAGAAGTCGACGCCCCGCAAACCCAAGGCTCCCGGGGTGAATCCTGACAAGGCACTGGAATTGTCACCCCAGGGGAAGCAATCGTTCGCCGACTTCGTCGCCGAGAAGAAGCCCTCTACTCACATCGAGAAGTACACCGTGTGTGTTTACTGGATGCTCGTGATCGCCGAGAACACAAAGGCGACTATCGCCCAGATCGTTACGTGTTACCACGCAGAAAAGTGGACTCTCCCCACTGACGTCAAGAACACCGCTTCCCAGGCCGGGAAGAAGGAACTTGACAACTCAGGCGGTTTGGAAGACATCAAGCTATCGAATCTCGGGCGCAACCTGGTGCTCGGGCTGCCGAAGGCAGAGGCGAAGAAGTAGCGCGTGTTGCTAGTCGAGTTCCTATCTACATCCGGCGCCAAGACCTGGCGCGAACGTGCCCTCGTAGTTCTGTACTGGCATGCTCACTTCAAAGATGAACGAGCGTTATCCAGCGCCCAGATCAAGGCTTCGATGCAAGCGGCACGCGTGCCCAAAGCTAGACAAGCGAACGTCGCCGACGTCATGAACAAGGCTGGCGCACTGGTCGATGCCGCCGCCCTCGGCCCGAGCGGGGAACGTCTTTGGGCTCTCACCCCGACCGGCCAAACTGCGGTCAGAGCGATGGCGGGTCTTCCAGAAACTCAACCCGAAATCGAACACGGCGTCGAGGAACTCCGAAAAGTGGCTCTGGCGGTCACCGACCCCGATGTGAGGGCTTACGTCGAGGAGGCGATCCTGTGCCTGAGCGTGAATGCCCTCAGAGCCGCCATTGTGTTCATCTGGGTCGGAGCGGTGAGAGTATTGCAAGAACGCGTGTGGCTGCACGGGGCGAGCATCGTGGAGAGAGCCGCTCAGAAGTACTACCAAAAGGTAAAGATCGCGAAGTTCGATGACCTGGCAACAGTCAAGGAGACGACTCTGCTCGATATCGCGAGAGACCTGGGTGAGCTAGATAAGGCGCAGTGGACGATTCTCGGCCAGTGCCTCCACACGCGTAACCAATGCGGACACCCGAATAAATACAATCCCGGAGCCGCAAAAGCAAAGTCTCATATTGAGGACATCGTCGGGATTCTGTTCTAGATCTCAGCAGCAGAGCTCTCGGCTGACAGTCTTAATTCGCCACTCTCCTTTCGTCGCCGCGTGTAGCCAGCGAAAATGGCCGCGGAGACTCTCGGTGGCTGCTCACCCCTCCTCAACGACCACTGCACTACTGGAACCCCTCTATCCGCCGCCGAAGCAGACTCAGCTTCCGGTCGCCGAAGGGAAGGATTTCCGCGAATCCCTCACGGACGGGATTCGCCATGAGAATCGAACCGTCGCGGAACGTGACCTTCAGCTGCGGTTCGAACAGGTGACGGCTCCATCCGACGGTCTCCGAGACGTTCGCGACGTCGCCGGGATGAACTTCGCCGATCACACGGTCACCGGAGAACACCGTGAGTGATTCCGCCGTCATCCAGAGCCATCCGCATTCCGCCTCGCGCACCATCCGGGCCGTCCGGTTCTCGACTCCTCCCCGACCGGATATGGCCACCGCGGAAAGAAGGACCGCGAGGCCACCCGCGCTGCGCACCCGCGATCGGGCGGCTGTCCGAACCGTCTGCATGCGAGCGGTTCGGATGAAGCACACGAATGTGATCAGCCCGACGCCACCCAGAAGCCACAACCACTGCGGACCAGACGAGTCGTCAGGGGCGAACGGCCGGAACGTCATCAAAAGCGCAAGCACACCGGCGACCGCGAGGATCCCGACGTCAGAAATCCACCGGTAGCGGAACTCGGGGACCAACCCGACGAACCGCGCCTCCGTCACGTCCCCCACGTCGAGTCTCCGCTCACTTCTGTGCGCCCCCAGCGACACCGTAGACCGCACCGACCTCCGACCGAGGTGGACGGCTACTGCGCTCGATCTCATCCTCAGTCTCGCTCCTCGCGTCAACGTCATCGGGCCAAGCCGGCGCACAATCTCGGCACGTCGACCCGTCGTAAGGGAGGAGCGTGGTCACGGCAGTCCGCACCGGCGGCAGCGACAGAGGTGCGTTCATCCCCCCGCCCTGCGCCCACGACGCACCCGCTCGATGGTCTCGGCGGCGGCGACACCGGAGAGAAGGATCGCGACCGCGATCGACAATCCGAGCGCGTTGAGGACAGGGAGGAAAAGGGCCATCCCCGCGAGCGCGGCCAGACCGATGAGGCCGAGCAGCTGAGCTCGCGGCCACCGCCGTTCGAGGGTGCGCCGAAACATCGCCGTGCCGGCGAGGAACAGGAGGGGCCCGCCGACGATGACGATCGTCGCGGCGGCACTTCGCTGACCGGGTTGCGACAGCATCTCCTTATCGCCCACGCTCATCAACACGATCCCGCCGATGATCGGAAGATGCACCCAGGTGTACGCCGTGCGCGCGAGTCTGCCTGGTTCGTTCGAAGCCTCGATCGCCTCCGCGCCGACGCGCTCGCCGTGATCGAAGTAGATCCACCACGCCGCCGCGGCAGCGACGAACGCCGTCACCAGCGATGCCACCGATGACGCGGACGACTCTTTCTCGACGAAAGCGAGGCCGGTGACGAGCAGTCCCTCGCCGACGGCGATGAGAACGAAGAGCGCGGTCCGCTCCGCGATGTGGGGACCGGACAGGTCCCACGACTGCAGCAGCACCCTTCCTCGACCCGGTACCGGGTACCCGAGAATCATGCCGAGCAGTTCGAGCGCGAGAGCCGCGGTCCACAACGGCAACTGCCCGGCGGGCGGCAACACGGCACCGACGATCCAGAGGGCGCCGCCGACGGCAGTCCATCCGAGGATCAGAGCGAAATCGTGCGCCACCCGCCGGTCGTGGCGAACGGTCGCCCACACGATGAATCCCGTGCGCCCGATCTGCAGGACGACGTACGCCACCGCGAACGCCCACGCTCGATCACCGAAGGCCTCCGCGATCGAGATGCTCATCACGAGCGCGATGAAACCCAGAGCGACGACCGCTCCGCGCACGGGGAGCTTCACGGGGTCGAGCCAGTTGGTGACCCATGTGGTCGACACCCACGCCCACCACAGAGCGCACACCATGATGACGCCCTCGAAAGCTCCGAGCGGCGTCTGGTTCTCGTGGAGGTAGGCGGACAACTGCGTCAGCGCGAGCACGAACATCAGATCGAAGAACAGCTCGACGTACGTCACCCGATCCGCGCGCGAGGAGTCCGTGGGGCGCAACACGTCGCGGGTCATCCCGAATGCCATGCCCCATCCTGGCATTGACGCGTTGGACGCCGGCGAAGCCCTCACAGTTGCGCCGGCGCGCTCGCAGGCCCCCGCGGCACGACGCCAGATTCTTCAATACAGCGAATCATGTACTATCGCGAGCATGTCGATCGCCGCTCCACTCGCCACCGCGACGCACACCGCAGCATTGGCACGGCTCGGACACGCGCTGTCAGACCGCACCCGTGCCGGCATCCTGCTCGCCCTTCGGGAAGCCCCCGCCTTCCCCTCGGATCTGGCCGAGGCGCTCGACGTTTCGCGGCAGGTCATGTCGAACCAACTCGCCTGTCTCCGCGGCTGCGGCCTGGTCGAGTCGGTGCCGGATGGACGACGCACCTGGTACCGGCTGGCTGACTCGCACCTCGCTCCCGCTCTCGACGAGCTGTTGCGAGTCGTGCTCTACGTCGAGCCCGGATGCTGCGCCGGCGAGACGTGCACGTGCGCATGAGCACCGCCGAGACACGCCTCACCGCCGATCGCCGATCGGTCCTGCAGCGCCGGATCCGCTGGATCGTCGCGATTACGATCGCCTACAACCTGGTCGAAGCCGTCATCGCGATCGCGGCGGGATCGGCGGCGTCGTCGGCCGCGCTCATCGGCTTCGGACTCGACTCCACCATCGAGGTGCTCTCGGCCGCAGCGGTCGCCTGGCAATTCACGCGAAGCGATCCGGAACGCTGGGAGAAGGGCACGCTGCGCGTCATCGCCGTGGCCTTCTTCGCCCTCGCGGCATATGTCGCGGCGACCTCGGTCATGGCCGCGATCGGTCGCAGTGCTGTGGAGCACTCCACGCTCGGCATCGTCATCACCGCGCTGAGCGTCGTCATCATGCCGTTCCTCTCGCTCGCCGAACGTCGCGCCGGTCGCGAACTCGGCTCGGCGACGGCCGTGGCCGACTCGAAGCAGACGCTCATCTGCACCTACCTCTCCGCGGCGGTTCTGGTGGGACTGGTCGCCAACAGCATCTTCGGGTGGTGGTGGGCGGATGCCGCCGCCGGACTGGTCATCGCGGCCTTCGCGGTGCGCGAGGGGATCGAGGCCTGGCGCGGCGACGCCTGCGCCACCTCGGTGGGCATGCTCCTCGATGACGACGAGCATGATTCCGATCACGACCACGACGGAAAGCACCACTGACCCATGCGCCCCCTCGCGAAGGCCCTCATCGCCTCCGGCGCCATCCTCGTCGCGCTCACGCTCGCGGCCGCCGTCTTCGTCGTCGTCGATCGATCCGATGACCCCGATCCGAGATCGCTGCAGGTCGAGCGGGCCGATTCCCACGTGCTCGACCCGGGCGACTCCAACGCCGTGAGCATCGTCGAGTTTCTCGACTTCGAGTGCGAGGCGTGCGCCGCGTATCACCCCGTCGTCGAGGACGTCCGCGAGAAGTACAGGGGCGAGATCCGGTTCGTGGTGCGCTACTTCCCTCTGCCGGGTCACGCCAACTCGGGCACCGCCGCCGTCGCCGCCGAAGCCGCCGCGCAACAGGGGCGCTTCGAAGACATGTATCGCGTGCTCTTCGAGCGTCAGTCGCAGTGGAGCCACACGACCGAGTCCCGTGCACCCGTGTTCCGCGACTACGCGGTCGAGCTGGGTCTCGACATGGAGACGTACGACGCCGCGGTCGCCGACCCGGCGACCGAAGCCCGGGTCCGCGCCGACTTCGACGAAGGTCGGGCGCTCGGTGTCGGCAGCACTCCCACGTTCTTCGTCGACGGCGAACCGCTCACCATCGAGAGGTGGGGGGATCTCGAGTCGGCGATTCTCGACGCCCGGCGTGCCTGAGCGATCAATAGACCCACTGCGCCCGTCAGCCGATCACCTCCACCCCGAACCCCGCCACCACGTCGCGCACTTCGCCGAGGTAGCGCTGCGCCTGCTCGGTGAGGGGGATGGCGGTGCGGCCGATCCAGCCGATCTCGATCCGCTCGTCGACGTCGAGGGGGACGGCGACGATCTCGGGGTCGAGGTCGTCGCTGATGATGCCCGTCGAGATCGTGTACCCGTCGAGACCGATCATGAGGTTGAAGATCGTCGCGCGGTCGGAGACCCGGATCTCCTGCTTGCTCGAGAGGGTCGAGAGGATCTCTTCGGCGAAGTAGAACGAGTTGTTCGCGCCCTGATCGAAGGTGAGACGCGGGAGGTCCGCCAGGTCGTCGAGGGTCGCGCGCTCGCGCGTGGCGAGCGGATTGCGTCGCGAGACGAAGATGTGCGGCTCGGCACGGAAGAGCGGGTGGAAGGCGAGGCCCGAGTCCCGCAGCAGCTTGTCGAGGACGTTCCGATTGAAGTCGTTGCGGAACAGGATGCCGAGCTCGCTGCGCAACGTCCGGACGTCTTCGATGATGTCGAAGGTGCGGGTCTCGCGCAGAGAGAACTCGTACTCAGCGGCATCCGTCGCCTTCACCATCCGCACGAACGCGTCGACGACGAACGAGTAGTGCTGAGCGGAGACGCCGAGGAGGCGCCTCGAGGGCGGACGCCCCAGGTAATGCTGCTCGAGTAACTCCGCCTGCTCGACCACCTGGCGGGCGTAGCCGAGGAACTCCACTCCATCGACGGTGAGGGTCACCCCGCGCGCCGAACGGGTGAGCAGGTCGCGACCGACGCGCGTCTCGAGATCGCGCATCGCGGCCGACATGGTGGGCTGCGCGACGTAGAGCAGGTCGGCCGCAGCGCTGATGGACCCCTCGGCGGCCACCTCGATGAAGTACTGCATCTGCTGCAGCGTGATGCCGCTCGCCCGCTTCGCCATAGGTCGAGGCTATACCTCGGCATAGCGGGACGGAATTACCCGATGACCCGCCCGAAGGCGCACGATGAGGACACGATCACCGCACGGCCCACCCCGGCCCTACCCGATTGGCTCGACATGGCGAACGACATCACGTTCCGCATCTCCACCACGCGCTTCGACGAGGACTACGCGCCCTCGGCCAGCTCGCGGATCACCACGAACTTCGCCAACCTCGCCCGGGGCGAGCACCGCCAGCAGAACCTGCGGAACGCCCTCGCGATGATCGATCGCCGTATGAACGAGCTCGTCGGCGACGACGCGGACCGCTACCGCGTCGAGCTGGACATCGTCTCGGCCGAGCTCCGTTTCGACGACGACGCCGGCGACGACCGCGAGTTCCCCCTGCTCGAGGTGCTCGACATCCACGTCGTCGACACGGTCACCGGCGAGCGCCACCAGGGCATCGTCGGCAACAACTTCTCGTCCTACCTGCGCGACTACGACTTCAGCGTGCTGCTGCCGGCGGCCAACGGCGAGGGCAAGCCCTTCACGCTGCCCGAGGATTTCGGCATTCTGCACGGCAAGCTCTTCCAGCACTTCCTCGATTCCGAGGCGTACCGCGAGCGCTATACGCAGTCCCCGGTTGTGTGCATCAGCGTGTCGACGAGCCGCGAGTACCACCGCACCGGTGTCGAGCACCCCGTACTCGGCTTCGAGTACGAGCAGGACAGCTTCAGCCTCACCGACGAGTACTTCGGCAAGATGGGCCTGCAGGTGCGGTACTTCATGCCGCAGGGCAGCGTCGCACCGCTGGCGTTCTACTTCCGCGGCGATCTTCTGGCCGACTACACCGATCTCCAGCTGGCCGGCACGGTGGCCACGATGGAGACCTTCCAGAAGATCTACCGTCCCGAGATCTACAACGCCCACGAGCCGGCGGGCGAGGTCTACCGTCCCACCCTCGCGCACGACAACTTCACCCGCACGAACATCGCGTACGACCGCGAAGAGCGCAGCCGCCTCGGCATCACCCAGGGTCGCTACACCGAGGAGCACTTCGTGAAGCCCCACCGCGCCGTGCTCGACGCGTGGCTCGTCGCCGACGCCCTCCCGACCCGATGACCTCCCCGGAGACCCGCCCCGTGAACACCCTCCTCCCCACCTCGATCGTCGGAAGCCTTCCCAAGCCCGCGTGGCTCGCCAAGCCCGAGGTGCTCTGGTCGCCCTGGGAGCTCGAGGGCGACACACTCGTCGAAGGCAAGCACGACGCCCTGCGCAGCGCCGCCACGGAGCAGGAACGCCGTGGCCTCGACATCGTCAGCGACGGCGAGCAGACCCGCCAGCACTTCGTGACGACTTTCATCGAGCACCTCGAGGGTGTCGACTTCGAGAATCGCGAGACCGTCCGCATCCGCGACCGCTACGACGCGAGCGTTCCGACCGTGGTGGGTGCGGTGAGCCGTCGCCAGCCGGTTTTCGTCCAGGATGCCGCGTTCTTGCGTCAGCAGACGGATCGCCCGATCAAGTGGGCCCTGCCCGGGCCGATGACGATGATCGATACGCTCGCCGATCACCACTACCGCAGCCGCGAGAAGCTCGCGTGGGAGTTCGCGACCATCCTCAACCAGGAGGCCCGCGAGCTCGAAGCGGCAGGGGTCGACATCATCCAGTTCGACGAGCCCGCGTTCAACGTCTTCTTCGACGAGATGAAGGACTGGGGAGTCGCGACCCTCGAGCGCGCCGCCGAGGGGCTGCGCGCCGAGACCGTCGTCCACATCTGTTACGGCTACGGCATCAAGGCGAACACCGATTGGAAGGCCACCCTGGGCGCCGAGTGGCGTCAGTACGAGGAGTCGTTCCCCCTGCTGCAGCGCTCGAGCATCGACACCGTGTCGCTCGAGAGCCACAATTCGCACGTGCCCATCGACCTCATCGAGCTCATCCGCGGCAAGAACGTCATGCTCGGCGCGATCGACGTCGCCAGTCACGAGGTGGAGACTCCCGAAGAGGTGGCCGACACTCTGCGGCGGGCTCTGCAGTTCGTGGATGCCGACAAGCTCATCGCCAGCTCGAACTGCGGAATGGCCCCTCTGCCGCGCCAGGTGGCGTTCGAGAAGCTGAGCGCGCTGTCGGCGGGTGCCGGCATCCTGCGCGAAGAGCTCTCGCGCGTTCTCGCCTGAGCTCCGCTGCGATCCGTGGCAGAGTCGACGGTGTCCCCCTTCACCGCCGAGGAGAACCATGCCCATCGCCGCCGATGACCCCCGCCTGACGTCCGCGTTCACGCCGTCCTCCACCCGCTACGATGACGTGCCGTTCCTGCGCGCCGGGGCGAGCGGCATCCCTCTCCCCCGCATCTCACTCGGGCTGTGGCAGAACTTCGGCAGCGGCCGCACCCTCGACTCGCAGCGCGAGATCCTGCGTCACGCCGTCGACCGGGGCGTGGTGCACATCGACCTGGCCAACAACTACGGCCCGCCCTACGGTGCCGCCGAGACAACGTTCGGCACAGTCCTCGACAGCGATCTGCGCGCGTACCGCGACGAGTTGTTCCTCTCGACCAAGGCCGGCTACGACATGTGGCCGGGCCCCTACGGCGACGGCGGGTCGCGCAAGTACCTCGTTCGTTCTCTCGAGCAGAGCCTCACCCGCATGCGCACCGACTACGTCGACGTGTTCTATTCGCACCGGGTCGACCCCGAGACGCCGATCGAAGAGACGGTCACCGCGCTCGCCGACATCGTGCGCAGCGGCAAGGCGCTGTACGTGGGCATCTCGAACTACCCGGCCGAGCTCACCCGCCGCGCGCACGAGCTGCTCGCCGCCGAGGGCATCCGCCTGTTCATCCACCAGCCGCGCTATTCGCTGTTCGACCGCACGCCCGAGTCGGAGCTGTTCCCGACGCTGCGCGAGCTCTCGGTCGGAAGCGCGGTCTTCTCGCCGCTCTCGCAGGGGCTGCTGACCGCCAAGTACCTCGACGGCACGGTGCCCGCCGACTCGCGCGCGGCCGACAGCCGCTTCCTCGACGAATCGGCGCTCACCGACGACTACCTCGAGCGCATCCGCTGTATCGACGGGGTCGCTCGCGAAGCCGGACTCTCGATCCCGCAGCTGGCCGTGGCCTGGGTGCTGCGCGACCCTGTCGTCACGACCGCGATCATCGGTGCCTCGCGCCCGAGCCAGATCGACGACGCGGTCGAGGCGAGCAAGGCCACGCTGAGCGACGACGTGATCGCCGCCCTCGAGCCGTTCGCCGCCCCCTCGGGCGGGTCGCTGCGCTGACCGACGCACACCGCGGGCGTCGGCGCAAGCGGCGCGGCATCCGCCCTCCGATCGTGTGAGGTGAGATTCCACACGGGAATCGAGGAGGCGCTATGGGTGTCGCACGTTGGATCGGAACCGGAGCGGTCGCACTCGCGGGAGCGGTGCTCGCCCGGACGGCGATCGGCCGCGCGGCCGCCGCCGGAACGGTCGCCTACCGGGTCTGGAAGGACCCGAAGGTGCAGAAGATCCGCCGCAAGGTGCAGGCGAAAGTCCTCAAACAGCGCTCGCCGCGCTGAGGGATCCCGGGCCCGGGTCGCGATCGTCGACCCGGGTCTCACGTGGGCCCCGGCACCGCTCCCAGGGGCAGGGGCGAGACGGGCTTGGTAACCCCGAACGCGAAGGTCGTGTCGATCGACGACAGCGAGGGGATCGCTCGCAGGTGCTCGCGCAGGAGCCGTTCGTACTCCTCGAAGCTCGGCGTGACGATCCGCACGAGGTAGTCCCAGTCGCCGGCGAGCAGGTGCGCCTCGACGATGTGCGGAATGGCGCGCAACCGCTCTTCGACGGCGTCCACGGTGCTTCCCTCGTGCGAGGCCAGCCGCAATCGCACGAAAGCCGTGATGGTGAGGTCCACGGCTTTCGCCGAGACGACGGCACGGTAGCCCTCGATGACCCCGGCCTGCTCGAGGTGGCGCACACGCCGCAGACACGGCGATGGAGAGAGGCCGACGCGATCGGCGAGTTCCTGGTTCGAGAGGCGTCCGTCCTGCTGCAACTCGCGCAGGATGAGACGGTCGATGCGGTCGAGGTCCACCATGTAGCAGATTCTGCCAAAAATTAGACCAATCGAGCAATCATCGCAATCGCCTGCGGCGCCGTCCTTTCTACGCTCGCAGGGTGACGACGTTCGCTCTCTCCCTGCCTCGCGCCGTTCCACGCCGCACCCTGGTCGGCGTCGCCGCCCTGACCGCCGTCGTCATGCTGTGGTCGTCGTTCGCCCTCTCCACGCGCGCCCTCGAGGGGGCCGGACTCACCATGGCGGATGCCGCGATCGTGCGCTTCGCCGTGCCCGCGGTGGTCCTGAGCCCGTGGATCCCCCGCACGCTGCGCACCCTCCGTACCGAGCGCCCGACGGTTCTGGCTCTCGTACTGCTGGCGGGGCTGCCGCACTTCCTGTTGTTCGCCTGGGGCGCGCACCTCACCTCCGCGGCTCTCACCGGGTTGCTCGTGCCGGGAACCGTCCCCCTGTTCGTCACCCTCCTGCTGTTCCTGTGCGTCCGCCGGACGGTGTCGCGGCGGCGCGTGCTCGCCCTCGCCGCGATCGTGGCGGGAGTGGCGGCCAGCGCCCTGTTCACCGGCGGACCGACCGGACCCGGCGGCATCGCCGTCCTGCTGGCGGCAGGCCTCGTCTGGGCCGCGTACACCCTCGGCGTCGCCCGCACGCGCCTCGATCCCGTCGGCGTGATCGTGATCGTCTCGATCACGTCCGTGGCATCCGCTCTTCTGCTCGCGGTCACGGGGGTGCTCCCGTCCGCATTGCTCGCCGGCACCGCCGATCTGGCGACGGTGGGAAGCTATGCCCTCGTGCAGGGGGTCGGGACGGGCCTGCTCTCGACCGCGTGCTACGTCGTCGCGGTCAAGAACCTCGGCAGCAGCCTGCCCGCCGCAGCCGGGGCCCTGAGCCCGGTCCTCACCGCCGTCGTCGCCGTCCCCCTCCTGGGAGAGTCGCTCGGCCTCGGCCTCGGGGTCGCACTGGCCCTCATCGTCACCGGGGTCGCCGTCTTCGCCCTGTCACCCGCGACGCCGAGCGGGCAGAGCACTCCGCGCTGACGGCATCCGTTCCGTCCTCCGCTCCGAAGAGAGGGGGAGGCTCGTCGCGCACGCGCGAGGAGCGGAGATGAGGGATGCCATGACGACCGACACCGCGGCCCGTACCGACGAGGCCACCACGGTCCGCCGACCGCACGCCTGGATCTGGGCAGCCCTAGCCGGCATCGTCTCGGCCGCCGCCCTGCTGGCTGTCGCGGAGGCGCTCGCGGCGCTCGTCGCTCGATCGGCGAGCCCCATCCTCGCCGTCGGCTCCTTCATCGTCGACATCGTCCCGCGCCCCCTGAAAGAGCTCGCGATCACGCTGTTCGGCGAGAGCGACAAGATCGCCCTGCTCGCGGGTGTGGGTCTCGGCGCTGCCGTCGCCGCCGCCGTCGCGGGCGTACTCGAGTACCGCTTCCGCTTCGTCGGCGTCGTCCTCCTCGGAATCGGCGGCATCCTCGCCACGGCGGCGATCATCACGCGCGCCGGGGCCGGCGCTCTCGCGTGGCTGCCCCCCGTCGTCGGCACGGTCGCGGGCATCCTCGTGTTGCTGCTGGCGATCGTGCGTCTGCGACGCTGGGTCTCGGCCGCCGTTGCGCAGAACGCCCAGGCCTCCGGCACCGATCGACGCCACTTCCTGCTGTTCACCGGCCTCACCGCGGTCGGCGCGGTCGTCGTGGGTGTCGGTGCTCGCGTCCTGAACGCCGCGACCTCGTCTGTCGCCGCCGCACGCGACGCGCTGCGGATCCCGGCCGCCCGCTCCACCGTGACCGTTCCCGAGGGCGCGAACTGGGAGATCGACGGGCTCACCCCGATCGTCACCCCCAACGGCGACTTCTACCGCGTCGACACCGCACTGACCGTCCCCAACGTCGACCCCACCACCTGGCGCCTCTCCATCGAGGGCATGGTCGACAACCCCGTGGAGCTGAGCTTCGACGACCTCGTCAACATGGGCCTCGACGAGTACGGCGTGACCCTCACCTGCGTCTCCAACGAGGTCGGCGGCGGCCTGGTCGGCAACGCCATCTGGACCGGCGTCCCCATCCGCGACGTGCTGCGCATGGCCGGCGTGCAGGGAGACGCCGACATGGTGCTCTCGGAGAGCGTCGACGGGTACACGGCATCCACTCCCCTCTCGTCGCTCACCGACGACAACCTCGACGCGATCTTCGCGGTCAAGATGAACGGCGAACCGTTGCCCTTCGAGCACGGGTTCCCCGTGCGCATGGTCGTCCCCGGTCTCTACGGCTACGTCTCGGCCACGAAGTGGGTCACCAAGCTGACCGTCACGCGGTTCGACAAGGACGAGGCGTACTGGAC
The DNA here is from genome assembly GCF_026672635.1 of Microbacterium sp. SL62. Classification (NCBI taxonomy): domain Bacteria; kingdom Bacillati; phylum Actinomycetota; class Actinomycetes; order Micrococcales; family Microbacteriaceae; genus Microbacterium; species Microbacterium sp. SL62. Next base: position 2,849,380 of record NZ_JAPPRM010000001.1, read on the forward strand.
CCCGCGCGGGTACTCGGCCGAAGCGCCGATCAAGATGTCGTCGCGCGTGGACACGCCCAAGATCGGCTCGCCCGTCGCCGCGGGCGCCGTGGTGGTCGCCGGCATGGCGTGGGCCCAGCCCGTCGGCGTGCAGAAGGTCGAAGTCAGCATCGACAACGGCGAATGGCAGGAGACGCAGCTCTCCACCCCTATCAACGACCAGTCGTGGGTGCAGTGGAAGCTCGACTGGACCGCCGAGGCCGGGACGCACTACATCGCGGTCCGCGCGACCGACAAGCAGGGCAACCTGCAGATCCAGGATGCGGCTCCGATCGCCCCGAACGGCTCGAGCGGGTGGCAGCGGACGCTGGTCACCGTCTCGTCGTAAGCCCGGCAGGGCAATGTCAATCGCTGTTCCCGGGCGCGTCGCGAGGGGCATGATCGCACTATGCCTTCAGCAAGCATTGCGACCCGAGCCGGTGCTTCCGCATGACCACGGTCCCCAATGAGCCCCCCATGTCCCCCGCCCCTCCCGGCGTCGACCCCGACCATCCGTTGACGAGCATCCGACGCTCCATTCCGCGCGACTGGGACGAGCAGGTCGACCTCTTCGCGATCGTCAAGCTCGACAGCGGCGGGTTCGTCCGCGGGTGGAACCTCGGAGCGGAACGCATCAAGGGGTACAGCGAGGACGAGATCCTCGGCTCGCACTTCTCGCGCTTCTACCGCGAAGAGGACCGGCGGCGCGGCAAGCCCGACCAACTACTGGCGGCCGCCCAACGCGACGGCCACGTCGAAGACACGGGCTGGCGCGTGCGCAGCGACGGCTCGGAGTTCTGGGCGCGGGTGACGATCTCGGCCATCCGCACCGACCAGGGTCAGGTCCTCGGTTTCGTCAAGATCGTGCGCGATCTGACGACCGAGAAGCAGGAAGCGGATGAGCGCCAGTCCCTGCAGCGCACCTTCGCGCACGACCTTCTCTCGCCGGTCACGGCTCTCCGTGGCTACCTCGACCTGATCGGCGAGGAGCTGCCCCCTGACCACCGCCTCCTGCGCCTCGCCGGCGAGGCGAGCGACCACATCGTCGCCATGGCCCAGGCCCTCATGGCCGACGTCAACACCGCCGCCGAGCGGGGACGGCGGCGCGCGAGCCTCGACCTCATCGCCCGCGGAGCCGTCTCACTCGTCCTGCCGGGCGATGCGCCCGGCCGTGTCGTGTTCGGTCAGATGGATGCCGTTCCCATCTGGGGCGATGTGCTCGGACTCCGACGCGCGATCGCCAACGTGCTCGAGAACGCCGCGAAGTACTCCGACGACCTCATCGAGGTCGACGTCTTCGAAACCGACGAGGGGGCCGTGGTGCGCGTGCGCGATCGAGGTCGTGGCATCCATCCCGACGATCTCGCCTCGATCACGCAGGAAGGCAACCGAGGTCGGCTCGCGGATGCCGGCGACGGGGGACGTGGGATCGGGCTCGCGAGCGTGCAGCGCATCGTGGGTGCACACGGCGGAACGGTACGCATCAGGAGCGCACCGGGTGAGGGGACGAGCGTCTCCCTCACGATCCCCCGCGCCGACGACGAGGTTGATCCGGTTCGGATCGACTGAACCCGGTCTCGCCTCAGGAGCCCGAGGTCGAGAGCTCCGCGCCCGCAGCCTCGATCTCGGCCAGGGCCGCCGCGCTGGAGTCGGGATGCACACCCGCGACCAGGTCGGTGAGAACGCGCACGCGGCGTCCCGCGCCGATCGCATCGAGGGCGGACGCGCGCACGCAGTAGTCGGTCGCGATGCCCACCACGTCGATGTCCCGGATGCCGTGGACCTCGAGCAGCTGCGCCGCGGTCTCGCCCGCATCGGTGACGCCCTCGAACAGCGAGTAGGCGGGCTTGCCCTGCCCCTTCTTGAGGTGGTGCGTCACCCGCGAGGTGTCGAAGACCTTGTCGTACTCGGCGCCGAAGGTGCCGCCCACGCAGTGCACCGGCCACGTATCGACGAAGTCGGGGCTGTCCGAGAAGTGGCCGCCGTTGTCGTCGTCGCCGTGATGCCAGTCCCGCGACGCGACGATGAGCGCGTACTCATCGTCGTGCACGGCGAGGTACCGCGAGATGCGTTCGGCGACCGCGTCACCGCCCTCGACGCCCAAGGCGCCGTGCTCGGTGAAGTCGTTCTGGACATCGACGATGAACAGGGCGCGCGTCATGCGTCGAGCCTACGCTCCGCGGCATCCGTCCGCCCGAGCTTCGAGGGCCACCAGATGCGCCGGCCGAGGTCGTACGCCAGAGCGGGCACCAGCAACGAGCGCACCACGAAGGTGTCGAGCAGCACACCGAAGGCCACGATGAAGGCGATCTGCGCGAGGAAGAGGATCGGGATGACCCCGAGAGCCGCGAACGTCGCCGCCAGCACGAGCCCCGCCGAGGTGATCACTCCGCCCGTGGCGACGAGGCCACGCAAAATCCCGGCACGCGTACCGTGCGCGAGGGACTCCTCCCGCACCCTCGACATCAGGAAGATGTTGTAATCCACACCCAGCGCGACGAGGAAGACGAAGCCGTACAACGGCACCGCCGGATCCGCGCCCGGGAAGCCCAGGATGCCGTCGAACACCAGGGCACTGACGCCCAGCGCCGCCCCGAACGACACGATGACGGTCCCGATGAGGATGAGGGGGGCCACGATCGAGCGCAGCAGAGCCATGAGGATCAGCAGGATGACGGCGAGAACGATCGGGATGATGAGCGTCCGATCACGGATCGAGGTGTCGATCGAGTCGATGTCGGTGGCGGTGACACCGCCCACCAGGGCGGTGCTCTCGCCGAGCTCGGTGGTGAGATCGGCGCGGAGCTGACGGACGGTCTCGTCCGCCGCCGGTGAATCGGCCGTATCCGCCAGGGTCGCGGCCAGCAGGACGTCGCCGTCCGCGACGGTCGGGGCGGGCGCGGGCGTCCCGGGCGCACCGAACGCCGTCGTCTGGAGAGCGCCGTCGGATACGCTCACCGGCGACTGCCCACCGGGGGCGTCGGCGCTGAGCACCGCGACCGCGTCGACTCCCGACGCGCTCTGAAGCACGGTCGCCGCCCGAGCGGCGTCCTGTTCGGGGACGAGAACGTACGCCGGGCTACCCGAGCCGCCCGGGAAGTGCTCGGCGAGGGCGGCTTGACCGTCGCGCGCCTCGGACGCCCCCAGAACGAGGTCGCTCGCGGGCACGCCGTCGGCGCGCAGCTGGGTGACACCGACGCACGCGGCGAGGAGGACGAGCGTGCACACGATCCACACCGGCCGGGCCCGGCGGGCGACGAAGCGCGCCTGGCGCGACCAGAACCCCTTCGCTGGCTGCGTGAGGTCGGCCGGCAGGGCCGACTGACCGGGCTTCGGCAGGAACGGCCAGAACGCCGCCCGGCCGACCAACGCCAGGAGAGCGGGAAGGAAGGTCAGCGCCGACAGAACGGCGAAGGCGATCCCGATGGACGCGATGGGCCCGAGGGCACGGTTGGTCGCCAGATCGGACAGCAACAGGCAGAGGAGCCCGGCGATCACGGTGCCACCCGAAGCCAGGATGGGCTCGAACGCTCCCTTCCACGCCCGGACCGTGGCATCCCACCGCGGACGACCCTCGCCGATGGCCTCGCGGAAGCGTGCGACGTACAGGAGGGCGTAGTCGGTGGCCGCGCCGATGACGAGGATGAACAGGATCCCCTGGACCTGACCGTTGAGGACCACGATGCCGGCGAAAGCGAGCCACCACACGGTCAGCAGGGCCACGCAGAGGGCGAAGACCGAGGTCAGCAGCACCAGGATCGGCAGCAGCGGTGAGCGGTACACGATGACGAGGATGACGAAGACGGCCACCAGCGCGACGATCAGCAGAAGGCCGTCGATGCCGAGGAAGCCCTTCACGAGATCGGCGGTGAACCCGGCCGGGCCCGTGACCCACGCCTCGACGCCCGCCGGGACCTCGGCGGACACCTTCTCGCGCACCTGCTCGACGACGTCGCGCACTTCACCGGAGCTGTCGATGGGTACGAAGATCTGCGCGGCCTGACCGTCCTCCGAGACCACGGGAGGCGACGCGTCACCCGAGACGCCGTCGACGGCGGCGAGGTCCGTCGCGAGGGTCTGCAGTGCGGTCACTTGTGCATCGCTGAGCGCGGAGCCGTCAGCGGTCGAGGCGACGACGATCGCGGGGATCGTGTCACTCCCGGTGAAGTCGGTCAGGCGCTCACTCACTCGCGTCGCGTCGGCCGACTGCGGCAGGAAAGAGGACTGATCGTTCGTCGCGACCTGGTCGACCTTGCCGAAGAAGGGACCGCCGATCGAGCCGCCCACCACCCAGAGCAGAACGAGCAGGCTGGGGATGCCGACCCTCAGCCACCGCGAGACGCGCGGGGCGTTCGTCGATCGGCGGGTGCGTCCGCGGGAGGAGCGGCGAGTGGAAGCAGGCGAAGCGGACATATAGCTAGCTTATCTAGCAATACGTGCGTCGCGCCAGTCCGTCACCCGCGCGCGAAGAGCACCACGATCGACACGACGAACGCCACCGCACCCAGAGTCAGCACCCCGGCCGCCAGCAGGGAGACGAAGCGCACCAGCGGAGAAGAGCGCGTCAGCCGCATGCGATCGACGCGGCCCCGGCGGTAGAAGATGTCGGCCATGTCGGCCGCCCCGATCTTCGCGTCGTCGTGGGCCGAGAGCGGAGCCTCATTCACTCCCCCGTCGGCGTCGAACCACCGCACGACGCGGCCCCCGTCGACATGCTCGACCACGGCGCGAGTCGGCAACCACGTGCCATCGGCCAGAAGCAGGAAGACCGCGACGAAGGCGAGCAGAAGACCGCCACCCAGACCCACCCACGTGAAGATCTCGATGACGGCATCGAGGGCGTTCGACACGGGGGCTCCAGCAGGGTTCGACGGGCGGAGGACAGCCGTCACGCGGACGCGGAACAAGGCGGGTTCAGCCTATCGGGCGAGGTCGGGCCGAACCTCTCGAGCCACCGTCCCGAGGGCCTCGAGCCGTCGGGTCGCGCGCAACGCGATGACCAACGGCACCGCCGCCACGACACCGAACGAGATGTCGATGAGCTGCCAGCCGAGCGGGAGACCGCGGATCGCCCCCGCGATGAACGCCAGCGGAATGATCCCCGCGCACGCGACGAGCCCCCACTGGAGGACGAACACGTTGCGAACCGGATCGCGCCACGGGCCGATGAAGGCGACGGCGATCAGCAGATGGGCGAACGCCAACCAGTCGGTGCCGTAGGCGATGAACGGGAACGCCGCGGCCGTGGCATCCAGTCCCTCCCCCACCCGATCCACCCAGCCGACCGCCTCCGGAGCGAAGGCCGCGACCCCGAGCCCGCGCAGGATCTGGCGACCGAGGGCGAGCTCTTCGCGCAGCGGGAAGGCGGTCAGGCCGCTGACGGCGAGTCCCGCGATGACGATCGCGAGGCAGACCCGGATGCGACGGATGAGAGCGGTTCGTTCGTTCATGGCCCCCCGTTCGATGCCGGCCCCTGGGGCGAGCGTACGACCGAGCGCGTGCGCGACGCGGCGAAATGCTCCACCGACGAAGAAAGGCCCCCACCCGGTGGAAGCGGGTGAGGGCCTTCGGAGCCGCCTAAGGGAATCGAACCCTTGACCTATTCATTACGAGTGAATCGCTCTGCCGTCTGAGCTAAGGCGGCATGTGCGCGCTGGAGCGTGCACGATCATCGATCTTACATGCTCTAGCGCGTGCTCAGGTACGCGCTCAGTAGTCGCCGGCGGCGGTGCGGTCCGCGAGGATGTCACGACTCGACGACAACCCCAGACGCGTGGCGCCCGCGGCGATCATCTCTTCGGCGGCCGCGCGCGTGCGCACTCCCCCGGATGCCTTGACCTCGGCGCGGTCGCCGACCGTGCGCTTCATCAGCTCGACCGCGTGGACGCTCGCGCCACCGGCGGGGTGGAAACCGGTCGACGTCTTGACGAAATCGGCGCCCGCGTTCACCGCCGCCTCACAGACGGCGACGATGGCCTTGTCGCTCAGCGCGGCGGATTCGATGATGACCTTGAGGACGGTCGGCGCGGGGGCCGCGGCCCGGACAGCGCGGATCTCGGACTCGACGATGTCGTAGCGACCCTCGATCGCGGCACCCACATCGATGACCATGTCGATCTCGTCGGCACCCTGCGCGACCGACAGAGCGGCCTCGGCGGCCTTGACCTCGGCGTGGTGCTTTCCGCTCGGGAAGCCGCACACCACGGCGAGCTTGAGCCCCTCCGGCAGCTGCACCGGCAGGAACGAGGGCGAGATGCACACGCTGTAGGTGCCGAGCTCGGCGCCTTCGGCGATGAGGCGCTCGACGTCGGCGCGGGTGGCCTCGGGCTTGAGTAGCGTGTGATCGATGTAGGTCGCCAGGTCGGCGATGGGCGCGGTCATGGGGGTCTCCTCGGGGTATGACGTCTTCAGCCTAGGCGCGCGGGCGGCAGGGAGCGGGGCGCTACTCGCAGCGCAGCCCCTCGGCGGGCACGGTGCCGTCGACCAGGTAGTCGTCGACGGCCGAGTTCACGCAGTCGTTGCCCTTGTTGTAGGCGAGGTGCCCCTCGCCCACGTAGGTCACGAGCACACCCTGCGAGAGTTGACCGGCGAGAGCCTGCGCCTCGGTGTACGGGGTCGCCGGGTCTCCCGTCGTGCCGAGCACCACGATGGGCGGCGAGCCGGGGGCGGTGATCGCCTGGCGCGTGCCCGTCGGTGGGGCGGGCCACGCGGCGCACGCGTCGGGGCCCAGCCAGTAGGGGGCGACCACCGGGGCCTTCTGCTGCAGCTCTTTCTCGATCTGCGGGTTGTCCTCGTCACCCTCGTCGGGATAGTCGACGCAGTTGTACGCCCGCAACGCCTGCATCGTGTTGTCTTGGTACTGACCGCCGACACGACCGTTGTAGAAGTCCGCGAGTTGGAAGGCGACGGAGGCATCGCCGTCCTGCGCCCCGGTGAGAGCCATGCGCAGGTAGGGCCAGTTCTGGTCGCTGTACAGTGCCGCCACGATCGAGGTCACGAGGGTGTCCGCGCCGAGCCGCCTCCCGTCGGGGCCGGTCAGCGGGCGGGCGTCGACGCGTTCCAGCAGCGACGAGAGATCGTTCATCGCGTCGTCGACGGAACCGGTGAACGGACAGTCCGAGCTTTCGAGGCAGTCCGCCATGAAAGCGCGCAGGGCGTTCTCGAACCCGACCGCCTGGGCGATACCGCTCGCGCTGCTCGGCAGGCTGGGGTCGATTCCCCCGTCCAGGACCATTCGCCCGACACGATCGGGGAAGAGCCCCGCGTACGTCGTGCCGAGGAACGACCCGTACGAGAAGCCGAGGTAGTTCAGCTTCTTGTCCCCCAGGACGCCACGCAGCAGGTCCATGTCGCGCGCGGCGTTCTCGGTGGAGACGTAGGGAAGGATGCCGTCACTGTTGGCCTGACACGCCTGCGCGAAGTCGGCCTGGCGCTTCTCGAGCGCGGCGTTCCACTCGTCGCTGCCGCGCGTACCCGGGGGGATGTCGTAGAGGAACGAATCCATGCCCGCCGCGTCGTAGCAGGTGACCGGTGCCGACTGGCCCACCCCGCGAGGGTCGAAGCCGATGATGTCGTACGTCTTCGTCAGCGTCTCGTCGGCCACGAGCGACAGGGAGTCGCGCACGGTGGACACACCGCTCACACCGGGACCCCCGGGGTTAGTCAGCAGAGAGCCCAGCGGCTGGCCCGACGTCGCCCGATGCCGGATCGCCGACAGCGTGAGGTCGCCGGCCGACGGATCGGCGTAGTCGCGGGGCGCGGTGACCGTCGTGCAATCGAAACCGGCCGAGCCGCAGTCGGTCCAGGTGAGCGTCTGCCCGTAGTAGGGCAGGAGCGACGCGTCGATGCCCTCGGTCTGCGGTGCCAGTGACGGCCCGACCGCGGGAGCCAGGGGAGGGATCTGGGCGTACAGACAGCCCGACAGGGCGAGGGCGAGACCCACGACGCCCGCGATGACGGCGGCGAGACGACGGCGGACGCTCACGGAGCGGATCCGTTGGCGACGGTGATCATAAGACTCTCCAGGGCCAGCAGCGGGGCGGCGTTCTGCTCGAGGTTGCGGCGGGTGACCGAGATGCGGTCGAGGACTCCCAGCGTGCGCGTGGGAGACCACTCCCCGGCGAGGGCGCGGAGCGCGTCGAGGCGTTCGCTGTTGACCAGGTCGCCGTCGCGGCCGTACTGGATCATCACGACATCGCGGAAGAGCGACTGCAGGTCGGTGAGCACGCGGTCGATACCGTCGCGCAGGCTGCGGGTCGCCCGGCGCTTCTGGTCGTCTTCGAGGGCGTTCACCTGACCGCGGACCGACGGCGGCACCGCAGCCCCCTCGGCGACGCCGAGCATGCGCAGAAGCGATCGGCGCTCTTCTTCGTCGCGGGTGGCGGTGAGGGCCTTGGCGTCATCGGTGGCCAGCCGCACGATGCGTCCGGCCACATCGACGGCGTCGCCGATCCCGCGGACGGCGAGCACCGCCGCGAGGGTTTCGGCGCGGCGGCCGCGAGCGTCGTCGTCGGTCGCGAGGCGCTGCGCCATGCCGATGTGGCGCTGCGCGTGGCGTGCGGACTCCTCCGCGATGTCGGGGCTCACTCCCGTGCGTTCCACGATCAAGGCGGCGACGTCGGCGACCGACGGCTCGCGCAGACGCAGGACGCGCACGCGCGAGCGGATGGTCGGCAGCAGGTCGGCGTCGCTGGGTGCGCACAGCACCCAGACGGTCTTCTCGGGCGGCTCCTCGAGGGCCTTGAGCAGCACGTTCGAGGTGCGCTCGGCCATCCGGTCGGCGTCTTCGACGACGATCACGCGGTGACGACCGAGCGAGGGGGCGAAAGAGGCGCGCTCGACGAGTCGACGCGCCTCGTCGATGCGGATCACGACCTGCTCGGTGCGCAGGGCGGTGAGATCGGGGTGAGTCCGGGCGAGCACCTGACGTTGCGCGTTCTCGTCACCCGGATCGGCGATGAGAGCGGCGGCGAACGCGTAGGCCAGGGTGGACCGCCCCGAACCGGGAGGTCCGGTGATGAGCCACGCGTGCGCGAGCGCCGAGGGGTCGGATGCCGCGGCCTGCAGCGTCTGCACGGCCCCGTCTTGCCCCCACACGGCGTCCCAGGGGAACGACGCCGTACCGGCGGCGGACGCGGACGGATCGAGGGCGACGGACATGGGCTCCAGCCTAATCGGGGGGTCGGACACGGCCGCTGGCGGTCGGCTGTGCATCGACCACGCTCGCCTCAGCCGAGGTGCTCCTGCATCGCCGCGCGCACCTGACCCGCCAGCATGTCCGGCGCCTGTGTGGCATCGAGCACGAGGAAGCGGTGGGGCTCGGCGGCGGCCAGGGTGAGGAAGCCGGCGCGCACGCGCGCGTGGAACTCGCTCTTCTCCGCTTCGAGACGGTCGAAGGGCTTGTCGTCCGCGTCCAGGCGACGGCGCGCCGCGGCGGGGTCCAGGTCGAGCAGCACGGTGAGATCGGGCAGGAGCCCGCCGGTCGCCCAGAGCGACAGGGCGCGGATGTCATCGGCATCCAGGACACGACCGGCGCCTTGATAGGCGACGGAGGAATCGAGGTACCGGTCCTGGATCACGACGTCGCCGCGCGCGATGGCGGGCTGGACGACGGTCTCGACGTGATGGGCTCGGTCGGCCGCGTAGAGCAGCGCTTCGGCGCGGGCGGCGATGTGACCGCGGTGGTGCAGGACGATGTCGCGGATGCGCACTCCCACGTCGGTGCCACCGGGCTCGCGGGTGCGAACGACGTTCCGGCCACCGGAGCGCAGCCAGTCCTCGAGCATCGAGGCCTGAGTGGTCTTGCCGGCGCCGTCCCCGCCTTCGAAGGTCACGAACAGGCCGGGCCCCCCGGCCGCGGACGCCCGAGGGAGAGTCAGCGGCCGGGTGCGGTCGTCGGTCACGAGTTCTTCGCCGGGGCCTTGCGCGTGGTCGTCGCCCGCGGGGCGGCGGTCTTGGCGGCCGTCGCCTTGGCGGCCGCCGTCTTGGTGGCAGCCGTCTTCGCCGCGGTGGTCTTCGCCGTCGTCTTGGCCGCCGTGGTCTTGGCGGCCGTGGTCTTGGCGGCCGTGGTCTTCGCGGGGGCCTTTCGCGCTGCGGTCTTCTTCGGCGCGGGACCCTTGGCGCGCTTGTCAGCGATCAGCTCGACGGCGCGCTCGAAGGTGATCGCCATCGCGTCTTCGCCGCGGGGGACAGTGGCGTTGGTCTCGCCGTCGGTGACGTAGGGACCGAAGCGACCGTCCTTCAGCTTGAGGGGCTTGCCGCTGACGGGGTCGGCGTCGAACTCCTTCAGAGCGCTCGAGGCCCGGCGGGCGCCGTACTTCGGTTCGGCGTACTTCGCGAGCGCCTGGTCGAGCGTGATGTCGAAGATCTGCTTCTCGTCGTCGAGCGACCGGGAGTCGGTGCCCTTCTTGAGGTAGGGACCGAAGCGACCGTTCTGCGCGGTGATCTCCTCACCCGAGGCGGGGTCGGTACCCACGACGCGGGGAAGGGAGAGCAGCTGCAGGGCCGTATCGAGATCGACCGTGTCGACGGACATCGACCGGAAGAGCGAGGCGGTCCGAGGCTTCGGGGCCGCTTCCTTCTTGGCTCCGCGCTTCTTGGGGGCCTCGACGACCTCGCCCGTGGCCTGGTCGACCTCTTCGGGCTCCTCGGCGTCGACCTCTTGCACGTAGGGGCCGAAGCGTCCGTCCTTCACGACGACGAGCTTGCCGTTCTCGGGGTTCTCGCCCAGCACCCGGTCGCCGGCCACGGGGGCGTCGATGAGCTCCTGCGCCTTCGCGGGCGTGAGCTCGTCGGGCGCGAGGTCCTCGGGGATGTTGACGATGCGCGGCTTGGCGTCGGGGGCGGCCGTGGGATCGGTCACCTCGAGGTACGGGCCGTACTTTCCGAAGCGCAGCGTGGCCGTGTCGGTGATGCGCGTCGAGTTGAGCTCGCGAGCGTCGATCTCGCCGAGGTTGTCGACGATGTGACGAAGTCCCACCTGCTTCTCGGAGCCGAAGTAGAACGACTTCAGCCACTCGGTGCGGCGCTGCTCGCCACGCGCGATGGCGTCGAGATCGTCTTCGAGCGCGGCGGTGAAGTCGTAGTCGACGAGGTCGGCGAAGTGCTCTTCGAGGAGGCGGACGACGCTGAACGCGAGCCAGCTGGGCACGAGCGCCTGACCACGCTTGCTGACGTACCCACGGTCGAGGATCACACCGATGATGCTGGCGAAGGTAGACGGGCGACCGATCCCCTTCTCTTCGAGGGCCTTGACCAGGCTGGCCTCGGTGTACCGCGGCTTCGGAGAGGTGCTGTGCCCCTTGGGCTCGACATCGCTGACCGACAGCGTGTCGCCCACGGCGACCGCCGGCAGCGACTGGTCGGCATCGTCGTCGTTGCGCTTCTCGTCGGCGCCTTCTTCGTAAGCCTCGAGGAACCCCTTGAAGGTGTAAACGGTTCCGGATGCCGTGAACTCGGCGACCTGGGCACCGGCCTTGACCGTGAGCGTGACGGTCGTCGTCTCGTACTTGGCATCCGCCATCTGGCTCGCGACGGTGCGCTTCCAGATCAGGTCGTACAGCTTCTGCTCGTCGCGATCGAGCGAGGACGCGAGCGACGCGGGCGTGCGGAAGGTCTCGCCCGAGGGACGGATGGCCTCGTGCGCCTCCTGCGCGTTCTTCGACTTGCTTTTGTAGACGCGCGGGTTCGCGGGAACGGCCTTGTCGCCGTAGAGAGCGACGGCCTGAGCACGCGCTGCCGAGATGGCCTGCCCCGAGAGGGCGACCGAGTCGGTACGCATATAGGTGATGAAGCCCTTTTCGTAGAGTCGCTGGGCGACGCCCATGGCGTGCTTGGCGCTCATCGAGAGCTTGCGGCCGGCCTCCTGCTGCAGCGTGGAGGTCGTGAAGGGGGCGCGCGGGCTGCGCGTGCCGGGCTTCGCCTCGACCTTGGCGACGGTCGCCGTGCCGGCGGCGGTGATCGCGTCCGCGAGTGCGCGTGCCTGCGCCTCATCGAGGACCACGACGGCCTTCTTGAGCTGGCCGTTGTCGTCGTAGTCGCCGCCGCGCGCGATGGGCGCACCGTCGAGACGGTTCAAGCGCGTGGTGAACGAGGAGCCGGACTGCGACGCGAGTGCCTCGACGTCCCAGTACGAGGCCGAGACGAAAGCCATGCGCTCGCGCTCGCGCTCGACGACCATACGGGTGGCCGCGGACTGCACGCGACCGGCGCTGAGGGCCGTGCCTTCGCGGCCCGAGCCGACCTTGCGCCACAGAACGGGCGAGACGTCCCAGCCGTAGAGCCGGTCGAGCACGCGGCGGGTCTCTTGCGCGTCGACGAGCGAGACGTCGAGTTCGCGGGTGTGCTCGGCGGCCTCTTTGATGGCGTCCTTGGTGATCTCGTGGAAGATCATGCGACGCACGGGGACCTTGGGCTTGAGGACCTCGAGGAGGTGCCACGCGATGGCTTCGCCTTCGCGGTCACCATCAGTGGCGAGGAGGACTTCGTCGGCCGTCTTGAGGGCGCGCTTGAGCTCGGCGACGGTCTTCGTCTTGCGGTCGTTGACCACGTAGAAGGGGTCGAAGTCGTTCTCGACGTCGATGGAGTACTTGCCGTACGCCGCCTTCTTGTCGGCCGGGATCTCTTTCTTCGACGCGAGGTCGCGAATGTGACCGACCGAGCTGAGCACCTCGTAGTCGTCGCCGAGGTATCCCTGGATCGACTTCATCTTCGTCGGGGACTCGACGATGACGAGCTTCTTTCCGTTTGCCACTGGGGTCCTTTCGTCGATGCACACCATACACACGCCTCCCTGTTCGGGTTCCGGGAGGTCTCACGGGCTCGACCGTTCGGGGGGTCCGGCCCGCGAGCGCGCATCGAATGAAATCCCACCGTACGCCCCACCGACGGTGATGGTGGCGACCAGGCCCTCGACATCGCACTCTCGCAGGGTCGCTTCCCCCGCCGAAGCGACCCGTGCGGCCTCGTCGCACGGCACCCCCGATACTGCCCCGCTGGCCGCATCCGCCGCAGCCAGGGCGGCGGCATCCGCGGTCCCCGCGAGTCGTTCGGCGGCGACCGCGGCACCGCCGACGACGGCCAGGGCGACTGCGAGACCGGCGACCACCGAGATCACTCCGAGGGTCGACACGCTCGCGGGCATCAGCGACCTCCGTCGAGGGCGCAGGCGCGCGTCGAGACCGGAGGGAGGGGCAGGCCCATCGGCACGCGAGCAGACGCTCGTACGCAGACCACTCCGCCGCCGCGGTCCACCGACGCCGTCGCCCCCACCTCTGCCAGCCGCTGCAGGGCGGCGTCGTCGCCCCTGCCGAGCAGACGCGCGGCCTCGGTGGTGAGCTGTTGCACCCGTACCGTGGTCGCGAACGACGCGAGGACGCCGGCCCCGAGGACCAGGACGACCAGAACGGCGGGCAGAGCCACCGCGAACTCCGCCGTGACCGCCCCGCGCTCCCCCAGCCTTCTCATTGAACAGTCAGCGCGCGACGCACGAGATCGGTGAGGATCCCCCGCACCTCGTCGCTGCGCATGATCATCACGAGCAGGCCCGCGAAGGCGACAGCCGCCATGGTCGCGATGGCGTACTCGGCGGTCGCCGCGCCCCGCTCGTCGAGGAACAGGGCGCCCGCGCGTGCGCTGGTCAAGGGCGGCAGATCGACGGGGCCGCGCTTCGAGACGGGTCGAGGGGATCGGATCATGGAACTACTCCTTCTTCTGTGTGGACGATCGAGGTCACGGCAGTGCCGTGGAGCGGAGGACCGAGAGCGCGGCAGGGACGACGGCGATGAGCAGGAACGCCGGCAGCGTGCAGAGCCCGAGCGGCACGAGCAGGCGGGTGGAGAGTCTCGCCGCAGCCACCCGACCGTCGGTTCGGGACCGGTACCGCGCGATCCACGCGTCCCCCCGCAGGAGTTCGGCCGCGGGCACTCCCGCTCGGGTCGCCAGGTCCAGCGTCTCGGCGACGGCGGTGCGGTTCATCGTGCCGACGCCCAGACCTTCGATCAGTCCGCGGGCCCGGTCGATCGACACGCCAGCCGAAAGGGCGACCGCCCAGAGCTCGGCCTCGAGTCCCGGGATCACCGGAGGGGGCTGGGCCCGGCGGGACAGCCTGCGCATCCAGACGTACGCTGCACCTATCAGGCCGAGCCCGAGGGCGAGGCATCCTTGCCCGAGCGGATCCCGGAGCAGAACACCGACGGGGTCGAAGCCGAGAAGACCGCCCAGAGGGATGCCGACGAGGGGAAGCCACCCGAGGAGCCGGGCCGTGGCGACCGGCTCCGCGAGAGCGACGCGGATGTCGGCCGAAACCTCCACCGCGTCACGGAGGGCGCCCACGACCGAGCGCAGGGCATCGGACAGGGGCGCTCCCGTGGCTACGGCCACGCTCCAGATCGCGGCGGTCCCGCTCCACGACTCACCCGCCGCCCGGAGGACGGCACCGACATCCGCCCCACGGGCAGCGGCGTCGGCTGCCGCGCTCAGCGTGGGGTCGCCGCCCTCTGCCAGGTATCTCCACGCGTACGCCGGGGCTGTTCCCCCGGACAGCAGGACGGCGAGGCGGAGAACCGTCTCGATCGGATCAGCGGTCCGAGGGTCGCGTCGCGCGCGAAGATGCGGCGTCCGCGAGCCGTGAGCGCTCACGTCCACTTCTCCGGCTCGATTCGGAGACGCCCCTCGTGCACGACGGGTCGTCCCCACCCGGTGACGCGACGACGCCCGGCGATCCGTTCGACGTACACGACGGCGTCGATGGCCCCGGCACTCTGCCGCGCGCAGGTCTCGGCATCCATTCCGGCGAGCGCTGCCAGGGCTTCCAGTCGCGCCGAGACGTCGATGAGGCTACTCGCGTGGAGCGTCCCCGCTCCCCCGTCGTGCCCGGTGTTCAACGCCATCAGCAGTTCGCGGATCTCCTCTCCGCGACACTCCCCCAGCACCAGCCGGTCGGGACGCATGCGCAGGGCCTCCCTGACCAGCCGCGAGAGGGAGATGCCGCCGGCGCCCTCGATATTGGCCTGCCGCGCCTCGAGCGCGACGTGATGCGGGTGGTCGGGGTGCAACTCCGCCACCTCCTCGATCGTGATGATGCGCTCGGTCGATGGCACCTGCGACAGCAGAGCAGCCAGGAGCGTGGTCTTGCCCGCGCCCGTCGCGCCGGCGATGAGGGTGTTCTCGCGTCGATCGACGAGACGTTCGAGCCTGTCCCGCTGGCGCGCTGAGAACATCCCCGCGCGCTGGAGAGCCTGCAGGTCGGGCCGCGCGAACGCCGGCACGCGGACGGAGATACTCGTGCCGCTCGCGGCCACGGGGGCGAGCACGGCGTGTACTCGCACGCCCCGATCGAGCCGGACGTCGACGCAGGGCGTGGCGTCGTCCAGGTGCCGCCCGCCGAGCGCGATGAGGCGGACCGCGAGGCGGCGGACCTCGGTCTCGGACGCCCGCCACGAAGGCACGTGCTCGATGCCGTCACCGCGATCGACGAAGAGCCCCCGATCGCCGTTGACGAAGAGATCGGTCACGCGAGGGTCTTCGAGGAACGGACGCAGGAACGCCACCGCCGGGTCGGGGGCGTCGACTGTCGCGGGGTCGAGGCCGCTGCAGGGCGGGGCGAGGGAGGTCACGACGACGACCGTAGGGTCGGGCCGGATCGATCCGCGGGCCCGCAAAAGCGATCAGTGGATTCGCCGCGAAGATCCCCACCTGTGGAGGAGCGAGCGACGAGAACGTCGCTCGAATCGTCATCGGGGAGGAACTCCGCCGGAAAAAGAAGGGGGCGGCATCCCTACAGTGGGGGGCGAGGGATGCCGCCACGCGCCGGGGAAAAATTGGGGGCTCCCCCCGACGCGAGTGCCGGAAGCGATGTTCGGGCGCTAGCTAGAGTACGCGTGCAGGTGAGTCCGGCCAACTCAACCCGACCTATTCATTGCGATATATCACCTGTTTCCCACCGTCGGAGATCCCATCTATCGGAGGTGGCCGGTGTCGGAGGGGGTCGCTAGCGTGACCGGGGTGAGGACGCCGCGCGCAGGTGCGCGGGTCCGTGAACGCGAAGGAGCGCCGCGATGAGCAGCCAGATCGACCACCTCCTCAACGAGACCCGCCGGTTCGCGCCGTCGGCCGAGTTCTCCGCCCAGGCCGTCGCCCAGCACGACCTCTACGAGCGCGCGGCGGCAGACCGTGAGGGTTTCTGGGCCGATCAGGCCCGCGAACTGCACTGGCACAAGCCCTTCACCCAGGTGCTCGACTGGTCCACTCCCCCGTTTGCCGAGTGGTTCGCCGACGGGGAGCTCAACGTCGCCTACAACTGTCTCGACCGGCACGTCGAGGCCGGCAACGGCGACCGCATCGCTCTGCGCTGGGAGGGCGAGCCGGGCGATCAGCGCAACGTCACCTACGCCGAACTCACCGACGAGGTGAAGCGCCTGGCGAACGTCCTCACCGAGCTCGGCATCGAGCGCGGCGACCGCGTCGCCCTGTACCTCCCGTTGATCCCCGAGGCGATCGCCTCCATGCTGGCGGTCGCACGCATCGGCGCCGTGCATTCCGTCGTGTTCGGCGGGTTCTCGGCCGACAGCCTGCGCGCGCGCATCGACGACGCCGGCGCCAAGCTGGTCATCACCGCCGACGGCGGCTGGCGGAAGGGCAAGGTCTCGCCTTTGAAGCCGGCGGTCGACCAGGCGCTCGCCGACCGCAACGGCTCCGGCGAGCAGGAGACCGTCGAGCACGTGCTCGTCGTCAAGCGCGGCGGCAACGAGGTCGACTGGGCGGACGGCCGCGACCTCTGGTGGCACGACGTGGTTCCGAAGGCCTCCGCGGGCCAAGAGGCCGAAGCCTTCCCCGCCGAGACCCCTCTCTTCATCCTCTACACCTCGGGCACCACGGGTAAGCCGAAGGGCATCCTGCACACCTCGGGCGGGTACCTGACCCAGGCCGCGTTCACCAACCGCGTCGTCCACGACGTGCACCCCGAAACGGACGTGTACTGGTGCACCGCCGATATCGGCTGGATCACCGGACACACCTACGTCACCTATGGTCCTCTTGCGAACGGCGCGACACAGCTGCTCTACGAAGGCACCCCCGACACTCCTCACCCGGGTCGCTGGTGGGAGCTCATCGAGAAGCACGGCGTGACCATCTTCTATACGGCGCCGACCGCGATCCGTTCGTTCATGAAGATCGGACGCGACGTGCCGCAGAAGTTCGACCTGTCGTCGCTTCGCCTGCTCGGTTCGGTGGGCGAGCCCATCAACCCCGAAGCCTGGATCTGGTACCGCGAGATCATCGGCGCCGACAAGGCCCCCATCGTCGACACGTGGTGGCAGACCGAAACGGGGGCGATGATGATCTCGGCCCTGCCCGGCGTCACCGAGACGAAGCCCGGCTCCGCCCAGGTCCCGATCCCGGGCATCTCGATCGCCGTCGTCGACGAGCAGGGCGAACCGGTCGGCAACGGCAGCGGCGGCCTTCTCGTGGTCACCGAACCGTGGCCGAGCATGCTGCGCGGCATCTGGGGCGACCCCGACCGTTACCGCGAGACCTACTGGGACAAGTTCGCCGACAAGGGGTACTACTTCGCCGGTGACGGCGCGCGCCTCGACGACGACGGAGACGTCTGGCTGCTCGGCCGCGTCGACGACGTCATGAACGTCTCGGGCCACCGCCTGTCGACCGCCGAGATCGAGTCCGCCCTCGTCGGCCACGAGGGGGTCGCCGAGGCCGCCGTCGTCGGGGCGAGCGACGAGACCACCGGCCAGGCGGTCGTCGCTTTCGTCATCATCAAGAGCCGCTACCTGAAGGAGCACCCCGTCGAGGGTCTGGGCGACGAACTGCGCACCTGGGTCGGACAGCAGATCGGCCCGATCGCCCGTCCCCGCGATGTCTACATCGTCGGCGAGCTCCCCAAGACCCGCTCGGGCAAGATCATGCGCCGCCTCCTCCGCGACGTCGCCGAGGGCCGCGAGGTCGGAGACACCACCACGCTCGCCGACACCGCCGTCATGAGCGTGATCAGCGCCCAGGTGAAGTGAGGTCCGATCCCGGATGCCGGAACTCACGGCATCCGGGATCGGCTCGCCAACGAAATCAGCGGCCGATCGAGGTCCCGCGACCCGAGCGGGCAGTGCCCAGCCGGCGCGTCACGAGTGCGTCCACGCGGGGCACCACCGCAGCGCCGACGGCCCGCACGGCGGGGTAGACCCCCGCTACCCAGACGATCGACGCCAGAGCGTCGCCGGCGTAGTGCACGCCGATGACGACGACCGACACCGACATTCCGACGACCAGGACGACGCCCACGACGATTCCGAGCGCCCGCCAACGCGTCGACCACAGTGCGCAGATCAGGACCGCCGCGAAGGATGCCGTGAACGCCACGTGACCGCTCGGGAACGAGGGGTCGGCCGTCGCGCCGATGGCCTGGGTCATGGCCTCGGACATGCCAGGGCGCGGTCGGGCGACGACGAGCTTCGCGGCCTCCGCGAGGCCCCAGGTCACGGCGACCCCACCGAAGAAGGCGACCGCGACCTGCCACCGTCGCGTCAGCAGGCCGACCGCGACCGTGGCGACGATCATGATGCCCGCGGCGGGCAGCGGCTTGAGCGAGCGGTAGAACGCCTCGGCCACCTGTGTGAGCACGGGCGCGTGAAGGTGGTGCACCGCGTCGGAGAAGGCCACATCGAGCGGAACGAACCGCAGCAGGAATCCCACCGCGATCACGGCGAGCACGGTGCAGACGGCCCACACGACGGCGCGCCGGATGGAGGGCGAGGGAGCGAGGAGGGCGTTCTCGGGGGAGGACGGGCCGCCCACGCCGGAAGAGGAGGTCACGGGGGAATCCTGCTCCCGTTCACTTCTGAATCAGCCGAGTTCCCCCGCGGCCGAGAACGACGGAAGGGACGCCCCGAGCGACCGGAGCGTCCCTTCCGTGTGGAGGCCGGGGTGCCGGCATCCGGGATCGTCGTCAGGCGACGGTGAAGATCACCTCGACCTCGACGGGGCTGTCGAGGGGAAGGACGGGCACACCGACCGCGGAACGCGCGTGGGCACCGGCCTCACCGAACACCTCGCCGAGGAACTCGCTCGCGCCGTTGATGACGCCGGGCTGACCGGTGAATTCGGGGACGGATGCCACGAAGCCGGTGAGCTTGAGCACGCCGGTGAGGTTGTCGACGCCGCCGACGAGAGCCGCAGCCGCGGCGATCGCATTCAGGGCGCACTGACGCGCGTAGCCCTTCGCGTCGGCGGGGGCGATGAGTCCGTCGGACTCGCCGACCTTGCCGGTCGCAGGCAGGGCTCCCTGGACCATCGGCAGCTGACCCGAGGTGTAGACGAGGTCGCCGTGACGCTTGGCGGGAATGTACGAGGCGACGGGCGGGACGACCGCCGGAACGTCGACGCCCAGGGCGGCGAGGCGCTCCGAGACGCTCACTGCTGGCCCTCGAACTGACGGGCGGCGGTCTCGGCGGCGCCGAGACCTGCGTTGGCGGCACCTCCGCCGGTGGGGCGCTTGAAGTAGGCGACGAGTCCGCCCTCGGGGCCGGTCACCACCTGAACGAGCTCCCAGCCCTGCTTGCCCCAGTTGTTGAGGATCGCGGCGGTGTTGTGGATGAGCAGCGGAGTGGTGAGGTACTCCCACGTGGTCATGTCGGGCTCCCGGAGGTGGCTCGGAGCGCGCAACGTCGTGCGCGCGGTGATGGACGCGTACTCGCGCGAGGGCCTGCCTTCGAGGCATCGCCCAGCAACGTCGCTTAGCATCAAGCCTATGCCCGAGAACAAACGAACGGCTAGCGGTGCCCTCGGCGGCATCGTCGGCCTCGTCGGCCTGAGCGCGGTCGCCGGACTTTTGGTCACCGCTGCCGTGACACCGGCCATCGCCGTCTCCGGTGCCGCTGCCTCCAGCGCGATCACCGTCTTCGACAACATGCCCAGCTACCTGAAGCCCGACGAGCTCATGCAGCCGACGACGCTGATGGCCGGCGACCGGGTGCTGGCGAAGTTCTACGACCAGAACCGCTCCCCCGTCACCTTCGACCAGGTCAACCCGGTCATGTACGACGCGATCCTCTCGTCGGAAGACCCCCGCTACTACCAGCACGGCGGCGTCGACCTCATCGGAACGACCCGCGCGCTGCTCAGCAACGCCTCGGGCGGTGAGACGCAGGGTGGATCGTCGATCAGCCAGCAGTACGTCAAGAATGTGCTCGTGCAGCGGTGCGAGCGCGACGCCAAGGCCGTCGAGGCCACCGACACCACTCCCGCGATGACGCGCGACGAGGCCCTGCAGAAGTGCGCCCTCGAGGCCGTGCAGTCCGACGGCGCCGCCGGCTATCAGCGCAAGCTGCAGGAGATGCGGTACGCGATCCAGCTCGAGAAGGAATACACGAAGGACCAGATCCTTCTCGGCTACCTGAACATCGCCAACTTCGGTGGCACCACCTACGGCATCGACGCCGCCGCGCGCTACTACTTCAACACCCCGGCCGCCAATCTGAGCATCGGCCAGGCGGCGGTTCTCGCGGGCATGGTGCAGAACCCGAACCGCTTCCGCATCGACCGCCCCGACGGCTCGATCAGCGATGGCGAGACCGCCTACAACAAGGCTCCCGACGGCTCGATCGACGACGTCGACCAGAGCACGATCCAGGCGCTCTACACGCTGCGCGACAACGGCGAGATCACGCAGGAGCAGCTGGTCAACGCCGCCGACGGATACAGCGAGACCAAGGGCCGCCAGCTCTATGTGCTCAGCCGCATGGAGGTCGACGGCAAGATCACGCACGAACAGTACGTCGCCGCGGCGATCGAGCCGATCTCGCCGCAGATCACCCCGACCGACCAGGGTTGCGCCTCGTCGGCGGCGCCGTACTACTGCCAGTACGTCGTGTCGACGATCCTCAACTCCCCCGCCTTCGGCGCGGAGACCGACGACCGGGTCCGCGCGCTGCGTCAGGACGGCCTGACCATCCAGACCACGCTGGATTGGAACGTCCAGGATGCCGCGCAGAAGACGATGAGCGACAACGCTGCGGAGTCGGTGAACGGCATGGGGTTCGGAGCCACCGCGGTCACGATCGAGGCGAAGACCGGGCGCCTCGTCGCGCTGGCGCAGAACACGAAGTTCACCCAGGACCCCAGCCTGGCCGACTCCGATCCTTCGTATAACTCGATCGTGTTCGCGGGCGATTCCACCAACGGCGGTTCCATCGGATTCAGCGCGGGATCGACGTTCAAGCTCTTCACCCTCGTCGACTGGCTCGAGAAGGGCCACTCGCTGAACGAAACGCTCAACGGTCGTCTGCGCCCCGTCCCGAACATGACGAACTCGTGCGCGGGCAACTGGGTCAATCAGTCGAACACCACGATCAACAACTTCGGCAACAGCGGCGGCTACGTCGGCACGCCGATGATGTTCACGCGCGATTCGCTCAACACGGGCTACCTCGCGATGGCCGCCGAACTGGACCTCTGCGACATCGCGAAGGTTGTCAAGAAGCTCGGCGTCACGACGGGTGACGGCAAAGACATCTCGATGGCCAACGCGAACGAGGTCATCGGTAGCGACAACATCTCGCCGATCGCGATGGCCGGCGCTTTCGCCGCTGTCGCGAACGGCGGCAACCGCTGCCCCGCCAAGGTCATCGACAAGGTGACCGCCGCAGACGGGTCGGAGCGCCCCATCCCCGACCTCCAGTGCGAGACGGTGCTCACACCGGAGATCGCGGCGACCGCTGGCTACGCTCTTCAGGGCGTCATGGTGGGCCAGGGAACGGGCTCGGCCGCTAACCCGGGCGATGGCACGCCTGTGCTCGGTAAGACCGGTACGCACGAAGCGCACGAGACGTGGATGATCCAGTCATCGACCAACGCCACCACCGCCGTGTGGGTCGGCAACTGGGACGGTGGAACTGTCAACCTCTTCGGCAAGTACGCGAAGGGCATCCAGCTGAGCGAATTGCGCTACCGCCTCTCGAAGGATGTGCAGCGCGCGGCCGACAAGGCCTACGGTGGTGACCGGTTCCCCGACCCGGCGTCGAACCTGCTGCGCACGCAGCAGCGCGATCTGCCGAACGTGGTCGGTCAGAGCATCGACGCGGCGACCTCGACCCTGCAGGGCGCTGGATTCCGCGTGACCGTGGGAGACCCCGTCGACTCTCCGTCGGGTCCCGACACCGTCGCCGCTCAGAACCCCGGCGGAGGCTCCGCTCCCGCGGGCTCGCAGATCACCCTGAGCCCCGGCAACGGGCAGGGTGCGACGGTGCCGAACGTGGGCGGGCAGACTGTTCCGGCTGCGCAGGCAGCGCTGAACGCCGCTGGCTTCACGAACGTGTCCATCGGTGCCTGCCAGCCCGAGGGCAACGCTCCGAACGAGGGCCAGGTGACGGCGACGAACCCTGCCGCCGGCACCGCGACGAACAAGAGCACCGCGATCGCTCTGTCCATCGTCGCGAAGAAGTGCTGATGACGCGTCCTCTCGTGACGGCCGCCCTCGCACCCCTCGGGGTCGCGGGGGCGGCCGCTGTCGGGGCCGCCGTGTGGGGCATGGGCATCGAGCGCTACCTCTTCACGGTGCGCTACCACGCTCTGCGCGTCCTCCCCAAGGGAGCCGAGCCGATCCGCGTCCTGCACGTCTCCGACGCCCACATGGCCCCCTGGCAGCACCGCAAGCAGGAGTGGATGGCCCGTCTCGCCGAGCTGTCTCCCGACCTCGTCGTGAACACGGGCGACAACCTGGGCCACCGCGACGGCCTCACCGGGATCCGAACGGCGTTCGCGCCCCTGCGTGGCATCCCGGGCCTCGTCGTGCACGGTTCGAACGACTTCCAAGAGCCGGCGCCTCGCAATCCCCTGCGCTATTTCCTCGGGCCCTCTGGCCACCAGCCGGCTCACAAGCACCTCGACGTCGGCGCCCTCGACCGGTTCTTCGCCGACGATCTGGGATGGCACATCCTCGACGACACGGCCGTCTCGCTCGAGGTCAACGGACTCCGTGTGACGGCGTTCGGTGTGAACGACGCCCACCGCAAGTGGGACCACCCCGAGCTCATCCCCCCGGTCATGGAGAGATTGGATGCCGCCGACCTCACGCTCGGTGTCATGCATGCGCCGTATCGGCGGACGCTCGACACCTTCACCGATCTCGGCGCGGACGTGCTCCTGGCGGGGCACACCCACGGCGGACAGGTGCGTGTGCCGTTCCGCCGCGAGGCGCTGGTGTCGAACTGCGACATCCCCCTCGACCAGGCGCGCGGCCTCAGCGAGTGGACTCACGATGGACGTACCGTGCCGCTGAACGTCAGCGCGGGGCTGGGGCATTCGATCTACGCCCCCGTGCGGTTCGCGTGTCGACCAGAGGCGTCGCTGCTCACGCTGCTGCCGCGCTGACGGCTTCTCCACAACTTCTGAAAGGGTCGATCCGTTCACGGATCGGCCCTTTCCGCCGTCGGGCCGTATCGGCGTTCCCGCAGGATCGAGTTCCTCGACCGGAAGGGACTCCCCATGCATCGACCACCACCGTCCTCTCGACGGCTCGCCGCGGCCCTGGCGTTGGCGGGTGTTCTCTTCGCCGTCGCGGTCGTCCCCGCGGCCCACGCCGCCGATCGCGGCACGGGCTTCGGTACCTGGGCCTCCCTCTCGCGGACCGGGTGGCACGGCTCCATGCGGGTCGGCGACGTCCACACCTATTGCATCCACCCCGGCCTCCCGGTCGCCACCGGAACGACGACCGACCACGGCACGACGAGCGACGTGAACGGACTGACCCCGCAACAGCTGGTCTCCATCAACTACCTCGTCGGCACCTACGGCCAGACAGATGACGCGGTTCAGGCCGCCAGTGTCGGCTCGACGGCTGGGCGGTCAAAGCCATCGTCGATCGAGACACGACACTGCACTCCTGGGGCTATGGCGGCAACGAGCTGACCGAGGCGATCGACTACATCATGCGACGCGCGAGTCCCGAGAACAGCGGCGCGATCCAGGACCGGACCACGCAGTATCTCTCGGAGGCGCAGAACATCCCCGTTCCCCGTGTCGGAGGCTCTCTGACGATGTCGATGGAGGAGGACGACCCCACGCGGGGAGCTGTCACCGTAGACGTCGATCCGACCGCCACCGGGACGCTTCGGCTCGAGAACGCGACCTTCGCCGACACCGGCAGCTCCGAGCGCACCGGGGTGCAGGGGCAGGTCGCTTATCCGATCCTCGCGCCCGCGACGGCGTCCGACGGCGGACGGCCGTATATCGCACGAGCCTCAGGAAGCTTCACGGTGCGATCCGCGGCGATCCGGTATTACTCCACCCCGGGGCAGCAGGAGTCCGCCGGACCGGCGGATCCGACCACGTTCACCCTGACGACCCAGGACGCCTCACCGCGACCCGTGCAGTTCTCACCTCGGATCGAGACGGTGGCGACGATCGACTCCCGCGGGCGATTCGTCGACGAGGTCACGCTGTCTGCCCGTGACGGCGTCTGGCCGCGTCACAGCGACGGGTCCTTCGTCGTCGTCAGCGCCACCGCCGACGTCTACCGGACGAACGCGTTCCCGGCCGAGGCGTCCGAAATCCCGTCGAATCTCAGCCCGGTCGCGCACCTCGAGCTCCGTACCGATCCGAAGATCGGCGCCGGTCTTTACCGCACGTCCACCACGGCGCTCCCCGGCCCGGGCGTGTACACCGCCGTCTGGCGCATCGAGCGAACGTCGCAGGACCCTGATTCCGTCGCACACTTCCCGGCGCGCTACTTCTGGATGGAGCGCTTCGCCACGCCCGCGCAAACCGAGCAGCTGGCCTTCACCCCTCCCCCGCCCGACCCCGTCCCCACGGCCACGCCCACGACCGCCGCCATCGTGAGCCCGATCGAGCCCCCGGCGTCACCGCCGGTGCCCGCGGCGCTCCCCCTGACCGGCGTCTCCGCCCCGCCACTGCTCACGGCCGGCGGTCTCGCCGCTCTCGCCATCGCGACGGGGGTCTGCGCGTGGCGACGCGCGCGGAGACGCGCGCAGCCCGCGGCGGCGTGATCGATGGGGTGGGTGAGTGCCGGCCCGATGTGGCGCCCACCCACCCCCGTCACCGCCGGACGATTCGCGCGAAAAGGGCTGAGTGGTTCGGAGCACGGCCTCGAGCAGGGTAGACTTTTCTAGTTGCAACGGGGTGTGGCGCAGCTTGGTAGCGCGCGTCGTTCGGGACGACGAGGCCGCAGGTTCAAATCCTGTCACCCCGACCACTGCATCATCAGAAGGGCCCTCCACTCCGGTGGAGGGCCCTTCTGCGTACGGCTTCGGGACTGCTGCACCCGGCGCCCCGCGCGCTCAAAAGGCGGCTCGGCAGCCCCATCGGCCGAAGGCGGAGTCGGCGAGAGCTGCTTCAGCTTGGCGCAGTCGGTCTCCTGGCAGAGGCCACGATGTCCTCGACGCGCACGGCGAAGCGACCCCGGCTCCACGCGCACAGCGAAGCGCCCCCGGCTCCTCCCGCACGGGGAGGCGCCGGGGGCGCTTAGGGGATGCGTGTCAGCGGCTCGCTCGACGCAGCGAGCGGAAGCCAAGCGCGCCGATTCCACCGAGCAGGAGGACCAGGGCACCCCATGCGAGCGGGGCGACGTCACCCATACCGGTGTTGGCCAGGCCGCCACCGTTGCCCGCGGGGCCCGGGGTAGCGCTCGGGCTGGGAACGGCGGCAGGCACGACGGCGAAGTTCACCGCGACTCCGTTCGCGACTCCCCCGATCGTCTGTGTGGCGGCGATCTCATAGGAACCCTCGGCGAGAACCCCGAGCTGGACCGACCAGACCCCGTTACGAACGGTCGTGCGACCCACCTCTGCGCCGTTGAGCGTGACGAGGATTTCAGCCCCGTCAACGCCGGTACCCGAAATCGAGGTCGGAACCGCAGCGCCGCTGTAGTTCGCACCGTCCTGGATCCCATCGATCGTGGGCTCGGGCGGACCCACGATGAACTTGACCTCCGAGGTGGCGGAGGTCTGGCTGTCACGCGCCTGGACGGCGCTCACAAGGTAGTTGCCGTAGCTCAGGTCGACCGGGATCGACCAATTGCCGGCGGCGTCCACGACAGCCGTGCCGAGGAGCTCGAGCGCCGTGGGCCGTTCGGTGGCCGACTCACTGGTGCCGCCGGTGACCGTGACCGTCGCTCCGACCAGCCCAGTACCGGAAATCGACGTGAGCTCGTTGATGACGAAAGCGTCCTCGCTCGGCGAGGTGATCATCGGAGCGGCGATGCGCACGTCGACCGAGGCGGCGACGGCTGCGGAACGGCTGTATCCGCTGAACGCGGTCAACGAGAACTTGTAGGGGCCGAGCTCGTCCGGCGCGGCGAAGCTCCAGTTGCCCGCGCCGTCCACCGGAATCGTGAAGGTCTCCCCCGTTGCGGGATCCACCTCGACGGTGGTGTTCACGGGCGCGGTGCCCGAGATCGTCCCACCGAGACCGACCGTTCCGCCACTCGTGGGAGCGGTCAGGGCAGGCTCGTCGATGTCGAGCGCCACCGAGTAGCCGTTGGTCAGAGCAAGGCCGGCCTGCAGGTCGGCCGCCCAGAAGAAGCCCGAGGCTTCGTCGCCACCCGAGACGACACCGACGGCGGTACTGCCCTGGATGACTGCTCCACCGGAGTCTCCGGGGCCAGCCTTGAGCTGGCCGCCGAAGCCATAGACCGAACGGCCGCCGACCCTCGCCCAGCCATCGACGATCGAGACCTCACCATCGGTGAAGCCGGTCGTACGACCCGACTTCGAAAAAGCACCGATCTGCGCTTTGCCCACGGCCTTCACGGGCCGGGTGCTCAGGGACAGGTCTTCGCTGGATGCCGTCGTCCAATCCGTCACGACGGGAAGCAGATCCAGGGCCGGATTGGCGACGTCGATGACGGAGATGTCGACAGCGGACGTCGTCGTGTCCTCGGTCGTGTTGCCCGGGCCGCCCCACTGCGCGAAGGCGAAAGAACCGAGGTCGTATGTCAGCGTCGGCTTGGTCCCTGCGCCG
Organism: Microbacterium sp. SL62; assembly: GCF_026672635.1. NCBI lineage: Bacteria > Bacillati > Actinomycetota > Actinomycetes > Micrococcales > Microbacteriaceae > Microbacterium > Microbacterium sp. SL62. The sequence goes on from NZ_JAPPRM010000001.1 coordinate 2,876,380, forward strand.
CCAGCATCATCGCTCGTCGGAAGGGTGAGCTGCGTGACTTTTCGCGCTCCGTCGCCCTCACAGTGCCCGGCGGAAATGACGGCGGGGTTGCCTGCTTTGTCGAAACCGGTGAACCCGATGGAACAGAAGCCGGACAGGTCAGCGGGGTTTATCGCCTCGGCGTAATACCCAGCGCCACCGACGACGTCGGAATCGGCGAACGACGTCAGCTCCGCGGCAACCTCTTTGACCACGACGTTCGCTGATCGCTTGCTGATAGCGCCGGACTCACCGTCGAGCGCGGAGGCATCGGTGGTCACGACCACCACGTTGCCGTTGCCGTCCTTACCGACCGCCTGCACGTCGTCGTTGGCGCTCAGCAACTGCTTCGCAGAGGCATCGAAGGCCGCGCCCGAGGTGGGCGCAACCGTCTGGTCATCGCCGGCGAAGGCCGCGGGGGCCAGCAAACCGGACGCGGTCAGCGCGACGGTGGCAGACGCAGCCGCCCACCCCAAACGCTTCATGTTTCGTGTCATCGTCTCATCTCAGGTGTCGGTGAAAACGCGCGATGAGGCAGGACGGGAATCTCGATAGGGCCCCCACCCATCTCTCAGCGTCGAGGATCACCATATGGCAACCTGAGCGTTGGTTATGAAGTTCCTTTCGCTTTCCGTCACACATGAGGAGATTCTCATGCCCCGTCGTTTCCTTACCTTCGCCGCCATCGTTGCCCTGGGATGGGCCACCGCCGCCTGCGCGCCCGCCGCGAACGGCGCAAGCGCGACCTCGGAGAAGGGGAGATGGGTCGGCGATGGACCGGAATTCCTCACGTTCGACGACGACGCTGTCGGCGGGAGCGACGGGTGCAACGCCCTCAGCGGCTCGTACTCGAGAACGGACGACACTCTCGCCATCACCTTCGGGCTGTCGACGCTGATGGCCTGCCCCGGGGTCGACCCATGGCTGCGTAAGGCGGCCACCGCCGCCCTGGTCGACGACACCCTCGAGGTCTTCGACCGCGACGGGGTCAAGATCGGCACCCTCACGCGCGCCGGCTGAGCCCCCATTCACCAGACCGGCCACGCCCGGGCGGCGATCGAGGTGCCCGGTAGAATCGACCCGTATGCGGCATCCCACGACGCCGCCCTCCGCCCGCACGCGACACCTCCGTGCGACGACCTCTCACCGCTCAGGAGCACCGTGTCCGACGCCTCGCCCCGCCTCGTCGCCTTCGACCTCGACGACACCCTCGCCCCTTCGAAGTCGGCGATCGATCCGCGCATCGGCGACCTGCTGCTCGCTCTCGCCGAGAAGGTCGAGGTCGCGATCATCTCGGGTGGACAGCTCCAGCAGTTCCGCAGCCAGGTGGTCGAGCGTCTGCCCCAGGCCTCCCCCGAGCTGCTCGCGCACTTCCACCTGATGCCCACCTGCGGCACCCAGTACTACCTCCTCACGCCCGCCGGCGTCGAGACCGTGTACGCCCACTCGCTCACCGACGACGAGAAGCAGCGCGCGCTCACCGCCGTTCGCGAAGAGGCGGAACGCCTCGGCCTCTGGGAGGCGAAGCCGTGGGGTGACATCCTCGAGGACCGTGGCTCGCAGATCACGTTCTCGGCCCTCGGGCAGTCGGCCCCCCTCGAGGCGAAGATGGCCTGGGACCCCACCGGCGAGAAGAAGAACAGCCTGCGCGAGGCCGTCGCCTCCCGTATCCCCGACCTCGAGGTCCGCTCCGGCGGCTCCACCTCGGTCGACATCACCCACCGCGGCATCGACAAGGCCTACGGCATGAACAAGCTCGTCGAGGCGACCGGCATCCCCCTCGACGACATGCTCTTCGTCGGCGACCGCCTCGACCCCGACGGCAACGACTACCCCGTCCTCGCGATGGGCGTCGAGTGCCAGGCGGTGCACGGGTGGGAAGACACCGAAGCGTTCCTCGAGAAGCTCATCCCGACGCTGCCCGCGCGAACCGCTGAATGAGCCTGCGGAGCGCGAGCCGTCAGAGGATCTGACCGATCGGCTCGCGCTTCTCCGCCTGGAACCGGTCTTCGGTGCGCCCGTACGCCCAGTAGCCCGACAGCGACACCTGCTCGCGCCCGAGACCCCACTGCGCGAAGACGAGATCGCGCATCCGCTTCATCGCCTCGCGCTCCCCGTGGGCGAACACGTGTCCTCGTCCGGGAAGCGGATGCCATGACGCCACGGCATCCGTCAGGACGTTCGTCGCGCCCGCCGTCGCCCCGCCACGGTGGACCCACGTGATCGCGACCCCGGCGGGAGCCGTCAGCGCGAGATGCTCATCCGCGGCCTGCACCTCGACGAAGGCGGCGCCCACGGCATCCGGCGACAGAGCTTCGAGAGCCGCGGCGATCGCGGGGATCGCCGACTCGTCCCCGATGAACAGGTGCCAGTCCGCCGACGGGTCGGGCGCGTAGCCCCCACCCGGCGACGAGACCACGAGACGATCGCCCAGCTGCGCTCGCGCAGCCCACGGTCCCGCGAGCCCCTCGTCGCCGTGCACGACGAAGTCGATGACGAGCTCATCTCCCTCGACCGCACGGACGGTGTACGTGCGGGTCACGGGCAGATCCTCGGGCGCCAGGGTCTCGCGCAGTGCCGTGAGGTCATACGGCGGCTCGAGATCGAGCTCGGGCTTGGCGAAGGTGATCTTGACGTAGGTGTCGGTGTGCGGGCTCTCGCGGAACGCCGCCAGGTCGTGCCCGCGTGCGCGCACCCGAACGAGATGCGGGGTGAGTCGCTCGGTCCCCACGACGTGGAGGACGTGCTGGGGGCGCGGCGGGCGCGCGGGTCGATCGCTCATGGGGTTCCTCTCACGCGGACGGGACGGACCGCAGCGCGGCGCGAGCAGCGTCGGCGACAGCCGGTTCTGCCGCGTCGGCCGGACTCAGCGCCTGCGCCACTTCGGTGTAGTAGTCGGTGATGTGCGCCCGGACGGCCTCGCGAGCCGCCGCAGCGTCGCCCGCCGACATCGCCGCGACGATGTGCCGGTGCTCCGATCGCAGCCGATCCGCCACGACCGGCCACGCATCGAGGCGAGCCGCCCCCGCGCGCGTGTACGCCTCGATCGAGCTGCGCAGCCCCGCCATCATCGCCGAGATCACCGCATTGCCCGAGGCTTCGGAGAGAGCCTGGTGGAAGCGCGCGTCGAGGGCGAGGAACTCGTCGGGCGCGAGGTCGTCGGCATCCATCGCATCCAGGATGCCGACCACCTCGGCGAGGTCGACGTCATCCTGGGCCAACCGCTCGGCGACATCGCACTCGAGCACGATGCGCGTACGCACGACGTCGGTCAGGGGGAAGCCGTTCGCCGCCACCTGGAGGCGGAGAAAGGCGGCGAGGCCGCCCCGCGGAGTCGTGACGATCATCGCGCCGGCGGTGGGGCCGGAACCGGTCGCCGTGCGGACGACCCCGAGCACCTCGAGCACCCGCACCGCTTCGCGGACGCTCGAGCGGCCCACTCCGAGCTGCGTGGCGAGTTCGCGTTCCGGGGTCAACCGGTCGCCGGGGGCCAGTCGCCCGTCGCGCAGGTCGCTCTCGATGCGCTCGAGCACCACCTGCCAGGCGCGGGGGGCGGAGTTCGGCATGGCATCCCCCGTCCTCGTGGGCGCTGCGATGTGGCCCGACCACACCACCCTATGCGCGGATCGTCAGGCGTCGGCGGTCGTGCGGTATCCCGCCGGGTTCGTGGTCTGCCAGTTCCAGTAATCGCGGCACGCGTCGTCGATGCCGAGCCGCGTGCGCCACCCCAGGACCTCGCCGGCCTTCGAGGGATCGCAGTACGTGGCGGCGACGTCGCCGGGGCGACGGTCGAGGATCTTCTTGGGCAGTTCGCGTCCGACGGCCTTCTCGAACGACGCGACCAGTTCGAGCACGCTCACGGGGCGACCGGTGCCGAGGTTGAACACCTGGTGCCCGGGCTGCGCCTGCTCGAGGGCGGCGACGTGCCCCTCGGCGAGGTCGACGACGTGGATGTAGTCGCGCAGGCCCGTCCCGTCGGGGGTGTCGTAGTCGGCCCCGAAGACACCGATCTCGTCGAGCGTGCCGATCGCGACGCGCGAGACGAAGGGCATGAGGTTGTTCGGGATGCCGGCGGGGTCTTCGCCGATCAGACCCGAGGGGTGCGCGCCGACGGGGTTGAAGTAGCGCAGCACGGTGACGTTCAGCTCGGGGTTCACGCGGGCGACGTCGGCGAGCACGACCTCGTTCATGCGCTTCGACTTGCTGTAGGCGTTGGAGAGGTCGATGCTCGTCGTCGACTCCTCGGTGAAGGGGAGATCGGCCGGGTCGGAGTACACCGTGCCGGTGCTCGAGAAGACGAAGCTCCGGATGCCGCGGGCGATGCCCACCCGCAGCAGGGCGAAGGTCGTGTCGAGGTTGTTGGAGTAGTACTCCAGCGGCTTCTGCGTCGATTCGCCGACGGCCTTGAACGCCGCCAGGTGGATGATCGCGTCGATCGGACCGTGCTCGTCGAAGGCGGAGGCCACGACGGCCTCGTCGGCCGCATCGCCCACGATGAGGGGCGCGGGCTTGCCGGTGATCTTCTCGACCCGCTCGGCGGCGACGGCGTGCGTTCCCGACAGGTCGTCGAGGAGGACGACATCGTGCCCGGCTTCGAGAAGAGCCACCGCCGTGTGAGTTCCGATGTAACCGGCTCCGCCGGCCAGGAGTACGCGCATGGTTCCAGGCTATCGCTCGGGAGCGACGGCGCTGATCGCCCGGAGGGCCTCAGCGCCCGTCGAGCCGACCGCCGGATTCTCGCAGATAGCACGCGGCGCACATCGACTCGTAGGTGACTTCGCCCTCGATCTGCCCCTCGTCGATCGCGACCTGGTCACCATCGAAGACGAATCGACCGCCGACCAGGCGCGCGTTGAAGATCGCCTTGCGTCCGCAGCGGCAGATCGTCTTGAGCTCTTCGAGGCTGTGGGCCAACTCCATCAGGCGCGCCGATCCCGGAAAAGCCTCGGTGCGGAAGTCGGTGCGGATCCCGTAGGCCAGAACGGGGATGCCGTCGAGCACCGCGATCCGCAACAGGTCGTCGACCTGGGTCGGGGTGAAGAACTGCGCCTCGTCGACGAGCAGGCAGGCCACCGGCGCGTGCCCCGCCGCGCTGTGGAACACCTCGCGCAGATCATCGCCGGGGGCGACGAGGAAGTCGACCGCACGCTTCACGCCCAGCCGGCTGTCGATCTGGTCGGCGCCCTTGGTGTCGATCTCGGGCTTGGCCAGCAGAACCCGCTGTCCGCGCTCCTCGTAGTTGTACGCCGCCTGCAGCAGGGCCGTGGACTTGCCCGAGTTCATCGCTCCGTAGCGGAAGTACAGCTTCGCCACGCGGACCTCAGGGGTTGATCGCGAGCGCGTGGGCCGTGGCATCCAGCTCTCTGCGGGCCGCGTCGGGATTCGTGTTCAGCGTCTCGCCGTAGCTGGGGATGAGGTCGCGCAGGCGCGGCTCCCAGGCGGGCATGCGCTCGGGGAAGCAGGTCTTGATCAAGCCGAGCATGATCGAGACGGCGGTCGAAGCTCCCGGCGAGGCGCCGAGGAGACCGGCGATGGAGTGGTCGGCCGAGGTGACCACCTCGGTGCCGAACTGCAGCACGCCGCCCTTGTCCTTGTCGCGCTTCATGACCTGCGCGCGCTGACCGGCGTCGAGCAGCTCCCAGTCCTCGTCCTTGGCGGTCGGCATGAAGTCGCGGAGGCTGTCGACCTTCTTGGAGTGGGTCTTCAACAGCTCGCTGACGAGGTACTTGATCAGGCTCGGGTTGTCGACGGCGACCTTCAGCATCGGGCCGATGTTGTGCGGGCGCACCTGGGTGACGATGTCGAGCATCGAGCCGTTCTTGAGGAACTTGGGGCTGAACGTCGCGAACGGGCCGAACAGCAGCGACGACTCCCCGTCGATCACGCGCGTGTCGAGGTGCGGCACCGACATGGGGGGCGCCCCCACCGAGGCCTGCGAGTACACCTTCGCGCGGTGCTTCGAGACGATGTCGGGGTTCGAGGTCTTGAGCCACTGCCCGCCGATCGGGAAGACGCCGTACCCCTTGATCTCGGGGATGCCGGAGCGCTGGAGGAGCTTGAGAGCCCAGCCGCCCGCACCGACGAAGACGAACTTCGCGTTGATCGAGCCGGGCGTTCCCCCGATCACGTGGCGGTACGAGACCTCCCACGTGCCGTCCTTCTTCTTCTTGAGCTTCTTGACGTCGTGGTTCGTGGCGACCTCGACGCCCTTCTCGCGGAGGTTCGCGAACAGCTGACGGGTGAGCGAGCCGAAGTCGACATCGGTGCCGGCGGGCACGCGGGTGGCCGCGAAGGGCTCGCCCTTACGGCGCTTCTGCATGAGCAGCGGGGCCCACTGGTTGATGACGCGCGAATCCTCGCTGTACTCGATGCCAGCGAACAGCGGCTGCTGTGTGAGCACCTCGTAACGCTTGCGAAGGAAGGCGACGTCCTTCTCGCCACGGACGAAGGTCATGTGCGGCGTGGCGTTGATGAACGTCGAGGGCTCGTCGAGCACGCCCTCGGCCACGAGCGAGGCCCACAGCTGCCGGCTCTGCTGGAACTGCTCGTTGATCGTGACCGCCTTGGCGGGATCGATCGAGCCGTCCTTGCCCTCGGGCGTGTAGTTCAGCTCGCACAGGGCCGCGTGCCCCGTGCCCGCGTTGTTCCACGCGTTCGAGCTCTCTTGCGCGACGTCGCTCAGACGCTCGAGCACGGCGATCTTGAGATCGGGCTGGAGGTCTTTCAGCAGAGTTCCGAGAGTGGCGGACATGATGCCGCCACCGATGAGGAGAACGTCGACGTTTTCAGTCACCCGTCGATTCTAGGTGCGAGCCGAGAGGTGTCTCGACATCGAGAGAACCGTCGGTTCGATGTCGAGACACCTCGCACGCGGCATCCGGATGCCGTGTCTCAGGCGTTGGCGAGCCGCTTCTGCGCGACGATCTCGGCGATCTGCACGGCGTTGAGCGCGGCACCCTTGCGGAGGTTGTCGTTGCTGATGAAGAGCGCGAGGCCCTTGCCGTCGGGAGCAGACTGGTCGGCGCGGATGCGGCCGACGTAGCTGGGGTCGGTGCCCGCGGCCTGCAGAGGCGTCGGCACCTCTTCGAGGCGCACGCCGGGGGCATCGGCGAGGAGCTCGCGCGCACGCTCGGGCGAGAGGTCGCGGGCGAACTCGGCGTTGATGCTCAGCGAGTGGCCCGTGAAGACGGGGACGCGCACGCACGTGCCGGCGACGCGAAGCTCGGGCAGCTCGAGGATCTTGCGGCTCTCGTTGCGCAGCTTCTTCTCTTCGTCGGTCTCGTTGAGGCCGTCGTCGACGAGATTGCCGGCGAACGGGATGACATCGAAGGCGATGGGGGCCACGTACTTCTCGGGGGTCGGGAAGTCGAGGGCCGAACCATCGCGGACCAGACGCTCGACCTCTCCCTGGGCGAGGACGCCCTCGACCTGACCGAGCAGCTCCTGGGCGCCGGCGAGACCGGAGCCCGAGACGGCCTGGTACGTGCTGACGATCAGGCGCTCGAGGCCCGCCTCGGTGTCGAGGACCTTCAGCACCGGCATGGCGGCCATGGTCGTGCAGTTGGGGTTGGCGACGATGCCCTTGACGGCCTCGTCGATCGCGTGCGGGTTGACCTCGCTGACGACCAGGGGCACCTCGGGATCCATGCGCCAGGCGCTGGAGTTGTCGATGACGAGCGCGCCCGCCTCGGCGAAGCGGGGGGCGTGGGCGCGCGAACCGGTGGCGCCAGCGGAGAAGAGCGCGACCTCGACCCCTGCCGGGTCAGCAGTGGCGACGTCTTCGACGACGACGGAGTGGCCGCCGAACTCGATCGAGGTGCCGGCGGAGCGGGCGGTGGCGAACAGGCGCAGCTCTCGGATCGGGAACGAGCGCTCGGCGAGGATCTCGAGCATGACGGTGCCGACCTGGCCGGTGGCGCCGACGACGGCGAGGGAGATTCCGGAATCGGAGATGCGGGTCATGCGGGATACCTCTGGGATTCGGGTGATGGATGCCGCGACGGCGGCGTTCGGGTCAGGGTAGCGCGAGCGGTGGGATGGGTTCGTCGAGAGCGGTCCGAACTCCCGAGAATCCGTCGCGAATCCGCCGCACGATGGCGGAATCGCGTGGGTGTGGCGCGGCGTAGCCGGCGAGACTCAGGAGTTTCGTGCGGCGCCGCGGGGCGCGAGCCCGGTCAGCGACCGGTGCCGGCGTGGACCGTGGCCTCGGCGTCGCCGTCGAGACCGTACGCGGTGTGCACCAGACGGGCGGCCTCGGCGAGGTCGACGCCGCGCACCACGACCGAGATGCGGATCTCGGACGTCGAGATCATCTCGATGTTCACGCCCGCCAGGCTCAGCGCTTCGAAGAGCGTCGCCGAGACGCCCGAGTGCGTGCGCATACCGGCGCCGACGACCGAGAGCTTTCCGATCTGGTCGTCGTGGACGAGGCTCTCGAAGCCGACCTCGGCCTGTTCACCGGCGAGCGCCTTGAGCGCCGTGGTGGCGTCGGTCTTGGGCAGGGTGAATGAGATGTCGGTGCGGCTGGTGGCGGCCGCCGACACGTTCTGCACGATCATGTCGACGTTGGCACCGGACTTCGCGACGATCTTGAAGATGTCGGCGGCCTTGCCCGGCACGTCGGGCACGCCGATGACGGTGATCTTGGCCTGGCTGAGGTCGGTGGCGACGCCGGCGACGATGGGCTCTTCCATGGCTCCTCTTTCGGGGACGAGTGCGGAGGTCTTCGAAGCGTCGAGCACCCAGGTGCCCTCGCCCGAGCTGAACGTGGAACGCGCGTGGATGAGCACGCCGTGGCGGCGGGCGTACTCGACGGCACGGATGTAAAGGACCTTCGCGCCGTTGGCGGCGAGCTCGAGCATCTCTTCGCTGCCGACGCGGGAGAGCTTGCGAGCGAGCGGCACGACGCGCGGGTCGGCGGTGAAGATGCCGTCGACATCGCTGTAGATCTCGCAGACATCCGCGTTCAGCGCCGCGGCGAGCGCCACGGCGGTGGTGTCGGAGCCACCACGACCGAGGGTCGTGATGTCACGGGTATCGCGGTTGAAGCCCTGAAAGCCGGCGACGATGACGATCGCGCCCTCGTCCAGCGCCTCGCGCAGGCGCACGGGGGTGACGTCGACGATGCGGGCCGCGCCGTGCGTGGCATCCGTGATCATGCCGGCCTGGCTGCCGGTGAAGGAGCGGGCTTCGAACCCCATCGAGTGGATCGCCATGGCCAGCAGCGCCATCGAGATGCGCTCCCCGCTGGACAGCAGCATGTCGAGTTCACGGGGCGCGGGGATCGGCGCCACCTGGCCCGCGAGATCGAGCAGCTCGTCGGTGGTGTCGCCCATGGCGCTGACCGCGACGACGACCTCGTGGCCGGCGCGACGCGTGTCGACGATGCGCTTGGCGACCCGCTTGATGCTCTCGGCGTCGGCGACGGACGAGCCGCCGTACTTCTGGACGATCAGAGCCATGAGGAGAACTCCCGGAGGGGTCGTGCGTCGGGATGCCACGACGGGGCGCTCGTGCCGCGCCCGAGGATCATCCTAGAGGCGGGTGCATACCGCCTCTGTCATGCGCCGACGCCCGGCGAAACCGCAGGCCCCGTCGATAGGATCGAGCGCTCCCACTCCCCCGTTCCCTGGAGGCCCGCGGTTGTCCCCCACCCCGCGGCGACTGCTGTCGTCCCTGCGCCGTCTGGTGCACGTCGACGAGGCCTCGTCGCCCGACACGACGATGATCCCGGTCATCGACGAGGCGCTCTCGACGCGCATCCTCGACCTCGCCATCCGCATCGGCGAGACCATGCTCGTCGTCGGCGCTCCCGCCAACGAGGTGACCCTCACGATCGTGCGGGTATGCGCGGCCTACGGGCTCGATCCGGTGCACGTCGACGTCACCTACAACTCGATCACGATCGCCCACAGCCGCCCCGGCGCGACCCACCCGATCACCCTGCTGCGGGTGGTGCGCGGTTCGGTGCCCGACCACGCGAAGCTGCAGCGTCTGCAGGCTCTGGTGCAGGAGATCACCGGCGGTCTCGGGCTCGACGACGCGGTCGTGCGCTGCCGCGCCATCCGCCGACTGCCGTTCCGCTATCGCCCCGCGATCGTGATCGCCTCGCAGGCGTCCCTCGCGGCCGGGGTCGCGATCATGTTCGGCGCGAACTGGCTCGCCCTGGTGCTGTCGTTCATCGCCGCGGCCCTCGCCGCGTCGACGCAATACGTGATGGCGCGGGCACGCGTGCCGTACTTCTTCGCGCAGATCGCGGGCGGGTTCGTCCTGACCGTCTTCGCCGCCCTATCCCCGTTGCTGCGCTACACGGGCCTCGACGCGGCCGCGGCGATCCGGCCGTCGGTGATCGTGGCATCCGGAATCGTCCTGATGCTCGCCGGACTCACCGTGGTGGGCGCGGCTCAGGATGCCATCGACGGCTTCGCCCTGACGGCGACCGGACGCATCCTCGAGCTCACGACGCAGACCCTCGGCGTCGTCCTCGGCATCCTCGCCGGGCTCGAGACGGTGCGCGTGATCGGCATGGGCATGTCCCCACCCTCGAACGCCCTCCCCCTCGGCCCGGTCAGCGTGCAGTTCGTCGGCGCGGCCGTCATCGCGATCGCCGTCGCCGTATACAACGGCGCCGGCGCGCGCATCGTCGTCGTCAGCGCCGCTCTCAGCCTCGTCGCCTGGGCGGGGTACGTCGCCGCCTCGGGCCTCGGCTTCGAGGTCGCCGCCGCCAGCGGCGTCGGCGCATTCGTCGGAAGCTTCGCGGGCATCGTCGTCGCCTACCGGTTGCACGTGCCCTCGGTCGCGATCACGACCGCCGCGATCCTGCCCCTCGTGCCCGGTGCGGCGGTGTTCCGCGGCCTGCTCGGAATCGTCGAGTCGGGCGACGACCCCACCGTGCTCATGACCGGAGTGACCACGCTCGCCGGGGCGGCGACGATCGGCATCGCCCTGGCGGTGGGCGCCTCGCTCGGCATCTACCTGGGCCAGCCGGTGCGCGCGACGCTGTCGAGCGTCACGCGCGTGCGGGCACGAGCACGGCGGTAGTCACGAACGAGAGCCGGGATGCCACGGCCCCCGCATCGCGCGGGCACCGGGCCGTGGCATCCGGGGTTCTTAGGGACAGGAGCCGGGTTCGCTCCCCGTCGCGGTCTCGACCGCGGGCAGGTCGACGTCGACGTCGATACGGAACCTCTGGTCGGTGACGCCGACGTCGCGCACGCGGACAAAGCGGGGCAGCGCCTCGGCAAGACACACGGGAGCGGGTTGCAGGGCGGCGAGATCGACACCCGTCTTCGCCCCCATCTCTGCGGCGGACATCGATTCGCCACCCGCCGTGACCGAGGTGATCCCCATGCTGAACCGCCCCTTGTCGAAGTGCGGCGTCATCGCGAGGCTCACCGATTGCGGAGGAGCTCCACCGGGGACGGACGCGCCGACGACCATGTCACCGCCGGAGAAATCGACCCGCATCGCACCCTGCGCCTCGGGCGGGATCAGGAGCGCCGTCGCCTGCGCGGCGGAGAGCGTCACCGCACCGGAGAGGTGGTCGGCCCTCCAGGTGCCGTCGGTGTCCTCGAGTCCTTCGAGAGTCATCATGAAGTCGGAGTTGGCCGACCCGACGGCGAAGCTGCGGACCGTGAGTCCGACACTTTCGAAGCGTCCGGCGAGTTCCTGAAGGAGCACGGAACCGGGGATGTCGACCTCGATGCGTTGACTCTCGGGAAGGGCGAACATGGTCCTCGCCTCGGCGACGATGGCCCGCTCCCGCTCGGAGCGAACGAGCCCTTCCGCCGTCGCGAAGGCGGTCGTCGCCAGGACGACGAGGACGACGGCGAGAACCGCCACACGAATCCCCAGACCGGGACGACCCTGCTCGGAAGCCTCCGGCGTCCGCACGGGAGGTAAGACCTCGGTCCGCTCATCGAAAAGGGTCATGCGCCGTGTCCTATCCGAAGCGTCCGTTGACGTAGTCGTAGGTGCGCGGATCGATCGGCGAGTCGAACATCGCCGCGGTGTCGCCGTGCTCCACGATGTGGCCGGGCTGGCCCTGAGAGGCGAGGAAGAAGGCGCACTGCTGCGAGACACGCTGCGCCTGCTGCATGTTGTGCGTGACGATGACGATCGTCAGCTCTTTCTGGAGTTCGCCCATCGTCTCCTCGATCACGCGGGTCGAGGTGGGGTCGAGCGCCGAACAGGGCTCGTCCATGAGCAGGATCTTGGGGCGGATCGCGAGTGATCGAGCGATGCAGAGACGCTGTTGCTGCCCGCCGGACAGTCCCCCACCCGGTGCGCGCAGGCGGTCCTTGACCTCATTCCACAGCCCCGCGCTCTGCAGCGACGTCTCGACGAGGTGATCCTTCTCGTCCCGCCCGGCACGGCGACCCGTGAGCTTCAGCCCCGCGATGACGTTGTCGTAGATGGACATCGCCGGGAAGGGGTTCGGCTTCTGGAAGACCATGCCGATGTGCTTGCGCGCATCGATCAACCGGTGACCGGGGTCGTAGATGTCGTCGCCGTCCAACAGCACCTCGCCGGCGAGGGCGGCCGAGGGCACCAGTTCGTGCATGCGATTGAGGATGCGCAGGAAGGTCGACTTGCCACAGCCCGAGGGACCGATGAGCGCGGTCACCTGCCCCGCGGGCATCGTGAGGGACACGTCGAGGAGGACCTGATGATCGCCGAACCAGGCCGAGATCGACCGCGCATCGAGCTCCGACAACGGGGGCCGCGCCGCCGCCTCGGCGACCAGGCGCTCCGCCTCGGCGAGGCGCTCCGGGGTGGCCGATGCGCCCCCCAGGAGCGAGACGGCGGAGGCTCGGACCGACGCGGACGACACGGTGTATCCCGCCGACGTGGTCGGAGCCGCACCCACGGGGGCGGCAACGGGCGACATCGGCGGGGCGAACGAGGGGTACGCACCGGCGTCCGGCGAGATCACGTCGGTGACCTCGTCGGCGCCCGCGGCGACCGATCGACCGAACAGACGCGTCGTGCGTCGTGCGCGGCGCGCCTGGGAGGCGACCGAACCCTCGGGCGGAACGACGACCGTGGTCGGCACCGCCCCCATGGTCGTCTGCGTGAGCAGGTCGAGCTCGTCCGCCGAGACCACATCGGTCATGAACGGGTCCGGCGTGTGGTGCTCGAGGCTCAGCACGTCCGTGCGGAAAGAGTCCGCGGAGCCGTCCGCGACATCGGGCGCGGAGGACGAGGGATCGCCTCCGGGACCGTGCTGGTCACGAGGCTCGGGATCGATGATGGGGCACATTCGGGTTCTCCGGTCAGAGGAGGTTGGGAAGAAGACGGATGAGCTGGTCCGAGACGAAGACGCTCGCCAGCAGAAGGACGGGGGTGAAGACGACCCACGTCTTCTGCCAGCCCACACGCCGATACGCCCACACGGCGAGCAATTCGGCCACGACGAGGAACTGCAGCGCGAAGACCAGCGCCCACACCGTCGTCATGTCCGTCGCCATCGGCTTCGCCTGCGGCGGGAGAGCCATCGACGTGGTCTGACGAGCTCCCGTGGGCTGTGCGTCGCCGGCGCTCCGGGCATCCACGTACGCGACGCCCGTCGGCAGGTAGGGCGCGCCGCGGGCGGCCATGAGGATGAGCCGGCTCTCGCCCCTCACGGGGGCAGGCGGGGTCGGATCCCCGGCGTATCGGACGCCGAGGACCTCGAACGTCTGCTCACCCTGACCCGTACGGACCGTGAACGTCTCGCCCGGCTGCAGGGTCTGCAGGCGCGCGAAAGGGCCGCCGAACGCGGCCGTGCGCCCCATGATCACGCTGACGCCGGCTTGCCCGGGCAGCACCGTGTCGCGACGATGGCCGGGTCCCTGCATGAGGACGCCGGACGTCGTGCCCTCGGACACCACCTCGTCGATGCCGAGCTGAGGGATCGACAGCAGCGCCACGGGCGCGCCGTCGACGAGCAGATGGTCCTCGAAGTCGCCCTCACTTACGGGAGCGGTGCCCTCCGCCAGCTGAGCGCGATAGGTATCCCGCAGCTGCTGCTGCGAGGCGAAGTGGCTCACGTGACTCACCACGAGGAGGTTGATCAGAAAGACCAGGACGAGCACCGCGATCGAAGCCAGCGTCCCACGGACGAAGACCTGCATCGGAGACAACGGCGCGTACCCCGGTCGCCGACGCGGTGGACGGCGCGGCGGACGCGGGGGGCGCGGGGGTGCCGATGGGAACACGGGAGAGCCGCCCCCGTCCGTCGTCCGTCGTTCCTCGAAGAGGGTCATGACGCGGCCGCCGCGGGGACCGGCGGAAGAGCCGCGCGGACGACCCGCACGATCGCGAGGGCCAAGGCGATCGCGACCGCGGCGAGCACGATCACCCACGGGAACACCAGCACGAGCGCATCGCGCGTGACCGAGGTCGCCGCCGCTGCGTCCACGGTCTCGGGCGGGGTGAAGGTGACGTGGGCCGAGACGAGCGTCCACTGTCCCGCCCCGCTCAGGGTCGCCGCGACGACCCGCGTCTCCCCCGGCTGGAGAGCGGTGATGGGAACGCCGTCACGGGCATCGAGACGGTTGGAGAAGACCGTGCCCTCCATCCAGAAATCGGCCGTGGCATCGACCGGCTTCGTCGACGAATTGCGCACGGTGAACCACATGTCCACGGTGCCGTCCGCGGGATTGATGGCCGGCATCCCGTTGCCGTTCAAACCACTGACGAAGAGCCCGCCGCCGACGCTCACCTCGTTCGCCGGGGTGGTCTGTCCGGCCGGCGTGGTCCCCGGATCCGAGGAGGTTCCGGTGCCCGTCGATCCCCCCACGCCGGTGGAGCCACCCGTGCCGCGCGAGCCACCCGTCGACGATCCGCCGGACGACGTGCCCGTGGCGGGGCCGGAACCGGTCGTCGACGAGGAGGAGGGCGAAGGCGAGGGCGTCGATCCGTCGGTGATGCTCACGGTCAGCGGGGTGCCCGAATCGGCGTCGGACGCGAAAGCGGGCACGGCGAGGCCGACCGCCGCGACGGCCGCGAGCGCCAGAGAGACCACGAGTCGCTGCGACGCGCGTCGACGGGGTGTCACGGGGCGCCCACGCGCAGGTCTGCTGCGCTGTTCGCGTCGGACGCGGCGGCGTGCTCCATGTAGTCGACCCACTGCTGCGCGAGCGCTTCGTCACGGCGGCGACGCCAGCGCAGGAGCACGAAGACGATCGCGGCGAGCGCGAGAAGGAGCAGAAGCGTCCACGGCGGAGCGAACGTGACCGCGTCGCGCGAGACCGGCGTGACCGAGAGCTGCTGCGTCATGTCCGGGGAGTCGACGAACGGACTCAGCACCGTTCGCGCATCGAGGTAGAACCACTGCCCGACTCCGCCGATGGTCGTCTCGTACGTCGAGGTGTTGCCGGGGAGCAGAACGGGGATGCTGCCGCCCTGCAGACCGGTGGCGGGAATGCCGAACCACGTGCTCGCACCGTTCGTGAGGTTGGCCGCCAACGCGACGTTGCCCGTGTTCGTGACGGTGTACCGCGCCTTCACCGACCCGCCCACGGGATTCCACCAATCGCCCTCGTGGGTCGCGTCGTAACTGGTGATTGTGAGCTGCGGCTGGAGCTCCCCGGATACGCGCGCGAAGATCGACGTCGCCACGCGGCGGTCGACGTTGACCTGCTGCCCGTTTTCGACGACGGATGCCACGAGGCCGCCGACGTGATCGCCGGGCGTCCCATCGGCGGGCACCGCGATGGTGAACGTGAGAAGGCGCACTTCGTCGGGCGCGAGCGAGAACCGGACCCGGTCGCTGCCGTCGTCGAAACGCAGCCAGGCGCCGACCGAGGTGGGGGCATCAGCGGAGGCGAGCAGCGAGAAGCTACCGTCTTCGCCGTTGAAGGCGTCGGTGGCGAAGACGGTGAAGTCCTGCCGTTCCGTGCCCGTGTTGCCGACGAGCACGCGATCGGTGATGCTCTGGCCGGGGTCGGCGGTGAAGGTGAACCGGGAGCGGCCGTCGGGGCGGCCGTCCTCACCGGCGGGACGTGTCGCGACACCGACGGTGGCGGCGGACGTGGCATCGCCCTCGGCGGCCGTCGCGGGCGCCGAGGGGACGAGGAAGGCGATCGTCGCCGCAGCGACGAGAAGAGCGGCGCCCAGAGCCGGGAAGCGGCGCCGCGAGGTCGTGGAGAGCACGGTATATCTCCGCAGATGGGGGCGACGTAGGCATGTCGCGGGGGTGAACGAGGCCTGATGGGGAACGAGCCGAGACATGTCACGGCGCGGGCGCCGACGCACCGTGCGGGGAGACCGGTGACGGCCTCCCCGCACGGCGTGCAGCGGGTCTATCCGAGATCAGCTCACTTGGAGGTGAGCGTCAGCGTCAGCGTCGAGGTGTAGTCACCGGTCTGGGCGTCCTTGGGAGCCTTGAAGGTGAGGTCGGCGTCGAACAGCGCACCGGAGGTGAGCGTGGAGACCGCCGAGCTGGATGCGATCTTCGACCCCGTGGTACCGAGGGTCACGCCCGAGACGAGCGGCGTGCCGGCGTAGGCCTTGGGAGCCAGCGTGAGAGCGGTGGCCGGGATCTCGTCACCCGCGGAGTTCTTGAAGGAGCTCCACGCGGCGTCGAGGTTCCAGCCCTTGAGGACGTTGCGGTCGTCGACCACGGTGACCTTGCCGAGGGAGGCCTGGGCGGTCTTGTCGCGCGCGACGCTGCCGAAGTCGACCTTCGTGGCCTCGGCGTTGAGCGACCACAGGTCGCTCGCGGTCACGGCGGCGGTCACGTCGACCGTGTCGGTGGTGGTGTCACCGGAGGCCGAGACCTTGGTGATCGTGTCCCACGCGAGGACCGCGAATGTCGCGTCACCGGGGGCGGTGAGCGCGATGGTGTGCTCACCGGCGGGCAGCGACGAGATGTCGACGGTCGCGTTGCCGTTGGCGTCGGTCGTGACCTGGCCGAGGTTGGTCGGGTCGGACCATGCCCAGGCGACGAGCGTCTTGTTCGCGTTGGCGGAACCGGCGGGAACCGTGACCGTCTTCGCACCCTTGGCGGGGTCGGCGATGTCGACCTTGTTCGTGGCCGAGCCCTCGGGCTTGGTCGGAGCGGTCGGAGCGGGAGCCGCCACCGTGCCCGAGAAGGCCTTCTCGTTCGAACCCGCGCTGTTGGTCGCGACGATCGTGACGCTGTACGCCCCCGCGGTCGTGGGCGTGCCCGAGACGACGCCGCTGGAGGCGTCGAGCGCGAGGCCGGCGGGCAGAGCGCCACCCGACTTGACCGACCAGGTGAGGGGTGCGGTGCCGTCGGCGGTGAGCGTCTGCGAGAACGCCGTACCCACCGTCGCGGCGTTGAGCGATGCCGTGGTGATGGAGGGGGCGGCGGCGGCCGCGGCGGGCGTGGCGAAGGTCCACGTCGCCAGTTCGGGCTTGGCGTTGGCCGTGACCGAGATGTAGATGAAGTCCGTCTCGAGGACCTGGTTGCCGTTGAAGAAGGCGATACCCAGCGAGTAGTCGCCGCCCGCGTTGGCGACGGCGCCGCTGCCCGAGGGCGAGCCCGTTCCGGTGCTGGTGTTGGCGCTCGGCATCAGGTTGGGCAGCTGGATGCCGCTCGGGGTGAGGCCGAGAGGACCGTACGCGTTCCAGGCCGCCACGTTGGCCTCCTGGCCGCGGGGCGAGATGAACGTACGGACGCTCCCGCTGTTCGCGGGGACGGTGAAGAAGCTGTTGTAGTCCTCGTCACTCGGGTCCGGCGAGCCCAGGACCGAGTCGTTCCAGCCGAGGACCTTGCCAGCGGGGATCTGCGTACCGTCGAGGTCCGAGATCAGGTAGACCGGGTGAGCGGAGCCCACGGTCGGGACGACCGCCGCCGACGCCGCAGCGGCGGGGACGATCGAGAGCGCAGCGGCGGTCACGACGGCGCCGAGGCCGAGGATTCCGCGCTTCGCGAGGGTGATCTTCATGAGGAGTGTTCTTCTCTTTCTCGTGGGTGAGGATCAGTTGTTGCGGGTGAGGACGGTGCCGGTGGGAGCCGAGAAGCCGAACTTGGCCTTGACGGCCTTCGTCGTCGTCGGCGAGCCCGAGCCACCCCAGTAGGTGAGGCTCGTGGTGGACGAGGTGTTGACCAGGGCAGCGACACCCGAGTCGAACGCCGCGTTGTCGGGCGTGATCTTGGCCGTGGGGACCACGATGTAGACCGTGCGGCCCCAGTCGGCGCTGTTGTAGTAGCTGGTGCTGGGGGTGAGGTTGGGCGCGGTGCCCGTGAAAGCGGCCACACCGGCGATCGCGCCCACCGAGACACCCGAGAACGTGTTGATGCGCGAGGCGCCGTTGGACTGACCGATGTAGTTCGCGACCGAGAGCGGGATGATCTGGATCTCGTTGCTGGCGGGCGTCAGCACACGACCGTCGTTCTCGGGGATCGAGTTGCTGCGCGTGTCGACGGCGGAACCCAGCGTGGTGGTGCTGAGGCCGATCTTGCCGAGGAAGGTGGTCCACGTGCCGGAGCTGGACTGCAGACCCAGCGGCTTCAGGGTGTAGCCGGTGCCGGCGAGGACCGCGCTCGCGGACGAGCTCGAGGTCGCCGAGTAGATGCTGCTCAGCTGGTCCTTCGAGAGGTCGTTGATCGCGTCGGTCGCCGCGGTCGCGTTGGCGCTGCCGGTCGCCGCGCCGACCTTGAACGCGTAGCCGATCGCATCCTGACCGAAGGGCACGTAGGTCAGCAGGGTTCCGGTGGTGCCACCGACCGAGGAGCTGCGGGCGAAGTCGACCTGGTCCTTGACGTTGACGTTGTTGAAGGTGAACGCGGTGCCGCTCGCGCCGCCGACCGACGCGATGAGGGCGTTGCGGCCCGCGCCGGAGCCGTTCGGACGGTCGAAGACGGGGCCGAAGGCCTTCGTCTGGATGCTGCCGACGCCTCCGGCGACGCCCAGCGTGAAGGCATCCCACGACGCCAGCGACTTGCCGTTGCCCGACACCTTGACCGAGGGACCGGTGATGTTGGTCCCGTTGGCGAGGGCGCTGACGGCGTCCTGCAGGGTGTCGGAGCCGACGATCGAGTAACCGTCGGAGATCGGGTCGGCGTTGGCCGCCGACGCCATGCCAGCGCCGGCAAGGGCGACACCAACGGCCGCGCCGAACGCGACGATTCGCTTGAGCTTCATTTCTTCCTGTTCTTTTCGGGTGCAGAGGATGGGTTACTGCGAAGAAGCCGGCAGGCGCGGGCCTCAGGTGACCCGTCTTCTCAGACGGGTGATCAGGGGCACCCCGGCCGCGCTCGCCAGTCCGGCGAGCACGCTCAGGGGCAGAGCGGCACCGAGCGCGCCGCCGTCGGGGTCCTCCGGGGTCTTCGCCCCGGCGAGCGCCCCGCTGGACGCACCGGATGCCGCCGTCATCGCGGAGTCCGTCGACGAGGGCGCGGCCCCGGCCGCCGCGGCGGTGCTCGCAGCGCTCGACGACGCCGCTCCCGTGGTCACCGCCGTCTGCTGCGAGGGGATGTACGCGCCGGACGTCGACGACGACTCCCCGGTCGACGAGGGCCGCGGGCCGTTCTGCATCACGTCCGCGGCATCCCGCGCCTGCTCGATCCAGGCCGCGGGCAACGCGACGTAACCGTCGGGGAGCTCTCCGGCCGCCGTCCCGGGGGTCTGCGCCTGGGTGCCCACGGCGAAGCGGACGAGGTCCGCGTACGCCGCGCGCAGCGAGGGATCGGTGGCCGTCGGATTGGTGGCCGCGTAGACGGGCATGGTGAGCGGGTAGGCGTCACGGGAACCGGAGGCCACCGACGACTTCGGGTCGAAGGCGACGACGCGATCCCCCGCGCCCGCCGGCGTCATCACATCGGCCGCCGCACGCATCGAGGCGCTCGTGGGAGCGGCGAATCCGCCGGAGGGATTACGCAGGGATGCCGTGACCACCTGGAACCGTGCGGCGGCGGCCGCACTGGTGAGCCCGAGTAGGCGTTGGCTTCCGGGCAGCATGCGCGGGTTCTTGCCGTATTTCGGCGGGACGGTGTTCGGATCCCATTGCCCCGGTCCCTGGCCGTCTCCGCGGAGCGTCAGATACGCGATCGCGGAGAGGTCGTTGGCGTAGGGGCGCCAGGTCACGAGGTTGAAGGGTGCCTGATTCTTCGGCACCACCTCGACGGGGTCGGCCTTCGGGAAGTCGTCCCGATCGAGCGAGAACGCCACCTTGCTGGGATTGATGTCGGCGTTCGTGGAGTACCACGGGTTGACGACCATGCCCCACGGGTCCGGCTTGCTGGCGAGGAAGTCCATCGCATCCTGGTCGGAGGAGATGTACTTCCACACCGCGCGAGCGGCATCCGACCGCCCCTGCGGAACGATGACGTCGGCGATCGCGGCGCCCTGGAGGTCCTGGGCCCTCCACTCGGGATCGTTGACCGCGAGGAAGTCCTCATCGCGAGTGATGTTGTACTCGTTCGTCCCCGTCAGATATCCCTGGTCGGCCCCGGTGGGAATCGACGAGCGGTAGGAGTAGCTGAGGAGCTTCGCCAGCAGACGCGGGGTGAGGTTCACGCCGCGGAATGGCGTGCGCGCCTTGTCCTTCCACTCCTGGGGGACGGTTTTGTCGTTGGGGTTCGGAAGCCTGTCGATCGCCAGCGAGATGGCCACGCCGCTCAAGGCCACGGGGGCGTACGTCAGCGGGTCCTTGCCCTCGGTCGTGAGCGCGTAGCTCGTCAGGGCGAGGGGCGCCTGCGCGTTCTTGGCGGCAGAGAGCAGGGCGTCCGACTCGGCGCTCGTGATGAGCGAGTAGACCGAACCGTTCTTCTGGTTGCAGACCGCGGGCTGCCACGAAGCGACCGCGAGTGCCGCGAGCTCGCTGCCCGCGACCTGTCGCTCGGCCTGTCCGATCGGGCAGCCGGCGCCGACGGGTGCGAAGTCGAGCTTCACCGAGAGCGCGTGCTGCCACGAGTCGGCGAAGAGGCCCGACTGGGTGATGTTCGTCGACCCGTTATCCGAGGTCCCGCGCGGGAGGACGACGAGCCAGCACGACGCTCCGACGGTGGCGCCGGACGTCGTCACCGGGTTTCCGCATCCGAGTCCGTTCGACTGGACGGCCGTCTGCACCTCGAAGGTGACGGAGCCCTTCCCGTCGTCTCCCGAACCGACCCACGGGATCTCGTTGGTGGTGTACGAGGTGAAGAACTGGTTGGCGTTGACGTCGACGGCGGAGTTGATCGTCTTGCCGCCGGTCTTCGGGTCGCGCGTGATCGAGTCGACCCGGGTCCCGTCGCGAGCGATGAACGGGATCGACGTGTAGGGCGGATAGATGATCGAGCCGGGGGCGGTGAATTCCACATCGGCCGCGGGCACCTCGTCCATCGAGGAATAGTTGCGGTACGCGTCGCGGGTCGCCCCGACGCTCCCCGCCCCTCCGTACTGACACGTCGTGCGATCGGGACGCTGGGCGTTCTGCGGATCGTCGCCCCAGCACATGAACACCTGGAGGAAGTTCTCGCCACCGTTGCCCCCCGCCGACGGCGCCGTCGACTTCTTGCCTCCGGTCCAGTCGAGACGGATGCCCTGAGCGACCAGGCCCCGGGTCTGCGAGACGGAGACGGAGAGGTCGGGCAGGGGGGCCGTGTCGAGCTGAGGGTCCTGCTGCTTCGCCGTGATCGTCACGGCGGAGGAGGTTGCGGCGGTGGCGGACTGGCCGCCCGACACCACGCCTCCCGAGACCAGCGCGAAGACGGAGACGCCCGCGACCAGACCCGCCGCGAGCGGGCCGAGCGCCCGACGCACGCCTCGACCGGACTGGCCCGCGCGTCTCGGACGGCGCGTCCATGACCGGGTCGTCGAGGCCTCGGCGTCGCTGCGCTCGCGGGGGTCAGACACAGGTGAATTCCTTAAATTCTGCGGGTGACTTTCCACCCGCGATGAGCTAAAAGCGCGGAGGTGACGGTGGCATGAACGCGCCCCCAACGAGGTACCGATGCGGCGGGCTCGAGGCGCGAACGCTTCCGCCGCGGCTCCGGCGGACGCCGGCTCGGTCATCGACGGTTCGTTCGCGCGCCGGATCGTCGGATGATCACGGGCGGGATGAGGATGGCCGCGAGCATGAGCAGCCCGGCGACGAGCATGATGGACTGCGGGGTCCCCCACCCGTCATCCGCCAACGTGAACGGCGACGACACCGCTGCGTTCACGGCCGCCCCTCCCCCGGAGACCAGCACGCCGTTCGCGTCATACACGGGGGCGCCCGCCGCATCACCGGCAGCGGCTGAACCCGCGGCCGCCGCAGCCCCGCCGGCCGAGCCGCCACCTGAGGCGCCCGCCGCCGCGGCAGCGCTGTTGGCCCCACCCGAGGCCCCGCCCGCGCCCGTCGCCGGTGTGGCTTCCTGGGCACCGCCCGTTCCCTCCACGCACTGCGTGGATCCCTTCTTGTCGCAGTCGGGAGGGTTGGGAGCGGAGGCGGCGAGCTGATTGTTCGCCGGGGAGTCGCCCGGCTTGAACGTCGGGTTGTTGCACTTGTTGAAGTCGACCGGCCCCTCTGTTCCGGGGATCGACTTCAAGACGTCGGAACCCGCCTGGACGAGGTTCATCGGCAACGGGGAATACCCGAGGGCGGAAGCCTGCTGCTGGCCCTCGCACAGCATGTAGTTCGCGAAACGACTGAGGGTCTTGCCCTTCTCGACCGTGAAGATCTTGTTCGTCTGGGTGGGGACGATCATGTACGAGTAGCTCGACATCGGATACGCCCGAGGGTCGCCGCTGTTGTACACGCCGTCCAGGTTCTGCGTGAGGTCGGGGTTGATCGCGGCGGACATCAGCGCCACGGCGACCGACTGGTATGTCGGCTCGACGTAGTACCCGGCCTTGTTGAGCACCTTCACGACGGGGAACCCGGACTTCATCGCGTACGAGTACTCGACGTAGGTGATGGCCCCCTCGCCGTAGTCCTGGCTCACGTAGCCCGCCACGCCCAAGGAGCCGTTCTGTCCCTTGAATGAGGCGTTGACCTGCGGGAACTGCGAGCGCATGCCCTGCGTCCAGATGTTGCCGAACTGCTTGGACATCCACAGGGTGAACTGCGCGCTCGTCCCGGAGCCGTCCGAACGATAGACCGGCGTGATGGTCTTATCCGGCATCGCGAGGGCGGGGTTGTCGGACTGGATCGCCGGGTCGTTCCACTTGGCGATCTGACCGCTGAAGATCTTGGCGATCACCTCGCCAGACAGTCGCAGGTTCGTGACGCGCTTGCCGCCGATCTTGAGGTTGTACATCAGCGAGGTACCACCCGCCACGATCGGCATGTACGCGAACTTCCCCTGCAGCGGGGTCCCGTCGCTGAACGTCGTCTCCGGCGCGGAACCGTCCTCGGGGTTGTCCTGGAAGGGGATCTCACTGATGGCGAAGTCGACGGTGCTGTTGCGGAAATCCGTGCGCCCGGCGCTCGACCCCGTCCCCGAGTAGTTCACCGTCATGCCGTAGTTGCTGGCCACGTTCTTGCGCCACTGATCGAGCGCGTTCTGCGACCAGGTCGAGCCGGATCCGGAGATTGGCACGTACCCGTCGGCCTGTGCGGGCGACGGGGCCAGCGCGACGAGGGAGACGACCGCGAGCACCGCGGCGAAGCGGGCCAGGCGGGGACGGACATTCACGACGGGTTCTCCTCGGTGGATCGGTTGAAGCGTGCGGTGAGCGCGCGCAGCGAGAGGCGACGCTCGAGGTCCTTGGGCGGACGGCCCGGCGGCATGATGCGTCGTCCGGCACGCGAAGCGGCGACGGCGGACTCCCCCTCGATGCGGACAAGATCCCGAGCCGACGCAGCGGAGGCGGCACGGCGCTGACGGTCCGAGAGTTGGCCGGGCCCTCGTCCACCGATGAGGCGGGCGACGATGAACAGGGTCAGCACGAGCAGCACGAGGGTGGCGGCGGCGCCGAACCCGCGGGCGATCATGCTCGGCTCGGGGGACTTCACGAAGTCGAACACCTGTAGCGGGAGCGAGATCATCGGACCCGAGAAGGGGTTCAGGTTCATCTCCGCGGTGACGCCCGAGGTGAGCAGCACCGGAGAGGTCTCGCCGATTCCGCGGGCGGTGCCGAGGATCACGGCCGTGACGAGACCGGAGCGCGAGGTGGGCAGGACGACGCTCCACACCGTGCGCCACCGGCTCGTGCCGAGCGCGTACGACGCCTCGCGCAGGTTGTGGGGCACCAGGCGCAGCACCACGTCGGAGGCCCGGATGATGATCGGGAGCATCATCACGCTGATGGCGAGGGATGCCGCGAACCCCGAGCGCTGATTCGTGATGAGGGTCACGACGGCGGCATAGACGAACAGTCCCGCGACGATCGAGGGCAGAGCCGTCATGGCATCCGAGATGGTCCGCACGAAGCGGGCGAAGCGTCCGCCGATCTCGTTCAGGAAGACGGCCGTGGTCACCCCGAGCGGGATCGTGATCGTCAGGGCGATGCTGATCTGGATGAGCGTTCCGACGATGGCGTGCGCGATGCCGCCCATCGTCAGCGGGTCGAGGGGACCGGCGAGCTTCATCGTCTCGGTGAAGAAGTTCAGGTGGAACAGGGCCGACGAGCCCCGCACGAGGGTGAAGAACACCACGAAGGCCAGCGCCCCGAGCAGGAGCACGCCCGCGGAGTAGAACAACGCGGTCATGACCCGCTCGCTGATGGCGAGACGGTCGGCGCGCATCGCGGTCAGGACCGCGTAGATGCCGAGGAAGCCGATGAACGACAGCACCACCCACCCGACGACACCCGTCATGGGGGTGAGCCATCCGAACATCAGTGTCGAGACGGCGACGGCCGCCGCCCCGCTGCCGATGAGGTCGAAGCGGTCGCCGAAGGGAACCGTCCGCAGATCGCGTCGCTCCCCGACGGCGCCCGTGCGATGCGGAATCGACGTGCGCGAGGTGTGACGCGGAGACTCGTCTCGAGCCGTGGCCGTCGGGGCCTCGGGGGTGAGGATCGCCATCAGTTGCTCTCCGCTCCGGACCGGCTGCGCGCGACGATCGTCGACGCGGTGAAGTTGACGATCAACGTGATGATGAACAGCACGAGCCCCGCCGCCATGAGGGCGGACAGGCCGAACTGGCTCGCCTCCCCGTAACGGAGGGCGATGAGCGCGGACACCGAGTTGGTGCCGGTCTTCAGCAGCTCGGTGTTGATCGTGAAGATCGGCGAGATGATCATGACCACGGCGATGGTCTCGCCGAGGGCGCGTCCGAGGCCGAGCATGGTGCCGCCGATGATGCCGCCCCGGCCGAAGGGGAGTACGACGGCGCGGATCATCCCCCACCGGGTCGAACCGAGCGCGAGGGCACCCTCCCGCTCGCCGAGCGGCGCCTGCGAGAACGCCTCGCGCATCACCGAGGTCTGGGTCGGCACGACCATGAGCGCCACGACGATCCCCGCGATGAACGCCGAAGAGGTGTAGGCACCGGCGTCCGTCAGCCGTGCGCCGGCCTCGTCGGCGACGCGGAAGATCGGGATCCAGCCGAAGTAGGTCGAGATCCACTGGGCGACCGGGATGACGCCCGCCTGGAGGAAGAACACGCCCCACAGCCCGAACACGACACTGGGCACGGCCGCCATCAGGTCGACCATCGTGATGAGAAGGCCCCGCGCCCGTGGCGGCACGATCTCACTGATGAGCAACGCCGTCCCCATCGCCAGCGGCACAGAGATGGCCATGGCAACCAGGGCGATGGTCACCGTCCCGAACAGCACGGCGGCGACACCGAACGTGCCGGTCTCGGGCGACCATTCCTGCGTCGTGAGGAACGACGGACCCGCCACCGCGAGGGCGTCGCCGGCGCGCGCCGTGAGGAAGATCCCGACGGCGAGCATCACGGCGACGGTGATGGTTCCCGCGGCATACGCGGTGGTCCGGAACACCCGATCGGCGATAACGGGAGCGCTCTTCAACGAGCGTGGTTTCGGCTTCGCCGCGTCCGTCGTCGGCGGTAGCACCGCCGTCGTGGTGTCCGTCATGCGCCCTCCATCGATCGCGCCGGGAGTCGGCCGCGCCTCACGTCGCTCAGCCTCGAACGACGAGGGGAGGATCGCGGGGCGCCGGTCGACCGGCCGGTGTCGCGACTCGCTCGCTTCCCGTGGAACCGGCTCGGGTCGCCGGCATTGCGAGGCTAGGAGTCAGCCGTGAACGGCACCCGGTTCGACTGTCCACGTCGGCTGGCGGGGTGGTGAACGAGAGACGCTCGAAGGTGAACGAGGGACGACGCCGGTCGAGGCGTCATCGAGGTCCGCCCGTCGGCGTGGCGGTCGGGACAGGCGTCGGCGTGGACGACGGAGACGGCGGGGCCGGCGTCGGAGTCGCCCGGGCTGCGGCCACGAGGATCGTCACGGCGCTTCCGAGACGGGCGGCGCTCCCCGCCGCGGGTTCGACGCCGACGACGGTCCCCATCGGTCGGTCGGAGGCGACGGTCGTCTGCGCCGGGACGAACCCCGCTGCGCGCATCGACGAGGCCGCTGCCGCGGCATCCATTCCGACGACGTTCGGGACGAGATTGGATCCGGATGCCACGACCAGACGCACCGCGGAACCACGCGCCACCGCCGTCCCGGGGGCCGGGTCGGAGGAGAGCACCGTCCCCGCCGACTGGGGCGCGTCGCGCTCGGTGATGTCGCCGACGACGAACCCCGCCGCCGCGAGCGCGAGTCGCGTGTCGTCGAGGGAGCCGAAGGCGGGCACGAGCGCGGTGGCGATCGGTGCGGGCGTGCCAGGGTCGGACGCGGTCGGTTGCGGTGTCGATGTCGTCGTCGCGGTGGGCACCGGAGCCGAGGCCGCCGCGGACGGCTCGGCCGCGGGCGCCGCACGACCGGCGTTCGCCATGAGGGGACGGCGGCCGCCGTGCCCGCCAGCAGCAGCACGATGGCCGCGATCGCTCCCCACCGGGGTCCGTGTCGCGTCGACTCGTCCACCGGCGCGGGGGCCGGTGCCGAACCGGCACCGAGAGGGGCGGCCGCCAGGACCCGTGTCGACGACACCTCGTCATCGCCGGGGACGCGCACTCGCGCGGGGGTGACCGCCTCGAGGACCGCCGCGCGCATCTCGGCGGCGTCGGCGAAGCGGTCCGCCGGCTCCTTGAGCATCGATCGCACGACGACGCGGTCGAGCGCACCGGGGACGGAGCGGACGGCCACGGACGGGACGGGAGGCGGGGCGTGCAGGTGCGCCCGGATGACGGCGGACCGGTCACTCCCCGTGAACGGGGCGCGTCCCGTGAGCGCGAAGTACAGCATCCCGCCGACCTGGTACAGGTCGCCTCGCGGGCCGACGGGCTGCCCGCTCAGCTGCTCGGGCGAGGCGAACTCGGCGTTTCCGACCACTCCCGCGGTGACCGGCGACACGGAACTGCGCAGAACGTCGTCGCCGTGGGCCGTCTCTCCCGCCGCATCGGCGAGGCCGAAATCGAGGAGCGTCGATCGGGGAAGGCCGTTGTCGACGACGTGCACGAGCACGTTCGCTGGCGACACATCGCGGTGCACGAGACCGACCGCGTGAGCGGCACCCAGCGCATCGAGGATGTCCCCGGCCACCGCCGCGGCGTGGACCGCGGAGAGCGGACCGGTGGCACGGACGTGCTCAGCGAGGGTCACGCCTTCGACGATCTGCTGGGCAATCCATGCGATGGGGATGCCGTGCTCGCGGAAGGTCCCCATGTCGACGACGGCGACGATCGACGGGTGGGAGACGTGCGCCGTCCGCCTGCCCTCGCGGAGGAAGGCCTCGCGGACGGTGTCGCTCTGAGAGAGGTGGGGATGCAGCAGTTTGACGGCGACGGTCTGACCGGTCACCTCATCCCGGGCGCGGAAGACGGATGCCGTTCCCCCGGTGCCGAGGAGCCCTTCGACGCGGAACCTCCCCGCGACGAGACCGCCGGCATCGTCTACCATCAGTCGGCGCCCTCAGACCGGCCGACCGGCTGCCGCAACCCCGCGCGCCGACGAGCGATCACGCGGGCTGCGCCGACACGCGCGACCGACGTCCGGAGGCGCTGCCGATGCTGACGCCCTCGACGACGTCGGCGGACCGGAACACCGCGACGGCTGCGCGGCCGGCCGCGGACGCCTCGCCGGCGGACTCGTACCAGCGCGCGGCGGTCGCGATCGGCCGATCGCCGCGGCGCAGCACCCACGCGTGCTTGGTCGCCACGGGGCCGCGGACCGTCGACACCTGCATCTGGTCGGCGCGGGACTTCTCCACCCGGGCCGCGTCGACCGCGACGGACGGCGACGCGAAGACCGTTGCGCAGCGAGCGAGCTCGCGGTTATTCGTCGCGAGGAGCCGCCAGACGCCGAAGACCCCGATCGGGGCGAGAGCACCCGCGGCCGTGGGGCTCTCCATGAGGGCGAGCTGAGATGCCGCCAGCTCGGGGAGGAGGTACGAACGGAAGAGCAGCCACGCGCTCAGGCGCGGGTCGCGCGCCGAGCGGAAGGTGTCGAACACCACGCGCGCGTGCGCGGTCGGTCGTGTGGAGAGCGGTTCGCTCACGGAAGGCCCCTGTCTGACGGACCTCTGCGTCGGGGCTTCGGGTCCCCCACGCTGTTCCGCAGAGAAGAACGTCCTCCCCCCGCATGGCCGTGGCGCGAGCAGAGGGTGAACGAGCGGTTCACCACCCCGCAACGATTCGTCGCGAACTCATAAGCGACGTTCACCAGCCGGTTCATCCGGCATGGTGACGTCCGGCGGGTACGTCAGCGACACACGTGCGACGGAACGCGCGTCAGGAGACGCGCGCCCGAGGACGGACCCTCCGCGAACACGCCGCGGTGGTCGGCTCAGAGCGTGCGGCGCCCTTCGAAGGCGCGGCCGAGAGTCACTTCGTCGGCGTATTCGAGGTCGCCGCCGACGGGGAGACCGGATGCCAACCTCGTCACGCGGATCTCGAGGGTGTGCAGCAACCGGCTGAGGTAGGTCGCCGTCGCCTCGCCCTCGAGGTTGGGGTTCGTCGCCAGGATGACCTCTTGAACGGTGCCGTCGGCGAGCCGTTGCATGAGCTGGGTGACACGCAGGTCGTCGGGGCCGATGCCCGCGATGGGGCTGATGGCGCCGCCGAGCACGTGGTACAGCCCGCGGAACTCTCGGGTGCGCTCGATGGCCGCGACGTCTTTGGCGTCTTCGACGACGCAGATGAGCGTCGCGTTGCGGCGGGGGTCGCGACAGATCGAGCAGCGATCGTGCTCGGAGACGTTGCCGCAGATCTCGCAGAACTTCACCTTGTCGCGGATCTCGCCGAGGAGCGTCGACAGGCGCGATACGTCGAAGGACGGCGACTGGAGGATGTGGAACGCGATCCGCTGCGCAGACTTCGGGCCGATGCCGGGGAGGCGTCCGAACTCATCGATCAGGTCTTGGACGATGCCGTCGTACATCAGTTGAACCTCGTCGGGGGCTCGTAGGGTTCGTCGCGCACGTAGGTGGCGCCGAGCATCTGGCGGACCACGGCCTCGCCGTACCGCTGGACTCCCCCGCTGAGCGGGGCCATGCGCGGGACGACCACGGGCGGGATGGGCGCCTCGACCTCGTCGACCGGGGGGATGACGTCGTCATCGTCGACCTCGTCGGGGGCGGGCACCGAGGGGGTGACCTCGCGCGGCGGCAGGACGGCGCCCTCATGCACCGCCGCAGGAGCGACGGCCGTGGCTTCATCGGGCTCGTCGTCGACCGCGAGCGCCGTAGACGGTGCCACGGGAGCCCGGAGGGCGGTCGGCGCGGAACCGTCGGATGCGGGAATCGGGGCGACGGCCCATTCGGTGACCGACGACGAGTACGGCGCGGAGGTCTGCGAGCCACGCGGACCGGACGCCGGGGCCCCCGAGGTGGGACCGTGCGTCGGCGCCGAACCCGCCGGACCACGAGACGGCCCGCCGGGACCGGAGCCTCCGGGCCCGCCCGAACCGTCCTGCTCGAGGCGCGCGAGGTATTTGACCCGGATGCCGAGGACGGCCTGGATGGCCTGGCGGAGGTCTTCGCTCGGACCGCCCTCGGGGGTGCGCGTCTTGAAGGCCGCGAGGTCGCTGGCCGTGCGGAACGCCAGGGTGAGCACGTCGCCCTCGAAGGCGGCGACCGCGGCGGTGGAGACGACGAGCCACGACGACCGGCTCGCGACCTCGAGCTGACCGAGCACTTCGGGCCACGCGTCGCGCACGTGGCCGAGCTCGATCGGACCGACCGGGGTGGCTGGAGGCGTGGGCGCGGTCGGTTCGAGAGGAGACGCGTCGTCGGCGGGCGGGGCGTCGGCGCTGGCGGCGTCGGCGGCCGGAGCCTCGGCGAGCGGAGCGTCGGCGCTCGGAGCATCGACCGACGAAGCGTTGGCCGTCGGGCCGTCCCCAGCCTCAGCGACGGTCGGCGAGGACGCGGAAGACGGTGCATCGTCGGGAGACGACGCGCCCACCTCGGACTCCGCTGCGGTCGACGCCGACGTGGAGTCGGCGTCGCGCTCTGCGGCGGCGGTCTCGGGAGTGGGAGCCGTGTCGAAAGGATGGGCCTCGTCGGAGGAGACCGCGCGGGCACGACCAGCCGCGGAGGAACCGGTTCGCGCGGGAACAGCCGCCCCCGGCATCGACGCGCGGTCGGGCTGCTCCTGCCCCCGGCGATCTACGGCGGCGGCGGGCGCGGACATCGGCTCGTCGTCGAACGGCGGAGGAGCATCGTCGTCGGTGAACGGCGGCGGGGCGTCGTCATCGCTCGGCAGGGGCTCGGCGGACGTGTCGGGTCGGCCGGGAGCAGCGGCTCTCGAGGGCGCGACGGCGGCCGACACCGCTTCGGACGGGGCCGCATCCGGCGACGCCGCCGCGGCGGGGGCGACGGAGGGGGATGCCACCTCGGGCGCCGCGATCCGCCCCGGAGACGCCACGGTCGGCGATGCGACGGCGGCGGAACCCGAGCGAGGCGAAACGGTGGGCGAAGCGACCGTCGGCGACGCGATACCCGGAGAAGCCACACCCGGCGAGGCGACACCCGGGGAAGCCACACCCGTCGACGCGACACCGGGAGATGCCACTGGCGCGGACGCCGCGCCCGGCGCCGCGATCCCCGGCGAAGCGAACCGAGAACCACCCGGGCTCGCGACCGCGGGGGCCGCCGGAGCCGCACCCCGGGTGGCGATGTCAGCGGAGGGCGATGCCGGACGCCCCGTGGCCGGGGCGGGGGCGGACGCTCCGCCGCGTGCCGCCTCGAGGTCGTGCGCCATGGCGGGCGATGTGCCCTGGGCGACCCCGGCGTGGGTGAGCACGCGCGCAACGAGAAGCTCGAGCTGCAATCGCGGGGACGTGGCCCCGGTCATCTCGTCGAGAGCCGCGACGACCAGGTCGGCCGTGCGCGAGAGGCGCGCGGCGCCGAAGGCTGTCGCCTGGCGCGACATGCGCTCGAGTTCGTCGTCGGGCACCCCGCGCAGCACCGCCGAGGCGCCGGCACCGGTGGCGGCCACGACGATCAGGTCGCGAAGCCGCTCGAGCAGGTCGTCGACGAACCGACGCGGATCTTGACCGGTCTGAACGACCCGGTCGACCGCGGCGAAGGCTCCTCCGCCGTCGTTCGCGGCGAAGGCGTCGACGACCTCGTCGAGCAGCTCGGAGTGCGTGTAGCCGAGCAGGGCGACCGCGCGCTCGTAACGCACAAGCACGTGGCCGTCGGCGTCGGCGTCGCTGCCCGCGATGAGCTGGTCAAGCAACGAGAGGGTGTCGCGCGGCGACCCTCCGCCGGCGCGGACGACGAGGGGTAGCACGCCGGCTTCGACGCCCACGCCCTCGGTCTCGCAGAGCTCTTGGACGTACTCGAGCATCGCGGCCGGCGGCACGAGCCGGAACGGGTAGTGGTGCGTACGCGAGCGGATGGTGCCGAGCACCTTCTCGGGCTCGGTCGTGGCGAAGATGAACTTCACGTGCGCGGGCGGCTCTTCGACCAGCTTGAGCAGGGCGTTGAAGCCCTGCTGCGTGACCATGTGCGCCTCGTCGAGGATGAAGATCTTGAAGCGATCGCGCGCCGGGGCGAAGATCGCGCGCTCACGCAGGTCGCGGGCGTCGTCGACGCCGTTGTGGCTCGCCGCGTCGATCTCGACCACGTCGAGCGAGCCGCCGCCGCCGCGCCCCAGCTCGACGCAGCTGTCGCACGTTCCGCACGGGGTGTCGGTGGGGCCGGCTGCGCAGTTGAGGCAGCGGGCGAGGATGCGGGCCGACGTGGTCTTTCCGCAGCCGCGCGGACCGGAGAACAAGTACGCGTGACCCACGCGGTCGCTGCGCAGGGCGGTCATGAGCGGCTCGGTCACCTGCGACTGCCCGATCATCTCGCCGAACGCCTCGGGGCGGTAGCGGCGGTACAGGGCTGTGGTCACTCCCCCAGCCTACGGCGTACCTCCGACATCGCCTCCGCGGCCGCTCCCCGCGCGGTTCACCCTCCGCGTGGGGGGTGTATCGAGCACCGGATGCCGGATCCCCACGCCGCGACGCCGCCGCCGCCACGCCGCTCGACGCTCGACCGACCCGCCCGCCGTCACCGGAACAGGAGACGTCTTCGGAACAGGCCGGTTCTTCTCTCGCCGCCCTGTTCTCGTCGCATCCGCCTGTTCTCATGCCATCCGCCGCGCCCCCGACGCCGGCGCCGCACCGCTCCCCCGAAACGCCGAACGCGGCGACACCCCGGAGGATGCCGCCGCGTCACGGAGACTCAGAAGCCGCCGTCGAGTCCGACCGCGATCGGGCCGGTGTCGTCCCCGACGATCGGAATCGCCGTGGTGACGATCGGGACCGACGCCGACAAAAGCGTCCCGTCCTCGCGCACCGATCCCTCGAGCTGCCGGATCGACGGGCGTCCCGGACGCACCGGACCCTGGCCGTGCAGCGCGACGCGCACCGTCTCGCCCGGGCTGACGGTGTAGTCCACTCCGCGCACCGCGAAGGTGACCGCTTCGCCCTCTCCCCCGGCGCGCAGGGTCAGCGCCGACGCGGTGAGGGTGATGTCGAGACGCGTGCCGTGCCAGTGCAGCACGTACGACAGCTCGGGCCAGTCGGCGGGCAGACGCGGGTCGAAGGTGAGCAGACCGAAGTGGTCGCGCATGCCGCCGAAACCGCTCACGAGGGCCGTCCAGACGCCACCGGCCGAGGCGACGTGCACCCCGTCGGAGGCGTTGTGGTGCAGGTCGCCGAGGTCGACGAACGCCGCCTGACGGAAGTACTCCAGCGCGAGGTCCTGGTAGCCCACCTCGGCCGCGAGGATCGACTGCACGACCGCCGACAGCGTCGAATCGCCCGTGGTCAGCGGGTCGTAGTACTCGAAGTCGGCGAGCTTCTCGGCATCCGTGAAGTGGTTTCCCTGCAGGAACAGCGCGAGCACCACATCGGCCTGCTTGAGCACCTGGTACCGGTAGATCACCAGCGGGTGGAAGTGCAGCAGGAGCGGGCGCTGATCGGGCGGGGTGTTCTCGAGGTCCCAGATCTCGCGCTCGAGGAAGACGGCGTCCTGAGGATGGATGCCGAGGGCCTCGCTGAACGGGATGTGCATGGCCTCGGCGGCTTTGTCCCAGCGCTCGGGCTCGGAGGGGTCGAGGTTCATGCGGTCGGCCATCTGGGCGTAGGCCTCGGGGCTGTTCTCGGCGAGATCGCGCACGGTGCGCGCCGCGAAGCGCAGGTTGAAGCGCGCCATGACGTTCGTGAAGAGGTTGTCGTTCACGACGGTCGTGTACTCGTCGGGCCCGGTGACGCCGTGGATGTGAAACGAGTCGTGCTCGCCCTCGTCGGCCGCGTCGCTCGAACGCCAGAACCCGAGCGTCGACCACAGGCGCGCGGTGTCGACGGCGATGTCCACCCCCTCGCGGGCGAGGAACTCCTCGTCTCCCGTCGCGCGGACGTACTTGGCCAGGGCGAAGGCGACGTCGGCGTTGATGTGGTACTGCGCGGTGCCGGCGGCGTAGTACGCGGAGGCCTCTTCGCCGTTGATGGTGCGCCAGGGGAACAGCGCCCCGGCCTCGTTGAGCTGGTGCGCACGCTTCCGCGCGGCGGGGAGCATGAGATAGCGCATGCGCAGCGCGTTGCGCGCCCAGAGCGGCGATGTGTACGCCAGGAACGGGAGGACGTAGACCTCGGTGTCCCAGAAGTAGTGGCCGCTGTAGCCGGATCCGGTGACGCCCTTGGCGGGAACGCCCTGTCCGTCGGCGCGGGCCGCGGCCTGCGCGAGCTGGAACAGACACCAGCGGGTGGCCTGCTGCAGGTCGCCGTGACCGCCGATGCGCACGTCGGAGCGGTCCCAGAAGTCGGCGTACCAGGCGATCTGCTTCTCGACGAGCTTGTCGATGCCCGTCTCGACAGCGCGGTCGAGCGTGCGACGGCAGCGGTCGAGAAGCTCACCCGTGGGGACACCCCGTGAGGTGTGGTAGCTCACGAGCTTGGTGATCGTGGTCGGGACGCCGGCCCGGGCATGGACGCGATAGACGTTCTTGGCGATGTCGGGCTCGATGAGCTGTCGCGAGGTGTACTCGTTCTCGGTCTCGACGAGGTGGTCGGCGATGACCGCCAGGGTCATGTTCGACTCGCTGACCTCGTAGCTGAGCGCTGAGCGGTTGCCGTCCTGCCAGTACTCGCGCGGCTGCAGCACGCGGTCGCTGAGCTTCTCGGTCTTCCGCGGGTCGAAACCGGACTGCTTGGATGCCATCGGCGAGCCGCCGTAGATGCCCTCGCCGTCCTGCCGGTTCAACAGCTGGCTGCTGACGGTGACGGGAGCGTCGGCGTCGAGCACCGTGACGGTCAAGCGGAGCACCGCGAGGTGCTTCTCGTCGAAGGACACGAAGCGTTCGTCCTCGATGCGGACGCGCTTGCCCGAGGGGGTGACCCACAGGATGTTGCGGCGCAGGATCCCCTGGCGCATATCGAGCACGCGCTCGTACTCGCGGACGTCGGCGACATCGAGCGAGAGCGGCTCGTCGTCGACGTAGACGCGCATGACCTTGGCATCCGGAGCGTTGATGATCGTCTGCCCGACCTCGGCGAAGCCGTAGGCCTGCTCGGCGTGACGGATGGGGAACGTCTCGTGGAAGCCGTTGATGAACGTGCCCTGCTCGAGGGCGAACCGCCCCTCGATCGAGTTGCCGCGCAAGCCGAGGTAGCCGTTGCCGACGGCGAAGAGGGTCTCGGTGACCCCCACGTCGTCGATCGAGTACTCGGTCTCGACGAGGCGCCATTCGTCGACGGGGAAGCGATCGCGATCGATCATCGGGGCGTGCCTTCCGGTGGCAGGGTCGAACGTCGACGCGAGACGGCGGGGGGCCGCTCGCGCGGGTGGTGCGCGGTGTCGCCGTGCGGGACAGCGCGGGGGTGTCGCGGGTGGTGACGGCTCAGTCTACGAACGCGGCGAGGTCGTCGACGACCACGGTGGCCCCGGCGGAGCGGAGGTCGTCGGCTCCGACGCCCCGGTCGACCCCCACGACGACGCCGTAGCCGGCGGCGACGGCGGATTGCACGCCGCTCAGCGCGTCTTCGACGGCTACGGACCGCGCGGGGTCGACGCCGAGCAGCCGAGCCGCTTCGGCGAAGACATCGGGGGCGGGCTTCGACGAGAGGTGATCGCGCTCGGCGATGACACCGTCCATCACGACGGGGAAGCGGTCGCGGATGCCCGCGGCTTCGAGGACCTCGACGGCGTTCTTCGAGCTCGAGACCACTGCGATGGGGGTCCCCGCCGCCTGGAGCACGTCGAGGAGCGCGACCGACCCCGGGTAGGGGGCGATCCCCTCGCGACGGAGGATCTCGGAGAAGACGACATTCTTTCGGTTGCCGACCCCGCACACGGTGTCTTCGGACGGATCGTCGGAGGGGTCGCCCCACGGCACCTCGACGTCGCGGCTGCGCAACAGACTCGCGACCCCGTCGTACCGCTTCTTGCCGTCGACGTACTCGAAGTAGTCGCGATCGGTGTAGGCCGGCTCGATCTTCCACGCCGCGAAGAGCTCGTCGAACATGGTCTTCCAGGCCCTCATGTGCACCTCGGCCGTGGGTGTGAGCACGCCGTCGAGATCGAAGAGCACACCCTCGAATGCGGTGAGGTCAGGCAGGTCGGGGCTGTCGGTCACGGCGGGCTCCAGGTCGGGATGCGGTGCGTGGGCGGCGGGGCCGCGGCGCTCTCAGAGTAGCGGGCGGGCCCCACCGGGGCGGGTCGTGGCGTCGGTTCATTCAACCCGGTAGAGGGTCGATGGGGGTCAGCTTGCGACGGACAGCGTCTGCCGAGCGATCTCCAGCTCCTCATCGGTGGGTACGACGAGCACCTCGACGCGCGAGGAGTCGGCGGAGATGCGCCGGATGCCGCGACCGCGCGTCGCATTGCGCTCGGCGTCGATCTCGACCCCGGCGAATCCGAGCGTCGCCATGGCTTCGGCGCGCACGGCGGCGGCGTTCTCGCCCACTCCCGCGGTGAACGAAATCACGTCGACCCCGTTCAATTGGGCGAGGTAAGCGCCCGCGTACGCGCGCAGGCGGTGGATGTAGACGTCGAAGGCGAGGCGCGCCGCAGGGTCTCCCGCCTCGCGTCGCTGCTGGATGTCGCGCATGTCGGACACCCCCGCGATGCCGAGCAGGCCCGAGCGCTTGTTGAGGAGCGTGTCGAGGTCGGCGGTCGACATGTCGGCGCGCCGCGCGAGCTGCAGCAGCACCGCCGGGTCGAGGTCGCCCGAGCGTGTGCCCATGACGAGCCCCTCGAGCGGAGTGAGACCCATCGACGTGTCGACCGAGCGGCCGCCCTCGATCGCGGCGACCGAGGCGCCGTTGCCGAGGTGGAACACGATCTGCTTCAGCTCGGCGAGCGGGCGCCCCACGAAGGCGGCCGCGGCCTCGCTGACGAACTTGTGGCTGGTGCCGTGGAAACCGTACCGGCGGATGCGGTGAGCCTCGGCGACCTCGCGGTCGATCGCGTAGGTGTACGCCTCGGGGGCGAGCGATTGGTGGAAGGCGGTGTCGAACACGGCCACGTGCGGGACGTCGGGGAACGCCTTCTTCGCCGCGACGATCCCGGCGAGGTTCGCGGGGTTGTGAAGCGGCGCCAGCACCGACAGCTCGTCGATGTTGATCTCGACGAGGGGGGTCACCACGGTGGGCGCGAAGAACCGCGCACCTCCGTGCACGACGCGGTGACCGACCGCGACCGGGGCGTACTCGTCGAGCGAAGGCCCGTGCGCGGCGAAGGCGTCGAGCATGACCGCGAAGCCCGCGGTGTGGTCGGGGATCTCGCGCTCGATCGTGTACGTGGCATCCGTCACCGTGGGTGCCGGAGCGTCGGGGGCGGCGAGGGCGGCCGCCGTGACCGTGTGGGTCGCAACGCCCGTGCCCTCGCCGATGCGCTCGACGAGACCGGATGCCAGCACGCGCTCGTGCGCCATGTCGAGCAACTGGTACTTGAACGACGACGAACCGCTGTTGACGACGAGGACGACGCTCACTGGGTGCCCCCCTGGGCCTGGATCGCGGTGATGGCGATGGTGTTGACGATGTCGTCGACGAGGGCGCCGCGCGAGAGGTCGTTGATGGGTTTGTTCAGGCCCTGCAGCACGGGGCCGATGGCCACCGCGCCGGCCGAGCGCTGCACGGCCTTGTAGGTGTTGTTGCCCGTGTTGAGGTCGGGGAAGACGAACACCGTCGCCCGACCGGCGACCTCGGAGTCGGGCATCTTGGCCCGCGCGACGGCGGCGTCGGCCGCGGCGTCGTACTGGATCGGCCCCTCGACGAGCAGCTCGGGCGCGCGCTCGCGCACCAGGGCGGTCGCGGTGCGGACCTTCTCGACGTCTGCTCCCGTGCCCGACTCCCCCGTCGAGTACGACAGCATGGCCACGCGCGGCGCGATGCCGAACTGCTCGGCCGTGGCCGCCGACGACACCGCGATGTCGGCAAGCTGCTCGCTCGTGGGGTCGGGGATGACGGCGCAGTCGCCGTACACGAGCACGCGATCGGCGAGGGCCATGAGGAACACGCTCGAGACGACCGAGACGCCGGGGGCGGTCTTGATGATCTCGAACGCCGGGCGGATCGTGTGCGCCGTGGTGTGGGCGGCTCCGGAGACCATGCCGTCGGCGAGGCCGAGGTGCACCATGAGCGTGCCGAAGTACGACACGTCGGTCACGGTGTCGGCGGCCTGGGCGTAGGTGACGCCCTTATGGGCGCGGAGGCGGGCGTATTCGGTCGCGAACTTGTCGACGTGCACGGCGTCGAACGGGCTGAGCACCTCGGCGTCGCGGATGTCGATGCCGAGTTCGATCGCGCGGCCGCGCACCTCGATCGGTTCGCCGAGGATCGTGAGGTCGGCGATGCCGCGCGAGAGTACGGTGGCCGCCGCCCGCAGGACGCGGTCGTCGTTGCCCTCGGGCAGCACGATGCGGCGTTTGTCGCTGCGGGCGCGGTCGACGAGGCCGTACTCGAACATGAGCGGGGTGACGACGCTCGGGCGGGCGACGCCCAACTCGCGCGTGAGCAGCTCGGTGTCGACGTGGCGCTCGAAGAGCGCGAGCGCGGTGTCGTACCGGTGCTGCGAGTCGGCGGCGAGGCGACCGCGCGTGTTCATGATGCGCACCGCAGTGTCGTAGGTGCCGAGGTCGGTCGCGATGATCGGCAGCGGCGAGCCGAGACCGTCGATGAGGCGCACGATCGCATCGGGAAGCTCGAACCCGCCGTTCAGCACGATGCCCGCGAGCGAGGGGAACGTGCCCGAGGCGTTGGCCAGCAGGGCGGCGATGAGCACCTCGCTGCGGTCGGCCGGGATGACGACGACCGCCGACTCCTTGAGTCGCGGCAGCACGTTGACCATCGACATGCCGGCGACGACGACGTCGAGGACCTCGCGGGTCAACAGAGCCGGGTCGCCCTTGATGAGCTCGCCCTCGACCGAGCGCAGCACGCCGCGCACCGAAGGGGCGATGAGGAAGCGGTCTTCGGGGAGGGCCCAGACGGGCACGCTGCGACGCTCGGCCGGAGCCCCGACCGGAAGCGCGTCGACGACCTGACGCACGGATGCCGTGATCTCGTCGAGGTGGTCGGGATCGGCGCGGTTGGCGATCACGGCGAAGAGCGCGGCGCGCTCGTGCTGCAGTTCGGAGACGGCGAGCGAGGCGATCTGCCCGACCTCGTTCGGGGTGCGCGCGACCGACATGCCCAGCGTCTCGCTGTGCCCCTGCTGCGCGCGACCGCCGAGCACGAGCAGCACGGGGGCGCCCAGGTTCGCCGCGATGCGGGCGTTGTAGGCGAGCTCTGCGGGGCTGCCGACGTCGGTGTAGTCGCTACCGATGATGACGACCGCGTCGCACTGGGCCTCGACGGCCTTGTAGCGCTCGACGATGCGGGCCAGCGCGGCATCGGCGTCGTCGCGCACGTCGTCGTAGGTCACGCCCACGCAGTCGTCGTAGGCGAGGTCGACGCTGTCGTGATCGAGCAGCATCTCGAGCACGTAGTCGCGCTCGGCGGTGGAGCGCGCGATGGGCCGGAACACCCCCGCGCGCGGGGTGACGCGGCTCAGGGCGTCGAGCACGCCCAGAGCCACGGAGGACTTGCCCGAATGACCTTCGGCCGACGTGATGTAGATGCTCTGCGTCACGGAGCCAGCCTATTGCGGGCCTCCGACACCGCCGCGGGGTTGCTTCGGCGTCGAGTGATCAGGAGCGGTGCGCGGACAGGATGCGCGCACCGGCCGCGCGGAGGTCCCCGGCGAGCGCCGCGTCGGGGTCGAGGTCGGCGATGATCCCGGAAACCCCGTCGAGCGGGAGGATGCCGAAGCGCGACGCCGTCCCGAGCTTCTCCTCACTCGCGAGGACGAACGTCTCGGCCGCGCGGGCCGCGAGCGCGCGCTTCATGGCCGCCTCCTCGGCATCCCCCGTCGACAGTCCCGTTTCGGGATGAACCCCCGTCACACCCAGGAAGAAGAGGTCGGCGCTGACGCTCTGCGTTGCTTCCATCGCCGCGGCTCCGCAGGCGACCGCCGAATGCTTGAAGAGGCGCCCACCGAGCACGATGACCTCGGCGTCGTGATCGAGGAGCGCGGCGGCGATCGTCGGCGAGTGCGTGATGATCGCGCCGCCGAAAGAGCGTGGCAGCAGGTCGACCATCGCCAGGGTCGTCGTGCCCCCGTCGAGCAGGACGGTGGAGTCGGGCTCGATGAGGGCGACCGCGGCGGCGGCCACGCGCTCTTTACTCCCCCGAGCGACCTCGCGACGGGCGGAGTAGTCGGCGACGGCCGGCGACGCCGGGAGAGCCCCGCCGTAGACGCGGACCGCGAGGCCCGCGGCATCCAATTCTCGAAGATCTCGGCGGATGCTGTCTTCGGAGAGTCCCCACTCGACGGCGATGTCCTTCACGACGAGACGCCCGTCGCGCCGGAGCCGGTCGAGCAGAGCGTCTTTGCGGGCGGCGGCGAGCATGGTTCACATTGTTGCACGTTTCTGCACTATCGTTCCGGATCATGGACAACGCTCGCCCCGGCACCACCGTCCCCGATCACCGCGGTCGCAGCGGGCTGCACCTCACGGGTCTCGCCCTCGACCGCAACCCGCGGGTGGAGGTCTCCGACGTCGACCTCCTCGCGGCCGGCTGGCACGTGC
Source organism: Microbacterium sp. SL62 (assembly GCF_026672635.1). Taxonomy (NCBI): domain Bacteria; kingdom Bacillati; phylum Actinomycetota; class Actinomycetes; order Micrococcales; family Microbacteriaceae; genus Microbacterium; species Microbacterium sp. SL62. The sequence goes on from NZ_JAPPRM010000001.1 coordinate 2,916,896, forward strand.
TGCGGGCGACGACGTTCCGCTACCGCGGAGACGACGGCGAGTGGACGACCCTCACGCGCGAGACCTACGACCGGGCAACGGGGCGACGATCCTGCTCTACGACCCCGACCGGCGCACCGTTCTGCTCACCCGGCAGTTCCGCTACCCCGCCTACGTCAACGACCACCCCGACGGCATGCTCATCGAGACCGCCGCAGGCCTGCTCGACGACGACGATCCGATCACCGCGATCTGCCGCGAGGCCGAGGAGGAGACGCGGGTGCGGGTCGACGAGGTGCAGCACGTGTTCGACGTCTACATGAGCCCGGGATCGGTCACCGAGCGGCTGCACTTCTTCGCCGCGGCCTACGACGGCGCCCAACGCGAGGGCGACCGCGGGGGCCTTGCCGAAGAGAACGAAGAGATCGAGATCGTCGAGTACGACATCGACGTCGCGCTGGCGAAGATCCGCGACGGATCGATCCAGGATGCCAAGACCATCATGCTGCTGCAGTGGGCGGTGCTCGACGGGCCCTTCGCCCGGTACTGAGGCACGGCATCCGAGATCGGGCTCCGGGCTCCGGTTTCCGGGCAAAGAAAAGACCCTCCGCGCACCCGGTAGAGCCTGGTTACCCTTGCTACGTTTCCGTCCTGGGGGAGTTGGCCGGGATACCGCCACGCGGAGAGCCGTCTACAGCCTACCCGACGCGAACGGGCGCTCGTGGTCACCGGCGCCGCGCGGGCACTGCTGTCAGCGCGGCCGCACGACCACCGGAAACCCCGCGAACCGCAGCCGCACGGCCTCGTCGGGTTCGCGACGATCGGAGGCGTCGTGCTGCACCGCGACGATCGTCCCGTCGGCCAGACGCACCGAGGTGCGCCGGAGCGATCCGAGGAAGCTGGACGCCACCACCGTGGCATCCACTCCCCCGGAATCGAGCGTGAACGCGACGTCCTCGGGGCGGACGTACACCGAGACGTCCCCCTCGACGGGTGGACCCAGCACGGGCAGGACCCGCCCGCAGACCTCGACCTCGGCGCCGCGGGCGACGCCCTCGAGGACGTTGCTGAGACCCACGAAATCGGCGACGAAGGGCGAGACCGGACGACGATAGAGCTCCTCGGGCGTGCCGATCTGCTCGATGACGCCGTCGTGCATGACGGCGACACGATCGGCGACGGCGAGAGCCTCTTCTTGATCGTGCGTGACGAACACCGTCGTGATGCCGAGATCGCGCTGGATGCGACGGATCTGCTCGCGGAGCTTCACGCGCACCTTCGCATCGAGAGCCGACAACGGCTCATCGAGGAGCAGCACGCGGGGCCGGGTGACCAGCGCGCGGGCGAGGGCGACGCGCTGCTGCTGACCGCCCGAGAGCTCGTGCGCGTAGCGACCGCCGCGGTCGCCGAGGCCGACCATGTCGAGTGCCTCCTGCACGCGCACCGCCCGACGCGCCGCGTCGACCTTGCGCATCCGCAGGCCGAACTCGACGTTCTGCGCCGCGGTGAGGTGCGGGAAGAGGGAGTACGACTGAAACACCATCCCGATGTCGCGCTTGTCGACGGGCACGCGCGACACGTCGGTGCCGTCGATCGAGATGGTTCCCGCGTCGATCCGGTCCAACCCCGAGAGGGCGCGGAGCAGCGTCGTCTTTCCGCAGCCCGAGGGACCGAGGAGGGCGACGAACTCCCCCGGACGCACGTCGAGGCTCACTCCGCGCAGTGCCACGTGGGGCCCGAAGGACTTGTGGATGCCGGCGAGCGAGACCGCGGTCCCGGTGACGGTCAGCGGGCCGGTGAGGGGCGCAGCGGTGGGAGGGGGGACGTTCATGAGGTTCTCCGGGAGGGTCGGAAGGAGCCGAGGCGGCCGATGACCAGCAGCAGCACGAACACGAAGACGAGGGCGGCGAGAGAGAAGATCGCAGCGACGTAGGGGTCGCTCTGCTGCAACAGGAAGAGGGCGGTCTGAAAGGTCGTGCGCGACAGGAACGACGCGATCGTGAACTCGCCCAGCACCACCGCGACCGTCAGCAGGCACGCCGACAGGATGCCGCGGCGAAGGTTCGGGAGGATGACGCGGAACACGGTCGGGACGACCCCCGCTCCCAGCGACCGCGCCGCCTCGCCCAGGACGACCACGTCGAGGGCGGCGATGTTCGCCTGGATCGGTCGGTAGGCGTACGGCAGCACGATGACGCCGATCGCGAACGCCAGGGTCCACGCGGCACTGCCGAACGCCCCCGAGACCACCTTGTAGACCGGCACGAAGCCGACCACCAGCACCACCGTGGGCACGGTCAACGGCAACAGACACACGAACTCCACCACGCGGCGCATCGCCGGGTAGCGCATCTCGACCAGCAGAACAGTGGGCACGAGGACGAGCAGCACGATCGCGACGGTCACGACGCAGATGCCCAGCGAGTTGCTCAGCCCGCGGAACAGGCCGTCGTAGGTGAACTCCTGCGCCGGATCGACGATCGCCGCGTAGTGCACGAGCGTCAGGGCACCGGGGTCACCCGAGACGCGGAACGTGAACAGCAGCAGGGCGACCAGCGGCAGCGCGAACGCGGCGGCGGCGACCACGAGAACAGCCACGGCGCCCGAGCGGCCAAGGGCCGCGCCCACCGGCCGGCTCACCGCCGCCACCGCCGCGCGCGACGATCGAGGACCGCGTAGACGGTCATGACGACCGCCATCACCACGACCATGCCCAGCGCCAGGACACCGGCGGTGTTCGCCAGACCGGGGATGGTCTCGCTCGTCACCTGCTGTTTGATCGCGAGCGGCACGATGCCGCCCTGATCGATGAGGGCCGCCGCCGTGGCGAAGGACGAGAACGCGCTCGCGAACACGAGGATCGTCGACCCGCCGAACGCCGGCGCGAGGAGGGGGGCGGCGATACGCGTCCAGTAGACCCGTCGCGGAGCGCCCAGCGTCGCCGCCGCTTCCGCCCACTGCGACTGCAACCCCGTCAGGGCGGGGAGAAAGGTGAGCACCATCAGGGGCACCGAGAAGTAGACGTACGGGAAGACGAGCCCGCCGACCTGATAGAGCAGAGGACCGTTCGGGGTCAGCGAGTTCAGGTCGAGACCGAGACTCTGCTTGAGCCACACCGTGAGCACACCCTGCGCGCCCATCAGGGAGATGAACGCGAAGGCGAGCATGATCCCGCCGAACTGCGCGAGAGCGCTGCACGCCGAATCGGCGGCGGAGCGCACCCACCCCTCGGGGTCCATCCCCGCGAGGGCCACGCAGATGATCGCCCCGAGCACGGCCGAGATCGCCGCGACCACGGCCGAGAGCCACAGGGAGTTGACGAAGGTGGTGACGATGAAGGGCGAGACGAAGGCCGAGAAGTTCGACAGGGTGAACTCCCCCTTCGCGGTGAAGAACCCGCTCGCCACGGCGTAGACGGTGGGGATGGCGAGGAACAGCAGAACGTAGACGGCGAAGGGCGAGAAGCCCCACCAGCCCAGGCTCCGGCGTCGGAGAAGTCCGACGCCGGAGCGGGGGGTGGCCGTCGCGATCCGAGCGGAGGCGGCGGTCATGGGGCGATCAGCCGATCGCTGCCGACCAGGTCGACCCGAGCACCTTCGCGGCGGCGGCCGCCTGGTCGCTCGTGAGCTGCACGAATTGCGCCGGCGGCTCGCCGACCTTCTGCAGCACCGACTGATCGACCGTGCCGTTGGCCATCATCGCCTTCAGCGTCGAGGGGTACGCCCCCGAGGCCAGGTAGAGGTTCTGCACCTCGGGGCTGTAGAGGTACTCCTCCCACAGGCGCGCGGCGGCGGGGTGCGGGGCGTCGACGTTGACGGCCTGGTTGTAGTAGCTGCCCAGCGCGACGCCGGGGAGCACGACCGTCTTCCAGTTCGGGTTGCCCGACGAGCCGCCGTCCGGGCCCCACGCGAGGTTGTTGTAGCTCCACTGGATCACCACGGGGGTCTCGCCCGAGGCGACGGTCGCCTGCGTCGGCAGGACCGACAGCATGTTGCCCGCCTTCTTCAGCTTCGAGAAGAAGTCGACGCCGGCGCTGATGTCGTTCACGCTGCCGCCGCTCTGCAGAGCCGCCCAGTAGACGGCGCTCGCGGCCTCGTTGGCCTGCGTCGGGTCGCCCTTGATGGCGACCTTGCCCTGGAACTCGGGCGAGAGCAGGTCGGCGACCGAGGTGGGAGGGGTGGTGATGACCGAGGAGTCGTAGCCGATCGACATCAGCCCCGTGTAGTCATAGAACCAGGAGCCGTTCGGGTCCTTGAAGTCGTCGGGGATGTCGCCCCAGTTCGACACCGTGTACGGCGTGACCAGGTCGAGGTTCTGGCTCAGCACGGCGGTGCCGATGTCGAAGACGTCGGGAGCGGTGTCCTGACCCTTCTGCGACTGGGCGGCCGCGACCTCGTCGGCGCTGGAGCCGTTGGGGTTCTGCGAGTCGATCTGAATGTCGGGGTACTTCGCTTGAAAGCCCGCGATGATCTTGCCGTAGTTGGCCCACGACGGCGGAAGGGTGATGACGTTCAGCTTGCCCTCGGCGTTGGCGGCGGCGACGAGGCCGTCCATTCCGCCGAAGTCGGCGGCGCTGGTGGCCTTCTGCTTCTGTTCGAGCGTCATCGAACCGGTGGCGGCGTCGGAGGCGCCGGAGCACGCCGAGAGCGTCACGGCGACGGCGGCGACGGCCGCGGTCGCGACGACGGCGCGCACGAGGCGGCGTGCCGTCACGGGGGTGGAGGAGGGCATGGGAGTCCTTTCGGGCGGGTACTCGAGTGGAGAGGGAGAGGCAGCGAAGGAGGAGTCAGAGGATGCCGTGGCGCTCGAGGGCGTCACGGGCGAAGCCGAGAGCGGTGGTCATGCCGATGCCGCTGGTCACGGACGCGATCACGAGACCCGGCCGCGGCGAGGCCAGCAGGTACGGCGAGACCTCGCTCGCGGCGTAGACGCCGCGCCAGCGTCGGCGGACGCGGAGGGAGTCGACGCCGAACAGTCGGCGGAACCGCTCGAGGAGCAGCTCGTCGAGGGTCTCGTCGTCGAACGGGTCGAGGGTGCGCTCGTAGTGGTGGGTGTCCCCGATGACCACGCGTCCGCCGGGACGTTGGGTGGCCATGAGATTGACGACGTGGGTCACCAGCTCGGGGTCGGTCGCGGCGAGTTCGGCGCGAACGCCGTCGGCGGCGGCGGTCTCGGCGAAACCGCCGTAGCGCAGCAGCGAGGTGCCGGTGAAGAGTGCGGGGTCGAGGGGCGTCGCGTGCGGGGCATCGATCTCGAGCATCCGCAGGCGGCAGCGGCGCACCGCGCCCTCGCCCGCGATGTCGGGGAACAGGCGGTCGACGTCGTGACCGACGCACACCGCGACGGCGGTGGCGGGGAACCAACCGGCGGCCGTCCGCACGCCGTCCTCCCGCAGATCCACCACGTTCTCGCCGAATCGGATGTCGACGCCGAGCTCCCGCAGATGCCCGATGAGGGCGGGGATCACCGTCGGCGCGTCCACGCGCAGGTCGCGGGCGAGGAATGCTCCCCCCACCGCGTCCGGCGCCGCCCATCCCAGGCGCGCGGCCACGTCGCGGGGTCGCAGGATCTCGGCCTCGCCGGGGCGCGCCGCAGCGAACTCGTCGAGCACCGCCATCTCGGCATCCGTGCGGGCGACCACGACCGTTCCGCTCTCGCGCACCTCGATGCCGGCGCTCGCCGGGAGCGTCAGCCAGGCGTCGCGGGCGACCTCGGCGTACTGCCGCGCCAGCCCGGCCTGAGCGCTCGTGCAAATGTGACCGAAGTTGCGCACGCTCGCGCCGACGGGGCGATCGTCGCGGTCGAGGACGATCACCGACAGACCGGAGCGGACCGCGTGCCACGCGTGAGCGAGGCCGACGATGCCCGCACCGACGACGACGAGATCGACGGGGGACGCAGACGGGGTGTTCACGCCGACGAGTCTTACCCGTCGACGGGGTCGAATCCGCTCGCTCGCGGCACTTGTCATGCGATGTTCACCCGACGAGGACGTCGCCTATAGAGGGGTCTGTCGAAGGTGAACGGCGACCGAACATTGCCTATGCGGGTGGCATGCCGCTCACTTGTGTTGACAAGCTGATCCCATGCTCCTCCACGAAACCGTTCACTCGTCGCTGCGCGAGCGCATCGTCAGCGGAACCCTGGCGGTGGGCACGCCTCTGCCCTCGACAGCGGAACTGTGCGTGGAGTTCGGCGCGTCCCGGGGCCCGGTGCGACAGGCCCTCGCAGCTCTCGCCGCCGAGGGCCTCATCGCGACCGGTCAGGGCCGCGTGCCCACCGTCGCGCGCGCCCCGCTCGCCCAGGACATCGACGACTTCTTCTCGTTCTCGGCGTGGGTGTCCTCGCTCGGGCGCACCCCGGGCCAGCGCACGCTCGAGATCGCCGTCCGTCGTCCCTCCGACGCCGTCGCCGCCGCTCTCGACCTGGACGACGACGCGCGGGCCGTCGAGCTCGTGCGCGTCCGGTCGATCGACGGCGAACCGGTCATGATCGAGCGCACCGCCTTCGTCGAGCCGGTGGGCCGACTGCTGTTCGACCTGGACCCCGACGCGGGCTCGATCTTCGCCGGGCTCCTCGCCCGGGGCGTGGCGCTCGATCAGGGCGAGCACACCATCGACGCGGTCGCCGCCGATGAGACGGATGCCGCAGAGCTCGGTGTCGAGCCCGGTTCCCCGCTCCTACGGGTGAGACGTGTCACGCGGTCGGACGACGGCGAGGCGCTCGAGGTCTCGGACGACCGGTACCGCCCCGATCGCGCCGCCCTCATCATCCACAACTCCCGCTCGCGGGGTCCCGCCGGACCCCACGCCTCGCGCAGTATGACTCCGGAAGGTTCTCGATGACCGTCTCGCTCCTCTCCCTCGACATGGCCGGCACGACGATCGACGAGGGCGGCGTCGTCTACGAGCTGCTCTCGCGGTGCGTGGCCGACGAGCTCGGCTCCCCCGTCCCCGCCGACGTCCTCGCGCCCTGGACGGGAACCGACAAGACCGAGGCCATCCGCGGGCTGCTGACCACGCTCGGGGGCGATCCCGCGCGCACCGAGGCCGTCTACGCGGGCTTCGCCGCGCAGCTCGACGAGGCGTACGCGGCCGCGACGCCGACACTGTTCCCGGGAGTCCGCGAGGCGATCGCCTCGCTCCGCGCCGCCGGGGTCAAGGTCGCCCTGCAGACCGGGTACACCCGAGAGGTGGCCGAGGGGCTGCTCGCGAGAGTGGGTTGGGAGGTGGGGATCGACGTCGACGCCCTCGCGACGTCCGAGCTCGTGACGGCGTCGCGACCGGCCCCGTACCTCGTCTTCCGCACCATGGAGCTCACCGGCACCCGCTCGGTCGCCGAGGTGCTCGTCGCGGGAGACACCCCCAACGACCTCGCGGCCGGAACCGCCGCCGGCGCCCGTTTCGTCGTCGGCGTGCGGACGGGGGCCGGGTCCGCTGCCGACCTCGGCCGATCGCGGCACACCCACCTTCTGGACGGCGTCGCCGACATCCCCGCGCTGCTGGATGCCGCGGGCGAGCTTCCGGCCACATGAGCCCCGCGCGCAAACTGCTCCTCGTCGGCATCGACGGGCTCCGGGTCGACGACGCCCTCGGCTCCCCCGCCGCGGCCCCGCGGCTCGCCGCGTTCGCCGCGGGCGGTCGGCTGCTTCCCCTGACGATGGAGGTGCCCACCGTCTCGGGGCCGGGGTGGTCGTCGCTGCTGACGGGCACGCGCCACACCGAGCACGGCGTCATCGACAACCTCTTCACCGGGCATCGACTGCGTCGCCACCTCGATCTGCTCGCTCGCGCAGTGGTGGACCGCCCCACGGCCACCACCTTCGCCGCCGCCGATTGGCCACCGCTCGTCGATCCGGCGGGGCCCGGTCCGATCATCGCCCCGAACCCCGACCGCGAACGCACGGGGCTGCACACGGTCGTCCTCCGCGACGGCGAGACCCACGGATACGGACCCATGGATGCCGAGATCGCCGCCGCCGCGCGGGCGCACCTGCGTGCCGTGGGCCCGGACGTGTCGTTCGTGTACCTCGGTGAGGTCGACGAGGCGGGTCACCGCTTCGGGGGAATCGCTGCGGAGTACACCGCCGCGATCCGCCGGGTCGATGCGCTCCTGGGCGGGATCCTGGACACCGTGGCGGAGCGCGCCGCCGCGCACGGGGAGGATTGGCTCGTCGCCGTCACCACTGACCACGGGCACCTCGACTCCGGCGGTCACGGCGGGGACGCGGCGGTCGAACGTCGTTCGTTCCTCGCGCTCGGCCGTGTGGGTGCAAGCGCCCCGCTCCCCCATCCCGTGGGAATCGAGCCCTGGCAGGTCGTGGACCTGCTGCGGGCGGATCTCGTTCGTTCCTGAGGCGGCCAGGGTCGAGAACGACGGGACGGCCAGGGCATCAGCGCCCCGGCCGTCCCTCATCCGCCGCGTCAGCGCTTCAGACGCAGCGTCACCAGCTGGAACGGACGCAGGTCGAGCTCGACCACTCCGTCCGTCGTCCTCGACACCGCCGTTGCCTCGACCTCGCGCTCGAGCAGGTCCGTCTCGACGACACCGGCGAGAGCGAACCCGGCCTCGAGGTGCGCGCGCGTGCGCTCCCCCAGAGCCTCGTAGAGGCGCACGAGCACATCCCCCGAGCCGTCCTGAGCGAGCTTGACCGCCTCGACGACGACGCCGGGCCGGTCGATCGCGACGAGCGGGGCGACCGCCGTCTCGGCGGCATCCGGAATCGTCCGCTCGGGCAGGTTCGTGCGGTACCCCTCCGTGACGGCGTCGATCACGTCGGCCCCCACGACGATGCCCACCTCGAGGTGATGAGCGCCCTGGTCCTGACCGGGGTCGGGGAAGGTCGCCGCGCGGATGATCGAGAGGCGCACGAGCGACGAGGTCCCACCGGCGGCGCGCTCGTGGCGTGTGATGTCGTGGCCGTAGGTGGAGTCGTTGGTGACGGCAACGCCGAAGCCCGGCTCGGCGACCCGCACCCAGCGGTGCGCGGCCGTCTCGAAGCGTGCCGCATCCCACGAGGTGTTCGTGTGGGTGGGGCGGACGATGTGCCCGAACTGGATCTCCGAGGCCGCGCGATCGGTGTGGACGTCGACGGGGACACCGAGCTTGAGCAGCTTCTGCTGCTCGTGCCAGTCGACGTCGAGCGACAGACGCACGGTGCGGGAGCCGTTCGCCAGGGCGATGCGCGTGACGATCGTGGACGCGCCCGTGCTGCGCTCGATGACGACAGCGTGGCCGTCCAGGCGCACGGCGTCGGCGGAGTCGAGGGGGGTGACGTGGCGCCGGTAGGTCTCGTCGATGTCCCATGCGTCCCACTGGGTGGGCGTATCGCGGAACACCTCGAACAGCCCCGCCGCGCGATCCGCCGGCACGACCTCGCGGCCGCTGGCCACCTCAACCAGCGAGGTGAGCAGACCGCGTCCGTCGATGACCGCGCGCACGATGCCGTTGTCGAGGACGAAGCCCTCGCCGTCCGCCCGCGGGGCGACGTCTCCCGCGGGTGCCGCGGAAGCGATCGCGAGGGCGGGAGCGCCGGCGCGGCGGTGCGGGGCCGCGTTGGCCACGACCGCGTGGTCGCCGGTGCCGACGAGCGCGCGCAGGCTGTCGGCGATGATCTGCTCGAGCTCGGTCGCGATGGCCGCGTAGTTGCGCTCGGCGTCGCGGTGCACCCAGGCGATCGAGGTGCCGGGCAGGATGTCGTGGAACTGCTGCAGCAGCACCAGACGCCACAGGCGCTGGAACGCCTCGGCGGGGTATTCCGCCCCGGTGCGGACGGTCGCGGTGGCCGCCCACAGCTCCGCCTCGCGCAGCAGGTGCTCGCTGCGGCGGTTGCCCTGCTTGGTGCGCAGCTGGCTGGTGTAAGTGCCGCGGTGGAACTCGAGGTACAGCTCCCCCGCCCACACGGCCGGGTCGGCGTACTCGGCCTCGGCCGTCTCGAAGAACTCCCGCGGGGTCGAGTGCTTCACGATCGGGGCGCCCTCGAGCGAGCCCGTGCGCGCGATCGTCGCGGTCATCTCGCGGGTGGGGCCGCCGCCGCCGTCGCCGAAGCCGTAGGGAAGGAGCGAGGTGCGCGCCCGGCCCTTGTCGGCGAAATTGCGCTCGGCGTGCGCGAGGTCGGCCGCTGTGACCTCGGAGTTGTACTTGTCCACGGGCGGGAAGTGGGTGAAGATGCGCGAGCCGTCGATTCCCTCCCACCGAAAGGTGTGGTGCGGGATGCGGTTCGTCTCGTTCCACGAGATCTTCTGCGTGAGGAACCAGCGGGCTCCCGCGGCCTTCATGATCTGCGGCAGGGCGCCGCTGTATCCGAAGGAGTCGGGCAGCCACACCTCTTCGGTGTCGATGCCGAACTCCTCGAGGAAGAACGTCTTGCCCTCGACGAACTGGCGGGCCATCGCCTCGCCGCCGACCATGTTGGTGTCGGATTCGACCCACATGCCGCCCACCGGCACGAAGCGTCCCTCGGCGACGCGCGCCTTGAGGCGCTCCCACAGCGCCGGGTAGTGCTCCTTCATCCACGCGAACTGCTGCGCCGACGAACTGGCGAAGACGAACCCGGGGTCTTCGTCCATCAGCGAGAGCACGTTGCTGAAGGTGCGCGACACCTTGCGGGCGGTCTCGCGCACCGGCCAGAGCCACGCCGAGTCGATGTGGGCGTGGCCCACCGCGTGAAGGACATGGGCGCTGGATGCCGCGGGCGCGGCGAGCAGCGGAGCGAGCACGTCGCGACCGGCCCGTGCGGTACCGGCGACGTCGTGGGGATCGACCGCGTCGATCGCGGCATCCATCCCCTCGAGGAGGGTCGCGCGGCGCGCCGAGGTCGCGTCGAGCTCGGCCAGCAGACCGTGGAGCAGGCGGAAGTCCTGCAGGAGTTCCCACACCGCGACGTCGCGGAGTGCGATCGACATCTCGCGCAAGACGTAGAGGGGGGCGTCGCCCGCCGTCACGGGGTCGCCGACCGGGGTCGGCTCGAAGGTGAAGAGGCTCCCCACGTCGGGGTTCGACGCGGCCTCGACGAGGACGTCGATCCGGCCGTCGGCGTCGATCGCGGCGGCGGTGGCGTTGTTGAACGGCGAGATGCCCTTGATCGGGGCCCCGTCGCGGTTCCAGATCAGCGCCTCGCACTGGAAACCGCTCTGCCCGGCCGTGAACCCGAGGTCGACGACGAATTCGGCGACGGTGCCCGCGGGAAGGACCCCCGAGTCGTCGCGCCACGCGGCGGGGGTCTCTCCCGACACGGCAAACCAGGTCGTCCCCCACGCCCGGCCCCACGGCGTTCCGATCGCGAAGGGGCGGTATTCGGCATCCCGAGCCTCGTCGAAGGTGACCGGCTCGCCGGGGGCCTCCCACGCCGAGATCTCGAGGGGCTGACGGTCGCGGTAGACGGCGGGGGCGAGACGCTCGCGGACGAAGCGTTCGATACGCATCTCGATGAGCGCGGTGCGGTCGTGCATGAAGTGGGTTCCTTGTCTGGGGGGACGGGTCAGCCCTTGACCGCGCCGGCGAGAGCCGACGGGCCGCCGAGTCCGCGCTGCACGAGGACGTACAGGCCGAGCACCGGAAGGGAGTAGACGATCGAGTAGGCCGCGAGCTGGCCGTAGGCCACGGCTCCGAACGACCCGAAGAAGTTGAAGATGCTGACGGCGGCCGGCTGGTAGTCAGGGCTGAGCAGCAGCACGAAGGGGACGAAGAAGTTCCCCCACGCCTGGATGAAGGTGAAGATGAACACCACCGCGATGCCCGGGCGCATGAGGGGCAGCACGATCTGCACGAGCGTGCGCATCGACCCCGCGCCGTCCATCCAGGCCGCGTGCTCGAGCTCGACGGGAACCCCGTCCATGAAGTTCTTCATCATCCAGATCGCGATCGGCAGGGCGCTCGCGGTGAGGAAGAGGATCGTGCCGCCGATCGAGTCGATCAGGTTGAGCTGGACGAACAGGCTGTAGACGGGCACCATGATCGCCGTGATCGGAAGGCACGTGCCGAACAGCACCGCGTAGAGGAAGGGCTTGCCGACGCGCATCTTGTACCGCGAGAGCGGGTAGGCCGCCAGCGAGGCGAGCACGACCGTGGCGATCGAGGTGCCCCCGGCCAGAAGCACGCTGTTCCACAGGGGCTGGAAGAGCAGGTCGGGCTTCATCACGGCCGCGAAATTGTCGAGGGTGACGACCTCGGGCATCTTGATCGCCAGCGTGGGCTGCGCGTCGAGCGAGGCCGTGACGAGCCACACGAGCGGGACCACGAACAGGATGCCGACCACGATCAGGAGCGTGTTGGCGACGACGCGGAGGGCGCGCGTGCGCGGCGACGACAGCGACGCCTTCTTGCGCGCGGGGGCGCGGCGGGCCGAGCGGACGCGCGCTCCGGTCACCTCGGGGAGGGTGGCGGTGGTCATGACGAGACCTCCTCGCGCAGAGCGCGGACGTAGAAGAACGAGAAGATCGCGCCGATGAGCAGCATGATCGTGGCGATCGCGGTGCCGTAGCCGAGCTCGCCGAACTTCAGACCTTGCTGGTAGGCGAGGATCGGCAGCGTCGTGCTCTTGGTGCCGGGGCCACCGCCGGTCATGACGAAGATCAGCGTGAAGACCGACAGGGTCTGCAGCGTCACGATCATCGAGTTCGTGCCGATGGTCGAGCGGATCATGGGGATCGTGATGAGGAAGAGGCGCTTGATGCCGCTCGCCCCGTCGACCTCGGCCGCCTCGGTGATCTCGGGCGGCACGTCGGCGAGGGCCGCCGAGTAGACCATCATCGAGAACGCCGTCCCGCGCCAGATGTTGGCGAAGATGACCATGAGCACCGGCATCGTGAAGAGCCAGCTGACGGGGTCGAGACCGAAGAAGCCGAGGATCACGTTCAGGGTTCCGTTGTCGCGGAAGAACGCGTACGCGGCGAAGGCCGCGACGATCTCGGGCAGGACCCACGCGGTGACGACGATCGTGCCGACCACCGCGGTGACGACGCGATTGCCCGAGCGCATCATGAGGGCCAGGGCGAGCCCCAGGATGTTCTGACCGATCACGGCCGAGAAGAACACGAACACGATCGTGTTGACGACCGCCACGGGGAAGTCGGGGGCCTTGAAGAGCTGGGTGTAGTTGTCGAGGCCGATGAACTGGCTCGCGACGGCGGTCGAGCCCGACAGGGTCGCATTGGTGAGCGAGCCCCACAGCGACACGAGGATCGGTCCGAGCAGGAACACCGCGAGCAGCAGCGCTGCGGGAAGGAGCGGGAGCGCCCGGGCCGAGGACCGGAGGCCGCGCGTGGTGGCGCGCGACCTCCGGTCGGTTCCGGTCGCCCCGGTCTGAGCCAGGGCGGTCACGATCAGCCCTGCTGGGTGTTGTCTTGACCGACGATGCCGATGACGGCCTGGTCGTAGGCTGCGGCGGCGTCGTCGACGCTGGACTGCCCGGTCATGACGGCTTCCATCGCGACCTGGATCTGGTTCGAGATCTTGTCGTAGTCCTCGGTCGCCGGGCGGAAGTGGGTGGTGTCGACGAAGCTCGAGAAGGTCTCGAAGCTCGGGTTGGCGTCGAGGTACTCGCTGGACTGGGCGACGTCCGCGCGCACGGCGATCTGGCTGTTGTTGATGTCGTAAGACGTGGCGTTGTCCTTGTTCACCGCGGTGGAGAGGAAGTCCCAGGCGGCGTCCGCGTTCTTGGTGTTCTTGCCGATGGCGAGCGTCCACCCGCCCGACATGCTCGTGGTGCCGGGCGCCTGACCGTTCTGGGTGGGCATCGCGGCGATGCCGAGCGTGTCGCTCCACGCGGGCCACGGGGCGGTACCGCCGTCGACCCACGCGGCCGACTGCCACGAGCCGTCGAGGGCGATCGCGAGCTTGCCCTTCGGCAGCCAGTCGGCGGTCACACTCGTGAAGATGTTGGGGTCGAGCGCCTGCTGGAGCGAGGGCCCGAGTCCGCCCTGGTAGACGTCGGAGACGAACTTCAGCGAGTCCTTGAAGCCCTGGCTGCCGACGACCCACTTCTTCGAGGAGATGTCGTAGAGGGTGTCCTCGGTGCCGTAGAGGAGCATCTCGAGCCCCTGCATGGATGCCGCTTCACCGGCCGTCTTGCCCGAGTACACGTTCATCGGGATGACGTCGGGATCGGCCGCCTTGACCTTCTCGGCCGCCGAGAGCACGTCGGCCCAGGTCTTGGGCTGCCACGGGACGGAGATGCCCGCCTTGGCGAAGATCTCCTTGTTGTACCAGAGGCCGCGGGTGTCGGTTCCGAGCGAGACGCCGTAGGTCTTGCCGTCGGGGCCGAGGCCGGCCTGCTGGGCGCCGTCGGCGAACTGCGACCAGTCGCTCCACTTCGCGAGGTAGTCGTCGAGGGGCAGCAGGTACCCCGCCGCGGCGTCGGACTGGATCTTGAAGGTGTCTTCGTACTGGACGTCGGGGGCGGTGCTGGCCGACTTGTTCATCAGCGCGAGCTTCGTGTAGTAGTCGGCGCCCTCGGCCTGGATCGGCACGAGCTCGACGGTCATGCCGGGGTGCGCGGCCTCGTACTGCGACTTCGCGGTCTCCATCAGCGTCTGCATCTGGTTGAAGGTCGCCGTGGTCTGGTACGCGACGCGGATGGTCTTCGCGTCGCCGGCGTCTCCGCTGCCCGCGGAACAACCGGCCAGGGCCGCGGTCAGGGCGGTGGCGGTCAGAAGACCGGTCACCATCGTCAGTTTCTTCATGAAAGCTCCCTTGCTCGGGTGGAGACACCACGTCGCCAGAACCTTTTATAAATCAAATGGACTAACTCGGCAAGTCCGAACGGCGCAGCCCATGTAACGATCGGGAAACGCGCGGCTCCGCGCCCCAGGGGTCGGGCTCAGAGGGCGATCATCATGCGCGTCGGCCGTGCCGCGAAGGCGCCGTCGAGCATGAGGCAGGCGGCCCCCACGGCCGCGACGTCGGTTCCGACCCGCGAGCGACGCACGACGATCTCGCGCGTCGCGGTCGAGGCCGCGTCGACGGCGACGCGCTCGGCGACGACATCGCCCAGCACCCCCGCCAGGCGCTCCCACACGGGGCCGCCGAGGACGACCTCGTCGACGTCGATCAGGTTGTTGGTCACGACCAGCGCGCGCGCGATCCGCTCCCCCGCCCGCCGCAGCACCGCGGCCGGCACCTCCTCGCCCTCACGGGCGTCGCGCACGAGCCGGTCCAGGTCGGGGCGCGTGTCGCCGGCCGCCGCGGGAGCGTACCCGGCCTCGGCCAGCAGCACGCGCGGCTCGATCGACACCCCGAGGCACCCGCGAGCGCCGCACGCGCAGGGCGGACCATCGGGATCGACGATCACGTGGGCGATGCCACCGGCGTTGCCGGTGCGTCCGCGCACCGGCGCACCCGCGATCGCGAGCCCCACACCGACGCCCGCGCCGTAGTACAGGAACATCGCGTCCCCGAGGGCGTCGGAGCGGTCGAACCACATCTCCCCTACCATCGCGGCCGTCACGTCCTTCTCGACGATCACCGGCAGGCCCGTGACGGCGCCGAGGTCTTCGCGCACGTTCACGTTGTGCCACTCCGGCAGCAGGGGCGGATCGAGAAGGCGGCCGCCGCGCGCGTCGAAGGGACCCGGGGCTGCCACACCGACCCCGAGGACGAGCTCGCGGGGGATGCCGGCGCGCTCGACGATCGCGTCGACAGCGGCACCCACGGCATCCACCAGTCCGGCGGGAGTCGACACCGCCGGGCGGGCGATCTCGTCGTGCGCGATGACCTCACCCGCCATGTCGACCACCACGACCGTGTCGACCACCGGGTCGAGGTGCACCCCGACCGCGAACCGCGAGCGCGGCTCGAGCTTGAGCAGCGTGCGGGGCTTGCCGGGACCCGAGATGACCTTGCCGGCCTCGACGATCAGCCCTTCGTCGGCCAGACGACGGGTCACGTTGCTGAGCGTCTGGGCGCTGAGACCCGTGCGCGCCGACAGTTCGACCCGGCTGAGCCCCTCGGGCGAGCGGCGGATGTGATCCAGCACGAGAGCCTGGTTGTACTCCCCGACGGCGGGCAGGTTGGATCCCGTACGCATGACCCCTGCCCTCGTTCGCCGGTCCGCGGCGCGGGCCCTCTCGTCCAGATTACGCCCGCCCATCAGCGCGCCACCCTCTGCGGAATCCGTCAGGACTGCAGCGCCAACGCCGCCGCCCCGAGCAGCGGACCGTCTCCGTCGAGGCCCGAGCCGACGATGCGGCAGCGCCGCGCGTACGCGTGCAGCGAGGCGGCCTGGGCGGCCGCACGCACCTGGTCGACGTAGTCGGGCGCGACCTGCGAGAAGCCCCCGGCGATGGCCACGGCCTCGAGATCGCACAGGGTGGCCGCCGCGGCGATGGCCTGTCCCACCGCGGTCGCCGATCGCGTCACAGCGGCGATCGCGATGGCGTCGCCCGCCGCGTGGGAGGCGGCGAGATCGAGACCGGTCTCGCCCTGCCAGCCCTGCGTCTTCGCCCAGGCGACGGTGCCCGGCCCCGCGGCCACGGCTTCGAGGGTGGCCGCGACGACCTCGTCGCCCTCGATGGTGCGGACGAAGGTCTGCCCCAGATGACCCGCGTTGCCGCTGGCGCCGCTGACGGGGCGACCGCCCAGCACGAGGCCGCCGCCCACTCCCGTCGACACGACGATCGCCATCGCGTCGTCGCAGCCGACCAGGGCACCGCGCCAGTGCTCGGCGAGGGCGATGCACGTGCCGTCGAGGGCCAGGTGGATCGGGCCGTCCACGAGTCCCGCGAGTACCTCGTCGATGGGCAGACCCGCCGCGAGGGGCAGGTTGAGGGGCGACACCGACCGCGAGGGCAGGTCGACCGGGCCCGCGCTGCCCACGCCGATGGCGGTCACCGTGACCCCGGGGACCGCGGCCAGCGCTGCGGCGGCGGCCTCGCGCACGTGGCGGGCGATCGTGTCGCGGTCGTTCTCGCGACCGGTGGGGCGTCGGGTCACGCTCGCGCGGACCACCTCGCCCGAGGCCGAGACCAGGGCCGCGTCGACCTTCGTTCCGCCGATGTCGACGGCGAGCACGTGGGGGGCGGCGGGCAGGGACGGGGTGGTGTGCGACATGCGCGGGCTCCTCGGGTGGACCAACGCTCCCCGATCCTAGGGGCGCTCCGCTCTCGCCGAGTGCCGCCTGTGCACCCGCGGTATTCCGACCCCCGCTGCCGCGACGCGGGTTACGATCGGGTCACGGCGGCGACGACGCGCCTCCGCCTCCGCGACACAAGGGATGCCATGGACGAGACGGTCACGCCCGAGGCGACCACGCGGCTGCGCCGCGCCGATACCGCCGGCGGCCCCGCCCGCCCCGGGGTCGACACCGCTCTCGACGCGGAGTCTTTCGCCCGCCTGACCGGGGAGATCCTGGCATCCGTCTCGAAGGTGATCGACGGTAAGCCCGAGGCCGTCCGCAGCGCCCTGATCGCGTTGCTGGCCGAGGGGCACCTGCTCATCGAAGACGTCCCGGGCGTCGGCAAGACGATGCTCGCCCGGGCGCTCGCCGCCACGGTCGACGCCGACGTCCGTCGCATCCAGTTCACCCCCGATCTTCTGCCCGGCGACATCACCGGCGTGTCGGTGTTCAATCCGGTGCAGCGGCAGTTCGAGTTCACCCCCGGCGCGGTGTTCGCCCACATCGTCATCGCCGACGAGATCAACCGCTCCTCCCCCAAGACGCAGTCGTCGCTGCTCGAGGCCATGGAGGAACGCCAGGTCACCGTCGACGGGCGCACGCACGTCCTGCCCTCGCCGTTCCTCGTGGTGGCCACGCAGAACCCGTTCGAGATGGAGGGCACGTACGTTCTCCCCGAGGCGCAGCGCGACCGCTTCCTGCTGCGGATCTCGATGGGATACCCGGATGCCGCGGCCGAGGCGCTCATGCTCCGGCAGCGCGACGCGGTGAACCCCCTCGACGGGTTGACGCCGGTCGTCACCGCTCGCCAGGTGACCGCGATGATCGCCTGGGCCCGGGGCGTCCACGTGGCCCCCGCGCTCGAGGAGTACGTCGTCGCCCTCGCGCAGGCGACGCGCAGCCATCCCGACATCCGCCTGGGCGCGAGCCCCCGAGCGACCCTGCAGCTCGTCCGCGCCGCGAAGGTCCGCGCCGCCCTCGACGGTCGCGCCTACGTGATCCCCGACGACATCACCGCTCTGCTGTCGCCGGTGTTCGCCCACCGCTTGATCGCCAACCGGTCCGCCGCGGGCGGCCGCGCCGGAGCCGCGGTCGTCGCCGACGCCCTGGACCGGATCGCGACGAGCGTGCGCGTCCCCCTCGCCCCGCGGCCGTGAGCGCCGGCGTGAAGCGCCTGTGGCCCTTCACCCTCCGGGGCACGGGGGCGGTCCTCCTCGCCGTCGCGGGGTTCGTCATCGCGCAACGCGCCGGCATCCCGGAGTTGCTGTACTTCGCGACCCTGCTCGTCGCGCTCCTGGCGGCATCCGCGATCGCTCTGCTGCTGACGCGCGGGACGGGGTCGGTGTCGCGCGTCGTGACTCCCGAGACCCCCGAGGTCGGGGGCTCGGCGACGGTCGTGGTCCGCGCGGGCCTCTCGAGCGCCCTCCCCACCGGTCCGGGCCGGTGGAGCGACACTCTTCCCGCGGGCCTGACCGGACGCGCCGAGGGGGCCTCGGCTCCCCTCGGCTCCACGTTGGCGGGCGGTGCCGGCACGGTCGAGGTGCGCTACGACGTGGTCGGCGCGTCGCGCGGCATCCATTCGATCGGTCCGCTCGAGGTGACCACGACCGACCCGTTCGGTCTGGTGCGTCGGCGACTCGCCCTCGGCCGCACGACCGCGGTGACGGTGGCCCCGGCGATCGTGGATCTCACGCCCCTGCCCTCCGCCTCGGGTGAGGCCGGCGGCACGCGACAGACCGCGGCGCTGCAGCTCGGCCAGGGCGCCGACAACCTCGTCGCGCGCCCCTACGCTCCGGGCGATTCGATGCGGCGCATCCATTGGCGGGCGACCGCGCATCGGGACACCCTCATGGTGCGTCAGGAGGAGCAGGAATCCTCTCCCGCCGCCACGGTCGTCATTGACCGTGCGCTCTCGCGGTGGTCGTCGCAGGCCGCGCACGCCCCCGGGAGCGACCCCGCGTTCGAGACGGCGGTGACCGCGTGCGTGTCGGCCATCGCCCATCTCGTGCACGAGGGCTACACGGTCGACGTCGTCGACAGCGACGGCACGCTCCTCACCGATCCCGTCGAGGGCGGGGACGACGTCGAAGCGCGAGCGGCCGCCGCCGGGTTCGCGAGCCTGCGCGCCCGCGCCGACGACCCCTCCCACCGCGTCGTGCCGGCGACCGTGTCCGCCCTGCTCGGTCCGGTCGTGGTGATCACCGGAATCCTGTCGCCCGAGGACCGCGCGACGCTGGGCGCGGCGGGCCTGCACTCGGCTCTTCCCGTCCTGATCGTCGTGGCCGAGCACGCGGACCTCGACGCCCTCCAGGTCGCCGGCTGGCGCGCGACGCACCTGCTCCCGGCCGGGGACGTGGCCCTGGCGTGGGACGACGCGATGGAACAGGGGTACGCCCGTGTCGGCCGCTGATCTCACCGTGCTGCGCTCCCCCCGTCGGCGCCGCGACGCCACCCTGCTGACCGTCGGCCTGTTCGCCGCGATCGCCGCGGCGATGCTGCCGGTCTTCTCGGTCATCGCCCCGGGCGCGTGGGTCGCGGGAGCCGTCCTCGTGGCCGGGGGCGCTCTCGGCGCGGGGCTGATCGTGCGCCTCTCGCGCCTGCCCGCGGTGCTCGCCAGCGTGGCCGAGCTCGTCGTCTGGATCGTCCTGCTCACGGCGATCTTCGGGCGGACGACGGCGATTCTGCTGGTGATCCCCACTCCGTCGACCTTCGCGGCGGTCCCTGGTCTGATCGCTCAGGCCTCGGCCGAGATCCGCGACGGCGTCGCCCCCGTGCCCCCGGACGAGGGCCTGGCGTTCCTGCTGGTCGCGGCGATCGGCGCGCTCGCGATCGTGCTCGACCACGTCGTCCTGACGGCCCGGATGCCGTTGCTCGCCGGGGTCGGACTGGTCGCCGTCTCGCTCATCCCGACGATCGCGATCCCCTCCGACGTCGACATCGCGAGCTTCGTGCTGCTCGCAGCGGCGCTGTTGTTCCTGCTGCGGATCGACACGCGCGCGCGAACCGCGGCCCCGCCCCGACGCGACGGACGCTCGCCCGATCCGTCGCCCCGCCGCCTGTTCGGGGTGTCGGCGACGGCCCTGGGGGTCGCGGCGGTGGCCGTGATCGTCGCCGTGGTGGCCACTCCCCTGCTGCCCCAACCGGGTCTGCGGTTCGCCAGCGGCGGCACGGGCGGGCTGGGAACCACCATCAACCCCAACCTCGAACTCGGAAACGATCTGCGCCAGCCCCGCGACGTCGAGGTGCTCACGGTCCGCACCACGGGTCCGACGGCCCCGTACCTGCGCGCGGTCACGCTCTCGCGCTTCGACGGCGCCGTGTGGCAGCCCGACAGCTTCGACACCGTCGCGGTCCCCCCGAGCGGCGCCGTGTTCGACCGGGTCGGCGTCGACGGCGACATCACCCTCGCCGACTGGACGACCACCGTCACCGTCGATCAGCTCGACAGCCCGTGGCTGCCGGTGCCCTATCCGGCCTCGACGGTCACGGGCCTCAACGGCGACTGGCTCGGCATGCCGCAGAACCGCACGGTCGTCACGCGCGCGGGGTCGACGCGAGAGCAGGTCTACGAGGTGCAGGCGAACGTTCCGCGCCCCACCCTCGAGCAGATCCGTTCCAAGACGGTGGGCGGCACGGATCTCGATCCCGCCCTGACCGCTCTTCCCGCCGACGTGCCGGCCGTCATCGGCGACACCGCCCGCGAGGTGACCGCCAACGCTCAGACGCCGTACGACAAGCTCGTGACGCTGCAGAACTGGTTCCGCAGCAGTCAGTTCCGCTACTCCCTCGATGCCCCGGTCGACGCCGGATTCGACGGGGCGGGCCTCGACGCGGTGGCGCAGTTCCTGCAGGTGCGCGCCGGATACTGCGTGCACTACGCGTCGGCCTTCGCGGTCATGGCGCGAACCCTCGGCATCCCGGCGCGCATCGTCATCGGATATCTCCCCGGCACCGCCTCGAGCCTTCCCCAGCAGGGCGGCACGGAGTACACGGTTACCTCGAGCCAGCTGCACTCGTGGCCCGAGGTGTACTTCGAGGGCATCGGGTGGGTGCCGTTCGAGCCGACGAACAGCCTCGGCGTTCCGACGAACTTCGCCTCGGGCTCGACGGGCGGTAACAACACGGCCCCGAACACCCCGAGCCAGGATGCCGAGACCCCGGCCGACCAGCCGTCGACGGCCCCCTCGACGGCGGCTGAGAACGACCCCGGGGCGCAGACCACCGGCGGCGGCTCGGTGACCGCGCGTCAGAGCACGGCGTGGGTCGCCCCGGTCCTCGGGGTCCTCGCACTGCTGCTGCTCGCCGGGGTCCCGGCCGCGGCCCGGATGGTGCTGCGTCGTCGACGCCTCGCCGCCGCGCGGGCGGGCGATCCGGTGGCGGCGTGGACGGCGATGCGGGAGGACGCGGTGGATCTCGGCATCCCGGTCTCGTCCGCTCTGTCTCCGCGCGCCTTCGCGGCTCGGCTCGTCGAGGAGCAGGGCGCGCCGGCCGAGGACGTCGATCTCCTGCGTGACGCGGTCGAACGGGTGAGCTACGCGGGCGACAGCCTCGACCCCGCTCGGGGACCCGCCCTCGTCTCCGCCGTCGCGGGCGTGCGCGGGGCTCTCGACGCGAGAGCGACGCCGCTGCGGCGGGTGCTCGCGCGGGCGTACCCTCGCTCGCTCGTCGTGCGGCCCGGCGCCGTCGGCGCGGTCGAGCGCGAGAGCGTGTCGCGGTAGTCGCCGCGTGAAAGGCGAAGAGCGCCACCCTCTCGGGTGACGCTCTTCGTGTGGCGGAAGTGACAGGATTTGAACCTGCGAGGCGAGTTACCCCGCCTACATGGATTCCAGCCATGCTCCTTAGGCCGCTCGGACACACTTCCAAGGGACGATCCTACACGGCGCTCCGGCCCCGCTCGAATCGGTGCCGGGTCGCCGCATCCCCGCAGGTACCGCGAGACTGCATCTCGCTGACAAGCCGGTTGCAGGCTGCGCCCCTTTCGTCAACGAGGTGCAGTCTCAGCGGGATTCGGCCCGGGTCAGAGCACGCTCTTCGGCAGGCGGTGAAGGGTCACCGCCCCCACGGCACGGAACGGATGCAGCGGGTCGGGCACCTCCGAACCCGTCGGTCCGCCCAGTTCGCTGTGCACGAGGGCGCTCATGACCGCGTACGCGTCCATCCGATCCCATCCGCGCACCTCGACGAGCTCGTCGAAGACGTCCTCGTAGCCGCGCCGGACGCTCTCCTGCACCGGGTCGCCCAGGCCGACGAAGATCCACTCCTCGTCGGTCTCGACGCGGGGCGCGCGCAAAGCGGCATCCGGGATCAGATCGATCGAGACCACGGCGACCCCCGCCGCTTCGATCGCGACGAACGACGACTCGCCTCGGGCCATCACGGCGTGGATGTCGCCGATCGAGAGGAGGGCTCCCTCGACCTCGACGGGCAGGTAGACGGTGGCACCCGGGGCGACGTCGGTGAGGTCCATGTTGCCGCCGAGGGCGGTGGTCGGCATGACCGTCGAGTTCGTTCCGGCGGCGGGCGCCGTGCCGATGCAGCCGATCATCGGGCGCGCGGGCACCACGTGCCGCTCGGTGAGGTGCACGCCCGCCGCGTCGATCGGGATGCGCCGGCTGACGACGTGATCCGGCATGCGGTGCTGCAGCGCCCCGGCGCCGGGGAGGCTCTGCGACCACCCGTACGCGCCGAGGCGGATCTCGTGGACGTGCACCGCGAGGGCGTCGCCGGGCTTCGCCCCCTCGACGTACACGGGGCCGGTCACCGGGTTGATGGGGGCCTTCAGCGCCCCGAGGTCGCCGTGCTCGTGCAGCTCGGCGTACACCGCGTCGTCGGTCTCGAACGCAATCCTTTCGCCGGTGCCGGGCCGAATGCGCAGCGCCGGGGGCACCGACGCGTCGTAACCCGGGCGACCGTGCTCCTTGCCGAGCCAGCGCTCCTCGGTCATCGGGAGGCCACCTCTCCGCCGCCCTCGCCGGCGGTCGCCGTCGCGTGCTCGGGCAGGGGGCCGGTGGCCCCGCCGTTCTTGCGGGCGAAGATCAGGTAGACGATCCCGCCGACGACCAGCCACAGGATGCCGCCGATCTTGGCGGTCATGTCGGCGTTGAGCAGCACGTATCCGATGATCAGGAAGCCGACCAGGGGCACCACGAGGTGCAGCAGGTAGTTCTTCGACTTCTTCTTGCCGAGGTAGTACGCCGCGACCGACACGTGCAGCAGCATGAAGCCGAGCAGGGCGCCGAAGTTCACCAGCGACGAGATGACGGCGATCTGGCCGACGAAGAACAGCACCAGCACGAGCGAGATCGCGCTCACCAGCAGGATCGCCGCCATCGGCACCTGGCGCGAGGTGACCTTCGAGAGGAAGGCGGGAAGGCGCCGGTCGCGGCTCATCGAGTAGAGCAGGCGCGAGGTCGCCGCCTGGGCCGCGACCGCGTTGGCGATACCCACCGCGATGACGTTGACCGCGAGGAAGGCTGTCGCCCACCCGCTGCCGGCGGCCTTGGCCACGAGCACGAAGAACGCGTTGTTGACCTCGTCGTCACCGAAGGCGATCGTGCCGTTCGCGAGAGCGCTGGCGAACCAGGTCTGGGCGATGAAGAGCACCGCGACCACGAGCAGGGCGATGATCATGGCGCGACCGCCCGACTTCCGGTCACCGGTGGACTCCTCGGCCATCGTGGAGATGCCGTCGAAGCCGAGGAAGCTCAGCACTGCGATCGAGAGGGCGGTGGCGATGAGCGCGGGGTTGACCTTCTCGGCATCCCACAGCGGAGCCATCGTGAACTCGGCGCCCGGGATCGTGCCGGACGACAGGGCGACCATGGCGATCACGACGAAGATCACCACGAAGGCGAGCTGGATGGCGAGCATGACGCGGTTGGCGATTTTGATCGAGCCGATGCCGAGCACGTTGATGACGGTGTTGATGACGACGAAAGCCACGGCCCAGATCCACTGCGGCACGTCGGGGAAGATGCCCGCCATCGACGAGGCGGCGAAGACGTAGAGCAACGTGGGGACGAGCAGGTAGTCGAGCAGGATCGCCCAGCCGGCGAAGAAGCCGACCGTGGGGTGCAGGCCGCGACCGACGTACGAGAACACGGAGCCGGCGATCGGGAACGCCTTCGACATCTGCGCGTAGGCGAGGGCGGTGAAGATCATCGCGATCACGCCGGTGAGGTACACCAGCGGAACCATGCCGCTCGCGGCGTTGAACACGACGCCGAAGATCGCCCACGGGGCGATGGGCACCATGAAGACGAGACCGTAGACCACGAGGTCGAAGGTGGACATGGAGCGCTTGAGCTCCTGCTTGTAGCCGAACGACTCCAGCGACTGCTGGGCCTCGGGGGCGGGGTGCGACATCGGGTCTCCTGGTTCGGGTGGGGCGGGGGCGGGTGTCAGGGAAGGGGCGCGAGGAAGTCGGCGATGACCGCGCGGAAGGCGTCGGGCATCTCGAGGTGGGTGCAGTGGCTCGCTCCGGCGAACACGTGGGAACGGGCGCCGGGGATGTGCGCGACGAAGGGCTCCCACGTCTCGGGGGTGGCCTCGTCGAACTCGCCCGCGACCACCAGGGTGGGCACGGCGACCTGGGGCAGGCGGTCGATGATCGTCCAGTCACGGCCCGTCCCGACGACGTGGAACTCGTTCGGGCCGTTCATCGTGAAGTAGACCGTGGGGTCGGCGAGCATCTGCTGCTCGCTGTCGACGAAGTCCTGCGGCATCGGCGTGACGCGGCACACGTGACGCTCGTAGAAGACGCGCGTGGCCTCGGCGTACTCGGGGTCGTCGAGGGTGCCGGCGGCCTCGTGCCGGTCGAGGGCCTCGCGGGCCTCATCGGGGAGTTCGGCGCGCAGTCGCGCCGCTCCCGCGAGCCAGAGGGCCATGGATGCCGGGGAGTTGCAGATCTCGAGGCTCCGCAGCCCCGCGGGCTGACGCACGGCGATCTCGGCGCCGAGCATGCCACCCCACGACTGACCGAGCACGTGGTACTCGTCGAAGCCGAGGGCCTCGCGCAGGTTGTGGAACTCGTCGACGAAGAGCTGCGGCACCCACTGCGAAGCCGGGGCGTCGGGGTGGTGCGAGCTCTTGCCGCACCCGATCTGGTCGTAGTGCACGACCGTGCGCCCGGTCAGATCGGCGAGGGCGTCGAGGTTCGAGACGTAGTTGTGCGCCATCCCCGGCCCGCCGTGCAGCACGAACAGGGGCGCTGCGCCGGTGGGCTCGGACGGTTCGGTCAGACGGGCCCAGGTGTAGCCGTCGCGGAAGGGGACGGTGATCTCGCGTTGCATGGAGTCATCGTGGACCCCTTAAAGGTGCGTTGGCAAACCTTTTCTGCGGAATTAACATGGGAGAAACGACGGGAGCCCATGGCCGACACCGACGACGCCTCCCTGGTGGAGCGCGTGACCGAGCGACTGATCACCGCCGTGGCGGTGGGAGAGTTCCTCCCGGGCACCCGTCTTCCCGCCGAGCGCGACCTCTCGCCCCTCCTGGGCGTCGGGCGGACGACGGTGCGCGCGGCCCTCGACGACCTGTCGACCCGGGGCCTGATCGAGCGCCGTCGCGGCCGGGGCGGGGGCACCTTCGTCGCCGAGGACTGGCCCGCGTCGATCGTGGTCGGTGTCGACCGGTGGTTCGAGGAGCGCTGGAGCGACCTCGTCGACGCGTGCACCGCGAGCTCGATGCTGCACTCCTCGCTCGCGCGCCTGGCCGCCGAGCGGCGCACCGACGCCGACATCACCGCGATGCGGGGCCGCCTCGACGACTTCCACGCCGCGGAGTCGGGCGACCCGAAGCAGCGCGCCGACAGTCTGCTGCACCTCGCCATCATCGACGCCGCGCACAACACCGCACTTCGCGACATCCTCCTCGAGCACGAGCGGCACCTCTCGCTCTCGGCCCCGGCCCACCCGTGGGGCGATCGCGGAAGCCACCGCCACATGGAGACCCGCGCCGCGCGCGAGCACGACGCGATCGTCGACGCGATCGTGCAGGCCACCCCCGACGAGGCCGCCGAGCTCGCCCGCCGACACGTACAGATCGACCTCGAACTGTTCACCGAGGCCCGCGAATTCGCCCGCCGGCGGGCGGCCGAGGCCGCGACCGGCTGAGCCTCAGCCGCGCAGGCGCTCCTCGAGACCCGCGCGCACGGCGGGCCATTCGTCGCGCAGGATCGAGAAGTACAGCGTGTCCGAGACGCTCCCGTCGGGGGCGATGCGGTGCTGTCGCAAGCGCCCTTCGCGCGTGGCGCCGAGGCGCTCGATGGCCCGCGCGCTGCGCTCGTTGCGCGCGTCGCAGCGCAGCGCCACGCGATTGACCCCCCACCCCTCGAACGCGTGCGCGAGCAGCAGCAGCTTCGCGGCGGGGTTGGTGCGACCGCCCTGGAAAGACCGGCCATACCAGGTCGTGCCGATCTCGACCCGCCCCTGCGCGGGCACGTACTCGTAGAACGTCGTGGCGCCGCGGACCTGGCCGGTCTCGGCATCCCGCACCGTGAAGGCGTACAGACCCGGGGTCGCGTTCTGCTGCTCGACGCGCGCGGCGTAGGCCTCGACCGAGTCCGCCCAGGGCGTGGTCATGCGACTCCACAGCTCGGCGTCGGTCAGCGGCCAGGCCTCGGCCGCGTCGGCGGCTCGAGCAGGAGACATCCGGATGCCGTGACCCTCGAGCGCGATCTCGTGCGCGGTCACCGTGCCTCCAACTGGGCGATGAACTCGTCGGCCGCGGCGACCTTGCGGCGGAGGTCTTCTCGCCGCTGGTGCGCTTCGTCGCGGATGTCGGCGAGCTGCGCGCGGAGTGCGTCGTCGGAGGGGTCAGCCTCGAGACCGTCGACCACGGCCAGCAGCTCACCCATCTGCTCGAGGGAGTAGCCGAGCGGCTTCATGCGGCGGATGAGGAGCAGTCGCGACTCGTCGTCGGCCGTGTAGAGACGGAAGCCGCCTTCGGTTCGAGCCGAGGGACGCAGCAAACCGATCTCGTCGTAATGACGGAGCGTGCGGATCGACAGCCCCGTCCGCTCGGCGAGCTCGCCGATCTGCATCGGTCGCACCTCGGTCATCGCATCCCCGATCCCGCAACCCTCTCGTTACGGTAGAGTCTCCTTCGTCGCGATCGCGACCCCCCTATTCTTCCCCGCGCCGACGCGGGTCCCCTCCCCTACCTCCTGGAGACTCTCCATGACCTCTGCCATCGCGCGCCCGCGCACCGAGCCCACCGTCCTGCAGGCCCTTCGCTCCCCCCGCCTGCTGACCCGCGAGGTGCTCGCCGGCCTCGTCGTCGCCATCGCCCTCATCCCCGAGGCGATCGCGTTCTCGATCATCGCCGGCGTCGACCCGCGACTCGGCCTGTTCTCGTCCTTCGTCATGGCGGTCGCCATCGCGTTCCTCGGCGGACGCCCCGCGATGATCTCGGCCGCGACCGGCGCGATCGCTCTCGTCATCGCCCCCGTCGCCCGCGAGCACGGGGTCGACTACCTGCTCGCGACGGTGATCCTCGGCGGCATCCTGCAGGTGATCCTCGGCCTGCTCGGGGTGGCCAAGCTCATGCGCTTCATTCCGCGCAGCGTCATGGTGGGCTTCGTCAACGCGCTCGCGATCCTCATCTTCACGGCGCAGGTGCCGCAGCTGATCGGCGTGCCGTGGGCCGTCTACCCGATCGCCGCGGCGGGCCTCGCGATCATGTACCTCCTGCCGCGCGTCACCAAGGTCGTGCCCGCCCCGCTCGTGGCGATCGTGCTGCTGACCGGCGCCGCGGTCGTCTTCGGCATCTCGGTCCCCACGGTCGGCGACCAGGGCGCGCTACCCGAGAGCCTGCCCGCCCTTCTGATGCCGAATGTCCCGCTGACCGGCGAGACGCTCGCCATCATCCTGCCCTTGGCCGTCGCCATGGCGATCGTCGGCCTGCTCGAATCGCTCATGACCGCCGCCCTCGTGGACGACATCACCGACACCCCCTCGTCGAAGACGCGCGAGTCGCTCGGACAGGGCGCCGCGAACGTGCTGTCGGGTCTGTTCGGCGGAATGGGCGGCTGCGCGATGATCGGCCAGACGATGATCAACGTGAAGGCGTCGGGGGCGCGCACCCGTATCTCGACCTTCCTGGCCGGCGTCTTCCTGCTCGTGCTCGTGCTCGCCTTCGGCGATGTCGTCGCCGTCATCCCGATGGCGGTGCTGGTGGCCGTGATGATCGTGGTGTCGATCGCGACCTTCGACTGGCACAGCATCCGCCCCTCGACTCTTCGTCGGATGCCGCTGAGCGAGACGATCGTGATGATCCTCACGGTCGCGATCACGGTGTGGACGCACAACCTCGCGATCGGCGTGGGCGTGGGCGTGGTCGCCGCCGCCGTCCTGTTCGCCCGCCGGGTCGCCAGCGTCACCTCCGTGACGCGCGAGGTGGAGGGCGACACCGCCCGCTACACCGTGGAGGGCGAGCTGTTCTTCGCCTCGAGCAACGACCTGACGACGAAGTTCGCGTACCACGACGATCCGCGGCACGTGGTCATCGACCTCTCGCACTCGCACGTGTGGGATGCCTCGACGGTCGCCGCCCTCGACGCGGTGCAGACGAAGTACGCCCATCTCGGCACGACGGTCGAGATTGCGGGCATGAACGCCACCGCCGCCCGGTTGCACGCACGCCTGAGCGGAGGGCTCGGCGCCGGGCACTGACCGCGGGAGCCGCCCGAAATCTCGGCTCTACGACCTCAGCGTGGTCGACGGCGTCTCGCCGAACTCTCCGCGGTACATCGCGGCGAAGCGTCCGAGATTCGAGAACCCCCAGCGCGCGGCGATCGCCGCCACCGTCTCGACGGAGGGATCCGCGCTGCGCAGCTCCGCACGCGCGGCATCGAGCCGGACGCGGCGCAGGTACTGCATCGGCGTACGGCCGGTGGCCGCGCGGAAGGCGTACTGCAGACCGCGCGGCGACAAGCGCGCCGCCTGGGCGATGTCCGACAGCACGACCGGCTCGGCCGCGTGGGCCTCGACGTACGCCTTGGCCCGGCGCACCGGCGCGGGCAGGGGGCGCGACGGGCGGCCCGCGGCCAGCGCCTCGGTGAAGGTCGTGGGGAACGCCAGCAGGGACGCCTCCAGAAGCAGGGTGCGGGCCTGTTGCTCGATGATCGGGGTGCGCTCGGGCGAGCGCAGCAGGATGTCGCGCGCGTACTCCCAGGTGCGCGACCAGTACCGCAGACGCTGCTCGCTCACCGGCGCGTAACCGGTGGGCCGGACCCTCAGGGTGTCATCGCCGGACATGCGGCGCGCGGCCTCGTCGAACTCGGTCCGCGCGAACGAGACGGCCGTGCCCGCGATACGACCCGTGAACGCGATCTCGAGAGGGCGATCCACCACCATGAACGGCACGGCCGTGTCGATCCGTTCGCGGCGGTACGTGCCCGACACCCGCGGGCCGGCGATGCGCCCCACCACGACCTGATCGAGCGGGTCGGACTCGACGAGCATCGTCGACCCGATCGTGTAGTCGCAGAAAGCGAAACCGGGCTCGGATGCCGCGTGCCAGGCGAGCGCCGGCTGGATTACCTCGGCGCGCGAGATGCGCGCGCCGGGAACCACGGTCTGCCAGAGGTGCTCCACCGTCTCGGCGTCGCGGGTTTCGATGTTGGTGTGCTCCACGCCTTGTTTCCTAAATAGTCCGAGGATGTGCGGCAAGACCATTGCGCCCAGTGGCGGGGGCCACTATGGGAACGCTCTCACGCCCTGCAGGTTCCGGAGACCGCGGCGTCGTGGATGCCCCCCATCCGCTTTCCACGCTATCGCTCATAGGAAAAACAATGCGCAATTCGGCGCATTCGGCCCCGAGGCGCGAATCGACATCCCTAATGCGAAAAATGGACGGCGTCCACATTGACCGCGAGCACGGACGCGGGCGAGCATTCCCCCGCGGCGCGCGTGCCGCACACCGACCGCTCCTCGTTCCCCGGCGGGTGGTCGTCCGGCGCCTCGGGGCGGAGCTCGTGACCCCGCTCCGAGGCGCGGGTCAGCGCCCCATAATGGGAGGGGCCGCCATCCGGCGTCAGCCTGTCGAAGGGATCCTCATGCCGTTTCGGACGATGACCACGCTGCAGGCCTGGGTCGACGACTTCCGGGCCCTCGGCTACGACGACGCGTCGATCCTGCGCGTGATCCCCCAGGACAGCGAGGACGGCGCCGACGCCGGACTCATCGCCGCTCAGCTGAAGAGCGTGTCGACGACGTTCTTCGTCGCGCCGGGGCCGGAGCAGAATTCGACCGAGTGGGCGGTCACCTTCGAACCGCGCGAAGATGCCGCGCCGCTGCCCGCGGGCCGCGTCATGGCCCTGTCCGGCGAACTGGCGACGCTCTCAGCCCTCTGCTCGTTCCTGCAGGCTCGTTCGGAAGCGTTCCTCGCGAACACCTGAGCACGATTCACGCCGCGACCGACCCCGCCGAGGGACCTCAGCCGCCGGCGTGCGCCGTGATGTGCGTGAGCAACCGCGCGACGCGTCGTGCTTCTTCGGGATCGAGTTCGGCGACCGCCTCTTCCACCGCCGCGTCGAACGCGCGCAGCTGCGACCACGGCGGAGTGTCGAGATCGACGATCGCGGTGATGTGGTTGACGCGACGGTCCTCGGCGTCGAGGTCGCGGCGCACGGCTCCGCGCTGCACGAGCCGGTCGATGAGCGTGGTCACGCCGGCCGACGTGATGCCGAGATGGTCGCGGACGTGCGTGGGCCGGGCTCCGGGGTTCTCCGCGACGAAAAGCAGGGCGCGCGCGTCGAGCTCGTTCAGAGACAGCTCACGACGGGCCTCCGCGGCGGCGACGCGACGCGCTTCTCCGTAGGAGAGAAGGGCGCGACCGAGCTCCGACCCCGGCGAGGGGGGAAGCGAAGTATCGGGGGACGAGTGCACGACCCATGATCGTACTCATTCCTGCCCAGCGCGCGCGCAGCTTGCACGGAGCGCCCTCGCGTGTTCCACGGGCCCCCGCCCGGGTGAACCGGGGGCCAAGCGCACCCGGTGACGCCTGTCAAGCCGGTCTCGGCCCCCGCCACCGCGGTCTATGACGGAGGAAGAGCCGTCGGGAGACGGCCGGACCCCGTCGGGAGACGGGAATGAGGAGAACACCATGATCTACGGACAGCAGAGCGCACGACAGACGGGCTCGGTGTGGAGTATCGCCATGACGGCCGCCATGGGCAACGGCATCGGCCCGCGCTCGATCGAGGAGACACCCGCGCCGCGCTCGGCGAAGCGGTGGCCCTGGTCGCGTACGGCCCCGGCCGGCGAACCGATGGTCGTCGCGCCCCGCGCCTAATCACCCACCCCTTCACCCGGCGCGTCGGCTTCTTCCCCGGAAGTCGGCGCGTCGGCTCGTGTCCGGGCGTTCACACGATGGTCTCTGCCGTGTAACCCACCGCACGGGGTCGAGGCCTCAGCATGGGACGACCGCATCCGCGGTGGTGGATCCCGGCTGGAAAGCGACCCCGATGACCCGACCCGTGCGCGTGCTCTCGCTCTACGAAGGCTTCTTCGCCGGAGGGGCGAGGATCCTGCATTCCGACGTCGTGGCGGGCCTCGCCTCCGACGGATCGCAAGAGCATCGCGTGCTGTCGCTCACCTCGGCCGCGCGCCGCGACGCTTCTCTTCAGTTCGCGCGCGACGACACCCGCTTCCGCCGCCTGCAGGACCGCGGGGTTCGCATCGACACCTTCGACCGTGTCGCGGGCGATCGACCGCTGGCTCCCGAGGAGTTCTCGCGGATCGAACTGGAGCACGCCGCGCGACTGTTCGACGAGGCCGATGTCATCCTCTCGCTCAAGGAGCAGCCGCTGAGCCTCGTGGTCGCGCTCGAGCGCGCCGGGCTGCTGCCCGACCGACCTGTCGCGGCCTGTCTGCACCGCTCCGACCCCACCCATTCCGGTCCCGCACTGGGCTGGTTGGTCGAGGCCGCCGATTCCGGCGCGGTGAGCGCGACGATCTCGTGCGCCGAATCCACCTCCCGCGCCTACGCGCGCGCCGGCGTCTCCGCCGGTGAGGCGTGGGTCATCGACAACGGCATCGACACCCGCCGCTTCCGCCCCGGCACGCGCGCCGAGCGCCGACGGATCCGCGGGGGTCTCGGCATCCCGGACTCCGCCCCCGTCGTCCTGCTGGCGGCGCGCTTCGACGCCATGAAGGACCCGGGGCTGTTCCTCCGCGCCGTCGCGGCTCACGCGCGGACCGCGCCGGGCACGCACTACGTGGTGTGCGGGTCGGGTATGACCCGCACCAACCCCGCGTTCGTCTCGCTGCTGGCCGACAGCGGTGTCGACGACGGGGTGGCCCTGCACGCCCTCGGGCTTCGCGAGGACATGCCGGAGCTGTACCGGATCGCCGACGTCGTCGCGCTGACCAGCGCCTTCGGTGAGGCGTCTCCGCTGTGCCTCGTCGAGGGAGCGGCATCCGGAGCCGTCCCGGTGACCACGGACGTCGGAGACGCGGCGCGCCTGGTGGAGGGGTTCGGGCTCGTGACCGCGCGCGAGGTCGACGCGATCGTCGAGGCGTGGGGAGACGCCCTCGCCCTCGGCCCGGCGTTGCGGGCAGCCGCTCTCGCGGCCCGGGGGCGGATGGACCGGGGACGCATGATCGCCGACTACCGGACGACCGTCGAGGGCCTGCTCGTCTCGCGCATGCTCGCGGCCTGAGACCCGCCACTGTAGACGGCGGGTCGACACGACGCCATCCCCGCCGAGGAGCGGAAGAACCGTGTCTACAGTGAGTCATGACCGCCCGCATCCTCTCGATCGGCACGGCCCTGCCCGACACTCGTGTCGACCAGTCGACCCTGCGTGACCTGTTCGCCGCACAGCCCGGATTCGACCGCAAGGCCCAGCGTCTGGTGGGCGCCGCGTTCGATGCGGCGGCCATCGACACCCGCCACGTGGTGCTCCCGCAGCTCGCGGGCGGTGAGGGCGGAGCGCTCGGGGTCCTCGACGGCGACACCCTGCTCATGCCCCCGACCGGAGCGCGCAACGACGAGTACCGCCGCACCGCTCCGCCCCTGTCCGCGGAAGCCTCACGGGCCGCGATCGCCGGGTCGGGACGGACTCCGGATGCCATCACCCACGTCGTGACCGTCTCGTGCACCGGGATGTTCGCGCCCGGACCCGACTATCACCTGGTCCGCGATCTCGGCCTCTCCCCCACCGTCGAGCGCTACCACCTCGGCTTCATCGGCTGCGCGGCGGCGATCCCGGCCCTGCGCCTCGCGGCGCGCATCGTCGGCGACGACCCCGACGCGGTCGTCCTCGTGTCGTGCACCGAACTGTGCTCGCTGCACTGGCAGACCTCGTCCCACCCCGACCAGATCGTCGCCGCCTCGGTGTTCGCCGACGGGGCGGGGGCCGCCGTCGTGGCATCCGGAGACCCCTCCCGGGCGGGCTTCGACCTCGACGGTTTCGCGACGCACGTGACCGACGAGGGTGAGAAGGACATGGCGTGGACCGTCGGCGACTCGGGGTTCGAGATGACGCTGACCCCCGAGGTTCCGCGCATCATCGGCCGCGAGATCTCGGCGATCGCCGCCGACGTGATCGGCGACCTCGACGAGGTCGACGCGTGGGCGGTGCATCCCGGCGGGCGCAGCATCCTCGACCGGGTGGAGAACGCCCTGTCGCTGGATGCCACGGCCCTGGCCCCTTCGCGGGAGGTGCTGCGTCAGCACGGCAACATGTCGAGCGCGACGCTGCTGTTCATCCTGCGCGACCTGCTCGCGGACTCCGCGCGCGGCGACGGAGACCGCGTCGCGGCTCTCGCGTTCGGCCCGGGGCTCACGGTGGAGGCGGCACGTCTGACGCTGCGCCGCCCGGCGGCGTGACGGGGTTGTCTCAGCGCGACGTCGCGCTGACCGAGCTGATGGACGACCCCGACTGCGATCCCCGGGCGCTGGCGGCGACCTACCGCCGATTCGACCTCGTGAACCGCCTGGTCTCGGCCTGGGGGCACGTCTACCGCACGCGGGTGCGGCCCGAGCTGCGCGCGCTCGGTCGCCCCGCGCGCGTGCTCGACCTCGGGTGCGGTGCAGGGGACGTGCTCGTGCGGCTGGCGGGTTTGGCCGCGCGCGATGGCTTCTCGGTCGAGTGCGTCGGAGCCGACCCCGACCCGCGCGCGATCTCAGCCGCTCGCGACCGCGGCCGCCCCGGGGTGCGCTTCGTCGCGCAGGACTCGACGGCCCTGCTCGCCGCCGGGGAGCGTTTCGATCTCGTCATCTCGAACCACGTGCTGCACCACCTCGACGCGGCGGCGCTGGCGAGTTTCACCGGCGACTCGCTCGCCCTGTCGACCGGCACCGTCCTGCACGCCGACATCGCCCGCGGGCGTCTGGCGTACGCCCTGTACGCCGTCGGCATCGCGCCGCTGTCGGCGGGCACGTTCCTGCGCGTCGACGGCCTCCGTTCGATCCGCCGCAGCTATCGCGCGCCCGAACTCGCCGCGGCTCTCGGCTCGCCCTGGCGCGTGGAGACCCCGGCGCCGTTCCGGGTGCTCGCGGTCGCCCGCGGGGAGGCCGGGAATGACTGAGGTCCTCGTCGTCGGCGGCGGCCCCGTGGGACTGGCGTTGGCCGCCGACCTGCGTGCGCGCGGCGTCGACGTCGCCCTCGTCGAGCGCCGCACCGAGGTCGGCGCGGGAACGCGGGCGATCGGCATCCACTCCCCCGCCCTCGCCCTGCTCGAGGCCTCGGGCGCCACGGCCGGGATCCTCGACCGCGCGGAGCGGATCGCCCGCGGAGAGGCGCGGGCCGGCGGACGCTTGCTCGCCGCGATCCGCTTCGACCGCCTGCGGGCGCGGCATCCGTACGTCGCGGCGCTGCCGCAGTCCGACACGATCGAGGTGCTGACGGCCCTGGCCCCGCCGGTGCGGCGCGGCGTGACCGTGGAGTCCCTGCGACAGGACGACGACGGCGTGCGGGTTGGGGTCGCGGGCGGCGGCGAGCTGCGCGCGAAGGTCGTGGTCGTGGCCTCCGGATGGGCGGGACGCTCGCTGGTGTACCGCGACGGGGCCGTGCGCACCCACCACTACCCCGACCGCTACGTCATGGCCGACGTCACCGCGCCGGGCGGACCGATCGCGCGCGTGCACCTCGAGCGCGACGGCGTGGTCGAATCGTTCCCCCTCCCCGGCGGGCGCCGACGGCTCGTCGCCTGGGCGGGTCGGGAAGAGGTTCCGGATGCCGCCGGCTTCCTCCACGACGCCGTGGCTCGACGCACGGGGCTCGAGGTCGACACCGCGGGCGCCTCGACCTTCGGCGTCCGGCGGGCGGTGGCTCCCGCACTGCGTCGGGGCCGGGTGATCGTCGTCGGCGACGCCGCGCACGAGGTGAGCCCGATCGGCGGACAGGGCATGAACCTCGGACTGCTCGACGCGCTCACCCTCGCGCCGCTGCTTGCCCCGTGGGTCCGCGCGGGCGACGAGGCGGGCCTGGACCGTTGGGAGCGCGACCGGCTCGCGTCCGCCCGCCACGCCGCGCGCCTGGCCTTCCTCAACACCCTGCTCGGTCGGGCCGCCGCCCCCGTCGCGCACGCGGTGCGTGCCGCGGCGCTGCGCGCGGGCCTGCGTGGACCGGGCGGGGCGCTGTTCACCCGGGCGTACGCGATGCGGTTCGACCGGGCGGCACCCGGGACCTGAGCCGCCGGGCGGGGAAGACATGGCCGGGGGAAGACGTGAACAGCGGCGGATGCCGTGCGCGGCACGCCGCCGAAGACGCCGTTGCCGCGGCGTGCCGGGGTCGGCGCCCGCCGTTGGGCGCGGCCGACGATCAACCGGCCTCATCCGCGACGTCGATCGGCCGAGTCTCAGGCGGCCACGAGCTGGGCGGCCAGCACCAGGGCGGCGAGCATCGTGAGTTGGAAAACCGCGCGCCCGGGAGGGCGCACGAACACCAGCACCGCGGCGCCGACGGCGAGCGCGAGCACGGCGACGAAGAAGGCGACGCCGAGGGCCGTGGCATCCGTCCCGAAGAAGACGGCGAGCGCCCCGGCGGCGATCCCCACCGCCGCGAGCACCACGGAACGGCGCGCGCCCAGTCGATGCGGCAGGCCCCGCACCCCCGTGCGGCGGTCGTCGTCGAGATCGCGGACGACGTTGGTCAGGTGGACGGCGGCACCGAGGGCCGCCCCCGCCAGCGACGCCCACCACGCCGCGAGCATCGGCGGCGAAAGGGACAGGGTCGCGAACGAGGGGAAGAGTCCGAAGCTCAGCACGAAGGGCGCAATCGAGACGGGCGTCGACTTGAGCCCCGCGTTATAGGCCCAGGCCGAGGCGAGAGCGACGGCGTGAGCAGCGACGAGGCCTGGTCCGAGCGGCAGCGACAGCACGACGGCGAGGATCGCGGATGCCACGGCCACCGCGAGCGCGCGCTCCGGGGTGACCGCTCCCCCGGCGATGGGCTTGTCGGTGCGTCCGACCGCGGCGTCGCGGGCACCGTCGATCGCGTCGTTCGAGAGACCGACCGAGACCTGACCGGCGAAGACCGCGGCGACCAGCACCGCGAGGCGCCACGGCTCGACGCCCGCCGCGATGCCGAGGGCGAGCGACAGGACGGTCACGACGAGCGTGGGCCCGGGGTGGGTCGCGCCCCACAGGGCCCGCAGGGGCGACCTCGGGGTCACGCTATCCGTCACGCGTCCGACGCTACCGCGCGGCGGCGGTTCGCCGGCCTCCGTCGTGCATAGCGGCGGAGATCTTTCACGACGCGCCGCGGACCGGCATCCGGGGACGGCGTGTCGACCGCGCGGCCCGCCGTCGTGCACGCGCCGGTGGCTGCCGCCGTCCGTCAACCCCCGCGGCATCCGACCCGTCGCCGCCTACCGTCGCGAGAGCCGGGGCAGCAGCGTTCCGCACAAGCCTCGAGGAGCCCCGATGCCCCAGGTCGTCGTCATCACCGGAGGATCCCGAGGGATCGGCCGCGCCACCGCCCTGCGCTTCGCCCGAGCGGGGGCGCGTCTCGTGCTGGTGGCCCGAGACGATGAGGCGCTCGCGTCGGCCGCGGCGGAGTGCCGAGCCCGCGGCGCCGAGGTGCAGACGGCGTCGATCGACCTCGCCCGCGCCGACGGCCCCCGGCGCGCTGTGGACCTCGCTCTGATGCGGTTCGGGCGGATCGACGTGTGGGTCGCCTCCGCCTCCGTCTTCTCGTACGGCTCGGTCGAGGACACCCCCGACGAGGTGCGCGACCGCGTCATCGAGACGAACCTCACCGGGCACATGCGCGCGGCCCGCGCCGTCATCCCCCATTTCCGCGCGGCGGGCCGGGGCACGATCGTCTTCGTCGGCTCCCTGTACTCGCAGGTGGCGGGCCCGTACGTCTCGTCCTACGTCGCCGCCAAGCACGGACTGCTCGGGTTCACGCGGTCGCTGCGGCAGGAGATGCTCGCGCATCGCGGCATCCGGGTGAAGATCGTGCTCCCGGCGAGCATCGACACGCCCATCTACCAGCGCGCCGCCAACTCGACGGGGCGCACGCCCTTCCCGCTCCCGCCGGTGGTGTCGGCCGACCGCGTCGCCCGGGCCATCGTGCGGGTGGCGCGCGGACCCCGACACGAGGTCGGGGTGGGAGCCGCGCAGTTCGTGACCCGCCCCCTTCAGTTCTTCGCTCCGCGCGTGTACGACCGCTTCATCCGTGCGCTGCAGCATGCCCTGGGGCTGCGCCGTCGCCCCGCCGCAGCGACCACCGGAGCGGTGCTCACCCCGCAGCACGACCCCGGCGCGGTGAGCGGGGGCTGGTCGCGCATCCCGCTTCGCCGCCCGCGCTGACCAGACCGGGAAGGACCCCGGAGGCCATGGGGCATCCGGAGTCCCGTGGACAGCTTCAGGCTGCGGTCTCGAAGCCCTCTCGCTGCGTGTTCTCGTCGGCGACGCGGACGCCCCAGCGGTAGGCGAGCTTGCCGCCGAGCCAGCCCGAGACGCTCAGGCCCGCCGCGGCGATCGCGCTGAGCAGGAACGCCACCACCGGCACGCGCCCGAGGTCGAGCAGTCGCACGACCAGCCCGATCGAGAACAGGACCATCGCCGTGACGTTCAGCACGAGATGCGCGAGCGCGGTGCGGTGAGCGGGGGTGCCCTTCGGGATGCGCGACATGTCGAGCAGCCCGAGCACCGAGGCGCCCACGGCTCCCCCGAGCCCGATGGCGATGAGCCAGCGCGAGCCCTGCGCGAATCCACGCGGATCGTCGGCGGCCAGGCCGAGCAGATCGAACACCAGGCTCGACGACCAGGCCCCGATAGGGATGGTCACCGCCACCGGGTGGAACGGGTGCCCGTACGGCCCCGCCACGATCGCCCGGGGCACCTTGGCCGCTCGCATCGC
Organism: Microbacterium sp. SL62; assembly: GCF_026672635.1. Lineage (NCBI taxonomy): Bacteria > Bacillati > Actinomycetota > Actinomycetes > Micrococcales > Microbacteriaceae > Microbacterium > Microbacterium sp. SL62. The sequence goes on from NZ_JAPPRM010000001.1 coordinate 2,955,304, forward strand.
GGGGAAGCTCGCCCCGCTCCGCGGCGCCGAGACCGTCGAGGGCCCCGGCGTCGCGGCATCCGTCCCGCTCATTCCTTGTGCAGCGCGTCCTGCGCGCGCCCGGCGAGCTTCTCGACCGTGTTCGGCAGCTCGGTCGTCCCGTAGAACCGCACGTCGGGCTTGGTGGGCGGGGGCATGGGCACGCCCGCGGGGGGCTCGGGCAGGTAGGTGAACTCGCCCTTGCCGTCGGGGGTCGGGCCCGAGGCCCACGTGCCGTCGCCGGCCTGGGCACCGTCGCTGAAGTTGATGTACTGGTACGCCACGTCGCGGTCCTCCTTGTCGAGAGGGAAGTTGCTGGGCACGGGGAGCTTCTCGTAGCCCTCGGCCTGCAACTCGGCGGCGGCCGCTGCCCACTGGTTCTGGTGCATCGTGTCGCGCGCCAGCAGGAACGCGAGCAGATCCTTCACGCCGTGGTCGTCGGTCTGGTGATAGAGCCGCGCGACCTGCACACGGCCCTGCATCTCGGCGTTCGCGTTCGCGGTGAAGTCGGCGAGCAGATTGCCGCTCGCGGTGATGAAGCTCCCCTGCCACGGGTTGCCGTTGGAATCGACGGGGCGCGCGCCGGCGCCCGCGACGATCCCGTGCTGGATGTCGGTGCCGCCGATCACGGCCGCCACGGTCGGGTCGTCTTGCACGGCCTCCTCGGTGATGCCGAGCGGCGACTTCTCAAGCAGCTGGGCGATCATGATCGCGAGCATCTCGACGTGGCCCATCTCCTCCGCGCCGATGCCGAACACCAGGTCGCGGTACTTGCCGGGCATGTGCATGTTCCAGGCCTGGAACTGGTACTGCATCGCGACGGAGATCTCGCCGTACTGCCCGCCGAGCACCTCCTGGAGTTTGCGGGCGTAGACCGCGTCGGGCTTGTCGGGGGTGGCGGAGTGCTGCAGTTCTTGCCGGTGGAAGTACATGTCTCTCCTCACGGCGCCGGGGGGATGGCCGGGTGACCGGTGGCGCGTGAGTGCTACGAAACGTCTGTTTCCGCCCTTCACGCGCGGGGGTTGTGGGGCGCCGCGGCGTGGGCCACAATGGCGCGCCCGAGTCTTGGCACTCTCATGGGGTGAGTGCTAATCTGAATGCAGTTGAGCCGTATCGACTCAACTTCACAGAACATCCGGGATGCCGAGTCCCGACCGATCGAAAAGGAGAACGACCATGGCCACCTACGACCCCTTCCGCGACCTCGACCGCCTCGCGTCGACGCTCCTCGACGCCCGCCGCGGCGGTGGTCCGCGACGGATGCCGATGGATCTCTACCGCGACGGCGACCACTACGTGCTGGCCGCAGACCTGCCCGGTGTCGACCCCGGCTCGGTCGACATCGACGTCGACGGCCAGCTGCTCACCATTCGCGCCGAGCGCACCCTCGGCTCGGGTGAGGGCGTCAAGTGGATCACGCGTGAGCGCGAGACGGCGTCGTTCGTCCGCCAGCTCAACCTCGGCCAGGGCATCGACACCGACGGCATCAGCGCGTCGTACCGCAACGGCGTGCTGAGCGTGACGATCCCCGTCAGCGAGAAGGCGAAGCCCCGCCGCATCGCCGTCTCGACCGACGAGCGCGACGGCGTCATCGAGGCGCACGAGAGCACGCCTCAGCTGATCGAGCAGTAACGGCGCGACCTCGAGGGGCGGTCCTGCGGGGCCGCCCCATTCGCGCGCCTGGGCGCGATGACGACGTCGCTTGTCAAGGGTCTGGCCTTTGCGCCCGCGCGATCGGAGAGTGCCGCAGTGCCCCGCCCGTCCGTCGCCGCGTGCGCGAGGGACACAGCGAAGCCCCGGGCGTCGCGAACGGGCCCGGGGCATTCGAAGGTGGGTCAGAGGTCTTCGGGAGCGAGATCGCCCTGGCCTTCTTCGCCGAGTTCGACCACGCCCGGGTCCATGCCCTGGGAGTCGGTGCCGGTGGACTCGGGGTGGATGTCCTCGAGCGGGATGTCGCTGTCATCGGCGGGGATCTCCGCCGGGTCGGCGCCCGTCGCGGTCGCCGGGTTGATGTCGTCGGAGTCGGCGCCCTTGTCGAGGGCCGTCGTGGCGTCCCACTCCGCCTGCGCGGGGTCGAGCGTCGGGTCGGGCTCGATGGAGGTGTCGCCGTCGCGCAGGGGCTGCACGCCCGCGATACCCACGTCGGCGGCCGGGGTCGTCGCGTCGGGGGTCGGGTCGATCGAAGCGTCGCTCATGGGGGGTCCTTTCGTGGGACGCACGTCACCGCCGGGATCAGCGGTCCCCTCATCAAACGGGGCGCACCGCCCGCGACCCCGCCCCTTGACACGCACGTCCCCGCCTTCGTACGGGGAAGAGACGGGATGCCGCCCCTCGCCGCGGCGGAAGGAACAACATGGCTGACAGGCTGACGGTCCGCTCGCACGGGATCGACGACGTGGAGCGCGTCTGGCAGCGCTTCGTGCCGAGCGCACGACTGGAGCGCGTGGACCCGCAGCGGGTGTCGTTCTCGTGGAACTCCGTCGAACTCCCCGGGTTCTCGGTCGTGGCCTACGAGCTGGCTGCCTCTGTCCACTCTTCCGTCCGGATGGACGAGCAGATCATGGCGTGCCGGATGATCGGCGACGACATCCGCGTCGAGGCCGAGGGGCGCTCGCTCGATCCGCGCCGCCCGTGGCTGGCGGCCGACGGAGGCGCGGAAGCGCACTGGAGCGGAGCCGCCCGCGTGCGCGCTCTGGTGTTCGATCGCAGCGACGCCGAGCGCCTCGCTCGCATCGTCTCGGGCGACGACCGCCTCGTGTTGCGGCGCCTCAACCCGGCCGCACGCGACCGCGCCGCCGCGACGCAGTGGGAGCGCAGCTTCGCTCACGTCTCCGCCTCGCTCGAGGCCGCGCACGACGACCCGATCCTCTCGGCCGAGTTGCAGCGTCACGCGCTCTTGACGACCCTGTCGACGTTCCACACCCCCTACGTCGACGCCCTGCAACGCTCGCACCAGCGCAGGGCCGCCCCGCGCACCGTGCGCCGCGCGATAGCCCACATCGAGGCGCACGCGAAGGAACCCCTCACGCTCGAGGACATCGCCGTGGCATCCGGGATCTCCTCCCGCGGACTCCAGCACGCGTTCCGCCGCGCGCTCGACACGACGCCGATGGAGTATCTGCGCCTGGTCCGCGTCGTCGGCGCGCACGAGGAGTTGCGCGCGGGCGTCCCGGTATCGGTCGCCGAGGTGGCCCGGCGGTGGGGCTTCTCGAGCGCCTCGCGCTTCGCGCGCTATCACCGCGAGCACTACGGGCAGAACCCCGCGCAGGTCGCGCGCATGTTCTGACGCCGTAACGCCTTCGGTCTCGTCGTTGCGCGCGGCGTGCCGGGCCGTGCCCGATCGCACACAGCGAATGCACAGTGAAAAGCGGAGCGGGCACGGTGCCCGCGAGAGGACCACGTTGGGCACGTTCATCTACGAGAGCGGCGTTCGCAACGAATTCGAAGACCGTCTCCTCGCACACCTGCAGGTCGTCGTCGGCAACAAGCTGCGACGGGGCGAACCGTTCTACTTCGTGTGGAAGGACGACATCAGCACGGGAGGCGGCCGCACCTCGGTGTGGGTCCACCCGCGCTCGAACCTGGTCTTCACGTTCAACGGAGGACGCCCGCCGACCCTGAACCGCGCGTGGCTCGAGGCCCTCATGTCGACGGCGAACTCGCCCACCGGGCTCTACGTCGTGCCCGAGCCCGCCGAAGACGCCGCCCCACCGGAGTCCTTCGCCTGACACGTCGGCCGCGGACCGCGGGTGTCAAGGCGCTGGCCGTAAGCCGCTCGAGGCCCCACCGTGAGGGAGACGAGAGGATCCCCCATGACCGACTCCCCGCGCATCGTCGTGATCGGCGGCGGAAACGCCGGCCTGTCCGTCGCCGGGCGCCTGCACCGCGCGCGCCTCGGCGAGATCACCGTGATCGAGCCGCGCACGACCCACGTCTTCGCCCCTCTCCAATCGCACATCGCCGGAGGCGCCGCGCGCGCGTCCGAAGCCGCGCGGCCGCAGGCCGACGTCATCCCTCCGGGGGTGCGGTGGCTGCGCGATGAGGCCTTCACGGTGGATGCCGACGCCCGGCGCGTGCACCTCGTCTCGGGCGGACGGATCGACTACGACCAGCTCGTCGTCTGTGCGGGAATGCGCATGGCCTGGGAACAGATCCCCGGTCTCCCCGAGGCCATGGCCGCCCCCACCGGAATCTCGAACTACGACTACCGGCTCGCCGCGAAGGCCTCCCCCGTGCTGCGCGACCTGCGCTCCGGGACGGTCGTCTTCACGCAGCCACCCGAACCCGCCTCCTGCGGAGCGGCCGCGCAGAAGCCCATGTACCTCGCGTGCGACTGGTGGCGGGCAATCGGGGTGCGCGACGACATCCGCGTCGTGTTCGTCTGCCCCGACCCCGTCCCCTTCGGGGTCCCGGCGATCGACGACGAGCTTCGCCGCAAGCTCGACGAGTACGGCATCGAGGTGCGGTACAGCCAGGATCTTCGACGGGTGGATGCCGACTCCCGCACGCTCGTCATCGGCCGGGGCGACACCGAGGAGACGATGGCGTACGACGTCCTGCACGCGGTCCCCCCGCAGCGGGCGCCGGAGTGGATCGCGGGCAGCGGGCTGGCGGCATCCGACGATCCGCATGGCTTCGTCGATGTGGATCCCGAGACCTTCCAGCACGTGCGCCACCCGCAGATCTGGGCTGTGGGCGACGCAGCGACCGTCGCGACCCGACGCTCGGGAGGGGCGATCAGACAGCAGGCGAAGGCGCTCGTGAAGAACATGAAAGCCGCGATGGCGGGGCGTACGCCCTCCGCGAAATACAACGGTTACAGCGTCGTCCCCTTCACCGTCTCGCGCGGCACCGTCGTGTTCGCAGAATTCGACCGGAGGGGCCGACTGCAGCCGACGGTGCCGTTCTGGCGCTCGCTCTACCGCGAGCGGCGACTGTCGTGGCTCGCGGATCGACGCATCCTGCCGTGGGTGTACTGGCACCTGATCCTGCGCGGCCGCGCCTGACGCCGCGGCGGGAGCAGCCGGCACGCACGCGTATAGGCCACGAGGGCCGATCCCTCAACCCCCGGGCCTCGAGACCGGCGACGAACGAAGACTGGGGGCAGCCCCGGAAACCACACGAAAAGAGGACACCATGGCACAGGTCATCGAAACCATCGACGTCAACGTTCCCGTCCGCGTCGCGTACAACCAGTGGACGCAGTTCGAGGAGTTCCCGCACTTCATGAGCTTCGTGGAGTCGATCACGCAGAAGAACGAGACCCTCACGCACTGGAAGGTCAAGATCGCCGGTGCCGAGCGCGAGTTCGACGCCGAGATCACCGAGCAGCACCCCGACGAGCGCGTCGCGTGGAACAGCGTGGGCGGCGACGAGAACCACGCCGGCGTCGTCACCTTCCACCGCCTGTCCGACGACGAGACGCGCGTCACGGTCCAGATCGACTGGGCGCCCTCCGGCGTTCTCGAGAAGCTCGGTGCCGCCTTCGGTGCCGACGACCACTCCGTGAAGAAGGACCTCGAGAACTTCAAGAAGTACATCGAGTCGCGCGGTGCCGAGTCCGGCGCCTGGCGTGGCGACGTCAGCTGACGTCGACCGATGAGAGAAGCCGGGCCCGTCCGTGAGGACAGGCCCGGCTTTCGTCATGAGCGGGTCACCACTGGGGGTGGATCTCCGCCCGCAGTCGTCGGTCGTACACGTCGCGCACGAGCGCGTCGAAGGCCTCGACGTCGAACCCGCCGTCGAGCAGATCCGCCGCGCGAGCGTTCGCGGCCGCCTGGTCGGTGGAGCGGGCACCCGGGATCACCGAGGTGATCCCCTCGCGCGACGCGATCCACGCCAGCGTGGCGGCCGGAAGCGTCACCCCCTCGGGCAGCGACGCCTTGAGCCCGTCGGCCGCGGCCACTCCCTCGTCGAAGGGGACGCCCGAGAACGTCTCGCCCTTGTCGAAGGCCTCGCCGTTGCGGTTGTACGTGCGGTGGTCGTTCTCATCGAACGTCGTGGAGCGCGTGTATTTGCCCGACAGCAGGCCGCTGGCGAGCGGGACGCGGGCGAAGACCGCGACGTTCTTCTCGGCCGCGAGCGGGAGAACCTCGTCGAGGGGCTTGAGTCGGAACGGGTTGAAGATGATCTGCAGGTTCGTCAGGTTCGGGCGTCGAAGCGCCGACAGGGCCTGGTCCATCGTCTCGACCGAGGCGCCGTAGGCGGCGATCACGCCCTCCGACACCAGCTGGTCGAGGGCGTCCCACGTCGCGTCGTCGTCGATGACCGCCGACGGCGGACAGTGCAGCTGCACCAGGTCGAGCGTCTCGGTGTCGAGCAGGCGCCGCGAGCGATCGAGCCAGACGCGGAAGTTCTCCATGACGTAGTTCTCGGGCACCTGGTCTTCGCGGCGCCCCATCTTGGTCGCGACGGTGATGTCATCGGCATCCCGTCCCTTCAGGAACGTCCCGATGATCTGCTCCGACCGACCGTCGCCGTAGACGTCGGCGGTGTCGAAGAGAGTGACGCCGGCGTCGGCCGAGGCGGCCAGGACGGCGCGTGCGTCGTCTTCGGACACGTCGCCCCAATCGGCGCCGAGCTGCCAGGTTCCGAGACCGATCGCCGAGACCTGACGGCCGGTGCGGGAGAGAGGGCGCTGCTGCATTGCGGTTTCCTTTCGAAGCGTGGTTCGAGCCTAGCCAGCCCCTCCGACGCCCGGGCCGGCATGCGTCCACCGAGTCACCGCCATCCGCGCGAGCGCAACCCCGGCCCCTCGCGACCCGGACGCACCTAGCGTGGCGGCACACCCACGGAAGGAACACCATGGACACTCCCGCCGACCGACTCCCCGGAGCCGACGAAGAGAACCTCGTCCCCGAATCCGACGGCCTCGCCGCCGACGTGCCCGCCGGCGCCGCCGGCGCGGACTCGGGTGCCGTGGACGCCGCCCGCATCGATCCGGACGACGAAGCACGCCTCCAGGGCATCTCCAGCCAGAACGACCTCCCCGGTGTCGGCACGCGCGCCGCTGACGGCCTGACCGAGCGCGGAACCGACGACGCCCGCGGCGAGGGCGGCTCGACGTCGCGCCACACCGAGGACACCGGTCGCTCCGACCGCGAGCCTGACGACGGCACGAGCCGCACCCCCGCCTCCCCGGCCCCGGCCGCCGACGGCGGTGAGCCGCACGTCGACGACGACGACCCCATCGCGGCGTTCCAGCCCGGTGTCGGCCGCGACTCCGCCGCCTCCAGCAAGATCGCGCAGAACCTGCCCGATCCCGACGACGCCTGACCGGGAGCGTCGCCGCCCTCGGTCCCGTGTCGGGGCGGAGGGCGGCCGCGCGGTCAGTGGGCGAGACGCAGAGCGTCCTCGGCGAGGTGGAAGAAGTCGCTCATCGCGCCGGCGACGGCCTGCGGGTCCTCGTCCGCCATCAGCAAAACCACCGTCGCCTCCGTCGCGTCGTCACGCACGAACCAGCTGCCGCTCAACACGCCGCGGCTCGACCCGCCCTTGAAGGCGACGTACGGCCACGACCCCACGTCGAGGCCCTGCCCGGGGTTCTCGCTCAGGATGCCGAGCACCTCGGCATCCTGCGTCTGCTGCAGCGAGCGATGCACGGCGGCGACGTCCCTCGCACCGGCGAACCAGTCGAACCCGTCCTGCCACTGCGCCGTCGTGACCGCGGCCCCGTCGACCGCCAGGGGCGCCGCGGCGATCCGGTCGAGCAGGGCGCGTCGTCCGGCCTCGTCGGCCCCCGCCCACTCGGCGCGCACCGCGGGGTCGCCCCAGCCGAGCGTGAACAGCTCCTTCGTCGAGAGGAACGGCGACAGCGACGCCGGGTCGCTGTGCCCCGATCGCACGACCGCCGCCTCCACCCGCTCGCGACCGAGGCGCGTGATGAGCAAGTCGGTGGCGGTGTTGTCGCTGATGCGGATCATCGCCGAGGCCGCGTCGCGCACCGACACCTCCGTCCCGGTGGGGGCGTCCTGCAGCTCACCGGACGGCAGGCTGCGGTCGACGTCGCGGAGCACGAGGGTCTCGTCCCACGTCAGGTCGCCCGAAGCGACGGCATCCGACACCGCGAGAAGGACGTAGAGCTTGAAGACCGAGGCCAGCGGCGCCGACCGATCGGGGTCGAGGGCGAGGGCTTCTTCGTCTCCGCGGAGCACGAGGGCGCTGACCTGACCCGGGAGCGCGGCCAGACGCTGCTCCACCTCGCCGAGAGAGGTCGACGGCGTCCACGGCTTCGCCACCGGGCCGAAGACCATCCCCGTGATGCGGTTCGCCCCGTCGATCGTGAGCGACAGGTCGAAGGGGTCGCCCAGCGCGCCGGCGAGCGTGGCCACGGCCTGCGTCTCGGTGCCCTGGTACGCCGTGACGGTGAAGGGGGCGGCGGGGCGCAGTTGCCGGTTGACGAGCTCGGCGACCTGTTCTGCCGGAACCTGAGCGAGGAAATTCTCGTGCAGCACGCGCGACCACTCCCCCGCCGTGGTGTCGGCCTCGCGCTCCAGGATGTCGATGATCCACGTCACCCGCTCCCCGACCGGGGTGTGGGGGATGTCGACGGATGCCGCGGGGCTCGAGCGCGTCTCCGGCGCGGCGCTCGCGCAGGCGGTGAGCGCCGCGACGGCGACGAATGAGAGGGCGGCGGCGAGGCGACGGGCGAGTGTCACGGTGAATCCTTCCGGGGGGGGATTCCCACGCTACGCACGCCGCCCCCTCGTCACCTCCCTCGCGCGGCGGATCTTCGTCCCCGCCACCCGAGGACCGCGTCGATCACCACGAACACCGCGAGGGTGTAGCCGACCAGCGGCAGAACGAGACCAATCGCGACCGCCGCGACGACGACCGCCCCGGTCCCCCACCAGGGCGCGTGACGCAGCACTCCGCGGGCCGGCGCCGCGGCGGTACCCCCGGTCGGGCGGCGCTTCCACCACATCGCGTAGCCGAGCACGACGAGCGCGGCGATGCCGACCGCGAGCAGGAACAGCACGAGCTGGTTCGCCAGGCCGAACATCGTCCCCATGTGCAGGTCGACCCCCCAGCGCGAGAGCTTCGCCAGGAGCGGGAAGTCGGCGAAGTCGACCCGGTCGGTCACCCGCATGGTCGCGGCGTCGATCGCCACGGCATCCACCTCGGTCGGGAAACTGCGATGGATCTCCTGCACCACCCAGGCCTTCCCCTCGGTCGCGGGCGGGCGGATCTCGAGATCGCCCGAGTTCACGTTCACCCCGCGCGCCACGGCCCAGACCGCGTCGAAGGTCGCCGGGTCGGAGGCCGGCCCGGTCGCCGAGTGTCCTCCGTGGTGCGAGTGCTCGCCCCCGGTCGGAGCCGCCCCGTCGATGGTGGTCGTGAGGGCGGGCGTCCCCTCGCCGACGAGGGTCCGCAGGTCGGAGACGTGGGCGCCCGCGAACGTCGACCACGTGATGCCGGTCGCCGAGAAGAACAGGGCCCCGACGACGACCCAGATCCCGACCGCGGAGTGCCAGCCCGACAGGCGCCGGTACCCCGTGTGCCGGCGATTCGGCCGCAGCAGATCGCGACGCCCGCGACGGCTGCGCACGAAGCGCCCGATCCACAGTCCGAGCCCCGCGAGAGCGACGATCCCGAGCCAGGATGCCGCGAGCTCGCTGTACCAGCGTCCGACATCGCCGAGATGCAGCGAACGGTGCAGATCGCTGATCCAGTGCCGGAGCGGGAGGGCCCCGCTCGTCCCGTACGCGGGGAGGTCGCCGCGGATCGCCGTGGTGGCGGGATCGACGAAGATCGCTCGCGTCGTGCTCTCGGGCAGGGTGTCGTCGGCGAACATCACGCGGGTGGTGGCCCCGGCCTCGGGAGCCGGTCGGACGGCGACGGGGGTCGCCCCGCCCCCGACGTAGCTCTCGGCCGCTCGCACCTGATCGGCCAGCGGAACGGCCGGCGCGGTCGATTCCGCGGTGAGCTCGTGCGGGTACAGGACGTTCTCGAGCGTGGGGGTGATCGCGTACAGCGCGCCGCTCAGGGCTGCGACGAGCAGGAACGGCCCCACGAGCAGCCCCGCGAAGAAGTGCAGGCGTCGGAGGAGGGCGGTGAACCACCCCCGAGAAGCGGCCCTCGGGGAGGGCTCGGGAGGGGATGCCACGGCCGGGCCGGAACCGACGGCGGTCATGCGGCGCTCCGCGGGGGCGCCGGGGTGGAAATCCGCGCCGACGCGGGGGCGGCGACGGGGTGGAGAGGACAGGGGAACATCGGGAATCGCTTTCCGAGCGCGAACGCGCTCGTGGGTCATCGCCCGGCATCGCCCCCTTGAGGCGAGGGTCGGCGTGCGGGCGGAGAAGAGGGGGCGGGCGCGGCAGGGCGCGCCGACGATCGCGCCGCCGTCGAGGCGAGGCCCGACGCGGCGGTCGCCCGCTCCGCCATCTCGGCGACGGGCGGAGCGGGACTCAGGATGCCGCGAGAGGGGGACCGCGCCGCTGCGCGGCCAAGACGACCAGAGCCGAGGTGGGCCGCACCGCGGCGACCACGACGGCCGCCGTGCGGCGCACCGACGGTGCCGTCGGCAGACCTGCCAGGACCCGGACCCGGGCGCGGAGCCAGGCGACGCTCCGCTCCGCGAGCACGCGCAGGGCCACGAGGGTCCGCTCGCCCCGGTGAAGGGCGACCGTCGTGACGAGGGCTGCCACGGCATGGCCCAGCCACATCGCGGCATCCGGGGTCATCGCCGGCAGGGCCGGCCCGCCCGTCAGAACCGGCAGGGCCGAACCGTGGACGTGCGCCGCCGCGGCGAGATCGTAGCTGCCGAGGACGAAGAGCGAGTGGAACAGCACCTGACTGACCGCGACGGCCACCGCGAGGCGCCACGTCGAGAGGCGGCGGCCGGCCAGCGCCGTGCACACCACGAACGACAGGGCGAGCGGGACGACGACGCCGAACACACCGGGGATCTCTCCCCCGCCGCTGACGTGCGAGAGCAGGGCGACGAACGTGGCGACGGATGCCGCAGCACCGCCGCGACGGACGCGTGTCGCCCTGGCCTGTCGTCGCATGGGATTCATCATGTCAGGCGAGCGCTCGCGCGTCGGACGGGTGCTGAGGCGTCACCGCCCGAACACGAGATACGCCCCGCCGGCCAGGACGACGAAGAGACCACCGACGACCGCGAAGTAGGTCGCCGTCGCGTGCCGAGTGGTCTGGGCCACCTGCTCCCGCATCGGGAGCGCCGCAAACGGCCCCGGCCCCGGGAGGCTCCCGGCCGCAGCGCTCAGCGAGACGTCCAGCGCATCGAGGATCCCGAACACCCGCCGCCACACCAACGGGTCGGGCACCGACAGACGCCCGGGGCGGTAAAGGAACAGCCACCCCTCGGCGATCTCGAGATCGAGCGGCAGTCCGTCCTGATCGAGGAGGTCGACGATGTGTTCGGTGACGACCGCCTGCGCCCACTCCGCGTTCTCGGGCGCGACGTGCAGGGCGGCCCGTTCGGGTTGGCCCGAGACGGACCGCGGGGCGAGACCGGGCAACGCGGGAAGGGGCCGGACCGCCCGCGCGCTGCGCGTCTCGACGACGAGACCGGGGGTCGCTCGCGGCAGACGCACGGCCGCGTAGCCCCACTCCGCGCTCATCTGGTTCATCTGCACCGAGTACGTGTACGCGCTGTTGCCGACCTCGAGCCCCGCGGAGCCGGGGAGGCGCACGACGTCTCCCGCGCGCTGGGTGAAGCGCGACCGCCCCGCGGCATCCCGGAACACCACCCCGGGGAGGGGCTGCGCGGTAACGAGCGGGTGGTGCTGCCAGCCGTTCGCGGCCGCGAACGCCGGGATTCCCGGCGCACCGGGGGTCAGGGCGTCGTACGCCACGTTCGTCGGCACGGGGATCCAGCGGGCATCGGCGGTCACGGACCCATCCTGCCCGGCGCATCGGGGCGCCGCGACGCCCCCCTAGGCTGAACCCACCGTGCCCAGGAGGATGCCGTGACCCCACCCCGTGTCGTGATCGCCGGCGCGAGCGGCTTCGTCGGTCACGCTCTCACGGGCGCCTTCCGCGCCGACGGCTACGAGGTCGCCACGGTCGGACGCTCCGGGGACGCGGTCTGGGGCGATGCCCCGGGGATCGCCCGGTTGGTCGACGGCGCCGACGTGCTGATCAACCTCGCCGGAAAGATCGTGTCCTGCCGGTACACCGACGCGAACCGCGACGAGATCCTCCGCTCCCGGGTCGACACCACCCGAGAGCTGCACGACGCCGTCGCCGGGGCGCAGCACCCTCCCCGCGTCTGGATGAACGCGTCGACCGCGACGATCTACCGCCACGAGATGGCGCACGGCAACGACGAGATCAACGGCGTCGTCGGCGACGGCTTCTCGGTCGACGTGGCGACCGCGTGGGAGCGCGCGCTCTTCGCGGGAGATCTCCCCCGCACACGCCGTGTGGCTCTGCGCATGGCCATCGTCTTCGGCGACGGGCCCGCGACGCGGGTGCTGTTGGCCCTGCCGCGGCTCGGATTCGGCGGGACGCAGATCGACAGCTGGTGGTTCCCGCACCGCCGCTACCGCGGCATCGGCGCTCACCCGACGGGCCCCGTCCTGTCGCGGTGGTACCGGACCTCGGGCCGGCAGCGCTTCAGCTGGATCCACATCGACGATGTCGTGGCATCCGTCCGCTTCATCCGCGATCGAGACGACCTCGACGGGCCCGTCAACCTCTCCGCCCCCGGCGTCACCGACAACCGCACCCTCATGCGCGAGCTTCGCCGCGTCGCCCGAGCACCCTTCGGACTCCCCGCCTTCCGGTGGATGCTCGATCCGGCGATGGCCGTCCTGCGGAACGAGCCCGAACTCGTCCTCAAGAGCCGGTGGGCGGTTCCCCGCAAGCTGACGGAGGCGGGATTCGCTTTCGGGTATCCCGAGATCGGCCCGGCTCTCGACGCCGTCGCCGCCGAGCGCCCCGCGCGGGCGCGCGACCTCTTCACCGCCTGACACGCGCACGCGCGATGCCCCCGCCCGATTGCGATCACCGGTCGGGGGCCTCAGGTGCACGGTCGCGCGCTCGGCGGTCAGACCTTCCGTCGAACGAAGCGCAGGACGGCGGCGATGATCCCCACGATCAGGATGATGAGGCCGATCCAGAGCAGGAACTTGACGGCTTCGACGAAGAGGCCGAAGAACAAGAGCACGAGGCCCACGATGACGAGGATGATGGCGAGAGCTGGCATACCTCCACTCTCCGTGTGACAGCGCGAACGCACAGCCGCCTTGACACGGAGAGCGGATGACGGGATGCCGCGTGTCAAGACCGCGGCGGGCTCGGCATGCGAGGTCTAGCGTCGGGGTCACCAACGATCTCAGGAGGCGGCAATGACCGAGCGCGACGTCAACGGACACGACTCAGGACACGGCACCGGTCCCGGTGAGGGCGAGTACACCGACGTGCAGCTGCCGGACGGCACCGCTGATCGCGGAAGCGCCGACCTCCCCGGCGAGTACGTCGACCGTGAAAACGTCGACGGCAGCGAATCACGGCCCCGCACCGACGACGCCGGCGCCTACACCGACGTCGAGCAGCCCGGCGGGCACGAGTCGCGCGAGAACCTCGACGACCCCGGCGAGTACACCGATCGCGATCGCTGAGCCCTCAGCGGCGCAGCGTCGTCTCGGGCTCCGCGCGGTACACCGCCCGGTACGCGGCGACGAACGACGCGGCGTCGGCGAAACCCCATCGCGCGGCCGTCGCCTCGACAGTGGTCGTCGCGGGGTCGGCCTCGACGAGGTCGGCGTGCGCGGCGCTGAGGCGCGCGAGCCCGAGGTAGCCCTCGGGGGTCGCCGAGATCTGGCCGTTGGCGGCGAAGGCGCGTCGCAGTCCCGACACCGACGTCCCCGCCGCCCGCGCGGCGTCGTCGATCGTGACCGGCAGCGAGGCGTGATCGTCGATCCACGCCGCGGCACTCGAGTAGATGGACGCCTGCTCCAGGGCCGATGCGCGTCTCTCACGCGGGTCGCCCACGAGCGCGAACGCCTCCAGCGCGGCCACCGCGAGCGTTCGGCCGAGGTGGGCGCGCACGAGCGGCTCCGACATCACGGGGATCTGCGTGAGGGCCCACTGCTGCGTCGCCAGCCAGTAGTCGCGCAGTCGCCGCGAGACGGGACCGGCCGCGGCGAAGCGGACGCGCAGCGACTCATCGCCGTACACGGTTCGCGCCGTCCGAGTGAGCCACTCGGCGTCGAAGGCCACGACGTCCACGCGGGTGTGGTCGGCTCGGGCGATCAGGTCGTCGCCCGGCTGCAGGATGCCGGGGTCGATGCTGTACTCCCCCTGCTCCCGCCCGATCCGCCACGCGTACCCCGGCGTGGACGAGCAGATGTAGAACCGGTCGGACTCGTGGGCGACGTCGACCCGAGCTCGCCATTCGAGGCGCCGCAGGGCGAAGGACCCGTCGCCGACCGAGTGCTCGGAGTACGCCGCATCGTCGGCCTGCAGATCGACGTGACCGTACTGCGAACGCAGCCAGGCGTCGGTGGCGGCGATGTCGTCGGTGTGGACGCGCTCGTTGAAGAAGTCGTTCATGTGCGGGGCGGCCGAACGCCCGAAAGACGCGGCAGCACTGCCCATGATAGTTAACCCCACCCTCTGAGAAACCCCGAAAGGATCCCGATGGCCGACTCGCCCACCATCCGCCCCATCGACACCGACGACGCCGGCGAGGTGCTGACGATCCAGCGCGCCGCCTTCGCGAGCGAAGCCCTCATCTACGGCGACCCCGACATGCCCCCGCTCACGCAGACCCTCGAGGAGCTGCGCGCCGAGCTGGTGGAGAACCTGGGGTGCGTCGCCGTCACGGACCACCGCATCGTCGGAGCGGTGCGCGCGCGCCGCGACGGCGAGCTGTTGCTCATCGGTCGCCTCGCCATCGCCCCGGATCAGCAGGGCGAGGGCCTCGGGACCCTGCTCCTCGCCGCCGTCGAGGAGCGGGGGTGTGAGGCCGGAGCCACCGAGGCGGAGCTGTTCACCGGCGCGCTGAGCGAGGCCAACCAGCGCCTGTACGAGCGCGAGGGCTACCACCGCTCCGAAGAGACCGCGGACGGCGAGATCTTCTACCGCAAGTCGCTCGCCGACTGACGGTGATGCCGGATGCCGCGAAGGCCGCCGCCCCGATCGGGACGACGGCCTTCGCGCAGGTGAGGCTTACGGCGTGGGCATGCCGCCGTTGACGTTGAGCGTCTCGCCGATGACGTAGCTGGACTCCGCCGAGGCGAGGTACACGTACGCCGGGGCGAGCTCGGCGGGCTGACCCATGCGGCCGAGGGGGGTCTCTTCGCCGAACTCGTCGACCTTCTCGTCGGGCTGGCCGTCGGTGACCTGCAGCGGCGTCCAGATGGGGCCGGGTGCCACCGCGTTCACGCGGATGCCCTTCGGCGCGAGCTGCTGGCCGAGGGCCTTCGTGAAGGTGTTGATCGTCGCCTTCGTCGAGGCGTAGTCCACGAGGATCGGTGCCGGCGAGTAGGCCTGGATCGAGGTCGTGTTGATGATCGTCGAGCCGGGCTGCAGGTGCGGCACGGCCTCTTTGCAGATCCAGAACATCGCGTAGACGTTGGTCTTGAACGTATCGTCGAACTGCTCGTCGGTCAGGGTCGTAACGTCCTCGTTGAAGATCTGCTTTCCGCCGTTGTTGACGACGATGTCGAGGCCGCCGAGGCCCTTGACCGCTTCCTTCACCAAAGTGCGTGCGTAGTCGCGCTCGCGCAGGTCGCCGGGGATCTGCACGACCGTTGCGCCCGCCTCGCGGAGGATCCCGGCGATGCGATCGGCATCCTCCTTCTCCTGCGGCAGGTACGACATGGCGACCGAGGCGCCCTCACGGGCGAAGGCGATCGCGGTGGCCGCGCCGATGCCCGAGTCGGCACCGGTGATGAGGGCCTTGCGCCCCTTCAGCCGCTCCGTGCCGACGTAGGTGTCCTCGCCCAGCTTCGCCTTGGGCGTCAGCTCGGCGTCCAGGCCGGGCTCTTTCTGGTCCTGCGACTGCGGGTCGATGTCGGCGTACAGCTTCGACGGATCGGTGAACGTGTACTGCGTGCTCATGGCGAGTCCTTTCGTGGGGGATGGATGCCGGGACGAGGCGCCCCGGCGAAGGTTCAGCGGTCGCCGAGTTCGGCGTCGTCGACGACCTCGCGGATGACGAGCGCAGCGTTGATGAGGGCGAGGTGGCTGAGCGCCTGAGGCAGATTGCCCCAGAAGGCCCCGTCGTCCTCGGCGATCATCTCGGAGTAGATCCCGACGTCGTTGCCCTGGGCGACGAGAGCGTCCATCGCCTCGATGGCCTCGGCGTGCCGGCCGACGCAGGCCAGGGCGGTCGCCCGCCAGAAGGCGCACGCGACGAAGGTGTGCTCCTCCTGGTCCATACCGGTGTAGCGGTAGACGAGGTGGTTCTCCGTGGTGAGACGCTCGGTGATGGCATCCACCGTCCTCGACATCCGCTCACCGCGGTCGAACCCGGTGGGCGCGTGCAGCAGCACCGAGGCATCGAGATCCTCGCTGCCGGGCGCGAGGGTGTACGCCTGGAGGTCTTCCGACCAGCACCGCTCGTCGACCCAGCGGTGGATGCGGTCGCGCTCGGCACGCCAGCGGTCGCCGTTGTCGGGGATGTGCCCGCCCGCTGCCAGCCACTGCGCGTCGTCGAGCGCCTTCCAGCAGCCCATCTTCGACGAGGTGTAGTGCCGCAACTCCGGGAGCTCCCACATGCCGGAGTCCTCGCGACGCCACAGATCACACGTGCGGTCGGCGACGTCGGCGAGCAGTCGCCCGGTCTGGATGTCGAGGCGGTTGCCGGCCTCGACGTAGGTGCGGCAGAGGGCGATGAGGTCGCCGTAGACGCCGAGCTGCAGCTGGCCCTGCGCGGGGTTGCCGGTGACGACCGGCTGGTTGCCGTTCCACCCCGGCACCTGATGCTTCTCGAGCCCGATCTCCGCGTCGCCGTCGAGGGTGTACATGACCTGCACCTCGGGGCCGTTCTTGCGGATCGTGCGCAGCAGCCACGAGATCGCGGCGTGCGTCTCCTCGCGCAGGCCGAAACCGACCCACGCGTGCGCGGTATAGGCGAGGTCGCGCACCCAGGCGTAGCGGTAGTCCCAATTCTTGCCGCCGCGCGGGTTCTCGGGCAGCGATGTCGTCGCCGCGGCGGCGATCGCGCCGGTGGGGCTGAAGAGCAGGAGCTTCAGGGCGAGGGCGCTGCGCTGCACGTCGTCGGCCCAGGGGCCCTCGTACGAGAACTCGTCGGACCACATCTCCCACCCGCCGATCGTGCGGTCGATGCCGCGGTCGACGTTCTTCGCGTCGGGGATGCGCAGGGGCTCCCCCTCGGTGGCCGCGATCACGAGCAGGTGCCGCGAGCCCTTCGTGGCGGTGAACCCTCCGTCGATGCTCTCGTTCCCGGCATCCGGCTCTCCGTGCACACCGTGCTCGTGGCCCGTCACCGCGAGCGAGACGTGCCGGATGCGCATGATCGAGAAGCCGTCGATGCGCTCGGTCCACGGCGCTGCCGACCGCAGCATGGTGCCCGGCTGCACGCACCAGGCGAATTCGACCTCGCCCTTCACGCCGTCGACGCGGCGCGCGAGCTCGGCCCAGGGCAGTCGGCCGGCGATGCCGGTCACCATGGCGTCCGTCAACGTCGCGACCCCGGAGGCCGTGGTGAAGGTGGTCTCGAGGACGTTCGTGCGCGGGATGTACCGGCGGGTGACCTCGTACTCCTCGACGGGAGCCAGCTGGATGCAGCCCCCCGCGGACTCATCGACGAGACGCGCGAACACGGGACGTGAGTGGATGTTCGGCAACGGAAGCCAGTCGACGCCCCCGTCGAGCCCGATGAGGGCGACAGTGCGTCCGTCGCCGATCGCGGCGTAGTCGCGCAGCGGGCGGGACGGAGCGGGCGGAGTGAGAGGCACGTCTTCACGTTAGGAATGACGTGGCGGGGCTCCCCCGGGGTTGTTGATTGGATGCCGAGCGGCTAGGGGAGCAACGCGCCGCCTCGCCGTCGGCGCCGCGCCGGGGTCCGGAGCGTGGTTCGGTTCCCCTTTAGAGATCGGAGAGGGCCCGCAGGATCCGAAACCCGGGATGCGAGTCCAGTGCGCGCTCCCGTGATGTCGTGCGGTAGTACTCGTTCCAGTAGCTGTGGATCCGCGCCTCCGTCAAGGCGAGATGAGCGGGATTGTCGGCGACGTAGCGACGGAGGTTGTCGCGGTCGACGAGGTGCATACTCGCGTCCAGCTCCGCGAGAATCTCGATGACGTAGTCGGACGCCAGGTCGACGATGTACGGAATCGTCCAGAGCGCGCCGGACTTCGCGAGCGGCCCCACGGACGCCTGCCTCACGAAACCGTTCGTAGAGTGAGAAGCGATGGCGGCGCAGATCGTCGAGCGGGTCTCTGCCCGCGCTCCCCTCGCACTGAGGCCGAGAAACCGACGCCGCGGAATGAAGCCGTGTCTTTTGGGCAGCAGAAGTTTCTCACCGTCGATAAGCACTGGGCCGGGCCTGTTGTCGACATGGATGCCATAGCTCATGCTGACGGTCATCCTCCGCGCCGTCGCCTCGACTTCTTCTCCGAGCTCGGAGGGAAAGCCGGAGCGTAGTTGAGCTCTGAGTGCCGCCGCTGATGGACCTGCTGCCGATCGTGATGCGTCTTTCACCTCTGACCTCTCTCCGTCGTATGTGCGGAGGGTGGAGCGACCGTCGGGCGCTCGCGGCGAGTCGAATCACTCCTCCCTCGCGAGGTCCTCGCCATCGAACCTTCGAGACGCGTTGAGATATTCTGTGTAAATTGCGAGCGCTCGAGGATCTCGGTCAATTACAGCTTCCCAGTGCCCGTCCTCTAATACCATTTCTGGATAGCCCCACTCCGCGATGGGCATCCAGTATAAATTTTCCGAGGGGTAGCCCAGGGATCGATATACCCACCACTCAGGTATCCGGGGGTTCTCTACCGAAAACTGAACTGCTGGAACAAAGCTAGGGTAAAAGGTGTCCGTGTGGATGAGATACTCTACAGAGTCCGTGGTGGACTGCATTCCAAGCACCGAGTAGGACCGACCCTCGGTTACCGGGAAAGTGGTTTGGTCATACGGTGCGAGTTCACGCCAAGTCGGAAGTAACACACGAGAAGTGCTGGTGCATCTCACCAACATATTTGTCCACTCCTGTCCGCCTGAATTGCAGGTCAGTTCTACTGATGGCGGCCTACGTGGGTATGCGGTCGCCTACTCGAATACGTGTCGCTTCACGAGGGGTCTCTGTCGTAATTCCGGGAATCCCCGTCGGTCAGGTCCTCTGCAGTGAAACCAGCTTGTCTCGCCCGCCGTCCAGTTCCCGTTCGCCCCATGTGAATGTCACCTCAAGCGTTCCAGGAGTTCGCGCGCACGTTCGAATACAGTTGCCGCCAGATTGAATGATCGTTGCCAGGGCCGCTCGGGCGAAGCGGGCTAAGAAAGTCCTCGAAAGTCATCGGCTTGTGGACCTGAGGTTCGAGGTCAAGCGGGAACCTCGACCAGA
This sequence comes from Microbacterium sp. SL62, assembly GCF_026672635.1. Classification (NCBI taxonomy): domain Bacteria; kingdom Bacillati; phylum Actinomycetota; class Actinomycetes; order Micrococcales; family Microbacteriaceae; genus Microbacterium; species Microbacterium sp. SL62. Next base: position 2,974,820 of record NZ_JAPPRM010000001.1, read on the forward strand.
TGAGCACTACGTCCCAATCGCGGTCGCCATAGAGGCACCACGACTCCGAGTCGCCGACGATAACGATGCCTTCGAACATATCCTCCGGAACGTTATATCTATTGAGAGGATTCACTCGATCGGCGCTCAGCGCCAATTCATACGATCGTTTGATGCTCTCTGCGCCAATGGCGAAAGCGGGGTAAACGCCGAAGTAGTCGAGCGCCTCGCCGCGCCCCCAACCCATTATCTCTATTCCGCCATCTCCACACTCTGACGCAATATACTGCAAAACTGACCCAAATCCTCGTGACAGAATCGTCAAGAAGTCGTATGTATAGGCGTACCCGCCGCCACGAAAGGGCCAAGCAGGCAGCACCGAGTTCACGTCACATAGGTCTGTCATCCGAGCGCGCATGGCGTCAAATTCATCCTGGCTGTGGGCGAAGATCACTTGATCATCCATGGTCACTCTCCCGGCAATCCGATTTTCACAAGCTGCCCCGATTTCGACGTGAAGTCAACACTCCAACCATCCCAACTGTTTGCTTCTTCTCGGGCTAACTACTTCTTAAAGTTATCCATGAATTCCTCAACACCCACATCTGTTCTAAATTTCGGATCGAACCGCACCCCAACCGGCCCCACTGTCCACACCAAAGTCTCATTGAGGGGCGCAAAGGGTCCGCTCAAGGTCACGAGCAAGGTGCCTGTGTCACAACACCAGTGGGAGACAGCCAGTTTCCGTTCGATATCTGCGCCTTGGATGACACTGTGAACTGTGGGTTCGGCCCCGTCAACTCGCTTGCGGAATCTCCGAAGTAGATAAAAATTAGACTGCCGTCGCCCATCTCGAATTCTTTGCCTTGAAAATCCAGCCCACTTGGACCCGTTCGAAGGGAAAAGGCTTCACGATTGTGCAGAGAAAAACTTCCGTAAGCGGACACCACCTCATCTTCCCCGTCCTCCGACAAACTGCTGCGATGGTGGACTGAAATATATCTGTAAGGCCCAATTTCAGACCCGCACCACACAAACTCCAGTCCGCCTCTACCCTCTGTCGCAAAAATTGGGAAAGCATTGTTCGAGCTCCATAGACAAGAGGTTAGAATACTTCCCAGACTGGCAATTGCAACGAGCGACGCCAACACGCGCATCCCATTACGAAGCATTTCGTTTCTTTCGACAAATTTGGTCATAGTTCCCCTCCTTCAATCCAGCTTCGAGTTCGAAATAATTCAGACGTCCGGCGTTCCCGGTGAGTGCCTGCGAAACTCCCGCGGCTCCTATGTAATAGACCCCAAACGAACCGCACCCCACCCGCCCATTATTCGAAATGATTGCAGTCGGCGTCGACGTGCCACCCGCCGCTCCGTAAGACTCTCTATGTCGAGGGGGACACAGTTGACCGCTGGCGATGTGAGCACCTCGCTGCAATCAGTCGTCCGCGGCGACGACAAGATTCAAGAGATTCCGGCCGGGGGAAATAGCAACGAACTCATGGAACCCGTCAACCCCGACCACGTCCCCCCACTCACGTCTCGCCAACGTGTTTAGCAAAGGAAGCTCCCATACATCGAAGCCAACGGGAACGACGCTCTCAACGAACGCTTCCAAGTCTGACGAGAACGACTCCGGCTGCGGCCCATGCAAATCCGCCCACATTCTTAGCCGTGTCAAAACCCGGTCCCTATCGATCGGATTGAATTTGGAGGCGCGTATCGCGTCTAGTTTGTAAGGCCCATGAATTCGCCCACCAGGATCAGCGGCGTCCGATCTAGGGACGTCATATCCGTGGTCGTACCAGGGGCTTGCGACAAGGCTGGCCAACACCTCAACAGCAGCTGCCGGCTCAACCACCTCAAACCTCCGCACATCGACCCAACGATAATCTCCGCGCGGGAACATCATTTCACTGCCGCCTAAGTAGCGCAGTCTCTCGGCCATGCTCTTTTGCTCCAATCATCGCTCAGCTCGTCTCAGTTTTAAGTTGCGCCATCTTGCGAAGTAGGGGCGTCTGGAAGAACGCGATCACCGTCCTAGACTTACCCGCCTATGTGAATCTTCAACTGCTTACCCTCTCCCGCAATTTTTATGTCGATGGTGGGGCCGACCGACTTGGAGGTAGGGCGCCAACCGATGCGCGTGCCGTCGGCGAGCAGAAAAGCGCTGCCGCCATTCCCCGGGTTCGCAACGGGTGACGCGCCAGCAGTCCAGTTTTCATAAATTCTCAACAGCTCATCCTCTGTGGAAACTTGCCGCACGTTTGGTTGCTTGCCGGCATCGAGCTTGCTCCAGGTCTCCAGCAGGGTCTCTCGCGATACCAGCGGAACCTTCGGCGGCACAACAACGTCGGGCGCTCGAGCGGCACCTCGCGCGGCGGCCGTCCCTGCTGAGATCAATGGGACCGCTGGTCTGATGGCTCGGTCAACGCCTTGAGTCCAGTCCCAGAGATTTTGGACCCACTGGTCTTGTTTGCGGATGTTCGCTTCGGCGTATGCGCGTCCGCATGCCTCGTTGATGGCGACCTGGCCCGGGCTCGTGCCCACCTTCATGTCTCTGCCGCAAGCGATGGTTGGCGGCGGCGTAGCTCTGACGGCGGGGCTGGGCTTCGTGTTGCACGTTGTGTAGGAGAAGACGCACCCGTTGCGACACGACCAGTCCGAAGCGGTGCACCCTGTCGTGGTTGCGACGTGGCGAAGTGCGGTCGTCTGTGCTGAGCGTGATGCGGGCTTTCGAACCGTCGACTTCACGCCGGGCCCGCGCGATGCCTTTTGAAGAGACGCGAGCGCTGGGATTGAGAAGCTCCCGACCGACGAGTTTCGCCGGTTCGCCAGGTTGAGGAAGCCCACGTTGTTCCTTCGCGCCTGACCGGCGACCGCCGCGGGACGGACTGACCGGGTGCCCTCGCTTACGCGCATGTGCACGAACCCGAACGCGTCTGCGTAGGTGACGGGCGAGTTCTCGACGTAGGCGTATCGGTTGAGGGATTGCGGGTCGTCTTGCTGGCCGCGCCAGGTGTCGGCTTGCAGCCAGGACCCGAGGGAGGGGTCGTAGTTTCTGGCGTAGTAGTCGCTCGTCCCGAGGGTGGCATCACTCGGTTGCCCGTCGTAGCCGACGGCACCCTTCCACCCGGTGGTGGCGTAGGACGTGTTCCCGAAGTCGCCGTAGGCGACGAGGTCGTCGAGCATTCCTCCGTTGGTGGCGGTGGCGGTGACATCACGGGCATCGCCCAGGAGCCAAGACACCCCCGTGGGACCGGACTGCACCAGCGCGTCCCCACCCGCATCTCGGAGAACGCTGGACGCCCTGTGACGGGAGCTACCACCCGCCATGGGAAGGAGCCCGTCCCACGCGCTGGTCGCGCGGTCGGTTCCGAACGCTTCGGTGTCGCTCGAGCGGACGCGCCGGTCGAGACCGTCGTAGACGTAGGACGTCTTCCGCCCCTCGCCCGCGGTGCCGGTAAGTCGTCCGGCGGGGTCGTGGGTGTAGGTGGTCCGCTCTCCACCCACGGTTGCCGAGGAGCGCGAACCGGCAGCGTCGTACTCGTAGCGCGCCCCGTCGGAGGTGGAGGTCACCCGTCCGGCGGCATCGAGGGTGGAGGTGACGGTGCGGCGCTCGCTGGTGGCGCTGGTGCGGTTGCCGGCCGCGTCGTACCCGTATCGGGTGGTCTCCCCTGAGTTCGTTTCGGATTCGATGAGGCGGGCGAGGTCGTCGTACCCGTACGACTGCGAGGCCGCGTCCGCCGCCCCATCGGGGGCGGTGATCGTGCGTGCTTTGGTGGCGACGGACCCGTCGGGGTTCCAGGTGTAGTCGTAACTCAGCGACGCACCCGCGGGCGCTGCGGGTGCCGGCGCGGGCAGGGTCCGCCGGTCCAGGTAGGCCGCGGTCTTGACGCACTCCTTCTTCGCCGCCCCCGCGACCGGCAGCGTCCGAGAGCCGAGATAGTCGTCGATGTTGCGGCATCCGTCGACCTGTGTCCGCAACGCCGAGACGGTGCTCGCCACAGCCGCGGTCTTCCCCTCGGTGGGCAGGGGGGTGGTGTGGGCGACACGGGTGACGTCTCCGATCGCGTCGTACGCGACCGACGTCGACACGCCGTTCGGCCGCTCGATTCCCGTACGCCGGCCGACCGCGTCGTAGGAGTAGTGGACCTCACCGTAAGGAGTGGTCTGCGTCGTCGCGCGCCCCGCAGCGTCGTACGCGAACCGCGTGACCGTGCCGTCGGGCAGGGTCGTGGCCGCGGTAAGACCGGTGGCGGTGTACTCGTGCGTGAGCTTCTGCCCGTTGGAGTCGAGCTGCTCGCGCATGCGGCCGACCTCGTCGTAGATCCACCCGGTCACCCCGGTGGGGTCGGTCATCGCGATGCGCCGCTGCTCAGCGTCGTATTCGAACGTGACATCCCCGTCAGTGCGGGTGAGAGTGGCGATTTCGCCGCGCGCGTCGTAGCGGTACGCGGCGATCAGACCGACCCCGTTCGACTCCCGCTGCACCCGCCCGGCGGCGTCGTACGCCGTTTCGGTCCTCTCGCCCGCGGGCCCCCTCTCGACGACGGGACGACCGGCCGCGTCGTACTCCCACCCCGTCGTGGCGCCGGTCGGTCCCGTCATCCCGGTCAAGAGGCCGGTGGCGCTGTAGGTGTATGTGGTCGTGACATTGGTGTCGCTGTCGGCGGGAGCTGCGGCATCCGCGGCTTCGGTAACGGTCGTCAGGTTGCCGACCGCGTCGTACGCGTATGTGGTCGTGACGCCGTTCGCGTTCGTCGCGCTCGTGCGGCGGCCGACGCGGTCGTAGGCGAACCTCTGCTCAGCACCGAGCGCATCGACGGTGCGCACCACCCGACCGACGGAGTCGTATTCGACGCGGGTCTCGGCCCCCAGCGGATCGGTCTCGACGACGACCCGACCCACCGCGTCGTAAGTGGTCCGTGTCACGGCCCCGAACGGGTCGGTGACGCTGGTCGTGCGACCGCCCGCGTCATACGTGAACATCGTCCGCCCGCCGTCGGCGTCGATGACCGCCGTGATCTGACCCGCGGCGTCGTACTCGTAGCGTTCGACGGAGCCCGCGGCATCCGTCATCGCGAGGACCTGGCCCGCCGCGTCGACTTCGAACAGCGTCGGGTTGCCGAGGCGGTCGATCGTGCCGACGAGGTTGCCGTCGACGTCGTAGACGAACTCGCTGGCATATCCGGCGGGGTCGGTGACCTTCGTCACCCGATCCAGTGCGTCGTACGCGTAGGCCGTCACCCCGCCGGCGGCGTCGGTCTCGGTCGCCACCCGTCCGACCTCGTCGTAGGTGACACTCGTCGAGACACCGGTCGGATCGGTGGTCTTCACCGTCCGTCCGAGCTCATCGAGGGCAAGAGAGGTCACCGCCCCGGCGGCATCGGTGACGGCGGTCGGGATGCCGGTGGCATCGACCTCCTGCTCCCAGCGGCCGCCGTTCGGGTCGACGACGCCGGTCTCGCGGTACGCCGTATCCAGCAGCAGGTGTGTCGTCGCGCCCTCGGGGTCGGTCGACGAGACGAGGTTGTCCTCGCGGTCGTACGCGTACCGGGTCTCGCCGCCGTCGGGAGCGATGGTTATCACCATGCGCAGCAGGGCGTCCCACTCGTACCGGGTCACGGCACCGGTGGCATCCGTCGCCGAGGTCAGGTTGTCGTTCCGGTCGTAGGTGAACGTGGTGCGCGCGCCCGTCGGGTCGACGGTCGCGACAATCCGGTCGCCCGCATCCCACTCCCACGTGGTGACAGCGCCGAGCGGATCGGTCACGGCTGTCAGCCTGTTGCTCGCGTCGTAGGCGTACGCGGTGCGCTGCCCCAGCGGATCGATGAGCGTGGTGAGGTTGCCGCAGGCGTCGTACTCGTACCGGGTCCTCGCCCCCGACGGTGCGATCGCCGCGGAGAGGTCGCCGCCCGGGGTGTACTCGTACCGCGTCGTCGTCCCATCGGGCCGGTCCTCGCCCGTGACGAGGCCACGCGCGTCGTAGGTGTACGCCCATGTGCGTCCGAGCGCGTCGGTTCGGGATGCCACCTGACCCGACGGGGTCGAGGTGTACCGGGTCTCGTGGCCCGCGGCATCCGTCTCGCTCGTCAGATTCCCCGCCGCGTCGTAGACGTACCGCGTGGTGCGTCCGGCCTCGTCGGTGTGCGCGGTGACGTCCCCGCGCGCGTCGAACTCCCACCGCGCGACCTGCCCGGCCGGGTTCTCGACGCTGGTGATGCGGTACCGGTAGTCGAAGCCGAAGACGCTCCGCCGGCCCTCGTTGTCGGTGTAGACGGTGCGGCCCGCCTCGTAGACGAAGCGCCGCTCGGTGCCCTCCGCGTCGCGCTGAGAGACCACCCGGCCCTGGTCGTCGTACACGTTGACGAGGTACGTCGAACCGGCCTGATCGGTGGCGGTGAGCATGCGATGCGCCGCGTCGTACGTGAACGAGCGGGTGCCGCCGGTCGCGTCGGTGATCGAGACGAGATCCCCCGCACCGTCGTACGCGAGGTGCCACATGCGCCCGTCCGGAAGGCGGAACGCCGTGACGCGCCCGACGCCATCGCTCTCCAGCGTCACCGTCTGCCCCGCGGCATCGGTCACCGAAGTCAGGGGCACGAACTGGTGCACGTTCGGGTCGGCGGCGCCGTAGGTGAGGGTGGTCGTGGCGCCGGACGCGTCGGTGTGACTGACGAGTTCTCCGATGCCCTCGATGTCGGCCGCATCGAACACCCACGACGCCCCCTCACGGTCGGCGAGGCGCAGACGCCCCGCCCCCGCCTCGACGAGGGTCAGGTCGGGATCGTCGACCGAGGTGTAACCGCCCGCCCCGTCCGGGGTGAAAACGTCCGACGCGCCGTCGCCGCGCACGGTCAGCACGGACCCGTCGGAGAAGCGCTGCGCCCGTGCGCCGAGGCTGAACGACCACCCCGCCCCCACCCGCGAAAGGCGACCGTCCTGCGCGTTGTAGACGAGGGTCGCCTCGATCGCCTGCGCACCCGGCCCGCTGAGCGCGAACAACGGGAACGACTCCACCAGGTTCCCGGTCGAAAACGACACCGGGTCGGCGCCGTAGATCTGGTGATTCTGATAGCCGAGGTTCCGCCAGCGGGCGAGCTCCGCCTGCGAGGGAGGAGAGGGCCACCCCCCGGTCGCCGGGTCGGAGCAGTCGAACCCCTGCGTTTCGAGGTAACCGCCGAGAGAGCGGAACGCCCCGTCGACGATGCTGCCGAACCCGTGATCGATCACCGGCCGGTCGAAGTTGTGGTCGAGGTACAGCGCCTCGACGTGCGCGTACGCGCCCGGCAGGTTCGCGTACTCCGCGAAAGGGAAGTTCCGAGTGGATGCCGCCCGCTTGGCCGGACGCCCGGTGTATGCGGGCATCTGGTCGACGAACGACTGCGCCAGAGCGTTGTCGCCGCCGCGTCCCCGCGAGAACGCCAGCGTCCCGCCCTCCCGCTCGGTGCCCCACGCGAAGCCGCGGAACGTGTTGAAACCGACGCCCACGGTCGCGTCGGGCTTCGCCGCCTCGGCCACCCGTGCCCGGGTGTCGCGCGAGACATAACGCACGCCCGCGGGTCGCGTCACGGTCACCCGAGCGAGGCACCGGTCCTCGAGCATCCCGCGCAGGCGGTCGACGAGATCCCAGTTGTACGGGAACTCCGACGCCGGCGCGGGCGTCTGCACCGACCCCTCGTCGTTGTCGGGGTCCAGCACGATCCGCGGACCGGGAGCGGGAACGAACGGGATGCCGATCACCACGAACTGGGACAGGTGATCCGACTCGCCCCGCACCGTGCCCGTCTCGGCGTCGAAGTACGACGGCAACAGTGACCACGGCTCACCCGGGTCGGAACGGGTGTAGATCTGCAGCGTCGCGGGATCAACCGCCGCCTCGGCGACCCGGGCCGCATCGACCGCGAGCGTCAGCGAGATACCGGGGGTGACGTTGTACACCGGGGGTCCGTCTGCAGACTCATCGTCAGGCACCTCGCGCAACTCCGCAGGGAACGAGGTGAGCCGCTCACCACCGGCATCCGTCGCCGTGATCTCGACCACATCCGACACGACGGCGCCGGCCGTCTCAGCCGCCGCGGTGCGCAACGCCATCGCCTCGTCGGCGGGTTGGCGGGCTTCGAGCGTGACGCGGCGGTCGACGTCGTGGCCGGAGAAGACCGCGCTCACACCGAGCTGGTCGACACGGAGGGTGGACGCGGCACCGGGGTCCAGAGTGGCCGAACCCGCCGGCGCCGGCGTCTCCGAATGCGGCTCCTTCACGCCCGCCGTCGATGCTGCGTCGGGCGACGCCGCCTGACGCACGCGCTCCAGCACCTCAGCCCGGGCCACGGCCGCGAGCTCCGCCGCGGTGGCGGGCGGCTCGGCCACCGCGCCGCCACCGAAGACCACCGTAGCCGTGACGACGGCCGCTACAGCGCGACGGATCACGCGCTCGTCCCCGTGCCCGCCCGGCGGCGACGCGTGCGCAGCGCGACCCCCACAGCCAGAGCAAGCGCCGCGGCGACGGCGACCCACAGCGCCACGACGCCGCCCGTCACGGCGAGATCGTTCACGCTCTTCACACAGGCGGCCAGCTCTGCGGCATCCGAGACACCGTTGGCGTCGTAATCCTCCGTCCCGTCAGCGCACGTGCGCGTGCCGCAGATGACGATCTCGACCCAGTCCCCGATCCGATCGCCGTCGGCGTCCTCCCTGGCGTTCGAGCAGGTGTCGGAGCCGCAGACGAGCCGCTCCGCGTAGTCGGGGATGCCGTCGTCGTCTCTGTCGGAAGTCGGCGAGGCGCACGTGGTGTCACCGCAGGCCGGAACCTCAGTGGCATCCGGGATCCCGTCACCATCGCGGTCCTTGACCCCCGTGGCGCATGTCGCCGACCCGCACACCACACGCTCGACAGCGTCGGGGATGGTGTCGCGATCAGCATCCGCCGACGCGGACGCGTGAGCCGGCGACGGCATCGCCGTCGCCACCACCGGCCCCACAGCCAAGGCGACCAGCAGAGCGGTCACGGCGGACAGCGAACGAAAAGGAGTAACGGAGCGCATCGGATCCTCTCGACGGAACGCAACTGAACGTTCCCTCTCCGAACCTGATGGCCCCGCCCAACGAACACCCGCCAGAACGGCGAATCACCCACTTTCGGTGACGGTGATTCACCCGGTTACCGCGCCTCCGCAGACCTCGCAACCCCCCGACGCCCCTCTGATGCCGCGCCTAACGTCTCTATCGACCGCCAGCGAAAGGAACGCGCATGTCCACCACCACCAAGGACGCCCCCACCAAGAACCGTCGCCGCCCCGCGCGCGGAGGCAGCGGTCCCGAGACCACCGACGAGCAGAACGCCGAACAGGGCTTCCAGGCGTCGGAGAAGCTGACCGACGCGCTCCAGGCCGTGCTGGTCGACCTCATCGAGCTGTCGATCCAGGGCAAGCAGGCCCACTGGAACGTCGTCGGCAAGAACTTCCGCGACACCCACCTGCAGCTCGACGAGATCATCGACGCCGCCCGTGAATTCGGCGACGAGATCGCCGAGCGCATGCGTGCCCTGCACGCTCTGCCCGACGGCCGCAGCGACACCGTCGCCGAGACCACGACACTGCCCGAGTTCCCCCAGGGCGAGGTCGACACCGCCGAGGTCATCGACCTCATCACCGAGCGCCTCGACGTCACCGTCGGCACGGTGCGCGACGTGCACGACGACGTCGACGACGAAGACCCCACGAGCGCCGACATCCTGCACGGCGTGCTCGAGCGCCTCGAGCAGCTGTCGTGGATGGTCAGTGCCGAGAACCGCGTCGCCCGCACCTCCTGACGACGCGACGAAGACACCGGATGCCGGGGCCTCAGGGCCTCGGCATCCGTCGTTCGCGGGCCCCCGGTTCCGACAGGGGCGGCCAGGGCGTCAGAGCCGCAGCACCTCGGTGACGCGCACGATCGCCGTGCCCTGCTCCTCGGAGGCGGCGAGGTCGACCTCGGCGCGGATGCGCCAGTCGTGGTCGCCGGCGGGGTCGTCGATGATCTGCTCGACGCGCCAGACGCCGTCAGAGGCCGACGACTCGTCGATGACGACGAGGGCCGAGGAGCGCGCCGCTCCCCCGGTGCCGATCTCGTCGTGCTCGTCGAAGTAGGCGTCGAGGGATGCGGGCCAGTCGATGTCGGGATCGAGTTCGACGAGCTCGTCGTCGCGCTGGAGAGCGGCCAGCTGCACGCGGCGGAACATCTCGTTGCGCACGAGCACGCCGAACGCGCGCCGGTTGGTGAGGATCGACGGCGGAGCGGGCGGAACCACCGGAGCCGTGGGATCGTCGGCCGGGTTGATCAGCTGCTCCCACTCGTCGACGAGACTCGAGTCGACCTGACGCACGACCTCGCCGAGCCACGCGATGAGATCGAGCAGGTCGGGGGTCTGCGCGTCGACCGGAACCGTCTGGCGGATCGCGCGGAACGCGTCGCTGAGGTAGCGCAGCACGAGGCCCTCGCTGCGCGCGAGCTGGTACAGCGAGACGTACTCGCCGAAAGAGCAGGCGCGCTCGTACATGTCGCGCACGACCGACTTCGGCGACAGCTCGAAGTCACGGATCCACGGCTGGCTCGAGGCGAACACCTCGTACGCCTGCGCGAGCAGCTCGTCGAGGGGCTTCGGCCAGGTGATCTCTTCGAGCAGCTCCATGCGCTCGTCGTACTCGATGCCGTCGCGCTTCATCGCCGCGACGGCTTCGCCGCGCGCGCGGAACTGCTGCTGCGACAGGATCGGGCGCGGGTCGTCGAGGGTCGACTCGATGACGCTGACGACGTCGAGCGCGTAGTGCCCGGTGCCGACCGAGGACGCCGGGGGCACGGCATCCGGCCCCCTCCCGAGCTCGACCTCGGGGTCGAGCATCTCGATCGCGGCGAGCGCGAACGGCGACAGCGGCTGATTGAGCGCGAAGTTCGGCTGCAGGTCGACGGTGAGCCGAATGCGTGAGGGGTCACGATCTGTCGCCTGAGCCCCCTCCGAAGCGACACTTCCTGACCCCTCACGCGAGGGCGGGACGACCTCGACCACGCCGGCCTGAACCAGGGTGCGGAAGATCGCGATCGCCCGGCGCGCGAGCTCGTACTGGCGGGCGCGCGGCTCGTGGTTGTCGAAGACGAGCGAGCGGACGTTGCCGAAGACGTCGCCCCCGCGGGCGATGACGTTGATGAGCATCGCGGCGCTCAGCTTCATCTGCGGCTGCAGCGGTTCGGGCTCGGCCGCGACGAGGCGGTCGTAGCTCTGCTCGGTCCAGTTGACGAAGCCCTGCGGCGCCTTTTTGCGCACGATCTTCTTCTGCTTCTTGAGGTCGTCGCCGGCCTTGAGGATCTGCGCGGCGTTCTCGATCTCGTGGTCGGGTGCCATGACGACGACGGTTCCGGCGGTGTCGTAGCCGGCCCGGCCCGCGCGCCCCGCGATCTGATGGAACTCGCGCGCCGAGAGCTGGCGCATGCGGGTGCCGTCGTACTTGGTGAGCGCCGTCATGAGCACGGTGCGGATCGGCACGTTGATGCCGACGCCCAGGGTGTCGGTGCCGCAGATGACACGCAGCAGCCCCCGCTGTGCAAGGGTCTCCACGAGCCTGCGATACCTCGGCAACATGCCGGCGTGGTGCACGCCGATGCCCGCACGCACGTAGCGCGACAGCGTCTTGCCGAAGCCGGTCGTGAAGCGGAAGCCGCCGATCGCCTCGGCGATCTCGTCGCGCTGCTCGCGGCCGATGATGCGGATCGACGACAGCGCCTGAGCGCGCTCCATGGCCGCGGCCTGCGAGAAGTGCACGACGTAGATCGGCGCCTGCTTCGTGTCGAGCAACTCCTGCACCGTCTCGTGCACGGGGGTGCGCGCGTACTCGAAGTGCAGCGGCACGGGGCGCTCGACGCCGGTCACCCGCGCGGTGGGCCGACCGGTGCGACGCGAGAGGTCGTCGGCGATGTCGGTGACATCCCCCAGGGTCGCCGACATGAGGATGAACTGCGCGCGCGTGAGCAGCAGCAGCGGCACCTGCCAGGCCCAGCCGCGGTCGGCCTCGCCGTAGTAGTGGAACTCGTCCATGACGACCTGGTCCACGTTCGCGTCGGCGCCTTGCCGCAGGGCGAGGTTCGCGAGGATCTCGGCGGTGCAGCAGATGATCGGGGCGTCGGAGTTGACCGACGAATCGCCCGTGACCATACCGACGTTCTCGGCGCCGAAGATGTCGACGAGGGCGAAGAACTTCTCGCTCACCAGCGCCTTGATCGGTGCGGTGTAGTACGTGCGTCCACCCCGGGAGAGGGATGCCGCGTGCGCGGCCACCGCGACGAGCGACTTGCCCGTGCCGGTCGGGGTCGACAGGATCACGTTCGCACCCGAGACGATCTCGATGACCGCCTCGTCCTGCGCGGGGTAGAGCGTGAGGCCGCGGGAGTTCGCCCACTCGACGAAGCCCAGGTACGCGGCATCCGGATCAGCGCCGACGGGAACGTGCTCGAGGAGGGGGGTCACTCCCCCAGCCTCTCATCCGCGGGGAGCCCCCGAACCCGCGGACGGGGCCGAACCTCCCGCCGGCGAGGCGGGCGTCGTCGTCGGGGCGCGTCAGCCGGGGGCGCGTCAGCCGCGGTCGCTGAAGACGCCGACGTTCTCGCCGTCGAACACGAACTGCATGCTCGTGCCGATCGGGAACCGCTGCACGAACGCGTCGGGCATGCCGTCGGCGACGACGAACTGCACGGTCGCCGGGAAGACGCCGGCTCCGCACCCTCCGTAGACGAAGTTGCCGCGGAATCCGCGGGTGTCGTCCGCACCCACCTCGTCGGCGTCGAGCAGGTAGAGGCAGGGGTTGCGGTTGTCGGTTGCGTCGGTGGGAGCCCGGCCCGTGAAGGCGGCGACGCCGTAGTAGTTCTCGTAGGCGCGCTCCGCGCCGGTGCGCTGGCCGAAGACCGGGGGGACCGCGGCGTCGGGAGCGGGCACGAGGGTGTCGACCTGCGGAGCGCCCGCCGCGGCGGTCACGGGGACGACCGTGAGGCTCGCCGCCGTCGCGGCGCTGGCGAGGGCGGCGACCACCGCGAGAGAGGCCGCCCAGATCCAGAGCCGCCGTTTCGATCCCACGAGGGCGGGGCGATCGCGCTCGCCGTCGTCGCCGTCTTCGTCCTCGTCGTCGCCGTCCTCATCGTCGTCGGGGGCGACGAGAGCGGCCCGTGAGCCCGCGGAGGTCAACGGCACGCGCGGCGCGGGTGGCAGGCGATCCTGCCGTTCGAGATCCTCGAGCTCGCGCAGCCGCGCGACGGCGGTCGCGTCGTCGGCGATGTCGGCGTGGGGACCGTACGCTCTCGCGCGGAGCAGTCGCAGCTCCTCGCGCACGTCATCGTCCATGTCCTGAATGGTTCCACACCTGCACGGCGTCCGGGGTCGTGCGCGGTGTATGCGTGGGAATAGATCGCGCTCTGTCGCGTTGCACCCGGTATGCGCTCCTTCGGCACACTCTCCTTCGGCCACTACGGCCCCCTCGGCGGCGGCCGCCAGCTCACCGCCGGCGACTCGATGCTCCAGGCGATCGACCTCGCCCAGGGCATGGACGACCTCGGGGTCAACGGCGTCTCGTTCCGCGTGCACCACTTCGCTCGCCAGCAGGCGGCCCCCATGCCTCTGCTCGCCGCCATCGCCGCCCGTACCTCGCGCATCGAGGTCGGCACCGGCGTCATCGACATGCGGTACGAGAACCCGCTCATGCTCGCCGAAGAGGCGGCATCCGTCGACCTCATCAGCGGCAACCGACTCGCCCTCGGCGTGAGCCGTGGGTCACCCGAGACGGTCGTCCGTGGCTACGAGGCGTTCGGATACACCGGCTCCGAAGATCCGCGCGGCGGCGACATCGCCCGCGAGCACTTCGACCTGTTCCTGCGCGCGATCGACGGCGAGGGGCTCGCCGAGCGCGACCCCCTGAGCCCCTTCGGTGGAGGCACCGGTCTTCAGCGCATCGAGCCGCACTCCCCGGGCCTGCGCACGCGCATCTGGTGGGGCGCGGGCACCACGGCGACTGCCGAATGGGCCGGACGCCTCGGCGTGAACCTCATGTCGTCGACCCTGCTCACCGAGGCCGACGGAACGCCGTTCGACCTCCTGCAGGCCCAGCAGCTCGACGCCTTCCGCGCCGCGTGGCGCGAGGCGGGTCACGAGGGCGAACCGCGCACCTCGGTGAGCCGCAGCATCTTCCCGATCGTGACGGCCGAGGACGAGATGTACTTCGGCGGCTCAGCCGGCAGCGACCAGATCGGCGTGATCGACGGCATGCGCTCGACCTTCGGCAAAACGTACGCGGCCACCCCCGACAAGCTCGTCGAGCAGCTGCAGAACGACGCCGCGGTGATGAGTGCCGACACGCTCATGCTCACGATCCCCTCGCAGATGGGTGTGGAGTTCAACCTGCGCCTGGTCGAGAACTTCGCGAAGCACGTCGCTCCCGCCCTCGGCTGGCAGTCGACGCTCGCGACGGTCTGAGCGAACCTCGAACGGACCCGGATGCCGATCACCTCGGCATCCGGGTCCGTTCGGCGTTTCGGGGAGACGCGACCGTCGTCGTCGCGCGTGGGACACCGCCGGCGGCTCGTACGGTAGGCGGGTGAGCGTCGTCATCCGCACCGCAAGCTTCCCCCACGACGCAGGATCGGTCTCCGCGCTCGTCGGCGACTATCTGCGACGGACCGAGGCCGAGAAGGCGGAGCACGGACTCGTCGATCCGCGCGCCGCGATGCCCGCCCGTTACATCCGTGAGATCGACGACCCCGCTACCGTCTTCGCCGACCGCCGCGTGCTGGTCGCCGCGGTCGACGGTGTCGACTGCGGAGTGCTGGCGGTCGGATCCTCCGGAGGCGTGACCGAGATCTCCCGGTTCTGGGTGACCCCCGGCGCCCGCGGACACGGGGTCGGGTCGGCGCTGCTCACGGCCGCGCTACGCGGAGCGACGCGGCCGGTGCACCTCTCGGTGTGGGAGTGGCGCGAGCCCGCCCTGCGGATGTACCGCACCGCGGGCTTCGGGATCGTCCCGCCGTGGGATGAGCGACCGGGGCTCGTGTGCCTCGAGCTGCGATGAGGTGAACCGCACCGGCACTCCCAGGCCGGGCTCGTCAGCGCGCGGTGTCGGTGACCGTGACGCGCGCGACCGGGATCACCGGTAGCCCGTCAGCCCGTGCGAGCGGGCGATCGTCTGCGACACGAGGTACTCGCCCCACGCCACCGCGTACGCGCCGAGAGCAGCCCACACCCACGCGGAGGGCAGGATGCCGATGAGCCCGAGCAGCGCCGCGATCGTCAGCACGACGACGACAGCCAGCACCGGCACGATCGCGCGGGCGCCGATGACACCCGCGGAGGTACGCCAGATCACCAGCAACGCTCCCGCCGTCGCGACGAGGAGGATGACGGGGGTGAACCACGGCCCCAGGGCGCCCATGGTGATCGCGGCGCCGACACCGGCGGTCGTGAGCGAAGCGGTGCGGAGGGCGCGGATCCTCGTCGGGGAGGGCGAAGCGGCGATGGGATGCTCCTTCGAAGGGGCGGAAAGCGCGGAGGGACCCGACGCCGTCAGCGAAGGCGGACGAGATCGGCGTTTCCAGCGTACCCACGCCGCGATATGACTCCGCCGGGCGTTCGTGTCTACGGTGGGCGGGTGGGTATCTCTCTGACGCGCGCCGCCCTGTCCGAGCCGGACGACCGGGCCGCGCTGACGGCATTCCTCACCGCGAACACGTTCCCGTTCCACATGCGCACGCGTCCGACCGCGGAGCAGGTCGGTGAGGCCATCCGGGCGGGTGCATGGGAGGGCGACGACATCCAGACCTTCTGGATAGACGACGAGAAGGACGGTCGCGTCGGCGTGCTCCGTCTCGACGATCTCGACGACGCCACGGCGATGGTCGATCTGCGCCTCGCCGATGCTGCCCGGGGTCGCGGGCACGGTTCCGCCGCGCTCCGGATCGCCACCGACCTCGTCTTCTCCCGGCACCCCGCGGTCATCCGCCTCGAGGGCCAGACCCGCGAGGACAACGTCGCGATGCGGCGGGTCTTCGAACGCTGCGGATGGGTGTTCGAGGCGTACTACCGCGACGGCTGGCCCGTCGAGGGCGGTGAGCCCGTGGCATCCGTCGCCTACAGCGTCCTGCGTCGCGACTGGGCGAGCGGGATCACAACGCCGGTACCGCGCGGCCCCGAGGTGACCCTCACCGGAGAGCTGCGGTGCGCTGACGACGATCAGGCGGACCGCGTGCGCGCCCACCTGGACGAGCACCTCGCCCTCACCCGGGCCGAGCCGGGGTGCCTCTCGTTCGACGTCACCCCGACCGAGACCGACGGCGTCTGGCGGGTATCGGAGCGCTTCCTCGACGAGGCCGCGTTCGACGCCCACCAGCGCCGTGTCGCGTCGAGCACGTGGGGACGCGAGACCGCGGGGATCCAGCGCTCCTATGTCATCCGCGGGAGGGCTCTGGATGCCGATGCCCTCATCGCCGCGGCCTGGGCCGCCGAAGAGATACTCCTTCACCCGGCCGTGCGCGTGCATGGGGGAGAGCTCGAGCGGTTTCTCGACCCCGACTTCGTGGAGATCGGTCAGTCCGGTCGCCGATGGACGCGGGACGAGATCATCGCCGCACTTCGAGAAGAACCGGGGGCCGACGCTTCGCCCGCCATCGAAGAGCGAGCCGCACGGGTGCTCGGACCCACCACCGTCCTGCTCACCTATCTGCTGAGATTCGAGGACCGTGTCAGCCGCCGGTCGTCCCTCTGGCGGTGCGACCCCGCACCGCGGTGCCTGTTCCACCAGGGGACGCCGGTCGGCTGACGCCTCACCCCATGGTCGGGTAGCCGGTGTGCTCGACGGGCGCGGTGTCGGGGTGGACGTTGCGGAACGCGGCGAGGTCGCGCACGTTCTTCTGCACCGCCACGACGGCGAACAGGCTCATGGCAAATCCAATGCCGTAGAACCCCTTTTCCGACAGGAGGAGTTCGGCGTTCCAGAGCCCGACGGACATGAGGGCGAGGGCGACGAGCAACATTCCCCACGCGACGCCGAGGTAGGCGCCGGTGACCGGGATGTCTTCGGCGCGGTCGCGCACCGCCTTCTGCACCGAGATGGCGGCGAACAGTCCGAGGAGGAACACCGAGAGGTAGAAGCCCTTCTCGGCGAGCGTCATGTGCGCGTTGTACAGGCCGATGAAGTACACCGAGGCCCCCAGCCCCAGCGCCACCCACGAGGCCCCCACGAACGCTCCGGTCGGGCGACCGAGCATCTGCTGCGTGTAAATATCCGTCATCTTTCCCACCCCTTCGTCGGGTCCCCTGACGGGGACATATGCCGTGGCCGAGAAGCTAGCGGAAGGTTCATGCCGAAAACGCCATGCCGGCGCGAGCGAGCGCGGCGCGATGCTCGACGGGTGCGCCCCCGTCGACGCCGATACGGCGCGCCACCTCTTCGCCGAAGCACCGGGGTGGGAGCGCCTGCTCACCGACCCGGTCACGGGCGTGGTCCTCGGGGTCGACCGTTACCGTCCGACTCCGGCGATGCGTCGCTTCGTGCGCCTCCGCGACGTGCACTGCCGCTTTCCCGGATGCCGTCAGCCCGCCCGCCGCTGTGAGATCGACCACAATCTCGACCACGCGAGGGGCGGCCCGACGACGCTGTGCAACCTCGCGTGCCTGTGCAAGCGTCACCACGTCCTCAAGACCGAGACGCCCTGGACGGCCGCCCCGCAATCCGACGGCAGCATCGTGTGGACGAGCCCGCTCGGGCGCCGCACCACCGACCCACCCGAACGTCGGGTCGCCTTCGCGCTCGACCCCGATCCTCACCCCGACCCCGACCCGCCGCCGTTCTGAGCACGTTCGCGCCCTCCGCCAGCCATCGCCGCTCCCTCCGCCGAGCGCGAACACCCTCGCCCCGCCCCCGCTTCGGGTGGTTGGCTGACCCGCATGAGACGCATCCTCATCCTCGGCGGAACCGCGTGGCTCGGCCGCGCCATCGCGGCGCACGCGGTCGCACAGGGCGCCGAGGTCACGTGCCTCGCCCGCGGCGAATCCGGCGACGCGGCGCACGGCGCCCGGCTGATCCGCGCCGACCGGGCAGCGCCCGGCGCCTACGACGAAGTCCGACACGAGTGGGACCAGGTCGTCGAGCTCTCGTGGGACCCGGGGCTCGTGGCATCCGCCCTCGATGCCCTCGCCGACCGGGCGGCGCACTGGACGCTCGTCTCGAGCGTCTCGGTGTATTCCCGCTCCGACATGCCGTTCGCCGACGAGACGGCGGAACTCGTGGAGCCGACCGATCTCGGACAGTACGCGGATGCTAAGGTGCACGCCGAACGGATCACCTCGGCCCGGCGCGGCGACCAGGCGCTCCTGGCGCGGGCCGGGCTCATCGTGGGGCCGGGCGACCCCACCGATCGCTTCGGCTACTGGCCCGCACGCTACGCCCGCGGCGGGCGGGTCCTCGCGCCCGAGGCGACCGGTCGTCACGTCCAAGCGATCGACGTGGACGACCTCGCCGCGTGGATCGACCTCACCGGCCGCACGGGCATCACGGGTCCGGTCAACGCGGTCGGCGAGGAGCTCCCCCTCGCAGCCGTGCTCGCGGCGGCCCGCGACGCGGCCGCTCACGACGCACCGGGAACGCCGACCGAGACTGTCACCCTCGACGACGACACCCTCACCGCGCGGGGCGTCGCCTACTGGGCTGGGCCGCGCTCGCTGCCTCTTTGGCTGCCCGAGAACGCGGGAGGCTTCGCGCGCCGCAGCGACGCCGCTTTCGTGGCATGCGGAGGGCGTCGCCGCTCTCTCGCCGAGACGATGCGCCGCACGCTCGACGACGAGCGCGAACGCGGACTGGACCGCCCCCGCCGAGCGGGACTCACCCCCGCCGAAGAGGCGGAGGTCCTCAGCGCCTAGCGTCCGTTGCGGTCGGCCGCGGAACGGGGAGGCGCCGACGACACCTCGAGCTTGTCGAGGCCGCGCAGCGAGGTCCAGATGAGCTCCTCACCCTTGGCGGCGTGCTGCGAAGCCCGCACCGCACGCTCGTCGGCCCACGAGTTGAGCACGTGGCCCGAGTGCCCGCGCACGTGCTCGAGCACGACGTCGGGGAGCCCGGCGGCCCGCCGAGCGTCGCGCGCCGCGATCAGCGCTTCGAGGATGCCCTGGTTGGCGACCGGCTTCTTCGCGCTAGTGACCCAGCCGCGACGGCGGTGGCCGTCCATCCAGGTCGAGTACGTGTCGATCGCGTACTTCGAGTCGGCCTGCACGACAAGTTCACGCACGTCGGAGTGATCGGTGATGGCGTACAGCAGGCCGAGCAGCTCGCCGATGTTGTTGGTGCCCTCGGGGATGGACCCTGCCGCCCAGTGTCCGTCTTCGCCGACCCAGGCCCAGCCGGCGGGGCCAGGATTGCCCTTGCACGCGCCGTCTGTGGCGACGACGTAGCGGTCGGAGGACGCGGGCGATTCGGTACTGCTCATCCCTCTAGTCTCCCCCGGAGCGCTGCACGCGAACGACGACGCCCCCGCCGACGG
This sequence comes from Microbacterium sp. SL62, assembly GCF_026672635.1. Classification (NCBI taxonomy): domain Bacteria; kingdom Bacillati; phylum Actinomycetota; class Actinomycetes; order Micrococcales; family Microbacteriaceae; genus Microbacterium; species Microbacterium sp. SL62. The sequence continues at coordinate 2,994,340 of NZ_JAPPRM010000001.1, forward strand.
TGCGAATCACCGGCGGCGAGGGCGGGGTCGACGACGTCAGTTGCGGCCGCTCTCGGCCTTCTTCTGACCGGCCTCGAGCACGTCGCCCGCGGGCAGCTCCTGGTGCCCGCCGAACTGCAGGCGCATCGCCGAGAGCACCTGGTTGGCGAAGTGGTCCTCGCCGCGCGAGGCGAAGCGCTCGAACAGCGACGCCGCCAGCACGGGCACGGGCACGCCCGTGTCGACGGCGGCCTTGACCGTCCAGCGCCCCTCGCCCGAGTCCGACACGCGACCGGCGAGGCCGTCGAGGGTCGGGTTCTGCGCGAGGGCGGCGGCGGTGAGGTCGAGCAGCCACGACGAGATGACCGAGCCGCGGCGCCAGAGCTCCGTGACCCGGGCGGTGTCGATGTCGAACTGGTAGAACTCCGGCTCTTCGAGCGGCGCGACCTCGGCGGAGTGCTCGCCCTGGTGCAGCCCCGCGTCGGCGTTGTTCAGCACGTTGAGGCCCTCGGCGAGGGCGGCCATGATGCCGTACTCGATGCCGTTGTGGACCATCTTCACGAAGTGACCGCTGCCGGAGGGGCCGCAGTGCAGGTAGCCGCGCTCCTCGGTCGTGTAGTCGCCGGTGCGCCCGGGCGTGCGCTCGACCTCTCCCGGTCCGGGCGCGATCGTGCGCAGGACGGGCTCGAGGTGCGCGACGGCCTCGTCGTGGCCGCCGACCATCAGGCAGTACCCGCGCTCGAGACCGAACACGCCACCGCTGGTACCCACGTCGACGTAGTGGATGCCGCTGTCGTCGAGCTTCTTCGCCCGGCGCACGTCGTCGCGGTAATTCGAGTTGCCGCCATCGATGATGATGTCGCCCGGCTCGAGCACCTCGGCGACCTCGTCGACGACCTTTCCGGTGAGACCGGCGGGGATCATGAGCCAGACGGCGCGGGGCTTCTGCAGCTTCGATGCGAGGTCCGCGATGCTCGTCGCCCCGGTCGCCCCCTCCGCGACCAGGGAGGCCACGGCATCCTGGTTCACGTCGAACACGACGCAGTCGTGACCGTCTCTCATGAGTCTGCGGACGATGTTGGCGCCCATTCGTCCGAGTCCGACCATGGCGAGTTGCATTGGTTCCCCGTTCGTCGTGGATCACGGACCGCGGCACGCGGCCCTTCCGCGAGTCTAGGAGCGTGCGGGGGCACCCGGGATCGGTGCTAGCCCTGGAAATCGTCGGGATCGACGTGGTCGAGGAACCTTCGGAATTCCTCCACGCGGTCCTCGTCGGCCCGGTCGCCGTCGAGCTCCACGGCGTCGTCGGGGACTCCGGCCTCGTCGAAGACGGCATCGGCCACGAGGATCGGCGCATCGGCGCGGGCGGCGAGGGCGATGGCATCCGAGGGGCGGGAGTCGAAGGTGCGGGGCCCGACCGGGGTGTTCAGCACTACCCGCGCGTGGAAGGTCCCCTCGTCGAGGTGGGTGATCTCCACCCGGTCGACCGACGCGGACAGCTCGCCGAGCATCGCGGTCATGAGATCGTGCGCGAGGGGGCGCGGAGATCCCGTGCCCTCGATCGCGACGAGGATCGACATCGCCTCTTGCGGTCCGATCCACACGGGCAGCACGCGATCGCGTCCTCGAGTCGCGTCGATCGGTTTCAGCAGGATGACGTGCTGCTGGGCGGGGTCGAGGGCGACCCCGACGACGCGCACCCTGATCATGGGGCCATCGTAAAGGCCCGCGCACCCGCGTGGAGGATCAGCGCAGGATGCCGAGGGCTCGAGCCGCCGAGACGGCGGCGGTGCGAGAAGAGACGCCGAGTTTCGAGAACACGTGCGCGAGGTGCGACTTCACCGTCGCGTCGGTGATGTGCAGGCGCGCGGCCACCTCGGCGTTCGAGGCGCCTCGCGCGACGAGACGCACCACCTCGATCTCGCGCACCGACAGGGTCACCCGCGGCTCGCGCAGACGGGCGAGGAGGCGCCCCGCGATCGCCGGGGCCAGAGCGCTCTGCCCGGCCGCAGCGGCACGGACGCCGGCGAGGAGCTCGTGTGGCGGGGCGTCCTTGAGCAGGTACCCGCTGGCTCCCGCCTCGACGGCGCCGAGGATGTCGCCGTCGGTGTCGTAGTTCGTCAGCACGAGCACGTACGGTGGCGCGGCGAGCGCGCGCACCCGTCGGGTGGCCTCGGCTCCCGCCGCCCGTTCGCCGAACTGCAGGTCCATCAGCACGAGCTCCGGCGCGAGCGACGCGGCGAGGGCGACGGCCTCGTCGGGGGTGGCCGCCTCGCCCACCACCTCGATGTCGGCTTCGGCATCGAGCAGGGCGCGCACACCCGCCCGCACCACCGGGTGGTCGTCGGCGATCACGACGCGGATCATGCCGCCCCTCCCGGAAGGACGACGGTGATGGTCGATCCCGCGTCGGGCGCGCTGTCCACGTCGAGCACGCCGTCGAGCTGATCGACGCGCTCGCGCATGGCGCGCAGCCCGAAGGAGTCCGTTCCGAATGCCGCCTGCTCGGCGCCGCTCGCGTCGAACCCGATGCCGTCGTCGGTCACGGTCAACCGCGCACCCCCCGCCTGCGGGACGAGTCGGATGCGCACGCTCCGCGCCCGCGCGTGCTGGGCGACGTTCGCGAGGGCCCCCTGGGCGATGCGGAGCAGAGCGGTCTGCGCGTCCATGGGCAGCGAGACCGCGGCATCCACTTCCACCTCCACGTCGACGCCCTCGCGGGCGCCCCACCCGGCGGCGAGACGCTCGAGGGCCGAGCCCAGGCCGCGATCGAGGCTCGGCGGAGCGAGCTCGCGGATGAACCGACGCGTCTCGGCGAGACCGTCGGCGGCCGTCTGGCGCGCGAGGCGCACGTGCGCGATCCCGGGGCCGTCGGCGTCGGCCCGCTCCGCCGCGTGCAACAGCATCTGGATGCTCGACAGCCCCTGGGCGACGGTGTCGTGCAGTTCGCGGGCGAGTCGCGCGCGTTCGGCGAGCGTCCCCTGCTCGCGCTCGGCGGCGGCGAGCCGACCGCGCGTGGCGATCAGTTCGGACATGAGCGCCTCGCGCTCCGCGGCCCGCCTCTCCAGAGCCCCGTAGCCCAGGCCGATCAACAGCGCCACCCCCGCCCCGACGACCGGACCGACGACCCCGCCGACGGTGAGCCCCCCGTGCACGGCGAAAGCGGCGATCGTGAGGGCCGTGGTGCCGACGACGGCGAGCGGTCCGGCCGCCCCCGGCAGGACGTGCAGGTACAGGAAGAACAGGGGGAACACGAGGTACGCCGCTTCGGGCACGAGCCACACCAGCGCCGCCCACACCACCGTGAGCGCCACCACCCACACGACGCTGCGCCGCGAGCGCCCCGAACGCGCGACCCAGAGCCCCGCGAGGTACACGACCCCCAGCACGCCGGCGAGCACGAGGGCGAGCAGCGATCCGTTCGTCAGCAGGACGCGCGCGACGACGAGGGCGAGCAGGCCCCCGAAGAGGGCGTGCAGGCCCACGCGCAGCCCCGTGAAGACGGGGGCGAGGGGTCGATGGCTCATGTCACGCTCCAGGCTACGGATGCCAGGACCCCGGCGGATCATCCGAAAGGTGGAGAGAGAGTTCGCCCACCCCGCCGATGCCCGCGAGCCCGCCCCTGGCGAGGCTGGGACGGTGCCGGCGAGAGTCGTCGGCGGAAGGAGGCGACGTGTACGTCGCATGGCGCGATCTGCGGTTCGCCCGCGGGCGATTCGCCCTCATCGGGGCGGTCGTCGCCCTCATCACCCTGCTCGTCGGCTTCCTCTCGGGGCTGACGGGCGGCCTCGCCGCTCAGAACGTCTCGGGCGTGCTCGCTCTCCCCGGGGACCGGCTGGTGCTGCACCCGGTCGACGGCGCGAGCGCGACCTTCGCGGACTCGACCATCGAGGCCGACACCGTCGCCGCCTGGCGCGCGGCGCCCGGAGTCGACACGGTCACCCCCGTCGGCATCACGCAGACGCGGGCCGAGGGTCCCGGCGCCTCGACCGCTGTCGCCCTCTTCGGGCTCGACGCGGGTACGGCCTTCGCCGCCCCGCGCCGCGACGACGAGGTCGACCTGTCGGCGGGCGCCGCGAAGGCGCTCGGGGCGGCGGTCGGCGACGACGTCTCGATCGCGGGCTCGTCGTACCGCGTGGCCGCGATCGGAGGTGACGAGTGGTACAGCCACACGCCCGTCGTCGCGCTCAGCACGGCGGCCTGGACGACCCTCGCCCAGCGTCTGGGTGGGACGGGGCAGCCGACGGTGCTCGCCGTCACCGGCTCCCCCGCGTGGGATTCCGTGGCCGCCGACACCGGCACCACGGCATCCACTCCTCTGGCGAGTCTCACGGCGCTGTCGACGTTCCGGTCCGAGATCGGTTCGCTCGCGCTGATGATCGCGATGCTCTTCGGCGTCTCGGCCCTCGTGGTCGGAGCCTTCTTCACCGTGTGGACGATGCAGCGCTCGGCCGACATCGCCGTCCTCAAGGCCCTCGGGGCGAGCACCCCCGCCCTCGTTCGCGACGCCCTCGGCCAGGCGTCGGTGGTCCTCATCCTCGGGGTCGGTGTCGGGATCGGTCTGACCGCCCTGCTCGGGGCCGTCGCCGGCGGCACCCTGCCCTTCGTCCTGAGTCCGCTGACGACCCTCGCGCCCGCGGCGGTCATGATCGCGCTCGGCCTTCTCGGCGCGGCCGTCTCTCTGCGCACCGTCACCTCGTCCGACCCTCTCACCGCCCTCGGGAGCACCCGATGATCCTTCTCGACGACGTCACCCTCACCTACCCCGACGGAGACGCCCGCGTCACCGCGGTCGACCGTGTCACGCTGGAGGGACGACCGGGGATCGTCACCGGCATCACCGGTCCCTCGGGATCGGGCAAGTCCAGCCTGTTGGCCCTCGCCGCCACCCTCATCCGTCCCGACTCCGGGCGGGTGATCGTCGCGGGAACGGATGCCACCCGGCTCAGCGCCTCGGGAGCGACGGCGCTGCGACGCGATCGCATCGGGATCGTGTTCCAGCAGCCCCAGCTGCTTCCCGCCCTCACCGCCCGTGAGCAGGTGCGGGTGATGGCGGAGCTCGGGGGCTCCGGTCGGCGCGAGCGACGCTCTCTCGTGCGCGCGCGGGTCGACGAGCTGCTGGACGCGGTCGGGCTCGGCGCCGTCGCGGACCGTCGTCCCGCACATCTGTCAGGTGGTCAGCGCCAGCGCGTGGCGATCGCCCGCGCCCTCGCGCACGAGCCGCGGGTGCTGCTGGTGGACGAGCCGACGAGCGCCCTCGACAGCGCCCGGGGCACCGAGATCATGGCGTTGCTGTCGCGGCTGACGCGCGAGCGCGAGACGGCGACCCTTCTGGTGACGCACGATCTGGTACACGCCCATGCCCTCGACGAGATGGTCGAGGTCGTCGACGGGCGGGCGGCCCTCGTCACCAGCCGTACGCGTTGAACCACTCGCGACGGCGATCGGCTTCGGAGCGCGATTCGTCGCCGCGCCACGAATCGTGTGGCTCCAGAAGGCCCTCGCCGTCGCGGCTCACGAACGCCCAGCAGACGGGGCACAGCGCGCGCCCGCCGGGGAACCGGTCGTCGAGGACCGGGGCGGGTTCTGCGGGGGTCCCGGCCGCGGCGCACTCCGGCGGGTCCGCCTGCAGGTCGTTCCACAGCAGGCGTCCGCCGGTGCGGTGGTGAAGGCCGCGGTGGCCGTCCTCACGGGTGCAGATCTCGCCGTTTCTTCGGCTGAGGCACAGCCTCCGGGCGGCGCCCGGAAGCGCTGCCAGTGTTCGCGTCATCCTTCGATTCTCGCCGCTGCGAGCGCAGCGGGGGCAGGTGCGGGATGCGCACGGGGCGATGGGGGCCGGTGGGGAAGGGATCGGCGGTCATCGCTGACCACCACCGGTGCGACGAGAGAACATGTCGACCTCCTGATGGTTCGACCATCCGCCCGCGAGCCGAGGATTCCGAGGGGGTTGACAGGACCGGGGACGGTGCTAGGCATACCCCACGGGGGTATCATCGGGGCATGCACGGATACGAGGGCCACAAGGACGACCTCCTCAAGCGCCTGCGACGGGCCGAGGGCCAGGTGCGCGGCATCGCGCGCATGGTCGACGACGACCAGTACTGCATCGACATCCTCACCCAGGTCTCGGCGGTGACGAAGGCGCTCGAGAACGTCGCCCTCTCCCTGCTCGACGATCACCTGTCCCACTGCGTCGCCGAAGCCGCCGCGCAGGGCGGCCCCGTCGCGGAAGAGAAGCTCAAAGAAGCCAACCAGGCCATCGCCCGGCTGGTCCGCTCGTAAGGAGAACCCATGACCGAACAGCGCATCGACCTCGACCTCACCTCACCCCGCTCCTCCGGCGGCGGCTGCGGCGACGGATGCGGGTGCGGCCACGGGGCCGCGGCATCCCCCGCCTCCCCCTCCCGCGCGGACGCGGGGGCGTCGACGGTCCTCCGCGTCGAGGGGATGACCTGCGACCACTGCGTGCGCGCGGTGACCGAAGAGCTCAACGCCCTCGACGGCGTGGAGGTCGTCGACATCGACCTACGCGCGGACGACGCGTCGCTCGTGCGCATCACCTCGACGGGCGCGGCCGACCAGGCCGCCCTGAGCGCCGCGATCGACGAAGCGGGCTACACGCTGATCCGCTGACCGAGGACGCACGGACGGCTTGCGTCACCACGCGGGCGGACTCAGAGGACGCGACGCACCAGGGCGTCGACCGCCGCGTGGAAGGTCAGGTGCTGCGACACCTCGACGGCGCGGTCGTAGCGCGGGCCGCCGAGCGCCACGAAGACGGCACCGACGACCTCGACGTACCCGACGATGTCCCCCTCACGGGCGACCTCGTACAGGTCGAGGTCGATGCGCGTCCACGGGATCTCGGTGAGAGCGGGCGGGGCCGCGAGCGGTGTCGCCCCGGCTTTCGCCGCCGCGCGGGCAGCCTTCGACGATCCCGGTCGACTGAGGGGTGCTTCCATGACCATGCGAGAACTCCTTGGGTCGTACCGGGGTGTTCTCACAGTGCGCTGTCGACCCCTGATCCGCTCCTCCCTTGACGGGATGGCGAAACGGCGATACGCCCGGTCAGACGGCGCTGCGCGCGGGTCGCCCGCGGCGCGGACGATCCTCGGACAGGTCGAAGGACTCCGCTCCGGCGGCGAGCTGCTCGACCTCGTCGAGCCAGCGCAGGTCCGCCTCGAGCCTCTCGCGGCGCGCTGCGCGCACGATCGCTGAGGGCACGGCATCCGGCAGCTCCTCGTCGACCTCGGCGAGCGCCGCGCGGGTCGCGTCGCGTTGCACCGACAGGATGCCGGGGACATCGGCCCCGGGGAGCGTCACCGCCAGCGCGAGCTTGAGGGCGACGTCGTCGCGACCCTCGACCAGCGAGGCACCGGACAACCAGGCTCGCGCCTCGGCGCGGCCGTCGTCCGTCAGGTCCCAGAGCACGCGCGCCTCGTCGTCGATGCCGGCCCCCTGGACGAGACCGTCGCGCTCGAGGCGTTCGAGGGTGGTGTACACCTGCCCGACGTTGACCCGGGCCCCCGTGCGCCGTTCGTACTCCGCGCGCAGCTGCGAGCCGTAGCAGGCGCCGCGATCGAGGATCGCGAGCAGGCTCAGACGAACGGACACGACGCCTCCTGGCGGGTCTGAAATGACTTGCCGAGTATATCGTTCGACGCCGAGGGATCCCTCGACGCGCCGCAGAGCCCCGGCGTAGCATGTGGTCTGACCACACAATCCGGTTCGATCGGAGGCTCCTGATGGAGTGGCTCGACCCCCTCGCCCTCGCCCGCTGGCAGTTCGGGTTGACGACGCTGTACCACTTCCTCTTCGTACCCCTGACCCTCGGAATGTCGCTCGCCGTGGCGATCTTCCAGACGGTCTGGTACCGCACGGGAGACGTGCGGTGGCTGCACATCACGCGCTTCTTCGGGAAGATCTTCCTGATCAACTTCGCGATGGGCGTGGTCACCGGCATCGTCCAGGAGTTCCAGTTCGGCATGAACTGGTCGGCCTACTCCCGCTTCGTCGGCGACGTCTTCGGCGCCCCGCTCGCCTTCGAGGGCCTGCTCGCCTTCTTCCTCGAGGCGACCTTCATCGGCCTGTGGATCTTCGGGTGGGACAAGCTCCCCCGCCTCGCACACCTCGCGAGCATCTGGATGGCGTCGATCGGCGCGACCCTGTCGGCGTACTTCATCATCGCCGCCAACGCCTTCATGCAGAACCCCGTCGGCTATCAGATGTCGGCGGACGGTCACCGCGCCGAGCTCGTGGACTTCTGGGCCATGCTCACCAACCCCGTCGCCCTCGCGGCCTTCCCCCACACGATCTTCGCGGGCTGGATGTTCGCGGCCATGGTCATCGTCGCGGTCTCGGCCTGGCACATGGCACGCGGGCGCAACACCGAGATGATGCGCAAGACGCTCCGCTTCGGACTGTGGTCGACGGTGGTGTCGTTCGTCCTCGTCGCTATCGTCGGCGACCAGCTGAGCCTCGTGATGGTCGCGACCCAGCCGATGAAGATGGCGGCGGCCGAAGCGACCTTTAACACCGTCTGCGGGCAGGATGCCTCGTTCTCGATCTTCACGCTCGGCACGCCCGACGGAACGAGCGAGCTGTTCAGCATCCGCGTGCCGTTCTTGCTCAGCATCCTGTCGACGCACTCGCTCGACGGCTGCGTCGAGGGCATCAACGACCTCAACACCCTGTACAGCCAGCAGATGTTCCCCCAGTTCGCCGACCAGGTCGACGGCAACTTCGCCCCCGTGCTGTGGGTCACCTACTGGGCGTTCCGCTGGATGATCGCCCTCGGCGGCATCGCGGCGCTCGTCAGCGTCGTCGGCCTGTGGGTCACCCGCAAGAAGGCCACGCGCCCCGTCGCCGGCTGGATGTGGCGCGTCGCGATCTGGGCCGCTCCCCTGCCGATGCTCGCGAGCCTCGTCGGGTGGGTGTTCACCGAGATGGGCCGTCAGCCCTGGATCGTGTTCGGCCTGATGCTCACGCAGGACGGCGTCTCGCCGAGCGTGCCCGGCTGGAGCGTGCTGATCTCGCTCGTCGCCTTCACCCTCGTCTACCTCACCCTCGCAATCGTCGAGTTCGGTCTCATCGTGAAGTTCGCGCAGAAGGGCCCCGAGCCGCTGCCCGACCCCGATGCCGAACACGACGACTCGGTCGAGAACACCCCGACCACGGTCTACTAGGAGCCCCTCATGGACCTCGCATACCTCTGGTTCTGGATCGTCGCCTTCCTCTTCGTGGGCTACTTCGTGCTCGACGGCTTCGACTTCGGCGTCGGCATGTCGATCCCGTTCCTCGGCAAGGACGACATCGCCCGACGGCAGATCATCAACACCATCGGCCCCGTCTGGGACCTCAACGAGACCTGGGTGATTGTCGCCGGCGCCGCCCTGTTCGCGTCGTTCCCCGAGTGGTACGCGACCCTGTTCAGCGGGTTCTACCTGCCGCTGCTCGCGATCCTCATCGCCCTGATCGCCCGCGGCGTCTCGTTCGAGTACCGCCACCAGCGCGACTCGCTGAAGTGGAAGCGCGCGTTCGACCGGATGATCTTCTTCGGCTCGGCCGCCCCGGCGTTCCTGTGGGGCGTCGCCTTCGCCAACATCGTGCAGGGCGTCCCCCTCGACGCCGACCACGAGTACGTCGGCACCGTGCTGACGCTGCTCAACCCCTACGGCATCCTGGGCGGGCTCACGACCCTCACCCTGTTCTTCGTGCACGGGGTGTACTTCGTGGCCCTCAAGACCGACGGCCAGGTGCGCGCCGACGCCCGCTCGCTCGCAAAGAAGGCGGGAGTGCTGACCATCGCGCTGGCCGCCCTGTTCCTCGGCTGGACGATCGTGAACGCCGCGAGCACGGAGGCGCCCCTGCTCCTCGGTGTCGTCGCCCTGGCCGGTGTCGCCGCCCTGACCCTCATCGGGTCGTGGATCGCGAACCTCCGTGATCGCGAAGGCACCGCCTTCACCCTCGGCGCCGTGACGATCGTCGCCGCCGTCGCAGCCCTGTTCTTCGCCCTCTTCCCGAACGTCATGCCCTCGACGCTCGCCGCGGACTCGAGCCTCACGATCGACAACGCCTCGAGCACCGACTACACGCTCACGATCATGAGCTGGGCGGCGCTGATCTTCCTGCCGCTGATCCTGGCGTACCAGGGCTGGACGTACTGGGTGTTCCGCAAGCGCGTCACCCGCGCCCGCATCGAGAAGGCCGCGCTCGTCGCCCACTGAGACCGTCATGAAACCCGTCGACCCCCGGCTGCTCCGTCACGCCACCGCCTCCCGCGGCTTCTTCGCGGTGACCGCGGCGATCGTCCTCGCCCAGACGGGCACGATCATCGGATTCGCCTGGGCGCTCACCAGCGCCCTGGTCGGCGTCATCGCGGGCCGAACGGTCGGCGAGCTGTGGGGGTTCGTGGGGGTCGCGGCATCGCTCGTCCTGCTCCGCGGGCTCCTCGGGGCGGCCTCGGAGCGCGTGTCGGCCCGGGGGCGGCCGCGGCGTCGCTGCAGCTGCGGACGGCCGTGATCGGCGCGGTCGGACGCCTCGGCCCCGCCTGGCTCGCTCGCCGCAATTCCGCCTCGCTCGCGGTCACGGCGGGCCACGGTCTCGAGGCGCTCGACGCCTACTTCGGCCGGTACCTGCCGCAGCTGGTCGCCACCGCCATCACGATGCCGATCCTCATCGGGGCGATCACGCTCGCCGACCCGCTGTCGGGCCTGATCGTTGTGCTCACGATCCCCCTGATCCCCCTGTTCATGGTGCTGATCGGCTGGGCGACCCGCGGCGTGCAGCAGAAGCAGTACCGCACCCTCGGCCGCCTGGCCGCGCGCTTCGCCGACACCGTCGAAGGCCTCGGCACCCTCAGGGCCTTCGGTCGGCAGCATCGCGCGGCGGACTCGATCGAGACGATCACGCGCGACTACAAGCGCGAGACGATGACGGTGCTGCGCGTGTCGTTCCTCTCCGGGTTCGCGCTGGAGTTCCTGGCATCGATCTCGGTCGCGATCGTGGCGGTCACCATCGGCTTCCGCCTGCTCTCGGGCGATCTCAGCCTGCTCGTCGGTCTGTTCGTGCTGCTGCTCGCCCCCGAGGCGTACCTGCCCCTGCGCCAGGTGGGCGTGCAGTTCCACGCCGCGTCCGAGGGGGTCGCGGCGACCGACGAGATCTTCGACACGCTCGACGCCGCGCGCTCCGCTCGAGAAGAGCGGGGTCCGGATGCCATGACCTCGACGCTCGGATCGACGGTGACGCTCGAGGGGGTCCGGGTGCACCGCGAGGGACACGCGCTGCCCCGCGTATCGCTGTCGGTAGGGCCCGGAAGGGTGGTGCTCGTGACCGGCCCGAGCGGCGTCGGGAAGTCGTCGCTGATCGCCGCTCTCCTCGGGTACGCCGCGCACGACGGCCAGGTGCGCGTCGACGGCGTCGCCGTCCCGCACGCCCGCGACGCGGTCGCCTGGGCGGGCCAGCGGCCGGGGCTGGTGTCGGGCACGGTCGCCGAGAACGTGTCGCTCGGGTCCCCCCTCGACTCCGGCCGCATCTCCGCCGCCCTGGCCGACGCGGGCGCATCCGACATCGACCCCGGGATCGTGCTCGGTGCGGGAGGAGCGGGCCTCTCGGGCGGCCAGGCGCAACGCGTCGCCGTCGCGCGGGCCCTGTACCGCGCGCGAATCGGCGCGGTGCCGGTGCTCGTGCTCGACGAGCCGTCGAGCGCCCTGGATGCCGACACCGAGGCCCACCTGTGGAAGACCCTCCGCCGCGAGGCCGACGCCGGCCGCGGCGTGCTCCTCGTCTCGCACCGCCGCTCCGCCCGCGCGATCGCCGACGAGGTGGTCGAGCTCACGCCCCCGTCCCTTTTGCGTGAGGGGTCGGAATCTGTCGCTTCAACGGGGTCCCAGGCGACAGATTCTGACCCCTCGCGCGCACGCGGACGGCAGGTGCGGTCGTGAACGCGCGTGTCCGCGGCATCCTGCGCTCGGCGATGCCCTCGCGGCGACGCTTCGCGCCCGCGGTGCTGTCGGGTTTCGGCACCGCGGCGAGCTCGATCGCACTCCTCGCGGCGAGCGCGTGGCTCATCGCGCGGGCCGCCGAACAGCCCCTCGTGATGTACCTGTCGATGGCGGTGGTCGGGGTACGCGCGTTCGCCCTGTCGCGGGGAGTGTTCCGCTACCTCGAGCGCCTCACCGGACACGACGCGGCCCTGGAACAGCTCGCGGGAGTTCGCGCCGATCTCGTGCGCGACCTCGTCCCCCTCGCTCCCGACGGACTCGCGCGCTCGCGGCGCGGGGGGCTGCTCTCGAGCGTCGTCGACGACGTCGACGAACTGCAGAACCTCCCCCTGCGCGTGATGCTCCCCCTCGCGGTCGCCGTCCTCACCTCGCTCGCCGCCGTGGTGTTCACCGCGATCGACTCGTGGCCCGCGGCCGTCGTGCTGTTCGTCTGCCTGGCGGTCGCGTTCGCCGTCGCGGTCGTCGTGGGCGGGGCCACCGGTGCCCGCGCCGAGCGCTCGATCGCCCCCCTCCGCGCCGCCGTCGCCGACGCGGTGCACGACCTGCTCGCGAACCTCGACGTGCTGACGGCCTACGGAGCCCTGGATGCCGCGACCGAGCGCGTCCGCCGTGCCGATGCCGCTCTGCGCCGAGCCGTCGTCCGACGCGGCGGGGCGCAGGGGCTCACCTCGGGAGCCGTCTCGGTGCTCGCCGGGGTCGCCTCGCTCGCCGCCCTGCTCGTCGCCGCCCCGTCGCTCGCCGGTGGATCCCTGTCGGGCCCGGAGCTCGCCGTCGTCGTGCTGGTGCCGATGGCCGTGTTCGAGGTGTTCGGGCCGGTGCCCCTCGCCCTGGCCTCCTGGCGCCAGGTGCGCTCCGCGGCGGAACGTATCGCCGACGCCGTGCCCGAAGCCGTCCCCGACGGACTCCCCCGCGACGAGCACGCCGCAACCGGTGCGGCGCCGATCCTCGGCGCGGGCCTCGAACTGACCGGCGTCCGCGCGCACTGGCCGGCACGCGACGACCTCGACGCCGACGCCGGCCGCCTCGACGACATCGCCCTGCGCCTGGGGCCGGGCGAGCGCGTCCTCGTCACGGGTCCGAGCGGAGCGGGCAAGACCACGCTGGCGCACGTGCTCACGCGCTTCCTCGACTACGAGGGCTCGTACCGGGTCGGCGGCATCGAAGCCCGCGACATCTCGGGCGACGATCTGCGCCGCACCGTCGGGATCATCGAGCAGTCGCCGTACCTGTTCGACGAGTCCGTGCGCCAGAACCTCCTCTTCGCGCGCGAGGGCGCCACCGACGACGAACTGTGGACGGTGCTCGAGCGCGTCGGCCTCGATCTCTGGGTCCGCGAGCGCGGCGGCCTCGACGCCCGAGTCGGCGACCGGGGTGGGCTGGTGTCCGGCGGGCAGGCTCAGCGTCTCGCGCTCGCGCGGGCGGTGCTGCGCGACTTCCCGGTGCTCGTGCTCGACGAGCCCACCGCGGGCGTCGATCCCGCGGCATCCGACGCTCTGCTCGTCGACCTGCTCGGTGCGATCGGACGGGACCGGGCCGTCGTGCTGGTCTCGCACGTCGAGGTGCCGGAGGGGCTGGTCGACCGCGAGGTGCGGCTCGAGAACGGGCGCGTGGCGGCGGCCTGAGTCAGCGTGACGCGACGAAGCGGACGCGCTCCGGCGGCACGCTCCACCGCACCGTGTCGCCGGGCCGGATGGATGCCGCCTCGATCGGCGCCACCTCGGCGGAACCCTCGTCGGTGACGACGCGCACGCCGGTCGGCGTGGGCTCCAGGGAGACCACGCGGACCGGAGTCCCCTCTCCGAGTCGCGCGTCGGTCGCACGGTAGACCGCCGCGAGAGCGGCACCGTCGGTCGCGGCGAGCGCACGAGAGGCCGGATCCGCCGACGCGAGCCGGAGCGCGCCCCGCACGAACGCCCCGCCGCGGGCCTCGCCGACGAGCCGCTCCAGACCGGCGATCCGCGCCGCGACGTCGGTGAGCGGGGCCGAAAGCACCTCGCGAACGGGCCCCTCCTGCGTCACCCGCCCGCGCTCCACGATTACGAGGCGGTCGGCCAGGGCGGCCGCGTCGATCGCGTCGTGGGTGACGGCGACGGTCGTCACGCCCGCGAGCCGCTCCCTCAGCATCGCGCGGATCTCCGAGGCCGTGAGCGCATCGAGCGCGACGAGGGGTTCGTCGAGCAGGACGACCCGCGGCTCGGCCGCCAGAGCCCGGGCAACCGCGACGCGTTGCTGCTCGCCGCCCGACAACTGTGCGGGGCGCCGATCGCCCGTGCCCGGCAATCCGACGCGGACTAGCCACTCCTCGGCGGCGTCGCGGGCGACGGATGCCGTTACCCCGGCCGCCCGCGGACCGAAGGCGACGTTCTCGCGCACGGGGAGGTGCGGAAAGAGGCGCGCCTCCTGCCCGAGCAGCACGATCCCCCGGTGCATCGGGGCGGTCCGCGTGCGCGGCGGGCGGTCGAGGACCCGCCCGTCGACCGAGATCTCCCCCTCATCGAGCGGCGTGAGCCCGGCGAGCGCGCCGAGCAGCGTCGACTTCCCCGCGCCGCTCCGGCCCATCACGGCGACGGTCTCGCCCGGGGCGACGTCGAGCGTGGCGTCGACGACGAAGTCACGGCGGCGCACGCGGATGCGGGCGCGGAGCTCAGCGGCATCCGGAATCGTCATCTGCCCACCCCCGGTCGCCACCCGCGCACGAGCAGCAGCACGGCGACGGCGGTGATCAGCAGCAGCAGCGACAGAGCGACCGCGGTGCCCTGGGACACTCCCGCTCCGTTGAACGCGGTGTAGATCGCCAGCGGCATCGTCTGCGTGACACCGGGGCGGTTGCCCGCGAACAGCGCGGTCGCCCCGAACTCCCCGATCGCTCGAGCGAAGCACAGCACCACTCCGGCGACGATGCCGGGAGCGGCCAACGGCAGGGTGACGCGCCGGAGGATCGTCGCGCGCGACGCCCCGAGCGAGGCGGCGGCGCGTTCGAATTCGACCCCCGTGCTGCGCAGCGCCCCCTCGACCGCGAGGACGAGGAACGGAAGGGCGACGAACACCTGGGCCAGCACGACAGCGGTGGTGGTGAACGGCAGGGCGAGGAAGCCGAACCAGCCGTTGCGCCCGAACAGATACAGCAGGGCGACGCCGCCGACCATCGGGGGCAGCACGAGCGGCACGGTGACGACCGCGCGCAGCAGAGCCGCCGTCCGCGCGGGACTGCGGGCGATGAGAAGGGCGAGAGGGATGCCGGCCACCGCGCACACCGCGGTGGCCGCGGCCCCCGTTCCCAGCGACAACGCCAGGGCCGAGAGGGCGGCCTCCGACGTCACGTCGCTCCAGAGCGTCGCCCACTCCACCCGCGCGATGAGGGCGGTGAGCGGAACCAGCAGGAACAGCAGGCCGAGCACCGCCGGCACGATCAGCCAGCGGGGGATGTATCCCGCCGCTCTCACGGCACGCGGAAGCCCGCGTCGGCGAGCACGCGTTGCCCGTCCTGCCCGAGCACGAACGCCACGAATGCGGCCGCGGCCTCGGGGTTCGGGGCACCGGTCAGGGCGGCGATCGGGTAGCGGTTGACGACGGCGTCGGCACCGGCCGGCACGATCGTCTCGACGTCGTCGCGACCGTTGACGTCGGTGGCGTAGACGAGACCCGCGTCGGCCTCGGAGGCGGCGACCTTGGTGAGCACGGCGGTGACGTTCTGCTCGGAGCTGGCGGGCGTGACGGCGACTCCGGCGTTCGACAGGAGGGTCTGCGACGCCGCGCCGCACGGGACCTCGGGGGCGCACAGCACCGTCGTGACCCGGGCCAGGTCCGCGAGGGTGGCCACGGCGCCGGGATTACCCTTCGGCACGGCGATCACGAGGGTGTTGCCGGCGAACAGCCGGGGGTCGGGTGCCTGCTCCTTCACCTTCGCCATGTTCTTCTCGTCGGCCGAGGCGAACACGTCGGCCGGCGCGCCCTCACCGATCTGCGTCGCGAGGGTGCTCGATCCGTCGTACACCGCGCTCACCGTGACCCCGGGATGGGCGGCCTCAAACGCGGCGGCGATCTCGTCGAACGACCGCTGCAGCGAGGCGGCGGCGTACACCTCCAGCGTTCCCGAGAGGGAGTCCTCGGATGCCGCGGGCGCGGGTGCGGAGCTCGCGCACCCGGCGAGCAGGGCCGCCGCGGCGGCGACGACGGCAAGACGGAGGGGGCGGCTCATGACGTTCCTTTCGGCGCGCCGGCGGCTCGCTGACCTCCCATTGTTCCGCATATGCGGAGTCAGGGGGTCATTTCGTCCGCTCGGGCCCGCGAGACGGCATCTCGCCGACGAATCGGTTGCCGCCGGACGCAGAGTCGTCAGCGAGATACGGTCTCGACGGGCAAAGCCCCGCCCGGCGCTCGCCCGACGATCCGGGGTCTCAGCCGCGCGGGGCCTCGACGGTGACGACCGTCGCCTTCACCGACGCGACGGCCAGCGACCCCGGCTCGAGAGCAAGCTCTTCGGCGGCCTCGGCCGACATGAGCGACACCACCCGGTGGGGTCCGCACTGCAGGTCGACCTGGGCCATGACCCCGTCGATCTGCACGCGGGTGACGATCCCCACGAAGCGGTTGCGGGCGCTCGAGGCGATCGCGGTCGGGTCATCGGGCTCGGCCGCGAGCGCCACCGCCCGCGCGGCCAGCGCCGCCCCGGGGATCTCCGTCGGCGACGCCCCGGTCGTCGGCAGCGCACCCTGGTCGATCCACCGGCGAACGGTGTCGTCGCTGACTCCGAGCAGACGCGCAGCCTGCGCGATCCGGAAGGTGTTCGGCATCCCCCGACCGTACCCCTCCCGTGAGACTCGGGCCCGTCGCCCTCCCCCTCCCCGCGCTGACCTAGGCTCGACCCATGGATGCCGAGCACGCGAGCCCAACGCGACGGCCGGTGGCCGTGGCCCTCGGCGCGACCGTGACGTCATCGGGGGCCACCGCGCTCCCCTCGACCGGCGCCGCCTCTCCGGCATCGGGCGCGACCGCCCTCCCGGCGACCGGCGCCCCCTCTCCGGCATCCGGCGCGACGGCCCTCGCCGCGACCGGCGCCCCGCAGTCCGGCGGACTGCTCGACCGCTTCGGCCGCGTCGCGACCGACCTACGCGTCTCGGTCATCGACAAGTGCAACCTGCGTTGCACGTACTGCATGCCGGCCGACGGGATGCCCTGGCTCCCGCAGACGCAGTTGATGTCGACCGACGAGATCCGCCGCATCGTCCGCGTCGCCGTGCAGTCCCTCGGTGCGGAGGAACTGCGGATCACCGGCGGCGAGCCCCTCGTGCGCAAGGACCTCGAGTTCATCATCGCCGGCATCCGCGAGGACAACCCCGACCTGCCCATCTCGATGACCACGAACGCCGTGGGTCTCGATCGCCGCGCCCAGGCGCTGAAGGACGCGGGCCTCACCCGCCTCAACGTCTCGCTCGACACCCTGCACCCCGAGACCTTCGCCGAGCTCACCCGCCGCCCGCACCTCGACAAGGTGCTCGCGGGCCTCCAGGCCGCGCGCGCCGCAGGCCTCGGGCCCATCAAGATCAACGCGGTCCTGCTGCGCGGCATCAACGACACCGAGATCGTCTCGCTCGTCGATTGGGCCGTGACCAACGGGTTCGAGATGCGCTTCATCGAGGACATGCCCCTCGACGGAGACCGATCGTGGATGGCGACGAACGTCATCGCCGCGCGCGACATCCGCGCCGAGATCGAGACGGCGTTCTCTCTCACCCCCGATCCACGCGGACGCGGCGCCGCCCCCGCCGAGCGGTGGGAGGTCCGCCGCCCCGGAGAGACCGCCGTCGCCGGACACATCGGCATCATCTCCTCGGTCACCGAACCCTTCTGCGCCGCCTGCACACGTACCCGGGTGACGGCCGACGGCAAGGTGCGCTCGTGCCTGTTCTCGCACGAAGAGACCGACCTTCTCTCGACCCTGCGTGCGGGAGCCGACGACGCCGGTATCGCGCAGGTCTGGCGCGAGGCCATGTGGGCGAAGCCCCGCGCCCACGGCTCCGACCGCGTAGGGCTCGCGCGCCCCGACTTCGTGCAGCCCGAGCGCACGATGAGCGCGATCGGCGGATGAAGCCGCTCGTCGAACCGGTGGCGTCGCTCGCCCCCGAAGAACTCATCCGCACCGCTCGTCACGCCGTGCTCGCCGCGATCGGCGAGGAGGGCCAGCGCCGCCTGGCCGCAGCGCGCATCGCGCTCGTCGGAGCCGGCGGCCTCGGCTCGCCCGTGCTGCTCGCGCTGGCCGCGGCCGGGGTCGGCGAGCTCGTCGTCATCGACGACGACACCGTCGAGCGCACCAACCTGCAGCGCCAGCTCGCGCACCGCATCACCGACATCGGCACCGCCAAGACGGCATCCGCCGCTCGTGCCGTGCGCGACCTGTCGCCCCTCACCGTCGTCCATGAACGAACGGTACGACTGACCTCCGACAATGCTGCCGAGCTCTTCGCGGGCGCACACCTCGTGATCGACGGGAGCGACACCTTCGACACGCGAGAGGCCGTCGCCGCCGCGACCGAGGATCTCGGCATCCCCCTCGTCTGGGGAGCCGTGCAGGAGTGGGCCGCCCAGGTGACCGTGTTCTGGTCGACTCCGCCCGAGGGGCACGCGCCCGTCGTGCTCGGCGACCTCTTCCCCACCGGTTCCGCCGGAGAGCCGCCCACGTGCGCCCAGGTCGGCGTGCTCGGATCGCTGTGCGTGCAGGTCGGGGGGATGCTGGCCACCGAGGCGATCAAGCTCGTCACCGGCGCGGGAGAGCCTTTGCTCGGCCGGCTCGTCGTGATCGACGCCCTGCGCGCCCGTCACGACGTGATCCCACTCTCGCCCGCCGCCCGCCCCGCCGTTTCGTCCTGACCCCGGAGGCCCCGATGACCCCGCTGCTCACCGTCGAGGACCACCGCGCCCGCGTGCTCGACGCCGTCACGCTCCTGCCCGTCGGGACCGTGCGCCTCGCCGATGCGGCCGCCCGCACGCTCGCCGCCCCCGTGCGCACTGCTCACGACCTGCCCGGCTTCGACAACTCCTCGATGGACGGCTTCGCGGTTCACGTCGCCGACGTCGAGGGGGCGGATGCCGAGAACCCCGTGACCCTGCGCGTCGTCGCCGATCTGCCGGCCGGGTCGTCCGACGACCCGTCGTTCGGTGCCGGCGAGGCGGTGCGCATCATGACGGGTGCGCCCGTGCCCACCGACGCCGACGCGATCGTGCCGTTCGAAGACACCGCGGGAGGCCTCGCCGATTCGCTGGGCACCGTCGAGGTGCGGCGCGCGCCCGCGGCATCCGGAGCCTTCATCCGCCGCCGCGGCGGCGACACCCGCGCAGGCGAGGTCGTCCTGTCGGCCGGGGAGCGCCTGGGACCGTTCGCGCTGGCCGCGGCCGCCGCGGCAGGCGTCGCCGAGCTCGAGGTACACCGCCGCCCGCGGGTCGCCGTCGTGTCGACCGGCAGCGAACTGGTCGTCCCCGGGGTCGTCCCAGGGCGCGGTCAGACCCCCGACTCCAACTCGACGCTGCTGGCGGCCCTCGTCGCGGAGACGGGCGCGGAGGTCACGGTGACGTCGAGCCTGCAGGACGACGCGAACGCCATCCACGCCCTGCTCGATCACGCGGCCGACGTCGACGTCATCGTCTTCAGCGGGGGCGTGAGCGCCGGGGCCTACGAGCCCGTGCGCCAGGCTCTCGAGGGGCGCATCGCGTTCGAGAAGGTCGCGATGCAGCCCGGCAAGCCCCAGGCCTTCGGCGCGCTCGATGACGGCCGGCTCGTCTTCGGCCTGCCCGGCAACCCCGTGAGCGTCGCTGTGTCGTTCGAGGTGTTCGTGCGCCCCGCCCTCCTCGCCCTGCAGGGCCGCACCGTGATCGACCGGCGGATCGCCCGGCTCACGGCATCCGAGACCTGGACCACCTCGCCCGGCCGTCGCCAGTACCTCCCGGCGGCGATCGACCTCGTCGCCGGCACCGTGCGCCCCGCCACGGCGGGCGGATCGGGCTCGCACCTCGCCGCCTCCCTCGCGCGCGCCGAGGCCTTCGCGATCGTCCCCGCCGAGGTGTCCACCGTGTCGGTGGGCGACCCGCTCGATGTCATGCTGATTCCATGACCTTCACCCACCTGGATGCCGCGGGCCACGCCCGCATGGTCGACGTCACCCTCAAGCAGCCCACCGTCCGCACCGCCTCGGCGCGCGGCTTCGTGCGCTGCGCCCCCGAGGTGGTCGCCGCCCTCCGCGATGGCACGGCCCCCAAGGGCGACGTGCTCGCGGTGGCCCGGATCGCCGGCATCCAGGCCGCGAAGTCCACTCCCGCCCTCCTCCCGCTCGCGCACGTGATCGGAGTGCACCGCGCCTCGGTCGACCTCGAGATCACCGACGAGGGCGTCGAGATCGAAGCCACCGTCGGCACCGCCGACCGCACGGGCGTTGAGATGGAGGCCCTCACGAGCGTCTCGGTCTCGGCGCTGGCGATCGTCGACATGGTGAAGGGCATGGACAAGGGCACGGTCATCGAGAACGTGCGCATCGTGTCGAAGACCGGCGGTAAGTCGGGCGACTGGGTGCGTCCCGGAGAAGACGCATGAGCGTGCGCGTACGCTACTTCGCCGCCGCGGCGGAGGCGGCAGGAACGGATGCCGAGGACCGGGCCGAACCGTCTCTGAGGGCGCTGCGCGCAGCCGTCGTCGCCGACCACCCGGCTCTGGGCGAGATCCTGGATCGCTGCGCCGTGCTCGTCGACGGCACGCGCCACGACGACGATGCCCCACTCGCGGGGGTCACGCACGTCGACGTGCTCCCGCCCTTCGCCGGGGGCTGAGCACTGTCGGACCCCGGCTGCGTGGCCCGCGGCTCTTAGCCGCCCAGGCCCTTCCACTCCGTCGTGCCGTCGGCCTCGACCTGGCGCTTCCAGACGGGTAGGTCGGTCTTGATCGTCTCGATCACCGTGCGGCACACCTCGAACGCCTCGGCGCGGTGACCGGATGCCACGGCGATCACGACCGCCGCCTCGCCCACGCCCAGCCGGCCCACGCGGTGGCTGACCGCGACGATCGCGTCGGTGCCGGCGGCCGCACTTTCGGCGATGCGGTGCAGGGTCTGCTCGGCATCGGGGTGCGCGCTGTACTCGAGCGCCACGACGGCGCCCGAAGCGTCAGGGTCGATGTCGCGCACGCGCCCGACGAAGGTGGTGACCGCTCCCGACGACGAGTCCTCGACGGCGTCGAGGTGGGCGTCGAGGTCGAGGGGCGTCTCGGACAGGCGGGCGATGCGGACGGCGCTCATGAGTGGTCTCCTCCGGCGAGCTGGTCGAGCACGTGGGGCGCGAGCTCGGCGATGACGGCGATCCCGGATGCCACGGCACGGGTCGACCCCGGAAGGTTGACGATCAGGGTGCCCGGGTCGACGATGCCCGCGAGGCCGCGCGAGATGACGGCCATCGGCGTGTCCGCGAGCCCGCGGCGCCGCAGCTCTTCGGCGATGCCGGGGATCTCGCGGTCGAGCACGCGTGCCGTTCCCTCGGGCGTGCGGTCGGTGGGGGCGATGCCCGTGCCGCCGGTCGTGACGATGAGCCCCGTCCCCTCCGCGATCAACGCACGCAGGGCGGTCGCGACACTGTCGGCCCCGTCGGCGACCACGACCGCGTCGGCGCAGTCGAATCCCGCCTCGCGCAGCAACGACACGGCCAAGGGTCCCCCGCGGTCTTCGCGGAGGCCCGCTGCCGAGCGATCGGACACGGTCAGGACGCGAGCGTGATGGGGCACGCGGCTCAGCCTACGGGCGCGATCGATGGCGTGGGCCCGGTCTCGGGACGCGATCGGCCTAGGCCGAGGGAGCCGCGGTCGTCTCGACCTCGGCGATCTCGGGGGCGATGCGTCCGGCCTTCGCCTTCGGGGCGAGGTCGTCGCGCTGCACGTGTTCGGCGGCGGCGGTGATGCGCCGGGCCATGCCGCTGAAGATCAGCCCGTGGAAGGGCAGCACCGACAACCAGTAGAGCCGCCCGGCGAGCCCGGTCGGGAAGAAGAGGGCCCGCTGGTCGAACCGCGCACCGTCGCCCTCGGGCGTGGCCCGCAGCTCGAGCCACGCGCCTCCCGGCACCTTCATCTCGGCGCGCAGGCGCAGCAGGTGCCCCGGTTCGATCGCCTCGACGCGCCAAAAGTCCAGGGCGTCGCCCACGGTGACCACCGACCGGCTGCGACGGCCACGGGCGAGGCCCACCCCGCCGACCAGACGGTCCATCCAGCCGCGGATCGCCCAGAGCAGCGGCGAGGAATACCAGCCGTTCTCTCCGCCGATCCCCTCGATCACCGACCACAGTTGGGCGGCGCTCGCTTTCGTCGTCATGGTGCGGATGTCGGTGTAGACGAGTCGCCCCGCCCACTCGGGGTCGCTGGGCAGCGGATCGCTCGGGGCGCCCGACACCTCGGCGTCTTGCCAGCTGGTCTCGATCGCGTCGTCGTTCACGCGCCCCAGCGCTCGGCGCACGGCCTCGCGGTACGGCATGAGCCCGCCCTCGGGGCGGGGCACGAGGTCGTCGATGGCGCGGTCTTTGACCACGCAGTCGTTCTGCAGGGACTCCACGAGCGGCCGCGCGATGGACTTGGGGATCGGGGTGACCAGGTTGACCCAGTGCGAGGCGAGGCGGGGCGTGAGCACCGGCAGCGAGGCGATCGCGCGCTGGGGCAATCCGGCCTCCATCGCGTAGCCGTTCATCATCTGGCCGTAGCGCAGCACGTCGGGCCCGCCGATGTCGACCGCCCGGTTGACGTTGGGGGCCACGCGCGCCGCGCCGAGCAGGTAGTGCAGCACGTCGCGCACGGCGATCGGCTGGATGTGGTTGCGCACCCACTTGGGTGCGGGCATGTACGGCAGCACGTCGGTGAGGTGGCGCACCATCTCGAAGGACGCCGAGCCCGACCCGATGACGACGCCCGCCTGCAGCACGAGGGTCGGCACACCGCTGTGCAGGAGGATCTGTCCCACTTCGACGCGCGATCGCAGGTGCGCCGAGAGCGTGGCGTCATCGGGGTGCAGGCCCCCGAGGTACACGATGCGAGAGACGGATGCCGCGGACGCCGCGTCGGCGACGGTCTGGGCGGCCACGCGGTCGGTGGCCTCGAAGTCGCGGGCGCTGCCCATGGAGTGGATGAGGTAGTAGAGCACGTCGACGCCCTCGACCGCCGCACGGACGGCCTCGGCGTCAGTCGCATCCCCCGCGGCGGTCTCGACCTCGTCGCCCCAGGGGAAGGCCTCGACCCGTCGCGGATCGCGGGCGAGCACGCGCACCCGGTAGCCCGCCGACAGCAGGCGGGGAACGAGCCTGCCGCCCAGATAGCCGGTGGCGCCGAGCACCAGAGCCCTCGGAGCCGTCCCGTCGGAGCGGGGCTGGGCGACGAGCGCGGGTTCGCGGCCGGTGGGGGCGGAGAGCTCGGTCATGCCCGACACCGTACGCCGGACGTCCGACATCGCCGGGGGCTTGACGACCGCCCGAGACGCCTTATTAGCACGACCGCCCCGCGCATGCCCCGGACTGGAAACGAAACGCGGATCGGGGTAACGCTAGAAGGATGAACGAGAAATCCCCCTCGGCATCCGAAGCCCCCCGGCTCGAAGTCGACGACGTCATCGTCGTCGACAAGAAGCGCGTGCGCACCGCCATCGGCGGCACCGTCGTCGGCAACTTCATGGAATGGTTCGACTTCGGCATCTACGGCTACCTCGCCGTCACGCTCACCGCCGTCTTCGCCTCCGACCTGCCCGACCCGTGGGGCCTGCTCGTCACGCTGCTCGGCTTCGCGATCTCCTTCCTCGTCCGCCCCTTCGGCGGTTTCGTCCTCGGCCCCCTCGGCGACCGGATCGGTCGGCAGAAGGTGCTCTTCCTCACGATGGCGATGATGGCCTCGGCCACCGCGCTCATCGGCATCCTGCCCACCTCGGCGCAGATCGGGCTCTGGGCGATCGTCCCCCTCTACCTGCTGAAGATGGTCCAGGGCTTCTCCACCGGTGGGGAGTACGCCGGAGCGACCACCTACGTGTCGGAGTTCTCCCCCGACAAGCGGCGCGGCTTCTGGTCGTCGTGGCTCGACGTGGGCTCCTACGTCGGGTTCGCCGCCGGTGCCGGAGCGGTGGCCATCACCACGGCCATCGTCACGAACGTCTCGGGCCCCGACGCGATGACCGAGTACGGATGGCGCATCCCGTTCCTGCTCGCCATCCCCCTCGGCATCGTCGCGATCTGGTTCCGGCTGAAAATCCCCGAGACCCCCTCCTTCGAGCAGACGCACGCGGCCGAGGCCGAGAACGAGATCGATAAGGACGACCCGATGTCCCGCCAGGGCCTCGCCGGGATCGTGCGCCACCACTGGAAGTCCCTGCTCATCGCGATCGCCCTCGTCGCGGCGACCAACACCGCGGGATACGCCCTCACCAGCTACATGCCGGTCTACCTCGAGAAAGAAGTCGGCATCTCGAATGTGGGCTCGGCCGTCGCGACCATCCCCGTCCTTCTGCTGATGTCGGCCATGCTGCCGATCTTCGGCCGGCTCAGCGACCGGGTGGGCCGCAAACCCATCTACGTCGCGGCCGCCGGGTCCGCTCTGGTCCTGCTGATTCCGGCCTTTCTGATCATGCAGATCGGCGAGCTGTGGGCCGTCATGATCGCCCTGGTGCTCGCGGCGGTGCCGGTGGCCTTCTACGCGAGCATCGCGGCATCCACTCTGCCCGCGCTCTTCCCCACCGCCTCGCGCTTCGGGGCGATGGCGATCGCGTACAACGTGTCGGTGTCGTTGTTCGGCGGCACGACCCCGTTGTTCAGCCAGGCGCTGATCGACTGGACGGGCAACACGCTCATGCCGGCGTTCTACATCATGTTCTTCGCCGCGATGGGGCTGGTCGCGCTCCTGGCCATGCCCGAGACGGCCAAGCGCCCCCTGCTCGGTTCCGTGCCCACGGTTGAGACCCCGGCCGAGGCGAAGGCGCTCGTCGCCCGTCAGGACGACGATCCGCTGATCGACACGTCCACCATGCCCCTCGAGCTGAACCGGCCGTAACCGCCGACGACGAGAACGGGACGGGATGCCGGGTGATCGGCATCCCGTCCCGTTTTTGTCCTCCGGGATTCAGCGGCGTCGGCCGTTGCCGAACAGTCCGCGGATGACGCCGTTCACGATGCTCTTGGTCGCCCCGCGTCCGAGCAGACCGTCGAGGCCCGCGGTGGGGGCGCTCGTTCGGCTGCGCGGGGCGGCGGTCGACCTCAGGATGCGGTCGTACTCGCGTTGCGCCTTCTTCTGCGCCTCGGCGTTCGCCTTGTCGATCGCGGCCTTCTGCTTCGCGTACTCGGCGGCGTCGGCGGCCTCTTTCTTCGCGCGTTCAGCGGCAGCCTCGGCCTCGGCCGCCGCCTGCATGCGGGCGCCGAGGATCTCGCGCGCCGACTCACGGTCGATCGGGGCGCCGTAGGTGGAGAAGAGGGGGGATGCCGACACCGCCGCCGCCATGGCCTCGGCGGGGATGGGCGACATCGAAGCGCGCGGGGCGAAGATGCGCGTCCACGCCACGGGCGTGGGGGCTCCCCGTTCGCTCATGACCGTGATGATCGCCTCGCCGGTCCCGAGCTCCTGCAGCACGCGCTCGAGGTCGTATCCCGAATCCGGGTACGTGCGGACGGACGCGCGCAGCGCGGTGGCGTCGTCGGGGGTGAACGCGCGCAGGGCGTGCTGCACGCGCGAGCCGAGCTGGGCGAGCACGTCTCCGGGCACGTCCTTGGGCGTCTGCGTGACGAAGAACACGCCCACGCCCTTCGACCGGATCAACCGCACGGTCTGCGTGATCGCCTCGAGGAACGCCTTCGACGCGTCGCGGAACAGCAGGTGCGCCTCGTCGAAGAAGAACACGAGCTTGGGCTTGTTGACGTCGCCGACCTCCGGCAGCGCCTCGTAGAGCTCCGCGAGCAGGTACATGAGGAAGGTCGAGTACAGCTCGGGCCGCGCCGCCACGTTCGGCACCTCGAGCAGGCTCACGATGCCCGCCCCCGCGGCATCCGTCCGCAGGAACACCGAGACGTCGAGCTCGGGCTCACCGAAGAAGCTGTCGGCGCCCACGGCCGCGAACGCGACCAGCTCGCGCAGGATCACACCCGCGGTCGCCGCCGACAGCCCGCCGATCCCCTTGAGCTCGGCCTTGCCCTCGTCGCTCGTGAGGTAGGTGAGCACCGCGCGCAGGTCCGAGAGGTCGACGAGCGCCAGCCCCTTCTCGTCGGCGTAGTGGAAGACGAGACCCAGGCTGGACTCCTGCGTCGCGTTCAGCCCGAGCACGCGGCTGAGCAGCAGCGGACCGAACCCCGACACGGTCGCCCGCACCGGAATCCCCGAACCGACGTCGTCGCCGAGGGCGAAGAACTCGGTCGGGAACGACCGCGCCGACCAGTCCTGACCGAGGGCGGAGGTACGCGCGAGGAGCTTCTCGCTCGAGGTGCCCTCGGCCGCGAGACCCGACAGGTCGCCCTTGATGTCGGCGGCGAACACCGGGACCCCGTTCTCGGACAACTGCTCGGCGAGCAGTTGCAGCGTGCGCGTCTTGCCCGTGCCCGTCGCCCCGGCGACGAGCCCGTGCCGATTGGTCATCGCGAGGGGGATGCGGACGGGGACGGATGCCACCGGCCCGCCGTTCACGAGCACGCCCAGGTCGAGGGCGGCTCCGGTGGCGGCGTACCCCGCGGCGATCTTGTCGACCTGGGCGGCGGAGAGCGGGCCCTCGACGGGGGCTGCGGGGGTCGGGGCTTCGGTGGGGGTCGGGGCTTCGGTGGGGGCCGGGGCTTCGGTCGGGGCCGGGGCCGGGGGCTCGGCGGCGCTCACGGGTGCCGATGCGGGCGCGGCCGGGGCCGGGGCTGGGGCCGGGGCTGGGGCTGGGGCATCGCGCTCCTCCGGCGGCACGACCGGCGCGGGGCCGGGCGCCGCTCCCCCGGCCGCTCGAGCCCGCGCCGCCGCCGCGGTGGCCTCCGCCGCCGCGAGGTCGGCTCGCGCCCGCGCGAGTCGCAGTTCGGCCTCGGCCGCCTCCGCCTCGGCGCGCAGCCGCGCGACCTCAGCGTCGGCCGTCGTGGGCTCGTCGGAGGGTACGGAGGGCACGTCGCCGGGCTCGCTCATGCGCGACAGCCTACGACGCGGCCGCCGCCCTGGCATCCGCCTTGCGCGCCCGCCGCATCGCGAGACGGTCTTCGTCCCGCGCCCGAAGTCGCGAGAACGCCGCCGCCAGGATCAGCGCCGCACCCGCGCCGATCAGCGCGCCGCCCGCGGTGTCCGAGAGCCAGTGCGCGTGCAGGTACGTGCGGCTGAAGGCCATGAGCACGACCCAGGCGACACCGACGATCCGCACCCAGAGGCGCGGGAAGAGCACGGCCGCGACGACCGCGATCGTCGCCGCGTTCGCCGTATGCCCCGAGGGGAATGATCCGTAATCGCTGACGATCAGGATGTCCTCCGGCCGCGCGCGACCGAAGGTGTGCTTGACCACCTGCACGAGCAGGGCGCTTCCCACCGAGGCGGTCAGGAAATACAGGGCCGACCAGCGTCGACGCGACAGGTACAGCACCAGCGCACCGAGCACCGGCACGATCAGCACCGCGGTGAGATGGCCTCCGACGGCGTCCATCGCGATCGCGAAGACCAGCAGGGGCTGAGACGGCGTGGATGCGAACAGCTGGTTCCACCACACGTCGATCGCGAAGGGACTCGGCCCCCGGAAGAACACCCACGCGCCCAGCGCGCACGCGAGGGCGATGAGCACCACGCCCACCGTCGCGCGGAAGCGCTGCGGGCGCGTGTCGAGCACGTCGTCGATCGCGGAGGCGTCCATCGCCTCATGATGCCGTCTCCACGACGACGACGGAATGGGTGGACGCCGCGCGCGTCCCCCGGGGATGGCTCTGCTACTGTGTGCGCCGCGCGAGCCCGGCAACGGCCACCGCGTCGGCGCCATCCCGCTCTGCGGCGATCGCGATCCCTCCCGGCTCGCTGCTCGCGCTGGCCGGGCCGAGGACCCGGCCGGGCCGCCGCGGCGATCAGGGCGCGAGACGCTCGACCGTGCGCGGACGCACCAGGATCCACAGCGACAGCACGCCGATGACGGCGCAGCCCAGCATCACCGAGGCCATGGTCGTGGCCGTGATGCCCGAACCGGTGGCGAGCAGGCCCACCAGCGGAGAGATGATGCCGGCCACACCGAAGTTCGCCGCGCCGATGATCGACTGCGCGGTCCCCGCGGCCTTGCCGTGACGATCGAGCGCGAGCACCTGAGCGCACGGGAAGGTGAAACCGCACGCGGTCATGAAGAAGAAGAGGGGCACGATGGTTCCCCACAGCCCGAGGCCGAGCTGGTCGGTCAGCACGATCGCGCCGCCGGCGAGCACGAGGACCGCCGTCGACACGGCGAGAACCCACTGCGGCCCGAAGCGGGCGGCGAGGCGCGAAGCCACCTGCACACCCACGACGACGCCGATCGAGTTGGCCGCGAACAGCACGCCGTATCCCTGCGCGCTGAACTGATAGGTCACCTGGAAGAGGAACGAGGATGCCGACAGGTACGAGAACAGCCCGCTGAAGGTCATCGCCCCGATGATGAGCACGCCGATGAAGACGCGGTCGCGGAAGACGCTCGCGTAGCGCTGCCAGACGGTGGTGGCGCCGGGACCCCCGCGGCGGGCGGGCGGGAGCGTCTCGGGCACGAACAGGATCGCCGAGACGAGCATGACGGCGCCGTACACGGCCAGCACCACGAAGATGCCGCGCCAATTCATCACGAGCAGAAGGGCCGAGCCGGCGAGTGGTGCGAGCACGGGCGCCACCCCCGACACCATCGCCATGCGCGACAGCATGACCACGAGGCGGCGGCCACCGAACAGGTCGCGGATGATCGCGGCGGCCACGACTCCACCGGCGGCCGCGCCCGCGCCCATCAGCACGCGGGCGATCGAGAGGGTCTCGAGAGTGGGCGCCGAGGCCGCGAAGATGCTCGCGGCCACGTGCAGCGCCGTGACCGAGAGCAACGGCAGGCGGCGGCCGACCTTGTCGCTGAGCGGTCCCACGATGAGCTGCCCCAGCGCGAAGCCGATCATCGTGCCGGTCAGCGTGAGCTGGATCGCGGCCGCCGTCGTCTGGAAGTCGGCCTCGAGCACGGGGAACGCGGGCAGGTACAGGTCGATCGTGAACGGGCCCAGGGCGGTGAGCGCGCCGAGCACGAGGATGTACAGGAAGCGCCGCGATGCCGGGATGGCGTCGCCCGGGTGCAGCACGATCGGCGCCGTGGCGGGGTTCTTGCCGATCGCGCGGATCGCGCCGGTGTTCGTCTGCGGGGGGCGGGACGACGAGGGGATGACGGGGTGGGAGGCAGTATCGAGCACGCGTCTGGTTTCGTTTCGCAACACGGACAGCCCGACGGAATCGGGCTGAGAAAAGAGGGGGATCGTCGAACCTCGAATCGATTCGACATCGTCATACTACCGTGACCACCCGCACCCCACCATCCCGGGCTCGCGGGTTCCTCCCAGGCCATCGGCCCATTCACCCGCATAGGCTGGGGGCGTCGGCGGATGCCGATGTGTCCCGCCCCGAAGAGAGACAGAACACAGCGCATGACCTCCCCCTCCGACAAACGAGCCAGCGGCAACCCGGCCAAGCAGGCCCAGATCGACCTCACGGTCAAGCAGCAGCGTGAGCAGAAGCGCCAGGAGAAGCTGGCCGAGTACCAGAAGCAGGTCGCGAAGCGTAAGCGCGGCAAGCTCGTGTGGTGGGTCGTGGGTTCTACGGCCGCCGTCGCGGTAATCGGCCTCGTCATCGCCTCGTTCGCCTTCGCCCCCGCTCCCCCGACCAGCTACCAGGCCGGCAACAGCACGGGCCGCGAGATCAGCGGCGTCGAGACGTTCCAGAACCGCTCCGACCACGTGCAGGGCGCGGTGACGTACGAGCAGAACCCGCCCGCCGGCGGACCGCACAACCCGATCTGGCTCAACTGCGGCGTCTACACGCAGCCCCAGCAGAACGAGAACGCGGTGCACTCGATGGAGCACGGCGCCGTGTGGATCACCTACGACCCCGCGCGGGTCGACCAGGCCGGCATCGACGCCCTCAAGGCTGTCATGCCCTCGAGCTACGCCCTGCTCTCGCCCTACCCCGACATGGACACCCCCATCGCGGTCAGCGCGTGGAACCACCAGCTCACACTCGACGACCCGAACGACCCGCGCATCACGGAGTTCTTCACGGAGTACTGGCGCAGCCAGAACGCCCCCGAGCCGAACGCCGCGTGCTCGGGCGCCCTCGACGGTCCGGGCAAGGCCTGATGAGCGACGACGCCCCGGTCGCGCGTCCCGCGGTCCGCTGGGTCGTCGTCGCCCTCGTCGCGGTCGCCGTGATCGCCGTCGCCTTCGCGATCGGACGCTTCACGGCGTTCGGCGCGACGGCGGCGCCCCCGCACCCGGGCGAGAACTCGGCCGAAGCCGGCTTCGCCCGCGACATGCAGGTGCACCATACACAGGCCGTGCTCATGGCGATGGAGATCTACCGCAAGACCGACGACGACGAGCTCCGCACGCTCTCGTACGACATCGCCACCGCCCAATCGGGCCAGCGCGGCGAGATGTACGGATGGCTCGTGCAGTGGGGCCTCCCCCAGTCCTCGAGTCAGCCGCTCATGACGTGGATGGAGAAGTCCGGCGAGCACAGCCACGGAGACACCGCGGCGCTCACGCAGGAGCAGCTGCTCTCCGAGATGGGCATGGCCACCGACGCCCAGCTCGACGAGCTGCGCAGCGATCAGGGGCGCCCCGCGGACTGCCTGTTCCTCGAGCTGATGATCCGCCACCACCAGGGCGCCATCCCCATGGCTCAGGCCGTCATCGAGCTCGGCTCCGACGCGCGTGTGAAAGAGGTCGCCGGCGCGATCGTGACCGGCCAGTCGGCCGAGCTCGACGCCATGCGCGACATCCAGTCGCGCCTCTCCTGCAGCGCCTGACGCGAACGCTCCCCCGCCACACGGCATCCGCCCCCTCTGGCCCCCACGCATAACGCCACCCGCGACGAAGAACCCGTCATACGCGCGGATCGCGTTCATCCGCGGGCTCGCTCTGTGGGCCGCGGGGTCCGTGTCGGCGCACAGCGCCCCGGAATCTGAGCGGCGGCGGGCGCCGCGCCCCGCCGGGAACGCCGAGGGGCGCGGCGCCCTTCCGGATGCCGCGCCCCTCGGGTCGTGACGGGCTCAGCCCTTCGTGGCACCCGCCAGCAGGCCGCGCACGAAGAAGCGCTGCAGGAGGAAGAACACGATCAGCGGAACCAGGATCGAGATGAACGTTCCCGCCGACTGGAGGAACCACTGGTCGCCCCAGGTACCCGACAGCGAGTTGAGCGATTGGGTGAGGGGCAACGATGACGATGGCGCGAAGATCGTCGCCACCAGCAGGTCGTTCCACACCCAGATGAACTCGAGCACCGCGAACGAGGCGAGCGCGGGAGCCGCGAGCGGCAGGATGAGGCGGAAGAAGATCTGCCCGTGGCCGGCTCCGTCGACACGAGCGGCCTCGATCACCTCGGCCGGGATCTCGGCGATGAAGTTGTGCAGCAGGAAGATGGCCAGCGGCATCGCGAAGATCACGTGCGCGATCCACACGGTCGCGAAGCTGTGCTCCACGCCGCGCAGGTCGAAGCCCGGGAAGATCGTGACTTCGTTGATCGTCAGACCGCGCGAGAACAGGCTCAGCAGGGGCACGAGGGCCATCTGCAGCGGCACGATCTGCAGCGCGAAGATGAAGATGAAGAAGAAGTTGCGGCCCTTGAAATCGATCCACGCGAACGCGTACGCGATGAGCGACGCGACCGCGAGGGCGAACAGCACCACCGGGATCGTGATCGCCAACGAGTTCAGGAACGACTGCGCGAGCGTGAGCGCGGTCCCTCCCGACGTCAGCGCGAGGCGGTAGTTCTCCAGGGTGAACGACGGGTCGGTGAAGACCGTCCACCACCCCGACGACTGGGTGTCGGAACCCGGGCGGAACGAGGTGACGAAGAGGCCGAAGGTCGGGATCGTCCAGAAGAAGGCGATCACGACGGCCGCGATCGTCGCGCCCTTCGAGGTGAGGCGCTTGCGCGCCATCGCCTCGTGCTTGCGCGTGTCGCGTGCCACCTGGCGGGCGGAGCGGGTGTCGGTGGTGGGTTCGATCACCACGGTCGAGGTGGTCATCGCACTTCCCTCTGCTTCCGGATCTGGCGCACGTTGAAGATGATCAGCGGCAGCACGAAGATGAACAGCACCACGGCCAGCGCCGCGGAGTGCCCGTAGCTCTGGAAACGCTGCTGCTGATTGACCATCTCGAAGGCGAGGACGGTCGAGTCGTTACGCCCACCGGTCATGACGGCGACGATGTCGTAGATCTTCAGGGCGCCGATGGCGATGGTGGTCAGCACGACGATCAGCGAGGACCGGATGCCGGGGACGGTGACGTTGATGAAACGCTCCCAGGCGCTCGCCCCGTCGAGTTCGGCGGCTTCGTTCTGCTCCGGCGGAACCGCCTTGATGGCGGCCGAGAGGATGACCATCGCCAGGCCCGTCTGACTCCAGATGAAGACGACGACGAGCAGGAGGGTGTTGATCAGGGGCGACGCGGCCAGCCACGAGACCGGCTGACCGCCGAAGGCCGTGACGATCGCGTTCAAGACGCCGATCTGGTCGCCCTGGCGGAAGTCGTAGACGAACTTCCAGATGATGCCGGCCCCGACGAACGAGATCGCGAAGGGCATGAAGATGAGCACCTTCAGGTACTTCTCGCCCGCCGCGCGGTCGATGAAGACCGCGTAGGCCAGTCCGATCGCGGTGGCGATGGTGGGAGCCAGCAGCACCCAGATGAGGGTGTTGATGACAGACCAGAAGCCCTCGGGGTTCGTGAAGGTCCAGATGTAGTTCTCGAGACCGACGAAGTTGTCACCGGTCTTGTCGAAGAACGACTGGAAGAAGGTGGTGATCGCCGGGTAGACCAGGCCGAGCAGCAGCAGGATCGAGGCGGGGGCCGCGAACAGGATCAGCTGGAACAGGTAGCCCGCGCCCTGGCGCGAGCGGTAGTCGGCGTAGAAGAGGATCGCCCCGAGGAGGATCGCGATGCCGAGGACGTAGATGACGGCGTTCTGGTACGGGCGCAGCAGCATGAACGCGAGCATCGGGATGCCGAAGCAGGCGATGAGCCGCAGCCAGAAGTAGCCCTTGCCGGAGCGGGGCGCGTACTCGATGAGCAGCAGCAGGAGCCCGACGACCGCGCCGAACGCGACCACGACGAGCGGGATCTGGACGAGGGGGCTGAGGCCACCAAGCCAGATGAAGAAGCTGTTGAGGCTGAAGCCGATGGTGGTCGGCTTGGTGTCGGCGGGGGCCCGCGTCACCATGAAGAGGAAGAGCGCCACCGCGAGGATGAGCCCTACGAGGACCACGAGCATGGTGGTCCGATTGCGTGCGCCGGAGCCGCGCGTCTGCCGCTCGGCTCGTCCGCCCGGCGGAGGTGACGCCGTCGGCGCCTTCTCCGCGTTCTTGATATCGGTCATGACGTCCCTCCCGAACACGCCTTCGTGCTCATCGTTGAGTGCCCGTGTGGTGCGTGCGGGCGGATTAGAAGTATGGACCCGGATGGGCCGCCCGCGTGGCGGGCGGCCCATCGGTGGTGCAGCGGGCGGTTAGTTGTTATAACCGGTCTGGATGTCGCTCAGCACCTGGTCGGTCGGCGTACCGTCGATCCAGCTGACCATGCCCTTCCAGAACGAGCCCGAGCCGACGGTCGCCGGCATGAGGTCCGACGCGTCGAAACGCAGCGTGGTGTTCGGGTCCTGGACGACCTTCATGGCCTCCTGCAGGAACTCGCTCGAGGCGAGCGAGGGGTCGGCGCCCTTGTTGGCCGAGATCACGCCGCCGAGCTTGACGCGGGCGTTGGCGAAGTCGGGGGTCGACATGAACTCGGCGACCTTCTGGACGTTCGCGTCGTCCGAGAACGTGGTGACGAACTCGCCGCCACCCTCGACCGCCAGCTTGCCCTCGGTCACGCCGGGGAGCAGGAAGGCGTAGACGTCACCGTCGGGTGCGACCTTGACGTCGCCGCCCGAGGCGTTCTTGACCGTGAGGAAGTTGGACGACAGGAACGACGCCTGGTGGGTCATCGGGCAACTGCCGTCGGCGACCTTGGCGGCCACGTCGGCGAAGGCGACCGAGTTGATGCTCTTGACGTCACCGAAGCCGGCGTTGACGTACGACGGGTTCAGGAGGATCTTGCCGGTGGCCTCGAAGGCCTCCTTGATCGGTGCGTCGGTGAACTTGACCTCGTTGGCGACCCACTGGTCGTAGACGTCGGGGCCGGACTGACGCAGGACCATGTCCTCGATCCAGTCGGTGCCGGGCCAGCCCGAGGCGTCACCCGAGGCGAAGCCCGCGCACCACGGAGCGGCGCCGGTCTTCTGCTGGATGGTCGCCGTGAGGGTCATCAGCTGGTCGAGCGTCTTGGGGACCTCGACGCCCCACTCCTTGAACTTCGCCGGCGAGTACCAGACGTAGCCCTTGAGGTTGGCGAGCATGGGTGCGGCGTAGAACGTTCCGTCTTCGCTGCCGTAGGACTTCCAGTCCTCGCCCCAGTACTGGTCGACGTTCGACGACACGGTGTCGGACGCCTTCTTCACGTCGCCCGTGCCGATGAGGGTCTTGAGCAGACCCGGCTGGGGGACGATCGCGATGTCGGGGGCGTCGCCACCGGTCACCTTGGTGACGATGTTGCCCTCGAAGCTCTTGTCGCCGGTGTAGACGACCTTGATGCCGGTGTCCTTGGTGAACTGGTCGAACGACTGGTTCAGCAGGTCGGCCTCGCTACCGGTGATGCCGCCGGAGATGCGGACGGTCGTCTCGCCTCCGGAACCGCTCGTGCCGCCGCTGTCGCCTTCGGCGCAGCCCGCGAGAGCGATCGCACCGACCGCCAACAGCCCGACGGGCGCCAGCAGGCGGTACCGCTGTGACATACCCATGTGGTCTCTCCTCTTTGAGTGTCTTGGTGCACCGGATCCCGTCGGGAACCGATTCCAGGCAACCGTAGAGCCAATCCACAAGACTTGCAACCGGCCGCAGGTCACGAACGGATAACTAGCGGAAAGACGCGGAAACTCACCGGCATACCGGGCCGGGACCGGTTCCACTTTGGGTGATTCTCGGATACTCTTTTCGACGTCGACACGGACGTCGACGCATCACGAGGAAGATCACGGCATGAGCGGAATCGCCGATGTGGCACGCCTGGCCGGCGTGTCCAAGTCGACGGCAAGCCGCGCTCTCACGGGCGGCGGCTATGTCTCCGACCTCACTCGTCAACGCGTCACCGACGCCGCGGCATCCCTCGGCTACGTCCCCTCCACGAGCGCGGTGAGCCTCGCGACGGGGCGCACCCGCACGATCGCCCTGATCGTGCCGAAGGTGAACCGCTGGTACTTCGGGTCCATCGTCGAAGGGGTCGAACGCACCCTCATCCCCCTCGGCTACGACGTCACCCTCTACGTGGCGGAGCCGGGATCCAACGACCGCGAGAGCCTGTACTCCACGTACCTGGCCCGCAAGCGGTTCGACGGCATCATCGCCGTCGCCCTCGAGCCGGACGACGCCGACCTCGAACGCCTCGCGAACATCGGCAAGCCGGTGGTGAGCATCGGCAACGCCCTCAGCGGTGTGCCCACCCTCGGTCTCGACAACATCGCGATCACGCGCATCATCACGCAGCACCTCATCGCACTCGGACACACCGACATCGCCTTCGTCGGCAGTACCCCCCGCAGCGACGCTCCCGCCAAGGACGTCGACGAGCGCTCGATCGGATACCGGAACGCGATGAACGACCACGATCTGGCCGTCCGCATCCGCAGCGTGCCCTCCACCCTCACGATCACCGACGCGTACGCGGCCGCCGCCTCGTTCCTGGCCGACGCGGCCTCGCGTCCCACCGGCGTGGTCGCCGCCTGCGACGAGGTCGCGATCGGCGTGATCATCGCCGCGCGGCGGATGGGAATCTCGGTCCCCACCGAGCTCAGCGTCGTCGGGATCGACGGTCACGACTACGCCGAGATGTTCTCCCTCACCACGATCGAGCAGTTCCCGCAGGCGCAGGGTGTCGAGGCGACCCGCCTGCTCCTGTCGATGATCGAGGGGACCGGCGAACCGGCCTGGCGGACCGAGGCCGAGACCCGGCTCGTCGTCCGCGCCTCCACCGCTCCCCCGCGCGTGTCCTGAAAAGACGGGACCCCGGATGCCGTGGCATCCGGGGTCCCGTTTCTCTCACTGATCAGTCAGCGCGACGCGTGGCCCGTCGGCGGGCTACGAGGCCGAGCCCCAGCAGCGCGAGCGCGGCGAGCACGCCCGCACCCATCCACGTCGTGTCGGCGCCCGTCGTCGGCAGCGAGCCGGACGCCGAGCCCTGACCGGACCCGTTCTGTCCCTGGCCCGCGCCCGCACCGGGGGTGCCCGCACCGTCACCGGCTGCGGTCACCTGCACGGGCACCACCACGGCGGTCCCGGTGGGCTGCGCGGTCAGGCGCAGCTGCAGGGTCCCGACGGCGTCCGCGGGCACGCCCACGGTGACGGTCGCCGAGCCGTCGACCACCGCGACGCTGGTCGCTGCGGGCGCGGCGAGCGCCGCGATCCGCGCCGACGGGGCGGCGAGGGCCATCGTCCGGGCCGTCGCGCGGGGCGACACCGTCTCGGCGCCGAACGAGGCGTCGAGCGTCGTGTTCGCCGGCGCGCCGAGCGAGGTGAGGTCGAGGTTCGACACGGTCACCGTGAGATCGGTCCCCGGTGCCGCGGCGCGGGCACCCGACACCTGCACGCCGCGCGCGGTGAAGTCGGGGGTCAGTCCCGGGCTCTCGCTCAGGTACTGGATCCACGCGTCGCGGTCGATGAGACCGGAGTCGCGCGTGTCGGTTCCCTTCGCGAAGACCGAGAAGCTGTCTCCTCCGCCGAGCAGGAAGTTGAACGAGCCCACGCGGTACCCCTTCGCCGGGTCGACGGGGACGCCGTCGATCCAGACTCCGGTGATGCGCTGCCCCGCGGGGAGCGCCGCGTCGTAGGTGTAGCGGAGGTTCTCCGAAACACCGAGCGACAGGTTCGCGTTGTCGGCGCGCTTCGAGAAGTCGCCCCACTGCTGCTCGAGGACCTGACGCACCTGATCCCCGGTGAGGGTCGTGGTCCACAGGTTGTTCAGGAAGGGCAGGACCGCGTTCGCCTCGGCGAGCGTGATCACACCGCCGTCGGTCCCGTAGAGCAGCTCGTCGCGCAGGCCGCCCGCGTTGACGAACGAGATCTCGGCACCGCCTCGGTCGGCGTCGTCCAGCGAGTCCAGCAGCGCGTCGGCCACGAGCCCGCCGAGAGCCGACTGCTTCGTCCGGTCGCCGCGCGTGCCACCGGTGTAGACGCCGTCGACGTACGCGCCGCCGCTGAAGGCCGTGGTGATGTCGGCGCTGACCGAACCCACCTGCTTCTGTCCGACCACGTCGGCTTCGGCACGGGCCGCCTTCACGATCCCGTCCACCTTCGCGACACGAGGGTAAGTGCGGACGAGTTCCGCGTCGAGAGCCGCGTTGACGGCCGCGTCCTTGCCTCCGAGGCGCGCGACGTTCCGCGCGGTGTGATTGACCACGTCGCCCTGCGCATCGACGTCGAGCACGATCTGACCGACGTTCTCGCCGTAGTTGCCCGTCTGGACGATCGGGCGCGTGCCCTCACGGCCCGGGATCGGCGCGTCCCACGCGTACAGCTGGTGCGTGTGGCCGGTGAAGATGGCATCCACCTCGGGAGAGGTCTCGTTCACGATCTTCGCGAACGGTCCCCCGGCGGCGACGGCCTGCTCGAGAGTCGTCGTGGCCTGACCGGCACCGGAGCCCTCGTGGTACTGGGCGACGATCACGTCGACCTGGTCGTCGATCTCGGCGACGACGCGGTTCACCTCGGCGACGGGCTCGCGGAACTCGATCCCCTGGATGCCGCTGGGCGTGACCAGCGTCGGGGTCGACTCCGTGATGGCTCCGATGACGCCGACGCGCACACCGTCGACCTCGAAGATCGCGTACTCCTGCAGCAGAGGCTTGCCGTCCGTGAAGACGTTCGCGGCCAGGTACGGGAAGTCGGCGAGACCGTCGACACGACCGGTGAGGTCGTTCGCGCCCTTGTCGAACTCGTGGTTCCCCGCGGCCGAGGCCCTGAGGTCGAGTGCGTTCAGCACGTCGATGGTCGGCTTGTCACCGAAGTACGACGAGGCGAACACCGAGGCGCCGATGTTGTCGCCGTTGGAGATGAACAGCGAGTTCTTCTCGCCGTACTGCGCGCGAACCTGCTCGACGGTCCCGGCGAACCGGACGGTGTTGGCGTCGATCCGACCGTGGAAATCGTTGATGCCGACCAGGTTCACCTGGGTCGTCGGA
This sequence comes from Microbacterium sp. SL62, assembly GCF_026672635.1. Classification (NCBI taxonomy): domain Bacteria; kingdom Bacillati; phylum Actinomycetota; class Actinomycetes; order Micrococcales; family Microbacteriaceae; genus Microbacterium; species Microbacterium sp. SL62. The sequence continues at coordinate 3,032,773 of NZ_JAPPRM010000001.1, forward strand.
GACAGGTCGAGACCCACGATGACCGGGTCGTGATCGCTGGAGCGGTACGGCGTCGTGTCGTAGAAGTTCAGCGCGTTGTAGTTGTAGCGGCTGTACTCCAGGGCCAGGGCCTCGACGGCGTTGATGTTCCAGATGTCGGCGCCCGTCACCAGCTCGCGCGCAGAGGGCGAGGCCAGCACGTGATCGAGCGAACCCGACTGACCGCTGAACGAGTACGAGTACTTTCCGGTGCCCGCCTCGAGCGGCTCGAAGCCGAAGTCGCGCAGCTTCTGGATCGGGTCTTCCTGCGAGTACGAGTTGAAGTCGCCGAGCAAGAAGACGTCGTCGGTGCCGACCGCGGCCGAGCGGGTTTTCGCGAAGTTCCCGAGGGCCTCCGCCTGACGCACCCGATCGCCGTTGAACGCACCCTGGATGCCGTTGGCGTTGTCGCCCGTCGCCTTGGGGTCGCTGTCGCCCTTCGACTTGAAGTGGTTCACGATCGCCAGGATCTTGGCATCCGGGAACGCGACCGGGGCGAACGCCTGCGCGAGCGGTTGGCGTGCGTTGCGGAAGGCGGCGTCGTCGAGGATGACGCTGTCGCCGACGGGAGCGGCCACGCCCTTCTTGTAGATGAAGGCCGTGCGGATCACGTCCTCGGTCGCGGGCAGGGCCGCGGGCGAGGGGACGAAGGCCCACTGCTCCGAACCGAGCGCGGCGTTGAGGGCACCGACCAGGGTGGACAGCGCCGCGTCGCGGTTCTTGCCGAACTTCGCGGAGTTCTCGATCTCTTCGAGCGAGACGACGTCGGCACCGAGACCGTTGATGGCGGCGACGATCTTGTCCTGCTGGCGCGTGAGGTTCTCGTCGTTCGCGGCGCCGCGAGGGCCGGGAGCGGGGCACGTGTTCGCCGTGACCGGGTTGCCCGCGCGGTCCTTGTACACCGAGGTGCAGTTGACGCTCGCGGCGGTGGTGGTGAAGTAGTTCAGGACGTTGAAGCTCGAGATCTTCAGATCGCCGCCGACCGGCGCGGGTGCCGTGGTGCGGGTGTTCGCGAAGGTCGCCGGCTGCACGTCCTTCGCGTTGTCCACCGTGAGCTGCTGCGTCGGCTGGAACTTCCAGGTGTTGTTGCGGTAGTCGAGGATGACCGGCTTCGTGAACGTCGTCGCAGCGCCCACGCGCACGGGCTTCGTCAGCGACACGTACGGCAGGGGGATGCCCTTGTTGGCGTCGTTCAGGAAGTTGATCGACGCACCGTCGTCGAGGACGACGCCGCGGGCGGCGTTGTCGGCGACGGCTCCGTCGTAATCGAGGGTGCCCGGCCGCGCGACGTCGGTGGGGGTGCGCAGCGGCATGGTGCCGGCAGCGAGGCCGACCTCGGCGTACTGGTTGGTCGAGTACGAGTTCGTGACGGTGAAGTCGCCCTGCGGCGCGAGGAGCATGCCCTCGAAGCGCTCGCGCTCCTCGTCGGTCTTCGGCCACAAGATCTTGGCGGGCTGCACGGCGGCGGCCTGCTCGGTGAGCACGCTCACCCCCGCGGGCTCGGCGGAGATCTGCGTCTGGCCCGAGAACTCGTTAGCGGTTCCCGTCACCTCGACGTGCTGACCGATCGCGACCGTGGCGGTCGCGGCCGAGCCGTAGACGAAGATCGCGTCGGATGCCGTGTGCGTCTTCGGATCGATCTCGCCACCGGTACCCGGGGTCTGGATGAAGAAGCCGTTGTAGCCGCCGGTCGGGTACGCGGCGGTCACGATGCCGCGCGTGGTGACGGTCTGGCCGGCGAGCGGCGTGGTGGCTCCGGTGCCCTGGATCTCGCTGATCGGGACGACCGCGCCCGGCGTGACCGGGGGCGTCTGTGTCACCGAGGCGGACGGCGAGGGCGACGGCGATGCCGAGCCCGACGGGTCGGGGGTGGGCGTGGTCCGGCCGGAGCCCTGCGGCGTGACCGTCGTGGTGTTGGTGAAGTCCTTCGAGTTGTCGTTGGTGTCGACGAAATCGGTGCGGACGAGAGCGTTGGGCTTGCTGTTGGCCCCGTCGACGATCGCGGGAGCCGTCTCGAACGAGATGCCGTTGCCATATCCGAGGAAGTCGACGACTTGAGCGTCCGCGACGGAGCCCGACGGAACGGCTAGGGGTTCGGGCACGTTGGCGAGGAAGAGCTGACCGGAGGTGCCCCCCGGGTTGAGCGTGCTCGTCAGGTCGGTGGCGGGAAGAGCCGCGCCGGCTGGGGGCGTTCCGTTGCCCGGCAAGCCGATCAGATAGTAGCCGCCGGCATCGATCGAGCCGCTGAGCCGCTGCGTATTCGCTGCGGTGGGAACGGAGGAGCTCGACTCGGAGCGGTACTGGAGCGACCACCCGCTCAGGTCCTGCGCGGTGTCGCCCGCGTTGTACAGCTCGACGAACTTCTGGTTGAAGAAGGCGCCGGCGCTCCCGCCCTTCAGGTAGGCCTCGTTGATCACCACCTTCGAGCCGACGGCGGCCGAAGCCGGGAGCGGCACGATCGCTGAGCCGAAGAGGGCGACGCCGAGGGCGGCGCTCAGTGCGGTGGTGAAACGGCGTGCGGACACGCGCGAAGCATCGGAAGGCATGGGTCTCCAAGTACCGGCGCGCGCAAGGCGACGTCGGCGGTGGGGGAATCGACGGGGGGTCTCAACGACCGTAAACGATCCCCATACCCTTTTCCCAGACTTCTTTATTTCGATCAGGTGAACATCGGTGTCTCGTCGCATGAAACCGGGTCTCACACCCGTCCGGTCGCCGGGCCCCCGATCGGCCGACCGCTCCCGACGCTCACGAGAAACGACGAAGGCCCGGATGCCATGGCATCCGGGCCTTCGTTTATCGCGATGAAGCGACCGCTCGAAGCGAGATTACTTCAGGGTCACCGTGGCGCCGGCAGCCTCGAGGGCCTCCTTGGCCTTCTCGGCGGCTTCCTTGTTCGCGCCCTCGAGCACGGCCTTGGGAGCACCATCGACGACAGCCTTGGCCTCGCCGAGGCCGAGCGAGGTGAGCTCGCGGACCGTCTTGATGACCTGGATCTTCTTGTCGCCGGCAGCCTCGAGGATGACGTCGAACGAGTCCTTCTCTTCCTCGGCCTCTGCGGCGCCCGCGCCACCGGCAGCGCCGGCAACGGCGACCGGAGCGGCAGCGGTGACGTCGAACTTCTCCTCGAACGCCTTCACGAACTCGCTGAGCTCGACAAGGGTCAGACCAGCGAACTGGTCGAGCAGCTCGTCAGTGGTGAGCTTCGCCATGATGTTTCTCCTAATAGGTGGGGTTTGTGGGGTGAAGACCGTGCGGGGCTCAGGCAGCCTCGGCGGTCTCCAGCTTCTCGCGGAGGGCGTCGATGGTGGCCGCAGCCTTGCCCATCGTCGCCTTCATCATGCCCGCGGCCTTTGCCAGCAGAACCTCGCGGCTCTCCAGGGAGGCGTACTTGTCGACCTCGGCGGCGCTGAGGGCGTTGCCCTCGAAGACGCCGCCCTTGATCACGAGAAGCGGGTTCGCCTTGGCGAAGTCACGCAAAGCCTTAGCGGTGGCGACGAAGTCACCGTGCACGAACGCCACGGCCGACGGACCCTTGAGGTCGTCGTCGAGCGCCGTGATCCCCGCGTTGTTCGCGGCGATCTTGGTCAGCGTGTTCTTCACCACGGCGTAGTCCGCGTCCTGACGGATGTTGTTGCGCAGCTGCTTGAGCTGGGCAACCGTCAGACCGCGGTACTCGGTCAGCAGGACGGCGTTCGAGTTCTCGAAGTTCTTCGTGAGCTCGGCGACCGATGCATCCTTCTGCGCCATGGTCACTCCTTGATGGGTACGAGGCGCTCCGCGATGACGGGGCGCCAGCCGAAGACACCGGGGTCTGGACAAAAAGAAGAGCTCCGGCGCAGGCGCACGGAGCTCGGGAGAGATTCGTTTACCTGCGTAGGTCCCCTGCTTTTCAGCAGACGCTTCGATCGACGTGCGAGCACGACGATGACCGACGGTCTTTGGCTTGAACCCCACTGTACCCGATCCCCCACGCCCTCGCCACTCCGCGCCCCTCGCCGCCCGCCCGTGACGGCACCCGAGCGTCGGGACCGCACCCGATCGTCGAGGCCGCACCCGTTCGCCCGCAAACGAATGCACCTTCGTCAGACGAGTGCGTCCTGACGGCGGCGTCGCCGACCGCCGGGGAGTCACCGCGGCGGATGCACACCGAAAGCGGACAGGCGCGCAGCAAGCGTCTCCGGTGTCGCGATGTCCGCGAAGCCCCCGCGGCACAGCCGCCATTGCGTGACGCCCCGGATCCAGTCTTCGCGCCGCTTCTCGTCGAGCACCACGTCCTCGATCGAGCGCCCCTGCCTCATCGCGACGTCGCGGTACTTCACCTCTCCGTCGAACTCCCAGAATGTGCGGACCTGACGCAGCCCGATATCGACGAAGTAGTCCGAACCTCGCGGCCCGGCGACGGCCACCTGCAGATCGAGGTCACGGAAGCCGAGCCGGTACAACTGGAGACGACTCACGCTCTCTCCGGGCAGCTCCGCACGACCGTCGGCGAACTCGACGACCCAGCTCGCGTCACGCACACCCCGTTGCCCCCGCGCGCGGGCGACCCGCTCCCGCAGGCGCTCACGCCAGTCGTCCTGCACATCGGCACGAAACCGCCGGCGTTCCACCGCGAAGCGACGAAGAGCCCCGTCGACACACGACAGGGCCATCTCACGCGTCTCGGTCCGAGAGACGTCGAACACCGTCCGCTGGATCGAGGTGCACCGGATGCCGTCGACCTCGACGACGTCGTCCTCGCTCAGAGCATCCGTGTGCCGGCGGACGTATGACCCGCTGGGCGGGTGCGCAGAGCGGGGGACCACCATCTGCACGCGCTGCTCCCGGAATCGGTACAGCGGAAGACCATGGAGCACCGCAGCGGAAAGGTGGGAGACGACGCCCTCCGCACCGCGTGCCCTGTCGAGCGCCGCCAGCACGGCGAGGCGATGGCGGTCGACGGGCCGCGCAGATGCCCACTCGTCGCGCGCGACGTACACGCCGGGTTGAATGCGCGTCCACGCCGCCCGGTCGCCGCCCGTCTTCAGTTCCGCTTCCGACACTCCACGATCGCGCAGTTCGGCGCGCGTGAACAGGGACCGTCGCGCGACGACGACCTTCGACTCCACAGGCATCCGCCCACCCTGCCCTCCTCGACGATCCCTCCGGGCGCGCTCTCCACAGGCCCGTCCCTGTGCAGGAGCGGCGCACGCCACCGAAGACGCATTCGATTACCCAGGACGCACCCGTTGAGGGACGAAGCGGTACGTCGTCGGCAGACGAATGCGTCCTCGGCGACCGCTTGCCGGCGGCGGCGGCGGCCCGGCGACGGCGACGACACCCCAGCGGGGCGCCGGGTCAGGAGACGCGGGGCTCGGGCAGCAGGGCGCGGGTCATGCGCACGATGCGCGAGGGCGTGCGGGCGCCGAGCCACACCGTGCAGAGGGGGGCGTCTCCGCAGGCCCACTCGGCGCACCACGCGTGGATCGCCTGTGCCAGCCGCTCGCCGCGCGGGCGCAGTTCGCCGTCGAGCGTCCGGTCCAGCCAGCTCACCCGGCCGGCCCCGGTGTCGAACGGTCCAATCTCCGCCGTGCCGCACACCTCGACCAGCACTGTCGCGTGCACATGGGGCGACAGCGCCGCGGCGATCCGACGCATCTCGGCGACGTTCCGGGCGTCGCCGCCGAGCAGGACGGCCCCCTCCAGGTCGCGCCAGAGTCCCCCGTCGGGGCGGCGCAGAGAGGACGATTCCGAACCCATGCAGACAACTTAGGTCACCCTTACCTGTCGCACAAGACCCCGGATGCCGACGCGCCGCGCCTCGCATGCGCTCCACGGGCGAGCGGGGTTAGGGTCGAACGCATGTCCCCCGAGCTCGTCGCATCGCGTAGCGCCGACCTCGACGCCCGCATCGTCGCGGACTCGCGCGATCGCGTCGCCTGGATCCGCGCGCGCAGCCGGGGCATCACCGCGACCGACGTCGCCACGCTGACCAGCCCCAACGCCATCGCACGGGCAGCGGATGCCAAGCTCATGGGCTCGAACTTCTCGGGCAACGCCTTCACGGCTCACGGTCGGCGTCGCGAGCCCGAGATCGCCGCGTGGGTGGCGGCGACCCACGGCATCCGCCCCTCCTCCGCGCTGTATCACGCGGTCGTCGAGAAGCGTCATCTCGCAACCCCCGACGGTGTCGTCGTCGACGGCGAGGGCCGCATCGTGCTCGCCGAGATCAAGACGACGAACAAGGCGTGGCGCTCGATCCCGAAGACCTACATGCGTCAGATCTGGTGGCAGCAGCACGTGCTGGGCGCCGAGCGCACCCTCGTCGCCTGGGAGCAGCACGACGGCTTCGTCCCCCTGCACGACGAACCGCGGTGCCAGTGGATCGATCGAGACGACCGCGAGATCGCCAAGCTCGTGGGCCTCGCGACCTCGCTCATCGACGAGCTCTACCGCCGCACGATGGAGGCGCGCCGGCCGCGCCCCGAACCGGCCCGTCCGGAGCCCACGGAGAGGTATCGCGCTCTCGCTCTCCTCGATTAATGGTTGACGCAAGTCAATCATTAGGCGTATCGTTGACATCAGTCAACTAATCGCGCCATCGTCGTCGCGGCATCCGTCCCCTTTCGTGGAGCTCCCGCATGACAACCTCTTCTCTCGAGGCGCCCGCCCAGCGGCGCGTCCTCCCGGCCCTCATTGGCCTGCTGCTCGGCACCTTCGTGTCGATGCTCGCCTCGACCGTCGTCTCGACGTCGCTGCCGGTCATCGTGCACGACCTGTCGGGCGACCAGAACGCGTACACCTGGGTCATCACCGCGACCCTGCTCACGACCGCGATCTCCACCCCGATCTGGGGCAAGCTCGCCGACCTGTTCAACCGCAAGGTCCTCATTCAGATCGCCATCGCGATCTTCGTGCTCGCCACCGCGGCCGCCGGCTTCTCGCAGAACACCGACATGCTGATCGGCTTCCGCGCGGTGCAGGGTCTCGGCGCCGGCGGACTCGCCGCCCTCAGCCAGGTGATCATGGCCGACATCATCAGCCCGCGCGAGCGCGGCCGGTACATGGGCCTCTTCGGCGCGGTGATGGCCGTCGCCACGGTCGGTGGCCCCCTGCTCGGCGGTGTCATCACCGACGCCTTCGGATGGCGCTGGAACTTCTTCGTCGCCCTCCCCTTCGCCGTCGCCGCCCTGCTGATCCAGCAGCGCACGCTGCACCTGCCCGCCCGTGCCGCCCGCACGGTCAAGATCGACTACCTCGGCATCGTGCTGCTCTCGGCCGCCGTGTCGCTGCTGCTCATCTGGGTCACCAACGCCGGCAGCACCTTCGAGTGGGCCAGCACCGAGACCGTCCTCATGGTCGGCGGGGCCGTCGTGGCCGCGATCCTCTTCGTGGTCGTCGAGCTGCGCTCCTCCGAGCCCCTCGTGCCGCTGACGCTGTTCCGCGACGCCACCTTCACCCTCGCCACGATCGCGTCGATCGCGACGGGCCTGGCGATGTTCGGCACCTCGGTGTTCCTCAGCCAGTACATGCAGATGGCACGTGGCGCCACGCCCACCGAGGCCGGCGTGATGACCATCCCCATGATCGGCGGCCTGCTCATCTCGTCGATCGTCGTCGGTGCGCTCATCTCGCGCTTCGGCCACTGGAAGCCGTTCCTCATCGCCGGCGGCGTGCTGCTGATCGCCGGCACGTTCCTGCTGTCGACCATCCACTACGACACCAACTTCGCCCTCGTCTCGCTCTACATGGCCCTGCTGGGCGCCGGTGTCGGCATGACGATGCAGAACCTCGTGCTCATCGTGCAGAACACCGCCAACCCGTCGCAGATGGGTGCCGCGAGCTCGGGCGTGACGTTCTTCCGCAGCCTCGGCGGCACGATCGGCGTCTCGGTGATGGGTGCGGCCCTGGCGAGCATGGCGACGAGCCTGTTCACCGACCGCGCCGCCGACCTGAAGGCCGCCATCGTGGCCCTCGGCGCCGACGGAGCCGCGGTCGCGCAGAACCTGCAGTCGGGAGCCATCCCCCAGGTCTCGGCTCTCCCCGAGGGGGTGCGCGTCATCGTCGAGGACATCTACGCCCAGTCGATCGCGCACTCGTTCCTCATCGCGGTGCCCGTCGCGGTGGTGAGCCTCATCGCGATCCTGTTCCTGCCGAACCGCCCCCTGACCCGCATGACGACCACCGAGCGCGTCGCCGCGAGCGAGGCCGACTTCGCCACCGTGTCCGTCCCCGAGGCCATGGCGACGCTCTCCGCCACCGGCACCATCCCGACACAGGATGCCGGCTCCCCGCGCCGTGCACGCCGTGAGGCCGAGATGGGAGAGGATGGCTGACGTGACGAGCGATAAGGACGACGAGCGCCGCGAGGCCGTACAGGCCCTGGAATCGTCGTTCTCCGAGCTCATGACCGTGTTCCGCCGCTTCGTCTCCGAGGCGGCGGAACGCGTGAGCCCGGGAATGCTGCCGGCGACGTTCAAGGCCCTCTCGGTCGTCAGCCGCTTCGGTCCGCTCACCCTCTCGGCCCTGGCCGAGCGCCTGGCCGCCGACAAGGGGTTCCTCAGCCGCTCGATCACCGAGCTCGAAGACCTCGGCCTCGTCACCCGCACGCCGGACCCCACCGATCGCCGCTCGCGGCTCATCGCCGTCACCGAGGTCGGCCACGCGCGCCTCGCGGAAGCTCGCGCCCCTCACGAGAGTCGCTTGTTCGACGCGATCGCCGACTGGACGATCGACGACATCCGCCACCTCTCCACGCTGCTGCACGCTCTCGCCGTCGGCGAAGTTCCCGTCCGCGACTGACCGCGCCCGCGGCTTCACTGTTGCGCACGGGACGACGGGGATGGATGCCGCGGACTCGGGCTTCGCGACACGGTGACCGAGGCGTAACGCCGCCGAGACAATCCCGGGGTTGACTGTGGGGAACCGCGGCGAGGTCGCCGCGGAGCGACCGCAGCGAGAGAGAGCGCCCGATGAGATTCCGATCGACGCGTCCCGAGACCGCCCTCCAGCCCGTCCCCCCGGTGCCCGAGACGATGCGTGCGGTGGTCCTCGACGCCCCGGGCGCGGCCGACGCCCTCCGCATGGCGGAGGTCGCCGTGCCCGTTCCGGTGCTCAGCGAGGTGCTGGTCCGGGTGGTCGCCGCCGGGATCAATCCCATCGACGCGAAGACCCGCGCCGGGCGCGGTCTGTCCGGGGCGATCTCGTCGTGGCCCGCCGTCCTGGGTCTCGACGTGAGCGGCGTGGTCGTGCGGGCACCGTTCGACGCGCACCCCTTCCCCGTCGGCACCGAGGTCTACGGCATGGCCACCGTGCCGCGCACGAGCGGGTCGTACGCCGAGTACGTCGTGGTGCCCACCCTCTCGCTCGCGCGCAAACCGGCGTCGCTCTCGCACGTCGAGGCCGCCGGGGTTCCGGTGGCCGCGCTCACCGCGTGGGGCATCGTCGTCGAGACGGCCCTCGCGCACCAGGGCCAGCGCATCCTCGTGCACGCGGGAAGCGGCGGTGTCGGCCACTTCGCGGTGCAGTTCGCCGCCTATTTCGGGGCTCACGTGATCGCGACGGGTTCCCCGCGCAACCTGGACTGGCTTCGAGAGCTCGGGGCCGCCGAGGTGATCGATTACACCTCCGTACGGTTCGAAGAGGTCGTCGACGACGTCGACGTCGTGATCGACCTGATCGGCAACGTCTCCGACGACACGGGGACGCGGTCCCTCGAGGTGGTGCGCCCGGGCGGACTCCTCATCGAGGTGCCCACCGGAGCCTGGCCCGGCTTCCGCGAGGCGGCCGCGGAGCGCGGCATCCGCTCCACCGATTACAAAACGATCCCCGACGGCGGGGCTCTCGCCACGATCACCCGCCTCCTCGATTCCGGTGCGGTGCGCGTGTACGTCGAGCACGTCTTCGAACTCGACGACGCCGCCGCGGCGCACACCGAGCTCGAACGCGGGCACACCCGCGGCAAGATCGTACTCAGCGTCAGCGACGACTGACCTCAGCCCGCGAGCATCCGGCGCCCCTCGTCGACCACCTCGTCGGCCACCTCGTCGAGCAGAGGCGAGGTGAGGTTCCACTGCTGCCAGTAGAGCGGGACGTCGATCGGGTCGTCGCCGAGTCGCACGAGCTCGCCCGCGCTCAGCGCCGCGTCGGATTGGAATCCGGGAAGCAGTCCCCACCCGAGTCCCAGCTGGACGGCCGTCGCGAAATCCTGGGATGCCGGGACCCGGTGCCGGGGCGGGGCCGCCGCGGGGACCCCGCGGCGCGCGAGCCACTGCGTCTGCAGGTCGTCGCGCCGGTCGAAGTCGACCACGGGGGCGGCACTCAGGGCCGTGACGTCGACGCCGGATGCGAACCATCTCGCGGCGAACGAGGTGGTGGCCACCGCCTCGTACCTCAGCACCCCGAGCGGACGCACACGGCACCCGGCGACGGGGGCCTCGCGCGAGGTCACCGCGGCCATCACCGTCCCCGACTCGAGCAGCCCCGCCGTGAAGTCCTGATCGTCGCGGTGGAGGTCGAAGACGACGGCGCGCCGCTCCGCCACGCGCGCCAGCGGCGGGAGGAACCAGGTCGCGAGCGAGTCGGCGTTGACGGCGAGGGGCACGGATGCCACCGCCCCACCCTCGGCGCCGATCGCGGCGAGGGCATCGTGCTCGAGCAGGGCGAGCTGTCGGGCCAGGCGCACGACCGCGTCGCCGGCCTCGGTGGTGCGCACGGGCTTGCTGCGCACGAGGACCACCCGCCCAAGCTGGCCCTCGAGAGCCCGCACGCGTTGGCTCACGGCCGAGGGGGTGACGTGCAGGCGTCGGGCTGCGGCATCCAGGGTCCCCTCTTCGACCACGATCGCGAGGGTGCGGGCGAGATCGAGGGGAATCGACATGAAGGAATGCTAATGCTCCTGAAGAATCCTGAGCTGGCCTACGGCACATCAGCCCCCTAGCGTCGAGACGTGCTCACTCCTCTGCTCGCCGGCCTCGGCCTCGGCTTCTCGCTCATCATCGCCATCGGCGCGCAGAACCTCTTCGTCCTCCGACAGGGCATCCGCCGCGAGCATCTGCTCGCCGTCGTCGCCGTCTGCGCGGTCTCGGACGCGGTTCTGATCCTGCTGGGGGTTTCGGGCATCGGCCTGGTGCTGAACGCCGTGCCGTGGCTCATCGTCGTCGTGCGATGGGCGGGGGCGGCGTTCCTTCTCGGGTACGGCCTCCTCGCCGCCCGGCGCGCCCTGCGCCCCAGCGGCGCGACACTGCACCTCGACGCCGGCGCCCCGGCATCCCCTCCGGCTCGGGATGCCGGGAACACGACAGTACGCACGCGCCCGGCGCGAACGACCCTCGCCACCGCCGTGCTCACTTGCCTCGCCCTGACCTGGCTCAATCCGCACGTCTACCTCGACACGGTGTTCCTGCTCGGATCGGTCGCCTCGACGCACGGCGACGGACGCTGGGCCTTCGCGGCGGGTGCGTGCGCGGCGAGCCTCGTGTGGTTCTCGGCGCTCGGCTACGGGGCCCGGTACCTCGGCCGCTGGCTCGACACTCCCCGCGCGTGGCGCGTCCTCGACGGCGTCATCGCCGTGGTGATGTGCGCGATCGCCGTCTCGCTCGTGCTCCCCCACTGAGACCGCTGAGACCGCTCGCTCGGCGGATCGGCCGCCGCTCGGGGAGAATGGGCCGATGCGAACGGCGACGATGACGGTGAGCGGCCGCGTCCAGGGTGTCGGCTTCCGGTACTCCCTCCGGGCAGAGGCCGAGCGGCTCGGTGTCGGCGGGTGGGTGCGCAATCGCCGCGACGGCTCGGTCGAGGCGTTCCTCGCCGGAGACCCCGACGCCGTCGAGACGGTGATCGCCTGGGCGCACGACGGACCGGCCGGAGCCCGCGTCGACGACGTCGACGTGATCGAGGGCACCGGGGAGTCGGCATCCGGATTCGAGATCCGCCCCACGGCCTGAGTCAGCCGGGCAGGCCCGCCCGCAGTTCGTCGATGACGTCCGCGGCGTCGTCCAAACGGGACAGACCCGCCGACTGCCCCGCCCACCAGCGATACGAGATCGCCGTCACCGCGCGCCGTCGCCGCGGCGCGGAACACCCCGGTGAGCCAGTTCTGCGCCGGGAAGGGGGCGATCAGGCCCGAGGCCTCGATCTCGCGCATGGCACGGTTCGGGATGCCACGCGCCAGCCGCCCGCTCATGGCGCGCGTGAGCACCGTGTCGGTGTCGGCCGCCGCCGAGATCGCCTCGCGGTGCGCCGCGGTGGCCGCCGACTGACGGGTGCGCAGGAACGCGGTCCCGACCTGCACGCCTTCCGCCCCGAGCGCGAAGGCCGCTGCCACCCCGCGACGATCGGCGATCCCGCCCGCCGCGATCACGGGGATGTCCACGGCGTCGACGACCTGCGGCACGAGAGCGAACGTGCCGACGAGTGACGACGACGCCCCCCGCAGGAACGACACCCGGTGTCCTCCCGCCTCCGAACCCGTCGCGACGACGGCATCGACACCCGCCGCCTCGAGGGCGACGGCTTCGGCGACCGTGGTCGCGGTGCCGATCACGCGGATCCCGCGCTCCCTCGCGGCGTCGAGGGTGTCGGCATCCGGAATCCCGAAGACGACGCTCAGCACGTCCGGACGCGCCTCGAGGACCGCGTCGAGCTGCGCGGCGATCGGCGGGAGGAAGGATGCCGGGGGTTCCGGCACCTCGACCCCGGCTGCGGCGAACAGGGGTGCCGCGGCGTCGAGGAACGGCCGCACGTCCAGGTCGGCGGGACCCACCTCGTCACCGCGCGGGAGCCACAGGTTGACCGCGACGGGACGCGGCGTAGCCGCTCGCAGCTGCGCCACGGTCTCGCGGATGCGACCGGGCGCATACCCGTAGAGGCCGTATGAGCCGAGCCCTCCCCCGTCGCTCACCGCCGCCGTCAGCGCGATCGACGACAGCCCGCCGAAGGGACCGAGGACGAGAGGGAGATCGATGCCGAGCAGGGTCTCGAGGCGGCTCATGCCTCGACGCTACTCCGCCCGACAGGAGGTCACGCGTGATCGGCGTCCGAGGGGTCGGGCCCGTCGAGGGGACGCAGCAGCCGGTTGAGGAAGCGCTGCGTGCGCTCCTTCTTCGGCTGGCGCAGGAGCTCCGACGGAGCACCGCGCTCGACGATGACCCCCTCGTCGAAGAACAGGACCTCGTCGGCGACCTCGCGGGCGAAGCCGAGTTCGTGGGTGACGATGACCATCGTCCACCCCTCGTTCGCGAGTTCGCGCAGGACGGTGAGGACCTCGCCCACGAGCTCGGGGTCGAGGGCGCTCGTCGGCTCGTCGAACAGCAGCAGAGAGGGCTGCAGGGCCAGAGCGCGCACGATGCCCACGCGCTGCTGCTGGCCACCGGACAGCTCGGACGGATACGCGTCGCGCTTCTCCGACAGACCCACGCGCGCCAGCAGCGTCTCGGCGCGGGCGATCGCCTCGGCCTTGGGCACGCCGTGCGCCTGGATGGGGCCCTCGATGACGTTCTGGATGACCGTCAGATGGGGAAAGAGGTTGTGGTGCTGGAAGACCATCGCCGAGCGATCGCGCAGGGCGGTGCGGTCGCTCTTGGACACCTTGCGCGAGAAGTCCACGACCGGTCCCCCGTCGAACGCCACCACACCGGCATCCGGGGTCTCGAGGCCGTTCAGGCAGCGCAGGACCGTGGTCTTTCCCGAGCCCGAGGGCCCGATCAGGACGAGCACGTCGCCGCGGCGGACCTCGAGGTCAACGCCGTCCAACACGCGGTTCGTGCCGAAGCTCTTCTGCAGGCCCGAGACGGCGAGCAGCGGGGCAGTGTCAGTGGGAGACATGGCGGTCCAGCCTCTTTTCCAGGGCGTTCTGCCCGAACGACAACACCAGGCAGAACAACCAGTAGATCAGCGCGGCTTCGAGGTACACCGCCATGAACTCGTACGAGAAGGCCGCGATGGCCTGCGCCTGGCGGAAGAGCTCGGTGACGAGGATGAGGGATGCCAGCGAGCTGTCCTTCACGAGCGAGATGAACGTGTTCGACAGGGGCGGCACCGACACGCGAGCGGCCTGCGGGAGGATGATGCGCGTCAGCGTCTTGCGCGGCGAGAGCCCCACCGTGTGCGCCGCCTCCCACTGCCCGCGCGGGACCGACAGGATCGCGGCGCGGATCACCTCGGCCGCGTACCCGCCGACGTTCAGCGAGAAGGCGATGACGGCTGCGGGGAAGGGATCGATCGTGAGGCCGAGCGAGGGAAGACCGTAGAAGATCACGAACAGCTGCACCAGCAGGGGCGTGCCGCGGATGATCGAGATGTAGAACCGGGCGACGCCCGACAGCACCGCGTTCCGCGACAGCCGCAGCAGCGCCATCGCCAGCGCGATCACGAGACCGATCGCGAACGAGGCCAGGGACAGCGGGATCGTGCCCGTGATCCCGGCCAGAACCATCGGCCAGAACGAGTCGACGAGCAGGGTCCAGATGTCGTTCATGGGCCTCCTTCCTCACGCGCGAGCGGATCATCCGCCTCCCACGCTACGGCGGGAAGGCGGATGATCCGCGGGGGTTTACTCCGAGGGGTTACTTCGTGACATCGGCCCCGAAGTACTTGTCGCTGATCGACGCGAGGGTGCCGTCGGCGCGCAGTTCGTCGAGTGCACCGTCGACGGCATCCGCCAGCTTGTCCTGACCCTTCTTGAACGCGAAGGCGCTCTCGGAGGAGTCCTCCGTGGTCGCCGCGATCTTCAGGCCCGTGGGGCTGTTCGTCTTCTCGTAGTCGAGGTAGGTCAGCTGGTCGTTGACCGTGGCGTCCACGCGACCCTGCTTGAGCAGGGCGACCGCCTGGGCCCAGCCCTCGACGGCCTCGACCTGGGCGCCGCTCGAGGTGGCGAGTTCGTACCAGTTGCTCGTGAGCGACTGGGCGGTGGTCTTGCCCGACAGATCGGCGAAGCTCGAGATGGCGCTGTCGCTGTCGGTGGTCACGATGACACCCCGCGAGACGGTGTACGGCGAGCTGAAGGTGTACTTCTCCTGGCGCTCGGGGTTGATCGAGACCTGGTTGGCGATGACGTCGAAGCGACCGGCGTCCAGGCCCGCGAAGATCGCGTCCCACTGGGTCTCCTGGAACTTCACCTGCAGGCCGAGCTTGTCGGCGACCGCCTTCGCGATCTCGACGTCGAAGCCCGTCAGCTCCCCCGCGCCCTCGTGGTACGAGAAGGGACGGTAGGTCCCCTCGGTGGCCACGGTCAGCGTGCCGCCCGAGACGAGGCCGAGGTCTGCTCCCGCGTCGGGGTTCGCTGCGGTGGAGCCGCCACTGCAGGCGGTCAGAGCGAGGGCGCTCAGACCCAGGGTGGCGGCGAGGACGGTCAGACGGCGACGGGGCATGGCTGTTCCAGACGTGTGTGATGTGGGGACCGCGCGGTGCGGGCGCGGGAGTGTCGGCGCGAAGCGCGCCCTCCAGCACAACACGATCGGGCGCACGGACCTTCCCGCATGACGCCGTGTTGCACGATCGTGCAGGCGCGGCGCCCCTCGGACACGCGAAAACCCCGCCGGCACAGGGCACGGCGGGGTTTTCGGTGACGGATGTCAGACGATGACGTTGACGTCCAGCGGGATGCCGGGGCCGAACGTGGTCGACACGGCGCCCTTCTGGATGTAACGACCCTTCGAGCTCGAGGGCTTGAGGCGGACGATCTCCTCGAGAGCGGCGGCGAGGTTCTCGTCGAGCTGCTCGGCGGTGAACGACGCCTTGCCGACGACGAAGTGCACGTTGGCGTGCTTGTCGACGCGGAACTCGATCTTTCCGCCCTTGATCTCCTCGACGGCCTTGGCCGGGTTGGGGGTCACGGTGCCGGTCTTGGGGTTCGGCATGAGGCCGCGGGGTCCGAGGACCTTACCGAGGCGACCGACCTGGCCCATGAGCTCGGGGGTCGAGACGGCGGCGTCGAACGACGTGTAGCCGGCCGCGACCTTCTCGATGAGCTCGGCTCCACCGACCTCGTCGGCGCCGGCGGCGAGAGCCGCCTCGGCCGCGGGGCCGTTGGCGAAGACGATGACGCGCGCGGTCTTACCCGTGCCGTGGGGGAGGATGACCGTGCCGCGGACCATCTGGTCGGCCTTACGGGGGTCGACCGAGAGCTTCAGCGCGACCTCGACGGTCGAGTCGAACTTCTTCGAGCCGGTCTCCTTCGCGAGGGCGACGGCTTCGGTCGGGGTGTAGAACGTGTCGGCCGCGATCTTCTCAGCTGCGGCGCGGAATGCCTTGGACTTGGTAGCCATTGTTATCTCCCTCAGTCCTCGACCGTGATGCCCATGGAACGGGCGGTGCCGGCGATGATCTTCGAGGCGGCCTCGATGTCGTTCGCGTTCAGGTCGGGCTGCTTCGTGGTGGCGATCTCGCGAACCTGGTCCTTGGTGAGCTTGCCCACCTTGACCGTGTGCGGCGTGGACGAGCCCTTGGCCAGTCCGGCTGCCTTCTTGATGAGCTCCGCCGCCGGCGGGGTCTTCAGGATGAAGGTGAAGCTGCGGTCTTCGTAGACCGTGATCTCAACGGGGATGACGTTGCCGCGCTGGGCTTCGGTCGCCGCGTTGTAGGCCTTGCAGAACTCCATGATGTTGACGCCGTGCTGACCGAGCGCCGGACCGATCGGCGGCGCGGGGTTGGCCGCGCCTGCCTTGATCTGGAGCTTGATCAGGCCGGTCACCTTTTTCTTGGGTGCCATATCCTTTTCCTCTCTCGAGCGGGGGCCTCGCGGCTCCCTCTCTCCCGCACATCCGGCGGTTCCGGACAGCGGTCGTTGCGCACTGACGCACGCAACCTTGCCATTGTACGCGACGCCCGGCGTTTCGGCATCCCTCCCTCCCCCGCTCCCGCGCCCGCCGCGCTCCCCCACCGCCAACCCACTCCCACCATCGCGAGGGCGCGGGAGCGACGGCGGGGCGGGAGCGCGGGAGCGACGAACGCCCCGCAGGCCGGAGCCGTGCGGGGCGTTCGTGAGAGACGCGGGTGGCGTCAGATCATCTTGGTGACCTGGTCGAACGACAGCTCGACCGGGGTCTCGCGCTCGAAGAGAGACACGAGCACCGTGAGCTTGCCGCTCTCGGGCTTGATCTCGCTGATCGTGCCGGGCAGGCCCGCGAACGAGCCTTCCTTGATCGTGATGGTCTCGCCGGTCTCGAAGTCGACCTCGGCGGGGATGACGCGAGCCGTGGTGGCCGAGCCCTTGGCCGCGGCGCCCTTGACGGGAGCGGACTCCTTGACCTCGACGAGGCTCTTCAGCATGTTGAAGGCCTCTTCGAAACGCAGCGGCGTCGGGTTGTGGGCGTTGCCCACGAAGCCGGTGACACCGGGAGTGTGACGGACGACCGACCAGGTGTCTTCGTTGAGGTCCATGCGCACCAGCACGTAGCCGGGGATGCGCACGCGGTTGACCATCTTGCGCTGGCCGTTCTTGATCTCGACGACGTCCTCCATGGGGACCTCGACCTGGTAGATGTCGTCCTCGACCTCGAGCGTCGACTTGCGCTGCTCGATGTTGGCCTTCACCTTGCGCTCGAAGCCGGCGTAGGAGTGGATGACGAACCACTTGCCGGGGAGCGAGCGCAGCTCGGCGCGGAACGCCTCGTACGGGTCGGCGTCTTCGTCGGTGTCGTCGGCGTCGACATCGGTCGCGGCGTCGGCCGGCGACTCGGCTGCCTCGGCCTCGTCGACGACGGATGCCGCGGCGGAGACCTCGTCGACGAAGTCCTCGTCGAGCACGGGAGCGTCGGGCTCGCCGTTGACGTCGGGGCCGTCGTAGGGGGTGACCTCGTCGGCAGCCTCGGCGGCCTCTTCGGCCTGCTCCTCGGCGAGGGCGTCGGTGAGGACCTCGGCGGCGGCCTCGGCCTCGCTGGTCTCGTCGATCTCGAGAGCGTCGTTCACGATCGCGTCCGCCTCCGGGTCGGTGATGTCGATGTCGCCGAGGTCGGCGTCGTCGGTGTCGGTCTCGTCGTCGACGATGTGCACGGCCGTGTGCTCGGCCGAGTCGGAGGCGCGCTCCTGGGACTCGAGCACGTTGCCCTCTTGGGCTTCGTCGTCCTCACTGGACTGCTCAGCGGCCGTCGCCCAGTCGGCGTCGTCGACATATCTTTCAGACACTGTGATCTCTTCCGTTCAGTGGCGGCCGCTCCTGGCGCCGCGCGTCCGCCCAGACGCCGGTCAGGCGCCGGCGGTACCGGGGACGCCGAAGACGGCGGTGGTGATCCACACGAACAACACGTCGAGGCCGTAGACGATCGCCATCATGACGACGACGAACCCGAGGACGACGGCGGTGAACTTGATCAGCTCCTGCCGCGTCGGCGTGACGACCTTGCGCAGTTCCGCGAAGACCTGACGAATGAAGAGGGCGATCCGCGCGAAGAAGTTGAGCTTCTTCTCGCGGGGCGCGCCGCGCTCAGCGACGATCTCGCCCTTCGCCTCGTCCTGCGTCATCGAACCACCTAGGTCTGTGTCTGTGCCAGCGTGCGCTGTGCGCAGGGCGGACAGGAATCGAACCTGCAACCTGCGGTTTTGGAGACCGCTGCTCTGCCAATTGAGCTACCGCCCTAAGATCCCGAGGGATCCAGGATTCGAAACCGGCCCTCTTTCCGCCTGGAATCCCTCGGGGAGGAATGCCACGTGCCCGGGGGCACGGCGAAAGAATGCAGATTTCGACTGCACTCCCCAGTCTATGTCATGTCCTCCGGGCTGGCGAACCGAGGCCGCTCGAGGGACACCGCGCGCAGGAGAGTCGGCGTCTCCCGACACGAAGGACCGTGTCGGGAGACGCCCAGGAATCACGCAGTGCGGATGAGCTTCTTGTTGACGAACTCGTCGGCCGCCAGCAGACCCATCTCGCGCGAGGTGCCGCTGCGCTTGACCCCGCCGAACGGCAGCTCGGGCGAGTCGGCGAGGACCACGTTGACGTAGACCATGCCGGCCTCGATGCGATCCGCGATGCGCTGAGCCTGCTCGGCATCCGTCGTGAAGACGTACGAGCCGAGGCCGTAGCCGGTGTCGTTCGCGAGATCGACCGCCTCGTCCTCGCTCGAGACGCGGTAGACGGTACCGACGGGCCCGAAGAACTCTTCGCCGTACGCGTCCATCTCGCTCGTGACGCCGGTGAGGACGGTCCCAGGGAAGAAGGCGCCGTCGCGGGTTCCGCCGACCTCCACGGTCGCCCCCTGGGCCACCGCGCGCTGCACCTGCTCGTCGAGGCGCTCCGCCGCCGCGAGAGACGACAGAGGGCCGAGCACGGTGTCGTCGGCGAAGGGGTCGCCGACCTTCGCCTCGCCCAGCGCCGCCGTGAACTTCTCGAGGAAGGCGTCGTAGAGCTCGTCGATCACGATGAAGCGCTTGGCGCCGTTGCACGACTGCCCGTTGTTGTCGAGGCGCGCGTCGACGGCCGACTGCACAGCGGCATCCAGATCATCCGTCGACAGCAGGATGAAGGGGTCGGACCCGCCGAGCTCGAGCGCGACCTTCTTGAGGTTGCGGCCCGCGATCTCGGCGACCGCCGCACCCGCGCGCTCGGAACCGGTGACCGAGACACCCTGCACGCGACGGTCGGCGATGATGGTCGCCGCCTGGTCGTTGGTCGCGCGGATGTTCACGTACGCGCCCTCGGGGAGCCCGGCGTCGCGGTAGATCGCCTGGAGCGCCTCGGCCGACTCGGGGCACTGCGGCGCATGCTTGAGGAGGATGGTGTTGCCGACCGCGAGGTTCGGGGCGGCGAACCGGGCGACCTGGTAGTACGGGAAGTTCCACGGCATGATGCCGAGCAGCACGCCCAGCGGCGACCGGCGGATGACCGCGGTGCCCTCGCCCAGGATGTCGAGAGGGCTGTCGCCCGTGATCTTGTCGATGTTGTCGGCGTAGTACTCGGTGATGTCGGCGGCGAAGTCGACCTCGCCGAGGGCGGCCTCGAGCGGCTTGCCCATCTCGCGCACGATGATCGCGGCGAGATCGTCACGCCGATCACGGTGCAACTGAGCGACGCGGCGCAGGGCCTCGGCGCGCTCGGCCGGGGCGGTGCGCGACCAGACGCGGTATCCGTCGTGGGCGGAGGCGATGGCCTCTTCGACCCCGGAATCGCTCAGCGTGTCGTACTCGGCGAGGGTCTCACCGGTGGCGGGATTGACGACGGCGTAGTCGCTCATGGTGCTCCTTTTCGTTTCGTTGTCAGGACGTGATGCGGCGGCGGCGGGCGCTGGCGGGCGCTTCGCGACCCAGGGTCTCACCCCGGAAGAAGCCGGGGCTGGCGATGCGCTGCGCGACCATGAGGACGAGGCCCGCGACGATGATGACGACCGTGATCACGAACACGAGACCCACACCGCCGATCTCCGAGCCCGAGCCGTAGTCGGGGCTGGCACTGTCGATGAGGGTGGTCACGAACAGCACCGCGAGGATCACGCCGCCCACGAGGGGCGCGAGCAGCGTCAGGAGGACGTTGCGCACCGAGTCGAACCACTGCTTGCGGAAGTACCAGACGCACGCGAACGCGGTGAGCCCGTAGTAGAAGCAGATCATCGCGCCGAGGGCCGTGATCGTGTCGGTCAGCACGTTCTCGCTCAGCACGCGCATGACCGCGTAGAACACCGAGGCGACGATCGCCGAGACGATGGTGGCGTAGCCGGGGGTGAAGAAGCGCGGGCTGACCTTGGCGAACTTTTTGGGAAGAGCGTCGTAGTGCGCCATGGCCAGAAGCGTGCGCGCCGGGCCCACGAAGGTCGCCTGCAGCGAGGATGCCGAGCTGGTGAGCACCGCGAGCGAGACGAGGAACGCGAGCGGCCCGAGAATCGGCCCCGACAAGTGGAAGAAGACGTTCTCCTGGATGTCCTCGTTGCCCAGGCCCAGCTCCCCCGTGCCGTTGCCGGCGAACATCAGCAGCGCGACGGCGATCAGCAGGTACAGCGCCACGATGAGGAACACCGTCACGGTGGCGGCCCGACCGGGCGTCTTGTCGGGGTCCTTCGTCTCTTCGTTCATGGTGAGGATGACGTCCCATCCCCAGAAGATGAAGATCGACAGCGAGAGCCCGGCGGCGAACGCGCTGAACGAGTCGACCTCGAAGGGGTTGAACCACGACAGCTGCACCGGGCTCGCATCGAAGGCGTTGCCGTTCATCATCTCGACGACCGCGGCGCCGGCGAAGACGAGCAGCACGAGGATCTGGAAACCGACGAGACCGTACTGCAGACGCTGCGTGGTCTGCAGGTCGCGGTACGACACGATCGTCGCCAGCAGCATGAACAGCAGGCACACCGCGATGTTGATCGGGACGACCCGCGTGAGCTCGGCGATCTCGGGGTTTCCCGTGACCTGTGCGATCAGCAGGAACAGGAAGTCGACGGCGATGCCGGCCAGGTTCGACAGCACGATGACCGTGGCGGCGATCAGGCCCCACCCGGCCATCCACCCGACCCAGGGGCCGAAGGCTCGAGCCGCCCAGGTGAAGGAGGTGCCGGCATCCGGCATCCGCGAATTCAGTTCTCGATAGCCGAGGGCCACCAGCAGCATCGGGATGAACCCGACGAGGATGATCGCCGGCACCTGGAAGCCGACCGCCGAGACGGTCGGGCCGAGCGCTCCGGTGAGCGTGTAGGCGGGCGCGATGGTCGAGATGCCGATGACGACGGCGCCGATCATGCCGATCGAGCCGACGCGGAGCCCCTTGTTGGAGATGCCGGTGGTGACGGCGCTGTCGGGTGCGGGGCTCGCGTCGTTGCGAGGGGTGGTCATGAGGAAGCCTCCGAGGTGCGGGGCACCACGATCATGGGGACGGGAAGGGCGCGCAGGATGCGCCCGGCGGTGGAACCGAGGAAGAGGCGACGCGGTTGCGCGAGACGGCTCGAGCCGACCAGGGCGACTTCGCCCGGCATCCAGCCGATGCGAGAGACCGCGTCCTCGATGTCGGATCCGGCTCCGACCAGGGCCTCGGCCTCGATCTCGGCGGGGAGGGCGGCGCGGACCGCCTCCAGCACGCTCTCGGCGTGGGCCTGACCGGTCAGCCGGGTCAGCGACGCGTCGACGCGCCCCGGAAGATCGACGCCCGCGAGCGAGAGGAGTCGCAGCGGTGCCTTCGCCCGGCGGGAGACGGATGCCGCCGTCTCGAGCAGGACGTCCGCCCCGGGGCGCGTGCCGATCGCGGCGGTGATGCGCGGGAGCCCCACACCCGGGTCGACGTCGCGCGCGCCCTCGGGGGCGAGGGCGACCGGGACGGGCGCTGAATGCACGAGCTCTTCGGCGGTGGTGCCGAGGCGGTGTCGACCGCGCGGCCCTCCCCCGCCGGTACCGACGACGATCACGCCGGCGTCGAACTCCTCGGCGGCGGCGACGAGACCGTCCGACACCGCCTGCGCGAAGCGGACGTGACCGCGGATGCCGGGGTACGGCGCCACGGCCTCGCGCAACCAGCCGCGGGCGGTGTCCTGCACGAGCCGCTCGTAGCCGGCATCGGTCGGGATCGAGACGTTGTTCTCGGCGGAGGGCAGCACGACCACCGCGTGCACGGGGGCGTCGAGGGCCGCGCCCAGACGCGCCCCGAGCGCGAGGGCGTCGGCACCGGCGTCGGTCGCGGTGTACCCGACGACCACACGGCGCGCGGTCATCCGCGCGTCCGCTCGAGGATCTCGGCGGCGGCGCGGCGGCCCTGACGGATGGCGCCGTCGACGTGCTGGAACCCGGCGCCGGCCATGTCGCTGCACGCGAGGTGGATCGCGCCGACGGGCTCGCGGAGGTCGGCACCGTAGCGGTGCAGACCGCCCATGTCGAAGCTCGCGGCGTACGCCCCGCGGGTCCACTCCTCGGTGCCCCAGTCGCTCTCGTAGTAGACGACGGGGTTCTTCGCTTCGGGGCCGTAGTAGTGCGACAGCGACTCGAGGATGCGCTCGCGGCGCTCCTCGGCGCTGAGCCGGAACAGGTCGTCGGCGTTGTGGTCCGAGACGAAGCCCACGAGGGTTCCGCGCTCGTCGCCGTGGTTGGTGTTGTCGTAGGCCTCGTGGGCGAGCTCGTAGGGGCTGAAGGCGGTGCCCGACAGGCCCTTCTCGCGCCAGAACGGCGTCTCGTAGACGGCGTGCACCTTGATGACGAAGCCCATGGAGATGTGCTGGTGCATCTGGTGCTGCAGGCGCGGCAGCGGGGGCTCGAACGAGATGCGCGAGTACAGCACCGGCGCGAGGGCGAGGATCGCGAAGCGCGCGCGGACCGTCACGCCGTCGGCGATCACGGTGACGCCGTCGGTCGAGGACTTCGCCGCGTCGACGCGCGCGGTCAGGGCGCGCAGGTCGTCGACCCGCTGCCCCGTCGCGCTGTCGGCGGAGCGAGCGGGCGTCGGCGCCTCGGCACCCCAGACGATGCGGCGCACCGGCTGGTTGAGGATGACGTCGTCGCCCAGACGCTCGGCGAGCAGCTCGGGCACCTGCTGGAGACCGCCGACCACGCGCTTGTCGAGGATGAAGTCGGCGTCGACGAGGTTCGAGTACGAGCCCGCGGATGCCGCCATGTGCAGCGACTGCAGCAGCGAGAACGTGTGCGTGGGCTTGGTGAGCATCGCCGAGCCCGTGGCGAACGCGAGGTTGCGGATCGCCTCGTCGTCGTCGGTCTGCTGGCGGAGCCACGCGTCCCACGAGATCGCATCCCACTCCGCGGCTCGGGGGTGCGCCCATGGCCGGTCGGGGTCGATCTCGGCGACCATGGCGTCGAGGCGCGCGGTGACCTCGTCGATGACCTTCTCGGTCTCGGGCGCGACGGGGAACATCTCGCCGGTGAACCGCTTCGCCTCACCGTCGGGACCGACGTACACGCTGTCGCCCTCGCGGTAGCGGCTGTACAGGGGCAGGCCGAGGTCGGCGGCGGTGTCGATGAGGGCCTGCTGGTCGGGCGAGACCCACTGGCCGCCGAGCTCGAGCATGGCGCCGTCGATGACGTCGGTCCAGAGGCGACCGCCGACGCGGTCGCGAGCCTCGAGCACGACGACCGAGAGGCCGGCCTTGCGCAGGTCGTTTGCGGCGGTGAGGCCGGCGGCGCCGGCTCCGATGACGACCACGTCGCGGGTGATCTCGTCCATGAAAGCGTCCTTACTTGTCGTGCGTCTGTGCGAACTCGGGGTGGCCCCGACGGCGGCGGGCTCTCGGGTCTTCCGCCACCGTCGGGACGGCTGTCAGCTGCGGGCCAGGGCCGCGGCGACGACGTCGAGACCCTCGGTCAGCAGGTCGTCGCCGATCGACAGCGGCGGCAGGAACCGGATGACGTTGCCGTAGGTGCCGCAGGTGAGCACGATCACGCCCTCGGCGATGGCGGCCTTGGCCACCGCGGAGGTGAGGGCCGCGTCGGGCGCACCGGTCGCGGGGTCGACGAACTCGGCGGCGATCATCGCGCCGTGGCCGCGGACGTCGCCGATGCGCGGGTCGCTCTGCTGCATCTCGCGCAGGCGGCCGAGCAGGAGCTCGCCGATCTCGCGGGCGCGCTCGACGAACCCTTCGTTCTCGAAGGCGTCGATCGAGGCCAGGGCGGCGGCGCAGGCGATCGGGTTTCCGCCGTAGGTGCCGCCGAGGCCGCCGGTGTGCGTGGCGTCCATGATCTCGGCGCGGCCCGTGACCGCCGCGAGCGGCAGACCGCCGGCGATGCCCTTGGCCGTGGTGACCAGGTCGGGCACGATGCCGAAGTGCTCGCTGGCGAACATCGCGCCGGTGCGGGCGAAGCCCGACTGCACCTCGTCGGCGATGAAGACGACGCCGTTGTCACGGCACCAGTCGACGATCGCGTTGAGGAAGCCGTCGGCGGGGACGATGAAACCGCCCTCACCCTGAATGGGCTCGATGATGACAGCGGCGAGGTTCTCGGCACCGACCTGCTTCTCGATCAGCGAGATGGCCTTGGCCGCGGCATCCGGTCCCGAGAGTCCGTCACGGAACGGGTACGACAGCGGAGCGCGGTAGACCTCGGCGGCGAAGGGGCCGAAGCCGCTCTTGTACGGCATGTTCTTGGCCGTCAGCGCCATCGTGAGGTTGGTGCGGCCGTGGTAGGCGTGGTCGAACGCGACGACGGCCTGACGACCGGTGAACTTGCGGGCGATCTTGACGGCGTTCTCGACCGCCTCGGCGCCGGAGTTGAACAGCGCGCTCTTCTTGGCGTGGTCGCCGGGGGTGAGGCGGTTGAGCGCCTCGGCGACGGAGACGTACGAGTCGTACGGCGAGATCATGAAGCAGGTGTGGGTGAACGCCGCCACCTGATCCTGCACGGCCTTCACGACCGCGGGGTGGGCGTTGCCGACGCTGGTCACGGCGATGCCCGAGCCGAGGTCGATGAGCGAGTTGCCGTCGGCGTCGACGACGACTCCCCCACCGGCGGCGACGGCCTGGATCGGCACGGTGTGGCCGACTCCGGATGCTACGGCGGCGGCCTTGCGCTCGAGCAGCTCCTGCGAGCGCGGGCCGGGGATGGCGGTGACGAGGCGGCGCTCCTGCGGAAGGGTCGGACCGCCGACGAGGGGAAGGGTGTCGAGGCTCATGGCGGCGATGCTACGGACGCCGCGACGCGCCGCGCACTCTCCCCCCTGTACAGTCGCAGGCACTGTCATATACGAGTCGTACAGGAGCTGACATGGTCGACACCGCCGTCGCGCCGCCGAGTCTGCGCGCCCTCCTCGCGCGCCGTGACCTGCGACTGCGCCTCGTCGCCGGCGAGGACGAACTCCCGGCCGGAAGCATCGATCGCCCCGTTCGGTGGGTGCACTCCAGCGACCTCGTCGACCCCACCCCGTTCCTCAGCGAGGGGCTCGTCCTGCTCACGACGGGGACGCAGTTCGCCGACACGGACGACTACACCGCGTACGTGTCACGACTGCTCGCCCGGGGCGTTCGAGCCCTGGGGTTCGGCACCGAGGTCGTGCGCGACGGGATCCCGGTGGGCCTCGCCGCGGCCTGCCTCGCCGCGGGCGTGCCGTTGTTCGAAGTTCCCTACCGCACCCCCTTCATTGCCGTGGCCCGCGCCGGCGCCGAGGCGATCGCCGCGGAGTCCTACGCCCGGCGCAGTTGGTCTCTCGCGGCGCAGCGCGCGGTCTCGCTCGCCGCCCTGCGCCCCGACGGCCTCTCGGCGACGCTCGCCGAACTGTCTCGACAGCTGGACTGCTGGGTCGGGCTCTTCGACGCGGCCGGCACCCTGAGCACCGAGCACCCGGCGGGTGGACTCGGCGCGCCCGCCCTCCACGTCGTCGCCGCCGAGGTCACGACGATGCTCCGCCGCGGCACGCGCGCGGCCTCCACTGTGCGCCCGAACGACACCTCGGTGAGCCTGCAGACGCTGGGCCGCGGCGGGCACCTCCGCGGTGTGCTCGCGCTCGCGGCCGACGACCTCGACCACGAGGCGCGCAGCGTCGTGACCGCCGTGGTCGCGATGGCCGCCCTCGCCCTCGAGCAGCAGGACGGACTCGGCCGCGCCATCGGCACCTTTCGCGCCGGGCTCGTGCAGTCGCTCGCGACCGACGATCCCGCGCTGGCCCGGCGCGCGGGCCGCGACCTGTTCGGCCCGCTGCCGGCCGCCCCCGTCGTGGTGGCGGTGACGCCCGCGGCATCCACTCGTTCCACTGCCCTCACCGAGTGGCTCGAGCTGCGCGCGCAGGAGCGTCGCGGCGAGATGTTCTTCGGTCGCGGTGACGACGGGCTCGTCATCGTCGTGCCCGCCGCAGCCCGCGACGCGCTGGCCGAGGTCGCCGACCGGTTCGAGATCGTCGTCGGGTGCTCGGCGCCCACCGGCTACGACGCCTTCTCGGCCGCCCTGACCCAGGCGCGCACCGCGCGCGACCGGCTCGCCACTCCCGGCGTCGCCGACTTCGCCGACACCGCGCGCGCGGGTCTTCTGGCCGCCCTCGGATCCGAGGCGGCGCGCACCGTCGCCGCGGGTGCCCTGGTTCCGCTGCGGACCTACGACGAGGCGCAGGGGTCCGCGTTGCTCGAGACGTTGGACGCCTGGCTCGCCCACGACTGCTCGCACGAGGCGACCGCGCAGGCCCTCGGCATCCATCGCCACACCGTGCGCGCCCGGGTCGCCCAGGCCGAGCGCGTGCTCGATCGCGACCTGTCGTCGTTCTCCGCGCGCGCCGAGCTGTGGGCGGCGCTGCGGCTGGCCAAGTAGCGCGGGCTCCGTCGTACGGAGCTGACGCCCGATACGCCGGATGCCGGCACCCCCGGGCCCGCGCGTCGCCCGCCCGATCCGCACGACGGGGCGACCCGCACCGCCGTGACGCGGAAGCGGGTGTCAGCCGGCGTCGCCGAGGTTGTCGGAGAGGATCTCGAGCACGCGCTCGCGGGCGAGGTCGGCGACGCCTGCGCGGGCGCGGGCCACGGCGTCGACGAACGCCTCCGCGAAGACCGCGTGCGCGATGCGCGAGGTGTGCTCCAGCTCGTCGCGGAACGTCCCGCCCGAGGCGAGGACCAGCGAGAGGTCGGCGCGCTCGGTGAGCGGCGAGGCGACGAACGAGGTCAGGGCGATCACTCGCGCCCCGGCCGCGCGTGCAGCCGTGGCCGCGCGCAGGCTCGCCTCGTTCGCCCCCGAACCGCTGACCACGACGCAGACGTCATCGGGCGAGAGGTGGCGCGCGGCGATCTGCTGGCCGATCGGATCGCCCAGGGTCTCGGCCGGGCGCCCCACCGCCGTCAGGCGCATCGCGAGATCCGTTGCGACCGGAGCCGACAACCCGCTCGCCACCACCAGCAGGCGACGGGCCCCCACGACCGCGTCGACGGCGGCATCGACCCCGTCGGCGTCCAGCAGGCTGGTGGCCGCGCGAAGATCGTCCGCGATGCGGTCGATGGCGGAGCGGATGCCGCCGAGCACTCCGTCCTGGGCGACCGGCGGCACCACGCGGCGTCCGCGCTCCGCCGCGAGCGCCACCCGCAGCTGCGGGTACCCGCGGTAGCCGAAGGTCTGGCAGGCGCGCACGACGGAGGAGCGACCCACCCCCACGCGGTCGGCGATCTGCTGCGCGGTGAGCTCGATCACGGCATCCGGATCATCGACGATGAGGTCGGCGACCCGGCGCTCGCTCGGCTGCAGCGAGTTGCGCACGGCGGCGATGCGGGCGGTCACGGGGATCTCAGCGGACACGCGGGCCCTCCATGATGCGGCGGCGGATGCGGCCCGAGACCGCGTCGATCGCGACGGTGACGACGACCACGACGATCAACAGCATGCCGACCGTCGACCACTCACGGTACTGGGTGTACGAGGTGAGCATGTCGCCGATCCCGCCGACGCCGATCAGGCCGAGCACGGCCGAGGCGCGCACGTTGATCTCGAAGCGGTACAGCCAGAACGACAGGAACGTCGGCGAGGCCTGGGGCCACACTCCCCAGCGCAGCACCTGGGCGGTCGAGCCGCCCGCCGCCCGCGCGGCCTCGATGGGGCCGGGGGCGACGTTCTCGACCGCCTCGTAGCCCCACTTGCCGAGGGTGCCGATCCCCCCGATCGCGAGAGCGAGCGCCCCGGTCAGCGGGGTCAGACCGGTGACCGAGAGGATGATGATCGCGAAGACCAGCTCGGGCACGGCCCGCACCAGCGAGAAGACGAAGCGCAGGACGACGCGCACGGCCGCCGGGCCGAAGCCGCGCGCGGCGACGAGCGAGAGCGGGGTCGCGATCAGGATGCCGAGCACGGTGCCGATCCACGCCATCTCGACGCTGCGCCAGGTCTGCCAGAGCGCCTCGGGCAGCTTCTCCCACGCGGGCGAGAGGAACATCAGGCCGAGGTAACGCACGATCTCGGCGGGGAGCTCCCCGAGCCGCGACCACGTGATGTCGGCCGACCAGAAGGCGGCGATGACCACGACCGTGACGACGACCCACGACAGGGTGCGCAGGGGCTTCCGACGGCGCGGCGGCAGCGCGAGGCTCACGGGCCGCGAGGGGGCGAGGGCGGTCATACGAGCCTCCGGCGGATCGCGTCGCTGACGGTGTCGAGCACGACGACGATCACGAGGATCTCGACGATGACGAGCGACAGCTGGTCGTAGCGGTAGAAGGTGCGCACGGCATCGATCAGCAGCCCGATGCCGCCGGCCCCCACGAGGCCGAGCACGGTCGAGGCGCGGACGTTGAGCTCGAAGACGTAGAGCGTCTGCGAGACGAACGCGGGCCAGGTGTCGGGCAGAGCGATCGCGCGGTTGATCTGCGTCTGGGTCGCCCCGGCGGCACGACCGGCCTCGAGGGGGCCGGCGTCGGTGGCGTCGATCGACTCCGACACGAGCTTGACGATGATGCCGACGTTGAACAGCACGAGCGCCAGGATGCCCGGGAGGGCGCCCACCCCGACCATCGCGACGAGGACCGCCGCGTAGACGAGCTCGGGCACGGCGCGGATCACGTTCAGGATGCCGCGCACCAGCGCCCGCGTCGGAGTGAACGGGTTCGTCGGCCGGGCCGCCCAGAAGCTCACCGGCAGCGAGATCGCCGCCCCGACCGCGGTGCCGAGGACCGCCATCTGCAGCGTCTCGAGGATCGGACCGACCGTGCGCGGGAAGAACGACCAGTCCGGGGTGAGAAGTTCGCCCACCCGCAGCGCACCCTGCTGCCAGTTGCGCGCGATCGCACCGACGTCGAGGCCCACCCCGACCACCGGCAGGCACATGAACACGGTCACCGCGACGACGACGCCCGCGGCGGTCCACGGCATCCATCGCCCCTTCGGACGAGGCGGAACGGTGAGCACGGTCATCGCTCGAGCCTGTCGGCCGCGGTCACCGAGCGTCCGTAGATCTGCGCGAAATCGGCATCGGTGGCGGATGCCGCGGGGCCGTCGTAGACGACCTCTCCGGCGCGCATGCCGATCATGCGCGTGCCGTACTCGCGGGCGAGATCCAGCAGGTGCAGGTTGACCAGCACGGTGATGCCGAGGTCGACGTTGATGCGGCGCAGGTCGTCCATCACCCCGCGGGCCGTCGGCGGGTCGAGGCTCGCCACCGGCTCGTCGGCGAGGACGATACGCGGCTGCTGCGTGAGCGCGCGGGCGATCGCGACGCGCTGCTGCTGGCCTCCCGAGAGCGCCGATGCGCGGTCCCAGACCTTCGGCAGCAGCCCGACCCGGTCGAGCGCCTCGAAAGCGAGCCGGCGATCCGCGTCACGGTACGCACCGAACAGCGTGCGCCAGAGCGGGGTGTGCGCGAGGCGACCGACCAGCACGTTATTGAGCACTGTGGTGCGGCCGGCGAGGTTGAAACTCTGGAACACCATGCCGATGTGCCCGCGCAGTTCGCGCAGGCGACGCCCCGAGGCGTTGTCGACGCGTCGGCCGCCGACCTCGACGACACCGGAGGTCGCGGGCACCAGGCCGTTGATGGTGCGGATGAGGGTCGACTTGCCCGAGCCCGACAGTCCCACCACGGCGACGAGCTCGCCGGGCGCGATGTCGAGGGTGACGTTCTTCAGTCCCACCGTGCCGTTGGGGTAGCGCACCGAGACCCCGGCGAGACGGATGCCCCAGGGCGCCGAGGCGAGAGCCTCGACGCCCGGGGTGAGCGATCCGGTCGTCACTGGAGTCCGAGCTGCTGGGCGGCGCGCGCGACGACGTCGAGCGACGACGGGTCGGCCGGGGCGAGCTTGGTGATCGAGTAGACGGCCTTCAGGGCGGCGGAGCCCTCGTCGGTCGCGGAGTAGTCGGCGAGCGCCGTCGAGATCTTCTTCTGCAGCTCGGGCGACAGATCCTTCGAGACGGCCACACCGTCGTTGGGGATCTCGTTGGTCAGGCCGAACACGACGACCTTCTGGCCCACGTCGGGCTTGTCCTTCTTCACGAGCGTGCGGGCGTCCCAGAAGCTGAAGCCGACCTCGGCGTCGCCGTTGTAGACCGCCAGGACGGACGCGTCGTTGGCCGTGACCGGTACCTTCTGGAAGCCGCTGTCGATGTCGACGCCGGCCTCCTTCAGCGCGAGCATCGGGTAGATGTACCCGGCGGGCGAGCCGGGTCCGAGCACGGCGACCTTGGCACCGGCGATCTTGGTGATGCTGTCGAGACCCGCGGGGCCCTGCAGCGCGTCGGCGCCGTTGCAGAACGACATGCCGTCGCGCTCGACGACGGGGGTGTCGCAGTACTTGTCGGGGTCGTTCGTCATGAACTGGCCCGGGTAGGTGATGTTTCCGTTGCGCTCGGTCTGCAGCACGACCGAGGCGCCGTAGCGGTCGTTCGCCTGCCACAGCTGCAGCGAGGGCAGGAAGCCGATCTGCGCCTGGCCCGCGCCCATCGCCTCGACGGCGGCCTGGTAGTCCTTCGACACGACGCCCGTGACCGGGATGCCGAGCTTCTCGGTGAGCATGTCGGTGAGGGGCTTCGCGGTGTCGACGAGGTTGGCCTGGTCCTGCGAAGGAACCAGCGCGAGCACGAGGGAGCTCGGGTCGGCGGCGGGGGCGGCCGAGTCGGCGCCGGCGGCACCGGAGCAGCCGGCCAGGGCGATCGAGGCGAGAGCGGCGGTGGCGAAGGCCGCGACGAGACGGGAGCGACGAGTGTTCATGATTCCTCTGCGGTTCGGGTGGGATTCAGGCGTGGGACGGGAGGTGTGCGGCGGGGGGAGCGTCGACGTGGGCGGCGTCGACCCACGCGGCGAGCGCCGGCAGCAGCTCGTCGAGGGTGTCGGCACGGAAGGTGGGGGTGGCGGCGGCATCGACGTAGCCGCCGACGAGCGCCGTGTCGAGACCACGGGCGTGGGCGGGGGCGAGGTCGTTGCGCCAGACATCGCCGACCGTGAGCACCGGCACGCCCTCGCCGAGGCTGTCGAGCAGGGCGTCGAGTCCGGCGGGCTTGGCGGCGTCGGTGACCACGCGGTCGAACAGGCCGGCCAGTCCGATTCCGGACAGGGCGGCGTCGAGACGGGTGGCGGGAGCGTTCGTGACGAGGAGTCGCTCGGCATCCACCTGCGCCAGGAACTCCGCCAGCCCCGCCGCGGTCGACACCGGCGCGTCTGCGCTACCGAGCTGCGTGCGGCTGAGGGTGTACGCCGCGGCCAGGGCGTCGTCGTCGACCCCGGCGTCGAGGGCGAGGCGGCGAACGGCGTCGTACCCGTCGATGACGTCGGCGATCGGGGCGGCGAGGTGGGCCGAGACGGCAGAGACGAAGGCGTCGGCGGATGCCGTGTGGGCGGCGACCGCGCGGGCGTAGGCCAGCAGGGGGCCGTCGCCGACGGCGACGGTACCGTCGAAGTCGAAGATGAGGACGGGGCGGGGCACGGGGGAACTCCTGTCGTGGACGTTGCGTCCATCGTGCACGCCAAATGTGGACGGGATGTCCACGTCGTGTAAACGCTGGATGAACGGCGGCTGTGCGCCCCCGGAGCCCGCTTAGCGTGGGAACCGTGACCTCCACCGCCGCCCTCGACGTCGCCGCCGTCGTCGCGGCCGAGCACCCCTCGGCGGCGATCGCCTCGCTCCCCTGGCTCGCGGCGTCGCTCGCCGACGACGCCGCCGCCGGCCGATTCGCCGCGTGGGGCCGCTCGACGATCGTCGACGAGAACGTCGGAGCGGCGGTGCTCCCCCGGGCACTGTTCGACGAGCTGCACGCGCGGGCCGGGCTCGAGGCCGCCTGGCCGGTGGGCAACGCCGGCCTGCTGCACGTCTACGGCTACCTGCTGTCGACCACACCGACCCCGTACGGTCTCAAGCGCGAGCGGTGGCTCACCGACGACCTCGCCCTCGCCTGCGGTCTCTCCCGCGGGGCGTTCTCACCCTGGGCCGGGTCGGACACCCTGCTCTCTCGGGTCACCGCGGCCGCGGCATCCCTCCTCTCCCGCCCCGACGCGATCGGCGAGGTCGTCGAGGGCCGCTCGAGCCGCATCGCCCTCGGCGACGCGCTCCCCGACGGCACCACCGCTCT
Source organism: Microbacterium sp. SL62 (assembly GCF_026672635.1). Classification (NCBI taxonomy): domain Bacteria; kingdom Bacillati; phylum Actinomycetota; class Actinomycetes; order Micrococcales; family Microbacteriaceae; genus Microbacterium; species Microbacterium sp. SL62. Next base: position 3,065,635 of record NZ_JAPPRM010000001.1, read on the forward strand.
CGCCTACGCGGTCGACGGGCTCATCGTCACGATGTTCCCGGTGGCCGATGCGGCCCTCGTGCGGTCGGGACTCGGGACGCCGCGGCTGCGGTGGAACGCGGTGTGAGGGGAGGGTCCCGTTCGGCTGTGATGCCTGACCCGACCCGCGCGAGCACAACCGCGGGGCGAATACCGACACGCCGAGCATAATCGGCCCACACACGGCGCGCCGCCGAATCCCCCCGCCGTTGCGCCCCGGATGCCGCGCCTGGTGCGGGCGAGCACCTGTGGCGCTGCGGGTGCTGCGGCTTCTCCCCAGGGCCCGATCCGTCCACAGGTTCGCGCCCCACGGACATCGGCGGGTGTTGCACGATCCAGTCTGTACGGATGTGCGCACCGGGACGGGGAATCGAGACACTGGCGGGCCTGCGCGCGCGAGGGCGGTCCCGCCGAGAGATCGCCGCAGCAGTCGAATCGGGCGATCTTGAGCACCTGCGCCGAGGGGTATACGCAGACAGAGGTGCATGCGCGGCCGTCGTCGCCGCGGCCCGCCATGGTGGACGCCCGGGCTGCGTGACCGCTGCTCGACATCTCGGCTTGTGGACCCTCGCCGACGACCACTCGATCCACGTATGGATGGGAGGGAACGGACACGGGTACGTCCACGCCGACTGCGCCTGCGTCGCGCACTGGGACGACGGCCCCGCCGAGCACCCCTTCGCACTCCCATCGATCCCGCGCGTGCTTCGCCAGATGCTGAGGTGTCACGGTGTCGAGGCCTTCTTCGCGGCGGTGGAATCCGCCCTCCGGCTGAAGAAACTGTCGAACTCAGGAATGGACTGGCTCCGACACCACACGAATGACGTCGCCCGAGAAGCGCTCGCCTTCGCCCGGTCGGACGCCGACAGCGGTTTGGAGTCCCTGGTCAGATGGCGACTTCGACACCGGAATCTTCGGGTGCGCACTCAGATGCGCATCATCTCCGTCGGTCGAGTCGACCTCCTGATCGGAGACGCGCTCATCGTCGAGATCGACGGAGCGGGCAACCACGACGGACCGTCGAACAGGCACCGCGACCTGCGACGAGACGCTCACGCCGCCATATGGGGATTCGTCTCACTGCGGTTCGATTACGCCCTCGTCATCCACGACTGGCCGACGGTGGAGCAGGCCATCTTGGCGTACGTGGACCGCGGTCTGCACCGGCGGCCGTAACCCCCTGATCGGCGCAACCCGAGCACAAGGGCGGGGGGATTCCGCGACACGCCCCGCACCGGCATCCGATCACGGTGAGTCGCCGATGACTCCCGCCGTTGTGCACGGGCGGCCCCTGACCGGGCATCGAGGAGAGCAAGCGCAGCCTCGACCCGCCGCCGCCAGCCTGAGCACAACGGCGGCCTCTTCTGCAGACACGCCGCCCCACGGCATCCGTCCCCGGCGTGTCGATCAAACGGCCCGCCGTTGTGCACGCTCAGCCCCAGCCGACGACCTCGGCGCCCGCACGACGGCGCCGGACCCGGCGCCCACACGACGGCCCCGGCCCCCTCACTCGCGCGGCGCGTGCGCCTCGAGGAACTCGTACATCTCGGTCGTGTCCACGCCCGGGAACGCTCCGGTCGGCAGGGTCGCCAGCAGGGTGCGCGGCGTGCGGACGTTGGGCCACGCCCGACCGCGCCACGCGTTCTCGAGCGAAGCGGGCGCCCGACGGCAGCACGCCTCGACCGCGTGACGCGAGATCGCACGGTTGGAGGTGTCGCGACCACGGAACCACTTCGTGTCGTCGAAGCGCACGCCCACGCTCACCGAGTGCGCACCCTCGCTCGACTGCTCCACGCGCGCGGTGCACCAGTAGGTTCCGTTGCCGGTGTCGGTGTACTGGTAATACGGGTTGAAGAGGTCGTCTTCGTCGAAGACCACGCGGCTCGTCCAGCGCCGACAGCACATCTGCCCCTCGATCGAGCCGAGGCGGTCGGTGGGGAAGTTCACGTCGTCGTTCTCGTAGGCCTTCGTGATGGTGCCCGACTCGTGCACCTTCAGGAAGTGCACCGGGATGCCGAGGTGCACGGTCGCCAGGTTCGTGAAGCGGTGCGCGGCGGTCTCGTACGACACCGAGTAGGCGTCGCGCAGGTCCTCGATGCTGATCGTGCGCCGCTCCTTCGCCTCACGGAGCGCCGGCACGACATGCGCCTCGGGCATGAGCAGGGCGCCGGTGAGGTAGTTCGTCTCGACCCGCTGCCGGAGGAACTCGTCGTAGCTCGTCGGCTCGCCGTGGCCGAGCATGCGGCTCGACAGCGCCTGCAGCACCGCCGCGCGCGGGTCGCCTTTCGCGACCTTCGTGGACAGGTACAGCCGGCCGTTCTTCACGTCGGCGATGCTCCGCGTCGACGAGGGCAGGTCGGGCACGTAGTGCAGCGTGAAGCCGAGGTGGGCGGCGATGTCGCTCGCCCCGCGTTGGGTGAGGGGACCGCCGGGGTGCTCGATCGCGGTCAGGATCCCGGATGCCGTGCGCTCGAGGTCGGGAAAGTGGTTGTCCTGCGTGCGCATGAGGCGGCGCAACGCCACGTTGGCCCGCCGCGCCTCTTCGGGGGTCGCTGAGCGCTCCTCGCGGAGGCGCTCGATCTCGCCCTGCAGCGCGAGCATCGCCGACAGCACCTCGTCGGGCACCGACCGACCGACGCGGAACGGCTCGATGCCGAGCGCCTGGAACGTCTGCCCACGCATCGCGCGCTCGACCGAGATCTCGAGCGCCGCGCGCTCGTCGAGGGGCTCGGCGTCGAGGATCTGCTCGAGCTTGCACTCGAGCGCCCGCGCGATCGCCTGAAGCAGCGTGAGCTTGGGCTCGCGACGGCCGTTCTCGATCATCGACATCTGGCTCGGGGCGCGACCGACCGCCGCGGCGAGCTCGTCGAGCGTGAAGCCGCGCGCGGTGCGCAGCTGACGGATGCGTCGGCCGATGGTGAGGGTGTCCACCTCGTCATCGTGGAACGGGAGAGATGCCGAAGAAGCGGAGACGCCGGTGTCCATACGTCATGTTCTCACCGGAACAGAAGATCGCGCGATCTTCACACGACAAATGCACTTCGAGGGGGCTGTTCTTCGCCGACAGTGGTCTCCACGGGGCACCGCAGCCCCGACATCCGAAGGAGAACGCTCATGACGATCCAGGCCACCCCCGCCCAGCAGCCCCTGCGCCCCGGCGACCAGACCGAGACCGCCGACGAGATCCGCGCCGCGTGGGAGAACGACCCCCGCTGGGACGGCATCGAGCGCACGTACTCGGCGGAAGACGTCGTGCGCCTCCGCGGCAGCGTCCGCGAGGAGTCCACCCTCGCCCGCCGCGGAGCCGAGAACCTGTGGAACCTCATCCACACCGAGGAGTACGTCCGCGCCCTCGGCGCCTACACCGGCGGACAGGCCGTGCAGCAGGTGCGCGCGGGTCTCAAGGCCATCTACCTGAGCGGCTGGCAGGTCGCCGCCGACGGCAACCTCGCCGGACAGACCTACCCCGACCAGAGCCTCTACCCCGCCAACAGCGTGCCCGCGGTCGTGCGCCGCATCAACAACGCGCTGCTGCGGCAGGACCAGATCGAGCGCGCCGAGGGAGAGATCACCCAGGACTGGCTCGCCCCGATCGTCGCCGACGCCGAGGCCGGGTTCGGCGGTCCGCTCAACGCCTACGAACTGGCCCAGTCGCTCATTTCGGCCGGAGCCGCCGGCATCCACTGGGAAGACCAGCTCGCGAGCGAGAAGAAGTGCGGCCACCTCGGCGGCAAGGTGCTGGTGCCGATCCAGCAGCACATCCGCACCCTGAACGCCGCGCGCCTGGCCGCCGACGTCGCCGGGGTGCCGACCGTGATCATCGCCCGCACCGACGCCCTGGCCGCCGACCTGCTCACCAGCGATATCGACCCGCGCGACGCGGAGTTCCTCACCGGCGAGCGCACCAGCGAAGGCTTCTACCGCGTGCGCCCGGGCCTCGACGCGGTCATCGCCCGCGGACTCGCCTTCGCGCCGTACGCCGACCTCATCTGGGTCGAGACGGGCGAGCCCGACATCGAGCTCGCGCGCCGCTTCGCCGAGGCGATCCACGCCCGCTACCCGGGCAAGAAGCTCGCCTACAACTGCTCGCCGAGCTTCAACTGGAAGCGCCACCTCGATGACGAGCAGATCGCCACGTTCCAGGCCGACCTGGCCGCCCTCGGCTACGCCTTCCAGTTCATCACGCTGGCCGGCTTCCACGCCGTCAACCACTCGATGTTCGACCTCGCCCGCGGTTACGCCGAGCGCGCCATGAGCGCGTACGTCGAGCTGCAGGAGGCCGAGTTCGCCGCCGAAGCGAACGGCTACACCGCCACGCGCCACCAGCGCGAAGCGGGCACCGGCTACTTCGACGTCGTCTCGACCGCGCTCAACCCCGACAGTGCGACGCTCGCCCTGGCCGGCTCCACCGAGACCGCCCAGTTCCACTGAGCCCTCACCCGCTCTCGCCCACCCCTCGTCCCCCTCCTCGCAGTGCATGTCCCACTTTCGGCTGCCTGGGCCACCCCAGGCCGCCATTTTCGGGACATGGTCCGAGAAGCGGACGCGCCACAGAAAGCCACGACCATGACCCTCATCGACACCTCTCCCCCGCCCACCACCGAAGAATCCCGGATGCCGAGCACCCCGGCATCCACCCCGCACCTGCGCCTCGAGCGGCCCCTGCACGGGCGCGACGGCGAGATCCTCACCTCTGCGGCCCTCGCCTTCGTCACCGAGCTGCACGACCGCTTCGCCCGGCGTCGGCACGACCGCCTCGCCGCGCGCCTGCGCCGCCGCTTCGAGATCGGCACGGGCGACGACCCGCACTTCCGCGCCGACACCGCGCACATCCGCGACGACCCGTCGTGGCGCGTGGCCGGCGCCGGCCCGGGCCTGGAGGACCGCCGCGTCGAGATCACGGGCCCCACCGACCCGAAGATGACGATCAACGCGCTGAACTCCGGCGCGCGGGTGTGGCTCGCCGACCAGGAGGACGCCACGAGCCCCACCTGGAGCAACGTCATCGGCGGGCAGCTGTCGCTGTTCGATGCGATCCGCGGACAGCTGTCGTTCACGAGCCCCGAGGGCAAGCGCTACGAGGTCACCGCCGAGCGCACCCCCACGATCGTGATGCGCCCGCGCGGCTGGCACCTGCCCGAGAAGCACGTGAGCTTCATCGATCGCGCGGGGCGGGAGCTCCCGGCATCCGGTTCTCTCATCGACTACGGGCTGTACGTCTTCCACAACGCGCACGCGCTGATCGCGGCGGGCCGGGGACCCTACTTCTACCTGCCGAAGATCGAGTCGGCCGAAGAGGCACGGCTCTGGGACGACGTGTTCTCGTTCACCGAGAAGCGCCTGGGCCTGGACCACGGCACGATCCGCGCCACCGTGCTGATCGAGACGCTGCCCGCGGCGTTCGAGATGGAGGAGATCCTCTTCGCCCTGCGCGACCACTGCGCCGGGCTCAACGCCGGCCGGTGGGACTACATCTTCTCGATCATCAAGACCTACCGCGGTCGGGGCGCCCGCTTCGTACTCCCCGACCGTAGCGAGGTCACGATGACCGTGCCGTTCATGCGGGCCTACACCGAGCTGCTCGTGCAGACGTGCCACAAGCGCGGCGCCTACGCGATCGGCGGCATGAGCGCGTTCATCCCGAACCGCCGGCGACCCGAGGTCACCGAGGCCGCGTTCGAGAAGGTGGCCGCCGACAAGCGGCGCGAGGCCGGCGACGGCTTCGACGGCACGTGGGTGGCCCACCCCGACCTCATCCCGGTGGCCCGCGCCGAGTTCGACGCGGTGCTCGGCGACGAGCCGAACCAGCTCGGGCGCACTCGCGACGAGGTGGCGGTCGACCCCGCCGACCTGCTCGACGTGCGCATCGGTCTGCCGGTGACGACGGCGGGTGTGCGGGGCAACGTCTCGGTGGCGATCCGCTACATCGAGGCCTGGCTGCGGGGCCTGGGCGCCGTCGCGATCGACGACCTCATGGAAGACGCCGCGACCGCCGAGATCTCGCGCTCGCAGATCTGGCAGTGGATCCACCAGGACCACTCCACGGCCGAGGGCACCGCCATCACCCGCGACTTCGTCGAGGGTCTCGTGACGGACGTGCTCGCCGAGGTGCGGCGCTCCGAGGGCGACCGCTTCGACGACGCCGCCGCGGTGTTCCGCGAGGTGGCGCTGCGCGAGGAGTTCCCCGCGTTCCTCACCCTGCCGGCGTATGCGAAATACCTGAACTGATTCACCGGATGCCGAGGGGCCGGGGCCACGAGCCCCGGCCCCTTCGCGCGGCGGGAGTCAGCGCGCGGCGGACCGGAAGCGTCGGGGCTTGCCCTCGCCGAGGTCGGCGAGACGCTCGACGCGCTCGAGCCGAACGGGCTGACCGAGCAAGGCGCGCAGCGCGGTGGTGATCGCCGTGCCGTCGCCGCCGGCGATCCGCACCTCGAGCCCGCCGTCCGATCGCTGCTCCACCGTCCAGCCGTGCGCGCCGTGGCTCTGCAGCTGCTGCGTGAGGTCGACCGACGGCACGCGCGTCCCCGCGGCACTGACGAAGTCGGTGTGCTCGCGCCCCTCGAGGTCGGCGATGCCGACGCCGCCGCCGGGGAGGTCGACGAGCCGACCGACGTCGCCGGTGCGGTACCGCACGAGCGGCAGCAGGGGGTTCTCGCCCGCGGTCACCGTGATCTCGCCCATCGCTCCGTCGGCGACCGGCTCGCCCGCAGCATCGAGCACTTCGACGTGCACCCGCCGGTCGAGCACGCGGAACGGTCCGTCGTCGGTGCGCACCGCGATCGGCCGGGTCTCGTGCAGGCCGTACACGTCGAACACGGGGCACGAGAACGCGGCCTCGAGCTCAGCCCGCAGCGGCGCCGACAGGGCCATCGCGCCCGAGAACAGGGCGAGCGGGTGCACGACGGCCCGCAGTTCGGGGGTCAGCAACTCGGACAAGCTGGTGGGGTTGCCCGAGATCACCTGCGGATCCGCGTCTCTCAGGAAGATCGAGCGATCGGATGCCGCCCGCCAGGCGCCCTCGTTCAGATTGACCCGCGCCATGGCGCGCTGGGCGAAGCCGCTGACGATCGACACGTACGTGAAGGCCTGGCGCTGCTGCAGCACCCACATGATCGCGAGCCGCTCGGCATCCGGCTCCCACTTCACACCCGCTTCGCGCACGAGGCGGACGAGCAGGTGGAAGCCGCGCGCCACCTCCTCGACGTCGTCGGGGATGACCAGCGCCGCCCCCGTCGACCCCGAGCTCGTGCCGTGCAGCATGCGGTCGAGGTCGGCGTCGAGGGGGACGAATGCCGAGACGTCGGCGACGAGATCGCGCCGCTCGATCGTGGGGAAGTCGTCGAGGGTCCGCAGCCCCGTCATGCCTCGATAGAACGGAAGTCGCCGCGCGGTGTCGAGGTGCGCGTCGAGCCACCCGTCGAGCGGCAGCGGCGTGCGAGCGCGGTCGACGGCCTCGGCGGTGAGTCGGTCCCCCGTGGCGTGCACCCACGCGGGGGCCGCCGGGTGCGTGCGCCACCGCTGCAGGCGCGCGGCGCCGTCGGCGTCGAGGGTCGGCCAGCGCTCGGCATCCGTCAGCACCGCCGCCGACCCCGGCCGGTACTCGCCGAGGGCGAGCGGGTCGTCGTCACTCATTCGAGTACCTCGCGGCGGCTTCCCGGGCGCGCGCCTCGGCGAGGCGGCGGGCGATCTCCTCGCGGTGACGGTACGCGGCGTACGCCTCGGCGAGCGCGGCGTTGCGGCGGAGCGAGTCGCGCGCGTCGAGGAGGGCGCGCGCGGTCTCGCGGTCTTCGCCCGCTGGCAGGAAGCCCGCCCACAGCAAGAAGGTGCGCGCCGCCTCTTCCCGCCGCTCGGCATCGGCGAGCCAGTCGCGTGGATCGACGACGGGCGCCAGACGCAGAGCCAGCGCGTCGATCGCGCGCGCCACGTCGCCACCGGCGAGTGACGGGACGAACGGTTGCACGAGGTCCTCGCTCGCCACCACCCACAAACCGATGGCCGCACCCGTGCGCACCCGCTCGTCGTCGGCGTGATCGATGGATGCCAGGGGTCGGCCCCACACGTCGCCGGCGAGCGCGCGCAGCGAGACGTCGTCGTCGAGGAACGGCCGCGGCACGCTCGACAGGCGCGCCGCGATCTCGTCGACCCCGGGGCCGGGCCGGGCGCTCGCCCACGCCGTGTCTTCGGGCGGCGCGATCGCCGACCACACGCTCAGCAGATCGTCCGCCTCAGCCACCGAGCACCTCCGCCAATCGCGCGCACACCGCGGGTGCGTCGTCCATCCGTTCGATGTACATCACCTCGTATCCCGCCCGCAGCGCCGGCTCGGCGACCCGGTGCTGTCGATCGAGCACGACGAGGGTCGCCGTGCTGAGTGTCTCGCGCACCCGGGGCGCGACATCGGCGCGAGCGGGATCGCCGTCGCCGAAGAGCGAGGTCAGCCCGTCGTCGGAGAGAACGACGAGGTGACGCCGGTGCGCGGCATCCGGAATCCCCCGTCCGGCGTACCTCTTGTCGAGCAGGTCGAGGGGGAAGGTCGTGCCGCCGGCGAAGAAATGGGCGAGGTCGGCGATGACCCGGGCGGGGTCGCGAGAGTACTCCTCGCGGCCGGCGACCTGGCCGGGTCCCGAGAAGCTCGTGACGCGCACACGTCCGCCTCCCCGCAGCACCGACAGGGCGAGGACGGTGCCCGCGAGCACGGCGGGCGAGCCCGTCTGCGGCTGCGGCATCGAGCCCGAGCTGTCGATGTAGAGGTCGAGATCGATGCTCGACGACACCGGCGGCGGATCATCGGGCAGGTAAGAGCGCCGCAGCGTCGTCACCCCGGGCACGACCGCCCCGCCCGCCTGCAATGTCGCGGGCCAGTCGAGATCGGCGAGGTCGTCACCGGTCTCCCAGCTCTCGAAGGGTCCCGGGAGGTCGGCCGAGACCGCACGCGGCAACCGCTGCGTGAACGGACGCACCCAGCGCGTCGCCTCGGCTCGGTACCAGGCCGCGATCACGGCAACCGGGTCGGCGTCGGCGTACAGCTCGAGGGTCTGCGCGATCCCGAGGGCCTGCCCCGTGGCCGAGCCCTTCGCCGCCGGCGCAGCAGCGGCCCCCGCGGAGGAAGGCACCGCGCCGCTCAGCCGCCGATCCGACAGCACCCGGCCGAGCTCCGGAGGGGTCGCGGCGGCGTCATCGGCGGCGCAGGTGCCTCCGGGGAGCGAGGCCGCGCCGTCGGTGCGCGGATCGATGAGGTAGGGCGCCACCACGACGCCGAAGCGCAGGGCCCCGGCCACGGCGTCGCCCGCGAAGGTGCGCACGAGCGAGGCGAGCACGTCGGCGTCGAGGGCGGGACGCGTGACCGTCGCTTCGGCGAGTTCGTCGGACACGCGCTCGGCGGCCCTGCGCGCCTGCCGCAGCGCCCTCTCGGCCGCGCGGTGCTCCGCGGCGATGCGCGTCCAGGGCAGTTCCTGCTTCTGCTTCGGCGGGCGTCGGGCGGGCTCCGGCGGCTCGGGGTCGCAGAGGGTTCCGCGGGGCAGGTTCCACAGCAGCTCGTACGTGCGCAGGTACACCCACCACAGCGGGCTCGGCGACGAGCGCGAGGCGCGGTACAGCTCTCGCGACAACCGCACGATGCCGGGCTCGCCCACCCCGTCGCGCCGTCGCTGCAGGACGGCGACACGGGCGTTGACGAGCAGGTCGGTCCACAGGTTCGACATCAGCGCGAGATCCTCGTCGCGCAGGGTGGGTGCCCCCGCGGCCTGCAGGGCGCGGGCCATCTGATGGCGGATCTTCAGCGCGTCCAGGCGCGTGCTCGGGGCGAGCACGTGGTGCCCGAGTTCGTGCGCGAACACGCTCTCCATCTCGCCTGCTCCCCCGAGCTGCGCGACCATGACCGGGTCGACCGTGACGACCGGCGGAAAGGTGAACCACGCGGGAGCGCCGTGCTCGTCGCCCGCGCCGGGAGCCATGCGCGCCTCCTGCAGCCGCACGCCCCACAGTCGCTGCGCCGCCTCCCACGCCAGCAGGTCGCCTCCGATCGGCGACATCGTCGTGCTCACGCCGGCTCCGCGACGTGGATCCACACCAGGTACGAGTCGGCGAAGGTGATGACGGATGCCGCGCCCGCGGCGCCCGGATCGGGCTCATCGTCGAGCGGGCTCAGGCGCGACCCCCAGGCGTCGGCGTCGATGCGCCACCACCGCGCCCCGGTGCGCACGGCGAACGCGCCGTCGACACCGAGCGGTCGACCGTCGGCCGGAGGCGCCGTCCACGCGCCGCCGAGACCGCGGAACCCTCCGACCGCGCAGACGTAGCCGTTGGCCTCGCGGCGCCCGGGCCACCAGTACCGGTCGGTTCTCTGGCGCTCGACGAAGACGCCGAGGTGGGCGGCATCCACCCCCAGGGCGGCCGCCGCGGCTGCGCCTTCGCCGGACGACCACGCCCGCTCGATGCTGCCCAGGGCGTCGTCGCGCAGGCCGAGCGCGCCGGCTCGCCAGCCCGCGATGCCGGCGAGGGCGATCGGGTCGAACCCCTCGCCGGCCGCGCGCCCGGCCGCGAACGACACGGCGAACCGCTCGGCCGAGCCGCCCGCCGCTTCGACGTTGCGTCCCGCCAGCGCCAGGTCGAGCCCCTCGACCGGCACCGGGGTGCCCACCGGCGGAGTGCGATCGGCGAGGTGGCCGGGGCGTCGGATCACGAACGCCCCTCGAGCCAGCGCAGGTAGGCCGTGTAGCGCTGGTGCAGGTACTTCAGCGCCATGAGGTCGTCGAAGTCGCGGCCGTAGAGCTTGCCGGTGCCCGCGACGGTGCGCAGCCGTGCCTCGATCTCGGTGAGGCGCCGACCGGCCTCGACCGCCCCGACGCCGTCGAGGCCCGCCTCGAGCTGCGCGAGCAGCGCGCCGACCGGGTCGTCGCCCCCGCGGCCGAGGGCGTCGAACTGTCGGCCCGACTCCGCGAACAGGTCGGCGAGCCAGCTCATCACATCGGTGCTGAGCTCGCGCTCGGCCCCCACATCGAACCGAGGATGGGTGGGATTGGGCAGCAGCTTGCCCCGCAGCACGAACGGCAGCATCGCCCCCACGTCGGCGACCGACACCGCGTCGCGACCACGGAACCAGGCGACGGCCTTGGCGTAGACGATGAGGGTCTGCAGCGCCCGCACCGACAGGCCGTTGAGGGTCTGCGCGCCGGGATCGGTCATGAGGTCGGCACCGGAGTTCGCCTCGATCGCCTCGGCGACCCGGCCTCCGGCGGTGGTCACCGTGTCTTTCGTGCGGTACTCGAACCGGCGCCCGCCGCCCTGCACGAACTCGAAGTGACTGAGGAAGAACTCCAGCCGCCGACGCACCTCGGCCGGCACCGGCACGGCGCGGATCGCCGCGCGCATCGCCGACTGCTCGTCGGGAGCGAACACAAGCTCGGCGGGCACGTGCTCCTCGGGCTTCTCGCCGGCTTCGACGCGGGCGACGAGCTCGTCGAGGAAGCGGCTGTTGAACCCCGCTGCGGGCACGGTCACGTCCATGCGGTCGCGCAGCGCCTGGATGACGGGGAAGGTCCCGCCGCCCGCGTCGTCGTTGGCGGTGAAGAACCAGCTCTCCACGCCCGAAGCGGGGGCCGTGCGACGCATCTGGTCGTGGCTCTCGACGTAGCCCTCGGCCACCATCGTCAGCAGGGCCGACTGCGTCTTGGTGGGGATGCGGTTGTACTCGTCGACGATCTTGACGGGCCGCGTCAGCCACTCGCGCCACGCGATGCCGATCTCGGCCAGGCTCGACGCGTTCATCAGATCGCGCGGCAGAGGGATGCCGACGAGGTCGCTGATCGACAGCTGGGGCTGCCCCTGCTGGACGCCGCGCCGCACCTCCTCGGGCGTCGACCCGGCGAGCACTCCCATGAGCACCGCGACGGTGGTCTTGCCGCGGCCCGGGCCGCCGATCAGCAGGCACTTGCCACCCACCGCGAAGCTCAGCAGCGGTAGCAGCACGTTCGAGGAGTACGAGGGCTCGTTCGGCAGGGTGAGCTCGGCGCCGGCGTCGCCCAGCTCGAACGTGAGCGGGCGCCCCGACGAGAACTCCACGTCGTAGTAGGGCGAGATGACCGCGCGATTGACGATCCAGTAGTACGTCTGCCGCAGCTTCTCGTCGAGAGGCGGCGCGGCCGGGGCGGGCGCCTCACGGAAGAGGTCGGCCGCGGCGAGCGGGGCGACCCCGTCGGCGGCGTTCGACGTCGTGGGTGACTCGGAGAGCTTGTGCCAGCGGTCGGCCATCGCGCCAGCCTAACGTCCGGCCCGTCGCCGCAGCTCCTCTTGCTCGGCGAGCGACCGCCCCTCCATCGGCGGGGAGAACGACGTCGCCCGCGCCACGGCGTCGCGCACGGCGGGCAACGCCTGAGCGAGGCGTTCGGCGACCGACCCGCGCACCTCGAGCCAGGGCACGGGCTGCGCGGCGAGCACCTCGCGGAAGCGCTCCTGCATATCGGCGCGGATGTGCTCGCCGTCACGCATGCCGTCCTGCACGAAGGGGATCTCATCGCCCGTGAGGATGTACAGCGCCGGGCGGTGCTCCGCGGCCCGCGCCAGGATGCGCGGCGCCGGGGTGCCCACGTACCTCTCGTGCCAGAGCGCCGTGGCGAGGACGTCGGTGTCGCAGACGAGGACCGAGCGGGGAGCCCGCCGCACGGCATCCTGTTCCCACCCGATCTGGCGATCGACGACGAGATCGAATTCGTCACTGCGCCACGGGGCGTCGAGTCCGCCCTCGCGCGTCTCGCTGAGCTCGCGGCCGTACTCGGGCACCCAGATCGTGCCGAGCTCGGCGGCGAGGGCTTCGGCGAGGGTCGTGGAGCCCGTCGACTCGGCACCGAGGACGACGACGCGCGCGGCCAGATCGGCCCGCACCGCGGGCGACAGCTCGTGCCAGTGACCGTCGAGATCGGCACGGATCGCCGTTCCCGACACGGGGTTGAGCCGGCGTCCCGGGTCCACCTGCACCCAGTCGGCACCGAGACGGCGCGCGAGCTCGGCCCCGTACTCATCGGAGGTGAAGACCACATCGACCGGCTCGTCGAGCAGGCCCGCGATCGTCGCGGTGTGCGCGTCCCACGCGGTCTCGGAGGCGAAGTCGACCGGAGTGTCGTCGAGGAGGTCGACCACGCGCACCGTCGGGTGGTCCTCGCGCACCCACGCGGCCCGTCGCTCGAGGGGGATCGATTCGACGGATGCCGCGATCACCTCGACCGTGACCCGCTCGCACGCCCGGGCCGCCGAGCGGATGAGGTGCGCGTGACCGACGTGGAGGGGGTAGAACTTCCCCACCACCACGCCGTGCCGATAACGGCGCTCAGGCACGCGCGGCGCTGAGGTCATCGGCATCCGTCGTCTCGTTCCGCAGCCGACTCCACGACCGCAGTCCGCCGACGCACAGGACGATGAAGAGGGCGTAGAGGGCGGCGATGATCCACAGTCCGGTGGCGATCGACAGCGCGACGAACACCACATCGACGCCGATCCACACCCACCAGCTCTCGATCCACTTGCGGTTGAGCATGTACTGGGCGACGAGGCTGGCCGAGGTCGTCGCGGCATCGGCGAGCGCCACCTGCGAGTCGGTGTACGTGTCGAGAAGCCAGGTCAAGACGAGGGTCCCCACCACCGCGACGACGATGAGCCACGGCACCGCCCGTCGAGGCGTGCGGGCCACGTACTCGCGATCGTGTTCGATACGACGCGTCCACCGGAACCAGCCGTGCACCCCGAGCACCAGGTACACCACCTGCAGTCCCGCGCTGGCGTAGATCCCGGCCGGCACGAACACCGAGAGGAAGACGAGGTTGTTGGCGATGCCGATGGGATAGGTCCACACGTTCCGCCGGGCAGCCAGCAGCACGCACGCCGCCCCCGTGGCGAAACCGAGGATCTGCATCCACTCGGCGAGAATCCAGTCGATCACCCGTCGAGCCTAGGCGGGTTCTACGGTCGGGCCGGGTCCATCGGCGCGAACGGGCGCAGGCTCTCGCGCGAGGTGAGCTTGGAGGCCACGAGCGAACCGGCCACGGCGAGGAAGATCGGCAGCAGCAGCGTGAATCCGGTGTTCGTGAACTCGATGATCAGTGCGATGGCCGTGAAGGGGGCGCGCATGTTCGAGGCGAGAAACGCGGATGCCGCGACGATCGCGAGCGCCGTGCCGTCGGCGCCGGGCCAGACGAACGCCCAGCCCGCCGCAGCGGCCGCACCGAGCGCCGCACCGATCGCGACCGACGGCTGCAGCGTCCCGCCGATCGCCCCCGAACCGAGCGACACGGTCGTCGCGACGTACTTCAGCACGGCGAGCGCGAGGAGCAGCAGGGCCGGCTGCGAGAGGTCGAAGCCGGCGGTGGCGAGCGCCCGACCGTTGCCGAGGATGAGGGGGAACGCGGCGCCGAGCGCTCCCACCGCGGTGAAGGTGAGGGGCAGGACCACCAGCAGCTTCCAGCCGTGGGGGCGGAAGCGCGACAGCTTCTTCGTGATGGTCGCGAAGCTCGTCGCGCCCCATCCCATGAGGGGGCCGATGAGCACGGCCGCGACGATCAGCGAGGCGTTCACCTCGAGCGATCCCACCGAATACAGCGACCCGTCCCCGACGAGCGGGCGCGCGACCAGCGTCGCGATCGCGCTCACGGTGAGGGCGACCACGGCCGCGCCCAGGCTGAACTGCGCGAGCAGGATCTCGACGGCGAACAGCGCGCCGGCCAGGGGCACGTTGTACACCGCGGCGAGACCCGCACCCGCGGCCGAGGCGATCAGGATGCGGCGCCAGCGCGCGTCGAGGCGGAACCAACGGACGATCTTCGAGCCCGCCATGGCCGACAGCTCGCGCGGGGCGACCTCTTTGCCGATCGAGGCGCCCATGGCGACCGACCCCACCTGGATGACGGTGTCGGCGAGGGTTTCCCACCACGGCATCCGGGCCCCGTCGACGCCCTGCTCGACCGTGGCGAGCTTCCGCCCGAAACGGCGCAGGAGATACCAGCCGACGGCGGCCACGACACCCGCACCGCCGACCGTCGCGATCGGCAGCCACCACACCGCGGGGGACGCCAGGCCGTCGAGGAACGGCCCCTCCTCGTGGCCCCACACGAGGTGCTCGAGGCTGTGGACGATGAACACCAACAGCAGGACCGCGAGACCGGTCGCCACCCCGACGATGAGGGTCGCGAGTCCCAGACGAACGAGCGTGCCCAGTCCTCGACGACGGGAGGGCAGCAGGGTGGGTGTCGCAGCGGTCACCCCGACACGCTAATGGAGCTGTGTTTCGTAAGTCGTCACGACCCTCGGCCGGGGCGGGCGCGAACAGTAGGCTCGGAACCGTGACTTCCCGCGCCCCGCTCTCCCGCAAGCTGTCCGCCATCGCCGAGTCCGCGACCCTCAAGGTCGACGCCAAGGCCAAGGCCCTCCAGGCCGCCGGTCGACCGGTCATCTCGTACGCGGCCGGCGAGCCCGACTTCGCCACGCCCTCGTTCATCGTCGATGCCGCGGCGAAGGCGCTGCAGGACCCGAAGAACTACCGCTACACCCCCGCCGCGGGCCTCCCCGTGCTGCGCGAGGCGATCGCCGCGAAGACCCTCCGCGACTCCGGCCTCGAGGTCGCGCCCTCGCAGGTCATCGTGACCAACGGCGGCAAGCAGTCGGTGTACCAGGCGTTCCAGACGGTGGTGAACCCCGGCGACGAGGTGCTGCTGCCCGCCCCGTTCTGGACCACCTACCCCGAGGCGATCGCCCTGGCCGACGGCACGCCCGTCGAGGTGTTCGCCGGCGCCGACCAGGACTACAAGGTCACCGTCGCCCAGCTCGAGGCCGCGCGCACCGACAAGACCACGGTGCTCGTGTTCGTCTCGCCCTCGAACCCCACCGGCTCGGTCTACACGCCCGAAGAGACCGCCGAGATCGGTCGCTGGGCCCTCGAGCACGGCATCTGGGTCATCACCGACGAGATCTACCAGAACCTCACCTACGAGGGCGTCAAGGCCGTCTCGATCGTCGAGGCCGTGCCCGAGCTCGCGGGGCAGACCATCCTGGTCAACGGCGTGGCCAAGACCTACGCCATGACCGGATGGCGCGTGGGCTGGATGGTCGGACCGGCGGATGCCATGAAGCTCGCCGGCAACCTGCAGTCGCACCTGTCGAGCAACGTCAACAACGTCGCGCAGCTCGCCGCCGCCGCGGCGCTCAACGGACCCCAGGACGAGGCCGAGCAGTTCCGCCTCGCCTTCGACCGTCGTCGTCAGCTGATCGTGTCGGAGCTGTCGAAGATCGACGGCGTCGAGGTGCCCAACCCGCTGGGCGCGTTCTACGTCTACCCCGACGTGCAGGGCCTGCTGAACCGCGCGTGGGGCGGCGTCACGCCCACCACCTCGCTCGAGCTCGCCGACCTCATCCTCGAGCAGGCCGAGGTCGCGGTGGTGCCCGGCGAGGCCTTCGGCCCGAGCGGATACCTGCGCCTGTCGTACGCCCTGGGGGACGACCAGCTGCTCGAGGGCATCCAGCGCCTCCAGCGCCTGTTCGCCTGAGCATCCACGTCCGTCGGGGCGGTCGCCGGGATCCCGGTGGCCGCCCCGCGGTCGCCTCGGGCGCTCCTCCCCAACCCCCGCATCTTTCCGCGTGAGGGGTCAGTTCTTGTCGCCCACAGCCTCGCTCGGCGACACGAAATGACCCCTCACGCGCGGCCGGGCTGTGGATAGCGTGAGCGGGCCGGCGGGCCGGATGAACAAAATGGCAGATGCCGACTCCCCGCTCCCCCGCGTCGCTCGCTCCCTCTTCCGCATTCACGGTGGCCGAGGGGCGGCGCGCCGGGCTCTCGACGACGACATTGCGCTCGGCTGCCTGGCGGGCGCCCCACCGTGGAACGCGGGTAGCCCCCGAGCACGATGACCGCGCACGGCTGGCCGCGCTCCTTCGCGCCTGCCCCGACGCCGCGTTCTTCTGCGGCGCGACGGCCGCTCTCCTGCATGGGCTCCCGCTCCCTCTGCGCATCGCGGAGAGTGCCCGACGGATGCCGGTCATCGGTGTCCCGCACGATCACGTGCGGATCCGCCGATCGGGCGTCATCGGCCGACGGCTGATCGTCGAGGTGAACGATGTCGTCGAGGTCGACGGCATCCGATGCACGTCCCTTCTGCGTACGTGGGCGGAGCTGGCGGAAACTCTGCCGGTTCCGCATCTGACAGCGGTGTCGGACTTCCTCATCGCGCGCCGGATGACGCTGGCGACGCGTGGCCAGCTGGAGCAGACGCACCGACGGTTCCTCGGCGGTCGAGGGTCGAAGGCGAGACGCCTCGCGATCGATCTTGCAAACGAGGGTTCGGAGTCGCCCCGTGAGTCCGAGCTGAGGGTGCTTCTCGTGATGGCGGGCCTTCCCGAGCCGGAGTGCAACGTCGAGATCTACGACGGGCCTCGATTCGTGGCGCGGGTCGATCTGCTCTACCGGGACAAGCGGACCGTCCTCGAGTACGACGGCGATCATCACCGCGACCCGCAGCAGTGGAGCCGGGATCAGCGCCGACGCGCGGAGCTCGAATCCCTCGGGTACCGGTACACGAGCGTGACCGCGCGCGACTTCGACGACCCGTCAGCCCTGCTCGCTCGGGTCCGCCGCTTCCTCGCCCGGCCCGCCAACCACGCGTGAGGGGTCAAGAACTGTCGCCTCCCAGCCGCCCAGGCGACACGAACTGACCCCTCACGCAACCAGTCGCGTGAGGAGTCAAGAACTGTCGCCTGGCGTGCGCGCAGGCGACACAAAACGACCCCTCACGCGACGAAGGACCGGTGCTACAGCTCGACGTTGACCAGGACCGGTTCGGGCTGCAGCACGAGGCCGAACTCCGAGGCCACCCGATTCTGCACGAAGCGGGCGAGCTCGGCGATCTCGGCCGCGGTCGATTCTCCGCGGTTCGTCAGGGCGAGCGTGTGCTTGGTCGAGAGCCCGGCGCGCGAACGCGGGAAGCGGAACCCCCGGCGGAGACCGGCGTTCTCGATGAGCCAGGCTGCGCTCACCTTGACCTGCCGCGACACCACGGGGGGCGGGGGCAGGATGCCGTCGAAGGCGGCGAGCGGAATGACCGTCACCGGATCGAGCACCGGCGTGAGGGGCCACTGGGGGCACTCGGCCGGGAGGGTGCGGGCGAAGGCCTCCGAGACGATCGCGTTCTGGAAGAACGACCCCGCGCTCCAGGTGTCGGGGTCTTCGGCGTCGAGGACCATACCCTTGCGGGCGCGAGTGGTGAGGACGTGGTCGCGGATCCACCGGAGCGAGACGGTCTGGCCCGGTTCGAGACCGAGGGCGCCGCGCAGCTGCTCGCCCGCGATGGGCCGCTCCTCCGCGCCCACGCGTTCGAGCTCGAGCGTCACCGAGAGGATGACCGCGGAGCGCTCGGGCACCGAACCGTAGTGGCGCTTCAGCACCGACGTGCGAAAGCCCAGGCCCAGTTCTTCAGCGGAGACGGTCGAGACCTCACCGGTCGACTCGTCGATCAGCTCGACCTCGACGAGGGTCTGCACGATCTCCTGGCCGTAGGCCCCGACGTTCTGCACGGGCGCGGCACCGACCGTGCCGGGGATGCCCGACATCGCCTCGATGCCGGCGAAGCCGCGCGCGACCGTCTCGGCGACGAGGGCGTCCCAGTCGTGTCCGGCCTGCACGCGCAGGCGTACCGTGCCCTCGCGCGAGCCCGGCAGCTCTTCGATCCCCGACGTGCGGAGCCGCACGACCGTGCCCTCGAACGGCTCGTCGCCGACGAACAGGTTCGACCCGCCGCCGAGCACGAACCACGGCTCGCCCTCGGCCCACACCTCGCGGAGCGCGGCGACCGCCTCGTCGAGCGTCGAGGCGTCGATGAGACGGGCGGGTTCTCCCCCCGTGCGCAGGGTGGTCAACTGCGAGAGGGGGACGGGGGCGACCTCGGGCATCAGGACAACCGCACCCGCACCTGCGCCTTGCCGAGCACCGTCGTCTCGGCGAACGTGACGGTCAGGTCGATACGGGCGGTCTCGTCGTCGACGGCTCCGACCTTCGCGCTGACGTGCAGGTCGGCTCCGGCCTCCGGGTCGACGACGACCGGTCGGGTGAAGCGCACGCCGTATTCGGCGATGCGTCCGGTGTCGCCCAGCGCGTCGGTCAGCGTGCCGACGGCGATGCCCATGGTGAGCATGCCGTGCGCGAGGACGCCCGGCAGACCCACGGCGGCGGCGACGTCGTCGCGGTAGTGGATGGGGTTGAAGTCGCCCGACGCGCCGGCGTAGCGGACGAGAGACTCACGCGTGAGGTGAACGGAGCGTTCGGCGATGACCTCGCCGACGGTGAACGGGCTCATGCGCCGGCCTCTCCTGCGAGCAAAACGCTCGTCGTCGTCACGACGTGGGCGCCGTCGGCATCCACGATCTCGGCTTCGCTCGTGATCATCGCGTTACCGCCCAGGGTCCGGATGCCGGTGACCGAAAGCGTCGCGACGAGCTCGTCGCCCGCGACGATGGGCCGCGTGTAGCGGAACCGCTGCTCGGCGTGCACGAGGCGCGACAGCTCGATGCCCGAGTCGGGGTCGCCGAGCAGCTGCTGGAGCGTCAGGTCTTGAACGACCATCGCGAAGGTCGGCGGGGCCACCACGTCGGCGTACCCCAGGGCGCGCGCGGCCGCGGGGTCGGTGTGCTGCGGGGCGTCGGCGAAGACGGCGCGGGCGAATTCGCGCACCTTCTCGCGGCCGACCAGGTAGGGAGCGGTCGGCGCGAAGGCACGACCGACGAGTTCGGGGTTCACGGGCACCCGCTCAGTCTAACGAGCGGGTTCGCGCCGCCGCCGGGGGTCAGCGCTGGTGACGCCCGCGAACCGCCTTGACCGCCATCTGCGAGGCGATGAAGACGAGGAAGATCGCGAACAGCACGTTGCCCACGAACGGATCGACGAACTTCGCGATGAGGGCGCCCACCGGGGTGGTGAGGCACGCGGCGATCCCGATGCACAGGGCGGCACGGATGTCGACGTTCGAGCGGCGCAGGTTTCCGACGGTCCCCGAGATCGCCGTGGGGATCATCATGAGCAGCGAGGTGCCCTTGGCGATGAGGTCGCTCGTGCCGAACAGCAGCAGCAGGGCGGGGACGACGATGATGCCGCCGCCCACGCCGAGCAGACCCGCCAGGGTTCCGGTGATCACTCCCAGCAGCGCAAGCCCCGGTCCGGTGATCCAGGTGAGCTCGAGTTCGGCGTCGCGCGAGGGGATGACGAAGAACAGACTCACCATCACCACGATGAGGAACGCCACGAACGCCCAGCGCAGCGCGGTCTGCGACAGCTTCGGGAGCAGCCACGTGCCGATCTGGGCGCCGACCACCGCGAAGGCGGCCAGGATCAACGCGGGGAGCCACGCGACGTGCCCGTCGATCGCGTAGGTGATGACGCCGACGGATGCCGTGGGCACGATCGCCGCGAGCGAGGTACCGGCCCCGAGACGCTGGTCGAAGCCGAGCAGCAGCACCAGCAGCGGCACGATGACGGTTCCGCCCCCGACGCCGAACAGTCCCGACATGAGACCGGCGAGAAGACCGACACCGATGCAGACGAGGAAGAAGCGGGCGGAGCGCGCGGGGCGGGT
Source organism: Microbacterium sp. SL62 (assembly GCF_026672635.1). Lineage (NCBI taxonomy): Bacteria > Bacillati > Actinomycetota > Actinomycetes > Micrococcales > Microbacteriaceae > Microbacterium > Microbacterium sp. SL62. Next base: position 3,086,250 of record NZ_JAPPRM010000001.1, read on the forward strand.
CTCGGGGGTCACGGCATCCAGTCTTCCACCGTCCGCTCGACGCCCCGACGAGGTGACTCACCCGGAAACGAAAGCGGCCCCCGGTGGTCCGAAGCCGCGTCCACCGGGGGCCGTCGCCCTCACAGGTCAAGCAGGACGGTGACCCGAACACCGGACTGCGACCACTCGCGTGAGGGTGCGACAGGAATGACGATAAACGGACGCCGTCCACGAACCCGACCGGTTGACACTGATTACTAGTAGTGCTAAATATTTAGGCTGCTGAAGGTTTGGTACCGCTCCCGGGAATGAGCCACCGGATGCCGCGGTTCTCTCCTCCATGACGACTGTAGGAATCATCGGAGCAGGCAACATCGGTTCGGCCCTGGCGAAGGGCTTCGCGGATCACGGTTACGACGTGGTCATCGCCAACTCGCGAGGCCCCGAGACGCTGAGCGACCTCGTCGCCGAGGTGGGCGACAAGGCGCGCGCGGCGACGGCTCAGGAGGCCGCCGAGGCCGGAGACATCGTCGTGGTGACGGTGCCGTTGAAGGCGATCGACGCCGTGCCCGTGGCCCCCCTCGTGGGCAAGACCGTTCTCGACACGAACAACTACTACTTCGAGCGCGACGGCCAGATCGCCGAACTCGACGAGAAGAAGACGACCACCTCGCAGATGCTTCAGGAGCACCTTCCCGAGTCGGTCGTGGTGAAGGCGTTCAACCACATCCCCGCCGCGGACATCCTCACCGACGGCGCCCCCGCCGGTACCGAGAACCGTCGGGCTCTGGCGACCTCGAGCGACTCCGACGAGGCCGTCGCCCTGGTCACGCGCATCTATGACGAGTTCGGCTTCGACACCGTCAACGTCGGACCCCTCAGCGAGAGCTGGCGCGTCGAGCGCGACCAGCCCGCGTACGTCGTGCGTCAGAACCGCGAAGAGCTCGAGCAGAACCTGGCTCGCGCCGAGCGCTGACCCCCCCCTCACAAACGAACGAACCCGGCCCCCGCATCTGCGGGAGGCCGGGTTCGTCGTATCGGGAGCGGGGTTCAGAGCGCGGCGAGCGCCTGATCCACATCGGCGACCAGGTCGTCGACCGATTCGATGCCGACCGACAGGCGGACGATGGTCTCGGGCACCGCGAGTTCGGTGCCGCGGACGGAGGCGTGGGTCATGGCATCCGGATAGTTCACGAGCGACTCCACCCCTCCCAGCGACTCGGCGAGAGTGAACAGGCGCGTCGACTCGGCGAAGCGGCGGGCCGCCGCGCCGTCGGCGAGCTCGAGCGACACGATGCCGCCGAACCCGCTCATCTGCCGCGCCGCCAGCTCGTGACCGGGGTGCGAGGGCAGACCCGGGTAGTAGACCTTCGCGACGCGGCCGTGGGCGAGCAGGTGCTCGGCCACCGCCTGCGCGTTCGAGCTGTGCCGCTGCATGCGCACCGCGAGCGTCTTGATGCCGCGCGTGGTGAGGTAGGCGTCGAAGGGACCCGACACCGCGCCCGCGGCGAACTGCAGGAACTTCACCTTCTCGGCGAGGTCGTCGTCGGCGAACGCGAGCGCTCCCCCGACGACGTCGCTGTGGCCGCCCAGGTACTTCGTCGCCGAGTGCACGACGACGTCGGCGCCGAGCGACAGCGGACGCTGCAGAGCCGGTGAGGCGAACGTGTTGTCCACCACGACGAGGGCACCCGCGGCGTGGCCGAGGGCGGCGAGGCCGGCGATGTCGGTGATGCGCAGCATCGGGTTGCTGGGCGTCTCGACCCAGACCATGCGCGGCGCACGCTCTTCGATCGCGGATGCCACGGCATCCAGATCGCTCATGTCGACCACGCGCAGCTTCACACCCCACGGGCCCAGGACGCGGGCCAGCAGACGATAGGTGCCGCCGTACACGTCGTTGCCGAGCAGCACCTCGTCACCGGGCTGGAGCGCGGCGCGCAGCAGCGCGTCCTCACCGGCCAGGCCCGAGGCGAACGACAGCGCACGCGCCCCGCCCTCGAGGGCGGCGATCTGCGTCTCGAGCGCGGTCCGCGTGGGATTGCCGCTGCGGCCGTATTCGTAGCCGCCGCGGAGCCCGCCGATGCCGTCCTGCGCGTACGTCGTCGAGACGTGGATCGGCGGGATGACCGCCCCCGTGCTCTCGTCGGGCTCTTGACCGGCGTGGACGGCGAGGCTGTCGAAGCCGCGGGCGGCGTCGTGGGTGCTCATGCGGGGTGCTCCTCGGAAGGGGTCGGAAGAAGGGATGCCACGGGTGCAACGTCGTAGCCGCGCTCGATCATCCAGTCGTCGTCGAAGATCTTGCTGAGGTAGCCGCGACCGTGATCGGGAAGGATGACGACGACCACGGCATCGGCCGGCAGCTCCCGCGCGACACGCAGGGCACCGACGACCGCCATGCCACTGGAGCCGCCGACGAGCAGCCCCTCTTCGCGAGCGAGCCGGCGGGTCATCGCGAACGACTCGGCGTCGGAGACGCGCTCGTACCCGTCGACGAGGGTCGGATCGAAGGCCGCGGGCCAGAAGTCCTCGCCGACGCCCTCGACGTCGTAGCCGTGGATGTCGTCACCCGAGTAGATCGAGCCCTCGGGGTCGACCCCGACGATGCGCACCGCCGACCCGGCGACCTCGCGGAGGTACCGGCCGGTGCCGGTGATCGTGCCGCCCGTGCCGACGCCGGCGACGAAGTGGGTGAGCCGCCCCTCGGTGTCGCGCCAGATCTCGGGACCGGTGGTCTCGTAGTGGCTGCGCGGACCGTTCGGGTTGGCGTACTGGTTGGGCTTGAAGGCGCCGGGGATCTCGCGCACCAGGCGGTCGGAGACGCTGTAATACGAGTTCGGGTCGTCGGGCTCGACGTTCGTGGGGGTCACGACGACCTCCGCACCGTACGCCCGCAGCACCGCCCTCTTGTCCTCGGCGACCTTGTCGGGCACGACGAAGACGCAGCGGTACCCGCGCTGCTGCGCGATGAGGGCGAGGCCGACGCCGGTGTTGCCGCTGGTGGGCTCGACGATCACGCCCCCGGGCTGCAGCAGGCCGTCGCGCTCGGCGGCGTCGACGATGTTCGCAGCGATGCGGTCTTTGGCCGAGCCGCCGGGGTTGAAGTACTCGATCTTCGCGAGAACCGTGGCGGCGATGCCGTCGGTGACGCGGGAGAGACGGACGAGGGGGGTGTTGCCGACGAGGTCGGCGACGCTCTGGGCGTAACGCACGATGGAGTCCTGAAGGTTGGTGCGCCCGGGGCGGGCGCGGCTGACGGGGTCGTCGAAAAAGAACGCGGGGGCGTTCAGCGACAACAGCGACAGGTCAGCACGCCGTCAGCATACCCGAGGAGCTGGCGTCAGGACACGGCGCCGAGAAACTCCTCGAAACTCTGGGCCGGGCGGCCGGTGACGCGCTCGACATCGCCCGAGACGGCGGCTTGATCGCCGCTCGCGATCGACGTGTAGGTGCTCACCCACGCGTCGACCTGCCAGCGCGGGGCGCCGTAAGCGGCCCGCGAGGCGTACGCCTCTTCGACCGTCTCGTCGACGAAGCGCACGCGGTGGCCGCGGACCGCCGAGATCTTCTCGGCGACCTCGGTCATGGTCAACGCCTCGGGCCCCGTCAGGTCGTACGTCACGTCGGCGTGCGCGGCCGGATCGAGCAGAACCGCGACCGCCGTGGCGGCGACATCGGCGCGCGAGACGAGCGAGCACCGCCCGTCGCCCGCGGGACCGCGGATGACGCCGTCGTCGCCGGCGAAGAGCTCCATCATGTCCATGTAGAAGTTGTCGCGCAGGAACGTCCAGCGCATTTCCGATCCGCGGATGATCTCCTCGGTGGCGGCGTGGTCGCGCCCCAGGGTGAAGACCGCGTCCGGGGCGGCGGCGAAGAACGAGGTGTAGACGATCGAGCGCACGCCCGCCTCCGCGGCGGCCTCGACGAAGGTGCGGTGGTGCTCGACGCGATCGGCAGTCTCCGACGCCGACACCATGAACAACGTGTCGACTCCCCGCAGGGCCGTGCGGGCGGCATCCGCGTCGGAATAGCGCGCGACGTGCACCTCGGCTCCCGCGAGCGACGGCGCACGGGACGCGTCGCGCACGACGAGACGCTGCGGGATGCCACGGGCGGCGAGGTCTCGTGCGACCCGACCCCCCACAGCTCCGGTGGATCCGGTGACGGCGATGACGGGCGGCGTGGACATTCGGCCTCCGGGGACGAGTGGGCGGTGCTTCCAGCGTAAGCCGGTTCGCCGCCCCTCGGCCGAGAGACGCCTCAGGAGCGGGGTGCGACCAGTCGCGCTACGCGGACGCGGACCGAGGACGGGACCTCGTCGTCACCCGCGCCACGCGCCGCCGTCGCGACGGCGGCGGCCACCAGGGCCGCATCGTCATCGGCGGACACGCCGATGCAGACGGTGATGGCGCGCGCGCCGCCGGCCTCTTCGACCTCGGCGAGTGAGCCCTCGACGTCGGCCACGTGCTCGATCGCACGGGCCACGACGGGGCGGGCCGAATAGCATTCCCGCACGCCCTCGACGGCGGTCACGGCGAGATCGATGCGCGGGGCGAGCTCCGCTGCGGAGATGGTCGTCATCGGTCTTCCCCCTCGTCGAGGTGCACGTCACCGACGGTGACGTCCACTCGTCCGACCCGAAGGTCGCCGTGTCGTTCGATGGCCGAGCGGATGCCGTCGCGCATCTCGTCGACCGCCGTGTTCATCGCGCGTCCGAAACGCACGCTGACGGTGACCCGCACATCGAGGGGAGCATCGGGTTCGGGCTGGTCGAGGCGCACTCGCCCCACCATCAGCCCCTCGATGCCGTCCCCGACCGTGCGGATCAGCTCGTACAGCGCGCCCTCGGTGACGACCAGCTCGGTCCCGTCGTCGGTGCGCGCGAGGGGGATGTCGCGGCCGGCTCGGAACTCGCGCATGACCTCGCGCATGATGTTCTCGTACCAGGACTCCGAGATCGGCTCGGCCGCTTGCTCCTCCACGATCTCGCGGGAAAGCCGTCCCATCCGCTCCATCGACGCCAGAATCGCCTGACACTCGGCGCTGCGCTCGATCGCCGGGATACGGGGGATGCGTCCGCGATCGAGGTACGCGGAGAGGTCTTCGAGGGAGTATCCCGACCCGCCGATGTCGTCGTTGGTCTCGCTCATTGGGGTCACCTCCACTCCTCCATGCGTTCCAGAACCGTTTTCCTCGCTCGCGCGAGGCGCCCGCGCACGGTGGCGGCGGACTCGCCCACTTCGACGGCGATCTCGTCGTAGCTGTGCCCACCGACCTCGCGCAGCACCCACACCACACGGAGGTCCTCGGGCAACTCGCCCAGGATCTTCTTGAGCGCGTCCATCTGAGAAGATGCCACAACCGCGTGCTCCGGGTCATCGCGACCCGAAACCATCTCCTCGTCGATCTCTTCGGAGATCTTGCGCGAACGCAAGCGGTCGGTGGCCTTGCGCGACACGATGGTCGTCAGCCAGCTTCGCACCTTGTCGGGATCGGTGAGATCCGGAAGACGCCGCCACGCCGTGATGAGGGCCTCCTGCACGCAATCGTCGGCGTCGGCGCGCGAGCCCGTGAGCCTGGTCGCGAACGCGACGAGGAACGGCGCATGCCGACGCACCAGCACCCCGAAGGCGAGCTGGTCGCCGTCGGCCGCGCGCGACGCGAGGAAAGCGTCGGTGGCGGAGGTCAAAGAGGGCATCGAGGTTCCTGTCAGCAATCACTCAGGCTCGGATCGTGACGTTTCACGAACCGGGCTCGTCCCCATAGCGAAACACCTCGGGGTCGGAACGCTCCGGGATCTTGACGAAAGGACCTTCCTCATGGCACAGAACTCCTCCCTCCCCACCTCGACCCGGACCGACGCCGGCAAGACCGTCATCGTCGACGCCGTCGTCGCCAAGGTCGCCGGCATCGCCGCGGCCGAGGTTCCCGGTGTCCACGCCCTCGGCGGCGGAGCAGCCCGCGTCATCGGCAACATCCGCCAGGCCGTCGGGGCGAAGGACTACGCGCAGGGCGTGAGCGTCGAGGTCGGCGAGACCGAGGTCGCCGCCGACATCGCGATCCAGGTGGAGTACCCCGAGCGGATCCAGAAGGTCGCGGCGAACGTGCGCTCGGCCGTGGAGAAGGCCATCACCGAGATCGTCGGCATGAAGGCCGTCGAGATCAACGTGACCGTCGTCGACGTCTTCATCCCGGGCGATGACGACGACGACGAAGAGGCGCGCGTCCACTGACGTCGCCCCGGCCCGCGGGACGTGCTCCCGCGGGCCTTCGTCGTCGTCGCGGTCGTCAACCCGCTCGATGGATGTCGGAGGCCGCCGCTATTGTCGGCTCATCCCCGATCCAGAAGGACACTCATGCGCATCGCCCTCACCGGTTCGTCCGGAAAGCTCGGCTCGGTCGTCGCCCGCGAGCTGCGTGCCGCCGGCCACGACGTCATCGGGCTCGACGTCCGCGGAGAACGCGGCCCGGGCTTCGTCCAGGTCGACCTCACCGACTACGGCCAGGTCATCGACGCCCTCACCGCCGTGAACGACCAGCACGACGGTTTCGAGGCCCTCGTGCATCTCGCGGCGATCCCGGCACCCGGCATCCGCTCCGACATCGCGACCTTCCACAACAACATGGCGAGCACCTTCAACGTCTTCTGGGCGGCGACACGTCTCGGCATCCAGAAGATCGTCTACGCGTCGAGCGAGACCGTCCTCGGTCTTCCTTTCGACGTGCCGCCCCCGTACATCCCGGTCGACGAGGAGTACGCACCGCGACCCGAGTCGGTCTACTCGCTCGTGAAGACGCTCGAAGAGCGCCTGGCGGTGGAGCTCGTGCGCTGGAACCCCGAGCTGTCGATCACCGCGCTGCGGTTCTCGAACGTGATGGTCCCCGAGGACTACGCGGAGTTCCCCTTCGACGACGACGCCCGCACCCGCAAGTGGAACCTGTGGGGCTACATCGATGCGCGTGATGGTGCGCAGGCCGTGGAACGCGCCCTCGAGACAGCGCCCGCGGGCTTCGACACCTTCATCATTGCGGCGGCCGACACGGTCATGACGCGCCCCAACGCCGAGCTGGTCGCCGAGGTGTTCCCCGGGGTCGCCACGCACGGCGACCTGGGTGAGAACACCACGCTGCTGTCGATCGACAAGGCCCGCCGCCTGCTCGGATTCGACCCGCAGCGCTCCTGGCGCGACGCGCGCTGACACCCGGGATCCGGGTACGACGGCACCCGGGTCCCCGCGCATGACAGACTCGCCGGATGGACGCCGACGCACAGACTCCCCCCGCTTCGCCGACGCCCGCGGCGGACGAGCCGGTCATCCCCCTCCCGAACGCCCGCGAGAAAGAGGTCAGTTTCGTGGCGCGCAGCGGGGCGGTGGTCACCCTCCGCCTCATCGACACGGGGCGATTCGAGCTCAAGCTCGACACGCGGGGCGACTACACCGCCGTCCTCCTCCACGACGGAGAGAGCTTCGAGCTGCACCCCGCCCCCGGCGTCCACGCGCTCGGGGGAACGGGCCTGACGGCGACCCAGATCTACGAGGGGTTCTGAGCGGCGACGCAAGCCCCACGGCCCGACCTTCGCGACGGGATTGACTGAGGTCCTCGATCCCCGGGAGGACCGCCGTGAGCCACGACGCCGACAGCTACGACATCGCCGTGATCGGAGCGGGCCCCGCGGGCACGGCCGCCGCCTTGCGAGCGGCGGAACTCGGTGCCTCCGTGGTCGTCCTCGAAGCCGGCCGCGTGGGCGGAACCTGCGTCAACACGGGTTGCGTTCCCACGCGGGTGCTCGCGAAGGCCGCGCGCCTCATGCGCGAGACGCGTTCCGCGGACGACTACGGCATCGTCGTGGACGAGCCCCGCGTCGACTGGTCGGCGGTGGTGTCGAGGGTGCACGAGCGAGTGGATGCCGTGCGCTCGATCAAGCGCGAGGCCGAGCGCTTCGCGCACGCCGGGGTGGCTCTGGTGCACGAGGGCCGGGCGCGCTTCGCTGACGACCACACGCTCGTGCTCGACAGCGGCCGCCGCATCCGTGCGGAGTCGATCCTGGTCTGCGTGGGCGGGCACTCCCGTCGCCTGCCGATCCCCGGAGCCGAGCTCGCCACCGTCCCCGAGGACGTGCTCACCCTGACCGAGCTGCCCCGCCGCGTCGCCGTCATCGGTGCCGGCAACACGGGCGCTCAGCTGGTGACGGTGTTCCGCTCCTTCGGCTCCGAGGTCACCCTGCTCGATGTCGCACCGCGTGTGCTCATGGCATCCGACGCCGCCATCTCCCGGGTGATCGCCGACTCCCTCTCGGAGCACGGCGTCGACGTGCGGACCGGGATCGAGACGGTCGAGCGCATCGATCGCGCCGCCGACGGATCGCTCACCCTGGTCTGGCGCGAGGAGGGCTCTTCTCGGAGCGTCGACGTCGACGTCGTCATCATGGCGACCGGGTGGCCCGCTGACGTCGAGAACCTCGGCCTCGAGAACGTCGGCGTCGAGGTGGAGCGCTCGGCCATCCCGGTCGATCGCTACTTCCGGACGATCGTTCCGCACATCCTCGCCGTCGGCGACGCGAACGGCCGCGACATGCTCGTCCAGGCGGCGCAGTTCGAGGGCGAAGCGGCGGCCGAGAACGCCGTTCTGGGCGCCAACCGGCGCACCCCGCACCACCTGCTGCCCGCGGGCGGGTTCACCGACCCCGACTACGCGGGCGTCGGCTTGACCGAAGAGCAGGCGCGAGACCGCGACCCCTCGTGCGTCGTGGCGACCGTCCGCTTCGCCGACCTCGACCGCGCGGTGATCGACGACCGCGAGCGCGGTTTCCTCATGCTCATCGCCGACCGTCGCCGCGAGTTGGTGCTGGGGGCGCACGCGGTGGGCGAGAACGCCGTCGAGGTCATCCAGTCGGTGACCACGGCGATGGCGGCCGGCATCGACGTGTCGACGCTCGCGGGAGTGCGTTTCGCGTACCCCACCTACAGTGCGGTCATCGGCAACGCGGCGCGCGCTCTGCTGCACGCGGACTCCCCCGCCCTGCTGGAGTGACACACTGAATCCGTGCCCGCCGATCCCGTGACGACCCCGCAGACCGCCGACGCCCCGGGTGCGACGGAAGACGCGCCCGCGCGTCGGGGTCGCCCGGGTTACGACCGCGAGGGACTGCTCGCCGTGGCCGTGCAGTTGTTCAACGAGCAGGGGTACGACGCCACCAGCGTCGCCGACCTCGCCAAACGCCTCGGGCTGACCAAGTCGGCGCTCTACCACCACTTCTCTTCGAAGGAGGAGCTGCTGGCGGTCGCCCTCGAGGCCGCACTCGGCGGTCTCGAGGCCGTCCTCGACGAGCCCGGCGCGCGCGAGGGCGCGGCGTCCGATCGCCTGCGCTTCGTGCTCACGGGGGCGACCGACGTGCTCGTCGCGCAGCTCCCCGCGGTGACCCTCCTGCTGCGGGTGCGGGGCAACGGCGCCGTCGAGCAGGCCGCGCTCGAGCGTCGCCGCGTCTTCGACCATCGCGTGACGAGCCTCGTCGCCGAAGCCCAGGCCGAGGGGAGCGTGCGCGACGACGTCGATGCCGCGGTCGCCGCCCGCCTGCTGTTCGGCATGATCAACTCCGTCGTCGAGTGGTACCGTCCCGGCGGCGGCGTCGACGGCGATCGTCTCGGCGCCGACATCGTGCGCATCGCCCTCGACGGCCTGCGCACCGCCTGACGGGCGTCGCGCGAAGAGGCGGCCCCGCGCCACGCGCAGGGCCGCCTCTCGGCATCCGGGATCACGCCCTCAGGTCGACGCCCTTCGTCTCCTTGATGAGCGAGACGGCGCCGAGCGAGATGAGCGCGGCGACGGCGATGTACAGACCGATGGTCCACGAGGCGCCGGTCGAGCGCAGCAGCGCCTCGGCGATCATCGGGGCGAAAGCTCCGCCCATGATCGCGCCAAGCGCGTAGCCGATCGAGACGCCCGAGTACCGTACGTTCGCGGGGAACATCTCGGCGTACAGCGCCGCCTGCGGTCCGTACGACAGGCCGAGGCCGAGCGTCATCACGAACAGCGCGACGAAGTACCAGACGATGTTCGCGGTGTCGATGAGGAACCACATCGGCACGGCCCACACGGCCAGCAGCAGGTAGCCGAGCTGGAAGGTCCGCACGCGGCCGAGACGGTCCGAGAGTCGGCCGCCCCACAGGGTGAAGCCCAGCCAGCCGAAGGATGCCAGGGTCGTGGCCAGCAGCACGGTCGGGCGATCCATGCCCAGCGCCGAGACGGAGTAGGTCGCGAAGAACGCGATCAGCAGGTAGCCCGCGGCGTTGTTGCCGATGAAGACGAATGCCGTCAGGGCGACCTGGCGCCAGTTCTTGCGGAACAGCTGGCCGAGCGGAGCCGACGACTCCTTGCGGCGGCGCACGAGGTCTTCGAACACGGGGCTCTCCTCCACCGCGCGGCGGATGACGTATCCGACCACGATGAGCACGATCGAGAAGAGGAACGGCACGCGCCAGCCCCACGCGAGGAAGGCCTCGGCCGACATCGACGAGGTGAGGATCCACAGGGTCGCGGTGGCGAGGATCATGCCCACGGGCACACCGATCTGCGGGTACGCACCGAAGTAGCCGCGGCGGTTCACCGGGGCGTGCTCGACCGAGAGCAGCGCCGCGCCGCCCCACTCGCCACCGGCCGAGAAGCCCTGCAGCACGCGCAGGAGGATGAGTAGGACGGGGGCTGCCACCCCGATCGCGGCGTACGTGGGCAGCACGCCGATCAGGGCCGTCGAGACACCCATCATGATGAGGGTGAGCACGAGCATCTTCTTACGGCCGAGGCGGTCGCCGAGCCAGCCGGCCACGACGGCGCCGAGCGGGCGGAAGAGGAACGAGATGCCGATCGTCGCGAACGACAGCACCTGTGCGATGGCGGGGTCGGTCTGGGCGAGGGGCGCGAGGAACAGCGGCGCGAGCACGAGCCCCGCCGCCTGGGCGTAGATGAAGAAGTCGTACCACTCGATCGAGGTGCCTACGAGGGTGCCGGCGAGAACGCGCCGTTCCTCTCGTTTCATCCCGGTGGCAGGGGCGGATGCCGAGGTCAGCGAGGCCATGAGAACTCCGTCGTTCTGTGGGGCAGGGTGTGAGGACTCGACCAGAATCTGTTACCGACCGAGCGTTCAGTAATAGTGTCAGAGGGAAACGCCCCCGACAAGAGGGAGCCCGAAGGAGACCCCATGACGCCCTGGACCATCGTTCCCGGAGCCCTCGACGACCGGCTGGGCATCACCGTGACGGCACAGTCGGCCGACCGGGTCTGCGCGTGGATGCCCGTCGAGGGCAATACGCAGTCCCTCGGCCGCCTGCACGGTGGCGCGACGGCCGCGCTCTCCGAGGCCGTCGGCTCGTGGGCGGCCATGATCCACGCGTCGACCCTCGGCATGGTGTGCGTCGGCGTCGACCTGAACATCACGCACCATCGCGGGGCGACCGGGGGCCGCATCCACGCCACCGCCACACCCGCTCATCGCGGTCGCCGGCTGGCCACGTACGACGTCCGCGTGGTCGACGACCAGGACCGCCTCGTCGCGACGGCGCGGATCACGAATCTGCTGGTCGCCCCCGACTGAGCACCCCGGCGTCGTCTCGGGGCACTGCCCGTCTCTGCCATTCTGGATTGCATGACGAAGATCCGAGGGGCTGCGCCGCCCCCAAGCGGCGCAACCCCTCGCCCGTCGTCGTCAGACCCGAACATCGGACGACGGGCGTATGGGTGCCTTCTCGAAGCCGGAGTCGGCACCCACCCCCGCATATGTCGTGTCCGCCGAGCACCTTTCCTTACACACCGTCCGAAAATTCTTTTCTCGCCTTCCTCTGTAAGGTCCACGACCGCCCCGACACAGCCCCGGTATACGCACGAGGAAAGACAGCGGTGACGGACGACGCGGATTTCGTGGCGCTCTTCCGTGAGCACTACAACGCCGTTCGGCGATTCATCGAACGGCGCGTGTCGGACCGCGAGGCCGCGGACGACCTCACGATGGAATGCTTCGAGATCGCGTGGCGCAAGCGCGATCCGCGAGAGCCGTTCGGTTTGCCGTGGCTGTACCGCACGGCGCGGAACCTCATCGCGAACGAATACCGACGACGAGACCGAGAGGGGGCACTGTGGACGCACATCGAGGACCAGGTGCGCACCCTCTCGAACGCGTCGGAGGGCGAGATGATCGATCGACTCGTCGACGCGATCCGCGCACTCTCCGAGAAGGAGCGCGAGATCCTCTGGCTCACCTACTGGGAGGACCTCTCGGCCGCCGAGGTGGGTGTCGTCGTCGGGGCGAGCGCGGGGACCGTGTGGACGCGCCTGAATCGCGTCCGAGCCAAACTCCGCCCGCTCCTATCCGACGGGCCCCTGTCCGCCGAGGAGGTGCTCGATGAACGACGATGACCTCGCGCGCGCGTTGCACCGGCTCGATCCCGCGCAGACGCCCCTCGACGCACCGATCCCCCTCGCCGCCGAGCGACGGGCTCGCGATTTCGCGAGAACGGCTCCGCGAGCGCGCCGTCGACCCGTCTACGCCGCCTGGGGCTCGGCCGCCGCGGTCGTCGTCCTGGTCCTCGCGATCGTCACCGGAGTCCTCTGGATGCCGAGTTCCCCGGCATCCGCTCTCACTCCCCAACCGCTCGCGTTCACCTCGATCTCCGAGGACGCGTCGGAGGTGATCGCGCAGGCGCAGCAACGGTTGACGGACGGCTCCGGTCCCTCCTCCCCCGAGCGGCGATCGTTGTCGCTCGGCTGGTACTTCAGCGGCTCGCCCGACGAGGCCGAGGCGACGGTGTTCCGCCGCGAGTGGATCGACGTGCAGTGGAACGAGAACCTCTCCGGTTCGGTCGTGACCACCGCCGCCGAGGCCACCAACGCGGCGGGCGACACGGTGCCCGCGGGCGAGCCGACGCCGGGGACCGTGGTCGGCGACCTCCACTTCGTGCAGAACCAGTTCTCGCCGCTCTCCCCCACCGCCCCCGAGCCCACCGTCGAGGCGATGCGCGCTCTCGTGCTCACGTCGACCGGCGCCGGGGACCAGCTGACGGCGGGCGACGCGATGCTCGGCGCCCGGGCGCTTCTGGGCGAGTGGACGCTCACCGGTCCGCAGCAGGCGGCCCTGCTCGAGGTGGTCGCGCAGGCTCCGGGTCTGCGGGTCGTCGGGTCGGCGTTCGATCGGCTGGGTCGTCCGGTGGTCGGTCTCGCCGCGGTGCCGTCCGGGCTGACCACCTCCGAGGCGACGCTGCTGCTCTCGGCCGACACCGGGCGCATCGTCGGCTTCGAGTCCGAACTGCTCGCCGACAATCCGAACCTCAAACTCCCGGCCGGTTCGATCACCGACTACACCCTCTGGGACGTCTCCGACAGAAAGGCGGACTCCGAATGACCACGACCGACGATCTGCACCCCGACATCGCCGCGGCTCTCGCCGAGATCCCCGGCGGGGTGGTCATCGACTCGCATCACGCGGAGTGGCCCGAGCTCGGCATGACCATGGACGTCCCGTCCGAGCACGAGCGGGCGGTCGGAAGCTGCGCCGACGGCAACGTCTGCGCCTTCAGCGGATCGAGCCTCTCGGGGACGCGGGTGTCGTTCTCGTACTGCGGCACCTACTCGCCCGGTATCACCGTGCGCTCGATCGCCAACGCGCGATCCGCGGGGTACGTGCAAGCCCGGTCCTCGTCGGGATCGGTCCTCGCCACCGCGATCGCCACGTCGTGGGCGAACGTCTCGGGCACGGTCGCCACGCTGAACTGCGTCCCCTGAGCCCGGCTCAGCGCCAGGGACGTTCCGAGCGTCGACGCCAGTAGTCGACGGGGTCCGTCGCGAGGTCGGCCGGGGCGTCGATCGGGTGCGCGCTCGCGCCGCGGCGCAGGTGCGTGGTCGTCGTGGCGCCGCTGAGCACGACGTCGGCCCACGGCTGCGCCAGCGCGGCGCCGAGAGAGAAAACGTCCACGGGCAGGCCGGATGCCGATGCCTCGAGCCGACTCCCGGGTTCGGCGTGGGCGAGCTCGCCGTTGGCGAGGACTTCTTTGACCACGACCGTCCAGCCGGCGTCGTGAGCGGTCTGGACCGCCGGAGCCACCGAGGGCTCGAGCAGATTCCAGGTGGACTGCACGACCGAGAACGGCGAATCCGCAAGAGCGAGGGCGGCCCGGATGACGGCCGCCTGGTGCGGTCCACTCGTGGACAGCCCGACCCGCACTCCGTCCGAGCGCAGACGGCGGAGTCTGCCCAGCACCTCCTCGTCGCCGAGGGCGGAGCTCTCCGGGGTTACGGAATGGACCAGGTAGTAGTCCGGAGCGGAGCCGAGCGCCGCGCGCGTCTCGGGCCACTGCCTGTCGAACATGGCCGCCGAGTGCTCTTTGCGCTCGTGCACGGCGGCATCCATCCTCCATCCGCCGACGTACTCGTAGCCCCACTTCGACCCGATCGTCAACTCGGCGCGGCGCTCGGGGTGTACGTCGAGCCACGACCCGAGGAACTCCTCGGCCCGGCCGTAGGAGCGGGCGGCATCGACGTACCGGATGCCGAGTGCCCAGGCCTCGTCAAGCAGCTCGTGCGCGCGCTCGCGTAGGGCCTCGACCGAGCGCTCGGCGGGGTCGCCCAGGTCGCTGTCTCGCGCGGTCGTGATGTAGGCGGGGCGGCCGACGGCGGCGAGACCCAGACCCAGCCGGGCGGAGGTGGCGTGCATCCCTCGACGCTAGCGTCCCCGCGTGCGGCGCGCGTCAGCCGTTCCGGTGCCGACGCACCTCGATCGCACTCAGCAGGATGGCCGAGGCCGAGAAGACCACCGACACCGCGAGCGCAAGGGTGAGAGCGTCGGCGAACGTCGCCGGATCTTTCGCCGGGGAGCCCGCTCCCGCGGAGCCCGCCGCACCCGCGACCGCCAGCACGAAGGCCGTGCCGAGGACGGTCTGACCGATCGAGGACCCCACCCGCTGAGCCGTCTGGACCACTCCGCCGGCGACGCCGCCCCGCCAGGGATCGACGTCGGCCAGGGTCAACGTCTGGTTCGGCGTGACGATCGCGCCGCCCGCGATGCCGAGGACGAACAGGGGAACGCACAGGCGCAGGATGACCCCCGCCGGGTCCGTCGCCTCGGCCCCGACCTGAACCAGCAGTCCGAGGACGATCGTGACGCTCGTGAACACCGCGACGGCACCGACCAGAAGCGGTCGCCCCACCCGTGAGACGAAACGCCCCGCGACCGGAGCCCCGACGACGGAGCCGATCGCGTAGGCCGTGACGCCGAGGCCGGACTGCAGCGCGGTGAAGCCGAGACCGTTCTGGTAGTAGAGCGCGAGCACCAGCGGGATTCCGGTGTTGCTGCAGAAGAAGACGACCGCGAAGACGACACCCGTGACGAAGGACCGGACGCGGAACAGGCGCAGATCGAGAAGGGGCCCGGCATCCGCCTTCGTCAAACGCGCCTCGTGACGCACGAGCGCGAAGAGGAAGCCCGCGGCGGGAAGGAGCAGGAGAAGCGTGAGCGGGCCGCCGCTCTGCCCCGTCTCGACGATCGGGAACAGCAGGCACAGCACGCCCGCACCGAGAAGTATCGCGCCGAGCACGTCGACGCGCCGACCGGATGCCGTGGAGGACGGCTCGTCGGCCGGGACCCAGCGCCGAGCGAGCAGAACCGCGGCGATCCCGACCGGCACGTTGATGAAGAACACCAGACGCCATCCGATCTCGGGCCCTCCCGCCGCGATCAGGAGACCCGCGATGACCGGGCCGAGGGCGGTTCCCGCACCGACCGTCAGCCCCAGCCGGCCGAAGGCGCGCCCCCGTTCCCACGCGGGGAACGCGTTCTGGATGAAGCCCGAGACCTGCGGCCCCATCATTCCGCCGAAGAGCCCTTGGACGACCCGCGCCGCGATCAGCAGGCCCGCGTTCGGGGCGAGGCCCACGGCCGCACTCGCGATGACGAACCCGAGGACGGCGATCGTGAAGATGCGCCGCCGCCCACGCTGATCGCCCAATCTCCCACCGATGACCGGGACGAGCGCGAAGGCCAGCACGTACCCCGTCACGATCCACTGCAGCTCGCTCGCGCCCGCTCCGGTGGAGCGCCCGATCGACGGCAGCGCCACGTTCGTCACGCTGACGTCGAGGAGGGCGGCGAACTGCCCCATCAGCATCACCGAGAGAGCGCGCCAGCGGCGCGGGTCGGGAGCGGGGGCGGATGCCGTCATGCGGTGCCCACTGTCGGACCGGGGTCCGCAGCGGCACGGGAGATCGGCATGGGCCGAGCCTATGCCTGCGGTGGAGGGCCGGGGCCGCTGACGCGGGGGAACACGTCGGACGGGATGCGGGTTGACCCCGGGGACGGATGACGAGCGGGACGGCCATGACCTACAGAGACCCTTACGACGACGGCGCGCAACCGATCTGCCCCTCGTGCGGTGTGACGATGCACCCGCTGCTCGAACAGGGCGGCGGCGCCGACGAGTGCCGCGAGTGCGGGTTCCAGCTGGAGTGGTCTACCCCGGGGCATGTCCGCGACGAAGACGACGATCGGCCTCGCGACCGCTGGGCCGAGGAGTCCTAGCCGAGCGACGCGGCCGGTCACCAGAACAGGGTGGGCGACGAGAACAGGTCGACTCCGCGGCGCGGATCGTCCTGTTCCCCGCGCATCGCCTGTTCTCGTGACACGGATGCCGCGGCGGCGGGCTCAGCGCTCGAGCACCACCGCGAGGCCCTGACCCACGCCGATGCAGATCGCCGCGACCGCGACGCCGCCGCCGCGGCGTTTCAGCTCGTGGGCCGCGCGCGCGATGATGCGTCCGCCCGAGGCGCCGAGGGGGTGGCCGATCGCGATTGCCCCGCCGTTCTCGTTGAGGCGGGCGGGGTCGAGCTCGGTCCACAGCTTCGCGCACGCGAGCGTCTGCGACGCGAACGCCTCGTTGAGCTCGACGAAGGTCACGTCGGCCCACGTCTTCCCGGCGCGCGCGAGGGCGCGGTTCGCCGCCTCGACGGGAGCCACACCGAACACGTCGGGGTCGTTGCCGAACGCGGCCCGGCCGGCGATGCGGGCCAGGGGCTCGGCATCCATCGCCCCTTCCGCGCCCAACAGCACGGCCGAGGCGCCATCGTTGATGGGCGAGGAGTTGCCCGCGGTGACCGATCCGCCCTGACGGAAGGCCGGGCGCAGACCCGCGAGCACCTCGGCGGTGGAGTCGTCGCGGATGCCTTCGTCGCGCGCGAGCGCGTGACCCTCGACCTGCACGATCTCGTCATCGAAGCGTCCCTCGGCCCACGCCGCTGCGGCGAGGCGGTGGCTGCGCGCGGCGAACGAGTCTTGCTCCTCGCGCGAGATGCCGTAGATCTCGGCCAGCTTCTCGGCGCTCTCGCCGTTCGAGATCGTCCAGTCCTTCCGCAGCCGCGGGTTAGTCATGCGCCAGCCGATCGAGGTGTTCCACATCGTCTGGGTGGCGGCGGGAAAGGGCCGCGGACTCTTCTCGACCACGAACGGGGCCCGCGTCATCGATTCGACGCCGCCCGCGAGGATCACGTCGGCATCGCCGGCTTCGATCGCGCGCGAGCCCTGGATCACGGCATCCAGCGACGATCCGCACAGGCGGTTGATGGTCGTTCCGGGCACCGACGAGGGGAAGCCCGCGAGCAGCGCACCGAAGCGCGCGACGTTGCGGTTGTCTTCGCCGGCCTGGTTCGCGTCGCCGAAGATCACGTCTTCGATGCGCGCGGAGTCGATCCCGGTGCGTTCGACGACGGATGCCATGACCGTGGCCGCCAGGTCGTCGGGGCGCACGTCGGCGAAGGCCTTGGCGTGGCGGGCGAAGGGGGTGCGGACGGCGTCGTAGACGAACGAAGCGGGCATGGTCAGCTCTCCTGGTCGAGAAGGGTCAGACCGAGAAGCGCCTCGATCTCGGCGTGGGTGTTGTCGCCGAACAGCTCGCGCACGCGGAAGCCGTCGGGGGTGACGTCGAAGACGCCGTGATCGGTGTAGACCCGCGAGACGCAGCCGACCCCGGTCAGCGGGTAGCTGCAGGCGGCGACGAGCTTGGGCTCGCCGCCCTTGGTGAGCAGGTCGGTCATGACGTAGACGTCCTTCGCGCCGATGGCGAGGTCCATCGCCCCACCCACGGCCGGGATCGCGCCGGGCTCGCCGGTCGACCAGTTGGCGAGGTCACCGCCGGCCGACACCTGGAACGCGCCCAGCACGCACACGTCGAGGTGGCCGCCGCGCATCATGGCGAACGAGTCGGCGTGGTGGAAGTACGCGGCTCCGGCGAGCGCGGTGACGGGCTGCTTTCCCGCGTTGATGAGATCGGGGTCGACCCGGCCGCGCTCGGGGGCCGGGCCCATGCCGAGCATGCCGTTCTCGGTGTGCAGCACGATCTCGAGCCCGGCGGGCAGGTAGTCGGCGACCAGGGTCGGCGCGCCGATGCCGAGGTTCACGACGGCTCCCTCGGGGATGTCGGATGCCACGCGAGCGGCGAGATCGCGCCGCGAGATGCGAGTGGTCATTTCTCCTCCTCGGATGCCAGGGCCCGGCCCTCGATGTCGACGCCGCCGACGAAGACGCCGTCGCGCAGCCACCGTCGCTCCCCCACGGCGACGACGCGATCGACGTAGATCCCCGGCGTCACGACGGACTCGGGGTCGAGCGACCCGAGTTCGACGACCTCGTCGACCTGGACGATGGTGGTCGCCGCGGCGGCGGCCATGATGGGTCCGAAGTTGCGCGCCGTCTCGCGGTAGACGAGGTTGCCCCAGCGGTCGGCGGCGCGGGCGCTGATCAGCGCGGCATCCGCGTGGATGGGGTATTCGAGCACGTAGTCGCGGTCGTCGATGCGCCGCGTCTCTTTGCCCTCGGCGAGCTGCGTCCCGAAGCCGGTGGGGGTGAAGAACGCGCCGATACCAGCACCCGCGGCGCGGATGCGCTCGGCGAGGTTCCCCTGCGGCACGAGCTCGAGCTCGACCTTGCCGTCGCGGTAAAGCCCGTCGAACACCCACGAGTCGCTTTGGCGCGGGAACGAGCAGATCATCTTGCGCACCTGACCTGCGGCCAGGAGGGCCGCGAGCCCGGTGTCGCCGTTGCCGGCGTTGTTGTTGACGACGGTGAGATCGCCGGCGCCGTGCGCGATGAGCGCGTCGATCAGCTCGACGGGCTGACCCGCGCGGCCGAAGCCGCCGATCATGACGGTCGCGCCGTCGGCGATCCCTGCGACGGCCGACGCGAGGTCGGGAACGGTCTTGTCGATCATGCGGAGCATCCTCGCCTGTTCGCTCTGCGTACACACGTACGTTATGCGAACAGGATACGCCGATCACCGCGGGCACGGCAAGGCCCCGCCCGCCGCACAAGCGGGGCCTCTCGACGATTCAGACCAGGCGGAGGTCCGCGTCGATCTCGGCCGCGGCGGCCCGCAACGCCGGCAGGCACAGCTCGCGCCACTCGTCCGCGTCACCGCGAGAGCTGGCCGAGATGTTCACCGCCGCGACCACCGCCCCCGAGCGATCGTGAAGGGGGGCCGCGAGAGACCGCAGCCCCTCTTCGAGCTCGCCGTCCACGAGAGCCCACCCCTGAGCACGCACCGCCTCGAGCTCCGCGACGATCGCATCGACGTCCGTGCGCGTGCGCGGGGTAAGGGCGGCGGGGTGCGAAGCCGCCACGATCTGTCGCGCGTCCGCTTCGGCGAGGGCCGCGAGCAGCACCCGCCCCATGCTGGTGGCGTACGCGGGAAAGCGCGTACCGATCGTGATCCCGACGCTCATGATCCGTCGCGTGGGAACGCGGGCGACGTAGACGATGTCGGCGCCGTCGAGCACCGCCGACGAGACGCTCTCCCCCACCTCGCGCGACAGACGCTCGAGATGCGGCTGAGCCAGCGCCGGCAGCGACAGCGCGGAGAGATAGCTGAAACCGAGCTCGAGGACGCGCGGCGTGAGCGAGAAGACCCGACCGTCGGCACGCACATAGCCGAGAGTCTCGAGCGTCTGGAGGAACCGGCGGGCGGCGGCGCGGGTCAGATCCGCACGACGGGCGACGTCGCTGAGCGTCAGCGCCGGATTCTCGGCGTCGAACGCCCGGATCACCTCGAGACCGCGAGCGAGGGATTGGACGAACTCTCCCGAATCACTCACCCGGCTCACCCTATCGGGGCGCGAGGAGTCCGCCGCGCGCCCCTCGCGGCGATAAAACGAAAGCCGCCCCGGAGGACGGCTTCGCCAAGAATCTGTAGAGCCGGTACACCGCTACTCGGATAAATCCGCGCTGCTGCCGCCACCTCTAGTGGAGTTGCAGAAACTAGCTGGTCTCGCACCCAATCCGCCCCTCTCAATTACCCCCGGAGAGCAGGTGAGTCGATCGCTTCGCCGACGCCTCGAACCTGCGCTGATCGAGCAAATCGTCGCTGAGTACGAGTCGGGCTCGACGACGCCGAGTCTGTGTGCGACCTACGGCCTGTCGAAGACCGGCATCCTTCGCTTGCTTCGAGACGGGGGAGCAACACTGCGACGTCAACCGCTCACAAGCGAACAGGTTGAGACCGCACGAGCAATGTACGAGCGTGGCCATCCAATCGCCACCATCGCGTCTCGCCTCGACACCAGCTACAACAATGTCCGGCAACGCCTCATCAAGGAGGGGGTTCAGCTGCGCCCGCGCGGTGGTACCTACAAGTGAGGTATCTCGTCCCTGGCATTACGCGCGTCAACCTTGGACCAAACAATGACGGTAAGGCAACCGTCAACGTCGAGGGGATTTGGCCGGTGACACCGCGCCACCGCCCCAATCCAACCTCTTTGGCGGCTTGATCGCTCTACGTCGCCTGCATCGAAGACATTCCATCTGGTCGGATTACGCGTCCGCCACGGGTGATCTTCGGGGCGTCGAGGTCCACGGTTGCACCGTCGCTGATTACCGCACCCGAGAGGTCTATACGGCCGGTGGCACCGATTGCCGTGCGCGCGAAATCAATGCGCCCACGGTCGCTGACTACCGCTCGCGACAGATCGATGATCCCGCCCCCGCCGATCGCTGCGTCGGCGAGGTCTACGTTTCCGTCGTTGCTGATCGCCAGCTTGTGCAGGAGCACTTGTCCGTCTTTGTCGATCGACGCGCTCGTGAGGTCTACGTTCCCCCCGTCGCCGATCGACAAGTCCTGAAGGTTTGCGATCCCCCTATTTCGGATCCGCATTCCTCGAAGGACCACACTTCCAAGACCGGTGACTTTCGCATTCATGAGGTGCACTTGCCCGTGGCTGATCGACACGTCTCGGAGGTCGACGGTCCCGCGTTCGCTGACGACAGCAGCTCGGAGGTCGATGCTTCCGTTCCCAACAATCACCGCCTCGGTCAGATGCAAGCGTCCGGCTCCGCTGATCTGCGCGGCCGCGAGGTCCGCACTTCCGTTGTGGCCGATCCAGATGCCGCGCAGGTCGAGCGCCCCGTCTGCTGTGATGAGTGGTCGCGGTAGTTCGACAGGGAAGTCGATGTGAGCGCGGGATAGGTTGAGTTGATGGTTATGCCAGCTTGGCGACGCCCCTTGCTGCAGATGGTTCCGGATGACGGCGTATCCGGCTTGCTTGACGGAAACTTCCACTGGGGTGGTGCGTTGGGTGACGTAGTAGTCTTCCGGGTCCGTGTATTGAGTCTCCTCGGGGTCGAGGGGCGACAACATTTCTTTTGTGCGGGGTGCGCGTAGGTAGCCGGTGAGGACTTCGATGCACACCTGCACTTCATCGCGCTTGTCGAGTGCGTCCCAGTCGTCGGCAAGGGCGCCAAGTGCATAAAGCGCCGCCTGTCGATTGACGGGAGCGGTATCGCTGAGAAGCTGCACCGTCGTCACGAAACGTTCTCGTAGGGACCTTTCGGTTTCGACGCGCCGCTGATCGGCAACCTCTGAGAGCCGCGCCCGTTCACGTTCCTGGTCGTCGAATAGTCGCTGACGGTCGCGTTCTGCTGCATCGAGTTCTTGTCGATGTCTCGAGAGGCTGAGCCCAACCGTGACAACAGCAATGACGCCGCCAAGCGCGAGAAGCACCAGGTTTCCCGCAGCACCGAGAAGCTTTCCCTGTTCCCCCGGGGTGAGTCCTGGTACCCAATTGTTCAATAGCTCGGCGGGTACGTGCAGGACGATGGGGATTGCCACGGCGACGTAGGCCGTGACACCAGCTGCGATGCGTCGCCCGTAGCTGACACGCTTTAACCAGGCCAGAAATCGTGCCACGGGTCCCGTCTTCGCGGGCTGCTCGTCGCCTGAGGGCTGATTTGGTGTCACAGCTCGATTATGCGGGTTCGAGTTTGCCGGGTGAGAGCGTGGCCCTCGTCACTTAGCGAACCAAACCCACGTGAGCCGCCCCACAGGACCTGACCCGTCGACGACGTCTCTGGCACGCGCCCGATCCTGACACGCGGCACTGACAGAACGAAGACGCACCGTCCTACAGCAGCTGGCCCCAGAGATTACGACTCATGTGTTGCGAAACCGATCGGTTTCGCGCCATCCCCGAGTCGACTTGGAGGCAGAACGGGGCTCGCCACCTTCGTTTTCGCATTTGGTCTCCCAGTGGTCCGCTTCGCACGCTCGCCTTGCGGTAGGAATGAGTGTGCCGAGGATCAACTGGGATGACGTACCTCTACCCAATGAGGTCACGTACGCCGAGGGAAGACTTACGACTCGCACGTACGTCTCGCGAAGTTTCATCACCCAGTTTGGGCGTGACGCGGGTTACCCGTCGCGCTATGTACACCGGGTCATCGACGAGGTGCAGTCAGACGACGGCGCCGGTTGGGATTGGACCATGCAGGTCATCAGCACCACGCCTGGGGGACGCAAGCAGGTACAGCTCCACGTCGCCAGAGAATCCGGCGCCGTCCGAAAAATTAGGATCCAACGCGTGCCCACGTCCGGCGATCTGACTCGATTGGAAAATGTCCTCGAGCTTGACCGCGACCAATCGATGGCGCTGCTGGAAGCGCTTCGCGCCATCGACGCGATACCAATCGAAGGCGATCAGTCCGTGTACGTGGACGACCAATTGCTTCGTGACGTGTTCTCCGACCCCGGAGCAATCGCGCGCGTCTACGCTGACAATCCAGATCGGTTTCGATCTCTCATCGAATCTGACGCGACCGCGGAGGATGTCGTAGCGCTGCAACGTCGCCGAACCGTCGTCACGCAGATGCGCATGTGGATTGACTCTCCGGAACAGTTCGACGCGGCAACGGAAGACGCTGGCGGCCCTGAGCGAGCCTGGCAACGGCTCCTGGAAGAGAATCCCTGGGTCCTCGGGATAGGTCTCGGCGGTCAACTCCTCACGTCGTGGGACGAGGGAAAGCTGGAACAGACGGTTGTCGGCAGAAGCATCAAGGGCGTGGGGAAGCGCGTTGATGCGCTGCTGGCTTCCGCGGGGATCGTACGCAGCCTGGTCTTCGCGGAGATCAAGCATCACCGCACAGCGCTTCTCGCAGAGGAGTACCGCTCCGGCTGCTTCGCACCTTCCAAAGAGTTGGCGGGAGCAGTCGTACAAGTGCAGCAGACGACTCACCTCGCTGCCCGAGATCTTGGTGACTTTCTGCAAGATACGTCGGCTGAAGGAGAACTGCTCAGTTCTGGTGCATTCATACTTCGACCTCGATCGTTCGTCATCGTCGGCTCCCAGTCCGAGTTGACCGGAGCGACAGGAGGGCCGCTCCCGGACCGAGTGAGAAGCTTCGAACTGTTCCGACGCAACCTCCTCGAGCCCGAGGTGATTACCTTCGACGAACTCGTCGCTCGCGCCGAGTGGCATCTGGCGGAGGCAGAGGACACCACTGATCACACGGACGCAAGCATGGGATGAGCCACCCACCTGACGGTGGCACGGTCTCGCTGCTCGGGGGGCTCTGCCGTGAAGAGCGGCATGTACTGGGGGACGGAGAGAGAATGGTGCGGGCGTCTGGCTGGTGAGAACCTGAGCGGATGGAGCTAGACGAGCTGGCGCAACTCGACGTTGACGATCAATGGCTGATCCTTCTCGGTCGAATCGCGAAAGAGACGGTCTGGATGGAGACTCAACTACGGGGCCTCCACGCCCAGCTCAGACACGGCGATGCGACGCGCGAACATCTCTTCGCGACGCCCGACCGGTGGGGCGACCTTCATCGCGAGGCGAAGCAAATGGTCGAAAAGCTGAAGGTCGAGAAGGACGTCCGCGTCGCGATCCTCGATGCCGTGGCAGCCGCCCACGCCGCCAACAAGGGCCGCAACGAATACATGCACCGTGAGCTACTACGCCACGAACAGTGGGACACCGAAGAGCCCCCCACGGAAAGGCAGGCCTCTGTCGCTCCCGGTGACCGACTTCGAATCAAGATCAGCAACCCCAACGGAATCCCGGCTCCCGAACCGGTCACCCTCGACGGAGCACACCAGCTCGTCAGCGACCTCATCGGCGCCGGTTGGCGTCTACGTTTCGCGCGCCTGCACCTCGCAGCTCGCGGCCACTGGAAAAGCGAACTGACCGCCCACGTGGTCGGCACCTGGGATGGAAACGCCGACCTCATCGGCGGCGATGACGATCCCAACGACTGACCACCGAGTCCACGCATTCTGCGTGACTCCACAAGTAGCCGTTCGAAGATCGATCTAGTGTGACCGCATGACGAGTTCTACGGCTGGGAGTCCTCAGGGTGCGCGACCATCGCGCGGCAAGCCCTCCGCTTCCGGAACGAGACGGGGCCACATGGTGACCGGCAGTTACATTCGCGCCTGGGCCGACGAAAAGAACGTCCTAGACGTCGCAGACGTCCAGGACGGGCGGGGGTACAAGTCTTCGTACAAGAACGCCTCGATCGTCAGCTACGTTTACGACCCCGCTGTCATGGCGGTGGACTTAGAGAACCGGTACGCAGAGATCGAAGACCGGGGCATGTCGGCGATCGCCAAGCTCCGCGCGGAACAGGGGCTCGACCAGAAAGAAGCAGAGGCGGCAATCGCCTTCCTCGACATGCACCTGCATCGCGGCCGATACGCCGACCGCGCCGGCGTTCGAGTACCCGCAGTGATGCTGATGAAGGACGGCACCACCCAAGAGAAGGACCTCCTGCTAGGAGACATGCTGGTCCTTACCCACGAGCACTCAGACACGCTCCGACTGACGTCTCGCGGGCTAGAGAGATGGACGTGGCAGATTTATACAACCGACGTCCTTTTCACGGGCGATGGGGCGGTCCTACTGTGGCGACCGGACGCCCAGCATGATTTCTCCACGGTCACTTTTCCCATCTCGCCCACGCAACTGCTAGTGATCGGCGACGACATCCCGAGTGACCTCAACGTCAACCGCTTCATAGTGAGCAACTGTCGCCGCTGGGTAGTTGGGCAGCGTGGCACCCTCCCTCTCGAACGGATAAACCAGATCAAGGCGCAGCAGGAGTCACCGAGCGCGTAAGCCTCGGCCCGGGGCCTATCAATTGGGCAGCTCGTTCCCGCCCAAGCCGCGTCCGACCCCACCGCGCCCCCACGCCTCGTATCGGCCCTGCGCGCAGCCTCCACTCCGGACCCCACTCCCTCCCAGAGACCACATGGTGCGAAACCGGTCAGTTTCGCACCACTGAAACGATGTAAGCGTGGACTCTGACGTCAGCGCGCAGGACCTTCTAACCTCCGGCCGCGCTTATACGACCCGGTCTAGCCAAGCGGCCGCCGACGCCTGGTGTCAGGCAACTCGCCGCATCGCGCGCGGCATGGGGCGCCCCTACCGGACGTGGGGTACTCCATCGGGCCGGTTTGGTACGTCAACGCCGTCATCGAGGACTGGCCCGCGACCGGCGCGGAGCGACGCGCACTCCGCGAGTGGGAGATGCGGAACAGCGAACAAGACGACGCAGCCGACGGCGCACCCCAAGTGACAGGGGGGCGCACCCCAAGTGACAGGGGATGGGAGGACATGAAACATGGCGAGGGATGACGCGCGCTCCTTCTTGCTCGACATGCTCGATCGGCGGCCCTGGAAGACGGGCGGAAGGTTGGACTGGCGTTGGAGCAGCGTGTGAATGCGGATACCTTCGCGAGAATCGAGGACTGGTACCTGTCCTTCGACTCGGCGAGGGCAGCAGGCGGGTCGACCGAATTTTTCGAGTAAGGCAGCTAGCCCCTCCGAGATGTAGAGCCAGTACACCGCAACTCGAAAAAATGGGTACTTCTGTCTCCGCCCCTGGTGGAACTACAAAAAATGGCTGGCCTAGCGCCAAATTCTGCATCTTCAAGCTCGCCCTCGGAGCGGGTGCCTCGACTCCTACGTCGTCGACTTAATCCCGCTCTCATCGCTGAGATCGTCGAGAAGTATCAGTCCGGCGAGACAACCCCATCCCTCTGCGTGGACTACAGCCTTTCAAAGGGTGGCCTGCTGAAGATGCTTCGCGAGGAGGGTGTCCAGCTTCGGTGTCAATCGCTCGACGACGACCAGGTCCGTCAAGCCGCAGTGCTCTATAGAAGCGGCAGATCGATCGCCGCTATCGCCACGCACTTCGAGGTCAGCTACAACGGTGTCCGACAAGCCTTCGTTCGGGCAGGTATACAGCGCCGGCCTCGGGGTGGGAGTCGAACCTAGGCGGCGATCGAGTCTTCGTCGGCCCGCTGCCACAGCTCGTTCTCCGCGTGCGTCAGGAGCGCGGACGCCAATATGTTGTTGCTGACGGCCGAACCCACTTGAGGGAGAGAAAGCGATACGTGGACCAACCACATCGACTCAGCCGCCGTCGCAGCTCAAACTTCAACGCGAGAGGTGCGACCGTCACGGATCTGCGTGCCTGTACCGTGGACAGCGATGCCGACTACGGAGCGGTGACCGCACCGGACTGAAAGCAGGGACAGAGTGGTCGCCTCCGCCGATCGGCGTCTCACTGACAACGCAAAGTTCGAGGGGTGCAGGTGGACTTTGTAAACGACGCGGTCGCAGTGCTAAAGGCAGCCGCCCCCTTCCTCGCAATCCTCGTTCCTGCCCTCGCGCTAGGAGTGTCTGGGACCGCGCTGGGCGTGTCGATAAGCAGCCGAAATACCGCGAAGAAGTCACTCGGGGTGGCGCAGCGTGCTGAGTTGCGAGCTCTCCCAGACGTGGACATTCACCTTGTGCAAGCACGCCAACGAACTAGTTTTGGGACGCGGAGCATTGTGCTGTCGGTTGAGATCACGAATCAGTCACACTCGGCCATATGGATCAGACGTGCTTCACTTTGGATTGAGTACCGCCTTGAAACACAGAATATGTTGAGCGAGGTGGCCTTGAGCAATAGTCCGTCGGCGCCCGTGCTCGCATTCCCCCTAGAACTAAAGGCACGGCAGGTTAGCGCTGGCTCACTCGAGTTCGATATCAGCGATCAGCGAACCGCGGGGCGACCCGTCCTCCGCCAGAGTCTGCGACTTACCGACAGCGACGGTCGTGAATGGACACTCGACAACATAAAGGCGGGTTCGTGATGGGGAGGTCGCGAAGGCACCGAGTCGACCCAACGAGAGTCGTGCGGATAGTCGGGGACGGTATGGTCGCGAGCCACCTTGCGTTCGGCGGCGCGTTTATACCGGTGTTGGTTTTGGACTGCAGCGCGTTCCCCGACATAAGCGACGCTATTCGCGTAGCGGAGTACGAGCCTGACGGTGACGCGATCTGTCAATGGGCCACTTCCCGAGGAAACGCAGGACTGCTGGTGAAGCTTGTTCGACCAGCGCCCACGGAGTTCATTATCGGGTTTGATCTTCCCAGTCAAGGTATTCTCGTGGAGTTGGCGTTGCGCGGAGGAGTTGTTCAGATCAAATCGGGTACCTCCGGGTCGAGCTTCAAGTCAACGTTCACACAGAACGGTCTCTACATCGATGTTCCAGGAAACGAAGATTTCTCGCCGTGGCCAAATGTCTTTAAGACAGCATTGATGGAACAGGCGAGGCGATCCGGGGCAAGAACGGTCGCCGCTCGACAAAGCGCCGAGAAGACATTCGAGCACATCGCGTCCCTGGCCGGTTCGCGCATGCGCGGGGCTCCGAATGAAACGTCGCAAGACGTCTAGGAGACGTAAAGCTTGCGATACATCAACTCGTGACGGGCGCAAGCTTTCCATCTCGGAGATGACCGTCTCGGTTGCACTTCAGAGACTGAACTGCGGAGACCAGGATCCGACCTCGTGCGGGCGTCAGGAAGCACACGACGCTCCGAGGTGTCGGACTGGGCGTAACGATCACATCGATGGCAACTCGTCATTGGCGCTGCGAGAGCGAGCCTTCCCGCCAAATCAATGCGCGTCGTCTTCGTCCAAGAAGATGTCGTCGGGCGCTGGAATCGGAGTTGCGCTGGGCGCCAACCAATCACTATCGGGACGTGCTACCAGCCTTGCATTCGTGTATGCCATGTCCAGGGTCAGTACGGTGTGTCCACGATAGGCACGGTCACCCACCGCCGATACCACGAGGGCAAGGTCCGCCTTACCGTCCCCCGTGAGGTCAAGAGGCATCAAGAACTGGGCACCACCCTCGCCCAACTTCGGATACCACTGCGGAATCACCATCTTGTGGTTCCTGCGCACTCTCCGCAGAGTCAGGTTGACAGCCGAGTCGAGCGCTTGTCGAGCCCGCAGGGGCTGCTCGGCGATATCCCCTGGGAACCGATCAATGTTGTCACCGAGGATGTGGTCGTACGCGAGCTTGAGTTCCCGGCGCCAGTCGTAGACCAAATCCGACGCTGACGTAACGTATTCAGCCATCTGCGGCGGTGTGTCAAAGTTGCGAAGAAGATCGCGACTGGACTCTGTGACCCAGCTGGCGAATACCCACCGTTGCGCGTTTTCATGATTGTTGCGACTGAAGAAGCCGAAAATCTCTTCAGCGTGGGGCGACAGTAGACCGGTGTTGAAGGCGGCGAAAGCTCCGTCGTCTGTCACCGCGATCTTGTCTTCCATTACCAGCCGGCCATACGTATACCGAAGGAAACTATCGAGGATCGGCAGTGGCCGCCCGGTCGGGTTCAGCCCAGTCCATTCTTCTGCCTCCGCGAGACTCGCGAGGGACGTAAGCGTTTCCTCCCAAGCAAGCCTGCCGAGTTCAACGTTCTCCAGGACGGTTCCACTGGGTCGTGGCCCTCGGTAGGGGAAAAACGCAAACGCACGGAGTCGATCGGCGTGTCCGTCGGTGACCAGGCCAATCTCCGGAGACTGGCGGCGGGCGACGTCAGCTGGGCTTGGCACAGTGTTCATCCCGGCAGACTAGCGTCCGATGTACGTCAGCCGACGAGTAGATCTCAAGAGTCACAGCGGTCGGGCACATCCGAGGCGCCTCGATCAGGAGAACTCAAGCTCCTCCCACCCGGTGAGTTTCTCGCCTGCGGCCTCGACGACGAGGCGTAGGGATCACACCCCGAGATCTGATGACCGAGCGTGCAGTCGAAGCTCGCAAGCTCCTCGACAAGGAAGACGACGGTTCCCTGCGTGTCCCAGGAGTTCTCAGGTTCCCGGTACGGAATTGTAGGTTCACCCACCCACACAGTCAGCTCCGTGGCAACGGACAAGGAAACCCCGGGCGGCAACCTCACTGGCCTCGCCACAAATCTCTCCGCGACGTACCAGCCGTCGTAAGGTTCGTGCCAGAACTCCCCGGGTGCTGAAGAAGCGTTGAGGCGAGGCGAGTGCGGAGTCAACGTAGTGGGACGACCGCGCCGATGACTTTATACATCAGAGGATCTCAGGGAACACGGTCGACGACGGCACCTCTGGGTGCGCCCGTTGAAAGGAGCTCGACGCGAGGCAGCGGCTCGCGAAGCCCCTCGTCCGTTGTCAGCAGACGGAACCCATGCGAGAGAGCACGGCTCCCCTGGCGAAGCCCGCGCGCCTCGCCCGCTGCCGAGGCTACTCGAAATCCTTCGGCCTCCAGCCGTCGCGATACTTTTCCGCGAGTTGCACGATCGGACTGTCACCGTCCGCTTGGCGCAACACGCCGATCGCGGCGCTGAGGGACTCCTCACTGCCGAAGACGCGTAGCAGTCCGTCCCACCACAGACGCTCCTCGTTTCGAACGTTCGCGGATCCGAGGAACTGGCTCGTGGAAACCGATCTCCCGGAATTGATCAGCGACCGGATCTCGTCTGGGTTCGCGAAGTCCAGTGCGACGTATGCCTCGCCCAGGTCCTCTGCGGTGTGCCAGAACACGCGCAGCAGATCCCATTCCTCAGCGGGTACCGCCGAGTGGTTACGGCTGACCCGATCCAGCAGTTCGGCCTCAAGCTCGTCCGCCAGCTCTTTGCTGATGAGCTTGTGCCCCGCGTTCTCCATGTGGCCTACCGTCTTCAAGAGCTGGAACTGCGACGAGTAGGAGGCCAGTTCCGGCAGGATCTCCCGCACGGCCGTCTCGCGGTCGGCCTCGTTTCCTATACGCCACATCAGCCGCAGCACGACCCGTCCGACGATGAGATCAGGGCGCATCATGTCGAGAACGCCGCGCGAATCTCGGTCGGGGATATCCTTGATGCGGTTGATGAGTACGATCGACGCCGGCACGACGGCTTCGATCGGGTAGCTGTCCTGATACACCTCCAGGCCGGAGATGGTGTCTTCGAGATCTTCGGGCTGCAAGCTGTCAAGATACTCCCCGAGAGACTCCCGGTCCGCGAGCAAACTCTGCGCCTTCTCCGCACGACGGAACGAGACCAGTCCGCTCGGAGCCGTTCGCTCCAGATAGAGGTCGAGGTAGTTGATGTCGGCCAGCCGGTGACCCCGCTTGGATTGGGCGCCAAAACCGGGGCCGTAGTGCGTGTTGTCCGTGTACCGCCGCGCCATCGGGAAAAGTTGGTGGATCAGGGCTCGGACGACGTCCGCGTCGTCGCCCGCGACCTTGATGAAGTTGTCGATCTCGGATTGCTGCGGCTTCGTATCGCGGTTGCCGTATGTATTCGGTTCTTGGGTGAGCGTCTGTCTCAGATCCCGAATCTGCTGGAAAAGTTCGGGCCGGAAGACGCGGACGGCTTCGAGCGCGAGCATGTCGACGACCTCTATGTCACTGCCCAGCGCTTCGATCGTCGACCGTGCCGACAGGGTCAGGCGGGTGACGTCGCGCAGACTGCCGATCAGGGGCTCGATGATCTCGAAGTACACCGACGACCACTCGCTCTGGCTAAAGCGGAGATTCTCAACTCCGTCGAGGACCGCGTTGAGCTTCTCGAAGATCTGCCGTCGCAGCATCTCGCGGGGGATCTGCGGCAGGTCGAAGCTGAGCTGAACGATCTTCTCGAGATAGGCGCGGCCGGGAACGTTGGTCTCGTCCAGCGCTCTCTCGACGCGGAGCCGATCGAAGGCCAGCACGTAGACCACGTTGGGGAAGCTCGCCGTCAACCGTACGAGCTTGAAGATGTCGCGGATCTCCTCGGTCGACAGGCGGTCGATATCATCGACGACGACCACGACGGGCTGGTCGAGCCCGGCCAGAGCGTCCGAGACCTTCTGACGAAGGGGTTTGGCTCCACGTTCCTTCCACCACCGCCGGGCGGATTTGTACGATTTATGCGCACGGTCAAACCATCCGCCGACGACGGGCAGAATGGCGATCGGACTGAGAACGTCACCGTACTCGTCGAGCGCCTCGGCAATCCCTCCAAACCGCGACCTGTCCGCCAGTCGCAGTTCAGACGCGATCTCCTTGAAAAAGACGTCGACGAGCTGCTGCGCCCCCGAGAACATCCACGGGTTGAAGTCGACCACAGCGAGTCCGGGATCCCGCTCGAACTCCTCACGCATCAGATTGACGAACGAGCTCTTGCCTGACCCCCAAGCGCCCATGACCCCGACCACGGCGCCCTCCGAAAGGTCCAGCCGACGAAGGCTCCTAGCGAAATCGTGGGCAACCTCCGCGCGACCGAGTACGTCGTCGGCGGACGACTTGATCGGGTTGTCAACGGGCGGCTTGTCCTCGATGCTCACGTGAATCCTCGCGTGTTCTTCCGTCTATCGCGGCGGGGATCACAATACAGCGAGCCATGGACATCGAAAATGACGACGGCGAGTCAAACAGATTATTCGAGTAAGACCGGAGTCCTATCCCTGAAGTAGCGGGAGCGGGGCTTGAACCCGCGACCTCACGATTATGAGTCGTGCGCTCTCACCAACTGAGCTACCCCGCCGCACGGCATCCAGGATTCAGATGAGGATGCCTTGAGCCCCGAGTCAGGATTGAACTGACGACCCCTTCCTTACCATGGAAGTGCTCTGCCACTGAGCTATCGGGGCGTACCCGGATCGCTCCGGGCAACTAGAAGAGAATATCAGACCTCGACACTCTCTTACGAATCGAGGGTCAGCCGCCGGCGTGCTGGCGCAGCCACGCGATCGGGTCGATCGGGGTCGTGCCGTTCTGCAGGATCTCGACGTGCGTGTGCGCGCCGAACGAGCGACCGGTGTTGCCGGTGCGTCCGAGGAACTGTCCGACGTGGACCTTCTCGCCCGGGGTGACCTGGAGCGAGCCGTACTGCATGTGTCCGTAGCGGCTCGAGACGAGCTGGCCGTCGATCACGTGGTCGATCAGCACGGTCACACCGAAGGCGCCGCCCTGCTCGGTCGCGATGCGGACGGTGCCGTCGGCGATCGCCTGGACGGGTGCGCCCTCACCGGGGACGAAGTCCGCACCCTCGTGGAAGCCGCCGTCGCGCATGCCGAAGCCGTACGAGATCGACACGCCGACCGCGAAGGGCCACTGGATGGGCGCCGTCGGGTCGTTGACGTAGAAGTTCGTGGGGTACTTGATGCCCGAGTCGACGGCCATCTTGGAGTACGTGGTGGCGCTGAAGCCGTCGGCGCGGTCGACGACCGCGGCCTGCGACTGAGCGGGCGCGACGTAGGCCTGGATCGCTCCGTCGGCCGAGGCGACGTCCCCGCCGACCGCGAGACGGGTCGTCGCGGTGTCGGCCGCGGGCGCGGTGATGCTGTCGGTGCCGCTCGCCGAGGCGATCGCGCTCACGGGCATGGTCATGCCGACCGTGAGGAGTCCGACGACGCCCATGACGCCGACCGAGAAGGACGTCGCCGCGATGCGGCGGACGTTGCGGCGAGTGCGGGGAGCGGCTGCCGCGGGCAGGCCCTCCGAGACGGGCTCAGGAGCCGGGGTGACCGGCGCCGCCTGCTGCGTGGGCGTCTCGCCGGTGAAGGAGAACAGGCGCGCGGCGGTCGCGAACTCGTCCGCGGCCGTCTCGTCGGCGGTGTCCGCGGCGGCGGCCGGCCGCTCGATGGCGGGCTGCTCGACGACGGGCTTCGTCGTCTGGCGCGCGACGGGCTCGGACACCGGCTCAGCGACCGGCTCGGACACGACGGGGGTCTCGTCGACCGTGGAGTCGAGGATGACCGACGCCTGGGGGCGACGACGCGCGCGGCGGCTGGCGGGAAGGGTGATGGGCGAGGTCGGCAGCGACACCGGGGTGGTCGCGACGGCGCCGTCCGCGCTCTGCAGGATCACGGCGACGTCGTCGGAACGACGCTGCTCATCGACGACGGTGACCTCGAGGGCGTCGGAGGACGCGGCATCCGGGGTCTGCTCGGCGGGAGTCGCGGCGGTGTCGCGCGGCGGCAGGGTGGGCTCGATGGTCGCGGCGATGACGGTCTCGACGACCGCGGCGGCGACGCTCTCGATCAGCTCGGGCTGAGAGGCGGCTTCGGCGTCGACCGGGGCGGGGTCGGCGGCCTTGGGTGCCGACGCGGGGGCGTCGAGCGTGGCGACGGGGGTCTCGCTTGCGGAGCGACGGCGCATCTCGGCTCGGGTCAGCCGGGGGGTCGTCTCGGGAGCGGGCGTGGGGAGGGGGCGACGAGACCGCCGGGTGGCGGCGGGCTCAGTCTCAGAGGCTTCTGACGGCAACGCGGAAGGGCTCTCGTGTCGTGTCGCGAAAAGCGACGGCTTCGGGCTGGGGGGCTTGGCCATCTCCGCAGGTTCGGGTTGCGGAAGATAACGAACTGGTAAACACCCTACCTCGGCTGGTCTGGGAATGCCATGAGCAGACGCTCTGTCAGCGCTCGTAGTCCAGCAGCGGCTCGAGACGGCTGTAGAAGTCCGGTCCCGCGGCGATGACCATGCCGTTTCCGGGCCGGCCTCCGGGGGCGCCTCCGACGGCGCCGCCCGCCTCCGCCACCAGCAGCGCGCCGGCGGCGTGATCCCACGGCTGCGTCCCGCGCTCGTAGTACGCGTCGACGCGTCCGGCGGCCACCGAGGCCAGGTCGAGGGAGGCCGCGCCGATACGGCGCACATCCCGGGCGATCGGCATGACGCGGGCGAGCTGCGCAAGAGCCGGGCCGTGCGTCTCGGGGTTGTACCCGAAACCGGTCGCGACGAGGCCTCCGGCGGGCCCCACCTCGCTGACCGCGAGGCGCTGGTCGCCGAGCCAGGCTCCCCCGCCGCGCGAGGCCCGGAAGAGCTCGCCGGTCACCGGGTTGAACACGGCCCCGGCGAGCGCGGTCCACGCCGCGGTCTCGGCAGTCCCCTCGACGGCGGCGATGCTCACGGCCCACGCCGGGATCCCGTACGCGTAGTTGACGGTGCCGTCGATCGGGTCGACGACCCACGTGATGCCGCTCGTTCCCTCTTCGGCCCCGGACTCCTCGCCGAAGAAGCCGTCGTCGGGCCGCTCGCGCGCGAGCTCGGCGCGGATGAAGGCCTCGACCTCCCGGTCGGCGGCGGTGACGATGTCGGCGGCGGCCGACTTGGTGGCGGCGACAGTCACCCCCTCCCGGCGCCGACGGTGGGCCAGTTCCCCGGCTTCGCGAGCGATACGCGTGGCGATCTCGAGCAGGTCGGCTGCGGAAGTCATGGCATCCAGGCTACGTGCGCCACCCCCTGCGACGAATTCGTCCCCGTGGTTAGCGTGGGGCCATGACCGCTTCGGATTCTCGCCGGTACGACGTCGTCATCGTGGGGGGCGGGCACAACGCCCTCGTCTCCGCGGCCTATCTCGCCCGGGCAGGGCGACGCGTGGTGGTGATCGAGAGATCGGATGCCGTGGGCGGCGCCGCCGTGTCGGAGCGCCCGTGGGCGGGGGTCGATGCTCGACTGTCGCGCTACTCGTACCTCGTGAGCCTGCTGCCGCAGCAGATCATCGACGATCTGGGGCTCCGCCTCGAGCTGCGTCGTCGACGCTATTCCTCCTACACGCCCGACCCGACCGATCCCACCCGCGGCATCCTGGTGGACACCCACGATGCCGAGGCGACCGCCGCCTCGTTCGCGCGCACGACCGGCGACGCCGCTGAGGCCGAACGCTTCGCGGCGTTCGGCGACCGGCTCGCCCCGGTGGCGAGGGCCGTCTTCCCCACGATGACCGAGCCGTTGCCCACCGCTGACGAGGTGCGCGAGCGCGTGGGCGACGACGAGCTGTGGGATGCCCTGACGACGCGGCCCCTGGGGGATCTGCTGCGCTCCTCGTTCGAGAGCGACCTCGTGCGGGGCATCGCCCTCACCGACGGCCTCATCGGTACGTTCGCGTCGTCCGACGACCCCTCGCTCGCGCAGAACCGCTGCTTCCTGCACCACGTCATCGGCGGCGGAACCGAGGACGGGAACGTCCCGGTGGGCGGCCTGGGCGCCGTCACGACCGAACTCGAGCGGGCGGCCCGCGAGGCGGGGGCCGAAATCGTCACGGGCGTCGAGGTGATCTCGGTCTCGCCCGACGGCGACGTGCACACGATGACCGACCGCTCCGAGGTCTTCCACGGCGACCTCGTGCTCAGCGGCGTCGGCCGCGCCGTGCTCGACCGGCTGCTGGCCGCGGGCGGCTCCGCGACCACCGGGGCCGACGAGCCCGAGGGCGCGCAGGTCCAGGTCAACATGCTGCTCTCGCGCCTACCCCGCCTACGAGACGAATCGGTCACCCCCGAGGCCGCGTTCTCGGGCACGTTCCACGTCAACGAGACGATGACCGAGTTGGATGCCGCTCACGTGGCGGCATCCGGAGGGCTCCTCCCCGAGCCGCTCCCGGTCGAGATCTCCTGTCACTCGCTCACCGACCCGTCGATCCTCGGCGACGACCTACGGGCATCGGGCGCGCAGACGCTCACGATGTTCGGCCTGCAGGTCCCGCATCGCCTGATCGACGACACGGATGCCGTGGCCGCCGGGGCCCGCCTGCTCGCGGCCGCGCAGGCCTCGGTCGATTCCGTCCTCGCGGAGCCGTTGCGCGACTGCATCGTGCGGGCCCCCGACGGCCGGCTGTGCATCGAGGCGCGGACCACGAGCGACCTCGAGGAGTCGTTGAACATGGTCGGGGGCGACATCTTCCACGGGACGCTGTCGTGGCCGTGGCTCGAGGCGCCCGCGTCCGGCCCGGCCCACCGCTGGGGCGTGGCGACCCCGCACGCGCGCGTGCTGCTGTGCGGCTCGAGCGCCCAGCGCGGCGGGGTGGTCAGCGGCATCGGTGGCCAGAACGCGGCGATGGCGGCGCTGGAGATCCTCGGGCGGTAAGAGCCGGCGAGCGCCCGGAAGCCGGCGCGAATCGGTCGACTCGTCGCGTCAGACCGCGACGACCGGCTGTTGCAATTCGGTCACCCAGTCGGACTGATCGTCGGACTCGGCCCGCACGTACAACTCGCGACAGGGGCCGGACGGGATGAATCCCCCCTCTATGATCCGTGCGTGGACGGACTGCCAGCTCTCGCCGATCCGGTCCATCGATCCCAGATGGATCCCGCACACGGCCACCTCGACCGCGGGGAGGTCGACGATCTCGACGCCATCACGCTCGCCACCGGAGTACAGATACCCGGCGATCACCTCGGTTCCGTCTTCACGAGCGGCGTACTGAGCGATCGGGGTGTCCAGCGCGCCCTTCTGGGCGCCGATGACCGCGGCGACGGCGTCGAAGGCAGGTCCGACGACGTCCGCCATCTCGGCGCCGTCGGCGACCAGGCGACGACGGGCGGCAAGACGGACGGCGGGCAGCGACTTCTGAACGATCTCGATCTCTCGCATGTGCTTTTCTCTCTCGATGAGGTGGAGGCGTCGCTCCACGTCGACGAGCCGCGCGGCGGCGATCCGATGCTCATGCTCCACCTCGACGCGCCGCTCGCGAAGGAGAAGTGCGATGCGATCGGCATCCACTCCCTGCTCCAAGATCGACGCGACGTCGTCGAGACCGAAACCGAGCTGTCGCAACGCCACGATCCGGTGCAGCCGCTCGAGCTGCGACGGATCGTACGAACGGTAACCGCTGCGCTCGTCCACGTGCGCGGGGACGAGCAGGCCGGTGGTGTCCCAATGCCGGAGCATCCTGTGAGTCACCTGGCCGATCTGCGCGAACGCTCCGATGGACAACATGCTTCTGTTCTCCTTCCTCACACCGTGTCAGGGTCAAGCCGCGACGCCCGAACGACGGCGCGCACGGTCGCGATCAGTTCCGCCACCGCTCGCAAAAGAAGCGGCGTCGACGGCTCGGCGTAACCGAAGACGACTCCCGCGGGCACATCGACGGCGGTCTCCGGTGCCGCGTACCCCGAGAGAGGGGATACCAGGATTCCCCGCGCCGCGAGCTCGGCGACCACCGCCCGCTCGACCTCCGGGCCGGCCCCGGGCAGCAGCACGACGGCGTGCAACCCGCCGTCCATCGCAGTCAGCTCGACCCCCTCGACCCCCGCGAAGGCCTCGAGAAGCAGGCGGCGGCGGTGGCGATAGTCGCGACGGCGACGGGCGGTGTGCCGCGCGAGCGCGCCCTCGCCGAGGTACAGGGCAAGCGCGCGCTGCTGCACCTGCGACACCGGCGGGTCGAGGTCGGCCCGAGCCGCGACGAGGCGATCGCGCAGCTCTCCGGTGGCGACGATCCACCCGCTCCGCAACGCCGGGCTGAGGACCTTCGACAGGGTGCCGATCATGACGACCCGCGCGGGATCGAGCAGGTGAAGCGGGGGCAACGGTGCCCGCCCGTGGGGGAACTCGCTGTCGTAGTCGTCTTCGACGATCACCGCGCCGGTGCGCGCGGCCCAGGCGAGCAGTCGCGCGCGGGCAGCGGCATCCAACCGTGTTCCGAGGGGGTAGTGATGGTGAGGAGTGACGACGAGGGCGTCCAGATCGGCGCGGGCCTCGACGGCGTCGAGATCGAGACCGTCGTCGAGGCGCACCGGGAACGGCACCGCCTCGACCCCCAGCCGGTGCAGGACCCGACGAACGCGCGGGTATCCCGGGTTCTCGATGCCCACGCGGAGGGGGCGACCGACGTTCCGGGGCGTGAGCGCGAGCAGCGTCAGCAGCACCGCATCGCTCGTCCCCGCGGTCACGATGACCTCGTCGGCGATGACGTCGAGCCCGCGGGTGCGGCCGAGATGCCGGGCGATCTGGTCGCGCAGAAGGGGGTCGCCCCGCACGTCGTCGACATCGGGCGCCGGATCGACAGCGGCCGCGCGGCGCCAGGCCGAGCGCCAGGCGGCGTCGGCGATGCCGAGAGTGTGGGGCCGCCCGGGGCGCAGATCGACGAAGGTGGGGGACGGCGTCGGTGGGGCGTCGCGCCCCCTCTCGACGGCGCGGGACGCGGAGCCGACGACCTCAGCCACCACGGTCGCGCTCCCGGAGCGCGTCACCAGGTAGCCCTCCCCCGCGAGGATCTCGTAGGCGGCCACCGCCGTCCCCCGCGCGATCCCGAGATCGGCGGCGAGCACACGCGTCGAGGGGGACCGGCTCTCCCCCACCGGTGCGTCCGGACAGGATCGCCGCGCGCAGGTTGTGCGCGAGTTGCTCGTGCAGGGGCACCGACGATTCGCGATCCAGGATGCCGGCGGAGATCATGTCTCGGATTCTGTCACTGGTCCACGAGAATGCGGGAAAAGCGGACTATGACCTGGGCCACGAACTCGCGTGGACTGAACCCATGACCGACCTGCCCCTGACCGCCCTGACGCGCGTCCGCCGCGGCGCCCACCATCAGCGCACCGACCGCGCGGCCCTGTACGACGTGATCGACACGGCCCTGTACGCCACCCTCGCGATCGTCCGCGACGACCGCCCGGTCGCCCTTCCGGTGGGCATCGGTCGCGACGGCGACGACCTCCTCGTGCACGGCTCGACCGGCAGCGACTTCTTCCGCCGCATCGCCGCCGGAGCCCCGGTGAGTCTGACGATCACGCACCTGATGGGCCTGAAGTACGCTCGTTCGCTCTTCGACAGCTCGATGCGCTACCGCTGCGCGGTCGTGCACGCGGTGGCATCCGTCGTCCCTCCCGAAGAGAAGGAAGCGGCTCTCCTCACCCTGTCGGAGCACCTCATGCCGGGGCGCAGCGAAGACGTGCGACCCATGACCGCGCGCGAGATCGCGGCGACCATGGTGCTGCGCATCCCGCTGGCCCAGGCGAGCGTGAAGGACAACGCCGGCTCTCTCGTCGAGGTCGACGACGACGGGGAGGACCGCTCCGTCTGGGCCGGGATGCTGCCGTTGCGGGTCGTCGCCGGCGACCCCGTCACCTCGCCGCAGACGATGGCGGGAACGCCGGTGCCGGAGTCGGTTCGCCGGGCCGCGCGCCGCGTCGAGGCCTCGGGCACGGCCTGAAACCCGACACGGCTCCTGCAATCCGCCCCGCCGGCCGGAACGAGCGCCTCACCCGCGCCCTTGTGCAGGAGTTGTGCGCACCCGCGAGCGTGCAGACCCGCCGCTCCCGCGGGAAGACCCACCGGCTCGCGGCAGAACTCCTGCGTTGCGTCCCGCGAGGCTCCGCGACGCGCCCCGATCCGCGTACCCGCGGGCGGTGCGGTCAGCGGGGTGCCGTGACTCCCGCACATCGGCGGGACGACGAAGGGCGGGGCCGTCACACGATGGCCCCGCCCTTCTCCGTTCTCAGCCGACCAGCGGCGGCACCTCGTACCGTCGCGGGGTGCCGAAGCGATGCGCCGTGATCGAGACGGCCTGCTCGCGCAGGAACGGCAGCAGTTCGACGTGCCCGGCACGGGTGACCTCGCCCGCGTACACGGCCACCGAGGGCGAACCGTTCGTCGCCTCGGCCACCGCAACGGGCGACCCGCCGAGCAGGCGAATGCGGCCGCCGGTGCGGGCGAGGCGCGCCGCGCGGCGACCCCAGTCCGCGCCGTCTTCGACCGAGGCCCGAACCCTCACACCCTCGAGCCAGGCGCGCACGGCGGGCGAGAGCTCGCGCGCCGAGCTGACCGTCACCGTCGAGCGGGCGCGGACGCCCGCCGCGACCACGCGCACCAGCGCGGCCTCGGAGGCGTCTTCGAGGCGCACGGTCACGGGCACCGCGGCGTAGCGCAGCACGTTCTGCTCCGACTCCAGGCCGGTCACGTCGCGGGCCAGCGCGAACTCCTCGGCCCACGCGGCGGCGTCGCTCGAGAGGGCGGATGCCACCCACTCGCGGTCGGCGGCGGGCACGGCGGCCAGCGCCGGGGCGGCGAGGGCGTCGGGCGTGCGGGGCGCCGAGGTCTCGGCATCCGCCCACTCTCCGAACCCGAACAGGTAGTGCGGTCCGCCGGCCTTGGTGCCCGCGCCGACGGCCGACTTCTTCCACCCTCCGAACGGCTGGCGCTGCACGATCGCGCCGGTGGTGCCGCGGTTGACGTAGACGTTTCCGGCCTCGATGCGCGAGAGCCACTGCTGGATCTCGGCCTCGTCGAGCGCGTGCAGGCCCGAGGTGAGGCCGTACTCGATGGCGTTGACGATCTCGATCGCCTCGTCGAGGGTCTCGGCGGTCATGATGCCGAGCACGGGGCCGAAGTACTCGGTGCGGTGGAACTCGCTGCCGGGCTGCACGCCCTCGCGGATGCCGGGACGCCAGAGCGATCCCTCGTCGTCGAGCTTCCGCGGCTCGACCACCCAGCGCTGGCCGGGCTCGAGGCTCGTCAGGGCCTTCAGCAGCTTGCCGTTGGCGGGCTCGATGAGGGGTCCGACGCGCGAAGCCTCGTCCCCCGGCAAGCCGACCTCGAGAGAGGTGACGGCGTCGACGAGCTGGTCGCGGAAGCGACGCGAGCGCGCGACCGATCCGACGAGCACGACGAGGGATGCCGCGGAGCACTTCTGTCCCGCGTGGCCGAAGGCCGACATCGCGACGTCCTTGGCCGCGAGGTCGAGGTCGGCGCTGGGGGTGACGATCACGGCGTTCTTGCCGCTCGTCTCGGCCAGCAGCGGCAGATCGGGGCGGAACGAGCGGAACAACTCGGCCGTCTCGTACGCGCCGGTGAGCACGACCCGCTCGACGGCGGGGTGGGTGAGCAACTGGCGACCGAGGTCGTTCTCCGACACCTGCACGAGCTTCAGCACCTCGCGCGGAACGCCGGCCTCCCACAGCGCCTCGACCATGACGGCGCCCGAGCGCTCGGCGAGGCCCGCGGGCTTGATGACCACGGCCGAGCCCGCGGCGAGCGCGGCGAGCGTGGAGCCCGCGGGGATCGCGACGGGGAAGTTCCACGGCGGGGTGACCACGGTCACGCCGACCGGGGTGAAGGTCGCGCCGTCGACGGTCTCGAGCGTGCGCGCCCGCTCGGCGTAGTAGTGGGCGAAGTCGATCGCCTCCGACACTTCGGGGTCGCTCTGCTCGATGACCTTGCCGCACTCGGCGCCCATGACCTCGAGCAGGTCGGCGCGGCGCTTCTCGAGGGCGTCGCCCGCGCGGTGCAGGATCTCGGCGCGACCGGCGGCCCCGAGCGCGCGCCACGACGCGGCGGCGTCCGCGGCATCCTGGATCACCGCGTTCAGCGCGGTCTC
Organism: Microbacterium sp. SL62; assembly: GCF_026672635.1. Classification (NCBI taxonomy): domain Bacteria; kingdom Bacillati; phylum Actinomycetota; class Actinomycetes; order Micrococcales; family Microbacteriaceae; genus Microbacterium; species Microbacterium sp. SL62. The sequence continues at coordinate 3,127,884 of NZ_JAPPRM010000001.1, forward strand.
GTCGGTGACCGTGTGGTCGGCGATGGTCTGCGCGCCGAGGGTCGACTCCTCCATGCGCGCGACGATCGCCCGCGACCAGTCGCGGTTGGCCGCGATTGCCGGGTCGGAGTCGGGGGTGTTGCGGAAACCGTGGGTCGGCGCGGGCGCCGCGGGAGCGGTGCGGTCCTGCACGCGATTGGACGCTGGCACGCCCGAGGGCATGTCGGCGAGCGAGGCGAGGAAGCGGTCGCGCTCGCGCGAGAACAGCGCCTCGTGGGTGTCGAGGTCGAACACCGCCGACATGAAGTTCTCGCTCGACGCGCCCTCTTCGAGGCGGCGGATCAGGTAGGCGATCGCGACGTCGAACTCCTGCGGGTGCACCACGGGGGTGTACAGCAGGATCGAGCCGACCGTGCGACGCACGACGGCCTGCTGCGCGGTCGCCATGCCGAGGAGCATCTCGACGTCGATGCCGCCGGTGACGCCGCGCCGCTCGGCGAGCAGCCACGCGAGGGCGACGTCGAAGAGGTTGTGCCCGGCGACGCCGATGCGCACGTTCGCGGTGTGCTCGGGGCGCAGCGCGTAGTCGAGTACGGCCTTGTACGAGGCGTCGGTCGCCTGCTTCGAGGGCCAGGTGGCGAGCGGCCAGTCGTGCACATCGGCATCCACCCGCTCCATCGGCAGGTTCGCGCCCTTGACCACGCGCACCTTGATGTGGGCTCCCCCGGATGCCACCCGCGCGGCGGTCCATTCCTGCAGGCGGATCATCGCGGCCAGCGCATCGGGCAGGTAGGCCTGCAGCACGATGCCGGCCTCGACGCCGTGGAACTCGGGCTCGCCCAACAGCGTCTCGAAGACGGCGAGGGTGAGGTCGAGGTCCTTGAACTCCTCCATGTCGAGGTTCAGGAACGTGCCCGTCTCCTTGGCCACCCGGTACAGGGGGCGAAGGGCGGCGACCGCGTCGGCGACGGCGGCATCGAAGGCCCACGGCGTGTGCGGGGCGACGGTGGACGACACCTTGATCGAGACGTAGTCGACGTCGTCGCGCGAGAGCAGCTTGCGGGTGCCGGCCAGGCGCCGCGCGGCCTCCTTCTTGCCGAGGATCGCCTCGCCGAGCAGGTTCACGTTGAGGCGGATGCCGTCTCCCCGACCCCGGATCGAGGTGATCGCCTCGCCGAGCTTGCGGTCGGTGGCGTCGACGATGAGGTGGCGCACCATCGAGCGCAGCGCCGTGCGGGCGGCGGGCACGACGACCTGCGGGAGGATCGGCGCGGCGAAGGCACCGAGGCGGATCGCGGCCTTGAGGTGCAGCGGCAGGAAGCCCGGGATGAGCGGTGTGAGGGCGGCGAGGTTGCGCGCGGCGACGCGCACGTCTTCGGGGCGCACGACGCCGTCGACGAAGCCGACGGTGAAGTCGAGGCCGCGCGGGTCGCGGAGGACTCCGGCGAGGCGCTGGGCGGCGGCGTCGACGGGCTCGTCGCGGCTCTCGGCGAGCCAGCGGCGCACGAGGGCGATCGCCTCGTCGGCGAGCTCGTGGGGAGAGACGAGTGCGGCGGGGGTGGTGCCGGACGTGGTGTCGGGGACATCGGTGAGCGACATGGCGATCCTTCCTCGGATGCTCTCAGCATGGGGCCCGCATCCGTTCGAGAAAAGCGATGAATCCTGACGCATACTGATCGATAGAGACGAAGGGATGCCATGTTCGATCTGCGCCGCCTGCGCCTGCTGCACGAGCTGTCGGTGCGGGGCACCCTCGCCGCCGTCGCCGAGGCACTCGCGTACAGCCCGTCGACCATCTCGCAGCAGCTCGCGTTGCTCGAGAAGGAGGCGGGAGTCCCGCTGCTCGAACCCGACGGCCGCCGCGTGCGCCTCACCGCGCAGGGCGCTGCGCTCGCCGCCCACGCGGCCCGCATGCTCGCCGCCGACGAGGCCGCGCGCGCGGAGCTCGAGCGCATGCGGCCCTCGCTCGCGCCGGTGCGCCTGGCCGTGATGCAGTCCGCCGCGCACGGCCTGCTGCCCCGAGCCCTCGACGCCCTCGCCGAGAGCGAGCCGCAGCTGCGCGTCGAGGTCGCCGAGCTCGCTCCCGAGGAGGGGCTGTTCGAGGTCGCGGCGCGCGGCTTCGACCTCGCCGTCGCCGAGCAGTACCCCGGTCACACGCGCGAGCACCGCGAGGGACTCGAGCGCAGTCTCCTGGGTCGCGACGCCATCCGTCTCGCCGTCTCGCGCGATGATCCCGCGCAGCATCTCGAAGACCTCCGCGAGCGCGCGTGGGTGATGGAACCGGTGGGCACGGCCGCCCGCCAGTGGGCCACCCAACAGTGTCGGGCCGCCGGGTTCGAGCCCGACGTGAGATTCGAGATGGCCGACCTCACCGCGCACGCCCGGCTGATGGCATCCGGTCATGCCGTGGGGATGATCCCCGACCTCGTCTTCGCGGGTGAGGCCCCGCCCGTGCGGCTCGTCGGGCTTCCCGGCCAGCCGCGGCGCGAGGTGTTCACGGCGGTGCGCCGCGGAACGGCCGACCGCCCCGGTGTACGCGCTGTGCGCGCGGCACTGCAGGTGGCGTACGACCGGGGCGGTCGGTAGGGGCGGCGCTTACTTCGTCAGCGCGATCTCGTTCGGGGTCTGCTCGAGCGTCACGCTCTTCACGACCTGGCCGGTGGTGAGGTCGACCGCGTGCACGGCGTTCTTCGCCGGCTCGGTCACGTAGGCGAGGTCACCCGAGACCTTGATGGCGGGGTGGGCGTCCTGCCACTCGGCCGGTCCCTCCCACGCGTCGATCACCGGGAACGCGTCGGTGAACTCCCCGGTCGCGGGGTCGAGCACGTGGATCGCGCCGTCGGATGCCAGCACGTAGGCGAGGTCGCCCGGACCGCGGGCCACGTCGCGGAAGGTGTACTCGGCCCCCGCGGGCATGTCGACCACGCGCTGGGTCTTCGCCGCGGTGTCGATCAGTGCGAGACGGTGCAGCAGGTAGCCCTCGGCATCGCGGTCGTCCTTGTAGTCGCCCACGATGAGCGCGCTGTTCTCACTCACGTACGCGTTGCCCATGCGGCCGTAGGTCTTATCGGGAGCGGTCAGCTTGGTGAAGGTGCCCTCGTCGTAGACCAGAGCGCCGTTCTCGCAGCCGAAGACGACGACCTCGTCCTTCGCGGTGCCTTCGCCGTGCACGCCGGGGCAGTCGTTGCTCTCGGCGAGGGTGGCACCGGAGGCGTCCTTCGCCACCACGCCGTTGCGGCCGTCGGCGTTGCCGACCGTGGTGAGGAAGGTGCCGTCCTCGAGCACGATCGAGACGCCGTGGTGCGCCTCGACGCCCGGAACCGTCCGAACCTCGGGGAGGGAGTCGGTGGATGCCAAGAGGGCATCGGTGTCGAAGATCGTCGAGTCGCTCGTGCCGTCGGCGTAGAGCACCGTCGTCCCACCGTGCGTCACGACGTGGCCGGGCTTGGACGCCGGGAACACGAGGTCGGTGAGCTCGGGGTCGGCGGCCGGGGTCCCGGCATCCAGAACCTGGAATCCCTTGCTCGTGGTCACCATGACGTGGCGACCGTCGCCGGCCGAGTTCAGGCGGGTGAACTCCTCGGACGAGAGATCACCCAGGGTCTCGAGGCTCTGACCGTCGAGCACCAGGATGCCGCTGGGGTACGACAGGGCGACGCGGGTGGCGGTGTCGGTCGCGGGGCTCGACGCCGGGGCCGCCGACCCGGGGCCGGTTCCGCCGGCGCACGCCGACAGGGTGACGGTCGCGCCGATCGCGAGGGCGACCAGGCCCGCGCGGGGCAGGGAGAAGCTGCGCATTCGTGTCTCTTTCTTCGGTGGGGTGGGTCTCGTCAGGGTGAGAGCCCGGTGGCGATGCGCTGCATGTTCACGCGCATCATGGTCAGGTAGTCGGGGGCGTCACCGCTCGCGTCGGTCAGCGATTCGGTGAACAGCTCGGTCACGCCGACATGGCGGTCGGCCTCGTCGGCGAGAGCGCGGACGAGGCGGTCGGGAGACGACGACTCGGCGAAGATCGTCGGCACCTTCGCCTCGTCGATGCCCGACACGAGGTCGGCGAGGTCGCTCGCGCTCGGGGCGGCGAGGGTCGTGCCGCCGGGGATCACGGCCCCGATGAGGCGGAAGTCGAAGCGAGCGGCGAGATAGCCGAACACGTGGTGGTTGGTGACCAGCGCCCGGCGCTCGGCGGGAATTGCGGCGAAGGCGGCGGTCATGTCGGCGTCGAGCCGCTCGAGCTGCGCGCGGTAGGCGGCCGATCGCTCGGCGACCGCGGTCCCGCCGAGCTTCTCGAGCTCCGGGGTGAGGCGGTCGACGACGGCGATCATCTGCGCGGGGTCGGTCCAGAAGTGCGGATCGTCCGCCCCGTCGGCGTCGGTCGAGGTGTACGGCAGCACGGTGACGGCGTCACCGGCGACGATCGTGTCCACCCCGTCGGCCTTCGCGGCGTCGAGGTGGTGCTGCAGGCCCTCTTCGAGGCCCAGACCGTTCGCGACCAGCAGGTCCGCCGAGCGCATGCGCGCGGCCTCCGCGGCCGAGATCTCGAACGAGTGCGGGTCGGCGCCCGGGCGCATCAGAGTCATCACGTCGACGTCATCGCCGACGAGGTTCGACACCACGTCGCCCAGGATGTTCGTGGTCACCACGACCAGAGGGCGGTCGGATACTGCGCCGCCGGCGCACCCGCTCAGGCACAGCAGGGCTGCCGCGGCGAGGGCGGCGAGGGTACGGCGCATGTCAGCGTCCCGTCTCTGCGAAGAAGAGCGGCGAGCGCTCGGGGCTGAACTCGCGCGCGATGCGCGCGCCGTCGGCGAAATCGATCTCCCACAACCGGCCCTCGGCGGGCCCGTTGAGGTACGCGCGCTGTTGGTCGGCGACGAGCGTCACGGGAAGCCCCGCGGCGAGACTCTCCGAGACGAGGGGGACGGATGCCGCGCGTACCGCGCCGCTGTCGCCGTCCAGGGTGAGCACCCGGCCACCGGCGCTCAGCGCCAGCACGTTCGCGGTCTTGTCGTCGACGGCGGTGACCTGAACGAGCGGCTCGGGCGCGGGAAGAAGGGTCCACGTGCGCGCCCGGGTGTCCAGGATCCAGATCCCGACGTCTCCGGCGAGAGCTGCGACGCGGGGTCGCCCCTCGCGGTTGTGGAAAGCCGTCGCCCGCGGCGCGGTGGTGCCCGGCGGGTACGGGACGACCTCGACGACCGGCTGATCGCCCTCGACGCTCGCGAGGACGGCGCCGTCGCGGCATCCGATCACCGCTCCGACGCGGGTCGTGATCGTGCCCGCCGGGTCGATGCACGGCGTCGTCGGGCCGAGTAGGGCGCCGTCGACCGCGCGCAGCGACACCTCTCCCCCGGCGGCGACCGCCGCGAAGGAACCGACGGGGGCGACGAGACCCGCACCCGACGCCGTCGTCACGCGGAACTTCTCGACGACCTCGCCCTTCGACAGCGCTTCGGTATCGAGCAGAACCGCCTCGCCGGAGCCCGGGAAGAACACGCCTGTGCCCCCCGTGGTCGAGGAGTTCGACGTCGCGATCGTGGCGACGCCCTCCCCCGCGACCTCACCGAGCACGCGCGCGGGCGCCCGGTAGTAGTGGAAGTGGTCGACGTGGTCCCAGGTCCACACCCCGCTGTCGACGATCGAGACACCGTGGTCGTCGGCCGAGAAGAGGTAGCGACCGTCGGAGTGCACCGCGGCGGGCGCGCGGACGACCCCCAGCTCGGCCGTGGTCTCGTCGAGCAGGTCGAGGTGCGAGACGCGGCCGCCGGCGTCGATGGAGGTCAGGCCGAGCGCGGGCTCCGCCACTTCCGCCGCGCCGTCGATCCGACCGTGCGCGTCGGATTCGGGGGCGACTGTCGAGGCGGACGGCGCTGGCGGGGCGGCGCAGCCGGCCAGGGCGAGCAGGAGGAGGGCACCGACGGGCGCGAGGCGGCGGGAGGAGTGAGACATGGGGGCTTTCCAGGGGGAGCGGGACAGGGAGTCAGGCGGGTGCGGGCGTGGCCGCGAGGACGCGACGGCGCATCTCGTTCGTCGCCCGGCGCAGGAGCCCCGAGACGCCGGCGGCCGCGATCGCGGTGGCGGCGATCGTCGCCCCGGCCGCCGTGGCCGCGTGCCACGACACGACGAGACCGACGGCGACGGCGAGAGCGCCGATGGCGGCGGCGAGCACCATGGTCGAGGGGATGCGCTCGGTCCATTGCCGCGCGGCCACGGCGGGGGCGACGAGCAGGCCCACGACGAGCAGCGAACCGACGGCCTGGTACGACGCGACGACCGCGAGGGTCACGAGGCCCACGAGGACCGTCTGCGCCACGCGCGGACGGAGGCCGAGGACGCGCGCGACGCGCTCGTCGATCGCAAGGGCGATGAGGCAGCGGTGCGCCAGGGCTGCGGCGGCGATCCCCAGGGCGACCGCGACGGCGAGCACGATGAGGTCGTCGGCGGTGACCGCCAGGATGTCGCCGAACAGGATGGCCGTGGCATCCGTCGCGAAGCTCCCCGCGTGCGAGATGACGATCACCCCGAGTGCGAGCATGCCGACGAAGAGCAACCCGATGCTCGTGTCGTACGACACCTTCGCGCGGCGCTGCAGAACGCCGATGCCGAGGCTCATCACGACGGCGCTGACCGCCGCGCCCGCCAGCACGGGGAGCCCCAGCACCGTGGCCAGTGCCACGCCGGGGAGCATGCCGTGGGCCAGCGCCTCGCCCAGGAAGGCCATCCCCCGCACGATCACCCACGTGCCGGCCACCGCGCACAGCACGGCGACGAGCACGCCGCCCAGAAGCGCGCGCTGCACGAAGACGAGCGAGAAGGGATCGAGGAGCCAGGACACGATGTCCGACCGTAGCGTTAACTGAGAACGGTTATCAAACTCATATGATGGATGCCATGACGACATGTGCCCTGCGCGCTCGCGGTCTCCGCGTCGAATTCCCCGGGGTCGTCGCGCTCGACGACGTCGACCTCGACCTCCCCGACGCGGCCCTCACCGTGATCGTGGGACCGAACGGCGCAGGGAAGTCGACGTTGCTCGAGGTGCTCGCGGGCGCCCGCCCGTCGGCATCCGGCTCACTCGAGGTCGATGGTCGATCGCGCGCCTTCGTGCCGCAGCGTGCAGCCGTCGCGGAACACCTCCCCCTCACCGTCCGCGACGTCGTCACCGTCGGAGCCTGGGGCCACCTCGGCGCATTTCGGCGCCTCACGCGCGCGTACCGGGAGTCCGTGGATCACGCGATGCGAAGACTCGATGTGGCACCCCTCGCGCGGCATCCGTTCTCGTCCCTGTCGGGCGGGCAACGGCAGCGTGCGCTCCTCGCGCAGGGACTCGCCCGCGCAGCGGACATCCTTCTGCTCGACGAACCGACCACGGGCCTCGACGCGGCGAGCGCGGAGCTCAATCGCGCCGCGATCAGCAGTGAGACCTCACGCGGGGCAGCCGTCGTGTGCGTCAGTCACGATGAGCGGTTGATCGACGAGGCGGACCACCTGATCCGCATCGAGGCCGGTCGCGTCAGACCCGCGAGCGAACGCGTTCGGTGATCCGTCGCAGCAGCGCCGCGGCGGCCTCCGCCACCTCGCGCGGCTCCAGGCCCACCGCCGCCTCGACCTCGGTCGGGAACCGGCGCAGCGCACTCCAGGGCTCGGCGTCGAGGTCGACCTCGAGGTAGATGTGGTTGACACGACGATCTTCGGCGTCGAGTTCGCGGCGCAGCAGTCCGCGACCGATGAGCCGATCGACGAGGGTCGTGACCCCGGCGGGTGTCACACCGAGGCGCGAGCGCAGGTGCGAAGGTCGGATGCCGGGCTCGTCGCAGATGCAGAACAGAGCGGCCGCTTCGAGCTCGCTGACACCGAGATCGGATCGCGCCTTCGCTGCCATCTCGTCACGCGCTCCGACGTACTCGTCGAGTGCGAGGGTCAACGCAGAGGACTGTGTCATTTCCGCCACCTCCTCTTCGCGGCCCGGCCGGCCACATCTCCACCATAGTGAACATCTCAAATATTTTGTGACATTAATTAATTCCGTGAAATACGTGCTACCTTAACGATTAGCCCGTCGACCCAAGCGAAGGAGATCGCCATGGCCACGTTGTTCTACGGATCCGACACGGACCCCATCGTTCTGCCCGATCGCCTGATGGGGTACATCAAAGTCATCACCTCGACCAAACTGCGGCGCGGAGAATCCTTCACGCTGACCTGGACGGGAACCGCCGACGAGGCCGGGCGCTCCACCATCTGGCTGCAGCCGTCCATCCCCCTGCGCTTCGTCTTCGACGCGGTAGAGCCCGAACAGCTCGCCGGCGATTACCTGCGCTCGCTCGCCGATCAGGCGAACGCCGCGTCGGGACTGGTCATCGACACGCGCACGTGGGAGGCCGCCGAAGAGGCGAGCCATACCGCGGCCCGCCCGACCCGCACCGCCGGTCGTCCCGTCCGCGCCGCCTGATACCACCTTCCGCACGATCGATCCAGCCCCGCTCCGCACCCGTCATACTGTTCGGGCGCGTCACATTCGCGCGAATGGATCGGAGAGGCCCGTGCCGGTACGAACGCTGCTCGACAAGTCACTGCTCGAAGCATGGCTGACCGAATTCCGCGAGCTCGGCTACCTCACCGGCAGTGACATCCGCGTCCTCGACCAAGAGGATGACGCCGACCCCGACGCCGGGCTCATCGTCGTCGACCTCAGCGAGGCCAAGACCATCACCTACCTCCAGCCCATCACGGGCGGCGACGGCAGCTGGAAGGCGACGATGGAGGCGCGCGACGCCACCATCGAGCTCGGCGCGGTCGCCTTGGTGAACCTCGGCAACGAGGTCAACGTGCTGGGCGCGCTCGTCGCCTTCCTCGAGACGAAATCGAAGGCGCTGCTGGCTGCCGGTTAGGCGACGCCACGCCCCGGCCCGGCAGGCTGTCCCGTCCGGCTCAGTGCTCCACGGCTCACGTCACAACGCCCTGGTACCACTCTCGGTCGGCACGGGTGAGCATCTTGCCCGGCGAGACCCGATTCTCGGCTCGAGACGTGAAGGTCGAGTCGCGCAAGAGCATGGTGAGCTGATGATGACTGAGACCAGCGCGCCGCAGAACGGTGCGTGCGGCGTTCTGCGACACAGGGGATACGCGTCGCAGCGGATGCCCCACCGGCAGGACGGCGTCGGTCAGGTGAGCGAGCGATACAGGGTCTCCGTGGTGCGGGTGGAGGACTCCCGTCAGATCATCGTCCTCGACTGCGCTCCAGATCTGACTCGCGAGAGCGCCGACACCGATGACCGACGCCTTCGGCGGGTTCCGAGGTGTTCCGCCGATCAGCGAGAGAGCGCGGACCAGGGAGGGAACGACGTGGCGGTCCGACCGGCCGACGACCAGATGAGGCCTGAGGACGAGCCCTCCGGCTTCCAAGACATGCCGTTCCGCGCGTCGTCGCGACCGGCTCGCGACCGAGGACGGCCGCGCGGGGGTCGACTCGGACGCCATGTGGAAAGGGCCCGAGCCGTAAACGCCGGTCGTGCTGACGTAAATGATGCGGCTCACTCCGGCGTCCTTTGCCGCGCGAACGAGATTGCGCGTGCCTTCGTCGTTCACGTCGTGCGCGCGAGAGGGCTCCGATCCGATATAAGAGGCGCAGTGGATGAGCACCCGCGCGCCCCGCAGGAACTCATCGAACGACGACGGCGTCTCGAGCCGACCTGTTACCGCACGGTGAGGGACCTTCGTGTGAGGATGTGGTGCGCGCAGAAGCAGGGACAGCCTGCATTGCGTAGAGCGGATGAGGGCGGATCCGATGAAACCGCTGCCACCGGTAACGGCGACGACCTCTTCATCGAGCACGGGGGCGACACTTCCGAGATTCGGACGGTGCGCCACGTGAGACAAGGACCGAGATATGCAGCCTCGAGCTCTGGCCACCAAGGAATCGCTGCTGCTGGTGGCCGCGGAGGAGTTCTCCGCACATGGTTACCGCGCGGCGAGCATGAGAGATATCGCCAAAGCCGCAGGGCTGACGCAGGGCGCTCTGTACTTCCACTTCAGTTCGAAGCAGAAGCTCGCCGCGGAGATCATCGGGCTGCAGCACGCGGAGTCCATCTCCGCCGTCCAAACGGTTCTGGCCTCCGACATGTCCGGACTCGAGGGCATCGCCCGGCTCTCCTCCACCCTCGCCCGGCAGATCAGCACGAACCCCCTGGTTCGAGCGGGTCTGCGGCTGAGTACCGAGTCGATCGACGAACTCGCCGGAGTGTCCTCGCGTCCCTATCGAGAATGGATTGCCGCGTGCCGAGTTCTGCTCGAGAGGGCCTCCGCTCGGGGTGAGCTGCGGAACGGGCTCGACCTCGACGCGGCGTCGGAGCTCATCATCAGCGCATTCAGCGGGACGCAGTATCTCACGGTCGCGCTCGGCGGCGCCGTGACGCTCGAGGAGCGATTGGACAGGCTGTGGCCCATGCTGCTCGGGGGGTTCACGAAGGAGCCCGGCCACCCCCCTACGCCCCGGCCCGCTCACGAACCGCAGTGACGGATTCCCGAGGACCCCGGCTTCGCGCGTGAATCGTGGCAGTGGCGACGGTCTGCTCACGAAGGTTCCGGATCTCCATCTCGAACGCGTCCTCATCGAATCGCACGGCATGCTCCGTCACGTGGACGTCTAGCGGTTCCGTGAGCTCGGCGAAGCGGCAGAACACCCCGTCGAAGGAACGAAGATCGTCCGCAGCCAGGCGGCTCTCCCGGAGCGCAACGCTTCGCAGTGCCGAGACGAGAAGCATCCCGGGAATGTGATCAAGCGGGTGATCGAAATAGAACGGATCGTGCGGATCGAACCGGATCTGCCAGATCCCCGACCCTTTGGCGACGATAGACAACGCGGCTGATCCGGGCGGCGCGGGCTCGAGCCCGGAGCTGATCGGTGCGTGTCGACGCATCCTGGTGTAGACCGCCGGAGGAAGCACCTGCAGGTCGCCGAATCCCCGCGCCACGATCCGGCCATCGACACGGAAGGTCACCCGGGCATCGAGGCTGCGGAGTGCACCCGAGCGCTCGACGACCCGCGACACTGCGATGTCCGCGTCGGGCACGCGGCCGTCCTGCGCCCCCCTGCCCTCGATCTGCACCGTCAGACGTCGCATGACGAAGGCCCATCCGAGGGGCACGGCGAAGTGATGATGAGCGCAAGCGATCACGACCTGCCGCGTCCACTCCGAAACCGCCATGGACAGCTCCCCCTGAGCACCCACGGGCTTTCGCAGTTCGAAACTCATCTCGTGGGCGGAGAGGCGCCGGGTTCGACGAACGAGGACGGCTTCGTCGAACCGCTTATGGGTGTGCGCGCGGTCGACGTCGATCCAGTCATCGACGTGTTCCATCCCCGCCGGCCCGATCGCGGCCGCATCGACCGCCATCGCCCCGATACCCCACCGTTCGCCCCCGGACACCGTCGTCAGTCGCACCGTTCCCCCCTCTGAGCGCCGATTCGGACGACCTCGAAGGGCGCCGTCATCGATCGCTGCCATTCGAGCCTAACGGGAACACATATCGATCGCTATCTTGTCGGCCTGTTCCGGTGAAGGTTCCGCCCGCGAGAGCCGAGCGGATGCCGACGGGCCTGAACCCGAACTCCCACCAGGGAGATAGCGGGCGATCGGGAGGGGAGATGACAAAGGGCGCCGACCTCAGGTCGGCGCCCTCCCTCATCCGTGTCTCAACTCAGCGCGCGCCGACGCTGCCACCACCGCGCGAAGGCGATGATGAGGCCGGCGACGATGAGCATGAGTCCGACCGCGGCGAGGGGCGTCGCCCCCACGACGATGCTCCCGACGGCGATCACGGCTCCCGTGACGACCAGGACCATCTGCAGCGTGACGATCGAACGGTTCTTTTCGGACATGAGCTCCTCCTCTGGTTGTGGGTCTTGCTTCGGACGTGCTCCCTGCACGGGGTCAGCGCGACTCGCGCGTTCGGAAACCGGCCACATAGCCGACGATGCACGCGACGAGCGCGTAGGCGCAGAGCGTCAGGATCGCCGCGGGGACGTCGAGCGCCGCCCCACCCATGGCCCCCATCGCATTCGTGCTTCCCCCCGCTTCCACCGGCCAGACGATCGACCAGTTCGCGGCCCCCGGCAGGTATTTCCCGACGGTGGCGAACACCTCGTTCTCGTTCGAAAGACTGGTGAGCACGGGTTCGACGAAGAGGGCGACGACGAAGACCACGAGGATCGCTGCGACCTGGCTCCGCAGGAGGAGCCCCAGGCCGACGCCGAAGACACCCCAGAGGACGAACGCGAGGATCGTCCGCCCTCCCATGCTCACGACCGTAGCCGTGAGCACGGGCGACTCCAGTCCATTCACCACGTAGCCGTTGTGCACGAAGGCGAAGCTCACGACCACCGCCACCGCGCCCAGCGCCGCCGACAAGAGCGCGACGACGACCGCTTTGGCCACGACGATGCCCGCGCGCGTTTTGAACCACAGCACGGTCATCCACACGGTCGAATGCGCGAAGTCGCTCGTGACCACGAGGGCCCCCAGCAGGAACGGCGCGAAGTAGGCCGAGCGCCCGGCGAAGCTGAAGAGGTAGTCGCGCGCGACATCGTTTGCCCCGCCTCCCAGAACGTTCAGCGAGCTGATGGCCGGCAGCCCCGCGCAGAAGGCGACGAGGAGCGCGAGCACGACGAAGAGCCCCGGGGTCGTCGTCGCCTTGCGCAGTTCGTGCATGACGAGTTTCACTATGCGCCTGCTTTCACGGTGGCCCGGGAGAAGAGCATCTCGAGGCTCGCGTGGCTCTCGCCGACCCGGGCCAGATCGAGACGCTGGGTTGCGACGAAGTCGCTGGCCGCATGCTCCCAGCTGAGCGGCACCCCCACCGTCGATGCGCTCGGTCTGTCCACCAGCACCCCCCTGCGCGCCGCTTCCGCCGCGAGCAGGTCGACGGAACCCCCCACGTAGAGCGCCAAAGCCTCGGTCCCCGACCTCCACTCGACAAGGCTGCCCTGATAAACGCAACGGCCGCGATCGAGCAAAACGATGTCGTCCACGAACCGCTCCGCCTCGTTCAGAAGATGGGAGGACACGACAACGGTCGTGCCCGACTGAGCGAGCGCTCGGATGAGCTCCCGGAACCACTGCGTCCCCTGCGGGTCGAGTCCGTTCAACGGCTCGTCCAGGATCACGCACGACGGCTCCGCGAGGAGCACGTGCGCCAGCGCCAATCTCCGCCGCATCCCGAGGGACAAGCTCCCGATACGTTTCCGCCGGTGATCGACGAGACCGACCGTCTCGAGCGCCTCCCGGACAGCGGCGGAGCTCTGATCGAGAGCGGAGGCCGCGATGCCGAGTTGGGCTCCCACGGATCGCAACGGGTGGAACGACCAGTTCTCGAAGAAGACGACGAGCCCGCCTCGTCCGCGGTCCACCTCGGAGAACGGTCTGCCGTCGAAGGTGACGACTCCCGCATCAGCGTGTGCGAGATCCACGATGCACTTCAACAGAGTCGTCTTCCCCGCACCGTTGGGCCCGAGCAGACCGGTCACCCTGCCCGGCGCGATCTGCAGTGACAGATCCTGCAGAACCGGTACGCGGTGGTATCGCTTGGACAGCGAGCGCACGTCGATTCCGAGTGGTGTTCTAGGCATGGGTTTCCTCCCGCTCGTGGATATGCTGAGCAGCGAGCAAGGCTCGGTATTCCGGCAGTGCTTGCAGTTCTTGGTGGGTCCCGTGCCCGAGGACACGTCCCTCTTCGAGGAAGACGATCTTGTCCGCGTCGACGATGGTGCTCAGTCGATGCGCGATGACGACTCGGGTGACGCCGAGCTCCGCGAGGTTACGGGTCACCCGTGCCTCGGTCATGGCATCCAGGTGTGAGGTGGCCTCGTCGAGGACGACGAGGCGGGGGGAACCCACGAGCGCGCGCGCGATGGCCAGCCGCTGCATCTGGCCGCCCGACAGCCCCGCACCGCCCTCCCCGAGGGGCGTCTTGTAGCCCAGCCCCATCGCGCGGATGTCGTCGTCGAGTTCTGCAACGCGTGCAGCGGCGACGACGCGGTCCAGCGGAACGTCGGTCCTTCCGAAACGGACGTTCTCTTCAATGGATGCCGCGATCCCCGTGTTGTTCTGAGTCACGATCCCCGTCTGCTTACGGACACTGTCGAGATTCACCTCTTCCAGCGCGAAGCCGTCGAACAGGACCGTCCCCTCCTCAGGGAGCAGTAGTCCCACGCAGAGCCGGGCGAGGGTGCTCTTGCCGGACCCCGACCGGCCGACGATGGCGACGAAAGACCCCGGCTCGATGGTGAGGGAGACCTCTGACAGCGTCGCCCGATCGGCAGCGCTGTATCGATACGTCACTTCGCGAAACTCGATGCCGCCGACGAAATCGAGCACCGGCCGATCCTGTCCGATGTCCTCGCTCTCCTCCTCGAGAATGTCGCGGAGTCGGTCGAGATGGACGCGAACGGTGAGGATCGCCTGAAGGTTGGTGCCGACCGCCCGAGCTGGCGCGACGGCCGCCGAGGCGAGGGCCGTCGCTGCGACCATCGTCCCCACGCTGATGTCGCCGGCGAGAACGAGTGCAGCGCCGAGCGAGAGGATCACGATGGGGTTGATGAAGCTCACCACGTCGAAAAAGGATGTCGTGGCATTGTCCAAGCGCGCCCGGCGAACGGACCACCCGAGTTGCCGGCCGAATGCGACGGCGTAGCGTCGGAATGCCGGCCCTTCACCGCCGAACGACTTCACGGTTTCGATCCCGGTGATCGCTTCCAAGAGAACGCCCTGAGCGTCTGCGCTCTCCTTGATCTCGCGGTCGGCCAGACGCCGGGCCGCCGGTGCGACGACGACGAGCGCGACCGTGTACAGAGCGATGACGGCCGCGACGGCGAAGACGAAACGTACGTCGAAGGTGCCGAGCACCGCGAGGTACAACGTGATGAAGATGGCGTCGATCGCGATCGGGAAGAGCCGGCCGCTCAACGTGTCGCGGATGAAGCTGACACTGCCGAAACGAACGAGCAGGTCCCCTGCGGGACGGTGCTGGAAGTACGAGAAAGGCAACGAGAGCAGGTGCTGGAAAACCCGCAGGATCATCGACGCGTCGAGATACTTCTCGAGCCACAGGATCGTCTCGTATCGCAGCGCGGCGAAGCCGAGGTACGGCAGAGCGACGGCCGCGGCGACGAGCAGGATGATGCTCGCCCCGTCCATTCGGCCGATGGGGACGATCGTGTCGATCACCCATCGAGTCAGCATCGTCCCCAGGATGCCCGCCGCAGAAAGGGAGAGCGAGGCGACCACCAGGGCGAGCAGTCCGCTTGCGCGCCGAGGCAGGAAGGGCGCGAAGAATCGGATCAATCCCAGTCCCGCGCGCGGTTCCCGCACCAGCCGCGCCGTAGGCTCGATGACGAGCACGATGCCATCGGCGTGGGAGGCGAATTCATCACGGGTGTACACCGTGCGGCCGATGGCGGGGTCGGCTACCCACACGCGGTGGGCGCTCATCTTCTCGACGACGACGAAGTGAGCGCCGTTCCAGAGGGCGAGGAAGGGGCGCTCCAGAGCCGAGTACATATCGTCACCCACCCGGAGAGCACGCGCGGTGAACCCCTCCTCCTCCGCCAGCCGCTTGAGCTGGAGAAGATTCGCGCCGTCCCGTCCGACCGGTGACTGTGTCCGCAACGAACGGATACTGCGATGGTGGCCCGACGCGGAGAACAGCATCGCCAGCGCAGCCAGCCCGCACTCGGTCTCCGTCGCCTGCAACGTCAGTGTGATTCGACGCATCAGTGAGCGATCCCCTCCACGACGGTTCGGAGCAAGGGCGCCGAGCCCGCCGTTCCCACCAGCGGGGCGTCGCCGTCCCAGTCGACCGCGAGACGATCTGTCGGACGCAGCGATACGACGTAACGCGAGTCCTCCTGTCGATGGAAGCGGACGACCTCCAGCGCGGCGCCCTTCGACGTCGTCCAGGCCTGTCCCACGGCCGGCTCGAAATCGGTCACGACGAGAGCGTCGATCTCCCCGCCCACGGCGATGACGCGTCCATCGAAATGCTGCGGCGTCGACACCAACGCGAGGAGGGCGCCGCCCACGAGCGATCCCGCGACGACCAAGGCGATCACGCGCCGCCGGGGCGTGTATTCGGGAACACCGTGCGTCATGACACGAGCTCACTGATGGCGACGCGAGCCGGCCACGCGTCGAGGGTCAACATGCTCAGCGTGTTTCGCCGCTCGGCGGCCAACAGCGCCAGGCCCCAGGCCGTTCCGGAGAGACCCATCATGGCGTCGGGAATGGCGACACCTCTGAGGGCACCTGATCTCCATCCGCGATGGGCCGCCGTGCGCAGAATATCGCCCACCGCGTCGTCCACGACGCTCTGGAGCGAGGAATCGACGGCTCCGCGATCGATGAGGTGTTGAAGGATGACCGTGTTCCCGAGCTTGCCGTGGCACAGGGAGTCATCAGCCCCGTATCGCGAATCTTCCCGGACCGTCGAGAGCAGGCTCTCCACCGCCTGCTGTGCCAGCGGGACCGTGGGTTCAGCCAGCAGTCCCGGGGCGATGGCGGCGATCTCCGCGCGGGCCATCAGCTCACCTGGCGCGCCATGGCACCAGGCCCTCATCACATCGTCGTCGCTCGTGTCGATGCGCAGGTCCGGCCAGTCACCGCTGTCAGGAAGATACCGGGCGTCGTCGTACAGGAGCGCGCTGCGGGCCGCTTCGAGGGCATCGTCGCGCCCCAGAAACACGCCGGCGCGCGCCAGCGCCAGCGCGATTCCGGCCGTGCCGTGCGAGAACCCGACGAGGCCGACCTGCGTCTCGGGCTCGAGCCACCGGAGGCCGACATCGGCGGGCTCGGCGAGCTCGAGGAGCCTGTCCACGAGCACCGTGAGCGTGTCGCGCAGCTCGGCGTCCGACACCACGTCACGGACGGCCAGCACAGAGAGGATGCCTCCCGCGACTCCCGATACGACATCGCTCTCCGCCGTGCGCGGGGCGACCATCCGGATAAGCGCGAGGACGTCCGAGAGGAGGTCACGGATGCCGGTCGCCCGGCGACGCCGCTCCATGTGGGCGCACGCGAGGGCGAATCCGCCCAACTGCCCGTAGCCGCCGACGTCGATACCGTCTTTGAAGCTGGAAGGGTCGTCCAGTCCACGACGGAGGACCTCGCCGTACTGCTGGAGCTGCGCTTCCATGCCGTCGAGGGTCGCCTCGAGATCAGCCGCCCCGAGCAGGTGCTCGACGCCGGCGAGGGCCGTGTAGATACCGGCCACCCCGGCGTAGAAACCCACAGATGGCGCGGTGACCGTCCAGTGATTGCCCGGGACGACCATCAGGGAGATCCACGCCGGAATTCCCCCGTCGGATCGCGCGGCGAGCGACGTCACGTAGATCGCGAGATCCTCTGCTGCCGCTGCCGCGGCGGCCGCGACGGTCGCCCCGCTCGTCAACACGGGACGCGGCGCCGGATTGACGTCGAACGGGAGCGAGCCGTTGGCCACGTACGAGGCCTCGATCGCCGCGAGTTCATATCGGATCTCCTCGGGTCGAAGGCGTCTGATGGCACGGGCCTGCACGGATCTGAGGGCAGACTCGCCGCCGGAGCCTTCGGCTTCGATGGGCTGCGCGAAGTAGGGGATGTCACCGAGCCGAAGGCTGTCGATCTCCGCCGCGATGCGCGAGTTCCTGCGGGCCGAGTCGCCGTAACCCAGCAGGAGCTTGCAGAGAACGAGGTCGCGGTCGCGACCGTCCCGCAGGAAATCCGGGTGATAGGACTCGAGCATCACCTTCGCGTAGACCATGGTCGGTCGGGGGATTTCCCGCGAAGGACTCCCCGCGAAGGCGGCCAGCGCACCGTTCTCTCCGGCGAGCTCCTCAGCGTCATCCGCCCAGGCACGCATCACTCGAGCGAAGCCGTCTGCGAAAGCCGGTCCACGGTCGGGGAGGTCGTGCCGGTGGAACTCGTCGTTGTCCGGTTCATCGGCATATCCGGCCGTCACGGTCATATCGTCGGTGCCGAGCCCGTGCAGGATCGGGACCTTGAGCATCGATCTCTGCCCCGGGACATACCCGACGACCGAGATGTCGGTGGAGAAGAATCCGCCATCCTCGCTCGTGATGATCTTCGAGGGCAGAATGCCGACGGTCGTCACGGAGTCGCGGAAGCGAGAAAGCCCGAAGTTCTCGTTGACGATCTCGTCGGACGCCATCGTTCGCTCCGTGTGGAAGAGCGTCTCGGTGTCGATGGCGTACGGGAACCCCTTCGACAGGATGACGTTCTCGTGATGGAAGTCATTGGCCTGCAGCAATTGCAGGATGGCGGTCAGGGCTCCCAGACGCGACCCCACGAGCTCGGCGTCCGCCGGAGACGTCGGCACGGCCTCGATGAGTTGATGCCAAGAGTGCGTGCCCTTGTCGAGAACAGTGGGGTGGCGAAGGTCGAGTCCCGCGACGCGATCGTTCGTCGAGGCCAACAGGTCGGCGAACGCGATGTCGATGTGTCCGCTCCGAGGCTTGAAGACCACTCCGCCGGAGGCGGTGCGGACGATGGCGACGGTGCGACCCCGATTGTGGGTGTCGCCCGCCCCGAATGTGACGGTGATCGCCGATTCGTCCGCGCTGAAAAGACCGGCCGCGACGAGGGCTTCGCGATCGCGCAGCGCGGCCGCGAAGAATTCACGCCGCGACTCCTCCCACAGTTGCAGCTTCTCGGCGATGACGCGCACGAGAACCGGGTACTCCGCGAACAGCCGGTCTTGCAGCTGCGAGGTGCGCAGATGCCGGAGGAAGTCATCGAAACGGGCTTCCGGCGTATCGCCGACGAGTTCGTCGCGCTCTTTCATCCGGTGCATCTCGAGAATCGCCACTCGCGACGCCGCCTGCCCGAGGGAGTCGAGCGGTAACGAGTCGACGCACGATTCCGCAAGGGCAACGTGACGCGCACGCTCCGCGGCGCTCGCGCCGCTGAGGTGCTCCTGCAGCTGAGTACGGAGCCGACGCTGGGCACCGTGCAGGACGGGCTCGAGGTAACCCATCAGTCCCAGTCCGTGAAGATGCCCCCCGTGGGACTCTCGCCCGTCGTCCAGCGCGGAGAAGAAGTAGTCCACCCAATCCGGCGCCGCGCGAGGCAGCCGATCCCGCAGGGATTCTCTCGTCTCCCCGAGCAACTCGCGAAGACGCGCGACGGATATCCCGAGCGGCTCGAGAGCGTGCGCTTCGTCGCGCTTCATCGCCGGAAGAGTTCGCCATCTCGCGTACTCGGCACTCCCCACTTCCGCGTCGATAGACGTGGGGCCCCCCGCCGCCACGTCACGCTCGCTCATGTTCGCGGCCATCTGCCACTCGCATCGCCTGTTCATGCATGTCCCCCCGGTGCTGTCCGTCATCGTCGTTTCTCCCGCCGAGGCGGTGGGGAACCTCGGGTCCCCCACCACCCCGTTCAGACCGGCGCGATCAACAGCGACCGTCGCAGGCGAGCCCGCACACGGTCCAGCTCGAGTACCACGGCTGGCACCAGCAGCACCCGAAGGTGCCCACGACATTGCTGCCCTGGGCACCACCCGCGATCTTGTTCAACGTCCCGTCGTCGAGCTCCTCGAGATCGACGATCCCCACGGAAAATGCGGTTGCAGTCATCGGTCCGCCCCCTTCAGCAGCATCCGCGCGTACCGAGTCGGCACGAGCCCCACAGCACCGTGTCGTTCGTGCACCAGTTGATGCTCGCGACAATGGCCCCGCCGATTCCGCAGGGAACCGTGGTGCCCCCCGAAATCATCATCATCTCCGCGTCGTCGAGTTCGACGACCCCCACGGGAGACTTCCCCCCGGTTTTCGTGTCCATGACACCTCGCTTCCGTTAAACCATAGCGTTCGCTACGGTTCTTTCGGAAGGTAGCAGGATCCGGCAAGAATGCAACAAGATCGCATTTTGGTAGCTGAATTGTGCGCTTTTCGTCGCCACACCGGCCCGCTGGGTCTCGACGCAGAGCGCAAAAGAGAGCAACCGATTGGCACATGAAAGCGTCACTCACGCGCGCGGCGCGACTCCGCCAAGGTGCGCAGGGAATCGCGCGCGACACCGCACGTTGTTGCTATCGCGCCCACGGAGCGTCCGCACTGCGGCGGCCCGGCGTGGGGCGGCGTCCGACAACCAAAAGAGGGCACCCGGTCTGGGTGCCCTCTTCGTGGTGGCGAGTGAGGGATTCGAACCCCCGAATGCAATGCAGTCTGATTTACAGTCAGATCCCTTTGGCCGCTTGGGTAACTCGCCAGGTGCGCACCCGTCCGGCTTTATCAGTCGACCGGAGGCGCGATAGACCACTCTACTATCCCCCGGGGGATGCTCGAAACCATCGACGCCCTCACTCGGGCGTACGCAGCAGAGCACCCTCGTGGCGACAGGTCGCGGCAGCGACATCCATGGCGCGCGAGAGCACGGCATCCCACTCCTCCGCGTCCGCGGGGAGTCGGTCTCGGACGAGCGCGGCGGTGGTGGCGAGCACGGCGTCGCCGCCGCCCATCGTGTCGACGATGCGCCCGGGAAGATCGGAGATCCCTCGCGAGACGGTCGTCTCCCCCGCGTCGATCGCTGCCCCGCCGGCGCCGTAGGTCGCGAGCACGGCCCCCACGCCGAGGCCCCCGAGCTTCGTGCGGAGCTCGTCGAGCGGCGTCCCGTAGAGCAGCTGCGCGTCGTCCTCACCGACCTTCACGAGCAGGGCGCCGGACGCCGCTTTCTCGAACCCGCGCACGAACTCGGCCCGATCGCGGAGCATTCCGCTGCGCGGGTTCGGGTCGATCGCGAGCGGGGTCGAGGCGGAGGCCGTGGCCTCGATGAGCAGGTCGGTCTGCTGAGCGTCGTCGAAGGGGAAACAGCTGACCACGACCATGGGGGCGTCGGCGATCGCCACACGCTCGGCGTCACCGTAGGCGACGCGACGGTTCTGGGCGGCCTCGTTGAAGACGTAGACGGGCTCACCCTGCAGCGAGCGCGTGCTCACGGCGCGCGACGACCCGTGCTCCGCGGGGCTGGCGAGCAGGTCGACATCGTGCTCGTCGAGGAAGGCGCGGATCTGCTCCCCCGCGTCGTCGTCTCCGACCATGGCGATGAGGGATGCCGGCACCCCCAGCCGAGAGAGACCCACGGCCACATTCAGTCCCGCTCCCCCGACGAACTCGCGGACACCGGCCTCGTCGCGAATCTCGTCGATCAGCGCGTCGCCGATGACGACGACCCGACCGGTCACCGCGACACCTCGGCGGCGTCGAGCACGCGGGAGACGAAGTCTTCGGTGCGGCGCTTGGTGCCGTCGATCTTGCGGTCGACGCTCGCGCGGATCTCGCTCGGAGCGAGCGGGGCGGCCAGGCGCACCGTCTCGTGACACGACATGTCGGCGCAGATGTAAGTGCCCACGGTGTCGCCGTGCTCGCCCGCGGTGCCCGCTTTGCGGGCGGTGAACAGCGACACCTGATCGCCCGGCTGCATCGTGTGGCAGAGGTTGCACATCGCCGACCGCGCGCGAGACTGCCCCTCGGCCGCGCGCAGCACGATCGCGGTGGGCTCGCCGTCCCGCTCGGTGACGATGTAGCCGCGACCGCGGGTGCGCGGGTCACGCCATGCCAAGAAGTCGAGGTGGTCCCAGTCGGTCAGCAGGAAGTCGTGCGGGAGCTCGACCACTCGCAGCTCCTCGGGGGCCGCGTTCACGAACGCAGCCCGCACCTCTTCTTCGGTGAGTGCTCGCATGGCATCCGAGTCTACGAGCGCGCCGCTCCTGCGGGGCCGCCCGCGATCCTCGGGCGCTCCGGCGCATCCCCCGGTAGATTTGAACCATGGCTGATTCTTCGTTCGACATCGTCTCCAAGATCGACCGGCAGGAAGCCGACAACGCGCTCAACCAGGCGCACAAAGAGGTCGAGCAGCGCTACGACTTCAAGGGCACCGACGCGTCCATCGCTTGGAGCGGCGATTCGATCGTCATCAAGGCGAACTCCGAGGAGCGCGCCAACGCCGTGCTCGACGTCTTCCAGACCAAGTTGATCAAGCGCGGTATCTCGCTGAAGAGCCTCGAGACGGGCGAGCCCGTGCAGAGCGGCAAGGAGTACCGCATCACCTCCACCCTCAAAGAGGGCATCTCGCAGGAGAACGCCAAGAAGGTGAACAAGATCATCCGCGACGAGGGCCCCAAGGGCGTCAAGTCGCAGATCCAGGGCGACGAACTGCGCGTGCAGTCGAAGTCGCGCGACGACCTGCAGGAAGTGCAGCGCCTGCTCAAGGCGGCCGACCTCGACGTCGACCTGCAGTTCACGAACTACCGCTGACCCTCGGGTGGTCGTCTCTCCGCCTCAACGCTCCCCCATCTGCTTGCGCCATATGCTGTGGGGGGCCGGATTGTCGCTTGCTGGGGCAATGTTCGGTGCGGTGGGCCTCTGGGTCGGAGCGCAGTTCGCGTCCCAGCCGCAGATCGAAGGGTTGCCCGCGGTCAGCGCGTGGATGGTCGGGGTGATGTGCGCGGCGGCGGGAATAGTCGGTGCGGCTCTGACTCTGGGCTACTCCTCCCGTGTCACGGCTACACGACACCGTCGAGCACTCGCGCGGGCCGCGGCCGGTATAGCACTTGGGGCATCCGTCGCGGTTGTGCTCACCTACATCATCGCGACTTTCCTCTGAGGGGCAGCCTGCGAGAGACTGCTCCCATGGCCGTCCGCGTCGATCTGAACATCTCGCTCGATGGCGTGGCGATGCCCGCCGACCCCACGCCCGAGAATCCCATGGGCGAGGACTGGGGCCGGCTCGTCGCCGACTACATGGCGACGAAGACCTTCCGCGAGCGCGTCTTCCGCGACACGTCGGGGGCGGGCACGACCGGCGTGGACGACCGGTACGCGGCCGCGTACTTCGAGGGCATCGGCGCCGAGGTGATGGGCGCGGCGATGTTCGGTCTGCACTCCTTTCCCGACGATCCGGACTGGCGCGGCTGGTGGGGTGAGGAACCACCGTTCGAGGTGCCGGTGATCGTGCTCACGCACCGCGAGCGCGAACCCCTCTCCTTCGCCAACGGCACCCGGTTCGAGTTCTCGTCGGAGAGCATCGCGGATGCCGTGGCCCGGGCCACCGATCTCGCGAACGGCGCCGACGTGAGGGTCGGCGGTGGGCTGTCGACGGTGCGGTCCGCGCTGGCCGCGGGTCTCGTCGACCGTCTGCACGTGGCCGTCCGCCCCGTGATCCTCGGCCGCGGCGGCCGCCTCTGGGACGACCTGCGGGGCCTCGACGAGGTCTACACCGTCACCTCGGAGGTCGCCGAGTCCGGTGTCGTGCACGTGACCTTCGCACGGTGAGCGCGGAGAGCCCGATGGAACAGCCCCTCAGCCCGCTCACGTGCCCGACGTGCGGCGACCCCCTGCGCTTCGAGATCCTCGACGACGAGCGGTTCCTCGTCGCGTGGTCGTGCGTGAACTGCGGGCTCATCCGCACGACCGAGCCGGTGTGAGTCGCGGGGGCTCTGTCAGCCCTCGATGCCGTTGATCATCTGGGTGATCTCGCGCTCGGTCTCGCGACCGATGTTGCGTTCTTCCATCCGCGAGGGCATGTCGCTGTCGTCGTCGACGGAAGGGTTCTCGAACGGCTGCTTCTGATCCTTTTCCATGGATCGATGCTCACACGCGACGACGGACGCCGCGAGGGGCTTGCGCGTCAGCGATCGCCCCGCAGCGCGGCATCCGTCCACTCGACGCAGTCGATCTCTCCGCGGAACACCGCCTCTTCGCGCTGGCGCAGTTCGACGCGGCGGATCTTGCCCGAGATCGTCTTGGGCAGCTCGAAGAACTCGACGCGGCGCACCCGCTGGAACGGGGCGAGCCGCTCGCGCGCGAAGCGCAGGATGTCGAGGGCGACCTTTTCGCCCGCCTCCTGCCCGCCGGCGAGCACGATGTAGGCCTTCGGCACCGCGAGGCGCAGCTCGTCTGGTGCGGGCACGACCGCGGCCTCCATGACCGCCGGGTGCTCGATCAGCACGCTCTCGAGCTCGAACGGGCTGATCTTGTAGTCCGAGGCCTTGAAGACGTCGTCGGTACGGCCGATGTAGGTGATGCTGCCCGTCTCATCGCGGCGCGCCACATCGCCGGTGTGGAAGAGCCCGTCGGCGAACGCCTCGGCGTTGCGCTCGGGGTCGCCCACGTACCCCGTCATGAGGTTGACGGGCCGCTCGGTGAGGTCGATGCAGATCTCGCCCTCGTCGGCGCGCTCGCCCGTCACCGGGTCGACGAGCACGACCGGGCACCCGGGCAGCGGCCGCCCCATCGAGCCCGGAACGAGGTCGGCGCCCGGGGTGTTGGCGACGACCGCGGTCATCTCGGTCTGCCCGTACCCGTCGCGGATGTCGAGGCCCCACGCGCGCTGCACCGAGGCGATGACCTCGGGATTGAGCGGCTCACCCGCCGACACGACCTCGCGCAGCGACCCGCGGCGCCCGGTCAGATCGGCCTGGATGAGCATGCGCCACACCGTCGGCGGCGCGCAGAAGGTCGTCACACGGTCGTTCTCGAGCTCGGTGAGCAGGCGCTCGGCCGAGAAGCGCGAATAGTTCAGAGCGAGCACGGTCGCCCCGGCGATCCACGGCGCGAAGAACAGGCTCCACGCGTGCTTGGCCCACCCGGGCGAGCTGATCGCGAGGTGCACGTCGCCGGGCTGCAGCCCGAGCCAGTACATCGTGCTGAGGTGACCCACCGGGTACGACGAGTGCGTGTGCTCGACGAGCTTGGGCTTCGAGGTCGTGCCCGAGGTGAAGTACAGCAGCAGACGCTCGTCGGCGGTGGTCCCCGGATGCCGCGCGGGCTCCGCCTCGACGGCGAAGGCGTCCGAGTAGGTCGCCCATCCCGTGTGCTCGCCACCGACGACGATGCGACCGAGACCCTCCGGCAGGTCGTCGAACTTGGCGGCATCCGCCGCTCCGACGACGACGTGGCGGATCTCGGCGCGCTCGATGCGGTCGGCGAGGTCGACCGAGCCGAGCGCCGTGGTGGTCGGGGCGATGACGCCGCCGAGCTTCATGATGCCGAGCATGGCTTCCCACAGCTCCACCTGGTTGTCGAGCATGAGCAGCACGGTCTCGCCGCGGCGGACGCCCCGCGTCTCTAGCCACGCGGCGACCTGGTCGGAGCGCCGCGCGAGCTCGTCGAACGTGCGCTCGTGGTGCGTTCCGTCATCGTCGACGACGATCAGCGCCGTGCCGTCGTTGCCGCGGGCCATCGGGTCGAACCAGTCGATCGCCCAGTTGAACGCCCCCTCGAAGCTCGGCCAGACGAAGTCCGCGGCGGCGGCGGGATCGGTGCGGACGGCGAGAAGGTGGTCACGGGCGGCGCGGTAGCGCTCGGTCGCGGCGGTGGCGGTCATGGAGCTCCTTCGAACGCGTTCTACGCTAGACCCCTCGTCCAGGCCGCGAGTGCGTCGAAGGCCCGAGCCCTGGCATCCGGGGCGGATAAGAACACGTCGTGCAGCGCCCCATCGATCCGGGCGATGGTGACGGTGCGCGCGATGCGGGTCGCCGAACGGGCGATGTCGTCGACCACGAGCACCGAGTCGGTCTCGCGCATCGCGTCGTTCCAGGTGAGCGCCGGCGTGGACCTCGCCGACAGCAGCACGAGCGCCGGGCAGCCGACGTCGACCCCGGATGCCACCCGCGCGTGCCCCGCGATGATCGCGGCGAGCCACCCGGGGTGGGTCGGAAAACCCTGCGCGGGTCGCCACCCCTCGGGGCTGTCGGGCAAAGTGCCCAGATCGCGCTGGGCCCGCGTGTAGAAGCCGAGGTCGACCACCGGATGCGTGCCGAGGGGGTCGAAGCGGGCGCGCGCGTTGACGATCGGCGCCAGGGCCTGACGTCCGAGCGGACCGAGCTGCAGTTCGAGCCACGGGCTGTTCAGCACGAGGGCGTCGGCGACACCCGGATGCCGCGCGGCCCAGAGCGTGAGGGTGAGACCTCCCGTGCTGTGGCCGAGCAGAAGCAGGCGTCGGTTCTCTCGTTTCGTGGCCATGGCGTCCAGGGCCGCCCCGATGTCGGCGTCGTAGACGTCGAGTGCCGCGATGTATCCCGGGGCCTGCCCGGGTCGCAGACTCCGACCGTACTTGCGCAGGTCGAGGGCGTAGAAGCGCGCCCCGCGGTCGGTGAAGAAGCGCGCGAGGTCGGTCTGGAAGAAGTAGTCCGACCAGCCGTGCACGTAGAGGACGTCGGTGTCGCGCAGGTCGCCGAAGAGGCGCGCGCCGGGGTGCGGTCGGGAGCGGATCAGCGTCGCGACGACCTCGCCCTCGGCGTCGTCGCCGAGAGGCAGCGTCTGCTGCTCGAACCCGTCGCCGAGGACGTCCGGTCGCCACTCCCCCATCGCCCCAGCCTACGACGGGCGTTTTCGAGAAGAGCCGCCCGCGTCGCGATGACGGGGCGGCTCTTCAGCGGGGAGGGCTACTCGCCGCGCGAGATCTTGATCATCTCGTCGCGGGGTACGACCTTGATGCGCGCGCGCTCGTGCGGAGCGCCGAGCGCGACCTCGTGCTCGTCGAGGCGGTGCCAGCCGTCGAGGTCGGTCCAGCGCACGCCGCGCTCCTCGAGCAGGGCCGGGATGGCCTCTTCCTCGGGGTGCTCGGGCCGCCACCACTCCGCCTGGTCATTGATGACGTGGCGCACCGTCTCCATGGCATCCGACTTGGTGTGCCCGATGAGGCCGACGGGACCGCGCTTGATCCAGCCGGTGGCGTAGACGCCGGGCAGTCGGGAGTTCGAGTCGGCCGAGAGCACCTGACCCTCGTGGTTGGGGATGACGCCGTGCTGCTCGTCGAAGGGGACGTCCTTCAGGGGCGAGCCGAAGTAGCCGACCGCGCGGTACAGCGCCTGGATGGGGACCTCGCGGATCTCGCCGGTGCCGACGACCCCGCCCTCGGCGTCGGGCTTCGTGCGCTCGTAGCGGAAGGCGGCCACCCGGCCCTCGTCGTCGGTGACGACCTCGACGGGCTTCGCCCAGAAGTGGAGGTGCAGGCGGCGCGACGCCTCGCCCCCGGCGTTGTTCACGCCCGGGCGGGTGCGCCACTGCTGCAGCACGCGGTCGATGACCTTGACCTGCTTGTTGGTCTCGATCGCGGTCTTCGAGGCCTCGTCATAGTCGAAGTCCTCGTCGTAGACGACCATGTCGACGTCGCGCAGCTCGCCGAGCTCGCGGAGCTCCAGCGGGGTGAACTTCACCTGGGCGGGACCACGACGACCGAAGACGTGGACGTCGGTGACCGGAGAGGCCTTGAGCCCCTGGTACACGTTGTCGGGTACCTCGGTGGGCAGCAGGTCGTCGGCGTGCTTGGCCAGCATGCGGGTCACGTCGAGGGCCACGTTGCCGTTGCCGATCACGGCGACCGACTCGGCCTCGAGAGGCCACTCGCGCGGCACGTCGGGGTGACCGTCGAACCAGCTGACGAAGTCGGCGGCGCCGTAGGACCCCTCCGCATCGATGCCGGGGATGTCGAGGTCGGCGTCGCGGATCGCACCGGTCGAGAAGATGACGGCGTTGTAGTGCTTCTTCAGGTCGTCGAGGGTGATGTCCTCGCCGAAGCGCACATTGCCGAAGATGCGGATGTCGCCGCGGTCGAGCACTTCGCGCAGCGCCGTGACGACGCCCTTGATGCGCGGGTGGTCGGGGGCGACGCCGTAGCGGACCAGGCCGTAGGGCGCCGGGAGCTGCTCGAACAGGTCGATGGAGACGTCGAACTGACGCTCGGACTTCAGCAGGATGTCGGCGGCGTAGATGCCGGCGGGGCCGGCTCCGACGATGGCGAGGCGCAGCTTCGTCATGGGTTCCTCTCGATCGCGATCGGGGGGGGGTGGGGAAAGGGTCAGGCCGAGCGGTCGGCCACGGCGCGGGCGAAGCGGGTCAACGCTTCGCGCACGGCGCCGTCGGGCAGCGGCGCGAGGGCGTCGATCGCCTCTTGCGACCACTGGTGCGCGAGGCGCAGGGTCTCGTGCGTGGTGTCGTGCTCGCGCAGTTCGGCGAGCGGTCCGTCGAGCACCGACGGGTCGGCGCCGGCGGCGATGCGCTGCTGACCTTCGTCGATGCGGGCGCGGAGATCGGCGGATGCCGCGTCGGAGCGGTGCCCGAGCAGCAGGTACGGCATGGTCGGAACACCGGCGCGCAGGTCGGTTCCGGGGACCTTGCCGGTCTCGGAGGGATCCGGCGACAGGTCGATCACGTCGTCGAGCAACTGGAAGGCGACTCCGGCCTTCTCTCCGAACACGACCATGGGCTGCTCGAACTCCTCGGGTGCACCCGAGTAGATGACACCCGACTGCGCGGCCGCGGCGATGAGCGAACCGGTCTTGTCGGCGAGCACCTTGAGGTAGAAGTCGACGGGCTCGTCGCCCTCCTGCGGGCCCACGGTCTCGTGCATCTGCCCGAGCACGAGGCGCTCGAAGGTGTCGGCCTGCAGCTGGATCGCGCGCTCACCGCGGCGGGCCATGAGCTGGCTCGCGCGGGCGAAGAGCAGGTCGCCGGTGAGGATGGCGATGTTGTTGCCCCACACCGTCTGCGCGCTCGGGACGCCGCGGCGCTTGTCGGCGCCGTCCATGACGTCGTCGTGGTACAGCGAGCCGAGATGGGTCAGCTCGAGGGCGGTGGCGACCTCGACGACCTCTTTCGTGGTGCCCTGACCGAGCTGCGCGGTGAGGATGGCGAGCATGGGTCGCACACGCTTGCCGCCGGCCTCGTAGAGGTAGCGGGCGGTGACGTCGGCGAGCTTGTCGGCGCTTCGCACCTCGCCCTCGAGCTCTGTCTCGACGCGGGCGAGGCCCGCCTCGACGGTGGAGAGGAGGGTGCGCGAACGCAGGCCTGCGAAGATGCGGTCACTCAGGCCCAGCTTGCCCGACAGGCGGGTGCCGGCCGCGGGCGGTCTCGGGGTCACGGTTTCAGCCTATCCTGGCGCGCTGAGGGCCCGCCGACGGTATCTCGACGGTTGACAGGGGTTAAGAAGCGGGACGGATGCCGCGGTGCAGCGCGACGATGCCGAAGGTGAGGTTGCGGTAGGCCACGTCATCCCATCCGGCATCCCTCATCCATCCGGCGAGAGTGGGCTGGTCGGGCCAGTCGCGGATCGACTCGTTGAGGTAGTCGTAGGCCTCGGCGTTCGAGCTGACGGCCTTCGCGACGATCGGGAGGACCCGGTCGTTATAGAAGCGGTAGAGACCGTTGAACGCGCGGGACGGCGGGTGCGAGAACTCGCACACCACGATGCGCCCGCCGGGGCGGGTCACGCGGCGGAGTTCACGGAGGGCCCGACGCGGGTCGATGACGTTGCGCAGACCGAACGACATCGTCACGGCGTCGAACTCGCCGTCGGCGAAAGGCAGGTCGGTGGCGTCGGCCTGCACGAACTCGAGGTTCGGCACGTCGCCGTGACGGCGGCGTCCCTCCTCGATCATGCCGCGCGAGAAGTCGGCGGCGACCACGTGGGCCCCGCTCGGCACGAACGCCATCGACGAGGTGCCGGTGCCGGCGGCGAGGTCGAGGATGCGCTCCCCGCGCTGCGGAGCGACCGCGCGCAGCGTCGCGACGCGCCAGAAGCGGTCGTTGCCGAGACTGAGCACGGAGTTCGTGCGGTCGTAGGCCGCGGCGACCTGGTCGAACATGCCGCTGACGCGCTTCGGGTCTTTGCCGAGATCGGCGCGGTTGGGGTCGCTGCTCACCCGTCGAGTCTAGGCGCGTGCCGCGGGGCGGTCGTCGGGGGTTGCCATCGACGCGAGGCGTTCGAGCCAGGGGCCGGTCACCGCGTCCGAGAACGGCGCCTCCCGCGCGAGCACGCGGCGCTCGAGGTCGAGGGCCGTGGCCTCGAGGTGCTCGACGATCTCGGCCGGGTAGCCGTACTGCACGCGGTGCTCGTCCCACTCGTCGCGATCGTCGACCCAGGTGCCGCGCTCGTCGGTGCGCCGCACGACGTCGAGGTCCATGTCGATGCCGCGGGGCACGCCGTCGTCGTGCCAGCGGACGTCCCACGCCAGGTCGATGTACACCGCGACCGGGTGCGGATCGGCGTTGTGGGTGAAGGCCCAGTCCCCCGTCGCCGGCACCAGCGTCACGTTCGGCTGTCGGCAGACGAACTCGGCGCCCGGTCTCGCGCTGCGCCACCCCACCTGCTGGCCGAACCACTCGCCCCACTCGTCGGATCCGAGGTAGACGCTGTCCTGCACCCAGTGCGGGGAGCCGTCCCACTTGCGCCACTCGAACATCAGCCGGGTGCCGGGGGCGGGTCGAGGATCCATGTTCGGAGTCTAAAACGTGCTCGGCCACCCCCGTCTCGCTCGACGCCGAAGCATCCCGGTCACCCGTCCCGCCGCGCTGCCGCCCGCGGGTCTACGCTGAAAGACGTGCTCGAACCCGCGGAAGACGTCGTGCCGCGCCTGCGCGTGGTCACGCGCGAGCTGCCCCCGATGGACGATGTCCTCGCCTACACGACCCCGTACGACCCCCTGTTCTGGAGCCGCCGTGGAGAGTCGCTCGCGGCCTTCGGCGACCTGCTGACGCTGCGGTACGCCGGAGAGCAGCCGGGCGACGCCACCATCTCGGAGCGCTGGCGCGCGATCGCCGCCGCCGCCGAGATCGACGACCCCGTGCAGCTGCCGGGCACGGGCCTCGTGGCATTCGGGTCGTTCGTGTTCGATCCGGACTCGGAGCGCGAGAACGTCCTGCGCGTGCCCGGCATGATCGTCGGTCGCCACAGCGGCCGTGCGTGGGTCACCCGCCTCGCCTTCGACGACACCCCCGACGGGCCCGAACCCGAGCTCCCACCCCGCTCCCCCTTCGGTCCGCACTGGTCCGCGACGCTCGGTCCCGGTCGGCAGACGGCGGAGAAGTATCAGGATGCCGTCCGCCAGGCCATTGAGGCCATCGGCCGCCGCGAGGTGGGCAAGGTCGTCCTCGCCCGCGACATCACGGGCACCGTCCCCGCCGGATCCGACCTGCGGCGCCTCGTCCGATCCCTGCTCGAGGGGTACCCCGACTGCTGGGTCTTCGCGGTCGACGGACTCATCGGCGCGAGCCCCGAGACCCTCGTGACCGTCTCCGGCGGAACGGTGACCGCTCGCGTCCTCGCCGGTACCGTCGCGCGCGGCGGTGACGCCGACGCCGATGTCGCGGCATCCATCGGTCTCACCCGGAGCACGAAAGACCAGGACGAACACCGGTTCGCCGTGCAGAGCGTGCTCAAGGCCCTCGGGCCCCACACCTCGGCGCTCGCCGCCGCGGACGAGCCCTTCACCCTGAAGCTGCCGAACGTCTGGCACCTGGCCACCGACGTCGAGGGCGAGCTGAGCGAGGACGCGTCCTCACTCGACCTGATCTCGGTGCTGCATCCGACGGCCGCGGTCGCGGGGACCCCCACCGCCGCGGCGATGGATGTCATTCGTCGTCTCGAGCCCTTCGACCGCGGGCGGTACGCCGGCGCGGTCGGATGGACGGCCGCCTCGGGCGACGGCGAGTGGGCCATCGCCCTGCGGTGCGCGCAGATCGACCGTGCCGCCCCCTCGTCGCCGACCGCGCCGATCACCGCCTACGCCGGCGCGGGCATCGTCGCCGACAGCGTCCCGGAGTCCGAGCTGCTCGAGACGCGCGTGAAATTCCGCCCGATCGTCGAGGCGCTGGCCTGACTCAGGAGTTCGCGAGTCGGTCCTTCTCGACCTCGACGTCGTAGTCAGCCGCGGGCCACCGCGGATCGATGTCTTCGAGGGCGTCGATGAGCAGCTGCTGCACGGCGAGACGCGCGTACCACTTGCGGTCGGCCGGGACGACGTGCCACGGCGCGACGGGCGTCGACGTGCGCTCGATCGCGACCTGGTACGCGTCCATGTAGGCGTTCCAGAGCTCACGCTCGTCCACGTCGGAGGGGTTGTACTTCCAGTGCTTGTCGGGTCGTTCGAGCCGCTCACCGAGGCGTTCCCGCTGCTCGTCCTTCGAGATGTGCAGCATGACCTTCACCACGCGGATGCCCATCTCGGCGGCCTGCGCCTCGAACGAGACGATCGCGCCGTAGCGGCGCTCGATCTCATCGTGCGGCGCGAGCTCGCGCACCCGACCGATGAGGACGTCCTCGTAGTGCGAGCGATCGAAGACGCCGAGGCGCCCCGCGTCGGGCAGACGCTTCTCGATGCGCCAGAGGAAGTCGTGCTCGAGCTCCTCGGCGGTGGGCTTCTTGAACGAGGCGAGTTCGACGCCCTGCGGGTCGACGGCACCCACGACGTGCCGGACGATCCCGCCCTTGCCCGCGGTGTCCATCGCCTGCAGCACGAGCAGCACCGAGCCCGTCGCCGTGCCCGCGACGCTCTGCGCGAAGAGGCGTTCCTGCAGCCCCTCCAGCGGCGCACGGCCCGCCTCGAGGTCGGCGCGACCGTCGGTCTTGTCGCCGTCGTAGCCGGGCGTGGATCGCGGATCGATGTCGGCGAGACGGAATCCGGGCTTCACGCGCAGGGCGTCGGCGGCGGGCGTGGACCATCTGCTGCTCGTGCTCATCCCGACATCGTGCCGTGGCATCCGGAATCTCCGCCACCCGTTGACGACGATGCCGAGCCGCGGGAACGGATGCCGCTCGGTCAGCGCGGAAGGGGCACTTCGATCAGCTGCCGACCGCCGGTGGGAGCGGTGAGCACCTGGTCGAGGGCGACACGCGTGGTGCACCGGTGGTACTCCCACCCGA
This sequence comes from Microbacterium sp. SL62, assembly GCF_026672635.1. Taxonomy (NCBI): domain Bacteria; kingdom Bacillati; phylum Actinomycetota; class Actinomycetes; order Micrococcales; family Microbacteriaceae; genus Microbacterium; species Microbacterium sp. SL62. The sequence goes on from NZ_JAPPRM010000001.1 coordinate 3,160,553, forward strand.
ACGCGAGAGCGAGCTGCTCGAGCCGGGCCGTCTGCGGGGTGTACTGCACGCGCGACATCGCGTCGTCACCGGCGACCGAGGCGACCTCGAGACCGTCGAAGATCGTACCCCCGCCGTCGTTTCCGACCACGACCTGCAAGCGGGGCACGATCTCGCCGGGGGGAAGGAGCAACGCACCCATGTCGTGCAGGAACGCGAGATCGCCCAGGAGCAGACGCGTCACGCCGGGCCGTTCGTCGACCTGGCTGGCGAGCGCGACACCCGTGGCCGTGGCGATCGTTCCGTCGATGCCCGCAAGGCCGCGGTTCGAGTGCACGGCGACCTTCTTGCCGCCCAGCAATTCGTCGGCGACGCGCACGATGCGCGAGGACCCGAAGACGAGTCGGTCGTGGGGCCAGCTCGCGCGCCACATCGCGTCGACGAGGGCGGCGCGATCCAGGGGTGCACGCATGACCTCGACCTCGGCGTTGATCGCGCCGAGTCGTTCGTGTGGCACGGCGGAGGCGAGTCCGTCGGCGTCGGGGGCCGGGGGCGAGAGGTCGACGGCGGCGGCGCGCGAGGCGCGCATCCAGTCTCCGAGCCACGCGCGGTCAGCGGCTCCCGAGCCGACTCGCACCGCGTCGACCGCCAGCGTCGAGCCGTTCAGGTTCACGGGCTCGCCCGGCCCGCGGACGGCGAGGACCTCGACGTCATCGCGCATGAGCAGGCGGGTGACCTCTCGACTGAGCGTCGGGCGACCGAACACGACGACGCGCTCGATGCGGCCGCCGAGCTCGGGGTCGCTCAGCAGGGCGCGGTAGCCGTGCACGATCTGGCGGCCGAAGCGCGCGCCGCTGACGATCTCGGCCACCAGGGGGAAGCAGCCGTCGTGGGCGAACTGCTCCGCCGCATCCCCGGCATCCGCGCCCGCGACCACCACCGTCCGCGGACCGGGGTCGACCACGTGCGCCGCCTCGGCGACAGGTGCCACGTCGGCCTCGCCGATGCCCCCGCCGCCCTGGTAGAGCGCCCCGGAGCCGTCGCTGTTCTCTTCGGCGGGAACGGCACCGGATGCCGCCCGCTCAACGAGCCACACGGGTGCGGCGCCCGCGAGCGGCTCCCGGAACGGAACGTTCAGGTGCACAGGCCCTGCCGCGCGGGCACCCTCGCCGAGGGCGGCCGCGAGCGCTGCGGCGGCCACCGCGTCGAGCTCCGCGGTCTGTTCGCCGGTGGCGTCGTCATCGGTCGCCTCCGGAACCGCGAGGTCGGCTTCGAGCCGGACGGCGGACCGGAACAGCCCCGGCTGCCGGGTGGTCTGGTTGGCGCCCACCCCGCGCAGTTCCGGAGGGCGATCGGCGGTGAGGAGGAGAAGGGGAACGCCCGCGTGATGCGCCTCGAGCGCGGCCGGCACGAGGTTCGCGACGGCGGTGCCCGACGTGCAGACGACGGCCGCCGGCATCCCGGTCTCGCGTCCGATCCCGAGGGCCGTGAAGCCCGCGACGCGCTCGTCGATGCGCACGTGCAGATGGATGAGCCCCGCCCGTTCGAGCTCGGCGGCGACGAGGGCCAGCGCCTGGGAGCGCGACCCCGGGCTCACGACGAGGTGCCGCACGCCGCGAGAGACGAGCCCGGCCAGCAGGGCCGCGGCCGCGTCGGTGGCGGGCGCGGCGGTACGCGCGGTGTCGACCACGGGTCAGCCGACGGCGCCGCGCTGGTCGCGGGTGTCGTCGTCGCCCTTGCCGGGGGTGTCGCCCGGATCGGTCGTCTTCTGAGGAAGCTGGGGATCTTCGGCCTCGGAGTCGAGCTGCGCCAGCTCTTCTTCGAGGCGACGGATCCGCTCGTCCTGGTCGGCGCGCGCCGAGGCGGTCATGCGGCCGAGGAACTCGGGGTCGTCGTCGGGAGCCCGTCGAACGACCGTCTGCGTGGCGCGCCCGCGGCCGATGGCGAACCACAGGATGCCGCCGAGCACGGGCAGAAGGATCACGATCGCCATCCACGCGGGCTTGTTGACGCCGCGGTGACGAGAGGGGCTCTGCACGGCGCAGTCCACGATCGTGTAGACCCAGAAGACGGTCGCCACGAGCGCCAGGATGAGAAGCAACCGTGCCATGACCTGATTCTACGTGCGTCGGCTGGACAGCGGCCCGGAGTGGGCGCACGGTCTTCCGCCGTCGAACGACCCGGATCGGGGCCGTGGGTGCCCGCCGTAGACTGGGGGCATGCGTGCACGTTCGGCCCTCGTCTACACGGTGCTGCGTCTGCTCGCCTTCCTCGTGCCCCTCGGCATCCTGCTGCTGTTCCCGGTTTTCCAGGAGCTGCCGTGGCTCGCAGCGATCTTCGCCGCCCTCATCGGGCTGAGCCTGTCGACACTGTTCTTGCGCCGCCCGCTCGACAAGGTCACCGGCGGCCTCGCCGAGCGTCGCGCGCAGCGCGCGACGACCGGTCGCCGGACGGGTGCCGAGACCGACGCCGACGCCGAGGATGCGGTGGTGGATGCCACGCGCACCGACGGTCCGGACGCGGAGCCCGAGGCTCCGCGCGCCTGAGCCCGAGCGCGGGTCAGACCGCGAACGCGCCGAAGAGGACCGCGCCGTACGCCACCGAGGTGAAGCTCGTGACCTGGAGCGCGGTGATCAGCTCGCGCGGGGCGCGGTAGGTCCACACGATGAGGATCGCGGCGAGCCCGCCGAGCAGCGGGATCCCCTCGAGCCAGGCCACCGGGTAGACCAGGGCGAGGAACGCGGCGATCGCGAAGGGTGCGAGCACGAAGACCGAGAACAGAACCTGGGTCGCGCGACGGCCGATGAGAACCGAGAGGGTGCGCTTTCCCGCGAGACGGTCCTGGTCGATGTCGCGCAGATTGTTCGCCAGCAGCACCGCGCAGGCGAGGAGCCCCGCGGCGACCGCCCCGAACCACGCCTCTTGCGGCAGGGACAGCACCTGCAGCCAGGTCGTGCCGAGGGTCGCGACCAGGCCGAAGAACACGAAGACGAAGATCTCGCCCATCGCGTTGTAGCCGTAGGGACGCTTGCCGCCGGTGTAGAACCAGGCCGCGACGATGCACACGGCGCCGACGAGGAGAAGCCACCACTGCCCCGTGCGGATCACCAGGGCGAGCCCGATCACCGCGGCGAGAGCGAAGAACGACAGCGCGACGATCAGCACGGTCCGCGGCTTCGCCTTCTTCCCGCCGGTGAGGCGACCCGGGCCGACGCGCACGTCATCGGTGCCGCGGATGCCGTCGGAGTAGTCGTTGGCGTAGTTGACGCCGATCTGCAGCGCGAACGCGACGGCGAGGCACGCGAGGGCGATCACCCAATGCAGCTGGTCGTCCACCAGGGTCGCGGCTCCCGTGCCGATGAGCACGGGAGTGATGGCGAGTGGCAGTGTGCGCAGGCGCGCGGCGGCGATCCAGTCCCGCGCGGTGGCGGGCGTGGCCGCCTGCGGGGCACCGCTCTTCGCCTTCTGCGGGTTGCCGCCCGGATGACGCTTCTTGGCGGTGTTCGGACGCTTGCGAGACTGTGCTGCCACGAGGGGTCAGTCTAATCCCGCGGGTCCGGCGAGCCCTCGCCGACGAGTCGACGCAGCGTCGCCCGATCTGGTTTGCCCGAGCGCAGGGTGGGCACCTCGGCGATCGCGATCACGCGGGCCGGTCGTGCCGGGGCCCCGACCGCCGCACCGACGACCTCGCGCACCGCGGCGAGCACCTCGCGCTCTCGGGACGGATCGACTCCCGGCACCACCACGGCGGACCCCTGGCCCCAGTCCGTGTCCGGGATCGGCACGACGACGGCGGATTCCAAGCCTGGGATGCCGCGCACGGCCGCTTCGACCCGGTCGAGCGAGACGTTCACCCCTCCCGAGACGATGACGTTGTCGAGGCGACCGATGACGTTGAGCACGCCATCGACGACCTCTCCCCCGTCGCCCGTGCGGTACCACCGGGTGCCGACAGCGTCGAGGGGGAAGACGGATGCCGTGCGCTCGGGATCGCCGAGGTAGCCCTCGGCGAGCGTCGGTCCCGACAGGCGCACCTCGCCGTCGACGATCGCGACGCCCACGCCGTCGAGCGGGACGCCGTCGTAGACGCACCCACCGCTGGTTTCGCTCGAGCCGTAGGTGCGCACGATCCGCGCTCCCGCCGCCTCCGCTCGCTCTCGCACCGCCGGCGCCAGAGCTTGCCCTCCGATCAGGATGGCCTCGAACGAACGCAGGGCCTGCGCCACGGTGGCGTCGTGCTCGGCGGCATCCAGAAGTCTCTGCAGCTGCGCGGGGACGAGCGAGGTGTAGCTCGGGACGCGGGCACCGCCGACGTGCGACGCCATACCGAGGGCCGCCGCGGCGAACGGCTCGGCGCGGAACGGACCCGCGACGACGGCGGGCTCTCGATCGGCCAGGAGTGCCCGCACGATCACCTGCACCCCGGCGACGTAGGTGGCGGGGACCGCGAGGAGCCACGCGCCCTCGCCGATACGCGCCGCCGTGGCGTACGCACTCGCGATGAGGGCGTTGCGGCTGATCACGACCGACTTGGGCACACCCGTAGACCCCGAGGTCGTGACCACCGCCGCCGTCCCCGGGGGGACCTCACCGGCGAGGTCTGAGCCGCCGAGCGCCACGGCGGGACCGGCGCCGAGGACGGCCGCCCGCAGAGCGCGCAGCACGTCGCGCGGATCGTCGGATGCCGCCGGCTCGAGCCTCACGACGGGATTCCGGAGATCAGTAGTGCCACGGGACGTCGGACCAGTCGGGGTCGCGCTTCTCGAGGAACGAGTCGCGCCCCTCGGCCGCTTCGTCGGTGCCGTAGGCGAGGCGCGTCGCCTCGCCGGCGAACAGCTGCTGGCCGACGAGACCGTCATCGACGGCGTTGAAGGCGTACTTGAGCATGCGGATCGCGGTCGGCGACTTCGTCAGGATCGTGCGCGCCATCGCGAGGGCGTCGCGCTCGAGCTCGGTGTGCGGCACGACGCGGTTGACCGCGCCCATCTCATACGCGCGCTCGGCGGAGTACTCCTCGGCGAGGAAGAAGATCTCGCGCGCGAACTTCTGGCCGATCTGGCGCGCGAAGTATGCGGAACCGTACCCGGCGTCGAACGAGCCGACGTCGGCATCCGTCTGCTTGAAACGACCGTGTTCGGCGCTCGCGATGGAGAGATCGCACACGACGTTGAGCGAGTGCCCGCCGCCCGCCGCCCACCCGGGGACGACCGCGATGACGACCTTCGGCATGAACCGGATCAACCGCTGCACCTCGAGGATGTGCAGGCGACCCGCGCGACCGGGGTCGTGCACGGTCGTCTCGTCTTCGGAGTACTTGTAGCCGTCGCGACCGCGGATGCGCTGGTCGCCGCCGGAGCAGAACGCCCAGCCGCCGTCCTTGGGGCTCGGGCCGTTGCCGGTGAGCAAGACGACGCCGATGCGGTGATCCTGGCGCGCGATGTCGAGGGCGCGGTACAGCTCATCGACCGTGTGCGGGCGGAACGCGTTCCGCACCTCGGGACGATCGAAGGCGATACGCGCGACCCGACCGTCGTGCGTGACGTGGGCGGTGATGTCGGTGTAGTCCTCGGCGCCGGGCGCCAGGGTCCATTCCGCGGGATCGAAGAGCTCGGAGACGGTCACCCGTTCAGCCTACGCGCGGGGGTCGCCGCGAGGGCAGGCATGAAGGCGGTGGACGACCGCCGCCATGCCCCGTAGCTTGGACGACCCCGACGATCGGAGTCAGCATGACGAAGAAAGTGTCGATCCTGGGCCGCATCCGCGAGTACTTTCTCGGGGCGCCCGCACACGACCAGTCCGAGGACGCGCGGCGGTCGATGAACCACCAGAGCGAGACCGCGTTCTACAAGGGCGAGGCAGCGAAGACCTGGACGGGGACGTCTGGCGGCGCGCAGTTCAAGCCATGACGGGGGGCGGCGCCCCGAGATTCTCGGGGCGCCGCACCGTTCACGCGTTCTTGCTGTCGCGCCACCGCAGCCAGCGCTCGACGAGCGAGTAGTCCCACTCGGGACCTGAGAAGCCGAGCGTGAAGAGGCGCGTGCCGGCGTCGTAGAGGGCGTCGGCGACGTCTTCGTCGCGGTCCTTCAACTCGTTCGAGACGACGAGGCCCGACAGGTCGCGCTGCTCCGCCTCGGCCCACTTCTCGATCACACCAAACTTGTGCGGCAGTTCGTCGGGGGTGACGAAGCTGTGCCAGATGTCGGCGTGACGAGCGACGATGCGCAGGGTCTTCTGCTCCCCCTTGCCGCCGATCATGACGGGGATCTTGCGGGTGGGCGCCGGGTTGAGCTTGCCCCAGCGCGCGACGACCCGGTCGAGATCGGTCGCCAGAGCGTTGAGCCGCGAACCGGCGGTGCCGAAGTCGTAGCCGTACTCGTCGTAATCGCGCTGGAACCATCCCGATCCCGTGCCGAAGATGAAGCGACCCGTGTCGCCGCCCTTCTTGCTGATGTGGTCGACGGTGCGGGCCATGTCCGCCTGCAGGTCGGGATTGCGGTAGCTGTTGCAGTTGACGAGGGCGCCGAACTCGACGCGCTCGGTCTGCTCGGCCCAGGCGGAGAGCATGGTCCACGACTCGAAGTGCTCGCCTTCGGGGTCACCGTAGAGGGGATAGAAGTGGTCCCAGTTGAACAGGACGTCGACGCCCATCTCTTCGAGACGGAGGACGGCGTCGCGGATGTCGGAGTACTGCACGTGCTGCGGCTGGATCTGCACGCCGAGCCGGACGGGGGTATCGAAGAGCATGGCGTCAGCCTATGCCCGCCCTCCGACACCCGGGCGGGTGGATTCTCCGCTCGGTGCCGCGTAGCGTGGGACGGCCCCGACGATCGGAGTCAGCATGACGAAGAAGATGTCGAAGCTCGCGCGACTGCGCGATTACGTGTTCGGCCCGCGACGCACCCACGAGCAGTGTGAGGCGGCGAAGGAGTCGCTCGAGTCCACCCCCGACCTCTCCTCCTACACCGTCGAACGTCAGACGTTCTGGCTCGGCGGGTTCGGCGGCGGCGGGCCGCGCTGAGCGGCAGGATGAGGGCATGAGCACCGTCGCCCTCCCCTCGCTCGCCGAGATCCTCGACTCGGCGCGCGTCGTCTCCCTCCCGCTCGCCGCCCGCTTCCGGGGGATCGAGAAACGAGAGGCGCTCGTGTTCGAGGGCCCCGAGGGGTGGACGGAGTTCTCGCCGTTCGTCGAGTACGCCGATGCGGAAGCCGCGACCTGGCTCGCCGGGGCCATCGACTTCGGGTGGCGTCCGTCACCGCCGGCCGTGCGCGACCGCGTCGCCGTCAATGCCACGATGCCCGCGGTCGCGGCATCCGAGGTGCCGAGAATCCTCGCCCGGTATGACGGATGCCGCACGGTCAAGGTCAAGGTCGCCGAGGCGGGCCAGACGCTCGCTGCCGACGTGGCGCGCGTCCGAGCGGTCCGCGAGGCGATGGGGCCCGAGGGACGGGTACGCGTCGACGCGAACGGTGCGTGGAACGTCGACGAGGCCGAGCGAGCGGTCCACGCCCTCGCCGAGTTCGACCTCGAATACATCGAGCAGCCCTGCGCCGAGATCGAAGAGCTCGCCGAGCTGCGCGAGCGGATCGACTATCTCGACATCCCGATCGCGGCCGACGAGAGCGTCCGCAAGGCCGCCGATCCCCTGCGGGTAGCTCGTGCGGGTGCCGCCGATCTGCTCGTCATCAAGGCTCAGCCCCTCGGCGGCGTCCACGCGGCGCGCGAGATCGTCGCGCAGGCGGGGCTGCCCGCCGTCGTCTCCAGCGCCCTCGACACCTCGATCGGCCTGTCGATGGGGGTGGCGCTGGCGGCGGCGCTGCCCGACCTCGACTACGACTGCGGGCTCGGTACCGCCTCGCTGTTCACGGTCGATGTCGTGGCGTCCCCCCTCGTGGCCCGCGGCGGAATGCTGCCGCTCGAGCGCCCCCGCCCCTCGTCGTCCGACCTCGATCGGGTGGCGGCGACGGACGATCGACGGGAGTGGTGGCTGGACCGGCTGCGGCGGTGCTACGCCGCTCTCGAGATCACTCGAGGATGAGACGCACGATCTGAGCGAGTCGCTCCCCCAGCTGAGCGCGCGCGTCGGAGGGTGACGTTCCCGTCATGACGGCGGTCTCGGATGCCGAGATCCAGGCGGACAGCAGAAGCTCCGTCGCGGCGTCCGCGGGCAGTCGCAGAGTCAGCCCCCGCGCGTCGGCGATGTCGCGCACGAGCTGCGTGACGCTGTCGCACAGGGCGCCGTTCGATGAGAGGTAGGCCGCCGCGAAATCGGGGTTGCGCAGGGCCTGCACGCGCGTCTCGGCGCCGAGGAGGACGTCGAGGCGGTCCTCGCCCGCGACCTCGAGTACTTCTTGGACGAGATGGAGGACTTCGCCCGTGGCATCCAGTCCGCGGTCCTCGATCGAGGTGACCCGGTCGCGGACAGCGGCGATCGTGGTCTCGGCGGAGCGGGCGCAGAGGGCGAGGAAGAGTTCTTCCTTCGAGGCGAAGTTCGAATAGAACGCGCCGCGCGTGAACCCGGCGCGGTCGCAGATCGCCTCGACCGAGGCCGCGTCGATGCCGACCTCGGCGAACATCTCCGCGGCGGCGTCCATGAGGCGCGTCCGGGTATTCTCGCGCCGTCGTGAGGGGGCGGGTGCGGTGTCGGTCATCCGCGTCTCCTGTTCTGGGTGGACGTCCAGCTTCGGTCGCACCCTCGAGGTCTACGATACATTGATGTATCCGATACGGTGATGTATCGACTCGTTCACCGATCGTGGGAGCAGCCGTGTCGACATTTCTCTACACCCTGGGTCGCTGGTCGTTCCGCCACCCCTGGCGCGTTCTGACCGGCTGGCTCCTCATCCTCGTGATCGCCGGCGGCGGAGTCGCGGTGTTCGCGAAGGGGACGGACAACACCTTCTCGATCCCGGGCACCGAGTCGCAGGCCGGCCTCGAGATGCTCGGGCGCACCTTCCCCCAGGTGAGTGGAGCGAGCGCCGAGATCATCGTCGTCTCCGCGGACGGGGCGAGCGTTCGCGACCAGAGCTACCAGGACGCCATCCAGAAGACGACCGGCGACATCGGCACGCTCGACTTCGTCGAGGCCGTCACCGACCCCTACGACACCCGCGTGTCCGGCGGCATCTCCGACGACGGGCGCGCGGCGATCGTGCGCATCCAGTTCGCCGGGGAGTCGACGGCGGTGCCCGCCGACACCAAGGACGCCCTCCGCGACGCCACCACGGCACTCAGCACCGCCCTGCCCTCCGGATCCCAGGCGATCCTGGGCGGACAGCTCTTCGCCACCGAGATCCCCGGCGCCTCACTCACCGAGGCGCTCGGCGTCCTCATCGCCGCACTCGTGCTCATGGTGACGTTCCGTTCCTTCCTCGTGGCCGGGATGCCGCTGGCCACCGCGATCCTCGGCGTCGCCCTCTCGATCGGGCTCATCTTCATCGCGACGGGCTTCGCGACCGTGTCGTCGACCACTCCCCTGCTGGCGGTGATGCTGGGCCTGGCGGTCGGCATCGATTACGCCCTCTTCATCGTGTCGCGACATCAAGACCAGACGCGCGCGGGAATGGACCCCGAGGAATCGACCGCCCGTGCCGTCGGTACCGCCGGATCCGCGGTCGTGTTCGCCGGCATCACGGTGCTCATCGCCCTCATCGGCCTGAGCTTCGCCGGCATCCCGTTCCTGACGACCATGGGTATCGCCGCCTCCGTCGCCGTGGCGATCGCGGTCTGCGTGGGGCTCACGCTCACCCCGGCGTTCCTGGGATTCGCGGGGCACCGCGTCGTCGGCTGGGGATACAAGAAGCAGAAGAAGCGCTCCCGCACGGCCACCGCCGAAGACGACGCCGCGGCCGCGGAAGAGGCCGCCGCCGAAAGCGTGCGCCGCGCCTCCACCGCGGCCGTCCGCGCCCAGCGCAACGGGCCCGCCAAGCGCTGGGTCGGCCTGGTCACCCGGCATCCGGTCATCACCTCCGTCGCCGTGATCGGCCTGCTGGGCGTGACCGCGATCCCGGCCGCGTCCCTCGCGCTCACCCTTCCGAACGCCGGGCAACTCCCCCCGGGCGACGAGGCGCGCGTCGCCTACGAGCTGACCGACGAGTACTTCGGTCCCGGCGCCAACGGCCCCCTCATCATGACGGGCACGATCGTCACCTCGAACGACCCGCTGAATCTCATGACGAGTATCGGCGACGAGATCGCGAAGATCCCGGGGGTCGCAAAGGTCGCCCTCGCGACGCCGAACGCCACCGCCGACACCGGCATCGTGCAGATCGTGCCCGAGACCGCGCCGGACGACCCGCGCACCGCCGACCTCGTGCGCGAGCTCCGCGCGGCCGAGCCCCGCCTCTACGACCAGTTCGGCGTGCACCTGCTCGTCACCGGCTACACCGCCGTCACGATCGACATCTCCGACCAGCTCGGCGCCGCCCTGCTGCCGTTCGGCCTGTTCGTTGTGGGCCTCTCGCTCGTGCTGCTGATGATCGTGTTCCGCTCGATCTGGGTGCCCTTGACCGCCGCCGGCGGGTACCTGCTGTCGGTGGCCGCCTCGTTCGGCGTGGTCGCCGCGGTGTTCGAGTGGGGCTGGTTCGCCGACGCCCTGCACGTGGCCAAGGTCGGCCCCATCATCAGCTTCATGCCCATCGTCGTGATGGGCGTGCTCTTCGGCCTCGCCATGGACTACCAGGTGTTCCTCGTCTCGCGCATGCGCGAAGACTTCGTGCACGCCGAACGCGAGGGTCGCACGCCCCGCGAGGTGGCCCTCGGCGCCGTCCGCAGCGGCTTCTCGGCATCCGCCCGCGTGGTCGTCGCCGCCGCCGTGATCATGTTCGCCGTCTTCGTGGCGTTCGTGCCCGAGGGCGACTCGAGCCTCAAGCCCATCGCCCTGGGTCTCGCGGTCGGCGTCGCCGTCGACGCGTTCCTCGTGCGCATGACCCTGGTGCCCGCGATCCTCGCGCTGCTGGGGGCGAAGGCGTGGTGGATGCCCCGCTGGCTCGACCGCATCCTTCCCAAGCTCGACGTCGAGGGCGAGGCGGTCGAACGCGAGGTGCGCCTCGCCGACTGGCCGACCGAGTCCGGGATCGCGATCGCCGCCGACGATCTGCGCACGGTGGGAGCCTCGGATGCCGAGGAGCCCGTGTTCTCGGAGGTGTCGCTGCGCCTCGGGTACGGCGGAACGCTGCTCGTGACCGGCGAGACCCGCACGACGCGCGCCCTGCTTCTCGCGCTGTCGGGTCGCCTGTCGCAGATCGAGGGGCGCCTGCGCGTGGACGGACTCCTCATCCCCGAGCGCGCCGGAGCGGTGCGCTCCCGTGTCGGCGTCGCCCTGCTCGACGATCCCGCCGAGGCCGCCGAAGACGTCGCACGCGCCGCATCGCGTGGTACCCGGGTCGTGTTCGTGTCGGACATCGACCGCCTCGACGACGACACCAGCGACGACGTGGCCGAGGTGCTCCGCCGAGCCGGCACCGAGGCGCGCGAGCGCAGCGGCGACGACTCGTCGCCGTTCACGCTCATCGTGTCCGCCCGCGACGAACGCCGCGCGCTGGCCCTGCTGGCCGACGCTCAGCGTCCGGACGTGGCATCCCTGTCGCTGCCGACCCCGCGCCGGCATCGCCCCGAACCCGAAACCTTCGCCGATCTTTCCGAGGTGTTCGCATGACTCTCCCCGTCGAGCGCTCCCGCTCGCGCCGCCCCGTCACCTGGCTCACGCTCATCGGCGTCCTCCTGCTCCCGGCGGTGATCGGCGGCATCCTGGTCGGTGCGCTCTACAAGCCCACCGATCGACTCGAGAACATCACCGCCGCGATCGTGAACGACGACAAGGCCGTAGAGCTCAACGGCCAGCTCGTCCCCCTCGGGCGACAGCTCACCGGCGGTCTCGTGAAAGGCGCCGACGACCAGCCGAGCAACATCGACTGGGTCATCTCCAACGACGAGGACGCCGCTGCCGGCCTCAAGGACGGCACCTACACCGCGGTCGTGACGATCCCCGAGAACTTCACCGCAGCCTCGCTCTCGACCCGACCGGGCGAGACTCCCGAGAAAGCGACGATCGGCGTGCAGACGGCGCCCAACGCCCGCGTGGTCGACGGCGCGATCACCGGGGCGCTGGCATCCACCGCCTCCCAGGTCTACGGCAGCACCCTGTCGTCGCAGTACCTGAAGAACGTCTTCCTCGGTTTCACCACCCTGAGCGACCAGCTCGGCAGCGCAGCGAGCGGGGCTCACCAGCTCGCCGACGGGGCATCGCAGGCGTCCACCGGAGCGGCCGGCCTGCGCGACGGCCTCGGGCAGCTCTCGTCCGGGGCCACGGCCCTGGCCGACGGCGCGTCGAAGCTCGCCGCCGGTGCCGGCCCGCTTGCCAGCGGTGCCGACCAGCTCTCGAGCGGCGCGGGAGCGCTCGCCGGCGGAACACGCTCGGCGGCGGCCGGCGTCACCAAGCTCGCCGACGGCAACGCCGAACTGGCGAAGCAGATCAACGCTCTCGCCGCACAGATCCCGCCGAACTTCGCCCAGGACGCGCAACAGCTGTCGGACGCGGCGCCGCAGATCAACACCGCACTCACCGACGCCGCAGCCGCCCTGCAGAAGGCTGCCGACGAGTGCACCGGCACGCCCGAGCAGTGCGCCGCTCTGCGCACCGCATCGGACAACGCCAACGCGGCCCTGCCGAAGGCGAAAGAGACCGTGACGCAGATCGGCGGCCTCTCGGCCGAGGCCACCAAGCTTCCCGCGGGGGTCAGCGCCATCGCCGAGGCGAACCAGAAGCTCGCCGACGGCGGGTACGACGCGGCGAAGGGCATCACCACCATCGCCGGCGGCATGGACGGCATCGCCGGCGGAGCCACGAAGCTCGCCGACGGCGCGCGGCAGTTCGGCACGGGAGCCTCGGCTCTCGCCTCGGGCGCCGAGCAGGTGGCATCCGGAGCCTCCGGCGCCGAGACCGGGGCCGGCCAGCTCGCGGACGGCGTCAGCCAGGTCGCGACCGGCACGACATCTCTCGCGGATGGCCTGGACAGCGCGGTGTCGAAGCTCCCCACCTACACCGACGCCCAGGCTACGAACCTCGCCGACGTCGTCGCGGACCCCGTCTCTGCGACGGGCGGCAGCGACTCGCTCTTCGGCGTCGCCGCAGTCCCGCTGCTGGCCATGGCGGTGCTGTGGTTCGGCGCCCTCGCCTCGTTCGTCGTGTTCCAGGCCGTGTCGGCCCGCTCCCTGACCAGCCGCCGCCCCTCGGGCCTCGTCGCCCTGCGCGGCTTCGCCCCGGCGGCGATCGTCGGCGCGGTGCAGGGACTGCTGGTCGCGAGCGTGGTGCAAGTGGCATCCGACTACGCCTGGGGCGACTGGGCCGTGTTCGCGATGATCTGCCTTCTCGCCGGGGTCGCCTTCGCCGCCGTGAACCAGGCGCTCGTCGCGCTCCTCGGGGGCGCCGGACGATGGGTCTCCGCGATCATCGGGGCCCTCGCGCTCGCGACGAGCATCGTCTCGACGGTGCCGCCGGTCCTCGCGGCCTTCGCGTCGCTGCTGCCGACCTCGCCCGCCTACACGGCGATGCTCGGGGCACTGTCCGCGGCCGGCGGAGTGGGTGCGGGAGCGGCGGGACTCGTGGTCTGGGCGGTGCTGTCGATCGTCGTGACGACGCTGGTCGTGGTGCGTCGCCGGACGGTGTCGGCCCGCGCCGCCGCGATCGCGGCCTGAGTCCCGCGCCCGGGCGCGGGCCGCGCGGCGGCCTTCGCGCCCGTCCGCTCCCGCCCGCCCGAGCCCGGTCGCGCACGTCCACGTCCTGTGTCGGGGAACAGCAAGGCGCCGGTCCGTGACGCCCCGGGCACAACGGCGGGTCGATCGGCCGACACGCTGAGAGAACCGTCCCGCGGGCCGGTGCGTCGAGATACGCCCCGCCGTTGTGCACACCGAGGGCCGCGAATCCCCGGCACTCCGGGTCGTGACGTCTCGTCGGGCCCCGAGCACGCGGCATCCCGTCGCCCTCCTCGTACCCGCGCACAACGGCGGGCACTTTTGGCGACACACCGCGAGCACCGCCGCAGTACCCGGCGTTTCGCCATACGCCCCGTCGTTGTGCACGCCCCACCCCGTAACGGCTCCGCGCACGACGTATCCGCCCGCGCCCCGCGGCGTCCGCTCGACACCGAGCACCGAAGCCCGCCCCCGCGTCGTCTCCTCGACGCCGGGCAGCCGCTGCCCGCGCCCCGGCAGCCATCTCCCACAACAGAAAGGGCCCGCCCGGCTCACGCCGAACGGACCCTCCTCTGCGGCCTCTGTCAGGTGGTCAAGCCGCTGTAGGCATGCAGACCCTTGAAGAAGACGTTGACGATCGTGAAGTTGAACAGCACCGCGGTGAAACCGATGATCGACAGCCATGCCGAGCGGGTGCCGCGCCAGCCGCGGGTCGCGCGGGCGTGGATGTACCCGGCGTAGAGCACCCAGATGACGAAGGTCCAGACTTCCTTGGTGTCGAAGCCCCAGAAGCGGCCCCACGCGTCGTTCGCCCAGATGGAACCGGCGATGAGGGTGAAGGTCCAGAAGATGAACCCGACGATCGCGAAGCGGTAGGCGAGCGACTCGAGCGCGTCGGCGTTCGGAACCGTGCGGAGGAAGCTCCGCGTGGTCGCGGCGTCCGCGGGAGCCTCGGCGAGCTTGCGCTCGCGGCGCGTCTGGATGAGTTGAACGACCGACAACCCGAAGGCCAGAGCGAACAAGGCCGTCGCCAGGCTCGCGACGAACACGTGCACGACCAGCCACACCGACTTCAGCGGGTCGGCGAGCGGCACGACCTCGACGTGGAAGGCCAATGTGGCCCCGCCGAGCAGCAGCACGGCCAGGCCGGTCATCAGCGATCCGAGGAAGCGCAGGTCGAAACGCGTCAGCACGACGAGGTAGACCGCGATGATCAGCAGCAGACCGGTCAGCGCGAACTCGTACATGTTCGACCAGGGCACGCGCCCCGCGGCGACGCCGCGCAGGACCGTGGCGACCAGGTGGAACACGAAGCCCAACGCGGTGAGCACCGTTCCGAGGCGGGCCCAGAGGTAACGCGGCTTGGCGGAAGCGGTTCCGGATGCCGACGACCCCGCGGATCCGCCGATCACTCCCCCGCCGCCCGCGGTGACGAGCTCGCGCGCGACGACCTCGTCTTTCGCCTTCAGGGCGAGGTCGGAGCGTCGCGCCAGGTCGATGGCGTAGGCGAAGAACGCCAGCACGTAGATGGCGACCGCCGTCCACACCAGGAGGAGGGAGATCTCGTCGAGGAGAAGCGGGTCGGTTCCGGGCATGGTGTCAGTCTACTTTTCCGGTGTCGGGGTGGCTCTGGGTGGGAAGGGTCGCGCTGTGCTTGTCGACGAGCTGGTCGACGGCCGCCGCGAGGGTCGGATCCTCGCCTCGGGCGAGGCCGGCGTACTCGATCTCGACGGCGCCGGTCCGCGGCATCGCCTTGACCCACATGCGGCGACGGGGGACGAAGAGCGCGGCGAGCAGGCCGAGCAGGGCGAGGAGGGCGAAGCCCAGCACCCAGGGGCCGGCGAGGTCGCGGTGGATCGACAGCGAGGCGAAACGCTTGACGGATTGCTCGTACCCGACGGCACCGGCCGGGGCCTCGTTCTCGAAGGTGATCGTGCCCAGACCGTTCGGCAGGTTCTCGGTCTGACCGGGCATCAACTGCAGAGCCGGGGTGCCGCTGTCGCCGCCGGCGATCTGCGTCATGCCCGAGGGATCGAGCGTGTACACCGAGCGCGGGGTTCCGTCATCGATGCCGAGGTCGCCCTCGTACACGCGAAGGGTGAGCGTGGGGTACTCGAGAGCACCGTAGGTGGAGGTGAGGGCGCCCGAGTCGAGCACGTCCATCGTCGGGTAGAAGAAGCCGAGGAGCCCGAGCTGCTGCGGCAGCCCGTCGGCGACCTTGATGACGCCGAGCGAGGTCATGTTGGCATCCTGCGGCAGGAAGGCGACCGAGTCGTGGAACACCTCGTTGCCCTGGGCATCGCGGATCGTCACGGTCGGGGCGTATCCGTTGCCGAGAAGGTAGACGCGGTCGCCCTGGACGTCGAGGGGGTGGTTCACCCGCACCTCGCCGTCCTGCGGGTCGGCGCCCGGGGCCTGGGTGGTCACGTGCGCGACGAAGTTGCCGGCCTGCCCCGAGCCGGGTTGTCCCGGCGGCACGTACGTGACGTCGAACTTCTCGAGGGTCATCGAGTACGGCGTGAGGGTGTCGCCGCCCACGAAGCGGCCGGGGTTGAACGACGAGTAGTCGAGCAGGCTGTTGCTGAAGGCCTGCCCTTCGACGAGGACCCGCTGGCCGGTGTAGGTGAAGCCGCCACCGACGCCGACGGCGATCAGCACGCCGACGAGCGCCCCGTGGAAGAGCAGGTTGCCGGTCTCGCGGAGGTAGCCGCGCTCCGCCGAGACCGAGAAGGCGCCCCGCGAGTCGTAGCGCGCGACGCGGTAACCGCTCTTGCGCAGGTGGGCGGCGGCGCTCTCGACGGCCGCGGCGGCCGCGGCATCCGCATCGCCGTCCACCTCGATGGTGCGGGTGCGGTGGTCGTCCAGCCGAGACAGCCGGGCGGGCGTGCGCGGGGGCTGCGAGCGCAGGGCCTTCCAGTGGTGCGTGGTCCGCGGGAGGACGCACCCGATGAGCGAGATGAACAGCAGGAGGTAGATCGCCGAGAACCACGGCGAGCTGTAGACGTCGAACAGGCTGAGCTTGTCGAGGACCGGCGCGAGGTCGGGGTTGTCGGTGAAGTACTGCGTGACGCCGTTGGGGTCGGCGGTGCGCTGGGGCACGAGCGAGCCGGGGACTGCGGCGATCGCGAGGAGCAGCAGGAGCACCAGCGCGGTGCGCATGCTGGTCAGCTGCCGCCAGCCCCATCGCAACCAGCCGACCACCCCGAGGCGCGGCTGCGTGATGTCGTCCGCCGTGGAGTCGGCGTGGTCGGAGGGGCGCAGCGGGTCGGTCACGGTATTACCTCGGTCGGAACGATCAGAGCGGGAGCTGGACATTGCCGATCACCCCCTGCAGGGTCGACATCCACTGGCCCCAGAATCCGGTCACCATCAGCAGGCCGAGCACGATCAGGAGCGCTCCTCCGATGAGGTTCACGACGCGGATGTGCTTGCGCACGAACGCGACGGACTTGGTCGCCCACCCGAAGCCGAGGGCGAGGAGCAGGAACGGGATGCCGAGACCCAGCGAGTACGCCAGGCCCAGGAGCGCGGCCCGGCCCGGGTCGCCCAGGTTGTAGGACACCGAGATGATCGCGGTCAGCGTGGGGCCGATGCACGGCGTCCACCCGATTCCGAGGGCGATGCCCAGCAGCGGGGCCCCGATGAGGCCGAGGTTGCCGCGCGACTGCATCCGCACCGACCGCTGAGCGAGACCGAAGAGACCGATGAAGACCAGTCCCATGATGATGATGACGACGCCCATGACGCGGGTGATGAGGTCGGCGTACTCGATGAAGAAACTGCCGAGCGCTCCTCCGAGGACGTTGATCGCCATGAACACGAGGGTGAACCCGGCGATGAACAACAGGGTCCCGCCGAGCAGGCGGCCCTTGCCGGAGGCGGATGCCGAACCCCCGCGCGGCGCCACGGCTCCGCCGATGTAGCCGAGGTACCCCGGCACGAGCGGAAGCACGCACGGCGACAGGAAGGAGATGAGGCCGGCGGCCAGGGCGATGGGAACGGCGATCCACAGCGCCCCGTCGAAGACGAGGGCGCCCGGGTTCACGCGTTCTCCGCGACCAGCGTGCGCACGATCGACTCGAGGATCGACGCCTCGGGCAGCTCGCCGACGATGCGAGCGGCGACGCGCCCCTGCTTGTCGAGCACGAGGGTCGTGGGGGTCGCGTTCAACGGCGTCGCACCGGTGAAGGCGAGCTTGAGCTGGGCGTCCCCGACCGCCATGGCGCTGGAGTACGACACCCCGTGGTCGCGCGCGAACGACAGGGCCGTGGCCGGCTGGTCGTACGTATTGATGCCGAGGAAGGCAACGTCCTGACCCTGGAAGGTCTGGTAGGCCTGCTCGAGGCGCGGGGCCTCGATGATGCACGGGCCGCACGTGGCGTACCAGAAGTTCACGACGAGCACCTTGCCCGCGAAGTCGGCGCTCGACACCGGGGAGCCGTTGTCGAGGGTGCCCGCGAAGTCGACGGGCTCCTTGCGATTCTCGGGGGCGATCTCGTCGGTCTGGAACCCGTTGGCGGCGATGTAGCCCTTGTTGTCGCCGGCCCGGTACTGGTCGGCGAGGGGGTCGGCGGTGCAGGCCGACAGCCCGGCGACCAAGGTCGCCGCGGCGAGGATCGAGCCCGCGGCGGTGAGGATTCTGCGCATCAGACGGCTCCTACATCGACGGCTCCGGCGGTGCTCGCCGGCTCGGCGTACGCCACCTCGACCCAGCGCGTCGAGCCGTCGGCGCCGTCTCGCCGTTCGAAGCTCGTCACGCTCGACAGCGCGCAACGGCGCTTGCGGGGGTCGTGGCGGGTGGGTTGCTGGGACAGGGCGAGGTGAGTCACCCAGATGGGGAGTTGGTGCGAGACGACGACCACGTCGCCCGAGGGGACGCGGTCCCAGGCGTCGGTCATCGCGGCCGTCATGCGGGCGACGATCCGCTCGTAGGGCTCGCCCCAGCTCGGAACGGCCGGCCGGCTCAGGTGACGCCAGTTGAGCGGGTTCGCCAGGGCCTGCTTCATGCGCCGCCCCTCGAAGACGTTGGTCGGCTCGATGACGCGGTCGTCGATGAACGGCTCGGCGCCGAACAACTCCACGAACGGCTCCGCCGATTCGCGCGTGCGCTGCAGGGGCGAGACCACCAGGGCCGAGACCGGACGGTCGAGACCCTTCACGTGCTCGGCCGCCTGACGCGCCATGCGGCGACCGTCGACGCTCAGGCCGAATCCGGGGAGCCGACCGTAGAGCACGCGACGGGGGTTGTGGACCTCTCCGTGGCGCACGAGATGAAGGCGGTCGGCGGGCACGACGCCAGTCTACGGGCGGGTTCTGTGGTCTGACTGAGTCCGGATGCCGGTTGCCTCGACGTGGAGATAACCGACCGAGCGACGCTCAGGCGTCGTGCTGAGCGGCGGGAGCGTCGTCGCGATCGCCGGCGCGCTTGGAGGCGAGCAGCGAGCGGACACGCGAGTACAGGAACCATGCGAGCCCGATCGCGACCGCGGCGATGACCACGTACTGCAGGATCGACGCGTACTCCTCGACGATGTGCCAGTTCTCGCCCAGCAGGAAACCCGAGAGCACGAAGATCGTGTTCCAGATGAGGCTTCCCGCTCCGGTGAGCAGACCGAAGCGCCACATCGGCATCTTCGACACCCCCGCGGGGATCGAGATGAGACTGCGGAAGATGGGGATCATCCGCCCGAAGAACACGGCCTTGCCGCCGTGGCGCTCGAACCACGCCACCGTCCGGTCGACGTCTTCGGGGTGCAGCAGCGGCATCTTCGCGGCGAACGAGCGCAGCCGCGCCGCTCCGAGCCAGCGGCCGAGACCGTAGAGCATGAACGCGCCGACGACCGAGCCGATCGTCGTCCACAGCAGCGCCTCGAATAGCGTGAAGGAGCCGCGACTGGCGGTGAGCCCGGCCATCGGCAGAACGACCTCGCTGGGAAGCGGGGGGAAGAGGTTCTCGAGGGCGATCGCGACACCGGCCCCGATGGGCCCGATGATCTCCATGAGCGAGACGGTCCAGTCCGCGAGCGACGTCAGCCAGGACTGCCCCTCCCCGGAGCCGGAGGTCGACCGCAACGGGGCGAGAGAGAGGGTGGTGTCGGTCATCGGGTGCCTTCGCGCTCGGTGATCGGCCGCCCGGTGCGGACGCCCGCTCTCAGGGTAGGTTGCGAACCCTCGCCCTAGCTGGGGGTTGCCCCCGAGCGGATCAGGATGCCGAGACCCCCGCGCCGACGAGCGCGGCCGCGACGAACCACACGGCGGCGATCGTCACGACGGTCACGAGCGGAACCCAGAAGGCGAGGCGGTGACGAACGAGTCGCATGATGGAGATGACGACACCGATGATCAGCACGACCCAGGGTGAGACGACCGCGGTCCAGAAGCCGATGTTCATCAGTCCCGTGTCGCAGGTGACCGACCCGCACGCGTCCGCGGCGTAGACGAGGAGCACTCCGGCGTAGGACGCGGCGAGCGCCAGCAGGGGGAGCAGGACGAGCAGCACGATCGTGAGGGCGACATCCCATCCGCGGGTCCTGCGCGCCGTCGGTTCCGGCCGCAGGGTCCGGAACGACTCGGGCGGCATCGAGAAGGTCACGCCCCCATCGTAGGTTCGCGCCCGGTTCGGTGCGGACCACGCACGTAGACTGGTCGATCGTGAGCGAACGCGTCCTGGTCAACCAGCTGAAGTCCCTGCCCGCCGGCCCCGTCGAGGTGTCGGGATGGGTCGAAACCGTGCGCGACCAGAAGAAGGTGCAGTTCGTCGTCCTCCGCGACGAGACCGGCGCCGTTCAGCTCGTGAACCCGGCGACCCGCCCCTCCGAAGAGACGGAGCAGGATGCCGCCGCCCTCGCCCTCACCGAGACGATCGGCGCCCTCGCGACGGGCACGTTCCTCACCGTGCGCGGCGAGCTCAAGCATGACGAGCGTGTGAAGCTCGGCGGGGTCGAGATCAAGGTCGGCGAGCTCGAGATCGCGGCCGCGGCCAACCCCGAGACCCCCATCGCCGCCGACAGCAGCCCCGACAAGCGCATGGACTGGCGCTTCATCGACCTTCGCCAGCGTCGTAACAACCTCATCTTCCGCGTGCAGACCACGCTCGAGCACGCCATGCGCACCTACTGGGTCGAGCGCGACTACATCGAGGTGCACTCCCCGAAGCTCATGGCATCCCCCTCGGAGTCCAACGCGGAGCTGTTCGAGGTGCCCTACTTCGAGGACAAGACGGCCTACCTCGCGCAGAGCCCGCAGTTCTTCAAGCAGATGGCCCAGGTCGCCGGCTTCGGCAAGATCTTCGAGATCGCCCCGGCCTTCCGCGCCGACCCTTCCTTCACCAGCCGTCACGCCACCGAGTTCACTTCGATCGACGCCGAGATCAGCTGGATCGATTCGCACGAAGACGTGGCGCGCATGCAGGAGGAACTGCTGCACACCGCGTTCCAGGCGGTCGCCGACAAGCACGGCGACGAGATCCGCGAGCTCTTCGGCGTCGAGGTCGAGGTGCCCGCGATTCCGTTCCCGCGCATTCCGCTCGCCGAGGCCCGCGAGATCGTCGCCGCCCGCGGGTATGACATCCCCCGTACCGACGGCGACCTCGACCCCGAGGGCGAGCGTCAGATCGCCGCGCACGTGCGCGAGACCTTCGGCCACCCCTTCGTCTTCATCACGGACTACCACCCCGAGATCCGCGCTTTCTACCACATGCGCGACGAAGAGACCGGGCTCACCAAGTCGTACGACCTGCTCTTCAACGGCGTCGAGATCACCACGGGCGCACAGCGCGAGCACCGCGTGGACGTGCTGATCGAACAGGCCAAAGAGAAGGGTCTCGACCCCGAGCACCTCGACTTCTACCTCGACTTCTTCCGCTTCGGCGCTCCGCCGCACGGCGGGTTCGGCATGGGGCTCGCGCGCATCCTGATGCTGATGCTCGGCGAGTCGTCGATCCGCGAGGTCACGTTCCTCTTCCGCGGTCCCACCCGTCTCGCCCCGTAAAAGGTTCGAGTGAGCGACGCCCGGGGTTCACCCCCCGGGCGTTCGTGCGTCATGCGTCCTTCCTACCGTGGGCGAATGGTCGCCGTCATCCCCGTGGATCCCCCACCCGCCGGGGAGCGACCGCGCGCGGGCTGGTCCATCGCCCTCCACGACGTCACGCGCGAGCGCGCCGGGGTGCCGATCCTCCGCGACATCGATCTCGAGGTGGCTCCGGGCACCCTCGTCGCCCTCGTCGGTCCGTCGGGCTGCGGAGCGTCGACCCTGCTGCGCGTGGTGAGCGGTTCGGAACGACCGGATGCCGGCACCGTCCTCGTCGAAGGACGCTCGGGCGCCGCGGCACCCCGCATTCCGGAGGTCCGCGACCGCACCCCTGTGGCGCGGTTCGGACGCGTCCGGGCGGCGATCGTCGCGGCCTCGCGGCACGCCGGCGACGTCGACCCCGACGGCGAGGCCGATCGACTGCTGGACCTCGTGGGACTCGGCACCGCGGACAAGAGCGTGCACCGGCTGTCGCACGGCGACCGGCAACGGTGGGCTCTCGCTCGCGCGCTCGCCTCTCACCCGCGGGCCCTCGTGCTCGACGACGCCCTCGCGGCCCTTCACACGACGGCTCGCGCCGAGACGCGAGACCGACTCGTCCGGGAGCTCCGCGAGCGCGGCGTCACGACGCTCTGGGCGACGCGCGACACCGCCGAGGCCGCGGCGGTCGCCGATCACCTCGTCGTCATGGACCAGGGTCGCATCGTCGCCGCGGGCTGCCCGGACGAGGTGTACTCCCGGATTGCGGACACCGCCGTCGCCGAGGTCCTCGGACCGGTGAGCGCCGTACCCGGAATCGTCGAGGGCCTCACCGTCGAGGTGTGGGGTCAGGAGCTCCCGCTCGCGGAGTCCGCGCACGACGGTCACTGCGAGGTCGTCGTGCGCCCCGAGAACGTCCTCCTCGTCGGACCCGACTCCCCCGGCGTCGACGGAGTGGTCGAGGAGTCGACCTTCCTCGGCAGCGTCCGCCGCTCGACGGTGCTCACGAGCGACGGCAGTCGCGTCGTCGTCGAGCACGCGCCCGGGCAGCGTCTCGGCGACCGTGACCCCGTGCGTCTCGCTCTCGCGATCGTGCCGGCCGCGGTTCGCCCGATTCACTGAGTGGGCAGGGGCTCCGGGACGCACCCGGAGCCCCTCCCTTCACTCGCGCCGTGTGCGACGGCGTCGGGTGAAGACGATCAGGACGGCACCGCCGACCGCCGCGAACAGACCCGCGCCGATCAGCCCGGGGAGCGCCGACACATCCGCGCCGGTTCTCGCCAGAGGACCAGACGTCGATGCTGCGCCCCCGCCGGCGACGCGCACGTCGTCCCTGCCGATCGGACCGGGGGAGAGCTGTTCCGAAGACGAGCCCCCCGACGGCTGCGGCTGCAGGGCGGGCGACGTGCCGCCTCCCGGATCCGGCGACTGCTGCGGAGCGTCGGCCGTGACGACGCCGACCCGCACGAACGCGCCGAGGCCGCGACGGTCATCCACCTCGAGGGCGACGGCGGTCTGCGCCTGCCCGTCGACCGATTGCGTGTTCAGCGTGATCACCGCCGTGCGCCCCGCGACGGCGAAGCGGGTTCCGGCCGCCACCGCCCCCGCCGGAACCGCCTGCCCGGCCACTGTTCCACCCCCGGTGGTCAGCGTCGTCCCGACCGACGTGACCTCGAGGCGCACGTTTCGCAGCGACACCTCCATCGCCGTTCCGGGATAGAGGACGAGGTCGTCCACTCCGACCGAGGCCGCCGCATCGGAGCTGGCGGTCGCGACGCCGCGGACGGAGATCTGCCCGGCGTACCCGTCGGTCACCGTCTGCGCGTCGGCGCCGCCGAATGCGACATGCGCGATCTTCGTCTCCCCGGGCGCCGCGACGAAAGCCGGGGCGATCGCCGAGGGACCGGTGGCGTCGACCGCGAAGGCGTATCGCGCGGGCAGCGGCGGCGCGGTGGTCTTCGTCGGCTCGGGCGTAGGGGTGGATCCACCCGCCGAGGCAGACCACCGCACGACCCCGAGGCTGACCGCGGGGTATGCCCCGGTGAGGTCTTCGTAGCGCAGCGCGGTGATCACCACGCTGCCGTCGCTCTGCGCGACGCGCTCGTTCAGGTGCACGCGCACGCGCGGTGCGCCCGTGGCATCCACGCCCGTGTAGAGGTCGGTTCCCGTGTTGATCCAGATGCCGTTGACGAAGACCGCGGATCCGGTGTCGGCGAAGGTCACGCGTGATGAGCCGTCGGCGTCCACGGTGAGACGCAGGCCGTAGACACGCAGGGCCGACCACATGTACTCGCCCACCGACGAGGTGTCCGGCACCTGACGGAATGATCCCACCGAGACCGCGCTCGATCCGTCCGCCGAATGCGCGACGGACACATCCGAGCCCGTCGACGCGGGAGCGGTTCCGCTCACCGTCTGCGCGGAGACCGACCCCTCGGCCTCCAGGTGCGGGGCTCCCGGGATGAGGGCAGCACCGCTGGGCGACGTGACGGTGACTCCCGAGACCAGGGCGGGCGACGCCGGAACCGTCGGAGCACAGGCGACGACGCCGAGACGTACACGCCAGATCTCGGACCAGCCCGCTTCCGCCTCGATCCGCAGGGCCGTCACCTGGGCGCGACCGCGGTCGACGGCGCGCTCCCCCACGATGAGTCGCGTCGAGCCCCACGTGTCTGAGGTGGGTAAAGCGACGGTGTACCCTGCCGAGAGCTTCGCCGCGTTCAGGACGTTCTTGCCGTCGACGGTCAGGGTGTCGAACGTCACCGACGTGCTTCCATCCGTCCCGCAGCTGGCGCGGAGCCCGGTGAAGGCGATCGGGACGCGATCACGCAGCTGAAACAGTCCGCTCTCGATCGTCGCCTGCGCGCCGTCGGAAGCTGCTCGGGCGGTCAGACCCGTTGAACGGGTGGTGTTGAGCTTGAGCACATCGCCGGTCTGAGCGAGAGAGTCCTCGACCGTGGCTCCCCTTGTCCATTCGCTCAGGGGGGCGGGCTGCTGGAGCTCGCCGCCGTCGGCATCGAGCATCTGGATGCCGGAGGCCGAGGTCGAGGGGATCGTCGCTGCCGCGTTCGCGGGGACGGCCCCGGCGACGACGGCGGCCGTCACGACCGCGCCGGCGAGGAGGGCGACGAATCGGGTAAGAGGACGCGAGATCACTGGTCTGCTCCGAATCGGTCGAGGAAGTCTGCGCCGTTCGGGATGCCGACGCCGGTCACCGGGTCCCACCCGGTGGTCGATTGGAGGGACTGCGGACGCGTATCCCACAGGTAGAGGGTCTCGAGCCAGAGCTGACCGGTGCCCTTGTCGCGGCGGTACCAGGTACCGGCGGACGCGGGCACGATGTCACGGATCGCGCTCGAGCCGGACAGCCGGTAGAGGAAGGGCGCGGCGAGGCCGACTCTCACCCCCGTGCGCGCCTTCGCGATGGCCACCATGCTCGCTACCATCGGCGTGGCCAGGCTCGTCCCCCCGTGAGCTTCGTACGACACCGCCCCGTCGCGCGGAACGGCCACGGTGAAGCCCGTGTTGGGGTCGGCCAGCGACGCGACGTCGGGGACGAGACGCCCCGATCCGGAGTGGGCGATGCGGTCGCTCTGCCAGCTGGGGCGCGGGTAGAAGGCCGACTCTCCGCCCCCGGCCCCGTAGAGGAAGCCCGGCGGGATGATGCCCCCGTTCTGCGCGAAGCGGGTCTGCACCTCCCATCCGGACTCGACGGCGATGCCGTTGTCGGCGTCGAGGCCGATGCTGGCTCCGCCCACCGCGGTGACGTACGGGCTCGAGGCCGGGGTCGCCACGTCGGTCTCGTCGTGGTGGTCGCCGGCGAGGGAGTAATCGCCGTCGTTGCCGCTCGAGGCGAATACCGACACTCCCCGGGACGCGGCTTCGACGAGGACGCGATTCAGGAGAGTGCGGTCGGCGTCGGTGTCGAGCTCCTCCGGGCCGCCGAATGACAGTGACACCACACTCGGGGTGGTGGGGGCTTCGACCGCGTCGAGGACGCGCAGATAGAGCGTCGCTGCGAGGCAGTCATCGGCACCCCAGTAGACGATGTCGGCGTCCGGCGCCATCGCGCGCACCGCCTGCACGTCGAGGTGCTGCTCGACGGTCCATGCCGACGGACCCCCGCACCGGGTGACGTTGGGATTCGCGGGCGCATGGTGGGTGTACTGGCCGTCGCGCAGCGTCGACAGGCCTTCCCGGGCGAAATACGTGTCGGTGTTGGCGGCGACCGTATCGTCGTCGAAGACTCCGACGATCGCCACCGTCGCGCCTGCGCCGCGTGCGTCGGCGGGGAGTCGGTGAACGGCTCGGAGCTGCGTGGGCCCGTACCCGCACAGCGCGTTGGAGCGATGCTCGACCTGAACCGACGAGGGCCATGACGACGAGAGCGTCTGCCCCCAGTACGCGGCGCAGTCGTCGCCTCGCACGGGCGCGGGGTCCACGCTGGGGTTCATGGCATCGGTGTCGACGAGGCCGGCGACGGACTCGATGGCGCTTCCCTCGCGGGGGACGGACAGATCACGGGTGGGAGCGACGGCCGCGCGCCCGTCCACGGTCGTCTGACCGAACGCGGTGTCGAACGCCGACGCGAACGCCGATGCCGACCCGGTCACCGAGAGCGCGCGGATGCTCTCGCGGTCGCGGACGACATCGATCCCGACGGCCTGGAGCCACGAGCGCGCCGCGCTCACCTCCGCGGGGGTTGCCGAGTCGGCGAGGAGGACGGTGGCCGACAGGCGTGCATCGAGGGCGACCTCGGGGGCGGCTGATGCCCATCCGGGAGCAGTGGCGGCGAGGGTTCGTCGCCCGTCGGTGGGGCCGGCCGGCGCTGCGGGCGGGGCGCTGCAGGCGGTGGAGAGGGTTGCCGCTGCGATCAACAGGGCGGCCAGGGAAGTCGTCTGTCGACGACGGAGGCGTGCGGGCATGGACAGCTTTCTCGGTCGGGGGCTCAGGTGAACCGATCGAGAGCTTATCGATAATGAGAACCGTTATCATAAACGGGTGACAAAAAGCGGCTCGGGAGCCCATGCGACTCAGAACGGGTAGTCGACCGAAGAGCGCTCCGCCACGACGGAGCGGACGAACGCCGCAGCCTCCTGGTGAGCGGGGTGCACCTGGTAACGCTCGAGCGCATCGACGTCGGCGAACTCGCTGACCAGAGCGACGTCCCAGTTCGACTGCGGGTTCACGATGTTGCGCCCCACCTCGATGTGCTGGATCTCGTCGATCACGGGGGCGAGGGCGAGCAGGCGCTCGGCGATCTGCTCGGCGTGCAGGGCACGCGTGTCGGCGTCGTCGGCCGACAGCTTCCACAGAACGATGTGACGGATGCTCACGCGGAGGCTCCTTGGGTGTCTGCCGCGAGGAGAGCGGCGCGAAGTCGGTCGGCGGACACGCGCCAGTGGGCGTGCAGTTCGCCGTCGATGAGGACGACCGGGATCTTCTCCCACCACTTCTCGTAGAGGGCGGCGTCGGCGGCGATCGAGGCCTGTTCGATGGTGACGCGGTCACCGGCACCCTCGGGGAGCTCGGCGACGACGGTCTCCACGATCTGCTCCGCCACGTCGCAGAGGTGGCAGTCGGGCTTACCGATCAGCGTGAGGGTCGTCACACTCCCCATCCTAGGAGGCGGGGGAACGACGGGCCGCGGCGTGCGGCGCGTGTGTCCGCGGACCGATCAGGACTCGACGTCGTATCCCGCGGCGATCCAGTCGCCCGTGCCGCCCTCGACGTTCGTGGCGTCGTGGCCGCGCGCCGAGAGCGCCTCGACGACCCGCGCCGAGCGCCCGCCGGCCTGGCAGATGACGTCGAAGGGCTCACCCGGGAGCTCGTCGAGGTGCTCGCCGATCGTCGACATCGGCAGGTTCACCGCGCCGGGAACGTGCCCTGCGGCGAACTCGTGCTCCTCGCGCACGTCGATCAGGGGGCGCTCGCGCCCCGCGTGCAGATCGTGGACCGAGATGGACTGCATGCTTTCCTCCGAGGAAGGCGGACGATACGGTTCAGCGGCGCGAGATCGTCGCGCCGGATACACGAAGCGCCCGTCACGATTCGGACAGGCGCTCGGTGTGGTGGCCGCTTACTTCTTGTTGCGGCGCTGGTGACGAGTCTTGCGAAGCAGCTTGCGGTGCTTCTTCTTCGCCATGCGCTTACGGCGCTTCTTGATGACAGAACCCACGGAAAACCTCACTAAGTCGGGGTCTGGGTGCCGATTTCGGCCCCCGGGAACAGCAGGCGTTGGAAAAAAGCCTCGGATCAGTCTAGCCGACGTCGGACACCGGTCGTTGCACGGCTTCGGCGACCGCCGATTCCGGCACCCGGTAACTGCGTCCGAAGCGCACCGCCGGCAATTCTCCCGCGTGCACGAGACGGTACACCGTCATCTTCGACACGCGCATGAGCTCTGCGACCTCAGCGACCGTCAAGAACCGCACGTCCGGCAGCTCGGCCATCGCTCACCCCTCGTTCCGGGTGAACTCACCCTCCTGATGCTGTGCACACTCTAGGGTCTGGCCGGGACGGCTGTAAACCTATGTGCCCACTGTGACGAATGATTCATGGATGCCGGAAATGCGCGGCATCCGTCGTCGTCATCGCCCCGGGAGCTTGCGGAACGCGGTCGAGAAGGAGTGCTTCACCGATGCGGCGGCGCGCCCCACCACCTCGGCGGCGTGCATCGCGGATTCGGGGAGCGCGGGCTCGGTGTCGTCGTCGATCGAGAAGAACGGCACGAGCCAGTCGTCGACCTCGTCGAGGGGCGCGACCGCGAGGCTGTAGTAACGGTGCTGGCCCTCTTCGCGGACCGAGACGAGCTCCGCCTCGCGCAGCACCTTGAGGTGCTTGGAGACGGTGGGTTGACTCACCCCGAGGGCTGCGACGATCTGCGACACGCTCGTTCCGCGTTCGCCACCGGTCGCCCGGTCGAGGAGCAGCTGAAGGATGTCGCGACGCGTTCCGTCAGCGATCACGTCGAAGATGTCCGCCATGGCATCAGATTAGCGGCGCCCCGGCCCGAGTACCATGATTCGGGTTCGGGCACCGAAGGGAGCGGCGCATGGCGGCGACGCCGAACGAGGCTCGACTGGCCGTGCGACTGCGTCGCATCGCCTACGAGGCATGGGATCGTCTGCGCAACCTGACGACCGCCTCACCCGCGCGATTCGCGGTGCTCGTGTTCGTCACGCTCATCGCGCTGTTCACCGCGCTGTTCTCGCTGCCCGCGGCGTCTGCGACGGGCGAACGCATCGCCTTCGCCGACGCTCTGTTCACCGCGGTGTCCACGATCTGCGTGACGGGCCTGTCGACGCTGAACATGTACTCCGACTTCTCGCCCTTGGGGCGCGTCATCACCTACATCGGCGTCAACGTCGGCGCCCTGGGTGTCCTGACCCTCGCCTCGATCCTCGGCCTGGTCATCTCGAAACGCCTCGGGCTGCGCGCCAAGCTGATCGCCGCGGGCGACAGCAACCCCCTGCGGGTCCACGGCGGGCCGGTGAACGAGGGCCAGACCGTCCGGCTCGGCGAGGTCGGCCAGCTGCTGCGGACGGTGGCCCTGTCCACCCTGGTCATCGAGGCGGGCTTGACCGTCCTCATCTACCCCTCGCTCATCATCGGCGGGATCAATCCGCTCGTGGCCCTGTGGGAGGCGCCGTACTACGCGGCGATGGCGTTCACGAACACCGGCTTCGTCCCCAACGCTGACGGCCTCACGCCGTTCGCGCAGGACTACTACCTGCTCACCGTGCTGATGGCCGGGGTCTTCCTCGGCTCGATCGGATTCCCGGTCATCTTCACGCTGTGGCGCCACTATTGGCGGTTCCGCCTGTGGTCGCTGCACGCGAAGCTCACGATCATCACCACGGTCGTGCTGTTCTTCGCCGGTGCCGGCGTCATTCTGCTGTTGGAATACGACAACCCCCTCACATTCGGAAGCATGGATGCGTGGGACACCACGTTCCAGGCCTTCTTCCTCTCGGCGATGACACGGTCGGGCGGATTCAGCGTCATCAACATCGGCGATCTCAACGGCGCCACCCTCATCGTCGGTTCGATGCTCATGTTCGTCGGCGGCGGTTCGGCCTCCACCGCGGGCGGCATCAAGGTCACAACGCTGGCGGTCCTCGCCCTCGCCGTGTTCTCGGAGGCAAAGGGGCGCCCGTCGGTGCAGGCGTTCGGCCGCCGCATCCCGAGCGACGTGCAGCGCGTCGCGCTCTCCGTCGTCGCGTGGGGGGCCACGATCGTCGCGATCTCGACCGTGACCATCAGCCGGATCACCGATGCTCCGATCGAACACGTGCTCTTCGACGTCGTCTCGGCCTTCGCCACGGTAGGCCTGTCGACGGGGCTCACCGCCGAGCTTCCCGAAGCCGCCAAGTACGTCATGGCCGCCACGATGTTCATGGGGCGCATTGGTACAGTGACACTCGCTGCGGCAGTGGCTGCGTCCTCCCGGTCGCAGCTGTACGCGCTCCCCGTGGAAAGGCCCATCGTTGGTTGAACGCATCCGCAGTGACGCCCCCGTCCTGGTGATCGGCCTCGGGCGCTTCGGCGCCGCGTGCGCGGGTGAACTGGACCGACTCGACCGCGAGGTGCTCGCCGTCGACGGCAACCTCGAGCTCGTCCAGAAGTGGTCGGAGCGCGTCACGCACGCCGTGCAGGCCGACGCCCGCAACATCGACGCCCTCCGCCAGATCGGCGCCCAGGACTTCCAGGTCGCCGTCGTCGCGGTCGGCTCGCTCATCGAGGCGTCGGTTCTCATCACGGCCAACCTCGTCGACCTCAAGGTGCCGCAGATCTGGGCGAAGGCCGTGTCGCAGTCGCACGGCAAGATCCTCGCCCGCGTCGGTGCGAACCACGTGATCTACCCCGAAGCCGAAGCCGGAGAACGCGTCGCCCACCTCGTGAGCGGCCGCATGCTCGACTTCATCCGCTTCGACGACGACTTCGTGCTGGCCAAGATGTACCCGCCCAAGCTCGTTCGCGGAGTGGGTCTGAACGAGTCGGGCGTCCGCTCGAAGTACAACGTCACGGTGGTCGGGGTGAAGAGCCCGGGCCGTCCGTTCCGCTACGCGGAGGCGAACACGGTCGTCACCAACCACGACCTCATCATCGTGTCGGGCACGAACTCCGACATCGAGCGCTTCGCCTCGCTCGACCGCTGAGTCAACGCGCTCAGGCGTCGATGTCCAGGGTCAGCTCGACCTCGTCGTCGACACCGAGGCCCTCGGCATCCTGCAGTGCTTTCTTCACCGGCACCACGTACCCGCCGTCCTTCGGCCAGAGCGAGGTGGTCACGGTGGTGCGGCCGATCGTGACGGATGCGGGGATCATCCCCCACCCGTAGGTGACGACCGTGGCGACCTCGGCGATCATCGCCGCCTCCGCCGCGGGCACCGAGACGAAATGGAACGGCGCGGGGCCGCGCCAGTACCAGATCGTCCCGGTGAACCGCAGGCGCATGGTCAGTTGCCCGCGGCCAGTTCTTTCGCCCGGGCGAGGGCTGCTTCGGCGGCGGTGGTGAAGGTGTCGTCGAGACGAGCGCCCTGCAGGACGGCGACGGCGCGCTCGGTGGTGCCCTTCGGGCTGGTCACGCGGCGGCGGAGCTCGGCGGGATCCACCTCTGCGGATGCCATGAGCGCGGTCGCTCCGATGAAGGTCTGCTCCGCGAGCAGACGCGCCTGATCATCGTCGAACCCCATCCGCACGGCGGCCTTGGTGAACTCCTCGACGAGCAGGAAGACATAGGCGGGACCGGAGCCCGAGATGGTCGAGAGGGCGTCGATCTGCGACTCGGGGACTTCGAGCACCGAACCCACGGTCTCGAAGAGGGCTCGGACCACCGCGACGTCGTCGGCGGACGCCGCGGACCCGGCGGCGAGACCCGTCACGCCCCGGCCGACGAGCGAGGGGGTGTTCGGCATCGAGCGCAGGGTGGAGACGCCCTCGCCGAGGTGAGCAGCGAACGTGTCGAGGGTGACTCCCGCCGCCAGGCTCACCACGATCGCACCGGGTCGCAGGTGCGGGGCGATCTCGTCGAGCAGGTCGGGCACCATCGCGGGCTTCACGCCCACCAGCACGATGTCGGCGGCGGACGCGGCGTCGGTGTTGCCCGCGGGATTGACCGCGAGCGCGACACTGGTCACCCCGTCGAGCTCGGCGAGCTCGGCGGCCTTGGCGACGGAGCGGTTGGTGGCCGTCACCCCGCCCTCGGTCAGCCCCGCGGCGACGAGGCCGCGGAGGATCGCTCCTCCCATGGAACCGGCTCCGAGGATCGCGATCGGGGGCAGCGAGGTCGTGGCATCCGTCATACGGCACAGTTTACGAACCCGTCGCCGATAGCGGGGGCAAGCCTGAGTGCGACCGATAGGGGCGCGCGTTAGAGTCGGAAAACGGTGTGCCGGAGCACCGGCGAGCGACACGGAGGACTAGCGATGACTCTCTTCGACGGCATCACCGCGCGCCTGGTCGAGACCGACCGGCTGGGTGTGAACGTGCTCGAGCGCGTCGGTGACGACCCCTCCACCTCTCCCGAGCACACGGTGGTCTTCGTGCACGGCAACGTCGCCTCCTCGCTGTTCTGGCAGGAGATCATGCAGGACCTGCCGAGCGAGCTACGGGTGATCGCGGTCGACCTGCGCGGCTTCGGTCGCACCGAGCACAGCCCGATCGATGCCACGCGCGGCGTCCGCGATTTCAGCGACGACCTGCACGCGACGCTCGAGGCCCTCGGCATCTCCACCGCCCACCTCGTCGGCTGGTCGATGGGCGGAGCCGTCGTGCTGCAGTACGCGCTCGATCACCCCGTCCTGTCACTGACCCTGCAGTCGCCGATCTCGCCGTACGGGTTCGGCGGCACGCGTCGCGACGGCTCCCGTCTGAGCGACGAAGACGCGGGCGCGGGCGCGGGCGCGGCGAACCCCGACTTTATCCAGCGCCTCATCGACCACGACACCACCGACGAGGCCCCCACCTCTCCCCGCTCCGTGTTCCGCAGCAGCTACGTCGCCGACGGCTACCGGAGCGAGCACGAGGACGTCTGGGTCGAAGCGATGCTGTCGACATCCACGGCCACCGGCAACTACCCGGGCGACTCGGTCACCACCTCGACCTGGCCGGGCTTCGCCCCCGGGACGACGGGAGTGCTGAACGCCCTCGCGCCGAAGTACTTCGACGTCTCGGGCATCGTGGACCTCGCTGAGAAGCCGCCGATCCTGTGGATCTACGGCACCGCCGACGCGATCGTCTCGGAC
The DNA here is from genome assembly GCF_026672635.1 of Microbacterium sp. SL62. Taxonomy (NCBI): domain Bacteria; kingdom Bacillati; phylum Actinomycetota; class Actinomycetes; order Micrococcales; family Microbacteriaceae; genus Microbacterium; species Microbacterium sp. SL62. The sequence goes on from NZ_JAPPRM010000001.1 coordinate 3,193,478, forward strand.
ACCTCGTTCTCGGACGTCAACCACCTCGGCGCGCTCGACGTGGTCCCCGACTGGCCCGGCGCCGACGTCGCACCCGCGCAGCCGATGGTCTCGCAGACGCGCGATGTGCTCTCGGCCTACGCGGAGAAGGGCGGTGAGGTCGCCGAGGTGCCCGTCGAGGGCGCCGGACACTCCGTGCACCTCGAACGCCCCGCGGTCTTCCGCCAGGCGCTGCTGACCCACATCGGCTACGTCGGTCGCCCCGCCGACCCGGCGCCCCCGACCGAGGCGATCATCCTGCGCTCGGCCGACTGACCCATCCCCGACCCGCCCCGGAGGTCCCCGTGGAGTACTGCCTGTTCACCGAGCCCCAGCAGGGCTTCTCCTACGACGACCAGCTCGCTTTCGCGCGCTCCGCCGAAGAGCACGGTCTCGACGGGTTCTTCCGATCCGACCACTACCTGCGCATGGGCGAGGGAGATCCGCGCCCCGGCCCCACCGACGCGTGGACGACGCTCGCCGGCCTCGCCCGCGAGACCTCGCGGATCCGCCTGGGCACCCTCGTATCGTCCGTGACCTACCGGGTCCCGGCGATCCTCGCGATCCAGGTCGCCCAGGTCGACGCGATGTCGGGCGGCCGCGTCGAGCTGGGGCTCGGAACGGGGTGGTTCGAGCGCGAGCACCGCGCCTACGGCATCCCGTTCCCGCCCAAGCGCTTCGATCTGCTCGAAGAGCAGCTCCAGGTCGTGACGGGTCTCTGGTCGACCCCGGATGCCGACACCTTCACGTTCCACGGCGAGCACTACGACCTCGACGAGGCGCCGGCGCTCCCGAAACCGGTGCAGTCCCCGGTTCCGGTGATCGTGGGCGGGGGCGGCCCGAAGCGCACCCCCGCACTGGCCGCGAGGTACGCCACCGAGTTCAACATCGGATTCGTCTCGGAGGACGTCGTGGCCGAGAAGTTCGCCGTCGTGCGCGCCGCGTGCGAGACGATCGATCGTGACCCGGGCACGCTGAAGCTCTCGGTGGCCCTTCCGACCGTCGTCGGGGCGGACGACGCCGAGATCGACCGCCGGCTCGACGCGATCGGCCGCACCCGCGAGCAGCTCGACGACGGAGCGAACATCATCGGCACGCCCGCACAGGTCGCCGAGAAGGTCGAGCGGCTTCGCGCACTGGGCGCCGAACGGGTCTACTTCCAGCTGATGGACCTCCGCGACGTCGATCACGCCGATCAGATCGGCGCGGAGGTGCTTCCGCTCCTCCCCCGCTGAGTCGTCAGCGGCGATCCTCGAAGAACGCGCGCAGCCGGTTCGAGGCCCCTTCCTCCTCGACTCCGCCGACGACCTCGACGCGATGCGGAAGCCGCCGGTCGCGCAGGACGTCGTACAGGGAGCCGGCGGCTCCGGCCTTGGCATCCCACGATCCGAAGACGACCCGCTCGATGCGCGCCTGGAGGATCGCACCGGCGCACATCACGCATGGCTCGAGGGTGACGACCAGGGTGCAGTCGGCCAGGTGCCACGTGCCCAGGCGGCGGGCGGCTTCGCGCAGGGCGACGACCTCGGCGTGAGCCGTCGGATCGCCCGTGACCTCGCGCAGGTTACGCCCTTCACCGATGACCTGCCCGGCGGCATCCACGACAACGGCGCCCACGGGGACGTCGCCGCCGGCCGCCGCGGCGTCGGCGAGGGCGAGGGCGCGTCGCATCGCGGTGAGGTCGTGGGCGGTGGGCGTCACGGGATCTCCGGAGAAAGACGGGCGGTGGTCTGCGGGTGGAGCGGTTAGCCTTGAGCCTATGCGTGTCCACGTCGCCGACCACCCGCTCATCACCCACAAGCTCACGGTGCTGCGTGACGTGCAGACGTCGTCGCCGGTGTTCCGCCAGCTCACCGAGGAGCTCGTGACGCTCCTCGCCTACGAGGCGACCCGCAACGTGCGCGTCGACCCGATCGAGATCCAGACCCCGGTCACCACGACCATGGGCGTCAAGATCAGCGAGCCCCGTCCGATCGTCGTCCCGATTCTGCGCGCCGGGCTCGGCATGCTCGAGGGCATGGTGAAGCTCCTCCCCACCGCCGAGGTCGGCTTCCTCGGCATGGTGCGCGACGAAGAGACCTTCGAGCCGACGACCTACGCCGAGCGCCTTCCCGACGACCTCAGCGACCGCCAGTGCTTCGTGCTCGACCCGATGCTCGCCACCGGCGGCTCGCTCGGCGCGGCCATCAACTTCCTCTTCGCGCGCGGCGCGCAGGACGTCACCGCGATCTGCCTGCTCGGCGCCCCCGAGGGTGTCGCGGCGATCGAGAAGCAGGTCGAGGGACACGACGTGACCCTCGTGCTCGGCGCCGTCGACGAGCGCCTCAACGAGAAGGGCTACATCGTGCCCGGCCTCGGAGACGCGGGCGACCGCCTCTACGGCACGGCCTGAGCGCCCACCAACCGCGCGAAACCGCTGAGCCGCGCGACCCCCTCGGGGGTCCGCGGAAGGTCGTCGAGCAGAGCGGGTGAGTACACCACGTAGGCGGCCTGCATCGCCCGCGAAATCGCGACGTTGATGCGGTTGCGCAGCAGGAGGAACTCGAGCCCGCGAGGGGCCTCCCGCCCCGATGAGGCGGCGAGCGTCAGGATCGCCACGACCGCCTCCTTCCCCTGGAACCGATCGACCGTCCCGACCGGGACGTCGGCGAAGCCGGCCGCGGCCAGCGCCTCCTCGACGGCGACCTGCTGGGCGTTGTACGGGGTGATGACGATGATGTCGTCGGCCCGGAGCGCGCGAGGTTCGTGCACGGTGGCGGCATCGCCCGCCCCTCCCTCGGCTCCCGTCCACTCACGTCCGACGAGCTCGGCGACCAATCGGGCGACCTCGGCCGCCTCTTCGTTCGAGAACGTCGCATTCCCGCTGTGGCGCACCGGAACCACGTGCACCCCCGGTTCGACGCCGTCGAGGCGGCGCAGAGCGGTGGAGGGGTGCGCGGCGAGGCGACCCTCGTACGACAGCCGCGACACCGGCTCGGCGACGGCGGGGTGCATGCGGCGCGTGCGGGCGAGGAAGTAGCCGAACTCCTCGGGCACCACCTCGGCTCCGTCGATGATCCACCCGAGCGCCGAGGTGTCGACGGGCTCGGGGTGCGTGCCCTGACTGACCTGCGGCAGCTGCTGGGGGTCGCCCAGCAGAAGGAGGCGCCGCGCCGCGAGCGATACCGCGATCGTGGACGCGAGCGAGAACTGCCCCGCTTCATCGATCACCAGCAGGTCGAGACTTCCGCGGGGGATCCGGGTCTCGTGGCTGAAGTCCCACGCGGTCCCTCCGACGACGAAACCGGTCGCGGCGTTCTCGCCGGTGAACGCCGCGATCCCGTTCTTCGGCAGAACGGTGAAGGAGTGCGAGACGCCCGGGTCCTTCGGAGCCTTCCCGACTCGGGATGCCGGCACCCCCGCCGCGATGACCTGATCGAGCATGTGCTCGACGGTCGCGTGCGACTGCGCCACGACCCCGACGCGGTACCCGCGATCGGCGACGAGGCGGGCGATGACGTGGGAGCCGACGTAGGTCTTGCCCGTGCCGGGAGGGCCCTGCACGGCCAGGTAGCTGTGGTCCAGGTCGGCCACGCTCCGAGCGATCGCCGCCACGTCGTCGTCGCCGCCGCGGCCGTCGATGCTGGTGACCGGGGCGAGAGCGCCCGAGAGCGTCCGCGGTGGGACCCGGCGGAGGATGTCGGCCGCGGCTCCCTGCGGGATCTCCGGGGCCGCCGCGAGGACGGCGTCGGCCCACGCGTCGATCGCCTTCTGCTGGTTGCCGGCGCGGGGCGGCGCGGGCGGGGTGAGGGCGAGCGGCAGGTCGTCCCAGGTCACTCCGTCGGCGGCGATCTCTTCGACGATCGCCCCGTCGTCGAGAACCTCGCGAACGGTCGTGCGGCGCGCACCGTGGGCGCGCACCGTGGATCCACCGCGGCCGTGTCTCGAGCGGGAACGGCGCGGGCAGATCGTAGACGGCGAAAGGTCCGGCGTCCGCGCTCAGGCGCGTCCCGGGGGCGACCTCACCGCGCAGCTCGACGAGTCGGCGCTGCGAGCCCCGGCCCGACTCGGGGACATGCCAGTCGGCGACCACCCGGGAACGTGCGGCATCGACCACCACGACGTCACGCGTGTCCTCCCACACCGACAGTGGCTCGCGCAGACGCAGGAAGTGCGTGGCCCAATAGGTCTTCTCTTCGCGCGGGTAGTAGTCGATGGCGGCAGCGGCGAGACGGAGCGCCGTCGCATCGGGCTCGGCGGCGTCGGCCGCCCACCTCTGCAGGGCCGTGGCGCGCGGCGAGGGCTCGTACGCCTGCTCGTCGGGCTCGGCCCCTCGCGCCGGGACGGCGCCCGACTCGCGGGCGCGCTCGACCAGCCAATCGCGCAGTCGCCGGGTCGACACGCAGTCGTAGCGGTTGTAGTCGGCGAGATCGTCGAGCACGCGCTGCGCGGCGGTCGTGTCGCCGTCGGCGGCGAGCGCGCGGGCCTCGACGTATTTCACGATGGAGTCGTCTCCGCGCTGGACGTCGCTCGTGCGCACCTCGTCGCCCATGTAGAGGGGCTCGAGCTTCTTGATCGAATACGAGCGCGAGCCGACCCGCAGGGCTCGCCGGACGACCGGGTACAGGTCGACGAAGACGCCGTCGCGCAGGAGCCGATCGACGTCCGCCTCTCGAACGCCGTAGCGAGCCGCCATCGTGAGCAGATGGGTCGGTTCGTAGGGGGCGTAGTGGTAGATGTGCATGCCCGGGTAATGCTGACGGCGCAGCGCCACCATGTCGAGGAAGCGCTCGAGGGCCGCTCGCTCCTCGTCAAAGGTATGCGCCCACAGGGCCCCGTAGGTTTCGCGAGAGTCGACCCAGCCGAAGAGGTAGTCGATGCCCCAGTGCTCACCGACCCCCTCGGTGTAGAGCGGGTCGCCCTCGAAGTCGAAGAACAGATCGCCGTGGTCGGGCCGGGGAAGCACCCCGAGCGATTTCGGCGCGACGACCTCGAAGGTCGGCACGGCGGAGGTGGGGGCATCGCCACCCGGGACCCCCGCCGGGCTTTCGAGCTGCAGACGCGCCTGCGTGCGGAGGGACGCGAAGGTGTCGGCGCTCATCGCGGCGGGAGCGGCCGGAGCGGCCGCCAGCTGGTCGATCGTCTCGATGCCGCCGGCACGGAGCCGATCGCGCTGGACGGGGCGCATGCCGGCAACCAGGAGCAGGTCGCGGTGCGCGACGACCTCGAGCTCGCACGTGGCGCACCGACCGCACGCGATCACCCCGAGATCGCCGCGCGCATCGCCCCAGGCGATCGCCGGCCCGGCGACGCCGAGCTCGACCCTCCGGTCGGCGATCAGCGCGCGCAGGCGCTCCCGGCGCAGACCGAAGACCGGGAGGAGGTCGTCGACGCGGTGCGTGCTCGTCGAGCCGTCGCCGAGCAGCAACTGCACCTCGTCTGCGCGCGGGACGCCGAGACGATCGAGCTGATCCACGTAGGCGGCGAGCTGCATGAGCGCGGTCACCCGGGCCCGACGCGCGAGCTTCGTGTCCTGCACGATCCACCGACGCGTTCCCTCGGGCGACGCGTCGGACTCGCGGACGAGGAAGTCGGCGAACCCCACGAACTCATCGGTGGCGAAAGCGGCCTGGTACACCACCTCGACGGACGGGTCGGCCAGAGCCTCGTCGGTGAGGCGCACGGCTTCGGCGAGGGCCTGGGCGTCGGACGATCGGGCCGCCGGGATCTCGCGCACCGCCGCGCCGAAGCGGGCGCGGTCATCGTCGAGCACCCGCAGCTCGTGCGCCGTTCCCAGGCGGGCCGCGCGTTCGAGGGTGGCGTCCTCGGGGTCGTCGACGGGCGCGACGCGACCGATCTTCGCGTCGATGGTGCGCAGCCACGCGAACTCGCACTCCGCCGCCGCCTTGAGGTCGCTGGCGCTCCAGACGATTCGCGCCTCTTGCTCGATGTACCGCATGGTCCTCAACGCTAATCGGGGCCACCGACATCGGGTTCCGCCATCCACAGGCCGGCCTCCTCTCGCAATCCGACCGCCCGGTGTCGGACCGTGCTGACAGACTGAGGGGGTGATCACCGACCTGCCGTTCGAGAACGTGTACCGGCACGGGTTCGCGCGCGTCGCGGCGTGCACGATTCCCGTCGCGGTCGCCGACCCCGCCGCCAATGCCGACGCCGTGCTCGACTCCGCGCGCGCGTGCGACGCCGAGGGCGTCGCCGTCGCCGTCTTCCCGGAGCTGTGCCTCACCGGCTACGCGATCGACGACCTCGTCATGCAGGATCCCCTCCTCGATGCCGTCGAAACCGCTGTCGAGCGCCTGGTGCTGGCATCCGCCGATCTTCTTCCGGTGCTCCTCGTCGGCGCGCCGCTGCGCCACGGCAACCGCCTGTTCAATTGCGCGCTCGTGATCCACCGCGGTCGGGTGCTCGGCGTGGCCCCCAAGGCGTACCTGCCCACCTATCGCGAGTTCTACGAGCACCGCTGGTACGCGCGCGGAGACGACCAGGTCGGTCAGCACATCCGCGTCGCCGGCGAGACGGTGCCGTTCGGACCCGACCTGCTGTTCGAGGCGGCCGACGTACCCGGTCTCACCCTGCACGCCGAGGTGTGCGAGGACGTCTGGGTGCCGATCCCGCCGTCCTCGGGGGCGGCGCTCGCCGGGGCGACGGTGCTCGCCAACCTGTCGGGCAGTCCCATCACGATCGGGCGTGCCGACGATCGGAACCTGCTGTCGCAGTCGCAGTCCATGCGGTGCCTCGCGGCCTACGTCTACGCGGCCGCGGGCCAGGGCGAATCGACCAACGACGTTTCGTGGGACGGCCAGACCATGATCTACGAGGGCGGGCACCTGCTCGCCACGACCGAGCGCTTCCCCGACGGACCACGGCGCAGCGTCGCCGACGTCGACCTGGACCGTCTGCGACAGGATCGCCTGCGGCAGGGCACGTTCGACGACAACCGCCGCACCACCGGCCCCGCGTTCCGGACGGTGTCGTTCGAGCTCGCCCCGCCCGCGACCGACCTCGGTCTGCGCCGCGCCGTCGACCGCTTCCCCTTCGTCCCCGACGATCCGGCTCGCCTCGCGCAGGACTGCTACGAGGCGTTCAACATCCAGGTGTCGGGCCTCGTGCAGCGGCTCCAGGCCATCGGCGACCCGCGTCCGGTTCTCGGTGTGAGCGGCGGACTCGATTCCACGCACGCGCTGCTCGTGATCGCCCGCGCCATGGACCGGATGGGGCGTCCGCGCAGCGACATCCTCACCTACACGTTGCCCGGGTTCGCCACGAGCGAGAAGACCAAGCGCAACGCGATCGCCCTCGCCGAAGCCGTCGGCGCCTCGATCGAAGAGATCGACATCCGCCCGGCGGCGAGCGAGATGCTCTCGCGCATGGGACACCCCTTCGCGGCGGGGCAGCCCGTCCACGACGTCACGTTCGAGAACGTCCAGGCGGGGCTCCGCACCGACTACCTGTTCCGTCTGGCGAACCAGAACAACGGGATCGTCGTCGGCACCGGAGACCTGTCGGAGATCGCGCTCGGGTGGTCCACCTACGGCGTGGGCGACCAGATGAGCCACTACTCGGTGAACCCCGGCGTTCCCAAGACGCTCATCCAGCACCTCATCCGCTGGGTGATCTCCTCAGGAGAGCTCAGCGATGAGACCGTCGACGTGCTCCAGTCCGTGCTCGACACCGAGATCAGTCCCGAGCTGGTGCCCGCCGGCCAGGACGGCCGCATGCAGTCCACCGAGGACCGTATCGGCCCGTACAACCTGCACGATTTCACGCTCTACCACGTGCTGCGCTTCGGCTTCCGACCGTCGAAGATCGCCTTCCTCGCAGCTCACGCCTGGAGCGATCAGGATGCCGGCGCCTGGCCCCCCGGCTACCCCGAGGCAGGGCGACCGGTGTACGACCTCGTCACCGTGGCGAAGTGGCTCGAGGTATTCCTGAAACGGTTCTTCGGCTTCGCACAGTTCAAGCGCACCGCGATCCCGAACGGACCCAAGGTGTCGCCCGCGGGCTCGCTGTCGCCGCGCGGCGACTGGCGTGCACCCTCGGACGGCAACGCCCGCGTGTGGCTGGCCGACCTGTACGCGGCCGTGCCGGAGGCGTTCCCGAGCGAGTGAGTCCGCGGTCCGCGTGCGACCCCACCCGCTGGCGGGCCCTTACCAGCCCATCGACCCCGGAACGCCCTTGAACGGGCCCGCGAGGTCGCTCGTCACCCACCCACCGTAGAAGCCGCCCGGCTGCGGTTCGACCGTCTCGCCGCCCAGCACGACGCGATCCATCGGGTCCGCGTACACGGCGACCCGGTCTTCGAGGATCTCGTACCCGGGCATGGGGTGCGGATAGTTCCAGGCGGCGCGAGCGGCGACCGCTCCCCCACCCCCGTGGACATCGAAGTACCGGGCTCCCCCCTTGAACTCGCAGAACGACGCGCCCTCGCCGAGGGTCAGCGCATCGCCGAACGCCGCGATGGGCACGTAGTACACCGGCGGATGGCTGGTCTCGAGCACACGGACGACGTCAGCGGTATCGGCGATCCGCACGCCGCCGAAGTCGATCTGCACGCGCTTGCGGACGCGCTCCACGCGCGGTGGGCGGGGGTAGTCCCACACGGATTCCTGGCCGGGACGAACGGGGTCGGGTACGGGACGCGCCATGCGCCCACGGTACGCCGCGATCCGCATACTCGGGCGATTCCCCGTATACCGGCTCAGGAGGCGCACAGCTTTTCGGTAGCCTGGTGACCGAGGGGGCACCGTGAGCGAACAGAAGACCACGCACGACGGCCGGCGATATCGCGTCTACCAGATCGTCGGCATCGTGCTGGCCGTGCTCTTTCTCGCTCTGGGTGTCGCCGCCTATTTGGCCGGCGGAGGACCCATCATCGCCGCCATCGCCGTCATCGGAGGACTCGCCGTGCTCATCGTCTCGATCGTCATGATGGTGCGCTCGTGAGCGCCCCCGAGACCCCCGGCGGCTCCGACGGGAAGAAGAAGTACCCGGCGGGCACCGTCGTCATCTGGATCGCCGGTGCGGGCATCGGCCTGTGGCTGCTCATCAGCGGCCTGATCGGCATCCTGTCCGGAGGCAGCTGAACCGGCGCGTCGCGGGAATGCCCTACGACGGTGATCGTTGACCTCCACGTCACCGATTTCGACAGGAAGGGCATCATGACGCGTATCGGACGCAGCGACCTCGACATCCTCCCCCTCTCGCTGGGCGGCAACGTCTTCGGCTGGACCGCGGACCGCGACACCTCGTTCGCCGTTCTCGACGCGTTCCACTCCGGTGGGGGCGACTTCATCGACACCGCCGACGCCTACAGCGCCTGGGTGCCCGGCAACTCGGGCGGTGAGAGCGAGACCCTCATCGGCGAGTGGCTCGCCTCGCGCAAGCCCGAGAATGTCGTCGTGGCGACGAAGGTCAGCCAGCACCCTCAGTTCCGCGGGCTGAGCGCGAAAAACATCCGTGCCGCCGCGGAGGCGTCGCTGACGCGTCTCGGCGTCGACACGATCGACCTGTACTACGCGCACTTCGACGACACCGACACCCCGCTCGAAGAGACCGTGGCCGGCTTCGCCGATCTCGTGACGGACGGGCTTGTGCGCTACGTCGCGGTGTCGAACTACACCGCGGCCCGCATCCGCGAGTGGATCTCGCTCGCCGAGGCCGCCGGCGTCGATCTGCCGGTCGCGATCCAGCCGCACTACAACCTCGTGCACCGCACCGAGGTCGAGAACGACATCGTGCCCGTGGCCGAGCAGTACGGCATGTCGCTCGTGCCGTACTACGCCCTCGCCAGCGGGTTCCTCACCGGCAAGTACCGCTCGGCGGATGCCACGGGCGATTCGCCTCGCGCGGAGGGTGCGGCGAAACTCGCCACTCCCGCAGGGCTGAAGCTGATCGACGCCCTCGAGGAGGTCGGTGACGCGCACGGTGCCTCCGTCGCGGCGACGGCACTGGCCTGGTTGCGCCTGCAGCCCACCGTGGCCGCCCCCATCGCGAGCGCCTCGAAGGTGGAACAGGTCGCCGACCTGCTCGCCAGCGCGTCGCTCGAGTTGACAAGCGACGAGCTCGCGCACCTGTCGGCCGCATCCGAGCCCGCACAGGGCTGAGCGACGACTCTCCCCTTCGCGTGAACGCCCGCCGCACGCGGAGCGCGCCCACGGTGCGTGTTCCGGTGCGGCGGGCGTTTCGTCGCGGGGGGGCAGGCGGCGCGAACGCGCTGCGGCGTCGGCGACAATGGTGGGGTGAAGCTCCTCGTCGCCGCCCATGCGTCCGAACTCATCGCCTTCGAGGCGGAGATCCCGGGGTTCGAGCGCCTGCTCACCGGAGTGGGCAAGATCCCGGCCGCCTACGCGTTGACGCGGGCCCTGTGCGCGGGCGATTACGACGAGATCGTCGTCGTCGGAACCGCCGGAGCGATCGACGACGACGTCCAGGGCGGCATCTACGACATCGCCGCGGCAATCCAGCACGACGTGAAGGGCCTCGACGGCGCCTTCGGCGAGCACGTTTCGCTCCCCGCTCGCGTCGAGACCGGTCACGAGGGCATGGTCATCGCCACGGGAGACCATTTCGTCGACGATGCCGAGACCGTGCGGCTCATCCGCGGCCTCGGCGGGAGTCTCGTCGACATGGAGTCCTACGCGCTCATCTGGGTGGCGCAGCAGTTCGGTGTGCCCATTCGCATCCTCCGTGCCGTGTCGGATCGCGCTCAGGACGGCGCGACCGAACTCTGGGACGATGTCGTGGAACGGTGCAGTCACGAGCTCCGCGCTGAGATCCGCACCCGCTACGGCGTCTGAGCGCGCCCGCGGCCCCGCCTGCGCTCAGGGCGTCTGCGAGCCCGAGCGCGCTCGACCCGCGAGGTCGGTGACCCCCACGACGAGCGCGAGCGCCAGGAAGACGCCGACCGTGATCATGCCCGACGCGTAGGCGTCGTGGTACAGCACGGCCATGTCGTCGACGCTGCCCTGCTCGCGGTAGACCGTCGCGTAGAACAGGGCGAGGGCGATGGCCGTGCCCACGGCCGTGCCGATGCGCTGCCCCAGCTGGCCGACGGATCCGGCGACGCCACCGCTCTTGACCGGGATGTCGGCGAGGGTGAGCGTCTGGTTCGGCGAGATGACGAGTCCGCCTGCGAAACCGCCGAACGTCATGACCGCCGCCATCGCCCAGGGGGTCCACCCGGGGTCGGTGAAGAGGGCGACCAGGACGAGCCCACCGGCGGTGGCGACCATCCCCAGGATCCCCCAGACGACGAGGGGGCGCCCCAGTCGAGTGACGAGGTTGCCGCCGATCCACGAGCTGCCCGCGGATGCCACGGCGAAGCCGATCGTGACCATTCCCGCGAACACGGGTTCGAGGCCGAGTCCTCCCTGGAGGAACAGGGTGCCGAGAAGGAACATCGCGGGAACGGCCGAGAAGTAGGCGGTCGAGATGAGCACGCCGTTGCGGTAGGACGAGAGGGAGAAGATCGAGAACGGCATGAGCGGCATCCGGCCGCGCTCCGCGTATCGCCGTTCCCAGAAGACGAAACCCGCGGCGAACACGACCGACGCCACGAGGAACCACCAGCGGTGCGGGTTGTCGTCGGGGCTCCCCGTCGTGAACAGGAACGGCCACATCAACGACAGGATCGTCAACGCGAACAGCACGACGCCGACCGGGTCGAGATCGAGCTTGCGGTGCGATGTGGTGCGCGTGTCGGGAAGCAGCCACGCCGCCAGGGCGATGACGATCGCGACGAGCGGGACGTTGATCCAGAAGATGAGCCGCCAGCCGTCGGTGTCGCCGCCGATGGCGATGAGCAGACCGCCCAGGGTCGGACCGAAGGCGGTCGCGATGCCGATCGTGGCACCGAAGAGCCCGAACGCGCGGCCTCGCTCTTTGCCCTGGAACAACTGCTGGACGAGCCCGAGCACCTGGGGCATCTGGATGCCGGCCGCGACGCCCTGCAGAAGGCGAGCGACCAGGAGCACGGTGGTGTTCGGCGCGAGCGCGCAGGCCAGGCTCGTCACGAGGAACAGTGACAGGCCGACGAGGAAGAGCATCCGCCGAGAGCGGAGGTCGCCCAGGCGTCCGGCCGGCACGAGGACAAGGCCGAAGGTCAGGATGTAGCCCGAAACCACGAGCTGCAACTCGGTCGGGCCGGCGTTCAGTGCCGCCTCGATCGAGGGGAGTGCGACGTTGACCTTCGTGAGGTCGAGGATCGTCAGCGCTGCGACCGCGACCGCGACCCAGTAGGCACGCCACCGATGCCGCGGCGACAGCACGATGTCACGCGTGGGGGGATGGGCGGAATCCGTGGGCGCAGAGGGAGGAGTCATCGACGCCGACGGTACTCCGGGGGTCGGACACCGGACCCGGGCTTGCGCGCGGGGGCATCTCGTCCTCTGCGGACGCGGGGGTCAGTCGACGTCGCGGCGGGCGAAGACCGCGCGCAACACGAAGAACACGATCACGGCGACGACCGCGACGGCGAGGAGGCGGAAGGCGAAGGCGATGAGCGAGAACAGGATGTTCACGAGCACCCACGCGATGATCACGGCGACGACGACGCCGAGGATGGTCCAGAGGGTGCTTTTGCGCATGCGTCCAGCCTAGAGCCGGTGACCGGGGCTGCCGGCCGTGCTCTCAGCCGAGAGTCGCACCCACCCCCTGTCGGATCACACTCGGGCCTCGGGGCGTCGCCGTGACGTGCAGCTGAGCGGGCAGCTGGTCTTTCATGGCCGCGACATGGCTGATGACTCCGACAGTTCGGCCTCCCTGCCGCAGTTCGTCGAGCGTTCTCATGGCGAGGTCGAGGGTGTCGTCATCGAGCGATCCGAATCCCTCGTCGATGAAGAGCGTGTCGAGCCGGATGCCGCCCGCTCGCGCCGTGACCACCTCGGCCAAGCCGAGAGCCAGCGCGAGCGACGTGAGAAACGTCTCGCCGCCCGACAGCGACTGCGGGGGGCGACTCTGCCCGGTGAAGGCGTCGACCACCTCGAGTCCCAACCCGCTCGCGGCACCTCGGGCGGCCAGGGCGTCGCTGTGCTGCAAGCGGTACCGGCCGGACGACATGTGGTCGAGCCGCAGATTGGCCGCGGCCACGATCTCTTCGAGCTCGGCCGCGAGCACGAAGGTCTCGAGCGTCATCCGACGCGTGTTCGGGGCGCGCCCGGCCACGGTGTCGGCGAGGCGGGCGATCACGGCGTGCTCGTCGGAGAGCGACGCCACCGCCGTGTGCCCCGCGTCGGCGCGCTGCGCGAGGCCCCGCAGACGGTCGGCCAGCGCGCGAGCCGAGGCGTGCGCCGCGGACGAACGCTGGACGGCCTCACGCGCCTCGGCGACGGCGAGCGCGAACGGAGCCAGGTCGACGGGCTCGTCGGGGGCGTCGACGAGGAGCAACTCGAGATCCAGCAATCGCTGGCGGACGGAGGCGACCGCCGCGTCGTGCTCCGCGATCGCGGTGTCGAGGCGGTGCCGCTCCGACGCCGGCCGGAGAGCCCGGGTCACGGCCTCGACGTCTGCGAACGGGCTGTCGGCCACGAGGCCCGCGACGATCGCTGCGGTCTCGCTCTCCTGCGCGATCGCGGTCTCGAGCAGATCCTGCGCGGCGACGAGCTCGCGCACCGCTTCTCGTCGGGAGCGAAGGTCGCGCTGCCGCTCGGCCACGCTGTCGGAATCTCCGCGCGCCGCGGCGACCTCGACGCGCAGGATCTCGATCCGCTGCTCGGTGAGCGCGAGGGACTGGCGGGTGTTCGCGAGCTTCTCCGAGAGGCCGTCGATACGCTCGGCGATCGACGCATCGAGTTCTGCCACCCGCGCCCGTTCCTCCTGCACGCGCTCGTGCTCGTCGACCTCGACCTCAGCCGAGGTGAGGGCCTCTTCCGTCTGGGCCAGACGCTCCTCGAGGACCTCGACGCTCTCTCCGCCCGCGAGAGCTGCGGCCAGCGTGTGCGCGTCACGCGCGACGCGCGCGGCGTCGGAGGCGAGTCGGTCCTGCTCGACGGCGACGTTCTTGCGATCTTCGGCGGCGTTGATCTCGTCGTCGGACACGGGAGCATCGTCACCGCGCGCGGGGTGCGGATGCTCGCGCGCTCCGCACACGGCGCACGGTTCGCCGTCGACCAGATCGTGGGCCAGCTCGACGGCGGCACCCGCGAGACGACGGCGGAGAAGGGCGGTCCAGGCGTCGACGGCACGCTGCACCTCGTCGGCACGGACGAGAGCCGCCAGATCCGCTCGTTCGCGTTCCTCGAGCAGGGCCGCGGCGCGGCGCGCGGCCTCGAGCCGGCGAATCACGTCGTTTCGCGCGGTCGCCGCGGTCGACTTCCGGGTCTCCGCTCCGGCCAGTCGCATGAGTCGCTCATCGAGGCCGCGCAGAAGCTCCGGAACCTCGAGTCGCCCGTCGATCAACGCGTCCCGATCCGCGGTGGTGCGGGCGAGGAGCGCGGTGAACCGGTCGGCTTCGGCGACGAGCTCGTCAAGTTCGACCTCGGCGGCGAGTGCCGACTCGCCCCGGGCGAGCAGGGCGGTGATCTCGTCGTCGCGGGCGACGAGCTCTGCCCGGTCGACGCCGACCTCGAGGGACAACGCGGAGCCGACCGGCTCGCCGAGCCGACGGGCCTTCTCGATCGCGGCGCGGGAGCGGTCCCGGGTGGAGGCGAGCCCCCTGCGCGCCGACTCGGCCGCCTCGATCGCGCCGCGCAGAGTCTCGGCCTCGGCCGCGGCGGAAGACTCATCGCGCGCGTCGGACATCCGGGCGTCGTCCGCCTCGAGGGCCGTCAGGCGAGCGCGGAGACGTGCGCGATCGTGTTGCCGCTCGGTGAGGGCGGTCGCTTCGCGCTCGGCGATCAACGCCCGATCGAGACGCGCGTTGCTGTCGTCGCGTTCGCGCGCAGCCGACTCGACGCGGTAGTCGGCGCGTTCCACCGCTCGCACGACCCGAGCGACACGATCGCCGACTCCGAGCGCTGCACCCGCGTCCGATTTACCTTCGACCGCGTCGATCGTCGAGGCCTCGGTGTCGAGCTCGAGGGCGAGACGCTCGGCTTCGTCGAGGAGGGTCGCGACCTCGACGCCCTCGGTGGCGAGACGCTCGGACGCGCGCTTGCGGCGTTCGTCGAGATCGGTCGCGTACTGCTCGAAGGACCTGGTACCGAACAACGTTCGAAGCAGGCTCAGTCGTTCGTCGTTCTTGGCGAGGAGGAAGCGCGCGAAGCGGTTCTGCGCCAACAGGATGACCTGGAGGAACTGCTGCTGGGTCAGACCGAGGATCTCGTCGAGACGAGCGGCGACATCGACCGGACGCGCGGCCACGCCCGTCCACCCTTCGGGAGCGAGGATCTCGAGCAGCGCCCGATGAGGCTCTTTCGTCGTCCCGCCCCCGCGTCGCTTCGGCCGCTCGAACTCCGGAGACCGAGTGATGCGCCAGCGCTCGCCCTCGGCGCTGAACTCCAGTGTCACGCGGGTCGGGTCGTCGGGCTCGCAATGGTCACTGCGCAAGCGGCGCTCCGCACCGTCGTACCGCGGAACGCCCCCGTACAGGGCGTAGCAGACCCCGTCGAGCACGCTCGACTTGCCGGCTCCGGTGCGTCCCGTGATGAGGAAGATGCCGTCCGCGGTGAACACGTCGAAGTCGACGGTCTGCGCCTCGAGGAACGGCCCGAACCCCTCGAGGACGAGGCTGTGGAGCTTCACGCCTTGGCCTCCGCGACGGACCGGGCGTCGAGCACCTCGCGGATCAGGGCGCGCTCGGCCTCGGAGGCCCCTTCTCCCTCGCGGACGTGGGCGAGGAAGGTGTCGATGACCTCGCCGTCGTCGCGCGCGGACCGCACCCGTCGGGCGTACCCCGATCCGTCGTCGGGCAGGGTCTGAGCGGGGAGGTGGACGACCGTGGCGCACCAAGGGAAGCGCGCCTGCAGTCGGCGCATGGGATCGGGCTGCGGAGTGGAGTCGGTGTACTCGGCGCGCACCCAGTGCTCGTGGAAGTCGGCGAAGCGATCGTCGGTCAGGAGTTCGTCGAGGGGGGCACGGAGGGTGACGAGCGGGCGGGGAACGGGCAGGTCGAGCCAGGTCACGTTCGCGACCCCGTCGGCGTCGAGATCCACCAACCAGGATCCGCGCGGTTTGCCCGCCTCACCGAAGCTGTAGTGCACCGGCGCTCCGGCGTACCGGACGCGGGTGGAGATCTGCTGGCGACCGTGGATGTGTCCGAGGGCGACATAATCGGGCCCGTCGAAGGCGGAGAGCGGAACCACGTCGAGACCCCCCTGGCGGATCTCGCGCTCCACCCCCGGCGTCGCGTCGACGCCTGCGGCGAAGCAATGAGCCGCCACCACCGAACGCCCACCGCGCTCGGCGAGGTCGGCGCGGACGAGGTCGAGGGCGTGCTGCATGGTCTGTGCCTGGCTGCGCAGTTCGACGCCCTCCCAGAGGTGGCGCACGATGGCGGGCTCGAGGTACGGGATGCCGTAGAAGTGCACGGGGCCGTGCGCGTCGTCGATGGTCACCGGGGTACCCACGGCGTGAGGGTCGGTGACGACCGTGATCTCGTCGCGCAACAGAGCGGACTGGAAGCCGAGACGGGCAGCCGAGTCGTGGTTGCCGCTCGTGACGATGACACGTGCTCCGGCTGCTGCCAGCGATGCCAGGGTCGACGTCAAGACCGGATAACAGGCCGCCGAGGGGGCCGCGGAATCGAAGACGTCGCCCGCGACGATCACCACGTCGACGGAGTTCTCGCGCACCTGCGCGACGAGGGCGTCGAGGACGCCGCTCAGCGCATCGAGGGTCGAGTGCCCGTGGAAGGAGCGCCCGATGTGCCAGTCGGAGGTGTGCAGGATCCGCATGCAGACACGGTACGTCGCACCTCCGACATCGGCTCGCAGCAAACGCCCGACCCGACGGGTTCGTCCCACGGAAAAGCCCCGCCGCCGGGACTTTCCGGGGCGGGGCGTTCTCGAGGGATCAGGAGCCCGAGACCTCCGCGGCCAGGGCGCGGATGCGGTCGTCGCCCAGGTCGAGGCCGATGTCGCGGAAACGCTGACGCAGCACGTCGGCGATGCGCTCCTCGCTCTTGTCGCCGACGTCGGCGCGTGTCTGGACGACGACGCCGGCGATGCGCGCCTGGTCGTCGGTCGGGTGGGTGTCCATGGCCGGTTCCGACTGCTCGTCGGGCCGCGAGATCTTGCGATCGCGGTGCACGGCGCCGCCGACCGAGTCCGCGGCGTCTGCTCCCCCGTCGGGGCCGCTGGTGGGCTGGGGCGCCCGAGTGTCATCCGTCATGTCAGTCCTCCGTGCTCAGGTCGGGGTCGATGCCCTGGCTGGCGGCATCCCCCTCGATGGGGTCCGAGGGCTCCGCGTCGTTGAGGCGCGGCGAGCCCTTCGCGTGCTCGTTCTGCTCTGCGGTCTCACCGTCGGCGACGGCACCGCTCTCCCACCCACCGGGAGGGTCGGCGTTGATGACACCCTCGGGCAGGTCGCGGTCGTCTGTCATGACTTCCCCTTTCGACGCGACCAGCTTCGTCGTGCGGGCGGAGGACCCGGCAGGGGTTGACGGCCGGACGCGGTCTGCGTAGGCGCTCGGTTCAGGAGGCGGGTCGCTGGTGCAGGATGGCCGCCCGCTCGGGGTGGGCTTCGAACCACTCCCCCACGTACCAGCACACGGGCAGGATCTCGCGGTCGCCCGCCGCCTCGATCGCGTCCACCGCGCGCTCGGTGATCACGGCGGCGTAGCCGTGTCCGCGGAAGGTGGGGATGGTGAAGGCGCGGGTCAGGGCGACCGTGCGCCCGTCGTCGCGATAATCGAGGACCGAGACGAGGTCGTCTCCGTCGTGCAACGTGTAGCGGGACGCGGTCTTGTCGTCGGCGAAAAGCAGGTCGGCCATGACGGAGAGGCTACGCCGCCCTCGATGGACGGGCTCCGTCGCGGCAGAGTGCACGGTGCGACGGCCCAGGAGGCCGCGAAACTGAGCATGGTGCGCGCCTCTGACGGCATCGATGCCGATTTGACGAGGTCGGACACGCTGCGTCATAATCCCCCCATGACTCTCAACGCGCGTTCTCTGTCCGCCCGGGAGGCGAACAGGACTGCCGGCATGATGATGCCCGGCCGCGTTGCGATGTGTTGTCGAATGTGCCGCTAACAGCGACCCTCGCTCGGACCACCTCGGTTTCTGAACACCGACGTCGTCCCTCGGCCGCCTGACGTCCGCGTCGATCACGCGTACCCCGGCACCGCACTCCGGCCCTCCGGCCTCTCCCTCCCGTCGAACCCCGCTCTCGTTGACGCCCGGGTTCACACACCCAAGGATTCTCTCCTCATGTCGATCTCCGCCGTTCTCGACCGCCCCTCCACCGCCCGTCCCGCCGCCCGCGACACCGCTCCCCACGCGACCGCAGCGTCAGCCCCTGCGGCTCGCCCCGCCGCCCCCGCCACCACCGCCCCGCGGGGCTTCGCTCTCTACGTCGGCATCGACGAGGCGAAGGCCGCCGCCGCCGGCGTCAGCCTCGGTACTCTCGTCGAAGCCCTCCGCCGCACGCTCGGCGAGCTGGCCCCCGCCGCCGAGACCTACGCGACGGTCGCCCTCGCCCCGGTCGGGTCCGGTGGCCGCGACGTGGACGTGGTGCGTCTCGCCCTGCACGAGCCGTCGGCGATCGCACGCACCAAGGACGAGCCCGCCGAAGAGGACCGCGCGCCGGGAGGCGTCGTGGTCGACATCTCGCGCAAGCGCGTGCTCATCGACGGCGAGTCCGCTGCGTTCACGTTCAAGGAGTTCGAGCTGCTGCAGTACCTCGTTCTGCGCGAAGGCCGCACGATCGAGCGCACCGAGCTGGTGGCATCCCTCTGGGAGGGCTCGACCGACGATGACGCCCCGGGCGAGCGCACCATCGACGTGCACGTGCGGCGCCTGCGCGCGAAGCTCGGCGTGTACGAGGACATCGTGCGCACCGTGCGCGGCGTCGGGTACCGCTTCGACCGCCACGCCGACGTGTCGATCCGCTACGGACACGGCACGCCCTCGCCCGACCGGTTCTGACGCCTCTTCCCCCTCCGCGGGAGCGGATTCTGCGGGACCGGATGCCGCGATGTCGGCGCTCGGACGTAGGGTGTCGGCATGAGGTCGATCGGGGTTCGCGCGCATCACGCGCCGCGTGAATTGGTCGCCCCCGCGGGCGATCCGATCGAATCGGAGTATCGCCCCGCCCGTCCGGTCGACATCGGCCGTACCGTCGCGGCACAGCGTCACGGTGCGAACGACCCCACGTATTTCGCCTCGCAGCCGCTCTCGGCCGGCGGCGTCGTCTGGCGGGTGAGTCGCACCCCCCTCGGGGTCGCCACCCTCGCCTTGCGCATGCGCGTCGGCGGCGCGGTCAAGGCCGCGGCGTGGGGGCCGGGAGCCGAGTGGGCTCTCGACCAGTTGCCCGCGCTGTGCGGTCGCGACGACGATCCCGACGGTTTCGACGCGTCGCGGCATCCGTCCGTCGCCGAGTGGCATCGCCGGCACCCCGACCTCCGCATCGGCCGCACCGACCTCGTCTTCGATGCGCTGGTCAGCGCCGTCATGGAGCAGAAGGTCACGAGCATGCAGGCCTTCTCCGCCTGGCGGAGCATCGTCACCTGGTACGGCGAGCGCGCTCCCGGTCCGACCCCTCGGCCGATGTTCGCTCCTCCCGATCTCGACGGATGGCGCTTCGTCCCCTCGTGGGCCTGGCATCGCGCGGGTCTCGAGCCGCCGCAGTCGCGCACCATCGTCGAGACGTCGCGCCGGGGTGCCTCCATCGTCCGTGCCGCCGAGGCGGCCGTCGACGGCGAGGGCCGCGATCGCGTCTTCATCAGCCTCCGCGGGGTCGGCATCTGGACGAGCGCCGAGACGCGGATCCGTGCTTTCGGCGATCCGGATGCCGTGAGCGTCGGCGACTACCATCTCTCCCATCAGGTGGGTTTCGCCCTCACGGGGCATCGCACCGACGACGACGGCATGCTCGAGCTGCTCGAGCCGTTCGCCGGGCACCGTCAGCGCGTCATCCGTCTGATCTACGCCGGCTCAGCGCTCGAACCGCGCCGCGGCCCGCGCCTGCACCCCGAGGATCACCGCGATCGGTGAGCCCTAGGCTGAGCCCATGACGCAGACGGGAACGGGCTGGCCACGCGGACGGACGTACTGGGTTCTCGGGAGCGTGCTCCTGCTCGGCCTGGGGGTGCTGTTCGGCCTCGTGTGGCAGAACGTGTGGCTCGGCGTCATCATCGCCGCCGCCGTGTCGGTCGGGTGGCTCCTCGCTTACGAATCGAGCCGCGGACGCAACGTCGGGGTGAACGACGAGGACAACGGCATTCAGCTCTAGGTCAGCGCTCGCCGGCGAGGTGGCTGCGCCGCATCGGCACGTGGGGAATGCCGTCCTCAGCGAAGGGGGCCCCCGACACGACGAAGCCGAACCGTCCGTACCAGGAGGCGAGGTGCGCCTGAGCGTCGAGCAGGATCGGGACGCCGGGAGCGTCGGCATCCAGGAGATCGATCGCCGCCCGCATGAGGTCGGCGGCGATGCCGCGCCCTCGAGCCGCGGGAGCGGTGGCGACCCGGCCGATGCGCGTGTTCCCGGCCTCCCGGAGAACGCGGAGCGTCGCGAGGATCTCGTCGCCGTCGGCGGCCCAGAACAACTCGGCGCCGGGCTCGATGTCGCGGCCGTCGATCTCGGGGTAAGCGGCCTCCTGCTCGACCACGAACACGGCCACTCGCATCCACAGGATGCGGTACAGCGTGAGCGGGGCGATGTCGGCGACAGCGGAACGATGCACGGTGACGACCATCCCTCGACCGTACAACGGCCGGCGAGGCCGATCCGCGCTCTCGCCTGGACCCCTGTCGGAGGTGCGCGCTAGCCTGCGGCCATGTCTTTCCAGGCGTATCTCGACAACATCGAGACCAAGACGGGTCTCACCCCGCGGCAGTTCGTCGCCCTCGCCGCCGAGCGCGGTTTCGGTCCGGGCACGAAGGCGACCCCGATCCTCGAATGGTTGAAGGACGACTACGACCTCGGGCGCGGCCACGGCATGGCCCTCGTGCACGTGATCACGAAGGGCCCGCAGATCGGCGACACGCACGTCGGCCGCAGCGGGCCGCACGGCGACAAGAGCGACACCCTCTGGCTCGACGGCGCGGCGTCGAATCCAAACCCTTAGCCTTCCGCCGAGAAGCGTCTCGACGCCGCGATCTGCTCGCCGACCCGCCGCAGGGCCAGAATGAGCGGCTCGACGAGTGCGGTGCCGAGCACGACGTAGCGCACAGCGTCGTCCATCGACGTCTCGGGTGTCGCGGCAAGCTCCGCCTCGCCGATCGCGGCGAGATGCGTGACGTAGCTGTCCATCACCGACGGCGGCACGGTGAAACCGGCGCGATCGAGTGTCGCGAGGGCCTGGGCGACGGCACGGAGCTGGTCGGGAAAACAGTCGACGGGTGATCCGCCCATGCGCTCGAGCAGCGCGGTCGCCGCGGTCAGGTCGAGGTCGCCATCGACCACCGGGGTCACGGCGGCATTGGCGGCGCCGAGCAGGTCGTAGGGATTCTCCGGCGGCTCTTCGAGCACGCCGATCACCTTGCGCACCCCCGCGATCCCGACGCCCGCGTCGACGAGCGCGCGGATGACGCCGAGGCGCTGCACATGCGAGGCTCCGTAGCTCGCCTGCGTCGGCGAGGTGCGCTCACCCTCGCGCAGCAGCCGCTCGCGCAGGTAGTACTTGATGGTGGCGACGGGTACTCCGCTGGTCGCCGACAGTTCCGAAATCCGCACCGCTCGCCCCTTGACTCGATAGCAGGACTATCCAACACTCGATAGTGACACTATCGAGCGAGGACGAGCCATGGCATCCATCAATCCGGGACGAACGACCCACCGCTACGACGGCGAACTCGTCGTGTTCCACATCGGCATGACGGTCAACAAGTGGTGGCGACCCGACCAGTGGATGCCGCTGATGGGCGACATGCCCAGGATGCTGCGCGAGCTGAGCACCGACCCCGACTCCGGGCTCCTCGGTTTCACGATGCTGCTCGGCTCCCGGGGTCCCTACCTCGTGCAGTACTGGTCGTCGCTCGACAAGCTCTACGCCTACGCCTCGGCGCCGGTCCAGGAGCACCGGCCCGCCTGGACGCGTTTCAATCAGCGGGCGCGGAAGAACCCCGGCGCGGTCGGCATCTGGCACGAGACGCACGTGGTCGAGCGCGCTGAGACCATCTACGTCGCAACCCCGCCGATGGGTCTGCCGCGGGCGACCGAGATCGTGCCCGTCGCCTCGCGACACGACCGGGCCCGGGCACGCGTGGCCGACGGTCGCACGGGTGGTGCCGCCGCACCCGCCGGAGCGACAGACTGAGGGCATGGCCTCGATCCTCACCACCGCCGAAGAACTGCACGACGCCCTGTCCGCGGGCCGCTACGCCGACGGCGGGCCCGTCCGAGTGCTCGACGTGCGCTGGCGACTGGACCGCCCCGACGGGCGGCCCGACTACCGCGCCGGGCACATCCCGGGCGCACAGTACGTCGACCTCGACCACGACCTGGCCACCCACGGCGCGCCGACCGAGGGCCGGCATCCGCTCCCCTCCATCGAGTCGTTCGAGCGAACCGCCCGCCGGTGGGGCGTCGACGAGGGGGACACCGTCGTCGTCTACGACGACCTGAAGAACATGTCGAGCGCCCGCGCCTGGTGGCTGCTGCGCGCGGCCGGGGTCGCAGACGTGCGCCTGCTCGACGGGGCGCTGACGGCATGGGCCGAGGCCGGCTTCGCGCTCGAGGAGGGGGATGCCGCGACTCCCGCCCCCGGCTCGATCTCGCTGGCCTACGGCGCGATGCCCACCCTCGCACTCGACGAGGTGGCATCCTTCGCCGAGGACGGCCTGCTGCTCGACGCGCGGGCAGGCGAGCGCTATCGCGGCGAGGTGGAACCCATCGACCCGCGCGCGGGACACGTGCCCGGAGCGGTGAGCGCCCCGACCGCCGAGAACGTCGGCGACGACGGACGCTTCCGCTCCCCCGACGACCTGCGTTCGCGGTTCCGGATGCTGGGGGCCGAAGACGGCATGAGCGTCGGCGTCTACTGCGGGTCGGGCGTGACGGCGGCGCACCAGGCGGTCGCCCTGACGCTCGCGGGCTTCGAGCCGCGGGTCTTCGCCGGGTCGTGGAGCCAGTGGTCGAACCACCCCGAGCTGCCCGTGGCGACGGGGCCGGAGCCGCGCTGAGGCCCGGTCTCCTCGACAGATCCAGGGACCGCCCGCGGAATCACGCCCACAGGTCGCTGACGGGGATCTCGCGAGCGAGAACGTTCTGCGCCGCCCGGTGTCCCGAGAGCAGTGCACCGGGGACGGTGGCGGGATCGTCACCCCACGTCGCCTCTCCGGCGAGATGCAGCACCCCGTCGACCGGGGTGGCGAGATCGTCGTGGTCGGCACCGACCGAACCGGGAAGCATGTACGCGTAGGACCCTCGCAAGAACGGGTCGTCCTGCCAGCGCGTGACGATCGCGCTCGTCGGATCGGGAACACCGTCGCCGTAGAGGCGGCGCAGCTGGACCATGGTCGACGCGATGATCCGCTCGTCGCTCCACTCGCGCGTCGCCACCGCGGCGGGACCCGCGGCGAACGTGAGCAGGGCGGGCTCGTCGTGAAGCCGCCCGAGGTCGTACCAGGAGTGCCACCACTCCCCCTCGTCGCCGAGCTGACGGATGCCGTAGACCCCGGCATCCCAGAATCGCTCGGCGAAGCGCAGCACCACCTTCTCGAAGGCGTTCATTCGGAGCAGCCCGAGCGCCCGGCGATGCGGCCGCGGGAGAGGGGGCACGATCACCAGGCCTCCGGCGTGCAAGACGCCGACGGGGACCGTGACCACGGCCTCCCTCGCCACGAACGTCCCGCGATCCGTGTCGACCACGACGCCGGTGGCCGAACGCTCGACGCGCGAGACGACGTGACCGAGACGGACGTCGAGACCCACCGCGAGGTTCGTCGCGAGCTCGTCGTAGCCCCGGGGGAAGACGACCTCGTCGCCGTCGACGGTGTCATCGTCGAGGCCGTGGGCACCGAGCTCGGCCATGCCGATGCCGTACTGCTCCTGAGCGCGGCGGTCGTTGTACTCCCGCACACGCTCCTTACGCTCGGCATCCCAGTCCTGCAGAGCGAGAGCACGCTCGACGACGTCCGCGTAGGTCGCGTCCGGCTCGGCGTCGCCGATGACGCGCGTGAGCGTCGCGTTGAGCGCGCGGATGTCTGCGGCGTATCCCGCCACCGCGTCGACGTCGAGGCGCCGACCCCGGGCGTCGAAGTACGCCAACGGGCGGGAGTCGGGCTGGTACCCGCCTACGGTGAACTCCACCATCGGCATGCCGAAGGCTCGCGCCGCGGCCGCGACGGGGCTATCGGTGATGCCGTGGATCCACGACGCGCCGCGATCGGTGACGTGGCCGCCGGAGCGATCGGTGAACACGCGCCCACCCACCCGGTCCCGCGCCTCGAGCACGACGACCCGGCGCCCGCCCCGCGCGAGGAGACGAGCGGCGGCGAGTCCCGAGATCCCCGCCCCGACGACCAGAGTGTCGACGGTTTCCATGGGCCCTCCCGCGTGCTCGATGTTCCGGCGACGCTACTGCGGGCGACGCGCTCTCGGCATCCGCCACTCTGGCGTGCGAGCGGCGGCGGGCTGGACGCGGTGTACACACCGCACGGTTCAGGCGACCGGCGCCTCTTCATCGCGGCGCTCGGGAACCGTACCCTTACGGCCGTAGCGCAGCCAGAAGAACAGGTAGCAGAGCCCCACGAACGGGATGCCGAAGTACAGGGCGGCGACCTGGTTCGGGTCGAACGCGATCGCCACGATCGACGCGGTCAACAGCACGAAGGCGAGAATCGGCACGAGCGGGTACATCGGCGTGCGGTAGGCGAGGGTCGAGAGGTCTCCTCCCTCGCGCAGGAACTGGCGCCGGTGGAAGAACTGCGCGGCGACGATCGCCATCCACACCGCCACCGCCGCGAAGCCGGCGATCGACACGAGCACGATGTACACCGTCTCGGCGGCGACGACGCTGGTGATCAGCGAGACGAGGCCGATCGCGAGGCTCACCAGCAACGCCACCATCGGGATGCCGCGGCGCGTGAGCTTCGTGAAAGCGCGCGGCGCGTACCCCTCCTCGGCGAGGGAGAAGAGCATGCGCGCGCAGGAGTACAGGCCGCTGTTGCCCACCGAGAGCAGGGCCGTGATGACGACGAAGTTCATGATGTCGGCGGCGTAGGGCACCCCGACGATGTCGAAGACCTCGACGAAGGGGCTCTCGCTGACGCCGGCCTCGTCGTACGGCAGGAGCGCGGCGATCACGACGATCGAGCCGACGAAGAGCACGAGCAGACGCAGCACCGTCGAGCGCAGCGCGCGGGGGATGTTGCGAGCGGGGTCCTTCGTCTCACCGGCGGCGACACCGACGATCTCCGCACCGCTGAAGGCGTAGAACACGGCGAGCGAGGTGATGAGCACTCCGCCGAGACCCGCGGGCAGAAGCCCCTCGGGCGTGACGAAGTTGCTCAGCAGCACCGCCTCGTGCGGCTCGGACGAGAGCGGGGTGAAGCCGAAGATCGCCATGCCGCCCAGCACGATGAGGGCGACGATCGCGAGCACCTTGATGAGGGCGAACCAGAACTCGGTCTCACCGAACACGCGCGCCGAGATGGCGTTGAGGGTGAACAGCACCGCGGCGAAGACCACGCACCACACCCACACGTCGACGTTCGGGAACCACCTCTGCATGAGGATCCCGGATGCCGTGAACTCCGACCCCAGCGCGACGACCCAGCACAGCCAGTACAGCCACGCCGTGGCGAAGCCCGTCGCCGGCCCCATCGTGCGCGCGGCGTAGATGTGGATCGAGCCCGAGACGGGGTAGGTCACCGCGAGCTCGCCGAGGCACACCATCACGAGCCACACGACGAAAGCGCCGAGCAGGTACGCGAGCACGGCCCCGAGCGGACCCGCCTGGGCGATCGTGTAGCCCGAGCTCAGGAAGAGACCCGACCCGATGACGCCACCGAGGGCGATCATCACGAGGTGGCGCGCGTCCATCGCGCGGCGGAGCTGCCTCTTCGGCTCGCCCGACTCGGCGCGGTCGACGGCGGGACCCGAGGGTCGGTTCATGAGGGTTCTCGCATTCGTCCTCGAGGGCCGCGCGTTCGGGCGACCGCACGTCAGAGTAGTTGATGACCGCTGGCTACGCTGAATGGAGCGCACCGAGTCCAGCCGGTGCCGGAGGAAGGACGGCGAGATGGCAGAGCGCCCCGACCGCACCGACAGCGACACCCTCGCCGAGGCGAGCCTCGCCGTCCACGCGGGCAAACAGCTCGACAGCACGCGCGCCCTGCGTACCCCGCTGGTCATGTCGAACTCGTACGAGCTGCCCGCGGACCCGAGCGAGATCAGCTGGTCGGCCACCGCGCCCGGGCTCTACACCCGCAACACCGGCGTCAATCAGCTCGCCCTCGAGCGGAAGCTCGCCGCCCTCGAGGGCGGAGAAGAGGCCGTCGCCCTCGCCTCCGGGGTCGCCGCCCTCCACGCGGTGTTCTTCACGCACGTGAGCACAGGCGACCACGTCGTGGTGAGCGACGTCGTCTACGAGGCCACCTGGCGACTCTGGAGCGAGCTGCTCCCCCGCCGCTACGGCATCCATGCCACCTTCGTCGACATCTCGGATCCGGATGCCGTCCGCGCGGCGATGCGGCCCGAGACGAAGCTCGTGTGCGTCGAGGCGATCGCGAACCCGACCACCAAGGTCACGGACGTCGCCGCGATCGCGGACATCGCGCACGCGGCCGGAGCGCTGCTGATGGTGGACTCCACCTTCACCCCGCCTCCGTTCTACCGACCGCTCGCCGACGGTGCCGATCTGGTCGTGCACTCGCTGACGAAGTACATCAACGGTCACGGCGATGCGATGGGCGGGGCGGTGATCGGGCGGTCGGAGCTGATCGAGCCGATCAAGGCCGACGCGATGGTCGACGTCGGCGGCGTCATCTCGCCCTTCAACGCCTGGATGATCGAACGTGGATCCGTGACGCTCCCCCTGCGCCTGCGCCAGCACCTGTCATCGGCGGAGCGGATCGCCGCGTTCCTCGAGGCCGACCCCCGGGTGGCGTTCGTCGCCTACCCGGGCCTGCCCTCGCACCCGGGCCACGAGATCGCGCGGCGCCAGTTCGGCGAGCGGGGATACGGCGGCATGATGGCGTTCGCCGTCGACGGCGGACCCGACGCGCAGAACCGCATGGTCGGTCAGCTCCGCCTCGTGACCTCGGGGTTCTCTCTCGGTCACGACGACAGCCTCATCGTGCACACCGCCGCGGACGGACCGCGGACGGTGACGTATCCGGAGGAGTTCCGACGCTACGGGCACCTGCGGTTGTCGGTGGGTCTGGAGGATCCCGACGACCTGATCGCCGATCTCGCGGCGGCGCTGGACGCGCCGGGCGTCTGAGCTCGCCCTACGACTCGGGGAACAGTTCGCGGATGGTCGTGACGACGCCGTGGTCGAGATTCGAGGGAGCGCGGTAGCGCGCGCGAGCGACGACCTCGGGGTGGGCCTCGCGCATCGCGTACGACCAGTCGGCGGCATCCAGCATCTCGAGGTCGTTGAGGTAGTCGCCGAAGGCGGCCGTCTGCGCGGGCGCGACGTCGAGCGCCTCTTGCAGCCGCGCGAGGGCCGCGCCCTTGTCGACGTGGAGGTTCATGATGTCGACCCAGTGACGCCCCGACACCACGACACGGTGTGTTTCGGCGATCTCGTCGAGCGCGCGACCGACGCTGTGCTCGGCGACGGCGAAGTCGTAGATCGCGATCTTCAGGACGTCGTCGTCGACCTCGAGGATGTCGTCGACCGCCTCGAGCGCCGCGTAGTACGTGTCGGCTTCGGCGCGGAAGGCGTCGTCGGTGCGCTCGATGTAGGCCGAACGCTTTCCGCACAGCACGACCCCCAGGTCGTATCCCCGCTCACCGAGATCGCGGAGGTGACGGACGACCCGCTCGACGACCTCGCGATCGATCGCGTCGGACGAGACCTCGACGCCCGCGCTGACGACGTACGCGCCGTTCTCGGCGATGAAGGTCATCTCGCCCGCGGCTTCACCGAACGATCGCTGCAGCGTGGCGAGCTGCCGACCCGAGGCGGGGACGAAGGCCACTCCGCGCTCCGCCAGCCGGGGCAGAAGGCTCCAGAGCGGGTCGGGGATGTTGCCCTCGCCGTCGAGGAGGGTGCCGTCCATGTCGACGGCGATGAGGCGGATGTCGTGAGGCACCGCCCCATCCTCGCAGGCGGGCGGCGGCTCGCGAATCGGTGGGCCAGCGGGTGACCCACAACATCCGGCGTGAGACGTTCGCGTGGACGAGCGCGCTGGCCCGCGACGACGCGGACGAGCGCGCAGGCCCCGTCCGACCCGGCCGCGAGTGGAGGCCCGGGATCGCGAGGCCCTCAGAACGGGGCCGCCTCGTCGTCGGGCGGCGACGGATCATCGGGCAGGAAGCGCACGGCGGGAGCGTAGGGCAGCGGCTCGTCCGCGTAGACACGACCGGACGGAGACGTCCATTCCAGGATGCCGCCGGCTCTCTGCCTCACCTTCCACCGGGTGAACTGTTTCTGCGAGTGGTGCCGCTGGCACAGGTGGGCGAGATTGTCGACGCGAGTCGCGCCACCCAAGGCCCAGTCGACCGTGTGATCGACCTCGCACCGGACGGCGGGGACAGCACACCCGGGCCACCGACAACGCCGGTCGCGGGCGCGGAGATGCCGGTCGATGGCGGAGGACCGCTGATACGTGTCGGTGAACAGCACGGCCCCCGTCACGGGATGGGTGACCACGCGATCCCAGGGGACGGTCGTGGATTCCGCGATGCCACGAGCGGTCTCGGCGTCGATGGGACCGTGCCCGACGAGTTCCGCAGGGTCGAGGTTCTCGTCGCCGGGCCGCAGCATAGCCAGGGCGGGCACGACGACCTGCACACGAGCACGGATCGCCCCGAGCACGCCGGGACCGTCACCGGATCGGGTCGGATCGGCGACGGGAGCCGCCGCCAGAAGAAGGTCCGCCAGGATGTCGGCGCGCAACTGGTCGGTCGTGCGTTCGTCGGCGGCGGATGCCGTCGCTCCCTGGCCCTGAACAGGTTCGGCGGTCGTGCGGTCCACCTGCGGGTCCGGCCCGCCGACGGTCCGCGCATCGATCACCGCGCGGCTCTGCAGCGTCAGCCGGTCGTAGATGCCCACCGCGAGCACCGTGGGAAGAGTCGCGACGAGGTCGGACATGCCGTCCACGCCCGGCACGACCCGGACGCACCGCGTCTCACGGCCCCGCCGGTGCCTCTCGGTCAGCGTCGTCGGGTGCAGCTTCTCGGCGAGCGCGGCCAACCGCGAACGCAGCCGCCCCGGGCTGAGCTGGGCGGCCAACCCGGCGGCGAGGGGGCCGAACTCCGGACGCCGATCCTCGGGCAGGGCGGCCCCGGCATCCAGCACGATCCGCACGTGGGCTCGAGTGAGAGCGCCCGCCTCCCAGGCGTCGACGACAGCGGGGTAGTCGTCGACGAGTTGCAGCGCCCGACCGATGTGCGTCTGCACGGTGCGGTCGGAGAGGTGCGCCACCGCGGCCACCTCGGTCGCGATCTCTCGCATCGCCATGTCGGACGCGCGCACGGACGCCCTGTGCTCCGCGGCGCGCGTCAGGCCGTACTGGCCGAGAGCGGCGTAGGCCCGCGTGCGCCGGGCCTCGGCCGCGGCGAGCGCGGCGTCGGCGGCGAGGGCCTCGGCCACCAGCGCCTCGCGCACGCTCGACCCCGCGGAGTCAGCGGGTGGCGTCGGCGAGAACATGTGTGCATGCTAGCGACGACCTCCGACATTCACGGGTCGTCGAGCGGGCCGCGGGGGAGAGATCGCGAAACACAGAGAGTGGGGAGAAGCCCCCTCCGCCACCCGGAATCTATGAAACAGAAAAGAACGCCCCGACCCCTCTTCCACTCCGTTATCTCACCGTTATAGAGTGCAAGCACGGTAGTTGTTTTGCTGTGGCAGCTACCGACATGTGATTGCAGGACACTCTGGTGCAGGAAAGGGCCGGTCGGGATTTCCCGACCGGCCCTTCGTCCGTTTCGGAATGCGAGACCACGGCGACGCGGGAGGATGAGACGGTGAAAGACGAAGAGTTGACCGAACCCGACGGGCGCATCGTGCTCGTGAGGCACGGCGAGACCGAATGGAGTCGGACCGGCAAGCACACCGGGCTCACCGACATCCCGCTGACCGAGACCGGTGCGTACAAGGCCGAGCTCGCCGGGACTCTTCTCGCCACGCGTCGGTACGACCTCGTGCTCACCAGCCCCCTCCAGCGGGCGGTCGAAACCGCCGAGCGCGCGGGCTACGGCGACGCGCAGCACGAGCCGCGCCTGGTCGAGTGGGACTACGGCGCCTACGAGGGTCTGACGACCCCCGAGATCATCGAGCAACTCGGCCGACCGTGGACGATCTGGCAGGCCGGAGCCCCCGCGGGGGCCACCCCCGGAGAGACCGTGGAGCAGGTCACCGAGCGCGCACAGTCCCTGCTCGCCGAGCTCCGGCCACGCGTGCGCGCCGGTCAGCAGGTTCTGCTCTTCTCGCACTCCCACTTCCTCCGCGCTCTCGCGGGCACCTGGCTCGGTCTCACGGCGGCTGGCGGACGATACTTCGTCCTCGGCACTTCGGCCGTCAGCGAGCTCGGCTTCGAGCACGGCTCCGAGGTCATCACGCAGTGGAACCACGTGCGCGGACGCTGATCCCCCACCCCTCGCGCATCGCGCGACGACGTGATGCGGAATCAGTGCGGAAGAGGCACGAACTCCTGCGCGGCGGCTCGCTGCACCTCGTCCTCGGCGTCGAGGAATCCGAACGAGCGCAGCAGGGGTACCCAGAGCGATGTGAGGCGCGACGCCAGCGCGGCGTCGTCGACGTCCCCGGTCTCGTAGACGCCGAAGGTCGCCCCCAGGAGCAGCTCGGGGGCGAACGAGGGGACCTCGGCGACCCCGTGCGCGGTGGCGGCGGCGTCGAGTTCGGCGGCGATGATGCCGTACCAATCGAATCCGTCGGGCACCTCGACCCCCTGTTTGCGCAGTTCATGAAGGAGCCGCGTGGCGCCGGCCGCGACCGGGCACGAACGGGCATCCAGGGATGCCGCCAACAGGAGCGCAGCAAGACGCTCGAGGCCGTGGGGCTGCGGTAGTCCCCCCTCGATCTCGCGCCACCGCGCCTGCTGCGATTCGATGACCGCGACGGCCAGCGCCGTCTTGGAGGCGAACTGGTGGTACCCGATGGCGGACTTGGGGCGGCCCATCGCCTCGGCCACGCGCGCGAACGACGCTCCCTCGTAACCGCGTATCGCGAACTGCTCACCGGCCGCCTCGATGATCGCGCGCCGCGCCTCGGCCATGCCCTGCTGACGCCTGTTCACCTACTACCCCACCCCTCATTCGCACCGGAGAGGCGACGAGGTCGCAACGCGCGGTGAGTCCACCAGACGATCGTAGGGCGATGCTGCGACTCGGGGCGCGGGAACGGCCCTCCGGAGGGGGGATCCGGAGAGCCGCTCGCCCTCGCGCCGTCACGCGAGGAGTCAGGTCACGCGCAGTGAGACTTCCACACCTCGGGGAAGTCGAAGTAGTACCCCTGCCCGCATCCTCCGTCCTTGATGAACTCCGCCGCTCCCGCGACCACCAGACCGAGGGCGGCGCACGACAGCTTCGACAGGTCGAGGGTGATGCAGACCGCTGCGAGATAGGCGCCGGCGCCGACCGTCACGATGGTCTTCACCACCACGCCCGAGATGTAGTACTCGTGGTTGCGGAAGAAGTTCCACCAGTGGTCCGCCTGAGCGGGGTCGGGAACCGAACTCTGCTGCGCCGCGCTGGCCCGCAGGCCGTCTGCCACCTGGCGCACGGACGCGTCATGCGCGGCCAGGTCGGCGGCTTTCGCGGAGGACTCGGGCGAGAGGTCGACCCACGGGTCGAGGTGCACGCCCGAGACGTTCAGGCCCGAGGCGGCGACCTGCTGGATGGTCGAGGACGACAAACGACCGGAGTCGATGTCGGCGGCCACCGTCCCGCGGTCGATCGAGGCGACGACGCGGTCCTGAGCCGTGGGGGTGTGCGCGGAAGCGGGGGTGCCGGGCACGCCGAAGGCGATGAACACCGCGGCGACCGCGGCGACGGACAGCAGGAGAAGCGCACGACCGCGGGTGAGGGCGTGCGAGGGGTGGGGGATGTGGGAGATGTGCATGGTGAACCCTTCGGGAGGACTCGGGGCGGCTTTCGTCCCGCCGTCGATCATCCGAGCCTCGACGGCGTCGCTCCACCGCAGTCGCATGACGGGTCGGAACCCGTCAGACGATCGTCTGGTGAACACTCGTCGAGCGGGCTGGCGGGCTCCGGACCTCTTCGCTAGACATTCGTCTGACAAGGAGGTTCACCCCATGATCCAATCCCCCCACCCGATCCGCGCGCTCGTTATCGCGGCGGCGACCGTCGCCGCCCTGGCCCTCGGCGCCGTACCCGCGAACGCCGCCAGCGACGGCATCCCGCCCTCTCCCCCGCCGACCGTCGACACGTCGGATCTCGCCGCACATCATCAGGTCACCGTTCGCCTGTCGACGCTCATGCATCGCCGCGGCGACGTGGTCACGTCTGTGCTCATCCAGGGGCCCGACCCCTCCACCGGACGACCGGGCTGGTCACAGTGCCACGATCTTCCGCAGTCCGGCCTGCCCATCTGGACCGATCTCGATGTCCGTCTCGCCTACCCGGCGGTCTACGCGATCTCGTCCTACAGCGACTTCGCGTGCTCGAACGGGTACGACTATCGCTGGTCGACGGGGACGATCGACACCCGTTTCACCCACTGGATCGTCTACACGTTCCGCAGCCCCAAGATCTCTCTGCGGTGACGCGGCGAACCCTCGGAAAATCGATCACGAAAATATAACGGCGAGCTCTTCCCCTCCGTTACCTCACCGTTATAGAGTGCTCGCACGGTAGTTGTTTTGCTGTGGCAGCTACCGACATGTGATTGCAGGACACTCTTGGTGCAGGGACAAGGGCCGGTCGGAAGCCTCTCCGACCGGCCCTTACTCTTGCCCAGGGGTGCGGCACACCCGTCCCCCTCGGCCCTACGCTGAACCTATGACCGATCGCCGTCTCGCCGTGCAGGCCTGGGAGAGCCTCTTCCGCGCCCAGCACGAGGTCTTCGAAGACATCCGGTCGGATTTCGACAGCACCGAGCTGACCCAGGCGGAGTACGACGTGCTGCTCACCGTCACGCGCGGCCCGCGCATGACGGCCCGCCTGCGCGACGTCACGGGCAACATGCTCATCAGCCAGCCGAGCGTGTCGCGCCTGGTCGAGCGCATGGTGTCACGGGGCCTGCTGACCAAGTGCGCCGACCCCGAAGACGGCCGCGGCTCTCTCGTCACGGCCACCGAGAACGGCGCTGTGACGTTCCGCCGTATCGCCGCCGCGCACGGCCGGTCGATCGCCGAGCGCATGGCCCGGCTCGACGACGACGAGCTCGCTCAGCTGCACTCCCTCACCGCGAAGCTGCGCGCGCAGGACTGATCGTCGGGTGCCCTCAGCACTCGATGACGTTCACCGCGAGACCGCCCTCGCTGGTCTCCTTGTACTTCGTCGACATGTCGATCCCCGTCTGACGCATCGTCTCGACGACGGCGTCCAGCGAGACGTAGTGGGAACCGTCGCCGCGCAGGGCGAGTCGGGCCGCCGTCACCGCGGTCGACGCCGCGATCGCGTTCCGCTCGATGCAGGGGATCTGCACGAGCCCACCGACGGGGTCGCACGTGAGACCGAGGTGGTGTTCCATGGCGATCTCGGCGGCGTTCTCGATCTGCCGATTGGTCCCACCCATGACCGCGGTCAGACCGCCGGCGGCCATCGCGCACGCGGACCCCACCTCTGCCTGGCAGCCGCCCTCGGCGCCCGAGATCGACGCATTCGCTTTGAAGAGCGAGCCGAGAGCCGTCGCGGTGAGGAGGAACCGGCGGATGCCGCGTCGGCGGTTCGCCTCGGCCACGTCGCCGTCGTCCCACTGCGCAACCTCGCCGCGCGTCACCGCGTGACCGTCGTAGCCGAGCAGGGCGCTTCCGACGAGCTCGCCGTAGGGCGTGACGGCGTTGCCGGCTCCGAGACCCGAGTCAGCCAGGAAGCGCCACCAGTACATGGCGACCGCGGGGAGGATCCCCGCGGCACCGTTCGTGGGGGCGGTGACGACACGACCGCCGGCGGCATTCTCCTCGTTGACGGCGAGCGCGAACGCCCCGAGCCACTCCCCCGGGAGCTCGCGGTGCCCCTCGGCTTCGATGGCGTCCAGCTGCCCTCGGATGACCGCGGCCCGTCGCTTCACCTTCAGGATGCCGGGCAGCACGCCGTCGTTCTCGAGTCCGGCGTTCACGCACGCCGCCATGGCATCCCAGATGCGATCCAAGCCCGCCGCGATCTCTTCGTCGGAGCGCAGGGCCGCCTCGTTCAGCCGTGCGGCCTCGGCGATCGTGATGCCGCGCTCGTCGCACAGCTCGATCAGGGTCGCCGCGTCATCGAAGTCGAGAGGAACCGGCGCCGCCGCCACGCGCGCGGGCTCTCCTTCTCGCCGGATGAATCCCCCGCCGATCGAATAGAACGTGTCCTCCGCGATCACGGACCCCTCGCTGTCGCGCGCGACGAGCGTCATCGCGTTCGGGTGGCCGGGCAGGCGCGTGCGCGGCTCGAGCGCGATGTCGGCCTTCGCGAACGGGATCTCGTGTCAACCCGCGAGAGCGAGGCTCCGCCCCTCGGGCCAGTCGGACCACGCCCGCCGCACGGCATCCGGATCCACGGTCTCGGGGTCGAGGCCCTGCAGGCCCGCCACGACCGCGTCGGGGGTGCCGTGGCCGATGCCGGTCGCTCCGAGGGAGCCGTACAGGGCGCACGAAACGGATGCCACCCGCTCGAGGACACCGTCGTCCTCGAGTCGCGCGACGAACTGGAGGGCGGCCTTCATGGGGCCGACGGTGTGGGAGCTCGAGGGTCCGATCCCGATGGAGAACAGCTCGAACGCGGAGGTGTATGCGCTCATCCCGCCAGCGTACGTCCCCACCCCGGCGCGACACCCTCCCGTCACCGACGCGCCACGCCCGGGATGCACGCCGTTCCGAGCCGATTAGACGTCTCCCATCGTCCCGGCTATGCTGGACCACGGCCTGCGCGCCGTTTCGCGCGGAGGCCCTGCGCCCGTAGCTCAATGGATAGAGCATCTGACTACGGATCAGAAGGTTAGGGGTTCGAGTCCCTTCGGGCGCACACTGTGTTGAGACAGTACGAAAAGCCCCGGCGTGAGGAAACTCCGCCGGGGCTTTTTCTCTGCCCGGATGCCGGTGGGAGAGTACGACGAACTGGCCCAGCGACGGGTCAGCGCGCGGCGGACTTCTTCTTCTTGCCGCTCTTGCCCGCATCCGGTGCGTCGCTCGGCTCCTCCGCTTCGTCGGCGGCGGCCCGTTCCTTCGCCCGACGCTTCGCCTGCGAGGCGAGGCGGGCCAGATCGACCATGCGCAGGGCGTCCATCCGCGCCTTGCGCATCTGGGCGTACTCGGGATCGGCATCCGCCGTCATTCCCTCGACGTCGAGTCGTTGGCTGAGGTTCGCCTCGACATCGCCCCACGCGGCGATCCGCGCATCGCCGACCAGCACCTTGACCCGTTCGGGGTCGTCGGCGAGCGCGCGCAGTTCCTTCGCGACGCCGCGGGACTGCTTCGCGCGACGGCGGAGGTTGCGCGTGTCGCGGTCACGGTAGTCGTGGGTGCCGGACGAATCCGAGAACCGCCCCCACGCGCGTTTACGCTGGTGGGTCACGCGCTCGGCGGCCTGGTCCTGCTCGTCGGCGAGGGAGCGCAGCGTCTCGCGCGCCAGCTCGGCGAAGACCTCGCCATCGAACTGGCCGCCGCGGGCGATCGTGTCGACGAGGATGCGGTTGCGCACGGCGAGCCGCGCCGCGGCTGTCGCGATCGACAGTCCCTCGGCGATGGCCTCTTTCGTGCGCCCCACGTGACCTCCCCGTCCAGGCTATCTCCCGGGGAGCGTCAATCGCTCAGGACAGCTTCGCGACGATCGCGTCGATACGGCGTGATCGAGTGTCGGTCGCCTTCGCCGCGTCGACGTTGGTCACGTGCGCCTTGCGCGCGCTCGGCGAGAGGGCGTCGAAGGCATCGCGCGCACCGGCCGCGGCGAGGGCTGCGGCAAGGTCCTCGGGCACCTCGACCGAGCGGGGCGCGGTGTCGAGGGTGAGGTCAACGGAGATGGCATCCCCTCCGGACAGACCGGTGCTCGCCCGTTTGTCGGACGAGAAGGGGATCAGCGACTTACCGCCCATCGAGCCGATCGTGCTGCGGTATGTGAAGCCGTTCACCTCGACGACCACCGCGGCGCGCTTTCCGCCCCCGAGGGCGTCGAGCACCTCGGCGGGGACCTCGATCCCGGTGTTGTTGCCCATCTGCGACAGGGTCGTATCGAAACGCATGGCGAGAGTGTGGCAGATGCGGGGATAGGTGAACAGCGCGGGAAATGCAATCCCCTCACACCCTCTGCCCGCGATCCGTATGGTCGGATCCGTTGCGGAGGGCCTCGGAGAGTACTCGGGGGCCTTCTGTCGTTTCCGGATGCATACCGGAGAAACACCGGCGGGCGCAAAGCCCAATCCGAATTGAGCATTGTCTCCGAAGATGTGGTGAAGCGACCGGACGGTCGCTGCCAACAATCTGGGAGGTTCATCATGAGCTCGTCACCCAACCGTCTCGTGGCCACCGTCTTCGGCGCTGTCTACCTTCTGGTCGGTCTGCTCGGCTTCGCCGTCACCGGCGGCGTCGGTTTCATCGCCACGCAGGGCGGTCTGCTCCTCGGCATCTTCGAGGTCAACCCGCTCCACAACATCGCGCACCTCCTGATCGGTGCCGCGCTGCTCGTCTCGGGTCTCGCCAACGCGCGTGCCGCCAAGGGCGTCAACACGACCGTCGGAGCCGTCTACCTGCTCCTCGGCATCGTGGGCTTCTTTCTCGTCGGCACGGGGGCCAACATCCTCGCGCTGAACACGCCCGACCACTTCCTGCACCTCGCCAGCGCCGTCGTGCTGCTGGGTGTCGGTCTCGGCACCGAGCGCAACGTGCCCCGCACCGCGGCGGTCTGACGATGACCGCCGCGACCTTCGTGCGGTCGTGGCCCTCCGTATCCGCCTGGGGGGCCGGCCTCACCACCGCCGCCCTCGGCGCGGGTGCGATCATCCGTCCCGATTCCGGGGCCGTCGCGAGCGGCCTCGGGATCGGGATGGTGATCCTCGGTCTCGCCTCACTCGCGTGGGGCGCGGCCACCCTGTCTACGGGACGACTCGTCGTTCCGCGGACGGCCCTCGCGGGAGCGCTCGGCGCCCTCGCCCTCACGGCAACCCTGATGTTCGCCGCGCCCGCTCACACGAGCGTCGTCGGCGTCGCCGCGGCATCCCTCCTGCTCGTCGTCGTGGGCGCCTCGGCGGCCCTGCACCTGCGCCGCACCGCCCGGGATGCGAGTGCGCCGCGCACCGCTCAACCGATGAGCGTCGTCGGCCTGCTGGTGGCGGCCGCCGTCATCGCCGTCGTGGTCACCCCCGCTCTGGGAGCGACGCAGAACGCCGTCCTCCTCCGCGACGACGGAACGGTCCCCGTCATCTCGCACGAGGGACACTGATCCCGCCAGCGGAGCCCGCCCGCTCGGACGGTGGCACGCTGGAGGGGTGACGATCGACGCTTCGAGACCCGTGCCCGGCTGGATCCAGTCGCTGCGCGGGAAGATCCTCGTCGCCCTGGCGGGAGATCCCACCGGCATGGCGCCCTACGTGCGCGCCATCGCCGACGGCGACGACACCGGATACTTCGTCGAGAACGGCCCCGCGTGGACCGTGCACGCTGGAATGGGGACCCTGGTAGCCGGCATCCGGGCCCTGCTCCTGCAGGCACTGCACCCCGGCGCCCTGGCGGGCGTGCACGACTGGTCGCGGTATCGCGAGGATCCGATCGGGCGCCTCACCGGAACCGTCCGGTGGGTCATCACCCTGACGTACGGATCGAAGACCCAGGCGGATGCCGAAACCGCGCGCGTCGGCCGATTCCACCGACGTGTGAAGGGCGAGTACCGGGCCGGCGACGGTTCGGAACGCGCCTACACCGCTGAGGCGGCGGATCTCGTGCGATGGGTGCACCTCGCCTTCACCGACGCGTTCTTGGCGGGGCACGAGGTGTCGCGCCTGCCCATCCCCGGCGGGCCCGACGCGTACGTCGCCGACTGGGCGACGGCCGGCCGCCTCATGCGGGTCGTGGATCCGCCCCTGACTCATGCCGCCCTGCGCGCCGAGATCGACGGCTTCGCCGACCGTGGCGAGTTGCGCGGCGACGAGCGCGTCGCCGACGTCGTGCGCTTCCTGCGCAAGCCGCCGTTCCCCGGCCTCATGGGCCTGTCGTACCGCGTGCTGTTCGCCGCGGCGGTGGCGACCATCCCCCGCCGGTATCGGAAGATGCTCGGCGTGCGGCGCTGGCCCCTCCCCGTCCTGACCCTGACGCGCGTGATCCTGCGGGTGACGGAACGGGCCCTCGGCTCCGGCCCGCGGGCCCAGGACATGGCGCGGCAGCGACTGGCGCGGTTGGAGCGTGAGGGGCGGGAGGCGGCGTGAGCGACGACGCCCGCCAGGCCGCCGAGCGCTACCGCCTGGACCGGCAGCTCCGCGACGCCGGCCTCGAGCCGGAGCCCGCCGAGGCCGAGGGTCCCGCGCGGGGCTCGACCGCCGCGGAGCGCGCCGCTTTCGTCGAGACCTCGATCCAGCAGGCCATCCGACGTGGCGAGTTCGACAACCTTCCGGGCGCGGGCAAGCCTCTCCCCGATCTGGGCGGCTCCCACGACCCGGACTGGTGGATC
This sequence comes from Microbacterium sp. SL62, assembly GCF_026672635.1. Classification (NCBI taxonomy): domain Bacteria; kingdom Bacillati; phylum Actinomycetota; class Actinomycetes; order Micrococcales; family Microbacteriaceae; genus Microbacterium; species Microbacterium sp. SL62. The sequence goes on from NZ_JAPPRM010000001.1 coordinate 3,232,481, forward strand.
CGTCGCAAGATCGAGACCGAGCAACTGACCGGCCTGGGACCACCCGCTCTGACCCTGCGGGTCGAGCACGCCGAGATGGCCGAGCGGCTGGATGCCATCGCACACGAACCCGAGGTGCGTGAGGCGGTCGAAGACTTCAACCGCCGCGTGATCGAAGCGCGGCGGCAGCTCCAGGGCGGCCCGCCCGTCGTGACCCCGACGGTCGACGTGGATGCCCAGGTGGCGGCGTGGATCGAGCGGCGGAGGGCACGTCTGGAAGCGGCCGCGGTGGCCGCGCCGGCGCGGCGTCGGCGGTGGTTCCGGCGGGGCTGACCGCGGGAGTGTCCCGCATGTCCGTCAGAGAGCCGCGAGCGCCTCGGCGCGCTCGATGAGCGCCCGCGCCCGGGCCAACGTAGGGGCGTACGACCCGTCGACCGGCCCCTCGGGCGTCGTGGAGAGCAGCGCCCGGGCGGCGTCGACGTCGGCGGGAGCGGGGGTGAAACCCGCGTGAGCGCCGGGGACGGCAGCATCCCGAAGAGCGAGCGTGCCGGTGAATCCCATCGCGACCGCGTGCACCGCGGCATCCTTGGCCTGCTCGATCGGCCCGCACGGGCCGTCGATCGGCCCGGCGATCCCCGCCGCGGCCGACGCCACCACGAGTTGCGCCCGCGGCCACGACAACGCGATGCGGTCGGCCGCCATGCCCGTGTCGCGCCGGAAGTCGCCGGTTCCGAAGGCCAGGCGACGAGTCGCGGGGTGGGCGGCGATGGCGGGCGCGGCCAGGAGCGCCGCGGCCGACTCGACCATCGCGACGATCGAGGTGCCGGAGGGGAGGGATGCCGCGACATGGGCCACGTCGTCGGGACCGGCGCACATGGCCAGCACGACACCGGCGAGGCGATCGTCGAGCTCTCGGCCGAGGGCGAGGTCGGCCTCTCCGTCGCGGGTTCCCGCGGCGCTGATACGCATCCAAACCGGCTCCTCGGCTGCCGCGCGGCGCACCCGCTCGCGGCCCTCGTCCTTCCGACCGGCGGGGAGCCCGTCCTCGAGATCGAGCACGAGCACGTCGGCCGCGGTCTCGAGCCCGCCCGCCAGCGGCGAGCGCAGCATCCAGGTGCGCGCGAGGTCGACACGCGCCGGGGCGGGGGCGGCCGAAGCCGCCCCCGCCGGGGTGTGGTGCGTCAGAGTCACGAGCGACCCCGCGCCGCGGCCTCCGCCTCGGCCTGAGCACGGAAGGCGTCGAGCGACTGCGTATCGACGGTGGCCGCGGGGCCCGCGCCGACCTCGGCGGACGCCTGCTCCTTGGCATCCGCCGCCGGAGTCGCCGAGTGGTCGTGACCGGTGAGGATCGTCTCGTCGAACGGGATGTTGCCGGCGAGCACCTCGCGGACGCGCTGTCCGTCGTACTCCTTGGTCCAGACGCCGATGAGCATCGTGGCCACCGCGTTGCCGGTGAAGTTGGTGACGGCGCGGGCCTCGGACATGAAGCGGTCGATGCCGACGATGACGCCGACGCCGTCGACCAGGTCGGGGCGGTAGGCCGACAGACCACCGGCGAGGGTGGCGAGGCCGGCACCGGTGACACCGGCGGCACCCTTCGACGCGATGATCATGAAGATCATGAGGCCGATCTGCTCACCGATCGACATGGGCGAGCCCATCGCGGTGGCGATGAAGAGCGAAGCCATCGTCAGGTAGATCGCGGTGCCGTCGAGGTTGAACGAGTAGCCCGTCGGGACCGTGATGCCGACGACCGGCTTCGAGACACCCAGGTGCTCCATCTTGGCGATGAGGCGGGGAAGAGCGGCCTCGGACGACGAGGTGCCGACGATCAGCAGGTACTCGCGGCCCAGGTATTTCATCAGCGTGAAGATGTTGACGCGTGTCACGACGTACAGGAGCGTGCCGAGCACCACCGCGATGAAGAGGAAGCACGTGAGGTAGAAGGCGCCCATCAGGATGCCGAGGCTGATAACGGCCTGGAAACCGGTCTTGCCGACGACCGCGGCGATGGCACCGAAGGCACCGATCGGCGCGAGCCAGAGGATCATGCCGAGGATGCGGAAGACGAGCACCTGGAAGTTGCGGATGCCCTCGACCATGCGCGCCCCGCGCTCGCCCATGCCCTGCAGCGCGAAGCCGACGAGAAGGGCGATGAACAGCACCTGGAGGATGCTGCCACCGGTGAACGCCGAGAAGAACGTGGTGGGGATGATGCCCAGGATGAACTCCTGGGTCGAGGTCGCCTCGGCGGCGGGTGCGTCGTACTGAGCGCCGGCGATGTTCAGGCCCTCGCCCGGGTGGATGATGTTGCCGACGACGAGGCCGATGATCAGGGCGAACGACGACATGACCAGGAAGTAGACCATCGCCAGGCCACCGATCTTGCCGACCGTGGAGGCCTTCGCGATCGAGCCGATGCCCACGACGATCGTGCAGAAGATGACCGGGGCGATCATCATCTTGATGAGGCTGACGAAGCCCTTCCCGACCGGCTCGAGGGCCGTGGCGAACTGCGGGGCGACGAGGCCCACGATGACACCGGCGACGACCGCGACGATGACGGAGATGTAGAGCCAGTGATTGCGGTCGATCTTCTTGCGAGGCCGGCCGTCGCGTGTGGTGCGGAGTGAGAGTGCCATGAGCGACTTCCCCTTTTCTAACGCCTTCGTTGAGTCCGGCGGGGGCGCCGGTTGATGTCATGACTTTGATCGACGCGGGACGAGCGGGCGATTTGTGGTCGTATTGTTCACGGCAAGCGCGACGAAGGGCGGGGTGATGAGACTGAGCGTGGGTGGACGCCTGGCGTTGGTGTCCCTCGGTGTCGTGATCCTGGTCGCCGGCGTCCTGGCGGCGTTGTTATCGGTGCAGCTGAGCGACTCCGGCCAGCGCGAGGCCGAGAAGGTCACGCGTTCGGTGGCCGAGACGTTGGCGCACGAGCCCGACGTGGCCGCTCTCGTGGTGCAGCGCGACTCCGGTGCGCTGCAGCCGATGGTCGAGCAGATCCTCCCCGACGCCGACCTGTCGTTCGTCACGATCATGACCCCCGACGGCATCCGCCTCACCCACCGCAACCGGTCCGAGATCGGCGAGCAGTACATCGGTTCGCGGGCCGAGGCCCTCGCCGGGCAGACCTTCACCGAGGTCTACGAGGGCACTCTCGGTCCCTCGGTGCGCACCATCGTCCCCATCCGCGACGGTGGCGACGAGAACGGCGACATCGTGGGCCTCGTCGCCGTCGGGGTCACGCTCGGCGCCGTGCAGCAGGACCTCGCCGCTCGCGCACCGCTGATCGTGCTGGCATCCGCCGCCATCGTCGGGATGGGGGTACTCGGCGCCCTCTACGTCCGCCGCAGTGCCCGACGCGTGACCGGTTCGTACACGCCCGCCGAACTGTCGCGCCTCGTCGAGAGCTACGAGACGGTGCTGCACTCGCTCCGCGAGGGTCTCGTCGTCACCGATCGCTCCGGACGCATCGTCCTCTACAACGACGAAGCCGCCGACCTTCTGGGCCTTCCGCCCGCGTCCAGCGGGCAGGTCTCACTCGATCCGCGCGAAGTCGACATGGACGCCGGCCTCGCCGAGGCCATCGCGAGCGGTCGGCGCATGGTCGAGGAGACCGTCGTGAACGGAGAGCGGGTGCTGCTGGTCAACCAGGAGGAAGCGCGTGATCTCGCGGGGCGTCGCGCGCCCGAGCGCGGCCGGGTCATGACGCTGCGCGACCGCTCGGAGCTGCAGGCGCTACTCGGTGAGCTCGAGGGGGTCCGGACCCTCAGCGACACCCTCCGTTCCCAGACCCACGAGCACGGCAACCGGCTGCACGCCCTGCTGGCGCTGCTCGAACTCGGACGCATTGACGAGGCCCGCCGTCTGATCGTGGCCTCGACCGGCGAACGGCAGGAGCTCGCCGATCGCCTCGTCTCGGACGATGACGACGCCGTGGTCGTCGCCCTCCTGCTCGGCAAGCTCGACGAGGCGTCCGAGCGCGGAGTGCGCCTCGACCTCGACGTCGCCGAGCCCACGCCCGCACTCCCCCTCGCCGCGGCCGAGGCGGTCACCGTGGTGGGAAACCTCGTCGACAACGCCCTGGATGCCGCAGCGGCCGGCGCCGAACCCCGATGGGTGCGCGCGACCCTGCGTGAAGGCGGTGGCGACGTGGTGCTCGACGTCTCGGACAGCGGGGCCGGTTTCGACCCGTCGCTGCCCGACCCGTTCGCCTTCGGGGCGTCGACCAAGCCGGCGCACGCCCCCGGCGGCCGGGGCGTGGGCCTCGCCCTCGTCCGCGATATCGTCGCCGCCCACGGCGGAACCCTGCAGGTCGTGGCGGACCCCACCACCGTCCGCGTCTTCCTTCCCGCCGTCGCCGAGGCGGTGGTCTCGTGATCCGCGTGCTGGTCGTCGACGACGACGCCCTCGCCCTCGAACTCCACAGCGCGTACGTCGAGCGGGTGCCGGGCTTCGAGGTCGTGGGGCAGGCCGCGGGGGCGCGCGCCGCGGTCACCGCGCTGGTCGATCCCGACCGGCGGATCGATCTCGTCCTGCTCGACATGACGATGCCCGACGGCTCGGGTCTCGACGTGGCACGCCGACTGCGCGCCACCGGATCGCGCGTCGACATCATCGCCGTGACGGCCGTGCGCGACGCCGCGACCGTGCGGGCGGCCGTGTCGATCGGGGTCGTGCAGTACCTGATCAAGCCGTTCGCGTTCGCGGCGTTCCGGGAGCGGCTGGAAGCGTACCGTTCCTACGTCGAGGGTCTGGACCGCGCGGCGGGTGACGCGACCCAGTCGGAGGTCGACGCCCTGCTCGGGTCGCTGCGCACCGTGACCGCTCCGGGGCTGCCGAAGGGCCTCAGCGACGAGACGCTGCAGGCCGTCGCCGAGCGGGTGCGCACCGCCGCGGGCGCGGTGTCGTCGACCGAGGTCGGTGAGAGCGAGGGCATGTCGCGCGTGACCGCCCGCCGCTATCTCGAGCACCTCGCCGACGTGGGTCGCGTCCGCCGTGTGCCGCGCTACGGCGGACAGGGCCGCCCCGAGATCACCTACGCCTGGGTGCGCGGCTGACGGCCCGGCGTCCGCACTCCCACCGACTCAGAGGTCGAAGGCGGCGCGGACGCCCTCGTTCACGACCACGCCGGCGCGCACGTTCAGGCCCTTGGCGAGGGCGGGATCGGCGGATGCCGCGGCCTCCCAGCCCTGGTCCGCGATGCGCGTGATGTACGGGAGGGTGGCGTTCGACAGCGCGCGGGTCGAGGTGTGCGGCACCGCGCCGGGCATGTTCGCCACGCAGTAGTACAGCGCCTCGTGCACGCGGAACGTGGGCGCGTCGTGGGTGGTCGGGCGGGAGCCCTCGAAGCAGCCGCCCTGGTCGATCGCGATGTCGACGAGCACCGAGCCCGGCTTCATCGCGGCGACCATGTCGTCGGTGACGAGCTTGGGAGCCGCGGCGCCGGGAATGAGCACCGATCCGATCACGAGGTCGGCGTCAGCGAGCTGTTCGGCGATCTCGAGACGGGTGGACGCGCGGGTCTCGATCGCGCCGCCGAAGCGCTCCTCGATCTGGCGGAGCTTGGGCAACGAGATGTCGACCACCGTGACGCGGGCGCCGAGTCCGAGGGCGTTGGCCGCGGCGTGCTCGCCCGCGACCCCGCCGCCGATCACGACGACCTTCGCCCGCGGGGTGCCGGGGACGCCGCCGGGGAGCAGCCCGCGCCCGCCCGAGGCGCGCAGCAGGTGATGCGCGCCCTCAATGATCGAGAGGCGCCCGGCGACCTCGCTCATCGGCGCCAGGAGCGGCAGCGCGCGGTCGGCGGTCTGCACCGTCTCGTAAGCCACGGCCGTGGTGCCGGCGGCCATGAGGGCGTCGGTCAGCGGCCGGTCGGCCGCGAGGTGCAGGTACGTGAAAAGCGTGAGGTCGCGGCGCAGGAATCCGTACTCGGATGCGATGGGCTCTTTGACCTTCATCAGCAGTTCGGCGCGCGCCCAGGTCTCTTCGGCGGTGTCGACGATCTCGGCCCCGGCCGCGCGGTACTGCTCGTCGGAGAAGCCGCTGCCCTCACCCGCGCCCGCCTGCACGAAGACCTCGTGACCACGATGGACGAGCGAATCGACCCCCGCGGGCGTCATGGCGACGCGGTTCTCGTTGTTCTTGATCTCGGTCGGCACGGACACGCGCATGGGTTCCTCCTCGAGCGGATGAGCGTTGCCGAGAGGATCGCAGAAAAGAGTGTTTCCGTGGTGTTTCCGCGCAGATTCTTCGATTCTTGCGGCTTACCTGGCGATATCATCGGCTGAACGACCCCCACCGGGCTCGACGACGCGAAGGATCTACGGTGGCCGACGACGACCTGCACCCCCTCGACGCGCGCATCATCGAGCTGCTGTCGGCCGACGCGCGGATGACGAACGCCGCCCTCGCCGACGAGCTCGGGGTCGCGGCATCCACCGCCCATGCCCGCCTGCGGGGCCTCGTCGACCGCGGGCTCATCACCGGGTTCCACGCCGCCGTCGACCAGAGTCGCCTCGGCCGCGGACTGCAGGCGATCGTCGGGGTGACCCTGCGCCCGGGGCAGCGACAGGAGAGCATCCGCGCGTTCGCGCACGAGATCCGCCGCCACCCCGACGTGATCCAGCTGTTCTTCCTCGGTGGTGCCGACGACTTCCTCGTGCACATCGCCGTCGACGATTCGTCGGCCGTGCGCCGCTTCGTCGTCGACCACCTCTCCGCTCGGCACAGCGTCGCCTCGACGCGCACGAGCATCATCTTCGAGTACCACCGCAACGCCCTCGCGGCGGACTTCGACTGACCACACCCCCGCGTGAGGGGTCAGGAATCGTCGCGTCGAGGCACTCCAGGCGACAACGTCTGACCCCTCACGCGGACGGCGGGCCTACGAGCGACTCCACGACGCTCATCGCCGTGACGGGCTCACGCCCGAGGAGGTCTGAGAGCGTCGGGGCGGTCCCGGCGAAGAAGCCACCGGACGCCGCGCGGAAGAACCCCAGAGTGAACGGGACCGCACCCTCGGGTTGGCCGGCTGCGATCGCCCTGCGCGCCCACTCGTCCTCGTCGACCACCTCGAAGCCCACGTCGCGACGGGCCGCCTCTCCCGCCCAGCGCGCGAGGTCGGCGAAGCGGGGCGTGTCGGCCGCCGTCAGCGTCACGGGCCCCAGAGGCAGTTCGTCGCTCAGGAGGAGAACCGCAGCAGCCTCGGCTGCGTCTTCGCGCGAGGTCCATGACACCGGCCCGTCGGCGGGCACCGCCACCACGCCCGTCTCACGCCACGGTCCGAGCATCCACTCGAGCGAGTGAGCGTAGAACCCGTTGCGCAGCGCCGTCCACCGCAGGCCCGAGTCGGCGAGCAGCGCCTCGGTCGCCGCGTGGTCGCGCGCGGGACCGAAGGGGGAGGCCGAGTGGGCACCCTGGTGACTCGTATACAGCACGTGACCGACCTCGGCGATCCGCGCGGCGTCGACGGCCGCGGCATGCAGGGCGACGGCGTCGGCGCCCCGATCGTTCGACGAGACGAGGAGCAACCGATCGGCACCCTCGAACGCCGACGGGAGACTCGTCGGGTCCGCGTAGTCGCCGCGACGAACCGCGACTCCGCGCTCGGCGAATCGCCCGGCGCGAGAGGGATCGCGGACGACGAGAGTGAGGTTCGCGGGGCCGACGGTCTGCAGCAGGTGGTCGACCGTCCGGGCGTTCAGGGCGCCCGTTGCGCCAGTCATGGTGATCATCGTCATGCTCCTTCTGTTATCGATGGAAACAGTGAGAAGCTAACAGCGATTACCGCTGATAACAACTCTTTGTTATCGTCGAACCATGACTCCTGCGGCGCCCCGAGACGACGTGCGTGAGCGGATCGTGGGAGCCGCGGCGGAGATCCTCCGCACCGAAGGGTCGGCGGGCGTCACGACGCGGGCGGTAGCCGAACGCGCGGGCGTTCAGGCTCCGACGATCTACCGCCTGTTCGGCGACAAGGACGGCCTGCTCGACGCGGTCGCCGAGCACGCGATGGCCCTCTTCAGCGCGTCGAAGACCTCCGCCCTGACGTCTGCCCCCGCCTCGAAGGATCCGGTGGGCGAACTCCGCGAAGCGTGGGGCGAGACGGTGCGGTTCGGCCTCGACAACGCGGACCTCTACGTCATCCTCAGCGACCCGCGCCGCGGCCGGGATTCCCCCGCCCTCGCGAACGGCGTCCGCGCGCTCGCGGAGCGAGTGCGCCGCGTGGCCGCGGCGGGGCGCCTGCGCGTCGCCGAGGCTCGCGCCGTCGCACTGATCCACGCCGCCGGTACGGGCGCCATTCTGTCGCTCCTCGAACAGCCGATCGGCGAGCGCGACCCCGAGCTCGCGACCACTCTGCTCGACGCCGTCCTCGATCGCATTCTCGTCGAAGAGGAAGAGTCCACGGCAGACGAGATGCCCGCCGCCCATCGCGCCGCCGCCATCACCCTGCGCGCGGTCACGGACGACCTCACCGCCCTCTCAGCCCGCGAGCGCGCCCTGCTCGCCGAATGGCTCGACCGAGTCATCGACAGTCACTGACGCCACGTCAGGAACGGGCGGCGCGAGCGGACCTCAGCGCACCGCGGCCGCGATCGCGGCGATGTCGGCGGGCGTCGACCGGCAGCAACCGCCGACCAGACGAGCGCCGGCGGCGACCCACGCGGGCGCGTCGTCGGCGAGCGGGGCGGCGCCGCCGTGCCAGGTGCGGGTCGCGGCATCCCAGGTCTCGCCCGTGTTCGGGTAGACCACCAGCGGCAGGCCCGGGGCGTCTTCGAGCGCGGGCCGCACCGAGCCGGGGGCGCAGCAGTTGACGCCCACCGCGACGACACCGGGAGCGGATGCCGCTTCGCGCAGTGCCGCGGCGAGCGCCCCGCGCCCCGCGAAACCGGTGCTGTCGGCCGAGAGGCTGACGAAAGCGGGCATGTCGAGCGCGGCGAGCTCGAGCGCGAGGGCCTCCACCTCGAGCGGCGAGGGGATCGTCTCGATCGCGAGGACGTCGGCTCCGGCATCCGCGAGCACGTGCAGGCGTCGGCGGTGAGCCTCGCGCAGCTCGGCGAGCGAGAGCCCGTACGCGCCGGTGTACTCGCTGCCGTCGGCGCGGAGCGCTCCGACCGGACCGACGGATGCCGCGACCACCGCCGCGCCGGCCTCTCGCGCCACGGCCACCGAACGGCGCAGCAGCGCCTCGACCTCGGCATCCGGAATCCGTCCGGCGAAACCGATCTGGTATGACGCGGTGATCACGACCTCGGCGCCCGCGGCGACGAACTCGGCGTGGGCGGCGCGCACCTCTTCGGGGTCGTCACGCAGCACTCGCGCCGACCAGAGGTCGCTCGTGACGTCGTTGCCGCGCGCCTCGAGCAGCGTACCCAGGCCGCCGTCGAGGATGACGGGGCGCTCGGTCAGAGCGGTGGCGAGGTCGATCACGCCTCGTGCGTCTCGCCGGCGGCGAGGACGCGCAGGGCACTCGCGAGCAGGGCCTGGTCCTGTCGGCTGACATCGCGCAGGGCTTCGGCCTCGAGGCGGACGAGCTCGGTCATCGCGGCATCCACCCGCTCGATACCCTCGGCGGTGATCGCGACGAGGATCGCACGACCGTCGGAGGGGTTGGGGCGTCGGTTCACGAGGCCGCGCTCGGCGAGCTTGTCGAGACGGTTGGTCATGGCGGCGCTGCCGATCATGGTGGCGGTGATCAGGCGCGTGGCGCTCAGCTCGGTGCCCGCGCGCCGGAGCACCGCGAGCACGTCGAACTCCCACACGGCGATGTCGGCACTCGCGAACGCTTTCGCGCGGAGCTTCGACAGGTGGAAGGCCGCGCGACGCAGGCGCGACATCACGTCGAGGGGTGTCAGGTCGACCTCGGGCAGCAGCTGCGACCAGGCGTCGATGAGGAGGTCGACCTCGTCGTCTTTACTGCTCGCGGTAGGCATTCTTCGACGGTACCGGAGCCGCGGGGTGTCGCGGCGCGCGACGGGCGGTGCGGACGCGGCGAACGAGCGTCGAGCGTCGGTGGGTCGGGACGGTTCGAGGCATGACCGCGCGTGGCGGGTGGAGCGGCGGATGCCGGCATCCCCCCGCCCTGCCGCTTCAGCGCACGCGCGGGGGCGCCGTCGTCCCGCGCGCGACGAGGCGGGTCGGTAGCTCGATATGCGTCTCGGGCAAAGTGTCACCGGCGAGGAGCGTCAGCACCATCCGCACGGCCTCGGCGCCGAGGCGCTTCATCGGCTGGCGGACCGTGGTCAGGGCCGGTTGGGCGCGCGCGGCCTCGGGGACGTCGTCGAAACCGACCACCGACAGGTCGTCGGGCACGGTCAGTCCGCGCGCGCCGGCGACCTCGATGATCGACAACGCCGACAGGTCGTTCGCCGCGAACACCGCCGTGGGCGGATCGTCGAGCGAGAGCATGGCCTCGGCGGCCTCGCGGGCGACGTCCTGGGCGTAGCGGCCGACGCCGACGAGAGCGGGGTCGAAGGCGATGCCGGCGGCCGCGAGCCCCGCCCGGTACCCCGAGGCGCGGGCGACCGCCGAGCGCAGGTCGGGCCGCCCCGCGATGAACCCGATGCGGCGGTGACCGAGCTGCGCAAGGTAGTGCACCGCCTGCTGCGCGCCGGTGTAGCTGTCGGACTCGACGGTCGGCACATCACCTCGGCCCGTGTGCGGGTCGATCGCGACGATCGGCACCTCGCCCGAGACGTTGACGACCGTGGGGGTGACGATGATCGCCGCATCGATGAGCGTTCCGCTCAGCCGGCTGAGCGAGCGACGCTCCCACCCTTCGCCGTCGCGACGGGCACCGGTGTACGCGAGCAGGTCGTACCCGGTGTCGGACAGGGCTCCCCCGACGCCCTTGAGGATCTCCGCCGAGAACGGCTCGATGTCGGCCACGAGTACGCCGATCACGCCGGTGCGACGCGAGCGCATGCTGCTCGCGACGAGGCTGGATTCGTAGCCGAGGGTCTTCACCGCCTCGAGCACGCGGCTCACCGTCTCGGGCGAGACGCCGTAGCGACCGTTCACCGCTTTCGACACCGTGGCCACCGAGACCCCGGCCGCCGCGGCGACGTCGTGAATGGTCGGGCGCCTCGTCATGGCATCCGACCCTAGCGTGGAAATCATTTTCGAAAACGTTTGACGACCCCTCCGCCCGCGGGCGACACTGCTGACACCTCGGGGGCAGCAGACCCCGAAAGCGCATGAACGGCGGAGCAGCCGAACACCGACGCGTCCCACGGCGCACCTCGACGAAGAGAAACGGGAATCACATGAACACGCGCAAGATCCTCGCCGGAGCGGCCCTCGCCGTCGCCGGCACCCTCGCGCTCGGCGGGTGCGCCGCAGGCGGCGGCAGCGGCCAGAACGCCGACGGCAGCGTCACCCTGACGCTCTGGCACAACTCCACCACCGGCGACGGCAAGAAGTACTGGGAAGACACCGCCGCCGCCTTCGAAGCGGCGAACCCGGGCGTCACCATCGAGATCCAGGCCGTGCAGAACGAAGAGATGGACGGCAAGCTTCAGACCGCCCTCAACTCGGGCGACGCCCCCGACCTGTTCATGGCCCGCGGCGGCGGCAAGCTCGCCGACATCGTCACCGCCGGCCAGGCCATGGACCTGACCGACAAGATCTCGGCCGACGCCAAGACCGCGCTGGGCTCCTCGCTGTCGGCGTTCGAGATCGACGGCAAGAACTACGGCATGCCCGTCGCCGTGCTCCCCTCGGGCATCTTCACCTCCCAAGACCTGCTCACCGCCGCCGGCGTCACCGCGGCGCCGAAGACCATCGACGAGCTCGAGGCTGCCAACGCCAAGATCAAGGCGACCGGTGTCGCCCCGATCGCCGTCGGCGCGAAGGACGCCTGGCCCGCCGCCCACTGGTACTACAACTTCGCACTGCGCGCCTGCTCGAAGGACGTGCTCGACTCCGCCGCCGCGAGCCGCAGCTTCGACGACCCGTGCTGGCTGAAGGCCGGCGAAGACCTGCAGTCCTTCCTCGCCACCCAGCCCTTCAACGACGGCTTCCTCACCACCGCCGCCCAGCAGGGCGCCGGTTCGTCGGCGGGTCTGCTGGCCAACCACCAGGCCGCCATGGAGCTCATGGGCGCGTGGGACCCGGGCGTGATCGCCTCGCTGACCCCCGACGAGCAGCCCCTGGCCGACCTCGGCTGGTTCCCCTTCCCCGAGGTCTCGGGCGGCGACGGCGAGCCGGGCGCCATGATGGGCGGCGTCGACGGCTACTCGTGCTGGGTCAACGCTCCCGCGCAGTGCACCGACTTCTTGAACTTCCTCGTGAACAAGCAGAACCAGGAGGCCTACGCGAAGGCGTTCCAGACCCTCCCCGCCTCGAGCGAGGCCGAGGGAGCGGTGACGACCCCCGCGCTGAAGTCGGTGCTCGAGGCCTACTCGAAGGCGCCCTACGTCTCGGTGTGGCTCGACACCCTCTACGGCCAGAACGTCGGTAACGCGCTGAACGTCGCCGTCGTCGACCTGTTCGCCGGCAAGGGTTCGCCGCAGGGCATCGTCGACGCCGTCAACGCCGCCGCGTCCCGCTGAGGACACCGCTCATGACGACGCAGCTCGCCGCCTCGGCGACCGACGCCGGGTCTCGCCGCCCGGCCGGGGAGGGTGCGCAGCGCAGCCCCTCGGCCGGGCGGCCGCCCGCGCGGCGGCGGCTCGAGAACTGGCGCATCCGCGGCGAACTCGCGATCCTCCTGGGCCCCGCCCTGGTGGTGTTCGTGTCGTTCGTCATCCTCCCCGTCGCCCTGGCCGCGTACTACGGCTTCTACAAGTGGTCGGGCTTCGGCACTCCGGTCGACTTCGTCGGCATCCGCAACTACGTCACGATCCTCACCGACCCCGCGTTCCACGAGGCCCTCGGCCACAACGCGTTCATCGTGGTCGGCTCTCTCGTGCTGCAGGGGCCCCTCGCCCTCGGACTCGCGCTGCTCCTGAACCGCAAGATGCGGGCGCAGTCGCTCATCCGCGTGCTGATCTTCGTGCCCTACGTCATCTCGGAGGTCGTCGTCGGTCTCGGCTGGGGCCTCATGCTGCAGTCGGGCGGGGCGCTGAACGGGGCTCTCGAGAAGATCGGGCTCGGCGCCCTCCGCGCCGACTGGATCTCCGATCCGGCGCTCGCCATCTGGACGCTTCTGATCATCATCACGTGGAAGTACATCGGCTTCGCGGTGATCCTCTTCCTCGCCGGCCTTCAGGGCATTCCCGAGGAGCTGAGCGAGGCCGCGGCCATCGACGGTGCCTCGTACTGGCAGATCCAGCGTCACATCGTGCTGCCGCTGATGGGTCCGACCATCCGCATCTGGGCGTTCCTGTCGATCATCGGCTCGCTGCAACTGTTCGACCTTGTCTGGATCATCTGGGGCCAGTACGTCGCCTCGACCGCCGGCACCTCGACCATGGCCACCTACATGGTCGCCAACGGCCGCAACGCGGGCAGCTTCGGCTACGGCAGCGCCGTGGCCGTGGTCATGTTCCTCATCTCGCTCGCCGTCGCCCTCATCTACCAGCGCTTCGTGCTGCGGCGCGACACCGCCGGCGCCCTCACCGGAGGCCCCAAATGACCGCCACCGCCACCCTCGTTGCCCCCAAGGCCCCGCGCTCGTCGTTGCACTCCCCCGCCGGGGCGAAGCGCTCCACCTCGGTGCTCGTCGGCTTCGTCGCCCTGCTGCTGATCGGCATGATGCTGGCCCCCGTGGTCTACATCATCCTCGGCGGCTTCCGCTCGAACGCCGAGATCACCGTCGACCCGGCGGGCTTCCCGACCACCTGGAACTGGCAGAACTACGCCGACGTGCTCGGCAGCCCCATCTTCTGGGGCCAGGTCGGCAACTCCGCCATCGCGGCGATCGCCACGACGGTCTTCGTCGTCGCGCTGGGTCTGATGGCGGCCTACGCCCTGGCGCGCTACCGTTTCCGCGGTCGCGGCGCGGTGTTCGCGCTGTTCACCGCGGGCCTGATGTTCCCGATGACCGTGGCCATCACGCCGCTGTACATCCTCGTTCGCAACCTCGGCCTGATGAACTCGCTCGCGGGCGTCATCGTTCCGCAGATCGCGTTCGCGCTGCCGCTGACGATCATCATCCTGTCGCCGTTCCTCGCGGCGATCCCGAGCGAGCTGCAGGAGGCCGCCTCGATCGACGGGCTCGGCCGGCTCGGCTTCTTCTGGCGCATGGTGCTGCCCCTCGCCGTTCCCGCGGTCGTGACCGTCGGCATCCTGGCCTTCGTCAACAGCTGGAACTCGTACATGCTGCCGCTGTTCATCCTCAACAACGAGGCCGCCTTCACGCTGCCCCTCGGCACACAGGCCTTCGCCTCGCAGTACTCCGTCGACACCGCGCGGGTACTGGCATTCACTTCGCTGTCGATGATCCCCGCTCTGCTGTTCTTCAGTGTCTTCGAGCGTCGGATCGTCGGCGGCCTCACCGGCGCCGTGAAGGGCTGACCCCACCATGACCATCCAGAACACCGACGTCGGTGCTGCCCGGGTACCCGGAACGTCCCCCCGCGTGCGAGCGCTCGTGGCCGAGATGACCCTCGACGAGAAGCTCGCGCAGCTCGTCGGGTACTGGGTCGACCAGGGCGACGAGGTCGTCGCTCCGCTCTCGGGCGAGAAGGTCACCACCACCGCCTACGCCGACGCCACGGTGCACGGGCTCGGCCACCTGACCCGTGTGTACGGCACGCGACCGGTCGACCCGGTCGAGCGCGCCCAGTGGCTGTGGGGCGAACAGCGTCGCCTGCAGGCCGAGACGCGCCTCGGCATCCCCGCGCTCGTCCACGAGGAATGCCTCACCGGTTTCGCGGCGTGGAAGGCGGCAACCTTCCCCACGCCCCTGGCCTGGGGCGCATCCTTCGATCCGGATGCCGTCGAGCTCATGGCATCCGCCATCGGTCGCTCGATGCGCGAGGTCGGTGTGCACCAGGGGCTCGCTCCGGTGCTCGACGTCGTGCGCGACGCGCGGTGGGGACGCGTCGACGAGTGCATCGCCGAGGATCCGTACGTCGTGGGCACGATCGGCACGGCGTACGTCCGCGGGCTCCAGGAGGCGGGCGTGCACGCGACGCTGAAGCACTTCGTCGGATACTCCGCCTCGCGCGCCGGGCGCAATCACGCCCCCGTGTCGGCCGGGCAGCGCGAACTGCAGGACGTCTTCCTCCCCCCGTTCGAGATGGCCGTGCGCGACGGCGGCGTGCGCAGCGTCATGAACTCGTACACCGAGATCGACGGGGTGCCCGTCGCGTCGAATCCCGAGCTGCTGACCGACCTCCTCCGCCGCCGGTGGGGCTTCGACGGCACGGTCGTCTCCGATTACTTCGCCGTGGAGTTCCTCCGCTCGATGCACGGGATCGCCGCCGACCGCGGCGAGGCCGCACAGCTCGCCCTCGAGGCCGGGATCGACGTCGAGCTTCCGGGGCCCGACGCCTACCCGTATCTGGCCGAGCGGGTGGCATCCGGCGCCCTTCCCGAGTCCGCGGTCGACCGGGCGGTCGCGCGCGTACTCGCCGAGAAGGAAGATCTCGGACTGCTGGATGCCGACTTCTCCGAGGCCCCGGCCACGGTGGACCTCGACGACGCCGAGCATCGCGCACTGGCCCGTCGCTTGGCCGAGGAGTCGGTCGTCCTCCTGCGCAACGAGGGCGTCCTGCCCCTCGCCGCCCCGGGCCGGATCGCCCTGATCGGCCCGAACGCCGACAGCGCCGAGGCGCTCATGGGCTGCTACTCGTTCGCGAACCACGTGCTCGCGCACCACCCGAGCTTCCCGCTCGGCTTCGCGCTGCCCACCGTCCGCGAGGCGCTCGTCGAGCGCTTCGGCGACGTCGCCTACGCCGAGGGATGCGCGGTCGAGGGCACCGACCTCTCGGGCCTGGATGCCGCGGCCGCCCTCGCCCGCGACGCCGAGGTCGCGATCGTCGTCGTCGGCGACCGCGCCGGGCTGTTCGGCCGCGGCACCGTGGGCGAAGGCAACGACGCCGATTCCCTCGACCTGCCCGGCGTGCAGCGCCAGCTCGTCGAGGCGATCGTCGCGACCGGGACCCCCGTCGTGCTGGTGCTGTTGACCGGCCGCCCCTACGCGCTCGACTGGGCACTCGACACCGCGGGCGGTCCCGCCGCGGTGCTGCAGGCGTTCTTCCCCGGAGAGGAGGGCGCGCCGGCACTGGCTTCGCTGCTAGCGGGGGATGCCACCCCCTCGGGGCGCCTGCCCGTCTCGCTGCCCCGCTCCGCGGGCGCGCAGCCGTACTCGTACCTGCACCCCCTGCTCGGCGGCCCCTCGGGGGTCACGAGCACCGACCCGACCCCCGTGCGGCCGTTCGGGTTCGGGTTGTCGTATACCTCGTTCGAGCGGGGGGAGCTGCGGGTGGACGGGGTCGCGGCGGCCCCCTCTCGCGGCGACGCCGGTGTGTCGGCATCCGGAGACGCTGCCGAGGTTCGGGCCGGTGATGCATTCACCGTCTCGGCTCGCGTGACGAACACCGGAGCCCGGCGCGGGGCGGACGTCGTTCAGGTGTACGCGCACCGCGCGGTGGCCAGCGTCACGCGACCGCTCGCGCAGCTCGTGGCGTACGCGCGGGTCGAGCTCGATCCCGGCGAGAGCGCCGAAGCGCGCTTCACCGTGCCCGCGTCGCGTTTGGCGTACAGCGATCGTGCGCTGCGACGCGTCGTCGAGGCGGGCGAGGTGGAGCTGCGGCTGGGACCGTCGTGCGCGGCGGTCGACGAGGCGATTGCTCTGCGGATCACCGGGCCGACGTACGAGCTGGGCGTCGACGACGCGCGGATCGTCGAGGTGGAGGTGCGGAGGGAGTGAGGCACCGGCGCGGCGCGAAACGGAGCACAACGTTTCGCGCCACCCTCGGAGCGTGACTGCTGGCGACGGTTGCGCGGCCCGCCGCGTCAGCTGGTGCGGTCGAGGATGAGACGTGTCGCTTCGCGGGGAGCGTCCCATTGCGGGAAGTGGCCGCATCGTTCAAACCAGTGGAGCGAGGCGTCCGGGAAGAGTCGCGCGGCGCGATCAGCTTGTTTCGGCACGGTCACCAGATCGCGCCGGCCCCATCCGATGGTGACCCGGCCGGGTACCGTGCCCGCGGGGGCACCCTCTTGCAGGGGGCCTTTGGTGAGGGCGTCCAGGGCAGCTCCGACCGAGGGGGAATCGGCCAGTCCGCGCACGTCCGGCAGTACGGTCTCGCGCGCGAGGGCCCAGGGGCGCGCCGACAACTGCGCCAGAAGCAGCGTCCGCCCGACGGGGTTGCCGAGCAAGGCCGGCATCGCGGCCCGCAACGCGCGGACCAGCACGATCGACGGGCGCAGCGTGGCGGCGAAGACAGCGCGCTCGCGCCGACTCCAGAAGCCGCCGGGGTCCAACGCCACGGTGTCTCCGCCGACTCCCCTCCGCGCGAGCTCGAGCACGATTCGGCCACCCATCGACTGGCCGACGGTGGACACGTCGTCCAGCCCCTGCTCGCGGATGAAATCCGCGACGGAGTCGGTCAGCGTGGCGATGGAGACGTCGCCGGACAGCGGCGGCGTCTCACCGAACCCCGGCAGGTCGACGGCGATGACCTCTCGGTGCCGGGCCAAGTCGTCGAGGATCGGAGCCCAGGACTGCCAGCCCGCGCCCAAGCCGTGTACGAGCAGCAGGGGGCTGCCCTCCCCGCGTCGGATGTGGTTCAGCGTCACACGCGCCACGCTAACCCGGGCACCCTTCGAACGCGCGGCGGGCTCCGACGATTGCTTCGGCCGGAACAGAGGCGTATAACCGGGCGCGCGACCTCGATGCGCCGCACCGGGCGACGAGGTCTCCCACTCCGCTATCTTTTCCGCGACGGATCCGGCGACCGGCCTGAGCCCGCTGCGCCTCGCCCGTCCTGGCGGCCATCGCGACCTATCGCTCCCGACGGCGCAGGCCCGCGTCTCCGCGTCGTCGCCGCGCCTGCCCGCGCCCCACCCGGGCCGTCGGCGGGGAACAACGACGCCCGGGCGGAAACCGCACGTTAGCGTGGTCACACGTCGCCGACGCCCCGAGAGGACCGCCTTGCTCCCCGATCAGATCACTCCCCCGGCAGCCACCGCGCGCCGGGAGCACGGAAACGCAGAGCACGATGCCGTCATCGGCAACGCGGCATCCCGGATCCACCCTGACCGCGACGACGTGCACGCCGACCCCTGGTCGATCGACCTCGAGCGCATCCAGTTCTCGCCGTACTTCTCGCGCCTGTCGGCGGTCACGCAGGTGGTCTCCCCCTCGATCGGCGGCGCGCCCGTGCACAACCGCCTCACCCACACGCTCAAGGTCAGCGCGATCGCGCGCGTCGTCGCCCTGCAGCTGAACACCCGCTCGCGCCGGGCCGGTGAGGGCGACGTCTGCAACGCCACCGTCGTCGAGGCGGCCGCCTACGCGCACGATCTCGGCCACCCGCCCTTCGGACACCTCGGCGAGTCCACCCTCGACCGTCTCGCGCGAGAAGAGCTCGGCCTCCCCGACGGATTCGAGGGCAACGCCCAGACCTATCGCATCCTCACCGCCCTCGACGTGGTCGAGAACGCCCCGCGCGGGCTCAATCTCACCGCCGCCGTGCGCGCGGCCTCGGCGAAGTACCCGTGGGCACCATCGGTCGACGCCGCCGACGTCGAACGGATCGGCCCGCCCCGCGGCATCCGTCGCTCCCCCGACGGCGCGTACCGCGTGCACAAGTACTCGGCCTACGACCTCGACCTCGCCGATCTCGTCGAAGCCCGGCAGGGAGTGGATGCCGAGCCCCTCCGCCAGAGCGTCGAAGGCGCGGTGATGGACCTCGCCGACGACATCGCCTACTCGGTGCACGACGTGGACGACTTCTACCGAGCGGGGATCCTCGACCACGCTCCCATCGCCGCCGAGTTCCGCGGGTGGCTGGATGACGTCCTCGAGTGGCGCGATCGCGATGACGCCGAGGTCCGCGCCGAACTCATGCCCGGCGCCGGCCTCGAGCGACTGCGCCGCAAGATGCGCCGCGACGACCCCTGGATCGCCGACGACGAGGCCTTCCTCGCCGCCGTCAGCGACGTGGATGCCGAGATGGTGACCGACCTGCTGGCGCGCCCGTTCGACGGGTCGCTGACGGCGGAGCGTCGTCTCGCCGCCTTCACCGATCGCTGGATCCGCCGGTTCCAGGAGTCGGCGGACCTCCGTCCCCTCGACACCCCGCGCGCGGGGCCCGTCGTGCTGTCGCCCTGGGCGTGGCACCACGTCGAAGTGCTGAAGTTCGTGCACAAGAGGTTCGTGCTCAGCCGCCCCGACCTCGCCATCCAGCAGCGCGGAATGAGCCGCATCCTGGCCCGGTCGGTGCGCGCGCTCGGCGAGTGGCTCGACGACGACCTCGACCGCGCCCGCACTCCTCGGCGGCTGCGCGAGCTCATCGCGCTGGCCCGCGAGCAGTACGCGTCCCTTCCCGCCGAGCGTCGCCCCTCGGACGCCGAGGCCGAGAATCTCGCGCGATCCCGCGGAATCGTGGACTACGTGGCCTCCCTCACCGATTCGCAGGCGTTCGCCCTGTCGGAGGCGATCTCGGGTCGCGCCGACCGGCTGTGGGCGCTGGGGCAGCGGCTGTAGGTCGGTTCGGGGCGGGTTCTTCCGCTCGGGCCGGGAAATCTCGCGCCGCGAACGGAAAGATGCGCCCCACACCGCTCGCTCCGAAATGGGGGCCCTACGTCACCGCCGACGGATGGGTCGCCCCGTCGCTCCTCCTCAGGGGATGAGCCGCGCCGCGCGGTACCGCTGGAAGAGCTTCGTGAACGAGTCGCGCGTGCGGTGATGCTCGGTGAAGCCCGCGAGGCGGCTCTTCGACATGTCGGTCATGACCTCGATGTCGCGCCCGAGATCGGCATCGGTGTGCCACCACGAGGCGACGCGCGTGATGTCGGGTTCGACGAGTCCGTGCTGCTCGACGATCTCGGCCCACACCGGCGCCGCATCGGCCATCTGCTGCTCGAACGGGCGCGGAGCGGTGTCGAATCCCTCCGCCTCGACACCGAGGTCGGCCGCGATGCGCGGCCACATCCAGCGCCACCGGAAGACGTCGCCGTTCGCGGTGTTGAAGGCCTCGTCAGCGCCCTCGGGGTGCGTGGCCGCCCAGACCATCTGGCTCGCGAGCAGGTCGGCGTCGGTCACATCGGTGAGGCCGTTCCACTGGGTCTCGCTACCCGGGAAGACGAGCGGTCGACCCGTGTGCCGGCTGATCGCGGCGGCGGCGGCGATCGTGAGCCCCATGTTCATCGCGTTGCCGACCGCATGACCGAGAACCGTGTGCGAACGGTGGACCGACCACGTGAAGCCCTGACGGCGGGCGGCGGCGAACAGCTCGTCCTCCTGCGCGTAGTAGAAGTTGTCGACGTCGAGTCGCGGCTCGTCCTCGTGGAACGGGGTGTCGGGCATCTCGCCCTGGCCGTACGCCTCGAAGGGCCCGAGGTAGTGCTTGAGCCCGGTCATCAGGGCGACATGACGCACCGGAGCGTCTGAGAGCGCCGCGAGCAGGTCGCGGACCATGCCGCCGTTGACGGCGATGTTCTCGGCCTCGGTGTCCTGCCGCGACCACGCGGTGAAGAAGACGTGGGTGACGGGCAGGTCGGCCAGCGCCGCGCGCAGCGACTCGAGCGAGCGCAGGTCGGCGGAACGCCATCCGACACCCGGACGCTCCGCACCCGGCCGACGGGAAAGGCCGGTCACCGCCCATCCCTCGTCGGAGAGTCGGTCGATCAGGGCGCCGCCGGCGATACCGGTGGCGCCGACCACGAGGGCGTGCGCGGATTGAGTCAAAACGGGGGTTCCCATCGGTCGAGGTGAACGAACAGAAACCGTGCGAGGTCGAGGGGTATTCCTCGGCCGGGTTCCGGCCCGGCGCCGACCACAGGTTCTCCGTGCCCCGGATGCCACGGCATCCATGTCCCAAAAAGCGCTGGCTGGACACCGCGCACACCGCACGATCGGGGACACACCCCCACGGAAATGGGGACATGCCCCCTCCGCACCGGATGCCACTGCACCCATGTCCCGACAACTCCGGGCTGAGCCGGCGCACACGAGAAAGTGCCCCGGATCCGGGGCGGCCCACCGCCACCACGGATCCGGGGCACGGTCCGCTCGCCGAGGCGGTAAGGGGCACCTCGGCGAGCGGGGCGCGTCCCGAGCGAACGGGAGGCGCACGCGCCGCGTCACCCCGGGGCAGTGCGGCACCCGGGGTGACGGGTCTTACAGGCCCTGGGCCAGGCGGTAGTACGCCTGGTTCCAGCGCAGCTCGCTCTGGAAACCGCGGACCGTGGTGTCGTCGTCGATCACGACGAGCTCGGTCTTGGCGATCTCGGCGAAGTCGCGGAACACCTCGATGCCCACGGCCGTCGTCATGACGGTGTGGTGGGCGGCGCCGGCGGCGAGCCAGCAGCCGGCCGAGGTCGCGAAGTCGGGGGCGGGCTTCCACACCGCGCGGCCCACGGGGAGCTTCGGCAGGTCGGGCGCGTCGACGTTCTCGACGACGTTCGCCACCAGACGGAAGCGGTCGCGCATGTCGCTCATCGCGACGACGAGCGCGGGGCCCGCGTCGGCGGTGAAGACCAGGCGCACCGGGTCGTCCTTGCCGCCGATGCCCAGCTCGTGGATCTCGAGGCGGGGCTTCTTCGTGGTCAGCGAGGGCGAGACCTCGAGCATGTGCGCTCCGAGGATGCGCTCGGAGCCGGGGACGAGGTCGTAGGTGTAGTCCTCCATGAGCGAGGCGCCACCGGGCAGGCCCGCGCCCATGACGTTGGCGACGCGCACGAGGATCGCGGTCTTCCAGTCGCCCTCGGCGCCGAAGCCGTAGCCCTCGGCCATGAGGCGCTGCACCGCGAGACCGGGCAGCTGCTTCAGCGCGCCGAGGTCTTCGAACGAGGTGGTGAAGGCGCCGAAGCCGCCCTCCTCGAGGAACGAGCGCAGGCCCAGCTCGATCGCCGCGCCGTCGCGCAGCGACTGGTGACGCGCGCCACCGGGGAGCAGTTCGTCGACGACGTCGTAGCTGTCGACGTACTCCTGCACGAGCGCGTCGATGTCGGCATCCGATGCCGCTTCGACGGCCTCGACGAGCTCGTTGACGCCCCACGTGTTGACCTGCACGCCGAAGCGCAGCTCGGCCTCGGTCTTGTCGCCCTCGGTGACGGCGACGAAGCGCATGTTGTCGCCGAAGCGCGCGAGCTTGAGGGTGCGGGCGGCGGTCCAGCCGGCTGCGGCGCGCTCCCAGTCCTCGATCTGCTGGCGCACGGCGGGGTTCGACACGTGGCCGACGACCGTCTTGCGCGAGACGCCGAGGCGCGTCTGGATGTACCCGAACTCGCGGTCGCCGTGGGCGGCCTGGTTGAGGTTCATGAAGTCGAAGTCGATGTCGTTCCACGGCAGCTCGACGTTGGCCTGCGTGTGCAGGTGCAGCAGCGGCTTCTGCAGCGCGTCCAGGCCCGAGATCCACATCTTGGCGGGGCTGAACGTGTGCATCCACGCGATGACGCCGATGACGTCGTCGCGGCCGTTGATCTCGAGCGCCATGCGGCGGATGCTGTCGGAATCCTTCAGCACGGGCTTCCAGACGACCTTCACCGGCAGACCGTTCAAGCCCTCGACGACGGCCTGCGACTGCTCGGCGACCTGCTTCAGCGTCTCTTCGCCGTAGAGGTTCTGGCTGCCGGTGACGAACCAGACCTCGTAACCGTCGAGGTCGTTCTTGAGGGGGGTGCGAGTCATGACTGTTCCTTTTCGGGTGATCAGAGGGATGCCACGGCGGCGGCCTCGACGGCGAGGCCGGCGCGGTAACGGTGGAGGTAGGACGAGAACCCGGCCACATCGGCAGGCTCGGGATCGGCGGTGACGATCGCGGCGGTGGCGAACACCGTCTCGCGCAGCCACGAGTCGAGGTCGCGGCCGGAGTCGTCGGCGACGTACGCCGCGAGCACGGCCATTCCCCACGCCCCGCCCTCGGACGCCGTCTCGGCGACCGCGACGGGTGCGTCGAGGGCGGCGGCGAGGAAGCGCTGGGCGACGCCCGCCGTGCGGAACATGCCGCCGTGCGCGTACATCTTGTCGAGCTGCACGCCCTCGCCGTGGAGCACGTCCATACCCAGCGCGAGCGTTCCGAAGACGCCGTAGAGCTGCGCGCGCATGAAGTTCGGCAGCGTCAGACGGCTGTCGGGGGTGCGCACGACCAGCGGTCGGCCCTCGTCGAGACCCGCAATGGGCTCGCCGGCGAGGTGGTTGTAGGCGAGCAGTCCGCCGGCGTCGGCCTCGCCGTTCAGCGCCGCTTCGAAGAGCGCCGCGTAGGTGGCATCCGGGGTCACCGGGGTGCCGGCGGCGGCGGCGAACGCGGTGAACATGTTCGCCCACGCGGCCAGCTCGCTCGCGCCGTTGTTGCAGTGCACCATCGCGACCGCGTCACCCGAAGGGGTCGTGACGAGGTCGAGCTCGTGGTGCACCTCGGTGAGCGGGCGCTCGAGCACGACCATCGCGAAGATGCTCGTACCGGCGCTGACGTTTCCGGTGCGGGGAGCCACGGCGCAGGTCGCGACCATGCCAGTGCCCGCGTCGCCCTCGGGAGGAGCGAACGGGATGCCGGGGCGCAGGGTCCCGCTCGGGTCGAGCAGCGTCGCACCGGCATCGGTCAGCGCGCCGGCGGCGGTGCCCGCCACGAGCACGCGCGGCAGCAGGTCGTTCAACGCGGGCACCCGACCCGCGGCGAGCGCGTCGTAGCGCGCGACGAGCTCGGCGTCGTAGTCGCGGATGGCGGAGTCGATCGGGAACATGCCCGAGGCATCGCCCACGCCGAGCACCTTCTCACCGGTGAGCTTCCAGTGCACGTACCCCGCGAGGGTGGTGAGGAAGCGGATCTCGGGCACGTGCGGCTCGGCGTCGACGACGGCCTGGTGCAGGTGCGCGATCGACCAGCGGAGCGGGATGTTCACTCCCAGCAGCTCGGTGAGCTCGGTCGCCGCGACACCGGTGTTGGTGTTGCGCCACGTGCGGAAGGGCGCGAGCAACTCGCCGTCGGCGTCGAAGGCCAGGTAGCCGTGCATCATCGCCGACACACCCATCGCGGCGTAGCGCTCGGGGGTGACGCCGAAGCGCTGCTGCACGTCGGCGACCAGTGCGGCGTAGGCGGCCTGCAGGCCCGACCACACGGCATCCAGCGAATACGTCCAGAGCTTGTCGGCGTAGACGTTCTCCCACTCGTGGGAGCCGGTGGCGAGCACTTCGGCGTCGGGGCCGATGAGGCACGCCTTGATGCGGGTGGAGCCGAGCTCGATGCCGAGGCTGGCGCGGCCCTCTTCGAGCAGTGCGGTGGTGTGGGCGGTCATCGGCGGTCGTCCGTGCTCTGTCCGTAGACGTTCTGGTAGCGGTTGTAGAGGGCGTCGATCTTGTCCTGCGGGATCGGGATGAGCGGGCCCGCCTCACGCGCGATGTGCACGGTGCGGGCGACGTCTTCGAGCATGACGGCGGCCTTGACGGCGTCCTTCGCGTTCGTGCCGATCGTGAAGGGACCGTGGTTCTGCATGATCACGCCGCGCGAGCGGTGGCCGCGCAGGGTCTCGACGATGCCGCGGCCGATCGAGTCGTCGCCGATGATCGCGAACGGGCCGACCGGGATGGGTCCACCGAACTCGTCGGCCATCGCGGTGATGACGCAGGGGATCTCTTCGCCGCGGGCGGCCCAGGCGACGCCGTAGGTGGAGTGCGTGTGCACGACCCCGCCGACCTCGGGCATGTTCCGGTACACGTAGGCGTGCGCCGCGGTGTCGCTCGAGGGGCTGCGCTCGGAGCCGGGCGTGCCGGGGATCGCGTTGCCGTCGAGGTCGCAGAGGATCATGTTCTCGGGAGCCAGGTCGTCGTACGAGACGCCGGAGGGCTTGATGACGAACAGGTCGGCGCCGGGCACGCGACCCGAGACGTTGCCGCCGGTCCAGACGATGAGGTTGTAGCGCACGAGCTCGGCGTGCAGTTTCGCGACGTCGGCGCGGACGGCGTCGATCGCCTCCTGCACCTCGGGCGCGAACGTGGCGGCATCGGACACGCGTGTCTCCTTCGACGGGGTCGGGTGGGGCCGGTTCGATGTTACCGGTAACATCGCGGCGACGCGAGGGGCAGCACGGCGGCGGCGTGCGCCGCGGGCCCGGCGCGAGCACCGGCCCGCACTGAGGACGCATCCATTCGCCGAGGACGCACGGGATTCGCGCCGAACACGTGCGGTCTCGATGAACGCCTGCGGCCTCGATGACGGACACCGCCGGTCGCGTCGCACCGGCTCAGCGCGAGCGGGGCGGAGCGCTCGAATCGCGCACGACGAGCACGGGCGCCGCCGGCGGCTCCGTCGCCTCCCCGACGACGGCGGCCACCGCGTACTCGGCCTCGCCCTCGACGTCCAGTCGCACCGTGGTGAGCGCGGGCGTGTAGAACGCGGCATCCGGGTTGTCGTCGAAGCCCGTGACCGACACATCTGCGGGGACCCCCAGACCCCGGACGGCGAGGCCTGCGATGAGGCCCAAGGCCATCTGGTCGTTGGCGACGGCGACAGCGGTGGCGCCCGCGGCGATGCGGGCGGCGATCGCGTCGGCGACGGCGGATCCCGAGGCGGCGCTCCAATCCCCCTCGACCCGATCGACGAGATCGAGTGCCCGCCGGGTCACGGCGCCGGTGACCCCGGCGGTGCGAGCGAGGGCCTCGCGCCAGTCGGAGGGCCCGGCCAGCTCGACGATCGAGCGGTGTCCGAGGTCCGCGAGATGTTCCACGACGAGGGTGGCCGCATCGCGCTGGCGGGCCCCGGACTCGCCGTACAGCGGCACGATGGGAACGTCGTATCCCTCGAGCGGAGTGGCCCCGTGCGCCGCGACCAGCACGATCCCGTCGACGCCCTGATCGAGCAGGTGCCGCACCGCGGCGTCGATGTCGGCGGGGTCGTCGGAGTCGGTGTACGCCGTCGAGATCCACCGCCCGCGCGTCCGCGCCGCCCGCTCCAGAGCGGCGATGCCGGCCGAGGGCCCGTGGAGCACGGCATCGGATGCCACGACCCCGACCGTGCGCGTCAAGCTCGTGCCCAGCGCTCGCGCGGCGTTGTTGACGCGGTAATCCAGCTCGGCGACCGCGGCGAGCACGCGCTCGCGCGTGCTCTCGCGGATGCCCGCGTAGCCGTTGAGCACGCGCGAGACTGTCTGCGTCGAGACCCCCGCGGCGGCGGCGACCTCGCGCACGCCGATGCGCTTGCCCCCGACCTCGCCGCTCATGGTCCCTCACAGTAGCGGCGCGCAACCCCCTCGGCCGACCGCACGGCGCGGGAGCGCTCCCGCAGTCGAGAGTCCGCCGACGCCCCCCTTACAAGACGTCGACGGACCCGGTCCTACTCTGGCCCGCTCGCGGGCGAGAAATCTACTGTTCCGAGGCGCGGAGTGCGGCGATCACGTCGTAGCGCTCGCGGATCTCGGGTCGGTGGTCGGGTTCGACCGTGCGGGTCATCGCGACGGCCCAGTCGACGGGCCCGCCCGCGAGCACCCCCGCCGCCTGGCGGGCCGCGCCGAGCGCGACGTACTCCCCCGCAGCGGGGACGACGATCTCGGCGTCGAACACCTGCGCGGCGATGCGCGCCACTCCCTCGTTCACCGCCGCTCCGCCGATGAGCAGCACGCGGTACACCTCGACACCCTGCGCCTGAATCGCCTCGAGCCCGACGGCCAAGCCGCTCAGCATGCCCTCGATCGCGGCGCGCGCGAAATTCGGGCGGTTCGTGGATGCCAGGGTCAGGCCGGTCAGCGAGGCCTGCGCGTGCGGCAGGTTGGGCGTGCGCTCTCCCTCGAACCACGGCACGAGCACCACGCCGCCGGCAGCAGGCTCGGCCTCGAGGGCCAGGGCCCCGAGCTCGTCGTGGGAGACGCCGAGGAGTCCCGCGAAGGCGTCGAGGACCCGGGCGGCGTTGAGGGTGGCCACGAGCGGCAGGAAGCGCCCCGTGGCGTCGGCGAAGCCGGCCACCGCGCCCGTCGCGTCACGGGCCGGAGTGTCGGTGACGGCGAACACGGTGCCCGAGGTGCCGAGCGAGACGACCACGTCGCCCACGCCCGCGCCGAGGCCGAGGGCCGCGCCGGCATTGTCTCCCGCGCCGGGGCCG
The DNA here is from genome assembly GCF_026672635.1 of Microbacterium sp. SL62. Lineage (NCBI taxonomy): Bacteria > Bacillati > Actinomycetota > Actinomycetes > Micrococcales > Microbacteriaceae > Microbacterium > Microbacterium sp. SL62. The sequence continues at coordinate 3,259,612 of NZ_JAPPRM010000001.1, forward strand.
ACGAGCGCGCCCCCGGGCAGAGCCCCCGCGCTCTCCCATGGGCCGAGCACGCGCGGCAGCACGGCGTCGCGTCCCAGGGCACGGCGGAACAGGTCGAGGTCGTAGCCGTCGGCACCCCAATAGGCGGTACCCGAGGCGTCGGACCGGTCGGTGACGAGCTCCTCGAGAACGGCGTTACCGGGGCCGAACCCGCGCAGACGCCAGGTCAGCCAATCATGCGGCAGTGCCACGGCGGCGACGCGCGCGGCGTTGTCGGGCTCGGCGTCGCGCAACCAGCGGAGCTTGGTGCCCGTGAACGAGGCGACCGGCACGACTCCCGTGCGCTCGGCGAACGCCTGGGAGCCCACCTCCTCGATGAGGTCGCGCGCGGCCTGCGCCGACCGGGTGTCGTTCCACAGCAGAGCGTCGCGGATGACGGCACCCTCGGCGTCGAGCACGACCATGCCGTGCTGCTGGCCCGCGATCGACACCGCGGAGACGTCGTCGAGACCGCCGGCCTGGGCGATGGCATCCTGCAGCGCCTTCCACCAGGCCTCGGGGTCGACCGACGTGCCGGCGGGGTGCGACGCGCGCCCCTCGCGCACGACCTTCCCGGTCTCGGCGTCGACGACGACGACCTTGCACGACTGCGTCGACGAGTCGACTCCCATGACGAGCGCCATGCTCACTCCTCTTGTCCTCGCCGCAACAGTGCGGCATCCCGTTCAGTGTCCACGACATGCCGTCTCGCACGAGCGCGATGCGGCATGTCGTGGACACTCGACGGACAGAGGGCCCGGATGCCGTGGCATCCGGACCCCATCCGACTCAGCGCGCGCCGAGCAGGTGCTCGGTGGCGAGCTGCTGCAGGCGGACGAAGCCGAAGCCCTTGCCGCCGAGGTAGGCGTCGGTGTCGAAGTCCTCGTAGGCCGAGCGGTCGGCGAGGAAGTCGTCGTAGGTCTCGCCCTCGTTCAGCGTGGGCTGGGCGAGCTCGGCGACCTTCGCGGCCTCGAGCGCCTCCTGCACCTCGGGGTCGGCGCGGAAGGCCGCGGCGCGCTCCTTGAGCAGCAGGTAGGTGTTCATGTTGGCCGACACGGAGTCCCAGACACCGGTCTCGTCTTCGGTGCGCGAGGGCTTGTAGTCGAAGTGACGGGGGCCGTCGTAGGAGGGCACGCCGCCGGGGCCGCCGTTCTCGAGCAGGTCCACGAGGGCGAACGCGTTGTGCAGGTCGCCGTGACCGAACACGAGGTCCTGGTCGTACTTGATGCCGCGCTGACCGTTGAGGTCGATGTGGAAGAGCTTGCCGTGGTACAGCGCCTGGGCGATGCCGGCGGCGAAGTTCAGGCCCGCCATCTGCTCGTGGCCGACCTCGGGGTTCAGGCCCACCAGCTCGGGGCGCTCGAGCGAGTCGATGAATGCGATCGCGTGGCCGAGCGTGGGCAGCAGGATGTCGCCGCGGGGCTCGTTGGGCTTGGGCTCGATGGCGAAGCGGATGTCGTAGCCCTTGTCGGTGACATAGTCGCCGAGCAGGTTCACGGCCTCGCGGTAGCGCTCGAGCGCCTGGCGGATGTCCTTCGCGGAGTCGTACTCGGCGCCCTCGCGGCCACCCCACATGACGAACGTCTTCGCACCGAGCTCGGCGGCGAGGTCGAGGTTGCGCAGCACCTTGCGCAACGCGAAACGACGCACCTGGCGGTCGTTCGAGGTGAAACCGCCGTCCTTGAAGACGGGGGCCGAGAAGAGGTTGGTGGTCACCATCGGCGTGACGATGCCGGTGTCGCTCATCGCGCCCTTGAGGCGGTCGATCTGCTTCTGACGCTCGGCGTCGGTGGAGCCGAACGCGAAGAGGTCGTCGTCGTGGAAGGTCAGGCCGTAGGCGCCGAGCTCGGCGAGCTTCTCGACGACGTGCACGACGTCGAGGGGCTCACGCGTGGGGCCGCCGAAGGGGTCGGTGCCGTTGTAGCCGACGGTCCAGAGACCGAACGAGAACTTGTCGTCGCGGGTGGGGGTGGGCATTCCTGCTCCTTCGCATGGACGCACGAGCGCGCGGTGGCGCGCAGCGGGTTTGTTGGTGCTCACAACATATATCCCGGATGCCGCGACGTCCAGCCCCCACGGATAGCAATCCGGCGCATATAATCGCCTATATAACGAAGGGAGCCACTCATGGCCTTGACGAGCGTCGACCTCGATCCGCGCCTCATCGAACGCGCGCGCATTCTCACCGGAGAGCCGTCCAACCGTGCGGTTCTCGACCTCGCCCTTCGCCGCCTGATCGCGTCGAAGCAGAAGGACGCGATGATCGCCGGGATCGCGTCGCTCACCGATCTCGAAGAGCACCTCGATTCGCCCATGGTCGCCCCGACGTCGTGACCGACTACCTGGTCGACAACTCCGTCTGGGCACGGTTGGCCTCCGGGGATTCCGTCATCCGGACGCGGCTCGAACGGATCGCCCGGTCTCCCTCCGACTTGTTCGTCACGTGCCCGCCCCAGGTGCTGGAGTTCTGCCACAGTGCCCGTTCCGCTGAGGAGCACGCGCTCTACCTGGAGCAGATCTCCTTGGGTTTCCCCCTCGAGCGGGCGCCCGACGAGTCCCTCGCCGTCGGCATCCAGTCCGCCCTGTGGGGAGCCGGGCTCGTGCGAGCGGCGGGCTCGATCGACATTCTGATCGCGGCTTACGCGATCGCGAACGACGCGACGATCCTCAGCGCGGACCACGACTTCGATCACATCGCAGCCGTGACCGACCTCGCTCACGAGTACGTCGCGCCGACACTCTGACCCCGCCTCGTCAGCGCCCGAGTGCGTCGTCCACCACCGCGAACACCATGGGGTCCCAGGTCAGCGCGCGCTCCCACGCCAGCCCGCACGCCTCGGCGAAGAAGATGCTGTGCACGTGATCGGGGAACGAGTGGCGCGTCACCTCCGGCAACACCGCCGCAGGGACCTCGTCGGCCCGGCCGCTCGTGAGCGACACCAGGCCGTCGTGCGGCCAGAGCTGCGCCGGCTCGGTCGCGGCGGCGAAGTACCCCGCGCCGATCGCGGTCACCGCGATGCGGTCGAGCACCCCCGCCTGAGCGTCGTTCCACCCGCGGAGGAACCGGCGCGACACCTCGGCCGCTGCCCCTTGCGAGTTCGCGTCGGCATAAGGGCGCGCCTCGGCGAAGATCCGCAGCGTGGCGGGGTCGCCGTGCGCGTCGACCTCGCCGATCTCGCCGTCGAGCAGATCGCCGAGCACTGAGCCGTCCCACGGGGTGCCGAGGGTCACGAGACGCTCCACGCGCGGGCCACTGTCACCGAGCTCGCGGATCGCGGCGCGGGAGAACAGCCCGCCCATCGAGTGGCCGACCAGGTCGACATCGGCGATCCCCTCCTCGGCGGCGAGCCAGCGGAGGAATCCGGCGAGCGCGGCGCCCGCATCGTCGACACGGCCGACCGCGTTGATCGTCACCTCGGCCGGAAGCACGACCGGCACGTCGTCGAAGCCCTGCCACCCGGCATCCGCCCGCACCTGACCCGGCCCGATGCGGGCGGGAGCGGTGAAGACCCGGACGCCGCGATCGAGGAAGGACGAACGGAGCGCGGTCATCGTGTTGCCCGCCGCGAGGCCCGATGCGGCAGCGTGCTCCGGGGCGGTGTACGGGGTCACGGCGGCTCCTCCGGAGACGAGGACGACGGCGTCAGCCATGGCGACTCCTTCGCAGGTCGGGTCCCGGTCAGGATAGGGCAGGTCGCGCACCTCGGCGGACCCGGGGAGTGTCCGACACGCCGCCGAACCCGCCCGCGCGACGGAGCGGGTCCCGGCCGGCGCGCGGCCTCAGGCGCCGGGTCGCGGCGCCCCGCGTCAGTTCGGCAGCGCGTCCTCGATGGCGGCGACGACCTCGGGGGCGTCGGGCAGCGTGCGGGGGCTGAAGCGGGTCACCCGGCCGTCGGGGGCGACGACGAACTTCTCGAAGTTCCACGAGATGCGGCCGGTCTTGCCCTCGGCATCGGGCGTCGTCGTGAGCTCCTTGTACAGGGGGTGCGCGCTGCGCCCGTTGATCTTGACCTTCTCCGACATCGGGAAGGTCACGCCCCACGTCGCGGAGCAGTACTCGGCGATCTTGTCCTCGTCGCTGAGCTCCTGCAGGAACTGGTTGCTGGGGAAGCCGATCACCGTGAAGCCGCGGTCGGCGTACTTCTTGTGCAGCGCCTCGAGTGCCTCGTACTGCGGCGCGAGCCCGCACCGCGACGCGACGTTCACCACGAGGGCCGCCTTGCCGTCTGTCAGCTCGCCGAAGGTCGTCTGCTCGCCGCGGATGGTCGTGATGGGGATGCCGGAAAGGTCCATGTTCCGATCCTGGCATCGCGTTGTTGTGGTCGGGGTGGGAATCGGCCCCGCCCGTGGCACAGTGGTCGGATGGTCACCGCGGGAAGCCGGGGCGACGGCATGCGCCGCGCCAATCTGGCCCTCGTGCTGCGCACCGTGCACCGTGAAGGGCCGCGCTCGCGCGCCGCGCTGACCGAGGCGACGGGCCTGAACCGCTCGACCATCGCCGACCTCGTGGGAGAACTGCAGCGCGCGGGACTCGTGGTCGAACGGGCGTCGAACGCACAGGGGCGCGTCGGCCGCCCCTCCCCCATCGTCGAGCCCGACCCGCGGGTCGTCGCCGTCGCCGTGAACCCCGAGGTCGACGCCCTCGACATCGCAGCGGTCGCCCTCGACGGGTCGATCGTCGCGCGCGAGCGCCTCGAGCAGTCGGCGCTGCTCACCCCCGAGCGCACCGCAGAGCTCGTCGGCATCCGTCTCGATGTCTGGCGCCGCGGGCCACTCGCCGACTCCCGCCTCACCGGCGTGGGCGTCGCCGTCCCCGGTCCGGTGCGCGCGTCCGACGGTCTCGTACGCGAGGCTCCGCACCTCGGTTGGACCGACGCCGCCCTCGCCGGCCTGATGACGGATGCCACGGGGCTCACGACCCATGTCGCGAATGACGCGGCGCTGGGAGCCGTGGCCGAGCACCTGTTCGGAGCCGCGCGCGGCGTGCACGACGTCGTCTACCTCAACGGCGGCGCGAGCGGTATCGGCGGGGCGGTCATCGTCGGCGGGATGCCGCTGGGCGGGGCAGGCGGCTACGCCGGGGAGTTCGGCCAGAACAGACCCGGGATCGCCGACCCCGACGATCGGCGCGCACCCGAGGGCGTGCTCGAAGACGAGGTCAGCCGATCGCTTCTGCTGCGCGCGCTCGGCATCGACGCCGCCGACGACGCGGCCCTCGCGGCGGCGCTCACCCGCAGCACCGACCCGACGGTGCGGGCGGAGACCGATCGGCAACGCCGCATTCTCGCCACGGCCCTCGCCAACGCCGCGAACGTGATGAATCCCGCGGTGATCGTGCTCGGCGGGTTCCTCGCGAGCCTCGGCGAGCTCGACCTGGCCGGTCTCGACGCCGCGGTGCGCGCGCAGACGATCCCCGCGTGCGCGGAGGGGCTGCGCCTGGCCGTCGCCGAGCTCGGCGAGAACCGCCTGCTCGTCGGCGCGGCCGAGGCCGTGTTCGAGGCCGCTCTCTTCCCCGCGCGCTGAGCGCGAAACTCTCCTCGAAACCTCGCGCCCGGCCCCGATGTCGGCGGTCCGGGGCAGGATGGGTGAGCGACGACGCGAGGAGAACCATGATCGAGACACGTTCCGCCGGAGCCACCTGGTCGGGCAACCACCAGTACCGTGCCACCGAGGTGCTGCTGCCCACCGGGCCCGACGAACTGGCCGAGGTCGTGGCATCCGCGGATCATCTGCGCGTGCAGGCGACCCGCCACACCTTCAACGACGTCGCCGACAGCGAGGGCGCACTCGTCTCGCTCGAGAGGATGCCCACGCGCATCGACATCGCAGGCAGCCGGGTGCGCGTCGAAGGGCTCGTGACCTTCGCCCAGCTGGCGCCCGTGCTCGAGGCCGAGGGCCGGGCGCTGCACAACCTCGGCTCGCTCCCCCACATCTCGGTGGCGGGTGCGACGGCGACCGGCACGCACGGCTCGGGCGTGCGCAACGGCAATCTCTCGAGTGCCGTGACGGGCGTCGAGCTGATGGATGCCGACGGCCGCACGCACCGCATCGACGAGGACCACCCATGGTTCGGCGCGGCAGCCCTCAGCATCGGCGCCCTGGGCGTGGTCACCGCGGTCGAGCTGCGCACCGAACCGACCTACTCCGTCACGCAGCAGGCGTATACCGGAGTCGCGTGGGCCGACATCGTGGCGGATCCGATCGCGGTGCTCGGTGGCTCGCACAGCGTCAGCATCTTCACGACCTGGGGAGACCCCGCGCACGACCTGGTCTGGGCCAAGAGCGACACGGGCTCGCCGTCGTGGGTCGAAGAACTCGGCGGGATCGCCGTCGGCGACGACATCCATCTCGGCCGCATCCGCACCGTCGACAACACGACGCCGCGGGGTACCTCAGGGCCGTGGCACACGCGCCTTCCGCACTTCCGCGCCGACGCGCTGCCCAGCGACGGCGACGAGATCCAATCGGAGTACTTCGTGCCGCTGGCCTCGGCGACCGAGGCTCTCGCGGCCGTGCGCGAGATCGCCCCGGACTTCGCCGAGCACCTGCTGGTGACCGAGCTGCGCACGGTCGCCGCCGATCGGCTGTGGCTGAGCCCCGCGTACGAGCGCGACGTGCTCGCCATCCACTTCACCTGGCGCAACGACACCGAGGGCGTGCTCTCAGCGCTGCCGCACATCGAGGCCGCTCTCGCGCCGTTCGATGCGCGGCCGCACTGGGGCAAGGCGTTCACCATGCCCGGTGAGCGGATCCTGGCGACCCTGCCGCGTGCCCACGACTTCGATGCGGTCGCGCGCGAGGCGGACCCGCGCGGTGTCTTCCGCAACGCGTTCCTGCACCGCGTTTTCGGGGGCTGATCAGCCCGACCCAGGTCCCTGAGCCTGTCGAAGGACCGGTACCAACGCACGCGTCACCACGAGACGGCGCCGCCCACCGCGTCGCCGCCTCACGGCATCCGGGATCAGCGGCTGGAGTAGCCGCCGTCGATGGGAAGCGAGACGCCCGAGATCATGCCGGCGCCGTCGCCGAGGAGGAACACGATCGGCGCCGCGATGTCGTCTTCGGTGGCCCACTTGTGCAGCGGCATGGCCTCGAGGAAGGGACCCTCGATGTCGGGACGACCCCAGTACCAAGCCGACATCGGGGTCATGACGACCGTGGGGTTCACGCTGTTGACGCGGATGCCGTAGCCACCGAGCTCGAGGGCCGAGACCCGCGTGATGTTGTCGAGGGCGGCCTTCGACGATCCGTAAGAGATGTGACCGGTGAGGGCGACGAGGCTCGCCTGGCTGGAGACGTTCACGATCGCGCCGCCCTTGCCGACGCGGATCATCTCGCGCGAGGCGTACTTGGTGACCAGCAGCGAGCCGCGCGCGTTGATGCGCATGACCTTGTCGAACACGTCGATGTCGGTGTCCATCGGGGTCGCGATCTCGCCGCCCCAGCCGCCGCAGTTGACGACGCCGTAGATGTCGCGGCCCTCGATGGCCGCGCGGATCTCGTCTTCGGATTCGAGGTCGAACACGACGGGCTCGGCACCGGTTTCGGCGCTGATCGCGGCGACGCTGTCGGCGTCGCGACCCGCGGCGAGGACCGTCGCGCCGGCGGCCACGAGGTGGCGCACGGTCGCGCCTCCGATGCTGCCACCGGCTCCGGTGACGAGGATGGTGCGGTCGGTGAATTCGGTCATGGGTGGCCTCTTTCGCGGGTCCGGGAGTCGAGGACGACGGCAGTGTCGTCGCGGCCCATGATAACCACAGAATCACGCGGATGACTTCGGTGTCATGACGAATTGGTCACGGGTGTTGACACCGGTGTCACGGTGGGCTTACCGTAACCGGAGTTCGACCGGTGGACACCCCCGCCGGACCCGCTTCATCGACGCAGCACTCCGCCGTGGTGCGTCGCCCGGAAGGACCACACCGCTGTGACCCACACCTCGGAGAACGACGCGACGACCGCCGCCGCGACCGTGCACCTCGACGACCTCGTCGCCCGTGCCCGGCAGCTCGCGGCGTCGGGCGAGCGGCGCATCCTGGGCGTGGCCGGCACCCCCGGCGCGGGCAAGTCGACCGTCAGCGACGCCCTGCTCGCCGCCCTCGGCGACGACGCGGTGCTCGTCGGCATGGACGGCTTCCACCTCGCCAACGAGGAGCTCGTACGCCTCGGCCGGCGCGACCGCAAGGGCGCCCCCGACACCTTCGACGTCGAGGGCTACGTCGCCCTGCTCGATCGCATCCGCGCCGGGCACGAGGTCTACGCCCCGCGCTTCAACCGCGCCCTCGAGGAGTCGATCGGCTCGGCGGTGCTCGTGCCCGCCCGCGTTCCTCTCGCCATCACCGAGGGCAACTACCTGCTGCACGACGAGTTCGGGTGGGATGCCGTCGCCTCGCGCCTCGACGAGGTGTGGTTCCTCGACATCGACTCCCCCGCGCGCCGCGAGCGCCTTGTCGCGCGGCGCCTCTCCCACGACCACCCCTACGACGAAGCCGTCGCCTGGGTCCGCGAGGTCGACGAGCGCAATGCCCTCGTCGTCGAACGCGGGCGCGACCGCGCCGACCTCGTCGTCACCGTCTCCGATGCCCCCGTCGGTCCCCACGAAGGAGCTTCCTCATGAGCACCACCACGGCCACGCCCGTGCTGCAGGCGCGCGGCCTGTCGCGTCAGTTCGGATCCGTCCGCGCCCTCAACAACGTGGACTTCGAGGTCTACCCGGGTGAGGTCACTGCCCTGATCGGCGACAACGGCGCCGGCAAGTCGACACTCGTGAAGGCCCTCTCGGGCAACCTCGCGGTCGACGAGGGCGAGATCCTCTTCGACGGCAAGCCCATCGACATGTCGAACCCGCAGATCGCCTCCGGCCTCGGCATCGAGACCGTCTACCAGGACCTCGCTCTCGCCCCCCACCTCGACCCGGTGCAGAACATGTACCTGGGCCGCGAGATCCGCCGCCCCGGCCTCGCGGGAGCGCTCGGCTTCATGAAGACCAAGGACATGGCGAAGGCCTCCCGCGACGCATTCGACGAACTCGGCGCCACCGTCCGCTCGCTCACCTCGCCCGTCGGCGAGATGTCGGGCGGTCAGCGTCAGGCCATCGCGATCGCCCGCGCCGTGCACTGGGCCTCGCGAGTCGTGTTCCTGGACGAGCCGACCGCCGCCCTCGGTGTGCGTCAGACCAAGAACGTGCTCGAGACCATCCGGCGCGTGCGTGACAAGGGCATCGCCGTGGTCTTCATCTCGCACTCGATGCCGCACGTCATCGACGTCAGCGACCGCATCCAGGTCCTGCGCCTCGGGACCCGCGTCGCCAACATCAACGCCAAGGACACCTCCATGGAAGAGCTCGTCGGACTCATGACCGGCGCCGTCACGAAGGACGACCAGAAGTGAGCCTCAAGACTCCCCCGACCGAGACCGTCGCGATCGGCACGTTCGACGACAACAAGAAGACCAACCCGGTCGCCGCGGTCCTGCGCACGCAGGCGTTCCAGATCCTCCTGGTTCTGCTGGCGATCATCATCGTCTTCAGCATCATCGCGCCCGACTCGTTCGCCCAGTGGTCGAACTTCCGCCTCATCATCCAGAACGCCTCGATCCTCGCGGTGCTCGCCGTCGGCATGACCTACGTCATCATCACCGCCGGCATCGACCTGTCGGTCGGGTCCGTCCTCGTCTTCTCGGGGGTCGTATCGGCCCTCGTCATGCGAGCGATGGGCGGCGAGGGGTGGGGCGTCGCTACGGTCGGCATCATCGTCGCGGTCCTGAGCGGCGTGTGCTGGGGGCTGTTCAACGGCTTCCTCATCGCGAAGGCGAAGATCCCGCCGCTCATCGTCACCCTCGGCTCGCTGGGCATGGCACTCGGTCTCGCGCAGATCCTCACCGGCGGCGTCGACATCCGCGACGTGCCCACCGTGCTGACCGTCTCGATCGGCTACGGCAACGTGTTCGGATCCGTCCCGATCATCAGCGTCATCGCGCTCGTCGTGGTGCTGATCGGCGCTGTCGTCCTGCACTTCACGCGCTTCGGCCTCTACACGTTGGCCGTGGGCTCGAGCGAGATCGCCGCCCGCCGCGTCGGTGTGAAGGTCGACGCACAGTTGATCAAGATCTACACGATCTCCGGCGCCCTGGCCGGGCTCGGCGGCATCCTGTCTCTCTCCCAGTTCTCCACGACCGCCATCGCCGGCCAGTCCCAGACCAACCTGAACGTCATCGCCGCTGTCGTGATCGGCGGCACCTCGCTCTTCGGCGGGGTCGGCACGATCATGGGCACCGTCGTGGGCCTGTTCATCCCGGCGGTGCTGCAGAACGGCTTCGTCATCACCGGCGTGCAGCCCTTCTGGCAGCAGGTCGCCGTCGGCGCGGTGCTGATCGCGGCGGTCTACGTCGACCAGGTGCGCCGCACCGCCGCGACCCGCGGTACCTCGCAGGGCCTCTGGCGCAAGTTCCTCAGCGGAGGTCGACGCGGCTGATCCGCGGCGGCATCCCCTCCCTCTCCACCCCTTACCAACCCGACAGCAGTACTCCAGAAAAGAACGGTGATCACAATGAAGTGGAACAAGAAGGCGACCGCCCTGACGGTCTTCGGCATGGCGGCGACGCTGACCCTCGCGGGGTGCTCGGGCGGTGCGTCCTCGGGCGGCGCGTCCGGCGGCGCCGACGGCGGGTACAAGATCGCGTTCGTGCAGGGCGTCGCGGGAGATGAGTTCTACATCTCGATGCAGTGCGGCATCCAGGCCGAGGCCGAGAAGGAGGGTGCCACCGTCACTACGCAGGGTCCCGAGAAGTTCGACCCGACCCTCCAGAAGCCGATCGTCGACGCGGTCGTGGCCTCCAAGCCCGACGCGCTGCTCATCGCCCCCACCGACGTCTCGGCCATGCAGGCGCCCATCGCGGCCGCCGAGGCAGCCGGCATCAAGGTGGTGCTGGTCGACACGACGCTGGAAGACCCCTCCGGTGCGGTCTCGCAGATCTCCTCCGACAACGAAGGCGGCGGAGCTGCGGCGTTCGAAGCGATCCAGAAGGCCAACCCGGGCGGCGGCAAGGTCCTCGTCGTCTCCACCGACCCGGGTGTCTCCACCACCGACGCCCGCGCCCAGGGCTTCGAAGACGCCGTCAAGAAAGACAGCAAGTTCACCTCGGTGGGCGTGCAGTACTCCCACAACGAACCCTCCACGGCTGCGGAGATCGTGACGGCGGCGCTGCAGAAGGACCCCGACATCGTCGGCATCTTCGCCGCCAACCTCTTCGCCGCCGAAGGCTCCGCCACCGGCGTCCAGCAAGCCGGCAAGCAGGGCGCCGTGACCATCGTCGGCTTCGACGCCGGCCCCGCCCAGGTCAAGGCCCTCGAGGCCGGCACCGTTCAGGCCCTCGTCGCCCAGGAACCCGCCACCATCGGCGAAGACGGCGTCAAGCAGGCCATCGCGGCGCTGAAGGGCGAGAGCACCGAGGCCAAGATTCAGACCGGCTTCACCATCCTGACGAAGGACAACATCACCACCGACGGCAAGGACGCGGTCTACAAGTCGTCCTGCTGATCGATTCCGGATGCCGGGATCTCGCGCTCACGCGGCGTCCCGGCATCCCCCTCCCCCCCCCCCCCTCCCCCTCCCCGCGCGTGAGTCGCCAAGGTCTGTCGCTTCCGACACCCCTGAAGCGACAGAATCTGGCGACTCACGCGCATCGACCACGGAGCCCCGCATGACCGACCTCACCGCCGCCGCCCTCCCCTCCCTCGCGACGAACGTCTCCGTTCCGACGTACGACAGGTCGGCCGTGCGCGCGCGCATCGTGCACTTCGGTGTGGGCGGCTTCCACCGGGCGCACGAGGCCATGTACCTCGACCGCCTGCTCGAAGCCGGCCACACCGAGTGGGGCCTGTGCGGAGTCGGGGTCCTGTCGTTCGACGCGTCCATGCGCGACGCCCTCGCCGCTCAAGACGACCTCTACACGCTCGTCACGACCGCGCCCGACGGGACCTCCACCGCCCGCGTCGTCGGCTCCATCGTCGAGTACCTCTTCGTGCCCGATGACCCCGAGGCCGTGGTCGCGAAGCTCGCCGCCCCCGACACCGCGATCGCCTCTCTCACCATCACCGAGGGCGGGTACGGCATCGACGACGCCACCGGCGCCTACGCCCCGCGCGACGAGGCGACGCTCGCCGACCTCGACGGTGCGACCCCGCCGCGCAGCGTCATGGGTCTGCTCACCGAAGCTCTTCGCCGACGCCGGGATGCCGGCATCCCGGCCTTCACCGTCATGTCGTGCGACAACATCCAGGGCAACGGACACGTCGCCCGTGCGGCCCTGCTCGGTTTCGCCGAGCGGCGCGACGCCGAGCTGTCGAGCTGGATCGCCGAGAACGTGTCGTTCCCGAACTCGATGGTCGACCGCATCACGCCCGTGACCACCGACGAGACGCGCGACGCGATCGCCTCGGACTTCGGCATCCGCGACCGCTGGCCCGTGCGCAGCGAGTCGTTCGAGCAGTGGGTGCTCGAAGACGCCTTCCCCGCCGGGCGCCCGCCGTTCGACGAGGTCGGCGTTCAGCTCGTCGACGACGTCGAGCCCTACGAGCTGATGAAGCTGCGCCTGCTCAACGCCTCGCACCAGGCCATGAGCTACCTCGGCATTCTCTCGGGCGCGCACTACGTGCACGAGGTGTGCACCGACCCGCTGTTCGTCGACTTCCTGCAGGGATACATGCACGAGGAGGCGATCCCGACGCTCCGCGCGGTCCCGGGGATCGACCTCGATGCCTACTGCGACCAGCTCATCGCCCGTTTCGGCAGTGAGGCGATCCGCGACACCCTCGCGCGCCAGGTCGTCGACGGCTCGGACCGCCTGCCGAAGTTCCTGCTGCCGGTCGTGCGTGAGCAGCTCGCCTCGGGCGGCCGCATCGACCACGCCGCGCTCGTGCTCGCGGGGTGGAGCGTCTTCCTCGAGGGGCGCACCGAGTCGGGCGAAGAGACGCCCGCGGTCGACAGCCGTCTCGACGAACTGCGGGCGATCGTCGCCGACGACCCTGTGTCGCTCCTCGACTACGCCCCCGTCTTCGGCGACCTCGGGCAGAACCCCCGCCTGCGCGAGGCCTACCTCGCGGCGCGGGCGTCGCTGGCCGAGCGCGGGGCGCGCGGAGCGATCGCCGCCCTCGCCGGCTGACGGCCCGGGCGGGTCAAGTACGCGGTCGGCTCCGCAGGAACCCCGCGATGGCGTCGTGGAACCGCGTCGGGTCCTGGTTCGCCTCGTTGCAGTGACCGGTCGCATCGAACGCGATGAGCTCGGCCTCGGGATGCCGTTTCACGTACGCGAGCGACCCGCTCACCGGCACCACGGGGTCGCGCAGGCTGTGCACGATCAGGGTGGGGACGCGAGGCGCGGGCCGCGGACCGTCGACCCAGTTGAGCGCCGGGGCGTCCACGCCCTCGATGAGTCCGAGTGCTCGCGCGCCGAGGGCGCTGCCCAGGATGCGCATCGATGCTCCCGCCACCGAGCGCGGAAGGTGGGCGCCCGCGACGGCGTTCTCGACCACGCGCGTCCAGTCGAGGGCCGGCGCGACGAGCACGAGAGCCGTGACCCGGTCGCGGTGCGCCGATTGCTCGAGCGCGAGCATCGCGATCGTTCCCCCCATCGACCAGGCCACGAGCACGATCTCGCGCGCCCCCTGGTCGACGGCATACGAGATCGCGTCGTCGACGTCTCTCCACTCGCGCGTCCCGAGCGTCGAGGGGAGGGAATCGGCGGGGGCGCACTCCTCGTCGCCCGCGTACGAGACGACGAGCGACATCCACCCCGCGTCGGCTGCGGCCGGGGTGGAGCGCAAGGCACCGTTGCGGCTGGAACGCAGGCCGTGGACGTGGATCGTCCACCGTCCGTCCGCGGTGTCGCGGTCGCCGATCTCCCAGGCCTCCGCGACTCCGCCGCGTCGCAGCGGCACCGAGACGTGTCGAGTGGGCCCGACCTCCTCGGGGGCGCCGATGCTCTGCGAGGTCCAGGTGGCCACGGCATCCCCGTCTTCGAGGCCCTCCGGTCGCGCCGCCAGCGCGCGCACGACCCGGTCCTTCCCGATGCGCAGCGGCTCGCCGACGACCAGGTGCCGACCGTCGTCGAGCCACAGTCCGTACGTGCCCGGCTCGCGGCTCTCCAGCGTGGCCGGCACCGAGACGGTGTCGCCCGCGACAGTGATCGGGGCGTACACCTTCGGAGCGCGCGGCGCGATGAGACGGCGGGCGACGTAGCCGGCGACGGCCGTGTGAGCGAGGGCGAGAGTCGCGGCGGCGACTCCGGTGCCGACGGCGAGGGATCGGATCATGGGTGGACTCCCGTGGTTCGTCGGGTCAGGTGGGCGTCGATGTCGTCGAGCAGAGCGCGCTGAGGAGGGCTGAGCGGCGTCGAGGTGGCGATCGCGTCGTCTTCGATGGCGACCCGCAGGGCGTGGAGGCGTGTGTCGGCGACGGCATCGGCCGGGAGCCCGGGGAACGAGTCCACTCCACGCTCCCGGGCGACCGGCTCGAGCCGCGCCAGCAGCTCATCGCCGCGGCGGCGGATGCGCGTCGTCGTGCGGGATGCCACGAAGATCCCGATCACGAACGAGACGACCCCGAGGTAGAAGAGCGGATCGAACAGCGCACTGACCAGCGCGTCCGGCTCGAAGAACCGCGACAGCGTGAGGTCGAGGATCTCACTGAGGCACCCGAGAACGATCCCCACCGCCCCGACGCGGAAGAAGACGCGCGTTTTCGGCAGCGATCCGCGGGCCGAGCGGAACAGCAGCAGGCCGACGAGCGCGATACCCGCCATGTGCAGCACGCCGTACGCCCATGCGCCGGTCGAGGTCATCGCCGCATCCTCGAGGAACCGGAACGACGACGTCCCCCGCTCGGGGAGGGCGGCGAAGAAGACCACCGCGAACAGCGCGCCGAGCAGGCCGGGGAACCACCACCGCAGGGTGCGGATACGCGCGCTCACCGGAGCGGTACCCGCCTGGATGCCGAGCCACAGCGCCACCATGGTGAGCACGTTCTGCACGAGCTTGAGGACGTTCGTTCCGCCGAGGAACCCGTCGAGGATCTCGAGGGGGATGACGGTGCCCTGCGTGAGCAGGGCGATGCAGCCGATAAGAGCGGCGAGCCACGCGATGCGCGCCCGCGGCTGGCGCCAGGCGACGCGGGCCCGGAGCACGACGACGAGAAGCAGCCCCGCCAGTGCCGCGTCGATCAGAAGGACGGTCACCACGACGACTCGGCCACCCTCGGCGAGGTGTACAGCAGGCGCGCGATCCGGTGCGCGATGTGCTCGGCGACGAGTTCCGCCTCGTACTCCGGCGTGGTCAACAGGGGGTTGTCATGGGGTGAGACCGAGGAACGCTCGTGCAGAGCGCCGGAGCAGTGGGCGTCGTCGAGGAGGTGACCCAGTTCGTGGGAGGCGGCGAACTGGCTGTAGATCGCGGCATCCGAGGCGCGGACGTGGATGCTGCCCTCGCGTCGATCGGCGAAGTAGGTGAGGAAACCGGTCAACGTGCCCCACCCCGCCGTGTCGGTCTCGGGGACGATGCGCAAGCGGATCTCGAGCGCCTGCTCGACCGCGTGGACGACCTGGTCGAAGGTCATGCCGACGGCGAGACCGGCGCGCTGGATCGCGCGGTCGGCGCGCGCCTGCACGCGGGCGATCATCTCGTCCGCTTCCGTCACCACCGTCCCCCCTCACGGCTGATCATGTCGCGGGCGGCCTGCTTCGCAGGGAGTGCGCGATGGCGCGGAGGGCGTCGGGCGACATCTCGCCGAGGGCGCGGAATTGGATGCTGCTCGCTCCCGCCTCGCGCATCGCGTCGCGCAGTTCGAGCTCGGCGTCGGTCCGGTCGGTCACCGCGTCGTCGGTGTAGTCGGTGAGGTACTCGGTCGGCACGTCGGCCCAGTGCGTGATCAGGCGCAGGACCTCTTCGTCGAGCACGACGGTGTTGGTCGCGGCGGCGAGGAGGGCACGCGCGCTCTCGGCGGCGGCGGGGTCGATCTCATCGAGGTGATCGACGAGGTCGTTCTCCGTCGCCCCCTGGCTTTGGACGAGTCGACGGACGCGGGCGGCGAGGGGGGCCGCGGGGACGCGCATCTCGACCCGGGGCGCGGAGTCGGGGTTCGCGACTTCTTCGGGGGCCACTCCGAGGGCGGCGGCGAGCGCCTCGATGTCGTTCGTGTTGTACGGCAGAGAGAAGCCCGCGCGCGACTGGTAGTAGCTCTTCGTCATTCCGGCGCGACTGAGCAGCTCGCCCACCGTCAGGCCTTTCGCCCGACGCAGGCGATCCACATTCGCCACCACTCGCCGGGAGTACCGCGAGGGCGGTCCGACAGCGCCGCGACCCACATTCCGATCGTAGACGCCCCCGACGACGCAGGGATGATCGTATTTACGGCCCGAGCGCGGGTGCTATTTACGAGACGCTGTGCTTGTATGGATGACGACCGCGCGCGGGCGTCCGTGGGGGAAACCCCGCGCGCGAGCGACCGGGAGAGGCTTCCCGGTCCGTCGGCGACGGGCACGGCACCATTGGGGGGTGCCGTGCCCGTCGCTTCGGCGGATCGATCACGCGGGCCTCCCGGACCCGGAAGCGCCGATCAGAGGCCGCAGGACTCCCGCTCGACGAGCGACACGTCGATGACCGTCAGCTCGTCGAGGCCGAGACCGGCGTCGGGCTGCAGGCGCGCGAAGACGCGTTCGGCCGCGAGCGCTCCGATGCGGCGCGGATCCTGGTCGACGACCGTGACCGAGGGGGTCAGGGTGTCGGCCATCGGGAAGTCGCCGAATCCGACGAACGGCAGCGACTGCCCGCGCAGCACGTGGGCGAGAGCCATCGATGAGCGCGCGTTGGCCGAGAAGACGGCGGTGGGCGGGTCGGCGAGCGCGCGCAGGCGTCCGAGGGCGGATGCCGCGGACTCGCGGTCCGACACCTGCGAGGCGATCAGCTGTTCGTCGACGTCGACCCCGGCTTCGCGGAGTGCTCGTCGCCAGCCCTCGACGCGCTTCGTCTCGGTCGACAGGTGCACCATGTCGCCCACGTAGGCGATGCGACGGTGACCGTGCGAGAGCAGATGGGCGGTCGCGAGATGGGCGCCCGCTTCGTCGTTCTCGGTGAACGTGTCGGTGAGCAGCCCCACCGGAGCGCGGTCCACGAAGACGATCGGCGTGTGGCCGCGCCAGCGCTCGAGCCACGAGTGGTCGGTGCCGACGGGGGCGATCACCAGCCCGGTGAGCTGACGCCCCAGGAGAGACTCCAGAGCGGGACGCTCGTCGGCGGGATCCTCGCCGAGGCTGGTGACGAGGGTGGAGAGCCCGCGCCGTCGGGCGGCGTCTTCGACCGACCGCGCGATCGCGGCGAAGAACGGGTCGACGACGTCGGGAACGGCGACCCCGATGACCGAGGCGCGACCGGCGCGGAAGGTCGTCGCCAGGGCGTTGGGCACGTAGTTGAGTTCGCGCATCGCGGCCTCGACGAGGGCGCGGGTGTCGGGCAGCACGTGCGGGTCGTCGTTGAAGACGCGCGACACGGTCTTGGTGCTCACCCCGGCGCGCAGGGCGACATCGCGCATGGTGGTCACGAGACACCTCCGAGGTAGGGGATCGGGCGGGGGGCTGCTCCGACAGGCCACCCTATCCGGCGACGGGTCGGACCCGCCCGCCCGGGGCCGCAGCGACGCTCCCCGCGTGCACCCGCGGTGAGCGCGCCCCGACCCGAGCGGGCGTAGTCATCTCAGTGACCGTCGACGGCGTCGGCGAGCTCGCGCAGGCGCGGCAGGGCGCGGCCCGAGAGCAGCTCCTCGCGGCGGTCGGCGTCGATCGAGAGGCTGTCCTTCCACAGCGACCGGCCGGCCATCGCACCCGAGGCGCCGTTCGCGACGGCGGTGCGCACCTGCTCGATGAAGGTCTCGTGGTCGACGCCGGCCGACAGCACGGCCCACGGCACGCCCTGGGCGGCCTCGGTCACCCGGGCGCTCGCCTCGGCGGAGCCGGGGTACTGCAGCTTCAGGATCTTTGCGCCGCAGGCAACGGCGAGGGCGGCTCCGTCGACGACGAGGTCGGCGAAGGTCGCCGTGTACTCCTCGTCGCTCTCGTCGTCGAGCTGGTAGGTCAGCAGCTCGACGATCAGCAGCAGCCCCTCGGCCTCGCACGCCTGCACAAGGTCGCGGATCTCGTGCGCGACGCGGGAGTCGGCATCCTGCTTGTCGGGGCGGGTGTACCAGAGCATCTTGGCGACGTCGGCACCCTGCTCGCGGATCGAGTGGGGGGTGGCTCCGGGAACGAAACGCGTGTACTTCAGCCCGTCGACGGTCTCGGCACCCGAGGCGTCGAGGCCCACGACGAGCGCGGTGTCGCGAGCGAGCACACCGTCGTCGACGATCTGCGGCAGCGCGACCTCCGGGTCCAGCAGGATCGCCGGCGCGTGGTTGGCGAGGTGGCGCACGAGGTCGGCCTTCACCTGGGCGAGCTCGTCGCGCGAGATCGCGTCGGAGCCGTTCGGGGCGTCTTTGATCGCGGCCTTCATGCCGTTGCGCTGGTCGGCAGCGACGATGAGCATGTGGCCGTCGGGAGTGCTGATCGACTGGAGCGCGCGGCGTTCGATCGTGGTGAGTGCGTTCATGATCTCTCTTCTCTGGGTTCTTTTCGCACCGGTCGGCGCGGGTGGTCTGCTCGCGCGCCCGATCGGGACGGGCACGGCGGGTGGGACGTCAGGAGGGGACGGATGCCGAGACGAGGCGCCGCGCCATGTCGGCGGCTCCCCACGCGACGTCCTGCTCGCGGGTGGACAGGGACGGATCGGGGAGCACTTCCGCGCGGGCGCGGCGGACGCTCGCCATGCCCGCCCAGCCGCCGGTGAGGGTGGAGCGGGTGGCCGGGGCGACCTCGCGGTCCATCGCCGCGATGAGGGCGGCGACCTCGTCGTTGCTGTGCCGCAGCACGGCGCCGAAGATCTCGGCGGGCGACGCCTCGGTGTGCAGGGTGAGGCGCAGCACGCCGTCGTCGTTGCGCGCACCGGTGACCTCGATGGCCCCGGCGGGCAGCTCGCCCTCGACGGGCAGGGCCATGACCGCTTCGTCGAGGGCGTCCCGCCCGGCGCGGTCGCTGATGCCGGCGGCGTGAAGAGCGCGACGCAGCAGCAGCCCCGTCTTCACCCCGGCCACCAGCACGTGCTTGCCGGGCACGACGTGGCGCACCTCGTTGATCAGCGCGTCAGCCAACCGCTGTCGAGCCGCGAAGCCGAGCGGCTCATCGAGCACGCGCAGCAGCACCTCGGCGGTGCCGAGCGACACGTGGTATCCGTCCGCGTCCAGGGTCCCGTTCGCTTGAGCGGCGACGAGGTGGTCGTGGCCGGCGACGGTGAGTGCCGCGCCCGAAACGCGCGAGCCGAAGGCTCCGGATGCCGTCCCCCAGGGCAGTCCCCCTCCGCGCAGCGGCGGGAGCAGGTCGGCGTCGACGCCGAGAGCGTCGAGCATCGCGGGCCAGGCGGCACCGGAGTCCTGGTCGATGAGGCCGGTGCGCGACGCGAGCGAGAGCTCGAGGGCGATGTCACCGCCGAGGGAGGCGACCACGAACTCGGGCAGGTCGAGCCAGCGCAGGCCCGCGAGCGAGGTGCCCTGATCGCGCAGCCACGCGAGCTTCGCGACGCTCACCTGCGCACCGAGCGGGAGTCCCGTGCGACCGGCGAACTCTTCGCGCACCACGCGCGGGAAGGCGGCGATCTGCTCGAGTCCGCGCGGATCGAACCACGCGAAGCCGGGCGCGGCAGCGGCCCCCTCGGCATCGACGAGGATTCCGGTCTCTCCCATGCCGGCCACGGCGAGAGAGGTCAGCGAAGCGGCGGTGATCGGCGCCAGTTCTTCGTCGACGCGTTCGATGAGCGAGCGGATGGCGCGGAGCAGGTCGTCGGCGTCGATGTCGGTCGTTCCGCCCTCGCCGACGCGCCAGGGCGTCGGCACTTGCGCACCGGCGATCTCGGCGCCGTCGTCGTCGATGACGAGCATCTTGATCGCGGTGCTGCCGAGGTCGAGCCCGCCGTGCAGTCGCGCGGGCCCCGAAACCATGTCACCGGTGTCTCGCATGGGCGGCCGTCCTTTCCGGAACTTCGTCGAGTCCCGGAATTTCAAGCATGACACCGGTGACTTGCTACGTCTATGGTGAGGGTATGCCGTCGTCGTGTCAAATACCCGATCCGCTCGCCGTCGTCGTCGCCGGGACGGCCGGGAGCGGCAAGAGCACGCTCGGCCGCGCGATCGCCGAGACCCTTCGCGCACCCCTCGTCGACCTCGACAGCGTCACGACTCCCCTGCTCGACGCCCTGCCCGCGGACGCTTTCGGCGGCGGCCACTGGCTCACCTCCCCCCACGCCCCAGCGATCCGTGCCGGGCGTTACGCGGCCCTGCTCGCGACCGCCGCAGATGCCCTCGCGACAGCGGGCCGGGTGGTGATCGTCGCCCCCTTCACCTCCGAGCTCTCCGGCGGCGAGGAGTGGCAGGCGCTGGTCGCCGCGCTCGCCCCCGCCGAGCCGCACGTCGTGCACGTCGACGGAGACCCCGCCGTCCTGGCATCCCGCCGCGCGGCGAGGGGGGCATCCCGCGACGCGCACCGCCCCGACGTCGCCCTCGTGGCGCCGGCGATCCCGGTGATCGCCGTCGACGCCGAACTCTCAACCGCACAACAGCTCGCCCGAGTGCTCCCCGCGCTGGGGATTCGCCGGGCGGTCGACGCAGACGCCGAGATCTTCCGACGCGAGTTCGACGCGGTGCTCTTCGACCTCGACGGGACGCTCGTGGACTCCACGGCATCGGTCGTCCGGTCGTGGCGGCGCTTCGCGGAGCACTTCGACGTGTCGATGGAGGCCCTGCATGCCAACCACGGGCAACCCGCGCGCACCCTCGTCAGCCTGCTCCTGCCCGCCGAGCGCGGGGCCGAGGCCATCGCGCACGTCACCGCTCTCGAGGTGGCGGATGCCGTGGGCCTGTCCCCCATCCGCGGAGCCGCGGACTTCTTCGCATCCGTCCCGGCGGAGAATCGGGCCATCGTCACGTCGGGGTCCGTTCCGATCGCGACCGCGCGTCTGGCGGCCGCCGGCTACGAGCGACCCGCGGTGTTCGTCACCGTGGACGACGTGGTCAACGGAAAGCCGGACCCCGAGCCGTTCCTGCTGGCGGCCGAACGTCTCGGCGTCGATCCGTCACGCTGCCTCGTCGTCGAAGACGCCCCCGCCGGCATCGCCGCCGCCCGCGCCGCCGGCTGCGCCGTGATCGCCCTCACCGGCACGACCGCCGAAGAGGAGTTGACCGCCGACCTCGTCGTCGACGGGCTGGATGCCGTGCGGCTCGAGGTCACGGCATCCGGGACGCTCCGGCTGTTCCCGGCCTGATCACGCGACCGCCACGACGAGGCCCGATCCGGTTGTGAAGGGACGTCAGCCGCACAGTTTAGGACCATCGACGCATCGGCTGGGCGTTCGCTCTCGCCCGTAGCGCGCCAACCGGTCGCTGCCTACTCTGGGCTCAATCGCGCATCTTCAGGCTCTTGATCGGACAGAGTGAGCGGCCGCCGCCTCGTGTCGCACCCGAACTCGACTAAGGCGCTCCCCCCTCGAGAACGAAAAGAGCACCCATGAGCTCGGATGACAAGACCGATACCTGCAGCTACCACATGGCCGGTGATCTCCCGGCCGGCGGCGACCACCTCGGCGGCACCTTCGGCCAGGCGCCGAGCCTCGACGGGTGGTACCCGCAACGGTTGAAGGTCGAGCTGCTGCATCGCAACGGCGTCGCCGCCGACCCGCTCGGTGCCGACTTCGACTACGCGGCGGCGTTCGCCACGATCGATCTCGACGCGCTCAAGGCCGACATCAAGCAACTGCTCACCACCTCGGTCGACTGGTGGCCGGCGGACTACGGCAACTACGGCCCGCAGATGATCCGCATGGCGTGGCACGCCGCCGGCACGTACCGCATCGCCGACGGACGCGGCGGAGCGGGAACCGCGATGCAGCGATTCGCGCCGATCGGCAGCTGGTGGGACAACGGCAACACCGACAAGTCCCGACGCCTGCTGCAGCCGATCAAGCACAAGTACGGCAACGCGCTGTCGTGGGCCGACCTGATGGTGCTGACCGGCAACTGCTCGCTGGAGCTGATGGGACTGCCGACGTACGGCTTCGCCGGGGGACGACTCGACGCGTGGGAGCCCGACGACGGCACCTGGTGGGGCCCCGAGGTCTGGAACCCGCACAACGTCCAGAGCCCCGACGAGATGGTCAGTCGTGACGAACGCTGGCACGGCGAGAACGGCGACGCGGACTACGACCTGCAGAGCCCCCTGGCCGCATCGCACCAGGCCCTGATCTACGTCAACCCCGAGGGACCGTACGCCAACGGCGACCCGATGGGCTCGGCGCGCGACATCCGCATCACCTTCACCCGCATGGCGATGAACGATGAGGAGACCGTCGCGCTGATCGCCGGCGGCCACGCCTTCGGCAAGAGCCACGGCCAGGTACCCGCGTCGAAGATCGGCCCCTCGCCCGAGTTGGCGCCGATCGAGTCGATGGGGCTCGGATGGCACAACCCCGTCGGCAGCGGCAACGCCGAGAACACCTCGACCAACGGCATCGAGGGCAGCTGGACCCCGAACCCGATCCAGTGGGACAACACCTATCTCGAGAACCTGTTCGCGTTCGACTGGGAGCAGACGAAGAGCCCGGCCGGCGCCCTGCAGTGGACTCCCACCGACCCGAACGCGCCGAAAACCCCCGACGCGCACGTGCCCGGGCAGATGAACCCGCTGATGATGATGACCTCGGACATCGCCCTGAAGGTCGACCCGGAGTACCGGGCCGTGTGCGAGCGCTTCCTGGCCGACTTCGACCTCTTCACGCTGGCGTTCTCGAAGGCCTGGTACAAGCTCACGCATCGTGACATGGGTCCGAAGCACCGCTACCTCGGACCCGAGGTCACCATCGCCGACGACCTGCTCTGGCAGGACCCCCTGCCCGATGCGGAGGGAACCGCCCTCGACGAGGCGGAGGTGGCGACCCTGAAAGAGGCCGTCATCGCGACGGGCTTGTCTGTGTCCGACCTCGTCTACACGGCCTACTCCGCGGCGTCCACCTACCGTGACAGCGACAAACGCGGCGGCGCGAACGGTGGCCGCCTGGCCCTGTCGCCCCAGAAGGACTGGGCGATCAACCGCCGCACCATCCCGGTGATCGACGCGTTGCGGTCGGTGCAAACGGAGTTCGCCGCGTCGTCGGGCGGGCGGCAGGTGTCGCTTGCCGACCTGATCGTGCTCGCCGGCACGGCCGCCGTGGAGCGCGCGGCGCGGGCGGCGGGCTCCGACGTCGACGTCCCGTTCACCCCGGGTCGCGTCGACACGACGCAGGAGCTCACCGACATCGAGATGTTCGAGTGGCTTCGGCCCGTAGCGGATGGATTCCGCAACTTCGTGTCGGAGCGATTCGACCAGTTCGCGCCCGGAGTCGCCCCCGAGGCGGCGTTCCTCGACAAGGCGAACCTCTTCACGCTCACCGCGCCCGAGTGGACCGTCCTCACCGCGGGCCTGCGCGTCCTCGGCGCGAACTGGGACGGATCCGATACAGGTGTCCTCACGGAACGCGTCGGCGTCCTGACGACGGACTTCTTCGTCAACCTGACCGACACCGATCTGGTCTGGACGAAAGACGACGACACCGCGTCGACCTTCACCGGCCGCGTCCAGGCGACCGGTGAGGCGCGCTGGCGGGCATCGAGGAACGACCTCGTGTTCGGCTCGAACGCGCAGCTCCGCTCGATCGCCGATGCCTACGCCGGCACCGACGGACAGGAGAGGTTCGTCCGCGACTTCGCCCAGGTGTGGTCGAAGGTCATGATGCTGGACCGCTACGACGTGAAGGGCCACAAGCGCTACGGCGTGATGGCCGCCTGACCGACGCAACATCCCTTCAGGTGGTCACCCCCTCTCACACGGAGAGGGGGTGACCATTCTTCGGATCCGCTGCGCTGCTACCGCGTCGCGCGCTCCAGCAGCTCCAGCACGTGCACGTACGTCTCGCCCGTCGCCTTCGTCATGCCCAGCTCGCACGTGCGGTTGCACGACGCGAAGGCATCGGCGCCGAGCCCGGCGACCTCGGCTGCTTCGGGAGCGGTCGCGGCCTCGGTGAGTTCGGGGTGCAGCATGCCCCGGTCCCCCGCGTAGGCGCAGCAGCCCCAGGCGTCGGGCACGCGCACCTCGGACGCCACGGCCTCGCCCACCGCGCGCAGCGCCGGGTCGATGCCCAACTGCGTCGACGAGCACGTGGGGTGCAGGGCCAGCAGCTCGGCCACCGGCGTGGGCTCGAGGAGCGGAAGCAGAGCGGATGCCGCGAAGGCCACGGCATCCACCACTCTCACTCCCTCGTCACGCAGGGTCGCCGCGAATCCCTCGGTGCAGCTGGACGCATCGCAGACGACGGGGAGCTCTCCCCCGCGCGACGCCGCGGACACCGCCGCGCGGACGCGAGCCGACATCGTCGCGTGCCCCTTCGCGTATCCCTTCGATGACCAGGGCGTGCCGCAGCAGAGAGCATCGATGCCCTCGGGGACGATCGCCGAGACCCCCGCTCGCTCGAGCAGCCGCGTGAACGCTTCGGTCGCGCCGATGCCGTCGGAAGAAGCCGGTCCGAACATGCTGCCCACGCACGCGGGCAGGAACACCGCGCTCGGCTCGACGCCCGCGGCACCGACGACCCGGCCCAGCGTCTTGCGCGAGGCTCCGCCGCCCGGCAGCTCGGCCGCGTAGCGGGGCACCGTGTCGGTCCCGAGCACCGCGCGCGCGGCATCCGTCATCGCCCGCACCGCCGGTGTGGGCAGTACGGATGCGACCGACAGGGCCGCGGATCCGGCGCGCGTCACCGCGCCCCATCCCGTCGCCGCGGCCGACCAGCCGGCGGCGAGCGCGGGGTTCGCGTCCTCGCGGCGGAAGCGCTTCATGAGCGAGCCCGTGTTGATGAGCACGGGGCACGCCGTCTGGCACATGCCGTCCACCGCGCAGGTCTGCACCGCGTCGTAGTCGTAGTCCTTCTCGAGCTCGGCGACGAGCGCCCCGTCGCCGCGCTCGCGGGCGGCGGTCGAGGCGCGCCGCACGACGATGCGCTGGCGCGGGGTGAGCGTGAGCGAGCGACTCGGGCACACCGGCTCGCAGTATCCGCATTCCACGCACCGGTCGGCCTCGGGCTCGATCGACACGGGCGTCTTGAGGTTGCGCATGTGCGCGGTCGGGTCGTCGTCGATGATGACACCCGGATTCAGGATGCCGCTGGGGTCGAGCAGGCGCTTGAGCCGAACCATCACGTCGTACAGCGCGTCGCCGTACTGGCGGCGCACGTACGGCGCCATCGCACGACCCGTGCCGTGCTCGGCCTTGAGGTTGCCGCCCGCGTCGAGCACGAGGTCGACCATCGCGTCGGTGAAGCCCTCGAAACGGCCGAGGGCCTTCGCGCCCTCGAACCGGTCGGTGAGCATGAAGTGGATGTTGCCGTCCTTGGCGTGACCGAAGATCACGCTGTCGGCGTAGCCGTAGCGCGCGAACAGCTCCTGGAGCCCCCCGCAGGTGTCGGCGAGGCGGTCGACGGGCACGACGACGTCCTCGAGCAGGGCCGTGGTGCCGCTCGGCCGGGCGCCGGCCACCGAGGCGTAGAGGCCCTTGCGGAATTTCCACGCGGCCGCGCGGTCGGCGGCGTCGCTCGAGAACAGCGCGGGGTCGCGCAGGTCCTGCTCCCCCAGCACGCGCGAGCCGGCCTCGGCGAGCGCGCGCAGGGCCTCGGGGTCATCCGCGTGATACTCCACGAGAAGAGCCGCCTGGGTCGTCGCCTCGAAGCCATGGATCGCGGCGGGAGTCCCCTCCAGGCGCTGTCCGACGCGGAGCGAGGTGGCATCCATCAGCTCGAGCGTCGCCGCGCCGGTCGCCACCAGCGCTGGAAGCGACCGCGTGGCGGCGTCGAGCGTCGGGAACACCGCGAGGGTCGTCGCGATCGCGGGCCGGATCGGCACGGTGCGGAAGGTCGCCTCGGCGACGAAGGCGAGCGTCCCCTCCGAGCCGACGACCAGGTGGGCCAGGAGGGCCGCGGGGGTGTCGAAGTCGACGAAGGCGTTGAGGGCGTACCCCATGGTGTTCTTCATCGCGAACTGCCGCTCGATGAGCGCGACGCTCGCGGCGTCGCCGATCACGCGGGAGCGCAGCCGCATCAGCTCGTCGACGAGGGCGGGTTCGCGCTGGGCGAGCAGCCGATCGGCATCGGGGTCCGCGGTGTCGACGACGGTTCCGGATGCCAGCACCACCACGAGCGATTCGAGGGTGCGGTACGAGTTCTCGGCCGTTCCGCATGCCATGCCGCTGGAGTTGTTCGCGACGACCCCGCCGATGGTGCACGCGGCCTCGCTCGCGGGGTCGGGGCCGAGGCGATGACCGTGCCGCGCGAGTCGCGCGTTGACCTGACGCACGGTGGCTCCGGGCTGCGAGCGCACGCGTCGGCCGCCGTCGAGCACGTCGATGCGGCCGAATCCCTGCCGCACGTCGACCAGCAGGCCCGACCCGGCCGACTGGCCCGACAGGCTCGTGCCACCCGAGCGGAAGGTCACGGGCGTGCGCGACGCGGTGGCCGCGCGGAGGATCGCGCCGACCTCGACCGCATCCGAGGCGACCACCACCGCCTCGGGCGTCAGCAGGTAGTGCGAGGCGTCGTTGGCGTAGGCGACCCGGTCGATCGCGCGGGTGCGGATGCGCGAGACGTCGGCGACGGCCGCGACGATCTCCGGGGCGATCTCGGTGCGGGCCACGGTCATGCACTGTCCTTCGATCGGGCCGAACGGGAGGTCATGCTTCGCCCTCCGGCGTGAGCACGCGCTCGAGGTCCGGCGCGGTTTCGACGAGGGCCCGGATGCCGTGCGGAGGTCCCGCGACGAGAGTGGAGGCGTGCGCGACGGCGTGCGCTCCCCACTCGGCCGCCGACGCTGCGGCGACGGCGAGGGGTCGGCACCGGCGGCGGTGGCCGCGGCTTCGCGGGTGAGGCCGAGGAGGAAGCCCGCGAGGGCGGCGTCTCCCGCGCCGGCGGTGTTCGCGACGTAGGGGGCGGCTGCGCGCGCGAAGACCGCTCGATCGGTGGTGACGGCGACGAGGCCGTCGGCGCCGAGGCTCGCGAGCACCGTCCCCACTCCCCGCGCGACGATCTCCCGGGCGGCGTCGACGACATCGCCGAGCGTGGCGAGCGGGCGTCCCACCGCTGCCGACAGTTCTTCGGCGTTCGGGGTGAGCAGGTCGATTCCGTCCGGTTCGGCGAGCAGCGCGTCGAGCGCCGCCCCGCTCGTGTCGACGGCCACTCGCGCACCGTGCTCGCGCGCGACCGCGCGGACGGCGGCGAGATCGATCAGAGACCCGGTGCCCGCGAGGTCGGGCAGGCTCCCCGAGATCACGAGCCAGGGGGCCGTTCGGGCCGAGAGCTCGTCGCGCACGGCCGAGACCGTGGCATCCCACGCGTCGGACGACAGCGGCGGGGTCGGGGCGTTGACCTTCGTCGTGGCGCCGTCGGCGTCGATGATCGAGGTGTTCACGCGCGTCGACCCGGGCACCTCGACGATCCGCAGGAGCGGAGCGGTGAGCCCGCATCGCGCGAAGCGCACGTCGTCGGCCCCGAGTACCACGACCGCGACCGTCCTCGCCCCGCCCGCGGCGAGGGCGGCAGAGACGTTGACGCCCTTACCGCTCACCTCGCGCGTGTAGCTCTCGGCGCGGGCGAACGCCCCGCGGCGCAGAGCGCCGACGCGGTAGGTGGCGTCGATCGCCCCGGCGGCGGTCAGGGTGACGAACCCGCTCATGCGCCGCGCCCCGCGATGACACCGAGGAGGCGCTCGACTTCGGCGGCGACCGCCGCGCGGCCCGGGGTGAGCCAGCGGCGAGGGTCGATGGCATCCGGGTCCCGCTCCAGCTCCACGCGGACGGCGCCCGTCAGCACGGCGTTGAGGTGTGTGCCGATGTTGATCTTGCGCATGCCCGCGCGCACGGCGCCGTCGATGCCCCCATCCGCGACCCCGCTGGAGCCGTGCAGCACGAGGGGCACGGGCACCGCCGCGGCGAGCTCGGCGATGAGCGCCTCATCGAGTCGGGCGCTGCGCTCGCGCATCGCGTGCTCACTGCCGACGGCCACGGCGAGGGCGTCGACGCCGGTCTCGCGCACGAAGCGCACGGCCTCGGCGACGTCGGTGCGCACCCCGGGTGCGTGGGCGCCCTTGCCGCCGATCTCGCCGAGCTCGGCCTCGATCCAGCCGCCCGCGGCGTGCACCCGCTCCGCGACGGCGGCGGTGCGCTCGAGGTTCTCGGCATCGCTCACGTGAGCGGCGTCGAACATGACCGAACGGAGGCCGACCGCCAGGGCCTCGTCGACGAGGGGCTCGTCGGTGGCGTGGTCGAGGTGCACGACCACGTCGACCAGCGCCGCTTCGGCCAGGCGGAGGGCGGCGGAGGCGGCGGGCGCCAGACCGCCGTGGAAGGCGATCGCGTTCTGCGAGAGCTGCAGGATCACGCCGGTGCCGGCGGCCTCGGCCCCGGTCACGATCGCCTCGGCGACCTCGAGGGTGATGAAGTTGAAGGCCCCGACCGCGCGGTGCGCGGCGAGCAGGGCGGGCATGTCGGCCAGCGGCACGGCGGTTTCTCTCTTGTCGGGTCGCCCCTCCGCGTGAGTCGCCAGATTTCGTCGCTTCAGGGGTGTCGGAAGCGACAGATTCTGGCGACTCACGCGCGGGGAGGGGGAGGAGGGGGGTGGATGCCGGGGCCCGGGCGGTCGCTCCGAGTCCCGGCATCCGGGATTCATCTCGCGTGAGGGGTCACTCGGTGTCGCTTCGGAGCGGCCCAGGCGACCGTTTGTGACCCCTCACGCGAGGGGGGTGTCAGCAGGAGGACTTGTAGACCGCGTCCTTGCCATCGGTGGTGATGTTGTCCTTCGTCAGGATGGTGAAGCCGGTCTGAATCTTGGCCTCGGTGCTCTCGCCCTTCAGCGCCGCGATGGCCTGCTTGACGCCGTCTTCGCCGATGGTGGCGGGCTCTTGGGCGACGAGGGCCTGAACGGTGCCGGCCTCGAGGGCTTTGACCTGCGCGGGGCCGGCGTCGAAGCCGACGATGGTCACGGCGCCCTGCTTGCCGGCTTGCTGGACGCCGGTGGCGGAGCCTTCGGCGGCGAAGAGGTTGGCGGCGAAGATGCCGACGATGTCGGGGTCCTTCTGCAGCGCCGCCGTCACGATCTCCGCAGCGGTGGAGGGTTCGTTGTGGGAGTACTGCACGCCCACGGAGCTGAACTTGCTGTCTTTCTTGACGGCGTCTTCGAAGCCCTGGGCGCGGGCGTCGGTGGTGGAGACACCCGGGTCGGTGGAGACGACGAGGACCTTGCCGCCGCCCGGGTTGGCCTTCTGGATCGCTTCGAACGCCGCAGCTCCGCCGCCTTCGTTGTCGGAGGAGATCTGCGAGACCGCACCGGAGGGGTCTTCCAGCGTCGTGTCGACCAGCACCACCTTGATGCCGGCTGCCTCGGCGGCCGCGATGGGCGCCTGCATGGCCGAGACGTCGGTGGGGGCGATGAGCAGCGCGTCGGGCTTGGAGGCCACGACCGCGTCGACGATCGGCTTCTGGAGGGTCGGGTCGAACTTCTCGGGACCCTGCGTAGTGACGGTGGCACCCTCCTTCTCGGCCTCGGCCTGGATGCCGCACTGCATGGAGATGTAGAACTCATCTCCCGCGACGCCCTGCACGAACGCGATCTTGTACCCGCCGTCGGCGCCGCCGGACGCGCCGCCGGACGAGGAGCCGCCGGAGCACCCGGCGAGTACGAGGGTGGCTGCGGCGCCGAGGGTGGCGAACGCGAGAACCTTCTTGTTCCACTGCATTGTGATTGCCTGTTCTCTCTTGGTGGGTGTCGGATGCCGGGCCTCAGCCGCGGCGTCCTCCGCTGACGAACTTCCGCCAGAGGCTCTGGGTGTTGCCGCGGGTCGCGGCGGTGCGGCGCACCTGGTCGACGTAGACGGCGGTGATCAGCACCGCGCCCACCGCGACCTGCTGCCAGAAGGGCTGCACGCCGGTGATGACGAAGCCGTTCTGCAGCACGGCCGGGATGAAGAGGCCGACCACGGTTCCGAAGATCGTGCCGACCCCGCCGAAGAGCGAGGTACCGCCGATGACGACGGCCGCGATCACGTTCAGGTTCGTCTGGGACTGTCCCGCGATCGCGGTGGTCGAGAATTGCGAGAGCGCCAGGATGCCGGCGAGGCCCGCGAGCGCTCCCGACAGCGTGTAGACCGAGATGAGGTGGCGGTCGACCTTGACGCCGACGCGGCGGGCGGCGAGCTCGCTCGAGCCGACGGCGTAGGTGTACAGGCCGAACTTCGTGAAGTGCAGCACGATCGCGCCGATGACGACCACGACGAGCGCGATGACGCTGATGATCGGCAGCGAACCGAACACGTTGCCGTACCCGATCGAGACGGTCAGCACGGTGGGCACGTCGCGGATGTCGACGCCGCCGGTGAGGATCTGCGCGAGACCGAGCGCCATTCCCAGCGAGCCGAGGGTGACGATGAGCGGCGGGATCTTCGCCTTCGCGATGAGGAAGCCGTTGAGAAGGCCCCAGCACACGCCGCTGAGGATCGAGACCAGGATGCCGATGGTCGCCACGCCCCAGCCTTCACCGCCGAGCGCCCTCATCGTGAGCGCGGAGACGACGCCCGAGAACACCAGCACCGATCCGATGGAGAGGTCGATGCCCGAGGTGATGATGATGTACGTCATGCCGACGCCGAGGACGGCGAGGATCGAGGCGTTCTGGATGATGAGGCGGAAGTTCGACCACTGCGCGAACGAGTCGGGGGCCAGCGCACTGAAGATCAGCACGATGACGATGAGGATGATGAGGATCTGGAAGGCCTGCGCCTTGAGCAGTCCTGTGAAGAAATTCGGCCGCGAGTCGTCGAAGGTCCCGATGGCGACGGTCTCGGTGGGAGGGGTCTTGGTGCTCATTTGGAGTCGTCCTTCGTGACGGCGCCGGTCATGAGTCCGACGAGTTCTTCCATGGAGGTGTTCTTCGCGTCGACGTTGGCGACGCGGGTGCCCAGGCGCAGCACCTGGATGCGGTCGCAGACCTCCATCACGTGCGGCATGGAGTGCGAGATCAGCACGACGGCGATGCCCTTGTCGCGCACGCGGCGGATCGTCTCGAGCACGTTCTTCGTCTGGCGCACGCCCAGGGCGGCGGTGGGCTCGTCGAGGAAGACGAGGCGACCGGCCCAGTGCACGGCCCGGGCGATCGCGATGGCCTGGCGCTGACCGCCCGACATCTCGCCCACCGGCGACGACAGCGATCGCACCGTCGCGCCGAGTTCGTCGAACGCGGCCCGCGAGGCGACGGCCATGTCCTTGGTCTTCATGAAACCCAGCGCGCCGGCGAGGCCGGGGCGGCGGATCTCGCGGCCGAGGTACATGTTCTGCACGGGGTCGAGGTGCGGCGCCAGTGCGAGGTCCTGGTAGACCGTCTCGATCCCGAGCGACGACGCCACCTGCGGGTTCGACATCTCGATGGGCTTGCCGTCGAAGAGGATCTCGCCTTCGTCCACCGCGAGGTTGCCCGAGAGGGCTTTGACGAGCGTCGACTTGCCGGCGCCGTTGTCGCCGATGAGGGCGGTCACTTCTCCGGGGTAGACCTCGAAGTCGACGTTGTGGAGGGCGCGGACGGATCCGAACTGACGTGACAGGCCGCGGGCCTGCAGCACCGGGACGGTCGTGGTGACTGACGACATCGTCAGCTCCTTTCAGGGGTGGGGGTGGGGGAGGCGAGCACGGCGGAACGGCGCTCCGCCGGGTCGAGCGCTGACGAGAGGAAGGTGTCCGCGACGTCCGCGAAGGTCCCGGATGCCGTGCCCTCGGCCGATCGCGCGGCGAAGGCGGCGAAGAGCGCGGCGCCGTAGGCCGTGCCCTCGTCGTGGGTCGAGACGGTGACCTCGGGCAGCAGCGCGGAGCGCGAGCGCACGACGGACGCCATGGTCGACCACCCCCCGGTGAGCACCGTCGAGGTGGGAGGGGTCACTTCGCGGTCCATCGCCGCCATGCACTCGGCGAGCATGTCGTTGCCATGGCGCAACGACGCCGCGAACAGTTCCGCGGGGCTGAGCCCGTCGCTCTGCGCGACGATCTTCAGCACGCCGTCGTCGTTGCGCGCGCCCGAGACCTCCAGGCCTCCGTCGGCGAGGGTCCCGTCGACGGGAAGAGCGAGAGCCTCGTCGTCGATGCGGGCCCGCCCCACGGCATCCGCGATGCCGAGCAGCTGCAGCACGCGCCGCATGAGCAGGCCCGACTTCGTGCCCGCCAGCAGGACGTACTTGCCGGGGATGACGTGGCGCACGCAGTTGATGCCGGCGTGGGCGAGACGCTCGCGCGCATCGAAGGGAAGGGTGTCGTCGAGCACCCGCACGAGCGCCTCTGCGGTGCCCATCGAGTCGTAGAGCTGACCGGTGTGCGTGGCGCCGGCGGCGACCGCCGACACGAGGTGGTCGTGACCGGCGACGGTGAGGGCGGCGCCGCGGAAGCCCGCGGGCATGTCGGGGTCGGTGAGGGTGCCGAC
This sequence comes from Microbacterium sp. SL62, assembly GCF_026672635.1. NCBI lineage: Bacteria > Bacillati > Actinomycetota > Actinomycetes > Micrococcales > Microbacteriaceae > Microbacterium > Microbacterium sp. SL62. The sequence continues at coordinate 3,292,277 of NZ_JAPPRM010000001.1, forward strand.
CGGCTCCCCCGCGCTGACGAGGGCGCCGAGGATCGACTCGTCGACGCCGAGCACGTTGAGGGCGGTCTGCCAGGGGGTGCTGTCGTCCTGATCGATGAGGCCGGTGCGCGAGACGAGCGAGTACTCCGCGACACGAGGGCCGCCGAGCGCGTGCACGACGAACTCGGGGACGTTCAGGAACGTGGTTCCCGCGAGCGCGATGCCCTCGTCGCGCAGGTGCAGCAGCTTGGCGATGGATGCCAGGGGTCCGACCGGCAGTCCGGTGCGGCCGGGGAACTCGGCGCGGAAGGAATCGGGCGTCGCCATGATCTGCGCCGCCCCGCGCGGGTCGAACCACGCCATGATCGGCGCGAGGGCCGCGCCTCGCTCGTCGAGCAGGACGCCCGCTTCGGCCATGCCCGAGACCCCGAGCGCGACGATGCGGTAGCCCCCGTCGAGGCGCGCGTCGGCTTCGGCGGCGAGGTCGCGCACGACGGCGACGGCCTCCGCTGCGGTCATCTCGGCCTGACCGTGGTCGAGGTTGGTCCACGGCGACCGGCGGCTCACCACGAGCACCTGGCGTCCCTCGGGGGTGGCGACGAGCAGCTTCGTGCTCGTCGAGCCCATGTCGACGCCGACGACGTAGTCGCTCATCGCACGTCACCGCCGCGGAGGGTTCCGGGCCAGCCGGCGCCGGGGGCGGCGACGAGGATCTCGGCTCCGCCCGTGAGGCGCCAGGCGCCGAAGGCGTGCGGCACGGCGTAGACCTGTCCGCGCTCGACGTCGACCCGGCCGGCATCCGACACGAGGGCGCCCGCGCCCTCGCGCACCAGGACGACCGAGAAGCCGGCCGCGTGCGCCACCGTGTCTCCCGCGGCGTCGAAGAGGCGGAAGTAGGGGTCCGCGGCATCCGGCAATAGGGAACGGAAAGCGGGTCCGGCCGGGGTCGTGCCGGAGGTGCTGACCAGGGCGTCGAGGGCTGCGGCGTCGAGCTTCTCGGTCGACACCGCGGGCATGACGGCATCGAAGCCCAGGTCGAGGTGCGACTCCTCGCGCGTCGAGGTCGTGACCGACCACTCCAGCAGGATCGAGAAGTCGGTGGGTTCCTGCACCTCGGCGACGAAGATGCCGCCGTCGATTGCGTGCACGGTGCCGGCGGGCACCAGCACCCCCATGCCCGGGCGCACGACGACGCGGTTCATGTGGGCGAGCATCCACTCGCTGTCCTGCGCGTCGCGGCGGCGGTCGAGTTCGTCGCGGTCGACGCTCTCGTTCCAGCCGACGTGGACGGCGCAGTCGTCCTCGGTCTCGAGCACGTACCAGGCCTCGGTCTTGCCGTACGGGCAGTCGAGGTGGGCGTTCGCGAACCCGCGGTCGGGGTGCACGTGGACGGGGAGGCGCTGCCGGGCGTCGAGGAGCTTGACCAGGATGCCGAGGTCGGCGGCATCCCGTCCGCTGCGCGCTCCCACCCACGCGGCGCGGTCGGCGGTGACCAGGTCGCGCAGGACGTCGCCGCCGTCGGTGACGGCGAGACCGATCTCGTCGGAGCCGAACCGCGAGACGGTCGAGCCGAGCCACTCCTCGGGCTGACGGTCGGTCTCGGGCACGATGCCGCGGAGGGCGGCGATGCGGTCGCCTCCGCGGTAGAAGTGCTGCACGGGATTGGGGGGCAGCAGGACGGGCTTCATCGCGTCGCTCCGATCGGGTCGAGGGGAAAGGCGGGGGCGATCTCGCCCGAGCCGCGGGGCACGAGACGCGTGGGCACGACCGTGCGGCTCGGAGCGTCGTCCGGGTGCTGGGCTAGGTGCCGGAGGCGGTGGAAGGCCGCCGCGCCGAGCAGACGGGGATTGTGATCGACGTAGGAGATCCCGGGTTCGAGCACCTCGGCGAGGGTGAAGTCCCCGAACGAGATGAGCGCGGGCATCCCGAGCCCCCGCGCGCGGATCGCGCGCACGGTCGCGATGGCCGCGAGGCTCGTCGCGCACAGCAGGGCGGTGGGGGCGTCCGCGCGTTCGAGCAGGGGCGAGGCTTCGGCCGCCTCCCCCGCTCGGAAGCGCTCGTGCGAGATCACGAGTGAGGGGTCGAAGGCCACGCCGGCCGCTTCGAGCGCCGCGCGGTATCCGGCCTGGCGATCGCTGACGGTGGGGTAGGGGACGTCCTCGCCCATGAAGGCGATCCGGCGGTGGCCGTGCGACAGGAGGGCGGTCGTCGCTTCGACCGCCGCCCCGAAATCGTCGATGACGACCGCGTCGATCCCCGAGCGCACGCGGTCGACTGTCACCACGGGGCACCTGTTGCGGAGCCCCGCGAGGACCGCGGCGGGTACGGCGACGGGCGCGACCACGAGACCGGCGAGGCGGCGTCCGGTCAGGCGGTCGAGCTGGGCCGTCTCTCGCGCGGCGTCGTAGCCGGTGCTGGCGAAGATCACACTCAGCCCCTCGGCGATCGCGAGCTCTTCGACCACGCTGACGAAGGCGGCGAAGAAGGGGTCGCTGATCGCGTCGATCAGGATGCCAATCGTGTCGGCCTCGCGACGCTTGAGCTCCCGGGCGCTGCGGTCGGGCACGAAGCCGAGGTCGCGCACGGTCTGCATGACCTTGTCGCGGGTGACGGGGAGCACCCCGGTCTCGTCGTTGATGACGCGAGACACGGTCTTGGGGCTCACGCCCGCAGCCATCGCGACGTCGATGAGGCGAGCGCGCGGGCGGGCCGGCGCGGCCTCGGCGACCGCGGCGGCGGCCACCCGTTCATCGTGCGTCATCGCATCCTCGACATCGTTGTCATTTCGGATCGGATCCCTCGGTCGGGCTCCGATGGAGTCATCCTGCGGTCAGCCGGACAACGTTGTCAAGTCTCAGATCGATGACGGATGACATCGATGTCGAGGCCGAGCTCCCACGACGCACCGGGGGCGATCGCGCGCAGCAGCCCCGCCTCCCGCGCGGCGGCACGGCCGTGGATCGTCGCCGCCGTCGCCGGCTCGACGCCCAGCACGACACCGTCGTCCTGTGCCACGCGCCACTGGAACATCGCCGGCAGCACCGTGGTGTCGAACGAGATCCGGATGCCGAGCCCCGACGCCGAGATCACCTCGGCACTCACCCGGCGATCGCTCGGCAGCTCGTGGCGGAACACCTGTTCGGGGTAGTCCGCGACCGGTTCAGGGAACTCCGCCCACCCGTCGAGCCCCGCCTCTGCCGCCGCGTCGCGGGGTTCGACGCGGTCCGCGGGCGAGCGCAGCACGGTGCCCGCGTCGACCAGCGGCCAGCCGAGGTTGACGTGGTAGAGCACCATCGGCTCCACCGCCCGCGACCCGCGATTGACGATCTCGTCGCGCAGCTCGATCCGCCCCGCGCCCAGCGGCACGCGCAGGCGCCGTCGCAGCTCCAGGTGGGCGCCGAGCACCGTCGCCTCGACGACGGTGGCCTCGATCACCACGGCATCCGCCTGCACCTCCGCCCGGGTGACGGATGCCGACAGCCCGCTGTACCGCCCGTGCTGAGGATGCTCCCCCTCGGCGTCGACCGACGGCGGGCCGAACGACAGCAGACCGCAGGTGGTCACGAGCCCCCCGCCGAACGACGCCCCGAACCCCGTGGCGCCGGGGCGCGGCCATCCCGTCGGCGACACCCAGGCCAGGGGCACGCCGCGGTGCCGCACCTGCCCGAGGTCGAGTCCGCGGTCGGGCAGCAGCTCGATGTCGAGGTCGCCCGCGATCACGCGTAGTCGCCGGGTTCCGGCATCCGGCCCATCGCTGCGCACCGATGCCTCGACCGCGGCGACCTGCGCCGCGGAGCCCGAGCGCCGCAGCGCCTCGTCGATCGATCGTCCGTACAGCTCGCCCATGAGCCCCGCCTTCCTCGCCGTTGCGACGCTCACGCTACCAACGTTTGACAACGTTGTCTTGCGAACCGCATACTGACCGTCGAGCGCAGAGCCGCGCCCCGATACGACGCTTCGGAGACCCACACCCCATGTCGAAACCCCGCCTCAATCGCCTCTTCAACGCTCGATCCGGTCGCGCGTTCGACGTCGCCGTCGACCACGGCGCGTTCCACGAGTACAACTTCCTCACCGGCATCGAAGACATGGCGAAGACCGTCGCAACTCTCGTCGACGCCGGCCCCGACGCCGTGCAGCTCACCCTCGGCCAGGCCCCGCTGCTGCAGGCGTTCCCCGGCAAGCAGAAGCCCGGACTCGTGTTGCGCACCGACATCGCCAACGTCTACGGCGACCCCCTCGAGACGCCGCTGCACAGCATCCACGTTCCGGATGCCATCGAGGTCGCCGTGCGTCTCGACGCCGTGGCCGTGTGCGTCAACCTCCTCGACCTCCCCGGCGAGCCGCAGGTGCGCGAGCAGTGCATCCGCTCGATCCTGGCCCTCCGCACCGACGCCGAGAAGTACGGGATGCCGCTCATGATCGAGCCCCTCGTCATGCAGACCAAGCCCGGCACCGGCGGCTACGGCGTCGACGGCGACACCGCCAAGATCGTCACCCTTGTTCGTCAGGCGCGCGAGCTCGGCGCCGACCTCATCAAGGCCGACCCCACCGACGACATCACCGAGTACCACCGGGTCATCCAGGCCGCCGGCGACACCCCGCTGCTGGTCCGCGGCGGCGGGCGCGTCGACGACCGCACGCTGCTCGAGCGTACGCGGGCCGTCCTCGAGCAGGGCGCGCGCGGCATCGTCTACGGACGCAACGTCATCCAGCACCACGACCCCGCCGGCATCACGGCCGCCCTCATGGCCGTCGTGCACGACGACGCCTCGGTCGACGAGGCCCTCGCCCTCATCGGCGCCCCCGCAGAAGGAGACCGCGCATGACCGGCAAGAAGATCGGCGTCGGCATCATCGGCGGCGGCCTCATGGGCCGCGAGATCGCGGCGGCGCTGCGACGCTGGCCCGCCCTGATCGACCACCCGGCCGAGCCCGAGCTCGTCGCCGTCTGCGACATCAACCCCGCGGCGCTGGAGTTCTTCGAGCGCATCGACACGGTGCAGCTGACCACGACCGACCACCACGAGCTGCTCGCCGACCCCCGCGTCGACGTCGTCTACATCGCGGTCCGCCACGACCTGCACGAGCGTCTCTACGTCGACACCGTGCGCGCGGGCAAGGCGCTGCTGGCCGAGAAGCCGTTCGGCATCGACCGCGCCGCCGCCGACGCGGTCGTGGCCGCGATCGAGGAGAATCCTCAGTCGTTCGTGCGCGTCTCGAGCGAGATGCCGTTCTTCCCGGGTGCTCAGTGGGCCGTCGACTACGTACGCGCGGGCGGTCTCGGCCGCATCGTCGAGGCGAAATGCACCTTCCTGCACTCCAGCGACATCGACGTGAACAAGCCCCTCAACTGGAAGCGGCAGAAGCAGTTCTGCGGCGACGCCGGTGTGCTCAACGACCTCGGCATGCACACGTGGCACGTGCCGCTGCGCCTGGGATGGGCGCCCGAGAAGGTCGTCGGCATCCTGCAAGACATCGTCACCGAGCGCCCCGGCCCCGACGGGTCGCCGCAGCCCTGCGACACGTGGGACAACGCCGTGATCCACTCGTGGTCGCGCCACGAGGGCGCCCCCTTCCCCCTCACCACCGAGACCAAGCGCATCGCTCCGGGGCAGAAGAACACGTGGGAGTTCGAGGCCATCGGCATGTCGGGCGGCGTGCGCTTCAGCACCAAGAACCCCAAGCAGGTCGAGGTGTTCGCCTTCGTCGACGTGCCCGGTGTCGGCCGCGAGCAGAGCTGGCAGAGCGTGGATGCCGGGAGCCAGTCCGTCTGGCCGACGGTGACCGGCCCCAACTTCGAGTCGGGCTTCTCCGACGCCATCCTGCAGATGTGGGCGGCCTTCCTCGCCGAATACCTGGGCGAGCTGGGCGACGGATTCGGCTGCGTGCGCCCCGAAGAGGCGGCGCTCACCCACCGCCTGTTCGCGGCCGCGATCGCCTCGCACGAGACGGGCGCGCTGGTCGCCCCCGAGGCCTGATCACGCGACGCGGGGCCCGGACGCGCTCCCGGGCCCCGCGTCGCCGGTTCGAGGCGGGCGCACTCCCTATGCTCGGAGGATGCCGTCGCTTCACGGCAGCACGAGGAGACGCATGCGCAAGACCGGCCGGCCCACGATGATCGACGTCGCCGCCGACGCCGGCGTCAGCCTGAAGACCGTCTCGCGGGTCGTCAACGGGGAGTCGGGCGTCGACCCGGCCATGATCGAGCGGGTGCGCGCGGCGGTCGCGCGGCTGGGGTACCACCGCAACTCCCTCGCCGCGAGCCTGCGCTCGGGCAACCGCGACACGATCGGCTTCATCGCGGCCGACCTCTCGAACACTTTCTACATGGCCGTCGCCGCCGCCGTCTCGACGATCGCCACGCGAGAGCGCATGCACCTAGTCATGGCATCCAGCGAAGAGGACGCCGACCTGGAACGCACCCTCGCCCTCGATCTCTGCCAGCGCCAGATCGGCGGCCTCATCGTCGTCCCCACCGCCACCGACCACTCCTATCTGTCCCGCGAGGTCGAGCTCGGGACGCCCGTCGTCTTCCTCGACCGCCCCGGCAGCGGGGTACCGGCCGACGCCATCCTTCTCGACAACCGTGGAGGCGCTCGCGACGCCGTCGCTGAGCTCCTCGCGGCCGGACACCGCCGTATCGCCGTGCTGCTCGACTCCCCCGAGATCTTCACCATGGTCGAGCGCCTCGCCGGCGCGCGCCAGGCTTTCGCCGCCGCCGGGCTGTCCCTCGATCCTGCGCTGGTCGTGGACGGACTCCACACCCCCGCCGTCGCCCGCGACGTCGTGCATCGACTTCTCGACTCCGCAGAGCCGCCGACGGCGGTCTTCTGCGCCAACAACCGCGTCACGATCGGTGCCCTCGAGGCGATTCTGCCCCGCGGAGCCGAGGTCGCGATCGCGGGCTTCGACGACTTCGAGCTCTCGCGGCTGCTGCCCCGTCGCATCCGCATCGTCGACTACGACGTCACCGAGCTCGGCACGCGCGCGGCCGAGACGTTGCTGGCGAGGGGCGCCGACCCCGCGACGGGCTCCCACACGCACCTCGTGCCGACGCGCCTCGTCGACCGGGGCGGGGTGTCCTGACCATCGGACGCTCCCGTCTCCGCGCCGGCTCGCGCGGTCCGAGCGTGGCTGCCCCGCTCCCGTCAAGGCCACGCGCCGCGCAGCGGCCCCTGCCTACCGTCGACGTATGACCTCCGATCGCGATCAGTTCACCTTCGACAATCCCGTGACCCGTTATGCCCGCGTCGAGCCGCCCCTGCAGCACCAGCCCGAGCCCGGCGTTCAGGCCGATATGAGTCCGGTGCCCGATCTGGGTGAGAAGACCTACCGCGGGCTCGGCCGCCTGGTCGGCCGCAAGGCGCTCATCACCGGGGGCGACTCCGGGATCGGCGGGGCCGTGGCGATCGCCTTCGCGCGCGAGGGTGCCGACGTCGCCATCGTGCACCTGCCCGACGAGCAGCGCGATGCCGACCACATCCTCGAGCAGATCCGGGATGCCGGCCGTACCGGCGTCTCGATCGCGACCGACATCACCGATCCCGGCGCGTGCCGCGAGCTCGTCGCCCGCGCCGCCGAGGCGCTCGACGGCCTCGACATCGTCGTGAACAACGCCGGCAAGCAGGTGATGGTCGAGAAGGTCGACGACCTCTCGGACGAACAATTCGAGCAGACTTTCCGCACCAACGTGTTCGCGCCGTTCTGGATCACCAAGGCGGCCCTCGCCCATCTGCCGGAAGGTGGCACGATCATCAACACCGCGTCCCTCGAGGCGTACGTGCCCGCACCCGACCGCCTCGATTACGCCGCGACCAAGGCCGCGATCAACAACCTCTCGAAGGGGCTGGCGCAGCAGCTCGCGTCACGCGGCATCCGGGTCAACGTCGTCGCACCGGGTCCCACCTGGTCGGCGCTGCAGGTGAGTCAGGGCGTCTCCGACGACCAGATGGAGCACTTCGACGACGAGAGCACCTACCAGCGGGCGGGCCAGCCGGCCGAGATCGCGCCGGCCTTCGTCTTCCTCGCCTCGGCGGAGTCGAGCTATGTCTCCGGAGAGACTCTCAACGTCAACGGCGGCATGGTCACTCCGTAAGCCGACCACGCGCATCGCCCCGGTCCGTCGCGCGCGGCCGGGGCGATCGTCGTCCCGGGGACGGGCCACAGCGCACGCTTGCGCAAAACCTCCCGTTCCGCAACCGACCCTTTCCGGGGCCTCCCGTGCGCGAGCGTGAGTGCATGCCCACCGACAACGCCTCCGCCGCCAGCGGGGCGCCCCTCACCCTGTACCTCCTCCACGCGCTGGGAGCGAGCTCCGGCTCCTTCGACCGCCTCGCTGAGAAGCTCGATGACGACGTGCGGGTGCAGGGCATCGACCTCCCCGGGTTCGGCTCCGCCGCGAGCGCCCCCGACGCCACGCTCGACGAGACCGTCGAGCACGTCCTCCGCCACCTCGCCGGCCACGCGAACGGTCCGTGGATGCTCGGCGGCCACAGCATGGGCGGCAAGATCGCCGCGCTCGTCGCCGCACGCGTCCTGCGCGGAGACGCTCCGCTGTTCGGGCTCCGCGGCATGGTGCTCATGGCTCCCTCGCCGCCACGTCCCGAACCCATGGACGAGGAGCGCCGTGAGCGGATGCTCTCGTGGGTCGACGGCGGGGCGATCTCGGAGCAGGATGCCGAGACCTTCATCGATCAGAACACCGCGGAGCCCCTCGACGCCGGGGCGCATTCCCTCGCCCTCGCGGACCTTCGTCGCACGTCCCCCACCGCGTGGCGCGCCTGGCTCGAGACGGGGAGTCGCGTCGACGCCACCGCCGAGGTGCAGACCCTCGATATCCCCGTGCTCGTGCTCGCCGGCACCGACGACGCGGACCTCGGGGCCGCCGCCCAGCCGGAGCTGCTCGCCTCGGTCTACCCCCGCGCGCGTTTCACGACCTTCCCCGACACCGGGCACATGATCCCCCTCGAACGTCCCGCCGAGGCCGCTGCGGCGATCTCCCGCTTCATCGCCGACGAGGTGCGGGTCGGTCCGGTGGTGCCGGACGACTGGGCCCGGCTGATCGCCGGCGATCGTGTCGATGCCCGGGTGCGCGGCATCCTGGCTCGACGATCCCTGCCCGACGACCGCGGCTACGCCCCCGCGGTGCTGGATCTGGCGCAGTTGACGCTGCTCCGCGAGATCGCCGATCTCGTCGTTCCCCAGGAAGGTCCGGCGATCGACATCGCCGGGCGCGTCGATGCTCAGCTCGCACGCGGCGAGGGGGACGGCTGGCGTCACGCCGACCTGCCCCTCGACGCCGAGGCGTATCGCACCGGTCTCGACCAGATGGCCGCCGCGTGGCCCACCGACCCGGCCGAGCGTGCCGAGACCTTCCGCGCCGCCGTCGAGGGAGAGGCGGATGCCGAGGGCCCCTTCGACGCCACCCAGCTGAAAGCGTGGCTCGAGGACGTGCGCAACGACCTCGTGCGCCAGTGGCTCGCCCACCCCGCGAGCATGGCGCGCGTCGGCTACGACGGGTTCGCCACCGGCGGCCGCCCCATCCGCGGATTCGTCGAGTTGCGCTTGGGGCGCCGCGAAGACTGGGAGCCGGCGAACGTCGGCGGCACGATCGCGACGGGAGACGCGGCATGAACCTCGAAGCGATGCGCGCCTTCAGCGACGACGAGATCGTCGACGTGGTGGTGATCGGAACCGGTGCCGGCGGCGCACCCCTGACCGCCGAACTCGCGCGGAAGGGTCTCACGGTGGTCGCTCTCGAGGCCGGGCGGCACTTCTCGCTCGACGACCTCACCCCCGACGAGACCGAGGCCGTCGAGATCAACTGGATGTCGGAGCGCCTCAGCGGCGGTGACGACCCGACCGCGTTCGGCCCGAACAACAGCGGGCGCGGCGTCGGCGGCTCGATGCTGCACTGGGGCGCCTTCACCCCGCGCCCCGACCGCCGCGACCTCGCGCTGCGGACCGAGTCGGGGGTCGGCCGCGATTGGCCGATCGATCCCGACGAGTTGCTGTCGTACGTCGAGCGCGTCGAGGGCGACATCGGTGTCTCGGGTCCGTCCCCCTACCCGTGGGACCCCAGCCGCACCTACGCCTATGCGCCGGCGCAGCGCAACGCGCCCGCGAATCTCGTGGCCAAGGGCTGCGACGCCCTCGGCGTCCGCTGGGCCGACGCCCCGGCCGCCGTGCTCACCCGCGCCCGCCTGCAGGACCACCACGGCGAGCGCGGAGCGTGCGTCAACTGCGGCGAGTGCCACCAGGGCTGCCGGGTGGATGCCAAGGCATCCACCGCCAACACGTACCTGCCCGCGGCCGTGGCATCCGGTGCCGAGATCCGCAGCGAGGCGATGGTGCACGGCATCGAGCTCGACGCCCGCGGTCACGTCGAGGCCGTCGTCTACCGCACGGACGGCGTCGACCGTCGTCAGCGCTGCCGCGCCCTCGTGCTCGCCGGCGGCGGTGTCGAGACGCCGCGCCTGCTGCTGCACACCGGCCTGGCCAACGACAACGGTCAGGTGGGCCGCAACTTCCTCGCGCACGGCGCGACGCAGGTGTGGGGCCGGTTCGACGAGCCGGTGCGCGGGCACCGCGGGTACCCCTCGTCGCTCATCAGCGAAGACATGATGCGCCCGGCCGACGCCGACTTCGCCGGCGGATACCTCGTGCAGAGTCTCGGGGTCATGCCGCTGACGTTCTCGACCACCCTCGTGCGCGGCGGCGGCCTGTGGGGCCCCGAGCTCCTGCAGCGACTCGATCAGGCGCGGTTCATGGCCGGCATCGGCATCAACGCCGACTGCCTACCGTCCGACGACAACCGCCTCGAGCTGGTCGACGAGCTCGACGAGTTCGGCATCCCGCGCGCTCGGGTGACGTTCACCGCCGGCGACAACGAGAAGGCGATCGACAAGCACGCGACGGCCTTCATGCTGCGCGTGATGGAGGCCGCCGGGGCGCGCGAGACGATGGTCCTCGCCCGCACCGCGCACACGATCGGCACGTGCCGCATGTCGACCGACCCGTCCGACGGCGTGGTCGATGCCGACGGCCGTTCGCACGAGATCCCGAACCTCTGGATCTGCGACAACTCGGTCTTCCCCTCGGCGATCGCCGCCAACCCCGCGCTGACGATCATGGCCCTCTCCCTGCGCACCGCGGACCGCTTCCTCGCCTCCACCGCCGCCTGAGTGGCGTCGTCCGTCCCGCCGCGCGCAGGTGCGGCGGGACGGTGACGCGCGTCCAGGTCCCCCGGTCCGCGCTCCAGACGACTCAGGAGCGGCCCCCGTGTCCGCATGCCGAGCGGCCCGGTCCGCTCCGCGCGTCGAACACGGGAGAATGGATGCCATGAAGCTCGAGCACCTCGTCCGGTTCGCCGCCCTCGCTGAGGAGCTGCACTTCCCGCGCGCGGCCGAGAAGCTGCGCATCCCCCTCGCCTCCCTGTACACGACCGTCGACAAGCTCGAGGAGCAGGTGGGGCAGCCGCTCATCTCGCGCACCCCGCCGACGCAGCTCACCCCGGCCGGCCGCCTGCTGCTCGAAGAAGCCCACCTCCGCATCGCGGATGCGCCTCCCGCCGCGCCCCGGCAGAAGGCCCCCGGCGGCGGCAAGGCGAAGGCCAACAAGGGCAAGGGCCGCGCCCCGATCGTGAAGGGCGAGCCGAAGCCCTACAAGAAGCGCCAGGGCCGCTGACCCCGCCGTTCCCCGCCGCCCCCACACGCGATAAACGCTGATAGTGGCGAGACTCGCTGCGACACACCGTGTCCCGACAGAATCCGCGTTTATCGAGCGACGGGTGCGCCCCGCGCCGCTCGCCTAGAGCTCGGTCACGACCCCGGCTTGCACGCGCCAGCGGCGGTCGGTCTGCACCGCGGCCAGCATCCGCCGGTCGTGCGTGACGAGCAGCAGCGTGCCGGTGTACGACTCGAGCGCCTGCTCGAGCTGCTCGATCGCCGGCAGGTCGAGGTGGTTCGTCGGCTCGTCGAGCACGAGCACGTTGACGCCCCGCGCCTGCAGCAGGGCGAGTCCCGCGCGCGTGCGCTCGCCCGGCGAGAGCTCATCGACCGGGCGGGTGACGTGGTCGGCTTTGAGCCCGAACTTCGCCAGCAGCGTCCTCACCTCACCGGCGTTCATCTCCGGCACGAAGTCCTCGAAGGTCTCGGCCAGCGCACGCCCGCCGACCAGCAGCGACCGTGCCTGGTCGATCTCGCCGATCGCGACGCTCGAGCCCAGCGAGGCCGATCCCTCGTCAGGGCTCTGACGGCCGAGGATGCCGCGCAGCAGGGTCGACTTGCCGGCGCCGTTCGGCCCGGTGATGCCGATCCGCTCGCCCGCGTTGACCTGCAGGGACACCGGCCCGAGAGTGAAGTCGCCCTGGCGGAACACCGCCCCCGACAGCGTCGACACGACCGAGCTCGAGCGCGGCGCCGATCCGATCGTGAACTCGAGCTGCCACTCCTTGCGCGGCTCCTCGACCTCGTCGAGGCGCGCGATCCGGCTCTCCATCTGGCGCACCTTCTGCGCCTGCTTCTCGCTCGACTCCGTCGCGGCCTTGCGGCGGATCTTGTCGTTGTCGGGCGACTTCTTCATGGCGTTGCGCACGCCCTGGCTCGACCACTCGCGCTGCGTGCGGGCGCGCGAAACCAGGTCGGCCTTCGTGTCGGCGTATTCCTCGTACTTCTCACGCGCCTGGCGGCGCAGGGTCGCGCGCTCCTCGAGGTAGGCGTCGTATCCACCGCCGTAGACACGGTGGGAGTTCTGCGCGAGGTCGAGCTCGAGCACGCGGGTCACCGAGCGGGCGAGGAACTCGCGGTCGTGACTGACCAGCACCACCCCGCCGCGGAGCCCCTTCACGAAGGTCTCGAGCCGCTCGAGCCCGTCGAGGTCGAGGTCGTTGGTCGGCTCGTCGAGAAGCGCGATGTCGAAGCGCGACAGCAGCAGAGCCGCCAGCCCCACGCGCGCCGCCTGGCCGCCGGAAAGGCCCGTCATCTCGGCATCCGGTCCCACGTCCAGACCCAGGTCGGCGAGCACGATCGGCAGCCGCTCGTCGAGGTCGGCCGCGCCACTGGCGAGCCAGCGCTCGAGGGCCGTGGCGTAGACGTCGTCCGCCCCCACGACCGAGGCGTCGCCGAGCGCCGCCGCCGTGGCATCCATCTCCCGCGTCGCCTCCGCGCACCCGGTGCGGCGGGCGATGTACTGCGCGACGGTCTCTCCCGCGACGCGCTCGTGCTCCTGCGGGAGCCAGCCGACGAAGGCGTCGCTTGGCGCGAGGCTGATCGATCCACCCTGCGGTTCGTCGACGCCGGCGAGCAGACGCAGCAGCGTGGACTTGCCCGCTCCGTTCGCCCCCACCACGCCGATCACGTCTCCCGGCGCGACGGTGAGGTCGACGCCGTCGAAGAGTGTGCGGTGTCCGTGGCCCCCGGCGAGGCCCTGCGCGACGAGGGTGGCGGTCATCCCTCTAGTCTCTCAGGGCCGCTGCGCTGTTCACGCCTCCGCCTTCGACGCGTCGAAGACCTCGGATGCCACTCCCTCAGGCGCCCGCCCATGCAGGTCCCCCAGCCCGTCGACGGGACAGGACACCGGCCCGCGCCGCCCGGGTCCCTGAGCCCGCCGAAGGCTCCAGATGCCGTCCCGTCACCGCGCCCGCGGGTGCGAGGTCGCATACACGTCGCGCAGCGCGTCGACCGACACGTGGGTGTAGATCTGCGTCGTCGACACCGAGGCGTGTCCGAGCAGTTCCTGGACGACGCGCACGTCCGCTCCGCCCTGCAGCAGGTGGGTCGCGAACGAGTGCCGCAGCGTGTGCGGTGAGACGTGGGCGGTGAGCCCCGCCTTCTCGGCGGCGGCCTGAATGATCAACCAGGCGCTCTGGCGCGACAGCGGCGCCCCGCGGACGCCGAGGAACAGCCGCGGTGTCGCCCGCCCCTTCGCGGCGAGCGCGGGTCGCACGCGCGTCAGGTAGGCCTCGACGGCCGCGCGCGCGTAGGAACCGACGGGCACGATCCGCTCCTTGTCGCCCTTGCCGCGCACGCGCAGCAGGTCGCCGTGGGCGGTGTCGTCGACGTCGAGCTGCACGATCTCCGACACGCGGGCACCCGTGGCGTACAGCAGCTCGAGCAGAGCGCGGTCGCGCACGGCCGCCGGCTCCGCGGCGGAGGCGTCGGCCGAACCGGGCGCGGGACCCGCGGCATCCAGCAGCTGATCGACCTGAGCGATCGTGAGGGCCTTCGGCAGGCGGCGCGGAGCCTTGGGCGGGCGCAGTCGGCCGCTGGGGTCGGCATCCACGCGTCCCTCCCGCACGAGGAAGCGGTGCAGCCCCCGCACCGACGACTGCAGCCGCGCCAGCGACGACGAGGCGGGCGGTGGCTCGGCCGAGGCCCGCTCGGCCGCGAAGTCCGCGATCAGAGCGGACGTCACGACCTCGACCTCGACGACGCCGCGCTCACCTAACCACGCCGTGTAGACCGACAGGTCGCGGCGATACGCGGCGACGGTGTGGTCCGAGAGCCCGCGCTCGAGCGCAACGTGCCGAAGGTAGGTCTCGACCGCGCGCTCGAGCTCCACGTCAGCGGGCGGAGGCCTCGCGGCGCAACACCTCGGCCGCCGCCAGGGCGCCGGTGGCCAGGATGCCGTTGCGCAGGCGTCCCGCGAGCACGCCGTCGATCACCTCGGCCAGCGGCACGCGCTCAAGGCGCATGTCGGACTCCTCGTGCTCGCGCTCGAAGTCGGTCTCGACCGCGCGCAGACCACGCGCGAGGAAGAGGTGCACGACCTCGTCGTTGCCGCCGGGGGTCGTGTGCATCGACACCAGGTGCTGCCAGCGGTCGGCGGCGAGGTCGGCCTCTTCGGTCAGCTCGCGCTTGGCGGTCTCGATCGGCGGCTCGCCCGCGACGTCGAGCAGCCCGGCGGGGATCTCCCAGTCGCGCTCCTTGATGGGGTGGCGGTACTGCTGGATGAGCACGACGCGCTCGTCGTCGTCGATCGCGACGACCGCCGCGGCTCCCGGGTGCTCGACGTACTGACGGGTCATCTCGCCGTCGCCGTAGCGCACGGTGTCGGAGCGCACGTCCCAGACCGCGCCCTCGTAGACCAGGTCGGTCGAGACGACCTCGAGGTCGACCTTCTCGTCGCGCAGCTCCTCCACGTCAGTCCTCCTCGACGTCGAAGAGCTCGCTCGAGCGGTGACGCTCGAGGGCCGCGCCGACGAGACCGCGGAACAGCGGGTGCGGCTCGGTCGGGCGCGAGCGCAGCTCGGGGTGGGCCTGCGTGGCGATGTAGTACGGGTGCACGTCGCGCGGCAGCTCGACGAACTCGACGAGGTCGAGGTCGGGGTTCAGCCCCGAGAACACCAGGCCCGCGTCGCTCAGCTGCTGACGGTAGGCGTTGTTGACCTCGTAGCGGTGACGGTGACGCTCCGAGATGTTGTTCGATCCGTAGAGGTCGGCCGCGAGCGAGCCCTCCGCGAGCGCGGCGGGGTACAAGCCCAGGCGCATCGTGCCGCCGAGGTCGCCGCTTTCGAGGATGTCGACCTGCTCGGCCATGGTCGCCACCACCGGGTGCGCGGTATCCGGGTCGAACTCGCTCGACGACGCGCCCTCGAGGCCGGCGACGGTGCGCGCGTACTCGATGACCATGCACTGCAGGCCGAGGCAGATGCCGAGCGTGGGGATGCCCTGCTCGCGTGCGAACCGCAGCGCGCCGAGCTTGCCCTCGATTCCCCGGATGCCGAAACCACCGGGGACGATGATGCCGTCGACCGCGCCGAGGGCCTTCGCCGCGCCCTCGGGCGTCTCGCACAGGTCGGAGGGGATCCACGTGATCTTGACGTGCGTCTCTTGACCGAAGCCGCCGGCCTTGATGGCCTCGGTGACCGAGAGGTACGCGTCCGGCAGGTCGATGTACTTGCCGACGAGTCCGATCGTGACCTCGTGCTTTGGGTTGTGCACGGCCTGCAGCACGCGCTGCCACCGCGACCAGTCGACGTCGCTCGCCTTGTCGAGGTCGAGGGCGTCGACGATGTAGCCGTCGAGACCCTGGTCGTTCAGCATCGAGGGGATGTCGTAGATGCTCGGCACGTCGATCGCGTTGACGACCGCGTCTTCGTCGACGTCGCACATGAGCGCGATCTTGCGCTTGTTCGACTCGGTGACGGGGCGATCGCTGCGCAGCACGAGGGCGTCGGGCTGGATGCCGATGGAGCGCAGCGTCGCGACGGAGTGCTGCGTCGGCTTGGTCTTCTGCTCCCCCGAGGCGCCCATGAACGGCACGAGCGAGACGTGCACGAAGAAGACGTTCTTACGGCCGAGCTCGTGACGGATCTGTCGCGCCGACTCGATGAAAGGCTGCGACTCGATGTCGCCGACCGTTCCGCCGATCTCGGTGATGATGACGTCGGGCTGCGGCTGCTCGCTGGCCTGCAGGCGCATGCGGCGCTTGATCTCGTCGGTGATGTGCGGGATGACCTGCACCGTGTCGCCGAGGTACTCGCCGCGGCGCTCGCGCGCGATCACCTGCGAGTAGATCTGGCCCGTGGTGACGTTCGCCGCCTGGCTGAGCTCGATGTCGAGGAACCGCTCGTAGTGACCGATGTCGAGATCGGTCTCGGCTCCGTCGTCGGTCACGAAGACCTCGCCGTGCTGGAACGGGTTCATCGTTCCCGGATCGACGTTCAGGTACGGGTCGAGCTTCTGCATGACGACGCGGAGTCCGCGAGCCGTGAGGAGGTTGCCGAGGCTTGCCGCCGTCAGGCCCTTCCCCAGTGAGGAGACCACGCCTCCGGTGACGAAGATGTGCTTCGTCGTGAAAGTCGTGTCGTCTGAATGTCCCGCGTCCGAAGTCTGCATCACGGGCTTCGATCCTATCAGTCGCGTGTGGGGGTTCGCCTCCGAGTCTGGCACCCCCCTCCGACATCCGCGTCACGTTCGCGTGACGATGGCGAGTCTTCGGGTGCGGACGAAGGCGACCACCGCGACGACCACCGAGAGCACCACGGGGATCAGCACGACGGGAAGGATCGCGTCCTCGGTCGCCGCGTCGCCGGCCGCCCAGCCGACGAGCACGACCTGGGCGATGACCAGGCTCGGCGGCAGCCAGCGCGCGAGATCGCGCCGCACACCGACCCGGTCGCGCGCGCTCATGCCCACCAGGCCCAGGACGACGGCCCCCGCTCCGAGGATCGGCCCGATGACCCAGGGAAGCGCCGTCCACGGGGTGTGCCCGATGCTCGGTGGCGTCGCGGACGAGAACGTCCCCGAGGCGAATCGCAGGTCGAGACCCGCGTACTTCGACGAGGACGGCCACCGGCTGTTCGGCGAATACTCGTCGCTCGCCCTCGCGTCGAACGACATGACGGTCTCGGACCCGCTCTGCACGGCGTCGTCGCCCAGCGGCTCGGGTGCCGCATCCGGGCGGGAGGGAGTGGCATCCACCCATCCGGACCCCTCTTCGAGGTCCTCTCCCAGTCCGTCCGCGAGGGTCAACGCGATCCGCACGTGCTCCGTCTCCGCGTCGACGGTCCGCCACGACCACGACCACCCCGGCATGAGTGCGGTCCAGGTCATCCGCTCCCCCGATGCGCCCTGGGCGATCGGGCGCGTCACCTCGTACCGGATCTCGACGACGTGGGCCCCGGTCCAGTCGTCGGTCAGGCGAGTCTGGACGACAGCGTGATCGAGACGCCGGGTCTGCACGAAGGGAACCGTCCCGCCGTCGACGGTGATCGACTCGACGGTCAGCCCCTGATCGTGCCCGTCGACGACGTCCCGCCACACGCGCGTGACCTGGGGGATCACCCGGCGATCCGCCTCGACCTCCGTCTTCAGGGTCTCGACGACTTCCACCCGGCCCGCTCCGTCGCCGTCGCGACGGAGGGTGGCGGCGATGTCGGCGTCCGTCACGGCGAGACCGCTGCTGCCCTCGATCCCGCCGAGAACCGCGGTCTGATCGGGGGCGGCGCGGGTGGACGCCGTCGTGAGGAACGCGAGCGCGATGGCGCCGGCGACGAGACCCAGCGCGCACGCACGGACGGCGAGTCGTCCGCCCCCGAGGAACGTCGGATCGGCACCCACCCGTCGATCGATCCCTTCGCGCTCGATCAGGCCCCTGAGCACACGACCGGCCGCGCGCGGGTGCGAGAAGATCACGACGTAGGGCAGATCCGGCGATCGCATCGGCGTTCGCTCGGCGGCGCTTGTCAACTCGAGGTACTGCCGCTGACCGAGAAGGTGTTCACGCGCGAGGGCTCCCTCGCGCGTCAGTGGGCGTGCGCTCAGCGCCACCGCGAGGATCACGCCGGCGAGGGCGACGGAAGCCGCCGCGGCAGCCACGGGCCACCATTCGATCGTCAGCGCGCGCTGATGCGAGAGCTGTCGCGTCAGTCCGAGCTGGAGGACGGCGAGCGCGAACGCTCCGCCGAGGAAGGCGTCCCGGACGAACCCGCGCGGCACCGTGCGGAGACCCCGTTCGAACTGTGCCCTCCACGCGGGCGAGAAGCGGAACGACCGCAGAGCCGGGAGCAGGTCCCCCCACCGCCCCGTTCGATGCGCGGCGCGCGCGAGACGACGGGTCAGCCGGGGGTCCTTCGGATCTCGACGCCACGCGTCGAGGGCCTCGGCGAGCACCGCCGTGCGGCGCGCTCCCCACAGGCGTGCGTCCAGCGCCACCGAGCTGCCGCGGCGCGGTTGCGACTCCGCCACGAACCACGCGCGCCCCCGCGCGTCGGCCCAGGCCACCGCCCGCGCGGCGAAGGCGAAGAGCACGCCGGCCGTCAAGAGAAGCAGCGGCACGAAGGGCCCGTACGCCTGGGCGAAGAACAGCGGAGACGGCCCCGGCATCGCGAACGTACCCGGATCGAACCGGAACGTGAACCAGAAAGATCCGTGGGGAGGGATGTTCTGGTCGTTCGTGATCTCGTACACGAGAGGATCGGATGCCGCGTCCTCGGGCTCCATCGTGGTGGAACCGCCCACGAGAAGCCACGACAGTCCCGCCGAGGGCTGGCGCGCGAAAGCCCCCTCGAGGTCGCGCGGCACGACGACGCGCAACGAACTCGACGAGACCCCGTGCGGCCACTCGGGTCCGAAGACGTCCCACTGCAGCACCTGGGACACCTGGTCCGACGAGGTGTCGCGGTCGTCGTAAGCGAGGTCGCGCAGGTCGTAGCGCACCTCGACGAGATGCGACCCGGTGAGTCTGTCCACTCCCCCGATGACGTAGGTCGTGCGGGTCGGCGTCGTCTCCACCCGTGCGTCGACGGGGCGATCGTCGAGCCGCGCCTCGCGCAGCGCGGGAGCGAGGTCGTGTCCCTCGTACTGCGACGCGAGCACGCGTTCGATCGAGTTCTCGTCGACGTCGTCCGGAAAGACCGCGGTGAACCTCTCCGTCACCGCGACGACGAGTCGCCCGTCGTCGTGACGCTGCAGGTCGTACTCCGCCGAGAAGTCCTTCGCGATCCAGGTGCTCGTGGCATCCTTCGCCGACGAGGTGATGTCGTCGAAGGTGAGGGGCGCGTTGATCACCGGGCCGACGAGGAGCACCACGCCGACGGCGGCGACCGCCGCCCAGAACACGCGGATGTCGGCACGCAGACGTGTCCCCCCGTGCGACCGCAGCCACGCCTCGAGCCGCAGCAGCAGCCGGGAGAGGAACGCCCACAGCCGCGTGTGCCGCGGGGGGTCGATCCGCGTCGCTTCCGGCGGCGCTGATAGCTCGTCGTCGGAGTCGTCGGTCATCGGGATCGGCCGGTCTCCAGCAGTTCACGGGCGTGCGTCAACGCCGCTTCCGAGTCGGGGAGCCCCGACAACAGCCGGGCCATCTCGGCTTCGCGCTCGGCCCCGTCGAGACGGCGGACACTGGATGCCGTGACCGCACCGTCGTTGCCCTTGACGACCGTCAGGTGGTTTCCCGCGAAGGCCGCCACCTGCGCGAGGTGCGTGACGGCGATCACCTGCGACGATTCCGCGAGACGAGCGAGCCGACGACCGACCTCGATGGCCGCGGCTCCCCCGATTCCGGCGTCGACCTCGTCGAACACGAAGGTGGGCACCGGGTCGACGCCGGCGATGACGACCTCGATGGCGAGCATGACGCGACTCAGCTCGCCCCCGGACGCCCCGCGCGACACGGGGCGGGGATCGGCGCCCGGGTGCGGGGCGAGCAAAATCGAGACCTCATCGCGTCCGTGACCGGCGGGCGAGGCGGGGGCCACGTCGACGCTCAACCGGGCGTCGGGAAGGGCGAGCGCATGGAGCTCTTCGGTGACCGCGGCGCCCAGTCTCTCGGCGGCCTCGCGTCGCGCAGCGGTGAGTGCTTCCGCGGCCGCATCCAGCTCGGAGGCCGCGGCGTCGCGCTGCGCCTCGAGTCGCTCGAGGCGGTCGCCGTCGTCATCCAATTCGACCAGACGAGCCGAGCCCGTCTCGAGCAACGAGATCGCCGCCTCGACCGTTCCGTGCGTGCGGGCGAGTCCGGCGAGCACTCCGCGGCGTTCATCGACCGCGGCCAGCTCGTGCGGGCCGGATTCGTCGAGGTCTGCGAGGTAGCCCGACAGCGCGACGGAGGCGTCGGTCGCGCGATACCCGAGGTCGGCGACCACCTCGCCGATGGCGGCGAGTGCCTCGTCGCTGCCCGAGATCCGCTCGAGGGCCCGGCGGGCTTCGGCCAGCAGCGTCAC
Organism: Microbacterium sp. SL62; assembly: GCF_026672635.1. Taxonomy (NCBI): domain Bacteria; kingdom Bacillati; phylum Actinomycetota; class Actinomycetes; order Micrococcales; family Microbacteriaceae; genus Microbacterium; species Microbacterium sp. SL62. Next base: position 3,312,920 of record NZ_JAPPRM010000001.1, read on the forward strand.
GACATCGGGTGAGCCGTCTTCGTTCGACAGGGCGGCGTGGGCCGTCACGGCGGCGACTCGCAGATCCTCGGCGTTGGCGAGACGCTCGGCGCGGCGCGCCAGCTCCTCTTCCTCGCCGACGATCGGCGCTGCGGCCTCGATCTCGGCGATCGCGGCGCGCAGCTGCTCGGCCTCGCGGGCGCGGTCGTCACGATCGGCGGTCAGGGTGGTCAGTTCGGCATCCAGAGCACGCCAGGCGTCCCACGCCGCGCGATAGGCGGTGCGGGCAGCGACGACCGGCTCCCCGCCGAAGCGGTCGAGGGCATCGCGCTGCGCTCCCGACGACTTGAGGCGGAGTTGGTCGGACTGTCCGTGCACGACGACGAGGTCGTCGGCGAGATCAGCCAGGACACCCGCCGGAGCGGTGCGTCCGCCCACGGTGGCGCGCCCGCGTCCTTCGCTCGAGACGGTGCGTCCGAGATAGAGCTCGGCCGAACCGTCCCCGACGGGCTCGACATCGCCTCCGGCCTCCCGCACTCGCGCGGAGACGACCCCCTCTTCGGGGACGAGCCACACGCCCTCGACGGCAGCCTGGGTCGCGCCCTTGCGCACCGCGCCGGAGTCGGCGCGCTGACCGAGCAGCAGCCCGAGTCCGGTCACGACCATCGTCTTGCCCGCCCCGGTCTCGCCGGTGATGGCCGTGAAACCGCGCCCGATCGGCAGGGTCGCATCCGCAATCACCCCGAGGTCGCGCAGCCGCATCTCCTCGATCACGCCGCACCTCCCGGCATCCCGCGCCATCCCGTGACCGGGAGACGGAACTTCCGAACGAGCCGGTCGGTGAACGCGGCAGGGTGCAGGCGGGCGAGGCGGACGGGCCTCGACGAACGACGCACCATCACGCGAGCGCCCGGGGGCAGCTCGTGCGAGCGTCGGCCGTCGCACCACAGGATGCCGCTGCCGCTCGTGCGCTCGAGCACCTCGACGGCGACCATCGCCTCGGGACTCACCACCAGCGGACGTGCGAAAAGGGCGTGCGCCGAGAGGGGGACGACGGCGATGGCCTCGACCGTCGGCCAGATCACCGGCCCTCCGGCGGAGAAGTTGTAGGCCGTCGAACCGGTCGGAGACGCCACGACGATCCCGTCGCAGCCGAACGACGACAGCGGACGGCCGTCGACCTCCATCACCACTTCGAGCATCCGCTCGCGGCTCGCCTTCTCGACGGTGGCCTCGTTCAGCGCCCAGGTCTCGAAGATGACCTCATCGTCGGCGTTCAACACGCGCACCGCGAGGGCGAGTCGCTCCTCGACGACGTAGTCGCGGTCGATGACCCGACGCACGGCGTCGTCCATGTCGTCGCGTTCGATCTCGGCGAGGAATCCGACGTGGCCCATGTTGATCCCGAGGATCGGGACGGTTCCACCCCGCACGACTTCGGCCGCGCGCAGGATGGTGCCGTCGCCGCCGAGCACGATGGCGAGCTCGATGTCGTCGATGCCGACGTCGACCCCGAGGGTCTGGACGCCCTCGAGCGACAGACGCTCCGCGAGCTCGGGCCGGTCCTCCGCGGACACCACCGGGGTGGCACCGGCCGACCGCACGGCGGTCAGGATGCGCTCGGCGGCGTGGACGGTGTCATCTCGGCGCGCGTGCACGACGAGGAGGATTCGGCGATCGCTGGGGGTCATCGGCTTCCGGTCAGTCGGGTCACGGTGCTCTCCCATTCTGAGGGGTCGCTGCCCCGAGTGGCCGAGAACCACGCGACGTACTCCTGGTTCCCGTGCGTTCCGACGATGGGCGACGCGATGAGCCCGGAGGTCCTGAGACCTGCGTCCCACGCTGCCCAGAGCACGCCGTGCACGGCGTCGGATCGCAGGGCGGGGTCGGTGACCAGCCCGCCCTTCACCGCCGTGCGGCCGACCTCGAACTGCGGCTTGATGAGGAGGATGACATCCGCCTCGGGGGCCGCCGTGGCCACGACGGCCGGCAACACGTGCTCCAGCGAGATGAACGACAGGTCTCCGGTCACCACGGTGGGACGCTCGGCGATACCCGTGGCGCCCGCGAGGGAGTCGGCGGTCATGAACCGCACGTTATACCCCTCGACCGACACCACGTCGGGGTCCGCCCCCACGACGGTGGATAACTGACCGTGCCCCACGTCGACGGCCATGACCGGACACGCGCCGCGCTCGCGAAGGACCTGTGTGAAGCCGCCGGTGGACGCTCCGAGATCGAGGGCGACCCGATCGCTCACGTCGACCCCGAAGGCGTCGAGCGCGGCCAGCAGCTTGTGCGCGCCGCGGCTGACGTAGTGGTCGGCCCCCGCGACGTCGAGCACGCTGTCCGTCTCCACGGGCGTCGATGCTTTGACGACGGAGCGGCCGTCGACCGTCACGAGCCCGCCGGAGATCAGTTGAGCCGCGTGCGAGCGGGAACGCGCCAGCCCGCGGGCGGCGAGCTCGGCATCGAGGCGCGGGCTCACGACGCTGCGGTCGGATCGATCGGCGCCGACTCGAGTCGCCGAGCCAACTCCTCGTGCACGGCGGCGTAAGCGTCCGCGCGGGTGTCGAGGGGCTGCTCCTCGATGAGACGCAGCCGATCGATGAGCCCGGCGTCCGGGGCGGAGCTGTCGGACATGGATGCCATGCTACCGACGTCAGCGCACGCGGAACGGGTCCGCGTAGAGCTGCTCCGGAACCCGGAAGCCGAAGATGGCGCGACCACTGTTCCAGATGGCCGCCGCGCCGGCACGCAGAAGGTCGATCTGCCGCCCTCCGTCGTTGACGATCCGGAGATCGACGCCGTCGATCTCGACGATCGCATCACCCACACGGGTGCGGTCGCCCTTGACGACCGTCGTGGGGTACGGCTCGAAGAGCTGACGGAGGTCTTCGACGATGTAGTCGGGGCGCTGCGAGGGCGGCGCCGCGAGCACTTGCTTCGGTCGGTCGATGCCGGTGAGCACCAGCAGGGAGCGCATCTCGGCCGTGCGCGCACCCTGGATGTCGGTGTCGAGGCGATCACCGATGAACAGCGGCGACTGCGCGCCGGTGCGGGCGACGGCGACATCGAAGATGGGCCGTTCGGGCTTGCCGGCGATGGTGGCCAACCGCCCCACGGCCGTGTGCACGGCCGACACGAGCGTGCCGTTGCCCGGAGCGATGCCACGGGCCTGCGGGATCGTCCAGTCGGAGTTGGTGGCGACCCAGGGGATCCCCCCCTCCTCCACAGGCGTCGCGAGTGCGTACGCGGCCTCGGCGAGATGGACCCACCCGACCTCGGGAGCGAAGCCCTGGACGACGGCCGCCGGGTTGTCATCTGCGCTGCGCGTGACGACGAAGCCGGCCTTCTCGACCTCGACGACGAGACCCTCGCCGCCGATGACCAGCAGGGTGGAACCGGCGGGCACCAGGTCGCGCATCAGACGCATCGCCGCTTGCGGGCTGGTGGTGACGTCGTCCGCCGCCACACGCAGTCCGAGGGAGGTGAGGTGCTCGGCGACCGACGCGTCGGTGCGCGACGCGTTGTTCGTGATGTACCCGAGACGACGCCCCTCCTGTTGCGCGCGGTTCAGGCTGTCGACCGCGTGCGGCAGAGCACCGGGGCCGGCATAGACCACCCCGTCGAGGTCCGCCAGAACGACGTCGACGCTGTCGAGCGGTGTCGGCGGCGGAGTGCTCCGGCCGAAGATCATCGCCCGTCTTCCTCGACGTCCGCTTCGACAACCGTCTCGGCGGGCTCGATGCCGTCGGCACGATCGTCCCCGTCACCCTCGATCACGTCTTCGTCGTGCGCCTCGCTCGCATCGTCGTCGGCCGATTCGACCGCCACGTCGTTTCCTTCGAGGGGGATGACTCCGGATGCCACGTCCACACCACCCTCGTCGTCGATGAGTTCGATCTCTTCGACGACGATGACCTCGCGATCGGCGACACCTGCGGCGGCGTCCAGGGCGTCGGCCGCGATCTCGGCTCGACGCTCCCATTCGGCGGCTTCATCGGAGCGTCCGAGTTCTTCGAGCACCGCTGCGCGCGCGGAGAAGAGGGCCGGGCTCCATTCGAACGCGCGGTCCGGGTCGGCCTCGGGGATCTCGAGCTCCTGCAGAGCACGATCCGTCTGCCCGAGGTCGAGGCGCGCTCCCGACATGGCGATCGCCAGCTGTACACGTACCGGAACCGACAGGCTCGAGCGGTCCACCGCGCGCCCCTCCTCGAGGGCGCGATCGGGACGTCCGACCCCGCGCTCACTGTCGACGATGAGCGGAAGCTGCTCGTCGGACCCCGTGATCCGGCGGTGCGTCCGGAGTTCGCGGAGTGCCAGGGCGAAGTCGCCGACGGCATATGCCGTGATGGCGACGGTCTCGCGGACGACCCCGACACGGCCGGCGCTCCGGGATGCGGCCAGCGCATGTTCGTGCGCCAGCTGGGGGTCCTCGTCGATCATGCGAGCAGCCATCGCAAGGTGACGGGCGACGTTGTCGGCGTTGTCCTTGCTGAGCGTCTTCAACTCGTTGCGGGCTGCGCCAGGCAGGTCGAAGGCAGTGACGTCCTCGGGGATCTCCGGGCCACGCTCGCGACGATCCTGCGGCGGGCGCGTGGCACGGGAATCCTCGCGATCGAATCGACGCGGCGCTCCCGCGCCCGGCCGGCGGTCGCCACTCGGACGTCGGTCACCGCCCCCGAAGCCGCGAGAGTCACCGTCTCGGCGCACGGGACGATCCCCGTCCCGACGGAACGGACGGTCACCGTCACGGCGAGCCGGACGATCGCCGTCGCGACGAACGGGCCGGTCCCCGTCACGACGGAACGGACGGTCCCCGTCGCGACGGAACGGACGATCCCCCTCGCGCTGAACGGGACGATCACCGTCACGGCGGACCGGACGATCCCCCTCGCGACGAACAGGACGATCCCCGTCGCGACGGAACGGACGATCACCACCACGCTGAACAGGACGATCAGCATCCCGGCGGAAGGGACGGTCACCGTCACGACGAACAGGACGGTCACCATCACGACGAACAGGACGGTCACCGTCACGACGGAACGGACGAGCACCATCGCGCTGGGCGGGGCGTTCGCCGTCACGACGGAACGGACGGTCGCCGTCCTGACGGAAGGGACGGTCACCATCACGACGAACAGGACGGTCACCATCACGACGAACAGGACGGTCACCATCACGACGAACAGGACGGTCACCGTCACGACGAACGGGACGGTCACCATCACGACGGAACGGACGGTCGCCGTCGCGGCGCTGCCCGCCGGCCTGCCCGTCGCGGCGATAAGGACGATCGCCACGAGGTGACGAATCATTGCTTCGAGAAGACTGTCCGCGCCCGGAAGCGCGGTCGCCCGAGCGCCCTTCGTTGCTCTTGCGATCGTTCGCGTCATCCGACGACATGACTGTCCTCCCGGGGAATTGTGCCCGTAAATGCGAAATCAACA
>NZ_JAPPRM010000002.1:0-173290 GCF_026672635.1 Microbacterium sp. SL62
TATTGCCCGAATGGACCACCTGAAGACGCTGGTGGACCGGGCGTCCGCCTACGCGGTGACAGGCGAATGGGACAAGAAGTGGGCGGGGGAGGCAGCCAAACTGAGGGAAGAGATGGACGAGGCGGCGGAGAGGGTTCACAACCCCTGACGCTCTCCGCCGCCGCCGCCTGTCAGAGCGAGACGGTGGCGACCAGGACGCTGCGCTGGACCATCAGGAGCCGGCCAAGCCAGTTCTGACCTTCGCCGTTGTGCTCGTCGCAGTGGCAGACGCCCCAGAAGGTGTCGCACCAGTGGTTGCCTTCTATGAGCTCGGCGTCGCCGGTGCCGAGTAGCCGGTCGCGGAGGTCGGGGTCCTGGTACTTCGACGCCTGCAGGTTGGCCATCACACCGAGCTTGCGCGCCTCCCAGTCGGGTCGGAGGGTGACCTTCTTGCCGAGACGCTTCGCCTGGCCGGCGGTCGACGCCGCGAGGATCACCGAACGGTCGTGCTCGTCGGTCGTCTTGCAGGCCTGGAACACGTGCTCCACCGTGCTCGCGGTGAGCCAGGCGTAGTGCACGCCGGCGGGCACGGTCCAGAAGTTCGACAGGAAGCGGTACTCGTCGCGGAACCTGTCGATCGGCGCGTTCGTGCGGGCGGGCGAGGGGAGGGATGCGAAGGGGTGCGTGCTCATGGGTCTCCTCGAGGGATCAGGGGTGTCGTCGGTCAGTAGGTGTTCGGCGGATGCCGCCGGTGGGGCCGGGACTCAGGAGCGCTCAGCCCACCGCTTCAGTACGTCGCCGTGGCACGCCTGGGGTGCGCAGAAGCATCCGAGCCTCTTGCCGCGGAGCTCTACCAGCTGCGCGTGCAGCTGGGTCTGGGTGGCGAACCACGCCTCGTACTTCCTGATCACCTCAGCGCGGTCTCCGTCGCGCCCGATGACGAATCGGTTTCCCTATTTCGAGCCTCGCCCGATGTACACGTCGAACGACTCTCGGTGCTTGTTCACGACGCGGATCGGCGCGGGCGCGGCCAGGGTGGAATCGCTCATCGCATGGGCCTCTTTCATCGGTACGGATTGTCCGAACAACCCCGAGGCGGCATCGCCGCCTACCCCGCTGCATGGCCTGCGCGTGACCACGGGTGGGCCGGATGCCGGTCACTTGGAGGGCACAGAACGCCCAACGGTGCTCTTCCGACAGCGTCGTGACCGGCGCGTGACCAGCAAGTGGTCACGGCGCGGACAGAAATCGGTCCGATGTCACCCAAAACGGACCCGCGCCCATTTATACTGATATTCGAGCAGAAAACGCGTTTCCACTCGGAATACGCTTAAAACGAGAAAGGAGAGCGCGTGGCAACGAAAGAGGAAAGTTCGGAGCGACTGCGAGTCTCCATCCCCAAGGTCGATCAGTCATCCCTGGATTGGTGGCGCACTCAGCATGACGTGAGCCTGTCCGTCCGGATGCTGATCCGCGCCGAGATCGAGCGCAACGGCTACGTCGACACGGCCTTCCAGCCGGTCGTTCAGCAGCCCCGGCGCGGACGTCGCCCGAGCGATCCGATCGAGGAGAGCGATGAGGACGCACCCACCATCACCTCCCTGGCGCCGCCGGCGCCGGCGCCCGTGATACCAGCCACCCCGCCCGTACTGACACCGGTTCCGGCAATCAGCGACACGGCGCCGGGATTCACGATCGACAACATCATGAATGGCTGACTCGCCCGACGATGACGGTCCGCTGAACGCGGATGCCGTCTGCGTGATGTTCAGCGAGGAACCGTTCGACTTCGCCTGGTGCGAAACACACGACGAGACGTTTCCGCTCGGCAGCATCTGCCGCTTCCACCACAAGGCCCCCAAGACACAAGACACCCCGATTCCCAGCCAGACAGAGATCTGACGGTCAGGAGACACACCATGAGCAAGATCACCATCACCGGCGGCGTCGACGTCGGCAACGGCTACGTCAAGGCCGCCCTGCGCGGCGACGGACTCGACAAGTTCGACATCCCCTCCGGTGTCGCCCTGATCACCAGCGCCTCGGACCTTCCGACGCCGGACTCCGCCGCCCTGGAAACGACCTCGGGCGAGTTCTTCAACGAGCTCGACCTGCAGTTCAACTCGCCGCTGGTGCACGCCACGCATCGTCACCTGTTCGGCAAGCGGGCACTGCGCGCGCAGACGCCGCGGTTCGAGGAGTTCGACGTCGTGTCGGGCATCAGCAAGGCGGAGCAGTCGCTGACGAAGGTTCTCGTCATGGGCTTGTTCGCGGGCAAGGCCCTGCGTGACTACGTCAAGAAGAACGGTGCGCTTCCCCAGGGCCAGCTCGACGTCGAAGCTCGTGTCGCCCTGGCTCTGCCGATCGATGAGTACCGCGAGCACCGCGTCGTCTTCGCCGAGAGCTTCAAGGGCGGCACGCACCTGGTCACCGTCAACAACTTCGAGACGCCCGTGTCCGTGCGCATCGAGTTCGTCGACGTGCAGGTCGCTGCTGAGGGTGCATCCGCGCAGTTCGCGATCCGTCAGCTGGGCGTGGATCTGGCCAACTCGATGGTCGAGGACGTGCGCGCCCACGGGCAGGCGCTCGAGGGCGTCACCGGAAAGGACATCCACGACGCGCGCTCCACGGTCGGCATCGACATCGGAGAGGGGACGGTGAACTTCCCCGTCTACACGGACGGCAAGTTCAACGGCGACGCCTCGCGCACCTTCAACAAGGGCTTCGGCACGGTGCTGAACAACGCGCTCACCCCCCTGTCCCGCGCGAAGCTGGCCTTCAACTCGCGCAAGTCGCTGGCCGACTACCTGCTGTCCACCCCGAGCGCTCTCAAGCGCGCCGAGCACGCGAAGGTCACCGCCATCGTCTCGGAGCAGTCCGAGTTGTTCAGTGAGCAGGTCGTGGAGGAGTTCCGCAAGATCATGGCCGAGGTCGGTCGTGACACCGAGGTCGTCTACGTCTTCGGCGGCGGCAGCGGCTCCGTCCGCGAGATGCTGCACCCGCGTCTGCTCGAGGTCGTCCCGGAGGGCACCCCGGTGCTTTTCCTGGATACGCGCTACTCGCGTCACCTCAACCGCGAAGGCCTGCTGATCGCCGCCGACATGGTCTCTGAGCAGGCGGCCGCTGCGGCGCCGGCTCGCGGGAAGAAGGCTGCGGCCGTCGCAGCCTGATCGCCCTGCGCGGCCGCCACCGGGTTCGATCCGGCGGCGGCCGCGCTCGCGTACGACAGCCAGAGAAGGACGACGTGACCACCACCCCCTCCACCACGGCACCGTTTCGTAGCGCTCGATTCGTGCAGGGCGACCGCGTGCGGCATCCGCGCGGCTGGTACGGCGCGGTCATCGAAGATCCTGGTGGCGATGCCGTGCTCGTGCGCTTCGACGACGGAACCCCCTTCGCGTGGATCCCCAGAGACACCCTGCGCCTCGTCGACGAGCTCGACGAAGAGATCGACGACCTCACCGAGCGTCTCAAGAACCTCCAGCTGGATGCCCGACTGACGCCCGAAGACATCGCGACGGTGCGGCGCACGGTCGAGGCGCTCTCCCTCGCCCTCACCGAACGGGGACTCCGCGTTCGTGTCGCCGCCGAGATCGACCGCTTGGCTGAGCGCGTCATTCGCGAACCCATCGACCCGCAGATCACGAAACAGCCGCGCGTCCGACAGTGGTTCGCCGACGGCGCCCGGTGGGCGCTGCAGCAGATGCGCGACACCGCTCACCAGCGGCGCGACGCCACCGACCCACTCACACCCCCATCTGAATCGAAGGTCGCATGAGCACCACCCCCACCTGGTCGCCGGGCTCAGGAACCGGATCGTTCACCCCTCCGCGCACCACCCCGGCCGAGCCGGTGAGCACGAAGAGAGAACGTGGGATGAAGCGGCCATCCCCTCGCATGCGCGACAGGGTCGTCATGGCGGTGTTGGCTGTCGTCGTCGTCGCGCTCGTCGTCGCTGCAGGTGGTCTCGTCTGGAAGGCACTGACCCCTGTCGATGCGTCGGCCCCGGTCCCTGAGGTCGAGTTCGAGATGCCGCAGGGTAAGCCGACAGGCCCCACGGGGGAGCAGCCGGTCGCGATGGATGGCGGAGGCCAGATGACGGTCGCGGATATGGCGCCGAACACTCTATTCATCCCGGCGCTCGGCGTTTATATGCCTCTTGAGAACGACGCGACCTTCGTTGACAGCCGCTACTCGAACTTCGAGACGCTGAAGGTTCCAGTCAACGCGCGGAAGGCGGTCCATTACGCGGCAGGCGCCCCGCTCGTCGGCGGCGACGCGGGTACGACTCTCATCGCCGGCCACGTGAGCACCGCGAGCGGATGGGGCGCGCTGCGCTACCTCTACACGCTGAAGGGTGGCGAGCTCATCTACACGGCGGACGCCACCGGCTCCAAACAGGAGTGGCAGCTGACCAGAATGCGAGTCGAGCAGCACACCGATTTCCCCCAGGAGTATTGGTCAGCCGAAGGCGACCGTCAGCTCGTCATAACGACGTGTGGTGGTCAGATGACGAGCGGTCGTCACTTCTTAAAGAACATCTTCGCCATCGCAACACCCGTCAATCCTGCGCCTGCGCCGACTGACGCATCGAATGCGGAAGCCGGATCGGCATAGCAATCAGGTACCACGTGGCGCCGATTCCGCGTAAATGCAAAAAGAATGGCCGCGACCCGAGAGGGAAGCGGCCATTCTCGTGCGAGGGCTTAGTGGGCGGCGCGGTACGCGTCTACTATCGGCTGGGGGACTCGACCGCGGTCGGAGACCGTGTGGCCGTTCTCTTTCGCCCAGGAACGGATCTCAGCGATGTCGGAGTTCCGCACCTGCGGGGATCGCGTGCGGGCGGACGTTGCGCTCGAGGTCGACGCACTCACGCGGCGCCCGGCGGAGATGTAGGGCTCAAAGGCGGCTCGAAGCTCGGCGGCGTGCTCCGTGGTGAGGTCGATCTCATAAGCCGTTCCAGAGATCGAGAAGTTCAGAGTCTCGCCCTCACCCTCGGCGATTTCGGTTCCGTCGATATCGTCGACGAGGTGGTGCACAATTCGCTTTGCCATATATCGATGTTAGCGCGAGATAAGGCACATTCTGCAATTTGAGCGAACGCCCAAGGGGATTCAGTCTGCTGAAAAAGACAAACCCCGTAGCCGACGTGGCTACGGGGTTCTTCCTTGCGAGAGAGGGGGACGCGGGAGCTTTGCACTCCATTTCCAGCACCGAGCTGGCGTTCTTCTCCGTCGTGCACCAAGACAGGTAGTGCGAGACGACGGGCCGACGGTCCACTCAGGGGGCTGGGGGCCCGCACCCGAGGACGTGTCGGTTGAACTACTGCGTCAGCATTTCACCCGTTCGGGGCTCTGCCACGAACGCGGAACCGCTGGCGGTTCCCCCTCGCATCGGCTACCTGTAAAGGTGGAGATCGTCGTCGGCGAAGTCGTCAGCGAGCCCGAGCTCGTCGAGGTTGTCGTCGCGGAGCTCGGGGAATCTCTCGTACACGTGGCGAACGACGGCGTCCCGGGAAGCGGTGGGTGCGAAGTGTCGGGAGACGACGTCGCGCGCCCCGGGATACTCGCCGTAGGGGTCCGGGTACTTCGCCGCGAACTGGCGGGCATTGGCGATGCCCTGGTACTTCATGAGGTCGAGAAGATCCGGGGCATCTTGCTCGCGACCGGAGAACTCGGCTCCGTCGACGGCGACGATCTTCGAGCGCGTGAGGGTCTCGATCGTCGCGATCTCCACGGCGATGTTGCGCAGGCCCATCGGCTGAGGCAGCCACTCCGCGCCGATCATGTTCTCGACCTGCTCGGGGTCGTTGTCCATGACGTTGTAGTTGTTGAGCCAATCCTCGGCGAGGCCGGCGCGGCTCGCGACCGTCTGGATGGCGCGCATGACCGCCGCGCTGTAGTCCTTCGTCACGGTGTCAATGTCGACCGTGTACGCACGGTCCCCGGTGCGAACGCCGTGCTTCATGAGGGCGTAGCCGCCGATCGCGCGGATCTGCAGGGGGGTGTCCAGCTTCAGTTGCTCGAGCTCGTGGTCGAGCAGGCGCAGTGCCTCATCCAGCTCCGTGACGGATTTGCGGTCGCTGGTGGCACTCATGGATCTGCTTTCGTGGAGGGATGCGACGGATCAGAGGTAGATGCCGACGCGGGTGAGGTAGTCGTTCTGCAGGCTCGGACGAGCGTCCAGGAACAACGGCTTCGGAAGGGCGGGGACGTCCTCGAGGCCGGCGAGGTTCGGGAAGCGCTCGAGGGCGGCGTCGAAGCGACGCATGTCGATGAGCAGGTGCTTCATCAGGTAGCGAGTCTCGTGGGAGAGTCGCTCGAGATCGATGCTGGCGAGCTCGTCGTCGCGGCTGCCAGTGCGCCGGGCTTGATGCGCTGCCGCGCGCGCGGCGCGAACACGGTCAGCCTCGGAGAGGGACGTGTCATCGCGGAGCGCCTGCGCGAGGGTCTCCGTCGGGCCGACCGATTGGAACAGACGGTTGAGGTAGCGGAACAGCGCGTAGAAGTCCTCGGGACCGAAGCCGTCCTGGCTCTCGTAGTAGATCTTCTCCGGAGACTGCACTATTCCTCGTTTCTGTTCGTTTCCGAGTATATTAGAACGACGGCGCGATCGGTGGGGTCCATCGCGACCGGCCGAGACCCCGGGAATCTCCCGGGGTCTCGAGTTCTGCAGAAGCCGCCCCGCAGATCAGTTGATCTTGACGACCGGCTCGTCGAAGATCCTCCCATCGAGGCCCAGCGCGTTCCAGACGTCTCCGAGCTTCACCTTGGCGGCGTTCGCGCGCGAGTACGCCAGGGCGGGACGTGCGTGGTGCTGATCGTCGAGACGAGCGAGGTGGATCCGCAGCCATGCTTCATGCAGGGTCTTCGCGATGATCGCATCGACGTCGGCGAGGTGGCTGGAGGTCGTATCCGGCAGGGTCTGCGCGACCGAACGGGTGGGCTCGACCCCCTCACGCCACACGCGTGCACGCGCCCGGGCGTTCAGCTGAGCGCGGTCATCGACCGGCAGCGGCGAGAGTGGTGAAGACATGTCGATGGGTCCTTCCGGTCCGATCACAGCCTGGTTGCAGAACTGGAACGGCTTGTGGCGTTTCGCGTGGCGACACATGCTGGCGCCGTCGGCGTAGGCCACGTTCTGCAGCGGGTGCGGGATGGACTTCTGGGCAGCGAGCCGGCGCGCGTCGGCGTCGCGGGCTCGTTTGTCGGCGTCGTAGAGATCGGACAGCTTCATGGGCACCTCCGTGCTCGTGGTGTGTGGCGGGGAAGTCAGGCGGCGCGCAGGAGTCCGGTTGCATCCAGCAGGGCAGCAACCTGTGCAACGACAGGGTCGGAGAAGTGCTGACGAAGGGTGTCAAGCACGTGGTCGATCCCCCCGTCGTCTCGGGGTGTGGGCTCCGCGCCTTCGCCGGAGGGCTGGGCACTGCGAAGCCCGATGCGGTTCACGCGGTCGATCAATCCGTGGTCGCCGACTTCTTCGTGAATCAGCAGACGCAGAGAGACGGAGGGATCGTTCTGTCGCGACCACCAGTCGTGGACCACGGCGTCATCGCTCGGTACGTTCACGCGCTTACGGAGAGTGTCTGCGCGCGCTGGTTCAGAGACGCTGACGGTGATGGTGGTGCTCGATGCTGTGGTCACGAGTGTGTCCCTTCTGAGGGGGTGGGCGTCAGGCGGGGACGACGTCTCCGACCGCGGCGATTGCGGGGGCCATGTCGGACTCGAGGACGAGATGACGAGCGACAGCCGAAGCGGTCTCATCGCGCTCGGGGGTGGTCGCGGTGGCGACGACAGGTCGGATGTACGCGGACTTCGGCCCGAGCTGGTCGAGGGTCACGGCGTCGAACCAGAAGCCGTCGACGCGGAACTCGCGACGGGTCTCGGGGCGCAGGACACCGTCGACGACGCGGAAGCTCTTCCGATCGCGCACGTCGGAGATGACGCCTTCACCGATGAGTTCGGGGATGCTCTCCTGGCGGGCCCATGTGGAGACAGGGGAGGTCATGTCGCCGTCGATGGGGCGGGACCAGGACGGGTGATCGAGGTTGCGGTGGATGGTGACGGCGTCTCCGACGACGAGCAGGTGGTCGCGGGTGTCGGGGGTCTCTGCAGACACGGGGTCTCCTTCTCATCGAGGGCGGGGGTTCTGCGCAGGCTCGCGCGAGGTGCGGGTGCCGCCGGCGGCCCACGTGATGGGTCGGGGCCGCCGGCGGCGGGGTGTCACACCGGGAGCAGGGTGTCGTGCTGGATGCCGCTGCGATCGAGTTCCTCAAGGAACGCGGTGTACGGCTCGACGACGGCGCGCATGCTCGCGAGCTGAGAGTCCCGCTCGGCGATCAGACCCCGCAGGCGGGAGATCTCGACGTCCTTGGGATCGAGTCCGGGCACGACCCACCCCACGGGGGCAGTCGGCGCCGCGGGGGCGGGGGTTGCGGACGCGGGCGCCGACGTGGCGAAGGCGCCAGCCGTCCTCTGCGCGACGGACGTTCCGAAGCGCTCGCGCGTGACCCGGTCGATCATCCCGTGGCGTCTGATCTCGTCTCGAACGAGCAGGCGCACCGACGCTGACTGGTCGGTCTGGCTGTCGAACCAGTCCTGAGTGACCTGATCGTCGGCGGGGATGTGGACGTGTCGACGGATCGGCGGGCGAGAGTCGTGGGTGATCGTGATCTTGATCTCGGTAGACCGGGTCACGGGACCTCCTTCGTGGTCGGTGGTGCTGGATGGCGGGTGTGGGCGGTCTTCAGGAACTGGTCCAGCCGCAGTCCTCGCTGTTGAGGCAGCGGGTGTTGTTCTGGCGGCTCCCGACGACGTAGGCGGTCGGGTTGACCGTGCAGCGGGGGCAGGGCTCTCCACTGAGCTCGAGCGCGGTTCGGCCTTCAGCGACGCGGTGTCCCGGCAGCCAGCCGGTGACACGGACGCGCTGGGAGTAGATCGAGGTGAGGGCGTGGGTGACGATGGTGATCGCGTCGACGAGGGTGATGTCCTCGTCTTCGAAGCGCTGCTCGATCGCCTCTTCGATGCCCTCACCGATCTGTTCGATCGAGCGGGGCGCGACGCCGCCGCCGGTGGGCGTGACGTCGAACATCGCGAGGGTCCAGACGACGGTGTCCTGCACGCAGTGCTTCACCTGCTCACGCACGATCTGGACGCTGAGGAAGGCGGCGAGGACGGAAGTGGGGACGTCGTGCCACATCCCTCGGCTGAGGAGGGGGCGGACGGCGGAGGTGGTCGCTGCGGTGCGATCGAGAGCGATGGTCATCGTGTCTTCTCCTGATGGTCGAGAGTGTTGCGGAACGGGTGTCGGGGGTGCGACGGCGCGGATCAGGGCGCTCAGAGGCCCTGGGTCTGCCAGTCGTAGAGCTCGGGATCGCCGGCGGGGAGGTCGGGGACCAGCGAGAGGTGCCGGCTCTGCTTCGGCTCGACGGGGGCCTGCTCGGTCTCGGTGGAGGACGCGTTCTCCGCGTTCCATCGCCGACGCTGCTCGATGAGGATGACGAGGTAGATCACGGTTCCCACCAGGGCCATGACGGCGAGGATGGTGTTCCAGCTCTGGGTGGTGTCCATGTGCAGCATCTCGGCCTCCTGGGGCGTCTGGCGTCGACAGGGAGGTGTTCTCTGTCATGGGTGTGTCCGACACGGCTGTGCCGTGTTGTTGGCCTCGAAGGAGCTCTCGCCGAGCCCGGGAGGGAAAAGAGAAACCCCACCCGGGCAGGGGTGGGGTTCTCGCGATGTTCTGTTGTGTTCCGCCGATCCGCGGATGCGGACCGCGTGACCGACCGTGTGTGGCTGTGCTCATTCCGAGCGAGTTCCGGGAGCAATCCCTGGCGCCTATCGCGCAGGGTGCTTCCGTCCGGAGTATCAGGTGCTCACGTTGGGGGTCACGGGGTGCTGCGCCCCTGACGACACCCGGCCGGGGGCATCGTCAGGGGCGGTTCTGGGAGCGGGCTGGCTCAGGCCGCCGCGTTGGTGAACGGGCTGGTCTCCGCCGCGAGGCGGCTCGCGGAGATCTCAGCCTGGAGGCGGGCGATCTGCTGCTCGGGGGTCTCCTCCGGAGCGGCGGCGGCGGCCGCGGCGGCGGGCGCGTCGGTGGTCGACTCGACGGCCTTGCGCGCGGCACGCTCCTCGGTGACCTTCTTGCTCTCGAGGAACTGCGGGTAGCCGTCGGCCTCGATGGTGGCGGGCGGGTACACCGTCTCGCCGTCCTTCATGTAGGGCTTGGCGACGATGCGCGCGGCGATGGCGACGAGGTCACCCTTGCCGACACGGTCCCACGAGCCGCGACCGTCGACCGACTTCGGGATGAACGCACGGACGGGGACGAAGTTCGTCTGGACCTTGTTGTCCGAACCCGAGCGGAAGTTGTCGTCGACGGCGAGGGTGATCAGCAGGACCTTGCTGCCATCGGCGTTGGGGAACTCCTTGATGTCCGAGGCGATGCGGCCGACGAGCGAGAGGGTGTTGAGGGGGTTTGCCACGATGATCTCCTTGATCGAGGTGTGGTCACGAGCCTGCGCCGTGACCGGAGTCTGTTTTCGGTGAAGAGGACCTGTTCCTCCGTCACCACTTCCCCCGAAGGCAGCTGTGCTGCCCTGGGGTTCGTGCTGTTCGCAGCGAGGCTGCGGAAGTCTGTTCAGTTGTTTGACGTAGAGAGGTCAGCGACTGCTTCACACCGTGCTGCGGGTCCGCTGGCACTCTGGCGGCTTGGTCGCCGACCTGACTCTCCGTCATGTCTTCCCCCGTGGACTGCTCTGCTGTCCTAGGGATGTTCTTTCGCCGCGGCATGTCGCGGTTGTGCAGTTGCCCTGCAGCGCAGGGAGGGCCGAGGCTGGTTGCCGGTCGAATGGCTGATGGTGGGGGCACCATCTGGTGTCCCCGGCCCTACCCGTACTGATGGGCGGAAGGTCGGTCTGCCTGTCGGATCTCGCCATCCCAGGTCTGGCCTGGGTGACAGCAGGTCGGCAGATGCCCCCTTCACTCGCGGAGGGCGGTTCGCTCTCGCGGGGCTCCCCGGTCGTCGCTGTGCGAAGACCTGGTCTTTCCTTTCAGCCCTCTCGGGCGAAGCCCGGTCCCTCGGTCATCTCACGCGCGCGACGGCGGCGCGCAGGCGGAAGAGACCGATCTGCACCTCCTCGCCGGTGAGGACGACGAGACCGTCTTCGTGAAGCTGCTCCGGGACACCGCGGTGCTCGGTCCACCCGCGGAGCAGCACGTGGTCGGCGTCGAGCGCCGCCGTCTCGAGGGGCGCTTCGCCGGCGGCCACCGAGAGGAGGATCGGGTCCAGCTCTTCGGGGTCGAAGAGCACGAGGCTCCGGGCGGAGGGGGAGTGCTCGAGTCGGCCGGCGATGACCTTCTTGGTCGACAGGGTCAGCTCGACGTCGGCGGAGACGAGGCGGAGGGGGGTGGTGTTCGACATCGGCGGGATGCTTTCTGCTCAGGCCGCGTGTGCGGCGTGCATGGTGATCGCTCGCGCGCTGACGACGCGGCTGGTGGTGAGGATGGCGCCGTCGGCGCGACGCCACATGAGGCGGGAACCGGTCTCGTACCCGGTCGTGCCCATCTCGATGGGAGTCCAGGTGCCACCGTTCTTGCGCGCGTGCCCGGGGCGACTTCCTTCCTCGGGCCAGGCGTCGCTCGCCCAGGCGACGTCCCAGACGGATCCGGACTCTGTGATGACCTGGTCGAGGACGGCCCCCATCTCGGTCACCAGGAGGACGCGCGCCTCGACCGCGACGGTGTCGAAGCCGAGAGGGACGGAGCGGAGGATCTCGACGATCCCCGCTCGCTCCAGCGACTCGGCCAGTCCGGAGCGGACTCCGCCGTCATGGATCAGAACGGTGTCGCCTGTGTTCCGGACACCACAGGAGGCGAACGAGATCGTCAGGACCTCTTCCTCGCCGTCAGCGTGAACCAGGACGATCGAACGGTCCGGGCCGTACTGGATGTCGCCGGTGTAGGTCGATTCGTTGAACGTCACGGCGACGTTCCACGCAGTGGTGATCGGCATGGAGTGGCCCTTCTGTTCTGTGTGGGGTGGGTCGCGATCAGGCGAGAGCGAGCTCGTTGAGGTCTGCTCGAACGCTCACGCCGTCGCCCCAGTCGACGAATACGCCGCGATCGTCGTGTGAGAGATGGGAGTGCCCGACGATCGACCCCAGTGACCCGGGGACGGCGTTGTGATGTCGGTGCAGGTAGCTGTCGAAAGTCACCAGCTTCACAGCGGCCCCCACGGCCGGGGCGCGCTCGAGCGTGGCGATCTCCGGGCACTGCTCCGCGTCGGCCAGGAGCTGCAGGAGCACCGCGCGCTGGTGTCGAGGAAGTGCCATCCGCGCGCGGAACGATCGAAGACTCGAGCGCGTGGCGCGGAGCACCTCGGGGCTGAGACGCGCGCTCACGAACGCGTCCGGGGAGCTACAGCGGGGAAGAGCGACTCGACCGGCGGGGCGGGGCGGACGACCACGAAACCCTGCGGTTCCCAGAGGTCGCGTTCGCGCTCCTCGAACAGGAATTCAGCCCCGTGGTCGTACGAGAACTCGACGTACGAACCGGTCTGGTCGTACACCCTGACGCGACGGGCGCGCATGAGTCGTTCAAAGACCCCATCGGCCGGCTCCAACCAAACACGCTCGACGTCGCTGATCGTCTCCTCGAGCGTGAATTCGTAGACGGACAGACCGCCGCGCTGGGAGGAGACCCAGTGGTGAGCCATCCACCAGTAGCGGCCGAGCCGACCGAGCAGCGCTTCGTCCGAGGAGAAGCCACCGGTGACCGTCTCGACGTGCACGACCGTGCGACCGCGTTCGTCCTTGACGGGGTCTCGCACGATGACGCCGCCGTAGACCAGTGATGCCTGCAGCCATTCGATGAACGCGGCGAAGGTGCCGGTGAAACCGTACTCCGAGGCGATCTCGGAGCCGTCCTTCGAGGTGGTGTTGTCGATCATGGCCGGCCCTTTCGAGGTCGTGGATTGGGGTGCTGCGCGCTGCGCTTGCGGCTGCCGCATCACGGGTTGCACCCGTGATTTGCCCTCAGGGCAGGCGTGGTGGGGTGAATGTGGCGTCGGGGGTTTTCGACATGGTCGGAAGGGGGAGGAGGGGTCTGGGATGATGAGGGGATGGGCACACTCGATGAGGCCGATGCCCGGTGGGCGTGGCGGCTGGGACTCAGCTACGGCGGTTGGTATCCGGATCTGACGGTCGAGTTGGACGTGATCATGACGGGGTTCGCGGATTTCGCGGAGCAGCCCCTCGGTGAGGTCACCGTGAGCCACGGCCACCGTCGTCTCGGGCTCGCCCCGGGCGCCGATCTGGCCCCTGATGAGATCGCTGCGCTTCAGGAGTACCTGGGCACGGTGGGGCAGATGGCGGCCTACGCCGTGGAGTGGGCGCTCTACTACCGACGCGACGCTGTTGCCTCCGGGGACCCGGATCCGCGCGTCGACAGCTCCGACGCCAGCGCGCTGGACGCCTTCACGATGCAGGTGTCCCGCTACATGGACGAACACCCCGACCAGCTGATGTACACCCAACCTTCCGTGCGTGCGGATGCCGAGAGAAACTCCGGGCCGGTGGCGCCGCCCGCGCCGCCTCTTCTCTGATCGAGCGCTCCCGTCTCAGGTGGAGCGTGGAGTCGCCTGAGGGCTCTGAAGATCACCGTTGACCAGGGCGACCAGGGTCTTCACCGTTGCCTGGAATCGGGTGAACGTCGCGACCTTGTCCGGTCGGTCGTCGGCGCGCGCGACATCCGCGTTGGCGGCCAGGTAGCCGAGCAGCTCGCGCACGTCTTCGTGCGTGACGCGATTGTGGGGTGAGGTCGGGACGCTCATGTGGTGCGGCTTTCTGCTCGTGAGGGAACGGGGGACGCCGCAGCGGCGCTGAGGGACACAGCGGAAGCGTCGTGAATCATGACGCGCTCTACGCTGAGCGCATGGAGAACCATGCATCAAATCCCGCCGGCCGCCTCTTTTCGTACTTCAGCGAGATGAGGACCATGCCATCGAATCAGGGGTTGAACAATTACGCGTCGGCCTACTTTCAGACCAAGGGCATCAGTCCTCGTTACATGAGCTCGATGGCGGGATTGATGCAGCTGCCGGACGAGGTGGAGGCGATGGTGGCACAGATCGAAGCCCCCCCGATGCCCGTAGAGAAACTGTTGAGGCCTCTTCAAAAGGTGCGTGAGTACTTCCACGGCGACCCGCTTGGCACGAACCCAGTCAGCTTTATGACCAACTACGTCGACATGGGTGTGCTGAATGACCTGGAGACAACGAGCCACATCCTGAATTCCTTCGTGGTGAAGAAAAAGGAGATCTCCGAGGAGACTCTCGAACAGATCCGCTCGCTAGCTAGCGAAATCATTGATCTGGCGACCGCTGACGAGAGTCTCGACGCGGATGCCAGAGCTGCCTTCGTCCGGTACGCCCACCGGATCGCGGAAGCGGCCGACCTTTACAAGGTAAGCGGACCTCAGGCCCTCGTAGATGAGCTCGACCGCTTCCACCAGAGCGCTCGTCGAATGAAGACTCAACCTGGCGCGAAGCTGTGGGAGGTGACGAAGCGGCTCACCGCCGTCGTGGTGATCGCTGTCGACCTGTTCAGCGCACCCTCAAATGTGGCCGACGCGATCGAATACTACGGAGATCCGTTCACTCAACACGCGATTACCGAGGCGCCTGGTCCACAGCAGCTCGAAGATGTTGTTGATGCCGAGGTCGTCGAGCCCGATGAGGATGATGTTTGACGGGCAGTCGTCTTGTGGACGCAGCCACCATTGCTCGCTTCAGAACGCCGCTTGACTCGATTACGCTCGTTTAACGTCCGATTGACGTTTTTTCCTCGTATACGCTGATATGCGAACGATGCCGGCACGTGATGCCGCGTCGCGAACCGGCCCCTCGTCACTCTCCGAGGGCTCTTACCGAGGAAAGAAGATAGACATGGCAGGCGAGACCGTCATCACCGTCGTGGGTAACCTCACGGCCGACCCCGAACTCCGGTACACGCAGAATGGGCTACCCGTGGCGAACTTCACGATCGCTTCGACGCCGCGCACGTTCGACCGACAGGCGAACGAATGGAAGGACGGAGAGGCACTCTTCCTGCGCGCCTCCGTCTGGCGCGAGTTCGCAGAGCACGTGGCTGGTTCGCTGACCAAGGGCATGCGTGTGGTCGCCACGGGGCAGCTGAAGCAGCGGAGCTACCAGGACCGCGAAGGCAACAACCGCACCTCGATCGAGCTCGAGATCGACGAGATCGGCCCCTCCCTCCGGTACGCGACCGCTCAGGTCACGCGCGCCGCCGGCCAGGGCGGATCCACGGGAAGCTTCGGTGGTGGAGCGACCCCGAGTGCGCAGGCTGACGTCGACGCCGGTTGGGCCACCGCGACCATCCCCGGTGATACGCCATTCTGACTTGACCACGAGAAGGCCCCGTCCCGCGTCAGCAGGGCGGGGCCTTCTGGCGTCGGAGCTCAGAGCGCGGGGTGGGACGTGAAGCCATGGGGGGAGACGTTGCTGAGACCGACGCTTGCAGCCTGTCGGTCGATGAACCGGTCCAACTCCAGGCTGTCGACGCGCTGGTTGATGCCTCGCAACCGCATCAACATGTAGCCGACGGTGCTACGAGTCGTCTCCTCAGCGACCCCGATGGCGAGAGAGCGCGCATCGTCCACGTCGACGGTCGGGAACCGGGCGGGTTGAGAGGTGATGTCGCGATAGGTTCGCTCGGCTCGAGCCGGGAGCTCTGCGTTGACCATTCCATCCATGCCAGCCCTGATCACTCCTTCGTCTCAGACGCGGCGGCTGCCCGCCTCTTGATGTGGTCGAGGATCTCGACGCACTTCTTGCATCGCTCCGATCGCGTCGGCGCGGTCTTGCGGAAGTCACGCTCGGGGTCGAGGACCGCGTTGAGCCTCGAGCTGTATCCGCATTGCGCGACCCACTCGAACTCCCACCGATACTCCGCGACGAGAGGTCGCCGGCGCGCGCGAAGCACGTGCCACTTCGGAGGCGTATCCCGATGTGCGGGGGCGAAGAAGCCCGACCGCCTCCACCAGACAGGCAGGCCTTCCTCGACCAGCCCGCGGAGCCGGCGGAGTCTCTTCACTCCCGACCAGTAGGCAGACTCGCCGTTGACGTCGACGACGGTGGGCAGGGCCCGCGAGAGCGCTGGGGCGTCCGGCGCCGCGATGTCCGTGGGCGACGGACTCACGCCGCGACCTCGGCATCGGCTGCTGGCGCCGCAGGAATCGCGATGGGGCGGAGAGTCCCTCGTACCAGCGCAGCTTCGGAGATCGCGAGGCGATGTCCACCGACGGGGTAGCTGGGGTGGTTGGAGGCGACCACGATCACGCTCCACCATGCGCGGTAGCGGCGGTAGGGCATCGTCTCGCGCTCGACACTCGAGTCCGGCTGGCGGAGGAAGGGGACCACGACGATGGAGTGTCCGTGGTTGGTCTCGCGCGGGAGTTCGATGACGAGGTCGTCGATCGGCCCCTGGATCTGGACCGGCAGCGTGGAGAGCGTGTGGGTCTCGGATCCGACCGGTGCGGCGGCGAGACGGGCGACCTCGAGCTCCGGCGCTTCGAAGATGTTGACGAAAGACATGGTGGCCTCCAAGGCGTATCCGTTCCCGTACGCCCGGAGAGGAAGACCCCCGCTGCAACGGCAGTGGGGGTCATTTCGTCTTGGCGGCTCTGGGCGAGGAGAGCACTCCTCGCGGTGGTTCCCGGCTGCGACTGGTCGCAGCGTTCTTCAGCACCTGCGTGAGCACCGCCTCACGCGTTCCAGTTCGCTCGCAAGGCGGGCGAACGCACCCGCTTCGCTGCGCGAAAGCAGCATGCCAGGCAGGACCGATGAGGTAGGGCTGGCGGTCGTAAAAATGTCATTTATAACCGTTTACGAGGATAAAACAAGTATCGTTGAAGCGCTGGCCCATGCCATGCGGACCCCACATCCCCAAACGAACGGTGATCATGAACAACACCGACGCTCGACAGCCCGCGCGGCGGCTCGACTTCACCGCGGCATCTCCCCAGCGACTGCAGGAGGTCGCGCCGGCCGCCGCAGCAGTCGCATCGACGCCGGCGCCGCCCGTGGTGCGCACCCCCCAGCGCACGACCACAGTGCAGGCTGAGCGTCGCCCTGCACCGATGACTCAGCGCCCGTCGACGACAGTCCCGTTCACCCCCGTGCCCGCGATGCATGCCGAGCTGAAGCAGCCTCTGAACGAGATCGTCGAGCGACGCGGCGCCCAGGACTTTCAGGAGATGTTCCGCGACCTCGTCCGCCTCGGCGTCTCCGACGTCCACATGAAGAAATCCGCCCTCAACGGCACCTTCACCGTCGAAGGGCGCGTCGACGGCGACCCCGAGCACATTCACCGATACTCCGGCTCCGAGGCGCAGACAATCCACACGCTGATCAAGACCGAATCCAAGCTCAGCACCGGGATGAACCTCGTCCCGCAGGACGGCAACTACGAGCTCCCCATGGATGGCTACCCCTACCGCGCGCGTGTGGTGTCGCTGCCCCTGTTCGACGGCGGCGAGTACATCGTCTTCCGCCTGCCCCAGATCGGGGAGCTTCGGGCCATCGAGCAGCTGGGATTCACCTCCGAGAACCTCGACGCCACGAAGATGCTCCTCGACACCCCCGGCGGCATGACCCTGTTCGCCGGGCCCACCGGCGAGGGCAAGAGCACCACCGCCCTGTCATCGCTGCAGTACCTGCGACAGAAGCAGCCCGGGGTGTTCATCAGCGTCGAGGATCCGGTGGAGCGCGTCATCGACGGAATCGCCCAGATCGAGGTGAAAGAAGAGGTCGAGGGCGCCGGCTTCGGCGACATGATGCGCTACCTCGTCCGCTCCGACCCGAACGTCGTCTTCATCGGAGAGATCCGCGACGCCAGGACGGCGACCTTCGCGGTCGAGATCGCGAAGTCCGGCATCCGCGTGCTGGCCACCATCCACGCGACGAACAACATCAGCGCGATGCTGCGTCTGATGGAGCTCGCGGATGCACCACCCTTGTCCGTGCTCGAGTCGGTGAACGGCGTCGTGTCGCAGCGCCTGGTGAGCCGGCTGGCCTCCGACGGCGAGCACTTCTCGGGTCGGTATCCGATCCACGAGGTCACGAAGAACAGCATCCACCTGACGGATGCGCTGATCCGAAACGTCTCGCGGACCGAGATCACCGAGGTGGCGGCGGCGACGTCGACCACCTTCAAGCAGAACGTCGACCTGCTGGTCGCGAACAAGGTCACCACCCTCGACGAGGCCCGGAAGGTCGTCCCCAATGTCTGAAGCCGGACTCGACATCATCAGCCGAATGCTCGACCAGTTCGGAGCCGACGGCGCCTCCGACATCCATCTCACCTCGGACCGGGGGGCCTACGTCGTCAAGGACAAGACGACGAGGCCGATCACGGGAATCGACAAAGGCGCATGTAGTGCGATGCTCGACGCGCTCGTGGACCACGTCGTTCCGAACGGGCTCGCCGTCATGAGCGAGCGACACCAGGCCGGAGCGTCGTTCGACCAGGGCGGCCAGTACCGCGGCCGCCTCGCGATCCGCGAAGAGCAGGGGGGTCGATCGGGCACCATCCGCATCATCTCGCGGTCGATCCCGACACCCAAGGAGCTCGGTCTGCCGGCGGCCGTCGTGCAGCTGATGACGCGCCCCTCGGGCCTGATCCTCTATGTCGGCCAGACCGGGTCGGGCAAGAGCTCGTCGATCGCCGCGATGACCAACCTCGTGCACCAGCAGATGCAGACCGCGATCTACACGCTCGAGTCCCCGATCGAGTACCTGTACCCGGAGGGCAAGAGCCTCGTTATCCAGCGCGAGGTCGGCACACACGTCAACAGCTTCGCCGAGGGCGTCGAAGACGCGAAGCGCTCACACCCGCGCATCATCGTCGTCGGCGAGATCCTGAACACCGCGACCGCGCGTTCAGCACTCCTGGCTGCGGCATCTGGTCACCTCGTGATCAGCACGATGCACGCCGGCACGGCTGCCGAGGCCGTTGACTCCTTCACGTCGATGTTCACTCCCGAAGAGCAGGGGCTCATCCGCGCTCAGATGGCGCAGTCCCTGGTAGCCATCGTCGCCCAGAAGCTGATCCCGAAGATCGGCGGGGGCCTGGCTCTCGCCCAGGAGATCGCCTTCAACACCTCGGCCCTCGCTGAAGTCATCCGAGGAAGCGGTGACCGCGGCAACGACACCAAGTTCATCCAACAGCTGCTGCTCGGAAGCGGCACGAAGGACGGCATGGTCGCGATGGAGGAATCCCTCGCCCGTCTCGTGCACAGCCAGAACATCACGCTCGTGAGCGCGCGCTCGGAGGCTCGCGACCCGAAGGCTCTGGTCGAGAAGCTCACCCAGCTCGGCATCGCAGCCTGACCCCCACACACTTCACGACGCGCAGAGGGAACACCATGAGCGACACTTTCACCCTGATCGACGAAGAGCCCTCCACCGCGAGCGAGCCGGCCGGGGCCACCTGGGCGCCCGGCCAGGGGAGCGGCTTCGGCACTCCGGCGAGCAAACCGACCCCTGTCGCGAAGACCAAACGCCGGCCGAAGGCGAAGGGTAAGCGCGGTGCAGCCGACGAGCTGCCGTACGTTCCGCTGCCGGAACCGGAGGCCGCGAAGAGGCTCTCGAAGGCGAAGCAGAAGAAGGCCGAGAAGTCACGACTGTCGAAGGAGCGCACGGCGGATGCTGCAGCGATGCGCATCAACGGCGTCGACGATGACACGCCACTCCCGAAGAAGCCGCTCATCGTCATGTTCGAAGGCAAGCGCGCTCGACCGGACGAGGTGGCCGAGAGCCTCGCCGACCTGGCATCCATGCTCGAAAACGGCGAGTCCGAACACCGCTCCGTCAGCGCATTGGCCGAGCAGTACGCCGACTACGACATCGGCGAAGCCTACGAGCGCGTCGTGATGCTCCTGGATCGCGGTGTCACCCTGAGCGAGGCGATGGCTGACCAGACGGACGCCTTCCCGGCGGTCGTGCGCGAGCTCATCCGAGCAGCCAACATGCCGAAGGATCTGCACCGCAACCTGCGACAGGCGGCGACGATCATCATCGAGACCGGAAACATCAAGAGTCAGATCAAGAGCGCCCTGTTCAAGCCCGGCTTCATGCTGGTCTTCCTGATGATCTTCGTCGTGGCGGCCGTGCAGTTCCTGCTCCCGATGACGACGTCGATGTTCGAGGGGATCGGCGCGGAGCCCCCTCAAACGACGCTGGTCATCCTCGCCGTCGGCGAAGTGCTGAAGTGGGTGCTCGGTGGCGCCGTCGTGGTCATCATGCTCTTCACGCTGATGTGGAAGACCTTCCTGAAACGTAACGAGAAGCTCGCGCTCAAGGCGGACCTGTTCGCGATGAACGCGCCTCTCATGGGCGAGGTCATGCGCATGTCGGTCGCCGCGCGATTCTGCGACGTCCTGAGCGCCTGCTTGTCCGTGGGAATGTCCGAGCTCGAGGCACTCGAAACGGCATCCCGCGCGTGCGGCAACAAGGCACTGCAGGCATGGGTCGACGAGCACACCGGGCGCCAGCGTTACGGCATCGTCGGGTTCGCCGACGTCGCCAAGACGGAGCTGCTCCCGTGGAACTTCCGAAACCGCATCGAGACGACGAGTTCGCTCACCCGTCGCGTCGAGATCTTGCGTGAGCTGGCGACGACTTTCCACACCAAGGCGCAGGAGCGCCTGAACCGCTTCGCGGACCGCATCGGCCCCATCACGGAAGGCGTCGTCGTCATCGCGATCGTCGTGGTCGTGATCCTCATCGTCATGCCCGTGCTGACGTTCATCCCCACGCTGATCGAGACGGTGGGCTGACCATCGACGCTCTTCTCAGTAGCGGGGCCACCGTTACCCCGCACGCGGCGATCGCGATCACGATCGTGGGGATGCTGGCGTTGGCTACCGCGGACATCTGGCGACAGGAAGTGGAGGACTGGGCGACGGTTCTCCTCGCGACCGCGGTGCTCGTCGCGGTTTCGCTCGAGGGGATCAGCGCCCAGCAGTGGGTCGCGGGCGCCCTGTCGGCGGCTCTCGCGTTCGCGATCTATCTGGCCCTCGCGCTTCGGGGAGCGATGGGGGGTGGGGACGTGAAGCTCTCCGTCGTCCCCGCCTTCCTCCTCGGTGCGGCGAATCCGGTACTCGGGCTCTGGTGGGTGTGCGTCTCGATGCTGATCCAGCACGGCCTGTTCCTGGGCATGCGTCGCTGGCGGGTCGCTGCGGCCGGCGGCGGGGTGGTCCCCGTCGAGCTTCCTCACGTCCCAGCGATGACGGCATCCCTCATAGCCAGTGTGATGATTTTCCCGATCTGATCGTCTTTCAGTTAAAAACTCGTTTTTCCTGATATACGAGCAATGTAGGTATAGACTCACGTCTGCGAACTCATCGCCCTCACACCCCGTTCCGACCCCGCCTGATCAGAGGACAGTCATGACCGAAGCATCCACCGCCCGTAAGAGCGAGAAGACCACCGACGCCCCCAAGGGCGTTCTCCTGCCCATCCGCGAGGCTCTGACCAGCAAGCGCGGCATCTCCTTCAGCCTCACCGAGTCGCTCGGTTCGGTCGGCCTTTGGCTCCTGGGCGCCGCGGTCGTGGGCGTCGGCGTCGGCGCCGCGATCACCTTCGGACAGGACTCCGGCGCGAAGGGCGCGCTGGACTCGGTGAAGTCCGCGCAGATCCTGCAGCAGTCCAAGACCGGCAAGTTCGGCAGCAAGACCGACCTCACCAAGAGTGACGCCACGAACAAGGCCGCCCTGACCAGCGACCCGAGCAAGATCGACATCTGGGTGTCGGCAGACGGCCAGAACTACTGCGCCGTCTCGACCTCGGCCTCGGTGTTCGCACCCTCCTACTGGCTGACCGCGAAGGACGGCAAGGTCAGCGAGACCAAGCCGACCGAGGCGGGGACGACCTGCCCGGCGCCGGTCGGTTCCACCGCGACCGCACCGTAAGTACCCCCTGACGCGACCGAGCCGCCTCGTGAATCTCACGTGGCGGCTCGGGCGCGTTTCGTCGCATTCAGGCTCCGCATCCAAGCACCGTTGGGGGACACGTGATCCAGCTGAAGTCGCAGGACCGATCACATCGGCACATCCTGCAGGAGAAGACCGGAAGCATCGGGGAGAGCCTCGGCGGCGTCGCTCTCGTGATGATGGCCATCGCCACCCTCGCAACCGCGATCGTGACGAACACGAGCGCCGTCTCCGTCACCGCGACGAAGGCAGAACGATCCGCAGCGATCGTGGCTCTCGTCGGCGACAAGCATGCGACGGCGACATGGGGAACCCCCTCATCTCCGCACACCTCCTCGATCACCCTGCCGAACGGGCACGAGGTCGAGGTCACCACCTGGCGCGAAGACGCCGCCACGAGCGTGCAGTACACCGCCGTGGCCCCGATGAGCGCGGACGCCGACGCCGCCAGCTGCGCCACGCCGGCCGACGTCGCCAAGCCCGGGTGCCTCTACGCCACGAGGACCCACGCCGACGACCTCGAGCTCTTGCGCCCGGAGCCGCTCATCCGAAAAGACGCGAGCGCCGCGACGAGCGTCGTCGGAAAGGTCGATGCGCGCGTCTCCACCGACGCAACGATCCCGCAGGGAACGACTTTCGCCGAGGGCGTCGATTCGACAGCATCCGCCTGGCGGTACCTCGTCGACGCACACACGACGGAGGCCAACGGAGAAATCCGCATCAGCCAGGGCACAAAAACACTCGCCGTCTTCCCCGTGACGCAGGAAGGCCGGAACTTCTACGGCACCTTCACCGCGCAGGCCAGCGCGCCAGTGACGGCCACCGTCACCTCGGGGAACGTCGTGGTGTCGACCGTCTTCATCTACCGAGCCGGGAGCACGTCATGACCCAGTCGATCAAGTCCGTGATGACCGAGAAGAAGGCGATGGCCGACGCGATCGGCATGATCGCACTCGTCCTGATCCTGATCACCGCCGTCGGCATCCTCATCGGCAACTACGCGGTCCACACCAAGAAGGTGGAGCTGTTCACCGCGGTGTCGCAGGGGGTCGCGAACCGCGCGGAGACCTACGCTGCCGCGATGAACGAGGACCTCGTGCACACCGCGGTCCCTTCGCTCGCGCGCGAATGCACGGTCACGACGCAGGTCTGCACCCAGATCCTCGGAGTCACCCCCGCAGCCGATGGAGCCTCCGTCGTCCTGCGGATCCAGGGCGACACGGTCGCACCGATGGGGGAGAGCGTAACGAAGGACGTCACACTCGAGTCGACCGAGGTCACCCACGTCACCGCGATCGACAAGGACGGCAACAACATCTGGGGCCTCGCGGAGGAGGGTCTGCGCTTCAAGACCTGGGGCGTGGCATCCGGAGAGCCGTCGACGGTCAAACCCGTCGATCTCGCGACGAGCAGTGTGACGTGGGTCTCTGTCGCCGACCGTGCGGGAGTCGATTCCCGCGGCGGCCTCTGGGTCTGGGGTCCGAACGACATCGGCCAGGCCGGAGACGGCACTGTCAGCTCGACCCCTATCACCCCCCACCTCGTCGACACGGGGGAGACGACGTTCCGATCGGTGACCACGACGGACAACCGCGGGTACGCCATCGATTCCCAGGGATTCGCGTGGGTCTGGGGCAAGAACGACAAGAGTCAGCTGGGCAAGGGCGACGCGCTCATCTCCACCCCGACCAAGCTCAAGGTCCGCGTCAACACGCTCGTCGGCGGACTCGACAACACCATCGGCATCACCACCTCCGGCGACCTGTGGATGACAGGCGTACCCCAGAAGGGTCTCCCCGCACCCGATGCCGACGGAATCGTGAACAAGGGCACCCAGTACCGTGCTGTCGCCGCCAGCCCCGCCGGAAACGGAATCGCCCTCATCGACGCCAACGGCAAGCTGTCCGCGACCAGCGACAAGTTCACCTTCACCCCGGCAACCGGAGATGTCACCTTCGCTCAGGTGTCGCTCGGGGAGACCCACGGGGCCGCCGTCAGCAGCGACGGCCGCCTGTTCGTCTTCGGCACCACGACGCGAGGCGCCATGGGAACCGGCCTGATCGGCAGTTCGCCTGCACCCAAGGAGGTGGAGGTGGGCAAGCGGTTCGTGACGGTCACAGCGGGCCGCTATGCAACGTTCGCCGTCGACACCACCGGGAAGCTGTCGTACGCCGGCAGCACGAACGCCGGGAGCACGGACTTCGCTCTCCCCAAGGCTGACTGGTTCACCCCGCTGCTCGAGAACACGCTCTTTCGTTCGGTCGCGGCCGATGGCGTCAACTCCCGAACGGCTCTCCTCGACACCGCCGGGAACGTGTACGGGGTCGGCGCCGAGACGGCGGGTCTCTGGTCGATCGATTACCGCGGCTCCACCGGGGTCCCGGTGCGCATGCCAAAACCAGACGGTTTTTCCTCGTACACGAGTGAAAAACAATAGACTAAACGCGAAGGGGGACGATCATGAATTTCAAGCGCACGACGCCGCGCGAGGTCCTGCGAGACAAGCGGGGCTTCACGACGAGCCTGCCCGAGGTGCTCGCAGGGATGAGCCTGCGAATGGTGACCGTCGCGGCCGTTGGGGGAGTGCTCGCCACCGGCCTGGCATTCTGGGCGATCACGCAAGCGAGCGCGGATACGTCCTCGAGCTTCCAGAACGTCAACGTCCGCTTCGAGCAGGCCGTCAACGCCTCCGACATCGTTCTCGGCAACGACACCAACCGTATCGGTCTGCTGAAGAACGTCGACGGCGGCAAGTGCGAGGTGCAGACCTGGCAGAACGGCACCCGCGACGGCAAGACCACGCTCCAGGTCGACACGGAGGTGCGAGACGAGGTCTGCGCCCCTACGACACCTCTTTCGGCGCCGGCGACCACGGCCAAAGCGATCGAGCTCGTCTTCGACATCGAAACCCCCGAGTTCGCCTACGCTAACCTCGGCGGTCGCGAGATCACCTTCGACCCGGCCGCGAACCCGACCCTCGTCACGGCCAGCAAACCCGAGGGGACGAAGCAGGTCGACTTCGACGATCTGCGGCCCTTCAAGGTCACGCTCGCCCTCAAGGCCCTCGACGAGGACACCTCGGCGAATACGCAGAAGTCGCTGGCCACCGGATACACGAACGTGCTGAACATCAGCGAGGTGCAGGAGACCGCGAGCCTCATCCCCACCCCCAGCACCGACGTCATCCCCGGCCCTCTGCGCATCACCGGAACCGTGCGCTCCACCACCATCGGCGAATCCATCGCGAACACTCGTGAGGGCGTCGCGATCTCCTTCAACGGAGGCGTGTGCACCTCGGGTCCCACGAAGATCGACGCGTCGTTCGTCCAGCAGAGCCCCTCTGAGGCTCCGCGCGTCAACACGGTGCTGAACAGCGTGCTCACCGGAGGCATCGTCACCGTCGACCTCGGATCCGTCCCCAACGGGGCCACCGGGATCGCGGAGGTGGCTGCGACCTGCTCTGAAGGCGCCGTGGTCGTCAAAGACACGGCAATCTACACCCAGCCAATTCCGGGCCCGAGCCTGAAGGTCGTCGCCGACGCGCTCGCACCGCACGTCCACCAGCTGACGTGGGAGCGAGTCTCCAGCCTTCCGACCACGTTCGACGTCTTCTCCGCGCGCGGCACGAATGTCACCGGCGTCGACACCGTCGAAAACCGCGTCGCATCCGTTGCGGAGCTGACCCACCGCGTCGACACCGCCGGCGCGACCTACGGCGTCGGCGTCACCTACGGCGTCGTCGCCGTCGTAGGGGAGACGCGCAGCCCGGTATCCGTGGCGTCGCTCAACACCCCGGTCCGCACCCCCGGTGCGACGTGGGTTTCGTACACCGGAGATGTTCCGGTGTGGACGGCCGTAACGTGTCCCTCTTACACCACCGCGCAGTACTCGTTCCGATCGAACATGGTCTACGGCACGGGCACGTGGGCGGAGGTTCCCTGGACGGCATGGAGCGACTGGTCGACGGACCGAACGACGACGATGACGACCCGTGAGTACAGCCGGACCACCTACGAGGTCCAGAGTCGATGCACGGCGGATGCCACGGGGGTCTCGGGGGGATCGTCGACGTCCAGCCCGCAGATGTACTTCGTCCCCGAGAGCACTCGAACGGTCATCTCGCGCTCGACGACCGCTGGCCTCATGTTCTCCGGTGCACGAGAGGGTGCGCGGGTTGTCGTCACGGGAGGCCGTTGCTACGACACCACCTCGACCGTCCTCGCCGTGAACTGGAACCCCACCGCGCCGGCGGGACAGAAGGCTCCGCGCAAGCTCTCCTTCGTCCAGAAAATCTCCCCGGCCGGCATCGGGATGGACATGTCCGAGGTCGCGAACGGCTCGGACGGCGTGTTCGGCGTGACCGTCAACTGCAGCGCGATGTACAGCGCCAGGACCGTGGTTGAGAACCCGTACTCGCAGCCTCTCCCAAACCCCGTTCTCACTGTCACGCAGGGCGCAACGGGTGATGAGCACAAGCTGAGCTGGACCGCGGTCTCGAGCCTTCCGACCACCTTCTCTGGCTTCAAGAGCGCCGACTGGGGCTACGAGAACTCGCGTCCGGATTCGACCACGGAGCTGACGCAGACGCTGACCTACATCCCGGGAACGACATACGGCAACAAAACCGTCTACGGCGTGAGCGCGATGGTCGGTGGCAAGAGCGTCGTCAGCCCCGCGGTGGCATACACGACGCCGTGGCCGGCAGTCCCGGCAGCGCAGAACATCTCCTGGACGGGAGCTGGCGGGAGCAACAAGGCCGGCCGCCTCGACTGGACTTTCCCCTGGGGCTGCCCCGCGGGGACCAAACTCCAGGCGCAGACTCTGGAGAACCGCTCCGGCCAGAGCAACGGTGGCTTCGCAACAGATGTGCGAGCGGTAGAGCCCTGGAAGGACAACAACCGGTCGTACTCCTGGAACGCTGGCTACGCGCTCTACGGCTACGGTTATCAGGTCGGTGTCAACGCGAAGTGCCTGTCCGTCGTGACGGGCTACGAAAGCGGAGTGGCATCCACTCAGTCGGGCACGTTCGTCATGCCGATTCTCCAGCCTGCGCCGCCTGTATGGGATGCCTACAACTATCGCGAGTGGGTGCGCGGCACGAACTGGACCTACAGCACTTGCTACAACGGCGGCTGCCCGTCCATCACGATCGACTACAAGACCTATTGCTCGGAAGGCTCCTGGGTCAACTGGTCGAACTTCACTTCGACGGACTGGAACCCGCGCAGCTACAACCACCCGTTCGGATGGCAGGACAACTGGCTCCTGCAGGGAGGGACGCGGAACGTGACCTATCACAACGCCAAGTACTCGTGCGGGACGCCGTGGGTGGGTAGCCCGCAGAGTGACCCCGGCAACAGCGTCGTCATTCAGGTGCGCTCGTGAGCGGGGAGACCAAGGCGCGTTCGCGTCGACGCCCGATTCTGATCGGGGTGGCCACCTTTGCGGTGGCCGCCCTGGTCGGCGGGCTCGTCCTCGCGAACGCGCTCGGCCCGGAGCGGGTTGATCCGGCGTCGTTGGTGATCACGCCGCAGCCGCAGCAGGTGGCTGCGAACGATCCGGTGGTCGCGGCCCCAGCGACGGCAGATCTGTCGCAGGTCGAGGTCATCTCGAAGGACCTGCAGAGCGGGTTCGGGGGGGACGTGCTCGATGCGCGCAGCCGCGCGGGGAGCGACGCGGGAGTCACCGCGGTGCAGATCGACACGGACGACACCTGCCTCGAGGACTGGGCGAAGCAGAACCTCGCCCAGCTCGCAGCATCGGGGGCGTATGAGGTCGTAGATGTCTGCGGACACCAGACGGCTGTTCTCGCCGGCCCGGCGGGATCCGACAGCAAAGTGCTCGTCTACGGCGCGCTCGAAGAGACGGCCCCCGCGGGGATGCGAGAGATCGTGACGGCTGACAGCGCAATCATGACCTTCGTCGCCGTGCGCACCGTCGATGGTAAGGCGCAGCTCCTGGCCGCCGCCGCCGGCGAGAACTGAGACTTCCGAGGCGAACACAGAACCCCCGCGGCTCCTCGGAGCGCGGGGGTTCTGTCGTGCGCGGTCACGTTCTCGCCTCCACCCATCACCGGTCGGATAGTCTTCGCTGAGCACCGAGGAGGGTCTGTGTCGGGAGGACAACGAGGGCTGCCGCCCGCGGGGTGGTACGTCCACCCCACAAATCCGCAGCAGGAGAAGTGGTGGGACGGAGCTGCTTGGACCGATCACGCTCGCGCAAAACCGGCGGCCCCACCCTCGGGAGACATCGCGCCGACCCCGACCAGTTCCGTTGGGGCAACGTGCCCGATCTGTCACTCTGATGACGCACTTCGGCGCGTGTCAGTGCTCGTCGACGAGGGGGTGACGGACACTCGAGGCAGCGCTTTGACTCTGTCACCCAACGAGGGGAAGATACGAGTCGCCTCGACGTACCTCACCACGACGGGGATGACGCAGCTCGCGAAGCGGCTGTCGCCTCTAGCGCGTCCGTCGTTCCCCTGGTTCGCGCATTTCATCGGATGGACGCTCGGTATCACGGCCTTCGCCGGGCTGGTCGCCACGCTCAGCAGTAACGAGCCGTACATGTTCGTGGTCGGCGGATTCTTCGCGATCTTCGTGGCGTGGATTCCCGCGGCTGTCATCACGTACGTGGTCGGCAAAGTGCGTGCGAGGGTGTGGCGCGAGCGCCAGGGGGAGTGGGATGCCTCGAACGAGCGTCTGCAGGCGGCGTACTTCTGCGCTCGGGACGATGTCATCGTGAACGAGCACGAGGCTCAACGACCGGAAGACTTCATCGCCGAGCTCTTTCGCCCCGCGGCCGCGTAACGATCAGGGAAAGACAGAACCCCCGCTGCTCCGAGGCGCGCGGGGGTTCTGTCATGGGCGGGGATGACCGACATCCTCACGGCGCCGTCCAAGGCGCGTCTCGGCGCGCGGCACGCGCCTCGGGAGTGATCGACGGTCGCTCGAAGGATCGGCCGTTGGTGACGGACTCCTTCGAACTGAAGACAGGAGCTTCTTCGTTTTCGCTGTCTGTGGATGACCGTGCGGGTCGCAGCGCGAGGCAGAGAGCTCCGATGACCGCCAGCGGGGCCGCGATTCCGATCCAGAAGGCGAACTGTTCGTGGATCACGGTCACCTTCCGATCGAGCTGCACGTGGAGTGAGCACCGGCGCCGGCGGATGCCGCCTCGAGCTCTGTCGCCGCATACTCGGCGTAGCGAGCCGGCTCGGGTTTGCCCTTCGGGTACCAGGCCTCCGCGTAGCCGGCCTCCACCACTTCGCGGCCGAGGTCCCCGATGGTGGGGGACTGCACGTATGCCAGGGAGCGCCCGTACCGATCGGTGTGGTCGGATCGCTCGTCGTACACCACCGTGACGTCGACGCCCGTCGCCACGAGCGACGTCAGATACGCCGTGGCCGCCTCTGCGCCGCACTCGGGCGGCTCTTCGGTCACCTTATGCATCTCGGGGGCATCGATCCCGAGGAGACGGACGGCGTGCTCCGTCCCGGCCTCGTTCGTCGCGGGGAGCGCCTCTGTCGGCAACACGGCGATCGTGTCCCCGTCGACGACCCGGATGAGCGACGTCGTGTGCTCGGCGGTCGCAGAGGTGGTCGCCGCACGGGGAAAGGCCGCGATCGGCTGAATGCTGCAGCTGACGGTAGCGAACATCGCTGCGGTGATGGCCGTCACATAGAGCGGCCGGAGAGGGGATCGCATGATGCCTCCAGGTGTCGGGGGATGAGGTTGGGGGAGCCCGCGCGACGGGCCCCGTGAGGTCTGAGTGTCTTCTCGCAGAACCCCGGGGCGGCCTCTGGCTGATCTCAATTATCCTCGAATACGAGTAGAATTGGATACTCGAGGAGGGTGACGCGAGCCGCCTCAGGAAGGCATGCAAATGGACGATGGCACCCCGCCGAGCTTCTTGGGACATGGGCTCCCGAAGCGCGCTCCTGACACATCCTCGGCGAGCTCCAGTCAGCGCTCACGCGGGTGGGTCATCGGCGGAAGCGCCCTCGCGCTTCTTGGCATCGCGGGCGCTCTCGTGGTCATCCCCACGCTCTTCACCCAGAGACCGCCGATCGACCTGCAGGCCGTTCCGACGATGAGCGCGGAGGAGCAGGTGGCGGCGGATCGCGCGATCGCCGGCGGGGGCGGCGCCATCCCGGGACACATCGTCAGCGGCGAGCTCTGCGACGCCGTCAGCGCGTTCTTCGCCACCGGCGGCGAGACCGGATCTATCGGCCCGATGCCCGCTGAGACAGTGGCCGCGATCGACACTCTGGCCGCCGTCGAGAGCCCGAGCCGGCCGACGTACGAGCAGTTCGCCTCCATGACTCACGACCCCACCAGCGTCCCGACGCCGGAGGATGCGCAGCGGATCAACACCAACTTCGCCACGGCGATCCAGGTCGATTACACGACCTGCCTATAGCGACGAGTGGGGCTGTGTGAGCCCAGGCAGTGAACCTGAGAGAACCCTGAACGTCTCTGAGACGTTCGCTTCGTCGGGGATAGCGTCGAAGTGGCGTGGTTACCAGGCCACGCTTCCATTCCCCCCGTTTGGAGCAACAATGAACATGGTACTTTCCCCGCGCACCTCATCGAAGAGGCAGTCGCGAATGGTCGCCGGCATCGCTGCCGCACTGCTGGCCGTGACCGTTCAATCCGCACCCGCATTCGCGGCGGATGAGCCCATCGACACGCTCAGTGTCGTCGAATCGCAGGGCCTGCTCGGCGCAGCTGAGGCCCTTCCTCACGTGGCTCAGGAGTCTCAGCAGTCCACGACTCTGCAGCGCATGGCGGCGGAGCCCGGCACACCATCACCGGAGCGCGTCGAGATCACACCGGTTACTGACGCGGCCGCGGAACACGTCGATCGACTGGGCGCGACCGTTCAGGATTCGTCCTCGTACGGGTTCGTGACGGGTCTGTCGAGCTCCGGCGCGAACGCGAGCTTCGTGGTCATCAAGGACAGCACCGCGCCGGATGCCTACGACTTCACCGTGGGTGACGCGTCGACCCAGCTCACTCTGAACGACGACGGCTCCGTGACCGTGACGAAGGCGGACGGGACCTGGGTGAACAAGATCAGTGCGCCGTGGGCGAAGGACGCCAACGGAAAGGACCTCGAGACGTCCTATACGGTGTCCGGGAACGTCATCACGCAGAACGTCTCGCTCGAGGGCGCTGCGTTCCCCGTGACGGCTGATCCGACGTCGGAGTGTGGTGTCGGCTGGTGCTCTGTGTATCTGAACAGGGACGAGACTCGTGACCTCGCGAACGGCGGACCCTCCGGCATCGCTGCGTTCACCGCGGGGTGCACGGCACTGGGTGGCCCGTGGGCAGGCGCCGCTTGCGCCGCCGGCGCGGGCATTGCCGCCGGAACTGCTGGCGTCGCTTATGGCCAGGGGAACTGCGTCGGCGCCGTCGGTTATCTCTTGCCGCCGGTGTTCGTGCCCAGCTGGAACCCGTTCATCGAACCTCGGGGCACCGTTCACTGCCCCTGAGTCGGCAGACTGAACCGAGAAAGGACAGGAGTAGGACCATGACGAACAAGGTTTTCCGCATCGGGCTCATCGTCTTCGTGCTGCTGGGACTGGTGTGCATGGTGCTCGCTGTCGCCCAGGTGATTCCAGCCTGGGTGGGCTGGGTGCTCTTCGCCGGGGTCATGATCTGGACCTGGGTGCAGTACGGCTCGAAACGAACGTCGGGCGCGAAGTAGACGCACCATAGCGCACGACAAACACGCAAGCGACGGCGGTTCCGGATTCACCGGGGCCGCCGTCGCTTGCGTGTTTGTCGCCACACGGCGTGGCGCGCCACGGCCAGACGCCGTACCGTACATGGGGCGCAACTTGCGCTATCTTGCTCGCAAACGGCTACTCCGATAATCTATGTTATGTCAGCTTCTAAGCCGACTATTGCGTCGGATGCGGAAAATCCTCCCTGATATACGTGCACGCGGGGGCGCGAATTTTGCTTCTGATCTGGCGAAACGTACGCCCAGTCGTGAGGCGGCTTCTCCATCTGGGGCAAAGGTGAATAACAATGCGTGACTTGTGGTTTATGGACCGATACGGCGACGAAATCGAAGAAGGCATCACCGTCCAGGCCGCCGCTGACCTTTTGCGGACCATTGAGAATGCCGACGGCGATGAGGAACACCGCGCTGTCACGGTCTGCGACTCCGACGGATGGAGCCTGGAGTATTACCCTGAGTCAGTCCGGTTCGACAATGTTCACACCCCTGAGAAAATTGGGCGACTCCGAGGGTTGAGCCACGACCAACGCGTCGCCCTTGCCGAAGAATTGATCCGCGGCGACTTCGCGACTCTGCGATCGCACCCATGGGAGTCTCTGGATGCCTGATCTCTCAGCACGATACGACGGCAAACCAGTCCTCAGACTGCTTGACTCCTACGTGCTTGATGCAATCGGAGCGCTCGACGAGAAGACCGTCCAGGGCAACACGATCCTCGCGCCCAAGATCGCGCAAGCACTCAAAGTGGAAGCGGACACATGGCAGCGGGCCGTCGAGCTGTCTATGGACCTCCCAGAGGACTCCATCGTCGAACTGAGGGCGCGGCGGCAATAGTTAATAGTCCTCGTCACGATAATCCGCATATCCAGTTGCCTATTTCAATTGCGCTTGCGGCCCTCGCGCGAGACCCCTACCGTCGACGTCATGGCACGACCACGACTCCCCCAGCAACAGGAACTCATCCGCGACACCCTCCGCGTGACGAGGGTGCGAGAGGACGTCGAGCGGCTCCTCGAGCACGTGATCTCACTTCAGGCGAAGACCGTGGCGCTGGCGGGCGCGTACGGCGCGAAGCAGACGGATCTGGGCGTGGTGATGAACGTGTCTCGACAGCGCGTCGGCCAGCTGTTCGACGAGGTGGACACCGCGGATCTGAGCCAACGCGCGCTCGAGGCGCAGATCGGCCAGGTCGAAGAGTGGCCAGCCGACGTCATGAGCGCCCTGGCGACTCTCTCGCAGACCGACTCAGACACCGACGCGGACCAGCAACGACGCATCTATCGACAGCGCGAGATCGCCTATGGGAGCGAGACGGCGGCGAAGCGTCGCCGCGACCGCGACGCCTTCCTGAGCCCCTTGGCGACGGACCCCGAGGCCGCGGCCCTCGTCGAGGAGCGCATGGAGAGCGCGCGACGAACGATCGCCGGCCAGAAGGCCTGAGCGATAGGGAGCGAGCTACCAGGTCTTCCGCGGATCAGACTTATTGATTCGACGCACCTGGCTACCTCCCATGATGAGCGCGGGGAAAGCAGGGTCCAACTTGTGGGCCACGCCGAGCATCTCGTTGAGGCGATGGGTGACGTTGACCTTGAGAATGCTGTCGTGATGCGCGACACGGTTGCGGAGCACGCGCAGCTGGTTGAGCCTCTTCCCCATCTCCACACGAGACGCGTCGGTGGCGTCAGCCCCGGGGAACGCCGCGTGGACTCCGCCGGCCCACAGCGCCTGCTGATGAGCGGGCGGGTCTTGCGGCGCCATGGGGGTGATCACTTTGACCCATGAGCCGAACATGAGTTGCGCAATGACGTCGTTGTGGGTAGCTGCGACCCCCCTCCGAGGGTGGCCGGCGGCGCGGGCAACAGACTCCTTGGTCGCCCGTTTGCGGGCCTCGATCAGATCGCCCCTGAGGGTCGAGTAGAGCGGGTCGATGGCGTTGCCCTCGAGCGTCCACTCTCGATCCCCGCCTTGAGCGACATTCCAGTCCCCGAGGGTGCGGTCGAGAGCGTTGCGGAAGGCGAGCTCGACGAAGGAGATTTGAGCATGAAGGGACCCTGTCAACTGCGTCGCCCACAGATACAGGTCCCACGCACGATCCTGATTGGTGCCCGCTTCAGACATGTAGGGCGACAGGCGCGACTGACTGAGGAGCTGCGATCTAAGAGCGTGTTGACCCGACATAGGAAACACCGTATCGTTTACCTCAGAGCAACGGGCTTGGATCGTTGCGTACACCTCGGTGGGTCTCTGAGGCGCCTAGCGTCTTATGAGACCCACTTGTGTTTTCAGCCCCCGCCAGCGGACGCCGGGTTCGTCGCTACCCGTCGAGGGTATCCCGGTCCGTGAGTTGAATGTCGCGCAGGAGCCGATCCAGGCCCCGGCGTTCCTTGGTGATGATCTGGGTGATCACGTCGGTCGGGATCTCAGGGGTGGTTGCTCGAGGCGGGGGCCACTCCCCCACCGGCCTTTGGGTGAGAGCGGCAAGGACGAGGCCGCGGCGGTCGTCGTCGAGCGCGGCTACGACCGTGGGGTCGACGGGGAACCCGCGCCCGAAGTCGGCGGCGACTCGCATCACAGCACCATCTTGTCCTGGCGTCTGTTCAGCTGCCGAGCTCAGGGTGCGGAAGTCGATCCAGTCCTCTGGCCACCGCGAACGGGGTATGCCGCTCTTCACCCACGGGTAGGCCGGGTTGGCCAGGCCGTACCGGATGACGAGCTCGACGGCGGCCTGCAGCTGCGGATCTCCGCTACCGCTCCCCCATCGGCGCAGGCTGCTACCCGCGTCGTCATCTCTTGTGGCCATGGCCAGACTCTAGTGTTCGCTCCAGGGCCGGCAACGGCTGCACGGCCGGATAGGGCGTCTGCTGAAGTGATCCTCGTCGTTTCTTGACCGGACCTTGCGCTTCAGCACTGTTTCGCTCGAAAACGAAGGAGCCCACGTCTGCCGTAACACGGCGAACATGGGCTCCAACGAGGCTCAGAACGGCAGCCAGATGCCGAGGATGGGCGCAGAGAGCGACGGGCCCAGCTGCAGACCCCGCTGCGTGGCGGCGCGCTGCAGCAGCTCGGCCCCGGGCTGACCGAAGGGGAAGAAGTGATCACCCCACACGACGAGGGTCGGGATGCCGGCATCCTTCGCTTTCGTGGCGCAGTCCCATGTTCCCCGCGAGGTGTCCTTGGAGTCCTCCCCCGGCTGCAGGCTCATCGCGTGGGTCGGGAACGCCAGGCAGATGTTCGCTCCGGCGGCGATCATGATGGAGTTCCGTCGGTGGCCGGCGAGCTTGCAGGTGGCGTTCTGACGGTCCCATGGCGGGCATTGCTCCGTGTGGCGATCCCACTGAGCAGGAACGGCCTGTGTGGCGATGCCGAGACCTTCTGCCGTCCGGGCCAGGAGGGTGTCCGCGCCGCGAGACGCCCCGTGGCGAAGCGCTGCCTGTTTCTCGGTGACGCCCAGCATGATCAGGGTCGCGCTCAGAGCGTCGGCGGACACCTGGACGTTGTTCCATGACCGGCTCCCGGTCATCAGGATCACGGACGTCATGCGGCCACCTCATCTGTCGGGCGCTCCCAAAGCGGCAGCCCAGAGGGGTCGAGGGTGCTCGAGAACTCGAGGCGGCCAGCGACATCGACGTGGGTCCCGAAGATCGACCATCCTTCCGGCGGTTCCGCCATGCTCCCGCTGCCGACCGCGAGCCACCGAGCCGAGACGCCGAGGGCCGCTGCGAAGGCCTGGAACTCGTCGGGACTGGCGGTTCGTGAGGAGGAGAGCAGGGAGACCCACCTCAGCTCGTCGAGGCCGGCGTCTCGACGACGGCGGACGAGGGTCTCACGCCCCACACCGTCGACGACCGCGCTCTCCGCAAGCCGCGCACGGCGACGGTAGGCGGCGTCTGCGGCGGTCTCCACGACACGTGTGACGCGCGCGGACTCGAGGTCGTCCTTGAACGTGGCGATCGAGGTCATCGAGGGCTCTCCTTCTGCTGGCTGTTCTCTACGAGGGCGGTGTACATCCCGCGCACAAGAGCGTGGTCGTGGCCGGTAACGGCGATGTGGGTCGGGGTCGAGATGTCTTTGACGTCCACGTGAACGAAGCGAGGGTCGAAGACCCACTCGCTCAGGCGCGTCTCGATGGCTTCGAGCACGACGTCGCCAACAGCCGGGGTCTGTCGAAGGGTGAGCCGTTCAGCCAATGCGGTCGCGACATCGTCGACCAGCGGGACGCTGACAGGGGTGAACGCTGCGCTCGGGTTCTGAGCACTCAGTGCCCGCGCGATGGTCGCGGCGACCTCCCCGTGGCGGCTGGCGAAGACAACCTCCGTGGCCTCCTCGTACTGATGGGTTTGCTCGACGAGCCAGATGACGCCGGCGGCGTTTGGTCGCGACGGGCCGCTCATCGGGTCTCCCTGATCAGGACGGTGGTGCGGCAGTCACCGCACGAGACGGTCTCGGACTGAGGATCGTGATCAACTTCGTTCACTTCCGAGCACACGGGGCAGTCCCACTCGTACCGCGTGTACGCGATCGCCTCGTGTGTGTCCGCCTCCGCGCCGGCGGTGGCGTCCCCCTCGGGCTCGATGGTTCGTGTGGTGCTCATGCTCACCCTCCTGGATGACGTCGTGGTAGTCGGGAATGGACGAGGGCGCGCAGCAAAGCGCACCCTCGTGATCAACCGAGCTGTTCGGCTATGCGGGCTGTCTTCTGGTGACGGATGCCACGGTTGCGGGTGCTCTTGTAGGGGCCGCGACCGCAGGCCGGGCACCCGGTGCAGCCGCTCTTTCCTGAGCGGGGTCGGGCCGGGCGGTCTCGATCGGACTTGCTCATGCGGGGGTTCCTTCTGTCTTCGGGGCTGATCGGAGAACGTCCTCCGGGCGCCGGATGGGTGCGTAGCCGCGGTCGCGCGCTCTGACCACGGCGGCGGTCACCGCCCAGGGGTCCGAGGCGTAGAGACCGGAATTGGGGAGGTGGTTGAGCTCGATCACGACGGGCTCGTCCGTTGCCGCATCGATCGCCACGTCGATGCAGACGGTGCCGCCGTGCTCGAGCGCGACCCGTCGGCCGAACGAGACGAGTCGATGGACGATGTCGGGACGGTCCTCGACGGGGCTGGGGAGCCCTTGTTCTAGGTGACCGCGGATGCGGCGAACCCGAGTGTCGATGAGCCCTATCGCTCGGTCGTGATCGAGGGGCGTGAACTCTTCGATGCAACCGGCAGCCGACACCACTCGGCCGTCGACGACGAAGAGACGGAGCTCCCATGTCAACTCGAGCTCATCCTGGGCGAGAAGCGCACCGGAGAGACTTTCGAGTCGAACGAAGGTCCAGTCCATGGCGTCCGCGAGCCTGCGTGTGACGACCTCGGGGTCGCGGTCCAGCTCGATCGACCAGATGCCGTTCTTCCGAGCGACGGCTTTCACCACGCCACGCCGGACGCCGTGGTCGCGGTGGCGGGCAGCGAGCCAGATCGCGACGTCGCGCGTGGGGTCATCGGTCGCCACTCCTCCGATGAACATGCCGCGACCACCGTGGCGAGCGACCAGCGCGTGACCGGCGAGGTCGTCGGTGCCGTGGTCACCACCTTCCTCGGACCGGGCAACGGGACCGATTCGACGAAGCATCTTGTCGTTCGACCAGGTGCACCACGAGGTCCCCGCTTCCGTCAGGACCAGCCGGCCGCCGGTGGCGCGCCACGCGGCGGAGATGCGAGCGGCGTCCTCCCAGAAGTCCTCGACGTCCGCAGACGGATCGACCTTCCCGACCATGCCGGGAAACGCAGCGTCGACGTCGGCGAGGATACTCCGGGCCCGGGCCTGCTTCGCCGTCGACCATTCTGCGATCACGCCGGGATAAGGGCGGAGGGCACCTGAGTAGAGCTGCGGCGTGATGGTGTCCATGACTACTCCTGCATTCGCGAGGTGATCGTGTCCGGGCTCGCACCCGAACGGTGGGAGCGCCTCAACCACTCCCCCGGCAACGGCTGCGCCGTGCAGGTATGTCCACCGCAGGTGAATCTCCACGTCAGTCCACATCAGGGCCTACAATTGCATTTAATCCTCGTTTTCGAGCAGTTTATGACCTTTGGAGCGGCATGACCGACAACATCGACAACGACCCGAAGCGCATTCGGAAGTCGGTTCGGTTGCACCCGGACACGGTGGTCACGGCGAATCACTGGGCGCGGAAACTGGGCCTCACCGAGACCGAGTACCTCGTCGCGGCGATCGAGGAGAAGAACCTCCGCATGAGCGGAGACTTCGATATCCCGCATCTCGGCATCCAGCGACTGAACCAGCTGATCGACGAGGTGCACGCCCTCTCCACGAACGCCGCGAACCTCGAGCGCGTGACCACGAGCGGTTTCAGCAGCATCATCCGGCTGACGCAGGGCGACAACTACCTGCACGATCCGGAAGACGGCGAGCTGGCATCCGGAACCAGCGCTTCCGCGGCCGCCGGCGCTTGACCCTGGACCACTCCCCCACCACCGATTCCGAACACACAGAAGAGCGAGCAGTACCGCTATG
This sequence comes from Microbacterium sp. SL62, assembly GCF_026672635.1. NCBI lineage: Bacteria > Bacillati > Actinomycetota > Actinomycetes > Micrococcales > Microbacteriaceae > Microbacterium > Microbacterium sp. SL62. Next base: position 38,252 of record NZ_JAPPRM010000002.1, read on the forward strand.
AGTCGATTCGATGATGCCCTCGGCGGGATCAAGATGCCGACGACGGACGACCTGCAGATCACGTTGCCACCGCGTCGCGAGCCCAAGCCGGATGCCGAGCCCACTGGTGCCCCGGCCGAGATTCGCGACGTGGGTCAACACGGCGGCGGCGCGGAGACGCCGGGCGACGCCTCGACAGGCGCCGACGCAACCCCGCTCCCCCAGCGGGATGACCCTGATGAGGGCGAGCACACCGATTCCACACAGGAGCAGATCGATGATCGTGCTCGTCGAGCGGCGGAATCATCCTCGACGCAGCAGCAGGGCGCGGACGATGCCGAAACGACCACCGCGGTTCTCGAGCCCGAACCCTTGGTCATGGTCACTTCTCAGCACGAGAACGCCGATCCTCATGAGGAGAGGTCGGAGCTCAGCTTCGAGGAGCGTCTCGCCACAACGGTGGGCACGAGCCCTCGACCCCGCAATCGCGCGGCTTTCTCGACTGGCCAGGACACTCCGACCGTCGTCGTGAAGCCGTTCCCCGTGCCCGTGATCGATCGACTTCGCCTCCTGCTCGCGGAGAGCCTCGGAGGAGAGTTTGCAGAGTCACTCTCTGGCCCGTCGATCATCACCGCCTTCATCGTGGCGAAGACGGGTATGGATCTCGAGCTCGACGAAGGCACTCGCGCAGCCGAGCAAGCGTTTCGCGGTGAGGACCAACGGGTCACCGCTATGGAGGACAAGATCGACCTGGTTCTGCAGAACATCGATCAGCTCGCACAGGCGACGCGTCTCGGGCTGAAGCGAGTCAGTGAGGTCGGCGTCACCGCCGACAGCATCGACTTCGCCGTGGCGTACCTGCTGACCGACCGGGTGGCCGGACTCTCCACAGCGGACGTCAACGAATCGAACGTCGACGTCACCCAGAAGAAGGTTCTCGTCGCCCGTAGCCAAGTGCGCGCTGCGGCGAGGGCCCAACGTACGATCGAGCAGCACGACCAGATGAGGAGCAACCGATGAGCATCAACGAATCGACGCAGTCCGGCCGCCGGGGCGCGGCGCCTGGAGTCATCGAACCCGATCTGGGCGCTTTGTCGCGCGCGACGGATTCAGCCCACGAAGCCCGTCTCGGCGTGGCTGTCGAAGAGCGCCGACTCCGTGTCGCTGCGGCCCGGGGTGGCCGGGAAGCCGCCGAGCAGGAACGCCGCGTCGACGACGCACGCCGAGACCTTGAACACGCAGAGGCGTTCGAGCAGGCGCTCGAGAGCAGCGAAGCGTAAGAACCAGCACGGAACGAGGAAAGCCCCCCGGTACCATCCGGGGGGCTTTCTGTGTCTGCCCACGAGGAGCCGACTGAGTCCGCAAAGCCATTCGCGACCTGTACCGAGAGCATAACCGGTGACAACGTCACTTCCGTCCAGAAAAGTCACGTATTCGAGGACTTTCGCGAAGGCGGGATGACAATGCGCCACCAAAGTACCCACCCACGCGCTCCAACTCCCCAACCACACCTGCCGCGAGCGGGTGACATTTAATACCGCGGCATGGGAAGCGAGAATACGGCTCGCGACCTCCCAAATCTCCCCGGAAATACGCGAGTCCACCATGAAGCCGCCACCAAAGTACCCACCCCTCTGGTTCTCAGTCGAAGAGGCACTGGCCAGGCAGCGCACGCCTGCGTAAGCGGGGTGCGCCACCAAAATGCCCCAGTGATTCCGCGGATCTTCTGACATCAGACCGTGCACCGAGGCCGAACCGATGGCGGCCTCGAGAGAAGGCGCCACCAAAACACCCCAGCGTTTCAGTGTCGAATCAGCCCAGGAGGACTCAGGCGGCGCCTGCCGACTTAGAACCGACCTGCCTTGCGGAACGCTTCGAGGTGATGCGCGAGAGGGTGGGATGAAGAGTGACGCCGGACTCGGCGACTTCCACGTTGAGCTGCGGGTACACCGCTTTCACTTCGTCGAGAGCTTTGATGAACGGCGACTTGAAGGCTCGCGGTCGTCCGTATTGCGAACCGAACTGCGTGTAGAGCTCAGCCCACGTGACCAACGCCGGGGCCTCGAGTGTCTGTACGCGGTAGGTCGCCCAGAGATACAGGTCGATCCGCAGAGGGCTGCCGCCGAGGGTGCGAAGGGCCCGAAGATCCACCGGAACAGGCTCTTTGACGATCGAGTTGTAGAACTTGTCGTCAAGCCGAACTGTAGAGCCCCAGAGCCCGTCGACACCTTCGCTCTCCTCGTTCGCCCACCACAGCGAGTACTTCTCGGCCACATTGACGAACTGCGTGATGGTTCCTCGCCCAGCCGCGTTGTGACCCGTGCCGGTGAGCGTCAGCTGTGCACTGAAGAGTGCAGCGAGCTGCTCCTTGACGAGCCTGTTCGTCTTGCCGCTGTACTCGACGCCGAGCTTTGAGAGGAACGACCTCATGCTGTGACCCAGGTCGACCACCGGGCTTTTCGACAGGAAGGCCTCTGTCGAGACGTATGTGAGCGCGAGACGGGGGTACACGCCGAATGGGTACTTCTGAACGAGCTCGAACTCTCCCGCCTTCTCTCCGGGCACCTTGATGTACCCGGGACGCAGCGTGAGCGTCAGATTCCCGTCCGTGCGTTCGATGTAGGGCCTATCCCCCGGATTGCGCTGCGGCAGAGAGACCTGCGCGAACATGCGCGCCGAGTATCCGATACTGTCGTCAGCCACCCCGGGCAAGGTGAGGCCGTTGTTCGTGGTCTCGGCAATCGACGGCGCTATGACGATGTCGCGCTCAGGTTGCGGGCTGGACGACGCACCACGACGTACGGGGGCGGCGGAGGATCCTTCATTGCGTGCTGGCATCGACTGGGGCCCCTGTCTCTCCCGTCTATTGTCCCTGACCTTCGACCTAGATGGGTGGAGACGCGGCTGCATTCCGCGCCGAATGTATCGAACGTGTACAACGTGTACAACGCACAGACCTCACGATCGCAGATTCTCACTAGTGTTGTGTACAACGTGTTCAACATGTACAACGTGTGCAACCTGTTTAACATGTGCAACCTGTATGACCCGTTGAACGTGTTGAACCTGTCATACGGGTTCTATGCGTCGAACGTAAGCAACGGTACGATCGGGGGGACCCTCACCGGCCTGCAGCCATTCGCCGAACAGGTAAGCGAATGAAGTGGGGGAGGTGAACCGCTTCTTCGAAGGACCAACATGGCTCTCGACCGCTCAGTACTCAACCGCGTGATCGCCGTCATCAACGGCAAAGGTGGTGTGCTCAAGACGACGATCTGCACGAACACCGCAGGGATGCTGGCGGCAAGCGGATATCGCGTTCTGTTCGTAGACATGGACCCGCAAGGTAATGCGGCAGAGGACTTTGGCTACAGCGAGTCGGAGAACAACGACGATGGTCGGGGATTGGCCGCGGCCTGGGCGTTCGGTACGGAGCCGGCGCCTCTTCAAGGTGTGCGCGAAAACCTCGACGTCCTCGTCGGGGGGAGTCACCTCGAGGTGGCGGCAGCAGGTCTGCGTCAATCAAATGGCGGGGACTGGCGATTGAAGCTCGCTCACGTGCTCGAGAAGCTCGCCGGTGACTACGACGTCATTCTGATCGACTGCCCTCCTGGTGAGCCTGTCATTCAGCAGAACGCTCTCGCGGCCGCCAAGTACGTGATCGCACCCACGAAAGCCGACAAATCGAGCCGCGCGGGGTTGTTCAAGGTCACGCAACGCTTCGCAGAGATTCTTGACATCAACCCGGACATCGACTTTCTCGGCTGCGTCATCGGTGACATCGGCAAGGCATCGACCAAGGTGCGGCGCGAAACCATCGAGCACGTCACCGAGATGTTCGGCGGGGACGACGACGTTGTGTTCAAGACAATCATTCGGCACTCCGACGCGACTGCTCAGCGCGCGAGGGAGGAAGGCAAACTCGTCTTCGAGCTTGAGAAGCAGGCCAAAGACGAGCCCAACTGGTGGCAGGTTGTGCGCGGTGAGGCTGTTGGAACGAAAGCTATGCCGGGCTCCGTGTCTGATGTGGCCGCCGATCTGCATTCGGTTGCACAGGAAATCATCGAACGCATGTCGGAGCGAGAGTCGGAGGAGTCCCGATGAGCGACCAACCACGAGTCGTCGATCTGTCGAGCTTGTCGAGAAAAAATCGGGTCGCCGCAAATGCTGAGCTCGCGCAGCAGGGGAAAGACGAGCCCGAAAACGTCGAGCGAAAGATCGCGCTTCCACCACGACCACAACGAGCCGCCGAGATCGTTGCTGAGGCGGGTGACGAACACGACACTTCAGGAACCGGTGTTCGATCCGCGGATGGCGTGGGATCCCGGCCTCAACCGGGCCCTACGTTCACTCCATCTGTCGGGTTTCGTGAACCTGTTCAGCCCGCGGAACAAGACAATGAAATCGTGCGCGATCGACCCGCGTCGCAGGCCGAAGCCGATGGGCTCACGCCCATCACCATGTCGGCACGAGTGACAGCTGGTGCCAGAAACCGTGCTCGCGAGGCGTTTCGGCTCACGGGTTATCTTGAGGGCGACCCATCCTTCGGGGCATTCGTCGAGCTCGCCATGGAGAGAGAAGTACAACGTCGCCAGGACCTGTACAACAACGGACAGCCATTCAGAAACAACCCCGGTCGGCTCCCGAGCGGTCCAACGCCCAGGGCGTGATCACGCAGCGAGCTCGCGGTCTCTGAGGGCCTGCAAAGCACCCGCGCGGATGTACGCCATAGCCGTCCGATGGTCGGCGCGCCCGTCGACGTCACGGGGGTACGCTGGCCATGAATTGGGATCTCCACGCTCATCGGTGAGTCGGAATCGAACTTGCCCCGTGTCGGGCCTACGGCGCTGTCTTGTCGTGCGTCCAGCACGGAATGTGGTCTCCGCGATCCACCAGGCCCATTGCTCTCGTTCCCAGCCATAGGCCTGATCACGCTGAGCCAGAATGCCGTGCACCCCGAGCTTCATGGCAACGCGGTGACGGATATCGTTCAGCCGGCGGCGCCATCCCTGCGGCGAGCTAATGGCCAGCGAGTAGCGACGCAGCCGACTGAGCGCTGCGAGGAGTCGCCCGCGAGGGATTCCTGATTTCTCAGCGAGGTCGTTGGCGTCGAAGCTCTCCGTCTGCAGCGATTCGTATACCCGGCGTGCTGTCGGGCCGAGTCCGGCGCGTGTGAAAACGTCGCTGCGGCCTGCGTTCAAACGATCCTCGAGTGAACGCAGAACGGTGGCTCTGACGTCGAAGAGCTGTTGTGGGGGGCGGGCGGTCATTAGGTGATGTGGCCCGACGTGTAGGTGAGCTGTGGAGAACTTCTCCGCGACCCGCCAAACGGACGCTTCGGTGCCTTCCGCGTAGCGGACTCGCTCGATCCATCCCGCACTAGTCAGGCGTCGGAGGGACCGATCAACCGTGGTCGACGGAATCCCTGTCAGCGACGCGACCGAGCGAATCGCCGCGGTGACCTTTCGTTGGCCAGAGCGAACAGACATCCAGACCAGCGCAGTGAGCACGGTGCTGTCGTGAATGTCTGCCTCGGCGCGGCACCAGCGGCCGGGGGAGACCCGGAAGGCGTTCAGCATGGCCTCGGCGCTCAGGACGATCCCCTGCAGCTCGGTGAGGTCGCGCTCGGTGCGCTTCTCGGGGTAGTTCACGTAGCTCTGGGCGTATTGGACGGCCGCATCCCACTGGCGGCGCAGGCGAGCGTGGGCCTCGGCCGGGCGCCGCGGCACGCGGCCGCCGGCCACCGCGTTCTGGGTCCGGTAGTGCTCCATGCCGGGCGCCGTCTGGGCCGCCTGCTGAACGTCTGAGAACGACCAGCCGGCGACGGCCGCGGCGAGCAGGCACATGTACGCGTTGCGGGACGGATCGTAGCCGCCGCCGACAGTCTGCATGTGGGGGAGACCCCACGCGGGGATCTCCCGGTGAGCCTGGTGACGTGAATCTGTCGGGCCCGCGGGGACCGACTTGTCGAGATCCACGGTCGGACGGAGCTCACGAAAGCTGTCGATCATCCGACGTACGTCTGTCTCGGTCACGCTCGGGGTGTAGAGCACGTCGACGGGGTAGGTGTCTTCGCCCGTCATGATCTGGGAGAAGCTGCCGTTGCGGTGCGGGGACCCAGGAGGGCGGGCAGCGCCCGACTTGGAGTTGCGGAGCATGCCGCTGTCGAGGGTCTTCAGCACGGCGCCGGCGGCATCCGCGAGCTCGTGCATGAGGGTGAGCGGGATCCCAGCGAGCGGCACCCAGACGTGGAAGCCACCATCGCGGCTGGAGCGGCAGGAGACGTGGGGCACGCCGGCGCGGTGAAGCAGTCGAGTGAGTACGCCGAAGTCCTCGATGGCCAACTCGAGCGCGTCCGGGGTCTTGGCGTCGAGGTCGAAGCAGGCGAACCAGAACAGGTTGTCGACGTCGTCAGCGAGATCGATGGTCCAGGGGGTGCGAGGGGGGAGGGGGATTCGTGCTGGGTACGGCCGCGGGTATCGGTGTGAAGTGAGCGTGCCGTAGGCGTCGGCGACCATCGTGTTGACGTAGCGCCGCTTGACCATCTGTCGCGTGATCGCCCACGCGGCATCGACAGACGACGCCTTCGTCGGCGTGTCGTGGTCGAGCGATGGCGCGAAAATGGCGCGCTCGTAGGCTACGATGGCGGTACCTCCGGGGAACGGCCTGGCGGTACGTCAAAGGACCGGCTCCAACCGGATCTTTGACGGAAGTCCTTCTGAGCGACTTGATTGGCGTCTGGCGCTCAGAAGATCGAATCTTCGGAAGCTCTCGCTTCCACTCGAAACCCCCGCCTCTGGTGGGGGTTTCCTGTGTTTAGGCGGCTGTCGGAACGGCCTCCTTCGCGATCTCGAGCTGCTCGGGCACCGACGGCTTGCTGTCGGGCATCTCGAGAGCCTCGGCGGCCAGGAGGACCATGTAGTCGCCGAAGCTCAGACCGTTCTCGGTGGCGTTGTCCTTGAGGATCGCCCCGAACTCCACGGGAGGCTTGGCGGTGAAGGCGTAGTGACCATTGCGGATCGCGTGGTCGGCCACTCGGACCGTTCGCATCATCGGCGCCGGGATGTACTCCGGCATGTCGAGCCGCTCGGCCGCGAGCTTGACCATGTACTCGCCCGGCGTCAGGTGCGCGCGCACGGCGAAGTAGATGATGGTGTCACCCAGGTCGATGTCCGGGCGGGCAACGATCGCGTCGCGCGCTCCCTTGCCGGGGCGGCCGCGGACGGGCTTAGCTGGGAGGTTCGCGGGGGTGGAGCTGACAGCACCGGAACCCACGCTGGGCTGCTCGATCATGGTGGTCATGTGGCCGAGATTAGGGTCGCCGTGCGCGTTAACTGCGGCACGACACACGGCGCGGTGATCTTTTCCGAAAAAGGTTCCCGACGCCGAAGTCGAACAGAGCGAAACGACGGGCACCCGCGAGACGCTATCAGGGCGCAGTCGGTTCTGCACGTTTACGTGGCAAAGCGGCGTGTTTCCACCATGGGCCACGCGTGACCGCGGCGTGGCCACGGAGCGGTCACCCCGCGGTCAGGATGCGGGCACTCTCTGGCCACATGTCGCCCAGCTCGCCAAAGCGCCACCGCCCGTACCTGGACGTACCTAGATCGACGCAGGTACAGCCGCGGACAAGAAAAGGGGTGATCGGGGGCGGAATCGGTGGGCGCAACCATGCGACACGAGCTCACTCTCTTTAGTCAGGCTGATCGGGTGTTTTCGTCGGCGTACCTGCTGTACCTGGCGCTGGCGAGATCCCTCCAGGGGATGAGTTCGGCGATGAGCGGGGGGGGGGGGGTGTGGGTGTACCTACTTCTTCTTCAATATCTCCAGGTACAGCCAGGTACACCCCCTCGACCGGCCCCCTGAGCCCGTATTTCCGGGGCTCCAGACGTACCTGGTGGTGTACCTGGGCGCCGAATTTGCCAGGTACCGAGCAGGTACGCGCTCCTTTTCCTCGTATACGAGCTGATTCCGCCTGTGGCGCGTGCTAACTTGGCGGCTCTCCCCACGGTGGTACCACTCGGTCGTCAGGCCGAGCACCGGGGGAGGACGCAAAGCCACCGAAGGGACCCGCATGGGACGTACATCTGATGACCCCGGAATCGACACTGACGCCCATCACACCCAGGACTTGTTCGGCTTCGTACCGACCTCCGCGGAGACTCTCACCGATCGCGTGGTCTCCGCATATCTGACCAGCATCGTCAACGACGACGTCACGCTCGGCGTGATCCGCGACGAAATCCTGCAGCGCATCAACGGCGAGATCGCCATGGAGAATCGGGCGCGCAAAGACTCATCGTCGAGCTCGCCGCAAGTCACGAAGGTGCAGGTTCTCGACGAGATCACCGTCGTTCGCGTCCTGCTCTCGCGCTTCCGCATCGTCGCGATCAACCTGGCCGGCTCGACGTCTCCCGACGAGACCCTCCTCGCGATGTACCGCGGCGATTTCGGCCCGGACGCGGGGCTTTACGTGGTCTCGGACACCCCCATCGCGCAGCTGGCCAGCGAGATCCGCCCCAGCTTCACGAGCAACGCAATCGACTCCATGCTGAAGCGCCTGCGCATCCACGCCGAGGTCGTCGCACGCACGACCGACGCTCACCTGGTCCCCGTCGCGAACGGGGTGTTCGACCACAACACACAGGAGCTTCTCCCATTCAGCCCGGACCTGGTCTTCCTCTCGAAGAGCCCCGTTGCCTACAACGCCGCGGCCGCGAACCCGATCATTAAGACCCCGCACGGCGACACCTGGGATGTCGAGAGCTGGATCGCCGATCTCTCTGAGGATGAGGGGGTTCCGGAGTTGCTCTGGGAGATCCTGAGCGCAGCGGTGCGCCCGGGCGTCCGCTGGAACAAGGCCGCCTTCCTGTACTCGAGTCGTGGGAACAACGGGAAGGGCACCTTCTGCGAGCTCGCGCGAAACCTTCTCGGTCCCTCCGGGCACGCATCGATCCCGATCGCAGATTTCGGCAAGCCGTTCGCGCTCACGGAGCTGATCCACGCTCGCGCGATCATCGTCGACGAGAACAGCGTCGGAGCCTTCGCGAAAGACCTCGGAGACTTCAAGAGCGTGGTCACGGGCGACCGCGTCTCGTTGCAGCGAAAGTTCAAAGACCCCGTGACCCTGAGCTTCTCGGGGACGGTCATCCAGTGCGTGAACGACTTCCCCAAGAGCCGCGACAAGAGCGCGTCCTACGCCCGCCGCCAGCTCTACGTGCCCTTCCGGCGCTGGTTCGGCAACACAGAGCGGCGCTACATCAAGGCCGACTATCTCCGACGTCAAGACGTCCTCGAGTACGTGCTGCAGCGCGCGCTCTCGATGAAGCACACGGAGTTCTCCAACCCGCAGGCATGCCAGGACCTTCTCGCGCAGGTACTCCGCGAGAACGCACCAGTGAAGGACTGGTGGGAGGAGTTCTCCGAGCAGTGGGTGTGGGATCTACTTCCGACCGCTTTCCTCTGGGATCACTACCTGGTCTGGTTCAAGCAGACGCACCCATCCGGGATGCCGGGCAACAGGAACGACTTCGCCTCGCAGCTGGTGGAGATCCTGTCCGACTCGACCGAGTGGTCGTACTCGGACCCCCAGAAAAAGCACCGCCCCGGGCAGAAGATGGCGCAGCCGGAGCCACTCATCGCCGAGTACAACCTGCAGGACTGGACCAACAGCGCCTACACCGGGACGGACCCGGTGCGTCGTTGCACCCCGTTCCCGCTGAAGACGAACTATCTCGGCATCGCCCGCCTCATCACCAACGCGGCCACCTCTTCACCCCTGCTCGACGACCTTGCCGCCTGAGCCCGCCCCACATCGAAGGAACACCATGACACCCGGCCAGAACACGCACCCCACGACCGGCGGCTTCTGATGGCGTCCGAAACCCTCTTCCCGACGCGACAGCGCTGCAAGGCCTGCCAGAAGGCTCTGGGCGGCGGCGGCGCCGAGGTCCTCCTCGGCCTGTACTGCTCGGCGCGCTGTGCGGGCATGGCGGCCCCGGTAACCGACCCCACGGCGGCGCCACGCGAATGCAAGACCCAACGCGACGGTCAGTGGGTCTTCAAGCGCCGATACCGCAGCATCAGCGAGATCCCGGAGCGCATCCGCGAGGACGCGTCCACTGACCACTACTGGTGCCGCAACCACTGCGGGGCCTTGCACATCGGCCACAGCCGGATCAATCCGGGCACCGAGCAGTTCCGCATGCTGCAGAACCCGGCCGACCTAGCAGATCTGCTGGTCAAGCTCCGTGGACATGCCACGCGCAAGCAGGTCGCCGAGGTCGCCGGCGTACGGCCCATCCGACTGAAGGAGCTCGAGGAGGGGATCGGGCATCCCGAGTCGATGGCCACGCTCTTCAAGGTGCTGGCCGCCTTGTGCGTGCGTGCCGGAGTCGCTCTGCGCACGTGAGCGAGGGCGCAAAGCTTCGACACAATCGGCGGCTTTGCTTATATCCGCCACGTTTACGAGCAAATTCGACGTTCTTGCACTGATACCGTTGGGGGGGCGGCCGTATCCGACGGTGCGCGACGAACTGAAGATGGAGCACCTGATGGCGGACACCTCTCAGCCCGGTCTGGCCGATACGGAAGAGGGTGGGAAGAAGCGCAAGCGCCTCATGATGCTCATCGCTTTCGCCGGCGTATCCGCACTGTCGCTCAGCACGGCGGGGATCGTCGTGGCCACGAGCAGCGTTTCGAGCTCACCGGCCTCCGTGGAAGCCGAGGCCGCGGCCTCGGCGCCCCCCGAGATCGTCCCCGGCTCGCTCGGTGACGAGGATGCGGATCAGATCGCGACCCCGAGCGCGGAGACCGACCTGCCAACGGAGATCGACGCCGTCGAGGATGATTCCGTCGATGAGCCGCTCTGGCCGATCGGGCCGCCGACGCGACTTCCGGATCTGCGACCCTCGACACCGACAGCGCCTGCGCCGTCGGTGATCCCGGATGCCACGCAGCCCGAACCGAGCCCCCTGCAGCCGGCGCCTGCCGAGCCGACGCAGAGTCCGAGTCCGACGCTTCCCGCCACGCCGACCGCCTCGCCCTCCGCGACCTCTCAGCCGGAGCCGACGGCCGGTGGGGGAGTGGCGACGCCGGGAACCGGCGTCGGTCACGGCGACGAAGAGGGCGGTGACCCCTCGACGCCACATCCCGGCGACACCTCGGAGGAGGGTGGCGCAGGTACATCGCCGGATCCCACGGAATCTCCCACGTCCGAGGATGAGCCCTCAACCGGCGGCGGCGACGAAGTGAACGCCCAGCAACTCTCGATCGCGATCCAGCACGAGGCCTACCACCTCCTCATGCACGTGAAGGGAGTCTTCGACCTCGAGGGGGCCACGTGGCGCATCGCGGCAGGCGATCTTCCTGAAGGTCTCACGATCGACCCCGCGACAGGGACGATCTCGGGGCGCACCCTGGCAGAACCCGGACGCTACGTCTTCCAGCTCGAGGTCGCGAACAGCCAACGCGCGATCCGAGGCTGGTTCCTGATGGTGGTGGCGAAGCCCATCACCCCCGCCCCCGAGCCCGGCGACGACTCGACCGCGAACCCGGACCCAGGCCAGGGGAACGGTAGCGGAGAGGACGGCGGCTCTGTCCCGACGAACCCGTCCGAGCCGGACGCCCCGGATGAAGGCGGCGAGACTCCCGGCCCCGGAGCGGATCCCGACGCCCCGGCGAACCCCGACACCCCCGGTACCGGTACGGATCCAGTCGTGCCGGGAGGCGGAACAGGACAGGTGGACCCGGGCGATGCCGCGAGCCCCACACCGACTGCCCCCGCTACCGAGGGACCGGCGCAGCCGGCCTCACCTTCACCCACGCCGACCCCCTCGGCCTCCGGAAACGAGACCCCGAACGAGCCGGTGGACGGAGAAGGCAGCGAGGTCGAGCCCGCGGACCCGGAGATCGACCAGGGAGCCGGCGGTATTCAGATAGACAAGATCGAGTTCTCGCTCAACCCTCGCATCAGCTTCACGGTCGGCAGCGAGATCGATCTCGATCTCGGCGCCACCAGCTCGACTGGTCTGGCGATCGCGTACGTTGCCGAGGGGTTGCCGAGCTGGCTGAACATCATCGACGGCCATCTGCGAGGCACCGCGCCGTCCACGACGGGGAGCTTCAACCTCACAGTCACGGCCAAGAACGAGAAGGGCTCTGTCGCGCAGCGCTCGGCCGTCTACGTGCTTCCCGCGCACATCGAGATGAACACCACACCGCTGCAGATGGTTTCCGGGCAGGCGCTTTCAGTCCCTCTCCAGGCGAGCAACGGCGCGAGCAATGCGAACTTCGTCTACACGCTCATCAGCGCTCAAGGGGCGACAGCCACGATCGATGAGAGCATGCTCACGGCGTCTTACGCGCTGCCCGGCACCTACGAACTCGTCATCGAGGCGCAGGATGTGAACTCGCCGCAGATTAGCCGCAACACTTTCCGCATCCCGGTGGTCGTCGACGTCATTCCGCTAACCATCAGCGTTGCCGATCTCGACACGACGCAGTACGTCACCACGCTCGAACGGTTCACCGCGGCCGGGGGCTGGGGCGGCTATCAGTTCCGGGTGGTCGAAGGCTCGCTTCCCGCTGGGCTCTCCCTGAAATGGGACGGCACCCTCTCTGGGGCGCCGCGTGACACTGACACTCGGAGCGTGACAATCGAGGTCGTCGACAACAAGGGCCTGACGGCAAGAGGCGTGGTGACGATCACCGTGAAGGGGAACCCTGCGATCACCCCTGCGGGATCGCTCACCACCGCGGTGGGGCCGTACAGCGCCATCTTCTCGGCTGACAGCTCCCAGCTCTATCTGGCGACGAATCAGACGATCTCCCTCGTCGACATCGCCACGAGCACGACGATCAAGCAGCTGAAGATCGGCACGAATCGAAGCGCCGCTCTGAGCCCCGACGGCAACCGCTACGCAGTCGCGTCCGACGGCGCTCTGCAGGTCTACGACGCGAAGACGCTCGAGAAGGTGAACGAGATCAAGGTGGGGACGAGCGCCATGGCGGTCGTGTGGTCCGCCGACAGCAACACGCTGCACTTCGCTCGGTCCAAGTCGGGCAGCGTCGCGGAACTGGTCTCGTACGACGCGTCGACGGGGGCGGTGCTCGGATCGGTCGCCTTCGGCAAAACCGGCTCCGGCTGGCGGATCGACGCGCTTGCGGACGGCCGCGTGCTCGCGACCGCTTCAGGATCGTCCGGCATCTACGTTCTCGACACCCTGTCAGGGACGACGCGGGTGATCACCCCCACCCTCACGTCGTACTTCGTCGCGGCAGCTCCGGGCAACACGGCGTGGACCGGGGCCGGCGGGACTCTCCGGCGCGTCGACCTCGAGACGGGCGATGTCATCGCTACGCACTCCATCAAGGGGATCGTGCTCGCTGGACTCACGATGTCCCCAGATGGGCGGTGGCTGTACGTGTCGGATTCGCGAAATCTGATTGCGGTCGACACCCGCGACGGAAGTGAAGTGGTCAGGGTTCCGCTGCCCAGCGGGATGTCACCTCGAACGACTGTCTCCCCGGATGGCCGAATGGTGGCCGTAACAGGCGGGCCCAATACGACGACCCTCCTGAAATTCACCGCGTCCGACTGAGATCGAGTATTGCGAGGGGGCCCCGGGCGACGGTCCGGGGCCTTCGTCGTAGTCGCAACGCGAAGGGGCGTTTCCCGTAACCCTTGGTTGCTGTTAGTTTGCTCTTAAACAAGCGAAAATCGGAGCACACGTTGCCGGACGATTCCCCCAGTTCATCTGGTTCTGCAGCAGTAACGACCACACCCCTGACCCTCACGCCCGAGCAGCTGGCGAACGAGAACATGCCACTGGCGACCTACCTGGCCACGCAGAAAGCTCGCACAGCCGACCACCTGGACCTCGACGATCTTCTCTCGGCCGCACGGGTCGGTCTGGCGCAGGCAGCGTTGAGCTTCGACGCCTCGCGGGGCGTGCCCTTCAGCGCTTACGCGAGCAGCCAGATCAAGTGGTCGATGGCCACCGAGATGCGCAGGTTCGATCCCGCGGGGGAGCGCAGTCGCCAGAAGATCAAGAAGCTGCACGTGGCCATCGAGGCTGGGACGACCCCCGACGGCCGCCGACCCTCCATCGCTGAGCTCGTCTCGCGGACCGGGATGGATCGGGAGACCGTGACTCAGCACCTGCAGCTCGATGAGATGGTGCGCACGTCGACGAGCTTCGAAGAGCACTTCGCTCCGGATACGGGGCGAGAGGCGACAGACCTCATCGACCAGGTCATCCTCCCCGAGGATGCCGCGGAGCGCTCCGAACGGCGACGGATGCTGGCGCGGATCATCGCGGCTCTTCCCGAGCAGATGGGACTCGTGATCCGAGGCATCTACCTCGAGGACCGCCCTCTCATAGAAATTGCTGCGCAAATGGCCGTGAGCCACCCGTATGTGTCAAAGCTGCGAAAGACGGCATTGGCTCTGATGGGCGAGGCGATGCGCTCGTGGGAGAGCGGGGAGGACCCCGATCGGTCGACGCCGAAGCGGGCGGACTTCTTCGATCAGGTTTTCGGCGCCAACTCGGCCCCTGAGCTGCTCGCATCCTGATGCCGGCCGAGGTGCCGGTGGTGGCCGCTAGGATCGCACGATGATGAAGGGACACGTCGAACGCATGCTGCTGGCCGAGCACGATCGCCAGGCAGCGCAGTCCTACCGCGCGATCGCGGAGGAGGTTGTCAAGATGCGCGAGAAGGCCGTCGAGCTGCACGACGCCGTTGACGCCCACGTTCCCGAAGAGGCTCAGCAGGCGCTGGAGTCCGCGCGCCTCGAGCTCCGCCAGTTCAACCGCATCTGCCTCCGCCACGCGGCCCGACGTCTGGACGCCTCGTTGCGCGCCGAAGGTCATCAGAGCGAGATGGAATCGGCCGTGATCTTCTTCGACATCACGCACCCGGTGGCCCTCGCCGCCTGACAGTTCTCGTGAAGCCCGGATTGATCTCCGGGCTCCACGCATATCCGGCGGCGGCCTGTGGTCCCACACGCCGCCTGCGCCTGCGCGCACATCAGCCCCCCGGTCCGCGGCGCACTGTGGGAAGGAGCGTGAGCTGGCGTCGCGTGGGCGGGTGCCGTCCGCGGGAGATGGCGAAACCGCCATGTGTGCGTCATTTGTCCGCGGAAACCGCCATGTCGACGTGGAACCTAGGAGGGTGGTCGACCCCGCAGCCGCCGCCGAAAGGAGTGTCTTCGGTTACGATTAAACTCGTATACGAGGAAAAACGAACGCAAGGAGACTCATGACGCTGGCCATTCTCACGGAGAAGCCCTCGGCGGGACGAGCCTTCGCCGCCGCCCTCGGTGGCGTCCAGGGGGTCGCCCCCAACGGCGAGAGCTACGTCATCGTCTCCGCGCGTGGCCACCTCTTCGAGCTCGCACCCCCGGAGGCCCAGCTGACCGGAGCGACAGCGGACGAGGCCTCGAAGATGAAGTCATGGGATCTGGCGGATCTCCCTTGGGACAGCACTCGCTTTGCCTGGAGCCGGGTGCCGATCAAAGACACGAAGCAGACTCTCGATCAGCTGCGCGCGGTGCTCGGCCGCGTCGACGAGATCGTCATCGCGACGGACCTCGACCCCACGGGTGAGGGTGACGCGATCGCGTGGAACATCATCGACGAGCTGAAACTGCACCACAAGCGCTTCTCTCGCATGGAGTTCACCGACGAGGCGCCGGCGTCACTCCAACGGGCGTTCGCGAAACGGCGTCCGGTCAAGGGCATGCTGCACGAGGGCGACTACCTGAAGGCAAACTTCCGCGACCGCTTCGACTTCCTCACCATCCAGTTCACTCGCGTGGCGAGCCGGGTGTCCGGCCAGAACCTCGTCCTCCGTCAGGGACGACTGAAATCGGCCATGGTCAAGCTGGTGGGGGACCAGCTGCAGGCACACAAGAACTACGTCAAGGTGACCCAGTTCCAGAACCGCTTCCGCGACGAGAACGGCGTGCTGTACACGAACCCGGAGGAGCCCCGGTTCGCGACGGAGGCGGAAGTGCCTCGACCGTATGGTCCGTCGCGGGTGGTCCTGGACAAGCGCACGAACAAGGCGACGCCCCCTCGTCGACTGTTGGATCTCGCAGGGCTGTCCGCCCGCCTCTCGAGCAAGGGCGTGAAGGCCGACCAGGTCCTCGCCACGTACCAGAAGATGTACGAGGCTCAGGTGGTCTCATACCCCCGCACCGAGGACAAGACGATCACGACCGAGCAGTTCAACGAGCTGCTCCCCTTCGTCAACAAGATCGCCGCGGTGGTCGGGGTCGACCCCTCCCTGCTCACGCACCGTGCGCCCCGCAAGACGCACGTCAAAGACGCCGGCGCCCACGGCGCCAACCGCCCAGGGCCCAAGGTCCCCGCTTCTCTGGACGCACTGAAGACGACGTTCGGCCCCATCGCCCCGCTGATCTACATGGAGCTCGGACGCTCGTATCTGGCGATGCTCGCCGAGGACTACCTCTACGAGGCGCAGGACGGGCACCTGACCCTGTATCCGGCCTTCGTGGGGCGCGCGAACGTCCCAAAGAGCATGGGGTGGAAGCTGGTCTTCTCCGACGCTGACGAAAAGGACGAGTCCGACGCCGAGCAAGACCAGGACAACGCGAACGGCTTGGGGACCGTCGGGCAGCCGATCGTCTTCGAGATCATCCCTCCGCGCCCCGAACACCCGTCGATGAAGTGGTTGATGAAGCAGCTCGAGAAGCGCGACGTCGGCACGGGCGCAACGCGAACGAGCACCTACGCGGACGTCACGAACGCGCGCGCGCGCTTCCCCCTGCTCGCCGAGGCGCGCGGCAAGCTCACGATGACGGAGGCGGGGGACATGAGTCATCGCCTCCTCCCCGGGACGCGCATTGGGGACCTGGAACTGACAGAGCGGGTCTACGCCATCATGCGCGACGTGGCCAGCGGCAAGACCTCCGCCGACAAAGAGCTCGCCCAGGTCGCCGCGTGGGTGCGTGAGGACATCATCACGATGCAGAAGAACGCGACCCAGATGCGCGTCGACCTCGGCTTGAAGGCCCCGGTCCAGGCGGAGCGCGCAGAGGGCGTATGGGCGGAGACCGGGCAGCCGGTGAAGTTCCGTCGCGAGTGGTCGGGACACCGCTTCACCGACCAGCAGGTGACCGACCTCCTCGCCGGCCGCGAGATCGTGTTTCAGGCGTTCTCCGCGAAGCGCAACAATGCCCCCTTCGAAGCGCGCGGCAAGCTCGCCCTGCAGACCATGGAGCGGAACGGCAAGAGCTACCCCTTCGTCGGCTTCAAGCCCGAATTCGGGCCCCGTCGAAGCGCCGCCGGCCAGGAGATGCCTCCGGCCAAGATGTGCGGCCACGCGTTCACCCCCACGGAGATCGACGATCTGCTCAAGGGGCGGAAGATCTATGTCGACGACTTCGTCAGCAAGAAGGGGAAAGAGTTCGCCGCGACCGTCCACTTCGCGAAAGAGATCGGCGGCAAGGAGAAGAAGATCATCTTCGAATTCGCCTGAGGCATACGCACGAAGACCCCCTGCCGGCATCCGTCGGTCGGGGGTCTTTTTGCGTGAGCGAGCGGGATAGTCATCGATGCGTCTTTTCGCCGATATTGCACGGAAACGAGGATTAAACGAACCCTCGAAGGTAGGCTGGAAGCCCCGGGCCGCGCCGCGCCCACTGAGACCAGGAGGCGAATCGTGGCCAAGGCCAGCTACAAGATCCCTACGTCGATCGCTCGATCATTTCTCGATCACGAGATCACCTTCGCCGGCGCCGGCTTCCAGGCGAAGCCCCTCCCCATCAAGGTGATCCTCTTCTGGGTGGCATCGCTGTTCATCGGGTTCTGGGTGCTCTCCACGACCTACCTCAAGCACGCCAACATCTTCCTGCTGATCGGCATCGCGCTCTGGTGGATCGCGGCCACCGCGTTCTTCGGGCGGTACTCGCGCACGAAGGAGCTCAACCTGTTCAGCGTCCCCGCGCTGCTGAATTACATCCAGCCCTCCATGCGGCGCGTCAACACTCGGACGTCCTCTGAGCCGAGCGGCTTCTACTCGATCACGGGCCTCGACGGCGTCGACGAGACCGGTTACCTCACCTGGGCGGACGGGACCGTCGGACAGGCGTATCTCGTCGTCGGCTCGGCGTCCGTGCTTGTGTTCGAGCAGGACCGCATCGCGATCATCGAGCGGGTCGACAACTTCTACCGCAAGGTCGACACCACCGCCGAGTTCATCTGGCTCACGACGAAGGAGCCGCAGCGGGTGTACCGCCAACTGGCCAATCTCGAGCGCCTGAACGTGGACCTGACCGTCGACGACCCCGAACTTCGAGAGCTGATGGAGGAGCGCTACTCGATCCTCACCGACTATGTGGGCGACTCGTTCACCTCGATCCACCAGTACCTCGTCATCAAGGCCGACAACCTCGAGGCACTGCGTCGAGCGCACACCGTCGTGAGTGCCGAAGCCCAGGAGTCGTCGCTCATGATCAAACAACTGACTGCCCTCGACCAGCGCGATGCCCTGGAAATGCTGCGCTCCGTATATGCCGTGTCGCGATAACGGAGACGTGTAGAATTGCAAGAAACACTCATTTACGAGCATAAAACGAGCAGATGCAGAGGATGACTTGAGCGAGACTCAGACCTTCGCCCCGCAGGGGAAGACGCCGTCACCCGATCAGCCTTTCAGCTCCGGTGGCGGCTTCGCTGCACTCCGCCTGGCGGCAGCCCAGGACCAGACCCGGCAGCGTCAGAGCCGGATCGACGAGGAAGCCGCCGCGGACCCCTTCTCCGGAATGAGCGCGCAGGAACGGCGCGACGCGAAGCGCATGATTCGACGACTCAAGGGATCCTTCCGCGATTACCCCCACCTGCTCGCGATCAAGCCTCGCGAGGGGTACGTCTTCCGTTCGGACTACTTCCACATCGACGACTCCGTGGGGTGCGTGCTCGGTTTCTTTCACGACGACGTCGCACAGGACGACTTCGGCGCGTTCTGGGGCATCAACAGGATCCCCGCCGGCCTCGGCGACGGCGTGAGCGTGGTAATGCTCGAGCAGGTTCGCCGGATGGGCAAGAAGTGGATCGAGGATCGCCTGACCGATAGCGAACGCCTCGAGAACATGGACCGCGGAGAACAAGCCGCGGCAACCACGAACAGCTCCCGCCGAAAGGCGCAGAAGGTGAGCTCCGACGTCGACGAGGTCACGGGCGAGCTGAACAACGGCGCCAGCTACCTGCACGTCCACAACCGGCTCCTCGTGCGTGCCGCAAGCCTGGATGCGCTCGACGTCGCGATCGAGAAGATCCGTCGGCTCTACATCGATCGATTCGGCACGCTGACGGTCGCGGCCTACCCGGGCGAGCAGCGACAGGAACTGTCGACCCTCTTAAGAAAGAACGACCGCACGCGTGGCAAGGGACAGCACTTCACCTCCGTCGAGTTCGCCGGCGCGCACTCCCTGGTCACGAACGGGCTCAACGACCCGGCCGGCGAGTACGTCGGCTCGATGCTCGGCGACGTCAACAACTCAGCCGTGCTCTTCGACGTGAACGACTACCAGCACCACGTCGTCGTCGCGGATGCCACGATCAACCCCGTCCTCGGTCGCTGCCACGTACCGGACATGTGGGGGAGCAAGGCCAGCCAGAGCGCACTGCTGAACAACAGGCGCGTCGTCCACCTGGTTCTCGACGGCGCCGACCTGAATACGCTCGGGCCCGCGCTGACCGGCGTCACCGCTCGTCTGGACATGAGCACGGGCGACATCAACATGTTCGAGATGTTCGGCGACGCAGCAGACGAATTCGCGATCTTCTCCGCCCACCTGGAGAAGCTCGTGCTGATGGCCGAGCAGGCGTACGCCACCACCGACTCCGACCGCTCGATCATCCGCGGATCCCTCAAAGAGACGCTGACGATGTTCTACATCGACAAGGGCATGTGGGTGCGCAACGCCAAGGAGAACCGCGAACGGGTGCGGATCGTCGGCCTCGAGCACACGCACGTGCCCCGCCTGCAGGACCTCGTGAGCTACTTCGACACGGCCTACGTGGCTCTCAAGAACAGCACCGCGCGCGACGACAAGCAGATGAACGCTTACAACGTGCTGCGTCTGACGTTCAAGGACATGCTCGACAACGAGGGCGACCTCTTCAACACCTTCACGAGCTCCTCAGTCGATGGAGTCTCGGAAGCGCGTCGGGTGCTCTACGACTTCTCGAAGCTGCTCAACCGCAGCCAGGGCGTCGCGATGGCCCAGCTGGTGAACACCGTCGGATTCGCGGTCAACAGCCTCGGCCTCGGCGACACGGTTATCATCCACGGCGCCGAGTACATCGAGGCGGGCGTGAAGCCGTACATCACCACTCAGCTCGAGCGCCTCTTCAAGCGGGGTGGACGCGTGATGTACCTCTACAACGACGTCGACAAGATGCTCGGCGACGCCGAATTCAACAAGTTCGACCGGGCCGACTGGACCGTGCTCGGTCCGATGGGGGAGAACACAGTCGCCGCGTATCAGCAGAAGCTCAAGCAGGACATCCCGCCGGACCTCGAGCGGCTCATCACGCAGCGCACCCAGGGGCTGGCGTATCTCCGGCGCGACGTCACCAACGTCGTCTTCCACCTCGACCTGGCTCTCGGAGTGAACCCCGCGCGCGCAGCCCAGCGGGAGGAGGCTGCTCGGCAGGTGACACCGCTGAGCCGAGCCGCTCTCACCCCGGCGACGTCTTCGTCGCGCGCAACGCAAGGCGCGGCGGCCCCGCTGCAGCGCACACTCCTCGGAGCCACACAGGGACGGCCGGCGTCCCCCCTCATGCGGAATCGGATGCTCTCGACGCGGTGACCGCCGCCGAGCACACGACCGCACGAATCGATCCCACGAGCAAGGACACACGATGACCGACATCTCGACACCCCAGGGCGCCCCGCGCAGCCTCTGGGCATTCCTTCGCGACGGGCGTGCGGGCGGACACCGGCTCCACACCGAGCCCACCGCGCCGAAGTGGGGAGTGCGTCGTCTGGCCGCGGCGCTGCTGCTCGTCGTTCTCCCGCTGACCGCGATCCTCGGGCTTCTCGCGGCATCGTCGGCACGGGCAGACGACGCCGACCCGATGAAGTACAGCTTCTACAAGGTGGCCTCCTCGACTACTGCGTTCTTCTCCACGGTTCAGGAACCGGGCAGCAGCGAGCAGTTCAGCGGCGACTGGAAACGGATCATCCAGGATCCCGGCTCGGCCGGGTCCCTCCTCGGATACGCCGACCCGAACCTCTCGGACGTCTCAGGCTGGCTCGCGTCCAAGCTGTCCGGGTCCTCCGACGCAATCGGCTACGACACGCTCCTCGTACGCGACGGCGGGGACTCCGCGAGCTACGCGACCGGTCAGTTTCAGGGCATGGTCGACTACGCGTACTTCGGCGCCGCGCTAAAGGGCATGGGTCTAGACGGCACGAGCACGGGACTGTCGCTCGGCTTCTGGAACTGGCTCGGCGGCGGCGTCGTCATGCTCCTCTACATCCTCAGCGGAGCCGTCGACTTCGTCTTCAACTCGGTCATCAGCGTGCTCAGCATGCTCAACCCGTTCAAACTCTTCTACGCCGGCGTCGCCGCGGTGAACCCCGCTCTCGCCGACGGGATGATCGGTAACGGCAGCGCCGACGTCGGGCCCCTGAGCGGTCTCGTCGAATGGATCGGCGGCTGGTACCAGGTCCTCACCAGCCTCGCGTGGGGCGTCATGGTGCCGATCTTCATCGCCGTGCTGCTCTTGGGACTGCTGGTGTTCAAGAAGCTCGATCGCGGCGGCGCCATCAAAAAGCTCGTGATTCGAATGCTCTTCATCGGCCTCGGACTTCCCCTGCTGGGAACGATGTACACCGGGATGATCGACTCGATGGCGGACGCGTCGGCATCGGGCAACGCCGGCTCAACGCGCGTCGTGATGAGCACCTACGTCGACTTCGAGAACTGGGCGATGAAGAGTCGATTGGCCGTTCCGGCGGATGCCACCATCGCATGGGACGTCAACGCCGGCTCCCCGAGCGGCACCTCGCAGGCGAAGATCCGCAACACGACCCTCGCCATCAACAACCAGACCCTCGGTCTGAACCTCAATTCGATCGTCTCCAGTGGCGCCTATGACGCGAGCTGGGCGAACCAGGTCATGGAGGGCAAGTCGGGTGACGCTGCCACCAACGCCAACACGTTCACGCGGACAGTCGACATGCTCTCGCGCTACCTCAGCGGCAGCCAGGTCTCCGCGGCGTCCTTCGAGACGATTGCGAAGGGCGATCTGACGCAGTCGAGCTACTACGCCAAAAACGCCGGAACCACGGTGAAGGACTGGTTCGAGAAGTTCACGAAGGGTGGCACCGACCTCAACAAGGAGAACCCTGCCAGCAACCCGATCCTGGCGGTCTCCTCCGGCTCGGGTCTGCGAGCAGACGGCACCACCGTCCGCACCTTCACCTCGTCGACGAGCGGATGCTCCTACACGGGGACGAAGATCACGGGGAGCGACGGGGCGCCCCGCGCGTGCAACCTGTCGCCGCTGGCGATGTACAACTACCTCAACACGGACTTCGATTCGACCTCGATGCGGATGTACTCGTCCTCGAACGTCGCCTCCGAGGCAACCCGCTCGATCCACAACTCCGTGAACCAGGTCGGCACCGGCAGCATGAGCTTCCTCTACTGGCTGAACACGGTGGTGCTGCTCGGCTCCTTCGTCCTCATCGGCCTGGGGTACGCGTTCGCGATGCTCTGGGCGAGCATCCGCCGCTCCGTGCAGATCGTCACCTCGATGCCCTTCGCGACGATCGGCGCGATCGCAGCCATCGCGAAGATCGTCGTCTACTCGGTCGCGCTCGTACTCGAGGTGGTCGTGACGATCTTCGTCTACAAGCTCGTGCAGGAGTTCCTCACCTCTCTGCCCCAGATCATCGAGATGCCGTTCGCGGCGATCCTGAACAACGGCTCCGGCGGAGACATGGCCGGTTTCATCGCATTCCTCGTGAACGGGTGGGGGTTCTCGCTCGTCGTCACCGTGATCTCGATCATCGGTCTGGTGGGCTTCACCGTCCTCGCCCTGCGGGTGCGCAAGGGCTTCGTCAAAGCGATCGAGGAGGCCGTCACCAAGATCGTCGAGAAGTTCATGGACTCGTCCGTCGGCATGCCGACCACCGGCGGGCTCACCCCCGCTCTGGCCGGGGGACTCGCATCCGGCGCCGGTGCCGCCATGGCGACACGGATGATCAACAAGGACGGCGCGAAGGGTGTGACCCCTCCGACTCCCGCGTGGAACGCCGGACCCGGCGGCGTCACCTCCGCCGGCGGCAACACCGTGCCCTCGAGCCCCGGAGGAGAATCCGGCGGTCCGACCGGCGTCATCACGGGCGGCGACGGCGGTCCGACGCCCGGAAACGGAGACCCCGGCACGACACCCGCGCTCACCGGTGCCGGCCAGGACGGTCTCGCGATCGCTCGTGAGGTCGAGATCGGGCGCGGTATCGAAGCGAACGGACTGTCCAAGCCGGGCGAGACGCGTGCGCCGCAGGCCGGCGACGACGCGCTGAGCTCCATCTCGACGTCGATGGGTGCGACGGCGGCCGGGTACAAGGCCGCAGCCGCCAAGCGCAAGGAAATCGGCACGGATGGCGCTCAGGCGGCGGGTCACGCCGCGTTGGCTGTCGGTCGCGGGTTCGCGGGCGACGGCGCGGGTGCAGCCGAGTCCGGGGGCAAGGCTGTTCAGAAGGGCGGCTCCGCTGTCGCGAGCGGGCAGGACGCGAAGCAGCTGCGTGCGGATGCCGCGCGGAGCAGTCTCGACAAGCCGAACCAGAAACATGTCCGGGCGGCCGCAGCAGCGCGGAAGACGTCCCAGGCGGGCGCCACGGTGTCTCAGGTCGCTGCGGCGAAGAACGGAACCGGGCAGGTCAGCGCCGGATCTATCGGTCCGTCCACCCCGGCTGTTCCCGCCTCGGGCGCGGGTGTCGGTGCGACGAAGGCTCCCGGTGCCGCAAAGAGTGATGCAGCCCCGCGCGCTGTGCGATCGGCTCCGGCGCGCGCGACCAGCTCCGCACCCAGCCGCCCCGTGTCGGCGCCGAAGCAGCAGACGGGCGCTTCGTCGACGCCGCCCCAGTCGCCGCGTACAACGACTGCACGACAGGCCCCGAAACGACCGCTGGGCCAACCGGTGCAAAGGCCGCCACGCAAGGGAGGCGACGGGGCGGAGTAACGCCGCGCTTCGAGCCTGACTGAATACGCCCCGGGGTGAGCCTCGGGGCGTTTTCGTGTTTTTTACTCGTTTATGAGCCAATCCGATATGCTTTTAGGAGGCTTTGCCCACAGATCACACTCTCCACACAGAGCGAGGACTCCATGACCATCAGCACCACACTCCAGACCGCCGTCGACGCGGTGTCGATCTCGCCCCTCCCGCTGGGCGCCTGGGACCTGGTCTCGTTCTTCACCAACGCGAAGAACTACGGCACCATCCTCGGAGGCGGATTCGTCTCACTCATCGGCCTCGTGCTCGTTGTGGTCGCTGTCTTCCAGGCCGCGAAGAACTTCCTTGGCAACGGCCAGGGCAACAAGTCCTGGGTCCTGATCGTCTTCATGTTCATCCTCGGCGGAGCCCTTCTCGGTGGGAGCATCGCGTTCGTCCTGAACATCGCCGCGGGCGGTCAGACCACGATCGAGGACCTCGGTGGCGGCTTCATCATCGCCCCGGGCCTGATCGGTCTCGGTCGGTAAGAGTCGACGCTCCACGGGAGTGGAACCGGGGTCGGTGGCATCTGCCGCCGGCCCCTTCTCATCGGCTGAGGGTGACCTCGCCAGCACATCGAGGCGATTTCGGAGGGTTCGAGCATGAGCATCAAGGACAAGACCAAGGGACTGGCGACCGCGCTTCGGCTGGACTCCCATCACGCGATCGAACGCTTCGGGGTGATCTTCGCCGTCATCATCGTCTCGTTCGGGCTTCTGCTCGGCGGCGCGACGACGTCGTCGCTGGCCAACCAACAGGCCGACCTCGACACCACGACGCTCTACACCAAGGCCTTCACGACCTCGAAGACCCAGCTCGGCGGCGACGTCACCGGGATCTTCGTCAGCCCCGACAAGACCCGTGCCATGGTCCTCATGCACTTCAAGAGCACGAGCCTGATGTCCTCGAACGCCGAGAAATACCGAGCCTTCCTCACCGGCTCGAACAAGGAGCTCACCCCCGAGCCCCTCAAGGGGGATGTCTCCGCCCAGATTGTCGTCTTCGGCAGCACCGGCTACATGGCCACGGTCCTCGAGAGCCCCAGCCCATTCCCGCAACAGATCCTCAACCTCACGATGCGCGCGAACTCCGAGCTGGTCTACCAGCCCTCCGAAAAGCGCAAGGTCCGAGAAGACCTGGCCGGCCAGGCGAGCTTCACCGAATTCGACCAGTGGCGGCTGTACTTCAACCCCGGGGCATCCGGGGCAACGGTCACAGAGTCCCTCGCCGGTAAAACCCTCGACGCGGGGGCGGTCTACTCCGAGCTCGTCGTGAAGCCGGAGGAGGATGCGCTGCGCGTCACCCTCGACAACCAGCTCGCAGAGATGCAGACCGACCAGGCGCGCATCGTGGAGTACCAGTCGGATGCACGCCGGGTGAACGTCGACGGGGTCACCCTGGAACTGCCCGAGACGCCGACTCAGATTGCAGGCGACGTCGTCGACGGATCCCCGGCGATCGGTGACACGGCCTCGACCCTCGAGCTCAAGCCCGTCTGGGTGAGCCCCCGCGGGTGGAATTTCTCGTGGCGAGACGGACGCGCATCCTCCGGCTACCTCGACGAGATCATCGGCGACGGCCAGTCCTACGTCACCTACCTCGCCGACAAGCAAGCGCAGGCCAAGGGGGACGAATCTGGATCGCTGCGCACAGCGACTCTCGACTGGACGCTCTCCAACGGTCGACTGCTGAAGGACTTCACCAGCGCCGACAAGGCGATGCAGCCGCTGATGGAGATCCGAAACGACCTCTCGCAGGCCTGGGAGGACTACTACACGCACAAGGTCGAGTACCAGACGAAGACTCTGGCCCAGCTCATCGACCTCGAGGTGGAGCTGCGCACGGTGCGCACGAGCACCTCGATCAACACCGCCGACGACGTGCTCTTCACGTACTGAGCCCCGCGCGCGAGACGACTGAGACGAAGGAAGGCCTGCCAATGACAGAGACATCCCGCCCCAGCGCCGGAGGTGCCGCGGGGCACGCACCCGTCACCGGAGATCAGGCCGTCAGCGTGCGCAGGTCGACGAGCGCCCCCGCGTACGAGGCAGAAGACTCTCCTACGGGTTCTCGCGACGGAGACGCGTCGACGAAGACCGGCGACACGGCGGTGGGCGATAAGGCGAAGCCGTCGGAGAACGATCGCTCTCTCGGCGCCGGCGGGAGCTTCGTCGCGAGCGACCGCGCAGAAGAGCCCGAGGCGACACAAGGTCCGGGTAGCGGCGTGGCCAAGGCAGCCGCGGTGGGCGCGGCAATCCCCGCTGCGGGTGTTGCGGGCCAGGTGCTCGTCCTCATGATGTTCCTGAACTGGCTTAAGGGCTTGATGGCGACGCTGCTCGCGCTCGTGCAGAACCTCTGGAACCTCGCGATGGGTCTCCTGCTCGGCGCGGGGAAGTGGGTCGCGGGGTCGATCATGGCGATCGGCACGACCGTCAGCACCGCCTTGGGCGGGGCTGTCTCGGCCGCGGCCGCCGGAGTGACCTCGGTCACCGCCGGCGGCCTGGCCGTGGTGTTCGTGCTTACCACCGCGGTGACCATGATCGGTGACAACCTCGGTGTCAAGGACGTCGCACTGGCCTCGTGCACGACACAGGCCGAGACCGCCTTGAACGAGATCGAGGGTTCCAACGGCGCCGTCGATCAGCAGACTCGCGCGAACGCGCAGACCATCTACTCGGTGCTCAGCGCCTGGGGGATGCCGAACGAGAACATCGCCGGGATCATCGGAAACTGGGATGCGGAGTCTGGCGTCGACCCGACCAGCGTGCAGAACCACTTCACCTCGCCGCAGCGGATGTCGGATGAAAAACGCAGCGCCGCGACGAACACCGACAACGGCATCGGACTAGGTCAGTGGACGTTTGGCCGCAACACGAATCTCCGCGCGTACGCCGACACCCTCGGCAAGGACTGGTGGACCCTCGAGGTCCAGCTCGGCTTCATGCTGTCTGCTGCAGAGGGCTCGGATGCGGCGGTCGTCAAAGACATGATCGCCACCTCCTACGGCACCCCGGCCTCCGCCGCAGCGCACTTCCACGACGCGTGGGAACGGTCGGCCGACACCGCGGCGATGGCCGCGCGCCGTGGCACGTACGCGACCAAGTGGATGGGCCTGTTCGGCGGCTGGACGTCCGATAAGGCTCTGGCCGACTCGATCCTCGCGCAGGCGGGAACCACCGTGTCCGGCGCCAACGGGGCCCGGGCGGAAGAAGTCCGCTCGAACTGCAAGCCGGTCGAGCCGGCGGCCGAGTGGGTCGCCGATGGAACCGCCCCGGGCGCGTGGGGCGGATTCTCGAATGGCAAGATCCCGCAGAGCGCGCTTATGCCGATCCCCTGGGCAGACCAGGGGCCCCTGTTCCTTCGCTCGGACGCGGTCGCCGCCCTGACAAAGCTGAACGCCGAGTTCCGCGCGCACTTCGGGTACGACCTCACCCTGAACGACGCCTACCGTGACTACGCCAACCAGGTGCAGGCCAGAAGCGACTGGTGCGCCCTCGGCAAGTGCCAGAACGCCGCCATCCCGGGAACGTCGAACCACGGCTGGGCCCTGGCCATCGACATCGGCCAGAAAAACCACACGGTCATCGGCTTCGGCTCACCCGAGTACGCCTGGCTCAAGGCGAACGCCGGAAAGTACGGGTGGGTGCACCCGAAATTCATGGAGCCTGGCGGATCGGGCCCCTTCGAGGCCTGGCACTGGGAGTACTACGGGGTGGGGTAATTCGGGCCGTTGTCGGAATCGCGCTCAGATTGCACTAACCGTCTTTATCTTGCACTCGCATGTCTCATTTGCACTAAGTGCATGCCATGAGCATCAGCGATTGACCACGCGAGCTATCTCGTTGCCACCAATACCCCGCACGATCGAACAGAGGCACCATGACAGACCAGAAAAGCAATCGCGCCACACGCGAGAGCGTCGAGGCGTGGTTCACCGAACGCCAGCAGTCCAACCGCCGCCGGCGTGAGAATCCCGTGCGCCCGGAACAGGTGATCGAGCGCATCGAGGCTCGTGCAAACGATCGTGCTCGAGCGGGCCGCGTGCGGGCGACGATTCCGGCAGTGCTGGGCGCGACCTTCCTGGCTGCCGCAGCCGTCATCTGCGTGGCCACCACGAGCGCCTCGCAGAGTTTTGCCGCCGAGCAGCTGATCACGCAGCAAGAGATCGCCGCCGCCGAGGGAGAGCGGAACGCCCTGGCCAAATCCACCGGAACGGATCCCGCGTCCGGCTACGCCGATCAGGTCGCATCCGTGCGCGACGTCGCGACGGAGGTCGCCTCGCTGCAGCAGCAGTATGCGCGCCTTCTCTTCGCGGGCAACGACGAAGAGGCAGGCGATGCCGGCCCTCAGCTCGCCTATGAAGCCTCCCTCGAGCATCAGTCGGCGCTCGCGCCGTACTTCGCGCCCGAGACCTACACCGCAGATCGCGAGGACGCCCTGGGGGAGACGCGCATCGACCCTCGCTTCCCCTGGTTCGTGGCCTTCGCCGATGACGACGTGACCGTGCTCAACCCCGACACGACCTCATGGACCCTCGCCGCGATCAACCCCGCCGCAGACTCCGGGACGTATGTCGCCACCTGGGTGAACCGGAACCCCACCACCGGCGACCTGTACGCCTGGGCACAGGGAACGTACGACATGGATCGACGGCTCTTCGTCGACCTGGTGGTCGGCAAAACCACTCTCGGTGACCACAGCGCCACCGAGCCGCAGAAGGCGAGGAAGTGACATGACCGCGTGGAAGAAGCTGATGTTCCCCGCCGTCGGCGCGGCGGTTTTCGTCGTCGTCGGCATCGTCTCGGGAGTGACGATCGTCTCCCAGAATGCGCAGCGTGCGGAGGCCGCCGCGACGCTCTCGCGGATCGCCGGCGAGAACGCAGAGCTCGAACGC
This sequence comes from Microbacterium sp. SL62, assembly GCF_026672635.1. Lineage (NCBI taxonomy): Bacteria > Bacillati > Actinomycetota > Actinomycetes > Micrococcales > Microbacteriaceae > Microbacterium > Microbacterium sp. SL62. The sequence goes on from NZ_JAPPRM010000002.1 coordinate 67,382, forward strand.
GTGGCGGATGCGGCGATCGCCGAGGCAACCGTCGCCGACCTGGGCGCTCGGACAGATCGGATCGCGGCCGACACGAAGGTTATCCAAGACCTCGCCGATCGCTCCATGACGTGGGCCAGCAACGCCGAATACTCGGACGCGCGCGAAAGCACCATGCGGGCATACGGCCTCCAGGAGACCTCCACCTTCATGGCGTCCTTCCTGCCTCCGGCCCCCATCACCGTCGATGCGGAAGGCAACGAGTACGCCTTCATCGACGCGGCCGGGCTCAACTCCCGCTCCGGTACAGCTCGCGTCAATCTGCTGAACGTCGAGGGGGCGGTCTACGCGTACATGGCTCTCATCCCCGTGACGTCGACCTCGAGCGATGGGCTCGGAAGCGCCACCAACATCGCGACGGTGTTCGTCTCTGTCGACCCCGCGGGCGAGGTTTCCGACCTCACGGGATTCGCAGCGACAGCGGCTCCTCTCACCACCCGTTGAGGCGCTGCCGCGGGAACGCGAGCGTTCCCTTGCCCTCGACCAACAGGGGTATCGGCACGGAGGTGGAGGTCGAGGCGCGGAGGCGGTGTCCGCCTCGCGGGGGAACCACCCACCCTGTGAAGGACGCGCCCCGACGTTCTGCCGAGATACCCGAAATCCCGGCGACACCCACGGTACGACGGCACATACAGACACCCAAGTCAGGAACCCCGATTTCCGCTAGAATTGTTCGTAGATGAGCAGAAAATGAGTCTGCTACCCCCATCGAGGAGAACGAAATGAACACCAGCGCGAAACGTCACGTCGGCACCGGGCCCTCGAAGCGAGCACCTCGGAGCAAGGCAGCGACGGCGGCCATCGTGCTGTCGGTTCAGGCGGTGAGCCTCGCCGCACTCATCTTCGCCTTCTATGTGATCGCGTTCTTCGCCGCCGTCCGTGTGGTCCCGCTCACGTTGGGCTTCATCAAGGATGGCTCGGGCGTGACGATGGACATGCCCGTCGAAACCGTCGTCGCGGGGTGGATCGCCCCCTCCCTCTTCCTGCTCGCACTGCTGTTCGGCCTGGTCTGGGTCGTAATGCGCAAGCTCTGGCAGCTGCGCCGCGACCTCATCTGGCGTGTGCGCACCTGGGCATACGGCAGCGAAGACGCTGTCATGACCAAGCTCATTCCCGCCGGCATCGCCACCAAAGCCCGCCGCACCACGACCGCCTGAGACAGCGAGGACAACCCATGAAGATCGCAGCACTCAAAATGACCGACCCCTGGGCATCGCGCGTCGCAGCCGATGCCCAGATCGAGTCCGACGCCCTCGATGCAGTCCCGGTCGAGACATTCGTGGAGATGGAGCTCGTGGAGCTTCTCCACGGGGAGGTGGGGGAGAACTACCGCCCGTACCTCCACCTTCGAGGCGAGCTCGTCGAAGTGAAGCCTTCGGTGGACCTGCCGTACGGCGTCACCGAGCTGTCGATGACGCGCGGTGGTGGGACGACGATCGATGTCTTCTACGACTTTAACCAGGACCAGCTGGCGAGCTTGGTGAGCAAGGGCTACTTCTCGAGCGCATTCACCGTTCCGACGGAGATGACGGCGATCACCTGGCCCCTCCCGGCGAAGGCGGACTTCCTCATCGTGCCGCCCGCCGATTTCGATCAGCCGCCGCTGGTGTTCATGACGGTGCGCGATCAGTCCGAGATGGCCCTGACGGAGTCGACCAGTGGCCACGAGCTCTCCCAGTACTTCGCGGACGTGAGTTCGGAGGTCGATGCGCAGCGCGAGGCGGCAGAACCGTTCGACATCGAGCCGCAGCGCGGGGCGGAGTCGTTGGACGTCTTCAGCGACGTCGTCTTCGAAGAGCATCGGGCTTTCGACGACCTCGGCGAGGGACGTTCGCTCGATCACGACTCCGCTCGCGCGACGGTGCCCGACGGGATCTTCTCCCGCCTCATCTCCGAGATCGAGGGCCAGGAGGCGCCCGCCGTCGAGCAGGTCGAAGATGAGCCGGCCCCCTCGCACAGCAGCGCCTGGGACATCTATCTCTCGCGGGTCGCCCCGGGGGTCGACCACGTGTTGAGCGGAGAGCATCTCGCCGACCAGGACCTCACCGCGAGTGCGTCGGACCTCGTGCAGGGAGATGACGCGGCGCAGGATTCCTCGGGAGACCAGGCGTACGGCGAGCACCCGGGAGATGGTTCGGCGGCGTTCGTCGACGACACGGCACAGACCGAGACCTTCGACAGCGCGGCGTCCTTCTCCGAGAGCGTGCCCCTGACCTCGGACGGCTTCATCGACTACACCCTGAGCGATCCGTCCCCTGAGCTGCAGCCGCTGATCACGCCGCTCGAGCTGGCCAGCGAGCACGAGCGGGCCGAGGAAAAGCGCATTGCGCGAGTACGCGCCGAGCTGGCAACGACGTCCGACGTCGACGCCGGCGACGACAGCCACCGGAGCCTCTGACTCCGAGACCGAAGGGGTTCGCACCGGGATAGCACCGGGGCGAACCCCTTCGCGCTTCATCACCGAACACACGATCTGAGGGACAGCCCATGGGACTGAAGCAGAGCGTCATCATCGTCAACGAGTTCTCCGTGCCGCTGCCGTCGGGGAGCAAGAAGAAGGGCACCCGCGGGGGGACGCCGGGCGAGTACATCGAGCGCTACATGGCGCGCGAGATGGCGACCGAGCCTCTCGCCCCGATCCGGCGCCACCGCACCGACGAACTCATCCTTCGCTATTTCGCGCGCGAGAGCGCGACCGAGAGCCTCGACGTTCGCTCGCCGGGCGATCTGAAGCGCCGCATGAGCAAGGCCCGCGGAGAGGGCGGCGTCGCGTTCGGCTACGACTCTGTCTCCCTCTCCCACGATCGTCTCCAGGCAGCGAGCCGCGATATTCAGGGGCTGTTTGACAGCGGGCACACGGTCATGAAGACGGTGCTGTCGTTCGACCAGGAGTACCTGCGCAAGCACAAGATCATCCCCGAAGACTTCGTGTGTGAGAAGCGCGGCGACTACCGCGGCCAAATCGATCAGATGAAGATGCGCCTGGCGATCATGCACGGTCTCGGACGCATGGGGCGGATGCTCTACGACGACCTCCGCTACGTCGCCGTGATCCAGGTCGACACCGAGCATGTCCACTGCCACCTCGCCATGGTCGATGCCGGCCGCGGCTCTCTCGCCGCTGACGGGACGCAGAAGGGGAAGATCAGCGCCCGGGCGAAGAGCATCCTGCGCCGCGGCGTCGACGCGTGGCTCGATGAGAAGCAGACCGTCCGGCACCTCTCGAGCGCTGTCGGATACGAGCGCCGCAACGTCACGACCTACGTGAAACGGTGGGCGCACCAGCAGATGCTCCGGGAGGCTCTCCCGCAATTCCTGATCGCCTGCCTCCCCGAAGATCGGCGGCTATGGCGCGCGGGCACGAACCACCAGGCGATGCGTAAGCCCAACCGCATCGTTCGCCAGTTGGTGCGAGAGGTGCTCGGGCGGCCCAATTCGCCCATGGCCCAGGCGATGAGCGAAGTCCGCGAGTACGCGGATCACCGCCGCGCTTCTGAATCCCTCAGCGTCGACCAGTGGCGGAAGCTGGTCACGACGGGGGAGGAGAAGATTATGGAGCGAAGCGTGAACGCGGTCTACGCCCTGCTTCGCCAACTCCCGGAGGACGCACTGCGGGTGCGCACCCCGATGCTGGACGCGATGGGGATGGACTACGAAGAACTCGCCCAACGGGCACACCAGGAGGACAGCGACGACGACCTGGTCGGCTTCGGCTTCCGAATGCGTTCATTCGCGACCCGACTCGAGCACCACGTCGAACAGCGCGAGAAATACCACGAGCAGGTTCGAGCCTGGGAGGCTGCCGACGCCGAGGGGCGTGCCTCCATGGCATCCCGCGCCGTGTACCTGCACTACCTCGAGGAAGAGGGGTATCACGCCCGCGTGGCGGCGAAGTATCGCAGCTTCCTCAACTTCGTCCCCGCCAGCGACAGCTGGTATCGAGGGTGGAAGGATGTCGCGGAGTACGGCGAGAGAGTCATCTCGCTCGAGTCGATGCGTCGCGACCAGTCCCTGCGCCGGATGAAGAACGGTTCGGATGCCGAGGCGCTCGGCCGCGAGATCTACGGCCAGTCCGGCGGCCGCCTGGTGGCGAAGGGCGACCAGGCGTCCCTCGACGCCCTTGAGGAGCGGGTCCAGCGCATGCGCGCTACTTACGCAGGGATGGTTGACGACCTCCGGGTCCAACTGGCGGGCCAGGGTCTCCAGCTCGAGGTCCTCGCCGACCCGGCATCCGGTCGCGATGCCGCCACGATCACCGCCGGCGCCGAGTTCGCCTTCGATGAGGTGAAGGGGCTCGATCTGCACCACATGCGATACGACTTCTCGCGAGACGTCGAGGTCGGCAAGCGCACCCTGGCGACCTTCACCGCCGCCGCGCGTTCGCGTGCTGTCGCGCTGGAGGGTGCCATCTCCTACCTGGAGGACACCGACCAGGAAGCGGCGATCGCAGAGCTGCCGGCATCGGACATCCAGGCGATGGTGAGGCTGGCAGACGAGATCACCGCTGACCCCGGTTCCCGGATGCCGAGCCACGTCGCGGAGCTGGCTCGCCAGCGCGCGATCACCCGTCGCAGCCGCACCGTGCAGATCACGGCCAACCTCGCCGAACAGCTCGACACCGAAGTCGACCGCGTCACGAGACAGCAGGTCTTCGGCGTCGACGGCGACCACACGGTACAGACGCCGCGGGAGCAGCTGGACTGACACGGCTCTGAGTGCGCATATTCGTCGCTTTTGCACGTGTACGAGTATTTTTGATGCTACAGTCAGATCACTCGAGGGGGCATCTCGGGTGCGTTACCTAAACCCACACTGGTCGGCCCGGCGGGAGCCGCCGACCCGACGCACAGGAGAGAACACCATGGCGAACTTCCGCAAGGACACCTACGGCCCCGGCTCGATGAAGGGTGTCGAACTCGTCATCCTCGCGTACGACAACCGCGTCGCGAAGGACGGCGAGGGCAAGGTCACCACGCACTACCTCGACGCCCGGATCCACCCGGAGGACCGCCGCGCTGCAGGCCAGGCCACCCTCGCGCTCGTCTCGAAGAAGGACGAGAAGTCCCCGTCGGGCTACAACAACTCGGCGCGCTACTCGGCCGGGCAGATGGCGTCCATCAAGGAGGCCGCCGGCGCCAACGTCACCGACCTCACGATGCAGGACGGCACCGTCGTCGGCAAGATCTACGGTGTCAAGGCCGACCTGATCAGCGGCAACGAGGGCGTCGTGGCGAACACCAAGACCCTCGTCCCCTCCGAGTTCTCGGTCCAGCCCGACGCCGCCGGCAAGACCATCCGCCAGCGCGAGTTCGATGTCACGAACGCCACCAAGCTCGCCAAGCAGCAGGCTCAGGAAGCCCGCAACGAGGCCGCTCAGGCGGAGGCCAACACCCCGTCGGTCGAGCAGCCCGTTCTCGTGGGAGCCGGAGCGCCCGTCGCCGCCGCGGACGAGCCCGCCCTCGGCTAAGACCCCACGAAGACCCCGCACCAGAGGTTCGTTCCTCGGTGCGGGGTCTTCGTCCGTTGAGGGCGCGAACATGCGCGATCCCACGGGGCCCCGCCCCTGACACGAAGGTGACGAGATGACCATCGAATATGACCGCGATCGCAAGTCGCACGAGAAGGAAGACCAGGGCGGGCGCCGCCGAGGAGCATCGCACGCACGGAGCGTGGCGAACGCAGCCCGCGTTGCCGTCGACGCAGCCGCGATGGGGGGATCGAGCGGGCCAGTCCGGTCATCACAGCTGGACGAAGCCTCCACCGTCGGCATGATGATCGGCCTCGCCGAGTCGGTCGAGGAGGGCTTCACGCAGGGTGACGTCGACGCGCGGATGGAGCGCTTCCCGGAGCTGCGTGATCTCGAGCTCGCCTCGGGGGCGGCCGGCCGGTTCCCCGAGCTCGGAGAGACGCCGGTCATGGCGCCTGTCGAAAAGGATGACATCGAGCTGCGGCGGTAGGCATCTCAGCGGTTCGACCGACCGCCGTTCCGCGTCGAGGACGAGGGTCCCATCTGAACGGTGGGGCCCTTTCTCGCGCGCGCCCGACGCGGAGCGCCCGTCGACGGTCCGCAGGGCCCCGATCTTGAGCGGACGCGCGCGCAGGAGAGGTGGCCTGGTGGCCACTCGTCGAGTCAGAACCGGATAATCAGGCTGTGACCTCTGAGACGACTCCAACGGGCGATAGCGACAAGACCTCACGACCGAAATGGTTGGTGGTGCTCTTGTGGCCCGTGAACAGGTGGAGGCGAATTGGCTATGGGTGGCGCGTCGCCATCTGCGCCGGGCTCTACATCCTCCTGGCGTTCTTCACGGTCCTCAACGCACCAAGGTGGTTACTTGGCGAGTGGATACCGGGGTCGTCAGTAGATGACCAGGGAAAACTGCTCGGTACGGCCGGGAATCTCGTCCTCCTTGCGCTTGGTGGGGTCATCGCCGTCGTCACGGTCGGGCTGAGTCTCGCCCGCCATCGCCAGGAAGTGGAAGCCGCCGATCGCGATCGCCAGCGCCTTGAGCTCGATCGAGCTCGGGAGCAGGCTCGCATCGACGAGGTCGAGGATCAACGCAAGACGGAAACGGAGCGGGCGTTACGTGCACGATTCGTGACGACGGTGCAGCTACTCAGCGATTCGGCAGCCGTAAACAGACAGGCCGCACTATATGCTTTGGGAGCCCTTGCCGACGATTGGGACGCATTCGGAAATGCCGACGAAGTCCAGGTATGTATCGAGGTAATTGCCGGATACCTACGCGCACCGCGGTCCGCCGACATGCTCCTGCCCCTCGATGCGGAAGAAGCGTATTACACGGAACCTGAAGATTTCTACGCCTCGCAGCGCACAACCCCCCAAGAGGTCGCCGTGAAACACGCTGGCTTCACCGTCATTCGTAATCACCTGCAGCGGGGGCGCTCTCCTCACTGGCACGATCGACACATCAATCTCTCTCGAGCGCACATCGATTTCCCCGTGGATCTCATCAGGTCCCAGATCAGTGACAGTGGAGTCCTAGACTTCCGTGACGCACGCATTTCCCATGATGGAAATATCGACCTCGCCGGAATTTCCGTGAGCAGCAGAGGGCGCGTACTATTCGCGAACGCGCTGGTCGTCGGACGCGGAAGGATGAACCTCCGTTCTTCGGCGATAGTGGGGCGCGCCACGGTGGATTTGACGCATCTCCTCGTTAGTGGGGGGAGGGTAGATATTTCGAACTCCACGATCGCTGACGCAGGAAACATCCTCGCTCGAGCGATACGCGTGACGCATAAAGGGCGCATGCGCATCAGGAAGGCATCGGTTTACGACAACGGCTTCGTCGACTTGTCCGATTCGAGAATCGAGACAGCTAGCCTCTTGGATCTCAGAAGAATGGTGGTCAGCGAAGCGGGCAGCGTGGAGATCGACCATTCGACGCTCGAAAGCAGCGGTGAAGTTGATTTCTCTCACACAACTGTCGATGGTCGAGGGCGGCTGGGCCTACAGGGCGTAAAGGTGCTAAACGAGGGCCGCATCAGCTTCCGCGGCGTTGTCGTCGAGAGTGGAGCCGTAGTGGATATCGCTGCAGTAGCCGTCACCGAAGGCGGAGGAATTCATCGACCCGACGGGACCTTCTTCGCGAGCAACTAGTCGCGACAACGCCCCGCCAGCAGCACTCCTCACCCAAGATACGGGTAGAGTTTACTCGTCTACGAGGAAAAACGAGGACTTAATGCTGACCGCGACTGACCTGAATGTTGACGCATACCCCACCCTCAGCGCGTACTGCCAGGCCCTCAGGAACCCGGTGCGCGACATCATCGGTCGCGAACGCGAGATCATGCAGGTACGCGCGGCCATGCGGCGCCCCGAGCTCTGCAACACGATCCTCCTCGCCCCCGCCGGCGCCGGGAAGACCGCTCTCGTACAGGCGGTCATGACACAGGACCCGGACCGCCTGTACCTCGAGGTCAACCTCGCCGACATGATCGCCAACGCGCCGAGCAAGGACGCGATGGCCGGCGCCGTAAACAAGCTCTTCACCGAGGCCGAGCTATACAGCGTCACCGAATCGCGCGGGCTCGTCCTGTTCATGGACGAGTTCCACCAGCTCGTCCAGCTGAGTCCGGCCGCCGTCGAAGCCCTGAAGCCCGCCCTGGCGGCTTCCGGGGCGCGCGGCATCCGGCTAATCGCGGCGACCACCGAGGAGGAGTTCGACTCCTTCGTGAAGCCGAATCAGCCGCTCGTGGAGCGTCTCCAGCGCATCATCGTCAACCCGCCGGACCGCGTCACCACGGTGAACATCTTGAAGGGCATGGCGGTGAAGTACGGCGTGGCCGACGAGGTCTACGACGACCGGGTTTACGACCTCATTTACGAGTACACCGAGCGGTACGTTCCCGCGGCGACGCAGCCGCGCAAATCGATCAGCGTGCTCGACTCGATGGTCGGGTGGCACCGCGAATTCGACCGCAGAATGGACCGCACCCTGCTCGCCGACGTCCTGCTCGAGTCGATGGGTGTCAACGTCGCGTTCCGCGTGGATGCCGCCAAGATCAAGGCGGATCTGGACACGAAGGTCTTCAGTCAGCACCTGGCGACCTCCGCAGTCGCGAACCGCCTGCAGCTGTGCGTCGCAGACCTCCACGACAAGACCAAGCCGGCGTCGTCGTTCCTCTTCACCGGTTCGACCGGTGTCGGCAAGTCCGAGCTGACCAAGCAGTTGGCGCAGCTGATGTTCGGGGACGCCCGCGAGCACTTGATCCGTTTCGACATGACCGAGTACGCGCGCGACGACTCGCTCGATCTGTTCCGGCGCGAACTCACGAGCCGGGTATGGCACACCAGCCACGCCGTTCTGCTGCTGGACGAGGTCGAGAAGGCCTCCCCGATGGTGACCCGGATGCTGCTGCAGGTGCTCGACGATGGGCGCCTCTCGGACGCCAACGGCCGCCAGGTGTCCTTCCTGAACACCTACATCGTGCTGACGACCAACGCCGGTGCGGAGATCTTCGAGACGATCGCGCAGTACAACGTCGATGACACCGGCTCCGGCGAACAGCTCGAGAACAAGATGAAGGAGATCCGTCGCGCGATCACGTCCACCCAGGGCGACAACCGATTCCCGCCGGAGCTGCTCGGTCGCATCGACCAGATCGTGCCATTCCAGCCCCTGTCGCGCGACACCCAGCGCCTGGTGGTGAATGCGAAGTTGCGCGACTTCGTGCAAGACGTCCTGACGAAGCACGGGACGCGGCTGCTCATTCACCCGCATGTCGTGGACTACCTGATCGAGGACAAGGCGGACACCGATTCGAATGCCGGCGGCGCGCGCGCGGCGATCAGCCGTCTCACCGACGAGGTGGCGACCCGCGTGGCCGCCTTCGTCAACGCGTACCCGGGTGAGTCGAAGGTGCAGGTCGCGATCGATGGCACCCTCAAATCGCAGGACAAGAAGACCCTGAAATCGGACGCGAAGGTCGTCGTATACGCGGCCAGCTAGGGTAGACCGGGACGCGTTTTTTCCTCGAAGATGAGGATATCCGCGTGTTATGCTCGTTCCTGAGAAGATCAGGAAAGGACGTTCTCCATGGCATTCCGCAGCACGAAGAGCGCTAAGGTCGCGGGTCGCAAACGGAAGGTGCAGGGCGTCGCCTCTGTCATCAACGAAACGACCTCCGGCGCCGCCGTCGACACCCTCAAGCGCAACGAGCCCTTCGCCCTTCCAAACGGGAAGTCGTGGATCGGTCTGCTGCTGCAGGCCGACGACATCGGCGGGCTCAGCGACAAGAACAAGAACGACGCCGACAAGGGCCAGTTCATCCAGCTCGTCAAGTCCGGGAGCATCGAAGTCGTCGCGACCCCCGCGATGATGCAGGACAACTTCCTCGGGATCATCCCGAGCGCAGCGACCCTCGACCGCCTCGACGAGTTCCGTCTGCTGACCGAGGCGCCCTACTACTGGTGCGCCTTCAGCCTCGGCGAAGACGGCGAACTGCAGGCCGATTCGATCAACGATCGCAAGACCACCTTCGCTGAGGTGCGCGCCATCTCCACCGGGCAGACCCCGCTGCAGCAGGTGCTTCCCGAGGTGTGGTCGTGGGGTGGCGGCAACGCCTCCGAGTTCGACCGCATCGTCTCGGGCGCTCCCGCGATGGGGGCGCAGAACGGCACCTCGACGACGAGCACCGCCGTGCTCGAAGCAGACCCCCTCGCCGATGCGTTCGCGACGGACTTCGACCCGCTGTCGGACGTCGAGCCGTCGGACGGTCCCGACCTCGAGCCCTCGTTCGAGGAGTTCTCCTACGACGTCGCCACCGGTGTGATCGACGACGACGCGGAACCGGAGCTGCCTTTCGACGCCGAGCAGTTCGAGGCGCAGGTCGCCGCAGCTCCCACCATCGATCCGGAGAGCGGTGTTCCGGCCGTCGAACTCACCTGGAGCGACGACGACGCGGCCGCGGAGGCGGAAGCCGTCGACGACGCCACCAACGGCTACGAGCAGTACCTCGTGGAGAATCGCGAGCGGGTCGTCGACGAGAAAGAGGTTCGCGACACGATCGCTCGACGCTTCCTCAGTGACGACCTCGACCTGGTTGTCGACCTCGCCGAGTTCGAGCGCGTCTTCAACACCTCGGCCGAACCGATCGCGTTCGACGTACCCTCCGAGCAGTCTGACTGGCTCACGACCCAGATGGCCCAGCTGAGCCGACAGGCCAACGCCGAGCTCGCGCACCTTCACCAGGGCAACGTCGACGAGCTGCGCGAGCTGTACGTCGAGACGATGGCCCTGCACGTGGAGAAGACGATGGCTTTCGTCTCGACGGAGAACCCGGAGTCGCAGTACTCCGCGCTTCTGACCGGGGCCCGTGACGACTTCGACGCCAACCGCGCCAACTCCGGCCAGCAGCTGGCCGACCGTCGCAACGAGCTCGTCGCGAACTTCGAGGCTGCCGCTCAGACCCGCGCCGACCAGGCCGCGGCGCACGCACGGGCCAACTACGAGGACAAGCACCGCCCGAAGCTCGAACGCGACATCGCGGACCTGAGCCTCGACCTGGATCGTCAGCACGAGGAGCAGTACTCCCACGCCAAGAGCACCGTGCTCGAGATGCGCCGGAAGGACGCCAGCGTCCGCATGGATCTCGGCACGAACCGGATCTTCGAGCACCTCCGCGAGGTGCAGGCGGAACAGCGCGAGCGTGAGCGCCTGCTGCTGTCGGCGTGGAACGCGAAGCTGTCCACCTTCCTCGACGAGAATCGCAAGGAAGACATCGCTCGCGCGATGGTGCTGGCAGACCAGCTGAGCCGCTCCAACGCCGTCGAGGTGCTGAAGAGCGAGCAGGCTGCCGAGCTGGCGCGCGTGCGCGAGGATCACGCCGGCCGGGAAGCGGAACTGCTGACGCAGCTTCGCCTGGTCCGGGAAGAGGGTCACGCGCAGCTCGAATCCCGACGCGCCGAGTACGAGGCGAGCCTCAACCTCGAGCGCGACCGGGTGACCTCCGGCGCGGCCCTGCTCGAGGCATCCCAGCGCCAGCTTGCCGAACTCAGCGACTCGATCAAGAAGTCGTACGAGGCGAAGATCGCCGAGCTCAGTTCGGCCCGATCGAGCGTCGAGTCGGAGCTGAAGCGCACGCGCAAGGACCACAAGCGCTCGAACCGCATCTTCGCGCTCATGTGCGTGGTGCTCGGTGGATCCGGGGTCGCGATCGGCGGCATCTGCGGATTCGTCTTCGCCCTCAACCAGGCTGCCGTTCTGGCCCCCTAGACCGGTGGTGCGGTCGGCCCTTTCCTGATCTCACCGATCGCACCGCCAAAGCAGACGGGGCGCGTGGCCACAGCGGCTGCGCGCCCCGTTCTCGCACCGACACAGACTCACCCTCGCCCCAGCGCGAGGAGACGCAGGGAGCACCACATGGCGAAGAAGACCCCGAACCCGCGGGCAACGAACTGGGACAAGCTCCGAGGCCGGGAGGCCAGCGAGACGCTTCGCAACCGGGACGTCTACGAGACCCAGCAACTCGATCGTGGTCGGATCGACCCGCTGCAGACCAAAACCGGTCGCACGATTGCCGCGACGATCGTGGCGCTGATCACCGCGGCCCTGCTGTGGCTGGTCCTCTCCGTCGCTGGCTTGTTCATGGGGTTCATCAGCCCCGGAGACGGGCCGAAGGCGCCGAGTGAGTTCTATCAGCTCGTGCAGGTGGACGGCTCGACGGTGTTCCACTGCTACCAGATCCTCGACGCAGACGGCACGCCGCTCGAGGGCGCACCCTGCTACGACACGATGGTCGAAGCTGCCGACAACCCGCCCACCTGGTGGCTCGAAGAGCGACACGGCACCCCCGAGACCGAGCCCGTCGCGGGTGCGACGCCGGCGTCGGGCACGAACCCCTTCGTCGGCGAGCTCGGCAACCTCGCCTGGTGGAAGGTGCTGCTGACGCTGCTGCTCTCCTTCGGCGTCTTCGGGATCGTGCACTCGATCCTCATGCGCAACCTCGACGCGCAGAACCTGATGAACGACACCAGCGACATCAACCAGCACACCGGCGACCAGCACATCGCTCTTCCCGACGAGATCGTGCGCAAATTCGACTGGTTCCCCGACGCCGGCGCACACTCGTCCGTGAGCTTCAGCTCGATGATCAGCCATGTCATGCTCACCAACAAGGGCCTGAAAAAGATCGACACGTCGGTCCGGGCCGAGAGTGACATCCTCGACGAGGACGGCGACATCGAATACCTCAAAGGCGAGCTCCTCGTCGACGAGAACGACCAGGTCATCACGACGCGCGCACCGATGATCGACGAGGAGTTCGGTGACGCCCTGTTCGAGACGTCCGGCGTCCCGAAGGACAAGAAATTCCGTCGCAAGTTCGACGCGACCACGGTGCCGTACAACGGCGACGGCTCCGACCGCAGCAAGCTCGGCACGCACAAGACCGTCGCCGACATGATCAACGCCGACTGGGTGCTGCCCGAGTACGAGGTGCAGCGGCCCGGGGGCGCCTACATCGTCGACACCGCTCCGGTGAACACGATGGTCCTGGCCATCACCCGAGGCGGAAAGGGTCAGACGTACATCGAGCCCGTCATCGACATGTGGCTGCGCGAACGCAACCCCAGCAACCTCGTCATCAACGATCCCAAGGGCGAACTGCTGGTCAAGAACTACGTGCCCGCCACGATGCGCGGCTTCCAGGTGGTGCAGTTCAACCTCATCAACGCGATGAAGACGGACATCTACAACCCGCTCGGCATGGCCGCGGATGCCGCGCGCGAGGGCGACTCTCCGAAGTGCGCCCTGTACGTCGAGAACATCGCGGACGTCTTCTTCCCCCTCGACGGCGGCGAAGACCCCGTCTGGCCGAACGCCGCCAACAACGCCTTCAAGCGTGCCGCCTACGGCCTGATCGACTACTACCTAGAGGAAGAGCGTGAGCTGCGCGCGCACGCTGCCCGCACCAACATGGATCCGACCGTGCTCGAGAAGCGCCTGGACGACCTGTGGGGCAAGGTGACGCTCTACAACTGCTACCAGCTGTTCGTTCAGCTGACCGCCAAGAAGGTGAAGAACCCCCTGAAGGCCCTCGAGGCGCGCGCCAAGCAGGGTGAGTTCGGCGACCCCCAGGGTGAGGACTTCGATGCGGACGCGTACGAGGAGGAGCGCGACGTCGCGATGAAGAAGGCGTTCCTCTGGGAGGACAAGGACGAGCTCGACATGCTGACGCTCTTCTTCAACGCCACCGCGGGACTCCCACGCAACTCGATGCGCACACTGGTGAGCAACGCCGACAACGCCCTTCGTGCGATGGGCGCCGCGGAGAAGATGCTCGCCAGCGTCTACGGCATCGCGATCACGGCCATGTCGTTCTTCACCGACCCCACGATCTCCACCCTCACCTCCGGGGCACCTTCGCAGAACACCGACCTCGGCGGATTGTCCTTCCCTCGGCGCATGGGAGTGCGGTTCGGGATGAACTTCCTCAAGCGCAACCACCTCGTCGGCCTGCAGGTGAAGTGGGACGCCTTCGCGGATGCCGGATTCACCGACGACCTCGGCGCCGACTTCGCGCACGAAGACATCGTGTCTCGAGAGGGCTGGGCGCGCTACTACTTCAAGGGCAAGTTCGCCACGGACGTCGCCTACCTGCGCATGCGCGTGATGGACCCGGCGACCGGCATCCTCAATCGCACCTTCTACTTCCGGTTCACGAAGGAGTACCAGACCTCCCTCAACGGCAAGTACTACATCACCGACCCGATCTCCAACGACAAGATCGTCAAGAACGGCATCCTCGTCGAACTGCGCGAGAACGGCGCGGATGCCGACGGGAAGATGACGTACGCCCCCGGCCACACCACGTACCGCCAGGAGCGTCTGACCAACATCACCTTCGGCATGCCCGAGAAGGAGTGGGCTGACGCGATGGCGATCACCTCCACGATGGTGCGCTACAGCGAGAAGCCGAAGGCCGTCTTCCTGGTGACGCCGCCCCACCTGATGAAGTACGCCAAGCTCATCCTCATCCTCGTCAAGCAGCTCGTGGACCTGAACTTCGACAAGTCCTACATGACGAAGAAGGACCAGAAACCGCTCTACAAGACGCGGTTCATGCTGGACGAGCTCGGCAACCTTCAGTCCGAGGGCCACGGAATCTCCGGCTTCGAGACGATGCTGTCAATCGGGCTCGGGCAGGACCAGCAGTTCACGATCATCCTGCAGACGCTGCAGCAGCTGCGGGACGTCTACGGGGAGTCGGTCGACAAGATCGTGCAGGGGAACACCTCGAACATCGTGTTCCTGAAGTCGACGGACGACTCCATGATCGACACCCTGTCCAAGATGTCCGGCACCCGCCACGTCGGATACCGCGACTCGAAGACGGTGACGAAGGACACCGAGCGCGTGGTCAAGAGCCTCAACGTCGAGGGCAAGGTCTCGTACACGATGACGACGAAGGAAGAGCCCGTCATCTCGTACAACGACATGGCCTACATCTCCGAGCGCAACAGCATGGTCTTCCGCGCCGGCGACTCCCCGGTGTGGAACCGCAACGAGACGGGCCTGCCGATGTCCTACCGCCTGCTCAAGGACACCATCGTGCACCCGGGCCACGAGTACACCCTGCAGACGATCCCGACGCTGAGCTCGGCGCTCGAGTTCGACGTGCGCCTGAACCAGCCCGACTTCGAGAAGATGCTGGCCAAGCGCATGCTCCAGGCGGAGAACGCCCTCGATTGCAAGTCGGTCTACCAGGCCGCATACGACTACGCCGACGTCGACATCGCTCGCCTGGACCCCGACGTCTACAGCGAGGAGGTGATGCAGCTCGTCGACGTGTCACTGCGCGAGACCATTGCCGACGAGTACGGCGTGATCGCCGACGAGGTCGACCTCGACGATGCCCCCGCTGGCTTCTACGACCACGACGACTGGGAAGTGAATCACGAAGTCATCGAAGCCACCCAGGTCGCCCAAGCCGCGGCCGCCGGTCGTCAGGAGCTTCGCTACGCCGGCGCGCACATCAGCCGCGAGATGCTCGTCAGCGCGGACGGCACCGCCCTGCGCAACACCCTCGACCGGGAGATCGTGGAGGCCTACAAGGCGGCACGGGCCTACATGGAGCGCGACGCGGCACACTTCAGCGTCGGCGCGGGAGGCTCGCTGCGGTCCTCCGACGGGGGAACCCTCTACATCGACGCGCTCGATGAATCCGACGCGCTGCGCCAGCTCAATCGCGCCGCGAAAGAGGAGACGTCGGGGGTCTATGCCGAGGACGAGATCGCCACGCTCGGCGGCTACCACGTGACGCCTGAGTTCTACGAGTTCCTGGCGTCGCTCGACAGCTGGTCGGGCATCGCCAGCGGCGAATTCGATCGGGCGATGATGCTCGCGATGCGGGATCGGAACGAGTGAAAGGTTAACCCCGTAAATATGCGTTTTTCTCTCGTTTTTGAGTGAAAATGTCCGCCCCCGCTACTACGCTGGGAGGATCACTCACCGAGGCTGGCTGGACCAGCCTGAACGAAGGGGAAAGCCCATGACCATGGACCCTCGAAGCGCAGGTATGCGTCGATACCTGTACGAGCATCTCTTCCAGCAGACGATCGAACGCACGCAGGGGGCGACGGGCAAGACCATCATGGTCTCGGCCGCCCGCTCCCTGCGTGCGAAGGTCGAGCAGGCGCTGAACGCGGAGAACCGCTCGATGAACGACCTCGACCTCGGCATCCCACCGGTGCTCGCCGCGATCGAGAAGACGATGTCCGAGAACGTCCCGGGATACCCCGGGGTCTTCCTCGACGCCAGCAGCACCTCGCCCGCCTACCTGCAGATGCAGGCGTCGTTCTTCGACATGGCCGGATTCGCTCGTCGCGGGGCCGACAACGAGATCATTCAGCCCCAGCCGGGCAAGGCCGGCCCCCGCCTGCCGATCTCGCCCTACGACCCTCGCTGGGCCGTGCGCAGCACCGTCAAGCAGGCTGGCTCCCGCGTGCTCTACGTGCTCGGACACGACGTCACCGAGCTCGCCGGGGGGAGCGCCGCGCAGATCAGTGAGCTGCGCACCCAGGACCTCCACCTGCAGATGCTGGACGAGGACGGTCAGGCGATCGAGGCGGGGGACGCGTACAGCGTCGACGACGCTAGCGGCATGACCGAGCTCATGGGTCGCATGAGCGAGCAGGAGTACCGCATCGTCCGCGACTGGGTGATCGATGGAGCCCGCGGTCAGGACGGCCAGATCAACCCGCGCCGGTTCATGACGGCCGAGGCGCTCGAGCGCTCATCCGCCATCCTGGACGACCTTCGCGATCGCGGCGTCCCCTACACGGTTAAGCGCGACCGCAACCCCGGCCAGATCAAGGCCGAGATCAACGGCACGAAGCTCTCCGTGCGCCTGACCGAGCCGCGCGAGCTCGAGCACTTCGTCGGGCGCGTGTACGACGACGGCGTGGCCACGTACTTCTCCACGAACGTCAAGGACGGTCGGTCGCAGAAGACGATTCCCTACGTTCCGACGCCGGCTGAAGCGGTCTCGCTTCTGCGCATCGCCCAGGGCCAGCCGGTCCCGCGCGCCGACGGCAAGGGCCTCGTCGGCGAGGTGCGCAGCCACCCCGAGTCGGAGTGGGATCGCACCCAGGGCCGACGCGTCCCAGTCGAGGTGCAGGACTCCTACTACGCCAAGAACGACCGCATGTGGACGGCCGTGTACGGCGACCTCGTCATCGACGGCCAGATCCCCGAGCCGGGCGCCAAGGTGCTCATCCGCCGGTCCGCGCAGTCCCGCACCGCCACGGCGCAGTTCTTCGTCGACGCCGAGCGCGGTGAGCAGTACCTCCGCGAGTCGATCGACACCGCTCGCGAGAACTTCGCAGCAGCCCTCGAGGTCGACCGCCTGATCGCCGAACACGCGGACCACGCCGAAGCCGCCGAGCTGGGGGAGTGGTTCCCTGAGTTCAGCGGGGAGCCGGAGGTCGCCGCGATCCAGCGTTCGTACTGGGAGGTGCTCCGCGGCGCCCAGACCACGTTGCTGCGCTCGGGCGCCACGGAGGAGGACTACCTCGCCAAGGTCGGCGTCATCGGCGAGCTTCAGGTCGACACCGACGCCGCGCGCGCCACCCACGACATGCTCGTGGGTGAACTGGCCTACGTGGGCTCTCCCGAGCAGAAGGTGCGCGATCACGCGGCCGACGTCGTCGACGAGCTCCTCGGCACCTTCGAGCAGCACGAGGTGGAGCTCGCCGACACCACGGTGACGCGGCGCTTCGACCCCGTGCGCGTGGCTCAGCACATGACCAGCGAGTTCGGCACCTGGCGCAACAACGCCGACATCATCGCGGCGTTGCGGGTGACCGGCATCAGCGGTGACGACATGATGGGCTCGAGCTTCAACGCCCAGTCGATCAAAGACCGCCTGATCCAGTTCGATGCCTCCACGGCCGTCGAGCCCAACAGCCACCCGGACCCCTTCGTGGTGAAGATGGGATCCGCCATCGGATACGCCATCGAGCGAAACGGTGGCCGCCAGATCCAGGTCACGATCGATCACCAGGGCATCGCGCGATGGGAAGCGGAGCGCCTGAGCCGCACCGGCGACGTCGAGAAGGTCCAGGGCGAGATCGGTCAGCTCTTCGGTCGAGGCGAGCACGGTGAAGTCGTCACCCGCTTCGCCAGCGGAGAGAACTACCTCTTCGTCCCCGGCTACGAGGCGCGCATCGCCTCCCAGCGCGCGGGCGAAGACCGCAGCGTCGAAGAGCGCACGCTCCTGCGCGGCTACGAGCAGATCATGGCCGACCAGATCGACTACCAGGTGGCCAACGACATGCTCGTGATGCGCACCGAGGTCGGCGAGCCCACGTCGCTGAACGGCGTGTACCGCCGTCTCTACGACGTGCGCCACGACGTCGACTACATCGCCCGCGCGGCCGAGGAAGGGCTCGAGCAGCACGTCGTCGACGCCATCCTGGCCACGGAGGCGCGACGCATCCGCTACCCCAGCGAGATCGCCTCGGGCTCCACCGTGCACGCCGCGTGGCGGGCGGAGAACGCATCACACGCCGCCGACCCCGCCAACGACAACCGCTTCGACCCGTGGATCCTCACGGGCGGGCGGAACATGGCGATCATGACCTCGGAGGGTGACGGCTACTTCGACCCGGTGATGACCAACGGAGCCGTCTACCAGGGCATCACGCGCTACCTCGTCGACGGCGCGCGCGTCGACGGTAAGACGGGGCAGATCATCCCCAGCGCAGACCCCGCGGACCGCACGCCTCTGATGAAGCTCCCCGAGACGGAGTGGATGAAGTACGACCCGTATGACCGCCAGCAGATGTCGGCGTCCAACCTGCTCAACGCGGCCGCCGTGACCGAGCCGGTCGGTGTGGCCATGATGACGTTCGGCGGATGGACGGCTGATGACCCGATGGTGGTCAGCAAGAGCTTCGCCGAGAAGCACGCGATCCGCGGCGCGGACGGAGGGCTTCGCTCGCTGGTTCCCGGCGACAAGCTCAGCGACATGCACGGCAACAAGGGCGTCATCTCTCTCGTCGTCGACCCCGACGCCGTGGCCGGCCAGGATTACGACCTGGACGACACGAGCATGGCCACCGCGGTCGAGGTGTTCTCCGCCAACCGCGACCTCGACGTCGTGATGAGCCCGTTCTCGGCGGTGTCTCGCTTCAACGGCGGAACGGCGCGCGAGCTGATGGAGGAGCCCGCCGACCTGACGCTGCCGGGCAAGGGCGTCACCCGCGACACCATGGGCAAGATGCGCCTCGTGGTCACCCACAAGGACGTCGAACGCGGAACACGCGTCTACGACGAGGCGGCTCTTCGCGAAGGCCGCGGCCGCAAGGCATCCAGCCAGCTGGCGTGGGCGCTGGGGTCGCAGGGCGCCGATCAGGTGATGGCGGAGTTCTACGGGCCCAACAATCCCGCGATCGCGAACTTCCGCGAGATGCTCGTGGTGATGGGGCTGGACGTCGAACCGGACGGCACGATGCGCGTGGGCTACGACGACATGGCTGAGGGCTCGGAGCGCCGACTGTTCCCGATGCCCGAGCTGATTCTCACGACCCGGGGCACCCTGAACGCCAACAAGATGAAGGCGGACTTCGGCAAGCTCATCGGCGACCGCGGTGGTGACCTCGAGATCCCGTTCCCGCTGCGATTCCCGACCGGCAACCGCATCCCGACGGCCAGCGACTCCTCCTGGAAGCTGCCGGTCATGAGCTCGCACCTGCGCAGCGGTCAGGATCTCAGTGACGGCCAGAGCACCGCTCACGACTACACCAACCAGTACCTGGCGGTGCACGAAATGGCCTGCCGGTACCGCGCGGCCAAGGCGGAGTTGGAAGCGAACCGGCCGGTCCTCACCCCGCAGCGCCTGAGCGCGCTCGAGGACACGATCGCGGAGAGCCCGCGGCGCGCGCAGGCCGCCTTCGACACGATCACCGAGGACCTGAAGCAGAAGCGCTTCTCGGGTCGTCGGAACATCTTCAAGGAGGGCCTGATGTCCTCGCGGCTGCCGAACTCGGCGACCGCCGTCTGGACGAGCGACCCTCGTCTGGACATCGACCAGGTCGCAATCGGGCCGGCGATGGCGGAGGCCCTCGGCTTCCAGGACAACGACTACGCGCTCATCTGGCGCGACCCGGTGCTGCGCGACGCCGGCGTCCGTTACATGCGGGTGAAGATCGACGAGCGACTCACCGGTGTTGCCATCAACCCTGTGATGGACAAGTCCTTCGACGGCGACTTCGACGGCGACTCGGTGGCCGTGGTGCGCCTGACCAGCGACGCCGCGCGCCAGCAGGCACTGGAGAAGCTGACGATCGAGGCGAACCTGCTCGATCTGGGCCAGGTCGGCGACGACGGCCTCCACCCCCTCGCGATGCAGGACTCTCTCGACGTGAAGGTGTCGCAGCACGTCGACCCCGCCCTCACCGGTCGCTTCGTGCGGGCGCGCACCCGCGCGAACGACATCCAGGTCGACCTCGACGAGGGCGAGATCGACAACTTCGCCGCGTGGGAGCAGCGTCACGCGCTGGTCGGCGACCTGTCGGAGTACTACCGAGAAGCGATGCAGAGCCAGTTCGGCGATGCCACGCTGCGCTTCGGGGACGCCGGTGATCACGTGAAGAGCGTGATCGAGGCGTGCATCGACACCGGCGCCAAGGGGTCGATGTCGAAGATCGGAGACTACTGCCGCCACCTCGGGGTCGACCCCGACACGATGGCGGACCTCGGCGACACCCAGCACACCCGGGAAGAGGACGAGGGCGTCATGATGGCGACCGCCGTGAAGTCCCACGGCACCGGTATCGCCGGCGCGTTCTCGCAGCGCGGCGTGAAGGCGCTGCGAAACGTGGAGCTGAAGGCGGTGCTCGAGCTCACCTACCCGGTGACGCAGTCCGTCCTGCAGGCCAAGCACGACCCGGAGGAGGCTCGCCAGAAGTACAACATGCTGATGGGGCCCGCACGCGCACTGTGGAAGGGTCGCAAGCTCGAGGTGGTCACCAGCGAGGACGGTGGTCGCGAGTGGGCCGTCGTGCGCGACAACAATGGCAAAGAGGTCCAGGCGGACGCCGAGACGTGGAAGACGCAGTTCGTCGAGCTGTACACCGCGAAGGACGGACTGAACGTCTCGGTGAACGCGGAGAACGTCGAAAAGGTGACGGCGGCGCTCACCGGACCTGACGGTCGGATCATCGACATCGAGGACACCGAGTCGGCGGCGTTCGACGTCGCGGGATCCACGATGGACCGCCTGGCCTACGGCGGCACCTTCACCGACGTCCTGGCGGCCGCAGAGAAGCGCGAGAACATCTTCGCCGGATCGGAGAACGGTCACTTCGCTCCCTACGCGATCCGCGCAAACCAGCGTGCGATCGCCGAGTGGGAGAAGGCAACCGAGGCAGGGTTCGAGGTCGAGGTGCCGACGGTGAAGCCGCTGGTCAACCGCGATGTGCTCGCCGAGCACGACTCCCGGGCCCGCGCCCGGGGCGCTGGTCGCATGTCCCCGGTGGCCACCACCGTCCGTGCCCCGCGACCGAAGCTGCGTCCCGAGCTGAGCGAGCAGACCATCGAGGAAACTGCGGCGGAGAGTTACCAGCTCTGACGGCGTGAATGAAAGAACCCCACCCCGGGCAAGGGGTGGGGTTCTTTTGTCGTGGCAGGAAATCCACGGTTGGGATCGTACGTCGTTTTCCGCACGAAAACCAATTGATCTGTAGAATCGCCTCAGAAACGAGCGATTCCGGGGCCCCTCATTGGGCATCCGGCTCGCCAGAACTCGCAGCGACACCCCGTCGCCACATGAAGCAGAGGAACAGCGATGGCCGAGCCGAGGCGCAACCTGAACATCCCGATGTACGACGTCCGGGATGCACCCGGTGGGACGATCCTCGACGACGACGTCATCGATGTCGAGGTCGTCGACGCCACATCCCTGGGGGAGCGGCTGCGTGCAAGAGCTCGCGGTGGAGCGGAGTCCGTTGCGGCATCCGTGCGCAACGTCCGCCTGAACGGCGCCTGGGACAGCTTCTTCACCGCCCCAGCCGATGAGCGTCGCTTCGCTCGCGGCAGCGCCGACTCCCGCGCACGCGCGCGGCAGGCGGGGCGCGATCGACGCCGGGACGACGAGCAGCGCCGCCGCGACGACGAGGCCACCCAACGACAGCAGAGTGCGGAGCGCGCTCGGCTGGAGCGCGAGGCGCGGATGGACCCCATCGCGCGGCTCCGCCTGTCCACCGCTCGGGCCGGCGAGGCGTACATGGAGAGCCTGCGCGCGAGCGGGATCCTCGAGCAGAATCAGAGTCCCGCCGACCAGCGACAGCAGCTCTCCGGCCTGCACCAGGTCTACGCCTCGATGATGGTCCTGCAGTGCGTCGGCCCACTCAAGCAGGGCCTATCTGGTCAGAACATCGTGGCCACGCTCGGCATGGCCGCGTCGATGTGGGCGATGTCGCCCGACTTCCGCGCGCAGCTGGGTTCGTTCGTGGACGGGATCGGGCCCGCGATCCGCGAGAAGATCGATCGCCAGGAGGCGAAGAAGGACGACAAGGCCCGGAGTCGTTTCGACAAGCTGGCCAGCAAGGGCAAGGAGGAGAAGCTTGGTGGTCGCTGGCGTCGACGCCTCGAGCGCATCGAGTTCGCCGAGAGAGGTCATCGCCTTCCGTTCACCGCCGAGAGTGCGGCGATGACGGAGGTCGCCTTGGCTGAGGCCGCGTACGCCGACATGCGTCGACCGGGTGCGGATGCCAGCGCCGTCAACGATCGGTACGTGTCGGCCCTGGCCAACCTCTACGGCTTCGCTGAGGCGGATGGCATCGCCCCGGAGCAGGTATCACGCGCGATGCGTGTGGTCGTTGGTCAGCGTCTCGAGCGCGAGCCAGGCCTGGCGAGCGTCTTCAACGAGCTGGGGCACGGTCGTTTCGCGAAGAGCGAGCCGCGCGAGGTATACGACGCGGTGACCATGGAGCCGCGCCTTGTCTGGACCGGAGACTTCGTGGACGGCTTCGAGGGGAAGACCATCTCGAGCGGCTCGTTCAGCGTGCGCCCGAAGATGAGCCCGGATGAGCACATGACCGCGGTCACGGAGATCCTGGCCACCGAGATGGCGGCGACCTCGACCGCGGCCGAGATGAACGACGTCCTCACGCAGTACGTCGTCGCGGCGTCAGCCGGCGAGTACCCGGACGTCGTCGACGAGCTGAGCGACACCGACGCGCGGCGACGGTTCGGAAAGGCGAGGACGATGTTCTCGTCCATGAAGGACGACGGCCTGAGCGCCGAGCAACAGCATTTCGCATACTCGTCCGCGTACGTCGACGCCGTGGAGATGATGCAGCTGTTCAAGCCCGATCTTGCAGCATCGTGGGTCGCCCAGTACGGCGAGAACTGGCAGGAGAAGGTCGCCGAGGACATTGCACGCTTCAAGAACATGGGCGCCAACGCCGCGCGCGGTTCGGGGGCCGCAGCTCCCGAGAACTTCGAGCACTTCACCGCATCGTCCGGCTCATCGGGAGCCGCGCCCACCGCAGAGGACATCGTGGACGCCGAGGTGGTCGACGACGATCGGCGGGGCCGCCCCACGCGCCCAGCCCCGCAGGGGGCGGAACGCACGCGTCCGAGCAGCGCGCCTCGACGCCCCGCGCGCAGGGGACGTCTCGAGCAGCCGGTGTACGAGGGTGACCTCCTGCCGGCCGACGAGGTCGGTTCCGACGACGACATCATCGACGTTGAGATCGCCAACCTCGACTCGATCGGGCCGGGACGGGGTCGAGCGGCTCTTCTCCCCGCCGCCGGCGCACTGCAGCCCTCGGGCCCGGAGGTCGAGTCGGAGGCGGATTCGGCTCGTCGACGGATGGCTGTCGCGAAGATCCGTCGAGCGCGCGTCAACCAGCACTACAACGAGGTGCAGACCGGTTCGATCATGGGGATCGGCAAGGACGACGCGGCGCCCCTGCAAGACGTCGACTTCGAGCTGGGCTGACGGTCTCACCGTATAGACTTGCTCATATACGAGCAAAAACCGACCCGGTACCGCCGGGCGCAGAACATAGGAGGGGTGGACATGGGCATCTTGGGTTTCCCCAGCGAGAATGAGCTGTCGTCCATGCTGGGCTTCGTCACCGACGAGGACCGCGAGAAGTGGCGGAGGGGTCGCGAAGCCTCGGAGAGTCGCCGCCAGGAGACGCGCGAGGGCCTGAGCGCCCGAGGGCTCGTCTCTCAGGCAGCGATGCCGGCGGTGGGTATCGGAGAGCGTGTGCTGAACGCGGAGCTGCACGCCGCACGCAACGAGTCGGCGCGAAATACTACGCAAAAGCAGACAAAACGGACAGTCACCACGTTTACCAAGGAAGAACCCCTATCCTCTGATGAGTACGAGGCTGGTCTGTAGCAGATTCAGTGTCGGCGCAGGAAATCAGAGGCCTCGGTCTGAGGGCAATCGGACCGGGGCACGACACATTGCCCCTCGGGGCTAAATCAAGGACGGTGAGCCCATGAGCGCAGCGATCGAAGAAGCCTCCGAGGCCAAGCAGAGGTCGAACCGCAAGAGCGACGCTGAGCGCATCAGCAAGCGCGAGTTCGTCATGCGCGTTGGACGACGAGCTGGCGTGCCCCTGAAGATCACGAACCAGGTCTACGACGCGATCTTCGACGAGATCAAGGAGCTCGCGGGCCGAGGCGTGAGTGTCACGCTGACCGGTTTCGGGAAGTTCTACCCCCAGGTGCACAAGGGCCACCAGGTTCGCTTCAAGAAAGAGGACGACGAGGTGCGCGACTACGCCGTCCTGAAGTTCTCTGCCACGCGTGAGACGAACCAGGGTCTCGGCATTCCGTCGGTATCGCCGGATGCGGAGAAGAGATCGTAATCCAAACGTAAACGAGAAGTCCCGGGGGTTGACGCCCCCGGGACTTTTTGCGTCTCCAACGCACGTAGCATGTCCATGAATGCAAATTCTGAGCCGCCGGGGGGTGGTTTTGGGTGTGCACCACTGAGGGTGCATTCCGGACTTGGAAGGGCTAGTGGGGGGATGGGACCAGCGAAGCGCGACGCACTCGTCGTGGAGACGCTTCCGTTAGTGCGATTTCTGGCGAGCTCCGTGCAGGCACGGGTGACGCAGATTTCTCGCGACGACCTCGCATCGGCCGGCGCCGAAGCGCTGGTCAAGGCGGCCGACGACTACAAGGTCGATCTCGGCGTGCCGTTCAGCGACTACGCGCGGCTGCGCGTGGCGTGGGCGATCAAGGACGAGCAGCGCCGGATGGACTGGGCTCCGCAGAAGGTGCGTGCCGCGGCGAAGGAGGCGGTCCAGACCCGGGAGATGCTGTGCGCGGAGCTCGGGAGGACACCGACCTCCGCCGAGATCGCCCTGCAGCTCGATCGTTCACCGGCGGCGGTCACGCAGAGCCTCGCGGATGCCGCTCGCGTGCTCACCGATCTCGACGAGGGCCGCGCGTTCGACGTCGCGTCTGCGATGCCGCTTCCCGAAGACGTCGTGGCGTCAGACGAGGAGCGCGCAATCCTTGAGGTGGCGATCGAATCTCTGCCGGAGCGCAAGCGCCAGATCATCAGGGACCACTACTTCGAGGAACGCCCCATCAAGGAGATCGCCGATGACCTCGGTGTGAGCTCGGCAGCGGTCTCGCAACAGCGCGCCGAAGCCGTGCGCATGCTCCGCAACGCCATGGACCACCACTACCCGGACGAGCATCGTGACGAGCCGGCAGTGGCACCGGAGACCTCGTCGTCAGGTCTGGAGAAGTACTTCGAGCGGATCGCTCGAAGCGGCAAGCAGATGGCGCGGGCGCTGGTGGCACGGGCCCTCGACAGCTGAGACGCACGAAAAAGACAGGCCCCGAGGGACGTATCCCTCGGGGCCTGTTCCTGGTGGACGCTCACCGCGAGCGAGATGCGGATGCCACCCGCTCGGCGATGCCGTAGTACTTCGCCGCCTCCTGCGCGTTGGCCCTCTTGGCTGAGGGTGAGGGGCTCTCGAGAGCGATCCTGGCGTACTGATCCCCGATGGAGAGGTAGTACCCGTCGCCGCCGGCCGCGGGCTCCTCGGTGTGAGCCGGCTGGGCTTCGACCCGATTCGTTACGGACTCGACGGTGTTGGGGGGTGTGCCAGTCACAGAGCTCCTCTCTCAGCTCGATTGCGAAAGCTCATCTGCCGCAGGTGCTCGGGCGCCAGACGATACATGTCGGCGTGGGTGAGGAAGGTCGACCCGATGACGTCTTCGACCGTCGCACCGGGACGGTAGACACCTCGTGGCGCGAGCCCATCGAGGTAGCCGAACTCGAACGTTCGGTTCGGTGAGTGCGGCCACTGACCCTCGTAGCTGAGCCAGAGCTCGCGGTAGAGCGGGAGCAGCTCACGGAGCATGTCCTCGTCGGGGGACACGACCCATGCGAATGGTCGAGGGCTGAGCTCCCCCTGCTTCTTCGGGGAGTCGGCGGGCTCGAAGATGCACGGGAACCTGTCCGGCAGGGTCACGGCAGCAGCACGTTCCCCGCGAAGAGCTTCGGCGCGGATGCGGTCCTCCCAGTGGGGAGACGCTGAGAGCATCAACATCTCGAGCATGGGGTCAGCAGCTTCGGCGGCGGCCGCGAGAACGGCGTCTGCGGGAAAGCGGCGCAGAGGGCTGGTATCGCCCAGGGTGAACCTCTTCACATCCCAACCGACAGTGGACGGCTCGTAGACGAGAGGCGCGCGACCGAGCCCGTCGGCGGATGCCATGACGGTGCGGTACCGGGCGAGAGCGGCACGGACCTCTTCGGCCGCGATCTCGACGGCGTCAGCGGGAGGGTTGACCGAGGGGGTGGTCACGTGTGCTCTCCTTTCCCCTTGCGGGTGTCGCCGTTTGGGGCGGTGTAGAAGACGTGACCCGTCTGCTCACCTTCGACCCAGACACCCTTCACCTCGCCGTTGTCATCCACCGAACTGAACTCGACGCAGGTGCCGGGGTCGAGCGTGGCGGATCTGCGAATCAGGCTCTCGATCGCGCGGACCTCGTCCGCCTGTTCTTTCGTGCGTGCGGTCATGTTCGCCCTTTCGCGTGCGGTCGTGGGTCGTGCCGCCGTGCAGCGGGGTCCCCGGGTCGGGCGCGGGCGGCACCCTGTGAGAGGGCCGCCCGCCGTGTTGGTCAGTCGTCCGCGTTCCGCTCTCGGTATGAGGTGTTGTCGTTCTTTCGCGAAAGGGTGGCGGAAACGACAGTGCCCCTGTCGGGCCGGCTGAGCCGGACACCGCAGGGGCACTGTAGATCGGGGGAATTACGTGGCGAAGCTGTACATCTCTTGGCCGACGAGTGTGAAGGTGATGCTCCCGGGAAGCGGGTCGGGCACCTCTTCGTAGTCGTTCAGGAGGGTCGCCTTCTGAACGGGGAGGAAGATCGTTCCGTCGTCCTCGAAGATGAGATCCTTCGGGAGGAACGAGATGAAGATCGAATCCTCGCGGTTCGAGAGCTCCACCGTGCGAGCGACATCACCCTGGACGTGGATGTTGAGCTCCACCTCGTCGGTGAAGACCTTGACGGGAGTCTTGTTGTCCTTCTCCGGCGGGAAGCGCACGTCGACGCGGTATCGGCTCGGAGCGATGGACTTGATATTCAGGTCCTCGACGATGTCCGCGAAGACGGCATCCTCGTGGTTCAGCTCGAACGCGATCGCCCGCAGGTGGTCGTAGTTCAGCGGCATCCGTCGCGAGAACAGCGCTGCGTTCTCGATCTCGCCCGTGGCAGCGCTGGGGGCCTCGTCGTTCAGGAACTGTCGGACTTCGGCGGGGCCGGGGTATGCGAAGCGCATGTGGTAGTGGAAGCGACCCGGGCGGTTGACGATGTACTGGCTGACGTCGGCGATGTCGTTGACGGTCAGGCAGTAGATCCGCTTGGTGGTGGAGATGCCATCGAACAGCGTGAGGAACTGGTTCTGGCGGTCATGCTGGTAGTTGCGGGGGCCGCCGGCGGGGAAGACCTTCTCGAACTCGTCGAAGATGACCAGGCACTCGTCCAGGGTCTCGATGAAGTCGACGATGCCGTCGGCGTCCTCGGTCACCAGGACCACGGGGATGCCGTCTTCGATCGCACGTTCCGCGACCATGCGGAGGAAGAGGGACTTACCCATGCCCTTGTCGCCGGTGAGCATCACACCGAGGCTGCGGACGGTCCGCTCGTACGTGCGGAAGATTTTGTCGACCTTCTTCTCCCGGCCTCCGTAGACCCGTTCGGGGCCGACGGCGAGGTCGTCGCACTTCATGAGGCTGAACCCGTCCTTCTGGCTGAAGTGCACCTTGTAGGTGCCGACGGGGAACGCGTCGTGGGCGGTAACGGTGGAGTCGTAGACGCGAACGTTGCCGGAGGTCTCGATATAGGTGCTTGACATGTCTCTTCTTTCGGCTTCTGCGTGTATCTATCGAGTCGATTCGCTGGGACGTAAGGCAACCCAGCCACCAATTTGGGGGTTTCCGGTCGGCTGGCGTCCGGAACCAAAGCCTTCACGGGCTTGAGGTGACGCCGGTGAGTGGCGACCGACATAGATGACAAAGTTCTAATCCCGTTGCCGGCACGCGAGTCGTATGGTCGAGAGGCCGGGATACGAAGGGGGCTCGTATGGTCTGGGGTGCGGACGAGGCTATGCAGCGTGTGCAGGACGATGTTCGCCGCGCGCAGAGCCGTGCGGAGCGGTACCCAGCTCTGCAATCAGCCCTCGATGGTGTTCGAGGTGGTGCGATCTCGGTTCGACGCGATCTGTCGGTCGAAGTGGATGCGTCGGGGGTTCTGCGAGATCTCCGCATCGGAGACGGTGCTCTCGAACGTGGTGGCGACCGCCTCGCTGGCGAGATTTTCGAGCTAATCAGCAAGGCGACCCGGGAGGCTCGGGCGCGAACGCTCGCGGCCACGACAGAGATCATGGGTGATGACGATCCCATCGTGAAGACCATCGCGGCGGAGCTCGACGCGCGGAACGCAGACGATGACCTCGGGCGCCCCGGAGGCACGCGATGAGCGCGGGGGACATTCGCGTCGACGCGGATCTGTTGCATGAGCACGCAGCACGGATCGAGCAGCTCTCTGGCGACGCCGCGCAGGCGCTTTCCGCACTACAGTCGATCAGTCTCTCCGGCGGGGCGTTCGGAGTGTTGTGCTCGTGGATGGTGCCGCCATTCTCGATGGCCACGGACGCGGTGGGAACCGCAATCCGGGCCGGCGAGGACGTGATTGAGCGAACCGGTGAGGCCGTCCGCGGGATGGCGAGCGATTTCCGGGAGTTCGAAGACTCCGCCATCGACGTCGTACGAAGTCTCGAGCAAGGACTCGGCGGATGAGCGATAACCCACTGGTCGCGACCGCCGCCGCATCTCAGCCCACGGCATTCGGCGGGGCATACCTACTTCAAGACGCGGCCGACCTCTCTCACGCTCTGCAGTCTGGCGGCTGGGTTGAAGGGGGAGTAGCCGCGTTCTCCACGGCCTTGGACACCGTCGGCGCTGTCATCGACCCCATCGGAACCCTCATCGCCAACGGGCTGGGTTGGGTGATCGACCACATCGAGCCGCTCCGGGGCTGGCTGCAGGACCTCTCCGGCAACGCCGCCGAGGTGCAGGCGTTCTCGCAGACCTTGGCCAATGCCGCAGGAAAGCTTCAGCAGGTCGGCGGAGACATCGCCCACCGGCTTGGTGACATCGAGGGAATGAGCGGCGAAGCTGTCGACGCCTACCGCGCTCACGGGCAGCGCATGGCTGACTCCGTGTCGTCGATGGGGACGTGGGCGAACGCGGTCAGCTCAGGTCTGGAGATCGCGTCTACCCTCGTGCAGGCCGTGTACGAATTGGTCCGCGACGCCATTTCGCAGGTGGTGGGAACGGCGATCAGCGCCGCCATCACCACGGCTGCGACAGCGGGCTTCGGTGCACCCGTCGCGGTAGGGCAGATCGTCACGAAGGTCGCCTCGCTGGCGACCAAGGTGGGTCGGTTCCTCGAGCACCTGCTGACGTCACTGCGGCGCGCGGTTCCTCTCATCGACAAGCTCGCCGGAGCAGCAAGCAAGGTCGCCGGCCACATAGGCGACTGGCTCCGGGGCTTCCGCCCCGGCGCAGCGCCGTCGAAGGTGGAAGTCACCCCCGTCGTGCACCCACCTGCGTCCTTCGGGGTAGCCCCGCGGATGCAGTATCGAAAGACCTTCCTCGAAGCGCACCCCGAGATTGCGCCTGGCGATGTGACTGTGCACCATGCCGTTGAGCAGCAAGTCCTCGTCAACAATCCGGGCCTCGTAACTCCAAGCCAGATGCATTCCCTTGAGAATCTGCGGGGAATTCCGAACGAGATAAACTCGACCCTTCACCTCAAGACCATTCGCAGAGAATGGGATGCATTTTACGAAATGAACCCTGATCCGTCGGTTCAAGAGCTGCTCGACCACGCGACATACATCGACGATAAATACGGACACCTCTTTATCCCGCCGATTCGATGAGTTGATAGGCTGACTACCATGACGTACACCCGAGTCCAGCTGGAAGTACCCTTCAGCTACGGCGACAAGGCGGTCATCGACCAAGACCCTTCGCACCGGCGTCATGGGCGGAAGCCCTACATCACCATCGACTTGAACCTGCTCGAGCTTCCGGTGCCCGACCTGAGCACGGTCTACGGCGCCTACCTCGCTACGCCCGAGCTCGCTGCGCAGTTGCGTCAGTTCTCCGGGCTCAGGGAGCGTCAGTTTACTCTCGGGCTCGACCCCCAGGCCGAAGAGCTGGGGCAGTTTGAGGGCAAAGAAATCCCCGAACTCGTTTGCTTCGAAGTGATCGGCGATTTTCCTCGTGACGACTTCGCGTTGCGCGAGAAGGTTCCCGGGCTGCTCGTTTCGGAGCGAGCGTGGGATGTCATCAAACGCGCCAACATCGGTGACGCCGACGTCGAGCCCTACGAGCCGAATTCTTAGCCAGTCTCTTAGGCGCGATTAGCTAAGAAATTGTCGCGACGTCGTCGGCCGCATGCTTCGCCGCGAGCTTCCAACGCCAGCCGCCGAGGACATGAGCCGGGGTCGGCCAGACGTCGAAACGCTCCTGGGTCAAAGTGTTCCCGTGAACGACTAGCGCGGGCACGTTGATCAGCGTCAGCTGAACGTACGTCATGAAGACGGCCATCGGATCGAGGTCGGTGGCGGTGACGTGGATTCGCTGTTGGTAGTTCACGCCTTCGTCCCGCAGAGCATGAGCGAGGGCGATGATCATGCCGCCGCTGCCGGAGGCGGGCTCGCTTACGGTGATGAAGTCGCGGTCGACGAGGAGGGGGAGGGTGTCTCCAATCGTGAGTTTGGCGGTGACGAGACTCAGATCATAGGGAGTGAAGAACTGCCCCAAGCGCTCGTTTCCGAGGTCGAGACTCATGTAGAGCTCGCCGAGCGCGTCGGTGAACCCTGCCTCGAGCGTCGCTACTAGTCCGTCGAGGACTTGGTCGAAACGCTGCATCTCCTCGGTCGAGTACTTCCCCGCGACAGCGCTGAATCGGTCTCGGCGTTCATCAAAGCCGTGACCTCGATCGACGGCTGAGCGAAAGCACAGCGCGGTGAGTTCGCAGAAGTCCCGGAACACCTCCCCGATCCGACGGGCGCCACCGGCGGTGTTTGCCTGCAGCAGCTTCTTCACGCGGACTTCCTCGCTTCGTCTGGGCTCGCCCAGCCGTCCAGCCCGAGCAGTCGCCTGTTGCGGAACACCGTCCGGACGTTGAGGTGCAGCGCCTCCGCGATCTTCGGGTCACCCCATCGACGCGCGTGGAGCCGGGTGATCGCTTCGCGACGCTCGGCGAGATTGAGCTTCACCTCCTCGCCGTCCATCGCCCGGAGCACGGCGGCTTCGTCGATTGGGAGCGGCGGGGTCTTGCGCGGGAGCGGCGCGACGGGAGTGACCGGGACGACCGCGAGAGCGGGACTGCCGTGGGGTCGTTCTCGAGGGTCGTCGATGTCGTCCCACGCCAGCGGGTTCGGCCAGCCACGTTCTCGGGCCGCGTCGCGCTCCGCGTCTGCAGCCGGCCCGGTGGGTGGGCGCCAGCACAGGCGGCGGTACTGCCGCGCGATGCGTTGCGCGGTCGCAGGGAACACCTGACTCACAGCACCGTTCAGGAGAGTGTGCACGTGCGCAGGTGACAGCTCGAGGTGGGATGCCAGCTGCTGCTGGGTGAACCCGATAGCGCTGAGAGCTCGCGTACGACGGATGGTGCCGGTGGCATCGATCCGTTTCGGTCGTTCGTTCATGAGGTCCTCGTCTTCGTCGTGTCGGCGAGACCTCTATCGGGTCTCGTCAGGGAGCAGCGCTGAGTGCGCGTTCGACCTCGGCCATGGCATCGCCGCGGGCGGGGATGGATTCGTAGAGCGTCTGGTAGGCGTCGCGTTCTGCAGCCACCAAGGAGAGCGCGCGAGTGAGCGCTTGGACTCGCTCGTCGGCGGTGGCGCCGGCGATGGCGTCGATTTCGCGTGACATGTCGATGCCGTGGAGCTTCACGTGCTCTTCCCACTTGTAGAAGAGCGGGAAGGTCTGGGGGTCGCGGCCGACGCTGAGCGATAGGGCGAGCGCGGCGTCGATCTCGCGCATGCCCGCGGGAGCGACAACGCCCATCCGGTGCTTCAACCGCGATGAGTCGACGGTGTGAACCTGCTCGCAGAGGGCGAGTGAGGCACCCACACCCTCGATCTGTGGCAGCTCCACGTGGGTGGGGCCTGTGCGCTTTCGGGTGGCAGTGGTCAAATACACGACCTGCGCGAACCCGGCGCGCCCGTTGGTGACGTTGTTCGAGACGATGAGCCCCGGTCGGTTGCTCCACAGCTCCGATCCGACCGCAGGGGCGTTGGGGTCGGCGATCACCATCCAGATTTCTCCGCGGCGATGGCGTCTCTTCTGCTCGTCCTGAGAACGGGTCGGCGCCGAACGGGCGATGTCCGCGGGGCTTGGGGTGGGTTTCGTCATGCGGGTCACCTCCTGATCGGTGTGGGTGGGGGCGTTACTCGGGACCGCGGCCGGTGTAGACGTCGGCTGCGGCGTGACGAAAGGCGTCCATGAGGTAGACATGACCGCTGTTACGGGCGACCTGGTACTCGAGCGCCTTGCGGCAGGACTCTTCGTCCGCGTCGTCGAAGTGCCCGTCGGGGTAGTCCGTGGCGACGGCCTCGGCGCGGATGCGCAGCTGGTCGAGGCGAATTTGACGGCTGCCGTAGTGCTCGACGACGTACGTGCCGTCGCCGTAGTCGGTGAACGTCGTGAACAACGCCGCGGGTCCGACGTCCTGTTGGCGTTCGTTCAGAGCGACGTCGACGGAAGCGCCGGCCTGCTGGAACGCGGCGAGGACGAGCAGCAGGGCGACGTCCGCGTTCGCCCCGCCGAAGGGCGCGAGGATCGACTCGATCTCTTCCGTGGTGACCTCGTCGTGGTTCGACGTGAGAAGCCCCACGACGGCGTCACGACGAGCGGACGGGTTCGGAAAGAGCTCGTCCATGACGACGACCGTGTCGTCGACGACGATCGCCGAGTAGACGGTCGAATATGCGCGCTCGGTCGAGGCGGGGGCGACGAGAGACATGTGTCCTCCTGGTGATTTTCGGCCGGGGCCGGAGATTGGTCTGCGTCAGAGCAGGTGGTGGTGAAAGGCGATCAGCACGATGGCGCGTGCGGTCGAGATGACGGCGTCCCGGCCGGACAGTCGGCTGTCCTCGATGAGGCCGCGGAGCTCGGAGCCGGCAGCCCGGTATGAGCGGGTCGCGCCATCGGCGATCTCGACCATGCAGTAATCGGCGACGCCGTCGTAGTCGCGGGAGAGGGTGATCGTCAGACCGGGAACCACGTCGCTGTTGCGCAGAGCGTCGACGACGTCGCATACGGCCGAGAGGAAGTCGTCCGGTTCGTCGTAGAGCGGCGCGTCCTCGGAACCGTAGCCATCGAGGTCCACGGCAGGCTCCGCCGAAGTGAGCGCTCCGACCAGAGCTTCGTCCGTGAGGGTGTGCGGATCGATGTCGAACAGCTCTTCCACGGAGACGAGACGGGGTCGATTCGGAGAGGTCACGCTCCGCTGATGGAAGACGGTCGCCGCCGTCAGAAGACTGTCCGCGGTGACGATGTCGAAGGTCGCTCCACTCGAGGCGTCGTTGCGCGAGGCGCGGGCGGGCGCGTCCCTGACGAGAGTCGTCTGTGAGGTGACGAGGTAGCGGGGCATGGTGTCCTTCGTTGTTGCTGGTGGGAGCACGACAGAGAGGGACGTGACCGTGGTGGCAACGTCCCTCTCTGTCGTGCGGTGCCCGACCGGCGACCTGGGGTCAGCTGGTCGAGGCGGTGAACGCCGATCCGTCGTCGACGGGCTCGGTCACGCCGGCGTCTCCGCCCGCGTTCGCGCTGTCGCCGGCGAGGACCGCAGCGGTCTCCACCGGATCCAGGCGCGAGAGCTCGTCCGCGAACTCGGCCACAGCCGTGCCCACGTCGACGCTCGGCTCTTCGGAGGGTGCCGAGGCGGTGAGGAGCGCGAGAGCCGCCTCCACCTCGTCATCGCTGGACTGATCCGAGACCAGCCCCTGCTGCTGGAGGAAGAGGACGTCGTCCCGCTTCTTCAGCGCCGAGAGGAGCATGTCGTAGTCCGACACGATCCGCGGGTGCTTCTCGTTGCCGTAGGAGAGCACGAACATGCGCTTCATCGCCCGGGTGAAGGCGACGTAGTACATGCGCTTCTCGGCCTCCTTGATCTTCGAATCGTCCTTGTGGACGACCACGACGTTGTCGAACTCGAGACCCTTGGCTCCGTGCACGGTGCTAACGACCAGACGAGCCTTCGCGCTGAGGTTCTTCTCCTTGCGCTCCTGGTTCTTCTGGTTCATCAGCGACTGCTTCACCGAGTTGTGGCGGATCTCGAAGCCCAGCACGTTCTCCTGCAGGCGCTCGAAGAACACTTCGCGGGTGATGAGACCAGCCTGGAACTCACCGAGCCATCCGGCGACCGCGTTGGAGGCCTGAACCCACCACTCGGACGTCATCCGCTGCACCGCGGGCGCGATCTTGTCGATCGCCCCCTGGGCCTTCTTGTTCTTCGAGATGAGCTCGGCGAGGTTGTCGTTGATGCCCTTGTGGATCACGAACGCCGCGTCAGCGGGGTCCACCTGGCACACGTCGTTCCAGTACAGCTTGATGTACTGCGAGAAGACGGTGGTGGGGTAGCTCTTGCTGCTGACGAGGCTGGCGACGTGCTCGTTGGGGAACATCTGCTGCAGCTTCTTCTCGATGATCAGGATGTCCATCCGCGCGTGGGCGAGGAAGGCCACCTGCTCACCGCGCGCGAGCGCGGCTTCGATGAAGGGGCGTGCTTCGACTGCGATGAAGCCCGCCAGCTGCTCGCGGAACTTCGTCAGGTGCTGGAAGTGCTGGTAACTCAGCGTGACCTTGTCCTGGAAGGAGTCGGCCGTGGGCACCATGAGCGAATTCGCCCGCAGCTGCAGACCTGCCGCCGCGTTGGCCTCGATGTCGGCGAGGTGAACGTTCGCGAAGTCCAGGATCTCCTGGTTGCTCCGGTAGTTCGTCGTCAGCTGGAACGTCGCGAAGACGCCGGATTCCTCGAGCGCATTGAGCGCCTTCGGGTTCGACGCGCGGAACTCGTACAGGGTCTGCGACGCGTCGCCGACGATGAACATGTTCTCGCGGTGCTTCGAGACGTACTTGAGCAGGTAGATGAACTCGAAGATCGAGTTGTCCTGCACCTCGTCGATGATGAGGTACTCCGACTGCACGTGCGCCGGCTCGATCATCTTGTCGATTTGCTGGTAGGCGATCACGATTTCCAGCTCGAGGCAGGTCTGACGGATGCGGTCCAGCATCGCGAGCACGTCGACCTCGAACTTCTCGATGAACGCGTTGAGCAGGGTCGTCGCACCAGGCTTCAGCTGGTCGACCTGCACCATCACCGAGCGGAAGTTCCGCGCGATCTCGTTGTTCGGGAAGTAGATGTCGAGGCTGTTGAGGATCGTGTCGATCGACGACAGCTCGTGGGTCGGGTGATTCAGCGAGTAAATATCGTGGATCATCCGCGCGATGGTCATCGACTTCACGGCGGGGTTCTTCTCCGTGATGTTGTCGGCGGCCGCGTTCGTGAACGACAGCACCGCGATCTTCGCCGGGTCGACCCCGCATCCCTGCAGGTGCTGGATGCGCCCCAGGATGACGGTCGACTTGCCCGTTCCCGCGCCCGCCTGCACCAGCGTCAGCGGCTCCGGGGTGGAGATCGCCTGACGCTGCTGAACGGAGAAATGCGCCGGCATCGCCCAGTTGCTGGTGGTGGTCGGCGCCGCGAGCTGGCTCTTCATGGAGTTGAGGCCCTCGAGCGTGTGCGACATCAGCAGGTTCAGGTTCTGCTTGCTCAGGTTGTTCGCGATGTCCGGAGGGCACACACCGTTGATGGTGGCGTGGATCGTCCGGTAGGCGCCGAGCGAGACGTTGTAAGTCTCGAGGTAGCGCAGCTGCATCGCGAGGTGGTGGAGCGTGTTTTGATCCGGCTGGCCGTTGGCGAAGAGCTCGGTGATGTGCGTCGACATGATGTCGGCGACTCCATCTCCCGCCCACGCTTCGGCCTGGCGGCAGATGCGCTCGACGACCTGGTACATCTCCATCCACTCGGCGAGGGCATCGGGGTCGACGAATACTCCGCCGGGGGTGGCGGAGATGTTGTTCGTCGCTTCGCGGATGAGCTGCTCGGCGTCGTCGAGAGGTGCGTAGCTGAAGCGCATCATCGCGAACTCGTCGGCGGCATCGAAGGGGGCCCGGTACAGCGGCGGGTGGGAGGCGACGGCTCGGACACGCTCGCTGGTCGAGCCCTTGGCGACGACGAACACCTCCATGCGGTACAGAATCCGCAGGTCCTTGGTCTTGGTGTCGCCGCCCTCATCGACGCGGAGCACGATGCCCTGCGGTGTCAGATCGAAGAACACGTCGAAGTCGTAGTTCGTGGCGTGCGCGGTGACGTCGAAGCGGTCGTCGGTGCGCGGCACCGTGTACGTGAGACCGCGCGAGGCGTTGTGCTCGACGGAATACTGCGCGAGCGGCCCCATCGGCATCGTGATGGTGGTCACGTTGGACCCCGAGTACCGGCTCTTCTGCAGCACGTCGGCGGTGGACATGGTCGCGGCGCTGGAGCCCAGGGGGTATCGACCGGGTCGGACGTTTTCGTTCAGGAGGCCGACCTTGCCACCGGAGCCGGTGAGCTCGATGCTGAAGTACTTCGGGGTCAGAGCTTTGGCCGCCGAGGTGGGGCCGGCCGTGGCGAGCTTGGTGATGTCATCGAGCTGAAGAGGCATCGTATGGCTTCTCTCTGGTCATTTACGCCCGTGGGCGGAGTGGGTTGTGCGGTGTCGTCAGCGCGTCGCCGACGGGTGCTCGGCAAGCCGAGAGGTGGAGGCGACGGACGGGGGTGGAGGTCTCCCTCCACCCCCTGCAGGCCGATACGAGCGTCAGCCCGCGTCGATGTCCGCGGCAGGTTGGTCTCCCGACCCGGTTGCACCGGGTGCGGCGACCACGGTCGCCGGGAAGCGCCGCGCGAGGAGGGCGTCCTCGATGAGTCGTCGCGCCGCCTGCTCTGCGGGGCGCGCTCCCTGGTCCGGCAGGAAGGTCTCCTCCACGGTGCGATCGAGCAGGTCCTGATCGATCGGGACGGGGATGTCGCGCGCCGTGCGCGGATCGGACAGCGCGATGCGATCGCGCTCTCGCTGGTAGCTGCTGACGAGGATCTCGGCGTAGGTCTCCCGTGTGAGGGAGGCGAACGCGATCACCTTGGAGTACCGGCCGAGGAACTCCTTGTCGAAGCTCTGGCTGAGCTCTCGAATCAGGTCCTGTCGCGAGAGAGCGGTGGGTGCATCACCCGAGGTGAACCCCATCGGCTTGCACTTGATCGCGTCGGCTGCGGCGTTCGTCGTCGCGATGATGATCGTCTTGGAGAAGTCGATCACCTTCCCGCTGGCCATGCGCATCCACCCCTCATCGAGGGCCGTCAGGAACAGACGGTGGACGACGCGATGCGCCTTCTCAAGCTCGTCGAGCAAGATCACGCGGTACGGGTTGGATTCGAGCGTGTCGAACGGCAGCTCCTTGTCGGAGTTGCTGCCGACGTAGCCGGGCCCCGCGCCGATCAGACGCGAGACGTCGTGCTCGTGGGAGTACTCGCCCATATTCAGCATGATGGGGGGCTGGTTGGTCAGCGCAGACGCGACGATCTTTGCCACCTCGGTCTTGCCGACGCCGGACGCGCCAGCGAACATCCACGCCATGGGTCGCTTGCGCGGGAACGTGCCGAGGTCGTCTCTGCGGAGAGCATCGATGATGTCGTCGAGGATGTCGTCCTGTCCCTTGATCCGGGACAGCTCGTCGAGCACGCTCGCTTCGTCGAAGGCTCCCTTCGACGCCATGCCCGTCATCAGGCGCACGGCAACCGAACGGACTTTCCGCTCGGTCAGGGGCAGCGTGGTGAGGCTCTGCAACGCCTGCGCTGTTCCCGTGTCACCGGCATCGAGCGCCGCGGCGATCGCCGTGCTGTGGCCGACGACGAGATCCGCCATCGCGCGGTCCAACAGCGTCAGCGCGTTGTCAGGACGGTGCGACGTTGCGCGCGAGTTCTCATCGGCGATCACCGCGAGTTTCGTGAGCACGTCGTCGGTGATGCCGACCTGGTTGCCGTGGTGGCTGATGAGTCCAGGACGGGCGCCGTGCAGAACCTCGATCGTCTGCTCCCGGGTCAGCTCGTCCACGACGAGTCGCTGGAATCGGCGCTGGAATGCGGGGTCGTCGTCGAAGGCTTTCGCCTCGTTCATCGTCGTTGCGCCGATCACGCGCATGTCGCCGCGCGCGAGGGCGGGCTTCAGGATCTGGGCGACCTTCCTGTAGATGGGGTCGTGACTGTCCTGCAGCATGTGGATCTCGTCGATGAAGACGACGGCATCGTTCTTCTTGTCGACGGCGAAGTCGACCAGCTGGGCGACACGGTCTTCGAGCTGACCCACCACGCCGGCGCCGGCGACGAGGTTGCTCAGCGGCAGCTCGTAGATGGTGGCCTTGAGCAGCTTGGTGGGCACTCGTGCGCTGCCGACCGCGATGAGTCGCGCGAGCTCCTCTACGATGCGCGTCTTGCCGACGCCCGCGGGGCCCACCATGAGGGGGTTCGGCTTGCTCTTACCGATGAGGACAGAGAACATCTGGGCGATCTGCTCGTCTCGGAACAGCGCGGGGGACGCGGTCTTGAAGCGGTCGTTGTAGTTGATCAGCATCTCTTCGATGTCGCTGAGCCCGCCGGTCTGCATGCCCATACCCGGGAACGACGGCAACGACGGGGTGGATCCACCGCCGGCGCCGGAACCTCCTCCGCCGTTGGGGTTGGAGGGGCTACTGAAGTCCTGAAGTCCCATGGTGATTTCCTCTCGTGAGTAAGACGGCGACCGGCCCCGGTCGCGCTCGTACCCGATGGGTAGGCGCGCCGGGGCCGGTCGCTGGTCGATGCCTTGTCAGGCGTGCAGGGTCGTCACACGACCATGCCGATGAACCGCTGCCCGATGGCCGGTTCGATGTGGCGCATGCTCCTCGAGAAGCTGCGTGCCGAGCGGAGGAGCTGATCCCAGTCCATGCTCGAGCAGGGCGCGTAATGGAGGTTGCGCGGGTGCTCGACGCGTTGCGACGGCGCCCCCCACTCGAAGTCCGTGACCGCGAGGGAGAGACGGCGCTTCCGCTTCTCGGACTGGTTGATGTAGTCCCAGATCTGTCGGTATTCCGTGCCGCCGCTGACCTTCGGGACCTTGCGGAACGCCTCCCAGATCTGCGCCTCCGTCTTGTCCTTCGTCTTCAGGAGCACCTCCTGAGACATCACGTGCGAGAACGAGTTGAAGTACAGGTCGACGTTCAGCTTCTTCGCCAGGCGGATGAGCATCATGACCGCCTGCTGGTAGTTCGCCTCGGAGATGGACCCCGAGGTGTCGACGAACGCGTGCAGATCCGGCAGGTAGTGCGTGGAGGTGATCTTGCCGGGACGGTTGTAGTCCATCGGGTCGCGGCGGTTCGCTTTCGCGTAGCTCGTGCGGATCCTCTTCGTGACGTTTGAGGACTTCGAGACTTCCTTCATCGCACCCATCACCCGAAGGAGATCGCGCTCGATGTCGACCTTCGTCGGCGCCAGCTTCTTGAAGACGATCTTCGCCGAGCGCCCGGTCTGGGCGTTCTTGTTCGACTGAGCCGTCGCGGCCATCGCGCTGGCCTTCGCCATCGCTCGAGGAAGTGCGGTGAGCTTGCTCAGCGCGCTGTTGGAGATGACCTTGATCGGCTGAGCGATCGAGGCGTTGACGAGCTTCCACTCGTTCTCCACCTTGCGGGCGGTAGCGCGCGCGTGGGCTTCGACGTTGACCAGGACGATCGTCTGAGGGAGGTAGAGCTCCGACACGACGAACGGCAGAACTCCGGCGACGTTCGTGGAGTTCTGCTGGGCGAGGTGCTGCTGGTACTTCATCAGCAGATGGACGATCACTCGCGCGAAGGAGTACTCGTCGTTGCCGTCCGAGTCGGTCTTGCGCAACAGGTACCCCTCCACGAGACCCGAGAGAGTCGTCTGGCCGAAGCTCTTGAGCATCGCGGTCGTCGCCCCGGGCAGGATCGAGGAGAGAGCCTGCGTCTGCAGGTCGAGCCACACCTTGAAGTCGTCGAAGTCAGCCTCCGTCTGGAACCAGAATCCGAGGGCCTCGGGCGAGTAGGTGTAGGCCAGGCTCGCGAAGAATGCGGAATCGTCGGGGGCGTGTCCGCCGAGAAGGTTTTTCGCTTCCGGGATGACGTCGTGAGCGGCGGTGTACATGAAGTTGTCCCCGGGGTTCGGCAGCTTGTTGGCGTGCCCGGCCTGGACGGCGAACATCTCGTTCACCAGAAGCGGGGTGCTCTTGTCGTAGTGCACCAGCCCCTGCTGAAGCAGCGCCTTCATGGCGTCTTCGCTGTCGGGGTCGACGGTGGGGCCGACCGCACCGAGCAGGATGCCGAGGACGTCCTCCTTGTCCAGCGTGACGTTCTTCGGGTTGGTGATGGCGACCTGGCCGCCTTTGCGCACGGGCTTGAACAGCGGCTTGACGATGGTCTTGCGGATGGCGGGAATGGGGTCGTAGCCCCCGCTGATGGGGAGCGTGTGCACGGGGGTGAGGATCGCGGGCTTCTGCCCGCTGAGCGTGAGAGTCACGACTGCTCCTGACGGTGGGTGGGGTCGGTTGAACGGGGGATGGAGGGCCTCACCGGTTGACGCCGGTGAGGCCCTCCACGGGTACCCGATCAGTCGGGCAGGACTGCGCTCAGCACGATCTGCGAGCTGGCGCCGATCTTGGTCGACGTGCCGAGGAGGGTCTCGACGTTGCCGCGATCCAGCAGGTCGCTCGCGGCGAGCTGGACGAGGAGGCTGTTGTCCTCCTTGATCAGCGCGTCCGTCTGCGCGGCGAGCTGCTGGATGATCAGCGTGTTGTCGTGGCGCTCGTACAGCGCGTACAGCAGAGAGCCCGACTTGTCACGGTCGCCGAGGCCGGCGATGACCTTCTCCAACTCGTTGACCGTCGAGACGTTCTTGAGGTCCTGGTAGCAGGCCGGTTTGTTGGCCGTGAGGGTGTTCGACTGGTGCACAGCACCCGAGGTCAGCCCGGTGGCGATCTCGGCGACGAGGTGCGTCGTGAAGGCCGTGCGACCGATCTTCGCTTCGATGGTTTCGTTGAGCACGGTCGTCGTGATGCCGCCGACGATGGTCGGAGCCTGGAGGTACTCGGTCAGCTTGTCGGTCGAGGTGGCGTTCAGCCAGCGGCTGATCGCGTCGATCGTGCGCGGCGTGGTCAGCTGGAGCATCTCGTCCCCGCTGTCCAACAGGTCGGTGTACGACGCCGTGTTGTCGTCGTCGTCGTCGCCAGTGCCGTCGACGAGGATGGTCGTGGGCTTTCCCTTCTCGAAGATGAGCTCGGGGTGCTTGACCAGCACGGCCTTCACCCACGGGTTCAGGCTGTCGCCCAGGTGCGAGATGAGCGTGGGGGCGTCCGGCTCGACGTGGTAGATCGCGAAGCGCGAGATGGACGCCTCGTCGAGACTGGTGACGTTGCCCTTGTCGTTCCCGGCGACGATCACCTTCAGGTTCTCCGGGAGGTCGATCGACCCGATCCGGCGATCGGTCGGAATCGACAGCGCGGCCGAGGTGACGTCGGAGGTCGAGCGGTTCACCTCGTCGAGAAGGAGCACCGGATCCTCGCGCTTGTGGTCGTTCGCGTAGTCGATGGCGTCCATGATGACCTGGTGCGGGTAGAACTCCTGCTTGTACTTCGTCTCGCCGTTGTGCTCGTAGGGCACGAGGCGCCCACCGGTCAGGTCGGCCTTGTCGGCGAGCTGGTTGCACGGCAGCGTGAACGACTTCGTGTGCATCTTCGTCGCGAGGTCCTTGATCAGCGACGACTTGCCGATGCCGGGCTCGCCGATGAGGGCGGGGACGATGCCGACCTCGAGGTCGGTCTTGATGATCTCGAGGAAAGTGTCGTTGAACTTCATGGTGATTTTCCTTGTCTAGAAGGGAGCGTTCTTCGGGGAGAGTTCGGGGGTCGCCTCGGCGTGGGTCGCCAGGAGCTCGGCGATGACGACGTCGGAGGGGCCGCGGGCGTGGGCGCGCGCGCGAATGGCCGAATCGCTGTCGGCGAAGGGGTCGAGGATGACGATCACGAGCCGAGGACTGTGTGCCTGCTCCTGGAGGGGAGCGGAGTCCACTCCGAGGTCTGCGGCGAACCGTTCCACGGCGAGGCGGTGCGCGAGCGATCGCTCCTGCGAGTAGAGGAGCCGGTCACCGGCGCGGATCAGACCGGCGAGGATCGGGATGACGGCTGGGGCGTCAGAGGGGCCCACGTGGTCCGGAATGCAGACGTAGACGCCGCGTTCGCGTCGGCGTCCGTCGCAGGGACCGAGGTAGCCGGTCATCACAGTCCGTCGAGACATCGACCCCTCCTCGGGTGTTCGGTTGCACACTCGAAGAGGGGTCGCAGGAGCTTCCGCAGAACAGTGAAGCCTTCCGTCAGCGACGCGCCGGGCAGGGCTTTCGCCCCTGCACCGGTCGTCGCAACCACTCCCGGCTGCGCGTTGCGCAGCCACTCTGGCCACCAGGCCAGAGGGTCATCTGCGTCGTGCGCAGATGTCGTGACCTGATCAGGTCTTGGCATCGAC
This sequence comes from Microbacterium sp. SL62, assembly GCF_026672635.1. Classification (NCBI taxonomy): domain Bacteria; kingdom Bacillati; phylum Actinomycetota; class Actinomycetes; order Micrococcales; family Microbacteriaceae; genus Microbacterium; species Microbacterium sp. SL62. The sequence continues at coordinate 110,616 of NZ_JAPPRM010000002.1, forward strand.
CTCGGATGCCGGCGAGATTCCGTCGTGCTCCGACTTCTTGATCGGGAGCACCGCGTACGTGGTGTGCCCGCCGGAGGGAGTCCAGTCCTCGAAGCGCGGAGCGACGAAGGGGGTGGGGACGGGGACATCCCGTTTCTGGAAGCCGGCCTGCCGGAGGACGGCGTTCTCCGCGTTGGTGTTCTCGGCGGCCTGGATGCGCGCATTCTGGTCACGCGTCGCGCGGCTCATCGCCACGTCGTAGAGCTCGCGGTTCTTGCTGTTCAGCTGTTCGCAACGCGCATCGGCCGACTCTGCGCTGGCGAACCAGCCTTCGTCTTCGCGCAGCTCGATGTCGGTGGTCGGCCGGTTGTCGATGTCTCTGTGGTGGTACCAGCTCTGGATGACGTAGACGGAGTCGGTCTCCTCGCCATCGGGGCTGGTGGTGTTCGGGGTCATGAGTCTCCCGTCGTCGTGGGTGGATGGGCTGCCGCGGGGCGCATGGCGCCCCTTGCCCGCAGAGAGAGCTGCGGCTGTTCGTCAGCGACCGGCCGAGGGCTGTTCCTGGGTGCTGACACGTTGTGCGACGAGCGACACGGCAGCATTCAGCAGCAGTGGCATCTCGTTTCTGATCTCCGCGTGCTTGTCTCGCGCGGGGAGGATGCGTTGCGCGGCCTCGAACAGCACCCACGCCTGCGCGGCTTCGTCGAAGTTCGCCGTGCGCTCGGCATCGCGAACGGCGATGAGAACCGTTTGAAGGCGGTTGTAGAGCACTCCGAGGGCCGAGAATTCGAAGCGCGAGGCGTCGCCGGCGAAGTCGCTCAGGCTCTTGCCGATCGCTCGCCGGGAGATGAGCTCCACCATTTGCTCGAAGCGCGGAATCTCCGGTCGCTCCGTGGTCATGTCGAACTCGGTCGAGGTGACCTCCACCGCTTTCCCGGCGAGTTGCGCGTAGAGCGCCTCCCATGCGCCAGGCTCGTAGTCCTGGCGGGGCATCCGGTCGCTCGGGACGGGTGCACGAGTGAAGGTGACCCAGTGATCGAGAAGGATCTCGAACCAGCCCTCCTCGTGCTTCAGCACCTTCTTCCCGGTGGCGATCGGGAAGTCCCAGAAGTTCGCCGGCAGCGGCAGCAGCAGGTGGTATCCCTTTCCGCTCATGGACAGCTCGCTGTAGAGACTCGGGATGCCGAGGAGTTTCGCCGCGACCTCCGGTGGGCACGTCTTCTCGATGTCGAGGACGAGAACGCCGTCGGTTTGCGCGCGCAGGTAGAACGCGTTGTTGGCCGCGTTGGGCAGAAACCCCGTCAGCTCGTCGAGGGTGACCAGGCAGTGTTCGCTGATCTCGTGGGCACCCCACAGCCGGTTGGTGCTCATCAGCTCGCGGAAGTTGATCGGCATCTTCTCGCTGTCCGATACCGTCCATCGCGGAATGTCGGCGATGGCTCCGATGATCGGGTTGTCGTAGAACTCCGGGAACGCGGAGCGCGGGGCGGTCAGACTCACGGCTTCCTCTCTTCGCCAGAGGCGATCACTGGGTGATGTCGAACTCGAGGTCTCGTTCGGTGACGGCCACGGTGGCGGGGGAGTGCTCGCCGGCCAGGAGGGCGGCGACGTCGTCGGCGTCGAGGCGATCGAGAGCGTCGACGTCGAAGGGCAGCGACAGCGCGAGGGCCTCGGCTTCGTTGCACACGAAGGTGGTGACGACGGTCTCGCTAACCGTGATCGTCAGCGTCCTGGAGGCCATCGCATCCTCCGCGGCGAAGTGGCTGTCGCCGTCGGAGAGCTCGGGCTGCGCGTTCCAGACGGCGACCATCACCGGGTCCGAGTGCGCGTCGGTGGGCTCGCTCTGGGTCGTGGCGGGCGTGTTCACTGGGGGGCTCCTTCAGTGGTGACGGTAGGGGTGTCGTTAAGTGCACGAGCGCTCTGGGCGCGGTCGGCCTCGACGGCGGAGACGATGATCGACAAGATCTCGTCGGCGTCGATGTCGCTCTCCGCCTGCGCGCGGGTGAAATGTTCTTCTCCGTGGATGTTCGGCTCTTCCCACTCCGTGCCGAGGCCGTAACGACGGTCCATCGCTTCTCGCGCGAGGAGCAGGGGGTCCTTTAGCGCGGCACCCGGGGCTTCGAGGCGAGCGAAAGGGGATGTCTCGGCCGGCGCGAAGGCAGCGGATGCCGCCTGCAGGCGCGCGGCCGCGCGCTGGACGTCCTCGACGGGGGCGTCGATCCGAAGCCCGGAGAGGGCGTCGAGCGCGGATGTGAGCTCGGGAGAGACGACTGCGATACGCGCAGCCTCCGCGAGGGACGACGCGGCGGCTTCGATCTCGTCGAAGGGGTCGCCGGGGTTCAGCGCATCCCAGGCCGCCAAGGCGTTCTTGAGGGTGGGGATACCGGTGGGCAGACGGAGCACGTGCGTTTCCTTTCAGACCCGACACTCAGTCGGTGATGTGGTCTCCGCGCAGGACATCGCCTTCGCAGTACGTGAGGGTCTCCCCGTCCGGGGAGCGGAGGGCGTAGTGGCACGTCGCGCTGTAGGCCCGCATCTCCCACCCGGCCTCGAGCAGCGCTTCCAGCAGCGAGGCGTCGCCACCGGAGCCCGCGAAGAATGTGGCGTCGTCGCCTTGATGGGTGGGGCCGTTGCGGGTGATCTCGGCGATGACCTCGGCGTAGCGTTCGTCCTGGAGCACGTCGCGCACAGCGTCGAACGAGCACCCTTCACTCCTGCGAATGCGATCGAGCTGATGCGCGATCTGGCGCCAGAAGCCGGCGGGGACATCGGAGTGGGCGTGCTGGTGGATCGGGATCGTTTCCGTCATGGCATCTCCTACGTCTCGAGGGGAACGAAGAAAGGCCCGGGCAGAAGCACCGGGCCTTTCTTCGTCTTGGGATGAGCGGGGCTCAGCCCTGGAACTGCTGCGGGCCGCCACCGGGGACGTCCCACGGCGAGGGCGCGCCCGCCGGTGCGCCGACGGGGGCGGCGCCGTCGAACGCCGAGGCGCCACCGGAGTGGGCCGCCGCGTTCTGCGTCTCCAGCACCTGCGCCTGGAGGCGCTGGATGTACTGCTCGGTGCTCTCGCCCGGGTACTGGCCCTGGTGGGCCGCCGGGGCGGCGGCGACGGCGGACGCCGCCGCGGGAGCCGGGGCGACGACCGGAGCCTGCACCACGGGGGCGGCCGGGGCCTGGGCGACGGGGGCTCCGGGCACCACGTAGGGCGCCTGCGCGACGACGGGCGGGACACCCTGTGCGCCGGGGACCGGGACGGGGTAGCCACCCACGACGGCCGTGTTGTGCGTCGGGAAGCCCGACATCGCCGCCTCGCGCGTGAACTCCGCGGCCGCGGTCGCGGGGTCGACGGGGGCCGACTCGCCGGGCACCGAGACGATCGGACCGCCGACGACGATGCCGCGTGCCTGGAGGGCCGCCGAGTCGACGCCGCCCGACGCGAAGTAGCGCGGCGCCTCGTTGAGGATGACCTGCTGCAGGCCGATGCCGCGCTTCTCGTAGTCCTTCGGCTTGAACACCTGCAGGACGAGGGTGACGTCCACGCCGGTGGCCAGGTCGCGCTCCAGGACGAGCTGACGGTGGGTGGAGGGGTCCTCGGCCGTCGGGGTGACGGGCTCGAGGATGGTGGGCAGGTAGGTCGACTTGTTGTCGATGCCGTAGCCCTGCTTACCCTGGTTCTCCCCCGACTTCACCGAGTAGATCTGGGAGGCGACGAACTCCTCCTCCGGCGTGTACGTGGCGCCGTCGGCGGCGAGCACCTGGGCGTCGATGAGGTTGATCGTGGTGTGGGGCACGGTCGTGGGGTACAGCGAGCCGCGCTTCTTGGCCTGCTCGATGCTCTTGGCCAGGGCGGGGCCGTCGACGAGCTTCGCGAGGCGCGAGAAGGAGATCTTGCCGCGGACGAAGATCTGCTGACCCTCGCGGAGTCGTTCTGCGGGAACGGTCATGGATGCCTGCTTTCGTGATGGTTTTGTTCGAGGTTTTGCTGAGGTGGTGTGGTGGCTTTGCGTGGGGAGGGGTTTGGAACGCTTCTCGTCCTCGCATTTCGCTCCGATATGCTGGAATACGAGGAGAATAAAGGCTCTTTGGGCTGTTCACTCCTTCCGAGAATCGACGGAAAGGTACAGGGATGACCGAGGACTACAGCGAGGGCGAGTCGGCTAATCGCCGGCTCCCGGCGTTTGCCATCGGGGCCGTAGCGATCGCCTTCGCGGCCCTGCTCGCCGTCGGCGGCGTGGGTGCGTTAAACGCGCTGGCGAACGTCCCTGTCGCGGCAGCCGCTCCGCCGGCCCCAACCGGTGTCGAGACACCGGTTGCAGACCCTTCATCTCCCCCGGATCGCGATAGCGATCCCACTGCAGTCGCTCCCCGTGAGGACACGGTCTACGTGATCGAGCGGGGCGATACCCTCACCTCGATTTCGGCCAAGCTCGGCGTGAGCGTGGACGCGATCGCCGAGTACAACGCGGTCAAGGACGTGGACGTCATCTCGGAAGGTGCGGCCCTCCGGACGCCGTTCATCTACGTCCCGCCGGTCACAGCGCAGTAAGACCGCTGCCGGAACCAACAGTGGCCCCGAATCTCACAAATGGGATCCGGGGCCACTGACTTGCGCAGGGCGTGAGCTATCGACCGCCCGAGCGGTCTGCGATCGTGACGACGAGTCGTGGCTGGCCAACGACCAGCCGTTCCTCCTCGAGCGCGGCGATCGTTGCATCCAGCGAATGTTTGGGGTCTAGACCGCCATGGCCAGCCCCGATGAGCGGCATGACCATCGATCCGAGCCCGTGCGCGCGAGCCGTGCGAACTGCGTTGCGGGTACTCAGCCGTACGCTCTCTTCGGACGCCCGCCAACGGGCGTTGATTCCTGCCACGTGGATGATGGCGTGAGCATTCGGATAGTGACCGGCATCGGTGATGACGGCCTCCCCGAGTCGCAGAACTCCGCGAGCTCGGAGGTCCCGCCAGGGCGCGGGCCCCGTGCGCTTTTTCAGCTCCCCGCTGACGCCACCCGGTCGCAAAAGCCAGCGCGGGACGAAATTTCGATTCCACGGGTTGACGATCGCGTCAGCGCGAACCTCGAAGAGGTTGGCCCTGCGGTGTTCGATTACGACTTCAGCCACGGTCATGACTCCATTGTGGGTTGATTCGACTGTTCAGATCGGGCTCAGGTCGAGGTCCCCGAGGAGCTCTTCTGGAGTCATCTCGGCGAGCTCGAGCTGGGCGCTCGACTCATCGAACGATGCACGCAGGTCGGCCACGGTGACCGCGGCCGCCTGAACGTGGGACAGATCGACAACGACGTAGCCGGGATTGATCTCGATCGCTTCGGCCACGAGATCCGTCTCGGCGCCACCTGGGCCCCTCAAAAGATCGGCGCCAGGTCGAGGTCCCCGAGGATTTCCTGGAGGTCTTGGTCGATGTCGTAGACCTCGTGGCGAACGGCGTCCAGGAGTCCGTTCTGCACCATCTCCTTTCGCGCGAGCGACGTCGGCATCTTCTCGTCGCGTGTCCCCTTGGCCAGGAGTCGCCAGATCCGCACGGGATGCGACTGCCCCATCCGATGAAGGCGTGCGTTCGTCTGCAGGTAATGCTCGAGCGAGTCGGGCAGCGAATACCAGATGAGCGTGTGGCCGCCATCCTGCAGGTTCAGGCCGTGACCTGCGCTGGCGGGCTGCAGGAGCATCACCGGGATCTTTCCGGCGTTCCAGTCGGCGATCATCGCGCGGCTGCCGTCGAAGGCACGCACGTCGTGGCCGGCCGCCGAGAGGTGCGCGAGCAGCTGCTTTTTCGACGACTGGAAGCGGTAGGCCACCAGCACCGGCGACCCGCCGTTGTTGCGGATGAGGTAGTCGGTCATCGCGAGCTTTTCCGAGTGGATGACCGCGTAGTTGTGGTCATCGTCGACGTAGAGCGTGCCCGAGGCGTATTGCAGCTGCTTGCCGTAGAGGATGGCGGCGTTGTCGGCGGTGATCGTGAGCGTCCCGGGGTTGTCCGGGTCCGGGCTCGCGAGATCGAGCACGAGCTCCTTGGTGAAGTCGCGGTACGCCTCGAGGATGTCCTTCGGAAGCACCACGGAGACGTCCTCGATGGTGCACTCGGGCATCGGGATCGACGTGTTCTGTGCGCTCATGACCTTGTGTCGGACGCGGTTGTAGATCTCTTCCTCGGCCCCGGGGCGCGGCTCCCATCGGACGACCCGACTGCGCACGACGAGACCGGGGATGAAGTACCTCTCGCGGAACTCGGTGATGGTCCGGCCGAGCGCGAGGCCTCCATCCAGGAGGAACATCTGACTCCAGAGATCTTCGAGACCGTTCGGCGTCGGAGTCCCCGTGAGCTCGATGAAACGCACCGTTGCGGGGGCGACCTTCTTCAGCGCCTTGAATCGGACACCACCGTGGCCCTTGAGGGTCTGCGACTCGTCGACGATGACCGTCTGGAAGGGCCAGATGGTGGTCGTCACGCCATCGACCTTCTGCGTCGGCATCTGTTTGATCAGATCCGCGATCAGGTCGACGTTGATGAAGTACATGGTCGGCGACGAGTGGAAGATCGACCGGTAGCGTTCCAGGCGCGCGGCGCGCCCCAGAGGCTTGTCGTTCTCGTTCACGATGAGGCTCACGGCCCGGAGCGGGAAGTTCCACTTCGCGATCTCATCGATCCACGTCGAGCGCGCGATATTGATCGGCGCGACCACCAGGATGTGGCCGGCGGGGCGGATCTCGGCCAGGGCCGACAGCGTACAGAGCGACTTTCCGCCACCCATCGTCAGGAAGATGCCGCACTTGGGCGTGCGGACCATGAAGTCCTTCACGACCTCTTGGTGAGGAAGGAGGGTGGGCATGGTGAACGTCACATGGACCTCCGTTGATCGATGGGGACGCGAAAAGCCCTCGAGGCGGCGCCGTCGAGGGCTGAGATGGATTCGTACGCTCAGGCGAGCGCGAATGTCACGACAGGGAGCGGGTATGTGCCGGGCCAGTCGAAGACGAGCGGGCAGGGAATGAGACGAGGGTCGGTGGCGGGGGCCGGGTGTCCGGCGTTGAAAAACTGCCGTGCCGTCCAGTCGACGGCTACCTGCTCACCCGACCGGCTCGTGAGCACGGCGAGCCAGTGAGATCCCTCGTCGAGGGATTCGAGGTGGACGACATGCCCGTCTACGCCTGATTGCTGGGCGAGCTCGATGAAACGACGGCTCATCTCGTCGCAGTCAGGGGACTCCCACTGCGATTCGTCCGGGAACAAGAAAGCCCACCCCTGCGCATCGAGATCCTCGGAGAGGAACTGGTGGCAGAGGTGGGCGACCGTGGCGCGAAGGTCAGTCGACGATGCGCTCATGCTCGGGGATGAGGAGTCCGGCCTGCTCGAAGCGGGCGATGGTCTCCATCCACTTGTCCATGCGACCACCGGTCCACCAGTCGACGACTTGGCCGTCTTCGTCGCGGACGACCACGGCGGGCATTTCGCGGCCGTAGCGGGTGACGACGAAGTCGAACGGGCTCAGTCCGTCGAGGTCCTCGCGGGGGCGCTCGTCGTGGAGGACGTTGGTGGCCGTGAACGGGACGCCCTTGCGACGGAACTCCTTCTCGGTGGCCGTGCATCGGGAGCAGTTGTCGGTCTCGAAGACCTCGACGGTCAGCACGGGCGCTTCGGTGGGGGCGTCGATCGTCGATGCGATGCTGGTGATGGTCATAAGGGTGAACCTCTCGTGGGTGCGTGCACCCGCGTCTCGGTGCAATCGATGCCGAGGCTAGTCGATTTCTGCACGTTTACGAATGTATTCGGCGTTTTAGTGACAGATCGAACCCGTCACGCCGCGACGCCTGGCCGAGCGCCGTCGATCAACCTCTCGATCGACGCATCCTCCGGATCCGTGTCCGTCTCGCCCACCGCGAGGTACGCGAAGCGGGTTTCCGGCGTCGCGGCGGTGACGGTCTCATCCAGCAGGAGGATCTCCCGACACAGGCGACAGACGACCGTCAGGTCGTCATGAGGATCTGTGTGGTGCCCGTCCAGCGGACACAGGCGGGGCGGGCAGGCCGCATGCTGCCAACCCTCGAGGGCTCGGCGGATGGAGTCGCCGATGTCGAACGTTCGCTGGCATCCCGTGCAGGACCCGGCGTGAGCTGCGTGGAACGCGGGGTTGTCGTCGAGACTCAACGCGGCTCCTTCGCGTCTTGTTCGTCGAGCTCGAGGTGCTCGGGGGCGATGTACTCGATGTGTCCGTCCGGGTAGCGGGCCTCGAACGTACGCGCCCACTCGTCGGACTCGTCATCTTCGACCCACGCGACGGTGACACGATCGCCTTCGGCGGTCGTGGCGTTCGGCACATCGGCGCTGGCATCCAGGCCAAGTGCGACGGGGGTGTTCGGCTCGGTCATGCTGCTGCTTTCAGGTCGATGTCGGACGGTGTCTCGGTGATCTCCTCGAGGAGAGCGTCGACGAGCACACGGGTGTCGGCTACCCGACAGTCCGCGCCGGCGGCGGACATCTCCGCCAGGCGGATCTTCTGCAGCCGACGCGGCTTCTCGCCCGGTGCCTTGGTTTCGACGAAGACGACCCGTCCGTCGAGGATGACCACGCGGTCAGGGACCCCGTTGATACCCGATTCGAACTTCAGGCACATGCCGCCGAGCGCTTTGACACGCGCGTACAGGTATTTCTCGACGTGCGCTTCGGGCTTGCCCACGACTCAACCGGCGGCGGGAGCGGGAAGCATCTTCGACTCGGGGTCGATGAGCTCGAGCAGGGTGCGCGTCGCAGCTTCGTCGCGGTAGACGTCCCCGCCGGGGTTCGCGATGTGGCGCGCGTGGGTTGCCTCGGCGCTCGAGCGAAGGGTCGCCCCGAAGGACGACTTACCGCAGGCGCAGAACACCTGGAAGAGCTGCGGGTACTTCTCGGAGGGCACGAAGGTGGGCGCGTGCTCGCCGATCGTGGCCGGTTCGATCTCTTCGACGACGATTTCCGGGTCGTATTCGATACCGAGCCGGTCCGCGATCACACGCCAGTGGGCGAGATCGCCCGCATCCTGATCGGCGATGGCGGGGGAGCCGATCCGGCCCCAGGTGCTGGCGATGTCGGCGCAGATGTCCGCGCCGCTCCATTCGAGGTTCGCTCCGAGACGAACAGCTGTGTACTCGCCGAGGCGCGCATAGCGACTGGTGTCCACGATGTTCTCGAGGGGCCCGACGTTGGCCCGGTAGGTCTCGACCTCACGCCGAAGGGTGTCGAACTCGGCGTCGGCGGCGGTGAGCGTCTCGATCTCAGCGCTCCAGTCGTTGGACTTGTCGGACGACATGAAGCTGATGATCTCGGAGATCGCTGCGGGGTCGACGGGGGTGGGCGTCAGCTGAACGGCGACGGCGGTCATCGGGTCTCGATTCTGTGGTCTCTGCGGAAAGGGGTCATGCGGGGTCGCCGCAGAAGGGCTCCGATCGGGTGACCGGAGCCCTTCTGCGACATGGTGCGGTGGGGATCTACTCCACGTCGACGTCGTCCTCCGCGCGGTCGCCGCAGGCGCGCTCAGAGGAGTTCATCCAGTTCTCTTCAAACGTGTGCGCGAGCATCCCGAGGTAGACGTCCAGATCGAGACAACCGAGCAGGTCGCGCAGCTTGCCCTCGTCCATGCAGACGAGGTCGCCGTTCTCGATGAACGCGCTCCATGAGGGGTCCAGACCCGTGATCTTGCGCACGGCGACGTCCTGGTTCTCCGGGAGGAGATGCCTATTCGTCTGCGCGGCTTCGACGCGGGTCCGAGCGAAGCCGCTCTGTTGCAGGATGCTCAGTGCGATCGGATCGGTCTGCACGGGGGCGGAGCCGTCTCTGTTGCGCTTGAGCTTCGAGGCGGCGTTCACCACCCATGCCCCCGCCGCGCGAAGCGACACCGCACCAGGTTTGCCCTGGTGGACGATGAACACGCGGTTCACGTGCTGCAGGACCCGCGGGTTGACGATCGTGTTCGGGTCCGGGTGGACCGGGTCGATCGGATCTGCCGCGAACGGGATGGTGACCTTGCCGTTGCTGGCCACGATCAGGTTCTGGAACAGACGCGCTGCCAGGACCGGGTCGTCTCCGCGGGCGGCCTCCAGGAGGAGCTGCTTGCCGAGGCGGCGGTCCAACGGTTCGTTCAGGCTGATCGGCGTGTCTCGCCACGAGGGGATGAACCCGCCGGCGACGTACCGGAGGTACCGAGCCAGAGCCCAGTCGATCACAGCCGGGTGGGCGAGGCTCTTCGTCGGCTGCGGTTCCTGGTGGCAGGAGAGCGTGCCGCCGGATGCGGACACGATCGGGGCCTCCCACAGCGGGATGTCATCAGACTCGGGGACCTCGAGCTCGAGGCGGTTGTTCGAGTCCTTGGTGACGATGATCAGCGGCTCCGGCTCGATCTCGACATTGATGAGTGCCTGCTGCTCGGCCAGCACTCGGTTATTGGTCTCTTCGTCCAGGACGGAGTACAGACCGTCCGTGTTCGTCGAGATGATCCGCGCGCCAGCGAGCGTCTGCGCCTGGCCGATGCGCCAGGAGAACAGCTGCCCGATGATGCGCATCGAGATGATGGCGTTGTTCACGCGAATCGGCGTGTATCGCGCGGTGTCACCCGCGCCGGATGCCGAGTTCAGGATGAGCTTCGTGCCGTTGCGGAGAACGCCCAGGCGGGTCTTCTCCGTCGGCGACAGGCCCGGGTCCTTCATCATCTTCCCGTAGCGGTCCTTGTCGGCGAGGATCTTCGCGTATCGGTCCTCTCCGAGGGCCTCGTTGTAGAACGCGCTCATGTTGCGGAGCATGTTCGGGTAGTAGCTCGTGAAGTCCTCGTGGATGGCCTGCGCTACCGAGGTGAAGGTGTACTTGTCCTTCAGCTTCGTGGCTCCGCTCTTCGATTTCTCGAAGATCTCCGGCCGAGGGCGCCCGGGCTTGTACCCCACGCCGTCTGCGGCGTACTGCGCTTCGATCGCCGCGATCTGGGCGGGGTCCCCGTTCGCTCCGACGCTCGCGAGGGCTTCCGATCGAGCCGTGAGGGCCTTGATCGTCGACTTGCTCGTAAGCACGTCCTTGTACTGGACGGTGCGGCCGTCAGGCAGCGTGACGCCACCCTTCGTGGTGCGCACCTCCAGAGGGTCAGGGAAGGCTTCTTTGACCTCGGAGAGGAACCGCTGTTCTTCGGCCCACAGGTCGAGGTCCTTTCGGTAGGTGGACCAGTCAGCCTCGGCGCCGTGAATGCCGCCGGTCGAGAAGGTCGCGAAGCACGTCGACGGGGCGCCGGCGGCATCGAAGTAGGGCAGGTTGTTGGCCGCCTTGGGGATGTTCGTCAGCACGTCGGGCTCGGGCCCACCCGGGTAGTCGTTCGCGTACTCCTCGGAGTCGTTGAAGTTCTTGCCCTCGATCGAGCGGTAGTACCGGAAGACCTCGTCGAACTGCGCCCGCGCCGACTCGTCGAGCACGCTCTCGTAGAAGAACGCGCGACATTCGTCGAGGACGTTCACCCGTGGGATGCCACGCTCGAGCGCGACCATCTCGGACGGGTACATGAAGCTGACCGCCTCGATGTCCTTGAGGTTGCCGTAGGGGCTGAGGATCAGGCCCACGAGCTTCGCGGAGGTGGAGTCCGGCAGCAGCCGCCCTCGGCGGACAGCTTTCGGGTGGATGTTGGGCGAGCCGTCCTTCTTCGACCGCTCGTAGACGGTCTCCGGGTACTCGTCGATCAGGCCCTTCTTGAGGTCGAAGTTCGACGAGTACGTGGGGTGCTGGAAGAGCTTCTCGAGGCCGATGACGTCGGAGACGTTGTAGGCCAGGAGCTCGTAGAGCGCGTCCAGTGAGGTGACCGTCGCGTTGTACGAATCGAGCTGGTCGCTCTCCATGATCTGGCGCCCCATGCCGCCCAGGAGGCGCTTCAGGCCGACGCGCTGCTGCGCTTCATTGAACCGCGAGATGTCGATGTGACGGCCCGACTGCATCATGGCGTTACGAATCCGGTGCGGAACACTCTGGTACTTCCGGTTGCCGGCGACGCGCCCGTCGACGAGGAACTTGGGCATGTAGCCCTTCCACGGCTCCTGAAACAGCTCGTCGTTGTACGAGCGGAGGCGGCTGGCCTCCGGGGGAAGGAAGCCCGTGCTGGGGTGCTCGCGGTGTGACAGCGCCGTGGGGAGGTGCTGGAACGCCTCCATGAAGTACAGCGCGAGCATCGTGGTGTCGTAGCTGAAGGAGTTGTAGCCGGCGAAGTACGGGTGCGCATCGAAGGGGTCGTAACCGGGATCGGTGTCGCAGACCGGACGGAGCTTGGCGGTGTACGTCGAATGGGAGTCGGGGTCGTTGACCTTCTCCGCGTCGCTGAGCCCGAACAGCTCCGCCAGGGCGAGGCTGCCGCTCCAGGTGGAGAGGTCGTGCAGTCGAACGGTGCGCTTCAGCTCGCCGTCGACCTGGTAGGCGGGGTTGCGATCGAAGATGGTCTGGACGGCGGCCTGTACGTCGATGGAGGTGTGTCCGCTCGCGGCCCGAGCCGCCATCTCGTCACCGAGGCTGCCGCTGGGATCCACGAGGTAGAAGGCCTCGACGGTGTTGGTGCGCGGTGCGAAGGCGCAGAGCGTGAAGGCGTTCTTCAGCGACTCGATGTCGTAGAAGATGAAGCTGGCGGTCGCCGCGGTGACCGGACGACGTGCGACGGCGGCGGCGGGGGCCGGCGGAGGCGCCAAGAGTGCATTGGACATGCGTGTTCCTTCCTCTTGGTGTTGGGAGCGGTCAGGTGAATCTGGCGGTGCGTCGGCGAGAACCGGCTGCGGCTGGGCGGTCGAGGAGCAGGCTGTCCATCCCGGCGGCCAGAAGGGCGCCGGCGGTCTGCAGGTTCTTCAGCTGGTCGTCGGACGGGTGGTAGGCGCCAGCGCCCCAGGGCCAGCCCCCGGGAGGGAGGTACCGGCCGTCGCGGTCCTGCCACCCCTCGGGGCCGATCTGCCCGACTTCGAGGTAGGACTCGGCCGCGCGCAGGAGTTCTCGTGTTCGACCACGGTCACCCTCGGGGACGTATCCGTGGACGTCGATCTGGCGAAGCCTTCCGCTGGTGATCATCTCGGCCCCGCGGGAGCGTGCGCGAAGGTGCGACTGCTGAAGCGCTGCGGATGCCGTGCGCAGCGCGCGGGCGATGCGTTCACGGGTGAAATCTGCGAGGGCGACGTATTCGTCACCCCGCGTTCCTGCGACGAAGTGCGCGCAGACCTCGAGCTCGGAAACGAGCCCCTCGCTCTCGAGCCCCTTGTCCGGATCCACGGCGCCGGCGGAAACGTCGGTTCCGCGGTTGAGCAGCGTCTCGTAGATGGGTTCAGCCATTGGGTTCGCTTTCGATGGGGATGATGCGGTGGGTGACGGTGAAGGTGGCGAGGTACTCGAAGCTGCTCACCTTCGTGACGACGGCGGTCTCGGTGATGGCGGCCAGGTCGTTGGCGACCTCTTGTCGCGACGCGGGTGTGGTGCGCCCGAAGGTCGTGAGCGTGGCCGTCATCTCGTCGCGCCGGCGTCGGGCGACGATCTTCTTGCTGCTGATGTGCTGATCGATCGGCGCCGGGTGGCGTTCGGTGGGAGTCGTGGTCGACATGGGGTCCTGTTCCCGGCTGTCGCCGTCAGGGTCTGGCCCGGACGCACATCGACTGTGCGTCCGGGCTGTGCTCAGTCCTCTTCGTCGGACGGAGGCTGCAGGGCAGGGGAGATGGCTCCTGGCAACCGCTGGATGCCTCGGTAGCTCACGGCGAGGTGGGAGGGTTTCCCGATTCGCTGCGGGTCTGTTCCGGTGTAGGTAGTGCTCGCCCAGTCCCGAAGGTCGTATTGGGCGATGAGCACCTCCGGCTGGTTGAGGCGTCGCGCCGTCCGGATCTTGGCGTTGTGGTCAGGGCAGTGCCAGATCGTGCTGTTGGGGAGCAGCTGAAGAAGGTCCTTGATGAACACCTTCGAGGCGATGAGTTTCCCCGAGGGATTGTTTTTCACGAACCACGCCTTGAAGAGGTCGTAAAGGAACGTGAATGGCACCAAATCCCAGACGAGCGTGTCTTCGAATTCCTCCCAGAACGCACGGACCGGGTCGTTGGCGACTTTGTAGTCCTCCAGTACCAGGCGAGTCGCCTCCGGCTCCGACAAGACGTAGTGATCCATGTGGAGCACACGTTTCAGGACGTACTGCAGGACGGAATCGCGGCCGACGTAGTCGTCTTTGATGTAGCGACGTTCGGCACCCGTGAAACTGACCACGAACGGCACGAAGCACTGGCGACGGTAGAAGCTCTCAGAGCGGTCGCGGATCTTCGGGTATTCGTTCAGGCACTGCACCATGAAGCCCCAGAACTGGTACGCGATCGGCGTCTTGTACTTCCGGTTGATCGAGATCACGTCGTTGGTGATGATCGCCTTCAGATTCGCGGCTCGGTCGATGAACGAACCGACGTCGTTCTCGTCGACGAGGATCGCGCTCGCACGCGTCAGCGGCTCGAGGAGGAAGTCCTTGCCGAAGTCAGCGATCGGGATGGAGGCGTAGCTGGCCGTGCCGACGAGGTTGCGCATCAGCTCGACGAGCGTGCCCTTTCCGTTGTTGCCCTTCTCCGAGTAGAACCAGGCGCTCTTGTTCCACCGGACCATGGGTCGAACGATCGCGCTCATGATTTCCCAGAGGAGCTCGACGACCTCGGGGTCAGGGCTGAGTGTGGCCACCCATTCCTCGACCTCCCACGTGTCGCCGTCGGGCGTTTGGATTCCCGGGGAAAGCGCGGCGGGGTCGTAATCGACGCGGGCTTTGGAGAGGAAGATCGTCTCGGGATTGAAGGGCTTCAGTTCCTTCGTACGGAAGTCGAAGATGCCGTTGTTGACCGCGATGAGGTCGCGGTCGTGACTGCGGCTCATCCGGGGCGCCTCTTCACGGAGAACGGTCATGATTTCTCTGAACTCGTTGATCGTGAGCTCGCTGTTGTAGAACCGGGCGACGCTGCGGATGTGATCCTCGCTGGTGGCGTAGATCCCTTCGTCATCGCCTTTGTCGACGTAGATCGCAACCATGTCGAGGTCGCGATCGGTGTTACGACCGGAGGGCGCGATTCTCCGCACGCGATGAAGTCCGATAAGGATCTGGGCCACCTGCCAGAAGGTCAGACGCTTCAGGAGGTTGATGCGGTGGGTGCCGGAACGACCTGCGTTTTCGACATTGAATTCCTTGTTCGTTGCGGCGATGAGGCTTTCCTCGATCGATGCCGCCGAAGGAAGGGTGTTGGGGTTCAGGGAAGCGAGGTACGTGAGAGTCACCTGGCGAGTGATCTCGTTTTGCGTCTTCGCCATGATCGGTCCCCTTTCTCGGGTGATGCGACGCGCGAGGGTGACGAACGCCCCTCGCGCAGGGGATGTCGCGCGAGGCGCGACGAAAGCAAGGCCGCACCCCGGGTGGGGTACGGCCTTGGCGGACGGGGTCTCAGAGACCGTGCATCCTTCGGGTGAATCGATCGACTAGTTGGTCGGTCGGACTCATCGGGGGTGAGTGGTGAGCGATGTGCCGCTCGAGGTGCAGTCGCGCGGTCCCCAGCGACTCCTGTCTTGCCTCCGCGGTGATCTCGCCGGAGTGCAGAGTGGACAGGTTCAGGAGGACCTGAGTAGCGCACCGCAGGTGTGATTCGGCGGGCAGCGCGCGGTCCAGCAGAGCCCGGATGCTCTCGCGATGCGCGTTCGAGGTGGTGCCCTCGAGCGCCTGATCAATCTCACTCTCAGCGTGGGGGCTCACGGTCGCGAGACGGAGATCCGCGCCAGCACTGGCAGAACCTGAGCGCAGCCCTGCCTGCTCGTCGGGCGTCGTCATGGGGTCTCGCTTTCCGGCGTGAGCACGCATCGGGGGTTGGTCAGAAAAGCCGGGGTGGCGCGGGAAGCTCTGCGAAGGCGACGAGCAGTACGACGAGCAGGGCCACACCGGCTCCGATCAGTGCCGTGTACGACAGCCACAGCGCCGCGATGGCAAGGCGTCGGCCTCGCCGCCGATGGGCGCCGCGGTCGAACCGAAGGCGGACGAGCGCGAGATGCGCGAGTACGGCGCCGAGCACGAAGCCGATCGCGGTGAGAAAGCCTGTGGCGGTGACGACGAGCGAGAGCACCGCGAGCGTGCTCAGGCGCCGGGGCGGGGCGTCCGAGACGGCGGTCATTTCAGCTTGGAACAGGCCCATGGGTTACCTCGGTCGTCGGGGTGCGGGGAAGCGCACCGGATTCCACTGACGCGCGGAGGCCGTGGGCGTGTGAACGTCACACCGTGTCCCGGTGCGCGCTGCGCGCGCGCCCCACCCACCCGGTAGTCGGGAACCGGCTACCGGCGGATGCCAGTGACCCGGTCGAGCATCTCCTCGCTGTCCTTCAGCATCTGGCTGGTGCGCAGGAGGAGCGCCGCAAGGCGCTCGTCGACGTCGTCGTAAGCCGCAGCGAGCTCGTCCGACGTCGCGGCGGCAAACCTGCCGGTGGATCTCGAGGAAATGTGCTGCTCGGAGGTGAGTCGATCGCTGCGCTGCTGGCGCAGCCGCATCGTTGTGCTGATAGCGCGCGCGCTCATCGGGGCGGATGTCGTCCACCCGTGCTGGTCGATGGCCGGCAGTAGCGTCGGCGCCTTCCTCCACAACCCGTCGAGGCCGAGAGTGCAGTCGTGCACGGACTCGGCATCGGCTTCGGGGCTGACGGCTTCCGCGATTTCGGAGCGGTAGTGGAAGGCGGCGGGGCCGACGACTCGCAGCCAGCGGGTGACGGCGCACGCGGGGCACGGGGACGCGTCTGTCGTCCGCACGATAGGTGTGGAGCGGATCGCGAGCCTGGGGAACAGTGCGACGTCGTCCGCGACCAGGTCCCGCGCCGCGGCGCGGCTGAGGCCGACGACACCGAGCAGCACAAGAAGCCACGCGTCGCGGCGGCCACGGAGCGCGATGGGGAGATGCTTGCGGTGCTGGTACTTCGGCACCTGTGCCAGCGCCTCGGGGATCGAGACCCACTCGTCACCCTCGCGCAGTGTGGTCGCGGTGCGGTTCTCGGTGAGAATCTCGAACGGCAGATGGGCGTGTTCGTGTGCGTGTCTGATCGCGCGGATTCGGCGCCCGTGCGCCCGGATGCTGGCGGGAAAAGCGGCGAGGAACGCTGCGATAGTGTCGGCCGAGGCGGGAAGCGGGTCCACATCGATCGACTGGCACCAGTCGACGAAGAGCGCAAAGTCGCGCTGATCCTGGGTAGCTGCGCCGGGCATGCTCAGAGCGCGATTCGGTTGACGGCGTTGCCGCGGAGCGGGTCGCCTTCTCGGCGATAGACGTTCTCGATGATCGCCGCGTTCCGATGGAAGCTCTGCCGCATCACTTCTTCGGGGCTCGCTCCATCGCGAAGCGCCTGCGTGACGAAACCGGCACGAAGGGAGTGCCCGCCGAATCGCTTCGGGTCCATGCCAGCGTGCTCGATGCGACGCTTCACCACGTCGTTGACGACGTCGCCGCTGATGGCATCCACTCCGATGTGCCCGCCTCGACGGACGGCGCGGAACAGCGGCCCCTTCGGGTCGAGGCGCTCGAGTTCCGGCACGGGCGCGCGGCAGATGTGTTCGTGCGTCGAGGCGGAACGGAGGAGCCGCATCATGGCGCTTCGCGGCTCGTTCTGCGCCGTGTCCAGGACCCGGATCCATCGGAGGAATGCGCACGGCGCGCAGGTGAGCGCGTGGGCGCCGTAGGGGAGTGCCTTGAGCGACCCGCGCCCCTCTTGGTCAGTCTTCGACGTCTGGAGACGGATGTGAAGTCCGTCGATCGAGTGGAGCACGACGTCCTGGATCAGCCGCGACGCGAGCTCGGAACGACGGAAGGCGCCGGCGAATCCCAGCACGAGGAGGGCGTAGTCGCGGTGCCCGATGACGCCGTTCGGGAAGGCGTTGAGGTCGATCCCACTCAGCACGGTGCGGAGGTCGGTGAGTAGAAGGGGTGCCATGCGACGCGTCGGGCGAAGGTGAGAGCGCCGGATGCCGGCGAGGGTCTTCTTCACCACGGAGAGGGTGCCCGGTTCGGGAAGACCCGCCTCGTGGTGGCGGGCGTTGATCGCCGTCACCCATCTGCTGAGGGTGCTGGGGGCGTACGCGTAGTCACCCGATGGTGCCAGGAGGTTCGCACGATCGGTGAGGTAGCCGGCCACCGTGACTCCCGAAGCGGGGAGCGAGGTCTGGTCGTGATCGTCACACCAACGCGAGAACGCCGTCCAGTCGCTCTCGTACGCCCGCACGGTGTTCGACGCGCTGGCGGCGTCGTGGAGGGATTCGATGCCGTCCACGAGCCCCTGGGGCAGGGGGGAGTCCACCCGAGCGGGCACGGCGGCGTCCGGCGACAGCACGACGACGTGTGCCGGCTGATTCGCGGCCGCGGTGAGCGCTCGGTCGGCAGCGACGTTGTCGGGCGAGATTCGGCGGCTGGTGTCGCCCCATGAGTCCTTCACTGTCGCCCATCCCTCCCGATCACTGTTTTCGGGCTTACTCCTCGAAAACGAGGGGTTCGCGCCGATAGTCCTGATAAGCGAAACTATCGAGGCCTTCGTGGCAGGGGGGTGAAGTGAGATGGGGCTGAGCAACGAGAGCCGCGTGATCACGCGGAACGGTTCCTCGAGATTCGTCGCGATGGACAAAACGCTGCGTGGCAGCCCGCCGACTGGTGGCGTGTTGGTCGCGCCTGCTGAGCGTGAAATCCGGGGGAACGGGAGGGAACGGGAAAGGTCCAGGTGACCACCCGGGGATCGCTATCCGTTCGGCTGACGCGGCGCCGCAGCTCCCGCCGCTACTGATGCCACTAGGCCATTACGCTCATCGCCGGGGTCATGCCCTGGGCTCAAAGCCGCGACCGGTCCCACTAGTCAAGGTGTGGGACCGGTCGTTTTCGCTGACACACCCACGCGTTATGCGTGCGTGGGCGCTGGTGGTGCTTATGTGCGCGGGAGTCGCGACTCGCTCAGTTCCACCACAGGCGCGTGTCGTAGTAGGCCATGCCTTTTCGGATGCTCTTCACGCAACGGGTGGAGCTGCTCAGCATCTTCTTTCCCTCCGCAGCCACCGCCGCTTCTTTCAAGGCCGTCTTGGCGACGCACATGACCTGCGAAGGGGTGCTGAAACCCCATCCGTTTGGCACCGCTGCTTGAGCCGGCGAAGCCACCAAGACGGATCCCATAACGACTGCGCCTGCGAATCCCACTGCGGCCATTTTCTTCTTGAAACGGTTCATTTCGTTGTCCCCCCTGGAAACGGTTTGACACCGATCCTGTCGAAGCAGCAGTCGTTTCGCAACGCCTATCCGAATGCGGTGGTGACGCCGACCGCCCACGAGACCAGGTACCACACGAGAGCCGCCGCGGCGATGTACCCCGTTACGAGGCCGGCGATCGCGAGCTTCCGGCCGACGCCCACCCGGCGGCTGGCGCTGAACCCCAAGTGGCCGAGGAGTATGGCGGCGATCGCGCTGAGAATGGCCAACGGCAGGAACAAGAGCCCCAGGAGCGGCACGATGTTGAATGCCGTGAAGACGAGAGCGACCACTCCGAGGACTGTTGCCGAGGTCGCGAGACCGTTTCAGGCGGGGCGGCCGCCCACGAGACCTCGTATCGCGGTGGGTCCGCTCAGCTGACAACCCCTTCACTACCTCGACGCCCACCACGTCGGCAGAGGCTCAACCACGAGCGCTGTGTTCCGATGCAGCGAATAGTGTGAGTCGGCTGGTGTGTGGCCCATAAAGCGCTTTGGGCGTCGGAAAGTGTGTCGAATTCGCCGACGGGGTGCGCGTTGCTATTGAAGGCTGTCCACACGCCGGCGGGACTTCGACTGATGAAGCCAAAGGGCCTATGGGCGCAGGCCCCGAGCACGAAGTCGTCTTCCACGCAGTTCCAATTCGGCTGCGTGGTGAAACCTCCCGCTCGGAACATGAGTCGCTCCTTTGCGTTTCCGATGAGATGGAGTATTGCACCGATATGGGCCGTGAGAACGTAATTCGCGCCAACAGAACCAAGCGGTCGACGCGTAGAAGGCGAGAGGCCCGGCGGTCTTGCCGCCGGGCCTAGCCGCGGGGAGCTGATCAGGAACCTCCGGCCTAGCCGGGATCGTAGACCACGGCAGGGAAATGGGATAGGCCCGCACGGTCAGGGGACTGGCGAGGATCGCCAATCGCGTCCGCCGGCCAGGTATCGGGAGCGCGCGAGAAATGGGCTCGCGTCAGAAATGAATGGACGGACCGTTCGCGATCGGCAGCGAGGGCCGGTAGTGGACGACCTCCGCCTGCACGGTGACGGGGGCGACCGCGGCGGAAACCGCGGGGATGACAGTCAGGGCCGCTCCGACGGCAAGGGCCACGGGAACAGCGGCGGCAACGAGACGGGAAGACCGAAGCGAGTTCGTGAAGGACACGTTTGTTTCCTTTCGATAGGGTTTGGTAAGACGATCGTATAGCCAGTCTTTCCGCTGTTGATGAGGAGTTGGCTGAGAACGTGGGGGCTGAGCGCCTCGCGTGATTCCGCGCAGGCGTCGCTCACGACGCCTGCCGACGAAGCCCGTAGGTCGCGGCGCTTCCGCCCGGGCGCCACTTGATCCCGCGGGCCAGCGGCTCGTCGACGCGGGCGAGAGCGCCGATGCGAGCCCGTGTGTAGCGCCAGGCGCCGCGGCCGGGGAGGATGCGCCGCAGAGCCCTGCTGAACGCGAGCCGGGTCAGCTGATCCACGGACGGGTGCCGGCGCCGCATCCAGTCGATGTAGATCTCGTGAACCACGACCATGGGCACGAAATCCCAGGTGAACTGGTCGGAGTGCTCACGCCAGAACGCCGCGACGTGGGCGTCGGGGGAAGGGGTCGCCACCGTGGCACTCGAGGGGTGCGGCAGAGCCGCGGCGACAGCGTCCCACATGGGCGCGGTGTTCGGATCCGCGCGCAGCTCGGCGGCGTAGCTGTCGAACAGGTCGGAGATCTGCTCGCGGACGCCGTGGAGCGTGGTGAGTCCCTCGAACGAGGCCTTGGGCTCGGACAGGAGTCCGCTGAGCGAGCTGATGGCGGTAGCGATGGTCTGCGTCTGCATGATGCTCCTTCGAGTGGAGATGGGAGTGTGGCCCACCGTTGCGGAACCATCGGAAACCACCCGTCGGCGGCTTTGCCGTCGCCGGTACCCACAAGCTCGATAGGGCATGGTCCGCGTGCAGTCGCGCCGATGCACGCAGTCCCGATGCGCGCCGCGGGCGCACGCGGAAGAGCCACCCGACGTGATCCGCGGGTGGCTCTTCGGTCGCTCAGTGTTCGGGTTGGGCCCGTTCGTATTCAGCGATATATCCCTCTGCAGCGGCCAGCCAGTCCTCGTGGACACGGGGGAGGCCGTTCAGGATCCCGCGCAAGTCCTCACCAGAAGCCGCGGGGTCGTGATCGCTGTCTGCGATGCCGGCGAGGTAGTCCCGGACGAAAGGAACGTCATCCGTGTCCCGGTCGATCTGCGAGGCGAGCCAGACGTGGAACCCTGACAGAGTCGGTTTCCGGTCGTGGTCCGCGTGCAGCTCGTCCACAAAGGCCTCACCGCGGGACGCTTTGTCGAGCACTGCGAACAGGCGTCGGTACCCGGGAGGGCGGTGGTACGTTCCACCGCGGCGCGCGTTGAGGGCTGGGTGCTCTCCCCGCATGAACTCGGCCTCGTGACGCGGAAGGGTGATCAACACGTTGCGGCTCTTCCCGAGTTCGAACTTTTGCTCACGGATCGGGAGCTCGAGCACCGCGGCCGCCAGGATCATCGCGCCGATGGTGATGTGTTCGGGCGTGGTGCGTTCGAGGAAATGCTCGAGCCGGTGCTTCAGCGTGTAGCTGTCGACCTCGTGCCTGGACGCTTCGTCGACCTCAGTGCTCGGGGTGAACATCCGCAGGAACTCGACGCAGAGCAGGATCTGCCGGAACATGGTTGGGGAGAGCTCGTCGACCAGGGGTGTGTCGTCGCCGAGGCCCCGCGCGCCGAAGGTCGATCGCGTGTGCGCCGAACCGATTACGGGGTGGTCCTCAAGCGTCCGCAGCAGATCGCGTACGACGATGCGATCCCCGAGGATGCCCTGGTGCAGCGGGTGCTCGATGAGACGCAGGGCCTCGGTGTACTTCGTATTCGTGACGCGGGACCAGGTCTTCGCGTCGCGGGTGATAGCGCGATCTCGGGCCGTCGTGGAATCGCTCATCTCGATCTCATTTCTGGACATCACACCCCACGCCTGCGACGCCCTCATGAGAGAGAACGGGATTTAACAGGTATTGCAGCTCTGGATCCGCCTCGGTTGTCCTCTTCGTCCGACCCGCGTGGGGGGTCTGACCAGGAGAGGGGCGGTCCAGACCGCCGGATTGCTCAGTGTAGCGACGAGGGCCGACAGCGTCGGGCGCTGACATCTCCTGCCCGATCGGAGCTCGCGCGAGGGGGCGCAAGGGCTGCGGAAGTACCACGTAGCCGGATGCATCTGGTACGCATCGGCGTCAAACAAATGCCAGCTCAGGGGTGATATTTATGCACGCCAGGCTTTGCCACGTACCGGGAGCGATTTTCTTCCGGTACGCACTCCAGACCCCGTTCTCGCCCGGTTTTCCGGGGCTTTTGGAGAGAGAAAGAGTGAATGTACCGGGAGTACCACCTATATCTACAAACTCCACACGTACGCGCATGCGCACACACGTGCATGAGGTTGAGCGCGCCAGGTGGTACACGTGGTACTTCGGCGCAAAAGACCAGGTCAGCGGTTGGAATCGAGCGAATCAGCGTGGTACCGCAGCCGGTACGCCCACGCGCGAACTCGACCTGTATAGGAAGCCTGAACTGGGGTTTTTTGCCATTCGACGCGGCGAGCACGCGTACCGGATGCCCTGGTACGCGATGCAGCGAGAGCGGTGAGCGAGACTAAAAGCCCCCGAGGAGCAGATGCTCCCCGGGGGCTTCTTGAACCGTTCGCGCGCTGGGCGCCGAGCTCGGGCAGAGTGCGCCATCAGGGGCGCTCTCAGAATCTCCTTCTACCGCTGGTAGGCGAGATGCGGGGTGGGCCAGCCACCCCCGGTCTTAGCAGGGACGGGTGCCGCCCATACCGTTGTCCACGACGCAGCCACCGCCGCCTCCGACCTGGCCACCCGCGGGGGGACCACCGCTGCCGGGTCGCGAGCCACCGGAGGACCCGCTGTTGCTGGAGCCACCGGAGTTGTTCGACGAGCCACCGCTGTTGCTGGAGCCACCGGAGTTGCGGCTGCCGCCGCTCGAGTTGTTCGACGAGCCGCCACCGGAGTTGCGCTGCGCGGCCTGCTGACGAGCGGCTTCCTCGGCCGCGGCTGCGGCAGCCTGGCGAGCAGCTTCCTCCTCCGCCAGGCGCTTGGCCTCGGCTTCGGCGGCCAGACGCTGAGCCTCGAGCTCCGCTGCGATGCGCGCGGTCTCCTCGCCCTGGAAGGCGGTGAAGTCCTGCGTGAGCGCGAGAGTGCTCGCATCGAGGTCGGCGGCAGACGCGGTGGCCTCATCGGCGATCTTCGTGATGGACGCCGCGGTGTCGCGGTCCTCGCACTGTTCGGCGATGGCGACCTCGGCGAGGGACGAGCTTGCGTCTGCCACCGTGGTGATCTGCTCGGCGCCGCTCAGGCGAGCGGGAACCGCGTCGACGGCGGGGACGGCTTCGACACCTTCGCTGGCTTCGACCGCCGGCACGGCCTCGACGGCCGGGGCACCGGCGCGCTCGGAGTACGCCGAACTGACCCAGCCATCGGTGTTGGGGAGGGCCGTGACCGTGACGGCCTCGAGAGCCGAGTTGGCCGTGGCGACGGACGCGGTCGCGATCTCTCGCGCGGCGGCGCCGGCGTTCAGGGCTGCCGTGCACTGCCGCAGGGTCTCGTCAGCCTCGGCCTGAGCAGCGGTGACGGATCCGACGGTGATGGCACCGGCGAGCACGACCGCGGCTGTCGCCAAGATGGCGATGGTGCGGGTACGGGGTCGTCGCGGGGAGCCCGGAGCCTCCGGCGAGGTACTGATCTCGTCAGTCATGGTGGTCTCCTTGAGACTCGAGCGTGGATGGGGATGAAGCGTTCGCGGGGAGGGCCGCTGTCGAACAGCCAGCCCCGCATCTACGACAGCCGGGGGAATGATGTGCGGATCGGTGAGACCGATCCGCAGGGTGAAATCCGCGTTTCTGATGCTTTATGAGCATTTGCGTCGGTGTCCACCGTAGTGGCACCCGGCACGTGAGCTTGAAGCGGCGTCGCCGCCGGCACGGTGCGCGGGCACAAGAAGAATGCGCGGGAGGCCCTATGGAGAGCCTCCCGCGATGGGTACCCAGGCAGCCTCCGCTTGGGGAGGCTCGGGGAGTAGGGGGGGGTCAGAAGCGCGCGGCGAGATGCGCGACGCGGATCTCAGCGGCAGTCCGACGCGTGCGCTCTGCGAGCGGCGGCTCGACAACGTAGGCGATCTCGAGGCCCTTTCGGACGTAGGAGTCCATCGTGACCTGGTACTCGCGCACCTCGACGACACGACCCGTGCGGGCGGTCGACAGAGTGTCGATGAAGCGCTGACGCGCATCGGCGAGCTCGCGTGCGGTTCGACCTTCGAGCTTGATGAGGTGGTAGAACCCCTCATCGATCGTGATGGGACCGCCCGGAAGGGCTCTCGTGCGCTTCACGTCGATGGAGCGGGGAGCGAGAAGCTCGCCGTCCTCGTTGTAGAAGGTGGGGCTGATCTTCATCGCTCTCACCTCCTGGGCTCATGGTGCGAAAGACCTGTGAGGAGACTCTACCCAGTCCTTCTGGAACACCTCCTCACCCACCCACCCGGGTGACCGGCCGTCCGGTCACCACGAAGTCGCTCGCACGGCGATCAGACGCGAACGGCACCGCCCGTTCGTGGCCGCCGTGTGGCGCTCAAGCCTTGGCGGGGTGGGGCGACAGCCCACACCCCGCCAAATCGGCAGCGATAGCTGCCATCTGAATCGCGCGCAGCGCGCCCACCGTTCGTGCGGTGATGCCCTCACATCCGAGCTGACGCTTTTGGCGACAGCATGATGATCGAGAGAACAGTCAGCAGAGCCAGCATCACGCAGACGATGGGGTTGGTGATCGCCGCCACGAAGGACGGGGGCGTGAACGATGCGGCCGCGTTGAACGCCACGTGCATCAGCACGACGGGGGAGAGGCGCTGCGTTCCCTCGTAGACGTAGGCGAGAAGCACCCCGAGAGGGAGCGTGAGGACGATCTGAACGAGGTTCCCGTGAAGCACCGCGAACACGGCGCTCGAGGCGACCGCTGCTACCGGTAGCGACCAGTGTCGCCGGAGCGCGGAGAACACGATCCCGCGCATCAGAGCCTCTTCACCCAGGGGCGCGAGGAGGACACCCGTCAACAGAACGAGCGCCGCGGGCCCGGCGAATCGCGCTGCGTTCACGGCGTCGAACCCCTCGGAGCCCCAGCTCGAGTAGACCCAAGACGCCGCAGCCTGCCCGAACAGCCAGCAGGCGACGAGTCCCGCGCCCGCTGCCAGCCAGAACTCGGCTGTGCGCGCGCGAGCGGAGAGCGCCGGCGGCCGGAAGGTACCGGTGACGCGTCGCCGGTAAAGCAGGGCGAGCACCGCTGTCGCGATATTCGATACGGCGGCGCCGAGGATGCCATCCCCCGTGATCAGAGTGACCGCGAGGGCGCTGGCGACGTAGGCCGCCAGCGCCGCGAGGACCACCACGATGGTCTTCCCCCAGCCCCGAAGGGCGTGGGAGGAAGTCGTGGCCTCGCGTTCAGGCACTGCAAGCCTCGAGAAGTGTAGGAGAACCCTCGACGGCGTGGGCGATGACTGCCTGAACCGACTGGGTACCGCGGAACGAGTTGATCGATAGGTCGACTCGCACGCGGAGTGCACTTTCTCCCGGAGTCGGGCTGAGCGCTCGCTCGCGCAGTTCTGAGACCCGCTCGGCGGCGTTCCACCAGAGGACCTTCATGGTGTTCGGCAGGATGATCCGCACGTGTTGCTTCTGCGAGCCCATCGTCGAGATGGAGCATCGAGTCAGATCGATCACGAGCTCGATGGTGGGCCGCTCGAAGCCGTGCCCGAATGGGGCGATCGACTCGATCCCAAGGGTGAGGTCCATCAGGTCCTCGGTGTCCCCCAGGGGCGCATGGCAGTCATCTGCGGACCCGATGACCAGGTCGGCGCCCTGCGTGACGTCCAGCTCACCGCTGACCAGCATCCGGGCGTGGATGCCGGAGGCCGCGTCGCGCAGAAGTTCGGCGAACAGGGTGAGTTCGTCGAGGTTGCTGGCGCGGACACCACAGGCCTGCTCGTGGCCGACGGCGGTGAACCCGAGCTGTGTCATGGTCGTGATGATCGGGAACCAGGAGGGCGCTCGAGCTGAGCCCCCGAGCGGTGCGGAAGGATCCGTTGGACGCTGGACGACCACGACAGGCCACCCTGTGTCCTGCAGAACGGACCCGGCGATGAGGCCGAGCATCCCGGTCGGCGCGTCCGTGAAGTAGACGCCGGATTCGGCGAGCGGTTGGTCCTCGGTCCACAGCTTCTCGATGTACTGAGCGCTGAGTTCCTTCCGCAGCTCGTTCCCGGCGATGATGGCCTTCGCGTGCGCCATCTTTTCGGCTGCTGTGGCGGCACAGAACGCGCCGAAGGCGTCGTTCATGGAACCACCGATGCGACGGATCGCGTTGAAGGCGGGAGCGAGGTAGTAGGCGTAGAACTCTTCGTTCAGCTCCCCCAGGGTGCGAAGTTTCCCCGTCTTGAAGGTGGGGTTCCCTTGGGCGTCGAGCACCGGGTTTCCCTCGCTGTCGAGCACGGGCTTGCGGTGCTCCTTGAACGCCTGCATCATCAGCGCGAAACCCTCGAAGACCGAGACGTACGCCGGGTGGTGCTTCTGCGAGCGAAGCAGCATCATGAGGGTGCTGTTCTCGACGTTGTACGGTGTCTCTGTGTCGTCGAGAGGGATGGGCACGTAAAGCAGGCGCGCCAGCGAGAGGGAGTCGCGCACCATCTTGCGGTTCTCGTACTGGAGCGGCATGACGTCGGAGACGGTGCCGATCCCGGCGAACAGCTTCAGCTTCGCGATCGCCCCCTCTTTGGCAGGCTGGTAGCGGGTCGTGTACGCCATGAGCACTTGGTGCAGTACGTACGCCCCGCAGATTCCGTCGTGCGCGTAGGTCTCGACCATCCGCACGGGGTTCACCGCGATGTCAGCGACACTGCCAGGCGGCAGCTCCATGTGGTGATCGGTGACGAGGGTGGTGAATCCCAGGCGTCGCGCTTCCTCGATGCCTTCGTTGCTGTTGATCCCGCCGTCGCAGGTGATGATCGCCGTCGCGTCGGGAAACTGTGCGCGGAGTTCTTGGATCGCCTCGACGGTCACGTCGTGTCCGCGCTGGTAGTCGGGGACGTACAGACGCACGTTGAAGCCCAGCTCGTTGAGACCGGCCCACCCGAGGGTGCCCGAGGTGATGCCGTCCATGTCGAAGTCGGGGAGGACGACCAACTGTTCGCCGGAGAGGCGGATGCGCTCGAGCTCGTCGGCCATGCGACCGACGTCCTTCAGCTCGTCGTGGGTGGGGTCGTTGATCGAGACGAGGAACTCGCTGGTCCACCCGCGATTGCGGGCCAGGATGCCGAACAGGGAGTTGTCCTCGAACCCGCCGAACGGTTCGTTGCCGTTGTTGATCGATCCGGTAAATCCGGGATTGGTCATAGGGCGCTCCTTCGCGGAAATACAGGGGTATGGGGCAGTCTACGGCGAAGGGCGCGCCGCATCCCCTCGTAAATGAGGAGAAACGGCGCGCTCTTGCGTGTGATCGATCCGCTGTTCAGACGTCCTCCGTCTGCACCCGGATGATGGCGCGCTGGTAATCACCATCACCGGAGGTGCGCAGGCCACGCTCGGGAGCATCGACGATGAGCACGTCACGGCCTGCGGCTTCGATCTGAACGAAGACGGCGCCGGTCACCGTCTGGGGACTGAGATCCAGACGCGCGTTGTCGCCACCACCGCTGATGGCGGGGATGAGCACGATGTTGGCATCCATGTCGCCGAGCTCGGCCACCGGGGCGGCATGCTCCGCCGAGGCGAGAGCACGAAGGCGCGTGGCGTCGTCAGCGGTGACCGGTGTCGACGTCGAGGGTTCCGCGGGGGCGAGGTCGGTGTGGTCTGACTGCCCGTACTCGAGCGACTCGAAGGGGACGCCGCTGTTGTCGAAGGCTTTCGCCACCGCGATACCCGGGACAGTGGAGAGATCGATGATGCCGAGTTCGATGTCGCTCGACTCGATAAGCTTCTCGACGGTCTCCGTGAGCAGGAGCGCCGCGGCGCGGGGATCGGCGATGAACACAGCGGTCCGCTCGGTCGTGGGGCTCTCATCGTTGCCGAGGGGAGTTTTGCCCTGCTGGTCGGTCATCGCGTCTCCTTCTCGTCTTGTGCCCCGCCCACGCTCGAGGGGAGCGGTTTCGATTCGTGATCGGCGTTCAGGGGGAGGTCGAACTCGATCCAGTCCTCGTGCTCCTCGCCCTGCTCGAGCAAGGCACTGAGGTCATCGTCGGAACCGATGGCAGCGACGGCTTCGCTGGCGCTGGCCCACGCGCGCATCTGGGCACCCGACAACTCATCGGCCATGGCAGCTGACTCGAAGTCGTCGATGTCCGGGACGCCGTCGGGGCCGAGCAGCTGGATGAGCACGGGCTTGTCCTCGTACCAGTAGCGGGCGAACACGGCGAGCCGGTGGTCCGGGTAGGACTCTTCGAGGACAGCTCGCGCAAAGCGCGCACGCAGCTCGTCGACGCCGGTCTTCACTGTCGAGAGGTGATGCTCGGCCTCTTTGAGAGCCGCGGAGATCTCGGAGAGGCTCTGATCGGGAGCGAGATCTGTCGTCATGGTCAGCCTTCCTTCTGCGTCTGACGCGCGATGGCGTCGATTCGTGTGCCGACGGCTTTCTCGAAGCCGTTCGCGGTGGGGGAGTAGTACTCGGTACCGAGTACGGCGTCGGGGAGGTATTGCTGGGCGACGACCCCGAAGGGGAAGTCATGGGGGAAGAGGTATCCGACGCCGTGTCCGAGGGCCTTCGCGCCGGGATAGTGAGCATCCCGAAGGTGTGTGGGCACCTCCCCGGTGCGACCAGAGCGAACGTCCTGCAGAGCGCGGTCGATCCCGTCGATGACGGCCGGCGACTTTGGCGCGACGGCGACGGCGACCGCCGCCTGGGCCAGGTTGATGCGCGCTTCGGGCATCCCGATGAGCTGGACGGCGTGGGCGGCGGCGATCGCCACCGGCAGGACCGTGGGATCCGCCATACCGACGTCCTCGCTGGCGTGCACCACGATGCGCCTCGCGATGAAGCGAGGGTCCTCGCCGGCGTCGATCATGCGGGCAAGCCAGTGGAGGGCGCCATTGGGGTCGGACCCCCTCATCGACTTGATGAAGGCGCTGACGACGTCGTAGTGCTGGTCACCCTGGCGGTCGTAGCGCGCAAGAGCGTTCCCGGACACCTGTTGCAGGACCTCCATCGTGATCTCGCTGTCCCCGCGGGCGAGGGTGGTCTCGGCGACGGTCTCTAGTCGGCCGAGAGCCTGACGAACGTCACCGCTGGCCAGGTCGGCGAGAGCCTCGAGCACAGGAGGTGCAGCGGTGACGCGACCGGCGAGCTCCGCATCCTGGTCGAGGGCGCGTCGAAGGAGAACCACGACGTCTTCGCGCTGGACCGGCTTGAGGACCAACATCACCGATCGCGAGACGAGGGCTGCGTTGACTGAGAAGCTTGGGTTCTCCGTGGTCGCGCCGATCAGGGAGATGACGCCGGATTCGACGGCCGGGAGGAACACGTCCTGCTGCGACTTCGTGAACCGGTGGATCTCGTCCAGGAAGAGCACTGTGTGAACCCCCTCCCGGCTGTCCTCTTCGGCCGCCGCGAGGACCTTTCGGACGTCGGCGACGCCGGCCGACGTGGCGGACAGCTGGACGAACTTGCCGCGCACGCTCTCGGCGATGACGCCGGCGATCGTCGTCTTCCCGCACCCGGGTGGCCCGTACAGGAGGATCGACGCCGACGACTTACCGCTTGTGACGAGCTCGAGCGGAGAGCCCGGGAACACAAGGTGGCCCTGCCCGACGACGTCGGCGAGAGTGTTCGGCCGCATGCGCGCGGCCAGGGGCTGATGAGCGCCCATGGTGGTCCTCTCTGCTCAGACGGTGTCCGGCGCGTATTCGCTGAGATCGATGCGGTGGACGGTCTTCGTCTCGCTGTCGGTCACGGTGAAGACGCACGCGTCGTCATCCGAAGCGATCGTGCGACCGAACGTCTCGCGCCAGACGCGCATTGCGGCCGCTTCGGGTGTCGCCCCATACGAATCGATGTCCCAGGAGACAAGCCATTCGTGCTCACTGCCGTAGGGGACGGCCTCGCTGACGACGATCATTTCGTCGGGGGCGACGTAGATGGTGCCGTGCTCGGTCTCGACGGACAGGGCTCCGAAGAGCAGGGAGGAGGAGGAGATGTCGCCCGTGATGAGGGAGAGCCCTCCGTTGCCGCCGACGAGGCTGAAGATGCCCCGTGCGGGGTCCGCCATCATGTCCGCGAGTTCGCTGGCCGGGATCGTGTGCTGGGTGAGACGGGTCATGGCGGAGCTTTCTGTGAAGGCGACCGATAGCGTTGCGGCATGGTCAAGGGGCGTACGGGTGGGTCGATGGGTGGACGTCTGGTGCCGGTCGGGCCGAGGCCGTATGAGCTGAACGAGAAGCTGTGCTCGGAGTGCGCGGCGCTGAAGGGCACCCCGTGCATCCGCGCGTCATGGGAGACGCGAACGGGATCTCGGCCGGAGACGCACCGCTCGTGGGCGGAACGAATTGGGGTCGAGTTCCCCTTCACGAATGAGTTCGTGGCAAAGCAACGAGCGCGCAACAGGCGGCCCTCACCGAAGAAGAAGCGATCGCGCTGAGTCCGACGGTCAGGGTCAGACCTGATCGAGCGCAGTTCGCGCGGCGGACTCATCCTCCGCACCCGTAGTGGGCACGAACACGAGGGTGTCGGTGTCGAAGGAGTCGCCCGCGAATGCACCAACGACGCTGATGAGATCCTCGTCGTACGGCGCGTCGTACTGATCCGAGAACTCGCCTGCGGCCTGCTCGATCGCCTCGGACGCGGTGAGCGCCTCGATCATGCGCACTTCGTGGTCGTCGCCTTCCACGATCCAGACTGTGGGTGCGAGGGTGGCGGGGGTATCGGTGTCCATGGCGTGCTTTCGGGTCGATTTCAGATGGGATCGCGCTGGTCGCGGATCGCCTTGTCGTCGCGGACCCCGCGGGTGCCCTTCTTCGGGCCGGGGGTATGTGGTTGGGTCGCGTTCGAGCTGCCGAGAGCATGCTGCGACCTCTGCCAGTCAGGGTTCGCCCGACGATGCGGATTCGGGGTCTTCTTAGGCATCACCGGGCCTCCTGCGGTCACGTAAGGGTGTCGGGGGCGCCGAGAAGGGTCTCGGCGTAGTCGGTGAGGAGGTCGATATGCTCAGGCGTCACCGATGCCCACGAAGCGGTGAACTCGTCACCTTCAAGCGCGAAGGTTTCGGCGGGGCTGGCCGACGCGAGCGCCGGGGCCGGCGGCGTGATGTGGGCTTTGCCGTTCGCGTCGATCCAGACGCCGTGCTCGCCGACGCTGCGTTCGATCCAGGCGAGAGCGTCCATGATGCAGGCGCGCTCGGTGCACGTTGTTGCAGCCACGTGCGGGAGGTTCCGGTTGTACCCGGCGACCTGGGAGGCGTTGGTGAGGCGCACGGAAGGGGCGTCGCGGTGGTCGCAGCGAGGCCAGTCCTCAGCGTCGTCTACGTCGTCGATCTCGCTCGGGGGTGTGGGGGAGTCGGTCACGGGATTCCTTGGGGCCGGGAGAGGGGCTTAGCGGATGCCGGCCCCTCTCGGTCGTGTCATCGCGGGTTCAGCGCGAGGTGCCGATGGAGGGGTTGTCCCACGCCTTCGAGGATCGATGTGATTTCTTCCGGGAAGGTGACGTAGACGAAATCGAGGGATTCGATCTTGCCGAACAGCATCAGGGTGGCGTCCTGGTGGCTGATCCCGCGGGACATCAGGTAGAACCGCTCGTCCTCGTTGAGGACCGCTTCCCCTCCGAGCGAGTTGAGGGTCGCGTCAGGGCCCGAGGCGAGAGCCATCGGGTCACGAACGATGCGGTACTCGTGAGGCCAGAGGTGCAGGTCACCGGCGGGTGTCTGGATGACGGCCTGCTGCGGGTAGACCTTGGGGCCCTTGCCGCCGAGCACGAAAGCGCCCGTGTTCAGGGTGTGGGATCTCGCGCGCCACATACTGAGCAGAGGCACTCGGAAGTGCTGACGCATGACGGTTTGCGGCTCCTCGAGGACGAGGATCCATGCCCCTTCTTCGGGGATGGCAGCGTCGTACTGCTCCGGGAAGTAGGCGGCCGGGTCGATACCGCCCTGCATGAGCTGCGTGGGGCCGTCGACCAGCATCTCCTCTCGGCGAGCCTTGTCCCACTCGGCCCACTCTTTGGTGACCTTCGTGCGACGGGCGTCGGCGTACTTCTTCGGCGCGGTGCGGGTGACCACCGTCAGCCTCGCTTCCAGGAGTCCAGGGTCCGCTCCTCGACGACGACGCCGATGGCCTTCGCGCGTTCGACGGTGGCTCGCACGGCGTCGCTGGTGCCTCGGTCGACGTAGACGACGACGCGGTCGACCAGCGGCATCCAGCTCTCGGCGGCACGATTGCAGATGTCGCGTTCGGCCGGGTTCTTCGTGTCGAGGACGAAAGTCTGCCCGTACAGGACCTGGCTCGAGATGGGGGCCTCGCCGCGAAGCAGGCTGTCACGGAGCGCTTCGCGCGCGTAAACCTGGTCCAGGGTGACCCCGTGTCCGGCGTCCGATGCGAATGCCGTCTCCACGAGGACGCGAGTGCGGGTCACCGAGGCTCGCTCGGGAGCCGACGAAGAGGTGGTCGCGTTCTTCTGCTCGACTGCGAGGACTGCGGCCAGCTGCACTTGCTCGTCCGTTGCCGGCGCGAGAGCCGGGGGCGCGAGGAAGGTCAAGGTGCTCATCAGATCGCCCCGGTCTTCTTGGCCAGACGCACCCAGCGGTGAGCATCCGCTACCTCGAGCCCGAAGCACCGGGACACGGCCTGGACGGGGTAGTCGCCGACGATGCGGGCCAGCCTGTAGACGAGCCCGGCGTTCTCGAGGTGCTCGGGTGTCGGCTCGAGGCGGGCTTTCTCCGCCACAGCACGGCCGGGGGTCCCGCGGAAGTAGGACTTCACGGGTGCGCGACGGGCGAGTACCGCGTTCTCTTCGCCGAGCTGCAGGCGAAGCGCATCGCGACGAAGCGCGCCCAGACGCATCTTCGCCAGTCGAGTCGGAGTGATCGACTCGACCGGACTCTCGACGGTGAGGTTCGCCGTGGCGTACGAGCCGGCGCGCTGATCGAACATGGCGTTGATGCGCACGGCGGGCGAGCCCTTCGGCACCGTCGGAGTGAGCTTGAGGAAGGCGGGGGTGTTGATGGTTTCGGGCATCGTGGGTCTCCTTTGGGACGATGACGGTGGGTGGGGCAGGTCGCTCAGCTGTCCGCGCGCCAGATGGACTGGTCCGCGGCCGTGAGCTGTTGTGCGAGTCCGTGGATGTCGTCGAGGTCGACGCGACGGGTCTCGCCAGCGGCGTTCACCGCCAGGGCTACGCCCCCGAGGTACCGCATCTTCTCGGCGCCGACCTCAATGAAGATCGCCACCTCACCGTCGACCAGGTGCGAGGCCACGAGAGCGTGGAGGCTCTCGAACTTGTCGGGGACAGGGGTCTCGTCATCGAGGTCGAGACGCATCGCTATACCGTCTTCGTCGAACGACGGCCATGCGCCAAAGGAGTACAGAGAGACCGACCCGGCGAGGTACTGCTCGGATTCGTCAACGAGGACGAACTCCGCTCCGCGGTTCACGTCGTCGAACGTCGCAGCCTCCACGCCGTAGGTGGCGAGGTCAGCCTTGAGAGCATCGATGTCGCGAACGCGGAATCGGTTCGTGCGGGCTGAGGCGATGAAGTTGGACATGACTCTGCTTTCGGTGTTGTCGAGGGGGTGGGTCGGTGTTTCAGATGAGGCCGTGGGGCGGAGTGCCACCGGCGCCTTCGAGACGTTCAAGGACGCGTCGGGCGTGGTCCCGCTCGTCAGATGTCGCATCGAAGATCACGGGCCAGGTTTCCCAGTCAGGGTTGTCGACGTTTTCCGGGTCGAGTTCCGTAAGCCACCACGAGATCGTGGTCAGACCGTCATGCTGGAGCGCAGAACGGAACGAAACGAGGATGGGGTTCGTCGGATTCGTCTGCGGAGGGAGCGATCGCGGGCGGTAATCCCAGCGGAATGCACCTCCGGTCTTCTCCTCGAACTTCTGAGCCTCCTCGGCTGTCGAAAAGCGACGTGCGACCTCACCGTTGGGCATGACTCCCCCGAAGGGGAAGCGGTCGACGCGGGGTGGTTTGCTCGCGAACATCACGGGTATCTCCTCGTCAGGGGCGCCCATCGGCGGTCCGCTCGAAGCGGTCGAGCTGACGTTGGCGTCGGGTTCGGTTCCTCGGGTGCCGAGGGAGGTTCGGGCAGCACATGCAGGAGTTCAGGTCGGACTTTCGTCGAGGGTGCCCTCCACGCTGGTCACGGTCATCGCGGCTCATGAGGGTCTCCTTCAGCAGGCGTGACGGTCACCCCCCTCTGTTACGAGGGAGGGTGACCGTCACGGGTCGTCAGGACGCGGGCGCGTCCGTGGTGTTCAGAGAAGGCAGCAGCTCACGCACGTGCTCGGCTGAGTTCACCGGTCGTGCGGCGAAGTCCTTCAGCAAACGGAATGTGCCCGCCGAGGCCGCGCTCTGCCACGACCCGGGGACTGCGGCGACGACTCTGCCGATCGAGAGAGCGTGCTCCGCTGCGCGAATGTTGTCGGACCGCCAGCCCGCTTCGACCACCACGGTCGCTTCGGTCATGGCCGCGATCACCCGCTGGCGTGCGAGGTACCGCCACTTGGTGGCTGTGGCCCCGAAGGGGAGCTCGCTGATCAGCGCGCCGGCTGAGGCGATCTCGTCGGCCAGGTCTTTGTGGCCGAGCGGGTGGGACTTGTCGAGGCCTGTCGCTGCGACCGCAACGGTTGGGCCACCGACAGCCAGGGCGCCGCGGTGGGCGGCTCCTCCGATTCCCCATCCGAGTGTGCCCACGACGACCACTCCGCTGCGGGCGAGGTCTTCCGCCATCTGACGAGCCAGCGACTCGGCAGCCGCCGTGGCAGCGCGGGCGCCGATGATGGCAACTCGTGACGGAGCGCTGAGAAGGCGTATGTCACCGCGCACCCAGAGGAGGAAGGGGGCTCTGTCACCGAGGTCGCCGAGGCCCGCGGGCCAGTGCTCGTCGCCAGGGATGACCAGGCGAGCGCCGAGAGCACACGCGTCCGTGATGGCCGCGGACGCTGCGCGAATGTGTGAGCGGCGTTTCGCTTCTCCTGCGCCCTCGAGAGGGCGTATGTCGCGAAGTGCACCGGCGGCGCCGAGCCCAGTGATGGCCGCCCCGATGCACTCATCATCCGGCTCCGCGATGACGGACCATGCGATTCGCGCCAGCGCCTCGTCGTGATCGTCGCCCGGCCGAATCTTCTGGAGCGTCTCCAGGACGCCAGGTGCCGCGCGGAGCTCATCGAGCAGCTTCTCGCCCACGAGACTCAACCTCCGAACTCACAGGTCTTGCCGACGAGGCCGGATGGACCCGCCAGGACGGTGGCGTCGTGGAGCGATCCGAGCGAGGGGTGCTCTGCACCGTGCCCGTCTCCCGTGACGTCGTAGACGGCGGTATCCCACCAGTCGTCGAGGTCGGCGAGATCCTCCGGCGGGGTGAGCGCGTAGGTGCGTTCCGACTCGTGGCCGTCTTCGTAGGTGTTCTCGATCTTGACGCGAACGAGCCCGCCGAGTGCGCCCTCGATGTGCTCGAGCTGCGCGTCCGTGAGGCCGAGAGTCTCCCCGGCGGCATCGACGCCGCCGGTGAGGACTGCCTGCCCGACGAGGTGGTCCGTCCCCGCGCCGAAGGTCATGTCCCAGAGAGTCTGCACGCGCTGGTTCCACACCGGCTCGATGGTGGACCGGTCCTCGTTCACCCAGAGCGTCACGTCCCGCGCGAGGGTGATTGCTTGGAAGTGTCCGCCGACGAACGAAGAGAGGGAACGCACGGCCTCGTTGGTGTCGAAGTGGACGAGCTCGAGCTGGTCAGTCGGGTCCGCGGGGACGCGGTATGCGCGAATGCGGGTCATTCGGAAACACCTTCTTCTTGTTCGGTGATGACGGCGATCACGGGTCGGAGATCTGCCATCGCGGCTTCGCTGCAGGAGCGGCTGGCGTTGCTGACGAGCACCCAGCGCCCGTTCTTCGGGCGCCACAGCACTCGTTCGTTCGTGTCCGGGTCGGTGGCGAAGACGAATGCGGCGTCCATCCACGGCTCGCGTGCGACGGCGATGCGCATCAAGGCGCGGACGTTGGGTGAGATGTCGGTGGGTCTGAACCCGTTCTCGTACGCGCGACGTTGGAGCTGGTCTCGGCGCTGATGGTTGCCAGCCGCTGTGGGGAGAGCGATACGGAAGGCACCGGTGTGCTCCCTGTTCCGCGTTTCGGCGGTGATGTACCACGTGCCGAGCACGCGATCAGCGACCTCTTCTTCGGTGATGGGCTCGGCGTTCTCCCACCACTGGTCGGGGGTCCCGGTGAGCCCCGGCTGTGCGCCGGGAGAGGTCATGACGGGATCTCCTTCGTGAACTGACGGATGGCTGTCTTGATGGCCTTCTTGCGCGCGAGGAGGGACTGGCGGATTTCGCGGTCGCGCTGCCACCTCATGCGGTGGTAGTCGCAGCAGTCCTCCTCGGGGGCAGGAGTCTCACCGGGGGCAGGCCCCATGAGGTACCGCTCGGTCTCGTGGAGCTTGTCGTGGAGGGCACTCAGCACGATGCCGCGCTGTTCGTCGGTCTCAACCGCGGGACGGTGTGCGCGGTCGTCCTTGATCGCCGCGGCGATCATCTCGATGACGGTGTCACTGTCGACGTCGCCGCGTGCCAGAGCCAGGGTCATGCCGACCTCGTCGAATTCGTTGGGCTGGCCGTAGACGCTGCTCTTTCCGAACCGGCGGTCGAGTTCAGCTGCCGCCAGAGCGAGGGGCGTGCGCGACTTCTTTCGCGCGGCCATCAGCGTGCGACCTGCTCGAGCGCATCCAGCAACGGCCCGACGAAGTGGTCCCACAGACGGTCGGCTTCGTTCTCGGCGACCCACGTCGCCGCACGTGTCGCACCAGGTGTCTCCCGATCCATCAGGCAGCCGTGCAGCGCCTCCGCCAGCGGGCTCTCGAAGGTGCGAGCGGGCGCGGCGTTCGGGTCGAAATCGGAGGCGCTCTGACGATCGTCACGGACGGCAACGATCATCGCCTTCCGGATGTCGTCGGCGTGATGGCGCTGGATGTTGAACACCGTCTCGTTTCCCAGGTAGAGAGTCGAGGTGCCTGACGGCTGCGCCACCAAGCGGGTGTCGGCGATCCATTCGGGGGTCTTCATAGCCCCTCCTTCGGGGTGTTCGTCGCACCCATCAGCCGCCGGGGCGGCGACGGGTGCGGGGAGGACAATGCGCGGAAATGATTCGCGGAATGATTTCGGAATTGATTCGCCGCCTCGGGTGCGCGATCAGGCAGAGCCCAGGTGCTCCTCGAGCACGGGTGTGACGGTCAGCCACGATCCCTCGGCGAGGTGGTCGACGACCTCGAGATACTGCTCTCTCGAGAGCCCGGCGACGTTCAGCTGAACGACGCGCGGACCTAGGGCGATCACGGCATGGATGAGAGCGTCCATTCGCTCAGGCGTGACGTCATCAGTAACGAACGACGAGGCGCCCCGATCGAAGCGCCACCCGACCATGGTGATCAGCATGCGCTCGCGCGCGAGCTCGTCGAGGTGGGGCGGGCCCACGTCGACAGCCGTCTGCATCGGAGCGACGCGCATGCGCTGCTCCGTTCGCCGGCGACCCCAGAGAGCTCTGAATCGAGAGGCGGCGTTCAGCGCTGCGCTGTCATGTTTCCGTGGCCCAGATCCATGCTCGAGGCGAGACGTCTCGGGGATCTCCAGCGAGGACGTCAGCCGCTCGCGCAGGTCCCGATTCGTACTCTCAGCCACAGCGAACTCACGTCATCCTCTGTCGGTCAACAGGTTGGTCTCACGTTCCGACCACGAACCTGTGACGGACATCGAACCAACCCCCGGGTCGGCACCGCCGACCTCTCACTGCCCTGGCGCGGAGGGCGCTCTCAGACGCTCGGTCGCATCGCGACCGCGGCCCCGCGCCGTTGGTTCATTCGGACATCATCAGCGGCTTCAGCCGCGCTCTCACACCCCCGCCCGAAGGGTGGGTTCAACCGGCGATGCCGCGCCACAGCGAAGCGACGAAGCGACATCGACGGGAGCACCCGAAAACGCCCCAGTGGGGCGTTGGAGGGCAAGGAGCGAAGCGACGCAGTAGGGGCCCTCGACGCGTCAGCGGCGAGGGTGAGGGAACCCGCGAGAAGGAGCGCAGCGACGCCCGAACGGGTGACCGAAGAGGTGTCGGCTATGCCGACCACCGGGATGTGTTTCGACCGAGCGCAGCGACGGAGAAACGCAGCCCGGTGCCACCTCCCCTTATGCTCTTTTCTTTACCCCCGAGCATCCGGAGCTTCAGCGGAGGATCGAGGTCATGTTTTGCGTCAGCATCAGGGGAAAAGGGTTGGTCAACTCTCTCTTGACCCATGCCGGAATCCGTAGGACCCGAAGGGCGGCATGGGTCAAGTGGCACCCTTTTGCCCTGGAAAGTCGGGGTTGTCTTGGACCCACGGTTTGGAACGCAGTGGCACCGTGGGTCCATGACTCGAGCAACGCGAGGCGAGGATGGTGCAACACCGTGGAACCATCCTCTTTCCACCCCGACGCGGCCGCGGGGACGCGGTCGCTTTCAGCCTCGCTGGAGCGCAGGACGCAGCGCAGCCGTGGCCTCTGGGTGTAGCCGTCGTCGGCCTCATCGAAGGACGCGGATCCTCCACAGAGGAGCCGTGGCCGAAGGGTTGGCGCCAGCCGCGCAGCGGCGTTCGTGAAGCTCTTCTTTCACCCCCTCGGACGCGACTGTGGAGCGGCCAGTGGCACCACCGGACCGGATGCCGAACGGGTCACTTCACCCGTCTCAGAAGACGCCTGAGAGCCGGTCGCCGGATCGGTTTCGGCCTCGGCGCGCGCAGCGCATCGGGACCCCCTGCGCCGCATCACAGGAGTCGTCACCGGATCGGTTCAGACCCTCGTCTCGGATGCAGTCCCGTTGGCGCTGTCACCTCGCAGATGGGTGCTCTCCAGCTCATACGGGTGCGGTCCAACAGCTGCTTTCATTCCGAACTGCTCGGGCTTTCACCCCCTTGGCGGTCAGTTCGGAATGTGCCTGGGAACCGCCTCATGCTGATCGGGTTCTGATCAGAGCGCGAGGCGAAGCCGAGCCCGGCGGCTGCGCCTTCATGCCGACGGGGCGGAAGCCCCGGAGACGGTCTGCAGCTGCTTGGTCTTGAGCTCCTCCCGCGGACGCTGAAGGAGAGCACCGCCGTCCTCGAGCGAGCGCCGGTGGGGGTGGGATGCGGACGTCGTCCTGCCGCTCGTCAGCTCATTGACGCCCCGATCATCCCTCAGACTTTCAGCGATCTGGGTGGGGCGTGGTGCCAGCTGAGGGAGGGAGCCGGCGGATGATTGTGACCCCCATCGCGGGCGGACGACCGGTGCTGGGCAGTACGTCACGGCCAGATCTAGGGGCGTCGGAGACAGGCTCCATCGCTTCCCACCCCCGCCCCCTCATACGCCTCCGTGGCGGGATCATCCGGGGTCTCGACCCCGGGAATCTGCGGCCCGTTCGCGGTCGCGTTCCGGGCAGAAATGGGCCATTCGTGACCGGATAGCGACCGCTCTGTGACCGGGAGACGGTCACCGCGGTGGATTCGTCGCTCTGTCGACAAATCTGGGGCGCGTCACGCGTCCCGTGACCGCGTAGTGACCACCAACCGGTCACTAGACGGCCGGTTCGCGGTCACAGGGGGCGAATCGAGGGTCTGCAGCCTCATCGGATGCCCCTCCGTGGGCATCAGGTGACCGTCGACTGACCGTTTCCTGGTCACAGACCGGTCATACTGCCGGCGCCACCCAACACGGCCGAAACGACCTGGCGAGAGCAGCGAGCCGCGGCGCCGGCGGCGAGAAACGAAGAACCCCCGCTACCCGGAGGGCAACGAGGGTTCAAGAGGGGTAGGTCGGATCAGGAGCGCTGTGGTGCGATCTCGCTCGGGAGGGCTAGGGCGGTGTGACGCCAGTAGACGCCCTCCATGTAGTGGCCGAACCCGATGTTCGCGAGCGGCAACTCGAGGTTCTTCTGCAGGCGGCGCGCGTCGAGCTCCGAGACATCCGGCCAGTGCGTCGACCACGCCCGGAGCATCACCAGCGACTGGTTACCTGTTCCATCAGCGGCGTCGATGAGAGCGCCTAACAGCTGAGACCCGAGGCCCTGCCGTCGATAGGGCTCCTCGACGAAGACGTCGTCGACGAAGACCAATTGCGTCGTGAGCTCGAGACCGCCGTCGTAGGGGCGGTCGAGATCGGACAAGATGTCACCTGCGCCGCAGACGACTTCTGCGATGTGGAACGCTTCGCCGCCGACGCTGTCGAGACTGTCGAGGATGCGCGCGTAGAGCCGGTCCCGATTCCAGTCGACGTCGATGCGAATCGCGTACGCGGATGCGGAGGCGATGACCTGGTCTTCGACTGTGTCCTCTTCGAAGTCGACAACCTCGAGCGTGAACGTGGCTTCGAGCTCGACGAATCCATGGGGGATGTCTGAGACCAGCGTTTCAACCTCCGTTCCCGGGAACGGTCGGGAGATCTTCACATCGCACTGGATGGCATTCAGATCAAGCGAGTCAGCGCGAGGCTCGGGGCGATCGTGATCGTGCATGGGTCTCCTCGGGTGGGCTTCCAGGCGAACTGTACCGATACTGGCGCCGCGGTCGGGCTGACCCGTAAGCCGAAAAAGAAGAACCCCCGCTGCCCGGGGGGGCAACGAGGGTTCGAGAGGTGTGCAGTGAATCCGTGTCAGATCGAGGGGGTGAACCTGTTCTGCCGGGCCGGGCCGGTGAGGTGCCAGTAGATGCCGTTCGCGTAGTGGAGGAATCCCTGTCGACGCAGGGGGGCCTCCATGCGGTGCGACTCCGCGCGGAGGAGGACCAGGGACTTACCGCCGCTACCATCAAGCGAATCGATCAGCGTCGAGAGGATCTCGGCTCCGAGCCCCTGCCCACGGTACGCCTCGTCCACGACGATGCTGTCGAGGATGATCAGCTGCTCGGGAAGCTCCAGCCCGTCAGGGTGAGCCACCTCGAGGTCTTCGACGAAGTCATGCGAGTCGAAGGCTTCGTCGACGATGGACAGCGCCTCGCCGCCCACGGGGGTGAGCCATTCGAGAATCCGCTCGGCGAAGCGCTCGTTGCCGTCGTCCACGTTGAAATACGTCACGTAGGCCAGCGCCTCGCCGATCACTTCATCACCCCCTGAGGAGTCATGCTCGCCGCCACCCACGAGTGTGAGCGTCAGCTTCGTTTCTCTCACCTCGGAGTGAAGAGTCGTCCAGGCGGGTGCTGTGTCCGCACCGCACATCGCGACAGTGGTGTTGATGTCGCAGCGGAGGCGGCGTAAGTCGACGGGTGCGACGCGCGAGGACGGTCGAGCGGGTTCGGACATGGGTCTCCTTCGGTGAGCCGACAATCGAACGATACAGACGACTCTCGTCCGAGGTGCGCGCCGTCAAAAAAGCAGAACCCCCATCGCACGAAGGCGACGGGGGTTCTGCTCGGAGGAGGATGACGAACACGCAGACGGGAGGAGGACCTGTCACACCCCCACCCGGAGACAGCTTTGCTGGCTCCCGTGCGATCTCGATCGCACCCGTGCTCCATCACCGAAAACACGAACCCCCGCCGCCCGAAGGTGACGAGGGTTCGCAGCGTCCGGGTGTGCGGCCCGTCCGTTAGGGGTGAGGAAGCCGGGCCCGGCGCTTTCGCGCGCAGACCCGTCTTCGACGAGGGTGATCAGTCCCTCGCCCGCAGTCGGCTGGTTCTTCACCAGCATCCGAACCCTCGGTTCGGACTCTCAGTCGCTGCGTCGATCCGCGCCCGTACCTTGCGGCAGCTTGACGACGGATCCGGTCCCGCGCCGAGGCGCAGATCCCGTGTGGAGTCACCGGCTCGTCCGTTCGACTCCCTTGCACTGTGTCACCCGAGGCCAGCTCTGCTGGGCTCACCGCGCCGAGAAAGGATGAGGCCCCTACAGCGGGGGGTCTGCAGGGGCCTGAGGGCGACCGTGGGGATGGCCGCCTCAACAACCGTGCCACGCGCGGGGGTGCCCTCCAAGCTGATGGCGGCGTGTCACACATGAGAAAGCTCTCATCTACCAGGTAAACCTGACGCCCACTGAGAGACAGACCCCGCTCCGAGAGGGGAGCGGGGTCCGACCGTGATCACGTGCGAGGGCTCAGCCGCTGACCCGCTGGCTCGCGATGATCTCCTCGAGGTGGACCAAGAGCTTGTCGAGGTCATCGGCGATCTCGGGCTCGCCGATGAAGCGCAGCGCGGGGCTGAGCTCTTTCACTGCGGGCAGGTACTTCTGTGCCCGGCGGAGCACGACGGAGGGGGTGTCTCCGGCTGCCAGCTGGTGACGCAGGGCGCCGGCGTTGTCGAGGAGGTCGAGGGCCTTCACGATGACCGCCATCGTGGCGATGGGGTCGGGGACCGCCCCGGTGGCGCGCGCGGCGAGGGCGGCCATCTTCATCCAGTAGTCCCGGCGCGTGCAGGCGACCTTGTTGCTGACATCGAGCACGACGTCGGCGACCGTCGCGCCGAAGGCGTCGATCATCCAGAGGTGGGCGGCCGCGCGGCGTCCACTGATGGTCTCCAGCGCGATGTGCCCGGGGAGCTCGTCGGTGTCGACGAACTGATCGACGATCTCGTCGACGCAGTCCTCGAGGGTGTCGTGCATCA
Source organism: Microbacterium sp. SL62 (assembly GCF_026672635.1). Classification (NCBI taxonomy): domain Bacteria; kingdom Bacillati; phylum Actinomycetota; class Actinomycetes; order Micrococcales; family Microbacteriaceae; genus Microbacterium; species Microbacterium sp. SL62. The sequence continues at coordinate 153,668 of NZ_JAPPRM010000002.1, forward strand.
GGCAGGCGGCGAGCAGCTCAGGGTCGGTCTTGCCGTAGCGCAGCGCGCGGAGCGTATTGCGCATCGGGTGCTCGATGTAAGGCACACGGGGCAGGTCGCGGCGGATGCCGCGGGTCTGGTTGCGGTGCAGGTGGGCGGCCATCATCGCGGCGGCCATGACGATGCCCTTGCGGTCGAAGACACGAGCTTCGACCTGGCGCGAGAGCTCGAAGACCAGGGATGCCGCGTCCATCTCTTTGAGGGGCGTGCGCGGGAAGGCGATCGTCATCATGGTGGTGCTCCTTCGGTGTCGACTCGGCCGTGTCAGCCGAACTCCTGTCGCGGGGCATCCCGAGACGGCGTCGCCGTCTCCGTCGCGTCAGCGTTGATCGCCGAGTGTCGGAGACCCTTCGTACGATGGAGAGATGCTGATCGGATCCTGCCGCCCTGACGAGAAGAAGAGCTTCGACGTCGAGGGCCACAGCCTCGCCGAGATCGCCCAGGCGGTCGCGCGGCAGACCCCTGCGGGGTGGGAGGCAGCGAAGATGCCGGTGACGATGATGAAGGGCGAGACCCGCCTGGTGGCCACGGCCACCATCGTCCGTCGCGACGGCGGGCTCGAGCTCGAGGCGGAGACGATGGTGGCCCTCCGCGCGAAGTTGCCGGCCGGCCACGTCCTGGTCTCGGTCCGCAGCGTCTGAAAGCGAAGACCCCCGCCACCCGAAGGTGGCAGGGGTCTTATCGGCGAGGGGGGTCACCAGGAGGATGCTCGACCGCCGGACACATACGTGTGGACGATCGTGGCAGCGCCGTCGATGGAACCGTTGCTGAGTGGCATGCGGAACTCCTCCTGCAGGTGAGCGAGCTCGGCGCGCAGGACGTCGAAGTCGTTCTCGGGCACGTTCGGGTCGAGCTTGTTGCTCAGGATCACCTCCCCATCTACGAACGTCTCGACCCAGACGCGATTACCGCTCTTCGTGATCACGCACGTTCCTGACGTCGGCTTCTCGCCTTCGATGCTGAACTCGACGCTGATCCGCGGCTCGGCGTTGAAGAGCGCGGGCATGATCACGAGGCTGCGCTTCGGTGCCGTGTTCGAGCGCGCCCCGACGAGCGATGCCGTCTGGGGCTCAGCGGTGCGAATGCTCTTGTGGATCTCGATGACCCCGTCCTTGGCGCCGCCGCGAGCCTCCTGACGCACGATCACGGTGGTGGAGACACCGCCGCGGAGCGCCACCCGGCTGTCGTCGACGCGGCGCCCGGGCAGCTGCAGGTAGACCAGCACGATGCGCTTGAGGTGGGGGATAGAGAAGCGGGTGTTGAACACGCCCTCGATGACCTTGTGGACGTCGGATCCGACGAGCAGGTCGTCGGCGTCGTCGATGACGAGGGTGTCGACGCTCTGGTCGCACGCGACCTTGTCGAGGAACTCGCGCTCGAGGCGCGACGCCGGGATGGTCACGTGCGTGAAGCCCTTGGCGTCCATCTCGCGACGCAGCATGGCGAGGGTGCCGAGTCCGGGCTCGGTGACGACGATGACGTTCGAGGCCTGCTGGGCGCCGCCGTCGAAGAAGTCAGGGCCGTGGGGAATCTGGTCGCGCATGGGAATCTCCGTCTCCGTGTGGGTGTCATCCGTGTTCGGGATGCCCCCCGACGCCGGCTCTGCCGGTGGCGCGCCGAAAGCGAAGACCCCCACCACCCGAAGGTGACAGGGGTCTTGGTGCGAGAAGGTCAGAGCACCTCGCGCGTGATCACCGTGGTGCGGTCCAGGGTGCGAGGGCGTTCGAGGTGCTGCGTGAGGAGCGTGGTCGCGATGCTGCCATCCGACATCACGGTGCGGCTCAGACTCATCCTTTCGCGCAGCTCGATGTAGACGAGGACGATGCGCTTCAGGTGCGGGTACGCGTGCCCGGCGGCCGCGCGCGTGTTCATGAGCTGAGCGACGAACTCTCGCGTCTCGGGGTGGAAGACCAGCTCCCCGGGGGCATCGACGACGAGGGTGTCGATCTGCTCACCGACGATGGCCTGCTGCGGGATGTCGCCGAGGAGTCGCGCGGCGCTGATCGTGGAGTACGTGAAGCCCTTCCGATCCATCTCCCGGTACAGCCGGCTCACGGTGCCGATACCCGGTTCGGTCTTCACGATGAGGTTGGCGAGCTCGTCGGGATCGGCGGTGAAGAAGTCGGCGTCGTCGAGAGTCTGGTGTGCCATGGCGGCCTCCGTGTCGGTGTGGGTGTCATCCGTGTTCACGGGGGCTCCCGGCGCCGGCTCCGCCGGTGTCGACGTCAGGCCGGCGGGAAGTGCGCGACCAGCGCAGCGTGCACACCGTCGACGTCGACGGTGGTGTCCTCCTGCCCGGCCAGACGGCGTAGGAGCATTTTCGGCCAGAGCACCTGAACGTCGTCGACAACGAAGGAGCCGCCGATGAGCGGCCAGTCGGCGTTCACGAAGCAGAGGGCGCCGAAGACGGGGACGGTGTCACCGAGAACTCTCGAGACGAGATTCACCTGATGCGAGACGCCGTCGACGAGCTTCGTGCCGTCGCGGCCGCCGATGCGAAGCGTCTCGACGCGGGGTCGGAAGATGCCACCGTCCACGCGGAGCGAGGGGCGCTTGTTCACGTAGCGCTTCGCGTCGACGACCCAGACCCCTGCGGGCCCGATGACGATGTGGTCGATGTTGGCCCGGGTCCGCGGGATCCGTCGATCATGGAGGACGCGGAAGGTGTCAGGGAGCTGCGCGAGCACGGTGCCGAGGTGCTCTTCGCCGACGGCGCCGGTCTTCCAGGCGGTGGTGCTCTGGGGGTCGTCGAAGAGGGCGAGGATCCGACCGCCGATCCGGGGAAATCGTTCACGGATCCGGCGCTCGCGCGTGGCCTTGCGCCGCTCGTACTCTCGGCGGGCGGAACCGCCGGCTGTGCTCGAGGCGATCTCGGCGGGCTCACCCGCACAGGTGAGGCAGCAGATGCTCTTCGCCGTTCGGCTGTAGACGGCCTGCGCCCCGGCGTCCAGAGCCTCACCGCAGGAACGGCACGTCCCGGCGTATCGCAGTCGCATCTTCTTGTCGTCGTCGAGCTGTTCCAGGGTCACTTCGCGACCGTACCAGCGCCCGCGGACAGGGTTGTATGCAATGCACACAACTCCGTCAGCAGACCGTCGAGTCCGCACTCAGCGCGCGTACGCGGTGGCGAGCTCACCCCAGTGGGTCGTCGCGCGGGGGGAGAGCATCTCCCGTCTCATCTCGAACGACGCCCCGAGCTGGAGGCCGGCGAGGCCGAGGCCGAGGGCGTTATCGCCGTGGCGCTTGTGGACCTTGTCGAGGAGCTCGCCGAGACCACGGTTGTCGAACTCGGGCTGGAACATCGGCAGGAACGAGTGGGACCGCGCGGGGGAGAGCTTGTTGAGCATCACTCCGGCGCGCACGTACTTCACGCCGTGGCGCAGCCTGTCGCGGATGGAGTCCTTGACTGCGCGCGCGATGGACACCGGGTCGTCGGTGGGCATGGCGAAGATCGCCTGCCCGTAGGCGGAGGTGTAGTCGTCGCCGTAGGGGGAGGAAGCGGCGAAGGCGCTGACGTGTCCGGCGACGGATCCTTCGCGGCGGAGCTTCTCGGTGGCGCGCTGGGCGTAGACGGAGAGCACGTGCTCGATCTCCGCGGGGTCGTCGACGGTGTGACCGAACATGCGGCTGCTGACGATGCTCTGGCGGACCTTGCGCACGGGCTCGAGCTCGATGCACGGGATGCCGCGCAGCTCGTAGACGATGCGCTGCTCGACGACGCTGAAGGCCTTCTTGATGACGTCGGGGTCTGCATTGCGAAGATCGAGCATCGTCTTGATGCCGCGCGCGGCGAGACGCTTTTCGAGGCGGCTGGCGATGCCCCAGGTCTCGCTGGTGGGGTAGTGCCGAAGGATCTGCTCCTGCTTCTCGGGGGAGTAGTCCTCCCAGCTGCAGACGCCGTCGAGGCGGTCGGTGCGCTTGGCACCATGGTTGGCGAGCTTCGCGAGGGTCTTGGTCTTGGCGAAGCCGATCGACACGGGGACACCGACGTTCTTGTAGATGGTCCGGCGCATCTCGCGGCCGAGCTCTGCAAGGTCGCTCTTCTCCTCGTTCACGAGAAAGAAGGACTCGTCGATCGAATACTCCTCGTGGTGCGCGGCGTAGCCGGCGACGATGTCGTGCACGCGCCTCGAGATCGATCCATAGAGCTCGTAGTTCGACGATCGAGCCTGAACGTTGTGGGCCTTGGCCCAGTGCTTCAGCTTGAACCAGGGCGTGCCCATCTTGATGCCAAGCGCCTTGGCTTCTTTCGACATGGCCACGACGGCGCCATCGTTGTTCGAGAGCACGCAGAGGGCCACCCCCCGCAGCTTCGGATCGAAAATGGCCTCGGCGGAGGCATAGAAACTGTTGCAGTCCGCGAGCCCGACGATCATGTCTGGTGCCGGTGCAGATTCCAGACTACCGTGCCCCACAGCTGCGCGTCGAGGTCGCCCTCGAGCGCGATCGAAGGGAAACGGGGGTTCTCCGCGCGCAGGATCAGCCGGCCGCCCTCGCGCGCGAGGGTCTTCAGCGTGAGCTCACCGTCGACGATGGCGACGACCACGGCGCCGAGGCTGGGGGTGATCGATCGATCGACGATGATGTGGTCGCCGTCGAAGATCCCGGCACCCGTCATGGAGTCCCCGGCGACGTTCAGTAGGAACGTCGAGTTCTTGTCGCGGATGAGGTGCTCGTTGAGGTCGAGATCCCCGCGGAACCAGCCCTCGGCGGGGGAGGGGAACCCGGCGGAGACCGACCCCGTCACCGGGGTGATGATGCCAGCGGGCGGGGCGTTCAGGTCGATCTGCCCGAGGACCTCGAGAACGCTCATCTCACCCGCCCTACCCACTGCCGATCATTCGAACCGATGTTCGATGGTCGAGTGTACGTCAGGGTTCCGACAGCGTGAAGCCAGATGCGCGCCCCGCGCGCGTCGGATACGTCGACGCCCCCGCCGGGACGAGTCCGGTGGGGGTGCTCGGGTCGCTGGCTAGCGGTGGAGGCTCCACGCGTCGTAGACCTTCTCGCTCAGCTCGATCGGATAGGGCACCCCATCAACTCGGAAGTCGACGTGCATCTCACCCTCGGTTCCGCTGGGATGACTGACCACCTTCGCCTTGCTGTACTCGGGCTTCTCAGTCACCGGCGCGCCTTTATGTCGCAAGTGCACCACCTGACCCTCTACGAGCTCGTGGAATCCGTATTGACGTGCGTGCGAAAGGGCCATGCCCTCATCATGCCGGTGTCCAAAGAAGAGACCCCCGCCGCCGGTTACGGCGACAGGGGTCTGATCGGATGGGGACACAGGGTCATGCAGTGGCGACATCCTCCTCGGGGATGCGGAACTCCGCCACGGTGCCGCGGTGGCCGCAGCCACCTCGAACCTCGGGGCACTGGATGGGGTCGTCGTCCAGGAGACCGCGCTGGGGTTCGATGACATGGTCGGTGAAGCCGTCGTCGAGCACGACGATGTCGAGCGTCACCTGCACGACGAATGCGCTCTCGAAGGAGCACCGCGGGCAGCGGATGCCAGCGAGGTTCTGGGTGTTGGTGCTCGGCGGGCCCACGGTCTCGGCCGAGACCTTCTCGGGCTGTGGCTTCCGGTACACCTTGAGCTCGTCCGCGCAGCTGTAGCTGAAGCAGGTCTTCTGGCCGGCGGGATACCGCTCGGTGAGACGGCGGACCCACGGGGACTCGGCGTCGATCTCGACGATCTCGGAGTTGGTGCCAACGACAACGTCACCCACCCGGAGGTCGAAGACCGGGAGCGTCATCGTCGGGTAGGACCGGTATTCCGCCGGCGCCGCGGCTGACGCGGTGTTCACGCTGCAGCTCCGATCGAGACGACGGCGCAGACAGTCTCCGCCTCGAGGTCACGGCGCGCGGTGTGCGCGGGGGCCGTCGGGCGGGCGGCCAGGATCTCGATGTTGCCGGTCGCCCGGACGGGGAATGTGAAGGGGTCGCCGTTCTCCAGCAGGACGGTGATGCTGACCGGGCCGTCGGCGTCCACCGGTTCGACGGCGGTAACGAGATTGCCGGTGATTCCCAGGTGGTCGCCCGGGGTGATCTGTGCCGCGGGAACGGCGATCGTGTCGGTGGTGATGCTCACGGTGGGCCTCCTTGGTGGGGTGGGTGTTCTCTCCACGACCAGACCCGGATCGGCGTCGCCGATCGCTGCGCGCAGAGGTGGCATCCGCCGCGAAAGAAGAGACCCCCGCCGCCCGTGAGGGCGACGAGGGTCTGGTGGGGTGCGCGCGTAGCCTGCGGTCGGCACAGGCTCGGGGTGGGGGTCTGGGGTCAGGCGGCCAGCGGGACGGGGATCTCGGCGACGAACTCGTCGACGAACTGCCAGTCAGCCGTGACGGGAATCTGGCGCGTGATGCGGTACTTGCTGTGGCCGGGCACACGCATGGTGTTGGTCATGCCCTCGACCTCGAGGACGATGGCGACCTCTCCGTGGAAGACGGCGTCGACGGGGCGGACCTCGAGAATCTTGTCGCCGTTGCGGAGCGTGTCACCCTCGCGGAGGTCGCGCGCGTCGACGATGGTCTCGACCGGGAAGAATGCTGCGATCTGCGTGCTCATGGGGTGCCTCCTCCGGCTCCGGGATACTGCTCTGTCACCACACCACCCGGAGACGGCTTTGCCGGCTCCCTTCCACCTCGGTTGCCGCGGCCGCAGGCTCGAATGAGAAGACCCCCGGAGCCGGTGCGGCCACGGGGGTCTCTCGAGAGGGATGTTCAGCGGGAAGCGGCGGAGGCCAGCTGACGCGTATCGACCGTGAGCACGTCGACGACGATGCGCTCGGCGAACTTCTCGTCCAGGTGCAGCTGGAACCGCCCGGGTCGGATCTCGATGATGCCGCTGAGGACCTTCGAGCCGATGCCGGGGATCGTGACGACGTCGTGGACGTGCAGCTCGAGGCGGTCGATCCCGGGGCCGTCGCCGATGCTCGCCTCGATCATCGGGCTCTGCGCCGCGACCTCGACGTCCATCTGGGCGCCGTCCGCGCTGAAGAGCAGCTGGAACTCGACGTGGCTGTACGAGTCGATGAGCAGCAGGTACCCGCCCCAGTGTCCGGGGATCTCGAGTCGGAGACCGGGAGTCACCGTGAGGGAGTCACGAGGGGTCATGGTGGCGATCCTTCCAGATCAGGCGGGTTCGTCGATGACGAAGATCAGCCGGGAGATGTACGCGTCGGCACGGGATGCCGCGCGGTGGATGTCGCGTTGAATCGACGAGATGACGGAGATCTGCGTGAGCTCGTCGACGGGGTGTTCGCTCTTGATGCGCACGAGGGCGGTGACGTAGGCGTCGAGAGGGAACATCTCGGGTTCGACGTCGGCGTGCGCGCCGTGGCAGTTGTAGCTCGCCGGAACGTCGACGGTGCGGTAGCTCACGCCGGGGTACTCGTGCGCCTTGATGGCGGCGTGCACGGCCCCGTCGAGGTCGGCGAACTCACGGGAGCGGAGCACGATGTCCTCGCTGGTCTGCTGGCTGGCGGCGATGGCGATCGCGACCTTAGCGCCCTCGAGAGCGGTCTGGTTGATGGGGGTCTCTGCGAGAGTCACGGAGTCTCCTGGCGTGGTCGGACGATGCGGGTCAGATGAAGGTGACGCGGCCGTCGGAGTACTTGATCATGTAGTGGCCGTCGACGGTGACGGAGACGTAGACCAGCTCGCCGGTCTTGGTGCGGTGGAGTCCAGTGGCCATGATGCGAGTCCTTCCCAGGCGGTGATGCTGCCTCCGAGGCAGCGCGGATGTCGGGAGAGGTCACTCTCCTGTCACAGCTGCTCTCGGAGGCGGCTCTGCCGACTCCCGCCTCACGAGTGCTCAATAAGTGCTGAGCTAAAAATTGCAATCGATGCGGCACCGACGAATATCGAGCGCGAATATTTTCGCAACCATTGCGGATTGTCAAGCAAGACGTGTGCCATCGATGGAAAAAAGGGCCAAATTATCGCGCATACCGAATAGACGGAGTTGCAAAACATGCAAATATAGGCACCTGTTGCGATTATTCACCTCCTACGCAACACTCAATCGGTGTGGGGGACTCGCCTCGCTATCTCCAAAGAAGAGGAAAGCGCGATGAAGAAACTGACCAAAATTGTCGTCACTGCGGGCCTGGGGGTTGGCCTGCTCATGTCGGGCGCGCAAGCAGCGTCCGCGGCGACGTTCTACGACGACATCAACTACGGCAAGTACCTCGAGACCCTCAGCAGTGGAAACCTCACCTACTCCGACAAGGCGTCTTCGATCCGCAACACGGGGTGGGCCACCTACTGCGAGAACAACGGTTGCGCGGGGCGCACCGTCCGGCTCAACGGCAGCTACAACGATCTGCGCGCCGTGAACAGCAGTCTGAACTTCGGCGAGACCTGGAGCGACCGCATCAGCGCCGTCAAGCCGTAACCCATCGATGAAGCAGCTCTTCAAGGGGCTCGCTCTTGTGGGGTTGGGGTGCGCTGTTGTCGCGTGCACCCCAACCCCACAGGGCAGTTCTCCCACGAGCCTGGACCGCGACCCGACGGCTCGCGTGAGTCTCGATCAGCAGACGGGCCACATCGTCTTCCCGCTTTCTGAGTACGACCTCTCCGCCTCGGCATCCGACATCGGCGTGCTGAATCAAGCACTGTTCCTGCGTATTGAGACCTGCATGACTGCGCGGAGCCTGCCGTTTCGAGCAGGTCGCGTAGACCCGGGGCCACCGCTGGACGATCGGAGCTTCGGAGTCTGGTTTGAACCCGGAGTCCGAACCTGGGGGCTGCTGCGTCCCCCCGACCCCGTAGCAGAGACCTTCCAGGCGGACGAGGAGGCCGGGGGCGAAAGCTGGTCACGCGCTGTTGCCGATTGCAACGCTGAGGCTGAGGCTGATCCTGATGCTGCTGGGTTTGTTCCCACCCAAAGCAAGACGGCTGGCAGTATGGCGCAGCAGCTGAGCACGGCCGCGATGCAAGCAGCGACACAGACTGAAGAGTGGGGCAAAATCCGTCTGGAGTGGTCAGCGTGTCTGACTGAAAATGGGCTCACGGCGATGAACAACAACAACGACTGGATCTCCGTCGAGTCGCAGACAGCGCTGGAGGATGGTGAAACCGTTGAGCAAATTGTTCAATTGGCAACCATCGAGGCGCGATGTAACAACGATTTACGCGTAACACAGACAGCGGGCGACATCGTCGCTTCTTTCCAAAACCCCCTCATCAAAGCGAACCAAGCCGCACTCGATAAAGAGAAAAGCGAAAAGACCCAATGGCTCGCTGCGGCGAAAAGCTACATCGCTCAGAGGAAGCAAAACTAAAACGCGGCCCCGACAAGCCGACAAGAATAATGCCCGACACACCCGTCCGCATTTGAGCTCTATGCTGATCGACAAAGAAGGAGCACGGCATGCGCGAGGGACATCTGAGGATCGATGAGATCCCGCGCGCGCGGGATCTGCGCACTCGGCTCGCGATCGTGAAGTCAGCCCTGACAGGGACGAAGATTTTCGCGGTGGGCGACGTGGTCCAGCTGGGCCACACGCTCTACGGTGTGACGTTCTGGGGTCCCACCAGCGTGGTCCTGAGGAACGCGAGCGAAGGCAAGCGCCTCACCGTGTCGCGCGACGGGTTGGGGAACGTCCGACTCGTGCAGAGAGCCGCACGAAGCCTCAGACCGCGCGTCAGCTGATGAATGCGCTCGGCACACGCAGCATGATCGCGTAGCGTGCGCTCGCTAGCACAGACGAGAAAACCCCCGCCGGCCCCGAAGGGCGGAGGGGGTTTTCTCGATTCTCAGGCCGCCTGGTGCGCGGTTACTGCTTCTCCCAGAACGCGTACGCGCGTCGCCACTCAGCGGTATCGCGCTCGTCCTCGCCGCGCTGGACGAGCTCGTCGAGGTAGTCCTCGAGCTCTCGCTGCGACAGCGCCGCGAGCTCTCGTCGATCACTCATCGGGCACCTCCTCCTTCTGAGCCTGCGCCCAGAGCTCGACCAGGAGGCGTGCGACCTCGTCGAAGGGCCCGCGGCTCGTGCAGTCGTGGACCCTCTGGAGGGCATCGGCGGGCATGGCGCCGGTGTCGCTGCATTCCTGGCAGCTCCATTTCCACACCTGGCGCTCGGGAAGCGGTCCGTAGACGGCCTCGTTCCACGGATGCCAGCCCGGGCACGCAGCGCCGTCGTGCAGTACCTCGCCGAGCACCCAGTCGACGGCGACCTCGGCCCCGTGTCCGGCGGATGCGACGTCGATGATGGTCATCGCTGGACCACAGAGACGGGGAATGCCCCGGGAGTCGTGGGGGTGACGCCGTCCATCTTGAGCCACCAGCCACTGACGTCCGTGTCGACGTCAGCACTCGGCGGGGCGAGGCGCACGGCCCAGACCTGGGAAACGTCACCGGGGGTGGTGGTCGCCTCCCCACCCTGTCCGGCGGCGCGGTCGTAGTCCGACACGAGCACGGCGAATTCCGTGGGGTCGGGGTGACCGAAACCCATGATCAGGCAGTCATCGCTCTCCACGAACGGGAAGGTCTGACCGTCGGTCCACAGCATCTGCATGTCCTCGGGCGTGAGGGCGGGGAGGGTGGTTTCGGACATCGAATTGTGCTCCTTGGTGGGTGGTTTCTGTTCAGTTCGCGAGGCAGGTGACGGCGGCTTCGTCGAGGGTCAGACGATCTCCCTCGGGGAGCTCGGATGCCGTCGCATCACAGCAGGGTGTGGCGAGCTCTCCGTGCGGGGGAGTGGCGTGCAGGGTCATGGGCGAACCCCGTTGGCCTGGTTGCCCTCGAAGAGTTCCCGCGCATCGCTGATGACGTTGGTGACCAGTCGGCTCACCCAGGGGTAACCGTGGGTACCGCCGTGAACGAGTGCGCGGCGGTACAGCTCGTTCTCGAAGTCGTCGGGGCTCATCGATCCTCCTTGGTCAACCACTGCTGGTCTCAGCCGTACATCCACTCCCACGCGAGCACGTGATCCGTGACCGATAGGGGGAGCACCGGCGTCTTGCCGGGCTCGCGGAGAATCCCGGCGATCCGCTGTGCGATCGCCGCGACTTCCGGCTCGTTCCCGATGAGGTAGAACGCCTCGATCTGTCCGACGACGGCATCCGGCGTCGCGGGGTCCGGGACGACGGAGATCGCCATGGCGGGCGTGACGGACACTCCGGCGGCCAGGGTCCACGCCCGGCGAAGCTCGTCCGACGTCGGGGAGGGTCGATCCCCGTTCTCCTCCGCAACGAGCGTCAGCTCGTCGTGCTCGTCAGCCTCCGCGAACCAGTCGACCGTCGTCGGCCAGAGCTGGGCGACACAGGGGTAGGGGAGGGAGAAGTCGTTCTGCCAAGGACCCACCTTCTCGGCCATCCACTGCGGCACGCTGGGGCAGAGCTCCCCGCGAGGCGTGCGCATGGCGATCGACCAGGCGGTCCAGTCGCGGCGGTCCCACCGCGCGATGTAGTCGTCGTCGACGCCGGCGACTCGTTTCAGCCAGGCGAGATCGCGCTCGAGGTCAGCGGGGGCGGTGTGCATCATGGGTGCTCCGAATCGGTCGGGTCCTGCTGCTGCAGGTGCAAGAGGTAGGCGGCCGGCGTCAGCGCTCGGAGCCATGCGTCGAAGGCGGCATCGGCGTCAAGCAGGCGGCCAGACAAGGCGCGGAGAGCCTCGAACCAGGACCGCCAGGTGATCGCCGGCTTGCGTGCGAGCTGCTCAATCCAGGGGTCGATCTGCGGTGCCTCCGCATCGTGGGCGGGGGCTGCATCCATCATCGAAATCACGATACCCCTCGAAAACGTGAATAGGGACAGTTTTGCCACGAAAACGAGGAGAAAACGAGCCGCCGCCCGCTAGGCTTGAGGAGCGAGTCCCGTCCAGGCATGCCCCGCTGTGGACGGGACTCGCAACCACGACGAGAGGGGAACGTAGATGAGTGATCGGGAATCGACCGTCACCTATCGAGACCGTCGACGCGCTGAGGTCAAGCGCTCCGGTCGAATCCGTGGCGTGAAGAGCCTCATGGCTGGCGCCATCGTCGCCGGCCTGGTCGTCTCCGGCGCGACGCCGGCCATGGCCGATATCGGCGGCGGTGGGGTCGGCGGCGGCAGCGGCAACAGCGGCGCCGCGAACTACTACTCGCTGTTCACCGGTGACAATCGCGATGAGTCGGGGAACCCCCGGCTCTGGGGCCAGGCATCCACCGATTCCTTCGCCGACGCCATGGAACAGAGCATGCAGTGGGCCAGCGCGATGCGCGGCCGCGAGGGCATCAACACCGCCTGCAACGCTGCAATGAGCCAGGCGATCTCGCGCAGCAACGGGGCATCGAACCGCGCACGCGTGGTGCAGGTGGGCGTCTCCGTCGACCAGCAGAACGGCAACTGGTTCATGGGGTGGGGTGGCACGCAGACCGGTATGCGCAACTGGTACCAGGAGCGCACCAACGCCAACTACTGGCAGCCGATGCTCCCCGGCTTCTCCGGGCCGATCTTCGAGGGCATCTTCAACGCGTTCATGGCGTCCATCGGCGACACCCCCCGTGTCGTCTGTGTCGCCCTCAACGACACCGAGGTAGTCAACTACGACCTCTCGATCTCCACCGACGCGGTCGGGGCGTTCCCGTCCGCCGGGACGAACGGGGCGGTCAGTGACCGGATCAACGCCAGCCGCAACGGCTCCAACATCGGCGAGAACGTCACCGCCTCGGTGACTCTGAACTGGGGTGGCGTCGAAGGCAACGGCCGCGGCGTCACGAAGGACATGTCGATCGCGAACGAGGGGACCACCGCGTCGCCCGAGTTCGGCCCGGGAGACTTCGGCTGGTCCTCGTGGCCGTCGGGACGCTTCTGGTTCGACGTGAATGTTCCGCAGCAGGGCAAGATGAAGAACGCCGTCTCGCACGCCGGCGTCAACGACTCCCGCGAGAACTGGGCTGCAGCGGCCACGGCACCCCGCAAGGTTCTCACCAGTGGGTCTCCCTCGGACCAGCTCGCCAACGATGAGGTGCTCGTCTCGGGCCAGTTCTACAACGCCCAGGTCACCGCTCGCACCAACGGCTACTCGAGCTCGATGAGCATCAGCGACGTCGTCACAACCGACCAGGTCTTCATCGGCTCCTCCACCGCCGATGACACGAGCAAGCTGCAGCTGCTCGATCCGAACGGCTCGCCCGCTTCCGGCGCCACCTTCGCGATCGACCGCTCGGGCTCTCAGGTGAAGATCACGGGCACGGTGACGAACATCCCGAACGTCCACCAGGCACGCGAATACACCCTCGTCGTCCCGACCTACCTGCGGCCCACGAAGACGGACTATTCCATCACCGACTTCTCGCAGGTCTGCTACACCGCGGCGCAGTCGAACTGCATCGCGGGCAACACTGCGACTGTTCGCAAGGTCACCGCGGCTCCCGACAAGGTGTGGGTCCTCGACCCCGAGGGCGGGCTGACGACGGCGGACCCGACCAAGACGAACCAGTCCGGCGCCGACAACAAGGTCTTCCTCATGGGCGACGAGGTCTCGGCCGTCGTCAACGGACGCATTCCCGCCAAGCTCGGTGAGCCGATGTCGAACTACCAGCTCGTCGACGACTGGACGCTGGCGGGCGCGTACGTCGATTTCACCGACGCCACTCGCGTCGCGGTCTACGCCGAGACGACGCCGGGATCGGGCACCTACGTCAGCGTCACGAACCAATTCGATGTGGAGGTCAAGGACACCGTCACCACCGCCACCGCGAAGCCTGAGTTCCTGGCGACCACGAAGGGCCTGGGCGCCGATCGCAAGACCAAGCTCATTGTCTCCGGCTCCTTCCGCGCGGACTTCGACACGAACGGCCAGGTGGTGCAGCTACGCAACGCCGGCCGCGAGGTCTGGAACAACGAGACGATCGCCTCCAACGAGCCGCCCGTCTACACCTGGACGCCGAACCCGAACAAGCAGGTGCTGGGTTCCAGCGAGGAGTCGGGCGACATGGCGCACGACAACATCGGCGGCACGAGCGTGTGGCCCGGCCAGAAGCTCGAGTACTCCGTCGGCGTGGACCTGCGCGTTCCCACCGGGACCGCACGCGGCATCAAGTCGCTCGCGATCGAGGACGTCTACGACCCGTTCTTCACGCCCGACAAGGCGTCGGTGGAGTTCTGGGACTCGCGCGACGCCTCGAACCCGCGACCGATCCCGCGCAGCGCGTACAAGCTCACCTTCGACGAGGACGCGCACAGCTTCACCGCAGCGTTCACCGCCGAGTGGCTGTCCAAGAACGTCGCCGAGTCCGGTGCGAACAGCCAGTGGCTCACGCAGGGATGGCTAACGATGCGACTGACGGGCACCGTCCGCAAGGACATCCCCGAGGGCTCCACCGTGCACAACCAGGCCTTCCAGGTCATCAACGGCGCCCGGACGGCATCCGACGTTCCCGTCGTTCAGGTGCCTACGATCACCCCCGACAAGGAGAGCCTGTCCACGGACCAGGTCGACATCGACGGCAAGACCGTCGTCACCGGGGACATCATCCTCTACCGGCTCACGCTCGATGCCCGTCCCGCGCGCAGCGCTCTGGCCTACAACGTGCACAAGCTCGGGCTGGTCGACCGCTACGACGCCGAGCACCTGGCGGTGTCCGCCAGCGGCATCCGCGTGCTGGACAAGACCACGGGAGAGGACGTCACGGCGAGATTCAACGTGCAGGTGACGGGCGGTGTCGCCTACGTGTTCGCCAAGCAGGTGGACACCGAGGCGGTCTACGGCGGCACGATCGCCGGCGACCCGCAGCCGGCGGACCTGGGCGCATACGACCAGGCCACGATCCGCCCCCTCGAGGACCCGACGATCGATCAGACGCTGCTGGGCAAGGAGTACTTCGTCACCATCCCCGCGACGGTCACCAAGGCCACCGAGGGCCACGTGATCGAGAACCAGGCCACGCAGAACGTCCAGAACACCTACAAGTCGACGCGCGTCGTCTCGAACCCGCTCAAGGACATCGACCCCACCAAGGACGTCGTCATCGGAGCGGACACACAGGACGCCTCGATCGAGGGCACTGAGGTGCGGATGAACACCCTGTTCAACTACCGCCTGAACAGCTCCGAGATCCCCGCGAACCGCGCGTACGCCGCATCGCAGTGGTCGATCAGCGACACCTTCGACCGAGTGCACGATCAGTACACCGGCGTGTGGGCCGTCTACGCGAACAGCGACGTCTTCGACGGCGCCGAGGCGCTTTTCCGCAAGGGCGACCTGCTGCAGAGCTCGGCGGGGCGCGAGAGCGCGCCGCGGGATGGCCTGTTCGATGTGACCTTCGACGAGGAGGCTTACACGCTCACCGTGACGGCCACGAAGAAGTACCTCGATCTGGTCGGCGGCCGCGGCGACCTGGTGAACGGGTTCAGGGTCTACGCGAAGATGGAGCGCATCGCTCCGGGTGAGAAGATCGCCAACACCGCGACCGAGACCTACAACACCATCGCTCGCGACACGAACGAGGTCACGACCTTCACGATCGAGTACCCCTCGATCGCGGTCGAGAAGTTCACGCTCAGCGAGGGCCCGGAGGACGGCAAGCGGCCGACCGCCGACACCGCGCAAGTGCTGACCGACGAGCAGCTGGCGGAAGCGACCCCCACCGAAGACTCGGCAGCGGGTATCACCGGTGTCGAGGTGCAGAAGGGCGTCGAGGTCGGCATCCGCGTCACGAACACCGGCGACGTCCCGCTCAAGGACGTCACGCTGGTCGACGTGACCCAGCAGGGCATGTACGGGCAGCTCGAAGGCCTCGTCTGCGCGGCCCCCGCCGATCCCGCCGCCCCTGATCGCATCCTGGGCGACACTGTGATCGCACCGGATGAGAACGGAAACGTCTGGGTCCACCCCTCCTCTGTCACCGAACTCGCTGTGGGCCAGGTCGTCGACTGCCGTGGCACTCTTCGCGGCATGGAGCGCGGCATGACCCACGCTGACACCGTCCTGGTGTCAGGGAAGTCGATCTTCACGGACACCGCGGTGAAGGCGAACGATGCCTGGTTCGCACGGGCGTTGTCGACGCCGGCGATCGAGGTCGTCGAGTACACCTTCCACGAGGGGCGCGAGAGCGGTGACCGCAACGCGGCTGCCGAGGCGCTCGAGCTCACCCCCTCACAGGGCACGAGCGGCGTCCTGGTCGCCTTCGACGTCACGAACACGGGCGATGAGTCCCTCTCGGGCGTTGAGTTCGCCGCGGCGACGCAGGAAGGCTTCAGCGGGTCGGTCAAGGACATTGTGTGGCTCGATCCCCTCGAGCCTCTGGTGATGTCTCGACCTCTCGTCCCGGCCGCCGGCGCCCCGGTCGCGATCGCGGCGGGTGTCGCCGAGGCTGCCCCTGCGGTGGCAGAGGCGCCGGCCGAGGAGGCCGCCGGGTCCGCACCCGCCGAGGTGGCGGAGGCGCCCACACCAAAGCCGGAATCGAAGATCGTCGAGGTGGATGGGGTGAAGTACGCGGAGCGCCCGCTCAGCGAGCTGTCGCACCTCGCCGCAGGAGAGCGCGTGCTACTGGTCGGCACGCTGCTCGAGATCCAGGAAGGCACTTCGCACGTGAGCGAAGGCTTCGTCACCGCGGCGGGCAGCTACTCCGGCATCGAGGTCTCCGACGACGACCCGTGGAACGCGAAGCTCACCGCTCCGGCGCCGGAAGCGCGCGGCGCGGTGACCGGCGACGGCATCCTCGCCAGCGACAGCCGTGCGAGCCTGTTCGGCAGCGCAGCACTGCTGGTGATTGCAGCGGCCCTGGTCGCCGAGATCATGCGACGTCGCCAGCGCTCTCGGATGACGCTGTAGACGACGTCGACCGGAAAGACGAAACCCCCGCTAGCCGAGAGGCAGCGGGGGTTTCGTCGTGTGAGGTGTCAGCGCGTGACTCGGTACTCGAACCGTTTAGCAGCTCTGGCGACGTACATATTCGCGCCCGCGTCGTCGAGACGAGTCTGCACGCTCGGGTACCCCGGGAAGGAGTCCTCAGCGCGGGTGAACAGGGTGACCATCGGCTCAGATGTAATCGAGGAGAGGTGGTACAACCCGTCGATCTGCGATCCCAGCTGCTGGTGAATTTCGTGCGCCCAGTTCCGCGTGTGCTTCTTTGCCCCCATCATCAGCGTTGCGGAGGCCCCGTTTTGCACAGGCCACGTAGTCGTCAGATCGAGCAACTGCAGCTCTCGCGTGGGCAACCAGCTGACGAGGGTAGCTCCGTTCAGGCGACGGTTGATGTTCGCCTTCTGGTAGAACACCTCTGCGAAAGCGGTATCCGATTTCAGTGCGCTGTACATCACCGAGTGGTCTGGGTGAAAGCCCATCGGCGACGGGTGGGGGTCGAACCGCATACGGCCCACTGGCCCATGGTGACGCATCTCGTCCCAACGCTGGGGGTATCGACCCTTCGTGTTGTAGATACGCCAGAGGAGCCCGTGAAATGACCGAATGTGTGACGAGTTGAGCGTGAGCGGGGCCGGCGGATATTCCGGGACCTTCGCCCGCGCCGGCGTCACGTCATGTCCGCTTCGGCGAGGATGTCCACGACAGCGTTGGGGTCTTTTGCTGCCGCCAACCACTCGACAGGCGTGAGCGATACATCCGACTCTGCGCTTGCCTCGAGGTCCTCCTGCGGGGTCGTCATGAAACCCTCGACGTCAGCGGGGCCCCACCCCGGAGGGATGGCTGCAATGACTGCCGCGAGGTTCGGCAAGACACGAGCCGCGTTCCCGTCTGCGACGAACTGCCACTTCGGGTACAGACGCTTCGTCCCTGCGGCGAAGCTATAGAACCGACTGACGCCCTTTCGGGGGCGCAAACTCGACGGGTCGCGGTCCAGAAGAGAGGCCGCCTCTGCCGATGTGTACGTGTTGAGCAGAGACTGCATGTACGAGGTGCGCTCGAGCTTCGCGAGTCCTCCGTCAGTGATGAATTGGGCCACTTCATCGAACTCCTCCTGCGTGAAATCACCCGACTCGATCAGAAGCTGGGCTTCGTGCTCAGTCAGCCCGATCTCGTTCGATTCGCGATTTTGCATGGCCTCCGCGACCTCTTCGACTATGGCGTTGAAGAGGTCGGCGTCCACGTTCGTCGTCTTCGCGGTGCTCGCGAGCAATCTCACGCCCGCTTCCACGTCGAGCTTCGTGGGTTTAGTCAGCGCCACCTCGCTCTTAAGCAGGCGGGGCAGCACCGGGCCGACGCGAAGCGCGGCGGATCCAAGACTCAGGTAGCGGCCGTCAGCTTCCAGATCCGACTTCTTGGTGGCCACGAAGGACTCCTTTCGTACCTCGACGGTTAGCGCGTACACGCATAATCCTACTGTGGGAAATGCGTGTACGTCCCTGTGGATTCGATGATTCGGGTCGTAAAGCCCGGGTCATCGGTCGCCGTGTCAGGCGAAGCGGTCATGGACGACGTCTGCCGGATCAACCACGGCGCCGGGGCGTACGCCGTGCCCACCTACAGCTCCTCCTACGGTTGGCGCTGCTACCGCTGAGATCGAGGCGACCTCCCCACGGACCAGGTCCGCGAGGGCCTGACCGTATGCCCGCAGCTTCTGGTCGGCGTCGGCCTGCTCCTGCAGGTTGTGCCGCCCGGGAACACCGTCGGCGTCGTCCATCGCGATGACCGCGGCGACGAAGTCGAGGCGCGCCTGCGCGGCCGCGCGCTGTAGCTGAGGATGCCGCTGGCTCATCACGCTGAGGCGGTACGTGGCGTTCACGCGGCCGAGTTCGGTGGGATCTGCGGATTCTCCGGATGCTGCCATGCGGATCACTGCTCCTATCTGGGGTCGTCGACCGGATACCCGGGCCGGCTGCGCAGGCCGACCGGGCGAGTGCGGGGGAGACCGACGGAAAGAGCCAACCCCGCCTGTAAGCGCGCGGCTTCGGGCGGGGTTGGGTCGCTCGGTGGGTGTGGTGATCAGCCGTTGAGGCTCTTGTAGACCTTCTCGCAGTCGGGGCACACGGGGAACTTCTCGGGGTCGCGGCCCGGCGTCCACTTCTTGCCGCAGAGCGCGCGCACGGGATTGCCGGTCATCGCGCTCTCGAGGATCTTGTTCTTCTCGACGTAGTGGCTGAAGCGCTCGTGGTCGCCGTCTTCGACGAAGTGCTGCTGGTCGAGAGAGGTCGTCTCGTCGAGGGTCGTCGTCGGGTCTTCGGTGAGGGTGGGTGCCATGGCGGTCGCTCCTGCGAGGTTGTGTTCGTTGTCTCGGTGGTGTCCCGCGCCGGCCGTTGCCGGCGGTGCCAGCGCTGCAGCCTGATTCGCTACGGTGAGGTCATGGATAGCCTTCTCGCCGCGGTTCTCACAGGTACCGCGATCGGTGCCGTGGTGACGGGTCTCTTCAGCCTCGCAAAGCCGTGGATCGACTTCTGGGTTGCGCGGGCGACCCGTCGATGGACGGAGAAGGAAGCCAGGAAGATCGTCGTAGAGGAGGTCGTTGAACGCCTCCGGAAGCTCCGCGTCGAGAACTACCGAGCGTCCCGGGACAGCAAGGTCCTGTCCTACGAGATGATCCTCGAGGCATCCGATTCTGCTCTGCTGATCCACGACCAGCAGTTTGCGAGGTACCTTTCCGACGACATCGCCAACGTCGACGGGTTCTACTGGTTGCATCGCTATCTGGCAGATAAC
>NZ_JAPPRM010000003.1:0-93295 GCF_026672635.1 Microbacterium sp. SL62
CCTTCTCAGACATGCTTCGTCGTTTGGTCGAATCGAGAAGTTCGTCGAGGCCATCCAGTAGAACGGTGACCTTCCCGTGTCGGAGGGAATGTTCGATTAGACCCGCAGGCGGCGCGGGAAGTTCGTAGCGGGCTGAAATGGTCCGTTCGATGAAAGAAGCGATCGATTCTTCGCCCATTGTCTTTCCGTAGTCGCGGAGTATGACGACGAACGGGAGACTGCCGCTTGCATCAGTGGAGAGCAGGTGAGCAATTGCATTGGTAGCGGTAGATTTACCCCCTCCCGGATCGCCCAAGACGACGTGACGATCAAGTGAATCGGCAAGTTCTAGGACAGTCTGAGGTTCGTTCCCACGCTCCGGGTCGCCTTTAAGGCGACCGGGGACATATATGTCCTCGAGCGGAACAGTGGTTCGTTTGTTGTTATCGGGAGGGGTGATGTACCCGTGCCGCCTCGCGCATTGCGATCGGAACCGAGCCAGCCATTCCGTGTCTTGTGCCTGATTTCTCGTGCGGCGAACTTCCATCAAAGAGATGTCTTGCCTGATTGACTCTAGAGTTGCTTGCATCAGGACCGTTCGCGCCGCTTGCTCAGCGATAATGGACGCTTCCGCAGACGTCTTGATCTGATCTACCAAATTGGCAGAGACAGAGTGTATGGCGTCAACAATTACAGCGGCTTCTAATGCGGCAAGCGTCACGTTCTGCTCAGCAAAGGCTTGCTGCAGCAGGTGCGCAAAATCGTCGGCGTAGCTGTCGTACTCATCCAGGAAGCTAGCCGCGGATATCTGGCGAACGACGGTGCGAGACGCTGGCGAATGGAGCGACTTTCGAATGGTTGCTGCATCGGTCGAAAGAGATGAGAGAAGTGCTAGGCCGGGTGCCGTCGGAACGAATTTTGATAGATCGATATTCAGGTATTCGGCAGCCGACATTGACTTACCCGAACGGGTGGCAGTTTGTGCAACGTGGCGGATGACGCGCTGCGCAGTGTACGAGCAAGCGTCGACTACCAGACCTATCACCACTTGATCCAGAAGACCTTGGCCAGCGGCCTCGGACGCAGCTTCGGCCGTCATCGTTCCCCCTAGGTTCGTTCGCCAAGCGTATCGGCGTCTGGGCGCATTGGCGGAGCGTCGCGACCTCGCCGGCATCTGTCTCTTAGAAGGCCGTGCACAACGGGCCGTCTGACAAAGTTCCCGGTTGCGGGGTCCGGCAGAAGGTGGATTAGCACTTTCACACGCCTCGTGCCGGGTCCGCGAACCTGCCCCGCTGGACGCCAGCGCTCGAAGGCGCGCTGGCTCCTCAGGCGCCGGCCGCTTTTCGCCGAGCTGGGTGAGGCCCTTCATCTCACATTGACGGACGTGAGAACCATGATCGGTGTACGGGGCAGATGACGGGTCCTGTTTCTAAAGGCCATCACGTCGCGGAGATGGAATATCTCAAGAGACGGAAATAGCGTCATCTATCGGGGCGAACTCGTGCACCCCAACATCGCCTCGGATGAACACCACAGCGAGTGCTCGTGCATTTCTTGGGCGACCGAGTTGACCCAGACGAATGGGCCGCGAGCAGCGGTGGCTTGCGCCCCGTGCCTTTAGAGCACCGCGTCAAGGTCGGTGGTGCACCGTTCGATCGCAGATCGCGGTCATACGGATGCCTGGTCCACACGTCGGGATCGAACGTGCGGAAACGGTGAGATTTTCTGGTGAAGCGCCGGTGGGCACCGCCTACCCGCGCGCCTCGCGGCGGCGTACAGTCCGGAACATGGGCGATACGGAGAAGGATGACGACGTCGCCGCCGAGAATTGGGATGACGAAGGCGGCCACCTGGCTGCGCAGCGCCGCAAATCCCGCTGGGATCAGGCGACAGGCGAGCACTGGTACGGCTACGCGCCGACCGCCGAGACCCCGGCCAGACGGGATGCGGAAATCGAGCGCGATCAACAGCCCCCGGCGACCCGCGAGCCTTAAACGTTGACAACGAGGTAGACCAGGGTAAGGGCGTGAGTCAACCCCTCAGGTTGCGGGAACCCAGGCGATACCTTCCTGGTCGAGGCCCCCGCCGCCAGTAAGAGGGCATCAAAGGTGCCTGACGGCGGGGGTCTTCGCACAGTAGCGGGTATGTCCCCCAGATGGGGGGGTCGTATCTTCCACGCATTGAACCTGGTAAAAATTTCTGGTGCTCTCCCGTCGAAACTGAGCTACCAGACTCCTCTTCGACCGCCCGGCTACCGGGCTCAGCTGAGTGAGCGTAATGTCCAGACATGGACGGCAACTCGAAACTTCCCGACGACGAGGCCGCGCTAGAACACTGGGATGACGACGGCGGTACCGAACCTCGAGTCCCCGTCGACGAGGGCGCCTTCGTAGCCTTCGACGCGGAAGCTCTCCAGGTCGGTCACTGTGAAGTTGAGCCCGCGGGCGATCTTGGTGGCGGCCTTGGCGGCGACACGGTCGCTTTTGTCTGTGAGGGGCCCTCTCGCGTGCATTTAGTACGCCTGGACCACGATGTGATTGTCGACGTGAGTCACGTGGGGTGACGCCCACGCTGCATTCCCTGCTTGCGACTTTTCGGCCCAGGACTTGACGGTGCCGGTGAGCGTGATCTTCGTCCCGGCCGCGTTGACGTGAATCTTCGCTGCGTCGAGCTGAGCGTTACGCGTGAGCGCGTTCTTGATGCGTTCTTCGGTGTCTTCTGCAGATGGTTTGGCTTTCAGGGTGATCATGCTGTTTACGGTGTAGACCCCGCGAAGGTGCTGCACGGCTCGCTTTGCAGCGGCGCGCTGAAAGTCCCAGTCAACTTCCCCGGTCAGAGTGACATTGTGACTCTTCACTTCGGCTTGAACGGTGTCGGGAATGTCGCTCGCACTGCGCAGGGTGCGCTGCACTTCCTTAGCGATGTCGGTCTCAGTGATGGGCCAGTTGGCTTTGGGGTGGACTGCCAGGTCGTCTACGACAGTTCTCACCCCCCGAACACGGAAGGCGGCGTGCTTGGCGGCGATCCGTTCGGCGAAACTGTCCACTTCGCCCGACAGTGTCACTGTTCCTCGGTCTGAGCTGACGCCGATTTGTGCGGCGTCCACGTCCGGAGTCCAGGCGAGTTCGTCTTGCACGGCCGCCTGCAGATCGACGTCTGCGATGATAATGGTCATTTCGTGCTCCTTGTGGCGAGCGGCTTACGCTCACCTTCGTTCGGGCGAGGTGGGATCTGAGGCTCAGGGACTCGGCTGATGCCACTTGTCAAGGCGAGTGGAGATGTCGGTCCTGTGAGGCGTGTGCCCAGGGTTGACGGACGCGGGCGCCGCCTCTGGCGGGCGCGCCTCTGCGGAGATGAGCGACACGACGAGTCCCGTGATATCGATGGGCTGCGTTGGTGGGAGGTGCAGATCGGCCGGACCGACGACCGCTGATGCGTCCGCCGGCAGCGGCCGGCGGGTTAGAGGCACGGGGTCACCGTTTCCGTGACGTGGCCGGTTGTCCGGCGGGCGTTTGTGCAACTAGGTGAGAGTCAGAGTGAACCCGGTCAATGCTGGACTGCCCGGCAGGGGTGATGGCTTGCGATTCTGCGGCGCCCCCGTGTCCTGCAGCGTTTACGACGATGCGGTCATCGACCTGTTGGACGTGAGGCGACACCCACGCCGCGGCGGCTGCCTGCGACTTCTCGCCCCAAGAGGTCACGGTGCCGGTGAGTATCACTGCGCCGCCGCATACAGCAACGTGAACCCGCTCGGCAGACAAGCCGAGGAAGGTCTTTATGCGGTGGTTGACCTTCGCTGCCGACGGTTCGGTCTGAACAGTGATCGCGTTTGCGATGGTGTAAAAACCGGGACGGAGAGTGCGAACAGCGCGTTCCGCAGCTTGGCGTTGATAGTCCCAGTCAACCTCTCCCACGAGGGTCAGGGTGGCGCCAGTTACTACGGCGTGGACTGTGTCAGGAATGACAGCGATCTGACGCAGGACGCGCTCCACCTCCGTTTCAAAGGAGGATGCTCTTCCGATCACGGTCGGGGCGGTTGTGATCACGGGACGATCACCATCCGAGCCGGCACCGCGCCGCGCCCGACCAGGTCGTTGTTGCCCTCATCGGGACGCCACGATGATCTGATTCTCGACGGCGGTGATATGAGGTGAGCCCCATGCGGCGGCGCCTGCCTGGTACTTCTCCGCCCAGGACCTCGCCGATCCTGTCAGAGTCACTTTGGTCCCCTCGACGATGGCGTGAATGGTCTGCGAATCGATTTCCGCATTGCGGGCTAAGGCCTGGCGGATGCGCTCCTCTGTGTCGTTGGCCGAAGCACGCGCTCGAAGGGTGAGGTTGTCGATGACCTCGCTAACCCCGCGGAGATGCTCGGCAATGGCTATGGCACCGCGTCGCTCGTATTCCCACCCAATCTCTCCGCTCAAGGTGACGGCGTGGGCGTGCACGGTGGCTTGCACGGTGTCGGGCACGTTGACGGTGGCGTGTAGCGCGCGCACAATCTCTCTCGCGATGTCGACGTCGCTCGCTTGCCAGCCAGCGACTGGGCGGACTTCCAACTCGTCGACGAGGGCCCGCACGCCTCGAACGCGAAGGGCCGCCTTCGTTGCAGCCACATGTTCTGCAGCGCTCTGAACCTGCCCCGAGAGGGAGACGGTGCCGTTCTCGACGGCCACCCCGATACTTGCTGCGTCGACTTCCGGCGTCCACGCGAGTTCGTCTTGGACATCTGATTGCAGGTCGTAGTCCGTGTCGATGGGGATAGTCACGATCAACTCCTCTGTGTGTCGGAGCGTTTAGCATCGTGCGCGGTTCTGCCTAGAGGTGGGGCTTAGGTCCCGTCGTTGTCTGCGTGGTCCGTGCGTGCACTGGTGTCTCCCGGTGTTGGAACGCGCCAGAGCAACGTGAGCCCGCCATCAGTGTTCGGGCGAAGTTCGCTTGTTCCGCCACGCGCGAGTGCTCGTGAGCGCAGGTTCGCGGTGCCGCTTCGCGCCCCCGGTGCGTCTCGCAGCCCGACGCCGTTGTCTTCGATAAGGACGCGGATTTCGCTGCCTGTGGCGTTGATGGAGATCGCGCAGCGAGTTGCATGGGCGTGACGTGCAATATTGCTGAGACCCTCGCGTGCGACGGCGAGCACGTCCTCGACAAGTTCGTCCGTGATGAGGGAGTCGACGGGGCCATCGAAGTGAAGATGGGGTCGTATGCGAAGCGCGGCGGCCATTTCATCCACGAGTGAGAAGATCCGGTCACGGAGTTTTCGCTGGGTCCTGGCGGCTGGCGTTCGGATGGCAGAGATGGCGGTGCGGATGTCGGAAATCGCGGCGTCAATGTTCTCGACCTGTCGTCGCAGGATGGCGGCGTGTTCGGGAGTTGTCGCTGCGGCGTGCTCGAGCGCGAGCCCGGTGGCGAAGAGTCGCTGAATGACGGTGTCGTGAAGGTCACGTGCGATGCGAGCGCGATCTTCAAGCAGGTGGAGTTTTTCTTGGTCTTCTCGTGCCGCGGCGAGGGAGATGGCAATTCCTGCCTGCGCGGCGAAGTCGCCGACGATGTCGATCTCCTCGCCCGTGAACGGTGGGGAATGGAGCTCTTTAGACACGCACAACGCTCCGATGTTCCTACCGCGTGCGACGAGGGTCACAGCGGCGGTCGGGCCGAGGCGCACTTCTCCGGGAGGCAGATCGCGAATGGGAGCGTCGTCGGAAACGACTTCGCCGAGCTCCATCGCCCGGAAGGCGAGCGATTCAGCTCGAGCAAAGGTGGTGTGCAGGAGCGAGGCGGCGAGTGGGCCGCTTGCGACACGCACCCTCATCAGATGCGGATCGTCGTCGGGAACGACGACAGTGACGGCCACAGAGGGGATGACCGACGCGCACTGCTTGGCGATTACTTGCAAGGCATCCACGTCGTGCGGGTCAAGAAGCGCGCTACTGATGTGAGAAAGAGCGTTACTCAGCCGGCGTTGGCGACGCGCATCTTCGTAAAGTCGGGCGTTTTCGATGGCGATGCCAGCGGTAGCGGCGAGGGCTTCGATGATGCGTTCATCTTCTATGGAGAAGTTTCCGGGCTCCGGTTTTGTGAGGTAAAGATTGCCGTACACCTCCGTGTGGGTTCGCACAGGGACTCCGAGGAACGCCCGCATCGGCGGGTGATGCGCGGGGAGCCCCACAGACCGGGGGTCCTGTAGAAGGTCGGGCAATCGGATGGTCTGGGCGTCTCGCACGACGGCGCCTAAGAGCCCGCGCCCTTTGGGAAGTTGGCCCATTTCTTCCACTGCCTGTGGGGGCACGCCGACATGAACGAACTCCGAGAGAGAGCCGTTCGGACCGATGACACCGAGCGCGCCGTAGGGCACGCCCACGAGACGGGTGGCGGCGATCACGACTTCGCGAAGGACGGCCGGTAATTCAAGGTGCGAGGTGATCAGTCTGGATGATTCCAGCAAGGCGCGAAGCCGGTCTTCCGCCACCTGAACCCGGGCGGCGTGGGTCCGCAATCGACTCAGCGTGGCCTCCAGATCGCGCAGGGGGCTTCCATCGCTGTCGTTGTCGCCGTCCATCGCTATCTCCTTCCGGAGGTTGTCCTGAGGCTACGCGTGTTGTGGATATGTGTCAGCAGCCGCGACGGGACGAAAGTCTCTTCGAGGGCCGTGACCTTTCCATATCGTCTGTCAGTACGGGTCGCGCCCGGGCAACCGTTTCGTACGCGGTGAAGTCGACCACTGCATCGGCATGGCCGTCAGGTTGCGCAGCGGGAAGACGCGGGAACGTTCCTGCGTCTTCCCACCAAGGCTTTGCGTCGGCCCGCGTCGTTTCAGGTGAGGAGAAGGTCCGTGGAACACATAGTGGTGGGCTTTGACGGCAGTGAGGCGTCGGTGGCAGCCTTGGAGTGGACGGCGCAGCGAGCACAGCATGTGCCCTCACACGTGACGCTCACATCGGTTGGCGAGTTCTTCGAGTCAGAACGCGAACTGCGCAGCGTCAGCCACGAAGGCGCGGACATGTGTCGGCGGCTTGCCCCATCTGCGACGATCGACACAAAAGTCCTTCGCGGATGGATGCCCGACACGTTGCTGGAGAGTAGCAAGGCGGCAGACCTCCTGGTCGTCCGATCGCACCTGCATGCCCCGGTGCGGTCCATGCTCAAAGGGTGGATCCCGCTCCGCGTGAGTGTGAGATCCGCTGTCCCGTCTTGCGTTGTTCCGGCGGGATGGCGTCAGCGAACTGGACCGGTGGTCGTCGGCTACGACGATGACGGGTCCTCAGAGGCAGCCCTTCGCTTTGCCGCCTCCGAGGCGGCCCGTACGAAGCAGGAACTCCTGATCGTTCACGCGTGGCCGGAGAAAATGTTCCACTCGGGCACACGGGCCGAGCACGAGGCCGTAACTCATCGGGCAGCTCTCGCCGTCTCTCGCACCTACCCTGGCCTCCCCCTCGAGCAGGTAATGATGGCCGATGATCCGGCCTTGGTGTTAGAGGCTCTGGCGCAAAAGGCAGCCCTCGTCGTCATCGGCAGCCACCGCCACGGGGCCCTCGCGGGAGGGCTGTTAGGAACAGTCGCCTGGTTCGTCATTGGACAGATGACCGCACCGCTTTGCGTCGTCCCCCCTGACTCGCTCGCTCCCCTCGAACCGAGCGTTCAGCGTGGGCAATCGGTCGCAACGCCCGCGGGATGCGAGTCGGACCCAAGCTCGTCGAGACGGTGATGCCAAAGGAGAAGCGCCGATGACGTCAGAAACCCACGAAGGGCCGCAAGAGGAAGAGGGAGCTGTGCGCGTCCTCAGCCCTGCTGTGTGCTGGAACCTCTTGCGCACGCAGTCTCTCGGTCGTCTCGCGATGAACGGGGACAATGGCCATCCGGCGATTTTTCCGGTCAACTATGCCGTGTCCGGGCTGGGACTTTTCATCAAGACGGCCGCAGACTCGAAGCTTCGTCTGATCGCGAAAGATTCACGCGTCACCTTCGAGGTGGATGGTCGAGACGGCGCCGACTGGTGGAGCGTCGTGGCTGTGGGACTTGCGCATCAGGTTGTGCTCGACGCCGAACATCGTCAAGCGCGACACGCCATGCCCCTTTCCGCTAGTCCCGCCGCCAAGGTTTACGTCATCCGTGTAGAAGTCGGAACCGTCACGGGCCGTCGTTTCGCCGACGCGGGGACGGCCGAGACCCAGCGCGCACACGAAACCCAGCGCACGGCGCAACTTGCCGAAGAAATGGCGGCCTTACGTCCGTCACCGATTCCCCATACGCCCCCGCGCAGCCAGGAATGACCACTTTCGGTGAGCCTTCACGCAGTGGCCTCCTCGCTCCCTCACTCATCTTTGCTATGTCGGGGGTCGCCCTCGTCTTCACCGCATGGGTTGTCGGCAGGGGCGACGTAGCGCTCGCCTGCGCCGCCGGCTCGGCGGTAGTAGCTGGCGCAATCTCCGCCATCGAATCTATTCGCCGGCTCAGCAGCGGCCTCTTCGGGGTGGATGTCCTTGCGACCATCGCTATTGCCGCCGCACTGTTCTCTGGTGAAGTGTGGGCCGCATTCGTCGTCGGGCTCATGCTCGCAAGCGGTGAGACCCTCGAGAGGTATGCGAACTGGCGGGCACGGAAAGATCTTCGTCAGCTGATCTCCAGCACACCCACCCATGCCTTCATCGAACGCGTGGACGGTACGTCCGAAGAAGTGCGCATCGCAGACGTACACGTGGGTGACACAGTCCTGGCCCGTCAGGGCGAGGTCGTCCCCGTCGACTGCGTGTTGCTTGATGACGCCATCACACTTGATCAGACGTCGTTGACCGGTGAGAGCCTGCCGCAGCAGGTCACCCGCAACCAACCGGTGGCCTCGGGCGCCATCAATCTGTCGGGTCTGACCCGAATGCGTGCTGTCCGCGAGGAAGCGGACAGCCAGTACCAACGCATCGTGGCGCTGGCAACGCAGGCCGCCAACCAGAAAGCGCCAATGGTGCGACTCGCCGACAAAGTCGCCGGACCGTTCACTCTCCTGGCTCTTGCCATCTCCCTTGTTTCGGGCTTTTGGAGCGGCGAGTGGGCGCGTTCCGTGGCCGTGCTTGTCGTTGCCACCCCGTGCCCCCTCATCATCGCCGCGCCCGTGGCATTCGCGGGAGGTATCAGCCGCGCAGCGCGAGAGAAGATCGTTGTCCGCAGTGGCGCCGCGTTGGAGCTGCTGGCACGCTCGAGGACCATTGCGTTCGATAAGACCGGGACACTCACCCGGGGAATGGTCAGCGTCGCCAATGTCGTCTGCAGCTCCTCACTCACACCTGAACGTCTTCTGGCGCTGGCGGCAGCGGCCGACAGCGTCTCATCTCACGTCTACGCCGCGGCCCTGCGACAAGCCGCACCCATCCACCTCCTCCCCACCATTGCAAGAGAGGATCCCGGGCTTGGCGTGGAAGCTGTCGTTGATGGCCACAAGATCACCCTCGGGTCCGAAAGATTCGTGCGCCGCGATCTGTCGCAACAGGAAAACAACCCCGAGATTGCAGATGGAAACTCCGTCATCTACGTCAGAGTCGACGGCGGCGGGGTCGACAAGATCGTTCTGGCCGACTCGCCCCGACCCAACGCGCGAGCCGTCATCAACGTGCTCACGCAAAAAATGGGACAACACGTCCTGATGCTCAGCGGTGACGCCCGCGACGCCGCGCAACGCATCGCCGACGAGGTGGGAATAGATATGGTCCACGCTCCCTGTTCCCCCGCACAGAAAGTCGCCATCCTCGGCATGCAATCGGGGCGCCCTGTGGTGATGGTCGGCGACGGCATCAACGACGCTCCCGTTCTCGCCAGCGCAGATGTAGGCATCGTCATGGGCGGCAGCCGGGCAACTCTCGCCAGCGAGGCGGCAGACATCGTCTTGCTGAGTGACGACCTCGCCGACGTTCCCCGCGCGCGCCAGCACGCACGTCACACCGTAAGGGTCGCAAGGCAAAGCATCTTGCTCGGCATCTCTTTGAGCGTCATATTGATGCTTATCGCTGCGGCAGGAATGCTCCCGGCACTCGCTGGTGCATGGCTGCAGGAACTCGTCGACGTCGCGACAATTCTGTGGTCGCTCAGAGCGGCGACTGCTTCACACGAGGGGACGGGATCGTTGATGACGGCGAGCTCCTCCCCCCTCACCCAGCCTCAGCCCAGTGGAAGAAGGTGAGGACATGATCGGTGTCTTCCTGGTGGACGATCACGAGCTTGTGAGACGCGGACTGGCTGATCTGATCGGTCGCACCGCGGGCATGGAAGTGGTCGGAGAGGCGGCGACGGCGCAGCAGACCCTCAAACGCGTCGAGGCATGCCGCCCTGACATCGTGGTGCTTGACCTTCGACTCCCCGACGGTAACGGCATCGAACTCTGCCGGGATATCCGCTCACGCATGTCCATCCCGTGCATCATCCTCACCGCGTTCGATGATGATCACGCCGTGCACGCCGCGATCCTTGCCGGCGCCGGTGCCTACTCCCTGAAGACGGTGACAGGAAGTCGGCTGATCGAAGACATCAGGGCGGTGAGTGCCGGAAAGACGCGATTGAACGCATCCCGTTTGCCTGCGCTGCACGATCGGCGTGCATCGGAGAGCGATGATCCGCGCGTTGGCGCTCTCGGAATCCGGGAGCGGCAAGTGCTCGACGGTATTGCACGGGGTCTGACGAATCGCCAAATCGGATCAGACCTCGGCATAGCTGAGAAAACGGTGAAAAACTACGTCTCATCCCTTCTCATGAAACTGGGCATGACCTCACGCACACAAGCTGCGCTGTTTCAACGCGATCAACACTTGTGAAGTCGGGACTAATTGCTCCCGTCTCCCCCGCCGAACCTCCTACGGTGACAGTGGAGGGTCGCATGGAGCACATTGTTCTCGCCTATGACGCCAGTCCCGGTGCAGAAGCCGCCCTGGACTGGGTGTCGTGGCGGATCCAGAACGAAGCCGCCGTTGTTCACCTCCTTTTTGTGACCAACCCGCTCTGGGCAGAGAAGACGCAAGCGACCCGTAACCTCCATGCCGCTCGAGATCAGTTGCGGCGGCATAACCCCGCCCTCACCGTTCACCTTCTGCTTCTGGATGGTCGGAAGATTCCCACCCTTACGCGCGCCGCACTCGACGCGGACCTCCTGGTGATGGGCGCCTCGCAGCGGGCACGTGCACCCCACCAAGGCAGTGCGGCGCTTCCGTTACGCGTAGCGAACCGGGTGATCTGCCCTACCGTTCTCGTCCCCGAAGGATGGACGAGTGGGTCCGGGGAACCTCGGGTGATGGTGGGCATCGACGACGACTCGTCCTCTGACACGGCCGCAGCGTTCGCTGCAGA
Source organism: Microbacterium sp. SL62 (assembly GCF_026672635.1). Lineage (NCBI taxonomy): Bacteria > Bacillati > Actinomycetota > Actinomycetes > Micrococcales > Microbacteriaceae > Microbacterium > Microbacterium sp. SL62. The sequence continues at coordinate 11,299 of NZ_JAPPRM010000003.1, forward strand.
CGAAGCCACACGTCTGCACGCGCCGCTGCACCTCGTGCACGCGTGGAAGACACTCCCATCCGCCCCGGGGCGCGTCCGCGACCAGGTCAGCGGCGACGCGGAGATCGAGGATGCCCACCGCCGACTACTCAACGAGGTTGCTGCTCGCATCCGGACGGGCTGGCCAGGCTTGCCCCTCGAGCTCACGTTGGTCCACGACAATCCGGTCAGCGCTCTCGCCACTGCAGCTCGCCACGCTGATGTAACGGTGATCGGCAGTCATCGGCGGGGCGCCATCACGGCGGTCATTCTGGGTTCGGTCGCCCAAGACCTGAGCCGCGACCTGCACTCACCGCTGTGCATTGTGCCGTGACAATCCTTCAGCCCTGGCGGTGGGAGGAACGACAACGATCGGGCATCCCGCCCGCCAGAACAGGTCGGCCCCGGTAGCCCCTACCAGTCCACCCTCGAGAACTCCGAGGCGGTGGGAACCGAGCACGATTAGCGATGATGAAGGCGCGTAGCTCAAAAGCGCTGCGGACGGCCGCGCGCTCGTCAGATCCGTTTCGAGCGCGACTCGGGGATATTCCCTGGCCATTGTGTGCCGAACGGCCTCCAGAGCATTGCGACGTTCCGCCAGAATCTGTTCCGGGCGGGCGAGAACGGCGATTGAACCATCAGTGGTGGGTTCGGGCAGATGCCACGCGTGGACGAGTCGAACCCTCCGCCGTGTTTTGCCGGCTTCCTCAGCGGCCCATTGCAGAGCGCCCCGCGCGGAACCGTCCAGGTCTACCCCCACCGTGATGGGGTCATCGCTCGGCCGCCATCCCGCGGGGATGACGGCCACAGGAACAGGTGATGCCGCGCACACCCGCACCGGCAACCAGCCGGTGAATGCCGCTCGCAGGGGGTGGTGCGGGTCAGCCCCCAGGACGAGCAGATCGGCTCCTCTGGCCAGCTCCGTCAGCACTCGGACGGGTCGACCACTCACGCGATGCGTGGAGACAGAATGAAGGCCGTCCCACCCGTTGAGCTGTCGTTCGGCGTACTCGAGGTCGGTGCGGACTGCTCGATCCGCCATCAGCTGCGACAGCTGCGAATGGGCGGAAACGAGATCAATGAGGGTAGGCGTATCACCCAACCAGTTCACGAGCCACTCGACAGCGGAGATCGAAGCGTCCGAGCCATCGACACCGATCACTATGCGATTCATCGTTCGACCTCCGCAGACGCTCCTCCAAACGACGTTAGGTAAGTCGTCCGGGCGCGATAAGTGCCAAAGGTCCCCCTTGTCGCCCCTTGCGCACAGGACTTAGGGCCCCTAACGCCCGCGAAACCTTCGCGAGGATGGCGTCGAGGTGATGTGATGAGCATTTACAGAGGTCGATTTTCCGCGCGGACAATCGTCGTCACAGGGGCGGGGTCGGGTATCGGCCGTGCCGTCGCGATGCGCCTGCTTGAAGAAGGGGGTCGCGTTGTCGGTGTCGATATCGACGCGGGGCGCTTGTCTTCACTGGAGCAGGAGCTTCGCGCCGTCGCGACGCCACCACCCGGAGACTTCATTCCTGTCGCCGGAAGCGCTGGCGACGAGACAACGATCGGCCGTGTCCGCGCAGAAGTGGGCGCACATGCGGACGGACTCGCCAACGTCGCGGGCATCATGGACGGCTTCGAACCCGCCGCAGAGATACAGAACGAGACCTGGGACCACGTGCTCGAGGTGAACGTGTCCTCACTCATGCGTCTAACGCGGGCGCTACTGCCCGAGATGTTGAGACACGGCGGCGGGAGCATCGTCAACGTCAGCAGCGAGGCAGCTCAACGAGGCTCCGCCGCGGGCACGCCATATACAACATCGAAGTTCGCAGTGAACGGGTTCACCCTCAGCACGGCGTTCTTCTATTCTCCGCATGGCATCCGATGCAACGCTGTCGCGCCGGGACCGGTGTTAACCAACATCGACGCGCGGTTCCACTCTGAGCATGCGCGCGCTCGCCTCTCCCCACTGCTAGCGACAAACGTGCCTCCACCAGCGCAGCCAGAAGAAGTCGCAGCCGCGATCTGTTGGCTACTCAGTGACGACGCATCCAATGTGTCCGGGGCAATCCTCCCTGTCGACGGCGGATGGGCGGCCGTGTGATGCTGCCAGAGAACAGGGCCCACCTGCCCGCGCACGCTTCCGCGCACCTGAGCGTCGGAATGACGATGGAGGACCTTCCCCTTCGTGAATGTTGGCGCCTGGCCGTGTCGGGGACCGAGGACGGGGTGGGACGAATTGGGTTCATCGCCCCCGATGGCGGCCCGGACATTGTGCCCATCAACTACATCGTCACGCGACGGCAGATCTACTGCCGGACGTCGCGGGGTACCAAGGCCACGGCGATTATGAAAAATCCCCAGGTCGCTTTCGAAGTAGACGGAACCGATGGGGTGAAGAGATGGAGCGTCGTCTTCCGCGGTGTCGCCTGGCGGATGGAGGATGAATCCGAGATCTACGACAGCGGCATCACGGGCGCGGACCCACTAGTCCCTCTGCCCACCACCGTTTTCCTGCGGATCGCTCCCTTGCGCGTGTCGGGCCGCCGGTTCACCGCGCGTGTCGAGAACCACTCCTGAGTGTTCAAGTCGACGAAGGATCGCCAGTTGCTCGGCGTTGATACGCGCAAGCTCTTCGATCTCAAATTTTGCCGCTCTATTCGTCTCGAAATCGTGCTGGGCAAGGGCGGCTGCGATCTCGTCCTGGCGCCGAGCGGCAATCAGGAGGATCGCGCCCTGCATGCCAGCCAACATACTCAGCATGAGGTTGAGGAAGATGTAGGGGAACGGGTCGAGCGCCTGGGCGGTGGTGTTGAGCAGAGCCCATCCCAACATCACCCCGCAAAAGCCGAAGATGAAGCCCCACGACCCCATGTGGTTTCGCAGCCAGTCCGCCGCCCGTTCACCAACCGTGAGGGACTGTGCATGCCTGTCATGCCAGTTGGTGAGCGGGCGATGGGGACGATGCACGCGCTCTGTCACGACGAGCGTGGCTCGAGGTCGACGCATTCGCCGAGGTCGGGCACCCGGGCCTGCCAGTGAAGCTCATGTGCAATACGTGCTCGGAGCACGTCCACAGACGACGGCTCCCCGTGCGTGACGAACACCGCACTCGGAGCGGATGGGCAGCTGCGTAGCCACCGCAAGATCTCATCGCCGTCCGCATGAGCCGACATCGTCGTGACCTGCACAACCTCCGACCTCACATGCAGGTCTTTTCCGAACAGACGGACGGTGCGCTCCCCCGCCGCTAAGGCTGCGCCCCGTGTCCCCTGCGCCTGGAACCCTGTCAGGATGATCGTGTTCCGCTCGTCGACGCCAAAACGCGCAAGGTGGTGAAGGATGCGTCCCCCACTCAACATGCCACTCGCGGAGATGATGATCATTGGCCCCGACTCGTTATTTAGCGCCTTCGATTCCTCAACGCTGTGCACCGGGCGCACGTGGGAGTACATGCGGTGGAGCTGCTCCTCAGGAAGCCGATGCTCATCAGGATGCCGGCCATACACGCTGAGGACATCCGTGGCCATCGGACTGTTCACATAGATCGGCACCGCCGGTAGCTGTCCCCGCTGGCGTAATTCGTCCAAGACAAGGAGCACGTGCTCAGTTCGCCCGACCGCGAACGCGGGAATGAGCACCACGCCGCCCCGGTTCACCGTCCGCGCGATCGCCTCACCGATGAGAATGAGGGGGTCGCCGACCGGATGATGACGATCTCCATAGGTCGACTCCGTGACAACGTAATCGGTCTCCGTCCGCGGCGCCGGCGGTTTCAGAAGCGGATCGTCGGCCCGGCCAAGATCTCCCGTGAACAGGACCGAGGAGCCCCCTGTCTCCACAAGAACCTGCGCCGCCCCCAGAATGTGACCCGCATGGAGGAGGGTGACCCGGATGTCTGTCGTCGCAGACACTTCCCGCCCGAACTCGACAGGTTCGAGCTGTCGGATGGTGTCGACGGCGTCCGAAGTCGTGTATAGAGGCTCAGGGTGCTCATGGATGGAGTATCCGTGTTTCTGCGCGTGGCGGGCCTCCTCCTCCTGCAGATGCGCACTATCCATCAACACGATGCGTGCCAACTCCATCGTCGCTGGGCTCGCAAAGATGCGCCCACGAAACCCCTCCCGAACCAACCTGGGGAGATATCCGCAGTGATCCAGATGCGCATGCGTTAGGACGACGGCATCTATGCTGGCCGGTGCGACGGGGAATGGAAGCCAGTTCCGTCGTCTATTTTTCTTCACGCCCTGAAACAGCCCGCAGTCGACGAGCAGCTGCTGCCCCTGCGGTCCCTCGAGCAGATATCGGGAACCGGTGACCGTGTCTGTCGCTCCCAAGAACGTCAAGGTGGCAGGCTGTACGGCGGTCGTAGCGATATGACCCTGGTTCGTTTCGGTAGCCTCGATCATGGCAGCTGGACCATGAGTTGACAGATCGAACTCCGCGAACCCGGAACGCGGATCTGAGAACTGCCTCTTTCTCCGCCTCGCTGTCCACCTCGCCCGTGAGACGCACGGTCGCGTCCTCAACAGCTACTCCCACACCCGCGTCATCGACCTGGGGGTCCCACTGCAGCTCTTCTTCCACGTCCTGTTTCAGGAATCCATCGGAAATCATGTCGGCCGCCTCCTCGCCACCCACCATGCGCCCAAACGATTCGCCGACGTGGGACCTAGGTCCCCGCCAGCGAGAGGACGAAGGTCCCGAGACAGGTGAAGCACCGCGCTTAGCGTCGACGGTGAGCACCCCGCGGACCGTGTCGGCGATTAGGGCTCGTGTTCACAGGCACTCGCGGGGTGCGGGAGAGCGACGCCAACGGCTTCGCGTCGCTCTCCCACTTCGCCGCCTGAGTGATGACCAAGACACCCGGGAGATCCCATGGACCAAAACAGCGGCGAAAGCATTGTCGTTGGCGTGGACGCCTCCCCGCCGGCCATTGCCGCTCTCCGGCTCGCAGCACAGCTCGCGGACGCCCTCGACGCACCGTTGCACGTGGTCACGTCATGGTCCTATCCACCCTTCTCGGAATACTCCGCCGTCTCTGTATGGGATCCGGAAGAAGACGCCGAGATCGTGCTCACCGAGTCAATCCGCGACGCATTCGGCGACGCACCGCCTGCGCGGATCACCCGCGAGGTGATTGAAGGAGCCCCCTCCCCCGCCTTGATTCACATCAGCGCGTCAAGCCGAATGCTTGTCCTTGGCAATCGTGGCCGAGGCGGATTCGCGAGCCTCCTGCTCGGGTCTGTGAGCGCCGCATGCGTTGCCCATGCGGCCTGCCCGGTTCTGATTGTCCACGCCAACGATTAGCAGCACAGGCTCAGATGCACCGTGACATAGCGTCGATTATCGGCCGATCTAGTGCCCAAGTGGGAAAACGATTTAGCCAGCAGAGCCAAGCGTCCCCAGCCACACGTAGAACGCCACGAATAGCGCGGAGCGACCGAGCGTCGCGATGACGCCGGGAGAACTCAGTGCGATGCAGCGAATGCGGTGGCCGCAATCAGAGCGACCCCGAGTACGAGTTGAAGGATCCAGTACACGGGATTCGTGGACGCGGAGACAACAGTCAGTCCGTATAAGCCCTCCCCAGTCAAGACTGCGGCGACGGGGCGACTGTGAGTGCTCTCCATGGCGAGGGCCCTGAGCGGACCAGGGTGGCCGACACCCCACGACAGGTCCCGCGAAGAGCGCGACGATCGTGAAGGGGTCTTGAAACAGCTCGACCTAATAGGAGCCTCGCCAGCCCATCTGCGCAACGGCTAGCGAGTGGGTCGACGGCACCATCGATGTGGCTCTCTTTGTGAGGTGTGGCGTACGCGTCCGTCATAGGGAGTGATGATGGCGCGGCGGGCCGAGGCGACCGCTCGTGTGCCCGGAGTGCGGGGTAGTCCCCCTGGAGGGGGGATCGTGCGATGCCGCCCTACTTCTCGGACCAGATTCGTTCCACGACGGGTCGATGGTTGGGGTGCAGGAAGAGGGTGTCGCGTCCGTGGTGGTAGCTGTCTGGCCGGATTGCGAAGGTGAACCGGATGGCGATCGTGGGCTGCTCGTTCAGGATCCGCTGAACGACGTCGGCGACTCGCTCTGTCATTGGTGCTCTCCCCCCAGAGTTTCCGGGGGCAGCGTAGTCGAGAGGGGCGCCGAAGTTGTAACTGCGCTCCGTTTACTTCGGTCGGGAGGCGTTTTCGTTTTCAGAGTGTGTGAGGTGTCCGGCACGCGCCGGCCGGGTCCGAGACACCACTGCAGCTCCGGCTGGAGGTGACTGCTGCGGCGGGGCGGTTTCGATCGTCAGCGCCGTGTAGGGGTTCTTGACGCGCTGTGTGAGCGGGCGCTCCATCCGCAAGATGACGGAGGCCAGCGAGCTCCAAGGGCGACCAAGGACTGTAGACGCTAGGCGGGCAACCCAGAGGAAAGCAATCTGCGAAGCCGCGACGCGCAGCGAGCGGATTGAGAGCAATGCACGCAGGCATCATTGATGCGCGGCGCTACGATTTGGGGTGTGCGTGGCGGGCTTGAGCGGTGGAAGCGCGGTGTCGGTGGGCGGGGTATCCGCCAGGCGACTGCGTATGCGCTGCAGGGTGAGTGTGATGCGCACGTGGAGTCGTTTACCGCGGCGGAGGGTATTGCGCAGGCGGAGAAGTACGCTGCGGATCGCACGTACCGGTTCGTGGTGGAGGACGGGCGGTTCTCGGTCGATGCGTTGGATCGGGGGCAGCTGCAGCGGTGGATTGCCGGTGATGACCCGATCGATGGGTCGCCGCGGGGAATGGATCGCACCTCCCCCGATGCGGACCTGCTGTTGGATGCGACGGTGAATGGGCCGAAGACGTTCAGTCTCGCTGCGAAGCTCGATGGTGAGCTCGAGGCGGCGTTCGAGGCGATGCAGGACCGGTTGCGGGATCGGGTTCTGTCGATGTGGCAGGCGGAGTTGAACACGCGCCGCGGTCGCAACGGTGTGCTCCGGGAGGCGCTGTCGCGTATCGAGGTCGTGGAGTTGAAGCACGAACGCTCGCGTGCACTGGATCCGCATAAGCACCGGCATTTGTGGTTGTCGATCAAGGTGCGTGGGGTGGACGGGAAGTGGTCCCGGGTGGATTCTCGGGTGGCGATGAAGTTTCAGAATGTCGTCAACGCTGAGGGGGATCTCGCCGCGCGCACTGACCCGCAGTGGGTGGCGGCGTTGGCGGCGAAGGGGCTCACGATCGATCCGGTGTCCGGGGAGATCGTGGAGCTCGCGCATTTGGTGCGGCCGTTGTCGCGTCGGGCTAATCAGATCGACGCGAACCGGCAGATGCGGCTCGAGCGGTGGCGGGGTGAGCATCCGGGGCAGGACCCGTCCCCGAAGGATCTCGCGGCGATCGACCGGTGGGCGTGGTCGCACAACCGGCCCGGGAAACCCGTCGGCTTGGACGAGGCGGTGTGGGCGGACACGGTGCGGGCGGAGATCGCTGCGATCGATCCGGGCGCGCTGCACCTTGGCGGGCCTGACGGCGGCCGGCCGGTGGGGGTGGGCGTGCGGGGGTGGGACGGTCCCCCGAACGTTGACCTTCTCGCGGCGCAGGCGGTGGTGGAGGCGGATGCCCGCGCCGCCGGATACGGGGGTCGGTTCTCGGCGTGGGATGTGCGGGCGGCCGCGGTTCGTGCCGTTGCTCGCGCGGTGCCGGCGGTGGAGCGGGCGGAGCTGGATCCGATTATCGAGCGGGTGCGGGAGGTCGCTGCGGAGCGGTTCCTCACCGACCTGGTGCCCGGGGAGGCCGCACCGGAGCACGTGAAGGTGTTCTTGTCGAAAGACGTCGCGACGATCAAAACGGATCTCGCTGAGCGGTTGGAGCGGCTGTCGGTGGCGGGGGTGCGCCTGTCGGCCGCGTCCGTGCAGAACGTGGCCCGTGACGTCGTCGATGAGGGGGTGGTCCTGGATGCGGGGCAGGTGGCGTCCGCGGGGGTGATCGCGGGGAGCGACCGAGTGGTGACCGTGGTGGGGCCGGCGGGGGCGGGAAAGACGACCATGCTGCGCGTGGCCGTGGCGGCGCTTGGGCGGCAGGGGCGGCGGAGTGTGGTGTTGGCGCCGACGAAGAAGGCGTCGAGTGTCGCGGGTCGGGAGGCGCAGACTGCGGCCGCGAGCGTGCACCGCTTCCTCCTGGATCACGGGTGGACGGCCACCACGGATCGTGCGGGGCGGACCCGATGGGTTCACACCCCCGTCGGCTCTCCCCTACCGGGGCATGATCAGCCGTACCCGGGTCCGGTGCGGTGGCCACTGCGCCCGGGCGATCGGATCGTGATCGATGAGGCCGGGATGCTCGACGCCGACACGGCCCGGATCGTCGCGGCGGTCGCCGAAGACACCGGCGCCGGCCTTGCTCTGATCGGGGACCCGTGCCAGGTGATGCCGGTCGGGTTGTCGGGGGCGATGGAGCTCGCGCGCCGCACCGCGACCGCGACCGCGGAGCTGGATTCGGTGCACCGGTTCCGCACCCCGGACGGGGCCGTGAACCAGGCGTACGCGGATCTGACGTTGCGGATGCGTCAGCCCCGCGACCGGCGGGACGCCGAAGCCGTCGCGTACGCCCTCGTCTGCGGGGTCGAGGGGGCGGTGGTGACCGCGGCCGAGTCGACCGTGGCGGCGCAGCGGATCGCTGTGGACCGGTGGTGTGAGACCACCGCGGCGGGTGAGGCGGGCGGCCGGGGGAAGACTGTCGCGATCGTCACCTCCACAAACGAGCAAGCCCAGACCCTCAACGAGGCGATTCAGGCCCGGCGTATCCAGGCGGGTGAGCTGGATGCGCGTGTGAGCGCGGAAGGCCTTCAGGGGCAGCTGCTGCTGCGCGGGGATCTGGTGCAGACCCGGCAGAACTCCACCGAGCTCGGGGTGGAGAACCGGGCCCTGTGGCGGGTGCTGCGCATTCACGACAACGGGGCGATCGATCTCATCGCGACCGATCACGGCAGCGTCACCCGCACGGTTCCCGCGGACTATGCCCGGGAGCACGTGCACCTGGCGTACGCGTCCACCGTGCACGGGATCCAAGGGGAGACGGTGGACGCGTCGATTGTGATGCCGGGGGTGGATGCGGCGGGCTTGTATGTGGGGATGACCCGCGGCCGCGAGGTCAACGAGGTCATCACGCTCGCATCGACTCGAAACGCCCAGGTGGAGGAATTGGCGTCGACGATGCTCCGCGGTATGCCGGAGGCGTCCGTCGGCGATGCGCAGACGGCGGCGCTATCGGATCTGCGGGCCGCGGCCCGGGCGCCGGAGCCGGCTCGGGCGCCGCTGCAGGTGCCGCGCTGGGATGACCCGGCCGCCCGTCCTTTCGGCCGCGTCACGGATCTGCCGGCGCTGATCGCCACGGTCCGGGGGGACCTCGAGCGCGCCCGCACGGAGATGTCTCACGCGAGTGATCAGTTGCACGCGCAGGAGCAAGCGCTGGTGGATTTGGAGCGGCGGATCGCCCACGACGAGGCCCGGGCGCATGCTCGCGTCGATGACGTGGAACTCGACCGGGCGCGGGAGCTCGCGACAGTGCTCCGAGCGCGTCTCCGCGCGGCGCAGGAGGAAGCCCGGACGGTCAACCGTGCGTACGGGCAGGCGTTGGCGCGGTGGGAGTACGCGCAGACGGAGGCTCGCGTCCGCCAGGACCTTCCTGTGGAGCTTCGGCACGAGGAGGAGCGGGCGCGAGTCGCCACGCGTCGGTCGGAGGACGCCGGGGGTCCCCTCGTCGCGCCGGCGCACGGGCCCACCGCATCCGGTCCTCGGCTCGGGTGAATCCCGGGAGCCAGCAACAGTGCTCCCGGCGTCATCCGCGGGGACGAATGGTGGCGGGCCCGGTGCGTGAGCGGGCTCTGCGCGGCTGTTACGAATCAGGGCGTCGACGTGGTCCGGGTGCACCGGGTGGCGCGGTCAGACGGGGCGCCCCTTGCGAATGTCAGATCGATGCGACATCGTGGAGTGACAAGCACGTTTGACATTCGAGGAGAAGGCTCATGAAACGCTTCGCACCTGTGGTGATTCTCGCCGCCGGAATTGCCCTGATCGCCATCCTCCTGGGGGTGGCGCAGGCCACCGGCACGGAGTGGCTGCGTTACGCCGCTTTCGCGGTCATCCCCGTGGCGGGGCTCGCCGTCGTGGCGGTGCGGAAAAAGCGTGAGGCGGGCACCCGATCCTTCGCGGAGGAGGGCGTGGAGGCTGACCTGGACCGCAAGGCGCGAGCCTCCGCGTTCCGCGACCTCCTCGTGGCGGCGCCCCTTCTTCTTCTCGCCGCCGTCCTCGTCACGGACGTCGCGGGCTGGCTGTGGCTCGCGGGACTGCTGATCATCGCCCTCGCGGACTATTGGGTCCGTATCGCCATCACTCGGCCGAGGAGCGCGTGAGGTGAAAACCGTCAACAGTGTCCGCGCTATCCGCCGGGAGCGCGGGCTTACCCAGGAGGCTCTCGCGGCGCTGTGTTTCGTTTCCCGTCAGACCATCGTGTCTCTCGAAGCGGGGCAACACGATCCCTCGCTTGTGCTGGCCCTCCGCGTGAGCGACGCGCTCGGCGCTTCCGTTCACGACGTCTTCCGTCTCAACGACTGAGCCGGGCACCGCTGGTCACGGTGCCCGGCCCGGGCGGTTGCGCGTGGAATGCGGCTTAGGTCACGCAGGCGTACTGCGGCTCGTCCCGTGCACGGTTGAGGTAGATGCGGAACTCCCCCTTGCACTTGCCGTTGTGCGCGAGAGCGACCGCCGCGATGGTCAACGCGGCGGTGATCGCTGCGCAGCTGACCCAGCCCACGGCCGGGATCGCGCACGCGGCGAGCCCGATCGCTGCCGCACCACCGCTGATGACGAGGTCCTGGTCGAACTGGTTCAGATCCAGGTACGGGCCGTGCTGGTTGGAGCCGCCGGCCAGCATCGGAACGATGGCGCCGTCGTCGTGGACTTCGACGGTGTAATCCATCACGTATCCGGCCGGTACGCCCTCACCCTCGGGAGTGAGCTCGAACGAATAGCGGGTGACGCCGTTTTCTTCCGTGACGGTGCGGGGCAGGTCGCTGGCGACGAGGGCCTCCACCTCCGCCTCCCATTCCGCTTGCGTGGCCCCGACGGATTCGAGCACCGTGTCACCGGAGGACGCCGGCGTCGTCGATGACGACGCATCCTCCACGGGCGGGGCCGCAGTTGCAGGTGTCGCCGTGAGGAACGAGGCGACGAGGGCGGTCAGCATTGCCCCACCGGAAACAGACAGTAACGATTTTGTTTTCATGAATGATCTTTCACTTCGGTCTCAATAGATATGGTCACGCGCGCACAGTGAGAGGTCGGGGCGCGTCGTTTCACGGTATGCGAGGAGGCTGCAGCCCGTAAGTGATGTTCGTGAACCGGCCGTCGCACCCGACCTTTCGTAGTGCGCTCCTTGGGGCGAGATGACGGTCGCATTGTTGCCTTGTGTCGGGTGCTCGTTCTGTGGCGCTGCCGTCGCAATCCGGCCCGTCACGTCGGCGAGCCCGTTACGGTTGGGCGCACCTGGACTGCGCCCAACCGCCCCCAGGACGTCAAGGTGTGCTTACTAAACCGGTACTCGTGTCCCTCGGAGTCGATCATGGACACCCGCGACGTGGACTCCCTCAGCCTCGGTGGGACGATCGTGTTCGCCGTAGGACGCCAAACCCACGCTCGTGCGGATGCGGCCCTTCGACAAAAACAAGCGGTTGCCCATGGTCGCGGCGATGACCCCCATCAACGAGTCGGTAGGGAGCACGTCGAACGTCTGACGAAGACGAGTACGACGCAGAGGTCGTCGTCAACGATGATGGCGAGCAGCTCATGGTGATGCAGCTGCCGCTGTCTCACCCCTGCCGGCCGCGTTGGTGGAGTTCGTCGACCGTCCGCTCATGGAGTACTTTTTCGGCGGGGCTCGCGACTTGGAGAATAACCAGTGGTGCCCGCGTTGGGTGGAGCACCCGGACGCCGTGCACCGCCTCGCCGCAATTTACGACGAAGGGGTCTTGCTCGCATCGGCGGAGACGGAGCGCCCCGGCTTCACGCGGTTAAATGCGACGTGATCGACTACCACCGCCCGCACCTGACCAGTGGGGACGGTGTGCTCTCCCGCTGCGGCCGCGATGGACACGTTCCGTATTCACCCGTTGACCACGGAAACAGGAGGGTGTGATGGTGCAACGCACATCACGACAGGCAAAAGAACAGCGCGCGAGAGCGCAACGTGAGGCGCGAGCGTCCTATCTAGCGCAGAAAGCGGCGCTGGCCCGGAGTACCTACTGGCACGGCGGAGTCCCCGGGCTGAAAGTGGGAACAGTTTTGCTGTCCCGGGCAGAGGCTCGACGCACAGGGGTCGACCTCAACGCTGACGGACTGCGCAACGGCCAATCGGAAGACGTAACCCATCCGGAGCGCGTGTACTTCTCAACCGAGAAGGAGTTCGCTCGCGGTTTTGCCGCGATGCATCAGATCGCGGAACACACGACCGGGATCGTCTACGAGCGCGGCACGCTCTACGAGGTTGAGCCCATTGGCCCCGTGGAGACGGACACCGATTTCCGCGTCGGAGGTGTGTCGTGGTGCGCTCCCGCAGCGCGTGTGACCGCGGTTGCTGAGGTCAACGTTCAGCTGAGCGCATTCGAGGCGAACCAACGAACCGGTCCATACATGACATGGCAGGACGGTTCGCCTATCTACACCCCCACGGGACGGTACATCCCGAGCCCCGAGCAGAAGGCTCAGATGAACGCAGCCGATTTGGCGCTGCTGTCCGACACCCTTGTTCCGTGGACACCTATTGAGTTGATCAACGGGTTCCTCTCGCGCCAGCCGACGCTCTACCGTCCCGGCCCCGAAACACACCCAGGTGTGCAGGTCCAAGGGGCCGACCCGGTGGAGGTATGCCTGAAACACCGCCACCGAGCGACACAGTTTTCAAAACTCGGCGTGCAGGTAACGAACGATTGGGCTCCACACCGAGCCGCGATCAACGAGCTCCTGTCGCACGCAGGACACACGAGAGTGTCCGATAAAGACACTCGAGGTGTAGCGGCAGCGGTCGATCGCCGCGGCGACGTCATTGGAACAGTCGTGGTGACCGCGGTCGACATTGCGGGGAAAGCCGTGATGTTGATCGACGCCGTTTCGGTAAGACCCGAGTGGCAGCGGAAAGGAATCGGCGCGGTGCTTCTGCTGAGCGTGCAACAGATCATCCCTGAGGCCGTCTATTTCGCGGCGGGGCACTGCGCTCCTGAGGTCGCCGGATTCTTCGCCGAGATGGGATTTACCGTGCTAGCAGAGGGCACTCCGCTGCTCATCCCCTCGAGGAGCGAGCCCGAGCCGGTCGGACTGTCGCCTGGCCATGTCTGGTTCTACCGGATGGGGCCGGTGTGACAGGTCTCGACTGAAAGCTATTCGCCGCGCGCCCCGTTACAGTTCGGGCCCGCGGGGCACGAGGGTGCGTGGGGCTTGATCCGGAGTCGGGACGGGCGGAGTCGGAGGGACTTTGCGGGGGCTATGGTCGTGCCCGACAGCAAAGTGCCGTAACGAGAAGCGAGTTGGAGCCGATGGATATCAATTGGACGACGTTGATCCTCGGAGGCCTCTCACCCGTTGCAGCTCTCAGCGGCGTTTTCCTCACCCTCTACTTTCAGGCGCGCCGTGATCGCGTGGGCGCAGGCCTTGACCTCGCCACCGATCTTCTCGTGAGCGCCTCGCCACCGATCTTCTCGTGAGCGCCGACACGTACTACTACGCCGTCAAAAGGTCAGCGAGCGACGTCCTCCACCGGGAGCTAAACGACGAAACAGTGTCCCGGAAGCGAACGGCTCTAGATGCGGAAGACGCCAAAAATGCTTCCAGGCGCTGGGACGAAGCAGCTGCCCGCGCCAGCGTCTTGATTCGGTCCCGGCGGCTTCGATCTCAGATTGAGACCGTGACGACGGCCATAGGGCAATTCGAGCGTGCTTACTTCTCGGTAGAGAGAGACTCGCGACGCCGGGGCGTCTGGGCTGAGTTTGAAACGGAGCGCCAGGCGGCGAGGGCGGCCATTGACGAGCTGAGGCGCATGTTGCGCCGACGTCTAGCACGAAGGTTCTGAGGTCGTCGCTTTCGGGCGCCGCAACGTAGACGTTCCCTCAGGAGGGGGAGTGTCCGTGGTTCTCGTTACGATTAAGTGCGTGTTGCACGCCTACATTGACGAGTCCTATACGGACGCTCGCTACTACATTGCGGCAGCACTCGGTGATGCCGCGGGGTGGGCGTGCTTCTCGGCCAAGTTGACCTCCATCCGGGAGAGAAACCATGCCGAGCACGGGCTACCCCTGGACATCGAGTTCCACGCCGATGAGCTTATGAACGGGCGCAAGGACTGGGCACCGTTGAAGGGCAAGCATCGTGAAGCCGCCGGCATCTATGCCGCCGTCCTGGACGCCGCCGTTGGCTGTGGAGTACGTGTGATACTCCGTGGCCTGGATATCCCGCGGCTGCACGCGCGCTACAGGTACCCCGACCAGCCTCACAAGGTCGTTCTCGGGCACACGCTGGAACGTATCCACGAGCGCGCCCGAGACTTCCACTCTGGTGAGCGTGTAACGGTCGTCGCCGATGAGATTGCAACACAGGCGCAGCACCTGAGGCAGTTCGAGGGGTACCAGCAATGGGGTACGCCGGGGTACCGGAGCTCCACGCTTTCGACCATCGATGCCCCGATGAGTTTCGCTTCGTCGAAGCAGGTCGATGGACTCCAAATTGCGGATTTTGCTGCGTACCTTCACCGTCGACGCTCAACCCATGTCGAGACTCATCCTCAGTCGAGACGTGTGATGGCCCGCCTGTCGGGAAAACTCGACGCAATGGTCGTCCACAACCTCACGTGGGTGCCGTAGACGCTGCCGCAAAAAACTAGAGCCCCGCATCAGCGAGGCCCTAGGCGTGCAACGTTCCGGTATCCGGCCCGTCGCTGCATCAATTGTATCGCTTCCATGCAATAGGCGCACCACCCGCGGCAGGGTGCAGCCGGTCACAGTTCAGGTCCGCGGGGCGTGATGGTTCGTGGGGCCTGTTCCACGGTCGGCGCAGGCTGACGGGCGGTGCGGTGTGCAGCCCGCGCCATTGGCCCTCCGCGAACACGCGCGTTCCCCACTGCATGTGCACGTGGCGGTGCGGGTCGCCGGCACGGGATGACCGGTGCACGACGGCCACGGATTCGATGCGCTCACCGGCACCAGGCGCTGCTCTCCGCGTGGTCCGACGCGGGTCACGGAGTTCTGCGCCATGAGTGTCACCCTCATCGTGGGCCTAGTGGTCGGGCTGACCATGAGCGCGAACGCGTGTGGTCCGAGCGTTGCAGCCAACGCCTCCGCCACCTCTGGCAGCGTCGCCGGCTACAGCGGTGACCAGCTGCAAAACGCGGCGACCATCATGAACGTCGCCACACAGCGCAAGCTCCCCACGCAAGCGCAGATTGTCGCCGTGACGACGGCCATTGGTGAGTCGTCGTTGCACAACATCGGCTACGGCGATTGGGAGACGAACGGCGTCACCAATCCTGACGGCTCCCCCACCACCTCGATCGGGTTGTTCCAGCAGCAGGACTCCTGGGGCACGCGCGAACAGCGCCTCGACCCCGCGACTGCCGCCGGCTTGTTCTATGACCGGCTCGTGGCCGTGCCCGGGTGGGAGACGATGACGGTCACCCTCGCCGCGCACAAGGTGCAGCGCAACGCCAACCCCGACCACTACGCCAAGTACGAAGCCGCCGCTCGAGAAATCATCACGGCGCTGTCCGGCAGCGACCCCGGCGCGTCGGCCGCGTCGTGTTCCACCGGTTCCTACCCTCCTGCAAACGGACAAGAACCCGGCCCCTGGGGCGGGTACGAAAACGGTCGCCTACCTACCAACCTGCTCACCCCGATCCCGTGGGCGTCGAACTACACGCTCCGCTCCGACGCGACCGCAGCTCTGATCGCGATGAACAGCGCCTACCGGCAGCAGTACGGCCGGGATCTGTTCATCAACGACGGCTATCGCGACTACGCCGGCCAGGTCGAGGCGAAACGCATCTACGGCGGCAACGCCGCCGACCCCGGGAAGTCGAACCACGGGTGGGCCATGGCGATCGACATTGGCGAACCCATCGGGGGCGCGGCGATCGGATACGACAGCCCGACGTATCTCTGGCTCACCCTCAACGCCGGCCGCTACGGGTGGGCGCATCCCGACTGGGCACAGCCGGGAGGGCGCGGACCGCACGAAGCGTGGCACTGGGAGTACTACGGCACCGCCCAAGCTCCCACGGCAGAGGGCATGGCCGTGGACAACGCCTCTCGGTGGGACCTCGCCGCATGACTCGCCCAAGGGAAGTGCGCTAGTGGGCCGCTCGGCTGAGCGGGGCCACGTTCCCGGGAACCCCGCGCCCGGGTCTCTGTGGGCCGACGTCGAGTGGGTGCCGGCAGACGAGCGCCGACGACTGAAAGTCGGCATGGCGGCGGTGATCGGGATCATGATCGTGGGTATCGCTGTGGATCTCACCGGGATGGTCCTGGCGCGAACGGGTGTCGGTGTTCCGCTCATGCTGGTCGGCATTGCAATCGTGGCTTTGTCGCTGCCGGCAGCGGTGGTCATCAACTCTTACCGTGGCGTTGAACCGGGCACACATGGGCCCCTGCGAATTTTCCACCTCTCATCAGCCGAGTGGGAACCGAAAGACATCGTGACCCTCGAAGCCTCGCGCAGTCGCGGCCGACAGTTCCTCGTCGATCACGGCAAACGGCGTCGTCAGTACAAGCGAATGGTCTTCTTCTTTCCGCAGCGGCCGACGTCAAAGCACATGCGAGAGCAACGCCTCGCCGGCAAGAAGGCGCAGCTGTACTTGTACGAACTGGAACCGCTGACACCCATTGCCCGGCAGTACCAGCGGGGCTCCGCGATGGGCGTCCCTCACGACGTCACCGCCCGCGTATTGAACCGACAGCCCCTTCCCCGCGCAAGCCGTTCCCGGCTTGCGCGGGGTGGGCGTTAGGCGTTGGAGCGTCGGAAGCTCCAAGAGACCCACGCCGTGATCAGGCATCCCAGCCCGCTCCCGAGTCCGAGGGTTCCGACTAGGAGGACGGTGGTGGTGTTCCAGGTCAGGATGCCGAGAAGTGCCGTGATCGCGAGAAGGATCGTGCCGGCGATGATGCAGCTGAGTTCGAACTTCTTGGACATGGTGTGAGTCTCCTTGGCGGTGGTCGGTGCGAAAGCAGCGAGAACGAAGCGGAGAAGCGGAGTGACCCGTCGTAGCGGTAAGCGGACTGAGGAGCGCAGCGACGAGGGAGCATTAAGGAGCGGAGACGTGGCACGCAGCGCCGGAGCGTAGTTATCGTCGCGCAGCACCGAACCACCGGCGAGGAGACGACCACGCTGACCAACGACGGGCGCGCCGTCACCGTGTGCCGGTCTTTCGGGCCTGAGGCCGCCGAGGTAGATCCCGAAAGCGCAGCGTGGCGCTCGGGCGGGGCTGGCGGCCTGGCGGCCCGCGATGAGCGCGATCATGCATGTTGTCGGACGTATCGCCCCTTCCATGTCATGCTTCACTTCCATTTGGGGTGTACCTCAGATGGGAGCGTCGGAAAAGTGGGCACAGCCGAGAACGTGAGCCAATGTCGGTGCCGCCTGCTATAGATGAGGCAACTACCCGAAGGAGCAATGATGCCCAACCCCCGCGCTTTCCTTAGCTTCGACTTCGACCACAACCAGGAGTCCAAGATCCTGTTCGCTGGACAGGCCGATTCGAAGTCCCCGACTCCGTTCACCGTCGAGGACTGGTCGAGTAAGACCGCACTTCCGCAAGCCGTATGGGAGCAGCGGATCAAGGAGAAGATCGCACGAACAAACATGCTGATCGTGCTTGTCGGTCGATCCATGGGGACCGCCTCCGGCGTAGCAAAGGAGATCTCGATGGCCACGGCGCTCAAGGTTCCCGTGTTCGGCGTCTACGTCGACAACGCCTCGTCTACGTCCACACTGCCCACCGGTCTCTCCAGGAACCGTGTAATCACGTGGACGTGGCCAGGCGTAGGCGCCGCGATCACTCAAATGATGGGTGAGGGCAAGAACGCGTGATGCCCAGTCGGCGCCGCACTGCGGACGCCCCTGCGGACGTGCTTGAGCTCTACAAGCTGACAGTGGAGATGGCGGACCGCATCTCTGCGAGACGCGGGCAAGCCAATCAGTTCTACCTCGCTTTGCAGAGCACGCTCCTCGGCGTGCCAGCCATCTTCAGTTTCTTCGCTAGGGATGAGTTCGATCCCCTTCGAGTAACAATCCTCGCTGCCATCGGAGCCCTCACCAGCATCACCTGGTGGCTTCAGCTGCGGTCGTATCGCGACCTGAACCGTGCGAAGTTCAGTGTCATCAACCGCATCGAGCGAGACCATCTGCCGGTCCAACCGTTCAGTGACGAGTGGTCGTCGCTGAAACAAGACCCACTTCCGAAGTGGCAGGGTCGCTATGCGGAACTTGGCACAGTCGAACGGTTGGTCCCGCTTGCGTTCCTTGTTCTCGAGGTGCTCGTCGGCGTTACCGTGTGGCTATGAACTACTTGGACTCTTTGGCAGGCCGGATCCGAAAGGAGCTAGCTCCCGATCTGCGGCCGGAGGCGCGGGAGGATGAGCTGTATCGTCTCTACGCCCTACTCGTGCTGGTCATGGGCCACCGCTGCACACTTGAGAACGTGCACGACGCTTGGTCCACGTGGATGACGGCTGACCAACCTGAGCACGAAGCGTTGATCCCCTTCGATCAGCTCTCACATGAAGCGCAGCTCAAGGACATGCCTTACCTGACAGCGATTCGCCGGGTAGCCGCGTCTCGACGCTGAGCACGGCTCATTGTCGGCCTGCAGGCAGGGTCACGACTGCGCGTCCCGCGGCTCACGGCGGCTACGCGGTTGCGCCGTGGAGTTGGGTGTGTGTCGGTGCCCGGCGCCCCGGGGCGATGTCCGAACCTCTCCCTAGACTGGAAGCAAGCCAATGGCCCCCACATCGTTTCCGTCAGCCCAAACGCGTCATACGTGCGTTGGCCTTCTCCACTGCGCGTTGCACCTCTTGCGCCGGGCGGTCATTGACGAGGGCGAAACAGATCAGCTGAAGCGGGAACGTCGCGGCGATAATGCGCGCCCGCGCCACGATGTCCGCCGTGCAGGCTTTCTCGAGCGCATCCCATCCATGCCACACGGCCAACGCTGCGACGTCCTCAGCCGGGTCGTCAGCGCTTGCAAGGTCCCAATCCAACACGCCTACGACGCGCCCGTTCTCCCAGAGAACGTTTTCGCCGGCGAGATCTCCATGGATGAGGGATGTCGCGTGGCCTTGGAGAGCTGCGAGGCTGTCCGCGGCGTCACGGGCCGCGCGTCGAACTGCCGGGTCGAGTCGCGGGATTGCTTCCTCGACCATGATCGAGTGCCAGCCCGCGCCGCCCATGAACGCGTGAGACTGGGCGAGGTGCTGCTTGAGTGGAGCGACGGTCACGGCCTGCAACGCCTCGAGCAGTTCTGCGATGCTCCGCGGGTCGCCCTCGCCCGGTCGGTGCGCTGCCCCAGGGATGCGGTGTTGCGCGATCGCGACGATGCCGCTCTCGGCGATGGGTTCTGCGAGCGATCGGGGTACGGCGAACGGCAGCTCGGGAAGCGAGTCGATTACTTTCTGGGCACGAAGGGCAACGGCTGCCGCGTGGGGGCTCCGACTCACGCGCACCGCGACGCTGCCTGCGAGAACAACCAGGTTGGAGGAGCCGTGGTTCACAAGCTCCCAATGCGACGGCGGGACGCGAACGCCTGATCCTTGCAGCGCGGCAGTCACCGCCGCGTCCACGATCTCTCGCTCCGGCGCGATGTATGTCGGACATTCCATGGCAATCACGATAACGACGCGCTACCTGACCGCGTCGGAGGCAGGGAGCTCGTTCAAGCCCCGGAGTTAGGCGTGGATCACGGGTCTCTCACTCAGTCGCGATGAGGCCGCGTTCTCCGCCAATTCCTCATCAACAGCGGAAAGACTGGCTATACGATCGTCTTACCAAACTCGATCGAAAGGAAAGAAGCGTGTCCTCCGAGAACTCGCTTCGGTCTTCCCGTCTCGTGGCCGCCGCTGTTCCCGTGGCCCTTGCCGTCGGAGCGGCCCTGACTGTCATCCCCGCGGTTTCCGCCGCGGTCGCCCCCGTCACCGTGCAGGCGGAGGTCGTCCACTACCGGCCCTCGCTGCCGATCGCGAACGGTCCGTCCATTCATTTCTGACGCGAGCCCATTTCTCGCGCGCTCCCGATACCTGGCCGGCGGACGCGATTGGCGATCCTCGCCAGTCCCCTGACGGTGCGGGCCTATCCCATTTCCCTGCCGTGGTCTACGATCCCGGCTAGGCCGGAGGTTCCTGATCAGATCCCCTCGGCTAGGCCCGGCGGTGAGACCGCCGGGCCGCTCGCCTTCTACGCGTCGACCGCTTGGTTCTGTTGGCGCGAATTACGTTCTCACGGCCCATATCGGTGCAATACTCCATCTCATCGGAAACGCAAAGGAGCGACTCATGTTCCGAGCGGGAGGTTTCACCACGCAGCCGAATTGGAACTGCGTGGAAGACGACTTCGTGCTCGGGGCCTGCGCCCATAGGCCCTTTGGCTTCATCAGTCGAAGTCCCACCGGCGTGTGGACAGCCTTCAATAGCAACGCGCACCCCGTCGGCGAATTCGACACACTTTCCGACGCCCAAAGCGCTTTATGGGCCACACACCAGCCGACTCACACTATTCGCTGCATCGGAACACAGCGCTCGTGGTTGAGCCTCTGCCGACGTGGTGGGCGTCGAGGTAGTGAAGGGGTTGTCAGCTGAGCGGACCCGCCGCGATACGAGGTCTCGTGGGCGGCCGCCCTTCGTCGGCCCGGTGTTTCGCTCCCCGTCCAGCTCGCTTCCTCCCGCCACGTGACTCGATAGGTTCGACTTGTGACCATCCCCCCACTGCCGCCCACCCCGCAGACCGCCCAGACGGCCTCCGTCCGCCCCGCCTGAAACGGTCTCGCGACCTCGGCAACAGTCCTCGGAGTGGTCGCTCTCGTCTTCACGGCATTCAACATCGTGCCGCTCCTGGGGCTCTTGTTCCTGCCGTTGGCCATTCTCAGCGCGATCGCCGCCATACTCCTTGGCCACTTGGGGTTCAGCGCCAGCCGCCGGGTGGGCGTCGGCCGGAAGCTCGCGATCGCCGGCCTCGTAACGGGGTACATCGCCGCGGCGGCTCTCGTGTGGTACCTGGTCTCGTGGGCGGTCGGCGTCACCACCGCATTCGGATAGGCGTTGCGAAACGACTGCTGCCTCGACAGGATCGGTGTCAAACCGTTTCCAGGGGGGACAACGAAATGAACCGTTTCAAGAAGAAAATGGCCGCAGTGGGATTCGCAGGCGCAGTCGTTATGGGATCCGTCTTGGTGGCTTCGCCGGCTCAAGCCGCGGTGCCAAACGGATGGGGTTTCAGCACCCCTTCGCAGGTCATGTGCGTCGCCAAGACGGCCTTGAAGGAAGCGGCGGTGGCTGCGGAGGGAAAGAAGATGCTGAGCAGCTCCACCCGTTGCGTGAAGAGCATCCGAAAAGGCATGGCCTACTACGACACGCGCCTGTGGTGGAACTGAGCGAGTCGCGACTCTCGCGCACATAAGCACCACCAGCGCCCGCGCACGCATAAGGCGTGGGCGTGTCAGCGAAAACGACCGGTCCCACACCTTGACTAGTGGGACCGGTCGCGGCTTTGAGCCCAGGGCATGACCCCGGCGATGAGCGTAATGGCCTAGTGGCATCAGTAGCGGCGGGAGCTGCGGCGCCGCGTCAGCCGAACGGATAGCGATCCCCGGGTGGTCACCTGGACCTTTCCCGTTCCCTCCCGCTCCCCCGGATTTCACGCTCAGCAGGCGCGACCAACACGCCACCAGTCGGCGGGCTGCCACGCAGCGTTTTGTCCATCGCGACGAATCTCGAGGAACCGTTCCGCGTGATCACGCGGCTCTTGTTGCTCAGCCCCATCTCACTTCACCCCCCTGCCACGAAGGCCTCGATAGTTTCGGTTATCAGGACTATCGATCGAGACTGGGGAGGAATCGGTGTCTTGGCCGCGGAGATTGAGAGAGGTCGACCTGGAAAGACGAAGCCCCCGCCAGCCGAGAGGCAGCGGGGGCTTCGTCGTGTGCGCCGTCGCTAAACGACCGTGTAGTTGAGCGTCCTGCAGGCTTCCAGGATGACTGGATCGCACGCCGGGTCCGTGAGCAGTTCGTTGAAGTCGGGCCGCTTGGGAAACGAGTCGTTGCTCCGCTGGAACAGGGTGATCATCAGCTCGTTGTCGACCGACGAGCGGTGAAGCAGCCCGTCATCCCCAATGCGTTGCGCGGTGTGGGTCTGGCCCTTGTCTATCCGTGCTCGGACGACCAACTACTCACGCTTCACAATCTCTGCCACAACGGATTCATAACTGCGTCCTCAGAATCTATCGACGCGAAACGCCTCCGGCTAGGTTGAAGTCATCGGCGAGCCGATCGCCCGCTGCCGGTTCGTCTGGACGAAGGAGATGCTGTGACTGTTGTTCGACGTTTCACTACCGGAGTGGTTGCGCTCTCGCTGGCTGTTGCCGGGGCGATTGGAGTGCCGGCGGCGGCCTCCGCCGCGACGACTCAGCACCACTCCGTTGACGGTATGCAAACCAAGGCCATATGCGAACGTGTGCAGAGTCTTAACCAGGCGCACGTCGTCCGCAAGGGCGGCACCCTCATTTCCGGATCCGGCTGCGGTTGGCTCGGGGCCAAAAAGAAGTGGGGCTACGACTTCTACTACGTTATGCGTTGACCGGGTCGGTCTCTTCTCCAAGAGATTGATTGGGCGAAGTGGTCTAGGAGTCAACCGTCCGCTGATCGCAGCTCGTCGATGAGCTGTCTGTGCGTGGGGTGAAGGAACAGCGGTGTTGCTCCTTGGCGGAACGAATCGGGCCGAATCGCGGGCGTGAAACACACCTCAATGTCCGGCTTCTCGCGTAACACCCGCCGCGCCGCGTCGGCCACGAGCTCCGTCATGTCGCCCCTGGCTCAGAGGATAGAGGGGTCGTCTCAAGGCAGCTACCGGTGGGCAGGTTTCTTCGCAACCTAGAAGCGGCGAGATGGCCCCCGTGCCACCTGTTGCTCACCCATTTCGCCGCGGCTCCATGATCTTGCGGTCTCCCTACGCCGCGCGCTGGCGAACCATCCATCCCTCGCTCGCACAAATCGAACACATGTTCGATACTTTCGCCATGCATGAGGACGGACCTCGCTGGCATCCATAGTTGCTCGCCCGGGAGTCTCCCCCGGCGCACTGGTCGATGCTGGATCGTCGCGACCGAGTCGTGGGCATCATCGAGCTGCGCCGGACGCCGGACGGTCTTCGTTACCGGGTCGAGCACCGCGGTGAGTTGATCGGGTGGGCGACGTCATTGAGCGTCGCGGCAGAACGACTTCACCGGGCGATCATCGCCTCCGCTGCACCTGGCGGTGGCAGCAGCTTCTGCCAGAGACCCTCACCGGGCGAAGCGCTACCTCGAAGCAGGAGCAGATGGCATCTTCGTTCTCGGAGTCAGCGATGTCGCCACGATCGGAGCGTTGGCGAAAGCAATCGCCGACGGCGGATTCTCAGCGCAGTTCTGATATCGACCAAGCCCTAGGCGCGTCTCGCAGGCTCATGGGTCACCGGACGACCCCACATCTTCGGACCCTGCACAGCCGCATCGGGGTCTGTCCCGCGGGACCCGGTGCGACCGCGCCCTGGATCTCAACCACCGTTGAGGGTGTGAGATGAACTCATGCAGATTGCTCAACGGCTCTACCAGCGCCTCGGGTATCGAGCAACTGGCGAACAGCGCCAGGTGACTTACACCTACCTCGATGACCACGGCCACGAGCGACAGGCGACCGAGCTCGAGATCGCCCTCAACAAGACTGACCTGCCCCGGTAGAGAATCCTTCAGCGCGTGTGACTGGGTTCGGGCAGTTGAATCGAGAAGAGGACGCCCTGCCCACCGTCGAACGGCACCCCACGGAACTGCGCGCCCCGCTCGATCTCGCGAAAACCAACCCGCTCATGCAACCGGATTGAAAGTTCATTGCTCGTGTTGGTGAAGAAGTAGGCGCGCCGGTCGCGCTGCCTGATCCAGTCCAGTCGCACCTGCACCAGCTTGGTGGCGACGCCTCGTCGCCGGAACTCTGGCACGACCGTGATCCCCATCAAGTAGTACCCCGCGGGTGCGGAACCATCTGCATGGTCGAAGTAGCTGGTCATCGCCCAGGCGATCAGCTCGTCGTCGGCGGTGGCAACGACGAGCAGTGATGACGGATCCGCTATTGCTTGCTCTATGTGATGACGGAACCGCCGGGTGTATGAGCGCCCAGGCGAGCGACGCTGCACCTGGAGGACACCCTCGGTATCGGCAGGCACCCCCACGCGCACCACAGCTTCCGAGCCCTCGGTGGTCATGCGCCCCATTCTCTCGAGCAGTCTGGCCGGTGGTCGATAAGACGATGACGTTCGGCCCGGCACCCGTCCACGTCGCGCGGCTATCTCATTAGCCGATCGGCCATCGGTCCTACCACAGATCCAACGCGTCCTGAAGATCAACGAACTCGACGTCATCACCAACGACGTTGTCGAAGCCGCCCGCAGCACCCTCGTCATCGGCACCACCTGACCCGACACGGACCGCAGCGAAAACGACGACACGAAGCGAAGCTGCTCACATGAGACGGCCTCCGGGCGGAAGGGCGCAGAACGATCCGCGCGTCCGGGTGTCTCACGAGACGATCCCCATCCGGACGCCCGATGCGGTGGTCGCGGCTATCTCTCGGAGGCGATCGGCACGAGGCAGTCGACTTCTCCTTCGCGCCGGTAGTACTCGATGTGCGGCCGGCTTGGGTCGTGGTCGGCGCGCGCGAACAGCGTCTCGAACGCTGCGGCGATCTGGTCGTACACATCGGGCGCGGAACCGCGGAGTCTGAGCCGCAGATAAGCACCTCCGGGGATCACGGTTTCGGCATAGCCCAGCGAGTTGTCGCTGTCTCGATCGAGGCGCACAGTCGCCATGCGGTAGACGTTGTCGTCACCGTAGATGAGCCCCATCATCTTCCGTCCCTGTAGCGAGTCGAACGACGTCTCGAAGCTCGGCCATCCGGCCCGGATGGCGTCGGTGTCGAGCTGCACGTCGCGGCTCAGGGCGGGTGTGTCCGCCAGCGTGACTTGATCGATTCGGCCGAGCTCGTGCGGCGTGGAGGAGGTCATGGCTCCTGACTAGCCGATTTTGCGCCTATTTCTCAACGGGCAGAGGAGTGCCAGTAGCCGATCCCCAAACGAACAGCGGCGCAAACCACGCTGGCCTCTGGTTAGGACGCGGCTGCGGTTGCGGCTTTGTCGCTGTTGAGCTGGCTGATGCGTCCACGGCTCACGCCGAGCAGTGCGGCGGTGTCGGTCACACTGACGCCGCGGGAACGGAGTTCGCGCACAACAGTGCGTGCTTGACGAGCGGCAGCAACCTGGCGCTCTTGGGCTGCCGCAGTAGCCTCTCTCGCCTCCTTCACCAGCACTGAGACCCCAGCACCAAGGTCAGGCACCAGGTTCAGGCGGACGTCGCTGTGGTCGGTCGCAGGCTCGATGGTGTCGAGGTAATCACGGACCTGCTGCTCCGCACGGTCAAGGGTGCGCACTTGGGTCACAGGTTCGCCGTCGATGGCCAGTTCCCAGCCACCATCCCAGCGGGTGGCGGTCACGTCGATGGTGTTCACTGTTTCTGCTCCTTCACTGCGTCGATTGCGTCGAGCGCCTTCCTCGTCAGCCCCGGCGACACTTCCCGCGTCTGGGTAATGACTACGGGACGTGTAAGCCCAGGTCCGAACCACTTCTCGTGATCGCCTTTGCCCTGCTCGGGGACGAAGCCCGCATCCCTCAGTAGCTTCACCAGATCGCGGTACTTCATGGGTTTGACCATGAGTATAGTTTAGCCCCCCTATACCCACAATGTAAAGGGGGGCTATACATTGCTCGCGCTCACGCGGTGGGCCGCGCACACTTGCGTCGAGTAGAACAAAAGTTCGATACTGCTGTGGTGCATGATGATGGGCCTGGCTGGCATCCGGTGCTGCTGGCGCGGGAGTCTCCTCCGGCACGTTGGTCGATGCTTGATTCTCGGGATCGCGTGGTGGGGATCATTGATCTGCGCCGGACGCCGGAGGGTCTGCGTTATCGGGTTGAGCATCGCGGCGAGTTGATTGGGTGGGCGACGTCGTTGAGGATCGCGGCCGAGCGGTTGCACCGGGCGATTATCGCCACGGCCGCACCTGGCGGCGGTATCAACGGCTCATAAACGGGATGCCGGCGATCACGTTGCAGCCACTCCCCCGCGCCGGTTTAGCGTGGACGGGTGGGGGTATTCGGGTTACCCCTGCAGGGCGTCGAGGCGCGTCCGTCAGTGGGCGGGCCTCGCCCGTGAGACTGTCATCGTCTCCGCGCCTCGACGTCCCCCACGCAGGCCTAAACGTAACCACGTAACTGAGTAGTTACGTAAATGAGTAATTACGTGGTGGCGTGGAGTTTGGCGACGCGTTCGATGTGGTCGGGTCGCGTGTCGCACCAGTGGTCTTCGTCGTCGACGACGACAACGGGGGCGTTGCCGTAGCCCAGCTCGGTCGTGACGTACGCATAGGCGGCGGGGTTCTCGGTGATGTTCACTTCGGCGTAGGGAACGCTCGTGTCGTCGAGCATCTGTTTTGTCCAGGTGCACTTTCGGCAGCTGGGGCCGGCTGTCCACCTGTTACAGACCTACAGACCTACAGACCTACAGACCTACAGACCTACAGACCTACAGACCTACAGACCTACAGACCTACAGACCTACAGACCTACAGACCTACAGACCTACAGACCTACAGACCTACAGACCTACAGAGTTCGTCTTCGGTGTCACCACGGAGCGTTTCGCGCTGCTGCAGAAGGAGGTCGATCGCGACGCGGATCAGCGTGTTTCCGTGATGCGCGGGGTCCCCGTACGTTTCACGCGGTTGAGGCGGCGGGCTTTCTCGGTGAGGCCCGAGTATTGATCCCCGCGGAGACGCGTTTCTTTGCGCTCGAACGCTTTGTAGCCCGCCTGGGTGGGCTGCTCCTTCTCCGGCGAGCTCGCGGGCGCGGGTGAGGCGGGAGTGCTCGGGGCAACCGGAGGGGCGGGCTCAGTTGCGGCCGGCGGATTGGTAGGGGTTTCCTCGAGCTTTTCGAGCATGGCCGAGAGGCCTGCGCGTGCCACTAGACAGTCAAGCCTCCTTGAGGGTTGGGGTGTGGTTGACCCAGATCGCCATGAGTCTCAGAACCTGCGTCCTACGGAATCCAGACGATGTGCTCGGAAACGACGCCGCTCGGCAGATACTCCGTACCGTAACCGCGAGCCTCCGGACACCGAAACCCTCTGACGGGGGCTTCGGGAAGCAACTATTCTGGTGCCATGCGTTTCACCGTTTCATCGTGGTGGTGGCTGCACAGGCAGCCGTAAGCATTCACGCGCGGGCTGCACGGCAGCCCGCGAACGATCGCGGCCCAGGTCCGTGCAGCTCCCTCGATCTAGGAGCAGTCATGGATTCATTCACTGCCACTGCCGCACGCATGCCGGAGCTACGCGCACAGATCGCACAGCACCCCGACCGGTTTCGGGTACTCACCGGAGACCGCCCCACGGGGCGGCTGCATCTCGGCCACTACTTCGGCACAGTACGAGAGCGCGTCCGACTCCAATCGCTTGGTGTCGAGACGTTCGTCATCCTGGCTGATTACCAGGTCATCACCGACCGGGACGTCGCAGGGAACATTCGCGAAAACGTTTATGAAGCCGTGGCGGACTACATGGCCGCAGGTCTTGACCCGCGGTCGACGACGATCTTCACACACTC
Source organism: Microbacterium sp. SL62 (assembly GCF_026672635.1). Taxonomy (NCBI): domain Bacteria; kingdom Bacillati; phylum Actinomycetota; class Actinomycetes; order Micrococcales; family Microbacteriaceae; genus Microbacterium; species Microbacterium sp. SL62. The sequence continues at coordinate 39,252 of NZ_JAPPRM010000003.1, forward strand.
GGCCGTGCCGGCGCTCAACCAGCTCCTCCTTCCCTTTCTCAGCCTCATCACCGAGGCCGAGTTGCATCGCAATCCGACGGTGAAAGCCGAGCTGGCGGCCTCCGGTCGCGCACTGAGTGGGCTCCTCCTCACCTATCCCGTGCACCAGGCGGCAGACATTCTGTTCTGCAAGGGCAACCTGGTCCCGGTCGGGAAAGACAACCTCCCTCACATCGAAGTCACCCGAACGATCGCGCGCCGATTCAACGAACGCTACGGACAGCTTTTTCCTGAGCCGGCGGGCCTCATAACCGAAGCCGCCGAGCTGCCCGGCCTCGACGGCCGCAAGATGTCGAAGAGCTATGGCAACGCCATCGCCCTAGGCATGACGGCCGATGAGACCGCCGCCGTCATCCGTCGGGCACGAACCGACTCCGAGCGCACCATCACCTACGACCCCGAGAACCGCCCGGAGGTGTCGGGACTGCTGGCAACCGCCGCAATCGTTCTTGGACGCACCCCTACCGACATCGCGGACGAGGTAGGAAGTGCAGGGGCGGGCGCTCTCAAGCGCCTCACCACCGAGGCCGTCAACGCGTTCCTCGCCGACCATCGCGCCCAAAGAGCTGCGATCACCGTTGATGACGTGGCCGCAGTGCTGCGCGAAGGAAACGAGCGGGCACAGTCCATTGCGGATGCCACCCTGCACGAAGTGCGGGCTGCGATGGGAATGCTCTACTGACGGTGCGACCTTTTCGGTTCCGCAGTCGCTTGAATGGATTTTGCGAGGACCCAAGCCCCGGTCACGGACGGGCTCAGGCCTTGGGCTGGGATCAGCAGTGGGTGCCGGTTATCCGGGCGGTCGGTGCGCCGGCCTCGTTCCAGCGGAACAGCACCAAGTGCCAGAGCCCCGGGCTTTTGCGTGAGGGGTCGATCAACCCGTTCGCGCCAGCCTCCAGGAGACGGTCGCGCACCAGCCACGAGAGTGGCGTCCCTCCGGCAGCCGCGATGTCCTGCCAGGGAGCGACAGCGTGAGCGATGTCGATACCAGCCACTTCCAGCGTGCTCGCATCCCGCAGATCCACGATGCCAGATGCCTCGACGTCGATCTTGACGATCTCAAGCGCCGCCGATCGAGAGTCCTTGTGGGCGATCATTGCGGCCTCGACGCCGTCGACCGAGGAGCTCAGATAGAGCGTCGGTTCGTGTGCCCTCGAGTAGCGGCCTGCTGAACGTGATCCCACGATCGCGAACTCGCGGAAGTTCGGATCGATGGCGCGATAGAAGGTCCCTTGAATCGCGGGGGCAAAGGTCGAGTCGATGCTTGTCACGATCTCAGCATTTCAGTCAGGCACGAGCTAGAGCGCGGTGAGGCACCCAGCCCTGGCGGCCATCATCGTTGCGACACCAGGACCAACCGCTTTCCGGATCGTCCTCAAGGACGTGAACGCTTTCGCCGGAAACTGCGGGGAGCTCAGCGGTGTCGTACCCGACTCGCACAATGCCCACCGAACCATCGATATCTATGTGACGTGCGGGAACCCACCCCGTTCCGTTTGGCGCGGCAACGAACACGAAAGCAGGCCACTCCGTATCCCGTTCTCCGACCTGAACAACGTCGCCGGGCCTGACGACCAACGGAGGGCGATCGGGAATCTTGTGATCTGCAGTCAACACGTATCGCACAGATCAATTCTCCCACCAGCGCGGATACTCGCTACCTGTAGCAGGCAGGCACGAGACGCTCGGCACAGCAAACACGGGGACTCGCATCGCTTCCCTTAGGAAAGTGGAGAAGCGGGGTGCCCGGCGTAGCGGTAAGCGGCGGTATCGTGCCATCCAGCTCGAGGGGCCACGAATCGCCCGTGGAACAGCATCACTCATCGAGGAAATGGATGGCCAGATCGGCGCGATGCGCCAGAGCCATGAGGTGTGCGGATGCTGACCGTGAAACCACCAGGACCTGCAGGTCATTGAGTTCCTCCAGCGGACTGTAATCCCCTATAGGGGCGCCGGCCACCCCCACGGTCACCAGACGCTCCAAAGAGCGGACCGGTTCGAGGTCGGTAACTTTCGTCCCGTTTAACCACAGCTTCTCGAGGCGGTGGAGCGGGCGGAGGGGCTCAATATCCACGACCGGGGTATCGCCAAGCTCAAGGACAGTGAGCGACTGCAGGCCCGACAGGGCGCGGAGATCAGTCACGCGCGTATCGCTCAGCCACAGCTCTTCAATGTCTCGAAGGCCTGCGAGTGGGCGGAGATCGGCGACGTCCGTGCCTTCTAGCCCAATTTGTCGGAGACCGTGGAAGCGCTCAATGCCATTCAGCACCGTCGCCTTATCGACGACGATCTCACTTAGGCTCTCCGGGCCCGACCCAGGAGGCAACCCGCGCAGATGCTCCCGCACAGCCGCCTGCAGACCCGCGTCCCGCAGCGATTCCACCTCATCAACCACCCGACAATCCTCTCGCGCCCGCCGGCGAACGCGCTGACGGTCGCGAACTGACCGCAGCCCCTAGCCAGGGCGCTGACAGAAGGTGAATCAGGCAAGCGGGGAACGAAGACGTGGCGAAGAATTGAGGTTGGGTCGGCTGCGGGCTTTATCTGGTGAATGCGTTCTGGGCCTCACGGCGGGATCGGTCAGCCGAGGACGATCGGTTTTGGAAGCACCCGTACGGGCTATAGGTGGGTCGCTGGTTCGCAGCGTGATGCGATGCGAGGGCTGCATAGCCACCCAAGCGCGCAGAGCGCCCCCGCGAGGGCGAAGACCGCAGCGAATGAGGTCGAGGTCCCCGTGCCGCCGAACGCCGAAAACACGACTGCGATGAAGGCGAGCGCGATTGCCGATGCGGTCGCTTCGCCGATGGTGAGGGCGGAGCTGTTAAAGCCTTGGTTGGCTTCGGTCGAGTACCCGAGCGCGAGGACGCCTAGCCGCGGATAGATGAGTCCGATTCCCGCGCCGGCGAAGGCCCATCCGATGACGACGACGACCGGTGTGGCGCTAACGAGCGCTGCAACCACTAGGGACCCAACACCAATGCTGAGGCCTGTCGCGCCGATTCGCGCCGCTAGGACATGACCGATTTGTGGGAATCGGCCCTGCACCCACGAGGCTGCTGACCAGCTGAGTGCCCCAGCCGTCAGGGCGAGGCCTGCGAGAGCGGCAGATGCGCCGTAGTGCGTGATGAGGAGCAGCGGTACGTAGACCTCCGCTGCGAAGAAGGTGGCGGCGATGAGGGCGCGGAGAAGGACGACGCTGGGTAGCCCGCGGCGGGCGCGTAGCGTTCCGGCGGGCATGAGCGGGCGAAGCGCGATAAGCACGATGGCGGCCGCAACGATCGGCCCAACCGATTGCATGAGCCCGCGCAACTCAGCCGCGACGGCAATGACGAGCGCGGCGGCCGCAACGATCACGGCCAGACCGATCCGCACGACTTCTACGCGTCCGAGCGGGGAGTGATTCGCGGTTCCACGAACGGCGCGCATCGCCGGGACGACGATCAGCATCGCCAAAAGCACAAGCGTCACCACTCCAAAGAAAACCCAACGCCACCCGATCGTTTCGGCAAGCACACCAGCTGCAACCGGACCAAGAAGAGAGGGGATAATCCAGGCGGTAGCAAAAGCGGCGAAGACCTTCGCGTGCAACCTTTGCGGGTAAACCCTGGCGACGACGACGTACAGGGCCACAGTCACTGCCCCACCAGCGAGCCCGTGGACCAACCGACCGCTGACAAAAGCCACCATGCTCGGAGCTAGCGCCACGACGGCGAGCCCTGCGGTGAAAATAGCCACAGAGACAACCAACGCACTACGTGGGTTCCCCCGATCGCACCAGATGCCGGCCGAGACCATGCCGACCACACTCACCGCCATAGGCCCGGCGAACGCGAAGGGGTATAGTCCGGCACCGTCCAGTTCCTGACTGACCGTTGGCATGATCGTGGTCACCCCAAGTGCCACGAATGCGTCCAGCATCACCAGGAGGAACAGCCCGATGCTTACCCATCGATACCGCGAGCTAAGCACCCCCGGTTCCCCCGGAGAACCCTGAGACGGCCGCTCACTCGCGGCTGGCGGGGCGGTGTCGGGCAGAGCGTTTTCACGGTGTGGGGAGGTCACATCGTCACCGTAGAACCTTGACTAAAGTTGAGGTCAAATGACCACTCCGCCCGCACCGCTCCTGAGCGTCGGTGACGTTGCTAAACGGAGCGGCGTGGCGGTCTCGGCCCTACACTTTTACGAGCGTCAGGGCCTGCTCTCGAGTGAGCGCAGCGCGGGCAACCAGCGTCGATACCGCCGGGACGTTCTTCGCCGCATCGCCTTCATCCGGGTATCCCAACGCGTCGGAGTACCCCTCGCTGACATCCGCACCGCGCTTGAGTCCCTACCGGAAGGCCGCACCCCCAGCAAGAAGGACTGGGCGCGCCTGTCCCAAGTGTGGCGCGAGGAACTCGATGCACGCATCCGCTCTTTGCAACACCTGCGCGACGACCTGACCGGTTGCATGGGCTGCGGCTGCCTCAGTCTCAGAAACTGCGTCCTACGAAATCCAGACGACGTGCTCGGAAAGGACGGCACAGGCCCCCGCCGCTGGCAGGAGACCCGGCGCGACTAAGGCTAAAGACCCTTACGCATGCAGATGAGACCGCCAAACGATCAACGACCGGGCTGATCGCAGTTCGTCATCGAGCTGCCTACCCAGGCCCCCCACAGCGTGTGGTCATTTAGCAGGCAGCGCTCGGGGTTCAGAGTGTGCGGGGCAGCACTCGGCCATGGCGTGGGGCGCTGACCTAGTACCTCGACCTCTGCGGGGCAGCGTGGCATCCACCTTCGAGCCGCTGCGCCACCACTGTCCACTCTTTACGGTCGTCCATCAGCGCGCTGACCCGATGTGCTGCTGGGCATCGCTCGAGTCCAGGCTCTAGTCGATCGTGGACGTCACGGGTGAAGTGCTCTACAGTCGGGTCACATTGTTCACGCCAGCCCATCAGGGACGGCGCGACAGAAAAAAGGGGGGCTCAGATCATGAAAAACTCTTCCAGCCTGGCCACGCGTGGAATCGCGGTCGCCGTCGTCGCTCTTGGGCTGCTAACTGCCGGAGCGTCCTCAGCTTCGGCTACCACCGGGCCCGGTTGGACGCGCGTGTGGAACACACCCGCGTCCTACTGTCAGACCGTTCAAGGTCAATACGCCGCCAAGGGGTACCTCGTCGGCCCGTGCGTGAGCTATCCCGGCGGTGCCTACTTCGACTACCACCGGTAGAACTTCCCCCTCGCAGGTTCGCCGGGGCGTGCGTTAGCTGGAGGCGTCGACTCTTCGGTCCGCAGCCACAGTGCAGGGGCGGGGCGGCAGCTTGACCTTCGGTTGACCTGAAGCGCTGGCGGGCATCTCGGCAACGATCGCGAGCCCCTCAGCGGACGCGGCGGGGCGGTGACGTGCGTGCGGCGACTCAATGGACGATGAGCGTCGGAACCTGCGGGCACGCATCGCTCCACGTGCGCTGCGTGAGCGTCAGGCGAGCCCGCCTAAGGTCGCGCGCTCGGTAAGGGGCGTCTTTCCCACAGCGCCGTGAGGAGGCAACCTGCTTGAGCCGAGCCGAGCCCGCGGGGTCTCCGATGTCGTGCAGGAGGCTCCCCACTCCCACCCCGGCGGCGAATCAATCGGTGCAAGAGCGATCGGTTTGAACCGGTGCAGTTGAGCCGAGGTGCTCGGGCGTCCCCTCAATCGATGGCGACGCGAGACCAGTACGGCTATCCCCTGACGAACGTTCTCGCTGATGGTTTCCTACCGCCACGCGCGCCAGAGGCCGGTGATGACGCGGCCCACGCCGCGGCTTACAGCGCGCACCAGAGCCGCTTCCGGTCCGAATACATGGGAAAGGTCAGGCGCCGCCGTCCCGACCGGGGCTCAGATTCGACGGACGTTGAGTGACGGCAGCGAGGGGCGTGCCGATCTGGCGGGCGTCATGTACCCCCCAGCTCGGCGACATGGTCGACTTGTTCTCCCCGCGTCCAGGTGGGGGTCAAAAGCTCGCCCCAGAGATCTTTGAGCACGCTCTGATCCGGGCGTCGCGGACGTCGCTCGAGCTCGAGGGACGTGAGCGGGCGGGTAGCGGCTGCGTACACCGCCCGCTCACCTTGTGGGTCAGCGTGCCAGAGTCGCGCTGCTCGTGGATGCCGGTGTCGCTACAGGCCCCGAGGTGCTGTGCTGCATCGCAGGGCCATCAGCTTTTGGGGTCCGGTCCTCGTGCACCGCGTTGAACTGATGGGATGAGGCGACGTGGTCGGCCACGATCTGCCGGCCTTCCCGCTTCACGCCTTCCCCGTCCACGTAGGTGCCGAATGCCATGTCCCCGGCGACCAGGACGGTCGAGCCTTTCTGGATGGACGTGGCGGTGTGAACGGCCTGTTTTCCGAACACGACGACCCGGTGAAAGACGGCGTCCCCGTCCTCCCACAGCTTCGTGTCGTCGTTGAACCGGCGGTCGTTGACGGCGACGCTGAACCGGGTCCAGTCCTGACCGTTGGTCGCGACTCCCGTTTCGACGTCGCTGGAGACGTTCCCGTGGATGGTCACGGGGATCTTCGTTGTCATGCGTGTTCCTTCCTTTCTTCGGTCTCTCCCCGCTGATCGCCGGGGAGGTCTCTACGTGTTCGTGGGGCGGGTCCGTCCGCTCCGGCCTCGACGCCGAGGGTGATGAGGATGGTCGCGGCGGCGGATTGTGCGGTGGTGAGGGTGTCGAGGAGGTCGTGCCACCCGTCGATCGGGTCGTTAATGTTCCGACGCACCGGGATCAGGTGAGCGTCGGTGTGGTGCCCGAGAACCTGGGTGACGATGGCCGCAGCGGTCGCCGCCACGTGAGCGGACGGGGTGAGAGCCTTCGTGGCGGCGTCGATGAGGGCACGGTTCGCGTGCTCCGACCACTCGGCCAATCCGCCGCCGGTGTCCCCCAGGGGCGGGACAGGCTCGTGCAGCTGCTCGAGCAGCCCGCACAGTACCTCCGCACGGGACACCGGATCCGCATAGCCCGTGGGCCGGTACCCCCGCGGGGTGAGCCACACCGGGCGCCCGGTCAGCAGGTTGGCGTCCAGAACGACCCACGGGTCCTCGCCAGCGTCGGGCGCGCTGGTGAAGGTGAAGCGGCCCGGTGGGGGTGTGCGCTCGGTGTGCGCGAGGAGCGAGAACACCTCGGAGGGCTCCCGGTCCCACATCATTGCCTGGCAGCGCAACCACGCCTCACGGATGCGGGGGTCGGTGAACGCGTGCAGCAGGTCCACCACGCGTCGGCGCAACTCCGGCAGCTCCATCACCGTGCGATCCACCTCTCCCACTCCCCCTCGTCGACGGTGAGCGTGACGGTCGCGGTGTCCATATGGGTTCCGCGGGCGCATTCGCCCTTGTACGCGTACTTGACGATGCGTTCACGGGCGACGGCGAACCGTTCATGCCACCCGATCGGCCCCAGTCCCCCGTCCGTGTCGACGTCGAACGATGCCTCCCACGCCGCCCGCAACGCGGACAACTCCTCCACCAACGCCGGGTGGAGAAACCAGCACGGCGGGACCACGTTGCTCGCCAGGGCATACCGGCCGACCAGCCACTGCACAAACTCCCGCAGCTCGTTCCACGCCGCCGGGCGTTCCTCTGTCGGCAGATCCCGCCACCGGGTAATCCGCACCGCCTTCGCGTCGTCGCCGCCGGCTCGAGAGTCCAGGTCGACACCCAGCGGGGACAGGTCGGTACCGAAGTCCGCGGGGAGGCCGGCGAAGTCGCCGTCGCCGTACGCCACACTCACAGCTCCCCGCCTTCCGCGAGGAGCGTCTCCACGGTGCGACGCAGCCGTGCACGGAGGCGGGCGATCGCGGCGCGGCTTGCTTTCCGCCGGTCCGGCATCCGACGCAGCGCCGTATCCGAGTCGAGGAGCCGGTGCAGCCACTCGTGGCACCGCCGGTGACACGCGACCAGGTCGTCGTGCTGCTCGAGCGCGACCCACCCGCCGTCCCCCGCGGTGACACCGGCATAGCTGAGGTGATGCAACTCGACATGGTCCCGGGCGACGGGGCCTTCGCACACCGCACACTCCAACCGCCCAGCACGGGTGAGCTCACTGGTGATCCACTGCTCTCGTCGGGCGAACCAGACCCGTGAACGGAGGTACCCGTCCCGGTAGATGCGGGCCTTTCTCGCGGGTTTGCGGGCGTTGCTCATCGGTCCCTCCCCAGTGTGTGGGCGTGGGGGGCCGCGAACGCGGCGGCCACCTCCCTCGCGGCAGTGTCACGGTCGGCACGGATGCGGTCCGCATCGGCCCGATCGGTCCAGGACTGCAGGTTCAGCAGCACGCCGCGACGGTTGCGGTAGAGCATCAGGCCCATCGTTTCCGGCATACGGCGGATCTCGTCCGCCTCCATCACCGCCCGCCACGTCTCCTGGTACGAGTGGGAGGACCCGGTGTCGTTCCACGACCGGGTCTTCTGCTGCTGTTTCCGCTGGCCGAGGAGTTTCTCGACGTCGCTGAGGAAATCGGAGTCAGAGGCGCCACCGAGGACGATCTTCGCGGTCGCGGCCGCCCAGATCGTCAACGCGTCGGCTTGCGACCACACCTTCTCCGCCTGCGACAACGACTGCAGCACCACGATCGGTTGAATGCCGGACCCGCCACCGTCCGCCATCAGCTGCGGCAACGCCTCCCACGAGAACATGTTCACGATCTCGTCCAACACCAAACCCAACGGCGGGTCCAGACGCCCTTCGGGTTGGCGTTGCGCGGCTTTGCGGGCGTACTCGGTGACCCCGTCCATGAGGGCACTGAGAAACCCGCCGGCGGCGCCGGCGCCGGTCCCGGTGCCCAGGAGGTACAGGGTGTTGCGGTCGCGGACGAACCCGTCGATGTCGAATTCGTCCCCGGTCCGGGGGGTCATCGCGTCCCGCACCGTGGGGATCCGCAGAGGTGCGGTCGCGCTGGCCACACCGAACCAGATAGAGCTCAACAGTTGCGGGTCCCCGTTGATCACCCCGTCGAGATCCTCCGCCCACCCCGGGGACCCGTCATGGCGGAGAATGTCCACCGCGGTGCGCGCCATCACCGGGTTCGCGCCCCATTCGTAGAGCGCGTCAACGGTGCGCCCACCGACGGCTGCCGCGTGCAGGAGCGCGGAGAGCACCACCCCGGCGCGTTCCCCCCATTCCTGGTTCCGGTCGCTGCGCCCCAGAGCGGTGCCCCCGATGGTGGCTTGCCCGCGCTGCGCGGCGACGAGCGGGTCCTCACATCCGCTGATCGGGGACCACCGCACCGCGGTGCGCAGCCCTGACAGGTTCTGCGGGTCGAACACCGCCACCTCCCCCACGCGGGCTCGGGACCCGCGCGTCAACGTGAGGTTGTCGGGTCGCGTGGAGGTCGTCACCACCGGACCGGGGTAGTCCACGATCATCCCGACCAGCAGCCGCCGCCCCTTCCCGGACCGCGGCGGGCCGATCACCGCCACAGAGTCCTCCGCCGTGAGGTGCACGCTCGTGCGGCGGGCCGTGCCCACCCGCACACTGACGTCCGCCACGGCCGGAGACGACAAGGAGGGGCGAAGACGAGCCCCACGGGACACGGCGGCGCGAGGCCCGAACCAGGCCGCCACCTCGCTCCCTTTCGCGAAGCCGTTACGCAGCATCATCTCGCGCTCGAAGTGCCGGTCTGACTGGCGGTACCGCAACACCTTCCCCACCACCACCGCAGCGGCCACCATCAGCAGGAACAGGATGACGAGCGCGACCGTGCGCACCAGCGCGACCGGCGGGGTGCACACCGCCGCATCCCCTTGCCATGAGGACGCGGTGCCGGGGAACACGGTCTCCACACCGGCGAACACGTGCGCGGGGCTCGGCGTCGGTGCGCACACCCAGGAGGTCACCCACATGGTCAGCCCGGTCAGCCCCGCCGCCACGATCACCACCGCAAGGAACATGCACAGCAGCGCCCATTGCATCGCGCTTATCCCGTTCGCGGTGCCTTTCATGCGCGTTCGCCTCCCGCCGTGTCGGTCTTGAACACCTGCTCCATCCCCGGGGTCATGATGTTTTTCACCTTCGCGATCCGGTCCGGCCCGATCTGCCAGAGCCCCTCGCCTTTCTCGAGGCGGCGCACGATGCGGCGCATCGTGCTGTTCCAGCCGAGAACCTCCTGTGACCGGTCCAGCTCGCCCTCATGCTGGGCGTAACTGATCCGCGTATCGCAGTCCGCCAACAGGCCCAGCGCCTGCGAATGCAGGGCCGAGCCGCGGTCCCCGAGCGCGTCCAGATCCGCGATGCGGTGCAGCAGGTACCAGTTCGACACCCCGTCGTGGCGGGCGACTTTCTCCCCGGCGACTTTCTCCGTCAGCCCGCCGGCGCCTCCCCCGGTGACATCGTTGAGCAGTTCGACGGCGGCTTCCTCATGCACGATCACCCGCGGGTGACGGTGGCTGCCGGAGGTGGACCTTTTGATCCAGTTCGACGTCGCCAATCGCAGCAGCGCTTTCGCCTCAGGAGACGCACCCTTCAACGCGCTCGTGTCCACGACCATCATTGGCGCGGACGCGTCGAACGTCACCGTCGATTCCCCATCGAACAGGCCCTGCAGTTCCCCTTCGACGACCAGGCGGACCGTGTGCGCGAGGACCCGCGCCGCATGACGCACATCCTCATCTCCCGTCCACTCCTCCACCCGCCGCAACCGGTCGTAAACCATCGGCAGCACCACCGTGTCGTGGTGAGCCAGGTCGGTGAGGACCAGGTCGATCGTGGTGTGCTCGAACGGGGTCATCGGCGCCATCGCCCGCAGCTGCGACATCACCGTCTTCATCGTCCCGCGACGAAACTGCAGAACATCCGCCCGCCAGTCCTCTTCCGACAAGACCGCATCCCGCTCCCCCGGATCCAACAAGTTGATCCGCGTGCGCCGGGAACGGCCCACACTCACGGTCTTCCCGTCGACGAACTCCGCGACCCGACCCCACTCCCCATTCGGGTCGTGCGGAACGGCGACTCTCCGGCCCATCCGCATCAACCCGCACGCCCACGACTTCGCCAGCATGCTCTTCCCGGTGCCTTTCACACCGATGATCGCGGCGCTGTGAGAGCGGACCACCCCGGCTGCGTACGCCAACCACGGGTCAAACCCGAATGGGGAACGCGCCAGCATGTCCTCCCCGATGTACGGCCCGCGCAGGGTCTCCCCCGACGCGACCAGAAACGGGTACGCGGTGGCGAGCACACGACTCGTCGCCCGGTGAAACGGAATCTTCACCTCCAGCGTGGACCTCAGATTCCGCGGCCGTGCGACACCCTTCTTCGGAACAAGCGAGGGCGGCCACGCCCCCGAGGCATCCGCACGCGCCGCAGTTGCCATCGCCCTGAGTTGCTTCTCCCGGCGTTCTCGAGCGGCACGGTCCGCGCGAGATTCTCGCGCGCCGTGCACGCCAACGATTTGAATCCTCGAGGACGTCATTGCTTCTCCGTCATCGGTATCGGCAGCATCGTCCGCACGAACGCGGATGCTTGCTGCGCGTGGAGGGTCTGGATCACGAGCAACGCCCGGTGCGCCGCTGTCTCAATGTCGCTCGCACCGCGGGACAGATCGTCCATCGACGCCGCCGACGCGACCAGAAATCCCCGGAACCGGGCCTGCGCGTGACCTTCCACGAGGTCGTTCTCCCGCAGCTCCACATCCTGGTGTTCCCGTTCCTGCTTCTTAGAGACGCGAATGCCGATCTTCTCTTGCAGCTCCGCCGCCAACTCCATGTCGGTGAGGGTCTTGCCCGCCTCTTTCATCGCCTGGTGGGAGGCGCGCGGGATGATCTGCAGCACCACCGTCCGTGACGACGAGCCGGACATCAACAACGGCTCGAGGAACCCCGTTGTCGCCTTCTTCCGCGGCCATTCCGCGATCCAGAACACACGGTGCACGGACTCGTCCGCGCGAATCCACGACCACCCCTCCTCGATGCCCATCACCGGCGCCGCCTCAAGCAACGTGTGACCCTCCGCACGGTGACGTGCCGCGGCGACCGGGTCCCACGCCGCTGTCACGGCACGTTCGAGCTCCGCACCGGTCAGCCACGCCTTCACCCGCACGCCCATGGTCGCGGCGTTCTCCGTGAGCGCCGAGACACGCTCCTCCAAAATGTGCGCGACCCCGGGAAGTCCGCCGCCGGCGTCCTTTATCTGCCGCATCACGTGATCGACCGCGAACGTCACCGTGAGGGCACTGCTGAACGCGAAGGCTCGCCCGGCACCGTCCTCGATCAGTAACGCATACTCCGCTTTCAGCGCCTCACTGGCTCGCGGGTCGCCGAACTCCTCCACAAAATCGGCCAGTTCGGTCGATGAGCTCCGGTCCGCGCGAATACGGATCGTGGCGCCCACCATCCCAGTGATGTGCTCAAGACCGTTCAACCACGCCATGAACCCCTCGACCGCGGCAGTCTGCGCATCAGGGTCCTGCAACTGCCACGACCGGGACTGCACCGCCAGCGTGACGGCGACGCGCTTCGACCGCCGATCCCACACAAACCCGCCCGCGTGATCAATATCGAACAACTCCATATCGCCGAGAGCACCGGGCATCTTCACCGTGCCCCGCGCCGTCACCGTTCGGCCCGCGCTCGAGGCGGGTGCATACACGGCCGGCGCCCACGGCGTCTCCCACACGTCGCGCGCAAACGAGTGCTGACCCGTCAGCTTCCGGCGAGCGAAACCCACCTGGGTCGCCACCATCGAGACCACCGGCTCGCCCCGAAACCGCCACACGGTGACGACCGCGACGAGCACGGACACCGCCCACACCGGCCACGCCCAAATCTGCAGCAGCAGCAACGACAGGAGACACAGCAGGACGAGACCCGCCAAGACCCACACCTGAGTGCCCGTCAGCCCCAGGAAACTCCCCCGGCGTTCCTGCTGACCAAAACGAACCGGGGGCGACTCGCGTCCCTCCATCACCACGTCGGTCATCGCGCGAGCCTCCGAACCATCGACCCGACACCACGCCCCACCCGGGACACGGTCTGGCTCCCCTGGCGTTGCGTCCACTGCGAGTGGCTCAACGCGGTGCGCACCTCACCCGCCGCGAACTCCACAAACTTCACCGCCCACAGCGGTGAGAACGCGGCAACGAAGATGATCCCCGCCGAGGTCAGCAGCAACCCCATGCTCGACGAGGTCGTCGACGCCGCAATGTTCGTCGCCAACAGCAAAATCCCCGCCGCGAGAGGCTCCGCAAGCAGCAAACCCAACGCAAGCTGCCCCCACTTCATCGCCATGTCCTTCATCCGCGGCTGCCCGTAGAACATCAAGCCGAGCGGTGCGAACGCGACCAATGCGATCAGCCCAAACGTCCGCAACGACATCGCCACAAAAAGAAGGAAGGCGGCGAACGCGATGACGCCAAGGGCCGCCAGCGCGAGCAACAGAGGGCCGATTACGTTGACTCCGCCAGACGTAACGGTGGCAATGCTCCAGGTCGGGGAGGCGCTTTGTATCTCGTACCCGACTCCGTTGGGGCCTTGACCAAGGCCCAGAACGTTGAGGATTGCGGCCCCGATACCTGCTTCTCCGTTCAACCCAGCGGTCAGCTGGCTGGTGATACCCGACATAGCGGTCACGATGGTCGGCATCCACTGCAGCGAGAGGACGGAGAGGATGACCCCAGCGACCATCCCGGCCAGGACCTGAAGAACCCGTCCAGGTTGTTGAAGGATCACCGCGACGCTGACCTGCCACGCGCCGATTCCGACCACGAGCATCGAGGCAACGGCGGCCCAGAACCAGAAGTGCGAGCCGGCGATATCCCAGTCCCCGGAACTTGCCTGTGCGCCGAGAAACGAATTGGTGAGCATGTCGCCGATGAAGTTCCCCGCAGCTTTGCAGGCCTGCCCGATCAGACGTGCGACGCCTTCTTGCCCATAGCACACCCAATCGTTGAACCCGCATCCCAAACTCGGGGTGAAAGGGTCCGTGCCGTCAGCTGCCATCTCACCCTCCGAAAGCGTTGAAGACGAAGTTCAGGACGACGACGATGACGCCGCAGACAGCCACCCCAATCAGCGCGCCGACCAGGCCCCCGAGTCCTCTGCTCTGCAGCTGCCCGTTATCCATGACCTTGCCGAGTCCGATTGCCGCGCCGGACACGAGGCCGCCCAGCACGCACACGACCAAGCAGATGGCGAACACCCACCCCAAGACCGTCATAAGTCCACTCAACCCGGGCCCATCCCACCGAGGGGTGGGAGCCGGAATGTTGGCGAGAATGCTCGCTGCGCCAAATGCGGGAATCACGTTTCTTTCCTTTCAATCGCCGGGGTTGGCCGCGTACATCAAGTCGATAACTGACTGCGGAACGGGAACGTCGAGCGAGGTCTGTATCGGGGTGTTCGTCCATCTCGATCCCTTCGATGGCACCTGCAGCGTGAGTGTTAAGCTCACCGCCCCCCGTGGAACGTAGACACTCAAGAGGAACGACCGGCGCTCTCCCCGGGGGAAAATGGATGGAGACTGCACGGAAGCAAATCCCCATGCGGCTCCGACCGGATTTGTTGGACGGGCTTCACCCTCAGGCGCCACAATTGGCGCCGGGGCTCCGGGGCCCCACGATGGACTCAGAGTCATTTCTGACGCGTTGAATCCGTCGTCCTTTGCCCAAGATGGGCTGGAATATAGGTCGACCTTGATGGTCCAGGCCACCGCGCCTGAGGGGTAGAGCTCGGCGGTTTCACCGGGTGCGCTGCACCCGCAACCTTCCTGGGACTTCCACGCCTCGACGTCCCAGATGTCCATGTACACCGGGTAACCCACTCCCTGCGTCGTAGTCGAAGCGAGTGGGACGTCCTTGCCCGGGGACGGCGTGGGCGACGTCGTGGGTACCTCCGAGAAGGTAGACGTCGGAGCCGGCGTCTCGTCTGCGGTTGGGGGCGCACAGCCTGCCATGAGGGCGCAAAGCAGGCCCCCTGTCGCGGCCGTCACGGTCAGTCTCTTCATCCGATTCCTCCTCGTCAGGTGATGGTTCGGCGCTCGTGTAGGCGGCAGGGCCTCACTGCCCCGGCTGGGAGATCGTCAGTGGCGCTTCGGACAGCGGCAGCTCGATATGCAGGTGGTTGCACGAATCGGGGAATTGTCGAAGCCCCGGAGTCTTGAGGCTGTCGCCGGCAGAACTTCGACAGTTCGACTGCCCGATCCCTGCACCCTGAGGGAGGACGGGGATCAGCCGCCGGATGAAATCAATGGACCGATCGTCTGCACCGCTGGATGGTGTTCCGTCGAGACTGATGAAATCCACCGCGAGATCCGGTGACTTGCAGTGCATCGAAAACATCCCGGCGCCGTAGCTGCAATCGTTCACGCACAGTCGACCTAGATCGCTGAAACGCACTTCCGAGTACCACTGCCCCGCGAGGACGATCAGTTGCAGCACTCGCACGTCGACTTGGCAATTCGGCGCCGGGACACCGTTCGCTGTGTCGACGACTTGCTCCCACATCTTGTCTTCGAGGTAAGTGACCTTCCCCGCCGCGTGCAGAGCCACGACCTGAGCAGCAGCCTCCTGTGCCGTCGCGCGAACTAGAGCGGTGCAGGACGCGTTCGACCACGCCGCCACAATGGATTCCGCATCGGCTCGACGAGGAACGTAATCGGATGCACGCTCGTTTCGCTGGACGGCATGTATGGCCTGCTCCGGTGGCAGGGCTTCCCACCCCGGGACCTGCTTCAACGCACCGAAGAAGAGACCCGCCGAAGCTGCCGGGTCCATCCGAACCGCCGAAGATCCCCAATTGTCGCGTTGCTGGAAAAGTCCTCGCGAGTCCGGACCGATCGCGTCCCCGTACCCCAGGACGCGCAGCCCCGACTCCTGCAACGCTGCCTGCACACCAAGCACTTGCGCGGACCGGGGGAGACCCGCCTCCGCCGCAGCTTGCATGATGGCCGCAGCATTCGTGAGCTGTTCAACGGTGAACCGGGGAAGATCCTGCTGAACCTTCTCCACCAACCCCAGCTGAGGAACGCAGCCAGCGCCAAAACTCGCCGCCGCTCCGCCGCCGAAGACGACGTTCACCAGCATCACCACAACGATCCCCGCACCGACCGCCATCAAGACCGGCGTTCCAAGAATCACGGTGAGCAACCGCCGACCGGTCTTCGAACCGGCGGCGACCTTCACCCCCGCCATCACCGGTGCGGACATCAGAGCGCCGCCTCCTCAGCAACCGCCTCTGCGATCGCAAGAAGACACCTGGCGGTCGAAAGCCGACCGCGCGCCACGCGCACGCTGATACCCAGACGACGCGACGCCTCGCGGGCAGAACCACCATCGCCATCTAGCCACTCAAGGACATCCCCCATGCCCTCGAGCGGGCACGCACGGGCCACCACGTCCTCGAAAGGGAGAGCGCCCCCGTCCTCGCCACGCAACAGCACCAGTTGCACCGTCACCGCGACGGCCCTGACCCGGGACAAAGCCTCCCGATACGAACGAACCCTCAATCCAAGCAACGCCGCTTCGCGCTCTTCGGTCGACGACTCCCACGCCAGCGCCAGGAGCGTCTCCCAGTCAGTGGGATCGAGGTGCTGCGCGACAAATCTCACCAAACGATCACGCTTACCCGCACAGGACGTAAACCTCGGTCCCCGCTGGTCCGTCGCCACGAACAGCTCCTCATTCCCGCTCTCCAACCACTCCACCCCCCACGAGTGCGCCATCAACATCGAGACTGCGTTTTCTGGACGGCGTATAGATTTACCACCAGGCTCGGACATTCGCACATTTGTCCCCCGTTTGGGGGGCAGCCCCCTGTCGTTGCCGCGGCTGGATATTTCGCGCGAAGCGGCCTGCCTCATCGACGCCCCGCCTGCTTGGTCGACGGCACCTAGCGAAGGGGTCATTCGAGCCGCTCCTCCCGGATGGTTGAGCATCATGTGCCCACGTCGCGTACTGGTTCGACGCAACCTGTGGACCTGGACGGCAACAATCGATGCTGTTGCTTAAACCGTTCTGTTCCGTGCCGCGATCCCCGGCGCAATCGGTCATTGCGTTTATTTGCGGCTCTTGTATGGTGGTTAAACCACTATACGATCATTCGGTCGGCGTGCAATACCGGCGATAGGAAGGGGGAAATATGCGGGTGAGGGCACAATGGGGACATGCCGCGATTAACCGGAGCGCCCGAGGCCATGCCTGAGCGCGCCGAGCGGGCGCAACGAGCGATCAGCACTATGACCCGCGTGAAGGTACTTCGTTACCTTGCTCACCGCCCCGAGGCCACGCGGCAGGACATTCTTGACGCAACCGATCTCAGCTACGCAACGCTCCGCGACGCGCTAGAAGATCTAGGGAGTCTCGGCTACGTGGCCAAGGGCAAGGGTTCGCGGTCGGCAACATATTCGGTGGACCGTGCCAAAGTCACCGAAGACCTTGCCCTTCTTGTGGCGTTCGTCCTCGGCTAGATCGCCCACGACTAGGCCCGCTTTAGTGCGGCTCGCGAGCGTCTCAAGGCGTGCGCGTTAACGACGTTCGTGGATTAACCGACAAGCGGCGTGTCGCCGGGGATCAATACGTATGCACGTCAGGATGGGCGACATGGGTACGACACGGAGCCGCGTATACGGCATAGGCGTCAACGACATGCCCCTGCTGCAGGGGCGAGTTCCCGCGCACACTCTCGAGGCGTATCGTGCGGCGGCACGCGAGAGCGGCGTCTCCATGGCCTACTACCTCGAGGCCCTCGCAGCTGTCCTGGCTAAGGATGGAGGGCTGCCTCTGGTAGCCAAGCCCGTGCCAGAACCCATGCCTATCGACTTCAAGGACTTGGAGGCCCGAACAGACGCCGCCTAAAACGAAGAAGGCCCGCCGTTTCCGGCGGGCCCCTCAAGATTCGACGTTCAGAGTCACACAGTCGCCAAACTCCGACTCTGAACTGGGAAACAACTACCGGGTGGAACCCGGCCCTTGCTGTACCACCGAGGAGGTGATGACGCCATAGTAACGCGCTTTCCCGTTGAAGTCCTAGATTTTTCGTCGTCACGCCCGCGCGTGTCGCGATTTACGTCCCACGATGCGTGGGCTTTGACGCGTGCTCTTTCTCCTCGTGGACGTGTGCGCGCCGCTGCGCACACGGTCGCCGGCGACGCCACCAACGACTACGACCACGAGCACCGCATCGACGACACCGTCCCGGAGGGACCGTGGGCGATGTACCTGTCACGCGACCGGGAACGCTACGACTTCATCCCGTTCGACTTCGATGCGTCTCGCGGCAACGCCGGCTACGACGCCGGGCGCCTTTCCCACTGGCTCAACGAGCTCAACATCGACCACCTGGTCTGTGAGTCCGGTCCCTCCGGTGGCCGCCACGTGTGGCTGAACCTCGAAGAGCCCGTCGACGCCCGCACCGTCAAGACAATCGCGCAGCTCGCCCAATCCCTCATGCCCTCCCTAGACATCAAGCCCTTGTCCAACCCGGTGACCGGCTGCGTGCGGCCCCCGCTCTCCCCTCACCGACACGGCGGTATCTCCACCCCCCAAGGCTCCCTCAGGGCGTTCCTCAGCCGCAGCGTCGACGCCGACCAAGTCCGCGAACTCCACGACCTCCTGATCGACCTCGGCGCCGAAATTCACATCCCCAACACCGCCCCCGTCCGCGGCGAACGCCTCGACGCCGACGGGCACCCGTACATTGAGGGCCCCAAGCGACCCCTCAGCCCCCGCCTGACGATGATGCTCGACGCTCCCGCCGGCACCGACGCCTCCTACACGCTCGCAACCGTCCTCGCCGGCTGCGCTCACGCCCGATGGCGTTACGACGACATCGCCGAGCTCGCAGAGGCCTCCCCCGCGTTCGAACACGTCCGCACCGCGCGCGCCCGCAGCGGCGGCCGCCGCGTTCCCCGCAGCGCGAAAAACCGCCTGCGCGTCCTCGACGGGGCGTGGAAACTCGCCGTCCGCTACGTCGCCTCCCACCCCATCGACAGAGACGGCGCCGACCCTGAGTTTCCCGCCCGGCAGACCTCTGTCGTCACGGCCGTCCAGCGTGCCCAAGAGCGCGCTGATTCCCTCCCCGGCCTCTGGGGAGCAGACCGCGCTTCCCGCACCGCCCGCACCCACCCCGGCACTCACAGCACCCGAGCGGTCCTCGACGCCCTCTGCCTATATCTCCTTCAAGCGGTCTCGCACGTCGTCGAAGCCGACATTCGGCGCCTCTCCGCCGACACCGGCTACGGACGCACCACCGTCGCCACCGCGCTCCACACCCTGGCCACTCCCCAAGGCGACGATCCCGAATCGGCCTGGATCGTTCGCATCGGCGACCCCACTCCCCCTCACGGGCAGCGATACCGACTCTCCCAAAAGTTCTCCACAGAAGTTCAGGGACTAAACCGGACACAAGTGCTTGCACGCCCGACCACCCCCGCCCGCAGCCCCTGGCTCACCCACCTCACCAACGCTCTCCGCCCCCTCGCCCACGACACCTTCGCGGCACCCCACAGCCTGGGACGAACAGCAGGCCTCATCTACACCCACCTCCAGCCCGACACCATCCAGACCCTCGACGAGCTGCAACTGGCCACCGGGCTCAACGGCGAACAAACCCGCCGACACCTCTACCGCCTCGTTGAACACGGTCTTGCCGTCCGCGTCCCCAGCGGCTGGGCTCGTTCCCTGAACCCCCACACTGCCGACACCGTGGCTGTCGATCTCGGTGTGGACGGCTATCTCGCCGACCGCCAGCATCGTTACGAGCTCGAGCGTGGCCGATGGGCGTGGTGGAGCGCCGAAGTCGCCTGGATGCGCAAACGCCGCAAGAAACGCCGCGGCCGCCGCGCCCCCGCAGGCGTCGTCCTCTTCCGACAAGACGACCGCACTGACTACGCGCGCTACCCCCGCGGACCCAACGGACGTCCCCTACACCACGACGCGATCGCTCTCGTGGAAGCAGGGGCGCACTCCCCCACCCTCACCGCCGTGGCCTAGTCGGAATGCCGTGACGGATTGGCCGGACGAAGACGATACCCAGTGACCGTGAAGGGATCCCGCCGGCGGCTGAGCCGCTGCCCAGCCAAAAGACGGAGCACAAACCGTCGCCGCGTCGAACGTGTCCAGGAGCCCTCACTCCACTGCTGCTCCGGGTGAACTGTCGTTGTGGAGAAGTCCCCCGATGGCCCGTCGGCGACTCGACTCAACGGCCGATCGCACCGTGGCGCCAGTCCCATCTGCACAGGCCCCTCCCCCACGACCGAGCTCGGTGTCGGTCTCTACGCGGCTTCGCACGAAGAACGGTGCTGTTTCAGATGGCGCTCCCACACGGAGACCGCAGAGGTGTATTGCAAAACGTGCAATGCAATCATTACATTGCACGCATGTCGGGATTGACTTCCACGGTGGGGGTGTTCGAGGGGCTTGGAACCCGGATACGGGCCGTGCACTGGGCCGTTCGGACGACCCACGTTGACATGGAATTAGGTGCATCACAACACTTGCAATGCAATCATTGCGAATCCAACTTTCCAGTAAAAGGTGCTCGACGCATTTTGGGCTCGGATACGGGTCGATATACGGGGGTTCGAACGGCTTCATGAGTAGGGGCGAGGTCGGAGGCAAACCTTGCTGCGACTGCGCGAGGCTACCGTTCCGACCCCCGGTCCTCGCATGACAGGAGCCGAGTAAAACACCTATAACAAGGGTTACATAACAACCGTTGTAATAAGTGTGATTGGGTCGCGGACAGACGCGGCTCGTCCTAAGGGGAGACGCTCCGACCTCAGCGCTGTGCTGGACGCACATAGAAAAACAACGGTTGTTAAAAAACTGTTTTTACAAGACCCCGTCCGTTCGAGGTCACTGCTGGAGCGGCTGTCTCGTTGCCGGTTGTTCGGGCGCGTGCGGACGGGCTCGCAAGCGACGTGCAACACAACTGTTCTAATCTGACTATAACAACTATAAGAACAGTTGCTATACTAGTGTTGCAATCGTTGTTGCAGATGTTTGTGAAGGAAGGGGCGCGGGGAATGACGCGGACGGTGATGTTCGGATGCCACAAGGGTGGCGTGGGCAAGAGTGGGGGAGTGGTGCAGACCGCGGCCGCTCTCGCTCGTCGGGGGCTCGAGGTCCTCGTCGTTGACATGGACTCTCAGGCCAACGCCAGTCGGATGCTGGGCGCCGCATGGAACGTGGCGGAGCCCACCGCCACTGTTTCGGAAGCCATCGTCGCCAACCAGAAGGGCGCCGCGGAAGGCGCTGTCGTCGCGTGCGGGTGGGTGAACGACGCGGGGGAGCCGACCGTCGAAGCGCAGCGGATCGACGTGGTCCCCAGTAGGTTCGACCTCGGCAACCGCGAAAACGAAGCCGGGCAGGTCGGCGCCGTACGCCGACTCCGCAAAGCTCTGGACGGGTGGACCGACAGCTACGACTTCGTCCTCATCGACACCCCACCCAGCCTCGGCCACCTGGTGCAGATGAGCATGGCCGCCGCCGACGCAGTCGTCATCGTCAGCCAGCCCGAGTACTCCAGTGCCGAAGCGGCTATCCGCACCGCGGACTTCGTCGCCCAGCACAGCGAAGATCTCGGCAACCCCGACCTGCACGTCGCCGGGATCCTCGTCAACATGTACCGGGGGACAGCCGAACACGAATCCCAGCTCGAGGGATTCCGGGAACGCTTCGGCCACCTCCTCTGGGATCTGCGGACCACGGAGGAGATCCCCGGGTTCGGGGACCGCGAACTCAGCCCCAGCTACGTTCCGCTGTGGTCGATCTTCTCCGACGCGGACTCGTACGCCGCGTCCTTGACCGATGTTCCGCCGGCGCGGAAGAAAAAGCAGGCGATCGCGCTGTACGACGCGGTCGCATCCCAGCTCGTCACCCACTTCGCCCCCCAGGAGGCTGCAGCATGACCACCGCGCGCACCCGGCAGCGTCCCGGCGCCGCCGCCCCCTTCCCCCTCATTCCCCACGTGGAAGCGATCGTCCCCACCTCCGCGACCACCCCGGAACCGGACACCCCGGCAGTCGTCCCCGCCGCGCACACCCCCCAGGCCCCGACCGCGGCCCCTGTGGCAGCACCGGCCGACCCGAAGGTTGCCCGCACCTTCCAGCTGCACACCAGCGTCCTCGCCGAAGCGCAGACAGCCGTGCTCCGCACCGCCGGTGTGGCCGGCGGGTACTCGTCCCTGAACGCCCTCGCCGAAGGCGCCATCATCCGCGAACTGCAGCGCCTCGCCGACGAGTTCAACGGGGGAGAAGCCTTCCCACCCCACACGGGAAAGTTCCGCGCCGGCCGCCCCATCGGCAGCTGACCGCACGCGATACTCGATGGGCCGCCTCGTCTATCAAGACCGATACGGGTCCATGAGATCTATGGGGCGAGATCAGGAAGGTTTGGACGGGAGCCGACGCGTGGCTCCCCGTCGAGCAGCTTCTGCACTCGGTCGTACGTCCGAGGGGATAAGTCTTCGGATGGGAAGAACTCGTTCATCAGATCTTCGGCTTCATCGGCCGTCTGGATCCCGAGGACCGTCAGCAACACGTCGACGTCGCCGAGGTCTCGTAGCCCTCGTCGCTCGGCCGCGCGAAGTTTCATGGCCAAGAGCATCGCCGCGGACGCTGCCTGGACAAGGATGCCGTCCTTGTCGTAAAGGGTCACCCACTCGGCGCCGCGTCCCATCCCATCCGGGAGGAAAATCTTCGCCTTGTCGTTGACCCAGTCCAACGGCCAGCCACGTTCTTCCGCGATCTGAACGGCGACCGCCTCAACGGCCTCCCGCGGGCTGAAGGGACCGTCCACATCGACAGTCGCGGGGCGGTCCCCGTCGATGGTGAGCGCGACGGCCGCACCGCCCACGATCTTGATGGTCGCCGAGACACCGGCGTGCGTGAGGCGTGCGATGATCTCGCGGATCCCGTCGATGATGTCATCGCGGGTCAACAGGCTAGTCATGTGTTCGCAGCCGTAAGGAGAGGTGCACTAGACGCTCACCAGTTCGCCCTGCTCGATCGCGACACCTCGGCGAAGAAATTCAGGGAGCACCTGGGCGTGGTCGGCGGACAACGCAATCGGGCGGGTACCACGTTGCGGCTCCCACACGGCGTCTGGATGACCGCCCTGTTCGAGCACCCACGACGGGACGGGAGCAGACACTTCCCGCAAACGCACCTCGAGGAGAGCTGCGACAGCATCCAGCCAGCGCGACGGCACATCCTCTGGTTTCTCCGCCGAGAGGAGAACCCGTGTCACGGCATCGGCAGAGGCGAGATCATTGGCGAGCTGGATGAACCGCCGGTATGCCTGAGCCACCTGACCCTCAGCCTCGGCATGCGTGATGTCCTCCAACGCTCGTGCGGCCGATGCCCGCCCCTGCGTTGCAACCGGGACCCATTCGATCCCGATCGCGGAGGACAGTCGGTCCACGGTCGACGACGTCGGGTCGCGCCGGCCGTTCTCGATCGCGCTGAGGTTGCTCGCCCCCACACCCGAACGCGTGGCAACACTTCGAAGGCTCACGCCGGAGCGCTTGCGCGCCCTCCGTAAAGAATTCGTCAGGCTCATGCCCCACCTCCGTTATCTAAAACGATAACACTCGCAGTTGTTCGTGGTTCCGACGCTGCCGGGGGAGGAGCGGCACCCCGGCGCGCGATTGTCACGCACTGATGGGTGGGCCACAACCCCCGTGTGCATTTACCCGGATCGGCAGTCTGGTCGATGGCACGCGTCGACCAGATGCCCGGGTCGGCACCATCCCCCAGGCGCAACGAGGAGAACACGATGTACTTCCACCGGCAAGAACTGCAACACAAAGCCACCCCCGACAAGCCCGACGCGGTCTACGCCCGCAAGCTCCAGGAGGTGCTCGGTGGACAGTACGGCGAGATCTCCGTCGCGATGCAATACCAGTTCCAGGCCTGGAACATGCACATGCCCGGCAAGTACCGCGACCTCGTGTTCGGCATCGGCGCTGAAGAGATGGGCCACGTCGAGATGCTCGCGATCATGATCGCCCAGCTGCTCGAAAAGTCGCCGCTCGGCATCACCGAAGAGGTCTTCACGCTGCCGGCACATCGAGGGCGGGGGATTGGTGCGCAGTTGCTACACGCCGTCGAAGAAGCCTGCCAAGAGCGGGCCATCACCACGCTTCGGCTCGATACTCGCGCTGCCCTCGCGGAGGCATGTGCCATGTACGAGCGGAACGGTTTTGGGCGCGTCGACGCTTTCAACGACGAGCCGTACTCCGACCGGTGGTACAGCAAGACGCTGGCCGAGAGTATTCGATAGCCCATTGTTGGCCGGCGGTGACAAGGGAACCGGCACCGGGGCTCACGAGGGGGACGCGTCCAGAATTGCCACCATGTGGACCCGACGGCCGAAAGCATCGAGGCCGAGCGCGGAATCAACGCCGACAAGAGACCGGTGAAACTCCGTCACGGGCTTAGCCTCGATGAAGCCGGCACTCGCGTAGAACGGAGCGTTCCAGGGAACATCGGCATACGTCCGCAGGGAGACCTGGCTGTACCCGCGCCTGCGGGCCTGCTGCTTGGCGGCATCGAGAAGCGCCCGCCCTAACCCCTGACGCGCGTGCGACGGCGCTACGGACAGCTGCTCTATATGGCAGATGTCCTCCACCTCCAAGACGTGTACGAAACCGGCGACTTCTGTCTCGTCCAGCTCTGCGACGAGAAGAAAACCCGGCGTCGCTGCACGGTCAGCACCCGATAAGGCGCCGGGCCAGTCGCTCGGCTCGAACCGCCGGATGAAGAGCTGATCGGCCGCGTTTTCTATTGACTCGATTGCCGAGAAATCTTGCGGTCCTGCACTGCGCACGACGACTCCCACTCTGCGAGTGTAAAAGGGCGAGACGCTCCCTCACTGACTGGCGCAGACGGCGATCGCCAGACGAGCGGCGACCGCGCATCCCCGCCCCGCCACGGGCGAAGCGTTAGTGGTCGTGAGCTCTCAGTCGTTCCACCAGAGCTGGGTGCTGTAGTAAGCCATGCCCTCGGATGCTCTTCACACAACGGGTCGAGCTGCTCAGCATCTCGCACCCACCGCCCCCTCTTTCAAGGCCGTCTTCGCGATGCACATGGCCTGTGAAGGGGTTGCATCCCCACCCGGACGGCACCGCCGCCTGAGGCGGCGAACCAGCTAGCCCTGCTTCCGCTGATCAATGTATTTTGTTGCAGCCGCGAGGTACCCATTCTTTTCTTTTTCTTGATCATCCAGGGCGGCTTGGTTCGCCGAGATAAGCGGAACCTGGAAGGAAGCGACAATATCCCCGGCCGTTTGGGTGATGCGTAAGTCGTTGTTGCAGTGTGCTTCGACGCTCGATAATTGAATGATTCGTTCGGGGGGATCGCCGTTCTCGAGTGCGGTCTGCGACTCGACGGAGATCCAATCGTTTTCACTATCCATCGCGGTGAGACCGTTTGCCGTCAGGCATTCTGACCACTTGTCGCGGATCGCACCCCACTCCGCTGTTCGTATCGCCGCGCGCATCGCGGTCGTGCTGAGCTTTTGAGCCAAGCTGTCGAACATCTTGTCTTGGGTAGGGATGAAGCCGGCCGCATCGGGGTCACTCTCGGCCTCTGCGTTGCACGCGTCAACTGCCTGTGACCATCTCTCACCCCCGGCGTCTTCGTCTGCTTGGAACGCGTCCGTTACGGGGTCGGGTGGCCGCATCAGCCCCCACGTCTGAGCTCCCGGCTCGAACCAGATGCCGAAGTTCCGATCGTCCAGCGGGGGACCCGGGTCAACGCGACCTGCACGGAAAGGCATGGAACGCGCATTCATGCAGACTTCGATTCGCAGGAACAGTGCCTGGTTGAGTATGCCGATGTCGGATGCCGACGCGGACAGGTCGTATTCAGAAAGCGGAAAGACGATGTGCCCGGTCTGCTGGTCCAGGCTCACATGAGCTGTCGTGTCGCGTTCAAGGCTGGCGGGCGAACCGCCCTGTGGGGTTGGGGTGCACGCGATAACCATGCCCCCCAACCCCACAAGAGCAAGCCCTTTGAAGAGCTGCTTCATGGAGTGCTTACGGCTTGACGGCGCTGATGCGGTCGCTCCAGGTCTCGCCGAAGTTCAGGCCGCTGTTGACCGCGCGCAGATCGTTGTAGCTGCCGTTGAGGCGGACGGTGCGGCCGGCGCAGCCGTTGTTCTCGCAGTAGGTGGCCCACCCCGTGTTCCGGATCGAGGACGTCCGATCGGAGTAGGTGAGATTGCCGCTGGTGCGGGTCTCGAGGACGCCGCTGTAGTTGATGTTGTCGTAGAACGTCGCGGCGGAAGCGGTTTGCGCTCCCGTCATGAGCAGGCCAACCCCCAGGCCGGCCGTGACAACGATCTTGGTCAATTTCTTCATCGCAATTCCTTTTCTTCGGACGTAGCGAGGTGAGCCCCCACACGTGCTGAGTGTTTCGTAGGAGGTCATTACGTGCAACAGGTGTTTCATTTTGGTAGTTGTTGCGATGCATGCTTTGAAAAGCACCAAATCCGGGAGGGTGGAGTTGTCGACGGTCTTTTTGACGCACGGTTGCGACAGTACGGCGTCGCAGGATAGAGGAGGGGGAGGGGACGCTTTGTGAGGGAGGTGTCTAAGATTTCCTCATCAGCATTCCCCTGGGTGAGTGGGCCCGCTTTTCGTGGACCCGAGGGTCGGATCTGCTCCAGGCGTTGCAAATGCGACCAGCACCTCGACAGGATTAAGTGTCAAAAGTTCGAGGGGGAGAACGACATGAGGATTTTGAAGGACAAGGTTGCCGCACCGGGCATCATTGGTGCGGTCCTTGTAGGGTCCGTCTTGGCCGTTTCGCCGGCTCAGGCGGCGGTGCCATTGGGATGGGGGTACTCCACGCCTACGCAGGCCCTTTGCGTGGCGCGGACCGCATTGCAAGAAGGGGTGCTGGCCGCGGAGGGAATCAAGGTCCTGAGCAGCTCGACGCGTTGCGTGAAAAGCATCCGGAAAGGCCAGCCTTACTACACCACGCAACTGTGGTGGAACAAGTAGAATTCTCGTCTGACGCCTCGCCGCAAGCTCGATTTCCCGTTCCGTGACGGTCGGCCCGTCGCTTCAACCCCGCTCGCGTGCACATGTCGCAGCGAGGGCGACAGGTGAGGAGCTGAGCTTGCTTGGGACCGGCGCGCACGTCACCGCTCCTGGCTGCATGAGCTAGCAGTCTGTGGTCAGCATCTCCACGCGATCAACGTCAGTTAGACGGAGGTGGGCCCGGGTGCCATTATTTGAGATGGAAGCGAGCAAGCGGGGGCGAGCGCAAGTCTTCCTCCGGGCTCAGCTGCCTTTCGTGCTGGGCGTGGCTTTCCTCGTGAGTATCACGGTGCGAGCGCTGCCGACTACGGTGAACACCTTCACTCTCGTCATGGGCGTCGCGCTCACCGTGCTGGCGACAGTCGCCGCGATAGCCGTGCCGTGGGAAAAATTCGCGCCTTCGTGGATGATGACGGTGGCCGTCGTGGACATCGTGGCAGTGGCCCTACTTCGCGCGGAGCTCCTCCCATTCGTCCCCGCAGTGTCGGTCCTTTCCGTCTTTCCCACCATGTGGCTGGCGTACGGTTTCCCCTGGTACGGGACGGTGATCGCCGTCGTCGGAGCGGGCTTCATCGCCTCATACCGCTTCGCGTACGTCGGCACCTGGCCCTCCACCGCGATCGAATGGGCAAACGTAGTCACCTTGCCCACTTTCATCGTCGGTGTAGCGGTGGTCATCTTCCTCGCCGCTCGCCACCTACGACAAAATTCCGAACGTCTCGCGCTGGCGTACCAAGACCAGGCTGCGGCGCTCGACCATGCTCAGGACACGGAAGCCGTCGCCCTCGGCATCCTCAACACGGTGAACGCCGGCGTGGCTTTCTACGACGCGGACGGGCGCTTCTACGTCGCTAACCCTCTCGCGCACGGGTACGCGGAGCGTGCCGGGTTCTCGCTTCACGACCCGCCCTACGTGGGTCCCGAGGTCCTGGCGGACGACAGATCAACACCGGTCCCTTTCCACTCCCAGTTGATTCCGCGCGCGTTGGCGGGGGAGACCATCACGGACCACCTGGAATGGTGGGGGCCGATCGATGCGCAGGCGGCGCTTCTCACGTCCTCGAGTCAGGTCCGCCGCCGGGACGGGTATGTGCTGGGAACAGTCATCGTTATCTCCGACATCACCGAGCTCGCTGAGGCAATTGAGGTACGCGAGCAGTTCCTACGCACCGTCTCTCACGAACTCCGCACCCCCATGACCAGCATCACCGGCTTCCTCGATCTCCTCGAGGACGCGGTACCGAAAGACAACGCCACCGTCCGCCGCTACGTCGAAGTCATCACCCGTCGCACAAACGATCTTTTCGACAGAGTGAGCAACCTTCTCGCCGCGAGCGACACAGAAAAAAATCTGCATGTGGTCGACCTTGACCTGGCAGAAGTGGCCCGCGCGGCAGCACGTCAAGTCGAGCCGATCGCGAGCTCACGCGGCATCCGCATCGAAACGGAGTGCCTGGGGGCGGGCAACGCCCACGCCGACCTACAGCAACTGACGGTCGCAACAGTGGAACTGCTGACCAACGCGGTGAAGTTCGGCAACGACCACTCCCACGTCACGCTCACCTACGGCGTCATCGGAGCGGACGCCACCATCGCCGTACGCAACGAAGGTCCCGGGCTCACCGCAGCGGAACAAAGAAGAGCCTTCGACAGGTTCTACCGAACCCCATACGCCCGCGCCCGAGAGATACAGGGCTTCGGCCTCGGCCTCACGAACGTTCGCGCGATAGCAATCGCCCACCAAGGCTCCATCCGGATCAACAGCACCCCCGGGCTCGACGCGACCGTCACCCTGCAAGTGCCCGCACGTTCCATACCCCCAGGTACGCCCATGCGCTACTGAGAACCCGAACGGGGCCACCACGACGCCAGGCACCAGCAAGGACCCGCTCGAACGGCGCCCGTCTATGTCTGCTCTCAGGCAGTCGCAGCCTGAAACGCCTCGACGATGGATCCAGGGACGCGGCCGCGATCACTGACGGTGTGGCCGTTTGCTCGGGCCCACTCACGGATTGCGCTCAGATCGACGTTGCTCTTGGGCTGCGAACCGCGCCGCGAACGACCAGGACCTGCGGATCCAATAGAACGAGCCGCCTCGACATACGGCGCGAAGGCACGGCGCAGATCCGCGGCATTGCTCTCGGAAAGATCGATCTCGTACGAGCGGCCGTCGACAGAAAACGCCATCTGCTGCCCGTCGCCCTCCTCCAACACGGTGCCGTCGAGATCGTCGATGAGCTGCGTCACATGCTTAGTGGCCATAACGGAATCATCCCACGTGGCGCCTCTGGGGGATGGGAAGCTAGAGGGATGAGCGAGATGGAGCCGACCGAGTACGCATCCACTCTCGAAGAGCTGAAAAATCAAGTCCACAATGCGCGGCTCCGCGCCCAACGCACAGCCAACAACGAACTCCTCCAGCTGTGGTGGCAGATCGGACGCACCATCCTCACCCGCCAAGCCGAGCAAGGCTGGGGCGCCAAGATCCTCACCCGCCTCGCGGCGGACCTCCGCGCAGAATTCCCCACCATGAAAGGGTTCTCACGGGCAAACCTCTTCTACATGAGACGGTTTGCCGAGGCATGGCCCGACCCGACCGCAATAGTCCAACGACCCGTTGGACTATTGCCCTGGGGCCACGTCATCGAACTACTCGACAAACTTGACGAGCCCACGCTGCGCGACTGGTACGCCGCGAAAGACGCGCACCACGGGTGGAGCCGGTCCGTGCTCGCCCACCAGATCACCACCCACCTGCACGAGCGGGAAGCTGCAGCGCCCAGTAACTTCGCCGGCACCCTGGAACACCGCGACTCCGACCAGGCACAAGAACTCACCAAAGACCCCTACGCCCTACAGTTCCTCGCCGTCGACAGCAACGTCTCCGAACGCGAGCTCGAGCAGCGTCTCGTGGACCGCATCCTCGACACCATGCGCGAACTCGGACCCGGGTTCGCGTTCGTCGGACGCCAAGTGCACTTCGACGTCGACGGCGACGATTTCTTCGTCGACCTCCTCTTCTTCCACGTCGAACAGCTCCGCTACGTCGTCATCGAACTGAAAACCACCCGATTCGACCCCCGCGACGCAGGCCAACTCGGCTTCTACGTCGCCGTCGTCGACGACCACCTCCGCATCCCCGACAAACACCAACCCACCGTCGGCATCCTCCTCGTCGCAGGCAAAAACGACACCGTGGTCCGATACGCCCTCGCCTCCACCACGCAACCCGTCGCCGTCAGCCGATACGAGCTCACCGAAGAAGCCCAGAAAGCGCTGCCCGACGAGAGCGCGATCGCCCGTGCCTTCGCGGACGAGCTCAACCTGTCCCCAGACAGCGAGACGTGAGCGCGAAGCGCAGCAGGATCCGGTGGCGTGAACGCAGCCGACTCGTGCGAGCGGTGCGGCTCTGGCGCACATGAAACCCCACGACCTTCTGCAAGAAGGTGCGGTGCAAAATGCTGCGGGGCCGCCGGCAACTCGTCCTCGCCTTCGCGGACAAGGCTGCGGTGCGCCGGATGCGACAGCTCGAGGCAACGATGGCCCACTGATGACAGGTACCCGGTAATTGAGCCGAAAGAGGTACTGTCGCGACGTGGACGACGTTCCCTCTCCTCCCATCAAGCGTAAGCGCCCCGTCGTCGGGATAACCATCCTCCTTCTGGTGGTCGTGATCCCCACGCTGCTGTTCTTTGTCATCCCCCTTGGCATCAAGGCATACGACGACGCCCATCACCTGGTGATTTCGTGCGACGTCCGTAGCGCCTCGAGGGAATCAGAATCCAGCGGCTCCTTCAAAGGCGGGGGAGGGTCGGGTCCCCAGGTGGTAGTCGTGAGCGAAGAGTGCGGCAAGATCCTGCTGCAGGACGGCGTCAACTCCTTCAACGCTGACCGGGTTGCGAGCGAGATCTCCTCGACGAAACGAGTTCGCTTCACCGTTGGCGCAGGCTCCTACGACCTGCGCGAGGTTCTCGCCACATTTGGTGTGTCGCCGGCCGCATACACATACGAGGTCGACTCTGACCAGGCCTAAACCACCAATTCGCACGCAGCGCCTGTCGTTGCGTGTTCCCGAGGGGCATGACGTGAAGCCTTCCCGGAGGTCTCCACGGCGTGCGGCCGTCACCGGTTTGATCGACTGACCTCGCGCACCTGACAGATGACCGATGATCGGCGTGCGGTCTGCAGCGGCGCGGTAGTTTGGCTCTCACCGCCGACGAGGGTTGAGTTCTGAGCGGACGACGCCGGACGGAGCCGGCGTCCGATGGTTGACGTCCAGACGGAGCTTGTCGATAGCTAGGGCCTGAAGGCCCGTTTTTGCCTTGAAGCCTTCGGCGGCTCCCTTCGCTGCGCTGCGGTCGTAGCTACCTCCCGGCTCGTTCAAGTGGTCGTGCCACCGGCTCCCCGAGGCTTTCGTCACGCGGTCGCTGCGCTCCCTTATTTCGCGCCGAAACTCTCTCCTGCGCCGCCCTTCGGGTTGCACTGCACCCTTCGGTTGCTATGGCGGAAAACCGCCTTCCTTACCGTTATTTCCGTGGATTCGGGGCAGTTGTAGGCTCCGGAACGCGCCAGGGGTCTCGGGTATGGCTGACCGCCTTCAGCCGCCTGATGGCATGCCGTGATTAGCCGCCCGGGACCCCGCAACGGCAGGACCGCTCATTGAGAAACGCGACCAGATCGCTCCGTAAGGACATGCCGGCACGGTCGTTCACGGCGCACCGCACCCCTCAACGGAAGGACCCTGCGTGCCCCAACTCTGGGCCGGTATCGATGCCGGCAAGACCGAACACCACTGCGTTGTCATCGACGGCGACGGAACCAAGCTGCTGTCGCAGCGGTTCAAGGACCGCGAGACGGCGATCCTGACCCTGATGGGCGACGTCGCCTCCCTGCCGGGTGGTACCGACGTCGCCTGGGCAACGGACCTGAACCACGGCGGGACTGGGCTGCTGCAGACGCTGCTCAGCTCGCATGCGCAGCCGCTGTTCTATATCTCGGGCCGCGTCGTTCATCACGCCTCGGGCGCCTATCGGGGCGAGGCGAAGACGGATGCGAAGGACGCGGTGATCATCGCCGACCAGGCGCGGACACGGCGAGACGTGACTCTGATGCGCCAGGCCGACGAAGTTACGGCGGAGCTGCGCCTGCTCTCTGCGCGGCGGGAAGACCTGGTTCACGACCGTACCCGCGCCGTGAACCGGCTGCGCGCGACCCTGGTTCATTACTTCCCATCGCTCGAGTGGGCGTTCAACTACGCAACGACCAGGGGGCCTCTGGTACTGCTCACTCGGTATGCGACGCCGTCCGCGATCCGGCGGATGGGGGAGGCGCGGCTGGCGGCGTGGTTGAAGGGGCAGGGCTGCTGGAAGTCCGCGGCCGTCGCGAAGAAGGCGGTCGACGCTGCTCGCGAGCAGACATCGGTCGTTGTGGGGGAAGAGGCAGCAGCTCGGCTGGTCAGCCGCTCCGCGCGGGATCTGCTCCGCATCCGCGACGAGGTTGCCGAGCTCGACGCGGAGTTTGAAGCCGTTCTGCAGGACAGCAGATCAGCGGATCTGCTGGTGTCGATCCCGGGGTTCGGGCGCAGGCTCGCCGCGGATTTCCTCGCCGCGACCGGCACTGACCTCGCCGCGTTCGAGACACCCGACCGGCTGGCCAGCTTCGCCGGCCTCGCTCCCGTGCCGCGTGACTCCGGGAAGATCTCTGGCAATCACCACCGGCCACGGCGCTACGACCGGCGGCTGTTGAACGCCTGCTTCCAGGCGGCGTTCATCGCCTCAAAACACTGCCCGGTCTCGCGCTCGTTCTACGAACGGAAACGGGGAGAGGGCAAGTCACACAAGCAAGCGCTGATCGCTCTTGCGCGCCGCCGTATCAACGTCATCTGGGCGATCTTCCGCGACCAGACCGCCTACACCCCCACCCCCACCCCGACACGGCCGAATGACCCCGTCACCCCGCTTCTGCAGAACGATCCAGAATCGCGATCGAGGAGCAGACCCGCCATCGCCCTCGCGGCCGCCTGACGCGGCTAGGTGTGGAGCTCGGCCTGGATCCTGTCGGAGGTCGACGCTCAGGGTGCACAGCCCCCCATGCAGCCTCACGAATGATCTTCTACCGGTCGTGGGTGTTGAGCGCGTCAGGTGTTCCATTCGGAGAAGCTGCTGACCGGCGAGGTGAGGTCGTTGCTCCACCACCGTGGTTCGTCGTGTCGAGTGGGAGGGAGTCGGTGGTGGTCCGCTTGCGGAGGGCGGGGGCGACGAAGATCGCGATGGCGACGAGGATCATGGGCATGATCAGTGCCGCGCGGAGGGTGAAGTGCTCTCCGAGGAAACCGAGGGCGGGCGGGCCTACCAGGAACGCGACGTAGCCGAGGGTCGCGACGAAGGAGACGCGTGCGGCCGGGCGGGGCCCGGAGTCGCCGGCAGCGGAGAGGGCGACGGGGAAGCCGAGTGAGGCGCCCAGCCCCCAGAGAAGGACTCCGGCGCCGGCGAGGATCTGGCTGTCGGGAAAGCTGACAAGGGCGAGCCCTCCGGTGGCGGCGGCGGCGCTGACGGTGAGGACTGCGGCGCGGCCGTAGCGGTGCACGAAGTAGCCGCCGGCGAAGCGTCCGATGGTCATCGCGGCTGCGAAGACGGCGTAGACCGCGGAGCCGAACGCGGCGGTGAAGCCGTGTCCGTCGACCATGACGAGGGGCAGCCAGTCGTTCGCGGTACCCTCGGCGAGGGCCATGGCGAGCACGATCACGCCGATGAGCAGCAGTGTGCGGTCGGCCCAGACGGGGGCGGGCTTCACCGTCGTCTCTGCGTCCGTTCGCGGGTCGGCTCGCGCGCTCTGCCCGACGCCGCCGGGGATGTGGCGGATCGCGAGGGGGACGACGGCGCCGACGGCGACTCCGACGAGGACGAGATGCCAGACGACGGAGAAGGAGGTGGCGGTGAAGGCGATGCCGGCGACGGCCCCGATGACGGTGCCGAGGCTGAAGCAGCCGTGCAACGCGGGGAGGACGGGCTTGGCGATGGCCCGTTCGAGGTCGGCGCCGTCGATGTTCAGCGCGACTTCAGTACTGCCCATGCCGAGGCCGAACAGGGCGAGACCCACGGTCGTGAGAGCGGCGCTCGACACGGCGGCTCCGAGGCCCACGGTGGGCATGCTCACGACGACGAGAGTTACTCCGAACAGGATCACGGGGCGGGTACCGAAACGGGCCACGAGGGGTCCGGAGCCGAGGATGCCGATCATGGAGCCGACGGACAAGCCGAAGAGCACGAGTCCCATCTGAGCAGTGGAGGCGCCGAGGAGGTCCCGAATCGCGGGGGTACGGGTGACCCAGGAGGCGATCGAGAAACCGGGGATGAAGAACAGCGCGAACAACGCCAGACGGCGCCGAGACAAGGCGGAGGACACGTATTCCCTTCAGAAGGTTGGACGGCCCGTAGGCGTCGGAGAGAGTGGGGCGCGTAGCGACGGTCAAGGCACGAGCGGCCTGCGTCACGGCGAGCCGGGATCGGCGGAACTCGGAAATTTGCTCCAGCATGCACGGCGACGCACTGGTGCCGTGGGATCCACCACGGGGCCAAAACTCCGCGGATCCTGCGCAGTCGTGGTGCCCCGCCGCGGCAGCTGCCTCAGCACAGGCCGAACGGGGACGTGGCCGTCCTACTGAGCAGGAAGCACGGCTGCGAGGTTCTCGAGCGCGCGAAGGCTGTCGGATCCGATGGGTGTGAGCACGACGCACGTCGCCCCGGCTGCGTGCCGGGCGGCGATACCGTCGCGGACGCGCTCTGCCGTGCCGGCGAGGGCGAGAGTGTCGATCCACTCGTCCGGGAGCGCGGCGGCGAAGGCTTCAGCGCTGCCTGCGCGTTCGCGAAGCGCGACGAACTCGGACGCGAACGGCAACGGGGCGATGTGAGGGAACCAGTCGCTCTCGCCGATGACGCCGAGCGGTGACCGCACCACTTCACGTGCTTCGGCGTCCGTGGGTGCGACGGCGGCGATGTCGTAAGTGATGAGTCGTGCAGTGCGGTTCGGAACCCCGGCGTCCAGTCCTGCAGTCTCAGCTGACGCGCGGATGTACTCGGGGGTTGCCGGCTCCGCGAGGACGATGCCGTCGGCGACTCGGCCGGCCGCGGCCAGCGACTTCGGACCTCGCACGCCCCACACGATAGGAGGCGGCGTGCTGGGCACCGTCTCCAGGCGCACGCCCGCGACGTCGACGTAGCGGCCGGCAGCTGGCCCCGGTTCTCCTCGCAGCAACGTCGTCAGAGCGATCGTGTACTCGCGAAGCAGAGTGAGGGGGCTGCCTGGCCACGCGCCGACGGAGCGCATCCAGTCGGGCATGCCGTGGCCGATACCGATGACCACTCGATCGGGGAAGAGTTCCTCCAGAGTCGCGATCTCCATCGCCGCGAAGGCCACGTTGCGCGAGCCGGCCGGCAGAATGCCTACGCCGACGGTGACCCGCTTCGTGCTCGCGAGGACAGCGGCAGCCTGGGCGATTCCGCCACGGAAACCGAGATCCTCGACGACCCAAACTTCGTCGAATCCGAGGTCCTCAGCGCGCTGGGCAAACGCGATCACCGTGTTCGCCGGAAGGTCGCGAGGGAGCATCACCCCGACGTTGGAAGAAGTGATCATCATTGACCTTTCGCGTGGGTGTTCCTCCATTGTTGCAGCCCTCAGCAGGGCGGCGAACAGCACTCACACGGACCGCTGACGGCCCCTCGGCCGACTGTCACCAGAACGGCGGGGGGTCCTAGCGGAGCGAAACACCTCTACACGGACTATTCGCCGTTGCGCAGGTCGGCGACGGTTCGACGTTCGAACGCGATGTCCGCGTACGAGACTCGGCATCCGTCTCCGGTCGGGCTCTGCGCTTCGAAACCCACCGACACCTCGGTCGCCGCTCCCGGCAGCGTGAACGCGCGGACGAAACGCCAACCATTTCCGTCGTGCGCGTGGAACGCCAGAACGTTGCCTACTCGCGCGAGACGAAGCCGTGCTTTCGGAGCATTGACGATGAACCCGTTGGCGTCATCCGAAGTCCCTTTCGTGACGACCGAGACGATCATCACTTCTCCCGCCGGAGAGCGCTCGAAGCACAGCTTCGCCCAGTTGGTTTCGTCGACCCACGCCAGCAGAACCCCCGCGTCGAACGTCGCTCGAAGATCGGGCGTCACCTCGGCAGCGAAGGTGAAATCGCCCTCTGGCGGAGTACCCAGAAGTGTGTGGGCGTTGAGCAGAGTCTCCGCGGCTACACCGCTGTCCCCGCTGGGATCGACGAAGAGATCCGTTCCCGCGGGGGCGGCTCCTTCAATACCTGACGACGTGGCAGTCCAGACCGACCCCTCCGATGCGAGGAGGTCGAACGGAAGGGTAGGAATGCGCATAACCGCAGCCTATCGGGGGTGAGACTCGATCTTCGGGATGCCTCACGCCGAAGTGCTCGGGTAGCGCCGCCGAGTTCAGAGTGAAGGTTGAGTGGGTCCAACGCGTGCACGCGGGCATGGAAGTGATTCTGCGGGACCCAGCGCTGCGGGTGATCGTAAAGCACGGCGGTTCAGCGACCTTCGTGGTTGCCCGATGAATGAAGGTGCCCACTCTGAGCCGACCCACGGCTCTCCGTTAGGGCGATAGCTGACCGGTCGCAACACTTCGGAGATCGGAGATCGGAGATCGGATCTTGAGACCGAGTCCGCAGACGACCGACACCACCACTCCGGGCGGGCGGCTGTCTTCCCCATGCTCGCCGCGATCGCGGATCTCGAGCACGACCTCATCGTGGAGCGAACTCACGATGGCCTCGCCGCCGCTAGAGCCCGCGTAAGCAAGGGCGGCGGGCGCTTCAAGATGACGCCCACGAAGGCGAAGCAGGCGCGCGCGATGTACGACGAGAAGACCTACATGGTCCAGCAGATCGCCGAGACCTTCGGCGTCTCCGGCGGCACGATCTACCGCCACCTCACTGAAGACCACTGACAGCCGCCGCGACGAGCGTCGCAGAGCACGGACCCGATCAGACTCCGACCTCCGGTCAGAGGCTGTGCTGAGCGCTGCGCACATTTTGCCTGGAAGCCTTCGGCAGCGTACGGGCCTGCGGCGTCCACGCAAGCCGCTGCGCGGCCGGCTCCTCCGACGTTCTCGGCACGCGGTCGCTGCGCTCCCTCACATCGCGCCGACAACCTCTCCTCCTCCGCCCTCCGGGTTGCGCTCCCACCTCCGACCCTGCTCGGCACTACGTGCCTTCCAGGCAAAAAAACGCTGGGAGAGAAGGAAGAACGACCGAGCCAGACCACCCCCGCTGGCTTGACAAATCTGATTGAGAATCACGGCAAAAAACGTGGAGGGGGAAGGGATAGAGACCGTGACGCTGATGGACATGATCGACGACCTGATGCACGAAGACCACATGGCGGGACTGCCGGAATGGACCGGGATGCCGCTGGGTCAGCTGGTCACCGACTACCACCACCCCGACGAGCTCGACGCGGCCTGGCGCCGCTGGGTCGAGGTCAACGGGACCCACAACAGCATCTTCCTTTCCAAGATGTGGCACCGCAGCTACTGCACCCCCCACATGGAGATCGGTGAGCATTCCCTCGATCTGTACGACGTCGACTTGCGCTGCGCAGCGGGAGCCCACGAATCCCGCAAGATCGGCGATCCGCTCGGACGCCTCTGCCAGTGCGTCGGAGACATCACCGCCCAGATCATCTGCTCGCGGTGCTCCTGGATCAGGGACCAGCCGAGAACGTGGGCGTCGGAGCTGAGCTGCCGCCACAGGCCCCTTGTCGCCAAACGGCGAGACTCATCAGAGAATGCCGAGTCGGCAGCTGCCGCGATCACTTCGGTGAGGTTGAGAGCCGGCGTCGTGCTTCTCAAAGCCTTGACCGTTGCTTGGCGCCCACGGAGCCATGCTCGCTGGTCTTCGAGGCGCGTCTGGTCCTCTGCGGTCAACGGAGTGGTCCCGAGGAAGGTGTAGTACTTCCCCAGTTGTGTGTACATCTCAGCGATTACCGTTAGGCCCCGTTCGCGACGAAGCTCTCCCGAGTCCGGCGCCAGCATCCACACCCCTTGCGATGAGCCGACTAAAGCCCCTCGAAGCACCGTGAAATGGGAAGAGGGGTAAAGCTGACCGGCATTGATCGCATCTAGCGCCAAACGAAGATGCTCACCTGCCAGAGCGAGCGACATCCTCGCGATCTGGCTAGTAGCCATGTGCTCGAAAATTTTGTCATCGACCGCCAGCTCGCTTCCAGGTTGAGGCTCCTCGACTTGCTGCACGCGAAGCCTCCAACCATCGAGATCCTCCGCGGTATCCCACATCTGTTGGAGGGCTTCGCGTTGCGCGTTCGTCATCGACATGAACGAAAGTTAGCAACCGCGCTCCTGTCCTTAAAGGGATCGCTATGCGGGCCTGTGTCCCCATGGTTCGCTAGCAAGGGTGGCGCAACGTCCTAGAAAGTGCGGATGGACGCCACCCAAGGGGGAGGGTGACGTCCATCCGGTCTGTGGGGTCTTGTCAGTGGCCGTTGCCGAGGCCTCCGCTGAGACGTCCGTGGAACTGGGTGGTTGCTTCGTTCATGCCTTCGAGGACGACGCGTTTTCCGTGGTGCTCGTATTTGGTGACGATTGCGTGGAGGGCTGCGACGGTGGAGGCGTCCCAGATGTGGGAGCGGGACATGTCGATGACGACGCGGTCGGGGTCACCGGCGTAGTCGAACTGGGTAGTGAGGTCGTTGCTGGAGGCGAAGAACAGTTCTCCGTCGACGGTGTAGCTGACCGTGGGTACGGAGGCGTCTTCGTCGATGAGGCGGGTGACGGTGACGAAGTGCGCGACTCTGGGAGCGGCACGACATCCAGCCGGTACCGATGCTGACCAAGACCTTCACGCACCCCGTCATCGGCGCCGTGACCGTCGATTGCGATGATCTGCACCTAGCCGACCGCG
The DNA here is from genome assembly GCF_026672635.1 of Microbacterium sp. SL62. Taxonomy (NCBI): domain Bacteria; kingdom Bacillati; phylum Actinomycetota; class Actinomycetes; order Micrococcales; family Microbacteriaceae; genus Microbacterium; species Microbacterium sp. SL62. The sequence continues at coordinate 78,222 of NZ_JAPPRM010000003.1, forward strand.
ACCAGACCCTCGTCCTCTACTCCGCCCCCGGAGGATCGGATGCGGCGAACGCCCTCGACTTTCTCAGGACAATCGGCGCCTCCAAAGGCTGACGTCGGACCGCCGCCGACCTCCCGACGCGGGGTGGTGCGAAACCGATCGGTTTTGCACTACTCCTGTCGATCGCTCTTGCCTCTCGCCTCGCGCCGTAGCTGCCACAAGCCGGCGGCAATAAATGCACCCCCAAACGCGATCGTAGCCACGCGCGCCCACCACGGCATGCCGGGAAACAGCATCATCGGCAGCGCGAAAACAAACGTCGCACCCACGAAGTACCAAACCGTCGTTGATGCGGGACTTTTCTCGTTCGCAACCATGCTCCGACGCTACGAGCGCACTCAGCGATGAGCCTCCCCCTCACGACGTAGATCGGCGCAAAACCGATCGTTTTCGGCGGAGTCATCCCTGTGGGCACTTCCGCAGAGATCGTCGTTCTCGCAGCGATGCGTGTGTCTTGATCGCGCCCCCCACAAGCCGACGGCTGACCCGACAGAGCCGTCAGGCAGCCGGTCGGGCGCTGTCGCTCGTCGCGACGATGGTCTGGCGGTACGCCTTGATCTTCCGCTCCAGCGCCGCCAAGTGACGCTGGACCTCGGCCTGCTGGGCGAGGACGGCCGAGTGGTGCTGTTCGAGGAGCGCAAGACGCTCGGCATGATCAGCACCGGCCCGGTACGCCGCCGCGTATTCGCGCATCTCTTGCACGCTCATCCCCGTGCCGCGGAGCATCACCGTTCCGGCGAGCCAGCTCAACGCGGCCGTGTCGTACCGTCGCCACCCGTCCGGACCACGGTCGGGCGCGGGCGCGATGCCTTCCTTCTCGTAGTAGCGGATGGTGTCGACGGTGATGCCGAGGAGGTCTGCGGCGACACTGATCGTGACGGGCTCGTCGACGTGGACCTCGGGAAGCAGCATGGAACTGAGTCTGCCACTTGACATGGTGTGCACACCAGTGTGGAAGGTTGTCTTCGCCCGGGGCACCCCGGCGAGGAAAGGACACCACATGCAGCAGATCCCTCTCGGCTCCCAAGGCCTTCAGACTTCCGTGCTCGGGGTCGGATGCATGGGCATGAGCGCCTTCTACGGCGGCGCCACCGAAGCAGGCGCCACCGAAGCCATCCGTCGAGCGCTCGACCTCGGGATCACCCTGTTCGACACAGCGGAGGCGTACGGGCCGTTCGAGAACGAGCGACTCCTTGGTCGCGTCCTCGGCACGGACCGGGAGCGTGTGGTCATTGCATCGAAGTTCGCGACGGACTTCACCGACGACGGCGAACCCATGGGCCTCGACGGCTCCCCAGAACACGCGCGCCGCGCGATCGACCGGTCCCTTGGGCACCTCGGTACCGACCACGTCGACCTCTGGTACCTCCACCGTGCAGACCCGAAAGTGCCGATTGAGGAGACCATCGGCGCGATGAGCGAAGCCGTCGCTGCTGGCAAGGTGCGCTACATCGGCGTCTCAGAGACTTCGGCCGAGACGCTTCGTCGGGCGCATGCGACGTTCCCGATCACAGCGATCCAGTCCGAGTACAGCCTCTTCGAGCGCGACACCGAGCACAACGGCGTCCTCGACACAGCCTCGGAGCTCGGCGTCGGGTTCGTACCCTTCTCCCCACTCGGGCGCGGATTCCTCTCCGGAACCGTCACCCGCAAAGACGACCTGCCTGAAGGCGACGCCCGCCGCAACCTCCCCCGGTTCTCTGACGAGGCCATCGAGGCGAACCTCCGCGTCGTCGCAGCGCTCAAGGTCATCGCCGACGAAAAGGGCGTCACCACGGCGCAGCTCGCGCTCGCGTGGCTGATCCAGGCTGGCACAGTGCCGATCCCCGGCACCGCCAAAGCCGCGCGCATCGAGGAGAACGCCGCCGCCGCAGACGTCGTACTCACCGCCAACGACCTCGAACGCATCGACGCCGCATCCCCGCACGGCATCACGGTCGGCACCCGTAACACCGAAGCAGGAATGGCACGCGACCGCGGCTGACCTGCACGCGAAGGCCCGCGACACCGAACAGGTCTCGCGGGCCGGCGTCGGATTCAACACCGCGCCCCTCGCAGCGATGCGCCGAAAATCCCTGCCGTAAGGGGTTTTCGGTGATCGTTTGTGGCGCCTCTAAAGCGCCGACGGTTCCGGTCCCGCCAGAAACGATCGGTTTTGCACGGCTGGCGGAATCGCGAGATCAGCTGCCTCAGGCGAGTGGGGGAGTGAGCGAGCTGTGTCCTCCGTCAGGGGTAACGACAGCCCCGATTGACGTGAGTTGGCGTTGCGCCGGCGCCCGCTCGAGCTGGGTGCGGGAGGCGAGACATTCCTGGTCTCGTGCACCGTGTGTCTCCACGCGCCGCGTGCGCGAGGTGATGCGCTTCACCGGGCTCGCCGACAAGACGCAGGAGGGAGCCGCCGCCGAAATGGCTGATTTTGGACAGAGCTCTCCTTAAGAAGTGGCGTTTGAGCGAAAAATCGGCTCCTGCGACTACTTCCGCTTGGCCCGCGCCAACTGTCGAGCGCGCTTGTTTACGCGATCGGACAGCAGGGGCAGCGCCTTGCAAACGAAGAGGGTCACCGCAGTGACCGTCGCAGGTACCGAGATGTAGACCGTGAGGTCCATCTCGCCACCTCCTCTGAGGAGTGCCCGACACAAAGTCGGGGCGCATGCCCGCCAACGAGGCGGCGGGCATGAAAAAAGCCGGTCCCTTATGGGGCCGGCCTTTGCGCGTGAAACAACTAAACCCGGTCGCAGACCGGGTTTTTGGGCGCACTTTGCTAACGATTGACACGATACGGCGTTCGCGGGTTCACGTCAAGCGTTCTGAGTGGTATTCCGCAGGCGGGACGCCATGAATGGGGGAGTGTTGGTGACGCGGTGGGGCCCGTTACGCTCCTCGCGTGCCTAAGGACCCTCAATCCCTCACTCCGAAACAGATCGCTGTCTTGGAGTGGGTGCGAAACGGCACACCGGACGGCGTCTATGACGAAGGGTACGACCACCGAATTACCGCTCGAGCGCTTGAACGGCGCGGTCTTGTCAGCATCGCCGGACGCGGGCCGACCTGGCGCGCCACTCTGACCACGAACGGCCAACTTTGGCTGAGCGCGCCGGTCATGGCCGCGGACGACAGCGACCTCTCCGATGCGGACGCCCTCCTCGCAGGAGTCGTACAGGCAGAAGGAGCACTCGTCCTCCCGGAGGAGTTCGACCGTGCACACTACGAACGACTCATCAAACAGAGCATGAAGAGCTCGTCTCGACCGCACGGACAGCGTCTCGTGCTGCAGCGTCAAGGCGGATGGCGGAGCACCACCTGGGCGATCGTCTACGTCGACTACCTCAGCGATCTCGTCGTAAAACAAGACGTCGCCGTGCCAGAGCACATCGGCAAATACCACCCAGCTGTGCGCGCGTATCTGGACGACAAAGACCACCACAATGTCAGCAAGGATCACCTGACACGGGCTGCTCGCCTTCTACAAGCAATCGCCACAGAAGCGGTTCGCCGCGGACTCACCGTGCCCGAGCCGCCCGCAACACCACAAACCCGCAACAAGATCCGCGACACAACGAAACCCGCACACCTTCACCTCGTCACAGCCGCCCGCACCTACACCGTCATCATCAGGGAGATCCCCGGCAAAGGCGGTGCCGTCATCGACTACAACACCCGCTACGACAGTCGACAACCGACCTGGCTGACACGCCGGCAAACCCACTTCGTCAGCACCGGACGTCTCGAACTCACCCTCAACGGACCAGGAACCCCCTACGACGGCAACATCATCCGAGACGCCAAACGCTCCACCGTCGAAGACCGTCTCTCCGACCTTTTCGCCGCACTCGATACTGCAATCCTCCAAGCAAACGCGACCGAGGCCGCAGCCAAACGCCACAAAGAACAGCGCCAACGAGACTGGGAAACAGCCCGGGACGACGCGCGACTCCAATTCACGCGCACCAAGCGCTGGGAGCACTTCATCACCCTCGCCGCAGACGCCGCAGCCATCGACGGGTACCGGCAGTTCCTCGAGCGCGCCATTGCCGCCGTCGCCGGACTGCCGGACGATGAACGAGCGACAGCCCTCAGCTACCTCGAGGACATGCGCTCAGTCATCGAAGAGCTGAACCCCCTCGCCTCGCCCACCTCGATCGTCCCCTCCGTCCGCGACCCGAGTCCGACTGACCTGCAACCATTTATGCGCGGACTCAACCCGTGGGGACCCGATCGCTAAACAGCAGCGAAGTTTCCCACCCTCTGTCGCATCCACCGAACGTCGTCATCGCAGCTGACATACGACCGATTATCGGCGCGAGCGGCGTCGGTGTGTCTCCCGCGTGCAATCAGATGGGCGGAGAGTGGCGTAGCTGCGCATCCGTTTCACCTGCTTGGAGTGGGAGCCTTCAGCATGCGACTTGCTCTAGCGCTCACGGACGCCAGAAAGGAACGCTCAGGAGAGCGCCCTGAGCACCTCCGATAGCGGCTGCTCCGAGCGAGCACGCAGTACGCGGGCATACTCGGACATGCCCGCCCAATCGGCGACTTGCTTGCCGTCGTCGTCGACCGTGACCGGAAGCAGAATTTTCTGCCGGCCAAGACGGTGCAACGTGAGCTTGTACCCGAATCCAAACTTTGGCACGCATTGGTGCGTAATCAGCGTCACCAGGATGAGCAGAGCATCTTCAGTTGCTTCGGCGGCGAGGGGCTCGAGCACGATCACGTCATCTGATGCGCTGAAAGGCATCGGCTGGTACTTGGCATGCCCGGTTCCGCCGTCACCGTTGTAGATCAGTGTCAGCCATCCTCCAGGAAACAGAGCGGGTACATCTGCGAAGTCCACAATGCTGTTGTTGATGCGTGAGCCTGCGATGAAGGGCATCGGGCCTCGCTTGCGGTGCTCGGTGATCAGGCGCCGGCCTTTATGCGCGCGGAAGAGGCCTTCTTGGCGGCCTGGCACATCGAGAACGTATGTGGGCGCAAACGTGAGCTTGGGCAGGTCGTCAGCCTTTGGGGGTGCGATGCGGGGAGCTGTGTTCGCATGCTCGATGACGTCGCCGAGAATCTCCTTGCCGAGCAGTTCCAGCCCATCCCAATCCACGAGAGTGTCGTCGTCGGCGCTGCTCACGGAGGGGACCATGACGCGCGTGCGTCGCAGACGCCCCAGTGTCGCCCCGTTCCCGCCCCAACTGAACTTACTCATCTGTTGCTCGAGGATCGACGCCAGCATCAGGCCCGAGGCCGCGGTCATTCGTGGGTGGCGGAGCACCTGGATGTTTTGGCTGGTGTAGAAGGGGGCCGGTTGGTACGCGATCGTCTGCGTATCAAGACCGATTGTCAGCGCATTTCCCGGCTCCGGATCCTTTTCCTGCCGGGAGCAGAACCCATCCACCCCGTTACTTGCCCGGCTCCTAGAGACGAAAGGGAAGACGGACTCTCCCGTATCGACGAGCTTCGACTTGTCGTACCAAGCTCTAGAGGACTTCATAGACGTAACGACGTCCGTGATCAACATAGGTGTGAAGGTGAGTCGGTCGTATGTGGTCACTCGGCCGGCTCGGCTTCCGTCTGGCCGGCTGGCGTGATCAGATCACCCAGCCCGTGTGCGTGCATGTCGACTTGCCAGGTCACGTAAGCAGCGACCGTGTTGAAGAAGTCGTCATATCCGGGGGGCTGATCGTTGAAGTAGAAGTATGAGTGCTGCCACTCGTCGTCGGCAGTGACCTCGGAGCGCACTACGAATGACGTGTCGGCGAGCTCGCCATCATTCAGAACCGATAAAAGGTGCGCGCGACGACCCCGCTCGTTGCCGTCGCCTACCAAACCGACATGCTGCCGCACTCTGTACCCATCGTCCTTGAAATCAACGAACGCAGTCTTCTTGGAATCGGGGTGCGGAACCCCGGCGGTGAAGAGGGCGATCACAACGTTCACACCAACGCCGTAGAACGAGTCAGGGTTCATTGTGACAACGGCGTCGAGGGTGTGGTGCGCGAGAATTCTCGCCTTGAGCGCCTTGTCCTCTTTGGTCTTGCCCACCATGGCCGACTGCGGCACGATCGCGGCAAGACGTCCCTTGCGGTTGAGTAGACTTAGAGTTCTGTCGATAAATGAGAGCTCGGAGAGATGGCGAGTCTCCTTCGTCTTTGCCTGCGAGTAGGGCGGGTTAATTAGAGCCTTAGTGAAACCGTGGCCCTCGGCCCATCTTTTCTCACCCGGTAGCCATAGGTCGCCCCGCAGCTCGTGCAGGTCGAGGTCGAAAAAGTTGTGGCGCTGGAAATTAGCCTTCCCGTCGCCACGCAGAATCATGTTCGTTGTTCCAATAGCGAAGAGCTTGTCCTGAAGTTCCACGCCGTGAAGGCGATTCCTTTTTATGTCGTCCAAGCGGGTTCGAAGCGCTGCTGGATCGTTCTTGAACCGGTCCTGTGCGTCATCGAACATCCTGCTCATCGCTGCGATCAGGAACGCAGCAGTGCCAGCAGCCGGGTCGATCACGATGTCGTCCGCGTCGACATCCACGAGCTCCGCCATGAGCTCCGTGACATGATGCGGCGTGAGGACGATGCCGAGGGAGTTCCCGTCCGAGCCGCCGTACTTGACGAACTCCCCGTAGAAGCTTCCGAGCACGTCGAAGGAACTGCGACCGGGGTCTGACACCGCATGGATCACGTCACGGTCCAGTACTTCGACGAACCGGCACATGGGCGTGATGCCGCCAAGGTCCTTGTTGACTCGGTTGAGCAGCACGTGCGACTTAATGAACGAGAACTGATCTAGCAGCGCACCGGTTTTCTGCTTGGGCATGAAGTCGGTGTCGTCGCCCTCGAGGTACTCCCGCGCGGCCTTATAAACCTTCTCTCCGTCTGTGAAACCCGATTTGCGCTCACCCTTGAGGTCGGCGATTAGGTTGGGCTGGTACTTCAGAGCAAGCAAGATGGCTGAGACGAGCGTCGCTTTTCGCTCGCCCTCAAGCGACGCGTAGTTGCGCATGTCTTCGTGAAGACCCGCGGCCACTTTGCGGATCTCGCGAACTTCGCGCACTTCGCGCGGTAGCTCTCCGAGCACTGCAACACGGTGGTACTCGGCGATCGTGTCCTCCGCGAGATCGACGAGAGTGTCGACCTTCGCCAACACCAAAGGGTCGCGACCTTTTTCAGCGAATGCGACTCTGACGTCATGATGCGTCTCGCTTCCGGCGACCCCCACTGCGAAGACTCGTTTGCCCGTCCGGTCGGCTAGGAGGCACGCATAGTGAACTGCACCGTTGAGCGCATAGTCGCTGCGTGCCGGGTACGTGATGTCGAGTACACCATCGACGAGGAGCAGCGACCGATCGATCGCTGCTTTGTCCTCGATGACGACGATAAATTCGCCCGACTCGATGACGAATTCGGGCTTGCCTCGACCACCGCCAACACCCTTCGAGGCGCCCTCGAGGGCGTCATAGATGTAGGTTGGCGCATCACTGCAGCTCTGTTCCCACGGGCGGTCATACCCGATCTCGCGGAGCATGTCACGCACGAACTGGTCAGTGCTTCGCTCGTTGCTCACAGGGCTGGTGTTCTCGTAGCGGTCACTCCTCAAATGTATTGGGTTGGGAGGGCCTCCTGTTTGAAGTGGGCCAGGACCCCGCAGGCTCGACCCCCATGCCGCCAGCGGTAGCCCGCAACCGTGCCGGTTCTCTACTCCGACACGAACGCCTTCTTCTCGGACTCTCCGATGAGAGGCGACGCTAGCGGTGCGTTTCTTGACGTCCTAGCGCCGGGTTCAGGCAGAGTCTGGTTGTTCGCGTCGCGCGGCCCATGATCGGTGGCGGCTAAAGAGACCGCACTCGGGCCCATGCGGACCATAGAGCCGCCCCAACGGTCAGGATCGCGAGGGTGGGAAGGGCTGCCCTCAGGACGTCGCCCGCAACTCCCAGGCCCGCGCTCAGGCTGACGCCCAAGATAAACACGGCGCCGAAACTGAGCGCGCCCAAGATGACGACTGTGCCGATGGACACTGCGGTGTATCGGTCCACCCTCGCACCAGTCTCGCGGACGCGGTCGAACGCTGCTCTTTCCGCCGCCGGAAGGAGCTCCGCAATGCGCTCGTTAGCAAGGTCCCGCCGGCGCGCGAGGACCTTCATCTCGGCCCAGTTCAAGCTGCAGATGAGCGCGAGTAACCACACAACGATGGCAACAATGATGGCGAGGGCAGCGCCAGTAACGCCTTGGCGCCGGCCGCGAGCAAGCCGCCAGCGACCGCCGTGACAGCCAGTGCAGCCGACGTTTGCATCTGGGTGCCCGCAGCGCGTGCGCGGCCCTCAAACTCCGCACTCAGCGCCTGCCAGAAGGCAATTTCGTCATTATCCTTCACCCAGCTCCTCCAATTGCTAAAGCGTCCGCGCACTGACGGTACCGGCGAGCCGTTCGCCGGAGCAATCACGATTCAGCCGTCACGATTACCGTTCATTGTGGATGAACGGCAGTCTTGTTCCACATCGCGCAGCGAACCGGCTTTGTCACACGCCCCGCCGATGAACCGGTGTTGACGAACTCGTGCCTTTGGCTGCATTGGCCGATTCATAAGCGGGGGACACTGATCCCGTTCCGCTCTCACGCGCCACGTGCACCGGCTTTCTATCGGTGGTTGCAGTAGATGCCGCAGACGCGTCGGTCACGGTGGCCCAGGCGCGGGCCGCGGTCGCAATCTCCTCGGAAAGATCGGGGTCGTCATCGGCGCACAGCCCCGCGCCCTCCTTGCCGCCCCAGAAGGGCCAATCAGCCGAGTAGTCGTTGATGAGTCGGTACAGCATTCGACAAGTGTCGCGTGAAGCGACGGGCCTGCGGGCGCGACCAGACGGGCTGCACGTTTGTATTGTGATTTCGCCGCACAGAGTGCGCCGTGTTCAGGGACGCGCTTGACACGTGATCCTTGACACATGATCTCCTCTAAGTAGTGATGGTGTCAGAGGCAGATCGATGAGACGATGCACTGGATGACAAGCGCGGAGCACCTGCTGGCTGGAAGCCCATATCTCGTCGATGGCGACGACACATCTCAGACGCGCTATGCAAAGGCGCGCGAAAGGGCCGACAGCACTCGCGCTCGAGCGCAAGCGACAAACACGCGCATTCGGTCCGAGGCAGAATCCATACTCGGCCCGTACTTGGCTGTAACGCGAATGGACCTCGTCTCAGAGAGTAATCGGATCGAAGGTATCGAGTGGGATCCACAGGATGTGAGGGAGACGGTCCGACGTCACGCGGACTTGATCGGTGGTCCCGAGCACGCGCTGACCGAGACGGTCATCGCGGAGCCGAAGCTGTACGAGGTGCTCGGTCTGTACCGTGCCCACGAGATCGCAGACTCCTGGCTCGCTGAGGAACACGTGCCGCGCGCAGCTGAGATTCGTGCTCTGCACCGCGTGATCTTGGGTGACATCCGCACCGCTGGGGCATACAAGCAGTTCGATAACGAGATCAGTGGGCGGCCAGATCATCGCACAACGGCTCCGCATGAGGTCCCGCGAGTGATGCTTGAACTCGCCGATTGGTGGGCAGACAGCAAGGGTGATCCGTTGCTTGCATCCACGGTCATCCATGCATGGCTCGCTCACATACATCCGTTTGAAGATGGGAACGGTCGCCTCGCTCGAATATTGGCCAACCTTGAGCTCTCGCGGAGCGGCTACCCGCCCCTGATTCTTCGCGCTCAGGACGACCGCGGAGAGTACTACTCCGCGCTTCAAGCTAGTGACGACGGTGACATCTTGCCGCTGTACGAGCTCTTTGAGCGGGCGATTCGTCGGCAGTCGAAGATCATGGCTCGACCTCAGTACGTTCAGGACATCATTAACGATCGACTACTCGCGAGCGATCAGCAGAGATTCGGACTCTGGAGCGCCACGCTTCAGCAATTTTCCGACGAGCTGACGTCGGAGATGCGCTACGCCGGGGGCGATTTGAAGGTGCAAGGCACGCTGAGTCTTCCGGCGTTTTCGCTACTCAGCAACCGAGACGCGGATGGCAACGGGTGGTATGCAAAGGCATTCGTCAACGGAGAATCGGAGTGGCTTCTCTGGTTTGGGTACCGATCTGATGAATGGGTCGACTTGTCCGCGAATGGCGACGACTTCCCGTCGATCTTTCTGTCCCGACGAGACCGGAGCGACGGGGCACTTCACCCCTATACTCAGTTCTTCGACGAATCAGATCTGTCCCAGCATGTGCCAGACGAGATCCATCTATTGCCGGCCCGGGCACGAACCGTTTGCGTGCGACGAGGCTTCGATACTGATGAGTTTCGTCCACACGAGGCGGCACGCATCGTCGCGGGGGCGCTCACTTCTTCCCGAAGGCCGATCTGACCAACTGAACTGACCCACGGTCGCACGGAGCCTGACCCGCCATCGACCGCCGAGGGTTCGAATCGGATGTCGCGCTCGGCGGTGCTGCCGCTGACCTCGGGACGCCGAAGTCACTTGTGTGGCCAACCCTCGACGTTCGGCGAGTCGCTGGTCATATGGTTGCTGTATGGCGAACCGCTTCCCTAACCAGACCTGTGTTTTCTGCACGAGGCCGAGTGTCGGGGTTGGCGAACACGTGTGGCCACATTGGTTCATCGGGGACTTCCATGGACAGGGTCCCTTCACCACTTCCCGGGCCGGCGTGCCCTACACCAAGCGCGACAAGGTGACCCCGCTCACTACCAATTCTCTGCAAGGCGTACACGTTCCAGCATGCGAACAGTGCAACGCGGTACTCGACACGACGATCGAAAAGCCGGCGAAGCCCCTCGTACGACGATTGATGGACCATCGCGACTCGAGCGATGAACTTCTGCTGACGGCGGACGAGTGCGCCACATTAGCCCGCTGGATCTTGAAGGTCGGGATTCTTGCGGCGCATCCGGCGGCCGACCATGACCACCCCGGGCTTCAGCGTGATCCTGAAGTGAGCGGACTCGACTTCGTCCGATCAGAATGGCTGGATTGGCTACGCGCGGGGAGTCCCCCGCCTGACGGCTTCTCAGTCTTCATCACACGACGTTCTCTTCGCGGCGAAGCCGCCGAGCCGGACGTCAAGCAGAAGATCGTCTTGCCGCGAGTGGCCGTGGAGGGTGAAGACCTGGACTTCATGAGTCGGTCGTTCGGGTTCTCTGGCGTTAACGCAACGATCGTCTGGCACCCGGGATGGCCAATCAGTCACGCCCAAGTCGATTCCGGTCGCGCCCTAAGATTGTGGCCGCACCCGACAGAGGCGGACTTCGGAGCGCTACCTATCGTCCATCCGAAGGAGCTCGCGTTCTGGGACGGCTCTATCGGTGTGCGGATGTTCTCCTCAGACGAGTACGCAAGCGGCACGGAGGTGCCGCTCAGCGTAGGGTCAGACCATTTCAGCGCGTTTTTCGGCGGTGAGATCCCGCCGACGCCGAATACGGATCAGTAGCGCTCCCATCGCGGGGACGTCTATCGCGGCCACGGCTGCGTGACCCGGGGAGCAAGAGACCAACTCGCCGTTATCCACCCGCCGCGCATCTGAGCGCGCACGCACACTTGCCGCAGGTTGTAGGGGTCGTGTCGAACTTCCCAACGTCCTCGTGCTTCGCCACCGATGCCGGACTTCCTGCCGCGCATGGGGTGTCACTCTTCAGCATCGTAGACGAGGCCCGCGAATTTAACTCCGTACGGCTGAACCGAGCGCCATGCGAGGGGGAGTGCAATGTAGTCGTCGCGAGTCAGTTTCATCGGCACCTGCGGCACTGTGCCCGACAGCGCCACATACATCTGATTGGGGGAGAGGGAGTGACGAGGCATGCCAGGAACTCGAAGCCCAGACTGCGGCGCGTCTGCCACTGCGGGATGACCCACAAGTCGAGCAACAGCTGCACCTCGCCGAGCGTCCACAACGCCTCCGCACGCGGATCTTGCCCGCGGTCGAGCACATTGCCGCCGGAGTACCCTGCGAGGTATCGGACGAAGCCTTCGCGTATCCGCTTAAACCCTCCCTCGACGTGCGGCTTGTCGGTCGTCTGACCCGGGTCGGCTCGAGTCTGCGAGATCTCGAGCCGTTCGCACGCGACAGTGGACACTTGCCGACGAACACCTTGCCACGGTCTGCCGTCACTGACTCAGGCACGATTAGTGGAACACGGGCAGCCGCTTCCTCAAGGTCCGACCGTGCCGAGGTGCCACGCCCGTCAAAGAGTCTCACGGTGAGGGTGAGCTCGGCCGATTTGGTCGAGTCCGCACGAGGGAGAAGTAGAAGGCGCGCGCCAATCTCAGTTTCGACAAGCAGCCAGGGCCGCAGAGGGGGAGTGCGGCACTGTCGCGCAGGGATGACGAAAGTTGGATCTCGTGCGACTCCGATGGCATCGCCGAGGTAGTCGAACAAGGTCAGCACATCGCGTTCCCAGGCGGAGGCGAACGGGACATGGCTCGCAGTAGTCGAGAACCACCAGCGCCCTTCGTAGGATTGTTTTCCTACCCAGGCGGGGATGGTTGAGATTGGACGGAGATCCTCCGACGCCAGCGCCCCGAATTCCGCAACGCCGACGTTCAGCGTTCCTTGCTGTCCGTGGCCCCTGCAAACGAAGCGCGCTTCGGGCAGGAGGTTGCTTATGAGCTCCACGTCGAATTACTTCATCTCGCGTCACCCGCGATGGCAGAAGCATCCCGAAGCGCAAGCGGAGAATCAAGGCCACCCGCGAATCCAATACCGCCCGACGTCGATTCGGGCAGATTTGCCGTCTAATCAGCGATTCTCGGCGTGGCGAACCGCTCGGATAGGCAGTAAGTGAACGGCGGCGTGGCGAACCGCTCGGATAGGCAGTAAGTGAACGGCCTACCCGGCTGACATCTCCCGTGAAACGAATGGTCGCCATGTCTCCGATTCCGGAGGTTGACACGTTCGATGAGACGAATGACATGTGCAATGACGCTGGGCACAGACCCTTCAAGACCGACGGCGAACCCTGCAAACTGACATAATATCTACTATCGGCTTGCCCTGTTTCGCTCGATGCAGACTGTCTTCTGAGCGAGGTACGCAAGCCAAGCGTCATATTCAAAACCGAGATGTTCTCGAACATTGAGACCAGCACGTCGGGGACTCCCACGGTTCATCAGGTCGGGCCTGCCGGCGCGCTGACGTTGATATGCCACGTGACGTCGTTGCGCGCGCCAGGGACAATGCCTCCGCCTCAAAGATCGCCTCTGTGCGCTCTGAGCTCGGCGTCATATCGGTCAGTCAAGCGGCTTCAGTAAAACGATCCATACGTGCAGCCCAGTCCTGAAGGCGTCGGCGGATCGGCCAGCCGCTATCGATGGACGCGAAGTACCCGGAATCTTCCCACGCACCGGTGGCCCGCGCCCTGAGCGCTTCGTCTATCGCAGTGTTCCCAAAAGGCTCTTCTTGAAGCTCTCCCGACTCCCGCTCGAACTCCTCCGTCAACACACAAGCCGCTACGAGAGCAGCCACCCGGCGGTTCGCTGAGATTTGGCTCCTGGCGCCTCGCGGATGCGACAAATTAAGGCGGGCGGAATCTGTGTCAACGAGCCCACTAGATGCAACAGCCCCCGACGAGGAGTTGCGAAGGGCGATTCCAATTTCGCTGCAAAGCGTCCCAAACCAGCGCGCAGACCGTGCGTCGTAGTTCTCAACCGCTGAATCTGGCCACAAACTACTGAAGCTAATCATCGGAAAAATCATCGAATAGTAAAAGTTGTGAGGCACAGCATCGCTGACCACGGTGTTATGCAACCACGGATCCAGCAGACGATCACCAACAGACGCCGACATCTCAAAGATATCGCTCAGCGACAGAATCCCCATGAAGTATGCAGCCTTCAACGTCTCATATTCCCGGGGCTCCCGATTGAGCCAGGGTTTGATAAAAGAGTCCTCGAACAAAGTTCGTTCGTCCGGAGAGAGGTTTTGCCGATCGAGACAGCATCTGGCGACAAAAAGGGCTGACCAAAAACGCCGACGAACCCCGGAGTCGAGGGCCTCCACTATGTAGGCGCTCAGTTCCGAGAGGAGGATAGCCTCTCCGCTTGCGTCCTGACGATAAAGGGAACCAATCGCGCCTTCCAATTCAACTGTTGAGACCCCGAAGGAAGGCGTCGCGTAATAGCTCTCTGTCAATGCAGTGAAGCGAGGGAAAGCTAGACGCAAGAGGCCCGGCGCTGGTGGGAGGTCGGTGAGGCATCGCCCTACGAAGAAAAGAGTGTTTGCGCGATAGCTGAATGTTCTGCCATCAGCATGTGAGAACGAAATCATCTTTGCGATGGCCCGCTCTGCTCCCTTGATGACCGACCTATTCATGATTTGGATTGCGAGTTGGCCAACTGTGTCCCACTCATTCTTGGAAACTCGCGTGACAAGCTGCATTGCCAACTTTTCAGGCTCCGGATACTTCCGATTGAGCTGGGCGGCCGCGTAGTATTCCATGAAGGTTCGGTGGGCAAACGTGAAGAGCGGTACTCCGTCCGGCGTCAGGCCGGCCTCGGCGAGCACCCAGGCCCGACCGCGGCAGAACCCAATGAAAGACTTCGCGGCGGCGGTCGCCTTCTCGGTTGTCTCGTACGCTTCCGCTTCGAAGAAGGCGGCGATTTCGGCCACCAACTCCGTCTCCGTCACGCCGGCATCTTGGTCGGAATTAACGAACATCCATAGGGCCAGGTGCTTGAGGGCGTCGTCGAGGTACGAGTCGAAAGTGAAGTCGTATTTAAGGCCTCGGCTTCTATCCCATGTGGTGAACAGAAGTTCGGTGCACTTCTCGTAGATCCCAATTCTGTTCCTCGGCAGGTAGTTCTGCCCTCGGTAGATGATGCATAAGAGGGCCAACAGAAGAGGGTTGCTGCGTAGATCGGAAATAGAGGCCGATTCGCGCAGGAAAGCATCGACGACGTCCTCGACGGTGACGCCTTCATCCATTTGCAGCTCGGACGCGTTCAGATTGAACCATTTTGCCGCGTAATCCTCGACGTCCGCCGCCGTGTGGCTGCCTAGTTCGAGGGGATGAAACGATCGCGGGTCTAGCTGAGCTTCCGCGTATCCGACACG